>NZ_KQ955208.1:0-208821 GCF_001546115.1 Paracoccus aminovorans
GGCCAAGGCCATCGTCAAACGACACGCGGGCGTGCAGCTTCATATCATCCAGGCTGTCGCCCTCGATGTTTTCGACACAGTCCTGCGGATCGACAGGCCCCGCCACCCCGGCGCGACATTCTTGCCGACCTGCGCCAAGCGATCCCGGCCGTGATTCCCACAGCCTGCACAGCGACGCGCCGTTGAACGGCGGGATTCAGGCGCCACCTCCCAGCGAGGCCGGCCCGGTCATATTTCACCGTTTTTGTTTATTCTGCCTGGATTGCGGTTATTGCGGTTGCGTTGACGATGTCGTTGACGGAGCATCCGCGAGAGAGGTCGTTGGCGGGGCGGGCGAGGCCCTGCAGGATCGGGCCGATCGCCGTCAGCCCGCCCAGGCGTTGCGCGATCTTGTAGCCGATGTTGCCCGCCGCCAGGTCCGGAAAGATGAACACGTTCGGCCGCCCGGTCAGCCGGCTCTGCGGCGCCTTCTTGGCCCGGATCGCCTCGTCGAGCGCGGCGTCGAACTGCAATTCGCCGTCGACCTCGAGATCCGGCTCGGCGGCGCGGATCAGCGCCAGGGCCTCGCGCAGCCGCCCGAGGCTCGGGTGCTCGGCCGAGCCCGCGGTCGAGAAGGACAGAAGCGCCACCCGCGGCTTCTCGGCCAGGAGCTGGCGGCAGCTCGCCTCGAAAGGCTTTATACCGCTCGAGACAAGCCAGGTTGCTGGGATTGGACTGCGATGCGAAATAGGTGGCTGCGGTGATGTGTCCTGCGGTTGCCGTGGCGCCGATTTCACGAATGCCCGCCTCGCTGGTGGTCAGGCTCGCCACCACGATCTGTTCATTGTCCAAGCTATTTTCGGCAAGTGCTTCGTAAAATTTTATATTTGAGCGACCGACAAAGTTGTTGAAAATAATGTTCGCACTGCATGCCTTTATATTCTTGACCAGCGCATCAAAATCCGTAGCCGAGGCGTCATCTCCAAGGTAAGATTGTCCTAACACCTCTTCTCCGCCGGATGCGAGCAAGTCGGCCATTATTCTTCCCGATTCTCGCGGCCATACATAGTCCGATCCAACGATGTATACGCGCGGAGAAAAATTATCGAGAAGGTGGGAGCGCCAAGAAAAGACAGTTCTGGTTTGGCACGGCGCCAAAGTATATGATTGCGTTGTCTGGACGTGTAGCAGCCAAGTATAATCTTGACCTTGCTTTCGATGAGCAGATCTTCCGCCAATTTCTGGTAGGATTCCGGATCTCCCATAGGATCGCGATAGACAGGAACAAGCTCGCGACCATCTATTCCGCCTCATTCGCATTCGCTGGTAAAGCGGTGTTCGCCGTTCACCCCAGCCCGAGATTGCACTGGTCGCCGATATCGAGTTCCTGCCCTGGAATTCCGCCGCTGTCCGTGTTGTACGTTCGGCCCATACCAGAGTTGGTGGAGTGGAGATAGCCCATGAGAAGGGGAAGCCTCTACATCGCCCCCTTGCACGCAAGCCTGCGCGACTACCTTCGCGATCGATCTCGCGAGGTCGTATCCGCTCATTGCCGTCGCCATTCCCGGATGTGTTGGTCACGGCGAAACGTTATGTTTTAATAAGTACAACGAGTTGCTGTTGCCAAGGCTTTGCCGATGGGCAATGCTTTTGCCGAATGGCGTTGCAAGGCGCATCTTGGAGGAGAGCCTTGCGGACAGCCAGTTGCGCGTGAAGCGCACCAAGCTATGGAGGAAACCCATGTCCGATCAAACCGCTTCCACCTCGAACCAGCATGATGCCGAGGCATCGAGCGGATCGCGGCGCAGCTTTCTGAAAACGACGGCGCTGTCCGCTCTCGGGGCGATGCTGGGCATGGCGGTGCCCTTCGAGCGCAACCTGCCTGCCGGCTTCCTGCCGGTGGCGCTGGCGCAGGACACCGGCCTCGACCTGATGTCGGGCAAGAAAGGACTGATGGTGCTGGGCGACCGCCCGCTGAACGTGGAAACCCCTGTTCACCTGCTTGATGACGATGTGACGCCTTATGAACGGCTGTTCGTGCGCATGAACGGTCTCGTTCCGCAGACGGCGCTTGACCAGGACGCCGAAGGCTGGGTGCTGACCATCGACGGCGAGGTCGAGACCCCGCTGGAGCTGACCATCGACGATCTGAAATCGCGCTTCGAGAACGTCACCCGGCGGCTGGTGATCGAATGCGGCGGCAACGGACGCGCCTTCTTCCAGCCGGGAACCTCGGGCAACCAATGGACCTTCGGCGCGGTCGGCTGCCCGGAGTGGACCGGGGTGCGGCTGGCCGATGTGCTGAAAGCGGCCGGGGTCAAGGAAAGCGCCGTCTATACCGGCCATTACGGCAACGACGTGCATCTGAGCGGCGACGAGGAGAAGGAGGTCATCTCGCGCGGGGTGCCGATCGAAAAGGCGCTGCAAGAGGATGCGATCATCGCTTGGGCGATGAACGGCGAACCGCTGTCGGCGGTGCATGGCTTTCCGCTGCGGCTGATCGTGCCGGGCTATCCGGCCTCGGCCTCGCAGAAATACCTCAACCGGATCTGGATCCGCGACAAGGAACATGACGGCGCCAAGATGACCGGCGATTCCTATCGCATCCCCGCCTATCCGGTCGCCCCCGGCACCGAGGTCCCCGAGGAGGACATGGTGGTGCTGACCGAAATGCCGGTGAAGTCCATCGTCACCTTCCCCGAAACCGGCGCTGAGGTGAAGGCGGGCGAGGCGGTCGAGGTCCGGGGCCATGCCTGGTGCGGCAAGGGCGATGTCGCCTCGGTCCAGTATTCGCTGGATTTCGGCCAGACCTGGCAGGAGGCCGAGCTGGAGCCGGCGCCGAACCGCTTTGCCTGGCAGCGCTGGCGCGCCAAGCTGACCCTGCCGCAGCATGGCTATTACGAGGTCTGGGCCCGGGCGGTCGATCAGGACGGCATCGGCCAGCCGCCGCTGTCGCCGGTCTGGAACCCGCGCGGCTATGCCAACAACATCCAGCACCGCATCGCGCTGGTCGCGGTCGGGTGAGGGTGGCCGCGATGCGCATTATTCCGACGATCGTGGCCGCGACCGTGGCTGCACTGATCCTTAGCACTGGCCTGGCGGTTGCCGAAACGCGCCTGGACCCGATGGCCGTCCTGGCGGGACGGCCTGCCGGCTCGGACCCGCTTGACCCGATGACCGCGTTGCGCGCGCGGGCCGACCTCGCCGAGGTGGCGGACGGAAACCAGGAATTCGGCGGCCTGCCCGACGGCGAGGGCGCCGAGGAGACCTATTACCAATGCGTCGCCTGCCATTCGACCGAGATCATCAAGCAGCAGCGCGTCACCGACCACCGCTGGGACGAGCTGTGGCGCTGGATGGTCGAGGCGCAGGGCATGGTCGGGCCCGAGCCGGATACCAAGACGCTGATCCTGACCTATCTCAAGACGAATTTCTCGTCCGAGAGATAGGGAGCAATCACCGGCTTCAAGATCGACAACTATCAGATCGACAGCATGGGCACGGTCTTTGAATCGACGTTCCGGCTGGATTTCGATATGGCGATCTATGACCGGCCGAGGTATTTGGCGGGGCCGAGGGGCTGTTCTTCGGCAGCGGAGAGCCGGGCGGCAGCCTCAACCTGGCCCGCGACGGCGCGCTGCGCGGCTGGTGACGCTCTCCCGACCGGCGCATCGTCCGCTCAGCGATCATCTCGATCAACTGGACGCTACCAGTCGGAGGGTATAGCCGTAGAACTAGGCGTAAGCATGGAACCCCGGCGATCAGATCAACGCCAGCACCTAGTCCCGGCCGGGCACGCCCGCGGGGCTCCTTCCCGCTCACGGCTTGTTCCGATCACACGAAAAAAGACGCTCAACCCGTCTCCATCGCGCAAAAGCCAAGGACGGTGGGCGGATAATCACGCTGGAGCCGGGCAGCCCGAAGGCTGCCCAGCGTTCTTATTTCACGATATAGATTATCTTGCGGGTCTGCGGTTCAACGATCACAGGCTGTTCGCCCACGTACACGTATTGGTATTCCGAATCTGGTATCTGCTGCAATTGGACACTGGTCGGCACGGCAGCGCCCACTGCCACGTTGTCGATGGTTACAGGCGCAACCCTGTTTTCCATGACATATGTCTGGGTTTCGGGTGGCACCGCCGCGTCCTCGGTGATGTCTCCGGTCACGGCTCCGGCCAGGCCGCCGACGACCGCTCCAACGGGCCCGCCGACGACAGCGCCGGCCACGGCGCCAGTGGCAGCACCACCGACAGCACCACCGCCCGTGGTGTCCGGGTCCGTTTGGACCTCGGTCGCCTCGGTGGCCGGCTGGGTGATAATGGTCGTCTGCGCGGAGCTCGCGCCCGCCCCGAGGCAGAGGGCGACCGACGTTAGGACAAGCACATTCTTCATGGTTCTTCTCCCTTTCTGGTGCCGGTAGAACTTGTTTCGGCTCGGGATGTTCCATGTCGTCACCAGCAGGTGAGTCGCCGTCATCCTCGCGTGAATGCCTTGGGCTCCACAGCCTCCAGCGGCCGTGGCGCGTGCATTCCTGTCGCATGCCCCGAAGATCGCGCTCGCCGGGCATGGCCCTGCTCGCGAAGACAGGGCGGAAACGTCGGCAGAGACGCTGATGCGACAGGCGCGAATGGCGCGGCTAGATCCGGACTGGCAAAGACTTCAGCTGCCGGAGCCGGCCGGATCATAGCGGGAGGCTGTCGACGTAAAGAGCCCCTCCGCGAGCCGTCGGGCGCTGGGCGGTATCATCGATTCGTTGCCGGAGCGGCGGAGTAGGGGCAAGACGCTCGATTCCGGAAGTGCAGACTCGCGCCGCATCTGCTAGCATGCCGGACGAGGACGGTCCGGCCCGGGGTGTTCGCGGGTGGGGGCCGGGTTCTCCGGCTGACGCCTCGTCCGTTTCCGGGTCCCAGGATGGGAGGATGCAGCCATGCACCGAGAAACGATTGGAAATCCGCTGAGCTGGAGCGCGCAGAGGCTGGCCGGCGTGGGTCGCAGCGCCGGGGCGGCGGTGGACGGGATCGGCAGCCATGAGAAGACCGTGCCCGAGGTCAGGCAGATCGGCCTGAGCGATATCCGCGCCGCGCTGCGCAAGGGCGTCGAGGACTTCGCCGCGTTGCGCACCGATGTGATCACCGCGGTGGTGCTCTATCCGGTGATCGGCTTCGCCCTTGCCGCCTGGGCGTTCAACGCCGGGCAGGTGCATCTGCTCTTCCCCCTTGCCGCGGGCTTTCCGCTGGTCGGGCCGGTCGCGGCGATCGGCCTCTACGAGATGAGCCGGCGGCGCGAGCGGGGCGAGCAGACGGATTGGGGCGCGGCACTGGCCACGCTGACCGGTCGGGTGCTGGGGCCGGTGCTGACGCTGGGCTGCCTTCTCGCGGTGATCTTCGCCCTCTGGCTTATCGCTGCGCATGCGATCTGGACCGTCACCCTGGGGCCCGAGCCCTATGACAGTCTCCGCGTCTTCCTTCACGATGCCGTCGCCACCGGGGCGGGCTGGACGATGATCATGGCCGGGTTCGGCATCGGCTTCGTCTTTGCGGCCGTGGTGCTCTGCGTCAGCCTGGTGTCGTTCCCGATGCTGATCGACCGCCCGGTGGGCGTGCCGGTGGCGCTGGCGACCTCGCTCGCCGTGGCGCGCCGCAATCCGGGGGCGACGGCGCTCTGGGGCCTGATCGTCGCCGTCTCTCTGGTGCTGGGGATGATTCCGTTCTTCGCCGGGCTGATCGTCGTGCTGCCCATCCTCGGCCACGCGACTTGGCACCTGTATCGCAGGGCCGTGATCTAGGCAGCACTCGTTCTCGGATCAGAAACGGTTGCGGCGGGGCTCTGGCGGAAGGGAAGACCCGCGGGCACTTGTCATGGCGGGTGGCAACCCGGCGCCAATTTTCAGCCCGCCGAACATGATCTCGATCCTGTTGCGGCGTTTGTAGCGCCTGATACTTGCCACGCAACTTCCGGCTTGCAGGGGTCTTATTCCCTTGTCTTTTCAGCGCATCCCTGAACCGATCGAATCGTAGCCCCGGTCGGTCAGAAGCCACTCCGCCTTCGGCAAGCTGCCCAGCAAGCGGATCGGACACCCGTCCGATCCGATGGCTTTCGCCCGATCGCTTGAGCATCGGGGTCAGTCCCAGGATTGGCCGACGGCCCGGGAACTTCGATATCGATCATGCTGATGAAGGCAGACGAGGTCACCGGCCCAACGCCAGGGTCGTCATCAGCCGCATGCAGACGGCGTTGTCCCTGACAATGCCCAAGACCTGGGGCGTATCGCCAAGCTCGCTCCAGCGGATCGTTTCTGACCGGGCGAAGGGCGGGTCCGGCGCGACATAGGCCGCCATCTGATCGCTGTGAAGCAGTTCCTGATGGATGCACGGATCGGTCTCGACCTGCGTGGCAAATGGCGAAATCGACATGGTCGCCGCGCACCAGATCCGCCAGGTTCTGCTCGGCGGTATCCTTGATCGTGACGCGGATGCCGGGGAAGTCGCGCTCGAACCTGCGGATCGCGACCGGCAGGGGGCCGGCCGCGGAAACGGCCGAACAGGCGACGCGCACCTCGCCCCGCGAAAGGATGGCGAAATCGCCCGCCGCATCCTCGATCCGGCGCAGATCGGCCAGGATACGCTCGGCGATGGGCAGAAGATCCTGCCCCGCCCGCGAAAGCCGGACACCGGCTGCTGAACAATGCGGGCTTCTTCAAATCGGCCAGCTTCGGCTCTTTCCTGGATATTCCCGCCGAGGAATGGGATCTGTGCTACCAGGTCAACGTCAAGGGTTGTCGCTGTCGATCGTCATGGTCGTGGTCATGGCCGAGACCGCCGGAATGCTGCTGGCCGTGGAAGAAATGGTCGAGCAACCTCTGGACGAGAAGCGCATGACCGAGGGGCGAGCGTCGACGGGACCGGCTCGATCATCGGCGGGATCTTCAACACTTTCCCCTATGTCTCCTATTCGCAGAATATCGGCCTCGTCGGCGTCACGGGCGCAAAAAGCCGATGGGTCTGCGTCATGGCCGGGGCGATCCTGATCGTGCTGGGCCTGATCCCGACGCTTGCCCCCGCCTTCTACAACCAGATGCCGCCGCCCTGGACCCGATCGCCCATAGCGGGATCGTCATGGCCGCGACGTAGCAGCCATCATCGGCTGCACCCTATGTGGACATCCCGCGAACGTTCCTGATCAGGCTCGGCCCCTTCCTGCGCTATGGAGCGGCGCAATCGCTACGGTGCCGATATGGGGGCGGATCACCCACCTGCCTGCAACTCGCTTCAGTCGGCTGCGCCGCCTGAAGGGCGCAGGGCTTCGACCACCAGCCGCGCCAACCCGTCCGCGAATTCCCGATCCAGCGCCGCATGCTTCGAGAAGGCGCGGAAATAGAGCGGGCCCGCATAGAGGTCGATGATCAGGTCCAGGTCCAGGTCGGCACGGAACACGCCGGCCGCCTGGCCTCGCTCGATCAGTTCGCGCGCATGGTTGCGGCGCGGGACCAGGAAGCCCTGGTGAAACGCCGCCATCAGCGCCTCGTCGTTCTGCGCGCGGCCCAGAAGCTCGGCGATCACCCGGCCGACCCGGCCTTGCAGGAAACGCGCCAGCGAGGCGATGTATTCCTGCAGCGCAAGCGCCGGCTCGGCGATGCCGGGGGTCGGGACCTCGTCCTCGACCATGGCGAGGAAGGCGTCGATCACGATGGCCTCGACCGAATTCCAGCGCCGGTAGAGCGCCGGGCGGCTAGTCGCGGCCGCGCCGGCGATCTCGTTCAGGGTCAGCTCGGACAGGGATTTTTCGGCCAGGAGCGCCCAGGTCGCGCCCAGCACCCGCGCGCCCAGTTCCTCGTCCATCGGGCGGCCACGCGGCTTTCTGTCTGTCTCCACGGCAATTCCCCCTTGCCAGAACCGGGCGAGTCGGCTTAATAGCGTTACATGTAGTAACGTTATTATGTGTAACGAAATCCCTCTGCCGTAGCAATGGCAGGGGGCCGGCCAGCTTCATTCATCGGGAGGACGATACATGGGCGAGAGCTTTCTGGACAACGACACCTGGCGCTATTTCTGGCACCCGGTCTGCACAGTCAAGGAACTGGCGGAATCCGACAAGGGACGGGGCGAGCTGCTTTGCGCCCGGCTGCTGGGCACCGAACTGGTGATCGCGCGGCTGGATTCGGGCGTGGCGGCGATGAACAACCGCTGCCCGCATCGCTCGGCCAAGCTGCACCTGGGCTGGAACCGGGGCGACAGCGTGCAATGCCCCTATCACGGCTGGCAATGGGGCGCGGATGGGTCCTGCAAGGGCATTCCGGCTGCACCCGACGGGCCGATCCCGCCGAATGCCAAGGCCATCAGCTATGACTGCGCCGAACGCTACGGGCTGGTCTGGGTCCGGCTGGACGGCAGCGCCGGGACCGCGATCCCCGAGCATCCGGTCTTCGACGACCCGGCCTTCCGCTGCGTGCCCGGCCCCAGCTATGACTGGAAGACCCATTCGGCGCGGCGGGTCGAGAACTATACCGATCTCGCGCATTTCCCCTTCGTCCATCCCGAGACCCTGGGCAGCGCCGGGCATGTGACCTTCCTGACCCCGCAGATCGCCTTTCGCAAGGAGGGCCGGATGCGGTTCCGCTATGCCCCGCCCGAGGGTGCGCGCAATGCGGTCGATGCCAGCGGCAATTTCTCTCCGCTGGCCTTTTCGGACTACACCATCCGGCTGCCCTTCGGCGTGAGCGTGGACCTGACCTTGCAGAACGGCGCCCGCACCGTGCTCTGGGTCTGGGCGACGCCGCTGGACGACATCCATTGCCGCAGCTTCTGGTTCGCCTGCCGGAACGGCGATCTGGACGGGCCGGACCAGCCGCATATCGACCAGCAGATGCGCATCCTGGAAGAAGATGTCGATATCGTCGAAAGCCAGGACCCCGAGCAGATCCCGCACCCCCGGGACGAGATCGCGGTCGCGCCCGACAAGGTGTCGCTGACCTATCGCCGGCTGCTCTACGCGCTTTGCAAGGCCAAGGCGCAGGGGCCCGAGGCGCTGAAGGCGTTCCTCGACACCGAACGCGACGATATCTGAGCCATGCTGCAGCCCCTGCCGTCGCAATGGACCCCGACCCGGCTGACGCTGGAATGCGTCGACATCGAAACCGAAACCCATGACGTGAAGTCGTTCCACCTTCGCGTCCTGCCCGATGCGGGGGATAAGGCGCCGCTGCGCCTGCACCGGCCGGGACAGTTCCTGACCCTGCGGCTGCGGCATGGCGACGTGCTGGTGCCGCGCTCCTACACCATCGCCTCGCCGCCCTCGCGGCCGATGCTGCTGACGCTGACCGTCAAGCGCGATCCGAACGGCTTGGTCTCGCGCTACATGCATGACGTGCTGCGCATCGGCGACCGGCTGGCCGCGCAGGGTCCCGGCGGCAGTTTCGATCTGTTCTCGGTCGCGCCGCGCCGGCATATCGTCATGCTCTCGGGCGGCTCGGGCATCACGCCGATGATGGCGATGCTGCGCTATTTGCAGGACCGGCGCGAGACCGCATATCGCGTGAGTTTCCTGCATTCGGCCCGCAGCCCGGCGGACCTGCTGTTCCAGGGCGAGCTTGCGGCGATCGCGGCGCGCGGCGGCATGACGCCGGGCTTCATCTGCGAACGGGGCGCCCTGCCGGGCATGGAGGCGGGTTTCCTGACCCGTGACATGCTTCAGGCGCATGTGCCCGACCTGCATGACTGCACGGTCCTGACCTGCGGGCCCGCGCCCTATATGCGGGCGGTCAGGGCGATGCTGGGCGCGGCGGGCTTCGACATGGCGCATTACCATGAGGAGAGCTTCGGCGATCCGGCCGAGCGGCGCAATCCCGACGGCGCCACGCCGGAAAGCCTGCGTCCCGATGGCGGGGAACCTGCCGCAAGTGCCGCCCCGTCGCCCGTCGATCATCAGCCGGCGAATGCGGGCCAGAACCTGGTGCATTTCACCCTGTCGAACCGGACCGCGCCCTATCGGCCGGGCGAGACCATCCTCGATGTCGCCTCGCGCGAGGGGATCGCCGTGCCGACCAATTGCCAGATGGGGCTTTGCGGCACCTGCAAGGCGCATTGCAGCGCCGGGCAGGTCGCCATGGACGATACCGAGGGCCTCGCCCCCGGCGAACTTGAACAGGGCATGGTGCTGACCTGCTGCGGCCGTCCGCAGGGCGCCGTCAGCATCGCATTATAGGAGCCAATCATGACCGATAAGAACCTGTCGCTCGGCTGCAATGGCCGTGGCGTGATGCATCGCGCCCCCCTGCCGGTCGAGGAGCAGTTCCGCCTGCTGCGCGACAGCGGCGTCTTCGACCATTTCGACCGCATCCCCCAGCCCGGCGAGGAACGCGCCTATGTCGAGGCCTCGAACCGCTTCGGCGTTCCCATGACCACCGGGCTCTGGACCTATCAGGTCGGCCGGGACGAGGGCCTGCTGCGGCACAACCTGGAATGGGCGCAGCGCGCCGGCGCCGAATGCCACAACCTGATGATCCTGACCCATCACGCGCAGGGCCATGTCGTGACCGATGAGGAGGTGGTGGAATTCTACCTGCGCGCCGTCGACGAGGGCGACAGGCTCGGCATCACCATCGCGGCCGAGGTGCATATCTACATGTTTACCGAGGATTTCCGCCGCATCACCCCCGTGGCCGAGAAGGTCCGCGCGCGGGGCGTGCCGTTCAACTTCGTGCTGGACCATTCCCATGTGCTGCTGAAGATCGAAAGCCCCGAAGAACAGGACGCCTGCGGCATCCGCGCCGATGTCGAAAGCGGCCGGCTGATCCTCGATCCCTACGAGTCCGGCAATGTCATCGACGAATGGATGGCGCAGAACATGGTGGTCTGGCTGCAGACCCGGCCGGTGGCGCCGAACGGGCCGAAGAACACCGCGATGATGGGGCCGGGCGGACGTTACGGCCGCGCTTGTCAGTATCCGTTCCTGCGCCCGGCGCCCGGCGAATGGGACCATGACTGGCACGCCTGGAAGGTCGAGCCCAGCAAGCATGTCGCCCGCAGGGTGCTGCAATATCACCACGACCGCGCCGACAGCCCGCTGCGCTGGCTGACCACCGACATGATCGACATGGCCGATTACGGCGGCGGCGTCGGCTATTCGCTGTTCGAGCAGAACGTCGCCATCGCCCACTGGCTGCGCGAGACCTGGCGCGAGATCGCCGGTGCCGATCTCAAGGCGGGCGCATGACAGGGAGGTGGAGGGCGACCTGATCCGGGTTCGTCGATCGGTGTGCCGGGACGGACTTGCTGCCCGCATGTCGGGAAACGGATCGGTGACGGCACGGGCACCGCGACGGTCGGCCGGCGAAACCCCAATCGTCATTCGCAGCACCCACCGTCACGCCGGTGATTGTTTCGGCAGGCGAGAACATCCGCCGGTCTTGTCGCAAAAGCAGGGATGCCAAAGGCTTCCTTGACGTTGCCAGCACTCACGAGAAACAGGATGCCATGACGATAGGCGAGCCGATCGAGCAGACGAGCCAAGCCGACGGCACGAACTGGAAAGAACGTCGCTCATTGCCAAGCGAGAGATTGACGATCAGCACGCTTGGCGCGGTAGCATCGGGTTCGAGTTCAAACTGATCGTCCTGACGCTGCATCCCCTGTGTACCCGCGGTGTACGCCCTGTGCACGCCGGTCACAGCCAAAACCCTAGCATTTGCTGGCCAATCCGCGCTTCGCCGTCCCCGGGGCATCACCCCGCAACGCGCGCCCGATTGACGCCCCGCGCAACGGCGATTAACCACGCGGGGCCATGACCCACAGCTTGCCCACGCCCCGCGGCGCCCTGACCCCGAACCGCCCGCTCGCCGAGCTGACCTGGCTGCGCGTCGGCGGCCCGGCGGATTGGCTGTTCCAGCCCGCCGACGAACAGGACCTGGCCGATTTCCTGGCCGCGCTCGACCCCGCCGTGCCGGTGTTTCCGATGGGCGTCGGCTCGAACCTGATCGTGCGCGACGGCGGCATCCGCGGCGTGGTGATCCGGCTGGGTCGCGGTTTCAACGCCATTGAAATCGCGGGGGAAACCGTCACTGCCGGCGCAGCCGCGCTGGATGCCCACGTCGCGCGCAGGGCGGCCGAGGCCGGGCGCGACCTGACCTTCCTGCGCACCATCCCGGGCAGCATCGGCGGCGCCGTGCGCATGAATGCCGGCTGCTATGGCAGCTATGTCGCCGACCACCTGGTCTCGGTCCGGGCGGTGGCGCGCGACGGCAGCATCCGCGATCTGCCCGCCGATGCGCTGAACCTCGCCTATCGCCACTCCGACCTGCCCAAAGGCTGGGTCGTGACCCGCGCGACCTTCCGCGCCGCCCCGGGAGAACCCTTTGAACTCGCTGCGAAAATGGACGACCAGCTGGCGCGCCGCGACGCCAGCCAGCCGACCCGCGACCGCTCGGCCGGCTCGACCTTCCGCAACCCGGCCGGCTTTTCCTCGACCGGGCGGGCCGACGATTCGCATGAGCTGAAAGCCTGGAGCCTGATCGACGCCGCCGGCCTGCGCGGCCATCGGCTGGGTGGGGCGCAAATGTCTGAAAAGCATCCGAACTTCCTGCTGAACGCCGAAGGCGCCACGGCGGCCGAGCTGGAATCCCTGGGCGAGCTGGTCCGCGACAAGGTGCGCGAAAGCTCGGGGCACGAGCTGCAATGGGAGGTCATCCGCGTGGGTGAGCCGTAACCCGCCGCCATCCCCGGAAATCTCGCGCCAAGCGCGAAAAGGGACTTTTGCGATTCCCCGCAACCCGCTATCCTGCCGCGATAAACACCCGGACAAACCGGGAGAATGAGGCAAAATTGGCGGGCAGGTCGAGCAGGACAGCCCCGAAAGTCGTGGTCCTGATGGGCGGACCCTCGGCCGAACGCGAGGTTTCCCTCTCGTCCGGGCGGGAATGCGCGAATGCGCTGCGGCAGGCGGGCTATGACGTCGTCGAATTGGATGCGGGCAGGGATCTGCCCGCGCGTCTGGCCGAATCCGCGCCGGACGTGGTCTTCAACGCGCTGCATGGCCGTTGGGGCGAGGACGGCTGCGTCCAGGGCCTGATGGAATGGCTGGGGCTGCGCTATACCCATTCCGGCGTGCTGGCCTCGGCGCTGGCCATGGACAAGTCCCGGGCCAAGCAGGCTTTTCGCGAGGCGGGCCTGCCGGTGCTGGAAAGCGTCATCGCCGATGCGGCCGAGGTGCGCGCCCGCCACGTCCTGCCGCCGCCCTATGTCGTCAAGCCGAACGACGAGGGCTCCTCGGTCGGGGTCTATATCGTCCACGAGGCCGCCAATGCGCCGCCGCAGCTGTCGGACCAGATGCCGGCGCGGGTCATGGTCGAGACCTATGCCCCCGGCCGCGAGCTGACCGTCGCCGTGCTGGGCGACCGCGCGCTTGGCGTGACCGAGATCGTCACCGAGGGCTGGTACGACTACGATGCGAAATACAAGCCCGGCGGCTCGCGCCACGTCATCCCGGCCGAAGTCCCGGCCGAGATCTACGCTGCCTGCCGCGATTTCGCCGTCAGGGCGCATCAGGCGCTGGGGTGTCGCGGCCTGTCGCGCAGCGATTTCCGCTGGGACGAATCGCGCGGGCTGGCCGGGCTGATCATCCTCGAGACCAATACCCAGCCCGGCATGACGCCGACCTCGCTGGCGCCGGAACAGGCGGCGCATGTCGGCATGGATTTCCCTGCGCTCTGCCGCTGGATCGTCGAGGAGGCGCTATGCAGGGGCTGAATTTCCATCGCGGCCAAGGGGATGGCGGAAGGCCGGCGCCGGTGCGGCACGTGCCCTCGCGCCCGGCGCCCTCGCAGCAGCCGCGCCCGGTGCGCAAGGACCCGGCGCCCTCGCGGCTGGCCTATCGGCTGAACCGGATGATGCTGCGCCCGCTGGTGCGGCGGCTGGTGCATGTCGGCCTGCCGGCCTTTCTGGCGGCGCTGGTGGCGGGGATCTGGCTGTCGGACGACACGCGGCGCGCCAACCTGACCGGCGGCATCGACGCCATCGTCGACAAGGTCCAGCACCGCGACGAATTCATGGTCCGCATGATGACCATCGAAGGCGCCTCGCCCGTGGTGGACAAGGGGCTGCGCGCCATGCTGCCCGTGGACCTGCCGGCCTCGAGCTTCGATCTGGACCTGGAAAAGCTGCGCGAGCGCGTGCTGAAGCTGGATGCCGTCGAGGCGGTGGACCTGCGCATCAAGCCCGGCGGCGTGCTGTCGGCCGTGGTGACGGAACGGGTGCCGGCGGTGCTGTGGCGCCATGCCCGCGGCATCGAGCTGCTGGACAAGACCGGGCACCGCGTCGCCTCGGTCACCGCGCGCGAGGTGCGGGGCGACCTGCCGATCATCTCGGGCGAGGGGGCCGACCGCGCCGCCGCCGAGGCGCTGGCGCTGATCGACGCCGCCGGCCCGGTGCTGCCGCGGCTGCGCGGGCTCGAGCGCATGGGCGAGCGGCGCTGGGACGTGGTGCTGGACCGCGGCCAGCGCATCAAGCTGCCCGAGAACGGCGCGCTGCAGGCGCTGGAGCGCGCGATCGCCATCGACCGCGCCCAGCACATGCTGGATCGCGACATCGCGGTCGTGGACCTGCGCCAGCAGCAGCGGCCGGTGGTGCGGCTGGGGCTCGAGGCGCAGAACGCCATCCGCCGCGCCCGCGGCCAGCCCGAGCTTGGCCCGGACGGCAAGCCGATCGCGGTCGAGACGACGGAACAGAAATCTGCAAACGGCAAGAAGAAAAGCGGCTAACAGGCTGAAGGGGCGGGAAAGATGAAGGATCTGTATCAGGGCCAGCGCGCGATGCGGCAGATGCGCCGCCAGGCGATGCAGCGTGGCGTCATCGCGGTCCTCGACATCGGAACCTCGAAGATCGCCTGCCTGGTGCTGCAATTCGACGGCCCGAGCCAGTTCCGCGAGACGGACGGCGTCGGCCCGATGGCCGGCCAGTCGAATTTCCGCGTCATCGGCACCGCCACCACCCGCTCGCGCGGCATGCGCTATGGCGAGATCGAGACCATGGCCGAGACCGAGCGCGCCATCCGCACCGTCATCCAGTCGGCGCAGAAGGTCGCGGGCGTCCGGGTCGATCACGTCATCGCCTGCATCTCGGGCGCGCGCCCGGCAAGCTATGGCCTGGCGGGCGAGATCCCGCTGCCCGCCGGCAAGGTGGGCGAGGGCGACGTCGCCCGCGTGCTGGCCGCCTGCGAGGTGCCGGATTTCGGCCGCGGCCGCGAGGTGCTGCATGCCCAGCCGGTGAACTTCGCCCTGGACGGCCGCTCGGGGCTGTCGGACCCGCGCGACCAATCGGGCAACCGGCTGGCCTGCGACATGCACGTGCTGACCATCGACGGCGACGCGGCCAGCAACCTGGTGCATTGCATCCGGCGCTGCGACATGGAGCTGGCGGGGGTGGCCTCGGCCTCCTATGCCTCGGGCCTGGCCGCGCTGGTCGAGGACGAGCAGGAGCTGGGCGCGGCCTGCGTCGATCTGGGCGGCGGCACCACGGGCGTGTCGATCTTCATCAAGAAGCACATGATCTTTGCCGATGCCGTGCGCTTCGGCGGCGAGCTGATCACCCAGGACATCGCCAAGGGTCTGCGCGTCAGCCATGCCGTGGCCGAGCGGCTGAAGACCCTGCATGGCGGGTTGGAGGCCACCGGCCGCGACGACCGCGAGATGATCGAGCTGGGCGGCGAGACCGGCGACTGGGACACCGACCGCCGCGCCGTCAGCCGCGCCGACCTGATCGGCATCATGCGCCCGCGCGTCGAGGAGATCCTGGAAAACGTCGCCGGCATCCTGGATGCGGCCGGCTTCGATTCCATGCCCTCGCGCCAGATCGTGCTGACCGGCGGCGGCAGCCAGATCCCGGGGCTCGATGTGCTGGCGGCGCGCATGCTGGGGCAGAACGTGCGCATCGGCCGGCCGCTGCGCATCCAGGGCCTGCCGCATAACGCGACCGCGCCGGGTTTCTCCTCGGCCATCGGGCTGTCGCTGCTGACCGCGCATCCGCAGGACGAGTGGTGGGATTTCGACATGCCCGCCGAACACTATCCGGCGCGCAGCCTGCGCCGGGCCTATCGCTGGTTCCGCAACAACTGGTAGTTGAAAGCGGCGCCGATGCGGTGGTGCGGACACCCGTCCACACCACATGCTGGAGAATGGGCAAGATACCGCCTAAAACGCCTCGCCAGACCGCCATATTTGGTGGTCTGACTGTGTTTTTCGGGTGACGGTCGGGCCGAATCTGGCTAGGCTTGCGGGTAATGGGGATTCGACCGGGCCAACTGCGTCCGGCAAACGAAAAGGCAGGCGAGACATGGAACGGCAGATCCACCTGATGCTGAACGACGAACAGGAACTGAAGCCGCGCATCACCGTCTTCGGCGTCGGTGGGGCAGGTGGCAACGCGGTCAACAACATGATCGACAAGCAGCTGGAAGGGGTCGAATTCGTCGTCGCGAACACCGACGCCCAGGCGCTGCAATCCTCGAAAGCCGACAGCCGCATCCAGATCGGTCCGAAAGTGACCGAAGGCCTGGGCGCCGGCGCCAAGCCCTCGATCGGCGCCAAGGCCGCCGAGGAGACCATCGAGGATATCGTCGATCACCTGATGGGCGCGCATATGTGCTTCATCACCGCCGGCATGGGCGGCGGCACCGGCACCGGCGCCGCGCCGATCATCGCCCAGGCCGCGCGCGAGATGGGCATCCTGACCGTCGGCGTGGTGACGAAGCCGTTCCAGTTCGAAGGCACCAAGCGCATGCGCCAGGCCGAGGAGGGCGTCGAGGCCCTGCAGAAGGTCGTGGACACGCTGATCATCATCCCGAACCAGAACCTGTTCCGCCTGGCCAACGAAAAGACCACCTTCACCGAAGCCTTCGCCATGGCCGACGACGTGCTCTATCAGGGCGTCAAGGGCGTGACCGACCTGATGGTGCGCCCGGGCCTGATCAACCTCGACTTCGCCGACGTGCGCGCGGTGATGGACGAGATGGGCAAGGCGATGATGGGCACCGGCGAGGCCTCGGGCGAGAACCGCGCCGTGCAGGCGGCCGAGAAGGCCATCGCCAACCCGCTCCTGGACGAAATCAGCCTGAACGGCGCCAAGGGCGTGCTGATCAACATCACCGGCGGCTACGACCTGACGCTGTTCGAAATGGACGAGGCGGCCGAGAAGATCCGCGAGAAGGTCGATGCCGATGCCAATATCATCGTCGGCTCGACCATGGATCCCTCGATGGAAGGCACGATCCGCGTTTCGGTCGTGGCGACCGGCATCGACGCCTCGGCGGCCGAGATCCCGGCGCCGCGCCGTGGCATGAAAGAGCCGCTGACCCAGAACCCGCCGGTCACCCAGCGCGTCGAGGAAGAGCTGCCGGTGCCGCCGCGCCGCGTCGCGCCGACGGCGGAAGCCGCGCCGCAGACGGTGATGCAGCCGCGCGTGCAGGCGCAGCCCGCGGCCCCCGCCGCGCGCTATGAGGAAGAGGACATGCCGCGCCCGGCCTATCAGCCCGAGCTGCGCCAGCCGGCCGCCGCGCCGACGCGCGACGCGCTGAACGGCGATGCCGGCGGCTTCGTGGCCCCGAGCCGTGCCCCGGCGCCGGCCGGCACGCCCTCGGATGCGGTGATGCAGCGCCTGGCCGCCGCCGTGCAGAAGGCGCCCGAGCGCCAGGCCGCCGCCCAAGGCCGTCCGGCCCCGCAGCAGCAGCCGGCCGCCGATGCGGCGCGCGGGCAGGGCCGCATGGCCGGCCTCAGCCGCATGCTGGAACGCATCTCGGGCCATGGCGAACAGGCCGAGAAGCCCGCGCCCTCGACCATCGCCGAGCGCGTCAGCGAGCGGGTGCAGGCCCGTCGCAGCGGCGGATTCGATGCCGGCTTCGACGATCTGGCCAGCCCGGATCGCAGCGGCGACAATGTCGAGATCCCGGCTTTCCTGCGCCGCCAGGCCAATTGAGGCGTTCACAAGTTTTCGCCCCGAGAATCTGGAAGGACCGCTTCGGCGGTCCTTTTTCATTGGCGAAATCAGGGTCTTGCCGGGCATCGGCGGAATATTTCCGCACCGCGGCATGGATTGTTTCACCCCGTTACAATTCGTTAATTGAGGAAGTGCAGCCCCATGCCTAACTGAATGTCACGCCGCGAGAATCCCTTGCGACGACGACTCACAGAACCGGCAGGCCAGACCATGCAGACCACCATCGCTCAGAAAGCCCAGTTCCGCGGCGTCGGACTGCATTCCGGTGCGGCCGTGCGGCTGGCGATCCTGCCGGCGCCGGCGGATCACGGCATCGTCTTCGTGCGCACCGACCTGGACCGCGCCCGCATCCCGGCGCGCTGGGACCGGGTGACGCCCTCGCAGCTGTGCACGCTTCTGGACAACGGCCAGGGCGCCACGGTCTCGACGGTCGAGCATGTCATGGCGGCGCTGTCGGGCACCGGCATCAACAATGCCGTGGTCGAGGTGAACGGACCCGAGGTGCCGATCCTCGACGGCTCGGCCGCGCCCTTCGTGCAAGGCATTCTCGAGGCCGGGCTGCGCCAGCAAGCCGACGCGCCCCTGCGCGCCATCCGCGTGCTGCGCCCGGTCGAGGTGCAGATGGGCGAGGGCTTTGCCCGCCTGTCGCCGGCCGACCACCTCGAAATGCATTTCGACATCGACTTCACCGATGCCGCCATCGGCCATCAGGAAAAGTCGCTGGACATGGCGAACGGCAGCTTCGTGCATGAGCTGATGGACAGCCGCACCTTCTGCCGCCAGGCCGACGTGGTGCGGATGCAGCAGAACGGGCTGGCGCTTGGCGGCACCTATCTGAACGCCGTGGTCTTCGACGGCGACAAGGTGCTGTCGCCCGGCGGTCTGCGCCACCGGGACGAGGCCGTGCGCCACAAGATGCTGGATGCGGTGGGCGACCTGGCGCTGGCCGGGGCGCCGCTGCTGGCGCGCTATACCGGCCACCGCGCCGGCCATGCCATGACCAACAAGCTGCTGCGTGCGCTTTTCGCCCAGCCCGATGCCTGGGAATGGGTCACGCTGACCCCGGAAATGGAAAGCCGCCTGCCGGGCGCCGGCGTGATCGCCGCGGCCGCGCGCATGGCTGCGCCACTCCGCCAGCTGGCCGTCGCCTGAAGGTGACGGCCGGGCCGCAGATTTTCCGGTTTTGGCATTTTGCGCAGCCCGATTTTCTGTGCTAGGACGACCGGGCCGCGCGGCCTGACGCCGTCGCGGCGACGCAAGATTCTGACGGGCAGGGTGGAATGACAG
The DNA here is from genome assembly GCF_001546115.1 of Paracoccus aminovorans. Lineage (GTDB taxonomy): Bacteria > Pseudomonadota > Alphaproteobacteria > Rhodobacterales > Rhodobacteraceae > Paracoccus > Paracoccus aminovorans_B. The sequence goes on from NZ_KQ955208.1 coordinate 19,247, forward strand.
GCATCAGATCGGGTTCCTTGGTCGCGGCTGTGCTGTCGATTGGCCTTCTGGCAGGCTGTGGCGGCGGCGCGAGCAAAACGCCCGAATCATTCGAGAATTTCACCGCCGAGGAAATCTACAAGCGCGGCGAGTATGAGCTTGAGAACACGCGCAAGCCGAAGGACGCGGTGAAGTACTTCACCGAGGTCGAACGGCTTTATCCCTATTCCGAATGGGCCAAGCGCGCGCTGATCATGCAGGCCTATTCCTATCACCGCGCCCGCGACTACGAAGAAGCGCGCGGCGCCGCGCAGCGTTTCATCGACACCTATCCGGGCGACGAGGACGCGGCCTATGCGAAATACCTGCTGGCGCTGTCCTATTACGACCAGATCGACGAGATCGGCCGCGACCAGGGCCTGACCTTCCAGGCGCTGCAATCGCTGCGCGAGGTGATCGAGCAATATCCCGACACCGAATATGCCCGCTCGGCGATCCTGAAGTTCGACCTGGCCTTCGACCATCTGGCGGCGAAGGAGATGGAGATCGGGCGCTACTATCTCAAGCGCGGCCATTACACCGCCGCCATCAACCGCTTCCGCGTGGTGGTCGAGGAATACCAGACCACGACCCACACGCCCGAGGCGCTGATGCGGCTGGTCGAGGCCTATCTGGCGCTGGGTCTGAACGACCAGGCGCAGACGGCGGGCGCGATCCTGGGCCACAACTTCCAGTCCTCGCCCTTCTACGAGGACGCCTATGCCCAGCTGCGCGGCCATGGGCTGAAGCCCGAGGCCCGCGGCGACAGCTGGCTGACCCGGGTCTATCGCCAGGTGATCCAAGGCAAGTGGCTATAGGCCCGCGCGTCACGCGCGGCAGGATGGGGTGATGCTGCGTTCGCTTGAAATCCGCGACATGCTGCTGATCGACCGGCTGGACCTGGATTTCCGGCCGGGCCTGAACGTGCTGACCGGCGAGACCGGCGCCGGCAAGTCGATCCTGCTCGACTGCCTGGGCTTCGTGCTGGGCTGGCGCGGCCGCGCCGATCTGGTGCGGCAGGGCGCGAGCCAGGGCGAGGTCACCGCCGTCTTCGACCTGCCCGCCGGCCATCCCGCCCGCACGCTGCTGGACGAGGCGGGCTTCCCGGTCTCGGACGAGTTGATCCTGCGCCGCGTGAACGGCGGCGACGGCCGCAAGACCGGCTGGATCAACGACCGCCGCGCCTCGGGCGAGGTGCTGCGGCTGCTGTCGGAAACGCTGGTGGAGCTGCACGGTCAGCATGACGACCGCGGCCTTCTGAACCCGCGCGGCCACCGGCTGCTGCTCGACGCCTTTGCCGCCGTCGACCTCGGCCCCGTGCGCGCGGCCTGGGCGGCGCGGCGCGAGGCGCGGGCGGCGCAGGAGCGGGCTGAAGCCGCCTTGGCTGCCGCGAAGGGCGAGGAAGAATTCCTGCGCCATGCCGTGGCCGAGCTGGACAAGCTCGACCCGCAGCCCGGCGAGGAGGCCGAGCTTGACACCCGCCGCCGCGCCATGCAGGGCGCCGAGCGCATCCGCGAGGATGTGTCGCGCGCCTTGCAGGCCCTGGGCAGCGCGGGGGCCGAGGGCGCGATGCTGGATGCCGCGCGCTGGCTCGACGCCGCCGCCGAGCGGGCCGAGGGCCGGCTGGAGGCCCCCGCCGCCGCGCTGCAACGCGCGCTGATCGAGCTGGGCGAGGCGCAGGCCGGCGTCGAATCGGCGCTGGAGGCGATGGATTTCGACCCGCGCGACCTCGAGGCCACCGAAGAGCGGCTGTTCGCCCTGCGTGCCCTGGCCCGCAAGCATGACGTGCTGGCCGATGACCTGGCCGGGCTGGCCGATGCGTTGCGCGGCCGCCTGACGCGCATCGACGCCGGCGAAGGCGACCTGGCGCGCCTGCGCGAGGCCGTGGCGGCGGCCGACGCCGCTTATGACAGCGCCGCCGCCGCTCTGTCGGACCAGCGCGCCACGGCCGCCAAGCGGCTCGATGCCGCGATGGTGGCCGAGCTCGCGCCGCTGAAGATGGAGCGCGCGGTGTTCGAAACGCTGGTGACGCCCGCCGATCCCGGCCCCGAGGGCCGCGACGCGGCGGCCTTCACCGTCGCCACCAATCCGGGCGCCCCGGCCGGTCCCCTGGACCGCATCGCCTCGGGCGGCGAGCTGTCGCGTTTCCTCTTGGCGCTGAAGGTCTGCCTGGCGCGCGGCAATGACGCCCTGACGCTGATCTTCGACGAGATCGACCGCGGCGTCGGCGGCGCCACCGCCGATGCGGTCGGCCGGCGCCTCGCCCGGCTGGCCGAGGGCGCGCAGGTTCTGGTCGTGACCCACAGCCCGCAGGTCGCGGCGCTGGGGGGCCATCATTTCCGGGTGGCGAAATCGGTCGAAGGCGGCATGACCACCTCGCACGTGGCCGCCCTGACCGCCAGCCAGCGCATAGAGGAAATCGCCCGCATGCTCTCGGGCGAGGAAATCACCCCGGCCGCCAAGGACGCCGCCCGCGCATTGCTGCAAGGCTAGTCGAGAATCCTGTCCACCTGCCGGATGATCGACAGCACCTGCACGCTGTCCGGATCATAGCGGATCAGCTGTCCCGCGATGATGCCATAGCGGCTGCCGGCGGGCGGCTGGCTCATGCCGTAAAGCCCCGGCCGGGTAACCGGGTGCAGCAGCGCCGCATCGACCGTGCCGCCGACCCGCAGGCTGCCGCCGCCGTCGCGCGGCGGCTGCCGCAGGCTGGTCGGCGCGGCGGCCGGCGCCGCGTCCTCGGCCGCGGGCCTTTCGGGATCGGGCTGGGCCGCCGAAGTCATCGCGGCGGCCAGCGCGGCGGCCATCACGGCCGCAAGGAAGCGGGTTCGATCACGTCTCATGGCATTCAGCCTGGCACGAATTCATTGATCCAGGGTAAACGCCGCAGGCCCGCGATCGGCTCCCTCACGAAGCGGCGAGATCATCCTCGGACCGGCCGCGCTTCTCGAATCTCGGCAGCATTGCGGAGAAGTCCTTGCCCTTTCCGTCCTCCTGCTCGACGAAGCGGGCGTAGAGCGCGGTGGCGAGTTGCCCCATCGGCGTGTCGGCATCGGCCGAGCCCGCGGCCTGCTGCGACAGCCGCAGATCCTTCAGCATCAGCTCGGCGGCAAAGCCGGGCTTGTAGCCGTTGTCGGCGGGCGAGGTCGGCCCGACGCCCGGCGCCGGGCAATAGGCGTTCATCGACCAGCTGTAGCCCGAGGAGGTCGAGACCACGTCGAACATCTTTTGCCGGTCCAGCCCCAGCTTGTCGGCCAGGGCGAAGGCCTCGCAGGTGGCGATCATGGTCACGCCCAGGATCATGTTGTTGCAGATCTTCGCCGCCTGGCCCGCGCCCGAGACGCCGCAATGCACCGCCTTCTGGCCCATGACGTCGAACAGCGGCCGCACCGTCGCGAAGGCCGCCTCCGAGCCGCCGACCATGAAGGTCAGCGTGCCGGCCGCAGCGCCGCCGATCCCGCCCGAGACCGGCGCGTCGAGCGCGCCGAGCCCCGCCGCCTGCGCCTGCGCGGCCACGGCGCGGGCGCTCTCCACGTCGACCGTCGAGCAGTCGCAGAGCACCGCGCCCGCGGCCATGGCCGGGATCACCTCTGCCGCCACCGCGCGCAGGATGGCGCCGTTCGGCAGCATGGTGACGACCACATCGGCGCCCGAGGCCGCCTCGGCCGCCGTCGCGGCCCGGGTCACGCCCTCGGGCATCGGCGCGGCCAGGTCGAAGCCCGCGACCGCATGCCCGGCCCTGGCCAGATTGGCGGCCATCGGCCCGCCCATATTGCCCAATCCGATGAATCCGATCTTCATTCACTGTCCTCCCAGTTCAATTCGCCCTCGCCCAGCGGCGCCAGCATGGCCGCGACATGCGCCGGCCCGGCATCGGCGGACCAGCGCGGGTTGCGGTCCTTGTCGATGATCTGCGCCCGCACCCCTTCCAGGAAATCGCTTTCCGCCGTGGCGCGGGCGGTGAAGCGCAGCTCGCGCGACAGGCTCTCGCGGATGTCGCGGTCGCCGCGCGCCGCCCTGACCAGCGCCAGCGTCGCCGCCAGCGACAGCGGCGAGTTGCGGCCCAGCACCTTCAGCGCCGCTTCGTCGCCCGCCGCCTGCAGCGCCGCGGTGATCTCGGCGATGCTTTGGCCGCCGAAGGCCGACAGGTCGCGGTCCCCGAGCGGCGCCTCGGGGGCGGGGTGGGGCAGGATCAGGTTCACGTCGCCGGCCTCGGCCAGCCGGTCCTTCAGCGCCGGCCAGTCCGCCTCGGGGACGAAACTGTCGGCGAAGCCGGCGAAGATCGCGTCGCCCGGCCCCATGCGGGCGCCGGTCAGGCCCAGGTATTCGCCGCAGCGCCCGGGCGCATGGGCCAGCAGCCAGCTGCCGCCGACGTCCGGGATCATGCCGATGCCGGTCTCGGGCATGGCGACCTGGGTGGTCTCGCCGACGATGCGGTGGCTGGCGTGGCCGCCGACGCCGACGCCGCCGCCCATGACGAAGCCCTGCATGAAGGCGACCACGGGCTTGGGATAGCCGGCGATGCGCGCGTTCATGACATATTCGTCGCGAAAGAACGCGCGCCCCAGCCGGTGGTCGCCCGCGAGCCCGGCGCGATAGACCGCGGCGATGTCGCCGCCCGCGCAGAAGGCGCGCTCGCCCGCGGCGTCGATGACGACCAGCGCCACCTCGGGATCGTCCCGCCAGGTGCGCAGCGCCGCGTCGATCACCTGCACCATCTCGTGGCTCAGCGCGTTCAGCGCCTGCGGCCGGTTGAAGGTCAGCCGACCGGCGCGGCGGTCCTTGCGGGCAATCATTTCGGATTGGGGCATCTCGGCCTCGGGCATCTCGGCTTCGGGCATCTCGGTCATTGGTCTCGCTCCGCCAGCAGGGCGCGGCCGACGATCAGCCGCATGATCTCGTTGGTGCCTTCCAGGATCTGGTGCACGCGCAGGTCGCGCACGATCTTCTCGATGCCGTAATCGGCCAGGTAGCCATAGCCGCCATGCAGTTGCAGGCACTGGTTCGCCACCTCGAAGGCGCGGTCGGTGACATGCAGCTTGGCCATGGCGCAGAACTTGCTGGCATCCGGCTCGGCCCGGTCCAGCTTCCAGGCCGCCTGGCGCAGCAGGATGCGCGAGGATTGCAGCGCCGTCTCCATCTCGGCCAGGCGGAATTGCAGCGCCTGGAACTGGTCCAGCGTCTGGCCGAAGGCGCGCCGCTCGCCCATGTAGCGCAGCGTCGCCTCCAGCGCCGCCTGCGCGCCGCCAAGGGCGCCGGCCGAGATGTTCAGCCGCCCGCCGTCCAGGCCCGCCATGGCATAGGCAAAGCCGCGGCCCTCCTCGCCGATCAGGTTCTCCTCGGGGATGACGCAATCGTCGAACTGCACCTGGGCGGTCGGCTGCGCCTTCCAGCCCATCTTGTGCTCGGGGGCGCCGAAGCTGAGGCCCGGCGTGCCGGCCTCGACCACCATGGTCGAGATGCCCTTGGGCCCGGCCGCGCCGGTGCGGACCATGACCAGGTAGCAATCCGAATAGCCGCCGCCCGAGATGAAGGCCTTGGCTCCGTTCAGCTTCCAGCCGCCCTCGACCCGCTCGGCCCTTGTGCGCAGCGCCGCGGCGTCCGAGCCCGAGCCCGGCTCGGTCAGGCAATAGGAGAACACCGTCTCCATGCTGCACAGGCGCGGCAGCCAGCGGGCGCGGTTCGCGGCGGTGCCGAACTTGTCGATCATGCCGCCGCACATGTTGTGGATCGACAGGAACGAGCCGACCGAGGGGCAGGCCATGGCCAGCGCCTCGAAGACCAGCGTGGCGTCGAGGCGCGAGAGCCCGGTGCCGCCCTGGTCCTCGCCGACATAGACCCCGCCGAGGCCCAGTTCGGCCGCCTGGCGCCACAGCGCGCGCGGCATGGTGCCGGCCTCTTCCCAGGCCCGGGCATGCGGCGCGATCTCGGCCGCGCCGAAATCCCGCGCCAGCGCAAAAATCGCCTGCTGTTCCTCGCTCAATCCGAAATCCATGCTCTCCCTTCCCTCAGGCGTGCCGCCGGCTTAGCGCCGAAATGTTGCGCGAATTTTGCACCAGTCGCGCCGCGTCGCGGGCGCATGCGCGAATTTCCCTTTGGGAACGGCGCTTTGGGTCTAGCATCTGCCGGCGGCCTGCCGCGCGACAAAGGACAGTGAGGACATCATGCAAGTCACGAATCCTTCGCCCAATCTCTACAACGAGGATCTGGCCCCGGCGCGGGAGCGCCGCTGGGGCGCGTTTTCCATCTTCAACGTCTGGACCTCGGACGTCCATAGCCTCTGGGGCTACTACCTGGCCGCGAGCCTGTTCCTGCTCTGCGGCAACCTGACGAATTTCGTGCTGGCCATCGGCCTCGGCTCGCTGGTGATCTACGGGCTGATGCAGATGGTCGGGCTGGCCGGGGTGCGCACGGGCGTGCCCTTCCCGGTGCTGGCGCGGGCGAGCTTCGGCACCTTCGGCGCCAACGTCCCGGCGCTGGTGCGGGCGGTCGTCGCCTGCTTCTGGTACGGCGCCCAGACCTCGGCCGCCTCCGGCGCCATCGTGGCGCTGCTGCTGCGCAGCCCGGCGATGCTGGAGTTCCATCAGACCAGCCACATGCTGGGCCATTCCACGCTCGAGGTGATCTGCTATCTCGCGGTCTGGGGCGCGCAACTGCTCATCATCCAGAACGGCATGGAGACGGTGCGCCGCTTCCAGGACTGGGCCGGGCCGGCGGTCTGGCTCGCCATGCTGATGCTGGCGATCTATCTGGTGGTGAAGTCGGGCACGATCAGCTTCGGCGCCGAGATCCCGCAGGACGTGCTGCTGCAGGCGACCCGGGACGCAGGCGTGCCGGGCACGCCGGGCAGCTTCGTCACGCTGACGGCGGTGGCGGCGACCTGGATCACCTATTTCGCCGCGCTCTACCTGAACTTCTGCGACTTCTCGCGCTATGCCAGGGACGAGCGCGCGCTGCGGCTGGGCAATGCCTGGGGCCTGCCGGTGAACCTGCTGGCCTTCTGCTTGGTCGCCGGCGTCACCACCACCGCCGCTTGGCATGTCTATGGCGAGGTGCTGCTGCATCCCGACCAGATCAGCGCCAAGTTCGACAGCGTCTTCCTGGCGGTGCTTGCCGCGGCGACCTTCGCCATCGCCACGCTCGGGATCAACGTGGTGGCGAATTTCGTCTCGGCCGCCTTCGATTTCTCGAACACCATCCCGAAACACATCAGCTTCAAGCGCGGCGGCTTCATCGCGGCGCTGATCGCGCTGGTGCTCTACCCCTGGGCACCCTGGGAAACCAATGCCACGCATTTCGTGAATTTCATCGGCTCGACCATGGGGCCGATCTTCGGGATCATGATGGTGGATTACTACCTGATCCGCAAAGGCGTGGTGGATGTCGCGGCACTGTATCAGGAGCATGGCGAGTTCCGCTTCCAGAACGGCTGGCACGTCAAGGCGTTCATCGCCTTCGGCATCGGCATGGTGTTCAGTTCGATCCTGCCGACCTTCACCAGCCTGCTGCCCTCCTGGTGGGGCACCTACGGCTGGTTCTTCGGCGTACTGATCGGCGGCGGCAGCTATTACCTGCTGCGCTCGACGGACCGATAGGCCTTCTTTGTTGCGAAAATACCCCGGGGGGTGCGGGGGGCAGCGCCCCCCGCTTCTTCCGTTCAGTCCATGGCCTTGAAGTTCAGCGCCACGCCGTCCTTGATCCCCGAGAACCAGCGCGCCGTCACCGTCTTGGTCTTGGTATAGAAGCGGAAGGCGTCCGGGCCATACTGGTTCAGGTCGCCGAAGGCCGACTTCTTCCAGCCGCCGAAGCTGTAATAGCTCAGCGGCACCGGGATCGGGAAGTTGATCCCGACCATGCCGACGTTCACCCGGCTGGCGAAGTCGCGCGCCGTATCGCCGTCGGCGGTATAGATCGCCGTGCCATTGCCATAGTCGTTGTCCATGACCAGCTTCAGCGCCTCGTCATAGCTCTGCGTGCGCACTTGGCTCAGCACCGGGCCGAAGATCTCTTCCTTGTAGATCTCCATCTCGGGCGTCACCCGGTCGAACAGCGACGGGCCGCAGAAGAAGCCGTTCTCATAGCCCTGGATCTTCAGGTCGCGGCCGTCCACGACCAGGTCGGCGCCCTGGTCCACGCCCGAGGCGATCAGCCGGTTGATGCGCTCCTGCGAGGCCTTGGTGATGACCGGGCCGAAGTCCACGTCCTCGCCGGCGGTATAGGGGCCGACCTTCAGCTTCTCGATCTTCGGCACCAGCCGCTCGATCAGCGCGTCGGCGGTCGCCTCACCCACCGGCACCGCGACCGAGATCGCCATGCAGCGTTCGCCCGCCGCGCCGAAGCCGGCGCCGATCAGCGCATCGGCCGCCTTGTCCAGATCGGCGTCGGGCATGATGATCATGTGGTTCTTGGCGCCGCCGAAGCATTGCGCGCGCTTGCCGTTGGTCGCTGCCCGGCCATAGATGTATTGCGCGATCGGGGTCGAGCCGACGAAGCCCACGCCCTGGATCACCTCATGGTCCAGGATCGCGTCCACGATCTCCTTGTCGCCGTTCACGACCTGCAGCACGCCGTCGGGCAGCCCGGCCTCTTGCGCCAGCTTGGCCAGCATGATCGAGGTCGAGGGCACGCGCTCGGACGGCTTCAGGATCATGGCGTTGCCGGAAACCAGCGCCGGACCCATCTTCCACAGCGGGATCATGGCCGGGAAGTTGAAGGGCGTGATGGCCGCGACCACGCCCAGCGGCTGGCGCATGGAATAAAGGTCGATGCCCGGGCCGCCGTTGTCGGTGAACTCGCCCTTCAGCATGGCGGGGGCGCCCATGCAGACCTCGATCACTTCGAGGCCGCGCTGCACGTCGCCGCGCGCGTCGGGCAGGGTCTTGCCATGCTCGCGCGAGACCAGCTCGGCAAGCTTGTCCATGTTGTCATTGATGAGCTGGCCGAATTTCATCATCACCCGGGCGCGGCGCTGCGGGTTGGTGGCGGCCCAGCCGACCTGGGCGCGCGCGGCGCTCTGGATCGCGGCGTCAAGCTCGGCCGGCGTCGCCAGCGGCACGCGGGCGATCACCTCGCCGGTGGCCGGGTTGTAGACATCGCTGAACCGGCCCGAGGTGCCCTTGACCTCTTTGCCGTCGATCCAGTGGCTCAGTTCTTCCATGGGTGCCTCCCGTTCACATCTTCGGACGGATCATAGACTTGCAGCATTGCCGGAAAAAGAGGAAGTCTGGCAAAAGGGTTTTGCATTTTTGCAAAGGGATCGGCGATGGACTGGGACGACCTGCGCATCTTCCTGGCGGTGGCGCGCGCGGACAGCCTGTCGGCGGCGGGCCGGCGGCTGGGCATCGACGCCTCGACCGTGGGCCGGCGCGTGGCGCGGCTCGAGCAGGGGTTGGGCGCGAAGCTCTTCGTCAAGACGCCGCAGGGCTATGCGCTGGCCGCCGAGGGCGAGCGCCTGCTGCCGCATGCCGAGGCGATGGAGATGGCACTGACGGGCGCGGAAGAGGCGCTGACCGGCCCGGGCGATCTTTCCGGGCAATTGCGCATCGGCGCCCCGGACGGCTGCGCCAATTACCTGCTGCCGCAGGTCTGCGCCGAGATGGCCCGGGCGCACCCGGGGCTGGAGATCCAGATCGTCGCCCTGCCGCGGGTCTTCAACCTGTCGAAACGCGAGGCCGACATGGCCATCGCCGTCTCGCAGCCGCAGGCCGGCCGGTTGGTGGTGCAGCGGCTGACCGACTATCACCTGCACCTGGCCGGGCACGAGGATTACCTGCGCGCCCATCCCCCGATCCGCGCGCGCGAGGATCTGCGCGGCCACCGCATGATCGGCTATATCGCCGACATGATCTTCGACCGAGAGCTCGACTACCTGACCGAGACCGGCGCCGATTGGGCGCAGCTGACCTCGAACTCGGTCTCGGTGCAGATGCAGGCGATCCGGGTCGGGGCGGGTCTGGGCATCGTGCATGATTTCGCGATTCCCTTCTGCCCCGGGGTGCGGCGGGTGCTGGCCGACCAGATCGCGCTGACCCGCGGCTTCTGGCTGATCCGGCACCAGGACGACCGTCGCTCGCAGCGCATGAACCGGCTGGCGGATGCCCTGGCGCAGGGCATCCGGGCCGAGGTGGCGCGGCTTCAGGCGCTGGTCTCGGCCTGAGGGTGCAGGCGTGCAAGAGCGGGCTTGACGCAAGCGCGGGTTGCGGCAACGCTGGGCGCCAGGGACGGTCGTCGCCGTCCCGAGCTGAGGAGGAATATGCATGCTCGTCAACCAGATCCTGTCGATGAAAGCCAGCGGCGAAATCTATACCGTCGCCCCGGACGCCAGCGTGGCCGACGCCGCGCGGCTGCTGTCCGAGCGGCGCATCGGTGCGATCGTGGTGTCCGAGGATGGCAAGGTGCCGCTGGGCATCCTTTCGGAACGCGACATCGTGCGCGAACTGGGCCGGCGCGGCGCCCAGGTGCTGGACCAGCCGATCAGCGAGGTGATGACCCGCAAGCTGATGACCTGCACCACCGGCGACGATGCGCTGGTGATCCTCGACCGCATGACCCAAGGCCGGTTCCGCCACCTGCCGGTGGTGAACGAGGCGGGCGAGATGCTGGGCATCGTCTCGATCGGCGACGCCGTCTCGGCCCGGCTGAAGGAACTCCATGCCGAAAAAGAGGCGCTGACCGGCATGATCATGGGCAACTGAGCCCGCGCCCGCGCGCGCCAAGCCCCGAAGGCCGCCGCCTCGGTGCATACCCTGTGTACGCGCGGTGCACGCGCGGTGCACGCAGATCACAGCGAAAACCCCAGCTTTTGCTGGGGTTTTTGCGTCGCGGGCCGCGGCTGTTGCCCTGCGCAACGCACGGTGCTGTTGCACCCGCCGAAAAAACCCTGTTTGACTGCGTGTGATCGGCAAGGACAGGACCATCATGCGCATCGGCCTTTACCCAGGAACCTTCGATCCCATCACGCTTGGCCATCTGGACATCATCGAACGCGCCATGGCGCTGGTCGACCGGCTGGTGATCGGCGTCGCCATCAACCGAGACAAGGGACCGCTGTTCGATCTGGAAGAGCGGGTCGGCATGGTGCGCAGCGAATGCGACGCCATCGCGCGCAAGACCGGCGGCGAGATCCATGTGCATCCGTTCGAGAACCTGCTGATCGACTGCGCCCGCGACGTCGGCGCCACGGTGATCGTGCGCGGGCTGCGCGCGGTCGCCGATTTCGAATACGAATTCCAGATGGTCGGCATGAACCGGGCGCTGGACGCCAGCATCGAGACCGTGTTCCTGATGGCCGACGCCCGGCGCCAGGCCATCGCCTCGAAGCTGGTCAAGGAAATCGCCCGGCTGGGCGGCGACGTGTCGAAATTCGTGACGCCGCCGGTCAATGCCGCGCTGATGCGGCGTTTCGCACGCTGAGGCTTTTTCTTTAACGCTTCCCTGCTAACCTTCGCCGAAAGACGGAGGCGCTGATGGTCGTGACCGATTCGGATCCCAAGCCCATTCCCATGCCGATCCCCGAGCCCGGCCGGGATCCGCTGCCCGACCCGCTGCCGGACCCCGGCCCGGACGAGATTCCGTTGCCCGCCGTGGTCGGCTTCGACGCCATCCCCGCCGTCCTGGCCGCCGGCTGGCGGGATTTCCGCACCGCCCCGGCCTTCGGCCTGCTCTTCGCGGCCTTCTACGTCGCGGGCGGGCTGGTGCTGACCGCGGTGGCCCTGGCCTCGGGCCAGGAATGGTGGCTGATGCCCTTCATCGTCGGCTTTCCGCTGATCGCGCCCTTCGCCGCCGTCGGGCTTTACGAGGTCAGCCGGCGCATCGAATCCGACCAGCCGCTGCTATGGCGCGAGGTGCTGTCCGTCGTGCTGGCGCAGAAGGACCGCCAGGTGCCGTCGATGGCGATGGTGATCCTGCTCATGTTCATGTTCTGGGTCTTTGTCGCCCATACCACCTTCGCGCTGTTCATGGGCGTCTCGGCGCTGACCAACATCACCTCCTCGCCCGAGCTGCTGCTGCAGGGCCGGGGACTGGTCATGCTGCTGGCCGGCACGCTGATCGGCGCCGGCTTTGCGGCGGTGCTGTTCGGCATCACCGTGGTCGGGCTGCCGCTGATCCTCGACCGCGAGGTCGACCTGGTTTCGGCCATCATCGCCAGCTTCCAGGCGGTAACGCTGAACCTGCCGGTCATGCTGGCCTGGGCGGCGGTCATCACCGGGCTGCTGTTCCTGGGCTTCCTGCCGATGTTCCTGGGGCTTTTCGTAGTGCTGCCGGTGCTGGGCCATGCCAGCTGGCACATGTATCGCCGGCTGATGCCCGACACCTGAAACAGGGCGCCTGAAACGGCAAGAGGCGGCCCACTGGCCGCCCCTGGAACCGTCTTTCGCGCGGGTGGCGCGATCAGTTGTCGCTGGCGCTTGCGGCGGCGGCCGGGCGCGCGGCGGGCGGCGCCAGTTTCGGCGTCACGCCATTGGCCAGCGGATCTTCCTGGCGCTGCACCGAGCCCTCGAAATGCGCGCCGGATTCGATGGCGATGGTCTTGTGGATGATGTCGCCCTCGACGCGGGCGGTGGCGGTCAGGCGGACCTTCAGCCCGCGCACGCGGCCGACGACGCGGCCGTTCACCACGACCTCCTCGGCGACGATCTCGCCGCGGATGGTGGCGCTTTCGCCGACGACCAGCTGATGGGCGCGGATGTCGCCCTCGACCGTGCCCTCGACCTGGATGTCGCCCTGGGTCTGGATATTGCCGGTGACGGTCAGGTCCGGGGACAGGACCGAAGGCGCAGTCCGGGTGCGCTGCGGGGCCGAGGCGGGAATGTCGTAGGTCGTCTCAAGGCTGCGCGGCTGCTGTTCGGGTTCGGGCGTCGGCTGGGTGCGGGGGCCAGGTTCGGTCACTCGGGTCTTAGAAAACATTCTGGGCTGCCTTGATGAAGCTCATGGGATCCACGGCACGACCGTTCACGCGGACCTCGTAGTGAAGATGCGAGCCGGTCGATCTGCCGGTATTGCCCATATCACCGATCCGGCTGCCGCGCGACACCTTTTGGCCGGCCTTCACGCGAATCTTGGACATATGGCCATAGCGGGTCTCGGTGCCGAGCGCGTGCTGGATCTTGACCAGGTTGCCATAGCCGCGCTGCCAGCCGGCAAAGACCACCACCCCGTCCCCGGTCGAGAAGATCGGCGTGCCGACCGGCGCGGCCATGTCGATGCCCTCATGCGCGCGGCCCCAGCGGCGGCCATAGGGCGAGGTATAGCGGAAGGCCGATTGCAGCGGCATGGCCAGCGGCATCTTCTCGACCGCGATGCGATAGCTGTTCATCTGGTCCAGCGTGATCAGGATCTCGTTGGCCTTGGCCTCGCCCTGGCTGATCTCGGCATTGCCGCTGGAGGAATAGCCGATCGGGTTCAGCGGACCGCCCTGGCCGGAATAGCCGCGGCGCACGGTGTCGAGGATCTCGTCGGGGTTCATGCCGACGCTGCGGAACATCTCGTCCAGGGGCTTGACCGAAACGGTCACCGCATCCTCGAGCTGGGTCAGGATCTGGTCGTTGCGGGCGACGATCTGGTCGCGCTCGATGGAGACGGCCTCGGCCGTGCGGCGGGCGTCCTCGGCCTCGCGCACGGCATCGGCGCGGTCCGCGGCGGCGCGCTTCAACTCGCCCGAAAGGATGTCCAGCGCCGCCTGCAATTCGGCGGTGCGTACCGCCGGCGCGGTCGCGCTGGCCTGATCGGCCTCGGCCTGGGCCTGGTGCTGGGCCTTGACGGCCTGTTGCAGGCTGGACTGCACGGCGCCCATGCCGGTTTCCAGCTCGCGCCGGCGCGCTTCCGAGTCGAGCAACTGCGACTGCATGCGCGACACTTGGTCCAGCGCCACCGTGAAGCGGTTCTGCGCGGCGGCGGCCTCGGCGGCGCGGCTGTCGCGCTCGGCCGAAAGGTCGGTCAGCCGCGCCTCGAAGGCGGTTTGCGAGCGGCGGGCCTGATCGCGCGACGACCCGGCGCTGATCGCGTCGATGACCAGGATCGAACTGGCGATGATGCTCCAGCCGAAGACCAGCGCGATGCCGCCCAAGGCCACCAGTTGCGTCGCCGGACGCAGCCGCAGGAAGCGGGTGGTCTTGTCCGACTTCAGGAAGAGTCGCTGTTCTGGCAACCAGCGCTCAAGCACCGAATTCAGGCTATGGGTAATGCGCAATGTCCCGGGTCCATGTTGTTTTCGCCGGACCGGCCGGCGGGGCGGGTCTGTGGGCGCTGGCACGGATAAATCCGAGCTGTGCTCAAAGCGCAACATCGCAGGAATATCTGCGCAAGACTTGGGCGGATTGATGCCGATCCCTCGCAAGCGGCTGGTGGATATTCGCCGGTGCGGCGTTCGGACGCAAATATCAATCCCAAGTTGAAATTCGAGCATCGCGTGGCAAACCTGCGGGATATAGGCAATTCTACCGATGCGCCGTGCGGGCCAGTGCAGAACTAAGACCTTTTGCCGAGGGGCCTTCGGGGCTGCCTGTAAAATAGGCAGATGCGTCCAAGCGGCGCGGAACTGCTGGTTCCGGCGTGGCGATTCTGTCGCACCGGCCCGGATCGGACGGAACCGGTGTCCGCTAGTCGCGTTCAGGGCGCCCTCAGGCGATTTCGTAGGGCAACGGCCCGGGGCGGTCCGGCGGAATGCGGATATGGCGATCCATCGGCGGCACCGAGCGCTGATGGCAGGCCGGGCGCGGGCAGATCCGGCACGACACGCCGATGGGCTCGAACAGCTGCGGATTGCCGACGTCCAGCCCGTCGGCATAGACCAGATCGCGGGCGTGGCTGACCTCGCAGCCCAGGCCGATGGCAAAGCGCCGCACCGGCGCGCCAAAGGCCCCGGCCGGTTTCGACACGTCGCGCGCCAGCAGCAGGTAGCGCTTGCCGTCCGGCGTCTCGGCCAGCTGGCGCAGGAAACGGCCGGGGGTTTCAAAGGCCTGGTGCACGTTCCACAGCGGGCAGGCGCCGCCGAAACGGGCGAATTGCATCCGCGTCGCCGAGTGGCGCTTGGTGATGGTGCCGGCCTGATCCACGCGGACGAAGAAGAACGGCACGCCGCGGTCGCCGCCGCGCTGCAAGGTCGAGAGCCGATGCGCTATCTGCTCGAGCGAGGCGTGGAACAGATGCGCCAGCCGCTCGAGGTCGTGGCGCTCGGTCCGGGCGGCCTCCATGAAGCGGGCATAGGGCATCATCGCCGCGCCGGCGAAATAGTTCGCCAGCCCCAGCCGGGCGATGTCGCGGGCCGAGCCGCTGCGGAAACGCGCCAGTTCCAGCGTCGCTTCCAGCAGGTCGCCGCGGCTTTCCAGGGCCAGCAGGTGCAGAAGCTGGAAGGCCTGGGTCGCCGGCTCGGCCGCCGCGTTCAGGGTGACGCGCTTGCCCTCGCGCAGATAGACCGCGCCGCTGCCCAGTTCCGCCTGGGTCACCTCGATGCCACGCTCGGCCAGGCCCGCGATGGCGCGCTCCAGCGGCCGCATGTTGGGGCGCGTGCGGGCAAACTGCTCGGCCGCGCGATCCACCGCGTCGATGTAGTTGTCGCAGTAATGGAAGAAGTCGCGCACCTCCTCCCAGGGCGAGGGGGTGGCGTTCTGGGCGCCGGCCCCCAGCGCCTCGTCCATCGCCGCCAGCCGCTCCTGCCCCTCGCGATGCGCGCGGTAGAGGTCCAGGAAGGCGCGGGCCAGCGCCGGGGCATTGGTCGCGGCCAGGCGCAGGTCGGCGCGGGGCGGCGCGCTGTCGAACAGCGGATCGGCCAGCGCCTCGGCCATGTCCATCACCATGCGGTCGGCGTCCCCCACCGCCATCGCGCCCAGGTCGACCGCGAATTCCGAGGCGAGCCGCAGCAGCACCCCGGCCGAGACCGGGCGATGGTTGTTCTCCATCTGCGACAGATAGGGCAGCGAGACGCCCAGCCGGTCGGCGAAGGCGCGTTGCGTCAGGCCGGCGCGGGCGCGGGTTTCCCGCAACGCCACGCCGGCATAGATCTTTTGGGTGGCCATGGGCGTCCTCTTTGCAAAGACAGGCATACGCTTTGCAAAGGCTGGCCGGCAAGGGGGATCAGCGCCCCTGGATCACCCGCCGCTCGCGGATCATCACCCAAAGGATGAAGGCGATCGAGGCGACGGCCGAGACCGCCATGATGACCAGAAGCGGCGCCGCGCCGGTATCGTCATGCAGCAGCGCACCGGCCAGCGCCGCCAGCCCGGCGCCGCCCGCCACCGCCATCGCGCCGCCCAGGCCGCTGGCGGTGCCGGCCAGTTCGGGGCGCACGCTCATCATGCCGGCATTGGCATTGGGCAGCAGCATGCCGTTGCCCAGGCCCATGAAGCCGACCGCGCCGAAGAAGACCAGCGGCGTCAGCCCGCCCGCCAGGTCCACCACCAGCGCCGCGATCAGGAAGGCCGAGCAGATCACCGCCCCGGCCAGGATCATCCGGTTCATGCCGATGCGCGTCGAATAGCGCGCCGAGACGAAATTCCCCAGCGCATAGCCGATCGAGGGACCGGCGAACCAATAGCCGACCTCGGCCGGCGACAGGTGCAGCACGACCTGGCCGACGAAGGGCGCGCCGCCCAGATAGGCATAGAACGACCCGGCGCTGAGCGTCGCGGCCAGCGCATAGCCCCAGAAGCGCTGCGAGCGCGCCAGCACCGGATAGGTCGCGACCTGCTGGCGCAGCGGCACGCCGCCGCCGCGCGCGGTCTCGGTCAGGTCCCAGCTGCACAGCGCCATGACCGCGATCCCGGCCACGCCCATGGCGACGAAGCTGGCGCGCCAGCCCAGCGTCTCGTCCAGCACCCCGCCCAGGGTCGGCGCGATCATCGGCACCAGCGACATGCCCATGGTGACATAGCCGATCATGCTGGCGGCCTGGTCGGCGGGCACGATGTCGCGCACCACCGCCCGGCTGACGACGAAGCCGGTGGTCACCACCGCCTGGACCAGCCGGAAGGCCATGAACCAGCCCGGATCGCGGGCCAGAAGCGTGCCCAGCGTCGCCAGCAGGAAGATGGCGAAGGAGCCCAGCACCACCGGCCGGCGCCCGAAACGGTCGCTGATCGGCCCGCAGAGCAGTTGCAACACCGCGCTGACCGCCAGGAAGGCCGAGACCGACAGCTGCATGAAGCCGTATTCGACCCCGAAATCCCGCGCCATCGCCGGCAGCGAGGGCAGGAAGATGTTCATCGACAGCGCGCCCGTGGCCGAGATCGACACCAGCGTGATCAGATGCGGCCGGCGCGCGGCAGGTGGGGGCAGGGTGGTCATGGCGCTAGATTGCCCGTTGCGCGGGCAAAGGCAACCGCCCACGGCGTCAATGCGCGACGGGCCCGAAGCGATGGAAGATCAGGAAGGCGCCGAAGCAGATGAAGCCGAAGCCGAGCGCGATGTTCCAGGTCAGCTTCTCGCCCAGCCACAGCCATGAGAACAGCACGAAGATCGACAGGCTGACGACCTCCTGGATGGTCTTCAGCTGGGCGGCGCTGAAATGGCCGTAGCCGAAGCGGTTCGCCGGCACCTGCAGCAGGTATTCGAAAAAGGCGATGCCCCAGCTGACCAGGATCACCACCAGCAGCGGCGTCCCCTTGAACTTCAGATGCCCATACCAGGCGATGGTCATGAACAGGTTCGACGCGATCAGCAGGCCGACCGTGACCAGTGGCACGGGCAGGTTCATTCGGATCGGTCCCAGCTGCGGTGCTTTTCAAGGTTGCCGAAGCGGGTGAAGCGGCCCTCGAAGGACAGCTCGACCGTGCCGATGGGACCGTGGCGCTGCTTGCCGATGATGACCTCGGCCTTGCCATGGCAGGATTCCATGATCTGCTGCCAGTTCGCCATCTTGTCGAGATCGTGGTCGGCAGGCTTTTCGCGCTCGCGATAGTATTCCTCGCGGAAGACGAACATGACGATATCGGCGTCCTGCTCGATGCTGCCGGATTCGCGCAGGTCGGACAGCTGCGGCCGCTTGTCCTCGCGGCTTTCGACCTGGCGGGACAGCTGCGAGAGCGCAATGACGGGAATGTCCAGCTCCTTGGCGATGGCCTTGAGGCCCTGGGTGATCTCGGAGACCTCGTTCACCCGGCTGTCCTTGGCGCTGGCGGCGCGCAAGAGCTGAAGGTAGTCGACGATCAGCACATCAAGCCCCATGGTGCGCTTCAGCTTGCGGGCGCGGGCGGCGAGCTGGTTGATCGGCAGGGCCGGGGTGTCGTCGATGAACAGCGGGCAGTTCTGCAGGTCATGCGCCGCCTTCACGAAGCGGCGGAACTCCTCCTCGGACATGTCGCCGCGGCGGATCGATTCGCTCGGCACCTCGGCCGCTTCGGAGAGGATCCGCGCGGCCAGCTGCTCGGCCGACATCTCGAGGCTGAAGAAGCCGACGACGCCGCCCGCCACCGTGCCATGGCTGCCGTCGGGCAGCTCGCCCGTCTTGTGCGCCTTGGCGACGTTGAAGGCGATGTTCGTGGCCAGCGAGGTCTTGCCCATCGAGGGCCGCCCGGCCAGGATGATCAGGTCCGAGCGGTTCAGGCCGCCCATCTTGCCGTCCAGATCGACCAGCCCGGTCGAGACCCCGGACAATCCGCCCCCGCGGCTGAACGCGGCATTGGCGGCGTTCAACGCCCCGGTGACGGCGGCGAGGAAGCTCTGGAAGCCGCGCTCGGCCACGCCCTGCTCGCCGAGCTTGTAGAGCACCTGCTCGGCTTCCTTGATCTGCTCCTCGGCGGAATCGCTGACCGAGACGGTGGCCGCGCGGGCGGAAATGTCCTGGCCCAGGTTGATCAGCTCGCGCCGCAGGGCGAATTCGCGGATCATCTGCGCATAGTCGCGCGCGGCATGGGACGAGATCGCGGCCCCCGCCAGGCGGGCCAGATAGGCCGGGCCGCCCAGCTCCTTCAGCCCGGCGTCGTTCTCCATGAAGGCCTTGATGGTGACCGGGCTTGCGAGCGCGTTCCGGGCGATGCGCTCGGCGCTGATCTCATAGATGCGGCGATGCACCGGGTCGTAGAAATGCTTGGGCTGGATGATGCGCGAGACGTGGTCGTAGACCTCGTTATTGGTCAGGAGCGCGCCCAGCAACTGCTGCTCGGCCTCGATGGAAAACGGCACCGCCTGCGCGGCCGCGGCCTCGGCGATCTCGCTGGGTTTCCTGATTTCAAGCGCGCGCAACTCGCTCATCCCTGAAGCCTCCGGCGGTTCGGATGGGTGGGGCTCTTATCCCCTGAACACGGGCGCGCGTCCATCGGGATATCGTGTGGATAAGCTGTGGGCAGATTGCCGCCGGCGGTGCCGGTTGCATGCTTGGCATGGGTATTTGAACAACGAAGAAGCCGAACGCGGCGGCTCATGCATTCTTCGTTGCTGAAATACCCATGCGGGCTTGCGGCGGCACGATCCCGCTGCCCTGGGGCAATCAGGGATGCTCGGCCTGCCAGGCGCGCGGGTCGGTCAGGAAGCGTTCGACCTCGGCCAGGGTTTCGGCATCGTAGAACCCTTGCGCCTTGGCCTCGGCCAGCACGTCCCACCAGGTGCAGAGGTGGTGCAGCTGAACGCCATGGTCGGCCAGACGCTGTGTGGTCTCGGGGAAGATGTCGTAATAGAAGATCACCGCGGTATGGCCGCAGGTCGCGCCGGTCTCGCGGATCGCGTCGACGAAGCTCAGCTTCGAGCCGCCGTCGGTGGTCAGGTCCTCGACCAGCAGCACGCGCTGGCCCTCGGTCATCGCCCCCTCAATGCGGGCATTGCGGCCGTATCCCTTGGGCCTCTTGCGCACATAGGTCATCGGCAGTTCCAGCCGTTCCGCGACCAGCGCCGCGAAGGGGATGCCCGCCGTCTCGCCGCCGGCGATATTGTCGAAGGCATCGAAGCCCGCGTCGCGCAGCACGGTCGCCGCCATGAAGTCCATCAGCGTCGAGCGGATGCGCGGGAAGCTGATCAGCTTGCGGCAATCGATATAGGTCGGCCCCTTCAGCCCCGAGGCATAGGTATAGGGCTCGGCCGCGTTGAAATGCACCGCCTTGATTTCCAGCAGCATGCGGGCGGTCAGCCGGGCGATCTCCTCGCGCGGGGGGAAGGGCAGGGTCATGCAGGATCCTCGACGTGCCAGTAGAGCGGGAAGCCGGGGTCGAAGACGGTGACGGTCTCGTCGCCGGCGTGGATATGGGTCGGATAGGGCGCGGGCGTGTCGCGCCGGACCAGCCGGATGCGGTCCTCGTTCGCGGGCAGGCCGTAGAAGGCGGCGCCGTTCAGCGCAGTGAAATCCTCGAGCCGGTCGAGCGCGCCGTCCTCCTCGAAGACCTGGGCCAGGATCGACATGGTATTCGGCGCGGTGAAGCAGCCGGCGCAGCCGCAGGCCGATTCCTTGGCGCGGTCCGGATGCGGCGCCGAGTCGGTGCCGAGGAAGAAGCGCGTATCGCCCGAGGTTGCCGCGCGGCGCAGCGCCAGGCGATGCGTCTCGCGCTTGGCGACCGGCAGGCAGTAGTAATGCGGGCGGATGCCGCCGACCAAGATGTGGTTGCGGTTGATGACCAGGTGATGGGTGGTGATGGTCGCGCCGATGTTCTGGTTCGCGCTGACGTAATCCACGCCGTCCGCGGTGGTGATATGTTCCATCACCACGCGCAGCCCGGGCGTCTTGCGGCGGATCGGGTCCAGCACGCGGTCGATGAACACCGCCTCGCGGTCGAAGATGTCGACGGCGGGGTCGGTCACCTCGCCATGAAAGCACAGCGGGATGCCGGCCTCGGCCATGGCGTCCAGCACGCCGCGCACCTTGTCGAAATCGCGCACGCCCGAGGCCGAATTGGTCGTCGCCCCGGCCGGGTAGAGCTTCACTGCCGAGATGATTCCGTCGCGATGCGCGGCGACCACGTCGGCGGGATCGGTCGCCTCGGTCAGATAGAGCGTCATGAGCGGACGCAACGTCACCTTGGACCCCAGCGCGGCCCGGATCCGGTCGCGATACGCCGCGGCCTGCGCCCCGGTCACCACCGGCGGCACCAGGTTCGGCATGATGATCGCCCGGCCGAAATGGCCGGAATATGAAGCCACTGCCTGCAGCATGTCACCGTCGCGCAGGTGTAGGTGCCAGTCGTCGGGGCGTCGAAGCGTAAGCGATTTGTTCATGCCGTCCCTGTATACCGGGCGTGGCTGCAAGGCCATAGGGCAATGGGCGGGACCAAAGAAGCACTTGGCAATCGCCCAGCCAGAGAGCAATTTTATTTCAACCGCTCTTCTCGAAGGGATTCGGATGTGTTCGGATTGATGAACCAGACCAGCATGCAGGTGCCGCTTCTGCTTTGGCAGCAGATGGCGCGCATGACCTGGGAATCGCAGATGGTGATCGCGTGGCGTACCGCCGGGATGATGGGCCTGGTGCGCCAGGATGCCGAGGAACCGCAGCGCATGGTCATCGAAAAGGCCAATGCGGCGTCCGAGGCCATGCATGCCGCGCTGCGCGCCGCCGGGCGCGGCGAGCGTGCCGACAAGGTCATGGCCGCGGCGCTGCGGCCCTATCGCCGCCGCACCAAGGCCAATGTCAAGCGGTTGTCGCGCAAGGACTGATCGCGGCCGGGGCCTGGAATGCAAAACGCGCCCCGGACGGGGCGCGTCTGCTTGTCGCGGGCGCGGATCTCAGATCAGCTTGCCCATCGCCACGGCGGTATCCGACATGCGGTTCGAGAAACCCCATTCGTTGTCGTACCAGCTGAGGATGCGGACCAGCTTGCCCTCCATCACCTTGGTCTGATCCATGTGGAAGACCGAGGAATGGCTGTCGTGGTTGAAGTCCGAGGACACCAGCGGCTCGTCGGTATAGCCCAGGATGCCCTTCAGCGGGCCGTCGGCGGCGGCGCGGATCGCGTCGTTGATTTCCTGCACCGAGGTGTCGCGCTTGGCCTCGAACACCAGGTCCACGACCGAGACGTTCGGGGTCGGCACGCGGATCGCGACGCCGTCCAGGCGGCCTTTCAGTTCCGGCAGCACCAGGCCCACCGCCTTGGCGGCACCGGTCGAGGTCGGGATCATCGACAGCGCGGCGGCGCGGGCGCGATACAGGTCCTTGTGCATGGTGTCCAGCGTCGGCTGGTCGCCGGTATAGCTGTGGATCGTGGTCATGAAACCCTTGGCGATGCCGATGCTGTCGTTCAGCACCTTGGCGACCGGCGACAGGCAGTTGGTGGTGCAGCTGGCGTTCGAGACCACCAGGTCGTCCCTGGTCAGCGTGTCGTCGTTGACGCCGAAGACGATGGTCTTGTCGGCATTCTCGCCCGGGGCCGAGATCAGCACGCGCTTGGCGCCGGTCGACAGATGCGGCTGCACCTTCTCTTTCGAGGTGAAGATGCCGGTGCATTCCATGATGACGTCGATGTCGCCCCAAGGCAGTTCGGCCGGGTTGCGGATCGCGGTGACCTTGATCGGGCCGCGGCCGACGTCGATCGAGTCGCCCGAGACCGTCACCTTGGCGGGAAAGCGGCCATGGACCGAGTCGTAGCGCAGCAGATGCGCGTTGGTCTCGACCGGGCCCAGGTCATTGATCGCCACGACCTCGATATCATTGCGCCCCGATTCGATGATCGCGCGCAGCACGTTCCGACCGATACGACCAAAGCCGTTGATCGCCACCTTGACAGCCATGGGGGTTCCTCCGCCGCTGATGAAGTTTCGCGCTGCAAATAGCCCGGCTTGCGGGGGAAATGCAAATGGGCTGCGCGATGTTTGCGACCAAACTGCGCCGAAACCGCCCCGCGCGGCGCGATCCCGCGATGGCCCCGCAGTTGCGGCCGGCCCCCCGAGCCACTAGAACCCCGGCAAACACCAGGAGTTTCCGATGATCCCGCGCTATTCCCGCCCCGAAATGGTCGCCATCTGGTCGCCCGAGACCCGCTTCAAGATCTGGTACGAGATCGAGGCGCATGCCTGCGACGCCCAGGCCGACCTGGGCGTGATCCCGCGCGAGAACGCCGAGGCCGTCTGGCGCGCCAAGGACGTGGAATTCAACGTCGCCCGCATCGACGAGATCGAGGCCGTGACCAAGCATGACGTCATCGCCTTCCTGACCCATCTGGCCGAGCATATCGGCAGCGACGAGGCGCGCTTCGTCCACCAGGGCATGACCAGCTCGGACGTGCTCGACACCACGCTGAACGTGCAGCTGGTGCGCGCCGCCGACATCCTGCTGGCCGACATGGACAAGGTCTTGGCCGCGCTGAAGAAACGCGCCTATGAGCACAAGGATACGGTGCGCATCGGCCGCAGCCACGGCATCCACGCCGAGCCGACCACCATGGGCCTGACTTTCGCCCGCTTCTACGCCGAGATGGCGCGCGGCAAGGCCCGGCTGGAGCGCGCGCGCGAGGAAGTCGCAACCGGCGCGATCTCGGGCGCGGTTGGCACCTTCGCCAATATCGACCCGGCGGTCGAGGAGCATGTCTGCGCGAAACTGGGCCTGCGTCCCGAGCCGATCTCGACCCAGGTCATCCCGCGCGACCGCCACGCCATGTTCTTCGCCACGCTGGGCGTGATCGCCAGCTCGATGGAGAATATCGCCATCGAGATCCGCCACATGCAGCGCACCGAAGTGCTTGAGGCCGAAGAATTCTTCAGCCCCGGCCAGAAGGGTTCGTCGGCCATGCCGCACAAGCGCAACCCGGTGCTGACCGAGAATCTGACCGGCCTCGCCCGCCTGGTGCGCATGGCGGTGATCCCGGCGATGGAGAACGTGGCACTGTGGCATGAACGCGACATCAGCCATTCCTCGGTCGAGCGCGGCATCGCGCCCGATGCGACGATCACGCTGGACTTCGCGCTGAACCGCCTGGCCGGCGTCATCGAAAAGCTGGTGGTCTATCCCGAGAACATGCTGAAGAACATGAACAAGTTCAAGGGCCTGGTCATGTCGCAGCGCGTGCTGCTGGCGCTGACCCAGGCCGGCGTCTCGCGCGAGGATGCCTATCGCCTGGTCCAGCGCAACGCCATGAAGGTCTGGGAACAAGGCGCCGATTTCAAGACCGAACTCTTGGCCGATGCCGAGGTGACGGCGGCGCTGTCGCCGGCCGAGATCGAGGAGAAGTTCGACCTCGGCTATCACACCAAGCATGTCGACACGATCTTTTCGCGGGTCTTCGGCGAAACGCCCGCGCATTAACCGCGCGTTCGCATATCTGTGCCAGATTGCCCCCGACGACAGATGAATCGGGGGCAAACATGGGCGTTCCGGCTATCGGCGGGTTGCAACTGACCGCGCGCCAGAAGGCGGCGGTGATCGTTCGGCTGTTGCTTGCCGAAGGCGACGACATCGACCTGGCCCGGCTGCCGCCGGGGCTGCAGACCGACCTGGCGCAGGAAATGGCGCTAATGGGCATCATCGACCGCGACACGCGCAATGCCATCGTGGCGGAATTCTGCGACCGGCTGGAATCGGTCGGCCTGTCCTTTCCGGGCGACATCGACGGCACGCTGGACCTGCTCGACGGTCATCTCTCGCCCGATACCACCGACCGGCTGCGGCGCATGGCGGCGCTGAACGGCGACGGCGATCCCTGGGACCGCATCGCGGTCATGGCGCCGACGCTGCTGGCCGAGCTGGCCCGGACCGAGGCGGTCGAGATCGCGGCGGTGATGTTTTCCAAGCTGCCGGTGCCGCGCGCGGCCGAGGTGTTCGGGTTGCTCGACCCGCAGCTGGCGCGCCAGATCGCCTATGCCATGTCGCTGACCGGCGGTATCGAGGCGGCGGCGCTGCAACGGATCGGCAAGGCGCTGATCCAGGCCGCCGACGCGGTGCCGCAGCCGCCGCTGCAGGGCAAGGCGGGCGAAAAGGTCGGGGCGATCCTGAACTTCTCGCCCTCGACCATGCGCGACAGCGTGCTGGCCGGGCTCGACGACGACGACGCGGGCTTCGCCGGCGAGGTGCGCAAGACCATCTTCACCTGGGCGCATGTGCCACATCGCGTCGATCCGCGCGACATTCCCCGCCTCACGCGCGAGGTGGACAATGCCGTGCTGCTCAAGGCGCTGGCCGGCGCCAGGGGCGACGCGCGCGAGACGGTCGATTTCATCCTGGGCGGCATCTCCAGCCGGCTCGCCGAGTCGATGCGCGAGGAGATGGAGGCGCTCGGCAAGATCTCGGTCCGGGACGCCGAGGCGGCGATGGACGAGGTCGTCGCGACCATCCGCCGGATGGAGGCGGCGGGCGACCTGTTCCTGATCTCGCCCGAGCCCGAAGAGGACGAGCCGCCTGCGACCTGATCTTGCCACGGGAGGCCCGTCGCTGCTAACGGCTTGCCTGACAGGCGGCGCTGGCCTGAAAGCGGGCAATGCCGCGGGCTGGCGGCCGGGTCCCGGACGCGCCATGGAAAGGAAGCCATGACCAATCAGATCGCTATCGTCCTGCTGGTGCTGGTGCTGGCGCTTTTTGCCGCCGACGCGCTGGTGCTGCACTGGAACCTGCCGCTGTTCCTGGGCAAGGAATTCGCCGGGCTGATCGAGTATCTCAGCTTCTGGCGCTAGGCTGATATTTCCCAGATCAAGCGACAGTGCCGCCCATCGGTGGCCAGCTGCGTCTACCCACGTCGCGCGGCGTCCAGATAGCGCCAGAACGCGGCATTGTTTTGTGCTGGTTCAGACCCCGAGTTCGTCGTCTCGGCCGTCAGATCGCCGCGACAACCGCTGTCCGATTTCCGCAAACCGTCCGGCCCCTCCGCCCGAGGCCCAGACCCGGTTCCCGAGGCATTCCGACCCTGCCGGCGAAGCGCGATTGCTCCAACCGCCCTGGCCGAGAATCCGTTTGGTTGGGATTGCACTTGCCTCGCGATCAAGGTAAATGAGACGGCACGCGGGCGTAGCTTAATGGCAAAGCTTCTGGTTCCCAACCAGATGACGAGGGTTCGATTCCCTTCGCCCGCTCCAAATCTCCGCACAATATAGCGATTTGCCCACAGCTCTTGCCAGAGCTGGCGAAGGCGCCGCTGAGAATGCAACGGGTCATGCATTCTCCTGCAGTTCCAGGCCCAACACATTGAATCAGTCGCGGATTCCCTTGAAGCGGTCCTGCCATTCGTCGCGGCTCTCGTCGCTGATCTTGGCGAAAAGCACCTCGGGCACGGTGAAGGCATGGCCCGCGGGCAGCGCCTGCAGCGCGGCGACGACATCGCCGGGCCAGCTGCGGTCCCGGGTCTGCATCGCGGCCAGCATCGCGTCGGCGGCGAAGGGGATGAAGGGGGCCGAGAGAACGGCATAGAGCCGGATCAGGTTCAGGCCCAGGCGGACCTGCATCGCGGCCTTGTCTGGGTCGGTCTTGAAGCTGGACCAGGGCGCGGCGGATTGCAGGTATTCGTTGCCGAGCACCCAGATCGCGCGCAGCTCGGCGGCGGATTTGCGGATCTCGGTATGGTCCATGAAGCCTTCATAGGCACGGATGCGGGTGGTCAGCGCCTCGAGCAGCGCCTCCTCCTCGGGGCCGTAGCTGCCGCCTTCGGGGATGGTCTCGCCGAACTTGCTGCGGCAGAACTTTGTGATGCGGCTGACGAAATTGCCCAGCACGTCCGCCAGGTCCTTGTTCACCGATTGCTGGAAATTGTCCCAGGTGAACTCGCTGTCGCCGGATTCGGGGGCGTGCGACAAGAGCCACCAGCGCCAGTAATCGGCGGGCAGGATCGACAGCGCCTGGTCCATGAACACGCCGCGGCCCTGGCTGGTCGAGAACTGGCCGCCGTCATACGTCAAATAATTGAAGGACTTGATGTAGTCGACCAGCTTCCAGGGCTCGCCTGAGCCGATGATCGTGGCCGGGAAGCTGAGGGTGTGGAAGGGCACGTTGTCCTTGCCCATGAACTGGGTATAGGTCACGTCCTCGGCACCCTCGTCGAGGCGCCACCAGCGGCGCCAGGCGCTGTCGGGCTCGCCCCGCGCATCGGCGCCCTCGGCGGTGGCGGCGATATATTCGATCGGCGCGTCGAACCAGACGTAGAAGACCTTGCCCTCCATCCCCGGCCAGGGCTGGTCGCCCTTTTTCACCGGGATGCCCCAGTCGAGGTCGCGGGTGATGCCGCGGTCCTGCAGCCCGTCGCCGTCGTTCAGCCATTTCCGCGCGATCGAGGTGGTCAGGATCGGCCAGTCGGTCTTGCTGTCAAGCCATTGGGAAATCTGGTCTTTCAGCGCGCGCTGACGCAGATACAAGTGCTTGGTGGCGCGGATTTCCAGGTTGGTGCTGCCGCTGATGGCGCTGCGCGGCTCGATCAGGTCGGTCGGGTCGAGCTGCTTGGTGCAGTTCTCGCACTGGTCGCCGCGGGCCTTGTCATAGCCGCAGTTCGGGCAGGTGCCCTCGATATAGCGGTCGGGCAGGAAGCGGCCGTCGTCGATGGAATAGACCTGCTTTTCCTCGACCTCGGAGATCCAGCCGTTCTCGTCGAGCTTGCCGGCGAAATGCTGGGTCAGGACGTGGTTGCGTTCGCTGGAGGAGCGGCCGAAATGGTCAAAGGACAGGCCGAAGTTGCGGGCGATTTCCGCTTGGATTTCATGCATTTCCGCGCAATAGACCGGCACCGGCTTGCCGGCCTTTTTCGCCGCGAGCTCGGCCGGTGTGCCGTGTTCGTCGGTGGCGCAGATGAACATCACCTCATGGTCGCGGGCGCGCAGGTAGCGGGCATAGAGGTCGGCCGGAAGCTGCGAGCCGACCAGATTGCCGAGGTGCTTGATCCCGTTGATATAGGGGATCGCCGAGGTGATGAGATGCCGGGCCATGTGTCGCGTCCTAAGGGGTCGGCGCCCTGTCTAGCCGCGATGGCGGGCGATGGAAAGTGCGCGCGTTGCAAGCCGGGTGCGCGCAACGGTGCTGGGGGCGATGGGCCGGAAAACCGGGAAAAGCTGGGGTTTCGGGCTGTGCCGGTGGTGCAGCGCGCGTACACCGGCCGTACACCGCGCGTGCACCGCTTCGGCGTCGCGGCGTCGCGGCTTGGGCGGGGCAGGGGGGCTCTGCCCCCCGCGCCTGATGCGCCCCTCGATGGGGCGCGTCAGGCGCTCCCCCCGGGATATTTCTCCAAAAGAGAAAGCCGGGGGCTGTGTCCTGGTGCCGGGCGCCCTGGCTCAGCGGCGGCGGTCGCGGCGCGAGCTCATCGGCTGGAAGGCCACGCCGACATGGGCCTCGCAATAGGGTTTGCCGGGGACCGAGGGCAGGCCGCAGAACCAGAACTTGTCGGTCGCCGGGTCGCCGATCGGCCATTTGCAGGTCCGTTCGGTCAGTTCCATCAGCGTCAGCTTGCGGGCGCGCTTTTCCACCTCGCGCACCGAGGCCAGCGCCTCGGGGCTGATCTCGTTGGCCGAGGGCTGCGGCGGCAGCGGCTGGCCCGAGGGGACCAGCGTGCGGCGGTTGAAGCCGGGCGCGGCCGGCGCTGCGGCCTGTTCCGGCGCGGGATCGGCCGCCGGGGCCGCGGCCCGGGGCTGCGGTGCGGGCTCGGGTGCCGCGGGTTTCGGCGCGGGCTCCGGCGCCGGTGCCGCCGCGACGGCGGGCTTCGGTGCCGGCTCGGGTGCCGCTGCCTCGGCCTCGTCGCTGCGATTCGACAGGCCCAGCCGGTGGACCTTGCCGATCACCGCGTTGCGGGTGACGCCGCCCAGCTCCTTGGCGATCTGGCTGGCCGATTGTCCCTCGGCCCACATGCGTTTCAGCGTCTCGACGCGCTCGTCGGTCCAGGACATGACTTGCCTTTCCTGCACCGGCTGCGGTCCCGGTGCCCTTCGTGTTCACGGCTGCTTCCCGGCTTCAATTCCGCCGGGCCCGGGCTTAAATCCGGGGATAGCCAGATTTACCCGTCCGCCGCCGCAAATTCAAGGAGCGCCGATGCAGCCCACCAAGACCCGCCCCGAGAGCCCCGCCGCGATCCGCCAGATGGGCGTGCGCCGCTTTGGCCGGGTGAACTGGCTGGGGCTTTACACCCTGGCGCGGCGCGAGATCATGCGCTTCATGAATGTCTGGCAGCAGACGGTGCTGGCGCCGCTGATGACCTCGGCCCTGTTCGTGGCGGTTTTTGCCCTGGCGCTGGGCCGCGACCGCGGCGCGGTCATGGGCCTGCCCTATCTGGTCTTCCTGGGGCCGGGCATCCTGATGATGACGGTGATCCAGAACGCCTTCGCCAATACCTCGTCGAGCATCATCTCGGCCAAGATGCAGGGCAATATCGTCGACACGCTGATGCCGCCGCTGTCGGCGACCGAGATCCTGGCCGGCTATCTGATCGGCGCCGTGGTGCGGGCGCTGATCGTCGCCGGCGCCATCGCCGCCGGCATGGCGCTGGTGCTGGGCCAAGGCGTGGCGCATCCGCTCTGGGCGCTGTGCTTCGTCGTGCTGGGTGCGCTGCTGATGGGCGGGCTGGGCCTGCTGGGCGGCATCGTGGCGCAGAAATTCGACCAGATGGCGGCGATCACCAATTTCGTCGTGACGCCGCTGTCGTTCCTGTCCGGCACCTTCTATTCGGTCGAGGCGCTGCCCGAGCCGTTCCGCACGCTGGCGCATTGGAACCCGGTCTTTTACCTGATCGACGGCGCGCGCTACGGCATCGCCGGGGTTTCGGACGCGCCGGTGCTGCGCGGCCTTGCGGTCTGCGGCGGCACCGTGGCGCTGGTGCTGTGGACGGGTTGGCGCTGGCTGGACAGCGGCTATCGCATGAAGCCGTGAAAAGCCGCCGTGAAAAGCCGCCGTGAAAATCCGTTGCACGCCGCGCGCGTCCGCGCTATGCGCTGGGCCATGATCGCATGGACCGCCTTTGCCGCCCGTCCCCGACGTTGATCCTGTCGACGACCGATCCCGCCTGCCTTCCTGACATCACTGGTGCCGCGCCGGGCGCGGCTGTTCCCAGAGAGGACATCCCCATGATTTCGCACGTCCTGCCGACCTATAATCGCGCGCCCATCGCCTTCGAGCGCGGCGAGGGCTCCTGGGCCATCGCCACCGACGGCACGCGATACCTGGACCTGGGCGCGGGCATCGCCGTGAACGCGCTGGGCCATGCCAACCCCGAGCTGGTCGCCGCGCTGACCGCGCAGGCGGGGCGGATCTGGCATGTCTCGAACCTCTACCAGATCCCCGAGCAGGAGCGGCTGGCCGACCTGCTGGTCGAGAATACCTTTGCCGATACGGTCTTCGTTACCAATTCCGGCACCGAGGCGGCCGAACTGGCGATCAAGATGGTGCGCAAATACTGGGACGAGATGAGCGATCCCGAGCGGATCGAGATCCTGACCTTCGAGGGCGCCTTCCACGGCCGCTCGACCGGGGCCATCGCCGCCGCCGGGTCCGAGAAGATGGTCAAGGGCTTCGGCCCGCTGATGCCGGGCTTCCGGCAATTGCCCTGGGGCGACATGGCGGCGCTGGAGGCGGCGATGTCCGAGCGCACCGCCGCCGTCATGCTGGAGCCGGTGCAGGGCGAGGGCGGCATCCGGCCGCTGCCCGATGCCGACCTGCGCCGCATCCGCGCGTTGTGCGACCGGACCGGTGCGCTCTTGGTGCTGGACGAGGTGCAGTCGGGCATGGGCCGGACCGGCAAGCTGTTCGCGCATGAATGGGCCGGGGTGACCCCCGACATCATGATGGTCGCCAAGGGCATCGGCGGCGGCTTTCCGCTGGGCGCGGTGCTGGCGACCGAGGCCGCCGCCGCGGGCATGGCGGCGGGCACGCATGGCTCGACCTATGGCGGCAACCCGCTGGCCTGCGCGGTGGGCGCCCGCGTGATGGAGATCGTGGCCGATCCGGCCTTCTTGGCCGAGGTCAACCGCAAGGCGGCGCTGCTGCGCCAGAAGCTGGAAGGCCTGGTCGCGGCGCATCCCGCGGTGTTCGAAGCCGTGCGCGGCCAGGGGCTGATGCTGGGGCTGAAATGCCGGGTGGCGCCGGGCGATGTGGTCAAGGCCGGCTATGCCGAACATGTGCTGACCGTGGCCGCGGCCGACAATACGCTGCGGCTGCTGCCGCCGCTGACCATCTCGGACGAGGAGATCGCCGAGGCGGTGGCGCGGCTGGACCGGGCGGCCGGGCGGCTGGATGGCTAGCTCGGCCAGGGTCCCGGCCGCGGGCGGCATGATCCGGGCGGCGACGCGGCACCGATGCCTGGCCGGGCGCGCCAAGAAAATCGGGGTCGGACCTTGACCTCGCATCGGCAAAGCGGCTTGCTGGCCGGATCAATCCGAAAGACGTATCACGATGAACAGTTTCCTTGACATCCACACCACCGACAAGGCCGCGCTGCGCGGGATGATCGATTCCGCCCGCCGGATGAAGGATGCCCGCGCCGGACTGCCCAAGGGGACGCCGGATGCCGACCTGCCGCTGAAGAACCGCATGGTGGCGCTGATCTTCGAGAAGCCCTCGACCCGGACCCGGGTCAGCTTCGACCTGGGCGTGCGGCAGATGGGTGGGCAGACCATGGTGCTGTCGGGCAAGGAGATGCAGCTGGGCCATGGCGAGACCATCGCCGACACCGCCCGCGTGCTGTCGCGCTATGTCGACCTGATCATGATCCGCACCTTCGAGGAGGCGACGCTGCTGGAGATGGCGGAATATGCCAGCGTGCCGGTGATCAACGGGCTGACCAACCGCACCCATCCCTGCCAGATCATGGCCGATGTGATGACCTTCGAGGAGCATCGCGGCCCGATCGCCGGGCGCAAGGTGGTCTGGTCGGGCGACGGCAACAATGTCTGCTGCTCGATGATCCATGCGGCGGGGCAGTTCGGCTATGACTTCACCTTTACCGGCCCGCCGACCCTGGACCCCGAGCGCGAGGCGCTGGACTTCGCCCGCGCGCAGGGCGTGCAGGCGGTGATCGAGCGCGATCCGGCCAGGGCGGTCGCGGGGGCAGACCTGGTGGTGACGGATACCTGGGTCTCGATGCACGACCCGCAGTCGGCGCGCGAGCGGCGCCACAACCAGCTGCGCGGCTATCAGGTGAACGAGGCGCTGATGGCGCGGGCCAAGCCCGAGGCGCTGTTCATGCATTGCCTGCCGGCGCATCGCGACGACGAGGTGACGAGCGCGGTCATGGACGGGCCGAATTCGGTCATCTTCGACGAGGCCGAGAACCGGCTGCATGCGCAGAAGGCCGTCATGCGCTGGTGCCTGGGCGTCTGATGTCGCCGGCGGGGGCCTTGCCCCCGCACCCCCAGGATATTTATACAAAAAAGAAGGACGGGGCGCGGCGGGCAGGCCGCGCCTGTTCAGTTCTCGCGGAAGGCGCGGGTGAAATAGTCGCTGAGCGGCTTGACCAGATAGGCCATCGGGCTGCGTTCGCCGGTCTGGATATAGACCTCGGCCGGCATGCCGGGGATCAGCTCCAGCCCCTTGAGCTTTGCCACCTGCTCGGGCGGGATCGTCACCTCGGCGCGGTAATAGGGCACGCGGGTGGCCTGGTCGACCAGCGTGTCGGGCGAGACCCGGCTGAGCGTGCCGTCGATTTCCGGCGTGGTGCGCGAGGAGAAGGACGAGAAGCGCAGCACCACCTGCTGGCCCGGGTGCACCTCGTCGATGTTGATCGGCGCGACATGGGCGGCGACGACCAGCGGCCGGTCCTGCGGGATGATGTACAGGATCGGATCGGCGGCGCGGATCACCGCGCGCGGCGTCGTCACCTGCAGCTCCTGCACCACGCCGCCGACCGGGGCGCGGATTTCCAGCCGTGCGATCTGTTCCACCAGGCCGCGGCGGCGCTCGGCCAGTTCGAGCTCGCGATAGCCGAGGTCGCGCAGCTCGGTCTCGGCCGCCTCGCGGTGGGTGGCGGTCTTTTCCAGCCGCGACAGGTCGATTTCCGACAGCTGGGTCACGGCGCGGGCGCGGGTGGCGATGGTTTCGCCCAGAAGCCCGTCGAGCCGCGCCGCCTCGCGCTCCAGCGCCAGCACGCGCGGCGCCTGCGCCAGGCCCTTTTCCAGCAGCGAGCGCTGGTCGCGCAATTCCTGGGCAATGAAGTCGCGCTGTTTCTGCAGCGCCTGGGACTGGGCGTCGATGCCGCCGATCTGCGACTGCACCTGTTCGGCCTGCTTGGCGAGCTGGCCCAGCGACTGGTCGAGCGTGTCGAGCCGGGCCCGGAACAGGCTTTCCTGGCCCTGCATCAGCGCCTTGAGCTCGGGGCGGCTGGCGGCGGTGCCGACCAGTTCCTCGGGGAAGGTGATCTGCTTGAGGTCGGCGCGCTCGGCCTCGAGCCGGCCGCGGCGGGCGAGGATCTCGAAATACTGGCCCTCGACGATGGCGAGCTCGGTGGCGAGCAGCGTGCCGTCGAGCCGGACCAGCACCTGGCCGGCGCTGACCTTTTCGCCGTCGTGGATCAGGATCTCGGCCACCACGCCGCCGTCCGGGTGCTGGACGACCTGGCGGCGCTGCTCGACCTCGACCTGGCCGGCGGCGACCACGGCGCCGGCGATGCGCGCGGTCCAGGCCCAGAGGCCGAAGCCGCCGAACAGCAGCAGCAGCGTGACCATGCCCAGGATCACCGGGCCGCGCGCCGACCATTCCGGGCGCCGGGGCGGCGCGGGCGGCTGCGGCGCCGGCATCTCGGCGCGGCGGGCGCGGAAATGCGGCGGCGTGGCGGGCGCCGGGTCGTCGGGGCTGCGTTTTTCGACCGGGGCGCGGCCGGTTTCCTGGGGATCGGTCATGTCACGCCTCCGCCCTGGCCCTGGGCCCGCACGATCTGGTCGGCATTCTTGACCAGCGACTTCAGCACCTCGTCGCGCGGCCCGAAGGCGCGGCGCAGGCCCTGGTCCAGCACCAGCAGCAATTCGCATTCGGTGATCGCGGCCGGGCGGTGCGCCATGATGATGACGGCGCCGCCGCGCGCCTTGATGTTGCGGATGGCGAGGTTCAGCGCCGCCGAGCCTTCGTTGTCGAGGTTCGAGTTCGGCTCGTCCAGCACGAAGATCGCCGGCTCGGCGTAAAGCGCGCGCGCCAGGCCGATGCGCTGGATCTGCCCGCCCGAGAGCCGGCCGCCGGTCTGGCTGACCTTGGTGTCATAGCCCTGCGGCAGGTCGAGGATCATGCGATGCGCGGCAGCGGCCGTCGCCGCCGCGACCACGCGCTGCGGGTCGGGCTGCGGCGAGAGTCGGGCGATGTTTTCCGCGATGGTGCCGTCGAACAGCGTCACCTGCTGCGGCAGATAGCCGATCAGCCCGCCCAGCACGTCGGGGTCGTATTGGTCGAGCGTGGCGCCGGCGAGCCGTATCGAGCCGCCGGCGATGGGCCAGGCGCTGATGATCGCGCGCGCCAGCGTGGTCTTGCCGGCGCCCGAAGGGCCGATCACCCCCAGCGCCTGGCCGGGGTTCAGGTCAAAACTGACGCCGCGCAGCGTGGCTGCGCCCTGGCCCGGGGGCACGACGGTCAGGTTGCGCACCTCGAGCTGGGCATCGGGCCGGGGCAGGGGGGTGCGGGCCACCGCGGGCGGGCGGCGCGACAGAAGCTCGGCCAGCCGGGCCCAGCCGTCCTGCGCGCGCTGCACGATGGACCAGCCGCCCACGACCTGCTCGATCGGCGAGAGCGCGCGGCCCATCAGGATGGAGGACGCGATCATCGCGCCCGGCGTCACCTCTTGCCGCAGCACCAGCCAGGCGCCGGCGGCCAGCAGTGCGCTTTGCAGGAACAGCCGGAAGGTGCGGGAAAACACGGTGAATCCGGTGGCGCGGTCGCTGCCGCGCATCGTCGCCTCGGTGGCGCGGTCGCGCGCCTCTTGCCAGCGGGTGAAGGCGGCGG
Source organism: Paracoccus aminovorans (assembly GCF_001546115.1). Lineage (GTDB taxonomy): Bacteria > Pseudomonadota > Alphaproteobacteria > Rhodobacterales > Rhodobacteraceae > Paracoccus > Paracoccus aminovorans_B. The sequence continues at coordinate 53,982 of NZ_KQ955208.1, forward strand.
CGCGCATGCCGAGCGAGCCGATCAGCTCGCCCTCGTCGCGGTAGAGGTCGGACATGCGCTCGGCCGACTGGCTGGCGATGGCGGCCTGCTGCAGCGATTCGCGGCTGAGCCACTGGTTCAGCACCGTGGCGACCACCAGGATCAGCAGCCCGGCCGTGGCGACCGCGCCCAGCAGCGGGTGGAAGATGAAGACGGCCGCCAGGAAGAACGGCGCCCAGGGCAGGTCGAAGAGCGCCATCAGCACCGGCGAGCCGATCAGCCGCTGCACCGCCTCGAGGTCGCGCATGCCGCCGCGCACCACCAGCTCGGATCCGGCGGCCTGGCCGTCCTGCAAGGCGGCGGTGAAGACCCGGCCCTCCATCCGCTCCTGGAAGCGGGCGGCGACGCGGGCCATGATGCGGTTGCGCGCCAGGTCGAGCACGCCCATGAGCGCAAACAGGAACACCACCAGCAGGAACAGCGCTGTCAGCGTCTCGACCGAGCGCGAGGCCAGGACGCGGTCATAGACCTGCATCATGAACAGCGGCCCGGTCAGCATCAGCATGTTCACGGCAAAGGAAAACAGCCCGACGAAGGCATAAAGCTGCCAGGCGCGGCCGCGCGCCTTGCCGAGCTCCTGTCGGCCGTCGTGTCGCATCGGCGGCGAAGCCATGCCGGTTCCTTTCCTGATCGTCCGGCCGGGGTTGCCCGGCGTTGTCGCTGCGCTTATCCCAACTCTACGCATCAGAACAGATCGTATTCCCGATGCGCGGGAATCGGCCTGACGCCCAAGGACTAGCAACGGAAGGTTAGCAAAAGATTGAGCCCCTGGATCCTTCTTGCCGCAAGCCTGGGCCTGGCCGCCTGTTCAGCGCAGCCCCCGGGCCAGATCGCCGATCCGCTGGAGCCGGTGAACCGCCGGGTGCATGCGTTTAACAAGGGCGTCGACACGCATCTGGTCAAGCGGGTCAGCGGCGGAACCTCGGGCGGGGGAACCGGAGAAGCCGTTCAGGCGATTGGGAATTTCGGCGCGAACCTGGCGCTGCCGGGCAAGGCGGTGAACCATCTGCTGCAAGGCAAGCCGGCGCCGGCGGTGCGCACCACCTTCCGCTTCCTGGTGAACTCGACCCTGGGGCTCGCGGGCTTCCTGGACCCTGCCGGCCAGGATTTCGCCCTGCCCGAGGAGGACACCGACTTCGGCCAGACGCTGGCGGTCTGGGGGGTGGGCGAGGGCGCCTATCTGGAGCTGCCGCTGATCGGGCCGTCGAGCACCCGCGACGCAGCGGGCCGGGTTGTCGATATCGTGATCGACCCGATGCGCGGCTGGCTGAACCGCGACCAGTACCTGATCGGCATGGGCGCGCGGGTGGTCTCAAAAGCCGGTGAGCGGGGGCGTTTCAGCGATTCCGTCGATAGCGTCCTTTATGAAAGTGCCGATAGTTATGCCCAGACGCGGCTTATCTGGTCCCAGCATCGCCGCCATGAACTCGGACAGGAAGGAGAGGCCATTGACCCTTATGCCGAATGAGACCCGCCGCGGATTCCTGGGGCTGATCGGGGCCGGGCTGGCCTGCGCCGCGACGCCGGCCTGGGCGCTGGACACCGGCCAGGCCAAGGCGCTGATCCAGCAATCGCTGGACGAGGTCTATGCCGTCATCAACTCGGGCCGGCCGCCGGCGCAGATGTATCGCGAATTCGAGGCGATTTTCGCGCGCTATGCCGATGTGGACATCATCGCCCGCTCGGCCTTGGGGCCGGCGGCCCGCGCGGCCGCGCCGGCCGAATTCGCCGCCTACAAGCAGGCCTTCCAGGGCTATATCGGCCGCAAATACGGCAAGCGCTTCCGCGAGTTCATCGGCTCGAAGATCGAGGTCACCGGCGCGAAGCCAGTCAAATCCTTCTTCGCCGTAACCTCGACCGCCTATCTGAAAGGCCGCAGCCCGATGGAGGTGGAATGGCACGTCTCGGACAAGTCCGGGAAAAGCCGCTATTTCAACATCATCATCGAGGGGGTGAACATGCTCGCCTCGGAACGGGCCGAGATCGGCGCGCTGCTGGCGCGGCGCAAGGGCGACCTGGCCGGGCTGACCGCGGACCTGCAACAGGCGGGCTGAACCGGGGCGCCGCGCAGGCCGCTTCTTTGCTCTTCAAATACCCACAGGGGCGGTGCAACCCGCACCGACCGCGCCGGTAAGGCAAAAAGGCCGGCCCCTCGGGACCGGCCTTTTCGTCATTGCTGATAGACACCGTCGATGCCGCGCAGGGCCTGGGTCAGCGGGTCGTCGGGCGGCAGGCCCTCGGCCGGCATCTCGGCCTCGGGGCCCGAGGTGATGGTCTCGGCCGGGAAGGTCGGCGGGCCGCCGGGCGCCTGGGTGCCCGGATCGGGCAGGACGCGGCCGCCGGCGTGGTCCTGCGGCACCGTCCCGGGCGCGGTCTGGCCCTGCGGCTGCGGCTGGCCCAGCGCCTCGGACAGCGCGGCGGCCAGCGGATCGCCGGTGCCGGCATCGTCCGAGCTGACCACCTGCGGCACGGCGCCGTTCGGGTCGAAGGCGAAATTGCCCAGCGGCTCGACCGGCAGGCCGTCGTGGATCTCGGTCATCACCGCCTGCCAGATCTCGGCTGGCAGACCGCCGCCGGTCACGCCCTTCAGCGGCTTGTTGTCGTCGTAGCCCATCCAGACCCCGGTCACATATTGCCCGGTGAAGCCGATGAACCAGGCGTCGCGATAGCTCGAGGTGGTGCCGGTCTTGCCCGCCGCCGGCCGGCCCTTCAGCCGGGCGCGGGTGCCGGTGCCATGCTCGATCACCTGCTGCATCATGCCGATCAGCTCGCCCGCCGCCTTTTGCGAAATCACGCGCTGGCCCATGCCGCCGGCCTGGCCGATCAGCGCCTGGTCGTCGCCCTTGATGCGCAGCTCCTGCAGGCCATAGGGCGCGACGGCAGTGCCGCCGTTGCGGATGCCGGCATAGGCGGCGGTCATGTTCAAAAGCGTCGCATCCGACACGCCGAGGCCCAGCGACGGCCCCGAGGCCAGTTCGTCCGAGACGCCGAAGTCGCGCGCCACCCGGCGCACCGCGTCGCGGCCGGCGATTTCCTGCAGCCGGATCGTCGCGGTGTTCAGCGATTGCGCCAGGGCGCGGGTCAGCGTCACCTCGCCGGAATAGCGCCGGGTATAGTTCTGCGGCGACCACGGTCCCGAGCCGCGCACGTTGATGGTCAGGGGCGCGTCCAGCACCATGTCGTTCGGACCATAGCCCTGGTCCAGCGCCGCGGCATAGACGAAGGGCTTGAAGCTGGACCCGGTCTGGCGCTTGGCCTGGGTCGCGCGGTTGAAGGTGCCGGCGACGGTATTGTCGCGCCCGCCGATCATCGCCCGCACCGCGCCGTCGGGCGACATCACCACCACCGCCGCCTGCGCCTTGGAGCCCTTGGAAATCTTTTCGTCGAAGACCCGCTGCAAGGCGCGTTCGGCCGCGCGCTGCACGCGCTGGTCGAAGGTGGTCTTGATGGTCACGTCCTCAGTCGTCTCGCTGGTCAGGAAGCCGGGGCCGGATTCCATCACCCAATCGGCGAAATAGCCGCCCGCCCGCGCCGCTGCCGCCTTGGAGAGCACGGCGGGATGCGCCTTGGCCTCGGCATATTGCGCATCGTCCAGGAAGCGCTGCTCGTGCATCAGCCCCAGGATCACCGTGGCGCGGTCCTGCGCCCGTTGCAGGTTCGAGGTTGGGGCGAAATAGCTGGGCGCCTTCAGCAGGCCGGCCAGCATCGCCGCCTCGGGCGCGGTCACCTCCGCCGCCGACTTGTCGAAATAGCGCTGCGCCGCCGCCTCGAAGCCGCGCGCCCCAGCGCCGAGATACGAGCGGTTCATGTAGATGTTGAGGATGTCCTCTTTCGAATATTTCGCCTCCATGGCGATGGCGTAGGGGACTTCCTTGACCTTGCGCCAGATCGAGGACTTGCGGCACTCGGCCTCGAACTCGGCCTCGGATTTCCAGCGGATCGGGTCGAAGGTCTCGCCCAGGCACAGGAGTTTCGCGACCTGCTGGGTGATGGTCGAGCCGCCGTTGCCCTCCAGCGGGCCGCGGCCGGCGGCCATGTTGATGCGGACGGCCGAGGCGATGCCGCGCGGCGAGACGCCGAAATGCTGGTAGAAGCGCTTGTCCTCGGTCGCGACCACGGCGTTCTTCAGCACCGGGGCGATCTTGTCGGCGCTGACCATGCCGAAAGTTTCGCCACGCCAGGCGAAGGTGCGGCCCTCGCTGTCCAGCATGGTGACCGAACCGCGGGCACGGCCGTCGAACAGCGCCGAAGCCTCGGGCAGGGTGGTGTAGAAATAGAAGGTCGCGGCGGCGAGAATCAGCGCAACCGTCAGCCCGAGCCGCCAGAACGAGCCCCAGACCACCCGCCAGACCAGGGTGACGAAGCCGGCGATTCCCCGCGTCACCACATTGCCGCGGCGCGGCCTGCGCGGCGGCTTGCCGCCCGATGCGGGCCGCCGTTTTGGCTGTTTCTGAGGGGCTTGGTCGAAATTCCGCTTGTCCGCGGTGATGCGGCCCTTGCCGGTCGGTGTCTTCATGCCTGCTATCCTGCCCGGCCGAGTGCTCCGGCCATTTGGCGCGGACCATACAGCAAAGCCCCGGGGTTGAGAACCGCGATGACCGATCAGTGAACTGCCGCGAGCACGCGCAAACCCCGGCAGGATTGCGCAAAATCCGGGCAGACCCTGACCGGCGCCGGCGGGAAGCTGCACAAACCTTGTGCCCGGGCCGCGGCGCTGCGCCTTCTGGCCGGGACGGAACTGCCGCGATGCAGAAAGAAGGTGCAGCACGATGACGAGACCTTTTGCGATCAAGCCGCTGATCCCGGCGCTGGCCCTGACCGGGCTGGCCTGGCCCGCCCTGGCGCAGGACGCCGCCGCCCCCGCGGCGGCCGAGACCATCGCGCCCATCGTCGACAAGGGCGACACCACTTGGATGATGGTCTCGGCCATCCTGGTGATGATGATGACCGTGCCGGGGCTGGCGCTGTTCTATGGCGGGCTGGTGCGGTCGAAGAACATGCTCTCGGTGCTGATGCAGGTCTTCACCGTCTTCTGCGTCATGGCGCTGCTCTGGGTTGCTTTCGGCTATTCGCTGGCCTTCACCGGCGCCGGTTCGGCCGAGGATGCCACCGCGCTGACCCCGTTCATCGGCGGGCTGTCGAAGGCGTTCCTGGCCGGCGTCAGCACCTCGTCGCTGGCCGAGACCTTTACCACCAACGTCTTCGTGCCGGAATATGTCTTCGTCATCTTCCAGATGGCCTTTGCCTGCATCGCGCCGGCGCTGATCGTCGGCGCCACGGTCGAGCGGATGAAGTTCCCGGCGATCCTGATGTTCGTGGTGATCTGGTTCTTCTTCAGCTACCTGCCGATGGCGCATATGGTCTGGTGGTGGGGCGGTCCCTCGGCCTATGACGCGCCGGCGGGCTTCCTGTTCGGCCATGGCGATCTGGACTTCGCCGGCGGCACGGTCATCCACATCAACGCCGGCATCGCGGGCCTGGTCGCCGCCATCGTCGTCGGCCCGCGCCTGGGCTATGGCAAGGAGCTGATGGCGCCGCACAACCTGCCCTTTACCCTGCTGGGCGGCTGCCTGCTGTGGATCGGCTGGTTCGGCTTCAACGCCGGCTCGAACATGGAGGCCACCGGCACCGCCGCGCTGGCGATCCTGAACACCACCGTCGCCACCGCCGCCGCCGGGCTGGCCTGGGCCTTTGGCGAGTGGATCTTTCGCGGCCACCCGTCGCTTCTGGGCGGGGTCTCGGGGGCGGTCGCGGGGCTGGTCGGCATCACCCCCGCCGCCGGCTTCGTCGGCCCGATGGGCGCCATCGTCATCGGCCTGGCCGCCGGCTTCCTGTGCATGTGGTTCGTGATCTCGCTGAAGGGCAAGCTGGGGATCGACGAAAGCCTGGACGTCTTCGGCATCCACGGCGTGGGCGGCATCGTCGGCGCCATCCTGACCGGCGTCTTCGCGGCGCCCGCGCTGGGCGGATCGGGCGTGTTCGACTATGCCAGCGGCGCGGTCGCACCGGATTACAGCATCGCCGGCCAGGTCACGACGCAGCTGCTGGGCGTGGTCGTGGCGGTGGTCTGGTCGGGCGTGGTGTCCTTCGTCGCGCTGATGATCGTCAAGGCCGTGGTCGGGCTGCGGGTGCCGGCGAATGACGAGCGGCAGGGCCTGGACGTCACCACCCACGGCGAGAACGCCTATAACAGCTGAGGGCCGTTCAAGGCGCAGCGAAAAGCCCCGCGCAAGCGGGGCTTTTTTCATGTTCCGAAAGGGTCAGGACAGGCGCGAGACGACGAAATCCGCCAGGTCCGACAGGATGGCGCGCAGCGGCCGGTCCGGCGCCGCGGCCAGCGCCGCCTTGGCGCGGCCGGCCCAGGCGATGGCATCCGCCCGCGCCGCCGCCAGCGCGCCGCGGCGCTTGAGGATGTCCAGCGCGGCTTCCAGGTCGCCGTCCTGCTGGTCGCCCTTGGCGATGGTGCGCTCCCAGAAGGCGCGCTCGGTGGCGTCGGCGGCCGCGATGGCCTTGATGACCGGCAGGGTCAGCTTGCGCTCGCGGAAATCGTCGCCGACGTTCTTGCCGATGGTGGTGGTCGAGCCGCCATAGTCCAGCAGATCGTCCACGATCTGGAAGGCGATCCCCAGCGCGTCGCCGTAATCGAACAACGCCTGCTGCACCGCCGGATCGGCGCCCGAGACCACCGTCCCGGCCTCGGTCGCGGCGGAAAACAGCGCCGCGGTCTTGCCGCGCACGATCTGGATATAGGTGTCTTCCGAGGTCGCGATGTCCTGCGCGGCGGTCAGCTGCAGCACCTCGCCCTCGGCGATGGTGGCGCTGGCATTGGCGAGGATGCGCATGACCTGCATGCTGCCGGTGTCGGCCATCAGCTGGAAGCTGCGCGCGAACAGATAGTCGCCGACCAGCACCGAGGACTTGTTGTCCCACAACAGGTTCGCCGTCGGCCGCCCGCGCCGCTGGGCGCTTTCATCGACCACGTCGTCATGCAAAAGCGTCGCGGTATGGATGAATTCGACCGCCGCGGCCAGCAGGATGTGGCTCTCGCCCTGATAGTCGCAAAGCCGGGACGCGGCCAGCACCAGCATCGGCCGCAGCCGCTTGCCGCCGGCCTCGACCAGATGCGCGGTCACCTCGGGGATGCGGGGCGCGTGGCGGCTGGCCATGCGCTCGCGGATCAGCGCGTTCACCCGGTCCATGTCGCCGGCGAGTTCCGCCGACAGCCGGTCGAGCGGCTTCGAGACGTTTTCCTTCATGCCCATCTGCATCCCCTTTCGCCGCAAGGCATTGCCATGCCATGGACACAGGCGCAACAGCCGCGTAGCTTTTCGGCCATCATGAAAGAGCTTCTGCGCACCACCGACCCGCTGCTGATCACCCGGGTCGCCGACCTGCTGGCGGCCGAGGGCATCGTCTCGTTTCCGCTGGACCAGCACATGAGCGTGCTGGAAGGCTCGCTGGGCATCCTGCCGCGCCGGCTGATGGTGGCGGACCGCGACCTGTTCATGGCGCGCGCCATCCTGCGCGACAACCGCATCCATCATGAATGAGACGCGCGAGGACGGCTTCCTGGGCGGTCGGCTGCGATTCGCCCAGCCGGCGCGCGGCTATCGCGCCGGGGCGGATGCGGTGATGCTGGCGGCGGCCTGCCCGGCGCGGCCGGGGCAGGCGGTGCTGGAGCTGGGCTGCGGGGCAGGGGTGGCGCTGCTGTGCCTGGGCGCGCGGGTGCCCGAACTGCGGCTGAGCGGGCTGGAGCTGCAGCCCGATTACGCGGCGCTGGCGCGGCGGAATGCGGCCGCGAACGGGCTTTCGGCCGAGATCCACGAGGGCGACCTGGCGCATATGCCGGCGGCGCTGCGGGCGCAGGGCTTCGACCATGTCATCGCCAATCCGCCCTATTTCCTGGCCGGCTCGGTCGCGCCCGAGACGGGGCGCGGCACCGCCCGGCACGAGGCGACGCCGCTGCCCGACTGGATCACCGCCGGACTGCGGCGGTTGCACCCCGGCGGCTGGCTGACGCTGATCCAGCGCGCCGACCGGCTGGCCGAGATTCTGGCGGCGCTGGCGCCCGGCGCGGGGTCGATCACGATTCTGCCAGTCGCGGCCCGGGCGGGGGCGCCGGCGGGGCGGGTGATCCTGACCGCCCGCAAGGGCGCGCGCGGCCCGCTGCGCCTGCTAAGCCCCTTCGTCATGCACGCAAAACCGTCACATTCGGAGGACGCCGAGGACCTGACGCGCCCCGCGCAGGACGTGCTGCGGCATGGCGCCGCGCTCAACCTGGGGGATAGGTAATTTTCGGTGACAATGTGACGAATCTGTGCTGCAATCCACGGGTTCGATCAATCCAAGAGGAGGACGGAATGTCGGTTGAATCCCATGTCCAGGAGCTTCGCCGCAAACACCAGTCGCTTTCAAACGCCATCGAGGCTGCGCATCGCAGCCCGGCGACGGATGACCTCGCCATCGCTCAGATGAAAAAGGAAAAACTGCGCCTCAAGGAAGAGATCACGCGCCTGTCGCACTAGCTGCGCCGGGGTAGGCCCGGCCCACCCAGGGCTTTGACGGATAAACGGAAAACGGCCCGCGATCATCGCGGGCCGTTGCCATTCCAGGGACCGGTTCAGACGAAGAACTGGCCGCCGTTCGCGCTGATGGTCGAGCCGGTGATGAAGCCCGCGTCGTCCGAGGCCAGGAACACCACGCAGCGCGCGATCTCCTCGGGCTCGCCCAGGCGGCCGACGGGGATCTGGGGGATGATGCGTTCGTTCAGGACCTTCTCGTCGATGGCGCGCACCATTTCGGTGCCGATATAGCCCGGGCAGATCGCGTTCACGGTGATGCCGGCGCGCGCGCCCTCTTGCGCCAGGGCCTTGGTGAAGCCCAGGTCGCCCGCCTTGGCTGCCGAATAGTTCGCCTGGCCGGCCTGGCCCTTTTGCCCGTTGATCGAGCTGATGTTGACGATGCGGCCGAACTTGCGGTCGCGCATGCCGGTCCAGACCGGATGGGTCATGTTGAACAGCCCGGTCAGGTTGGTGTCGATGACCTCTTTCCACTGCTGGGCGGTCATCTTGTGGAACATCGCGTCCCGGGTGATGCCGGCGTTGTTGACCAGCACCGCGATCGGGCCCAGCTCCTCCTCGACCTGTTTGATGCCGGCGGCGCAGGCGTCGTAATCGGCGACCGACCATTTATAGGTCTTGATGCCGGTTTCCTCGGTAAAGGCCCGGGCGGCGTCGTCATTGCCGGCATAGTTGGCGGCAACGGTATAGCCCGCGTCCTTCAAGGCCTTCGAGATCGCCGCGCCGATGCCACGCGAACCGCCGGTCACAAGAGCCACTTTTGCCATTTCTTCCCCCTTTTAAAATGGTCGTGAAATTGTGTTACCGAACGAGGCCGGTGCGCGCAAGATCATTGCGCGCACCTTTTTTCGGCTCAGCGCTCGAGGCAGAGCGCCACGCCCATGCCGCCGCCGATGCACAGCGTCGCCAGGCCCTTCTTGGCATCGCGGCGCTGCATCTCGAACAAGAGCGTGTTCAGGATGCGCGCGCCCGAGGCGCCGATCGGGTGGCCGATGGCGATGGCGCCGCCGTTGACGTTGACGATGGCCGGGTCCCAGCCCATGTCGCGGTTGACGGCGATGGCCTGGGCGGCAAAGGCCTCGTTCGCCTCGACCAGGTCCAGGTCGCCGACCGCCCAGCCGGCCCGCTCCAGCGCCCTGCGGCTGGCCGGGATCGGGCCGGTGCCCATGATCTGCGGATCAACGCCGGCGGTCGCGTAGGAGGCGATGCGCGCAAGCGGCGTCAGGCCGCGGCGATTGGCCTCGTCCTCGGTCATCACCAGCACGGCGGCGGCGCCGTCGTTCAGGCCCGAGGCGTTGCCGGCGGTCACGGTGCCTTCCTTGCTGAAGGCGGGGCGCAGCTTCTCCATCGCCTCCAGCGTGGCGCCGTGGCGGATGTATTCGTCGGCGTCGACCGTGGTGTCGCCTTTGCGGGTCTTGATCGTCACCGGCACGATTTCATCGGCGAACTTGCCGGCCTTCTGCGCGGCCTCGGCCTTGTTCTGCGAGGCGACGGCGAATTCGTCCTGCTCGGCCCGGGTGATGCCCCATTTCGTCGCCACGTTCTCGGCCGTGGTGCCCATGTGATAGTCGTGGAAGGCGTCCCAGAGCCCGTCCTTGATCATGGTGTCGAGCAGTTTCATGTCGCCCATCTTCTGCCCGGCGCGGATATAGCCGGCATGGGGCGACAGCGACATGGATTCCTGGCCGCCCGCCGCGACCACGGTGGCGTCGCCCAGAAGCACCTGCTGCGCCGCCAGCGCGACCGAGCGCAGGCCCGAGCCGCAGACCTGGTTCAGCACCCAGGCGGCCGAGCCCTGCGGATAGCCGGCCTTGATATGCGCCTGGCGGCCGGGGTTCTGGCCCTGGCCGGCGGTCAGCACCTGGCCGAGGATGGTTTCGGACACTTCGGCGGGGTCGATGCCGGCCCGTTCGACGATGGCCTTCAGGACGATTGCGCCGAGTTCATGCGCCGGCAGGTTTGCATAGGACCCGAGGAAACTGCCCACGGGGGTGCGGGCGGCGGATACGATTACGGCTTTTGTCATGACAGGCTCCTTCCCTGATGCCCGAAAAGATCGGTAACAGGGGAACTGTTTGCCGTTTCGTTCCGTGGCGTCAAGCGGACTTACCGGAAGGACGGCCGGGTCGGACCGCAGAAAATGCCGCCTTGCGCGCCGCGCGGCGGTGTCGGGACCGATGGGGCGCCGCCCAGCCGGCGGCGTGTTGCGCCGATACCAGGCGCCGAACGGTCTTGAGATCTTCGGCTCGGGCGGTGGTGCGCCGAAGCGCGCCCGTGGTTCCGCATGCGGCGCCGGTGCGCCGCGGTCACCATGCTTGTGTCTGAGGGACGCGGCGGTTCTCAGCCATGGAGCGTGACGTGATCCGTTCCTTCTTGGAAAAGGGGTCGAACTGCCGGCTCACTCCGCAGAACACCCCGCACCCGCCATTCTTGCGCCCGGCCCGAGCCGTCGCCCACCAGCCAGCCGACCCCAGACGACGGCCACCATTCGCGCGCCCGCGCGACTCCGTGGGATGATGCTGGACGGCCAGCTTTACGCCGCGTCGCCACCATTCGCGCGCTCGCGGGACTACGCCAGCCAGCAGTGACACCGGCACAGCGCCACCATCCGCGCGCGCCCGAGCCCGTGTGTCGCAGCACCTGTCCGGTGGGGCAGGCGCTTCTCTTCGGGTCGTCCATCGATGCCGTGCGACATGAACAGCACAGATGATCTCGGGCCCGCATTCTCAGGCCCACACGCGGGCGATGCTTGCCGACCAGGAACCGACCTTGCGAAACGGGCCGGGGCCCGCTCGTGCGGAACGAAGCCCCCGCCGCCTAGCTGCGCCGGGCGGCCGAGTTCGGGGATTTCCATGGCGGCACGATGGTCGGGGCGCCGAAGTAATAGCCCTGCAGACAGTCGATGCCCATGTCGATCAGGAAGGCGGCGTCATCCGCCGTCTCGACCGATTCCGCCACGGTGAACATGTCGAAGTGATGGGCGATGGATTGCAGCGCCCGGGTCAGCACTTGGTTGTCGCGCTGGCTGGCGATCTCGCGGATGAACTGGCCGTCGATCTTGATCATGTCGAAGCAGAAGTCGCGCAGATAACGGAACGAGGTATAGCCCGCGCCGAAATCGTCCAGCGCGAAGCTGACGCCATGCGATTGCAGTTCCTGCATGAAGCGGCCGACCAGTTCCGGCAGGCCCATGGCCGAGCTTTCGGTGATCTCCAGGATCAGCCTTTCGCCGATGCGGTCATCCTCGGCCAGGCCGGCGCGCAGGGTGCGCAGCCAGGCCGGATAGCCGATCGAGCGCGCCGACATGTTGATCGACAGCCGCAGCGAGGGCTCCTCGGCCAGGGATTTCAGCCCCAGCGACAGCGACAGGCAGTCGATCTGGCGCCCGAGTTCGGTGGTTTCGGCCAGCGGCATGAAATCGCGCAAGGGCACGATGCGGCCGGTTTCGTCGATGATCCGGATCAGTCCCTCGTGAAAGGCCGCGTGTTTCGGGCGATCCGCCTGCACCACCGGCTGATAGGCCAGCACCGCATCCCCGCGCGAGACTGCGCGGCGCACCGCGGCCATGGTCACGCGCGCCTGCTGGTCGACCGCGAAATCCAGCGGGGAACCCAAATCCGGTTGCGAATCTATGTTGTCGGTCATGCCAAGACTCCTGTCATCGGCGGAAGTCTGGCGATCATCTCCTAAGATCGCGTAAACTCGAGATGCTTTCTCGACTCAAGGTTAACGGAGCCCTGCCTGCCATGACTGAACGCTGCGCCTGGTGCGGGACCGATCCGCTGTATGTCGCCTATCACGACCAGGAATGGGGCGTGCCGGAACGCGACCCGCGCGCGCTGTGGGAAAAGCTGGTGCTGGACGGGTTCCAGGCCGGGCTCAGCTGGATCACCATCCTGCGCAAGCGCGACGCCTTCCGCGAGACCTTCGAGGGTTTCGACCCCGAGCGCGTCGCCGCCTGGGGCGCACCGCAGATCGAATCGGCGTTAACGAATCCCGGCATCATCCGCCATCGCGGCAAGATCGAGGCGACGGTCAAGGGCGCGCGGCTGTTTCTGGAGATCGAATCGGCCGAGGGCTTCACGCCCTTCATCTGGTCCTTCACCGGCGGCCGCACCATCCAGAACACCTTCGCCAGCATGGCCGAGGTCCCCGCCAAAACGCCCGAATCCGAATCCATGGCCAAGGCCTTGAAAAAGCGCGGCTTCAACTTCTGCGGCCCGGTGATCACCTATGCCTTCATGCAGGCCTGCGGGCTGGTCAACGACCACATGACCAGCTGTCCCTGCCACGCAAGGGTCAAGGCGTTGTCGCCTGCCTGACCAGCTCCCGGGCGGTGTCCGAGGCCCAGTCGGCGCCGCCCATCAGCCGGGCGATCTCGTTGCCGTCGCGGTCGATCAGCACCGTCACCGGCATGCCCATCACCCCCATCTCGCGCGCCAGCGCCTGGCGCGGGTCCAGCCGCACCGGCAGGTTGGTGACCCCGGCCTCGGCCAGGAACTTGCTGATCGCCGGCGCCGGATTGTGACCCGAAGCGATGGCCACGACCTGGAAATCCTCGCCGCCCATCTGGGCCTGCAGGGCATCCAGCGAGGGCATCTCCTCGCGGCAGGGCGCGCACCAGGTCGCCCAGAAGTTCAGCAGCACCACCTTGCCCTGGTAATCGGCCAGCGCATGGGTGCCGCCCTCGGGGTCGGTGAATGCGGTCGCGGGCACCGGGGTCGGATCGGTCCGTTGCAGCTTGGCAAGCCCGCCGTCATGTGCGGCCTGCCAGTCGATTTCGCCCGCCCATCCGGCGTTTGCACCAAGCAGCAGCGCCGTATAAAGAACCAGCCAACGCATTCCACCCCCCGAAGGACAATCCATGACCGAGCAGCCCTCCACCGCCAACCAGATGTGGGGCGGACGTTTCGCCGCAGGCCCGGACGCGATCATGGAGGCGATCAATGCCTCGATCGGCTTCGACCAGCGGCTTTATGCCCAGGACATCCGGGGCAGCCGCGCCCATGCGGCGATGCTGGCCGCGCAGGGCATCATCAGCACTAGCGATGCCGAGGCGATCGGGGAAGGCCTTCTCACGGTCTTGTCAGAGATCGAGGCGGGGAATTTCCCGTTCTCGACCGCGCTGGAAGACATCCACATGAACGTGGAATCGCGGCTGAAGGAGGTGGTCGGAGAGCCGGCGGGGCGGCTGCACACGGCGCGAAGCCGCAACGACCAGGTCGCGACCGATTTCCGGCTGTGGGTGCGCGACCAATGCGACGCGGCGATCCAGGGGCTGGACGCGCTGATCCGCGCCACTTTGTCGCAGGCGGAAAAGGGCGCGGATTGGGTTATGCCGGGCTTCACCCATCTGCAGACCGCGCAGCCGGTGACCTGGGGCCACCATATGATGGCCTATGTCGAGATGTTCGGCCGCGACCTGTCGCGCTTCCAGGACGCGCGCAGGCGGATGAACGAATCGCCCCTGGGCGCCGCCGCGCTGGCCGGGACCGGCTTTCCCATCGACCGCGAGGCGACGGCCAAGGCGCTGGGGTTCGAGCGGCCGATGGCGAACAGCCTCGACGCGGTCAGCGACCGGGATTTCGCGCTGGAATACCTGTCCTCGGCGGCGATCTGCGCCGTCCACCTGTCGCGGCTGGCCGAGGAGCTGGTGATCTGGTCCTCGGCCCAGTTCCGCTTCGTCACCATGTCGGACCGGTTCTCGACCGGCTCGTCGATCATGCCGCAGAAGAAGAACCCCGACGCGGCCGAGCTGATCCGGGCCAAGATCGGCCGCATCCTGGGCGCGGCCGTGGCGCTGTTCGTGGTGATGAAGGGCCTGCCCTTGGCCTATTCCAAGGACATGCAGGAGGACAAGGAGCAGGTCTTCGACGCCGCCGACAACCTGATGCTGGCCCTGGCGGCGATGACCGGGATGCTGTCCGACCTGACCGCGAATCGCGAGCGGCTTGAGGCGGCGGCGGGCTCGGGCTTTTCCACCGCGACCGACCTTGCCGACTGGCTGGTGCGCGAGGCCGGGCTGCCCTTCCGCGACGCCCACCATGCCACCGGCGCGCTGGTCGCCATGGCCGAGAAATCGGGCGTGGACCTGCCCGACCTGACGCTGGAGCAGATGCAATCGGTCAATCCGGCGATCACCGCCGATGTCTATAACGTGCTTGGCGTGCATAATTCGGTCGCCTCGCGCATGTCCTATGGCGGCACGGCGCCGACGCAGGTCCGCGCCCAGATCGCCCGCTGGAAGGAGAAGCTGGCATGACGCATTCCCTCCTGATCGCCGCGCTGGCCCTGATGCTGGCGACGCTGGCCGCCTGCGGCGTCGACGGCGCCCCAACGCGCCCGGAATCGACCCGTCCCGAACCGAGCGCGCCCGGCCTGCAGGTCAGCGGCGAGGCGCGGATCGGCGTGATTTCAGAACTCTAGGCCGGGATCTTCATGGATCATTTCAACTATGTCGGTGGTGAGCTGCATGCCGAGGAGGTGCCGCTGTCGCGCATCGCGGCCGAGGTCGGCACGCCGGTCTATGTCTATTCCACCGCGACCCTGACCCGGCATTTCCGGCTGTTCCAGCAGGCGCTGGACTGGACCGATCACCTGGTCTGCTTTGCCGTCAAGTCGAACTCGAACCTGGCGGTGCTGAAGCTGCTGGGCGACCTGGGGGCGGGGATGGATATCGTCTCGGCCGGGGAATATGCCCGCGCTAAGGCGGCGGGCGTGCCGGGCAGCCGCATCGTGTTTTCCGGCGTCGGCAAGACTGCGGGTGAGATGCGCCTGGCGCTGGAGGGCGGCATCCGCCAGTTCAACGTCGAATCCGAGCCCGAGCTGGAGCTGCTGTCGCAGGTGGCCGCCTCGCTGGGGGTCGTCGCGCCCATCGCGGTGCGGGTGAACCCGGACGTGGACGCCAGGACGCATGAGAAGATCGCCACCGGCAAGTCGGAGAACAAGTTCGGCATCCCGATCGCCAAGGCGCGCGCGGTCTATGCCCGGGCGGCGGCCTTGCCCGGGATCGAGGTCGTCGGCATCGACATGCATATCGGCAGCCAGCTGACCGACCTGGAGCCCTATCGGCTGGCCTATGCCAAGATGGCCGACCTGACCCGGGCGCTGCGCGCCGACGGGCACGACATCCGCCGCTTGGACATGGGCGGCGGCCTGGGCATTCCCTATCGCCGCGACAACAACGCCCCGCCCCTGCCCATCGAATACGGCCAGGTGATCCGCGATGCGGTGGGCGATCTGGGCTGCGAGATCGAGATCGAGCCGGGGCGCAATATCTCGGGCAATGCCGGGATCCTGCTGTCCTCGGTGATCTATCTGAAAGAGGGCGAGGGGCGGGATTTCCTGATCCTCGACGCCGCCATGAACGACCTGATCCGCCCGGCGATGTATGCCGCGCATCACGACATCATCCCGGTCATCGAGCCGGCGCCGGGGGCCGAGGTCGCCGCCTTCGACGTCGTCGGCCCGGTCTGCGAGACCGGCGACACCTTCGAGAAGGCGGTGGAGCTGCCGGCGCTGGGGCCGGGCGCGCTGGTGGCGCTGCGCTCGGCCGGGGCTTACGGCGCGGTGATGGCCTCGGAATACAACTCGCGGCCGCTGGTGCCCGAGGTTCTGGTCCGCGGCGATCAATTCGCCGTCATTCGGCCGCGACCGACGCTTGAGGAAATGCTGGGACGCGATACCATCCCGGAATGGCTTTGACCCTGCATCCCGGCGGTTCCCTTGGTGCCGGGGGTTTCACACCCCCGGACCCCCGTGGGATATTTTCCCAAGAAAGAAAGAGGGGGCGCCTTGGCCCGGCCTGAGCCCCCTCGCATCCGGCGGGCCGTCGGGCTGACCCGGGCCGGCATGTGGTGGGAGGCGCTGGCCGGCGCCTTCTGGCCCTTGGCGGTCTTGGCGGCGCTGGTGCTGGCGGCACTGGCTTTCGGGCTGGCCGAGCTGCTGTCGCCGCGCGGATTGCTGTTGGGGTTCGGCGTCTCGGTCCTGGCCGTGGTGCTGGCGGCCGGCTGGGGTCTGCGGCGGTTCCGGCGCCCTTCGGCCGAGGCGGCGCGGGCGCGGGTGGACCGGCTGCTGCCGGGGCGGCCGCTGTCGGCCCTGCGCGACAGGGTGGCGGTCGGCAAGGGCGATGCCGGATCGGCGGCGCTGTGGCAGGCGCATCTGGCGCGGATGCAGGCCGCGGCCGCGGCCGCGCGCGCCGTGGTGCCGGATGCGCGGCTGCGCTGGCGCGATCCGGTGGGGTTGCGGCTGGTCGCGCTGGTGGCGCTGGTCATGGCGCTGGTCTTTGCGCCGCCCGGGCAGCTGGGCCAGGGGCTGGCGGCGCTGGGGGCGAGCTTCCGCCCGGCGCCCGAGGCGCGCGAGGTCGCGGGCGGCCCCTCCTGGGAGGGCTGGGCCGAGCCTCCGGCCTATACCCGGCGGCCGACGCTTTACCTGAACGCCCTGCCCGAGGGCCAGGTGCTGGAACTGCCCAAGGGCAGCAAGCTGAGTTTCCGGCTTTACGGCGAGGGCGCTGCGGTCACCCAGGACATCGGCACGGCGGTCGCGGGCGGCGAGCCCTCGGCGCCCGGTTTCATGGCCGAGCATGACGGCGTGATCGCGGTCGCGGATCGCCGGTTCAAGGTCACCGTCCTGCCCGATGCCGCGCCGCTGGTGGCGCCGGGCAAGGTGCCCGAGCGCCGCGCCGACGGCAAGCTGGTGCAGGATTTCACCGCCAGCGACGACAATGGCGTCGCCGGTGGCGAGGCGCTGATCGCGCTGGACCTTTCTGCCGTGGACCGCCGGTATGGCCTCGCTGCCGAACCCGAGCCGCGCGAGGATGTCGTGGTCGAGCTGCCGCTGCCGGCCAGCGGCTCGCGCCAGCAGATCCGCGACCGGCTGAGCGCCGACCTGTCGCGCCATCCCTGGGCCAACCTGCCGGTCACCGTCACCCTGCGGGCCGAGGACGGCATCGGCCAGCAGGGCGTCTCGGCGCCCTTGCGCATGGTGCTGCCGGGGCGGCGCTTCTTCGACCCGCTGGCGGCGGCGCTGATCGAGGCACGCCGCGACCTTCTGTGGTCGCGCGGCAATGCCGGGGCCGCCGCGCAGATGCTGCGCGCGGCCAGCTGGCAGCCCGAGGGCTTCATGGAGGAGGATCTCTACAACGGCCTGCGCGGCGCCATCGCCACGCTGGAATCCGGCCCCCTGACCGAAGAGGCGCGGGGCAAGCTGGCGCAGGTGCTGTGGGATGCCGCCGTGGCGCTGGAGGATGGCGGGCTGGCCGATGCGCTGGAGCGGATGAGCCAGGCGCAGGAGCGGTTGTCCGAGGCGATCCGCAACGGCGCCAGCCCCGACGAGGTGCAGCGCCTGATGGACGAGCTGAAGGAAGCCACCGATCAGTATCTCGACATGCTGGCGCAGCAACAGGGCGAGGATCCGGCCGAGCGTTTCGACCGCTCGCCGCAGCAGGACCGCCAGCAGATCAGCGGCGACCAGATCCAGCAGATGATGGACGAGATCCAGCGCCTGATGAACGAGGGTCGCATGGCCGAGGCGCAGGAGCTGCTGGAGCAGTTCAACCGCATGATGCAGAACCTGAAGGTGACGACATCGCAGGACGGCTCGGGCGTGCGGCAGCGGCCGATGGACCGGCTGGCCCAGACCCTGCGCGACCAGCAGAAGCTGGCCGACGAGGCCATGCGGGGGATGCAGGACCAATACGGCCAATGGCAGCCCGGCCAGCCCGAACAGGGCCAGGGCGGAGAGGGCCAGGAAAGCGAGCAGCAGGGCACCGGGCAGGGGGACCAGCAGGGCCAGAGCCTGGCCGACCGCCAGCGCGCCCTGCGCGAGGACCTGGGCCGGCAGCGCGGCCTGCTGCCCGGTCGCGGCACGCCGCAGGGCGATGCGGCGCGGCGCCAGCTCGACGAGGCCGGCCGCGCCATGGAAGAGGCCGAGCAGGCGCTGCGCGACGGCGATGCCGCCGGCGCCATGGAGCGGCAGGCCCAGGCGATCCAGTCCATGCGCGAGGGCATGCGGGCGCTGGGCGAGATGACGGCGCAGAACCAGCCGGGCCAGGAGGGCGCGCCGCAGCAGGGCGGGCAGGAGGGCGGGCCCGAGGGACCCTCGGGCGACACGCGCGGCCAGCGCGGTCTTGCGCAGCCCTATGACCGCCAGCCGCAGACCGATCCCCTGGGCCGGGCGCTTTCGGGCGACGGCAGCGCCATCGCCAGCGGCGATCCGCTGGCCGAGGGGCCCGACCCGTCGCGCAAGGCGCGCGAGTTGCAGGACGAGATCCGCCGCCGCTCGGGCGAGCGCGAGCGGCCGCGGGACGAGCGCGACTACCTGGGCCGGCTGCTGGAGAACTTCTGAGCCTCAGTCGCCCAGGATGCGGTCGGAGAGCCAGAGCCGGCCGCGGTCGATGCCCTGCCGCCATTCGGCCAGCGTGGCGCCGCCCCGGTCGGCCGGAATCTGCGGTGCCAGCGCATAGACCGCGACCAGCCCCAGGGCCAGCATCGCCGCAAGTCCGAAGCCCGCGCCATAGCCCGAGCGCCGCCGCTCCGGCGGCAGCAGCACCGGCACGGGCGCGGCCGGGGCGTGTTCGTCGGGCGCGGCGGGGCGCAGCGCGGTGCGGGCTGACTCGAGCGCGGGTTCCGGCGCCGGCGAGGGCTCGGGCAGCGGCGCGGCGGGACGGGTCAGGGTCGCGGCAAGCTCGGCCGCATCGGGCAGGGCGGGCAGCACCGGCTCGGGCGGGTCTGGTTGCGCGGGCGCTGCCGCGGGCTCGGCGGCTTGCGCCCGGGGCTGCGGCTCGGCCGGCGCGGGCTCCGGCGGCATCTCGGGCACGGTCAGCGTGGTGGCCGGCCAGTCGATCTGCGGCGCGGGTTCCTGTGCCTCGGCGGCCGGTTCCGTCGCGGGAATGTGATCGGCCGGGGTTGCGGCGGGTTCGGGCGTCTCGCCCTTGCGGACCCGCAATTCGCGGGCGGCTTCCTCGCGCAGGATGGACAGCACCGACTCGTCCAGCGCGCGGTTCAGCACCGGGCGGGCCTGCGGGTCGAAGCCGGGCTCGGGCGCCGCGGCCACGGGTTCCGGCGCGGATTTTTCAGGCCCTTCCTGGTGCCAGACATGGCCGCAGGCCGAGCATTCGACCTCGCGCCCGGCCGGCGGGATGGCGGCATCGGCGATCTGGTACTGGGCGGCGCAGCGGGGGCAGGTCAGGCGCATGAAATCGTGTCTCCTGGCATTCGGCCTGGCCCCTGCGGGGCGGCTTTCCATTACGCGGGCGTCTCGCATTCGCCGCGCGACTGTTCTATCAAGCCGGAAACGGCGCGCCAAGCAGCCGACAGGCAAGGAGTCATCCGTGATCGAAATGCAGAACCTGTCCTTCGGCTATAGCGGCAACGATCCGCTGCTGGCCGACCTGTCGCTGACGCTTCAGCCGGGCTCGTTCCATTTCCTGACCGGCCCCTCGGGCTCGGGCAAGACCAGCTTCCTGCGGCTGTGCTATGCCGAACTGCTGCCGACCGCCGGGCGCATGACCGCCTTTGGCCAGGACGTGCGCGGCCTGGACCGCGACGGCATCGCCGCGCTGCGCCGGCGCGTCGGCGTGGTGCACCAGGACACGCAGTTCCTCGATCACCTGCCGGTGGCCGAGAACATCGCCCTGCCGCTGATCGTCTCGGGCGAGCCGGTGGACATGCCGGCGCTGGGCGACCTGTTGTCCTGGGTGCAGATGTCGGGCCAGGCCCGCGCCATGCCGCCCGAGCTTTCGGGGGGCGAGCGGCAGCGCGCCGCGCTGGCCCGCGCCGTCATCATGTCGCCCGAACTGATCCTGGCCGACGAGCCGACGGGCAACCTGGACTGGGAGATGTCGATGCGGCTGCTGCAATTGCTGATCGAGCTGAACCGATCCGGCAAGGCGGTGCTGATCGCCACCCATGACCTGAACCTGATCCGCGCCGCCAAGCAGCAGGTGCAGGCGCGGGTGCTGCGCATCGCCGGCAAGCGGCTGCAACTGGCGGGGGCCGACCTGTGAAGAAAGCCGATCTGAAATCGCTGGACCTTGCGGCGCTGTGGCGGGGGCTGACCCGGCCGGACCCGGCGGGCCATGACCGCGTCGTGCCGCCAACCGGCTTCACCGCGCAGCTGACGGTATTCTCGGCCGGTGCCATGGCCTTCCTCGCGGTTTTTGCGCTGGCCCTGGCGCTGGCGACCGGGCGGCTGGCCGATCGCTGGTCCAGCGAGCTGGCGCAGACCGTGACCGTGCGCATCTCGGCGCCCGAGGACCAGATGGACCAGCAGACCCGCACGGTGATGGAGGTCCTGCAGACCACCCCCGGCATCGCCGAATCGCGGCTTCTGCCCGACGACGAGGTGGAGAAGCTGCTGGAACCCTGGTTCGGCCCCGACGTGCCGGTCGAGGCGCTGCCGGTGCCGCGCCTGATCGAGGTCACCGAGGCCGCCGAGGGTTTCGACGCCGAGGCGCTGCGCCTGCGCCTGCAGGGCGAGGCACCGGGCGCAGTGCTGGACGACCACACCCGCTGGCGCGAGCCGCTGGTTTCCGCCGCGAACCGGCTGCGGGCGCTGGGGCTGATCTCGCTGGCGCTGATCGCGGCCGCCTCGGCGGCGATGATCACGCTGGCGGCCAAGGCGGCGATGGCCGCGAACGGACAGGTGATCCGGGTGCTGCGGCTGATCGGCGCGCGCGACATCACCATCGCCACCGCCTTCGTGCGCCGCTTCACCCGCCGCGCCGCCATGGGGGCGGCGGGCGGCACCGTGCTTGGCATGGCCGCGGTCTGGGCGCTGCCGTCGATGGACCAGGCCGGGGGCTTCCTGACCGGTCTGGGGTTCCAGGGCTGGGGCTGGCTCTGGCCGCTGCTGGTGCCCATTGCCGCGGCCGCCATCGGTTTCGCCGCCACCCGCTGGGCGGCGTTGAAGATCCTGCGCGAGGTGCGCTGAGTGAGCCATTACCAGCCGCGCCCGCCCTCGATCCTCGACTGGCCGCGCACGCTGGCCTATTACCTCTATATCGCGCTGGCGACGCTGGTGCTGGGGCTCTGGGGGCTGCCGCAGGCCCTGCGCGGGACCGAGGCCGCGAACCGCGTCGCCGGGGTCTGGCTCGGTCAGATGCTGGGCGCGGCCCGCGTCATCCTGGGCCTGCGGGTCGAGGTGCGGGGCACGCCGCCCAGCGGCGACTGCATCGTCGCCGCCAAGCACCAGAGCTTTCTCGACATCCTGGCGCTGGCCCAGGCCTGTCCGCGCCGCGCCTTCGTGATGAAGCGCGAGGTGCTGCGCGTGCCGATCATGGGCTGGTTCGCCCGCAAGGTCGGCTGCATCCCCATCGACCGCGCGCGCGGCAAAGAGGCGCTGAAGCAGATCATCGCCGAGGTCGAGGCCGCCCGCGCCCGCCCCGAGGGGCTGGGCCAGCTAATCATCTATCCCGAGGGCACCCGCACCAGGCCCGGCCAGCGCCTGCCCTACAAGCACGGCGCCGGCACCATCCAGCGCGCCACCGGCCTGACCATCCACCCGGTCGCGGTGAATTGCGGCATGTTCTGGCCCAAGCGCGGCATCCCGATCCGCGGCGGCACCGCGGTGATCGAATTCCTGGAACCGCTGCCGATGGGCGCACGCTCCTCGCAGGTCATGGAGCTGCTGGAGGCCCGCATCGAGCCGGCGAGCGACCGCCTCTTCGCCGAGGCGGGGGGCGCGAAGGCACTGGACCGGGCCGGCTGATCCGTGTGCCTGCGGCGCTCGCAGTTCTGGAGGTGCCGTTTGTGAAGGTCGGCTAAGCAGGACGGAGTGGACGGTCATCGTGCGCGATTTCGTGGTCGGCTTGTTAAGGTCGCCGTTTTGTCGAACCTGCTGCGCTTATGCCCAGAACTTATCCCCGCCTTGGCCTAGGTCATGTTGACAAATGGCGGAGCCAGAGGCGGATCGACGTGATATCGATGAAGCCAAGGAAGCTTTCGGCGGTCTTGTCGTAGCGGGTGGCGACACGGCGAGCGTTCTTGAGCTTGTGGAAGCACCGCTCGACAAGGTTCCGCAGCCGGTAGAGCCTGCGATCGTCAGCGACACGGAGCCTGCGAGACTTGCGCATCGGGACCCCCGGAAGGATGCTACGCGCCTCCATGTTTTTGCGAACCTTGTCGGAGTCATAGCCTCGATCGGCCAGCAGGATGCAAGGCTCCGGCAGGTTGTCGTCCATGACCAGATCAAAGCCCAGGTAGGCCGATGTCTGGCCCGGCGTGATGTCCGACCTCATTGGCAGCCCGGCAGCATTGACGCGCAGGTGGACCTTGGTCGTGAAACCACCTCTTGAGCGGCCAAAACCCTGTCTTGGAGTCCCCCTTTTGCGCCCGCTGCCTGATGATGGGCGCGGATCACGGGGATGGCGATCATCTGGAGCGCATCCGGCACGATCCGACTTTCGTTCAGCGCTTCGAGGATCTGCTCCCACAACCCCGCCAGGGTCCAGCGCCGGAACTGGCGGTAGACACTGGACCACTTCCCGAACTCTTCTGGGAGGTCGCGCCAAGGAGAGCCGGTCCGCGCGATCCAGAAAATCCCATCAAGAACAAGGCGGTGATTTGCGGGCTTGCGCCCGTTCGGGGCGCGCACGGCCAGAATGAAGCGCTCATGAAACGCCCATTCCTCGTCCGACATCAGGTCTCGTGCCAAGCTGGTCTCCATTGCAGGTACCAGCTTGAATCACGATCAGGCCACCCTGTGAATCCCTTTTGTCAACACCACCTAGGTTTCTTTTTGGGCTTCTTGTATGAGTGAACGTCAACTTCTTCGAAGCCTTTTTTATTGTCTGACCGACAGAAGAACTTGATGTTGACTTCGAACAGGGCTGACGCCTTCGTCAGAGTCTCAGTCAATCTTGCGCGGTTAAACTTCTCGGCATCTTTGAGGAACATGAGATGGTACAAGGAAGCCCAAAACAGCGCGGCCCGATGAAATGCAATGTCATCTTCAGGCCCCATAATGGAAAAGCATTCCGTCTTAGGTCATGTTGACAAATGGCGGAGCCAGAGGCGGATCGACGTGATATCGATGAAGCCAAGGAAGCTTTCGGCGGTCTTGTCGTAGCGGGTGGCGACACGGCGAGCGTTCTTGAGCTTGTTGAAGCACCGCTCGACAAGGTTCCGCAGCCGGTAGAGCCTGCGATCGACAGCGACACGGAGCCTGCGAGACTTGCGCATCGGGACCACCGGCAGGATGCTACGCGCCTCCATGGTTTTGCGAACCTTGTCGGAGTCATAGCCGCGATCGGCCAGCAGGATGCAAGGCTCCGGCAGGTTGTCGTCCATGACCAGATCAAAGCCCAGGTAGTCCGATGTCTGGCCCGGCGTGATGTCCGACCTCATTGGCAGCCCGGCAGCATTGACGCGCAGGTGGACCTTGGTCGTGAAACCACCTCTTGAACGGCCAAAACCCTGTCTTGGAGTCCCCCTTTTGCGCCCGCTGCCTGATGATGGGCGCGGATCACGGTGCTGTCGATCATCTGGAGCGCATCCGGCACGATCCGACTTTCGTTCAGCGCTTCGAGGATCTGCTCCCACAACCCCGCCAGGGTCCAGCGCCGGAACTGGCGGTAGACACTGGACCACTTCCCGAACTCTTCTGGGAGGTCGCGCCAAGGAGAGCCGGTCCGCGCGATCCAGAAAATCCCATCAAGAACAAGGCGGTGATTTGCGGGCTTGCGCCCGTTCGGGGCGCGCACGGCCAGAATGAAGCGCTCATGAAACGCCCATTCCTCGTCCGACATCAGGTCTCGTGCCAAGCTGGTCTCCATTGCAGGTACCAGCTTGAATCACGATCAGGCCACCCTGTGAATCCCTTTTGTCAACACCACCTAGGTATCACGTAAGCTGCCATGTCTTTGTGGACCATGGAGCAAGCTGATAAGAAAAGCCTCCTGCCCTTGAGATGGGGCTGTAACAAGTCGCCCAACTCGTCGAAGTCGATGGTTTCCTGATTGGTGGTGCACATTCCCTCCGGGTCTCCATGTGCGGAAATATGGAGATATCGGTATCGGGACTTGCCAAATTCCTTGACTGCCGCCTTGAACTCTTCGATCGTCCGGACGTACCGATAGAGCGGTTGCTTTTTATGCAATCTCAAAATTTGCGAGATCACGCCGCCTTCAAATCGGCCGTTACCCTCGTCATCCGGATCCAAGCTCTCGATAATAAACACGTCAGCCTTTGTGCTCAATTTAGCCTCATGCAGTTGGGACATCAACTCAGCCATCCTGAGTGACTAACTGCTCAAGAAATATGTCGGCAGCCTGGAAGATGCAAACAACGAAAAAGTAGCCGGCCGTCCGCAAAGGGCTCGGAGCGCTTGTCGCATGCGAGGTGGGATCGTAGTGCTTGACGGCCGGCGCGGCAACAGCGATGCGGGACGAAGCCTTTGGCCTCTCGCACGGTGTCAACTTGATCCGGCCATAAATCGCCGCGCTTCATAAGGTCATTGATGACCCCCGCCACCAAGGGTCTGTCGGCGCTGTCTTGCTGCATCGCTATCCCTCACAAGATACCATATAACCCATAGGCCGACCGGGAAACCCGCCGGCTTCCAGCCCTCCGCACCGTTTCTGCCGCGCGGGAACCCGCAGCGCGGCAAGGTCCCTTTTGACGAAATCCCGCGCGGGGGTCATTGTGCCGCGGCGCCGCGGACCCTACCTTCCACTCCGCCCCAGCGGCCGGAATTCAGGAGGACCGATGCGTCCGATCATTGATATCGACCATATTTCAAAGCGGTATGAAAGCGGCACCGTGGCGCTGAACGACGTGTCCCTGCAGATCGAGTCGGGCGAGATCCTGGCGCTGCTCGGCCCGAACGGCGCCGGCAAGACCACGCTGATCTCGATCATCTGCGGCCTCGTGGTGCCGACCGACGGCACCGTGCGCGTCGGCGGCCATGACATCCGCAGCGACTGGCGCGCGGCGCGCAAGCTGATCGGCCTGGTGCCGCAGGAGATCGCGCTCGAGCCCTTCGAGAAGGTCATCGACTGCGTGCGCTTCACCCGCGGCCTTTACGGCGAGCCGCCGGACGAGGCCTATCTGGAAAGCCTGCTGCGCAGCCTGGCGCTGTGGGACAAGCGCGACGCCAGGACGCGCGAGCTGTCGGGCGGCATGAAGCGGCGGGTGCTGATCGCCAAGGCGCTGTCGCACCGGCCCAAGGTGCTGTTCCTGGACGAGCCCACCGCCGGGGTCGACGTGGCGCTGCGGCGCGAGATGTGGCAGGTGGTGCGCGACCTGCGGGCGCAGGGCGTGACCATCATCCTGACCACGCATTACCTGGAAGAGGCCGAGGACATGGCCGACCGCATCGGCGTCATCAGCCGCGGCCAGCTGCTGCTGGTCAAGCCCAAGGCCGAACTGATGGGCGAATTCGGCAAGAAGCGCCTGACCATCGAGCTTTACCAGCCGGTGACGGACCTGCCGCCGGCCCTGGCCGGGCGGCTCGAGCGGTCCGAGAACGGCATGCGGCTGGGCTACGACTACGACACCCGGGCCGAGCGCACCGGCATCGCCCGGCTGCTGGCGGAACTGGCCGAGCATGGCATCGCGGTGCGCGACGTCGCGACCAAGCAGAGCAGCCTCGAGGAGATCTTCATCTCGCTGGTCGAGGAGGAAACCGCATGAACTGGCGTTCCGCGCAGGCGATCTTCAACCATGAAATGGCGCGGTTCTTCCGCACGGTCTGGCAGTCGCTGGCCTCGCCGGTGCTGTCCACCGTGCTGTATTTCGTCGTCTTCGGCGCCGCCATCGGCGGGCGCATCCAGTCGGTCGAGGGCGTGCCCTATGGCGCCTTCATCGTGCCCGGGCTGATGATGCTGACCGTGCTGCAGCAATCGGTCAGCAACGCCAGTTTCGGCATCTATTTCCCGAAATTCTCGGGCACGATCTATGAGCTTCTGGTGGCGCCGACCGGCTGGATCGAGGTCACGCTGGGCTTCGTCGGCGCCGCGGCCGCCAAGGCCGTGCTGATCGCGCTGGTGATCCTCTTGACCAGCTTCTGGTTCAACGGCGTCCATATCGCGCATCCGCTCTGGATGCTGGCCTTCCTGGTGCTGACGGCGCTGGGCTTCTCGCTTCTGGGCTTCATCATCGGGCTGTGGGCCAAGTCCTTCGAGCAATTGCAGATCGTGCCGATGATGGTGATCACGCCGCTGGTCTTCCTGGGCGGCGCCTTCTACTCGGCCTCGATGCTGCCGCCGTTCTGGGAGGCGGTGGCGAAGCTGAACCCGGTGCTCTACCTGATCTCGGGCTTCCGCTGGAGCTTCTTCGACCTCGCCGACGTGCCGGTCGGCACCTCGCTGGCGGCGGTCGGGCTGATGATCCTGGTCTGCATGGGCGCGATCCGCTGGATCTTCCTGACCGGCTGGCGGCTCAGGGAATAGGCGCGGCCTGCACCTGCCGGCCGTGGCGGGCCACCCAGGCCAGGGCCCCGCGCAGGACGGCGTCGTGGACGCAATGCCCGACCGCCTCGCCCAGTTCGGTATGCAGCCCGGCGAAACGCTCGGGGCCCGGATCGCAGGCCAGCGCGATGCAATCCGTGCCGGTTCCCGTCGCAAGCCCCGAGGGCAACGCCACCTGCGCCGCCAGAACGGCGGCGGTGCGCGCCTGGGCGGCGATGCTCAGCGCCTCGATCATGGCGGCATCGGTCAGCCCGGCCTCGACCAGAACCGCGATATTGATCGTGCCGTAGCCCGCGCGGGGAAACGCCCGCCGGTGGCCGACCCGCTCGGCATTGCCAAGGCCCACCGTCGCCAGGCATGTGGCCGGGCCGGCCGTGGCCGTCACGGCATGCTCCAGCCCGCGCGAGGTCATCATGCCGACAGCCGCGGCGTGGCCGATGCCCGCCATCTCGGCCGCAAGCCAGGCCGTGGCGTCGAAACCGGGCGCCAGGTCGGCGTCGCGCACCTGCCGCCACAGGACATGCCGGGCGCGGCGAAAGCCGGGGCGATGCGGCGCAAAGGACAGCACGCGCCGCGGCCGGCCCAGGTCGGCGATCAGCCAGGGCGTGTCATATGTGATCCGCATGCCATCCCCCGCTGCCCCCGACCGGCGGTTACGCGGCCGGGCCGCGAGATGCAACCGGCAGCGTCAGCGGCACAGCCGGGTCTGCGGGTCCAGCGCGACATATTGCCGGGCGCTGATCTTGTGCATGTTCAGCGAATGCTTCCACTCGCCGTTCCATTTGCGCAGGATGCCACCCCGGTAATATTGCGCCATCAGCTCGTCCACGATCGGCGGGATGATCGAGGTGCCGGGGATGCGCGGCGCGTGGAAGCCCACCGTGGCGCCCGGTCCCAGGCAGGCATTGGGCAGGGTGATGTAGATCGTGCAGGCCGAGCGGCAATAGCCCCGCACCTCGACCGGCCGGCCGCTGCGGGCCAGCTGGTTGCGATACTGGATCGCCTCCAGCACATTGCCGCCCTTGTTGTTCAGGATGACGATGGGCTTGCCGCGCGGCTGCGCGCTTGCCGGGGGGGCGGCGAGCAGCCCCATGGACAGCGCGGCGGCCAGCGAAAGACGGGTCAGGATGGATGGCATGCTCATGTCCCTTGCTATGCCTTGCCGAACGCGGAACGCCAAATGACGTTCCGGCGAGCCGCGCTTCCTGCTTAACAAGCGGCCCGCTTGCCACTATATGCCGCGCATCATGAGCCAGAACCCGCCCCTGTTGCGCCCCGATCTCGCCCCCCGCCCGATCTTCGACATCACGCGAAGGGACGGGCAACCGACCATCGGCATGGTCAGCCTCGGCTGTCCCAAGGCGCTGGTGGACAGCGAGCGCATTCTGACCCGCCTGCGGGCCGAGGGTTACGCCATCAGCCCCGACTACAAGGGCGCCGGCGCGGTGATCGTGAACACCTGCGGCTTCCTCGATTCGGCCAAGGCCGAGTCGCTGCAGGCCATCGGCGAGGCGCTGTCGGAAAACGGCAAGGTGATCGTCACCGGCTGCCTGGGGGCCGAGCCGGAATACATCACCGGCGCGCACCCTTCCGTGCTGGCGGTGACCGGGCCGCAGCAATACGAGCAGGTGCTGGACGCGGTGCATTCCGCCGTGCCGCCCAGTCCCGATCCGTTCGTGGACCTGCTGCCGGCCAGCGGCGTCAAGCTGACGCCGCGGCATTACAGCTATCTGAAGATCTCCGAGGGCTGCAACCACGCCTGCAAGTTCTGCATCATCCCCGACATGCGCGGCAAGCTGGTCAGCCGCCCGGCGCATGCGGTGATCCGCGAGGCCGAGAAGCTGGTCGAGGCCGGCGTGCGCGAGCTGCTGGTGATCTCGCAGGATTCCTCGGCCTACGGCCTCGACCGCAAATATGCGACCGAACGTGGCTACCGCGCCCATATCACCGACCTGGCCCGCGATCTGGGCGGGCTGGGCGCCTGGGTGCGGCTGCATTACGTCTATCCCTATCCGCATGTGCGCGACCTGATCCCGTTGATGGCCGAGGGGCTGGTGCTGCCTTATCTCGACATCCCCTTCCAGCATGCGCATCCGGACACGCTGCGCCGCATGGCGCGGCCGGCGGCAGCGGCCAGGACGCTGGACGAGATCGCCGCCTGGCGCGCGATCTGCCCGGAGATCACCCTGCGCTCGACCTTCATCGTCGGCTATCCGGGCGAGACCGAGGCCGAGTTCCAGACCCTGCTCGACTGGCTGGACGAGGCGCAGCTGGATCGCGTCGGCTGCTTCCAGTACGAGAACGTCAAGGGCGCACGGGCGAACCTGCTGCCCGACCACGTTCCCGACGCGGTCAAGCAGGAACGCTGGGACCGCTTCATGGAAAAGGCGCAGGCGATCTCGGAGGCGAAGCTCGCCGCCAAGGTCGGCCGCCGCATCGAGGTGATCGTCGATTCGGTCGATGCCGAGGGCGCCACCTGCCGCACCAAGGCCGATGCGCCCGAGATCGACGGCAACCTGTTCATCGACGAAGGCTTCGAGAGCCTGAGCCCCGGCGACATCGTGACGGTGACGGTGGACGAGGCCGGGGAATACGACCTTTGGGGCCGGCTGGACTGACGGCCTAGGCGCCGGCGGCCGGAACCAGGGCCTCGGCCAGTTCCGACAGCACCCGCTCGGCCTCCTCGGGGTCGAAATCGGTCTTGTAGCGCTTGCGGACGCCGTGGTCGGACAGCAGGTGGTATTGCGACGGCGCGACGCCATGGCGGCCAAGGCAGTTGCGCACGCAGGCCAGCGCGCAGCCGTCGATGGCGATGATCGGCCGGCCCGCGGTGGCGATGCGCACCAGCTTCGGCACGTCGCCGCCGACACCGGCGATGCAGGACATTTCGGCCAGTCCGCGGCGGTCCATCTGCACCGCGAGGTAATTCGCCATCTGCGCCGCGCTGGAGCAGCCAGAGCAGGAATAGACCAGGGGCAGCTGGGCGTGCGCGTTCATCACCGACCTCGCATACACTTTCGGCCAGTGAACCACGGCCGGCCCGGCCCTGTCGACGGACAAGGTGTCGCATGCCGGCAGGGTTGACGGCGTGGACTACATGCAGCCTTCCAGCAGCGTCTCCAGCTCGGCCGCATCGCGGCGATAGCGGGCCATGGTGCGCTGCATCGTCGCCTGGAAGGTCGCCTTGGTCGCCATCAGCCCGCCCGAGGTCTCGAGCCGGCGGTTGAAGGCGCCCTCGAGCTCGCGGTTGTAGCTGGCCATCGCCTTGGCGATCTGCGCCGCCGCGCAGACCCGCTTCGAGGCCGGCGTGTCCACCGTATCGGCGGTGCGCTGGATCAGCCCGGCCGTCGCCTCGACCGCTGCCTCGGCCGTGCGGGCATTGGTGGCGCTACGGCCCTGGGCGCCGGTGATATTGTCGATGCTGGACCAGCCCCCCAGCGCCAGGTCGGCCGTGCCCTTGGCATAGGCGCCGCCGGCGCCCTTGGCCGGCGTATGGGTCAGCGCCCGCTGCGCCAGGGTGCGTGCGAATTCCTTGCCCGAGACCGAGCCGTTCGCCACCCCCGTAGCACCGCCATAGACGTCGCTGAAGGTCTGCGTGCCATCGGCCAGCGCCCGCACCGCGTCGCCTGCCTTCAGCCCCGAGACCTGCATGATCGCCGCGCCCAGGTCCAGCGTCGCCAGCGCCGTCTTGTGGATCAGGTCGACGACCAGCCAGACCCGGCCCTCGTCGTTCAGCCGGTCCAGCTCCAAGGTCATCTCGCGGTATTCGCGCTCGGCCGCGGCGATCAGGCGGCGCAGGTTGTCGAGCTTGGCGCGGTTGTCGCGGCATTGCGCCGGCGGCAGCACGCGCGCGCGCCGCATCGCATCGCCCGGGCTGAGGATCGACTTGCGCGGCACCGGGCTGTGCTGCGGCGCTTGGCGGTTGTTGGGCAGGAAACCGGTCATGTGCACCTCCGTTGCGCGAGAGGTTAACCATGCGCGCGCCGGCTGTCGATATGCGGCTTCCCCCTTCGGCCGGGCTGGCTTAGGTAGGGGCTGACGGTGACGGATGAAGGCGGAACGCATGAACTGGGACCCCGAAGGCAAGCCCCGCAAGCCCGATTTCGTGGGAATCGGCGCGCAAAAGGCCGGCACGACCTGGCTGTCGCAGATGCTCTCGCAGCATCCCGAGGTCTGGACGCCGCCCTTCAAGGAGGTGCAGTTCTTCAACCACCGCTTCATCGAGGAACACCGCAAATGGCTGCCCTGGCATTTCCGCCGCGGCCGCCAGAACATCCAGAAGCGCTGGGACGCCAAGGGCGAAGAGATGCCGCCCGCGATGACGCGCTATCTGAACCGCATCACGCGCGAGCCGATGTTCACCAACCACTGGTACAAGCTGGTGTTCTCGCCCGCGCCGGCCGGCACGCATCCGATCGACGTGACGCCGGAATATTCGACGCTGCCGGTGGAGGGCGTGGAGTTCGTGGCGAAATTCCTGCCCGATGCCAAGTTCGTCTATATCATCCGCCACCCCGTCGACCGGGCGGTGTCGCAGCTGAAGATGAACCTGACCCGCGCCCGCCGCAAACCCAAGACCGTCGAGGACTGGCTCCATGAAGTCGAGGATCCGGTGCTGATGGATCGCGGCGACTACATGAGCTACGTCCCGCGCTGGAACGCGCATTTCGGGCCGGACCGGCTGCTCTACATGCCCTTCGGCATGATCGCCCGCGACCCCCTGGGTTTCCTGCGCCGGGTCGAGGACTTCCTGGGCCTGCCGCCGCATGACTATCGCGACATCGGCAAGAAGGTCTTTGCCTCGGACAATGCGCTGGCGCTGCCCGACAAGGCCCGCGCCCGGCTGCGCGAGAAGCTCGAGCCGCAATTCGGCTTCCTCGACCGCACCTTCGGACTGGATTTCACCAAGGCTTTCCGCTGAGACTTTCCCTTTCCGCCCGTCTCGACTACATATCCGCGCGATTCACGGGTCTCAGAGACGGGGAAAGATCATGGCCTCCTACCAGTTCGTTTACCACATGGACGGGGTGTCCAAGACCTATCCGGGCGGCAAGAAGACGTTCGAGAACATCCGCCTGAACTTCCTGCCCGGCGTCAAGATCGGCGTCGTCGGCGTGAACGGCGCCGGCAAATCCACGCTTCTGCGCATCATGGCCGGCATCGACAAGGACTTCACCGGCGAGGCCTGGGCCGCCAAGGGCGCGACCGTGGGCTACCTGCCGCAAGAGCCGCAGCTGGACCCGGCGCTGAACGTGCGCGGCAACGTCATGGAGGGCGTCAAGGCCAAGCAGCAGAAGCTCGACCGCTACAACGAGCTGGCCATGAACTACTCGGACGAGACCGCGGACGAGATGGCGAAGCTTCAGGACGAGATCGACGCCGAGAACCTGTGGGATCTCGACAGCCAGATCGACGTCGCCATGGAGGCGCTGCGCTGCCCGCCCGACGACGCCGACGTGGACAGCCTGTCGGGTGGCGAGCGGCGCCGCGTGGCGCTGTGCAAGCTGCTCTTGGAACAGCCCGACATGCTGCTGCTGGACGAACCGACCAACCACCTGGACGCGGAAACCATCGCCTGGCTGCAAAAGCACCTGATCGAATATCCCGGCACCATCCTCTGCGTGACGCACGACCGCTATTTCCTCGACGACATCACCGGC
Source organism: Paracoccus aminovorans (assembly GCF_001546115.1). Classification (GTDB taxonomy): domain Bacteria; phylum Pseudomonadota; class Alphaproteobacteria; order Rhodobacterales; family Rhodobacteraceae; genus Paracoccus; species Paracoccus aminovorans_B. Next base: position 86,666 of record NZ_KQ955208.1, read on the forward strand.
TGGATCCTGGAGCTGGATCGCGGCCGCGGCATCCCCTACGAGGGCAATTACTCGGCCTGGCTGGAACAGAAGGCCAAGCGGCTGGAGCAGGAAGCGCGCGAGGACAAGGCCAAGCAGAAGACGCTGGAGCGCGAGCTGGAATGGATCCGCGCCGGCGCCAAGGCGCGGCAGGCCAAGCAGAAGGCCCGGATCAACGCCTATAACGAACTCGCCGGCCAGTCCGAGCGCGAGAAGCTGTCGAACGCCCAGATCATCATCCCGAACGGCGAGCGGCTGGGCAACAAGGTGATCGAGGTCACCGGCCTGAAAAAGGCCATGGGCGACAAGCTGCTGATCGAGGATCTGACCTTCAGCCTGCCGCCGGGCGGCATCGTCGGCGTGATCGGCCCGAACGGCGCCGGCAAGTCGACGCTGTTCAAGATGCTGACCGGGCACGAAAAACCCGATGCCGGCGAGATCAGCTATGGCGACACGGTGAAGCTGTCCTTCGTCGACCAGTCGCGCGATGCGCTGAACCCCGAGGCGACCGTCTGGGAGGAAATCTCGGGCGGGGCCGAGCAGATCGTGCTGGGCGATGCCTCGATGAACAGCCGCGCCTATGCCTCGGCCTTCAACTTCAAGGGCGGCGACCAGCAGAAGAAGGTGGGGCTGCTGTCGGGCGGCGAACGCAACCGCGTCCATATGGCGAAGCTCTTGAAATCCGGCGGCAACGTGCTGCTGCTCGACGAACCGACCAACGACCTGGACGTGGAAACCCTGCAGGCGCTGGAGGCGGCGCTGGAGGATTTCGCCGGCTGCGCGGTCATCATCTCGCACGACCGTTTCTTCCTCGACCGGCTCTGCACGCATATCCTGGCCTTCGAGGGCGACGCCCATGTCGAATGGTTCGAGGGCAACTTCGAGGATTACGAGGCCGACAAGGTCCGCCGCCTCGGCCCGGATTCGATCGAGCCGAAGCGGGTGAAATACAAGAAGTTCACCCGCTAGGACGCGAGCCTGGACCCTCCACCGCGCCGACAGGTGGCCGATCAGACGCGCAACACCGGCTTGACCCTGCACGGGTCAGGCCGGCCCGGTGACGGCGCCTCACTCGGGCGGCGCCTTGGGATCTTGGCGAAAGGCCAGGCGCCACAGCAGCGTGACGACGGCAGCGAACAGGCTGACCAGGCAGACCGCGACCAGGATCAGGAACAACGAGCCCCGGGACGTCTCCGGCCTGACCCAGGTGACAAGCCCGATCCCCAGCAGCAGCCCCGCCGCCCCCGACGCGCCCCCGATCTTGATGATGTCCAGCAGGTTCATCCCCGTCACTCCGGCATGATGCGGGCGCCCATGTCGTCGGCCCAGCCCTGCAATGCGATGCGCACGGCTTGCAGGTCCCAGCCCCGTTGCCAAAGCTCCGGGCGCCCCTCGATCTCTCTGGTCCAGCGTCGGAAGACGGTCTTCGCCTGCTCTTCCGTGCGCACATGGCTCATGTCGACGCGCAGCACATGGGCATCGGGCGAGCCATGTCCGCTGCCGGGGCTCCAGGCCAGCAGGAACGGGCCGCTGCCGTCGCCCAGGGTGCCGCCGACCTGCTCGGCCATGCGGATGGCCCGCAACCCCGCCAGCTGGCCATAGCCATCGACCGCCGCCTCGCAGGGTTCTGCCGGCGCCGCCTGCGTCAGCCTGTCGCCCAAGGCATCCTCCTTGACCGGCCAGACGGTGACCATCTGCTCGGACCGTGGCGTCGGGATCTGCGAGGCGTTGGGCAGGACGGCGACATAGGCCTTGCAGATGCTCACATGCCGGGCGCGGTCGGCCGGGGTCGCGAGGCTGGGAAAGGCCACGATGCCATAGGCGGCGAATTCCGCCGGCGGATACTGGCTGGGCCCGGAAAAGATGCGCGAGGCCCGCACCAAGGGCGCGCTGGGGCTGGGCTGGGCCGAGGCGGTCTGCTGGGGCGCCGCCGTGCTGGACCAGTCCGCCGAGCCTGCGACGGGCGCGTCGGCGGATACGCCGGGAAGAGTGACGATACCGTCAAGAACGGCCGCGCCGATGTCGTCGAGCGTGCAGCGGAAGTCGAAAAATCCGTCGCAGGCTGCGCGCGCCGCGGGCGTGCCGGCAAGCATGAAACCCATCGCAGCAAGAAATCTTACAAACCGCATGACACATGACCGAACGCGGAAAGTTGGGCTTGCTCCGATGCTAACCGAAATTCTCCTGAAAAGGGAGTCATTCCGGGCGCGGGAGAGGCGGCGGTCAGTTGACCCGAGCGCAGATCTCGAACGGGTTTCGCATCGGTTTCTCCGTCGTCCCCCCGTCCGGCGGTCAAGCCGCCCCTGCCGGACGCGCGACCCGGTGGCTGTCCCGTCTCTCGGCGGGGGTGCGCCCGGTGCCGGCCGATGCGCCCAGGACCGCGGCCGCCAGCCGCGCTTTCGGTCGCTGCCGACCAGCCCCGGATCAGCACAGGATTGCATCGCGTCCCTGCAAGGCCCCGCGCTGTCGGCATGGTCGCGCCAAGGCTAGAGCCTCCGCCAACGCTTGCCGGTCAGCGGCGCATCACATGCCCACCCCGGCCACGACCCGGACGCCGCCTGATCGTCCGACGCCCGGTGCACAGGCTGTGTACGCGCGGTGTACGCCGGGTGCATGGGTCGATCATTGAAAATCAATGCCTTGCTTCACGCAACGCCCGCAGCCGTTGCGCGCCAGCCGCAGGCGCGCTCAGCCCCACTCCCAAGGCCGGGTGAACCGGCCCAGGCAATCGGCCAGTGCCTGCTCGTCCACGCTGCCCTGCCGGACCAACCGCGCCACCAGGCCGCGCTTCTTGTCCTCGACCACCTCGGCCACCGTGACCGGCAGCCCGGCTCCGGCCAGGGCCTCGTCATAGACGCGCTTGATCGCCAGCTTGCGCAGGTCGGGCTTGAAGATCTTGCCCACCGCCGTCTTGGGCAGTTCGGGCAGCACCTCGATATATTTCGGCACCGCCGCGCGTTCGGGAATGTGCTCGCGGGCATGCTCCATCAGCGCCTCGACCGTGACCTCTGTGCCCGCGACCAGCTCGACATAGGCGCAGGGCAGTTCGCCCGCGAAACTGTCGGGCTGGCCGATGGCGCCGGCGAAGGCGACGGCGGGGTGCGACAGCAGCGCGTCCTCGATCATCGCCGGGTCGATGTTGTGGCCGCCGCGGATGATCAGGTCCTTGGCCCGGCCGGTGATCCACAGATAGCCGTCCGCGTCCAGCCGGCCCAGGTCGCCGGTGCGCAGGAAGCGGTCCTCGGCGAACAGGTCGTGGTTCTTGTCGGCCTCTGTATAGGTCGAGCCCTCGAAGACGCCGGGGTTGGCGACGCAGATCTCGCCGATCTCGTCCACGGCGCATTCCTGGAAGACGCGGTCCACCCGGCGCAGGATGCGGACATGGGTATAGGGCAGGGGGATGCCGACCGAGCCGACCTTCTTCAGCCCGTCCACCGGGTTCACCGACACCAGGCAGGTCGCCTCGGTCAGGCCATAGCCCTCGGCGATCTCGACGCCGGTGGCCGAGCGGAAGCGGTTGTAAAGCTCCATCGGCAGCGGCGCCGAGCCCGAGATCGCCGTGCGCAGCGACGAGACATCCGCATCGACCGGCCTCTGCATCAGCGCGGCGATGGCGGTCGGGACGGTGATCAGGAAGGTGGCCTGCCAGCGCTCGATCAGCTTCCAGAAATTGTCGAAGACGCCCTCGCCGCGATAGCCGGCCGGAGTGGGCATGACCAGCTGCGCCCCGGACATCAGGCAGGACATCAGGATCGGATAGGCGGCGAAGACGTGAAACATCGGCAGCGGGCACATCAGCACGTCGCGTTCGGTGAACAGCAATTCGGCACCCAGCCAGCCGTTGTAGATCATGCCCGACAGCTTGTGCTGCGCCACCTTGGGCGTGCCGGTGGTGCCGCCGGTATGGAAATAGGCGGCGACGCGGTCTTCGGGCGCCGGGTCGAACAGCAGCCGGTCGTGGCGCTGGGCGCTGGCGGCGGCCTCGAAATCCAGCACCCGGGCGTGGTGACGGGTCGACACCTTGGGCCGCATCAAGGGCACCAGCAGCCGCTTCACCCCGGTCAGGTAGCCGCGCAGGTCGACCTCCAGCACGGTCTGCAGGCCGGGGGCCAGCGCCACCGCCTGCGCCGCCTTCTGCGCAATGTCGGTCTTGGGAAAGCTCTTCAGCGTCACCAGCACCTTGGCGCCGGTTTCGCGCAGGATGGCCGCGATCTGCTCGGGGTCCAGCAGCGGGTTGATCGGGTTCACGATGCCGGCGGTGGCACCCGCCAGCAGCACGACCGGCGCCTCGAGGCAGTTCGGCAGCAGATAGGCCACCACGTCACGCGGGCCGATGCCCAGGCTGTGGAACAGGTTCGCGGTCTCGGTCACCCGCTCGTGCAGGTCGGACCAGGTCAGGCTGCGCGCCGGCGCCTTGGGGTCCGAGAAAAGCTGGAAGCTGATCGCGGGGCGCTGGGGATGGCGGTCGCGGGTCAGGGTCAGGGCCTGATGAATGGTCGCCGGCAACTGCCGTTGCGCATAGGGCATTTCCGCCTCGACCGCGTTGCGGTCTGCGACGTTCGCGAACCTGACCATTGAATCCTCCCAGAAATTCTCCCGGGGCGCGCCTTGGCCCCGCCTTGGAAAGCATGGTCCGAAAAGCAGCGCCGGGGCAAGTCGGGCCTTGCCCGCGGCGCGTGGAAACGCAGCGTCAGAGACGCCGCGTCAGGCCTGCGGAATGCGCAGCGTCTGGCCGGGATAGATCTTGTCCGGGTCGGTCAGCATCGGCTTGTTGGCCTCGAAGATTTCCTGGTAACGGCCTGCCTTGCCGAGGTATTTCTGCGAAATGGCGGAAAGCGTCTCGCCCTTTTGCACGGTGTGGAACACGGGCTTGGCACCGGCGGGGGCCGGAGTTTCAGTGCTGGCGCCCTCCAGCTCGACATGGGCGATGCCCTTGATGTTGCCGACGGCGAGGATCAGCTTTTCCAGCGTCTCCTGGTCGCGGGCCTGACCCGAGATCACCACGGTATCGCCGCGCAGCTTCAGGTGGACATCCTTGCCGGTCAGGCCAAGCGCCTTCAGCTCGGCCTTGAGCGCGGCGACCTTGCGGTCGGTGTCGCTTTCCGCGGCCTGCGCCGCGGACTGCCCTGCCGGCTGTGCCGGAGCCTCTTTCGCCTCGGCCTCGCTGCCGAACAGCGACTTTCCGGCGTCCTTCACGAAATCCCAAATGGCCATGACCACTCCTTTGGCTCGGATTGCATCACAACGGCAAAGATCCGCGCAAGCGGCGGTTCCATACAATTTTCAGCAATCGGAAGTTGTGAAACTGAACCGTCTTTCCTATTTTCCCCATGAAACAAGGGGATTCCATGCTGAACAAATTGACCAATTCGTTGGTTTTCATGGCCTTAATGGGCCTGCTCGCCTCGCCGGCCCTGGCCGAGATCCAGGTGCGGGTCTCGACCAAATCCGTCGCCTTCAACCTGGCGCGGCAAGGCGCGGTTTCCTGCTACCAGACGTCGGTGCGCGAAAACAAGGCAGCCGCCGCCGCGACCAATGCCACGCGGCAGGCGCGCGGGCTGGCGCCGCTGCGTGCCAATGCCGAGCTGGCCGAGGTTGCGGCCCGCCATGCCTGCGACATGGCGCGGCGCGGGGTGATGTCGCATCGCGGCAGCAGCACGAAGGGGCCGATGCAGCGGCTGAAGAACGACGGCTATCGGCCCAGCATCGCGGCCGAGAACATCGCCGCCGGCCCCTTCACGCAAGAGCGGGTGCTGCAGGAATGGAGCCGCTCCAGCGGGCATCTGGCGAATATCCTGATCCCGCAGATGCGCCATTACGGCATCGGCAAGGCCGTCGGCAGCGATGGCAAGACGGTGTTCTGGGCGGCGGTCTACAGCGCGCCGCGCTGAGCCCGGCGCGGCCGCCGGGGCCGCTCAGCCCTGCGGCGGCAGCGCGGACGCCTCTTCGGCGCCTTCGGTGAACTGCAGCCGCGCCAGCCGGGCGTAAAGCCCGCCCTGCGCGACCAGCGTGTCGTGCCGGCCCTGCGCCACGATCCGGCCATGGTCGAAGACGACGATGCGGTCGGCCTTCTTCACCGTCGCCAGCCGGTGCGCGATGATGATGGTGGTGCGGGTGCGGGCCAGTTCGTCCACCGCCTGCTGCACCAGCCGTTCGGATTCGGCGTCGAGCGCGCTGGTCGCCTCGTCCAGAAGCAGGATCGGCGCGTCGCGCAGGATGGCGCGGGCGATGGCGATGCGCTGCTTCTGCCCGCCTGACAGCATCACCCCGCGTTCGCCGACATAACTGTCATATCCCTCGGGCAGGAGCGCCAGGAACTCGTCGGCATGGGCGGCGCGGGCGGCGGCCTCGACCTCGGCGTCGCTGGCCTCGGGGCGGCCGAAGCGGATGTTCTCGCGCGCGGTGGCGGCAAAGATCACCGGGTCCTGCGGCACCAGCGCGATGGCCTGGCGGAAATCGGCGCGGGCCATGCTGCGCAGGTCGATGCCGTCGATGCTGACCGTGCCGGCATCGGGATCCCAGAAGCGCAGCAGCAGCTGGATCACCGTGGTCTTGCCGGCGCCCGAGGGGCCGACCAGCGCCACCGTCTCGCCCGGCGCGATGTCGAGCGTAATGCCCTCGAGCGCCGAGCGGTCGGGGCGCGAGGGGTAGTGGAAGGTCACGTCGTCGAAGCCGATGGCGCCCCTGACCGGCCGGGGCAGGGCCACCGGCGCGGCGGGATCGGTCAGGCTGTCCTCGTTCGTCAGCAGCTCGGTCAGCCGCTCGGTCGCACCGGCGGCGCGCTGCAGTTCGCCCCAGATTTCCGACAGCGCGCCGACGGCGCCGGCGACCATCACCGCGTAGATCACGAATTGCACCAGCTGGCCCACGGTCATCACGTCCGTCCGCACGTCGCGGGCGCCGATCCAAAGGACGCCGAGCACGCCCGAGAAGATCAGGAAGATCACGATCACCGTCATCACCGTGCGGGTCCGCACCCGGTCCAGCGCCGAGACATAGGAGCGTTCGGTCACCTCGTCGAAGCGCGCCCGGGTCGGGCCTTCATGGGTGAAGGCCTGCACTGTCTGGGCCGAGAGCAGGCTTTCCGAGGCCGCGCCCGAGGACAGCGCGATCCAGTCCTGGTTCTCGCGCGAGAGCTTGCGCAGCCGCCGGCCCAGCACGACGATCGGCACCACCACCAGCGGCACCAGCAGCAGGACCAGCCCCGAGAGCTTGGGCGAGGTCCAGACCAGAAGCGCCATGCCACCGATCAGGATCATGAAGTTGCGCAGCGCGATCGAGACCGAGGAGCCGATGACCGACTGGATCAGCGTGGTGTCGGTGGTGATGCGGCTGATGATCTCGCCGGTCAGCACGCGCTCGTAGAAGGCCGGGCTCATGGCGATGACGCGGTCGAACACCGCCTTGCGGATGTCGGCCACGACGCGCTCGCCGAGCCGCGTGACGAAGTAGTAACGCAGCCCGGTCCCCAGCGCGAGCAGCCCGACGATGGCCAGCGCCGCGCCGAAATACTGGTCGAGCAGATGCGCGCCGGCGTCGAAGCCGTCGACCACGCGGCGCACCGCCAGCGGCAGCACCAGGCTGATCCCGGCCGTCGCCACCAGCGCCAGCACCGCCACCGCGAGCAGTCCGCGATAGGGCCGGATGAAGGGCCAGAGCGCGCCGAGCGCGCCGATGCGTTTCGTGGTCGGACGGTCCACGATGACTTTCGGTCCGCGTGCCATGTCACCCCTCCTGGGCTTTTGCGCCTTGGTGCGTTTCGGGATTGCCGGGCGGGCCGGTCACAGCGGCTGCGTGCCGCCCGCCAGTTCCAGGATCACGTCCCATTCCGCATCCGAGACCGGCTGCACCGACAGCCGCGAATTGTTGACCAGGATCATGTCCTTCAGCCGCGGCTCGGCCTTGGCCTCGTCCAGCGTCACCGGCCGCCGGACGCGGGCCACCGCCTTCACGTCCACGCATTCCCATTTCGGGTCGTCGGCGGTCGAATCGGGATGGGCCAGCGCCACCACCTCGCAGATGCCCACGACCTCCTTGCCGATGTTCGAGTGATAGAAGAAGCCGCGCTCGCCCAGCTTCATGGCGCGCATGTTGTTGCGGGCCTGGTAGTTGCGCACGCCGTCCCATTGCTCGCCCCGCTCGCCCCTGGCGATCAGGTCGTCGAAGCTGAAGACGTCGGGCTCGGACTTGAACAGCCAATGCGCCATCAGCCGATCACCTTGCGCCATTCCACCACCTCGACCGCGCCGAAGACGCCGGCCTCGGCATAGGGGTCGTGCGCGGCCCAGTCGCGCACCTCGTCGAGGCTTTCGCCCTCGACCACGACCAGCGAGCCGCAGGGCTGGCCGTTCTCGATGAAGGGGCCGGCCAGCTCTACGCCGGGGCGCCGGCCCAGCCAGTCCAGGTGCTGCGGGCGCACGGCAAGGCGGGTCTCCAGCATGCCGGGGGCATCGCGGCAGATCAGGGCGAACAGGGGCATCATTCCTCCTTCAGCGGGCGGTTCAGCAAGATATCCAGCGCATGTTCCATGGCGACGCGGCCCTCGGCAAGCCCCGCGACCAGTTGCGAGACCGGCAGCTCGACCCCCAGCTTCGGGGCCAGCGCGGCGACGGCGCGGGCGGTGGCGGCGCCCTCGACCGTGGTGCCGGCGGCGAATTCGCGGCCCGCCCCCAGCGCCAGGCCATAGCGGAAATTGCGCGACTGTTCCGAGGTGCAGGTCAGCACCAGATCGCCCAGGCCCGAAAGGCCGGCCAGGGTCTCCGGCCGGGCGCCGAGCGCCGCGGCAAGGCGGGTCATCTCGGCAAAGCCGCGCGTCACCACGCTGGCTCGGGCGCTGTCGCCATAGCCCGCGCCGATGGCGGCGCCGGCGGCGATGGCGACGACGTTCTTCAGCGCCCCGCCCAGTTCGGCGCCGGTGACGTCGGTGGTGCGGTAGAGCCGCAGCGCGGTGGTGGACAGCTGGCGTTGCAGCGCCTCGGCCGCGTCCGGGTCGGTGCAGGCGAGCGTCAGCGCGGTCGGCAGGCCGCGGGCGATGTCGGCGGCGAAGCTGGGCCCGGTCAGCACCGCGATGGTGGCACGCGGGCAGGCCTGCGCGATCAGCGCCGAGGGGCCGGTCAGGGTGGCGAGGTCGATGCCCTTGGCGCAGCTGACCAGGCGGCGGCCGTCGAAGTGCTGCGCCTCGGCGGCCAGGAAGCTGCCCAGCACCTGCGCCGGCAGGGCGAGCAGCACGGTCTCGGCGGTGCAATCCGCCAGCCGGTCGGTCAGGTGCAGGCTGTCGGGCAGGGCGATGCCGGGCAGGCGCGGATTCTCGCGCGCCCTCCAGGCCACGTCGCGGCCCCAGAGCGTGACCGGCCCCTTCGCGGCCAGCACCACCGCCAGCGCCGTGCCGAAGGCGCCCGCGCCGATCACCGCAACGCTCATGCCTTGGCCCCCCGCTTGCCGGCGCCGAGCATCGGTGCGGCGGCCTGGTCCAGCGGCCAGCGCGGGCGCGCGGCCAGGTCCATGCCGTCGCGCTGGCCGGCGTCATGCGCCTCGATCCCGGCCCAGGCGATCATCGCGGCATTGTCGGTGCAAAGCCGCAGCGGCGGGGCCAGGAAGCGCGCGCCCGCCGCCTCGGCCACGGCTTGCAGCGCCGCCCGCAGGGTCTGGTTCGCGGCAACGCCGCCCGCCACCGCCAGCACAGGCGCGGGCGAGGCGGCCAGCGCCCGGCGGGTCTTTTCGGCCAGCACATCGGCCACGGCCTGCTGGAACCCGGCGCAGATGTCGGCGCGGTCCTGTTCGTGCAACCCGCCCTGGGCCGCGACCAAGGTATCGCGCTGGCGCAGCACGGCGGTCTTCAGCCCCGAGAAGCTGAGGTCGCAGCCGGGTCGGTCCAGCAGCGGCCGCGGCAAGGCAAAGCGGCGCGGGTCGCCCTGGGCGGCGGCGGCCTCGACCGCCGGGCCTCCGGGCTGCGGCAGGCCCAGGAGCTTCGCCACCTTGTCGAAAGCCTCGCCCGGGGCGTCGTCGATGGTGCCGCCGAGCCGGGTAAAGTCCTGCGGCCCGTCCACGCGCAGGAACTGGCAATGCCCGCCCGACACCAGCAGCATCAGGTAAGGATAGGCGATCCCGTCGGTCAGCCGCGGCGTCAGGGCATGGCCGGCCAGGTGGTTCACCCCGACCAGCGGCAGGCCCGAGCCCGCCGCCAGCCCCTTGGCCAGCATCACCCCCGCAAGCACGCCGCCGATCAGCCCCGGCCCGGCGGTGACGGCGATGCCGTCCAGCTGGTCCAGCCGCAGCCCGGCCTCGGCCAGCGCCTGCTCGACGCAGCCGTCCAGCTTTTCGGCATGGGCGCGGGCGGCGATCTCGGGCACCACGCCGCCGAAATCGGCATGCAGCGCCGTCTGGCCGGCAACCACCGAGGCCAGGATGGTGCGGTCGTCGCGCACCACGGCGGCGGCGGTGTCGTCGCAGCTGCTTTCGATGCCGAGAAAGATCCGTGCCATGCTTGTCCTTGTTCCTGCGCCGCCCCGGGCATAGGCAAGGGGGGACGTAACATCTTGCCCGGCCGAATGCCATGTCCCTTGCCGTCCCTGCCATACCGCCGCCCACGCTGCTTCTGACCCGGCCCGAGCCGGCGGCGCGGCGTTTTGCCGCAGCCGCCGCGCCGCTGGGCTTGCCGGTGCTGATCTCGCCGGTGCTGCGCATCGTTCCGGTGGCGCATGACGCCGGCCGGCTGGCGGCGGCCGAGGGGCTGGTCTTCACCTCGGTCCATGCGGTGCCGGCGGCGGGGGCCGGGCGCGGGCGGCCGGCGATCTGCGTCGGGCCGGCCACCGCCCAGGCGGCGCGGGAGGCGGGCTTTGCCGTGACCGAGGGGCCGGGCGATGCCGCGCGCATGCTGCCGCTGCTCCAAGAGCTTGGCCCGGGCTGGCTGCATCCGCATGGCGCCCATGTGGCCAAGGTTTTGCCGGTGCCGGGCGTCGTGGTCTATGACCAGCTGCCGCTGGAGCTGAGCCTGGCGGCGCGGGCTTTGCTGGCGGGACCGGGGCCGGTGATCCTGCCGCTGTTCTCGCCCCGCTCGGCGCGGCTGCTGGCGGGGCAGGCGGGCGGGGCACGGGCGGCGCTGTGGCTGGCGCCGATCAGCGCGGCGGCGGCGGCGGCCTGGAGCGGCCCTGCGGCGCGGGTCGCGGTCGCGCCCGATCCGGATGCCGGGGGCGTGCTTGCGGCCATCGAAACCCTGCTCGGCGCGGAACAAAGCATGTGAGGGCGGGTTGAGGCGCCACGCGCTGCCCACTAGACTTGTGGCGGGAGCCAGTGATGATAGCGGGTCCGGGCAGCGTCGCTTGCCCGTGTTCCGGCGCAGAAGGGAACGGGGAAGATCGTGAAACAGCCAGAAGCCAATTCCAGCGAAAACAAGGCCAGCCCCGACAAGGACTTGAAGAAGAAGGCCGTTTCCGGCCCGGTGATCGACAGCCACCCGGTCAGCGCCGGCGAGGCCACCGCCGCCGCCAAGCCCGAGCCGAAGCCGGCGGTCGAATCGAAGCTGGTCGGCTCGGGCGAGGGGCCGGGGGGTGCGGCGCCGAAGCCCCGCCCGGCCGAGGCCGCGCCTGCCGCTGCCGCCGCTGCGGCGACCAAGCCCGCGCCCGCCAAGCCCGAAATCGCGAAATCCGAGCCGGCCCGCGTCGAGACCCGCGTGGTCGAGGTGCGCAAGGCTGGCTTCATGCCCACGCTTCTGGGCGGGGTGATCGCCGCCGGGCTGGGCGCCGCCGCGACCTGGTGGGCGATCCCGCATCTGCCCGAGGCCTGGCGTCCCCCGGCCGAGCAGGCCCCGAACGAGGCCGCGCTTGCCGCCGCCCGCGACGCCGCGACCGAGGCTGCACGCACCGAGATCCAGGCCCAGGGCGATGCCTTTGCCAAGCGCGCCGGCGAGGCCGGGGCCGATGCCGCCCGCCAGGCCCTGGCCGATGCCGGTCCCGATCCCGAGGCGCTGAAGGCGCAGGCCGAGAAGCTCGCGGCGCTGGAAAAGACCGTCTCGGAGCTGGAGGCGCGTCCCGCCGTGACCCCGGTGGTCTCGGGCGAGGACAGCGCCGGCCTGCAGCAATTGCTTGATGACGTGAACGGCCGGCTGGCCGCGCAGCAGGCCCGCATCGACGAGCTGGCCGCGCGCGGCACGGTCGATCCCGCGCTGGCCGAGCGCATGCAGGGCTTTGCCGCCCAGGCCGAGGCGCTGCAGGACCAGATCGCCAGCGCCGCCGCCGAGGCCGAAAAGCGCATCAGCGCCGCGCAATCCCAGGCCAGCGCCTTGCAGGAAAGCGCCGATGCCGCCAATCGCCGCGCCCAGGCCGCCACCGCTGCCGCTGTCTTGCAGGCCGCCATCGAGACCGGCGGCCCCCGCGACCAGGCCCTGGCTGATCTGCAAGCCGCGGGCATCGAAGCCCCGGCCGTGCTGACCGGCGACGTGCCGACGCTGGAACAGCTGCGCGCCGATTTCCCGGCCGCCGCGCGCGAGGGTCTCGCCGCCTCGATCAAGCAGGCGCCGCAGGACGGCGGCGCGCTGGGGGCGATCGGCGACTTCCTGCGGGTGCAGACCGGCGCCCGCTCGGTCGAGCCGCGCGCGGGCGACGATCCCGACGCCATCCTGTCGCGTGCCGATGCCGCGGTGAAGGCCGGCGACGTCAAGGGCGCGCTGGCCGAGATCGCCGCGCTGCCGCAGGCCGGGCAGGATGCCATGTCGGCCTGGACCGCCAAGGCGCAGGTCTGGGTCGAAGCCAATGCTGCGCTGGCCGCCCTGGCCGCCGGCAGCTTGTAAGGAGTCCCTGGCATGCTGCTGTCGGCGCTGAAAATACTGATCTTCTTTGCCATCGTCCTGGCGATCACCCTGGGCGCGATCCAGCTTTCGGAAAGCGGCCAGGGCCTGAGCATGGTCTATGGCGGCACCGAATACACGCTGGGCCCGGTCCAACTGCTGATCGCGGTGCTGGTCGTGGTCGTGCTGGGCTGGCTCGCGGTCAAGGTCCTGGGCATGTTCCTGGCCTTCGTGCGTTTCCTGCTGGGCGACGAAACGGCGATCAACCGCTATTTCGCCCGCTCGCGCCAACGCAAGGGCTATGAGGCGCTGTCCGAGGGCATGCTGGCCGTCGCCTCGGGCGAGGGGCGGCTGGCGCAGGACAAGGCCGCCAAGGCCGCCAAGCTGCTGGACCAGCAGCATGTCACCGACCTTTTGGCCGCGCAGGCGGCCGAGGTCGCCGGTGACAATGCCAAGGCGGGCGAGATCTATCGCCGGCTGCTGTCGGACCAGCGCACCCGGTTCGTCGGCGTGCGCGGGCTGATGCGGCAGAAGCTGGCCGAGGGCGACACCGCCACCGCGCTGAAGCTGGCCGAGAAGGCCTATGCGCTGAAGCCGAAACATGCCGAGGTGCAGGACACGCTGCTGCAGCTTCAGACCCGCGAGGGCGACTGGAAGGGCGCGCGCGCCGTGCTGAAGGACAAGCGCCAGCAGGGGCAATTGCCCAAGGACGTGCATCTGCGCCGCGACGCGGTGCTGGCGCTCAAGGAGGCGTCCGAGGTGCTGGCCGAGGGCAGTTCGATCAGTGCGCGCGAGGCGGCGATCTCGGCCAACCGCGCCAGCCCCGACCTGATCCCGGCCGCGGTGCTGGCCGCGCGCAGCTATATCGCGCAGAACGACGCCCGCAACGCCAGCCGCGTCCTGCAAAAGACCTGGAGCGTGCGGCCGCATCCCTCGATCGCCGCCGCCTATGCCGAGATCGTGCCGGACGAAAAGCCCTCGGCCCGGCTGCGCCGCTTCGAGGAGCTGATGCGGCAGAACCCGGATCACGAGGAAACCCGGCTCTTGCGCGCCGAACTGCTGCTGGCGGCCGAGGACTTTCCCGGTGCCCGCCGGGCGCTGGGCGACCTGGCGACGAAGCACCCGACGGTGCGTTCGCTGTCGATCCTGGCCGCGGTCGAGCGCGGCGAGGGCGCGGACGACGCCGTGGTGCGCGGCATCCTGGCCCGGGCGCTGGTCGCCAGCCGCGGGCCGCAATGGGTCTGCGACAAGTGCCACAATGTCATGGCGGAATGGTCGCCGACCTGCGACAGCTGCGGCGGTTTCGACACGCTGACCTGGCGCGAGCCGGACAGCGCGGTCTGGACGGCGCCTGCCGCCGGCGGGGCCGAGATGCTGCCGCTGCTGGTCGGCGGCAAGGCACCCGAGGCGCCGGTGCCGACGCCTGCCATCGTTCCGTCGCCCGCGCCGGCCGCCGCGCCGGGCATGGTCGATGCCGCGCCCGCGTCGGGTCCCGGCCGGCCGGTCGCGGCCGAGCCGCTGGCCGAGGTCGCCAATGTCCAGCCCGGCATGGTGCCGCGCGAATCGGACTATCGCCGCCCGCCGCTGGTCGCGGCCGGGGCCGAGCCCGCGATGACCGTCACCGATCCCGAACCGGAACCCGAGCCCGCGCCGCCGCCGACCCCCTTGCACCGCCCCGAACCCGAGGCGCCGCGCAAGCCGGTGATCGCGAGCCAGGGCGACATCCTGCCCGTCAGGCCGGATGTCGAGCCGCCCGAGGAGAATATCGCGCAGGTGGTCGGGAAAAAACTCTGATCCCCCCTTTTCGCCTGCGCCGGAACCTGCTATCCGGCGCGGCACGAAGATGCCGGTGTAGCTCAGCTGGTAGAGCACGTCATTCGTAATGATGGGGTCGGGGGTTCGAGTCCCTTCACCGGCACCAGTATTTTCTTCCAGTTTCCGCGCTTAGCGGAAATATGCGGAAAATACTGGCTGCCAACGGCACTAGGCGCGGAAAGCTTCTTGCTGTTTCCAGCCAGATTTCGCATCCCTTTACGCACCATTTCCTCACGTGCGTAACCATGGCCAGCATCCGAAAGCTTCCGTCCGGGAACTACCGCGCCGAAGTCGCGAGACAGGGCGTCCGTTCGTCCAAGGTGTTCCCGACCAAGCAGGCCGCGAAGGATTGGGCGAGCCGTGAGGAGCAGTTGATCCTCAATAGCGAATCGGTCAAGAGCCAAACGCCGTTCGGTGACGTGATGGACCGCTATGCGCGCGAGGTATCCTCGACCAAGCGCGGCGCCCGGTGGGAAATCATCCGCATCGAGAAGCTGCGTAAAGAGGACCTGGCCAAAAAGAAGATGGCTGATCTGCGGGCGGCCGATTTCGCGGACTGGCGAGACCAGCGGCTGACCGAGGTATCCTCGGGGGCTGTGATTCGCGAAATGAACCTGCTGTCCGCGATCCTGACGCAGGCGCGTAAGGAATGGGGCTTGATCTCCAGCAACCCGCTGACCGATGTGCGGCGCCCGGCCGCACCCCCGGCTCGGGACAGAATGCCCACTGACGACGAGATGGAGGCGTTGGCCATCTCTGCCGGGTCCGACCTGGCCAACGCGACGGCACGGGCATTCCATGCTTTCCTTTTCAGCATCGAAACGGCCATGCGGGCAGGCGAGGTAGTTGGCCTGACGTGGGACAGGGTGGACCTGAAAAAACGCGTGGCGCGGCTGGACGTGACCAAGAACGGCACGGCGCGCGAGGTGCCACTGTCCAGCGAAGCTGTTCGGCTGCTGGAAGCCCTGCTGCGCAAGGACCCGGTGTTCGGCTTGACCTCGGCGCAGCTGGACGCGCTGTGGCGCAAGCTGCGGGACCGCGCCGGGGTGGTGGGGCTGACCTATCACGACAGCCGCCACGTCGCGATTGTTCGGCTGTCCAAGAAGCTGGACGTTCTGGCGCTGGCTCGGATGGTTGGTCATCGTGATATCCGACAGTTGCAGACTTATTATTCAGAGACGGCGGAAGAACTGGCTAAGCGCCTTGACTGACGCGGATCAGCAGCGTTCGCCCCTGCCGCTTGCTTTCCAGCTTCCCGGCCTTGACCAGGTTGCTGACGGTCTTGGTCGTGCGGCCGATCCTCTCGGCATATTCATGAGCCGTCACCCATTCCGGCATTGGCGACATGCGCACAGCCCGGATCTCCGCTGTCAGCGCGTCCAGTCTGGCATTGAGGCTCGCCAAAGCATCGGGATCGAAGGCAACCATCATTTTCGGCATCTCATCCATCACCCTCTCCCTGTCCTTGTCTGGTAGCGGGGCGTCATGGCTTTCCGTCCAGTTGTTCGTCGATCTTCCAGAACGCTTCGTCCATCTCGACAAGGCAGGGCACGTCGATCCAGACAGTTCCGCCGCCGGGCTTGTTGAACGCCTGCTGCAAGTGCTGCCGGTCGCTTGGCAGCCTGACGATGTAGCGCAGGTTCATCGTCGGTATCAGCGTCTCACTCATTCCTCGCTCCCCCTCTGCTGGCGGTAGGCGCGCAGGATGGCGAGCAAGAGGGCGAGGGCCGGCGTAGGCCCTTCCGCTCCGTGCTGCTCACCGATTTCACCGCGCGGCCAGACTGCCGCGTGAATGTTCCCATCATCGTTTTCGAGCGTGACGCTCCACCCCGGCAGCAGCGCCTTGTGCAGCGCCAGAGCGGCGTCGAGGGAGCCGTCATATGCTCCGATCACGTATGCGGCCTGATAGGCCGGAAAGGGGAGTGGGCGTGGCAAGGTCCCTCCCGCCCACACGTCATCGATCAGCTTATCCAGGTCACTCATCCCCGCCCTCCGCTGGTAAGCGCGGCGCGGGCGACTCGTCCGCAGTCGAAATACAGATCGCCGCAGCCGCCAGTCAGCGGGGCCGGGTATTTGCCCGTGTCCGCGTAGAATTGCAGCGCCTCCTCCAGCGCCCTGCACCGCTCGGATATGGCGTCGTAATCGCTGGCCAGCACCCATTGTCCCCATGGGTCTGCGACTGGAATAGCCTTGGCGTCGTCGCCAAAATCCGAGTCAACCTCCATGACGTAGCGCTCCACCAGTTCGCGCGTGTCGGTCATTTCAGGGGCTCCCGCAGAGTGATTTCCGTTCCGATGGCGTAAGCGTCAGCAGCCATTCGTAATTCCGGGCCGAGATCCGCCCATCCGTCTCGCGTGCTGGAAAAGAACGAGGGCCGCCCGTCATCATCAAGGCGAACCTCAACTCGTTCCGGTTCCCCGAATGCGGTTTTGTAGGTCATTTCAACTTCTCCATTTCGGCGAGGATGGAGTCATGTGCCTGCTTGGACAAACCGTGCCCCAGGGTCATGGTAAGCGCACGCTGCATACCCTCCCGCACCTTCTCGCGGCCATAGGCTTCAAGAGCGGCGTTGGCGTGGTCAGAGGCGAGGGCGCGGATGGCTTTCGCATGTTCCTGCCGGTCTGTAACCTCCAACGGAACCGTCTCGATATATTCCGCCACCGCATCGAATGCAGCCGCGACCTGAGCCCGCGCTTCGTCACGCTCGATTTCGGTATTCTCGGCGCGTTCCAGGACCGCTTCTGTGGTTTTCTTGGACAGGTCCAGCAGGTGCTTCAGCCGCCCGATCTCGGCGCGGGCTGCGGCGAGATCGGACTCGTATTGCACGAGCCGATTTTGCATTACGATAAACTCGCTCATTTGTCCGATCCTTTCAGGGCGCGCAGGGCGACGATAGCGTCTTCGAGACGGACCCATTGACTGCCGCAGGAGTATGTCGATCTTGATAGCGCCTCGATTGCAGAAATAGCCTCCGCGACCGTCTCGATGGGCTGGGGTGGGTGGGCGTAGAGAGGTTGAACCTCCCACCAAGACGGGCGACTAGTAAAGTGCTGCCATTCTTCGGATTCGCTCCTCCTTGCGCGCCACATCACCGCCACCGCCTCTTGCGCGGTCGGGGTTTCGGGGGTGCATTCGTAACAGCCAAAACCACCAACCGCTCCGCAGCGAGAGCATTCCTGCCCATCGGGCTGCGGGGCTGGCGTCATGGCGGCGAGGATGCGGCGCTCGTAATCGGCTTGCGCGGCGGCTTTGGCGGCTTCTGCGGTATCGAAGTAGCTGAAATCTCCCTCTACTCCACATAGCCGAAACTCACCTTCATGGAAGCACGATGCGGACGTAGCTATAGAATAATCGCCGCACTCACCCCTCCCGAAAAAACAGTCCGGGCCGTATTCTTCCCACTCCAGCGCCCGCACCTGCCCCGAGGCGCAGAGGTCGGCCCGGACGTAGGGCACGCCCTTGCCTGTCAGGTCGTAGCCCTCGAACTTCCCTCCGACGATGGAGTTCCCGTCCCCATCCTCCCAATCGGGCTCCACGCATGCCCAAATGCGCTCCGGCGCGGTGGTATTGTCAGCGGTCATGGCTGGCCTCCGTGGTGGGGGTGGAAGGTGGGGCAGGCAATGGGCGCCAATGCGTGACGCATGACGCCTTTACGCAATGCAGTCGTAGTGCGGGGGAGGATGTTCGCCACTCATCACAAATGTGATCATAATAGCAGGAGCAAATGCGCCGTCCGGTCCCGTCGCTATTGGAGACCCATATGTCGATCAGGCCATCCTTCGGCGCGGTGCTGATGTCCCGCCAGCCCTCAGCCTCCCGGCGGTCGAGGACCTCGCGGAGCAGGGCGGGCAGGAGCGCGATGGCCTCGGCGTTGGCGATGGTATTTGCCGCTGCCAGGTTGCGCATCTCATGGCGGATCTCATAGGGCCTGCCCGGTATAGGGCAGCACCCAACCTGCGTCGGCCAAGGGTGCCGTCCTGCTTTCCACGGCCCGGGCGTGATCGCCTTCGCCAACCGGGCCAGGTCTTCGGTGCTGGGGAGAGCGGTCATGCGGCACCGTGTTCCGCTTGAAGCGGTCGCCAGTGCGTCGGACGCATCAGAAAGCACATATCACTGTCACGGACGAAAAAACTTGCAAGGTCGAGCCTGCCGTTCTGGAAGATGCCCGTGGTGTCCCATCCAGGGCAGTCATCGCGACGGAGTTCAACGCGAACGTCTTTGGGCATCGAGGCGATAGGCTGCCAATCAGTCGCCGGCCCTCCGGCCTCGGTGCTCGTATGGGGGGTGGGGTTGGTCATGGGGTCAAGCCTCCTGATCGCGGCGGACAACAGTCCCATCCGCGCGTTTCTTCCACGGGCTAGCCTTGCTGCCCGGAACGATGGTTTTGGGTTGCCAGATGCCGAGATGCTTCTTCCGCACCCGGTCGTCCTTGGCGCGGGTTTTCACGTCCAGCGCGGTCTTTTTGCGGTGCTCGGCACGAAGGACAGGCGCGAGATTGCTTTCCCGATTTTCTCCGCCGTTGCAGAGCGCCAGTTTGTGATCCAAGTCCCATTGGTCGCCCGGCATGATCTTGCGGCCGGACAGGTAGCACCTGCCGCCATGAGCATCGAAAACCCGAAGGCGAACCCTGGGCGGCGCCGGCGTGTCGTCGGTCTTGCCAATCCACTCATCGACGGCGCGGCTCATGCTGCGCCTCGCAGGGCTGATGCGGTCACGCCGATCTGCGCCGCCATCCAGTCCAGGATCGCGGTCTTGCTCTCCTGGAACCGCTTGCCGCCCATGCTGCGCATCGACTGGCTTTCTGGCGTCCAGATGGTCAGGATAGGCCCGCGAACCTGACCGATGGCATATCCTTCGGCGCGGGCCTCGGCCCGAACCAGCTGCGCCTTGATCCGTTGTGCCGTCGCGTTGGCCCCGCAGTCCAGTGTATAGGACTGGTGGAAACCCGTTGCGATCAGAGCGTGCTTGCGCATCGTCTCTGGTGTTTCGGCCCATGGGGCGGATTGCAGGTGCTCGGGAAGGTTCTGCCATGCCTCTCGGACGAAAGCGAATTGGTGCCGATGGCTGTTGAGGCTGCGGCCGCGCTCGATGATAACCGTGACCAGCTCCCCCTGCGCCAGATCGGGCAGGTTGTTCGCCAGCAGGCGCAGCGTGCCATCCTCGAAGCGGGCGCGGTATTCCATCACGCCACCCCATGATCCTTGAACCGAGCGTCCCAGACCTTGCGCACGGCCTTCTCGTCAATCGACAGGGTGTAGGCAGTTGCGGTGATCATCCATGCCGGATCTTCGGCATGGTCAGCGTTCAGCGCGATCAGGTGATAGAACTCGTCTACGATGCGCTGTTCCTGGCGGGCTTTGGCGAGAACGGTCATTGGCGCGCCCTCATCCGAGCCAGGGCGCGGGTCAGGTCCATGCTCGCCCGCCGCAGCGCGCCACTCTCGGGGCTGCCGCATTCGATAGCAGAGAAATCGCCGTCCTCCTTGGCCTTGTCCATCAGGTCAGCGATGCGCGAAAGGAAACGCTCGGCTTCGGCTTCTGCCTCTTGGATGCGTTGACGGTTCATCAGACCCTCCACTCCATGAGGAATGGAATCGAATCATCGAAATCCGGGCGCCCGCTCGGCTGGCTGCTGGGCGAGCCGCCAGCCCCGTAACCGCCGCCGTAGCTGGTGCCGGTGTCGCGCTGTTGGCTGTCAGCCGCCTTGCCGTCCAGCATGGTCAATTCGCTGCGGAACGGGCGCAGCGCGACTTCGGTCGTGTAGCGGTCATTGCCGCTCTGGTCCTGCCATTTGCGGGTTTCCAGCTGGCCCTCGACATAGACCTTGCTGCCCTTTTTCAGGTATTGCTCGGCGACGCGGACCAGGGGCTCGGAATAGATGGCGACGGTGTGCCATTCCGTGCGTTCCTTGCGCTCGCCGGTGTTGCGGTCCTTCCACGTTTCCGAGGTGGCGATCCGCAGGTTGGCGATCTTGCCGCCGTTCTGGAAGCTGCGGATTTCGGGGTCTTGACCCAGATTTCCGATCAGGATCACCTTGTTGACGCTGCCTGCCATTACGCGGCCTTTCCTTGCTTCTTGGTTTCGATTTCGGCCTCGACCTGCGCCGCCAATTCGGGCGCAGTGGCACGCAGCTTCGCCAGATCGGCTTGCAGGCGCCGGTCGTTCCATGCGGCCTCGCCATGCTGGCGGATGGCGGCGATCATGCTGTCAGCGGCGCTTTGATCGGCCTTGCTGGCTCCGGCAGGAGCGCGGTTCGCGGCCTGCTGCCGAGGCGAGGCTTTCGTCGCTTCCCCGTCGTCGTCCTCGGGCGCGAGCCCGGCCATGCCCAGCAGTCCATACCGGCGGGCGTAGGTGATGGCAGAGCCGACGCCCTGCATGTCGTTTTTGCCGACGACCAAATGGACCCGGCTGGTGAACGTGTCGCCGCTGGCATGGGCGAGCACCGTCTCGACATACTGCCCGCGCTCGTCAGCCCCACAGGGCTGCATGATCGCGAAGCCGTTGGCGTGGAGCGCGTCAAAGCAGGCTTCCATCACCGATCCCAGATCGGCATAGTTCGATTTCAGGTGCGGGTTCTTGGCGTTCTTGATCGCCTTACCCATCTCGGTCTGGGCCTTCGCCAGCGCCTTGATTGCGTCGCTCATGCCGCAGCCCTTTCATTGAGATAGCCCAGCCCGAAATCAGCGGGCGGCGACGTTTTTTCGGTCAGCAGATGCCCGGTGTATGACCGCCAGATCCGCCATGCAGCGCGGGTGCGCCAATCCCATTCATAGGAGCCGGGTCGGAAGGCCTCGCGCTCTTTCAGGAGTTCTTGCGGTGTGAAGTTCATTCCATGTCCCCCGCGAATTCAGCGCACATCTCGCAAAGCGACGGATCGTCCTTGCTCTGGCGGTGCCGGGGGTCGCAGTCCTCGTTCTCGTCGTCCTCCCAGAAGTCCGACCCGCAGCAGCCGCACTGGTAGTGGTCGGATGGCATGTGGAAGGCATCGTAATGCGCATCAGCCGCGCGCATGTTGCCGTCGAGACGGTGCCACATCATGCCGCCACCTCCGACTGCACGTAGCTTTCGGCGCCGGTCCCCATGCAGTCCGGGCAGGACACGCCGTCGAACTGCTTTCGGCCTTTGCACAGGTGGCAATACTGGTCGCTCCACGGGGCTGCGAAATACTGGACGTTTTGCAGCGTCCGCTTCATCTCACGCTCGACAAGCTCCTGGATCAGGCTCTGCTCGCGCTCGAAATCCTCGGGATCGATGGGCGGATATTCCACGTCGTCGCGGTGGCCCTGCCATCCTTCGTCGTAGCGGTCGGGGTTGTAGGACTCATCAAGGAAGCTCCGGGCCATCACAGCCACCCCGCGACGATGGACCCGCCCCAGCGGATCAGTTGCGCGGCCAGCGTCGGGCCGAACCAGATGATCGCGGCGGCGGCGCCCAGCCAGCAAATGAACAGGCCGATGGCGGCGTTGCGGACGGCTACCGGATCGCGCAGCAGGTGCTCGTCGCGCGCCATAGCCTCGATGCGCAGCGCCTGTTGCAGCTTCGTCGCGCGATCAACGTCCATCCAGTCGCCGTGCATGACGGCATAGGCGCAGGCATTGGACAGGACGGCGTCGGAATACAGGTCGGGCCGGGCCATCACATTGCGCGCTTCGGCAAGGGCGGCGCTGACGAATTCGGCGGGCTGGTAGGTCATTGGGTCACCTCGAAGCCAGCCGGCAAGCTGATCGGCGAGGACCAGGGCGGCGCAACCAGCGTGGTGCGCTCGGACAGGATCAGGTGGCGGATCTCGTCGGCGACGATGGGATTGTCGAGGCAGAGGCCAGCGATCAATCCGGCGGGGGCGGCAGGCGTATGCATAGCAGGGGGTGTTCCTCTCGGTTGGTGGCCGGCGGCTCGTGTGTCGCACCGGGTATGAGAGAATGTCACATATTGCGACAAAGCTGTCAATAGGAAATGTCGCAACTTGTGACACTGGACGCGCCGCCCATCCCCCATGCTATCCTGCCCCAGCCGGCGCGGTGCCGGCGGACAGCAAAAAGCCCGCCTGATTCGGGCGGGGGGAGAAACGATTTCGTGCGGTTGGCGCCGTTCTGTGCTACAAGGTGTCATCCGGGCGATATCCTCGCCCTGGTGCTATGGAGGACCTGCCATGGTCCGAGAAAATAAGATCCCGCAAACCGAGGCCCAGATGCTGCAAACGGCAGTGGATGGCATGGACAACGAGGGCGGCCCGGGCAACGCTACCAAAGTCAAACGCGACAAGGAAAGCGCGGCACAGGCTGCGCACGACGCCAAGGTCGATGCCTGGAACAAGGGATACGAAGCCTTGGCCGACTAGCGGCGCGTTCATGGGCAAGTCGGCGGCGGGGGAAACCTCGCCGTTTTTCGTTCACGGGATGAAGAAGTTCTGCGCGAGGCGGGGCGGTCTCGGGAAAGCCCCTGCCGCGAGTCGGGTGAAGCCTCGGGCAGGGGCTGCCGCGCAAGGTTACGATTATGCGAGGCAGGGAGGCACGCGCGGGGCGGCAGGCGGTTCCGAGCATGAAGAAGACCCGCCGAAGCGGGGCTGGGCGGCGTTCCAAAATGGTCCGAAACGGCCCTATGTGGCCCAGAATCGTTGCATTGGGCGGCGTGATCGGCTATATTTCAGATGCGGCCCTTGCTCAGTGACAAGCCCCCTCGGGCGCTTCCTTCGGGATAGCTGAGATTGCGGGCCGCAACTTTTTCTGGGGCTTAATAGTAGTGCTTAGCCCCCATTCTCCACAGATCATATTCAGTTTTGATCTTGTTGGAGATCAGATCGTAAGCCCAAGTATCGCCCCTCTCCCACTTCCGTTGGATAGCCCACGCGCAGTAGTCAGCGATTTGCAGGCACGGCTCCGCGGCTGCGCGCGGAAAGGATGTAGCCCACTGTTGACGTTGAACGATCTGTTGGATCACGTCATTGACGGCAGCGGTATAGACAGCTTGGCCCTTTTTGGTTCCGAGGGCTGCCGCGAATATGTGAGCTTCGGTAACGCCAGCTAGCAACGCGGGCCCCACGTGCTTGAAGTGGTAAAACCAAGCGTATTTGTAGAACGTGTCCGGGCTTTTTCTGGTGTGTGGTTGTGCTTTAGATTTCTCGAGGATGGTAACATCTATACGAAAATCTTGCCCAGAAAGAAGGCTAAACACTTCGCGGCGAACGTCATTCTTATCTGCTGTCGCATGGAGTTGCTCTCCTACTGGAAGCCCTCTCCATGCCATGTCCCGCCTGAGCGCCAGCATCTTGTCGCCTGCTTCCCATGAGGGAAGGGACACCGTGCAGACCATGAAGTAACGACTTGCGCGGTCATTCTTGCAAAACGCAAAACATCCCGCTTCATCGGAAAAAATTAGGGCGCGACTCATCACCTAAGACGATACCGTGTCGCCAAACCCCTTTCAATGACTCCCAAATCCTGTTCCTCACCCCTCCCACTCCCTCAGCATATCCGCCCAGTCGCACAGCATCCGCTCGGCGCCGTAGTCGCCTTGGCGGTGGCGTTCCTCGGCCGCTTCCAGAAGCAGGAAGGGCAGGGCCTTCATCTCCACCGCGCCCGGGTTCTCGGCCAGGGACCGCACCAGCCCCAGCACCACGCGGGCCGCGATGGCGATCTGCTCGGCGTCCTCGGTGTTGGGGTCGTGGTTGGGGTCGGGCACCTGCAATTTCCCTAGCTAAAGCAAAGCGCAAGCAGCGTTGCAACCTGCGCGACACCTTTGCCTCATTGACCGGCTGGCGGATTCTTGCCTAGTCTGACGTTCACGGTTCGTTCTGGTCGGAGGGGAGGATAAGGGGATGGTTAGGGAGGAAAGAATGTTGCGTGCCCTCCGTGGGATGAGCGAGCACGACAGGGTTCTCATTGATCTTCTTGCTCGTCGCCTTGGTTCTTCGCCTCAAGGGCCTCGGCAATGCGAAGGAGGGCGTCAGCATCATCGCCGCGCAGGCTGCGAAGAATGCCAACGATCCTCCGTTCCCTCGGGTCCGTCTCAAACAGATCCTCCGGGGCCACGTCAAGAGCCGCAGCGATAGCGTTTAGGCGGAGCGTGTTGGCGGGCCTAGTCTCCGCTTCGATCATCGCAAGTTGCGACCTGGACACGCCAGACTTTGCCGCAAGAACCTCCTGCGTCCAGCCCTTAGCATTCCGTAACTGTTTGATCCGCAAAGCCATGGGCTTGGTATAGAATTTCCAAACGCCAAAGGCTTGCCCGTAATAGTGACACGGAGGCGGGTGTTCGCTTGACATGATTGTCGCAATATGTGACATAATTGGCGACATGAGCACCCTTTCCGAATACATCAAGGCCCAGCCTGAAAAAACCAGAACACAGTGGGCGGAATGCTTCGGTATCTCCCGCCCCTACCTGTATTCCCTGATGGATGGAACCCGGCAGCCGAGCATTGATGTTGCTCAGCGGATCGCAAGGGCAACCGGCGGAAAGGTTCCCGTGACGGCATGGCCGAACATGGCCGCTATCGTCTCCGCCGCCTTCCCCGCACGTCAACCCCGCCCCGGCAAACCTGCCTCTAAGGGGAGGGCGTCGGCATGATCTTCATCCTCGGATACCTCGCCTGCTGTTTTGCCCTCGCTCTCTTGCTGCTGGCGATGATGGGGGCGGTGTAATGCCGTGGCTGGTGTCCAACACATCTGCGGCAGGTGCGGAGAGCCGGCATGGCACGGTTTTCGACCGCCTTATGGTAGGGCTGACCGAGGCTCTTTCTGGGCGTGTCGTGATCACCGTGCCGAAGCCGAAGCCCGCTGGCTCACAACCTACCACACCGGACCTGACCGCCCGCGCCGTCAGGACATGCAACCGAAAACCCGAGGCGGTGGAGGCGTATCTGCGCTTGCATCAGATCCTCGGCAGGAGAGCCTGATTTGACGCTCGCTCGCATCATCCTGCCATGGCCGCCCCGCGCCACCAGCCCAAACGCCAGCGGCCAAGGGCAATGGCGCCGCAAGGCTTCCGCCGCAAAGGGCTACAAGCTGGCCTGCTGGGCGCTGTGCGAGGCCGAGAAGATCCGTCCAGTCGATGCCATCGCAGTTGACGTGCTGGTGACGTTCTGCCCGCCGTCCCGCCGCCGGTTCGATCTCGATAACGCGCTGTCCCGCTGCAAGCAGGGCCTCGACGCCGTGGCCGAGGCTATCGCCGTCGATGACAGCCAATGGCGCCGCATCACCCTTGAACGCGGGGACGCGTGCAGAGACGGCGCCGTAATCGTTCACATCATGGAGGCCGAGGCATGAGCCGCTGGCTTCAAGCATCCCGCGCTGCGGCGGGTTTCTCCAACAAAAATGGGGCCAGACCGCAGCCTGACCCCAATGGATACACACATATGCAGACTAACGTTCAGCCCCTGAAAGGGCAAGTGAAAACGCCGGTCATTCGCGAGGGTTTCCAGACCCTAACCCCCTCTGATGCAGCGGCAATCATCGAAAACTGCTCCTATGACCGGCAGCGGAAAATCGACTCGATGCACGCCGAGACGCTGCGCGAGATGATGCAGCGCGGGGCGTGGCTGGAAAAGAGCCAGATCGATTTCGGCCGGATGCCCGACGGGAAAATCTGGCTCGTCAACGGCCACCACCGCCTGACCGCGCAGACCCGTTCTGGGCGCAGCCTGCTTTGGGCCATTGCTGTCCACGACTGCAAATCTGTCGATGACCTGCGGACGCTCTATTACCGCTACGACACCAACGTCAGGAAGCGCACATCGGAGAACATCCTTCAGGGCGTCGATTTCGCCGGGCAGCATGGCCTTTCCAAGCAGATGGCGCGCGCGCTTTTCGATGCGGCCCCGATCATTGCCTCGGGGATGACCGTCGGCACGCGCAACCCTACGCTGGAAACCGCCTTGGCTCGCAGGCTGACGGATGAGCGCATTGCCATTGCTGAGCGCTTTGTGGCGGAGGCGTCCATCTATGAGAAATGCATCGACGCTGCGCCGGCCAATCTCAAGCGAAAGCTGCTGCTGCCGACCATTGCCGCTGTGGCGCTTGTGACCATTCGGCACGAGGCCGAAATTGCGGCTGAGTTCTGGTCCGGTCTGGCTGAGAACGATGGCCTGCGGCGCGGGGATTCCCGGGCGACGCTGATCCAGGATCTGCTGGCTCGGAATGGCAAGTCGGGCAGCGCACACCAGTTTCTGGTCGCCGCTGCAAAGGCGTGGAACGCCTATCACTCTGGCCGCCTGCTGAAAATCATCAAGGTCAATTCCGGCCACACCACCAAGATTTCTGGAACGCCATACGAGGTGACGGCATGAAGGCCGAGATCGGTCATATTTCGACCATGGGGCGGCTGCGCAAGGCCGACCCCAAGCAGGTCGCGGGCATCGCTGAGAGCATCAAGGAGGTGGGGTTGCTCAACCCCATCACCGTCGTGCTGGGCAAGGTGATTTTCAACGGGCAGAAGATCGACGGCTATCAGCTTGTCGCGGGACTGCACCGCCTGGAAGCCTGCAAGAGCCTCGGGTGGGCGGATATTCCGATTGCCGTCCTCGATCTGGACGAACAGCAACGGATCATCGCCGAGTGCGACGAGAACCTGTGCGGCAGCGTCCTGACAGCGACCGAGCGCGCGATGTTCTCTGCCCGGCGCAAAGAGGCATATGAGGCGCTGCACCCGGAGACGCGGCATGGGCACAACACAAAAGAGAGTGGCCAAGTTGGCCACTCTTCATTTGCCGACGACCAATCCGCCAAGACCGGGCAATCGGCCCGTGCGATCCGCCGTGATGCCGAGCGCGGCCAGCAGGTCTGCAAGGAAGCCCTCGACATCCTCAAGGGCACCAAGGCCGACACTGGCGTTGTGCTGGACGCGATCAAGGATCTGGACCCCGCCGCGCAGGTCGTCGCGGCTTATCGCGAGGTCCAGAAGCGGCAGGAGCCGGTTAAACGGTCAACGGCTGATGATGCGCAAAAGTCTCGCGCCTCAAAGATAGACGGAGACGTGAAAGACCGGGCCGCGAAGGAGGTCGCGGAAATCATCGCTGAACACGTTCCCGGAGAATGGTGGGATGGCGTCAAAGCGAACCTCTATGCGGCCGGGGCAAGAAACATCGCAGACGCTTTGACGAACATCACGGGGCAGTCCCTCATGGATAAGGGGGGATGGGAATGAGCACCCCGTATTTTCGTTTCTACCCAACTGATTACGAGGCGGACACGGCTCACCTGACCCTGTTGGAGGATGGTGCCTATAGTCGGCTCCTGCGCCTGTGTTGGATGACGCCGGGATGCTCGTTGCCCGACGATGAAGGGTGGATATTTCGCCGCCTGCGGGTTCGTGGCGACGATGAAAAACAGGCTGTCCGTTCTGTCCTGAACGAGTTCTTCCGGAAGGTGGACGGACGCATTTGCAACGACCGTCTGGCCCGTGAGCATGAGCAGGCTGTCGGGCGTCAAGAAGCCGCTTCCGAAAACGGAAAGAAAAGCGCCGCGAAAAAAGCGTCGTTGAAAACAAACGATTTTATTTCAACTAACCAGAACCAGAACCAGAACCAAGAAGAAGAGGAAGATAAATCTTCCTTGTCGTCTGCCGACGACGGCGCCGTTGTCCAGCCGATTGACGAGATTGCGATTGCCGTCTCGGCCTACAACGCCAGCGCTGCATCGGCGGGGTGGCCGAAGGTTCAGGTTCTGAACAAGACCCGCCGTTCCTCGCTGAAAGCCCGACTCAAGGACTGCGGCGGGTTGGATGGATGGGTCGTTGCTCTCGCCAAGGCGAAGGCCTCCCCGCACCTCTGCGGCCAGAACAACCGAGGCTGGACCGCCAGCTTCGACTTCCTCACCAGCCAATCCGGCTTCACGAAATTGATGGAGGGCAATTACGATGACCGCCAATCTCCCCAGCAAAATCGCCAGTCTGCCGCCGATGACCGCTTTGGACGTATCGCGGATGCAGCCGTCCGAAATCGCGCACCATCGCGCCCAGATTTTGGCTTCCGTTGAGGTCGTCTTGCACGGCTACTGGCAGCCCGACGACGCTCAGGGCCTGCGGGCTGCGGTACTGGCCGACTGGTGCGATGAGCTTGAACCTTGGCCGGTCGAGAGCGTCCGGGCCGCTCTGCGCAAGCACCGCAAGGACCATCCGAACCGCCGGCCGAACCCGGGGCATATCTTGGCGATCCTGACCGAGGCATGGGGCCGCCGGAACGCCGAGCAGGTCAAGGCCGCGTTCACGCCGCCGCCCGAAGCCCCGAAGGAGCGGATCAGCGCCGAGGCTGCCGCCGCCATCATGGCCGAGGCGGGCATCCGAAACCCGATGGCCATCAAGACCGTCGCTGGCATCGAGGCCGCAGAATGACCCCGGCGCAGATCGCCGAGGCCCAAGCCATCGCCGCCCAGCCGGGCCGTGCTGCCGTCCTGCGCGCCATCCGCGACGTGTCTGCGCAATCCGGGGTCCCGCAAGGCGCCATCATGGGCTACGACCGCCGCCCCCGCATCGTCGCCGCCCGCCACCTGGCTATCCGCGTTGCCCACGATGCCGGCGTTTCCATGGCCGAGATTGCCCGGGTGATGAACCGCGACCACACCACCATTCGCCACGCCATTCTCAAGGGTGCCGCATGATCGACCCCATCAACAGCCCAGCCCACTACCAATCGGTTTGCCACTGCCCGAACTGCGGCCACGCCATCGAGGCCATCGAGATCACCGAGCGCCACGGGTTCCGGATCGGCAACGCCCTGAAATATATCCTGCGCGCCGGGCGGAAGGATGACCGCGCGACGGACCTGGCCAAGGCCCGCTGGTATCTGGATCGCGAACTCGCGACGGAGGGCCGGAAGTGACCAACCCCAACCGCGCCACCAACTGCTGCCCGGTCATCGACCGCTACGGACGCCACTATCCGACGCAGCTTGCCGCCGCCAATGCCCTGGGCGTCACGTTCGGCAATATCAGCTATCACCTCAACAAATGGGGCAACCTCGACCGTGTCGGCATCGGCATGGGCAACCATTGCGGCGTCACATCCAGCAATGACCAGCCCGTCCGCCTCGGTGATCGGCAATGGCCGTCGCGCACCGATCTCGCCCGATACCTAGGCCGTCATCGCTCGACTGTGGATCGCTGGCTGGCCCGTGGCGACACCGACCGCATCCTCTCCGCCCTCATGCACGCCGACACCCTGCGCGAGGGGAGGGGAGTATGAGGGTTCTGGTAGCCTGCGAATATTCTGGCCGCGTCCGTGACGCATTCCGTGCGTTGGGGCACGATGCCATGTCGTGCGATCTGCTGGATACCGAGGTTCCCGGCCCGCACTACCGAGGCGATGTTCGCGACGTGATCGATTATCCGTGGGATCTGATGATCGGACACCCGCCCTGCACGCACCTGAGCGTGAGCGGCGCCCGTCATTTCGATGCCAAACGGCGAGATGGCCGTCAGCAGGCCGCAGTCAGTTTTTTCATGATGCTGGCCCGTCAGCACCACATCCCACGCATCGCCATTGAGAATCCGGTCTGCATCATGTCCAGCGTATGGCGGAAACCGGATCAGACGATACAACCGTGGCAGTTTGGGCACGGCGAGACCAAGGCAACCTGCCTGTGGCTCAAGGGGCTGCCGACGTTGACCCCAACGAACATCGTGGATGGTCGCGCGGCTCGCGTCCACCGCATGCCGCCCGGGCCTGACCGCTGGAAGGAGCGCAGCCGCACGTTCGACGGCGTGGCGCAGGCCATGGCGATGCAATGGGGCGGCGCTGATCTGGTCCAGATGATGGAGGCAGCAGAATGAGCAACCATGACGCATGCCGCCGCATGTGGCGCTCCGTCGCCGCCCTGGCGCTCAAGGACGACAACGTGCGCATCACAGCCGCCCGCGCAGGCATGAGGTCCCGTGTCGTCTCGGGTGGATACGCCTCGACGCTCCGCACCCTCGACGGCGAAATCCGAGCCGCCAGCGCCTACTACCACGGCCCCGAATGGCAGCAGGTCTGCGAAAACGCCGGCATCGGGTTCGACCCGGAGAAGGCCATGGCGTTCGTGACCGGCGGCCCGAAGGCGATCCATAGCGCCCGCGTCAAGGTTTTGGAGGCCGCCCATGGCTAACCCCTGCGAATGGAACGGCACGCGCTACCGGAGCCAGGTAGAATTGGCGAGAGCCGCCGGCAAAAGCCCTGCCACTGTGGCGTGGCATCTAGCCATGTATGGGCATCTGGACCGGCTCGGCGCCCCGCCCGCACGTAAGCCCGCCCCGTCCAGCGAGCATGCCGCCGCCGTCCGCCTCCTGCTGCCCGAAGGCTTTGGCGTCGAGGACATTGCCCGTCGCCTGGAGGTTCCGGCCAACGTGGTGCGGGCTGTGATCAGCGGCATGCGCGCGTCGGGCGAGATCGACGCCATGTTTCCGCGCAAGGGAGGGTAGGCATGACCGAGGCCCGCATAGAGCGCCGCCACCGCAACCGCCGAGAGCGGCGCAGCAGGAAGCAAGCTGATCACGTGATGACCGGCATCATCGAGGCCATGGGCGCGGGTGCGGTCGAGGACTGGCAGGACGAACAGGAAGAGGGGCAGGAAGATGAGTGACGAAGATTGGAAGCGGACTGTCCGCGAGCCAGTCGAAGGGCATTACGCCCTTACGCAAGATGGGCATTTGATCGGCCCGATGTGGTGGGACGGCCATGTTGGCGTGTGGCGCGCAGGGGCGAAGCCGCCAAGGGAGGGTGATTGGTGGCACAAATCCGGCCGACGCTACGCGTATTGCGACGATGGTCAGGACGTGATCGCGGTCGTTTCGTCAGCATCAGTCAAGGCAATCATTGAGGCGCACCATGGCGAGTAAAGCCCAGAAGCTCCGGGACCATAAGGTCCGCATGGCGGCGGCATCAGCCGACCTGCCGGAGCTGGCCCCGATCCCGAGGCGCGAGAAAAACGGGCAACTGTCCCGTCGCGGCCGCGCTCGCAGTCCTGACATTGAAACCCTGAAAGCAAGGTGCATCCAAATGGGGAAAGAGGTCACGCCGGCCAACATTCGCGACATGCGGGCGCCCTGGTGGGGCTGTGCAGCGGGCCGCGTAATCGGCACGGAAGTCCTGGACGAAGGCACCCGCCGCGATCTGTGGTCGGCCATCGTCCATATGCGGCGTGTGGCGACCGCCTATGACGCCGCTCTCGGCAGT
Organism: Paracoccus aminovorans; assembly: GCF_001546115.1. Taxonomy (GTDB): domain Bacteria; phylum Pseudomonadota; class Alphaproteobacteria; order Rhodobacterales; family Rhodobacteraceae; genus Paracoccus; species Paracoccus aminovorans_B. Next base: position 118,421 of record NZ_KQ955208.1, read on the forward strand.
CCCCGCCGGCACGCCATCTGCCTGAGGCTGCTTTCGCCCAAGGGCAAGGTCGAGGCTGACGCGGAGACGCCACCGGCCGACGACCGCGACGACGCAACCAAAGAGCGGCAGGCGACCGCTGCGCATATGCGCTTGGAGGGCTGGTTGGGATACACCGACAAGGCGGCGGCCGGGGAGGCAAAGCGAGTGGTCCTGGATGATGCGATCTGCGTTGATCGTGATGGGCTGATCTCGGCGCTGCGCTGTGTCTCGGACGGGATCAAGGGTAAGCGCCTTCGGTATCGTGGTCGCGCATAAGGCGATTGACACCATCGGAAAAGTCGGTATGGTGATTTACATAAGATCGGGACGGGCGTGTGCGAAAGCCGCGCCTTTTTCGATTCCGGTCTTTGGCGGATGCCATGGCGCGACCGCTCCCTTGCGTGCAAGGGGCACTGCTACCCGGAAGGATGCAGGCTTGGCAGCCACCATCGGTAGCCCTCGTGGCGGTTAAGCCCTGCGCCGAATAAGGCGGGGTGAGTCTCGGCGACTTTCACTAGGATGGCCCTTGCTGGGTGAGATGCCAGCGCCTCTCTCCCCCTGCTCGGCACGCCGCAGCAGACAGCCCCGCCCTAACCGGCGGGGTTTTCGCATAGGTGCCCCATGCTCATCCTCATCGCCCTCATCTGCGCCGCATACCTCATCACAGCGCAGGCGGTGGGGGTGCCGACATTCACCCGGCCCTAATCCGACAGGCAACACCGCTAGCTTGAGATCACCGACCTGCGCCCTCGGGCGTCAACGCCCCGGGCCGGGCACCTGCGGGTGTCATGAGGTGGGGCGAAGGCGGGAAGCGGGAAACATCACCGCCCACGGGCGAGGCTCTCCGAAGGGATTGAGCATTATGGCAGCGCGAAAGCAGCTCTGGCACCCAGACGAGGTGCGCAAAAAAATTCAGACCAGTCAGCTTATCAACAGATTGACGCAACACGCTCTTTCTGATGAGCCGATCATGGACGCCAGCCAGGTGCAAGCGGCGCGCGCGCTGATTGACAAGGTGGTCCCGAACGCCAAGACCGAGGTCGAGCTTTCCGGCAATCCGGATAGGCCGCTGGTCGCAGTCATCGAGCGTCGCATTGTCAAAGCTGGTGATTGACACCGCAGAGGTGTTCGTTCCGCTGCTGACGGCTTCGCGCTATGCCGGCGTGTGGGGCGGCCGAGGTTCTGGGAAGTCGCACTTCTTCGCCGGGCAGATTGTCGAGGACAGCCTGGCGGCGCCGGGTGAGATGGGCGAGGGGCTCAAGACCGTCTGCATCCGCGAAGTGCAAAAGTCGCTCAAGCATTCGGCAAAGTCTCTGATCGAGGGCAAGCTGGTCCAGTTCGGCCTTGGCGAGCGCGACGGCTTCAAGGTCTTCAACGAGGTCATCCAGACGCCGGGCGACGGCCTGATGATCTTCCAGGGGATGCAGGACCACACGGCGGACAGCATCAAGTCTCTTGAGGGCTTTCATCGCGCCTGGGTCGAGGAGGCGCAAAGCCTGTCTGCATTATCGATGGGTCTTCTTCGCCCAACGATCCGATGGGAAGACAAGAAGCGCGGGCTAACATCCCGCCTCATGTTCTCGTGGAACCCTCGGCGCAAGGCCGATCCGGTGGACATGATGCTGCGCGGCCCGGAAGTCCCATCGGGCGCGACAGTGGTCCGCGCCAACTGGTCCGACAACCCTTGGTTCCCGGACGTGCTGGAACAGGAGCGGCAAGACTGCCTGCGCCAGACGCCTGATGAATACCAGCATATCTGGGAAGGTGGATACGCAACCATCGTCTCGGGCGCCTACTACGCCAAGGCGCTGGCCGAAGCCCGCCGCGAGAACCGCATCGGTCGCGTGGCTCGTGACCCGCTGCTTGAGGTTCGGGCCTATTGGGATATTGGCGGCACGGGCGCGAAAGCCGACGCGACGGCAATCTGGCTGGTTCAGTTCGTCGGCAAGGAAGTCCGCTGGCTGGATCATTACGAGGCCGTGGGCCAGCCGCTAGAGGCGCATGTGCAGTGGCTTCGGTCGCGGGGCTATCAGGTAACAACCTGCGTCCTGCCGCATGACGGGGCTAACCACGAAAAGGTTTTTGCCGTCAGTTACGAAAGCGCGCTGCGGCAAGCCGGCTTCAACGTGGTGGTGATCCCGAACCAGGGGCGCGGTGCGGCATCGGCGCGGATCGAGGCACTGCGGCGGCTGTTCCCCAGCTGCTGGTTCAACGAGGAAACGACCGGCGGGGGCCTGGACGCCCTCGGTTGGTATCACGAGAAGCGAGACGATCAGCGCGGCATCGGGCTGGGGCCTGAGCATGACTGGTCGTCACACAGTGCGGATGCGGCGGGCTTGGTCGCCGTCGCCCATGCGGCGCATCGAGACGCGCGCAAGGTGCCGACGTATCGGCCTCGGAAGGTGGTTTGAATGGCTGACAATACGACCATCGCGCAGGTGTTCCGGCTGATCGAGCAGGCGGAAGAATACGCCGGATCGCAGGAAGGCAGCCGGGAAACCGCCCTGCGCTACTACAACGGCGACAAGACGCTGGTGGAGGCAGACAAGGGCTTTTCGACCGTCGTCAGCAAGGACGTGCGCAAGCATATCCAGAAGCTCATGCCCTCGGTGATGCGCACGATCCTGTCGAATGACGTGATCGCGCAATACGAGCCGACCGGGCCTGACGTGCCAGGCCAGCCGAGCAAGGAAGCGCAGGCCGAGCAGGCCACGGACTACATCAACGGCCACGTCATCCCGGCGTGCAATGGTGAGCGCGCCATCCATGATGCGGTCTTCGACGCGCTGCTGGTCAAGACCGGCGTGCTGAACTGGGGCGCCTATGAATCGCGCCGCGTGGTCGTGCAGGAGTTCAGCGGCCAATCGCCCGACGTTCTGATGGGGCTGGACGAGCTTGGAGACGTGGAGGACGTTGAGCAGGCCGAGGACGGCAGCGTGTCGTTCCGCCTGCGTCGCATCGAACGCGAGGTCAAGATTGTGCTGCGTGCCGTCCCGCGTGGGGCGTTTCTGATCCACCCGCGCGCCACCGGGATCGAGGATAGCCCAATCGTCGGGGAACGCCAGAACCTGACCCGATCCGAACTGGTGTCGCGCGGATACGACAAGGACCTGGTCTGGGCGATCAATACCGAAAATGAACCGGCCGACCCTGATGCGACAGCCCGGCGCGGAGACGATGACGACGACGACACCGACGCCGATGTGGCGAAGGCCATGCAGACCGTGCGCATCTTCGACGTATTCATCCAGATGGACACGGACGGCGACGGCATTGCCGAGCTGCACCGCTTCGTCGTGGCCGAAGGGTCCGACCATGGCGACGATGAGGGGCGCATCGTCCTTGAACACAGCTTTGCGACCGAGATCCCCTATGCTGACGTGATCGCGGAATATGAGGCTCACCAGTTCGAGGGGCACTCGATTGCCGAAGACCTGATCGACATTCAGGACATCAACACGACGCTGACGCGGCAGACGCTCGACAACATCTATCAGGCGAACGACCCGACGCCGTTTATCCAGGCCGATGCGGTCGAAGACCTTGACCCGCTGTTCAACCGGGTGCGCGGCAAGCCCGTGCTGCTGTCTCAGGGGCGCTCGGCGCAAGAGGCGGTCCAGTTCCAGCCGATCCCGTTCTTTGGCGACAAGACCTGGGCGATGAAGCAGCAGATCGACGCCGAGGCTCTGGACCGGACCGGCATCAGTGACCAGTCGGGCGGCCTGCCCCCCGAGGCGTTGCAGAATACCAGCGCGACGGCGGCGATGATTGCCAGCGACAGCGCCATGGCTCGGTCTGAGATGCTGGTCCGCAATCTGGCGCGCGGTGGTTTACGCAAGGCTTTCCGGGGCCTGCTGCGGCTTGTCGTGGCCCATGCTGATCAGCCCCGGACGATCAGGATGCGCGGCCAGTGGGTGCAGGTCGATCCTCGCGCCTGGGACGCTGACATGGACTGCACGGTCAACGTGGGCCTTGGCTCGGGCACCCGCGAGCGCGATATGGCGATGTTGCAGCAGATCCTGGGCATTCAGCAGACCGTCATGGCGTCCTTGGGTCCGATGAACCCACTGGTGAAGCCGGAACAGCTCTACAACACGCTCAAGAAGCTCTGCGAGACGGCCGGCTTTGCCTCTGCCGATCCGTATTTCACGCAGCCCGATCCAGCAGAGGTGCAAAAGCAGGCGGAAGCGCAAGCCAATCAGCCCTCGCCCGAGCAGATGAAGGCCCAGGCCCAGATGCAGATCGAGCAGATGAAAGCCGAGGCTCGCACCCGGGTTGAGGAGGCGCAGTTGCAGGCCGATCTCAAGGTCAAGCAGGCCGAAATCGCGGGGCAGGAAGCTCTGGAACAGCTCAAGATCGCCAGCGACGCCGATCTGGCGCGGATGAAGGCCGAATTGGACCTCTACAAGCACCGCGACACGATGCAGCTGGAATGGGCGCGTCTCGGCCAGCAGGCCCAGGAGGCGCAGCGCCAGGAATTGCCCTATGTCGCGCGGTGAGCTTCAATATCTGGTCGATCACCCCGACCTGAACAAGCTTTTCGATGATGTGGAGAGCGCGGCGATGGATGCCGCCGTGTCCGCGCCGCTCAACGACGACGAAACGCGCCGCAACCTCATGGCCGAGGTGCGCGCAATCCGATCTGTCCGCCGGAAACTGCGCCACGCAGTCACGCTGGCGGGCGATACCGAGGCTTAAGCCCGGTCCACCACCCCAATGAGGTGAGCAAATGAGCGACTTCCCCGAGGAAGGCGACGAACACGTTGCGGTCGATACCGCTGGCGACGACTTTGACGAGGATCGTGAATACGACACCCTTGGCGAAGCCGCGCAGGCGCTCGGTGACGACGATGAGGGCGAGGAACAGCCGGAAGCGGAAGGCGAAGAGCCGGAAGCCGAGGATGGGCCAGCCGATGAGGTGAAGATCACGCTGTCCGATGGCACGGAGATTTCGCTTGGCGAGATCGAGAAGGGCTATCTGCGGCAGGACGACTACACCCGCAAGACCATGGAGGTTGCGCAGGAACGCGAGCGTGTCACGGCATACGATGCCACGCTGCGCGAACGCGCTGCACTCATCGAAACCGCGCAGCAGAAGCTTACTGCGCTTGTCCAAGGGCTGATCCCCCCGGAGCCGCCTGCCCATCTCGCCAACACCAACCCTGCGCAATACGTGCAGGCGCAGGCGATGCGGCAGCAGGCTATGGCGGAGCTGAAAGGCTGGCTCGATGCCGGCGACGAGACGGCGCAGGCCGTTGGCGCGCTGACGGAAGCCCAGACCGCACAGGCCCGCTCGGCGGAAAACGACATGCTCATCAAGGCTCGCCCGGCGTTGAAAGACCCGGCCGCGCTGGCGAAGTTCGACGGCGAGGTTGCAGCCGCAGCCAAGCAGTTCGGCTTTCCGGATGACATGATCGCCGCCACGCATGACCACCGCGTCAGGCAGATGGCGTATTACGCGGCTATCGGGCTGCGGGCAGAGGCGAACCGCAAGGCGGCCTCGCGCCGCGTCGAGGCGCCGAAGCAGGGGAAGCCGACGCCAGTCACGACGGCACCGGACAAGAACAGGCAGGCCATGCGGCGTTTGTCGCAAACCGGGTCCATCAAAGACGCTCTGAAAATCGACTTTGACTGACCGCCAGTCACAGAGGAAATAGCTATGGCTATTGTGGCGAATACGTTCCAGTCCACTGGATCGAAAACGAACCGGGAAGAACTGTCCGACGTCGTGGACATGATCACCCCGGAAGATACCCCCATCTACAGCATGATCGGCAAGGGGACGGCGAAATCCACGCACCCCGAATGGTCGATTGACGAGCTTCGCGCCCCTGGTGCGAACGTGCAGGTCGAGGGTGACGAATACATCTTCAACGCCATCGTCGCGCCCAAGCGTGTGGGCAACTACACGCAGATCTTCCGCGACAGCTTCGTGCTTTCCAACACCCAGGAAGCCGTTGACGACGCGGGCCAGGCGCTGAAAGTCAAGCACCAGAAGGTCAAGGTGGGCAAGGCGATCCGCAAGGACGTGGAATTCTCCATCGTCTCGAACGTGGGTTCGGTGGGCGGCGCGACCCGCGTCTCGGCCGGCCTGCCGGCGTGGATCACCACCAACGCCAGCCGTGGCGCCACTGGTGCGAACGGCGGCTTCCAAGTCGGCACCGGGCTTGTCACCCCGGCGACCAATGGCACCCAGCGCGCGTTTACCAAGACGCTGCTGGACAACGCCCTCCAAGCCGCCTACTCGGCCGGCGCCGACGTGACGGACCTTGTCGTGGCGCCCTACGTCAAGTCGGTTTTCGTGACCTTCATGTCGGACGCCAACGTGGCCCCGTTCCGCTATGCCGCGTCCAGCGGCAGCAAGAATACCATCGTCGCGACGGCGGATATCTACGAAGGCCCCTATGGCAAGGTCGCCATCACCATGGATCGTGTCATGGCGGCTTCGGTGGCGACGGCGCGCAACGCCTTCCTGATCGACCGCGACAAGCTGGAATGGCTGTGGCTGCGGAAGATCGCCGAAGACAAGGACCTGGCAAAGACCGGCGATGCGCAGAAGCGCGTCATCATCGGTGAGGGCTGCCTCAAGGTGACCAACGAGGCCGGCCTTGGCGTCATTGCCGATCTGTTCGGGACCACGCCGAGCACCTGATAATCGGGGGCGCGATCATGCGCCCTCTCATCGCATGGGAGGCCGATATGGCATCGAATGACAAAGACGCGGCCAAGGCCGTGGACGCTGTGACGACCCCGGACAAGCCGGCGGCCGCCGCACCCAAGAACGAGGAAGTCGTCGCGGATATCGGGCATCTGCGCGTCAAGACGGCCGCTGAAAAGCGCGTCGAGGCCGAGACCGGCAACAAAGAGGACCATTGGCTGCGGCCGGCGAAGGAAGCGCACGCCGACGCGGCCAAGGTCAGCATCGTTGCGCCGCTCGGGGCCGAGAGCGAAACCTCGGATCTGGCCGACGACGAGCTGACGCGCATTCGCCTGCTGTTCGACTGGCACGACGGCCAAGGCGTGTTCCACGAGCGCGGCAAGCAGATGGACATGATCCGCAACGAGGCGGCCAAGCTGCTGGCGCAGGGGATGGCGGAGCGGGTCAACCCGCCTCCGGTCGATCCGGTCGAAAAGGCGATGGCCGAGGCCAAGCTGAACGCGCTGAAATGACCATGGGCGGGCCGGGAGACTGGCCCGCTTCATCATAGAGAGGATGAGCAATGGCTGAACCGAAAGAAGCGACCACGCCCGTGCGGCTGCTGGTGGATTACTGGGCCGAAGAGGACGTGCGGACCCCGGCCGGCGAGGTCATCGACGTGCCGATGAGCGTTGCCATGGACCTGCTGTCCGAAGGCAAGGCCCAGCGTGCGGACAAGTTCGGCAAATGACCATCCGCGATAGCGACGGGTTCGAGCTGGTGGAGCACGACCCGTATACCGGGCGGTCCGTCTGGTCGTATTTCGACGGTGAAAAAACCGTCTACCGCATCGATCAGCCCGTTGACGATGTGATCCGCTCCAACGCCGAGGAGCGCGCCCACGCCGGCACGAAATGGCGCGGGGATTGGCACAAGATCGGCAGCATCCCGATGAACGTCTATCGCGCGAGCGGGATGCACGACGCCATCGGCCAGAAAGACGACAGGTTCATTGCGCGCTGGCTGACCGACAACGACGCATGGCGAACCAAGGACGGGAGGCTTTAGGCCATGAATTACGCGGAGCTTGTCACGGAAGTCGCTCTGCGTTGCGGCCTGCCCGAAATCCCAGCGCGAGCGGAGTATCTGACCCGTCAGGCCGAGCGCGACCTTGAAAAGGTGCTGCGCGTTGGGCCGATGGAGGCCGAGGCGACCCTGACGGCGGATGCCTACGGCAAGGCTGCGCTGCCTGCCGATTTCTTGGCGTTTCGCAGCGACGGCAAGTCGTCATGGCCGGTTTCCGGCAATGGTATCACGGTTCGGCCGAGCCAGGTTTTCATCCTGACCTATTACGCCAAGCTGCCCAGCGTCGTGGACAACGGCACCAACTGGCTTCTGGACATTGAGCCGGAAATCTACGTCCTTGCCGTCCTCCTGCAAGCCTATGGCGCGGCGATGGACGAGCGCGCCGCTGCGGTGGGATCGATGCTGGCCGAGCGGGTGAAGGCTTTCGTTCGCGAGGATCGGATTGCCCGCTATGGCGCGCAGAAGATCGATATTTCCGGGGTGGCGCGATGACGACGGCTCAAGACGTGCTGCAATCCGTGCTGACCAAGGCCGGTCTGGATTACATCAGCCCATCCATCGCCAACGGCGGGGAGCAGGTTCAGGAAATCGTGGACCTGATTAACGAGACGGGCAAGGATCTGGCTCTGCGCGGCGAGTGGCGCGAAATGCTGGCGTCGGCACCGGTCGGGGTATTGCCTGCCGATTTCGGCAAGCCTGCAATCGTGGTGACGGCGACCGGAACCCAGGCGCGGCGCGTCACCGATCCGGGGCAATGGGCGTTCCTGGCTGCGAACCCGCCGGAGCATCCCTATTATCGCATCGCTGGCGGTGCCGTGGAGATTGCGCCCGTCATGGCTGCAACCCTGTCCTATTGGTCCTCGCACTGGACCGACGCTGGCGAGGCTGTGACGTCGGACGGCGACGAGATCTATATCCCGATGGTGCCGATGGTGTCAGGGGCCTTTTACCGCTGGCTGCGCAAGAAGGGCCTGCCGTTCGATGACCAGATGGCCCAGCACGAGGCCGAGGTCGCAGCGGCCCAGAAGGCCGACAGGGGGCTGTGATGCTGCCGAGCCGTATCCGCCCGCCGAGAGGCAGCACCGAAAGCGCCAAGCCCGCGCCGATGGCGGTCAAGACGTTCAACGCGCCCACGGCTGGGGTTGTGTCCAATACCACCTTGGCGACGGGAAAATCCGCACTGGTGCTCGAAAACTTCTGGCCGACGCCGCAGGGCATCGAGCCTCGGGGCGGATATGCCTATGTCGCGCGGGCCGGGACCGATCCTGTCGTCACGCTCTTTGAGCACAAGGCAAGCGCGACCTACTTTGCCGCAAGCGCCACGGGGATTTATCCGTTCAACGCTTCTACCTCGGGCGGGGCCTCGCTCGATCCGTCCGTTACCGGCCTGACAAATGGCAACTGGTCCACCTACGAGGTGCAGAACAGCGGCGGCAACTTTCTGCTGTGCGTGAACGGCGCTGACAACCTGCGGCGCTTCGACGGCTCCGTGTGGCTGACGATTACCGGCACCGGAACCGGGGCGATCACCGGGGTCAACACGAACACGCTCAATTTCGTCTGGGGGCACCGCAACCGGGTGTTCTTCATCCAGAACAACAGCACCTCGGCTTGGTATCTGGCGACCAATGCGGTGGGCGGCGCAGCGACGGAGTTGCCCCTGGCTGGCGTGTTCAGGCGCGGCGGATCGCTGATGATGGGCGGCACCTGGTCCAGCGATAGCGGCGCGGGTCTTGATGATCGGTGTTTCTTCGTGACGGACGCGGGTGAGGTGGCGATATTCACCGGCGCCAACCCGGGTGACGTGAACAACTGGTCCTTGGTCGGCGTCTATGACGTGGGCATTCCGCTCGGCCGCAAGTCGATGGTCTATATCGGCGGCGACGTGCTTTTCGGGACGCGGCGAGGCATCATCCCCTTGTCCGCGGTGGTGCAGAAAGACCCGGTGGAGTTGGCGGCCTCGGCCGTTACGGCGCCGATCCAGCCCGATTGGAACGCCACGGTCGAGCGCGTGGCGGGCGGCTGGCGCGTCGGGAAATGGTCCACCATCGGGATGGTATTCGCCATGCCCTTGGGAGCCTCGACGCTAGCGCCAGAGATCTATGCCGCCAATGCCGAGAGCGGGGCATGGTGCACGATCACCGGCTGGGATGCGACCGACATTCAGCAGCTTGGCGACCGGCTCTATTTCGGCACCGATGCGGGCCGGATCTGCCGCGCATGGGTGGGGGGCATTGACCGCGACATGCCCTATCTCTGCCGCGCCCGGTTGGCTTTCGATCACCTGTCGGAGCCTTCTGCCTGGAAGTCGGCGAGCGTCATGCAGGCGGTCTGGAAGGTGCGCGGGAAGATCGACTATTCCATGGGACTTGCCCGCGATTACGGCAACCAATGGGGGGCGCCTCCCTCGGTCGCATCGATAGGCGATCCGAATGCCGGAATGAGCGATTGGGACGTGGCAATCTGGGACGTGGCACCTTGGGCGTCTGATCCGGGGAGCTACGGCATCGTGAGCGGCTGGCGCTCGGTTACCGGCATGGGCTTCGCCTTCGCCCCGACCGTCCAGCTTCTCTGCAATTCGTCGGCCAAGGTGAGCTGCCAGTTGCAGCGCATCGACGTGGGCTTTGTCTCGGGCGGCGCCGTCACATGATCCCGATGCACGCGCATCAGGAAGCGCTCAGGGTGTTCCTTGAGCGCGGCCTTGGCATCGAGATCGGCCCGGCGCAGTTCATGGGCTGGGCGCGGCCTGACGGCATCGTGGCGAGCATCGCGTTCAACAACTATCACCCGCAGGAAGGCGTGATCGAGTTGCACGGCTACGCATCTACGCGCGACTGGTGCAACAAGGACCGGCTGCGGGAACTGTTCCAATACCCGTTCGACCAGCTTGGCGTTCGCCTCTGTGTCGCCCGGATCTCGGAGCACAACCTTACCGCCCGGCGCGTCTGGCGCGCTTTCGGGGCGAGCGAATTCATCATCCCAGAGCTTCGCGGACCCGGTGAGGCCGAAGCGATCTACACGCTGCACCGCGACCAGTGGGCGGCCAGCAAATTCATGAGGTGAGTCATGGGGAAACGACAGCCAAGCGCCCCCGATCCCGTTCGCACCGCCGCCGCCCAGACCGGAACGAACGTCAGCACGGCGGTAGCCAATGCGTTCTTGAACAACGTAAACCAAGAGACCCCGTATGGTTCGCTGAACTATAACGCTACCGGGAATTACAGCTGGACCGACCCCAGCACGAACCAGACCTACAATATCCCGACGTTCACTGCGACGCAGAGCCTGACGCCGGCCGGGGAGCGGCTGCAAGACGCGACCATGGCGACACAGCAGAACCTTGCCGACACGGCCCAGACGGCATCGGGGCGGCTCAACAGCATGCTTTCCTCGCCGGTCGATCTGTCGAACGCCCCCGCTGCTGGGGCCACGCCGACCATGCAGACGGTAGGGGCGGCCAAGCCGATGCAGACCAGCATCGCAGGCGCCGGCAACATCACCCGGACCTATGGAACGGATTTCTCGCAGGACCGCGCCAAGGTCGAGCAGGCGATCATGGACCGGGCGGCAGGAGGGTTGGAGAACGACCGGAAGGCCCTTGAGCAACGGCTGGCAGACCAGGGCATCGCCATCGGCTCGGCGGCGTATCAGTCGGCGATGGACGACTACAACCGTGGCGTCAACGACATGCGGACCTCGGCCATTCTGGCGGGCGGGCAGGAGCAATCCCGAATGGCCGGGCTGGAGGCGCAGCGCGCGCAATTCCAGAACGCGGCGCAGAACCAGCAATGGACGCAGAACGCCCAGCAGGCGCAATTCCGCAACTCGGCGAACCAGCAGAATTTCCAGAACAGCCTGAGCCAGGCCGGGTTCAACAACGACGCGCGGTCGCAGCAATTCGACCTGCAAAACACGGCGCGGAACCAGTATCTGCAAGAGACCTACGCCAACCGTAACCAAGGGCTGAACGAGATCCTCGGGCTGATGAACGGGTCGCAGGTGCAGAACCCGAATTTCGTGAACACCGGACAGAACAACATCGCGAACACCGATTATGCCGGGATCGTCCAGCAGGATTTCCAGAACCGCATGGGCCAGTATCAGAACCGCATGGGCCTGTTCAACAACCTGGGCAGCGGGATCGGGTCACTGTTCGCCCTGTCTGATCGAGATGCCAAGACCGATATCGAGAAGGTCGGCAAGACGGACGATGGCCAGAACGTCTATGCCTACCGCTACAAGCACGAAGGCGAGGGTGGGCCTATCCACATGGGCCTGATGGCGCAGGAAGTCGAGAAGAAGCGGCCGGAGGCGGTCGTCAAGGGCGCCGATGGCCTGCGCCGCGTCAATTACGGCATTGCCCTGGGGGTCTGACATGCAATCGTTCATTTTCGGCGGCAATACCGGCATGACCTACCAGGACATGCTCAGGCAGCGTCAGCAGGCGCAGCAACTGCAACAGGGCATCGACAACGTGTCTGGCCCCGGTGGCGGCCTGAACGCGCTGGCAAAGGGCTTTGCGGCCAACATCCTGAACAAGCGGGCCAATGAGGCGCAAAAACAGGGCATGGAGCAGGCCAATTCGGCTTGGGATCAGTATGCCGGGGGCAGTGCCCTGGGGCAGCTGTTCCAGCAGCGGTTCGGCGGTGGCGCCCCTTTCGTTGAGGGGGCTTCGCAGCCGGCCCCGCAAGAAGCGGTTGCAGGGGCCTTCCAAGGCGCGGCTGAGGCGAGCGGGCAGTTCCCGGCCTCGCTGATCCGCACTGAAAGCGGCGGGAACTGGAACGCGCTGAACAAGGAAGGCTATGGGGGGCGGCTGCAATTCGGCGCCGCTCGATTGGCAGACGCGGCCCGTGCCGGTCTTGTTCCAGAAGGAACCACGGGGGCGCAATTCTCCCGCATGTCGCCTGAGCAGCAGCAAGCGGTCGAGAGGTGGCACTTCGCCGACATTGACCAGCAGGCGGCGGCGCGGGGGCTGGATCGTTATATCGGCCAGAACGTCGGCGGGCAGCAGATTACGCAAGACAGCATCCGGGCCATGGCGCATTTGGGCGGGATCGGCGGCGCGGCAAAGTTTCTTGAAAGCGGCGGTCGGTCGAACCCGCAGGACAGCAACGGCACCAGCTTGGCCGATTACGCCCGCATTCACGCAGGCCCGAGCCAACAGGCAGCTCAGCAACCGCAGATGCCAGGCATGGACGCCGACATGGCGCAGATGGCCGCGCTGATGGGCAACCCGTTTCTGGACGAGGGTCGGCGCTCCGTGTTGCAGGCCATGTTCCAGCAGCGGCTTGGCCAGCAGAACGCGCTTTACGAGCAGCAGATGGCGGCGCAGGACCCGTATCGGCAGGCGCAGTTGCAGCAGATCCAGTTGCAGAACGAGGCGCTGCGGACGGGGGCATCTGGCAATCCTGCCGACGTGCAGTCGCTGAAATGGCGGGCGGAAGCGGCCGGACTGGTTCCGGGGACCCCGGAGTATCAGGAATTCATGCTCGGCGGCGGTAGGGTCAACGGCGGGGAAGGCCCGGCGGCCTTCCAAGCGCTCCACATGCAGGCGCTTGCGGCTGGTTTCGAGGAGGGGAGCCCGGAATATCGTCAGTTCATGGCCACGCGCGGCGCAGGTCTGGCGGCCGAGGCGGCGGCGACTGGCAAAGCGAATGCCGAGGCAACCGTGTCGGCCCCTGGTGACTACCAGGCCGCCCAGAACGCGCTGGATCTGATCGACAACATCCGGAATGACCCTGCGCGCGGCGGGGCTACCGGCAAGTCGTCCATCTTCAATCGCATTCCCGGAACGGCGGGCTATGACTTCGCGCAGAAGGTGGAACAGGCCAAGAGCGGCGCGTTCCTGACCGCCATTCAGCAGATGAAGGGCTTGGGCGCGCTATCGAACAACGAAGGCATGGCGGCGACCGCTGCGGTCACGCGCATGAACACGGCCATGACCGAGGAAGGCTTCATGGAGGCGCTGGACGAATACGAGAAAATCGTTCGGCAGGCTTTGGCGCGGGCGCAGGCAAAGGGCGGCGGCCCGCAGCAAGCGGCGCCTGAGGCCGTCGCTCCCGTCGCGGCGGCACCAGCCCCACAGCAGCAAGCCCAACCCACGCGCCGCCGCTACAACCCGCAGACCGGGAGTTTCGAATGATCGAGATCGAAGGCCCGGATGGCGTCATTTACGAGTTCCCCGAAGGGACCGACGACGCCACGATGCAGAAGGCCATGCAGCAGGTCTATGGCGCTCCGCAGCAGGCCCAGCCCGCCGGTCAAGGCTTTGGCAACAACGTCGCTCAGGCGGCCGGTGACGGCCTGTTCTTCGGCTTCGGGGACGAGATCAGCGCCCGGCTGAACGCGATGACCGGCTACGATGCCAACACCGGCACCTATGGCAATTGGGGCACGACCTACGACGATCAGCTTGCCGCTGTCCGGGGACAGGAAAAGCAGTTCCGCGAGGATCACCCCTATGTTGCCACGGGAGCCGAGATCGGCGGGGCGATGATCCCTGCCGTTGCTGGCGTGGGGGCGGTGGGGCAGGCGGCTTCCCTTGGCGGGAAGGTTGCCAGGGGCGCGGCGGCTGGCGCTGCGATGGGCGGCCTTTACGGCTTCGGTGAAGGCGAGGGCAGGGCGGCGGATCGGGCAGACAATGCCATCGGATCAGCGGTGACCGGCGGTCTGGTCGGCGGCGCTATCCCTCTGGCAGGATCGGCTCTGGGTTCCCTGTTTCGCAATCGTGCCCAGAGCAAGGCCATTGCCAACGCAGCCAAAGGAGCCCCGACGACCGAAGAGCTGCGATCGATGGGCAATGCGCTTTACAAGCAGGTCGATGATGCCGGGGTGCAGATCAAGCCGGAATCGTTCAGTGCCCTTCGAGAAAGCCTGCTGGATCGGCTGCGGAGCGGCACGGGCTTCGATGAACTCCCAGGCCCCGGCAGCCTGACGCCCAACACCGGGCGCGTGATGCAGATCATGGAGCAGGCCGACAACACCCTGACCGGGACGCCCACGGCGGCCTTGCCGTTCAAGAGCCTCGATCAGATGCGGCGGCAGGCGGGCGCGGCGGCTGGCAATGTCGCCAACAAGACGGATCAGGCGGCCGGCATGTCGGTCATTCAGGGGCTGGACGACTTTGTTGAGAAACTCGGGCCTGACGATGTGGTCGCAGGCGATCCGCAAGCACTGCAATCGGCCATCACCAAGGCTCGCGAGGTCTGGGGCCGCATGTCGAAGTCCCAGCTTGTGGACGATGCCATGGAGCGGTCGGAGAACTACTTGAGCGGTTCAGCCAGCGGGATGCGCAACCAGTTCAAGAACATCCTGCAAAACAAGAAGCTGGCGGCGCGGTTCACGGCGGCTGAGCGGGCAGCGATGCGGCAGGTCACGCATGGCGGCCCGCTGTCTCAGTTGGTCAACCTGGCCGGCGGGGGGCTGGCGCAGATGGGAACCATAGCGACCGGGGCGGGCCTAGGAGGCGTCCCCGGCGCGGCGGCGGGCGCAGCGGTAGCGACGGGACAGCGCGCCTTGCAAGAGGCGCTGGTCGCGCGGGCAGCGGAACGAGCGCGGGCGGCTATCGCCAGCGGCGCTCTGAACCGTCCCGAGGTGGCGCAGCAGCTTGCTATCGCTGGGAAAGGATCTGAGCGGGCGCTGAACCATCTTCTGTTCGGCGCTGCGCCTCAGACTGCGAACGCCCTGCAACAGTTACTGCAAGGGCAATAGCCAGCAGCACAAGCGCCCCCACGATGGCGCGCATGTCCTTCTCGTTTCGGCTGATCCGCCACATGCAATAGAGGAAGGCAAAGGTCAGGCCGTTGGCGAATAGAACGGCGGTGACGATCTGGGACATGCTCATGCTACAGCACCCCCAGCGTGGCAATCGCCAGTCCGACCGGGGCCAAGTTGGGGAACGCGAGGAACGTCAGGAGGATGGTCATGGGAGAGATCATCCCCACAATATAGCGCAGATCCCCGCGTGGGGAAGCGCCTCAATCATGAAAGGAAGCAGCATGGGTAAACCGATCCAACCGGGGCCTGACAGGTTCCCGCTATATCCTCGTGAGAGTGTTGTTCAGCCACTCCACAACCCCGGTCTTATTGGAAGCTCTGCGATAGTTCCCTCGACCGGTCAGCTCAAGGATGATTATGCCGTCGTTGTCGTCAATGATACCGATGTTGAGCAAGCCCTTGATGATTGCTGACGGCAGAAAGTCTGTGTCAATGATCCAGATTGATTCGAGGGGCCAGCACCAACCAGAGTAGGAGCGGAGGGCCTCGTAAAGCCTGTCGTAGTCTTGCGCGGTCACTTCGCGCCTCAGGTCGTAGCTCACAGCATAAAGTGCCATCGTTCACCCTCCATTTCCCGCAACCCTAAGCGGTAGCGGAACGATTCGCCCATCCAGAACAAACGAGAACACCACAGCCGTCCTTCGGGGCGGCTTTTTCATGGAGGCCGCCGTGCCGTTCAATCCATCTGGCGTGTTTCAGCGTCTCTATCGCTGGGTCACCGACCGAGACAACAGCATCCCCATCGACTCCACCCGCATGGATGCGGAGATGGACGGCATGGTCACGGGGATCAACCAGATCGTCAACGGGACGCAGGCGTTCACCGGGACGATCAAGGGGCCGACTGGCACGTCAGCGACGCCCGCGTTCACGTTCTCGAACGATCCAGACACGGGCATGTATCGGGGTCTGGCGGATACGGTAGGATTCTCGGCGGGCGGCGCAATCGTGTTCACGATGGGTCCGACAGCGGTTCAGGCGTTCCAGCCGCTGAACATGAACAGCAACCAGGTTATTGGCCTAGCCGCCGGTTCCAGCGCCGGTCATGCGGTGCGCTACGATCAGGTCATGCTGCTGAACGGCAATAACGCCATGACCAGCCCGTTGCGCGTCCCCGCTGGCAGCGACACGGTTCCCTCGCTGCAATTCGACAATGCGAACAACGGCCTGTCTTGGGTGACCGGCACTGGCCCGGTCTTTACCGCTGCGGGCGGGGCTATCGCGCGCTTGACTGCGGGCACCTCCCTGGCAACGGCTGACGCTATCGTCACCCGTCAGGCGGGCGATGCGCGCTATGCGCAGGCGTCTCGCTCCATTGCGACTGGCGACGGGCTGACCGGCGGCGGAAACCTCAGCGCAGACCGCACCCTTGCCGTCGATGCGACTGTGCTGCGCACGAACGCCGCCAGGACGATCAGCGCCGTGCTGACCTTCAACGCCGACGCCATGTTCCAGGCGGCCAGCATGAAGGCCGTGTTCTCGAACGACGGTGCGCGTCGGGTGGCTATCACCTATCGGAACAACGCGACCGATACGGTGAACCAGTGGATCAATGCCGGCGGAGACGTTGAATTCACTAGCCCAACCAGCCGCAGCATCATCTTCTCGATGGGCACGATCTTCCGCCCGTCCGGTGACGGGGTGACGGTCGAGCGGCACACGGATGATGGCGACGGCGGCGGTATCTGTGTCCGGTCGGTAACGAACCCGACCACGGGCATGATCTTCTCGGTTCGGTCGCAGGGTGGAGCCTTGGGCCTCGGCGTGCATCAGGACAAGGTGACGACCAGCCGCGCAGAAATGTATATCGGCGCATCGAACACCGGCACAGGCGGCAACCGCGTGGTGCATTCCGGCATGACGGCTGGGTCAGTCGGAGAGCTTTGCTTTGCCAAGAACAAGAGCGGGTCAACGACCGGCTTCGGGGCAACCGTCGCCGGCAGCAATCTTGAGCCAAGCTCGGCCGCCGGAACCGATATCACCGCATCGCTGACCGGGACGTGGCGATGCCTTGGCTATGCCCCGAACACCGGCGTCACCCTGTTCAGAAGGATTTCGTGATGCAGTTCGACATTTCCAACCCGCGCTGGTCTGGCGCGGGCAGCATCGACGTGGACTGGCAGCACCCGGAACACGGACTGATCCCCTACACCGCCATCGACGCCAGCGGAGAGCCTGAGATGCAGGCCATCTGGGACGGCCTCATGCGCGGCGACTACGGCACCATCCAGCAGGAGCAGAACAATGGCTGATTACGCACCTATCCCCGTGACTTCCGCGACCTGGACGGCGCTTCCGGCCGCGACCGAGGCGGGCATCCTGCAGTGCCAGGGCGGCGCTATCCTCGTGACCCGGCACAGTGCGCCGAGCGGGGATAATGGCATCCGCCTGCAAGACGGCGATGCCATCGCCTTCGCCTCTGGCGACGTGTGGCGGTATCGCTTGGCTGGCAACGTCGGCGCCACCATCATCAGGGCCTGACCATGCGATTGATTAACGCCCCCGGCCCGATCTGGACGGGGTGGCCGCCGCTGGGCATGGGCAATGGATCGTCGCCATCCAAGCCGACCCTGACCGTCACCAACGGCACGATCACGCCATTCAGCCGCAGCGGTGTCGATTATGTCGAGATTGCATTCACCGCGTCTGGCAGCTTCACGCTTTCCGCCGGCATTGACTGGCACAACCGGGCGCTTGGGGCCGGCGGCGGCACGGGCGGGCGCGGCCAATCCACGACCTATGTCCCCGGCGGGGGCGGGGCTGGGGGGCTGCTTCGCACGCTGGGCGCGGCGCTGGCATCCGGGTCTTACGCAGTCACCATCGGGGCGGGCGGGGCCGCGATCACTTCCGGAAGTTCCCGAAATAACGGCAGCAACTCGGTTCTGTCTCTGCCCGGGGGCGGCACGGAAACCGCCATTGGCGGCGGTGGCGGGGCCACAGCTGGCGCCGGCGTGACAAACGGCGCTGACGGCGGATCGGGTGGCGGCGGGCGAGGCCAGAACACCAACGGCACCGGGGCCGCTGGGGCCGGCACATCTGGGCAGGGAAGCGCAGGCGGCTTGGGCTTCGGCAGTCCCGACGAGCCGCTGCGGGCAGCGGGCGCCGGCGGCGGCGCCGGTGGCGCAGGTGGAGCGGGGGCGTCTGGTGTTGCCGGTGCGGCTGGCGCTGGGGTTCTGCTGGACTGGATCGCAGCGCCTGCAACGGTGTGCATCGGTGGAGCGGGGATGCTTGCGGCCAACACAGACGCTTCGCCCGGCGCAACTCTCGGGTCTGGATCGCGCGGCGCGATCAACGCCGACGTGGGCAAGGGCGGCGACGGCTTCCTGTTCCTCGTCGTCCGGGCCGATCAGGTCAGTGTGGTGGCGGCATGAGCTATTACATCGCGAAAATCGAAAATGGCATCGTCTCGCAGGTGGTCGTCGTGGGCGAGGATTACGCGCTGGCCGAAGACGAGGCGCTGATCGGGCGCGAGAACACCGTAGGCATCGGCTGGTCGTTCGACGGCTGGCAATTCGCACAACCGGAAGTCGAGGTCGAAGAATGAGCACTTATCGCGGCATTAAGTCCATCCAGGTTTTTGACAGCCTGGAAGCGGCGCAGACGGCAATCCCGGCCAGTGCGGCCACCAGCATTGAGATCTGGGAGGACGGAGAAACAGCAGAATATGTCTTGGACCCAACCGGCGTTGACCTTGTCACCCACGACGGGCGGAGATGGAGGAAGGAGCTAGGAGAGCCTGGGCCGCCGGGGCCGGAAGGGCCTTCGGTAGAGGTTGTGGAATTCACGACCGACGCGGAGGCGCAGGCTTACTCGGCCGCCAATCCAACGGCCATCGTAATCAGCACGGAGGGGCTTTGATGGGCGGCGTGTTGCGTGCGGGCGCGGCGCAGCGCATCTATCGAGGCGGATCGCAGATGGGGGCCATGTTCCACGGCGGCCAGCTTGTCTGGGCCATCCCGACGCCGAAAATCGCACAGGTTTACATCGACCACACAGACGCGCCGCTCGGGAATATTTCGGCCCTGACCGCGCGCGGATCTTGGGCGCAGTCGTTCTCGAACATCGCCTTCACGGGCGGCGCCATCAACGCCATGGAGGCGGACGGGATCAGGATGAACGGCAATATCCTGCGGGCCGACATGACCCGGGGGCCGTTCGGAAAGATCACGGTGCTGTGCGACGTGACGCTGACGAGCGCAGGTCTGGCGACTTTTGCCGACCTTATTGCTGTCAATCCGGCTGGCGCCACGCCGACGAGGATCAGGATGGCCTATGGCACGTCCTTCTATCGCGGCATCGTGCCTGACAATATCAGCAACGATTTCTGGGTCGCCCCGCTGAATGTCAGGACCACGGTCGGTGTCGAGGTCGATCTGGTCAACGGTCTGTCACGGCTGATCGGCGGCGATGGCGAGGTCATGGAGGTCGCAAGCCTTGCGGCGGCGCCTGCGTCCATCACCCGTATCGAATTGTTCAAGGCCTGCATCGGCAAATGCCACAGCCTAGCCATTATCGCGGAGGCAGCATGAGCTTGCTCACCAGATGGTCCTTGGCCTCGGGACAGCGCCCTATCCCCTATCCCGATAAAAAGCATATGGTCATCATCGACGGCCAATCGCTCGGCCTCGGTCACAACGGCACCGCAGCCGAGCGGACGCAGGAGGGCTATCGCAACCGCCCTGCCTCCCGCATGCACCGGGGCCTGATGCGGAGCGATGCTGCCTTGACCATGCCGCTGCACGGCCCCCTCTCGCAGGGCTATGCGGCCGATCACGCCACGGGGCTCAGCTTCGCCGTGCCGGTTGGAAATATCCCGGCCTGCCTGACCTTCGCTTCGGCGCTCGATCTGTGGCGCCGTCAGCTCGGCCTGCCGCTGCATCGCATGATCGTAGGCTTCAACGGGATCGGCGGGCAATCAATCGTGCAATTCGATCACGACCCGTTGCCCGATCCGTTCGGCACCAAGATCCGCGACAACCACGCGCGTTGGCTTGCCGAGATGATGAGCGTTGAGCCGACTGCGGTGCCCTTGCTCTATGCCTGCATCCAGGGCGAGGCCGACGTGAGCCAGACGCCCGAATGGTATAGGGCGCAGGCGCATGTCAGCTACGACGCGGCGCTGGACGACATAGAAGCCGCAACGGGCGTCCGACCGCCGGTCGTGGTCTGGCAGACCGGGGCCTATACCAACGGCACGACGACGAATTCGGGTTCGACGCTAGCGCAGCTGCAACTGGTCGAGGATTACAGCGCTGCCTTCGCCGGGCCGCTCTATCCGAATTTTTTGGCCGACAACGTGGTGCACCCGACGCTGGATTATCAGATCCTGCATTGCGAGATTGCGGCCCTAGTCTGGGCACATCGCGAGGCGGGGCAGAACATCAACCTGCTGCCGCTGGCCCCGATCTGGTCGGGCAACACGGTGCGCATCCCCTTCAGCGTCCGTCCTGGCCGCTCGCTGGCGTTCGAGGCTGTCGACAAATACGCGGCCTATGGCGGGTTGACCAACCACGGTGTGGAAGCGACAGGCGCCAATATCACCAGCGTCACGCTGGACGGGAATGCGGTTGTTGTCACCTGCGACGGCCCCATGACGCAGGTGCAGATCGCAATGCAGTCGCAGGACGTGTCATCGTTCGCTGACGGCAGCCTTGGCAATTACGGCGCCCATCGCTGCGACATCATGGAGAGCGATCCCGAGGACAGCCTCATGCTGCCGGGTTGGAAGCTCAAGCGGTTCATCCCGTCCTGCCGCTTTGCTCGACCCTAACCAAACAGGAGGTCGCATGATGCTGCGAACCCTCGCCGCCGGCTTCGTCCGGTGGTTCACGCACTTCGGCAAGCGCAAGCTGGAATGGATGCTGGCCATATACACGCTCGGCTTCGGCCTCTGGCTGCTGATCCCGGCGACCAGCATGAGCGTGGCGAGCTTCTCGCGAGCCTTGGGCATCATGGGAGAGACTAGCTGGGGCGCGCTCTATGCCATCGTCGGCGCCTGTCATGCCGTGGCCCTCCATATCAACGGTCGATCCGCGTGGACACCCTTCGCTCGGCTCGCGGCCGTGTCGCTCAACAGCCAGGTTTTCCTAGCCATCACGGCGGGCATTTACCCGTCAAACCCGTGGGGCACAGGCGTTTTCACATACGGATTTCTAGGCATTGGCTTCTGCGGGGTCTGCATGGTGTCTGCCGCTGTGGACTGCGGGAAAGAGGTCAAGGTCTGGAGGATCCGCAATGCCGCCCACGAATGAGACGGTGCAGGCCATCGGCGCCGGTATCGCCGCGTTTCTGATCGCGCTCGGCACATGGTGGGGCACCAAGAAGGGCGATGGCAAGCCGCCTGCCGACCGGGCGCCCGCGCCTCATGAGGTCAAGGAGGCCATCGCGGACCTGCGCAAGCTGATCGAGGACGTGCGCGAGAGCCTCGACAACCACGACGACGACCATCGACAGATCGCGCGGCAGCTGGACCGGATCGAGAACCGGTTGCAGATCACGAACGAGGTCCAGCACTGGCGGGACCGGACCATCCCGCCGAGGTAAGCCATGCACTGGACCGCATCATCCTGCCTCGGGCTGCTGCTGACGGGGCGCTACAAGCCGGTCTGCGCCATTGCCTACGAGACCCGCGACTGCGCGGCGCGGCGGGCCTTCCTGCGCGCCATGGACCGGGTGTTCGAGCCTGACCATTGCCGGATCATCTGGGCGACATGGGCGGTCGGGAACGCGATCCGCTGACCGCCCACAAACTGGACGCATCCGCCCCGCACCGCTGATTTCCATCACCTGCGAGCACCACCATTTCGCCCAGCAATCGTTGGGCGAAACACCGATTCTCACCCGTCGCCAGCACCACCCCTGAGGCGGGCTTTTTCACGTGAGGACGACATGCAGCTAACTGCTGACCACCTGTCCGCCATCGCAGGCGCCGGGGTAAACGACAACATGCGCTCGACAGTCGCTGGGCTGGCGAAGGCCGGCGTCGGGGCCGGCCTGGAAAAGCCGCACCGGCTCGCGCACTACCTCGGGCAACTGGCGCACGAAAGCGGCGGCTGGCGCTATGACCGGGAAATCTGGGGGCCGACTGCGGCGCAGAAGCGATATGAGGGCCGCGCCGATCTGGGCAACACCCAGCCGGGCGACGGATCGCGCTTCCGGGGACGGGGGCCGGTCCAGATCACCGGGCGGGCGAATTATCGATCCTTCACGGCCTGGGCGCGCAAGCTGGACCCGAAGGCGCCGGATTTCGAGGTGACGCCCGATGCGGTCAACACCGACCCCTGGGAGGGCCTCGGGCCGATCTGGTATTGGTCCAGCGGCAACCCGACCCGCGCCAGCCTGAACAGCTACGCTGATGCCAACGATCTGACCACCATCACGAGGCGCATCAACGGCGGCACGAATGGGCTGGCTGATCGGCAGGCCCGATACGTCCGCGCGGCACTGGTGCTGGCCGGCTATGGCGCGACCGAGATCCGCCGCTTCCAGGTCGATGCCGGGTTGAACGCAGATGGGGTTGCCGGGCCGCGCACCATGGCGGCGCTGCATCAGCGGCTCAAGGGACTGCCGCCTGTTCGCTTCAGCGCGACCGCTGCACCGGGCAAACCCGGCTCTCAACCGACTTCAGCGCCGGGGCAGGGCGTCTTTGCCGCGCTGCTGGCGCTGCTGCAATCCATCTTTGGGGGAAGGAAATGAAGCTGGTTTCCGACTGGCGCCGCGTCTGGCGCTACTACTCCACGCAGGCCATGGCAATCGCCGCGACCGTGCAGCTGACTTGGGCGCAGCTGCCCGACGACATGCGCGCATCGGTGCCGCCTCACATCGTCAGCTATGCGACGGGCGCGCTGCTGGTGCTGGGCGTGATCGGCCGGCTGGTGGACCAAGGGGGTAAGCGATGAGCGATGTTGTCAAGTTGCAGGTAGTGCAGACTGTGCCCGAGCCGGACGGTGAAATCATCGCCGTGATCGAGGACCTGCTTGACCGCGCCAAGTCAGGCGACCTGCAAGCCATCGCCTATTGCACCGTGAGCGATGACGGTGCGGTCGGCACCGGATGGGCCGGCACTGACGGGACGCGCCATCCGCTCGGTATGGCAGTGTCTATCTTGTCGGTGCGCTATCCCACAGCTGTCATGAGGCACGAATGACCGCGTGGCTGATCGGGGCGCTGGTAGCGCTGGCCGGGGTCGTCGGCGCTTGGCTCAAAGGCAGAGGCCAGGGCAGGGCGGACGCCAAGGCGCGGCAGGACGCGGACACCATCAAGACAGTCGAAAGGATACAGGATGCGAAAGATCGCTCTCGCGATGCTGGCGGCGATTGGCGTGAGCGCCTGCGCCGGTCCAAGCGCGACTGACCCCGGGATTTGCCTCGGCCAGCGTGCCGATGTGGCGCGGCTGCGGGCGGCTCTGGAAGCCCATGCCGACACGCCGGACGCGGTGGGCGAGGCCGCGACCGACGTTGTGATCGGGTTCGAGACCGTCTGCCGCTAGACTCTGTGTTCCCGATGCGTTCTCATGCGCGCAGAGGGAATCGCCATGGTCCGCCACCGCCTACTCTTTGACCCCGGCACCACGCATGTCATCGTGACGTGCTGGCGTTGCAAGGACCGGCCGATCACCTTCTACCCTCAGGATCTGCCCGCAGATATTACCGAGCTGGAATTCTGCCGCCGCGCCAAATGCCGCGTCTGCGGTTGTGACCAGCCGTATCTTGACCGACAGCCGAAGGACACGCGAACGTCGTGGGGGCGATACGGGGCTTGATCGCTCACCCCTGACGCCGGGCGCGGTGCTGCTGCAGAGCCCCACCAACTTCTCCCGGGCAGACGCTAATCAACGCTTCACCTGCTTTGGTCAACGCCTCCGCCAGCGCGTCCGCGTGCCGGCGCTCGTCGGCTAGGGCGAGGGTCAGCCGCGCGCTGTCTGCAAGCGCGCCCTCCAACGCTCCGGTCAGCCTCTCCATCTCGGCGCGCAATCCGTCATGCTGATCTGCAAGGTTTCGATATGCTTCTGTTCCTATCCGGTCACATTCTGCATATGCCGCCATGTATTTCTTGGCGGTGTCCCGCTCGGAAGTCAACCGCTCCACCTCGGCGCGGAGGCGGGAGAGTTCGGCTTCGTCCGCTTCGATACGGTCAGCCGCTTCCGCGCCGCGACTGTGGAATTGGAGGCGCGACAATTCATCGTGCATCGCCATATCGTAGGGCATCCTCAAGACGCCCAGCAGCATCACGTCACTCATCGCGCGTCCTCCGGGGGCTGGGGCGGCTTCGGAAGCGGCGTCCAGTGGGTGGCCGGGAACTCATCGCCGGCAGTGGTGCGTATCCGATCCGACACGACGCAGATCTCCGGCACCCATCGCCAATCCTCATTCCGATATGTCGCGATGAACGGCTCGCCATAGTCAGGGCACGTCTCAATCGGTTGCCAGTCGCTCATGTCCTCTCCTTGGTGATCTGGTCGCGGGGGTGGGTCAACGGATCACTCCCGCCAGCGTCCACCCAATGCAGGTTAGGGCAAAGGCAACGACGAGAATGTCTCGGATGATTCGCTCGTTCAAAGCGTCGCGCCGATCCCGCATTGCAGCAAAGTCGGCCAGCGCCTTATTGCACCTGTCAGCATCGCGCTCCATGGCTTCCAGCGCCTTGATAAGCGGCACGGCGGTTCCCCTGCCGATCACGATTTCCCCATTGACCGCCAGCCCGACGCGGATCCGCTCGGAAAGCTTAAGCTCGCTCATGCTGTCGTTCCTCCGTGGATGGGGCGATAGACCGGCACGCGCGCCTCTCGGGCTTGCCGCGTCATGTCGGCGGTGCCGCGCCCGCCTGGGAAGGCGATGACGAAGGCCGGCTTGAGATCCAGCATCGCGCGGTTGCGAATCGGCCCAGCCGCGCGGCCGTGCTTCTTCCAGTCGGCTGGCACGTTCTCCACCGCGATCATGCGAGACGCGGCCCATTCATAGGCGAGCCGGTCTGCGCCCGTTGCGCCGCCTTGGATTACGCGGGTGATTCCGAACTTTTTATGGAGCCGGTCCATCGCCTCGAACAGGCCGTTCCGGTCGTCATAGTCTCGGCCGCCGCAGACAATCACGCGCATGAGATTCCTCCGTTGGTGGGGTAGTTGATCGCGCAAAAACTACGCATAGGCGCACCATATCATTGATAGAAAATAGTAACCGAGTCCCTTCACCGGCACCACGATCCAGCCAAAAAGCCCCGCGACCCAAGCCGGTCGCGGGGCTTTTGTATGGCAGGTCCGCGACACGTTGCGCAGATGCCGCGCCTGGTCGTTCGGACGAAACTGTATCGTTTAGGTTGTGGCGCGGGGCGAAGCTCTCTGTTAAGGCATAAGGGGATTTTCAACTGATGAGCGAGTGATGCGGGAACAGGATATCGCGATCCTTGGTGTGTGTCGGTTTTCCATGCTCGGGCGCGGTGACTGGAAAGCCTATCGCAACAAGAGCGACGACGAGCTCGAGGCGATCTATGAGGAAAAGGCGGCCGAGCTGTTCGCCGCCGAGCGGATGGAGGCGCGGCTGGCGACCTTCGAGCATCTGACGCTGGCCTCGATGCGGGCGCAGTCCGATTCGAACTTCCGCTTCCTGGTGCTGTCCTCGGACCGCATGCCCGCGGCCTATCGGACCCGACTCGAGCAGATCTGCGCCGTGGCGCCGCAGGTCGAGCTGCGCTTCGTCGCGCCGATGCATGTCTCGGAGGCCATCACCATGCTGGCGCCGGAACTGGCGCTGAACCTGCCCGACACGGTGCAGTTCCGGCTGGACGACGACGATTGCGTGTCCAAGGACTTCATTCGCCGGTTGCGTCGCCATGCCGCCGGCCTGTGGCGCAACGCGCATTTCGCGGTCAGTTTCTCGTCGCTGTATTATTGCGTCACCGACGGGCCGACCGAGGGCATCTACAACTGGTACAGCCCGTTCTTCAGCGCCGGCGCGGCGGTGCGGCACAGCACGCGCACGGTCTTCGACTATGGCCATTACAAGATCCCGCAACACCTGGTCTCGGTGACGGATCCGCATTTCCCCTGCATCGTCACCCATCGCGGCGACAACGATACCCCGCGGCACGAGGCGCAGACGCTGCGCAAGCGCGGCATGACGCGGGCCTCGGAGAGCGATGTCCGCCGGGTGCGCGAACGGCATTTCGACTATCTGAGCGCCGAGGGCATGGCGCTGTGCACCTTTGACAAGTTCGTCGATACGTCGCCGGACTTTGCCGAATTCGTGACGCCCGACGCGCAGGACGCGGACGAGGCCCAGCAGCCTCGCACCAGGACCAGGCGCCGGGCCTAGGCCAGCAGCCCGGCGGCGGCCAACTGGCGTTGCACGGCCGGGACCGGCACCAGCAGCTTGTTGCCCGAGGCGCTGCCCTCGGCCAGCAGACGGCGCAACTCGTCGGTGCGGCTTTCGCCCAGGAGCGCGCTTGCCAGCATGCTGAAGGCCTGTTTCGTCGGCTTTATTTCCAGGCTGGCGCGCAGGTGGCGGATGGCCCGGTCGCGGTCGGCGCGCATCTGCTTGCGGGCGTTCTCGAGATGCCAGACCGAGTGGCGGGGGCTGGGCGGGTCGAAGGCGATGATCTCGTCGCGCTCGACGATGCCCTTGATCAGCGGCTTGAGACAGCGCAGCTCGGCCAGCGTCATCAGCACGGTATGGCCGGCGAAGGGAATGCGCACCAGCCGGGCCTGCGGATAGGCCGGCTGCACCATATGCGTGACCAGGAACTGGTCGGGCACGCGCTCGGGATCGAAGATCACCACCGGGGCGCGGCGGGCGCGCGGCGCCTCGGAAAGCGGCCGGTGGGTGACAGGCAGGTCAGCATAGCGGCGGATCTTCAAGGGCTTCCAGGCCGGCAGCATCGGCGCCGCGGCCAGGATCCGGGCGTCGATGGCGCCGCCATAGTAGAGCGCGCAATAGCCGCCCAGGCTGGCGCCATAGGTCACGCAATCGCGGCCCGCGACCACCGGCCGCACGGCGTCGCGAAAGGCCTCGAGCGGCAGGCCCTGGTATTGCGTGCCGTGCCTTTGCGCGACGAAGACATTGTCCCAGCCATTCTCCAGCGCGAACTGGCTGCCGAAACCCACATCCGACAGGTCCGAGGGCTGGCCGCCGAAGCTGACGATCACCCGATCCGCCGGCCGGTCGCCGGCTTGCAGCAGGGTGATGCGGTAATCGGCGTGATCGACCAGGATCTGCTTCTTGCTCATGCGGCCCTCGCAGCGCGCTCGCGTTAAGGTTGTGTCAACGGCAGACTGCTAGGGTATTTATACAAATGCAATCTATAATTGCATTATGACTGCATCGCTCGCGCAATGGGTTGCGCCGCGGCTTCGGCCGCGGCAAGGCCGTTGCTTTGCCCGGCACGGCAACTGCCGCGAAAGGCCCGGATAATGGCCGCGCCTTTCGGAATGAGCAGAGGACCAACATGCCGAACAAAGCCACAGTCAGGGGTGTCCTGATGGATGCCACCCTCGCCCCGATTTCCCAGGGCAAGATCGTCGCCACGCTGAGCGGATCGGATGTGTTCGGAGGCACGCGGGTCGTCACCGAAAGGGTCGAGGCGACCACGAATGCGCAGGGCGAATGGTCGCTGGCGCTGCTGGTCAATGCCGAGGGCGACAGCGCCGGCACCAGCTGGACGGTCGAGGGTTACAACCAATATGTCGCCAAGGTGTTCGAAGTGAAGGGCCTGTTCATCGCCTCGGCCCAGGACATCACGCTGGGCGATCTGGAGCGGACCAGCGCGCAGAACATGAAGGCGGCGAAGGAGGGCGGCTTGACCCGGCTGATCGTCGCGCAGGATTTCGCCGGCTATGAGGCGCTGCCCTTTGGCCAGAAGCGCGACAGCGACCTGGTGCTGGTCGATGCCCGCGATACACCGCTGGCGATCCACAACGGGCTGAACGGCGCGCTGTTCCGCGGCGTGCAGCGGATCTATCTGGCCGACCGCGCGGTGCCGCTGCTGGATGCGCGCGGCGCCACGCTGGTCGAGGGGCAGGGCGCGAGCGTGGTGCCCGCCGTGATGCGCCAGCCATCGATGCTGCCGGCCGACGCGGTGCTGGGCGCCACGGTGACGCTGGACATCGGTGCGGGTTCGGGAACGCCGGCGCCGGTGGCGGAATGGGACGTGACGCTGAACGGCAGCAGCATCAAGGCGCAGGTCGATGCGCAGATGCGGCTGCAACTGGCCGAGGCCGGGGAATATGCGCTGAGCGTGCGCTGGGTGAACGAGGCGGGTGCGGCCGAGGCCACGACCGCGGCGCTGATCGTGACGCCTCCGGTGCAGGTGGTGCCGGAAATGACGCTGGCGGCGGGTTATTTCGATGCGGGTTCGAGCGTGACCGGGACCGCGGCGGCGGTGACGGGGCTCGCCAACAAGGGGAACGGCGGCTGGGCGCTGGCCGCCACCGCCTCGGGCGCGGCGGTCGCCATGGCGGCCGAGGGCATCGTCTTTGCCGATGGCCGCAGCCTGCAGGCGACCAATTTGAGCAATCCGAACATCGACGGGGTCTTCATCGTCGTGCGGGCGGTGCTGGATGCCTATGGCTCGGGCGTGGCGCAGATCCTGGCGGCGAACCCTTCGGGCGGCACCATCGCGATCCAGAACAACAACGGCGCCTTGCAGGCGCGCTATCACGACGGGGTGGCCCGCAGCATCGCCCTGGGCACCGTGACCTATGGCCAGGAATTTGTCGTCGGCATCGAGATCGACAATGCCGCGCGGACGGTGCGCGCCTTCACGCTGGCCGGCACGATGCTGTCCGAGACCCCGGCCGGCACGCCGGGCGTGAACTATGCCCAGGTGCGCACCGGCCAATATGTGCGCGGCACGGTCAAGCGGATCGCCGTCTGCACCAAGCCGGTCGGCGGCGCCTTCCTGCTGCGCTTCGAGGAGGTGATCGCGCATTTTCGGGCGGCGTAACGGCGCCCGTCAATACCGTCGATCTGATGATGGCGCGCGGCCAGTCGCTGTCGCTGGGCGCGAATTTCGGGGCCGAGCTGGCACCGGACGGGCGGCGCTGGCGTGACGTCTTCGGCGGCGCGGCCAATCCCGGCGCGCTGATGCTGACCGGGCTCAAGCGCGTGGATGGGGTGGCGGTGGCCAATGTCGCCAACCCCCTGCTGAACGGCTATGATACATCGGCCCAGGCCAGCGGCGCCGGGCCGATGCTGGTGCAGACCTCGATCCCCGAGGGCGCGGTCCTGGCCTGCGGGCTGTTGCGCGAGGGGCTGGCGCCGCAGGGCGTTGCCTTCCAGTTCCACGATGCCGGCGGGCAGTCGATCGAGAACCTGGACGACGACGGCGCGACCGGCACCTCGGGCCTGCTGGCGCCCTGGCAGAACGGCGAATGGTGGCTGACCGAGGCCGCACGGGTCTTTGCCGCCCAAGGCAGCACGGTGCGGGTGCCGCGCCTGTTTCTGAACCAGGGCGAGGCCGATGTCGCCCGGCCGCGCGGCTGGTGGCTGGCCGCCGCCCGCGCCACGCTGGCCGATTGGCACGGCCAGATCCAGCGGCTGGCCGGGCAGGCGGCAGCACCGAAGCTGTTCCTGCAACAGACCGGCGGCTATATGCATGGCGCGGACAGCAACCTGCACGATTGCAAGCTGGACCAGCTGGACCTGGTGCGCGAGCAGGGCGGCGTGCTGATCGGGCCGCTCTATCCCTACAAGATCGACAATGCCGATGGCAAAGGCGTGCACAAGCTGTGGTCGGAATATGTCCGCGCCTATGAGGTCGGGGTCTGGGCCGCGGCCGAGGATGCCGCCGGCCGGGCCTGGAACCTTCTGCCCGGCACGCCGGTGCGGGAGGGGAACCGGATCACCATCCCGGTTTCGGTCCGCGGCGACGAGAGCCTGACCACGGTCGGCGGCCTTTATGCCGGCTATGGCGGCGATCCAGCCAACCTGGGGCTGGAGGCAGTCGGCGGCGGTGCGATCACGGCGGCCTCGGTGTCGGGCGGCGAGATCGTCGTCGATGTGGCGGGCACGGTGACGGGGCTGCGCTATGCCATGCAGCGCAGCGCCACCGATTACCGGACGCTGACCGATGCCGCGGGCTGCGGCTATGGCGCGCATCGCGGGCTGATCCGCAGCACGCTGATCCGCAGCGTGACCTGGGGCGGGCAGGTCTTCGTCCTGGAACGCTGGCTGCCCAGCTTCGAGGTGGCGCTGGCCTGACTCGCAGGGGCCGCCCATGGGGGCGGCTCTTTTTTCGTGCCGGAACGGCGGTTTGGACTGGACATGGCGGCGGTGGTCGCAAGACTGCGCCTGACGCATCAGCGAAAGGCGAGCCATGCAACTGACCATCGACGAGGCCCTGGCCCAGGGCGGCGCCGGACGCTTCCAGCAGCGATTGCTGGCCATCTTCGGCCTGGTCTGGGCGGCGGATGCGATGCAGGTCATCGCCATCGGCTTCACCGCCGCCTCGATTGCGGCGAGCTTCGGGCTGACCGTGCCCGAGGCCTTGCAGACCGGCACGCTGTTCTTCCTGGGCATGTTCGTCGGCGCGACGCTGTTCGGCCGCATCGCCGACCGCATCGGGCGGCGCAACGTGCTGCTGCTGACGGTCAGCTGCGATGCGGTCTTCGGCATCGCCTCGGTCTCTGCGCCGGATTTCTGGTCGCTTCTGGCGCTGCGTTTCCTGACCGGCATGGCGGTGGGCGGCACGCTGCCGGTCGATTACGCGATGATGGCCGAGTTCCTGCCGCCCCGCAATCGCGGCCGCTGGCTGGTCTGGCTAGAAGGGTTCTGGGCGCTCGGCACCATCGTCATCGCGCTGACCGCCTGGATCGCGCATCTGGCCGGCGCGGCCGAGCCCTGGCGCTGGATCTTCGCCGTCGCGGCGATCCCGGCGCTGATCGGCATCTGGCTGCGGCTCTGGGTGCCGGAATCGCCGATGTATCTGCTGCGCAAGGGTGACGAGGCCGGCGCGCGCAAGGTGGTGGACCGCGTGCTGACCGCCAATGGCGCCCGCGCGCTGCCGCCCGACGTGGCGCTGACCGCGCCCGTGGCCGAGGGCGCGGGGCAGGGGCTGCTCGGTCCCGAGTTGCGCGACCGCAGCCTGGGCATCTTCGCCGCCTGGTTCCTGGTCTCGCTATCCTATTACGGCGTCTTCGTCTGGCTGCCGGCGGAACTGGCCAAGGGCGGTTTCGGCTTCGTGCGCGGCTATGGCTTCCTGGTGCTGATGGCGCTGGCGCAACTGCCGGGCTATGCCCTGGCCGCGCATGGCGTCGAGGCCTGGGGCCGCAAGCCGACGCTGCAGGTGTTCCTGCTGCTCAGCGCCGCCGGCTGCTTCCTGTTCACCATCGCCGCCAGCCCCTGGCTGGTCGCGGGGTCGCTGCTGATGATGAGCTTTGCGCTTCTGGGCACCTGGGGCGCGCTTTATGCCTTCACGCCCGAGCTTTACCCGACCGGGCTGCGCGGCACCGGCATGGGCACCGCCAGCGCGGTGGCGCGGCTGGGCGGGCTGCTGGCGCCCTCGCTGATGGGCTATGTCGTGGCGCGGGGCTTCGGCCTGGCCATCGGGGTCTTCGCGGCGCTGCTGCTGCTGGCCGCCCTCGCCACGCTCTTCATCCGCACCGAGACGCGCAACCGCGCCATCGCCTGAAACGGCGGTGAGAAAGCGGTTGCGCATTGGAAAACATGGCTTAATCTGCGTCGCAACCAAGGGGTGAATCACCTTTTGGTTGCAATTCCATGCCACGGCCGCATCAGGGAAGCCCGACCATTCCTGCCCTGCACGCCGTTCGCGCACTGTCCTTTCACCACAGTTCCTAACGAGGATCCATCATGTTTAAACCCGCCCTTCTGGCGCTGGGTCTGGCGCTTGGCCTGGCCGGCTGCGCCGGGCAGACCTGGGAAACCCGATACGACCAGCTTGACCGCGCCCAGACCGCGACCTGGCGCGTCGCCTCGGTCGAGGTCGCCGTGCCCGAGACGCTGACCACCAGCGAGGAAAACAGCTACACCCCCGATTTCGACATCGTCTGGCACGGCGAGCCGGCCGGCGACCGCCGCGCCCAGGCCGCGGCCATCGTCGAGGAGGGCATCCGGAAGGGCGCGGCCGGGCTGCATGGCAAGACCCGCGTGCGGATCGTCGCGACGCTTGGCCAGTTCCACGCCATCACCCCCAAGGTGCGCGAGAGGCTGCAGAACGCCGGCGTGCACAATATCCAATACAGCGTGCAGGTCTTTGACGCCCGCAGCGGCGCCGCCTTGACCCAGCCGCAGACCATCAAGGCGGAATTCCCCGCCCTGGTCGGCAAGGCCGGGGACGAGGCCGACGCCAGGGGCCTGACCCAGCGCGTGCAGATCGTCAACCAGATCGCGGCGGTCACGCAGAACTGGCTGGGCAATGGCGCCGATCCGCGCGGCAGCTTCAGCCGACTCGGCCGCTGATCCCGCCGAAAACGTCGGGAATGATGGAGCCGGCCCTTGCGGGCCGGTTCTTTCTTTGGCAGGGGGCGAATATGGCAAACGTATCCGAACTCTACGAGGCCCGGGTGGCCGCGGGGCAATTGCAGCCCGATGCCGCACAGCGCGGCGTGTTGCCGGTGCTGGACCGGCTGGTGCGCGAGCTGGGCGCCGCTCCGGCCCCGGCGCCGCAAAGAAACGGCTGGCTGTCGCGGCTGCGCGGCGCCGCGCCGGCGGCGGCGCCTGCGGTCCGGGGGCTCTACCTCTGGGGCGGCGTCGGGCGCGGCAAGTCCATGCTGATGGACCTGGTCATGGCGGCGGCGCCGACCGATGCCAAGCGCCGGGTGCATTTCCACGAGTTCATGCAGGAGATCCAGGCCGGTCTCGAGGCGGTGCGCAAGACCGGCCAGCAGGACGCGGTGCGCCCGGTCGCGCTGGAGGTGGCGCGGCAGGTGCGGCTGCTGTGCTTCGACGAGATGCAGATCACCGACATCGCCGATGCGATGATCGTCGGCCGGCTGTTCCAGATCCTGTTCGAGGAGGGGGTGACGGTGGTCACCACCTCGAACCGGGTGCCCGAGGAGCTGTACAAGAACGGGCTGAACCGCCAGCTTTTCCTGCCCTTCATCGCGCTTCTGCGCGAGCGGCTGGAGGTGGTGGAACTGGTCAGCGCCACCGACCACCGCCAGAACCGCGACGAGGGCGGCCAGGTCTGGTTCGTCCCCGCCGATGCCGAGGCGCATGACCGCATGGACGCGCTGTGGCGGGCCGAGACGGGCGGGCAGCCGTCCCCGGCCCTGGTGCTGGAGATCAAGGGCCGCCAGGTCGAGATCCCGCAGCATGTCGGCCGCATCGGCCGCGCCAGCTTCTGGGAACTCTGCGGCCGGCCGCTGGGCCCGGGCGACTACCTGACCATTGCCGAGGCGCTGGACGTGCTCTTCATCGACTCGATTCCGCGGCTGTCGCAGTCGAACTACAACGAGGCCAAGCGTTTCGTCACCCTGATCGACGCGCTTTACGAGGCCAGGGTGCGGCTGATCGCCAGCGCGGCAGACGAGCCGGAACGGCTTTACGCGGAAGGCGAGGGCGCCTTCGAATTCGAGCGCACGGCCAGCCGCTTGCGCGAGATGCGCGACGCGGATTGGGGGCGGGAGTAAGGGTACCGGTGTCGGGGGCAAAAGGTTCGAGGCTCTGCGATCTTTCGGGCGTGTGAAACCAGCGGGTCATGAAGGCCAGTGTCAAGGTTTGATGTTTTTGGCGCGATGAGAGGGGCTGCGCGGGGAACCCCACGCCATCAACTGAAATCAAAAGGTTGCCGCTACGGACGAGCGCAACGGGAACGGTCTAATTCCCGTTTCCCATTTTGCGCAGCGAGCCTTTCCGGTCGTTATCGGGCCGAGACGGTCAGCCACTGTCTCGATCAGCCGTTCTGTTCGCGCCCCAGCAGAAGATCTTCTGCTGTCACGCCAGACTGAACCATAGACTGAACGGCCTCTTTGACTTGCAGACCAGCCGCCAACTTTTCGGGCGATATGGCAAGAATCGTGTTCTAACAGGTCGCTGAAATAGTCGCGCTGCCGGGATGTTTTCCCCTTGAGGCCATCAGGAGCTTGGCGCCTTGCGGCTGTTTCGGCGGGCGAGCGGCGTTCTCGCCGGCTCCCTTGGTCAAGCGCCAAGCAGCCTCGGGAGCCGGGCGAGATTGTTGGCGGTCAAGACCGCCCCGCACGATCAGGCCCGACCGGTTCTCCATCAAGGCATGACCGATGAAGCACAGCATCGCCCGGTGCCGGGGATGTCCTGTAGAGCCGCGCGTCCGGAGCGGGGGCGGGCCATGGGTGGCATTCGTCCGCCTCTGACCCCGGAAATCGACCTCGGCATGGCGGCTGTGGCGTTGGTTGCGGGGCATCGGATCGGTCTTGGCGGCTACGGTCAAGGCGGATGGATCGGTGGCGGGGAGCCCGAGTCCGGGAGGATCGCCGGCTTCGTCATCCGGCGGGGTCTCGCCCGTCCGCGGTTGGGACGCTCTTCATCGAGGGTGAGCCATCAGGCCGCCACCGGTTCGAGGCCCATGGCGAATGCCTTCACCAGCGTGCCGTCGACCGAGAAGTGGTCGTCAGACAGCAGCGGCGGCGCCTGGCGGTGCGCCAGGATCGCGGCCATGATCTTGCGCGACATGTCGGTGCTCAGCAGCCGGTCGCGGTTCTTGCGAAGACGGTCGGCCTTCGGGGCTTCGCCCGTTCAGGGCTGAAATCCGTCCCCCGGACGGATTTCCGGGCGCCCTTCACCCCACACGGGATCATCAATGCCGAGGCCAGCGCAACAGCAGATCGTGGTTCATCTGCTCCATCAGCTGGCGCTCGGACCGGACCGAATAGAGGAGCTGCAGCAGGCTCGCCCGGATCAGCCGCTCCGGTGGGATCGAGGGGCGACCAAAGTCGGTGTAGAGCTCATCGGACGCAGCATCCAGGCTGGCGCGCCTCGTTCACCACCTGCCGGATCGTCCGCAGCGGGTAGCCCGCGAGGATGCGGGCCTCAAGGTCGACATAGCTGAACAGCGATCCGCTCGCCTCGTCCGCCCCGCGCATTTTTATCACCCCCATCGACCGGCGCAGGGTGAATCATGTTCCGCGGGGCAGGTCGAGGGCTGACTTTTTCAGCGACCTGTGAGCTGCTCCCCGGAAATCGGACAGTGACGGAAGCTACGATCTGACGTTTGCTGGTCTCCAAGAACGAGGAGATCAGGAATGCGGAAACGCAGAAACCATGACGCGGGCTTCAAGGCGCGCGTGGCGCTCGAGGCCGTTAAGGGCGAGCGCACTGTGTCAGAGCTGGCGGGCGAATACGGCGTGCATCCGACGATGATCCATCAATGGAAGAAGGCGCTGCTCGACGGAGCTGCGGATATCTTCGAGCGCGGCGGCAAGAAGCCCTCGACGGAGGTGGATGAAGAGACGGTCCGATCACTGCATGCCAAGATCGGGGAGCTGGCTGTCGCCAACGATTTTTTGTCACGAAAGCTCAAGCCGTGGACCGGAAAGTGAGGCGTGGGATGATCGAACGGAACCACCCGGCGCTGTCCATCGGGGCGCAGTGCCGCCTGCTGTCGATCTCGCGCTCGTCGTTCTACCACGAGCCGGCTGGAGAGACGGATCAGAACCTCGGCCTGATGCGGCTGATCGACCGGCAGTTCCTCGACACGCCGTTCTATGGGGTTCGCCAGATGACCTGGCACCTGCAGAACGAAGGCCATGGCGTGAACCAGAAGCGCATTCGGCGGCTCATGCGACTTATGCGCCTGATGCCGATCTATCAGAAGCCCAACACCAGCAAGCCGAGGAAGGGCCACAAGACCTGGCCCTACCTGCTGGGCGGGCTGCGGGTGGATCGTCCCGGCCAGGTCTGGTGCGCCGATATCACCTACCTGCCGAT
The DNA here is from genome assembly GCF_001546115.1 of Paracoccus aminovorans. GTDB lineage: Bacteria > Pseudomonadota > Alphaproteobacteria > Rhodobacterales > Rhodobacteraceae > Paracoccus > Paracoccus aminovorans_B. The sequence continues at coordinate 154,793 of NZ_KQ955208.1, forward strand.
GCGGCGCGGCTTCCTGTATCTGGTGGCCATCATGGACTGGTTCACACGCAAGGTTCTGGCCTGGCGCATCTCGAACACGCTGGAGGCCGACTTCTGCGTTGAGGCGCTGAAGGAGGCCATCCACCGCTTCGGCGCGCCGGGGATCATGAACACTGACCAGGGCAGCCAGTTCACGTCCTTCGCCTGGACAGATCGGCTAAAGCGCGTCGGCACCCGCATCTCGATGGACGGCAAGGGGCGGTGCATCGACAATGTCTTCATCGAGCGCCTGTGGCGGTCCCTGAAATACGAATGCGTCTACCTGCATGCCTGGGAAACGGGGTCACAGGCCAAGGCTGCCATTGGCCGATGGATCACCTTCTACAACCACCAGAGGCCCCACACCGCCCATGGTGGACGGCCACCCGCCGTGGTTTACTTCAACAATATCGAAATCGATCAGCAAGCGCAGGCAGTAGCTTAAATATCCCCGAAAACTGTCCAAGGAGCGGGGAGTAGCTCACTGTTAGGCGTCACGTCGTCGTAATCATCACCAGCCGTTCGCGGGGCGTGACCTTGGATACAGTCCAGAACTCGGCCATCAATACCAACCTCGCGCCCCACCGTTTTCAGCCGGTGCCGCCAGCCATGCGACGGCTGGACGCCAGTGGGAACAAGCTCTTGCTCTTGCAGTCAGTCGCCTAGCCGGTTCGCCAGTTTCTTCGCCGCGTAAACGAACCGATGGGAGTGCGGCTCATTGTGGAAGATCGGCCCAGAGGGGATAGTGTCGAGGTAGTCCAGAAAGCCTATCTCGATAATTCCGGATGCAACGGCACGTCGCGCCATTGGCCTGTCTTGGTAGCGCCTGCCTCGGGCGTGATTCGTGCGATGGTCGCGCCTTCGTCCTGCCGCCTAAGCTGGGTGATTTCGGCCACGCGCGCCCCGGTGAACGCGCAGAGAAGCGGCACCCACCGCTTGCGGCGGTCATGCGCTCGCCTTCCAGAACCTTGCTTTTCGGGCCCGACTTGGGCTGGTAATCCCACCAGAACCGCAGAACCTTGACCGCCTCGAGCGTGGTGTATCCCATTTCTCGGGTGCACTCGTCTAGGCTTACCCAGCGGCAGCGTTTCGGCTGGGTTGCTCGGCTGCTTGTCCTTTTCGACCGCGCAGCGGAATAGGCTGCGTAGCGTCGGCAGATAGACCTTTGAAACGGTCGTGACGGCCTTATCGGTAACTGCAAAATCCAGTCAAGCCCATGCTGGTCAAGGTAAGCGTCTATCTCATGTTCAACCTGATGCGTTTCGTTCGCGCCGCAGAGCGTCCAGCCGGGCTTGGCGGGCGTTCGGGTCAAATGACTGCATGTTGCGCATCACCAGCAGGTCCAGCGATTGCTCCGCGACGGCCAAGGGGTCGTCGGGGATAGCGCCGCGACGGCAGAGGGCAGCGCCCGCGTGGCCTCGCGCCGGCCGGGGCCGAGAGGGGCGGTTAGCTCTTCTTGCCGAGGATAGGTTGCAGCGTGACGGGGACCGCGCGGACGTAGCTTTGACCGTCAAAGGTCGGACATGACCAGCCATCTGCAACCCTGTTTCCGGCACCGAATTCTGGCCCCAAAACAGAACCAAGCCCTGAAAAGCGAGGGCTTTTAGCTTTAAAGCGCTGCGAGGAAAACAGGTGAGAGGCTGGACAACGACCCAAGCGGGACTCGTTACGGCTGCTTCCTTCCGGACCTGACCGGGTTGGCGAGGCGCTCGCCCGCGCCAACCTCTCGGCGCCTAGATAGGCGCGGGCGGCGGCGGATGCAAGCGCCTTGGCGTCAGAGGTGCAGCCGCAGCCGCAGGAATCCGTCCGGGCCAAGCCCGGCCTGCTCGACCGGGGTATCGAGATGGCCGAGATGGCCGGCGGCGGCGGGCGAGGTCTCGAACAGGACCGAGGTGCCGGGCAGGGGCGAAAAGCTCCAGCCGGTGCGGGAATCGGGCGCCAGCACCCGGCGCTGCGCGACATAGCGGCGCAGCACCTCGCGCGTGCGGGCGGTGCTGTCCAGAAGCACCGGCCGCCCGCTGGCCAGTGCCGCGAAAAGCCCGCAATCCGACAGCCGGTAGCTGTTCGTGACCAGGATGAACGGCTGGCCGGGGGCGACTGGCCGGCCGCGGTGGCGCAGGTCGGCGATGCGGTGGGAATCGGCATGGGCCAGCCGCCCGTCCGGCGCATAGCGCGGCGGCCGGCTGAGGTCGATCTGCCAGTCGAGCCCGTCGATCACGTCGAAATTGTAGCTCGGGAACTCGGGGTCGATCAGCGGCTGGTCCGAAAGGCCCGGCTCGATCCGCAGAAACAGGCTGGCCGAGCGTTCCAGCCATTCGCGCACCTCAGCCCCGCTCAGCCGGATGGCGCAGAGCCGGTTCGGGAACAGGTAGAGATCGGCGATGCTGCGCAGCGTCAGCCGCCCGGCCGGCACGTCGGTGTAATGCTGCGGCCCGCCGCGCCCGCCGGCGCGAAAGGGTGCTGCCGCCGAGAGGATCGGCAGGTCCTGCCAGCGTGTGCCGCGCAGCGCCCGCCGCACGTGCCAGCGTTGCGCCATGGCCACCAGCCGCAGCCCCGGATCCTGGCCGATCAGCGCGAAATAGCTGCTGAGCGCGCGTTCGGTGCGGCCGATGCGGCGGCGGAAATGCCGCAGGGTCTGGCGATGCGCCGGCATGGCCGGGCCGGTGACGGCGGGGTGGTCGGCCTCGGCCGCGACCGGCTCGGCGCGACAGGTGAAATCGGCGATACGCCAGGCGCTGCCGTCATGCTGCAGCCGCAGGTCGATCAGCCCCAGATGCGAGCCCCAGAAGCCCGGCATCACCGCGGGCTTCCCGGCCAGCGTTCCGCGCTCGGCGTCGATGCCGGGGCCGCCGGGATGGCTGGCCGAGGGGAAGACCCGATGCGTATGGCCGGCGATCACCAGGTCGAGCCCGGGCAGGGCGGCCAGCGCGGTGGCCGCGTTCTCCATCATCGGTTGCGGCTCCAGCGCGCCGATGCCGCTGTGCGACAGCGCCAGCACCAGGTCGGCGCCGCGCTGGCGCAGAGCGGCGATGCCGGCGCGGGCCGAATCGAGGATGTCGGCGACCGCGATCTCGGGGCGCAGGGCCGGTTCCCAGTCGACGGTCTGCGGCGGCAGGAAGCCCAAGACGCCGATGCGCAGCCGGCGCGGGCGGCCCTGGCGGTCCAGGAAGCGCCGCTCCAGCAGCAGATGCGGGCTGACCGGCAGTGGCCGGCGCGGCTGCAGGTTGCTGGCAACGATCGGGAACGCCGCCCCTTCCAGGCTGGCGCGCAGAAAGCCCAGGCCGAAGCTGAAATCGTGGTTGCCGACCGTGGCCGCGTCATAGCCGAGCGCGTTCATCGCAGCGATGGCCGGGTGGCGACGGCGCGGGCCGATGCCGCCGGATTCGGCCAGGTAGTCGCCCATCGGGCTGCCTTGCAGGGCGTCGCCATTGTCGAAGAGCAGGCAGTTCGGCACCTGCTGGCGCGCGCGCGCGATCAGCGCCGCCGCCCGCGACAGGCCCAGCCGCTCGGACGGCCGGTCGGCCAGGTAATCATAGCCCAGCACATGCATGTGCAGATCCGTCGTCGCCATCACCCGCAGGTCGAGGCAATCCTCGGCAGGGCTGGAAGCCGCGGTGGCGGCGTGACGGGGCAGGGCGGGATCGTGATCCATTGTCCATGCATGCGGACATTATAAGCATTATGCAACCTTGGATTGCATATTGACGCTGCGTCGCCGATACGGTGGGGTGCGCTTGCATGCTGCGCTGCAACATGGGAAAAACCGCGCATGATGCTTTGGGCGTTTTCAGCAGCAGTGGACCTTCGATGAAATTCTCGACTCGCCAGGACACCGACATTCCCGCCGATGCCCTTTTCCGCGCCGTCGGCAATTTTCCCAGCCTCGAGCGGATGCTGGTGCGGCGCGGCGCCTCGGTGCGGCGGCTGGACGACATGGTGCGGCCCGGGGTCGGCATGGGCTGGGAGATCGGCTTCGACTGGCGCGGCCGTCGGCGCGGGCTGGACCTGCGCGTTGCCCGCTACGAACCCAATGAGCTGATCGCGCTGGATGGCACCTCGGACCAGTTCGAATTGCAGATCCGCATGACCGTGGTGGCGCTGACCCCCAGCCGGTCGCGGCTGATCTTCGAGGCCGACGTGCAGCCGCGCGGCATGAAGGCGCGGCTGCTGCTGCAGACCGCCAAGCTGGGCAAGGCGCAGCTTGACCGCAAGTTCGCCCAGCGGATCGCCGATTTCGTGACCCAGATTTCGGCCGAGGCCGCCGCCTGAGCGGCGCCCGGCGGCGTCTCAGCCCTGGGCCTGGTCGCGCAATTGCGCGGCGCGCAGCGGATCGGCCGGATAGACGCCGAGGATGTTCAGGCTGGAGGTGAAGTAATCCAGTTCTTCCAGCGCGCGGGCGACATTGGGATCCTCGGGGTGGCCCTCGATGTCGGCATAGAACTGCGTCGCGGTGAAGACGCCGTCGACCATGTAGCTTTCCAGCTTGGTCATGTTGACGCCATTGGTCGCAAAGCCGCCAAGCGCCTTGTAGAGCGCGGCCGGGATGTTGCGGACGCGGAAGACGAAGGTGGTCATCATCGTGCCGTCGCCCTGGGCATTCTTGCGACGGCTGAAATCGGGCTGGCGCGCCATGACCAGAAAGCGGGTGGTGTTGTTCTGCCGGTCCTCGATGCCCGAGGCGAGTTCGTCGAGCCCGTAGATCTCGCCGGCCAGGGGCGCGGCCAGGGCGGCCAGCGACCGCTCGCCGCGCCGCGCCACCTCCATGGCCGAACCGGCGGTGTCGGCGCCGACCAGGCTGCGGATGTCGTGGCGGCGCAGGAAGCCGCGACACTGGCCCAGCAGGACCGGGTGGCTCATCGCCTCGGTCACCTCGGCCAGCGTGGCGCCGGGCACGGCCAGCAGGCTGATGCGCACCCGCACGAAGCCCTCGTCGATGATGTGCAGCCCGCTTTCCGGCAACAGGTGGTGGATGTCGGCGACCCGGCCATAGGTGGAATTCTCGACCGGCAGCATGGCCAGTTCGGCGCGGCCGCCGCGCACCGCCTCGATGGTGTCCTCGAAGGTGCGGCAGGGCAGGGCCTCCATACGCGGCCGGTAGTTGCGGCATGCCTGGTGGCTATAGGCGCCCGGCTCGCCCTGGAAGGCGATCACGCCCTGGCTTTCGGTCTGGCTCATCCCTTGCCCCCTTGTCCTTGCAGGCCTGTGCTTGCGGGGTCCGGCCCCGGTCTTGCGGCGTCAAGCCCCGTGGCGAGGCGGTGACGCCGGCGGGTTTTGTCGCGCGCGAGCGACAACTATACCTTGAACCAGCGAAACAAAAGCGGATAGATACCGCCCAGATCCACGGATAGACCCAAGGGGCCCGCAGACATGTTCGATACCATGACCATCACCAAGGCAGCCGGGGCTATCATCGGCTCGCTTCTGTTCCTTCTGCTGATGGGCTGGGCCGCTTCGGGCATTTATCACGTCGGCCCCGCAGGCCATGGCGGCGAGGAAGAGCACGCCCAGGCCTATACGATTCCCGTCGAGGACGCCGGCGCCGGCGGCGGCGAGGAAGCGGCCGAGGAAGGCCCCGATTTTGCCACCGTCATGGCCTCGGCCGATGCCGCGGCGGGCGAGAAGGTCTTCGGCAAGTGCAAGGCCTGCCACAAGATCGACGGCTCGGACAGCACCGGCCCGCATCTGAACGGCGTGGTCGGCCGCGCGGTCGCCTCTGCCGCCGGCTTCAACTATTCCGACGCCATGAAGGCCCATGCCGCCGAGGCTCCGGACTGGACCCCCGAGGCGCTGGAGCATTTCCTGACCAACCCCAAGACCGTGGTCAAAGGCACCAAGATGGCCTTTGCCGGCCTGCCCAAGGTCGAGGATCGCGCGAACCTGATCGCCTATCTGGAAACGCTGAAATAAGCCTTCCGCGCGGCAGATCATGACGGGGCGTCCCTTGCGGGCGCCCTTTTTCATGGCGCGAGCGCAGGGCGGGGTCGGCCCATCACGCAATTGCATGTTGAACCGCCCGGCCCGACTGCTAGCCTGCGGGCAACAAGCGGGCCGGATCAGGCCCCGACATGCAAGGACGAGCAACACCCGATGACGATGCCCTTTTTGCGACATGCCCCGATGGCCCTGCTGCTGGCGCTGCTGCCCGTCACCGCCCCCGCGCAAGAGCCCAAGCCCGGGACCATCGTGTCGCATGGCATCGCGGTCTTCGGCACGCCCGAACTGCCGGCGGATTATCCGCATCTGCGTTACGTGAACCCGGATGCGCCCAAGGGCGGCGAGATCTCGGAATGGGGAATCGGCGGCTTCGACAGCTACAACCCCTTTACCCATCGCGGCCGCGCCACCGCGCTGTCGGTCATCATGCTGGAACGGCTGATGGAGGATCCGGCGGATGAGCGCGGCTCGTCCTATTGCCTGCTCTGCGAGACCATCGAATATCCCGAAAGCCGCGATTGGGTGATCTTCCATCTGCGGCCCGAGGCGAAATTCTCGGACGGCACGCCGCTGACCGCGCATGACGTGCTGTTTTCCTTTGAGCTTCTGCGCGACAAGGGCCTGTCGTCCTATCGCACCGGCATCGCCAAGATGGTCGCCAAGGCCGAGGTGATCGACGAGCATACGATCAAGTTCATCTTCCAGCCCGGCTATCCGCGCCGCGACGTGATCCAGCAGGTCGGCAGCCAGATCGTGTTCTCGCGCGAGGATTTCCGCAAGAACAAGCGCGACATCGAACAGTCGAGCAATATCCCCTTCCTGGGCTCGGGACCCTATGTCTTCGACAGCGCCGAGATGGGGCGCTCGCTCAGCGTCAGGCGCAACCCGGATTACTGGGGCAAGGACCTGCCGATCAACAAGGGCCGGCACAATTTCGACAAGATCCGCGTGGAGTATTTCTCGGATTACGACGCCGCCTTCGAGGCGTTCAAGGCCGGGGTCTATACCTTCCGCAACGAGACCTCCTCGATCCACTGGGCGACGCGCTATGACTTCCCGGCGCTGAAATCCGGCGCGGTCAAGCAGGAGGTGCTGCCGAACGGCGATCTCGCCACCGGGCAAAGCTGGATCTTCAACCTGCGGCGCGAGACCTGGCAGGACATCCGCGTGCGCCAGGCCATCGGGCTGATGTTCAACTTCGAATGGTCGAACGAGACGCTGTTCTATGGGCTCAACACCCGCGTCAACAGCTTCTGGGACAACAGCGAACTGGCCGCGACCGGCAAGCCCTCGCCCGAGGAGCTGGCGCTGCTGGAACCCCTGGCGAAGGACCTGCCCGAGGGCGTCCTGACCGAGGATGCGGTGGTGCAGCCGGTCTCGGGAAAGACCCAGCTCGACCGCAAGAACCTGCGCGCGGCCTCGGCGCTTTTGGATCAGGCGGGCTGGAAGCCGGGGCCGGACGGCATGCGCGTGAACCAGAAGGGCCAGCGGCTGAAGCTGGAGATCCTGAACGACAACCAGAGCTTCGACCGCATCATCAACCCCTTCGTGCAGAACCTGCGCGCGCTTGGCGTCGATGCCGTGAACGCGCGGGTCGACGATGCCGAGATGACCAACCGCACCCGCGGCCATGATTTCGATATGATCACCGACAATTTCGCGCAGCTTGGCTTCTATGTCGGCGGCGGCACCGAGCAGGTCTTCGGCTCGGAAAACGTGGGCGATGTGTTCAACCCGATGGGGCTGGCGAACCCGGCCATCGACGCGCTGATCGAGAAGGGGATCGAGGCCAAGACCCAGGTCGAGATGGACGCCATCGTCCATGCGCTGGACCGCAGCCTGCGCGCCCTGCGCTTCTGGGTGCCGCAATGGTACAAGGCCGATTACACCCTGGCCTATTACGATATCTATGCCCACCCCGAGAAGCTGCCGCCCTATCTGCTGGGTGAACTTGATTTCTGGTGGTATGACGCGGATAAGGCGGAAAAGCTGAAACAATCCGGCGCGCTGCGCTAGGCCCCCGGGCCCGGGCACAGAGCAAGGCGGAGCAAAGGGGCGGATGGCAGCCTATATCCTGCGGCGTTTGCTGCTGATCATACCCACGCTGATCGGCATCATGCTGGTCAATTTCACGCTGACGCAATTCGTCCCCGGCGGCCCGATCGAGCAGATCATCGCCCGCGTCCAGGGCGAAGGCGACGCCCTGCGCAACATCACCGGCGGCGGCGATGCGCAGGCGGCGCAATCGACCGAATATGCCGGCGCCCGCGGCATCCCGCCCGAGCTTCTGGACCAACTGGAAGTGCAGATGGGCTTTGCCAGGATCGCCTGCACGCCCGCGCATGAGGGCGAGCCCGACCTGAAATCGCCCGAATGCCACAAGGAAAAGATCGGCGCCGCGCAGCGCTTCCTGATCATGCTGGGCAACTACCTGCGCTTCGATTTCGGCACCAGCTTCTTCCGCTCGATCTCGGTCATCGACCTGGTGCTGGAAAAGATGCCGGTCTCGATCACCCTGGGGCTGTGGTCGACGCTGATCGCCTATCTGATCTCGATCCCGCTCGGCATCCGCAAGGCGGTGCGCGCCGGCACCAGTTTCGACACCTGGACCAGCGGCATCATCATCGTGGGTTACGCCATCCCGGCCTTCCTGTTCGCGGTGCTCTTGATGGTGCTCTTCGCCGGCGGCAGCTATTGGCAGATCTTCCCGCTGCGCGGCCTGACCTCGGACAATTTCGCCGACCTCAGCCTGTGGGGCAAGGTCAAGGACTATCTCTGGCACATCACCCTGCCGGTGCTGGCGACGACGATCTCCAGCTTCGCCACGCTGACGCTGCTGACCAAGAACAGCTTCCTGGACGAGATCAACAAGCAATATGTCATGACCGCCCGCGCCAAGGGCCTGACCGAGCGCCGCGTGCTTTACGGCCACGTCTTCCGCAATGCCATGCTGATCGTGATCGCGGGTTTTCCGGCCATGTTCCTGGGCGTGTTCTTCGGCTCGTCGATCCTGATCGAGACCATCTTCTCGCTCGACGGCCTAGGACGGCTGGGCTTCGAGGCGGCGGTGCAGCGCGACTATCCGGTGATCTTCGGCACGCTCTATGTCTTCGGCCTGCTGGGTCTCTTGGTCGGGATCCTCTCGGACCTGATGTATGTGCTGGTCGACCCGCGCATCGACTTCGAGCGGAGGGCCGGCTGATGGCGATGTCGGAACTGAACCGCCGCCGGCTGCGCAATTTCCGCCGCAACACGCGCGCCTTCTGGTCGCTGATCCTGTTCACGCTGCTGTTCGTGGCCTCGCTGTTTGCGGAGCTTATCGCCAATGACAAGCCGATCGTGGTCAGCTACCGGGGCGGGCTGTATTTCCCGGTCTACAAATTCTACCCCGAGACCGCCTTCGGCGGCGATTTCGGCACCGAGGCGATCTATACCGACCCCGGCGTGCAATGCCTGATCGTCACCGGCGGCCGGCAGGAATGCTGGGACGACCCCGAGGGCACCGAGAAACTGGCCCGCGACACCGGCGAGGTCGGCGGCGAGGCGGTCGAGAAGGGCTGGATGATCTGGCCCGCCATCCCCTATCACTACCGCACCATCAACAACGTCGGCACCGCGCCAAGCGCCCCGGACCGCGCCCATCTGCTGGGCACCGACGACACCTCGCGCGACGTGCTGGCGCGGGTGATCTACGGCTTCCGGCTGTCGGTCCTGTTCACGCTGATCGTGACCGCCATCAGCTCGGTCATCGGCATCAGTGCCGGCGCCGTGCAGGGCTATTTCGGCGGCCGCACCGACCTGTTCCTGCAACGCATGCTGGAAATCTGGGGCTCGACGCCTTCGCTCTACGTCATCATCATCCTGTTCGCGATCCTGGGACGCAGCTTCTGGCTGCTGGTGTTCGTGTCCATCCTGTTCGGCTGGCCGGCGCTGGTCGGCGTGGTCCGGGCCGAGTTCCTGCGGGCGCGCAACTTCGAATATGTCCGCGCCGCCCGCGCGCTGGGGGTCAGCGACCGCACCATCATGTTCCGCCACATCCTGCCCAACGCCATGGTGGCGACCCTGACCATGCTGCCCTTTGTCGTCACCGGGGTGATCTCGTCGCTGGCGGCGCTGGATTATCTGGGCTACGGCCTGCCGACCTCGGCGCCGTCGCTGGGCGAGCTGGCCTTGCAGGCCAAGCAGAACCTGCAGGCGCCTTGGCTGGGCTTCACCGCCTTCTTCACCTTCGCCATCATGCTGTCGCTGCTGGTGTTCATCTTCGAGGGCGTGCGCGATGCCTTCGACCCAAGAAAGACCTTCCGATGACGCCGGTTCTGGACGTGCGCGACCTGCGCATCGGGTTTCGTCAGGACGGGCAGGTGGTGCCCGCCGTGAAAGGCGTCAGCTTCAGCGTCGGCAAGGGCGAGACGGTGGCGCTGGTCGGCGAATCCGGTTCCGGCAAGTCGGTCACGGCGCTGTCGACCGTCGGTCTGCTGGGCGACAGCGCCGAGCTGTCCGGTTCGGTGAGATACGCCGGGCGCGAACTGGTCGGCGCCTCGGATGCCGAGCTGCGCCGGGTTCGCGGCAATGACGTCAGCTTCATCTTTCAGGAGCCGATGACCTCGCTGAACCCGCTGCATACGCTGGAACGCCAGCTGGGCGAGAGCCTGGCGCTGCACCAGGGGCTGCGGGGCGCGCAGGCGCGCGCACGCATCATCGAATTGCTGAACCGCGTCGGCATCCGCGACCCGGAACAGCGGCTGGCCGATTACCCGCACCAGTTCTCGGGCGGGCAGCGCCAGCGCATCATGATCGCCATGGCGCTGGCGAACGGCCCCGAATTGCTGATCGCGGACGAGCCGACCACGGCGCTGGACGTCACCATCCAGGCGCAGATCATGCAGCTGCTGGCCGAACTCAAGGCCGCCGAGGGCCTGTCGATGCTGTTCATCAGCCACGACCTTGGCCTGGTGCGGCGCATCGCCGACCGGGTCTGCGTGATGAAGGGCGGCGAGATCGTCGAGCAGGGCCCGGTCGAGCGCATCTTCGCAGATCCCCAGCACGAATATACCCGCATGCTGCTGGCCGCCGAGCCCAAGGGCCGGGCCGAGCCGCTGGTCGGCGATCCGCCCGAGGTGGTCGCGACCCGCGACCTCAAGGTCTGGTTCCCGATCCAGCGCGGCTTCCTGCGTCGCACCGTCGGCCACGTCAAGGCGGTCAACGGCGCCACGCTGTCGGTGCGGGCGGGCGAGACGCTGGGCATCGTCGGCGAATCCGGCTCGGGCAAGACCACGCTGGCGCTGGCGATCATGCGGCTGATCGAAAGCGACGGGCCGGTGGTCTATATGGGCCGCGACATCGCCGGCCTGGGCGGGCGGGCGCTGCGCGGCTTGCGGCGCGACATGCAGATCGTGTTCCAGGACCCTTACGGCAGCCTGTCGCCGCGCATGACCGTCGAGCAGATCATCGCCGAGGGCCTGGGCGTCCACGGCGTCGAACCCGGCCGCGACCGGCGGCAGATGGTCGACGAGATCATGCGCGAGGTCGGCCTCGACCCCGCAACCATGCATCGCTATCCGCATGAATTCAGCGGCGGCCAGCGCCAGCGCATCGCCATCGCCCGGGCGATGATCCTGAACCCCAAGCTGGTGGTGCTGGACGAGCCGACCAGCGCGCTGGACATGACCGTGCAGGTCCAGATCGTCGAGCTGCTGCGCCGATTGCAGAAGAAGCACGGGCTGGCCTTCCTGTTTATCAGCCACGACCTGCGCGTGGTGCGCGCCATGTCGCATCAGATCATGGTCATGCGCGCCGGCGAGGTGGTCGAGCAGGGCACGACCGAGGCCGTGTTCGAGCATGCGCAAAGCGACTACACCCGCCGCCTGATCGAGGCGGCCTTTCTGACGGCCATCGAATGAAGATCCTGTTCGTCCACCAGAATTTCCCCGCCCAGTTCCTGCACCTGGCCCCGGCGCTGGCGGCGCGCGGCCATCACGTCATGGGGCTGACCGACGAAAAGAACCCGCGCCCCAGCCCGGTGCGGGTGGTGCGCTACAAGGCGCCCGAGGACATGAAGCTGCCCGGCATCCTGGGCCGCACCTACAGCGAACATGCCGAGCGCGGCTGGCTGACCGCGCGCGGTTGCCGGGCGCTGCGCGACCGCCACGACTATACGCCCGACGTGATCTTCGGCCATTCCGGCTGGGGCGAGACGCTGTTCCTGCACGAGATCTGGCCCCGGGCGAAGCTGCTAGTCTATGCCGAGCTTCTGTATCGCACCCGTGGCCATGACGTCGGCTTCGACCCCGAGATTAGCCCCGACAGCGACGAGGGCCGGGTCGCCACCATCGCCCGCTCGGCGCATCTGATCCAGGGGCTGGTGCAGGCGGACGCGGGCCTGGCGCCGACGCGCTATCAGGCCGAAAGTTTCCCGCCCGAGCTGCGCCAGAAGCTGACCGTCATCCATGACGGTATCGACACCGACAAGGTCTGCCCGAATCCGGCGGCGGAATTCACCCTGCCGGATGGGCGGGTGCTGCGGCCGGGCGACGAGGTGCTGACCTATGTCTCGCGCTCGCTGGAGCCCTATCGCGGCTTTCACCGCTTCATGCGCGCGCTGCCCGCGGTGATGCGGGCGCGGCCGGATGCCCAGGTGGTGCTGGTCGGCGGCGACGGCGTCAGCTACGGCAGCCCGCCGCGCGATGCCGCCGGCTGGAAGGAGAAGATGCTGGCCGAACTCGACGGCCAGCTCGACCTGTCGCGCATCCATTTCATGGGCCGCGTGCCCTATCCGCAATACCTGGCGCTGCTGCAGGTCGCCAAGGTGCATTGCTACCTGACCTATCCCTTCGTGCTGAGCTGGTCGCTGACCGAGGCGATGGCGGCCGGCTGCCAGATCGTCGCCTCGGATACCGAGCCGGTGCGCGAACTGGTCCGGGATGGCGAGAACGGCCGGCTGGTGCCGTTCTTCGACCAGCCGGCGCTGGAGGCGGCTTTGGTCAAGGCCCTGGCCGGCGACCCCGAGGCGGCGCGGCTGAAGGCGGCGGCGCGGCAGACGATCCTGGACAGATACGACCTCAAGCGGCACAGCCTGCCGCGGCTGATCGACTGGGTGGAAAGTTTCGCGCCCTGACGAAAAAGGCCGCGCCGGGTGGGCGCGGCCTTGGTTTTTCAGGCGACCAGCGGCTGGCCGTTCTGCGCGTGGCGATGCGCGAGCTTGCGCGCCTGCCGGCCCGAGGCCAGGAGCCGGGCGCCCAGGGGCTCGTGCAGCCGCTCGGCCAGTTCCGGGAAGATCGCCATGATCTCGGCCACCGCCTTGGCGGGCAGCGATTCCAGCGCCTGCGGACCCAGATAGAGCGACTCGGTCGCGGCGCCGTTCGCCTGCACCACCTCGTGGCGGTCGAACAGCAGGTGGACATATTCCACCGCCTCGAGATCATGCGCCAGGTCGACGCCCTCGATCAGCAGCAGCTGCTTGGCCGCGACAAGGATCTCGTCCGTGCCGAACATGCGCCGGGCGATGCGCGAGCGCAGCAGGATGCGATGCTGCGGCGAGACCAGCAGATCGGCGGCCGGCTGGTTCGGACCCAGCGCGCCGGCCTTGATCCGCACCGGCACCAGCGCCGGATTGGCGGCAAGCTTGCCGGCATCGAAGCGCCGGCGTCCGATCCAGCGGATCGGCTGGGCGCCATGGTCGGCGGTCAGCACCAGGTCGCCGACCGTCAGCGTCTCGACCGCGACGGCGCCCTGCGGCGTATCGATCAGCGTGCCGGCGGTGAAGCAGGGGAAGACCTCGGCGTCGTCGAGGTCCAGCGTGCCCTCTGCGTCATAGGCGACATTGACCACGACAGTGTCGAGCAGGTCCTGAATCGCTCCCGCGAAGGGCGCCAGCAGCGCATTGTCCGCGAGTTCCGAGATATTGATGTCGGCCAGGTTGATGGGCGTTTCGAAGGGCGGCAAGCCGATGGAGCCGGTGATGGTCAGCCCGAGGTGGTCCGCATCCAGCGGCTCGTCGCTGACGAAACTGACGGTGCCATCGCTGGCGGTCATGAAGGAGCCGCTGATCGGATTGAGCTGGATCGAAAGCGAGGCGAGGCCAAGGTCCAACCCCACCGCTGCCGTCGACAGCGTGCCCGTGCCGGCAAAGGTGCCTTCAGCCAGCGAATCGCCATTGGCATCGACCAGCGACATCGCGTCGCCTCGGTCGAGCGTCGTGGCTTCGGTAGCCTCGACGTCATATTGCGAGAATTCGTTCGAAGTATAGAGTTCGTTGAGCAGCAGGTTGTTGCCGAGGCCGAGCACCGGGGTTTCGGCATTCAGATCAATGGTCGCGTCGGGAATTGGTGTGTAATAAGGCATTCTTAGCTCCTGTGACAGGCAGGGAGGACCCTTGCCGAAGGCTGGAAGGCAGCAACCGCCGGCCAGAGAAGCCGAAGGATGCCGCTCAATCAGAAGGCGAAATTAACCAAGATAGCAAGCCCTAAGCGGATTTCCGCGCAGAATTTTTCATTTATTTCAATTGTCTGCTTTTGTCTGCCTGAAATGCGCACGAAAAAGCCGCCCCGAAGGGCGGCTTTCCGGATCACTGTCCAGCCGGCTTAGCAGCTGTAATACATCGCGTATTCGATGGGGTGGGGGGTATGCTCATAGGCATAGACCTCTTCCCATTTCAGCTTGATGTAGCCCTCCAGCTGGTCGCGGGTGAAGACGTCGCCGGCCAGCAGGAAGTCCATGTCCTTCTCCAGCTCCTCCAGCGCTTCGCGCAGCGAACCGCAGACGGTCGGGATCTCGGCCAGCTCTTCGGGCGGCAGGTCATACAGGTCCTTGTCCGAGGCCGGGCCCGGGTCGATCTTGTTCTTGATGCCGTCGAGGCCGGCCATCAGCAGCGCGGCGAAGGCCAGGTAGGGGTTCGCGGCCGGGTCAGGGAAACGGGCCTCGACGCGCTTGGCCTTCGGCGATTCGGTCCACGGAATGCGCACGCAGCCCGAGCGGTTGCGGGCCGAATAGGCGCGCAGCACCGGGGCCTCGAAGCCCGGGATCAGCCGCTTGTAGCTGTTGGTCGCCGGGTTTGTCAGCGCGTTCAGCGCCTTGGCGTGCTTGAGGATGCCGCCGATGAACCACAGCGCCTCCTGCGACAGGTCGGCATATTTGTCGCCGGCGAACAGCGGCTTGCCGTCCTTCCAGATCGACATGTTGACGTGCATGCCCGAGCCGTTGTCGCCCTTCATCGGCTTCGGCATGAAGGTCGCCGACTTGCCATAGGCCGCCGCCACGTTGTGGATGACGTATTTGTACTTCTGGATGTTGTCGGCCTGCTGGACCAGCCCGCCGAAGATCATGCCCAGCTCGTGCTGGCCCGAGGCGACCTCGTGGTGGTGCTTGTCGACCTTGATGCCCATGCGCTTCATGGTGGACAGCATCTCGCCGCGGATGTCCTGGCCGGCGTCGATCGGGTTCACCGGGAAATAGCCGCCCTTGTGGGGCGCGCGGTGACCGAGGTTGCCGTCCTCATAGGCGGTGTCGGTGTTCCAGGCGGCATCGACCGAGTCGATCTCGAACGAGACCTTCTGCGGCGAGATCTGGTATTTCACGTCGTCGAACAGGAAGAACTCGGCCTCGGGCCCGAAATAGGCGGTGTCGCCGATGCCGCTGGATTTCAGATAGGCCTCGGCCTTGACCGCGGTGCCGCGCGGGTCGCGGGGATAGGCCTCGCCGGTGTCGGGCTCGACCACGTTGCAATGCACGCACAGCGTCTTTTCGGCATAGAACGGGTCGATGTAGACCGAGGACGGGTCGAGCATCAGCTTCATGTCGGACTGGTCGATGGACTTCCAGCCGGCGATCGACGAGCCGTCGAACATGAAGCCTTCCTCGAAGAAGTCCTCGTCGACCAGGTCGGCGACCAGCGTGACATGTTGCAGCTTGCCCTTGGGATCGGTGAAGCGGACGTCGACATATTCGACCTCTTCCGTCTTCATCAGATCCAGAACGTCCTTGACTTGCATTGGGGTTCCTTCCTCCATCAGTCGGCCCGGCGCCGCCGCCGGGCGAGTGTCATCGAAAAACTGCGCGGGTGGATCAGACGGCGTCGTCGCCGGTCTCGCCGGTGCGGATGCGGATCGCCTGTTCGACGGGCAGGATGAAGATCTTGCCGTCGCCGATCTTTTCGGTCCGTGCGGCCGAGATGATCGCGTCCACGGCGGCCTCGACCAGGTCGTCGGGCAGCACCATCTCGATCTTCACCTTGGGCAGGAAATCCACGACATATTCCGCGCCGCGATAAAGCTCGGTATGGCCCTTTTGCCGGCCGAAGCCCTTGACCTCGGTGACCGAAAGGCCCTGCACGCCGACTTCCTGAAGGGCCTCTTTCACATCGTCCAGCTTGAAGGGCTTGATGATGGCTTCGACTTTCTTCATCGCCTGATCCTTCTCTCGCGACTTGCCTGCGCCCTGATTGGCGGGTTTGATGGGGCCAGTCCATGCGGCTTGGCGGGGAATGCGGCATGAAACTGGCAAATCCCGGATGGCTGCCTTAATATTGTGCGGAATGCCTAAATTATGAGCGACGATATGTCCGGCTGGCCCGAGATCCTGACGACTCGACAGATGCGCGCGGTCGAGGATGCGGCCATCGGCTCGGGCTCGGTCAGCGGGCTTGCACTGATGCGCCGGGCCGGGGCCGGGGTGGTGGCCGCCCTGCTGGCCCAGTGGCCCGCGCTGGCGATGCGGCCGGGGCAGGCGGTGATCCTGTGCGGGCCGGGCAACAACGGCGGCGACGGCTATGTCGTGGCGCGACTGCTGGCGCTGCGCGGCTGGCGGGTGCGGCTTGCCGCGCTGGCGCCGCCGGCGACGCCGGACGCGCGGGCGGCCGCGGCGGAATGGGGCGGCGAGGCGCTGCCGCTGGGGGCGCTGGAGACGGCCGAGCTGGAGCCCGATGTGCTGTGGCTCGATGCGCTTTTCGGGACCGGCTTGCAGCGGGCGCTGGCGCCCGAAATCGCCGCGCTGCTGCGGGCGGCGGCGGCGCGGGGCGGGCGCATCGTGGCGGTCGACATCCTCAGCGGCATCTGCGCCGACAGCGGCCGGGTGCTTGGTGATGCCGACCTGCCGCCGGCGGCGCTGACCGTCAGCTTTCACCGCGCCAAGCTGGGCCATGTGCTGGATCGTGGCGGCATGCTGGCGGGGCGCCTGCGCATCGCCGACATCGGCCTCGGCCCATGGCAGGACCGCGCCGGTCCCTGCGTCGGCCTGGCCGGGCCGCTGCCGGACTTGCTGAAACGGGCCGGGCACAAATATGACCACGGCCATGTGCTGGTGCTGGGCGGGGGGCATGGCCATGGCGGCGCGGCACGGCTTTCGGCCCGGGCGGCGCTGCGGGTCGGCGCCGGGCTGGTGACGCTGGCCTGCCCGCCCGAGGCGCTGGCGGAAAATGCCGCGCGGCTGGATGCGGTGATGCTGACGCCGCTGGCCGATGCCGCCGGGCTGCGCGCCCTGCTGCGCGATGCGCGGCTCAGCGCCGTGGCGCTGGGGCCGGGGCTGGGGCTTGAGCGGGCCCGGGCACTGGTGCCCGAGGCGCTGGGCTCGGGCCGCGCCGCGGTGCTCGACGCCGATGCGCTGACCGCCTTTGCCGACCGCCCCGAGGCCTTATTCGCGGCGCTGCACCCCCGCGTGCTGCTAACGCCGCATGGCGGCGAGTTCGCCCGGCTGTTTCCCGATCTCGCCGCCCGGCTTGCGGCGCCGGCCGAGGCGGGGCCGGCCTTCTCGCGGCTGGACGCGGCGCGGCTGGCGGCAGCGCGGGCCGGCTGCGCGGTCCTGCTGAAGGGGCCCGACACGGTGGTCGCGGCCCCGGACGGCACCGCCTGCATCGCGGCCGCCCTGGGCGCCGACGCGGCGCCTTGGCTGGCGACGGCGGGGGCGGGCGACGTGCTGACCGGGATTGTCGCCGGCCTGCTGGCGCGCGGCTTCGCGCCGCTGCCCGCCGCCGGGACCGGCGCCTGGCTGCATGCCGAAGCGGCGCGCGATTTCGGCCCCGGCCTGATCGCCGAGGATCTGCCCGAGCGCCTTCCGGCGGTGCTGCACCGGCTGGCGGGCTGACTTTTCCGCTCGCACGCGCCGAGGGGCTTTGCTATGACGGCAGCGATCCGCCGGCCCTGGCCCCCGGATCGCGCCGCGGGTATGGCGGAATTGGCAGACGCACCAGGTTTAGGTCCTGGCGCCGCAAGGCGTGGGGGTTCAAGTCCCTCTACCCGCACCACCGAAACAGCACCGGATCATCCGCAGGGCGGCCAGTCACGGCCGATTCGCGTCTTGTGCGGGTTTTCCGTGCATCGGGCCATCGGGCAGGCATGACTTATCCTGTGGGTATCGCACGATTTTTGCACGCCCAGAGTGAATCTCCCCGCAATTCACCCGTCCTTAATATGTCCAATTTAGCCTGCGCAAGCATGGAGGAGGACAGGCCAGCAGCTTCTTGCCAAGCGGGTCACAGGCTTTCGGCGCGATGGCGCCGCAGCCGAATCGGCCAGCTTTACCTGCGGAAGCCTCGCGTGCTTAGCCAAGCCCCGAGAAAGGACACCACATGCCAACAAACAACGACGATCTCATCTACAGCACGTCTGTGAACGACCGCATCCAGGGGCTGACCGGCGCGGATACCTTCTACTGGACCCCCAGCGGCCAGGATACGTTCATCGGCGGCGACCAGGGCGAACGCTATGATCCGAACCCCTATCTGGACCGCACGGGCGGGGACCAGCTGCACATCCAGGGCAATGCCGGGGTCAACGTCCGCTTCGCCACCACCGAAGACGGGCTGGCCAAGGTCGGCGGCCACAGCCTGAAATTCGAGGGAATCGAGCGTTTCTACGGCACCAGCGGCAATGACACGATCCGCGCCGCCGGTTCGATCCTGAAGGAGGCGCATTCCGGCACGCCGGTGCATGGCGTCACCATCTATGCCGGCGCCGGCCATGACATCATCACCGGCACCGCGACCGACGACGTGCTGGACGGCGGCGCGGGCAACGACTCGATCTGGGGCGGGGCCGGCAACGACTTCATCCAGTCCTCGACCGGCCACGACCTGATCTATGGCGGCCTCGGCGATGAGAACATCCGCTGGGGCCTGGGCGACGACGTGGCGCCGGGCAATGACACGATCTATGGCGGCGCCGGCCACGACCTGATCAACATCTGGTCGGTTGAGCCGGATCACACCGGCGCTTATGTCGAATATATCACCAGCTCGAAGGGCCGCGCCTATACCGACATGGGCGATGTCCACAACGTGCTGCACTTCCAAAGCATGGAGCAGGGCTGGACCCACCAGGGCCGCGACACGGTGACCGGTGCCAATGCCAGCGTCGGCGTCAATGCGACCGGCATCCAGTTCAACACCCGCTGGGACAATGACCTGCTGATCGGCACCAATGGCCGCGACACGCTGGAGGGCGGCGAGGATCGCGACACCATCGAGGGCGGGCGCGGCAACGACCTGATCTCGGCCAATGGCGACTTCACCAGCTGGCAGGCCCCGGGCGACGGCGACGTCGACACGCTGGTCTTCCACGCCGGCTTCGGCCACGACACCGTGCTGGCCTTCGACGAGGGCGTGGACATCCTGCAATTCGACCGCGGGATGAGCTATTCGGTCTCGGAGGTGGCGCGGGGCACGCTGCTGACATTCGACACCGGCGACACGATCCTGCTGTCGAACGTCTTCGACTTCAACTGACGCGGGTGTGCGGCCGGGACGTCCGGCCGCGCATCGAATCGTGCCCTTGCAGGTTGGGGTTGGGTTTTCCCTTGGTTCGCACAACCGGAAAGCTCAGTCCCTGATCGGGCGAGGGGCTGGAAAGTTTCGCCTTTTCAGTGGTCTGACCCACCGTCAGGACACCAGCCACACCTGTCCCAAAGGTTAACTGGCCTCTGGGGCCCGAGATCGCTTTAATTGTATTTCATTGAATGGTCTCAATTTTCGGTTGGTGGGTGATGGTGGTGAATGGTAAGTCCCTGCATGTTGCAGGCGCGGCGCAAGCGGCTGGCGAATGGGTTTTCGACCATCTGCATGGCTCGGGCATCGAAATCGCCGGGCTGGGCTTTACGGGCTCGGTGCCGGAATGGTGCGAACTGGGCTTCTCGATCTGCGAAAGCTACCTGATCGAGGCGCAGAATCTTTTCCTTGAACAGGATCTCGGCGGCTTCCTGTCGATCGCCGAGGCCCAGCTGGACGACGATCTGGCCGATCAGGCGCTGGCCCATGCCAACGCGCTGCTGGCGGGGGTGGCCTTCCGCTGGCTGGCCGGCCAGCTGCATCTGGTCGAAACCGAGGTCGAGCCGGACCTGAACTGGCAGGCGGTCGCCAACCTGTGGCGCGCGATGGAGACGACGCAGGGCGACATGCGCCTGCCGCGTCTGGACGCCGGCTTCGAAACCCAGCTGCGCTCGGCCCTGCGGCTGAGCTGAACCGCGGCGCTTGGCGGGCGCGGCGGCTTTGGGTAAGACTGGCGATCCAGCAGGAAAGGACGCCGGAATTGGACGCAGCCGACCGCATCGCCCGCATCATCGCCCGGGAAATCAACGCAAGCCCTGCGCAGGTCGTTGCCGCGACCGGGCTTCTGGACGGCGGCGCCACGGTGCCCTTCGTCGCCCGCTACCGCAAGGAGGTGACGGGCGGCCTTGACGACACCCAGCTGCGCAACCTGTCGGAACGGCTGGCCTATCTGCGCGAGCTCGAGGCGCGGCGCGGCGCGATCCTCGACTCCATCAAGGGGCAGGGCAAGCTGACCGAGGATCTGGCCCGCGCCATCGCGGGCGCCGAGACCAAGGCCGCGCTCGAGGACATCTATCTGCCCTTCAAGCCCAAGCGCCGCACCAAGGCGATGATCGCGCGCGAAAACGGGCTGGAGCCGCTGCTGCGCGCCATCCAGGCCGACCGTGCGTCGGCGCCCGAGACGCTGGCCGCCGCCTATCTGACCGAGACGGTGCCCGAGGTGAAGGCGGCACTGGACGGCGCCCGCGACATCCTGGTCGAGGAGCTGTCCGAAAACGCCGCCCTGCTGGGCCGGCTGCGCGAATTCATGCAGGCCGAGGCCATCGTCTCGGCGCGTGTGGTGCCGGGCAAGGAGCAGGCCGGCGCCAAGTTCAGCGACTATTTCGCCCATGCCGAGAAATGGTCCGCTATTCCCGCGCATCGCGCCCTGGCGATCCTGCGCGGCGTCAAGGAAGAGGTGCTGACGGTCGAGATCGCCCCCGAACCCGAGACCGGCGCGGCCCGGGCCGAGGGCATCGTCGCCCAGGCGCTGGGGCGGTTGGGCACCCTGCCGGGCGATGCCTGGCTGCGCAAGATGGCCGGCTGGTGCTGGCGGGTGCGGCTGTCGAACACCATGTACATCGACCTGCTGGCCGAGCTGCGCAGCCGCGCCCATGCCGAGGCGACCCGGGTTTTCGCCCGCAATCTCAAGGATCTGCTGCTGGCCTCGCCTGCCGGCCCGCGCCCGACCATCGGCCTTGATCCCGGCATCCGCACCGGCGTCAAGCTGGCCGCCGTCGATGCGACCGGCAAGCTGGTCGAGACGGCGACGCTGTATCCATTTCCACCAAAATCCGACCTGCGCGGCGCCGAGGCCGCGCTGGCCGCCGCCATCCTGCGCCACAAGATCGAGCTGATCGCCATCGGCAACGGCACCGCCAGCCGCGAGACCGAGCGCATGGTCGCCGATGTGCTGAAGCGCCTGCCCGAGGGGGTGAAGCCGCCGCTCAAAGTCATCGTCAGCGAGGCCGGCGCCTCGGTCTATTCGGCCTCCGAACTGGCGGCGCGCGAATTCCCCGACCTGGACGTGTCCCTGCGCGGTGCGGTCTCGATCGCGCGGCGCTTGCAGGATCCGCTGGCCGAACTGGTCAAGGTGCCGCCGGAATCGATCGGCGTCGGCCAGTATCAGCACGACGTCGACCAGCGCCAGCTGGCCCGCACGCTGGAGGCGGTGGTCGAGGATGCGGTGAACGCGGTGGGCGTCGACCTGAATACCGCCTCGGCGCCGCTGCTGGCGCATGTCGCGGGGCTGGGGCCGTCGCTGGCGCAGAACATCGTCGCCTGGCGCGACCAGAACGGCGCCTTCCCCTCGCGCGCGGCGCTGAAGAAGGTGGCGGGGCTCGGGCCGCGCGCCTTTGAGCAATCCGCCGGCTTCCTGCGCATCCGCGACGGGAAAGAGCCGCTCGACGCCTCCTCGGTCCACCCCGAGGCTTACGGCCTCGCGCGCCGGATCGTTGCCGCCTGCGGCCGCGACATCCGCCAGATCATGGGCCAGCCGCAGGCGCTGGCCGGGCTGCGCGCCGAAGCCTTCGTCGATGACAGCTTCGGCCTGCCGACGGTGCGCGACATCCTGGCCGAGCTGGAAAAGCCCGGCCGCGACCCGCGCCCGAGCTTCGTTACCGCGAGCTTTGCCGAGGGGATCGAGGACATCAAGGACTTGAGACCCGGCATGAGCCTGGAAGGGACGGTGACCAATGTCGCGGCCTTCGGCGCCTTTGTCGATATCGGCGTGCACCAGGACGGGCTGGTGCACATCAGCCAGCTCGCCGACCGTTTCGTCAAGGATCCCAACGAGGTGGTGAAGGTCGGCGACGTGGTCAAGGTGCGCGTGACCGAGGTGGACGTGGCCCGCAAGCGCATCGGCCTGACCATGCGCAAGGACGGCGGCGCGAGCGCGCGCGATGCGCAGGCCGAGCGTGCGCCCAAGGCGCAGCCCGGGCGGGGCCCGAAATCGGCCGGCCCCGCCAGCGGCGCGCCGGGCGCGTTGGGGGCGGCGCTGATGAATGCGCTGAAGAAGGGCTAGTTGTTCAGTCCCGGCATCTGGTGGATCGGATTGACGATGAATCTGTCTGGCTCTGAAGTCCGGATCTTGCAGATGTATTCGTAGGGTGTAAGGCCATTGAGCGTCTTGAGCCGACGAGCGAGGTTACAGGCGGCGATGAAGTCGTCGAGGTGCGTTCGCAGCTGATCATGGTTGTCGTAATGGAAGCGCTTGACGTTAAGCGGGAAAACGACCCCCGGATCGTTTTCTGATCCGCTTCACCCCCTTGATCGTGCGGTTCATCCGCTCGACCTGGGCGTTGGTCCAAGGATGCTTTACCTTCGTCAGCCTGTGCTCGATGCCATGTTCACGGCACACCCGGCCGAGGATGTGCTCGAAGGCCGTCGTGTCACAACTCCGGTTTGCGAACTGTATGCCATTGTCGGTCAGCACCTTATGCAGCCGGTAAGGCACTGCGCTGAGGTCGCGCAGGAACTGGGCCGCAGCCATCTTGCCGGCCTTCTGGACAAGGCGGACACAGGCGAACTTGCTGGTTCCATCAATCGCCACAAAGAGATACAGCTTGCCTTCGGCGGTCTGCAGCTCCGCGATGTCGATGTGAAAGAAGCCCATGGGGTAACGCCTTCTGGCGCTTCGGCTTGTCACCCTCCACGTCCGGCAGGCGCGATATTCCATGCCGCTGCAGGCAGCGCTGCAAGGCCGAGCGCGTCAGATGTGGTATCGTTGCAGGGCCTAGAGACAGTCATCCAAGGGGAGCAGCCTGTGGCGCCTGAACGCCACAACCATCGCATTCGGGCGGTCATTCGAACCAGCGGCATTCGCGCCCTCATTCCTGCGCGCTCAGTGTCGTGGATCGTGGCTCCTTCGGCCCCGTTTTCATATCCTAGACGGTCGTCCGCTTGCGCCACTTCGCCATCGTCTTCGCGTTGATGCCCGGTTCTCGGCTCAGCGTCGCGAGCGAAGCGTGCGATCATTCGGGCCAGCCCTCGGATCAAACAGCTAGAGGGTCAGAAGCGCCGCGCGGAAATCGGGGTCGGTCAGGACCACCTCTTTGCTGCCGAGTTCGGCGCCGCGCTTGAGGGCGCGGGCCGTCTGGACCTGGGCAAAGTCCACCGCCTGGGGCAGGGGCCGGCCTCGGCCCAGGGCGGCGGTGACGAGGCCGGCGAACAGATCGCCCGTCCCCGCCATCGCCAGCGGCAGATGCGCCGTCGGGTGGCGGCTGAGGCCCGAGGGGCCGTGGATGACGCTTTCCAGCATGCCTTCGGCCGTTTCGCGCAGCCGGCAGCCGGTCACGATCAGTTCTGCGCCGGGCGCCATGCGCAAGGCTTGGGCCACGCGGGGAATATCGGCCAGTTCGGCGACGGGCTGCCCGGTCAGATGTGCGACCTCGAACGGGTTCGGAGAGGCGATGTCGGCCAGCGGCAGCAGCCGGTCCCGAAAGATGTCGGCGATGGCGCGCGGGACATACAGGCCGGGCAGTTCATCCCCCATGACCGGATCGCAGTAATAGCGCAGGCGCGGGTTCGCCGCCTTGGCGCGGGCGACGAAATCGGCCAGCAGGCCCGCCACCTCGACCGAGCCGATATAGCCCGAAAGCAGGAAATCGGCACGCTGCGGCAACTCGCGGTCCCACAGGCCCTGCAGCAGCTCCGCGAAGAAATCCGCCGGCAGCGGCCGGCCGCGCAGGGTGGGATAATCCGGCGTGTTGGAAAAGATCACCGTCGGCACCGGCGCGACCTCGAGCCCCGCCGCCAGCATCGGAAAGACGGCGGCGGAATTGCCGACATGGCCCATGACCACCTGGCTCTGGATCGAGATCACCAGGCTCATGCGCGGCCCTCGAGCCGGCGCGACCAGTCCTCGACCCGGCCGCTCTCCAGCCGGCGGACGGCATAGCGGCGCCAGCCCTCGGCCAGCACCTCGAGTGCGGCGATGCCCTGCAATTCGGCCAGGTTCATGCGATCGACGTAAAGCGCGCGCCACAGCCGGGCCAGGGACCACTCGGGCGCCATGCGGTCGATCCGCTCGATGCGGTCTCCGGGCGCGACGACCCCCGGTTCCAGCACGCGGTAATACCAGCCGGTGCGGCCGCTGTCCTGCACCCGGCGCGCCATGTCCGCCACGCCGAAGCGCCGTGACAGCTTCCAGCACGGCTGCCGCCCCTGGCTGACCTGGACCAGGGCCGAGCCCAGCCGGAAGACGTCGCCAACCGCCACATCCGCCTCGGTCAGCCCCCGCGTCGAGATATTCTCGCCGAAGGCCCCGGGCGCCCCGAGCAATTCTTTCTTGGAGAAATATCCCACGGGGGTCCGGGGGTGTGAAACCCCCGGTATCTCGCGGGTCCGGGGGTGTGAAACCCCCGGCGCCAAGGCTGCCAGTTCCTGTGCCCAGCCCGCATAGTGATCGAAGGCATAATGATGCACCGCCTTCTCGGGGCCGCCATGCACGCGGCGGTCGGCCTGCTCGTCGCCTTCGAATCCCTGCGGGCCAAGCCGCAGCGGCCGGTCGACGGGATGCTTGTCGATGCCGCTGGTCTGGTCGGAGCCGGGCAGGGGGGCGGCCTTGCCGACAAGCAGGGTGATCTCGGCCATGGCGCGTGCCTTTCGCTTGGATGCGGCCAGATTAGCGCAAGGCGCGGCAGGCTCAAGCCGGGCGGGTGCTGCGGCACATTGTCCCTTTCCCGGCGCGGGGTTTTCTGCCATCCCCAAGGGACAGGACCGCTTTCGCGCAGGAACCATGACCCCCAGGGCCCGGCATCGCCAAGGCAGCATCACCCGCCGACTGACGGTCTGGCTGGCCGTGCTGCCGTTCCTGCTGGCCTCGCTGATCGTGCCGGGCAACATGCTTGCCCGCGATGCCGCCGGCGGCGTGACCGTCGTGCTCTGCGCCGGCGGCGACATGGTCGAGATGGTGATGGCCGCCGACGGCAGCATCAAGCCGGCGCAATCCCCCGACGGCGACCAGCATCCCTGCCACTGGGCGCCGCATAACCAGCCGCTGCTGCAGGCCGCGCCGACAGCCGCCCTGCCGCCAGTGCCGCAGCCGCATCGCATCGCGCGGGCGGCGGAACGACCCGGGCATCTGCATCGCGCGGTGGTGCGCGCCGCCCCGGCTCGGGGGCCGCCGAGCCTCGTCTGACCGACACCGCAGACCGACCTGCCGCCGCCCATGCGGCGCGGCCCACCCCGTCAGACGAGAATCATCATGCAAAATCACATCCTTGGCGCCCTCTGCGCCGCGACCCTGGGCCTTGCCGCCGTGCCGGCCCTGGCCCATGCCACGCTGGAAGCGGCCCAGACTCCGGCCGGCGCCGCCTATCGCGCGGTCATCCGCATCGGCCATGGCTGCGACGGCCAGGCCACACAGGCGCTGCGGGTCGACCTGCCCGAAGGCTTCTACAACGCCAAGCCGATGCCCAAGGCCGGCTGGACGCTGGAAACCATCAAGGGCGCCTATGCCAAGCCCTTCGACAACCACGGCACGCCGATGACCGAAGGCACGCGCCAGGTGGTCTGGTCGGGCGGCGAGTTGCAGGACGACTGGTATGACGAATTCGTCATCCGCGGCACCGTCGGCAAGGACGTGGCGCCGGGCACGGTGCTGTATTTCCCGACCGTGCAGGAATGCGCCTCGGCCAAGGCGGACTGGACCGATGTCTCGGGCAACGAGGAACTGCCCAACCCCGCGCCCGCGGTCACGGTGACCAAGGCCAAGGCCGGCGGCCATGGCCATGCCCCGGCCGCCGCGCCGGTGGTGCTGGGCACGCTGAAGATCAGCGGCGCCTATGCGCGCGCGACGCCGCCCGGCGCACCCGTCGGCGGCGCCTTCCTGACCATCGCCAACAGCGGTGCCGAGGACCGGTTGGTCGCCGTCAGCGCGCCCCAGATCACCGACGACGCCCAGATCCACGAAATGGCGATGCAGGGCGAGGTGACGCAGATGCGCGCACTGCCCGACGGCCTGGCCATCCCCGCCGGCGGCACGGTCGAGTTGAAACCCGGCGGCTATCACATCATGTTCATGGATCTGAAGAAGCCGCTGGCCGAGGGCGAGACCCTGGCGGTCACGCTGGAGTTCGAAAAGGCCGGGCCGGTCGAGCTGCCGATGACGGTGGGTCCGATGGGTTCGGGCAAGCATGACGCGAAAGGAGGCGGACATGGCGAGCACTGATCGCGGCGGATCGCTGCGCAAGCTGCGTTACCTGCTCTGGACGCTGGTGGTGGTGGCGCTGGGGATCGTGGGCTGGACGCAGGTCGTCTCGCCCCGGCTGACGCAGCTTTCGGACACCGGCACCGCCGCCCTGGGGCGCGGCGACTATCGCCTGCAGGCCACCGACGGCAGCGAATTCAGCCAGGCGGCGCTGAAGGGCAAGGCCTCGGCGGTGTTCTTCGGCTTCACCCATTGCCCGGACGTCTGCCCGACCACGCTGGGCGATGTCACCGGCTGGCGCGAGGAACTGGGCCCTGATGCCGACAAGCTGCGGGTGTTCTTCGTCACCGTGGACCCCGAGCGCGACTCGGTCGAGACGCTGCGCGACTATGTCTCCTGGGCGCCGGGGGTGATCGGCGTCTCGGGCAGCCCGGAGGAGGTCGCCAAGGCGGTCAAGGCCTTCCGCATCTATGCCCGCAAGGTGCCGCAAGACGGCGGCGGCTACAGCATGGACCATTCCTCGACCATGCTGCTCTTCGACGATCAGGGCGAATATGCCGGGCTGATCGGCTATCGCGAGGATCCCGAGCGCGCCATGGCCAGCCTGCGCGCGCTGCTCAAGGGCTGAGTGTCGGCGCCGGGGCTGTCCCGGCGTCAACCCCGCCGATTTCGCGTGACGGCGCTGCACCCGCGCTCTAGCGTCCGCCTGTCGGGTCGGGAGGGATGACGTGTCGGTGAGTGTTGAGGACTGGGCGGCCGAGGTCGCGGACATCGCCGCCATCGACGAGATTCTCGAGGTCATCTGCCAGCTCACCGGGCTGGGCGTCGTCGCCGTGGCGCATGTCACCCGCGACCGCTGGATGGCCTGCAATGCCCGGGACCGGATCGGCTTCGGCCTGGCGTCCGGCACCGAGCTGCCGCTGGCGCAGACCTTCTGCCAGGGCGTCTGCGCAACCGGCGATGCGGTGATCTTCGACGATGCGCCGAACGACCCGGTCTATTCCGTGCACCCGCTGCCGGGACAATACGGCATCGTCAGCTATATCTCGGTGCCGATCACCCTGCCGGACGGCCTGGTCTTCGGCACGCTCTGCGGCTTCGACGCCCGCCCCAACCGGCTGCGCGACAGCGCCGTGCCCGGCCTGTTCGGGCTGTTCGCCCAGCTCATCGCCCGCCATATCGAGGATCGCCGCGCGCTGCGGGCCAGCCGGCAGGAGCTGGCCGAAACGCGCGAGACCGCCCGGCTGCGCGAGCAGTTCCTGGCCGTGCTGGGCCACGACCTGCGCAATCCCTTGGCGGCGCTGCGGGCCGGCACCAATATCCTGGGCCGCGGCAACCTGGACGACGAGCAGCGCGAGCTGGTCGATGCCATGCGCCAGACCACCGAGCGCATGGCCCAGCTGGTCGAGAACCTGCTGGACCTGGCGCGCGGCCGGCTGGCGGGCGGCATCCGCATCGACCCGGCCAGCGACGTGCCGCTGACCCGGACGCTGGGCGCGGTGCTGGACGAGATCGCCCGCGCCCATCCCGAGCGCCGGATCGAGACCGACCTGCACATCGCGGCCGAGCCGGCGGTCGACCCGCTGCGTTTTGCGCAGATGTTTTCCAACCTGCTCGGCAATGCGGTGACGCATGGCTGCCCCGACACGCCGATCCGCGTCAGCGCCGCCAGCGTGGCCGGGCGGTTCGAGCTTTCGGTCGCGAATGGCGGCCAGCCGATCCCGGCCGAGGCGCAGGAGCGGCTGTTCCAGCCGTATTTCCGCCAGGACGGCGCGGTCCATGGCGGGCTGGGACTGGGGCTTTACATCGCCGCGCAGATCGCGCGGGCGCATGGCGGGTCGCTGAGCGTGCAATCGTCCGAGGCCGAGACGCGCTTCACCTTCTCGATGCCGCTCGCCTCGGGCTGATGCCCCATTGTTCGCGGGCCGGCCGCCGTGCTAATCCGCGCCGCGAGAACGGAGGCGGGTGTGATCCTTTGCGAATTCGGTCCCGGCGGGCAGCCGGCGCTGTTCCGGCAGCCGCGCGACCTGGTGCTGGTCGAGCGGCCCGAGGCGGCGGCGCCGGCGCTTGCCCGGCTCGAGGCGCTGCGCCGGCAGGGCGCCTGGATCGCGGGCTATCTGTCCTATGAGCTGGGCTATGCACTGGAGCCGGTGCTGGCCGAGGCCATGCCGCCCGCGCGGCGCACGCCGCTGATCGCCTTTGCCGCCTATGACGGGCCCGAGCCGGCGCCGGTCCTGCCGGACTTCGACGGCATCGAGCTTTCTCCGCTAAGCCCGATGATTTCCCGCCAGGATTATCGCAAGGCCTTTGCGCGTACGCTGGACTATATCGCGGCCGGCGATTGCTATCAGATCAACCTGACCTTTCCGTTGCAGGCGCAGCTGCGGCATGGCTCGGCCTGGCAGCTTTATGCGGCGCTGGCGGCGCGCCAGCCGGTCGGCTACGGCGCCTATCTGGACATGGGCACCGGGCCGGTCGTGGTCTCGCGCTCGCCCGAGCTGTTCTTCAGCCTCGACGCGCAGCGCCGGATCGAGGCGCGGCCGATGAAGGGCACGGCGCCGCGCGACCCCGACCCGGCGCGCGATGCGGCGCTGGCGGCGGGGCTCGCGGGTTCGGAAAAGAACCGGGCCGAGAACCTGATGATCGTGGACCTGCTGCGCAACGACATCGCCCGGATTTCGCGCGTGGGCTCGGTCCGGGTGCCCGAGCTTTTCGCCGTGGACAGCTTCGCCACCGTGCACCAGATGAGCTCGCGCGTGGTGGGCCAGCTTGCGCAGCCGGCCGATCTGGGCGCGATGATGCGGGCGCTGTTTCCCTGCGGCTCGATCACCGGCGCGCCCAAGATCCGCGCCATGCAGATCATCCGCGAGGTCGAGCCTTTCCCGCGCGGCGTCTATTGCGGCGCGATCGGCTGGATGGCGCCCGATGGCGCGGCCGCCTTCTCGGTCGCGATCCGCACGCTGTCGGTCTGGCCGGACGGCGCGGTGACGCTGAACGTGGGCGGCGGCGTGGTGCAGGATTCGACCGCCGATGGCGAATGGGAGGAGGCGCTGTGGAAAGCCCGTTACGCGCAGGATCTGACGACCCGCAGCTGAGGCTGATCGAGACCGCGCTGTGGGACGGCGCCGGCTGTCCCCGGCTGGCCGGCCACCTCGCACGGCTGGCGCGCGGCGCCCGGGCGCTGGGCTGGCCCTGCGATACGGCCCAGGCCGGCGCGGCGCTGACCGGCCCGAAAGGCCAGCCCGCCCGGCTGCGGCTGACGCTGGACCGCGCGGGCCGCGTCGCGGTGACGCAGGCCGCGCTGCCGCCTTCGCCGCCGCTGTGGCACCTGGCGCTGGCCGGGGCGCGGTTGGACGCGGACGACCCTTGGCTGCGGCTGAAAACCACGCGGCGGGCGCATTACGACGCCGCCCGTGCCGCACTGCCGCCAGGCATCCATGAGGCGATCTTCCTGAACCAGCGCGGCGAGGTCTGCGACGGCACCATCACCACGGTTTTCTTCGACCGGGGCGAGGGGCTCTGTACGCCGCCGCTGGCCTCGGGCCTGCTCGACGGCGTGCTGCGGGCCGAGATGCTGGCGAGCCGCGCCTGCCGCGAGGAACTGCTGGCGGGCGACGACCTGCCGCGCGTACGGCTGTGGGTCGGGAACGCGCTGCGCGGGCTGATGCCGGCCACCTGGGCCGGCTGACCGCCTGCCGGTTTTGCGGGCAATGCGCCCGGGAAAATCGCGCCGGCCGGGCCGGGCGGCCGGCAATGCCGTTGCCCCAGCGTCATGCTTCCTTTAGGAACCGCGCATCACGTCCCCGGCGGCTCTGGCATCAGGGCCCGGCAGCGCTATATGCAGGGGGCGTTGCGACGCGGGCAGAGCCGGGGGGATATCATGCTCGATCTGACGACCATTCGGGGCGAGCTTGCCGCCTGTTACGATCTCGAGCCCTCGCTGGAGCTCGCGCAGTCGATGGCCGACATCCATGCCCGCATGGGCCGGGTGATGCCCTGGCCGGACTGGGCGATCCACGCCCCCTATGTCCGCGCCATCAACGCGCTGAAGAAGCAGCGCAATGCCGTGGTGCTGGCGCATAACTACATGACGCCGCAGATCTATCACGGGATTTCCGACGTGGTGGGCGACAGCCTGCACCTGGCGATCAAGGCGACCGAGGTCGAGGCCGACATCATCGTGCAATGCGGCGTGCATTTCATGGCCGAGACCTCGAAGATCCTGAACCCGGAAAAGACCGTGCTGATGCCGGACATGGAGGCGGGCTGCTCGCTGGCCGAAAGCATCACCGCCGCGGGCATCGCCGAGATGCGCGCACGCTATCCGGGCGCGCCGGTGGTCAGCTACGTCAACACCACCGCCGAGGTGAAGGCCGCCTCCGACATCTGCTGCACCAGCGCGAACGCGGTGCAGATCGTCCAGGCGCTCGAGGGCGACACGGTCATCATGACGCCCGACAAGTGGCTGGCGCAGAACGTGGCGAACAAGGTCACCAACAAGCGCGTGGTCTGGTGGGACGGGGCCTGCATCGTGCACGAGCAGTTCACGGCGCAGGACCTGCGCGACTTCCGCGACTGGAACCCGGGACTGAAGATCATCGCCCATCCCGAATGCCCGCCCGAGGTGGTGGCCGAGGCGGATTACGCCGGCTCGACCGCGAATATCCAGGACTGGGTGACGGCCGAGCAGCCGAAGCAGGTCATGCTGGTGACGGAATGCTCGATGGCCTCGAACATCTCGGACGCGAACCCGGGGGTCGAGTTCCTGGGGCCCTGCAACATGTGCCCCTATATGCAGAAGATCACCCTGGAAAAGGTGCTGTGGTCGCTGCATTCCATGACCGGCGTGGTCGAGGTCGACCCGGCCGTCGCCGAACCGGCCCGCCGCGCCGTGCAGCGCATGATCGACCTGTCGCGCAGGCTGGCCGCGTGAGCATGGCCACGCTTGCCACGGGGCGCGTGGTCATCGTCGGCGCGGGCCTCGGCGCTCTTTACGCGGCGCTGAAGCTGGCGCCGCGCCCGGTGCTGATGATCTCGCCCGAGGTGCTGGGGCAGGGCGCGAGCTCGGCCTGGGCGCAGGGCGGCGTGGCGGCGGCGATGGACCCGGCCGATTCGGCCGAGGCGCATGCCCGCGACACCTTGCGCGCCGGCGCGGGCACCGTGGACGCGCATGTCGCGCGGCTGGTCACCGAAGAGGCGCGCGCGCATATCCTGGATCTGACCCGGCTCGGCACGCCCTTCGACCGCAAGCCGGATGGCGGTTATGTCATGTCGCGCGAGGCGGCGCACAGCTTTGCCCGCGTGGTCCGGGTGCGCGGAGACCAGGCCGGGGCCGAGATCATGCGGGCGCTGGTCGCCCAGGTGCGCGAGACGGCCTCGGTGCAGGTGCTGGAGGGCGTGATGGCCACCGGCCTGCGCGTCGAGGCGGGCCGCGTGGCGGGCGTCGAGGTGACGCAGGCCGGGCCGCAGGGCTCGGTGCCGGTGCTGATCCGGGCGCCGGCGGTGCTGCTGGCCGGCGGCGGCTCGGGCGGGCTTTACGCGCTGACCACCAACCCGCCGCGCATCCGCGGCCAGGTGATCGGCATGGCGGCGCGGGCGGGCGCGGTGATCGCCGATGCGGAATTCGTGCAGTTCCACCCGACCGCCATCGACTGCGGCGAGGATCCGGCGCCGCTGGCGACCGAGGCCCTGCGCGGCGAAGGCGCGCATCTGGTCAACCGCTTGGGCGAGCGCTTCATGCTGGCGCTGCATCCCGATGCGGAACTGGCGCCGCGCGACGTGGTGGCGCGCGCGATCTATGCCCAGACGCAAGCCGGGCTGCGGCCGGCGCTGGACACGCGCACCTGTCTGGGGCCGCGCATCCTGACCGAGTTTCCGGCCGTGGCGGGGGCCTGCGCCCGGGCGGGGATCGACCCCACCCGGTCCCAGATCCCGGTGGCGGCCGCCGCGCATTACCACATGGGCGGGGTGGCGGTGGACGCGGATGGCCGGGCCAGCCTGCCGGGCCTGTGGGTTTGCGGCGAGGCCTCCTCGACCGGGCTGCATGGCGCGAACCGGCTGGCCTCGAACGGGCTGCTGGAGGCGCTGGTCTATGCCCGCCGCTGCGCGCTTGCGATCGAGGCGGCGCTGCCCGAGGCCGGGGATGCCGCGCCGGTGGTGCTGCCCGAGCTGGCCCCCGCGCCGGGACCCGACCCGGCGCTGGTCGCCCGGCTGCGCCAGGCCATGACGGCGGGCGCCGGCGTCGTCCGCGACGCCGCGGGCCTGACCCGCTGCCTGCGCGAGATCGCCGCCGTCGAGGCCGCCCAGCCCGATTGCCCGGCGCTGCTCAACATGACGGCGACGGCCACGCTGATCGCCGCTGCCGCGCTGATGCGGCGCGAAAGCCGGGGCGCGCATTGCCGCAGCGACTTCCCGCAGACCGACGCCACGCCCCGCCGCTCGCGCCTGCGGCTTGCCGAGGCGCTGGCGATCCGCGCCCGCCTTGAACCGGAGACGACATGACCGCGATGCCCCCGCTGCCCGACCTGGTCCTGGAACCGCTGATCCGCGCCGCGCTGGCCGAGGATCTGGGCACCTATGGCGACATCACCACCCGCACCGTGATCCCCGCCGGCACGAACTATACCGCCCGCATCGTCGCGCGCGAGCCGGGCGTCGCCTCGGGGATGCAACTGGCGGCCATCGCCTTCCGGCTGGTCGATCCGTCGCTGCAATTCCGCGCCTTGGTTGCGGATGGCGGGCGTTTCGACAAGGGCGCCGTGCTGGCCGAGATCGCGGGCGAGGCGGCCTCGATCCTGTCGGCGGAACGGGTGGCGCTGAACTTTGCCGGCCGGCTGACCGGCATCGCCACGATGACGGCCGCGTTCGTGGCCGCGACCAGGGGCACGAAAGCCCGCATCACCTGCACCCGCAAGACCACGCCGGGCCTGCGGCTGGTGGAAAAGCAGGCGGTGCTGCATGGCGGCGGCTTCAACCACCGCTTCAGCCTGTCGGACGCCATCCTGATCAAGGACAACCACATCGCGGCGGCGGGCGGCATCCGGCCGGTGCTGGCGGCGGTCAAGGCCCGCGCTTCGCATATGATGCGGGTCGAGATCGAGGTCGACCGCCTCGACCAGCTGGCCGAGGTGCTGGACGAGGGCGGCGCCGATGTCGTGCTCTTGGACAATATGGAGACGCCGACGCTGGCCGAGGCGGTGGCGATGAATGCCGGCCGTTTGGTGCTGGAAGCCTCGGGCAACATGCGACTCGGCCGGGTGGCCGAGGTGGCGGCGACGGGGGTGGATTACATCTCGGTCGGCGCGCTGACGCATTCTGCCCGCACGCTGGACCTGGGGCTGGATTTCTGAGCGGAAATCCGGCGCCTTGGGAATATCCCGCATTGCCTTTTGTTTACCGGCCAAACCTCGAGTGATTTCAGCCCGGCGGCGGAAAATCCGCTGACGCAGCCATGCCACGCCGGGCAGAATTCCGGTTAACGCTAACATTTTTCCTTGCGCGGGTTGCGCTCGCTGGTGCTTTAAGCAGACTTGGCTTGGGGCGCCGGCGCGCGCTGGCGTATTGATTTTGACAGGTAGCGAATGGCCAAGGATATGCCCACCACCGAATTCCGCGATGCGATCCTGCGGCATCTGACCTATACGTTGGGCAAGGATCCCGAACATGCGCAGGTCTTCGACTGGCGGCTGGCGCTGAGCCATGTGGTGCGCGACCGCATCGTCGACCGCTGGATGGACTCGACCCGCCGCACCTATCGCGCCGATCCGAAGCGCGTCTATTACCTGTCGATGGAGTTTCTGATCGGCCGGCTGCTC
The DNA here is from genome assembly GCF_001546115.1 of Paracoccus aminovorans. Taxonomy (GTDB): domain Bacteria; phylum Pseudomonadota; class Alphaproteobacteria; order Rhodobacterales; family Rhodobacteraceae; genus Paracoccus; species Paracoccus aminovorans_B. The sequence continues at coordinate 189,498 of NZ_KQ955208.1, forward strand.
GAGGACAATATCGCCAACCTGCAGCTGGCCGACCAGGCCCGGGCGGCGATCGAGGGCTTTGGCCTGAACTGGGACGCGGTCTTGCGCGACGAACCCGACGCGGCGCTGGGGAACGGCGGGCTGGGCCGGCTGGCTGCCTGCTTCATGGAATCGCTCGCGACGCTGGGCTGCCCGGCCTATGGCTATGGCATCCGCTACGAAAACGGGCTGTTCCGGCAAAGTTTCGTGGATGGCCGCCAGCACGAGGCGCCCGAGGACTGGCTGCGCCAGCCCAACGTCTGGGAGTTCGAGCGTCCCGAATCCCGCTTTACCCTGGGCTTCGGCGGCGAGGTCGTCACCCGCGACGGCAAGGCGCTGTGGCAGCCCGAGGATTTCGTCCAGGCCGAGGCCTTCGACACGCCGGTCGTCGGCTGGAGGGGCGGTTGGGCCAATACGCTGCGGCTCTGGGCCGGGCGGGCGGTCGATCCCTTCGACCTGGCGCGCTTCAACGCCGGCGATTTCGCCGCCGCCGCCGAGGCCGAGGCGCTGGCCCGCACCATCTCGCGCGTGCTCTACCCCGAGGATTCGACCGAAAAGGGCAAGCGGCTGCGGCTGACGCAGGAATATTTCTTCTCGGCCGCCTCGATCCGCGACATCCTGCGCCGGTTCGAACAGGACCACACCGACCTGCGCCTGCTGCCGCAGCGCGTGGCGATCCAGATGAACGACACCCATCCGGCGGTCGCCGCGCCGGAACTGGTGCGCATCCTGCATGACGAACGCGGCCTGCCCTTCGACGAGGCGGTCGGGATCACCCGCGGCTGCGTCAACTATACCAACCACACCCTGCTGCCCGAGGCGCTGGAAAGCTGGGGCGAGGCGCTGTTCGCCAGCCTGCTGCCGCGCCACCTGCAGATCATCGACCGCATCGACGAGGCGGACGCCAAGGCCCATCCCGACCGCAGGAATGCCGCGCGCAGCGACGGCAAGGTGCGGATGGGCGAGCTGTCCTTCATCATGTCGAATCGGGTGAACGGCGTCTCGGCGCTGCATACCGGGCTGATGAAGACTACGGTCTTTGCCGACCAGAACCGGATCTGGCCCGACCGCATCGTGAACGAGACGAACGGCGTCACCCCGCGCCGCTGGCTGCACAGCTGCAACCCGCGGCTGTCTCGGCTGATCACCGAAAGCATCGGCGAGGGCTGGGTCGCCGACCTCGAGCAGCTGTCGCGGCTGGAGCCGCTGGTCGAGGATGCCGGCTGGCTGGCGCGCTTCGCCCGGGTCAAGGCCGACAACAAGGCCGATCTCTGCGACTGGGTGGCGCGCGAGCACGGGCTGATGCTGAACCCCGAGGCGATCTTCGACATCCAGATCAAGCGCATACACGAATACAAGCGCCAGCACCTGAACATCCTGGAAGCCATCGCGCTGTGGCAGGAGATGCGCGAGAACCCGTCCTCGGACTGGACGCCGCGGGTCAAGATCTTTGGCGGCAAGGCGGCGCCGGGCTATTTCTTCGCCAAGGACATCATCCGGCTGATCAACGACGTGGCCGCCGTCATCAACGCCGATGCGGCGACGAATGAAAAGCTGCAGGTGATCTATCTGCCGAACTACAACGTCACCCTGGCCGAGCGGCTGATTCCGACGGCGGATCTGTCGGAACAGATCTCGACCGCCGGGAAAGAGGCCTCGGGCACCGGCAACATGAAACTGGCGCTGAACGGCGCGGTGACCATCGGCACGCTGGACGGCGCCAATGTCGAGATCCGCGAGCGGGTCGGGGCGCGGAATTTCTTCCTGTTCGGCCTGACCGCCGAAGAGGCCGAGGCGCGCCGCACCGTGCCCGACCATGCCGCCAAGGCGGTGGCGGGCGATCCGCGCCTGTCGCGCGCCATCGAGGCGATCCGCAGCGGCACCTTCAGCCCGGGCGAGCCCGATCGCTATGCCGGCATCGTGCAGAACCTGACGCAGTCGGACTATTTCCTCGTCGCCTCGGATTTCGCCGATTACTGGCGGGCGCAACGCGAGGTCGACTTCGCCTATGCCGACCGCGAGGGCTGGGCGCGGATGGCGGCCTGGAACATGACGCGCTCGGGCTGGTTCTCGTCCGACCGCACGATCCGGGGCTACATGCAGGACATCTGGGGCGCGCGGAGCCTGCTCGGCCAGGAATGACGGCGGCGGCGCCACGCGAAGGGGGATACCATGGCAGCGAGCGACCCGGAGATTGTGGCGGACAGGGCGATCCTGGATCGGATCGTGCAGGGCCGCTTCGACGACCCCTTTGCCGTGCTGGGGCCGCACCAGCGCGGCCGCGTCCGGCAGGTCACCGCCTTCGACCCCGGCGCCACCGAGATGGCGGCCGTGGTCGAGGGCAAGGCGCATCCGCTGGCGCCGGTCGAGGGCTGGCCGGGGCTGTTTTCCGGCAAGGTGCCCGGCGCCGGGCCCTATCTGCTGCGCGGTCGCAGCGCGGGCCAGGAATGGCTGGTCGAGGATGCCTATCGCTTCGGCCCGGTGCTGGGCGAGATGGACGAATACCTGCTGGGCGAGGGCACGCATCGCCGGCTCTGGACCGTGCTCGGCGCGCATGTCATCACGCATGAGGGCGTGCGCGGCACGCATTTCGCGGTCTGGGCGCCGAATGCGCGCCGCGTCTCGCTGATCGGGGATTTCAACGCCTGGGACGGCCGGCGCCACGTCATGCGCCGGCGCGGCGCTACCGGCGTCTGGGAAATCTTCATGGCCGGCCTGGGCGAGGGCACCGCCTATAAATACGAGATCATGGGCGCCTATGGCGGCCTGGCGCAAAAGGCGGATCCGGTGGGGTTCGGCGCGCAGCATCCGCCGGCCACGGCCTCGGTCGTGCGCGACATCGCGGGCTATGGCTGGTCGGACGGCGGCTGGATGGGCACGCGGGCCGAGGCGCAGCGCCGCGACCGGCCGATCAGCATCTATGAGGTGCATCTGGGCAGCTGGCGCAGGAAGGACGGCGGCCGGCCGATCTCCTACAAGGAGGCGGCGGTCGAGCTGGTCGAATACGCCAAGGGCATGGGCTTTACCCATATCGAGCTGCTGCCGATCAGCGAATATCCCTTCGACGGCTCCTGGGGCTATCAGCCGGTGGGGCTGTTCGCGCCGACGATCCGCTTCGGCCCGCCGCACGAGTTCCGCGACCTGGTGAACGCGGCGCACAAGGCGGGGCTGGGCGTGATCCTCGACTGGGTGCCCGGGCATTTCCCGACCGATCCGCACGGGCTGGCGCGGTTCGACGGCACCGCGCTTTACGAGCATGCCGATCCGCGCGAGGGCTTTCACCAGGATTGGAACACGCTGATCTACAATTACGGCCGCGCCGAGGTGATGAACTACCTGACCGCCAACGCCTTGTATTGGCTGCAGGAATATCATGTCGACGGGCTGCGCGTCGATGCGGTCGCCTCGATGCTGTATCGCGACTATTCCCGTGCCGAGGGCGAGTGGGTTCCGAACAAGCACGGCGGGCGCGAGAATTACGAAGCCATCGCCATGCTGCAAGAGATGAACCGCCTGACCTATGGCGAGGCGCCGGGCATCATGACGGTGGCCGAGGAATCGACCAGCTATCCCAAGGTCTCGGCGCCGGTGCATGAAGGCGGCCTGGGCTTCGGCTTCAAGTGGAACATGGGCTGGATGAACGACACGCTGGACTATATGGGCCGCGACCCGGTCCATCGCCGGCACCATCACCACCAGATGACCTTCGGCCTGCACTACGCCTTTTCCGAGAATTTCATCCTGCCGATCAGCCATGACGAGGTGGTGCACGGCAAGGGCTCGATGCTGGCCCGCATGCCCGGCAGCGCGTGGGAGAAATTCGCCAACCTGCGCGCCTATTACGGTTTCATGTGGGGCCATCCGGGCAAGAAGCTCTTGTTCATGGGCCAGGAATTCGCCCAGGGCGCGGAATGGAACCACGATGCCGAGATCGACTGGGCCTGCCTGGGCAATCCGCTGCATTACGGCATGCAGGGCTTCGTCCGCGACCTGAACCGGCTCTATGCCGCGACGCCGGCGCTTTATGCCCGGGATTGCGACGGCGGCGGCTTCCAGTGGATCGAGGCGAATGACGCCGACCATTCCGTCTATGCCTGGATCCGGCGCGGCAACCCGGGCGACCCCGAGGTGGTGGTGGCCTGCAATTTCACCCCGATCGAGCGCCCGGCCTATGTCTTGGGCTTTCCGCAGCCCGGGGTCTGGCGCGAGGCGCTGAACAGCGACGGCGAAAGCTATGGCGGCGGCGGTCGCGGCAACCTGGGCCGCATCACCGCCAAGCCCGGCGACAGCCACGGCCAGCCGGCCCATGCCGCGGTGGTGCTGCCGCCGCTTTCCACCGTGATCTTCATCAAGGACGACCAGACGACCGATTGACGCTTTCACGCCCGGTCCTGGCCGGGCATCAGGGAGGGATTGAGATGGCACCGCGTGAGGAGAGGCTTTCCAGACGAACCATGGCCTTCGTTCTGGCCGGGGGGCGCGGCTCGCGCCTGCGGGAACTGACCGACCGCCGCGTCAAGCCGGCCGTCTATTTCGGCGGCAAGTCGCGGATCATCGACTTCGCGCTATCCAATGCGCTGAACTCGGGCATCCGCAAGATGGCGCTGGCCACGCAATACAAGGCCCACAGCCTGATCCGCCACGTCCAGCGCGGCTGGAACTTCCTGCGGGCCGAGCGCAACGAATTCCTCGACATCCTGCCCGCCTCGCAGCGCTATGACGAATCGATGTGGTATCGCGGCACGGCGGATGCGGTGGCGCAGAACATCGACATCATCGACAGCTACGGCGTCGATTACGTGCTGATCCTGGCCGGCGACCATATCTACAAGATGGATTACGAGCTGATGATCCGCCACCACGTCCAGGCGCGGGCGGATGTCACCATCGGCTGCCTGACCGTGCCGCGGGCCGAGGCCTCGGCCTTCGGCGTCATGGCGATCGACGAAAACGACGTCATCACCAGCTTCCTGGAAAAGCCCAAGGACCCGCCCGGCACCCCCGACGATCCGAATGTGACGCTGGCCTCGATGGGGATCTATGTCTTTCGCTGGGACTTCCTGCGCGACCTCCTGATCCGCGACATGCAGGACGAGAACTCCAGCCATGATTTCGGCAACGACCTGATCCCGGCCATCGTCAAGGGCGGCAAGGCCCAGGCGCATCGCTTTACCGACAGCTGCGTGCGGGCGCCGGGCGAGCCGGTCTATTGGCGCGACGTGGGCACGGTCGATGCCTTCTGGCGCGCCAATATCGACCTGACCGATTTCAACCCGGAACTGAACCTGTGGGACCGCGACTGGCCGATCTGGACCTATTCCGAGGTGGTGCCGCCGGCGAAGTTCATCCATGACGAGCCCGACCGCCGCGGCAGCGCCGTCAGCTCGCTGGTCTCGGGCGGCTGCATCATCTCGGGGACCGAGATCCGGCAGTCGCTGCTGTTCACGCAGGTTCACACCAATTCCTATGCCAGCCTGGAGGGCGCGGTGGTGCTGCCCTATGCCAATGTCGCGCGGCATGCGCGGCTGACCAATGTGGTCATTGACCGCGGCGTCAGAATCCCCGAAGGCCTGATCGTCGGCGAAGACCCCGAGGAAGACGCGAAATGGTTCCGCGTGTCCGAAGGCGGCGTCACGCTGATCACGCAGGATATGCTGGATCGAAGGGAAGCGTCTTCATGAGGGTTCTGTCCGTCGCCTCGGAATGCGTGCCGCTGGTCAAGACCGGCGGGCTGGCCGATGTTGCCGGCGCGCTGCCGGCCGCGCTGGCCGGGCAGGGCGTCGAGATGCGGACCATCCTGCCCGGCTATCCGGCCGTCCTGGCCGCGCAATCCGCAGCCGAGGCCCTGCGCCAGATCCCGGACCTGTTCGGCGGCCCGGCGCGCATCCTGCGCGGCACCCTGGGCAAGACGGTGCTTTATCTGCTGGATGCGCCGCATCTCTATGCCCGCGACGGCACGATCTATCTTGGTCCCGACGGCAAGGACTGGCCCGACAACCCGCAACGCTTCGCGGCGCTGGATCGCGCCGCCGCGCTGATCGCCGCCGAGGGGATCGAGGGCTGGCGCCCGCAGATCCTGCATCTGCACGACTGGCAGGCCGGGCTGACCCCGGTCTATCTGCTCCAGCTGGGCGTGGCCGATGTGAAGACGCTGCTGACCATCCACAACATCGCCTTCCAGGGCCTGGCGCCGGCGCATCTCTTGGGCGCTTTGCAACTGCCGGCGCATCTGTTCAATCCGCAGGGCTTCGAATACTGGGGCAAGATCTCGGCGCTGAAGGCGGGGATCGTCTTTGCCGACAAGGTCTCGACCGTCAGCCCGACCTATGCCGAGGAGCTGCTGACGCCCGCCTTCGGCATGGGGCTGGAGGGCGTGCTGGCGGACCGGGCCGGCGATTTCACCGGCATCCTGAACGGCATCGACCTGGAGGCCTGGAAGCCGCCCTATGACCAGCCCGCCGGAAAGGCGCCGCTGCGCCGGGCGCTGCGCAAGGAATTCGGCCTGCCCGAGGCGGACGGGCCGCTTTGCGTGGTGATCTCGCGCCTGACCGGGCAGAAGGGGCTGGACCTGCTGCTGGAGGCGCTGCCCACGCTCCTGGACTGCGGCGGGCAGCTCGCGGTGCTGGGCTCGGGCGACTCGGCGCTGGAATCGGCCTTTCGCAATGCGGCCGAGCGCTATCCCGGCGTCGGCCTGCGGCTGGGCTATGACGAGGCGCTGGCCCATCGCATGATCGCCGGCGGCGACGCGATCCTGGTGCCGTCGCGGTTCGAGCCCTGCGGGCTGACCCAGCTTTACGGGCTGCGCTTCGGCACGCTGCCGGTGGTGTCGCTGACCGGCGGGCTGGCCGATACGGTCATCAACGCCTCGGCCGCCGGGCTGGCGGCGGGGGTGGCGACCGGGCTGCAATTCCACCCCGTCGATGCCAGCGCCCTGTCCCGCGCGCTGCGCCGGCTTTGCGAATTGTGGCGCCAGCCCCGGGTCTGGAGCCGCATGGCGAATGCCGCCATGGCGCAGCCGGTGGGCTGGGACGCCTCGGCCGCCGCCTATGCCGAACTCTTCAGGACCATGACCCGCTGATGCCGAACCTGCGGATCCTGGCCGGACGCGCCGATCCCTTGGGCGCGACCTTCGACGGCGAGGGCGTGAATTTCGCCGCCTTCTCGCAGCATGCCACGCGGGTGACGCTGTGCCTGTTCGGTGCCGACGGCCGGACCGAGGCGCATCGGCTGGACCTGCCGGAACGCGACGGCGACGTCTGGCACGGCTATGTCCCGGGGCTGCGTCCGGGCCAGCTTTACGGGCTGCGCGCCGACGGCCCCTATGCGCCCGCCGAAGGCCACCGCTTCAACTATCACAAGCTGCTGATCGACCCCTATGCCAAGCGGCTGACCCGGCATCCGGCCTGGCACGACGCGCTGATGGGCTATACCGTGGGCGCGCCCGAGGCCGACCTCAGCTTCGACAAGCGCGACAGCGCCCGCCACATGCCGCGCTGCGTGGTTGAGGATCCGGCCTTTTCCTGGGGCACCGACCAGCCACCGCGCCACGACATCGCCGACACGGTGATCTACGAGGCGCATGTCAAGGGCCTGACCGAAGGGCATCCCGACGTGCCCCATCGCGGCACGTTCCTGGGCCTGGCCTCGGACCCGGTGATCGAGCATCTGCAACGCCTGGGCATCACCGCGCTGGAGCTGCTGCCGGCGCAGGCCTTCCTGAACGACCGCTTCCTGGTGGAAAAGGGGCTGGTGAACTATTGGGGCTACCAGACGCTGGGCTTCTTCGCCCCCGACCCGCGCTATCTGGCCAAGGGCCAGATCGCCGAGTTCCAGCACATGGTCGCCCGCATGCATGCCGCCGGCATCGAGGTCATCATGGACGTGGTCTACAACCACACCGGCGAGGGCAACGAGATGGGCCCGACGCTGAGCTTCCGCGGCCTCGACAACCGCAGCTATTACCGGCTGCAGGAGGATCCGCGCTATTACATCAACGACACCGGCACCGGCAACACGCTGAACGTGAATCACCCGATGGTATTGCGCATGGTCATGGACAGCCTGCGCTATTGGGTCGAGGTCATGCATGTCGACGGCTTCCGCTTCGATCTTTGCGCGACGCTGGGGCGGCGGGCGCGGGGCGGCTTCGACCGCAGCGCCTCGTTCTTCGACGCGATCCGGCAGGATCCGGTGCTGACCCGGGTGAAGCTGATCGCCGAGCCTTGGGACATCGGGCCGGGCGGCTATCAGCTGGGCGGCTTCCCGCCGCCCTTCCTGGAATGGAACGACAAGTATCGCGACGGCATCCGCCGCTTCTGGCGCGGCGATGCGCGGCAGGTGCCCGAGCTTGCCGACCGCATGGCAGGCTCGGCCGTGCAATTCGACCATTCCGGGCGGCCGGCGACCAGTTCGGTGAATTTCCTGACCGCGCATGACGGCTTCACGCTGATGGACGTGGTCAGCTACGACACCAAGCACAACGAGGCCAATGGCGAGGGAAACCGCGACGGCCATTCCGAGAATTTCTCGGACAACATGGGCGTCGAGGGCGCGAGCGACGATCCCGCCATCCTGGAGGCCCGCGCCCGGCGGCGGCGCAATATGCTGGCGACGCTGCTCCTGTCGCAGGGCACGCCGATGCTGCTGGCCGGCGACGAGCTTGGCAACAGCCAGCAGGGCAACAACAATGCCTATTGCCAGGACAATGCCATCGGCTGGGTCGATTGGGACGCGGCGGACCAGGGTTTCCTGGACTTCACCGCCCGGCTGATCGCCTTTCGCCGCGCCCATCCGATCCTGCGCCAGAAGCGTTTCCTGCATTCGCGCACCCGGCTGGTCGACGGCCTGCCCGACCTGTTCTGGCTGCGCCCCGATGGCGAGGAGATGACTCCCGCCGACTGGGGCAACCCCGAGTTGCGCGTGCTCTGCGCCGAACTGCGCATCGCCGCCGGCACCCCGGAATATGCGCAACGCGAGGAGGCGATCTTCCTGGTCTTCAACAATGGCGCGGCGCTGGACCTGGTGCCGCCCGATCCCCCGACGGGCTGGCGCTGGCGGCTGCACCTGGACAGCAGCCGCCCCGGCCTGGTGCCGCAGGTGGTCGGGCGCGCGCCGATGCGCATCGACGGGCATTGCGTGCTGGCCTTCGACCTCGAGCGCGACGATGACTGACGCGCGGCTGCAACTCGCGGCCCGCATGGGCGTGCTGCCGGGCTTTCACGACCTGACCGGCCAATGGCGCGAGACCTCGGTCGAAAGCGCCGTCGCGCTGCTGGCCGCCATGGGCCTGTCGGTCCCCGGCGAGCCCGAGGCGCAGGCGGCGCTGGACGCCCACGCCGACCTGCTGCCGCAGGACGTGATCTGCGAGGCCGGGGCGGCGCCCGACCTCGCCCCCGCCGCATGGCAGCTGAGCTTCGAGGACGGCACCCAGCTGGAAGGCAGCGGCGCTTTGCCCGCGCTGCCGCTGGGCATCCACCGCCTGCAGGCGGGTGGCCGCGACTTCACTCTGCTGGCCGCGCCGCCGCGCCTGCCGGAACCCGGGCGCTGCTGGGGGCTGGTCACGCCGCTTTACGGGCTCTCGGCCAGCGGCATCGGCAGCTATGACGACCTCGGCCGGCTGGCCGTGGGCATGGCCGGGCAGGGGGCGGCCTTCCTGGGCATCAACCCGGTCCATGCCGGTTTCCCGACCGTGCCCTGGCTTTTCAGTCCCTATACGCCCTCGCATCGCCGGCGGCTGAACGTGATCCATATCGCGGCCGGGCAGGGCACGCCCGGCCCGCTGGTCGATTACGCCCGCGACATTCCCGCCCGCATGGCGGCGCTGCGCGGGGAATTCGCCGCTTTCACCGGCGATCCGGCGTTCGACACCTGGCAAGCGGGTCAGGGCGAAAGCCTGCAACGCTTCGCCCTGCACCAGGCGCTGTCCGAGCGCTTCGGCGCCTTCTGGGGCGATTGGCCGGCGGCGCATGTCTCGCCCGACACGCCGGCCTCGCTGGCGGCGCGGGCGGAACTGGCCCAGGAGATGCGCTTTCACGCCTGGCTGCAATGGCGCGCCGAGACGGCCCTGGCGGCGGCGGGCCGGGCGGCGCGCGGCGCGGGCATGGCGCATGGGCTATACCTGGACCTTGCCGTCGGCACGCATCCCTTCGGCGCCGAGACCTGGGAGGATCGCGCCAGCTTCGCCTTCGGCGCCTCGCTCGGCGCGCCGCCGGACGCGTTTTCGGCCGATGGCCAAAACTGGGGGCTGGCGCCCTTCAGCCCGCTGGGGCTGCGCGCGCAGGCCTATGCGCCGCTGGCCGAGACGCTGCGGCGCCAGCTGCAATTCGCCGGCGCCCTGCGCATCGACCATATCCTGGGCTTCGAGCGCGCCTATTGGGTGCCCGAGGCCGCACCCGGCGCCTATGTCGCCATGCCGCGCGACGCCATGCTGGCGGTGGTGCGCATCGAGGCCGCCCGCGCCGGGGCCGTCATCGTCGGCGAGGACCTGGGCAATATCCCCGAGGGGCTGCGCGCCGCGCTGGCCGGCTCGGGCGTGCTGGGCTGCCGCGTGGCGATGTTCGAGCGCGAGGGCTGGCAGCCGCCCCACTTCCGCCCGGCCGAGGGTTATGACCGCGACGCCATCGCCAGCTTCTCGACCCATGACCTGCCGACCTGGCGCGGCTGGCGCCAGGGCTGCGACATCGCCGCCCGGGCCCGGCTGTCGGGTAACGACCCGGCGCCGCAACTGGCCGAGCGTGGCGCAGAGGTGGCGGGCTTCGACGCGCTGCTGCCCGACCCCGGCATGGACGCGCTGCACGGCTTCCTGGCCCGCACGCCGTCCCGGCTGGTGGCGGTGCAGGCCGAGGTGCTGCTGGACCTGGCCGAGCAGCCGAACCTGCCGGGCACCACGACGGAATATCCGAACTGGCAAATGCGCCTGCCGGTGCCGGCGGCGGATTTCGCCGCCTTGCCCAACGTGGCGCGAACTGCCAGCATCATGCGCGACAACGAACGTCAGGAGGATTCATGAGCGTTCAGACAGTGCCGACCAAGCCCATCGAGGGCCAGAAGCCCGGCACCTCGGGCCTGCGCAAGAAGACCCCGGTCTTCATGCAGCCGCATTACCTCGAGAATTTCGTCCAGGCGATCTGGAACGGCACCGGCGGCGCCCAGGGCAAGACCTATGTGCTGGGCGGCGACGGCCGCTATTTCAACGACCGCGCCGCGCAGGTTATCCTGCGCATGGCGGCGGCCTCGGGGGCGAAAAAGGTGATCGTCGGGCAGGGCGCGCTGCTCTCGACCCCGGCCGCCTCGCACCTGATCCGGCTGCGGGGGGCGGACGGCGGCCTCATCATGTCCGCCAGCCACAACCCCGGCGGCCCGGACGAGGATTTCGGCGTCAAGTACAACATGGCGAACGGCGGCCCCGCGCCCGAGGGCGTGACCGAGAAGATCTTCGAGGCGACGAAAACGCTGACCGAATACCGGATCTTCGAAACGCAGGACGTGGACCTGTCGCAGCCGGGCACGACCGCGCTGGGCGGGATGCAGATCGAGGTGGTCGACCCGGTCGCCGACTACACCGCGCTGATGCGCGAGATCTTCGACTTCGCCAAGATCCGCGCGCTGTTCGCCGGCGGCTTCCGGCTGCGCTTCGACGCCATGCATGCCGTGACCGGCCCCTATGCCAAGGCGATCCTGGAGGGAGAGCTGGGCGCCGCGCCGGGCTCGGTGGTGAACGCGGAGCCGCAGCCCGATTTCGGCGGCGGCCATCCCGACCCGAATCCGATCTGGGCCAAGCCGCTGATGGACGAGATGTTCGGGCCGGACGCGCCCGATTTCGGCGCCGCCTCGGACGGGGACGGTGACCGCAACATGATCGTCGGCCGGGGCGCCTATGTCACGCCATCGGACAGCCTGGCGGTGCTGGCGGCGAATGCGACGCTGGTGCCGGCCTATGTCGGTGGGCTGAAGGGCGTGGCGCGGTCGATGCCGACCTCGCGCGCGCTGGACCGGGTGGCCGAGAGCCTGGGCATCGCCTGCTACGAGACGCCGACCGGCTGGAAGTTCTTCGGCAACCTGCTGGATGCCGGCAAGGCCACGCTCTGCGGCGAGGAAAGCGCCGGCACCGGCTCGGACCATGTGCGGGAAAAGGACGGGCTCTGGGCGGTGCTGTTCTGGCTGAACCTGCTGGCCGAACGCAAGCAGCCGGTCGCCGAGATCATGGCCGACCATTGGGCGCGCTACGGCCGCAACTACTATTCCCGGCACGACTACGAGGCGGTGGATGCCGCGGCCGCGAACGGGCTGGTCGATGCCCTGCGCGCGCGCCTGGCCGATCTGCCCGGCCAGACCATCGCCGGGCTGCGCATCGAGGCGGCCGATGAATTCGCCTATGACGACCCGGTCGACGGCTCGCGCACCGAGCGCCAGGGCCTGCGCATCATGACCGAGGGCGGCGGGCGCATCGTGCTGCGCCTGTCCGGCACCGGCACCGAGGGCGCGACCCTGCGCGTCTATCTGGAGCGGGTCGAGACCGACCCGGCCCGGATGCAGGACGACCCGCAGCAGGCGCTGGCGGCAATCATCCGGCTGGCCGACGAACTCGCGGGCATCCGCGCCCGCACCGGCCGGGCCGAGCCCGACGTCATCACCTGAGACCGGCGGCGGCGGGAAGCATCACCCCGCTGCCAGCTCGTCCCAGCAGGCCAGCGCATGGGCGGCATACATGACGCCCGGCCCGCCGCTCATCTGCACGGCCATGGCGATCACGTCGCAAAACTCCTCGCGCGTGGCGCCGGCCTTCATCAGCGCCTCCACATGGAACAGGATGCAGGGTTCGCAGCGCTGCACCACGGCCATGCCGACCGCGATCATCTCCTTGACCTTGACCTCCAGCGCGCCGCTGTCGTGGACGGCTTTCGACAGGGCGCCGAAGCCCTTCATGGCATCGGGAATCGCCTTGCTCATCACCCGCAACTCGGCGCGCATATCGTCGATTCTGGCCTGGTAGACCATGCTTGCTCTCCTTTGCTGTCGCGAAAGGCTAGGCCGGAGGCAGGGCGTGCGGCTTGATCCAGGTCAATCAATCTGCGAATTAACGAAGATATGCAGTCAGACCCGGCGACCGCGCACCCAGGTTTCGCGCATGACCGGGATGTCATCCATCATGGCGAACCGGATCAGGTCGGCGCGCAGCCCCGGCTCCAGCCGGCCGCGGTCGGACAGCCCCGAGGCGGCGGCCGGATTGGCCGTCACCGTCGCCATGGCGCGCGGCAGGTCGTCCCAGATCCGCGCCAGGATCAGCGCCCCGGCAAGCAGGGCCGAGGGCACGTAGTCCGAACTGAGGATGTCCAGGTGCCCGGCCCGCGCCAGCTCGGCGGCCGGGACATTGCCGGAATGGCTGCCGCCCCGGATCAGGTTCGGCGCGCCCATCATGACCATGATGCCATGGGCGTGGCAGGCGGCCGCCGCCTCGGGCGTGGTGGGGAATTCCGCCAGCCGCACGCCGCGGCCGGCCGAGGTCGCGACATGCTCGGGCGTCGTGTCGTCATGGCTGGCCAGCACCGCGCCCAGCCGATGCGCGATCTGCACCGCCGCCGCCTCATGGGCGTCGCCGTGGCGGGCGCGCAGCGCCTTGAGCCGGGCGACATGCGCGGCGAATTCCGCGTCGCCGAGCTTGTATTTGCCCTGCACGTATTGCGCCAGTTTCGAGATGTCGCGGAACTGGCGCTGGCCGGGGGTGTGGTCCATCAGGCTGATGATGCCGACCCGGTCGCCGGGGCCGAATTCGTCAAGCTCGGCCAGCAGGGTCTCGGAGCAGATTTCGGCGCGCAGATGCAGCAGATGGCTGATGCGCAGCACGCCGCGCGCGCGGATCTCGGCCAGCTCATGCGCGAGCGCGCGGGCATATTTGTCGTAATCGGCATCCGGCGCCTCGTTCGGGATCGAGCCGACGCGCATGGCGTCGAAGACCGTGGTGATGCCGCAGGCCGCCAGTTCGGCATCATGGGCCAGGATGGCGCCGGCATGCGGCCAGTCGACGCCCGGACGCGGCCGCATGTGGCGTTCCAGGTTGTCGGTATGCAGCTCGACCATGCCGGAGGCCAGGAAATCGCCGGCCAGGTCGATGGCGCCGGGCGGCACGCCTTGGCCCGGGGTGATCGCCGCGATGGTGCCGCCCTGCAGGATCACGGCGCCGGGCATCACGGCGTCGGGCAGGATCAGGCGGGCATTGGCAAGGATGGTGCGGGTCATGCGGACCTTCGAGGCTGCGGTCTGCAAGGGGTGGCCGATCGGGGCGGGCGGGTCAAGCCGTCGGCTGCAGGGGGACGGCCCGGCATCGGCCGGCGGCTGGCCCGGAGAGAGGCGGCGCCCGATCCTGCGCGCCCTGCCGCCGCTCGGCCGCCGGTCCCGGGATGTCAGGCCTCGGTGGCGCGGCGCTTCGGCGCCGGTGCTGATCGGTTTGTCCCCCGCTTCGTTCGGACCTGCCCGACCTGTCCCGGCGCTTCGAACGGGGTGCCACGGCCTGGATGGCCGTCCGGCACGCCGCAAGTTGCATCGCGCGGATCCCGTCAGCCAAGGCGCCTTGGGCGGAAGCATGTCTTTCGGAAGGCGGCAAACAGTGCCGGCGCGCCTAGATCAACCCGCGCTGGAGCAGGATCCACACCGCGACGCCCCCCAGCACCAGCAGGCCCAGGACCACGCTCGCCGCCACTCCGACCGCGCCGCCTTGCAGCCGCCGGCCCTGGCCCAGCGGCCGCAGATAGCCGGTCAGCGCCCGGTGCGCATGGTCCAGCCGGGCGAAATCCACCTGCCGCGCCAGCTTCGGCTGGCCCGCCATGCGGTCGGCCTGCTGCAGGAAGCGCGCCTCGCGCCGCAGCCGGCGCGGCAGCGCGCCGCCGCGCTTGCGCAGCATGTCGCCCAGTTCCGCCTGCTGGCCGCGCCGCAGGCCGCCGAAACGGGCCGCCAGCAGGCTCGCCACCTCGTCCGCCATCGGCCGGATATCCTCGATCCCCATTGCGCGTCCCTCTTTGATGCAAGGCTAGCGCCTCTGGCGCCGCTTCGCCAGTGGCGTTAGGGTGCCGCCATGATGCTGAACATGATCGAGACAGGGGTGGATTCGAGCCTGCCGCCGGTGCTTCTGGCGCATGGGCTGTTCGGATCCGGGCGCAATCTCGGCGGGCTCGCCCGTCGGCTGGCCGAGACGCGGCGGGTGATCTCGGTCGACATGCGCAATCACGGCGACAGTTTCCACGACCCCGACCACAGCTATCCGGCACTGGCCCAGGACCTCGCCCGGGTGATCGAGGCGAGCGGCGGCAAGGCCGACGTCCTGGGCCATTCCATGGGCGGCAAGGCCGCGATGACGCTGGCGCTGACCCGGCCCGAGCGGGTGCGGCGGCTGGTGGTGATGGACATCGCCCCCTTCGCCTATGGTCACAGCCAGACCGACCTTGTCGATGCCATGCAGGCGGTGGACCTGACCGGCCTGCGGCTGCGCTCGGACGCCGATGCCCGGCTGGCCGCGCATGTTTCGGACC
Organism: Paracoccus aminovorans; assembly: GCF_001546115.1. Taxonomy (GTDB): domain Bacteria; phylum Pseudomonadota; class Alphaproteobacteria; order Rhodobacterales; family Rhodobacteraceae; genus Paracoccus; species Paracoccus aminovorans_B. The sequence goes on from NZ_KQ955208.1 coordinate 205,037, forward strand.
CGGGCGTGCGCGCCTTTCTGCTGCAATCGCTGGACCTGAAGGCCGATCCGCCGCGCTGGAAGTTCAACCTGGACGCCCTGCGCGACCAGATGCCCTTGCTGGTCGGCTGGCCCGAGATCGCGCCGGGCGGCTTTGACGGCCCCGCCTTGTTCCTGGCCGGCGCCGAATCGGACTATTGTCGCGCGCCGCAGGCCGAGGCGATCCGGCGCCATTTCCCGCAGGCCGAGATCCGCGTGATCGCGGGCGCCGGGCATTGGCTGCACGCCGACCGGCCGGCCGAGGTCGCCGCCGCCGTCGAGGCCTTCCTGGCCTGAGCGCCTCAGCCGCTGTCGCAGCGCAGCGCGACCCGTGCCTCGCCGGTGTCGCCGGGGATGCGGCTGCGCAGGCTGTTCGGGATCACCCGGCAGCCGGTGATACGCTCGACCGCCGCGACCATCAGTTCGGGCACCGGGGCGCGCTGGCTGCGGGTCAGATAGCCGAGGCGGATCACCTCGGCCTCGGTCGCTTTCTGGAAGACGGCGAAGCGGATGCCGTCCAGGGTGATGTCATGGCGCTCGGCGCCGATGAATTGCGGGGCCGGCGAGGCGCAGGCGGCGAGCAGGAAAAGCGGCAGAATCATCAGGATACGCATGCGCGCCAGATTGCACGCCAAGCCTTAACAGGAGGTTAACCGGCCGGGAACAATGTGGGACAGGGGGCGTTATGGCTTTGAACACACCATCTTTTTCTCAGGAGTGACAGATGCGCCGGATGATGAAGCTGACCCCGATCCTTGCCCTGCTGGCGCTGGCCGCCTGCGAGACCGTGCAGGGCGCTGGCCGCGACATGCAGGCCGCCGGACAGGCGGTATCGCGCGAAAGCCACGAGGTCCAGTCGCAGGGGCTGTAGCTCGCGGCTCGGACGAGCCCGCAGGCGGCCTTCCCGGCCGCCTTTTTCATGGCACCGGCGATGCACGGGCCATGCACCGCGCGTCCACCGTTCGTGCACCGTTCCCTTGGCAACAAGTTGCCGATGCGGGGGGCATTGCCCGGTCTCGCGTTTCCGTGTGCTGTCGCGCGGCGTCTCCTGCATTAGGCTGCGCCGGCATAAGCAACAAAGACCCGAGGGGCGAGATGAGCAGGATTTTCCCACTGGCCGCATTCGTGGCTGTCACCGCGATTGCCGGCTGCGAGACCATGCAGGGCGCCGGCCGCGACATGCAGACCGCCGGCGCGCTGCTGACGCAGCAAGCGGCGGAAAGCCAGACCCAGGTCGGCAGCTATGCGCCTCCGGGACCAGCGGTGACGCCGACGCCGTATTGAGCCGGGAACTCCGGCCGGCGGCAGGGATTGATCCCGTGAGCCCTGCCGCAAGAGGACGGAAACCCGATGAAGAACCCCTGGATGAGCGCCTGGCTGTCCGCGGCCAATGGCCTGATGGCCCCGGCGCGCGGCCAGATCATGGCCGAGATGCAGAAAAGCCAGCGCCAGATGCTGCTGGATTGGCAAAGGCTGTGGATCGAGAGCTGGCTGGCGCTGTGGTTTCCCGGCGCGGCCAAGGGGCGGAGATGGTAGGCTGCGCCTGTCGGGCTTTCGCGGTCGGGAGGGTCAGCCGGCCTGCTGCAGGCGCCGGGTCACCAGCCAGGTGACTGGCAGCGCCAGCACCGCGCCGGCCACGGCTGCGGCCAGGATGGATTTCCAGTCATAGAGCCCCATCGCCAGCACGGCAACAATGCCTATCCCCGCCAGCGTGGTCATGACGATCGACAACAAGAGCATGAAAAGACGGGCCATCGTGATCTCCGAACATGGTTCGGCTGAGCGATGGCACGATTCGGGCGCAGGCGCCTTGATCGGGATCATATCCCAGTTGTTAACCGACTTGCGTGACGATGGGGCATGTCGCCCTATCTCCGCCCTCGCCTGCCCGGCGTTCCGATCGTCTTCACCGTTGCCCTGGCGCAGCGCGGCAGTCGGCGGCTGGTGGGACAGGTCGATGCTTTGTGCGATGCCGTAAGGGTGACGCCGGCGGAACGGCAGTTCGAGATCGAGGCGTGGGTGGTGCTGCCGGATCACCTGCATGGCATCTGGCGCTTGCCGGAAGAGGATTGTGGTTACGGCGTCCGGTGGGGCGCGGACAAGGCGCGGTTCTCTCGGGGTTTGCCGGTGGGGCAGTTGCGCGACAGCCCTGTGGCGCGGCAGGAACGCGGCATCTGGCAGCGGCGGTTTTACGAGCATCACATCCGCAATGACGCTGATCACGCGGCGCATATGCGGTAATTGTTGGTGGAACCCGGTGAAGCATGGGTTGGTGGATCAGCCCCAGAATTGGCCGTATTCATCATTCCGCCGGGATAAAGCCGCCGGAAAGCTGGCGTAGGGTGCGTGCTTGCACGCACCGTTGCGCAAGGGATGAGGTCGGAGTGGTGCGTGCAAGCACGCACCCTACGCTTGCTACCGCTTGGCGGCAGCGTAGGGAAATAGTGGGGCAAAGCCACCCCACGCGAGCTTCAGGCCTTGACAAGCCAGATGGAGTCTATTCTTTATAAATTCTGGAGGCAAAAATGAAATTTGATGATGCACAGATAAGACAGATCTTTGGCACCGATACCGCTGAGGACGACGACCCACGGAGATTGAAGACCTATTTCTTTAAAAATAAAACCTATGAAAATATTAGAGCTGACTTGCCTTTAAGAATTTTAGTGGGCCACAAGGGCATTGGTAAAAGTGCCTTGCTCAGAATGTCTCACATTGAGGATGTTGAAAATGGCATTCTCTCTTTGGAGATCCAGCCTAATGATCTTGTGCTGAAAGACCATAGCGCCAGCAATTTCATAGAGAAGATTTCTAACTTTAAGAAGCTAATTCTGAAAGCTATTGCAGAAAAATCATTTGAGGCTTTGCAAGCAGGAAAACCGCCCACGATAAATTAAGCGGTTGCAGCATCTGCCAGAAACTTAATGACTTCATTGACTCGCTATTTTTCCGATAAAATTAATCATGATCCCGACCCTGATATAATAAACTTGCGTCAAAGCTTCTTGAGAGACAATAGGATAAGGGTATATATTGACGATCTTGATCGGGGGTGATCTGCCAGTCAAGAAGATATCCATAATATTTCTGCTCTTGTTAATGCAGCTAGAGATATTTGCAATGAGGACTCAAGAATACAGATTAGGATTGGCCTACGTAGGTGGTGTTGACAAAAGGGATTCACAGGGTGGCCTGATCGTGATTCAAGCTGGTACCTGCAATGGAGACCAGCTTGGCACGAGACCTGATGTCGGACGAGGAATGGGCGTTTCATGAGCGCTTCATTCTGGCCGTGCGCGCCCCGAACGGGCGCAAGCCCGCAAATCACCGCCTTGTTCTTGATGGGATTTTCTGGATCGCGCGGACCGGCTCTCCTTGGCGCGACCTCCCAGAAGAGTTCGGGAAGTGGTCCAGTGTCTACCGCCAGTTCCGGCGCTGGACCCTGGCGGGGTTGTGGGAGCAGATCCTCGAAGCGCTGAACGAAAGTCGGATCGTGCCGGATGCGCTCCAGATGATCGACAGCACCGTGATCCGCGCCCATCATCAGGCAGCGGGCGCAAAAGGGGGACTCCAAGACAGGGTTTTGGCCGTTCAAGAGGTGGTTTCACGACCAAGGTCCACCTGCGCGTCAATGCTGCCGGGCTGCCAATGAGGTCGGACATCACGCCGGGCCAGACATCGGACTACCTGGGCTTTGATCTGGTCATGGACGACAACCTGCCGGAGCCTTGCATCCTGCTGGCCGATCGCGGCTATGACTCCGACAAG
>NZ_KQ955208.1:209451-401975 GCF_001546115.1 Paracoccus aminovorans
AAGAGAGCTAACGACCGGGATAAAAGATGGCTGTACACTAATGACGAATTGATAAACAAAATAAATAACATATGTCAAAATCATAGTTTTAGCTTCACTTCAAAAAAATCAGTGAGCCCAAAATCCCTTGCGGAATTTCTATATAAAATAGACTTCATCATCGCTCGAGATGAAGGTCCAGACGGCAAGATCCGTTGGACACAGTTTGACCAAAACCGTCTGCTTCAAAGTCAATTTGTTGACTTTGGCTATAAGTGGGAGGTTCACCCAGCTTATCGCTGGGCATTGCAACCTAAATCTGTCCACGAAATTCTTGAAGGCATTGCCATGACTGAGTAATCACCCATCCATCTTCAGCGCCTGAATAAACGCCGTCTGCGGGATCTCGACCTTGCCGAACTGGCGCATCTTCTTCTTGCCGGCCTTCTGCTTCTCCAGCAGCTTCTTCTTGCGCGTCGCGTCGCCGCCGTAGCATTTCGCGGTCACGTCCTTGCGCATCGCCGACAGCGTCTCGCGCGCGATCACGCGCGAGCCGATCGCGGCCTGGATCGGGATCTTGAACATGTGGCGCGGGATCAGTTCTTTCAGCTTTTCGACCATGACCCGGCCGCGCGATTCCGCCCGGTCGCGGTGCACCATGATCGACAGCGCATCGACCGGCTCGTCGTTCACCAGGATCGACATCTTGACCAGGAAATCCTCGCGGTATTCCGAAAGCTGGTAGTCGAAGCTGGCATAGCCCTTGGTCACCGATTTCAGCCGGTCATAGAAGTCGAACACCACCTCGGCCAAGGGAAGGTCATAGACCACCATGGCGCGGTTGCCGGCATAGGTCAGGTCCATCTGGATGCCGCGGCGGTCCTGGCACAGCTTCAGCACGTCGCCCAGGTATTCGTCGGGCACCATGATCGTGGCCTTGATGCGCGGCTCCTCGATATGGTCGACATAGGTCAGGTCGGGCATGTCGGCGGGGTTGTGCAGTTCGCGCACCTCGCCGTCCTTCATGTGCAGGCGGAACACCACCGAGGGCGCGGTGGTGATCAGGTCGAGGTCGTATTCGCGTTCCAGCCGGTCGCGGATCACCTCCAGGTGCAGCAGGCCCAGGAAGCCGCAGCGGAAGCCGAAGCCCAAGGCGGCCGAGGTCTCCATCTCGTAGGAGAAGCTCGCGTCGTTCAGCGCCAGCTTCTCGATGGCGTCGCGCAGGGCCTCGAAATCGTTGGCATCGACCGGGAAGAGGCCGCAGAACACCACCGGCTGCGCCGGCTTGAAGCCCGGCAGCGGCGTGTCGGTGCCCTTGCGTTCGTGGGTGATGGTGTCGCCGACGCGGGTGTCGCGGACCTGCTTGATCGAGGCGGTCAGCACGCCGATCTCGCCCGGGCCCAGTTCGGCGATGTCCTGCATCTGCGGGCGCAGCACGGCGAGCTTGTCGATGCCGTAGACGGCATTGGTCTGCATCATGCGGATGCGGTCGCCCTTTTTCACCACGCCGTCCATGACGCGGATCATCACCACCACGCCCAGATAGGCGTCATACCACGAATCGACCAGCATCGCCTTCAGCGGCGCGTTGCGGTCGCCCTTGGGGGCGGGCAGGCGGGTGACGATGGCCTCCAGCACGTCGGGGATGCCGAGGCCGGTCTTGGCCGAGATCGGGATCGCGTCCGAGGCGTCGATGCCGATGACTTCCTCGATGTTTTCCTTGACCCGCTCGGGTTCCGCGGCCGGCAGGTCGATCTTGTTCAGCACCGGCACGATCTCGTGCCCGGCGTCGATGGCCTGGTAGACGTTGGCGAGCGTCTGCGCCTCGACGCCCTGGCTGGCATCGACGACCAAGAGCGAGCCCTCGACCGCGCGCATCGAGCGGCTGACCTCATAGGCGAAATCGACGTGGCCGGGGGTGTCGATCAGGTTCAGCACATAGGTGCGCCCGTCGCGCGCGGGATATTCGATGCGCACGGTGTTGGCCTTGATGGTGATGCCGCGCTCGCGCTCGATGTCCATGCTGTCGAGCAGCTGGGCCTTCATGTCGCGTTCGGCCACCGTCCCCGTCAGCTGGATCAGGCGGTCGGCCAGGGTGGATTTGCCGTGGTCGATATGGGCCACGATCGAGAAATTGCGGATGAGGTCAAGGTCGGTCATGGCCGGGCTATACAGGGGCTTTGGCGTTGCGGAAAGGGGTTTCAGAGCGTCGCGAAGCCGGCTTCGCGCAGCTGCCGCCGGCGCAGCGCCGCCTCGCGCCACATCATGTAGCAGCCCGAGGCGACGATGATCGCGGCGCCGGTCAGGGTCAGCGTGTCGGGCCGCTCGGCGAAGACCAGGAAGGCGAGGATCAGGGCAAAGACCAGCCGGGCATAGCGATAGGGCGCGAGCGCCGAGGCCTCGCCCAGCCGGGTGGCGGCGACCAGCAGCGCATAGCCGCCGACGCCGACGGTGATGCAGGCCAGAAACAGCAGCCATTGCCGCGGGCTCGGCATGACGAAGTCCTGCCCCAGCACCAGCCCCATCAGCACCGAGGCGACCAGGATGGCGAAGAAGGCCGAGGCGGCCAGCTGGTCGGAATGGATATGCGCGGGCACGCGGCGGGTGGCGATGTCGCGCGCCGCCAGGCCCAGCACCGCCAGCAGCGCCATCAGCGACACCGGCTGGAACCCCGCCAGCCCCGGCCGGATCACCAAGAGCACGCCGAGAAAGCCCGCGATGATCGCGCTCCAGCGCCGCCAGCCGACCGGCTCGCCCAGAAACAGCGCCGCGCCCAGCACGATGGCCAGGGGCAGCGCCTGCATGATCGCCGAGGTCGAGGACAGCTCGGTCAGCGCCAGCGCCACCACGATGCCGATCGAGCCCACCGCCTCCATCAAGCCGCGGAACAGCACGATGGGGCGCATCAGGTCGCGGGTGAACAGCCGCCCGCCCTTGAGCTTCAGCATGGCGGCGAAGGCCAGGAAGCCCAGAAGCCCGATCAGGCCCAGCACCTGCGCAAAGGGCAGCTCGGCCGAGAGCAGCTTGATGAACATGTCCTCGAAGGCGAACAGCACCATCGAGACGACCATCAGGATCGCGCCGCGGAAATTTTCGGTGACCATCAGCCGCAGCCTTCGTGCTAAAGGGGGGAATTGCGCCGGTGGCGCCTTGCCGCGATCATAGGCAGATCAGCGGCCGAGCGAAAGGATGGGCGAATGAAATTCCGCGTCGAGGACATGAGCTGCGGCCATTGCACCGCCGCCATCGAAAAGGCCGTGGCCGAGGCCGGCGGCAGGGCGGCGACCGACCTGGCCGCGCGCAGCGTCAGCGTCGAGGGGCTGGAGCCCGAGCGCGCCGCGCAGGTGATTCGCGACGCCGGCTATACGCCGCAGCCGGCCTGAGCGGCAGCGGCGAGCCTGGCGCATATCTTGCGTCTCTGCCCTCGCGCCGCCGCGATCCGTGGTCACGGCCGCGCGATTGAGCCGAGAGCGGGCTTCTGCTAGAGTCCTGCGGATAAGATCTGCGGCCTCAAAGGGGCATGAACCCCATCGCCGTGGCAGGAGCCGAGGAGACAGAGATGATGAACCGCCTGATGATCGCCGCCGCCGCGGTGGTCCTGACCGCGCCGCTTGCCGTCGCCGGTCCCATCGATTCCGCCTGCATGCGGTCGGATCGCGGCGCCAGCAACCGCCAGACCTGCGGCTGCATCCAGCAGGTTGCCGACCAGACGCTGTCGCGCGCCGACCAGCGCCGCGCCGCGCGCTTCTTCCGCGATGCGGATGCGGCGCAGGAGGTGCGCATGTCGAAAAGCGATTCCGACAACGCCTTCTGGGCGCGCTACAAGAATTTCGCGTCAGCGGCCGAGGCCTATTGCGCGCGCTGAGGATGATCCGATGCGCATCGCGGTGCTGACCGGGGCCGGGATCTCGGCCGAAAGCGGGATCAGGACGTTCCGCGCCACCGACGGGCTGTGGGAGGAGCACCGCATCGAGGACGTGGCGACGCCCGAGGGCTTTCGCCGCGACCCCGCGCTGGTGCATCGCTTCTACAACACCCGCCGGGCCGATGCCGCCCGCGCCCAGCCCAATGCCGCGCATCGGGCGCTGGCGGAACTGGCCCGGCACCACCAGGTTACGCTGATCACCCAGAACGTCGACGACCTGCACGAGCGCGGCGGCTCGGCCGAGGTCATCCACATGCACGGCAGCCTGCTCGGCGCGCTTTGCGCGGCTTGCGGCCATCGCTGGCCGGCCGCGCTGGTCATGCGCGTGTCGGATGCCTGCCCGGGTTGCGGCGCGCCGCAGACGCGGCCCGACATCGTCTGGTTCGGCGAGATTCCCTATCACATGGAGCGGATCTGGGAGGCGGTCGAGACGGCCGAGATCTTTGCCGCCATCGGCACCTCGGGCCAGGTCTATCCGGCGGCGGGGCTGGCGCAGCACGCGCGCCGCGCCGGGGCGCGCACGGTCGAGCTGAACCTTGCCGCCTCGGCCGTCGCGGGCGATTTCGGCGAGCGGCTGACCGGCCCCGCGACGCGGGTCGTGCCGGAGTGGGTCGCGACGCTGTGCCGTTGAGGCGCGGGGCGGGAACGGGGATGGCGACCCGTCCGTGAAGGGCGGCGCGGCCCTGCGCAGAGCGATCGCGGCCGCGTGGCCGAGAAAACCCCGAAACGCAACGCGGCGGCCGGGCCATTTGCCCCGCCGCCGCGCCGGTCCTGCAGCGCGGGGTCGCCCCCCGCGCGATGTCCTCACATGCCCTTGTACAGCGGGAATTTCGCGCAGAGCGCCTCGACCTCGGCCTTGACGCGGGCCTCGACCTCGGCGTTGCCGGCCTCGCCGTTCGAGGCCAGCCCGTCCACCACCTCGACGATCCAGCGCGCGATCTGGCGGAACTCCGCCTCGCCGAAGCCGCGCGTGGTGCCGGCCGGCGCGCCCAAGCGCACGCCCGAGGTCACGAAGGGCTTCTCGGGGTCGAAGGGCACGCCGTTCTTGTTGCAGGTGATATGCGCCCGACCCAGCGCCGCCTCGGTCGCCTTGCCGGTCACGCCCTTGGGACGCAGATCGGCCAGGCACAGGTGGTTGTCGGTGCCGCCCGAGACGATGTCGATGCCGCCCTTCATCAGCTCGTCGGCCATGGCCTGCGCGTTCTTCACCACCTGGGCCGCGTAATCGCGAAAGCCCGGGCGCAGCGCCTCGCCGAAGGCCACCGCCTTGGCCGCGATCACATGCATCAAGGGGCCGCCCTGCAGGCCGGGGAACACCGCCGAGTTGATCTTCTTCGCGATCTCGGCATCGTTGGTCAGCACCATGCCGCCGCGCGGGCCGCGCAGGGATTTATGCGTCGTCGTGGTCACGACATGGGCATGCGGCAAGGGCGAGGGATGCTGGCCGCCCGCCACCAGGCCCGCGATATGGGCCATGTCGACCATCAGGTAGGCGCCGACCTCGTCGGCGATCTTGCGGAACTCGGCCCAGTCCCAGATGCGGCTGTAAGCGGTGCCGCCGGCGACGATCAGCTTGGGCTTGTGCTCATGCGCCTTTTTCCGCACGTCCTCCATGTCCAGCAGCTGGTCCTGCTGGCGCACGCCGTAGCTGACGACGTTGAACCACTTGCCCGACATGTTGACCGGCGAGCCATGCGTCAGGTGGCCGCCCGAATTGAGGTCGAGCCCCATGAAGGTGTCGCCGGGGCTGAGCAGCGCCAGGAACACGGCCTGGTTCATCTGGCTGCCCGAATTCGGCTGCACATTGGCGAAGCCGCAGTCGAACAGTTGCTTGGCGCGCTCGATCGCCAGGTCCTCGACGATGTCGACATATTGGCAGCCGCCGTAATAGCGCTTGCCCGGGTAGCCCTCGGCGTATTTGTTGGTCAGGACCGAGCCCTGCGCCTCGAGCACCGCCTTCGAGACGATGTTCTCGGACGCGATCAGCTCGATCTCGTCGCGCTGCCGGCCAAGCTCCTGACGGATCGCCCCGAAAATCGCAGGGTCGCGGCTGTCGAGTGTTTCGGTGAAAAATCCGGTGTCGGTCATCTTGTCCCTCATGCAAAAAGACGGCTCGGCCGGGTTCTAGCGGCTTTTGCCGCGTCCCGCTAGGACGGATGCGACGCGGGTTCGGTAGATTATCCCATATGCCAAAGGGTCTTGCGCCCGCGCCGCCCGGCGCCATGATGGCGGGCATGAAGCTGCATTTCATCGCCTCGAGCACCGAAACCGCCGTCACCGCCGCCGAGACGCTGTCCGAGCGCTATGGCCATGTGCCGCTGCGCGAGGCCGAGGTGATCGTCGCCCTGGGCGGCGACGGGCTGATGCTGTCGGTGATGCATCAGAATCGCGGGCTGCCGGTCTATGGCATGAACCGCGGCACCATCGGCTTCCTGATGAACAACTACTCGGTCCATGACCTGACGGCCCGCATCGCCGAGGCCGAGGAGACGGTGATCCACCCGCTGGCGATGACCGCCGGCACCACCGACGGGCACGAGCATTGCGCGCTGGCGATCAACGAGGTCAGCATGTTGCGCGCCGGCCCGCAGGCGGCGCGGCTGCAGATCAGCGTGAACGGCACGGTGCGCATGCCGGAACTGGTCTGCGACGGGGCGCTGCTGTCGACCCCGGCGGGTTCGACCGCCTATAATTATTCGGCGAACGGGCCGATCCTGCCCTTGGGCAGCGACGTGCTGGCTCTGACCGCCATTGCCGCCTTCCGGCCCCGGCGCTGGCGCGGCGCCATCCTGCCCAGCGCCGCGACGCTGCGCTTCGACGTGCTGGAACCCGACAAGCGCCCGGTCATGGCCGATGCCGATTCGCGCGGCGTCGATTCGGTCTTGTGGGTCGAGGTGCGCTCGGAAACCTCGGTCAGCCACCGCTTGCTGTTCGACCCCGGCCACGGGCTGGAGGAACGGCTGATGCGCGAACAATTCGTTTGAGGCCGTGACCGGGGCAGGGTAAAGGGCCGGGCATGAGCAACGCCCCCATTCTTCCGCCCGAAATCGCCCGCCGCCGGACCTTCGCGATCATCTCGCACCCGGACGCCGGCAAGACCACGCTGACCGAGAAGTTCCTGCTGTTCGGCGGCGCGATCCAGATGGCCGGCCAGGTCCGCGCCAAGGGCGAGGCGCGGCGCACCCGCTCGGACTTCATGAAGATGGAGCAGGACCGCGGCATCTCGGTCTCGGCCTCCGCCATGAGCTTCGAGTTCGGCGAATACCGCTTCAACCTGGTGGACACGCCCGGCCACAGCGACTTTTCCGAGGACACCTATCGCACGCTGACCGCGGTGGACGCCGCGATCATGGTCATCGACGGCGCCAAGGGGGTGGAAAGCCAGACCCGCAAGCTGTTCGAGGTCTGCCGGCTGCGCGACCTGCCGATCCTGACCTTCTGCAACAAGATGGACCGCGAGAGCCGCGACACCTTTGAGATCATCGACGAGATCCAGGAGAATCTGGCCATCGACGTGGCGCCGGTCAGCTGGCCCATCGGCATGGGCCGCGACTTCATCGGTGCCTATGACCTCTTGCACGACCGGCTAGAGATCATGGACCGCGCCGACCGCAACAAGGTCGCGGAGACGGTGCAGATCACCGGGCTCGACGACCCCAAGCTGGCCGAGCATGTGCCGGCCGAGCAGCTGGCGAAGCTGCGCGAAGAGCTGGAGATGGCGCGCGAACTGCTGCCCGCCTTCGACCGCCAGTCCTTCCTGGAGGGGCACATGACGCCGATCTGGTTCGGCTCGGCGATCAACAGCTTCGGCGTCAAGGAGCTGATGACCGGCATCGGCGAGTTCGGCCCGGCGCCGCAGCCGCAGAACGCCGCCGAGCGCCAGATCTCGCCCGAGGAAAACCCGGTGACCGGCTTCGTCTTCAAGGTGCAGGCCAATATGGACCCCAAGCACCGCGACCGGGTGGCCTTCGTGCGCCTGGCCTCGGGACATTTCGAGCGTGGGATGAAGCTGCTGCATGTGCGCTCGAAGAAGCCGATGGCGGTCTCGAATCCGGTGCTGTTCCTGGCCGCCGACCGCGAGCTGGCCGAGGAGGCTTGGGCGGGCGACATCATCGGCATCCCGAACCACGGCCAATTGCGCATCGGCGACGCGCTGACCGAGGGCGAGGCGCTGCGCTTTACCGGCATCCCCAGTTTCGCGCCCGAGCTTTTGCAGACCGTGCGCGCGGGCGATCCGATGAAGGCCAAGCATCTGGAAAAGGCGCTGATGCAATTCGCCGAGGAGGGCGCGGCCAAGGTGTTCAAGCCGATGATCGGTTCGGGCTTCATCGTCGGCGTGGTCGGCGCGCTGCAATTCGAGGTGCTGGCCAGCCGGATCGAGATCGAATACGGCCTGCCGGTGCGGTTTGAATCGTCGCAATTCACCAGCGCGCGCTGGGTCGCCGGGCCCAAGGACAAGGTCGAGGCCTTTGCCCAGGCGAACAAGGGCCATATGGCGCAGGACCATGACGGCGACCTGGTCTATCTGACGCGGCTACAATGGGACATCGACCGCGTCGGGCGCGACCATCCCGAGCTGAAGCTGACGGCGACGAAGGAGATGATGGTCTGAGACGCAGCAGGAGGCCTTTGCGGCCTGCATGGTTGCCATCCGGCCTTGCAGAGTCGGCGCAGAAAGGCCGCCTTGCTGCGTGGAGGCAAATTGAGCATGTGCATGGCGTGGAGCGGAGTGCGGCATGCCGCCCACGGCTTTGCGCGGATTTCTGACCTATGCCGGGACCGGCGTGACTGATCGCGGCCGATAAGTCCAAGCGGATCGACTTCCAGCGGAACCTGATTCCCGGCCGCCGGCTTAGTGTGCGCAATGGAACGGCCACCCCGCGCTTGCCGACCTGCCCTAATCCGCCACCTCATCCGTCCAGACCGTGAACTCGCGCAGTTCATGCGTGCCGAAGCTCGAGATCAGGGCGGCGTCGGCGGCATCCCTGCCGTGGCCGATGGTGATGCGGCCGATGCGCGGCGCGTTGTTGCGCGGGTCGAAGGTCCACCAGCGGCCCGACAGCCAGACATGCATCCAGGCGGCGAAATCCATCGGATCGGGGCTTTTCGGCACACCGATGTCGCCCAGGTGGCCGAAGGCATAGCGCGCCGGGATATTCAGGCAGCGGCACAGCGTAATGGCCAGATGCGCGAAGTCTCGGCACACGCCCTTGCGCTCGGCATAGGCGCTGTGGGCGGTGCGGAACTGGTCCGCATCGCCATAGCTGAAGGCCAGATGGGCATGGGCAAAGTCGCAGATCGCCTGCACCCGCGCCCAGCCCGGGGCCACCTGGCCGAACAGATCCCAGGCCAGTTCGCCCAGGAGATCGGTCTCGCAATAGCGGCTGGCGGCGAGATAGGGCAGCACCGCGTCGGGCAGGGCCTCGACCGGGCTTTCCTCGGCCGCGGGAAACACCGGGTCGGGCAGGCCGCTGTCGGCGATCACCGCATCGCTTTCCAGCGTGAAGCACCCGCCCGGAGCGGTCAGCCGGGTGCGCAGGTTGCCGAACATGTCGATATGGGTCGCATGCGGCACGGCGGGATCGGTGCGGAACGCCTCGGGCGCGCGCAGGTCCAGCCGGCGTTCCGGGCGCGCCGTCAGCTGCGCGATCAGCGGCAGCGGCGCGGCGGATTCCAGTGTGATGCGATAGCCATAGCGGATCAGCATCAGGCGACCGTCACCTCCATGGTGATCTCGGCATTCAGCACCTTGCTGACCGGGCAGCCCTTTTCGGCCTTGCGGGCGGCGTCCTCGATCACGGCCTTGTCGCCCGTGCCGGTGATGGTGGTGCTGAGATGCGCGGTCTTGATCGCGAAGCCGTCGCCTTCCTGGTCGAGGCCGATCTTCGAGGTGGTCTGGATGGTTACCTCCGTCACCCCGGCCTCGGCCAGGATCTTCGACAGCGCCATGCTGAAGCAGGCGGCATGGGCGGCGCCGATCAGCTCCTCGGGGTTGGTGCCGGGCTTGCCCTCGAAGCGGGTGTTGAAGCCATAGGGCTGGTCCGAGAGCGCGCCCGATTTGGTCGAGATCACGCCCTTGCCGTCCTTGAGCCCGCCCTGCCATTTCGCCGAGCCATAGTTCACGATCATGATCCGTCCTCCGGTTTGCTGCGATGGGGTCGGGGGCACAACGCGCGACGGCTTGCGCGGTTTCACCCGCCGGCCTATGCCGGCCGGCAAGCAGGGGAAGGGGAGACGCATGCCGCTGCACGAACTGGCGGCGCTGGGTGCGGCCGCCTGCTGGGCCATCACCGGGATGCTGTCGCAACCGGCTGCGCCAGGCTATGGTGGCGGCCATGCTGGCCGTGATCGTGCTGGCGACCGGGCGCTGGCACGGCATCGCCGCGGCCGACCTGTGGCGGCTGTCGCTGTCGGGCATCGTCGGCATCTTCCTGGGCGATACGCTGCTTCACGTGGCGCTGATCCGGCTGGGCCCGCGCCGCTCGGGGGCGCTGTTCGCCATGAACGCGCCGATGGCGGCGCTGATGGGCTGGCTCGCCCTGGGCGAGGCGCTGTCCCCGGCCGCCGTGCTGGGCGTGGTGCTGTCCACGCTGGGCGTCGCCATGGCGGTGCTGGGCCGGCCGGGCCGCGCCGGCGGGCATCGCTTCGAGGCGGTGCAGGGCTCGGTCTGGGTCGGAGCCGGCTTCGGCCTGCTGGCGGCGGCGGGGCAGGCGCTGGGGTCGCTGATCGCGCGGCCGGTCATGGCCGAGGGCTTCGACCCCTATGTCGCCTCGCTGATCCGGGTGGCGGTCGCGGTCGCTTGCCTGATGCTGCTGATGGCGCTGCCGATCCGCGCCGTGAAGCCGCTGGGCCGGCCGTCGCCGCGGGTGCTGCTGCTGACGGCGCTGTCGGGGCTGATCGCCATGGTCACCGGCATGACGCTGCTGATGTTCGCCTTGCAGGGCGGCAAGGTCGGCATCGTCTCGACGCTGTCGGCGCTGTCGCCGGTGCTGATCCTGCCGGTGCTCTGGGCGATGACCGGGGCGCGGCCTTCGGCCACGTCATGGGCGGGGGCGGCGCTGGCGGTCGCCGGCATGGCGCTGATCTTCCTGCGCTGACGGCTTTGTCACTTGCCCGGATGCGCGCGCCGCGCTTGCATGGCGGCGCAGACACAAGGAGAATCCCATGCGTATCATCCCCTTCGCCCTGGCAGCCCTGCTGGCCGCGCCCGCCCTGGCGCAGGAGCCGGCGGCGCATGCCGGCCATGACGGCGGCTCGGCCTCGGACGCGGCCTATGAGCAGGTCATGGAGAAGATGCATGAAGACATGATGATCGACTACAGCGGCGATGCCGATGTCGATTTCATGCGCGGCATGATCCCGCATCACCAGGCCGCCATCGACATGGCCAAGGTGGCGCTGGAGCACGGCAAGGATCCGGAGGTGCGCAAGCTGGCCCAGGAGGTCATCGAGGCCCAGAGCGCCGAGATCGCGCAGATGCAGGAATGGCTGAAGGCGCATGACAAGGCCGAATAGCCGCGTCCCGGCCCGGCCGGCGGTGGGGGCCGACTGCCCCCACGCCCCCGTGAGTATTTTCGAAACAGTGAAGGCGGGAGCCTGCGCCGTCCCGCCGGGGGTCAGGCCTTGATCGCCGCCCGGACCGCCACGATCCGGGTCGCCGCCTGGGCGGCCTCGCGGCCCTTCTTCACGAAATGCTCGCGGAAGATGGCGGTGTGATGCTCGGTTTCCTGGTAGTGATGCGGGGTCAGCGACACCGAGAGCACCGGGACGCCGCTGTCCATGCCGGCGCGCATCAGCCCGTCGACCACGGCCTGGGCGACGAAATCGTGGCGATAGATGCCGCCGTCCACCACCAGCGCGGCGCAGGCCACGGCGCCGTAGCGGCCGGTCTGCGCCAGGTCGCGGGCCAGAAGCGGCATCTCGAAGGCGCCGGGGACGTCGAAGACGTCGACCTGGTCGCGCGGCACGATTTCGCAGAAGCCTTCCAGCGCCTGGTCGACGATGTCGGAATGCCAGTTCGCCTTGATAAAGGCATAGCGGGTGTGTGTCATGCGGGATCTCCTTTCCAAGTGACACGTCACCCAAGGCGATCACATGAGGGCCGCGCCCCTTGGGGGCGGCTCGCACGCTCTCTTTCATCCGGACTGTGACCGTCGGCCCAGGAATCGCACCTGGTCTGCTGACCCCTGATCCGGCCAGACCAGCCGGGGCAAGGCGCTCGCGGGCTTGCATCGCTGCTTACCGCCGGTGGGGAATTCCGCCCCGCCCTGAGAACCCGGCCTTGATGCCAGCAGGGCGCGCGCGATGCAAGGGTCAGAGCAGCCGCTCGGCCTCTTGAATCGCGAAACGGTCCGTCATGCCTGCGACATAATCGAGGACGATTCGCGCCCGCTGCGTCTCGTCCGCCGCCGTCTCGGCGGCCTGGAACCAGTGCTCGGGCATTTTCGAGGGGTCGTTCAGAAACAGCGGGAAGAGGCCGTTCAGCATCTCGGTCACGCGCCGGCGCTCGACCACCACGGTGGGGGCGCGATACATGCGCTGGAACAGGAACAGCTTGATCGCCTTGAGGTTCTGGTAGAGCGGCTTCGAGAAGCGGATGATCGGCCCCTCCATGGCGCGGATGTCGTCCGCGCTTTGCGGCTGCAGGCTGGCGAGGCGGTTCTGGGCGACGGCGATCACGTCCTCGACCATCACGCCGAAGACCCGGCGCAGCGCCTCGTGCCGGCGCCGCATCGGTTCCAGGCCCGGGTGCAGCGCATCGACCCGCGCGAAGGCCTCGCCCACCACCGGCAGCTCGGCCAGGTCGGCCTCGGAGAAGAGACCGGCGCGCAAGCCGTCGTGCAGGTCGTGGTGGTTATAGGCCACGTCGTCGGCCACCGCCGCCACCTGCGCCTCGGCGCTGGCGTTGGTGTGCAGTTCCAGATCCCATTCCGCGTTCACCTCGGCCAGGGCATAGGGCAGGGGACCGGTGACGGGGCCGTTATGCTTGGCGATGCCCTCCAGGCTTTCCCAGGTCAGGTTCAGCCCGTCGAAATCGGCGTAGTGGCGTTCCAGTTTCGTCACGATGCGCAGCGCCTGGGCATTGTGGTCGAAGCCGCCATAGGGCGCCATCAGCGCCGCCAGCGCATCCTCGCCGGTATGGCCGAAGGGCGGGTGGCCGAGGTCATGGGCCAGCGCCACCGTCTCGGCCAGGTCGGTGTTCAGGCCCAGCGTGCCGGCGATGGTGCGGGCGACCTGCGCCACCTCGATCGTATGGGTCAGGCGGGTGCGGTAATAGTCGCCCTCGTGCTCGACGAAGACCTGGGTCTTGTGCTTGAGCCGGCGAAAGGCCGAGGAATGGATGATGCGGTCGCGGTCGCGCTGCCAGGGGCTGCGAAAGGTGGACATGCGCTCGGGCCAGCGGCGGCCGCGGCTTTCTTCGGGCTGGCAGGCATAGGGGGCCGTCATCTCGTCCGTTCCTTGCAGGCGTTTGCGGCGAACCCTATATTCCATGCCTGACGACGGAAACGGGAACGCCCCATGAACGTGGAACTGAACCTGCCCCCGAAGGTGACCGAGCGCGCCTTCCAGCGCCTGGCCGAGATCAACGAGGGCGGCCCGGCGCGGCCCTTGCGGGTCGCGGTGGCGGGCGGCGGCTGCTCGGGCTTTCAATACGACATCCGGCTGGACGACGCGGCCGAGGATGACTTGCTGCTGCAAGGCGGCGGCCAGACCGTGGTGGTCGACCCGGTGTCGCTGCCTTTCCTGGCCGGCGCTACCATCGACTTTGCCGATGAGCTGATCGGGGCGCGCTTCACCATCGACAACCCGAACGCCAGTTCGTCCTGCGGCTGCGGCACCTCGTTTTCGATCTGATCTGGCGCGGGCCGGCGCGGGCCGCTAACCTGCGCGGCATGAAAATCGCGACATTCAACATCAACGGCGTCCGCGCCCGGATCGAGACCCTGACCGGCTGGCTTTCCGAGGCCCAGCCCGACGTCGTGGTCCTGCAAGAGATCAAGTGCCAGGACGAGGGCTTTCCGCGCGAGCCCATCGCCGATCTCGGCTACAATATCGAGACGCATGGGCAAAAGGGCTTCAACGGCGTCGCCATCCTGTCGAAGCTGCCGCTCGAGGATGTGGCGCGTGGCTTGCCGGGCGACGACATCGACGAGCAGTCGCGCTATATCGAGGCGACGGTGCTGGGCACCCGCGCCGTGCGTGTCGCCGGGCTCTACCTGCCCAACGGCAATCCGCAGCCCGGGCCGAAGTTCGACTACAAGCTGGCCTGGATGGCGCGGCTGCAGGCCCAGGCGCGACGGCTTCTGGACAGCGAGATGCCGGCGGTGATGCTGGGCGACTACAACGTCATTCCCGAGACGCGCGATGCCGCCCGGCCCGAGAAATGGCGGAATGACGCGCTGTTCCAGCCCGAAAGCCGCGCCGCGCTGCGCCGCATCCTGTTCGACGGCTGGACCGATGCGGTGCGCCTGCGCGACCCGGATGCGACGCGCGGGCCCTTCACCTTCTGGGACTATCAGGCCGGCGCCTGGCAAAGGGACGACGGCATCCGCATCGACCATGTGCTGCTGTCGCCGCAGGCCGCCGACCTGCTGATCGACCTGGGCATCGACCGCGACGAACGCGCCAAGGACAAGCCCAGCGACCACGTCCCGGTCTGGGTCGACTTGGACGCCTGAGCGGGTTCAGATCCGTGGGGCCGCGCGCCTTCCGCGCCGCTGCGGCCCGGTTCTCCGCCAACGCGCCGGAACCAATCGACCTCTGCGTTGGTTCGCCTCCAGATCTCTCCGGTCAGGTGATGTGATGGCGAAAGACCTCCGGTTCGGCCCGCTGGGGCCCGAGACGCTGCATCTTTGCGTCGACATGCAGAAGCTGTTCGCGCCCGGCTCGCCCTGGGCGGTGCCGTGGATCCAGAAGACCCGGCCGGCCGTCGCCACCCTCGTCGAGGCCCAGCCGGCGCGCACGGTCTTTACCCGCTTCATCCCGCCGGTGCGGCTGGATCACGCGCCGGGCAGCTGGGCGCGCTATTACGCCGGCTGGCCGGGGATGCTGCGCGAAAACCTCGACCGGTCCTGGCTCGACCTGCTGCCGGAACTGGCGCGGCACACGCCTCCGGCGCGGGTCGTCGACAAGGCGGTCTATTCGCCCTGGCACGATGGCAGCCTGCATCGGTTCCTGCGCGGTGCCGGGATTTCGGCCCTGCTGGTCAGCGGCGGCGAAACCGACGTCTGCGTGCTTGCCACCGTGCTGGGTGCGGTCGACCTGGGATATCGGGTGGTGCTGGTCGCCGATGCGCTTTGCTCGTCCACGGATGCGGGCCATGACGCGGGAATGACGCTTTATCGCCAACGCTTTTCGCATCAGATCGAGACCGTCTGCCTGGAAGAGGCACTGGAGGCCTGGCGACCGGAGTAACGGCCAGGCGCACAAGTCGCGCGCCGTCTGGCCGGAAAGGGAAAGGGGGCCTTGTGGCCCCCCTCTTGTCCTGATCAGCGGCGCCCGCGCGACGACGAGCGGCGGTCGTCGTCGTCATCGTCGCGGCGGTTGTCCCAGCCGCGGCGCGCCGCCTCGGCATGGCCGCGGGAATCGCCGAACCAGCCGCCCTGGCCGCGGTCGCGCGAATAGTCGTCGTCGCGGCCGCGCGAATAGCTGCGGCGGTCGTCGTCGCGGTCGCTGGTGAAGCGGCCCCGGCTGTCGCGGTCGCGGTCGTCGTCGTCGCGGCTGGAGCGCCCGCGCGAGGAATAGCGGTCGTCGTCATCGTCGCGGCGATGGTCCCAGCCGCGGCGGGCCGCCTCGGCATGGCCTTCGGAATCGCCGAACCAGCCGCCTTGGCCGCGGTCGCGCGAATAGTCGTCGTCGCGGCCGCGCGAATAGCTGCGGCGGTCGTCGTCATCGCGCCGCGAGGCCGCGTAACGGCGATCGTCGTCGCGGTCGCTGGTAAAGCGGCCCCGGCTGTCGCGGTCGCGGTCGTCGTCGCGGCTGGAACGCCCGCGCGAGGAATAGCGGTCGTCGTCGCGGTCGCTGGTGAAGCGGCCCCGGCTGTCACGGTCGCGGTCGTCGTCATCCCGGCGCGAGGAACGCCCGCGCGAGGAATAGCGGTCATCGTCGCGGTCGCTGGTGAAGCGGCCGCGGCTGTCGCGATCGCGGTCGTCGTCATCACGGCCCCGGCCGCCGGAACCGCCACGGCCACCATAATCGTCGTCGCTGACAAAGCGTCCGCGGTCGTCGCGTTCCGGCATGTTCGAGTTCCTCGGCATGATGTCCTCCTGATTTGCCGTAAGGTGCCGCAGTTGCGGCCTGGTCTCGCCGTCCGCGCGGGACGGCGTCTTCGTGCGGGCGCCGATGCGCCTGCCCAGGGCGGCGGGTTCGACCCCGGCCGCCTTGGCCTTGGCGAGAAGTCCGCTGCGCGGCTTCTCCTCGCGTTCGATGATTTCGCGGATCATCCGGGTAGAGACCCGCAGCGCCGCCGGTTGCAGCGCCTCGTCCAGATCCTGCCCGGCCCGGCCGAGCAGGAAGGACACCAGGTCCGTCTCGACGGCGAGATCGGTCAGCAGGGGAAATTCCTGCAATCCGGCCTCGATCCCGGCGTCGTAGAGCCAGCCATGCGCCCGGGCATGATCGGCCCAGGCCGTCGCCAGTTTCGGCAGCACGTCCTCGGCCGTCGCGGCATCGCTGACCTCGGCGGCCTCGCCAAGCAGCGCGCGAAGCGTCTTATGATGTTCGCGCAGCAGGGCAAAGCCGTCGTCGCCGGCCTTTTGCTCCTGTGCGCCGGTGGCCGGCGACTCGGACGGGGTGCCGTCGTCCTGGGGCGTCGCGTCCTCGGATGGGTCCGGGGTAGTGCTGGGGGTCTCGGTCTCACGCGCCATGTCATCGCCTCCATGCTGTGGGGCGGTTGAACCGGTGCGCGGCGCGAATGTTCCCGCGCAAAAATGCGTTCTTGCCGGGCAGCACGGGCGATGCCGCGGCGGGTGTTTCGGGCCTTGCGGCAAGCCCCTGAAAACGCCCGCCTTCGGCCTTGCGTGGCGGCTGTCGCGGGAAATGGCCGACCCGAACTGCAACAGTTGCGGAAAATCGATTCGAAAGGCTCGCCATTGCGCGCAAGCAGATTAAAATAAGCTAAGTTTCGAGGAGTAATGGAATCTCAGATGGCCAATGGCGACGGCGGGCAGCGCGTGGACCCCGAACTCGAGAAGGCGCTTTCCGAACTGCTGGTGCAGGCGGAGAAGGAGCCGATTTCCCCGCGCCTGCGCGAGTTGGCGAAGCGTCTGGAGGAGGCGCTGCAGAACGCGCGCCTGAGTCGCGAGATCAAGGAAGGCTGAACGCCGCTGTAGCAGGCGGTTGTCGGCCGGAGGCGGCGGAACTATCTCCCGCCTGAGGCATTGAGTCCCGGCTATCACCCGATGATCGCGAAGGCTGCAATGTCAGACGACATACTTGGCTATATTCCTGCGCTGCGAGCCTATGCGCGCGCGCTTTGCAGGTCATCGCTCGACGGCGACGATCTGGTGCAAGAAACCTTGTTGCGCGCCATTGAGCACGCGCGCCAGTATCAGCCAGGCACCAATATGCGCGCCTGGCTTTTTACCATCATGCGCAACCGCTTTTTCACCAATTGCAAGAAATCCGCCCGCGAGCGCACCGGGGCCGCCGATTGCGCCTCGCTGGTTCCGCAGGTCAAGCCCGACCAGGAATGGCACATGCAGGCGACCGAATTGCATGACGCGCTGAACAAGATGCCGGTGCATTACCGCGAGGCGATCATCCTGGTCGGTGCCCTGGGCGAAACCTATATCGACGCGGCACGCATCCTGGACTGCGACATCGGCACCATCAAAAGCCGGGTGAACCGTGCGCGCGGGATCCTGCGAAAGGCGCTGGAACCGACGCTGTGACGACGCGCCGACGGAGGCGCTGGCGAAGCGGCCCCGCCTGGCAGGCGGGGCCGCTTCCTTGCGGAAAGCCGGGCGGTCAGGCCGCTTCGCGATTGGTCTCGCTTTCGGCGATCTCGGTCAGCAGCTCGTCGGTCTGCGATTCCTCGTCCAGCGTCTGGGACAGCAGGGCGGCCGCGTCCTTCAGGCCCAGCTGCTGCGCCCATTGCCGCAGCGTGCCATAGCGGGCGATCTCGTAATGCTCGACCGCCTGCGCGGCGGCGATCAGGCCGGCATCCAGCGCCGGGGCGCCCTTGAAGGCGGACATGACCTCCTCGCCTTCCTCGATGATGCCGTCGATGGCCGGGCAGGTCTTGCCGCGCGGCGATTTGCCCAAGATCTCGAACACCTGCTGCAAACGCTCGACATGGGTCTGGGTCTGTTCGCGGTGCGTCTCGAAAGCCTCGCGCAGCCGCTCGGACTGGGCCCCGCGCGCCATCTTGGGAAGCGCCTTCAGAATCTGGCGCTCGGCATAGTAGATGTCTTTCAGGGTGTCGTGGAACAGATCGTCAAGAAGCTTCTCAGCCATCGGGATTTCCTTCCTGGTGAAGCCCGGCGCGGGACCGGACGGTTTCGCGCAGATGGAACCTGCCAAGGGGCGAAATGTTCCAGCCAAGGCCCGCGCCGGTCGGCCGCTTTCTGGCGTGGCGCCTGTCGCAGGCGGCCGGCGGGGAATACGCGCGATCACTGGCTTACGGGGGCGGGGCCGTCCTCGTCGAACTCGGGCAGGGCTTCCAGCTGCTCGCGGGTCCAGGGCAGGTAGATGCGCAGGTCGTCATCCTTGCTGTAGGCCACTAGGTCATCGACCGGCACGGCGACGCGGTGCTCGCCCATGCCCAGGAAGCCGCCCACGTCGATGATGGCATGGCTGATCTCGACCGAGGTCCCGCCGGCCGGCGTGCTCCCGGCGGCTTCTTGCGCCGGAGGGGTGGTGGCATCGGTCGGCGTCACCGTGCTGCTGTCCGAGCCGACGTTCTCGATCCGGTCATTGTCGCCGGTGTCCGTGCCGCTGGCCATGTTGGTCGAGTCGTTGTCCTTGGCCACGTCCGATGTCTGCGCCCCTGCCATGCCGGTGCTTTCCGAGCCGGTGGCGCCGGTCGCGGGGTCGGGGGTCGTCGCGGGGTCGGGGGTCGTTGCGGGGTCGGGGGTTGTCGCGGGGGCGGGGGTTGTTGCAGGGGCCGCGTCGGTCGCGGCCGGTGCCGCTGCATCGGCCTCGCCCAGCGAGGTGCTGCCGTCGGCAAAGACCAGCCCGTGCACCTCGCCGATATCGTCGCCGGCGGCATCATAGACCGTTGCGCCTTGCAGGTTGTCCGTGGTCAGGACGGCGTCGCTGTTCACATAGCCTTCGGGCGGCGCGATGGTGGGGGCAGCGGTGGCGGCCGGTGCGCTCTCCTGCGTCGCGGGCGCGGGCGCGGGCTGGGCGGGGGCATCCTGGGCCTGCGCGGCCCCCAGGCCAAGAGCCGCCAGGACGGCGGTGCTGAGCAGTAGCTGTCTCATCTCTTTCTCCTTGCTGTTCATGCTGCGGGAGGGCTGAACCGGCAAGGGCCCGGAATGTTCCCGCTTTCCTGCCCGGCGGCGGGACGCCATGCGGCTGGGCGGCCAAGCGCCGTCCACGCCCCAGCAGCCCGGCAGGGCAGGGATTTTTGGTCGCTGTGGCGGTCAGTAATTCCCGGGCGGGTCGCTGGCGGGAAAGGATTCGTCGCCCTGTTCGTCGACCTGATCCCAGTGCCGGGGCGGATCCTCCATCTCCCGCCGGCCGGCCGCGCGGATGCGGGGATAGGGCGCGGGCCGGCGCGGGGCGTTCCAGGCCGCCGCGCAGGCAAGACCCAGCGCGAGGCCGCCGAACAGCAGCAGAAGCCGGTTGTTCATCCTGGTGCTCCTTCTCAGATCATCGGCGCGCCGCCGGTGACGGCGATGGTCGCGCCCGAGACATAGCTCGACATCGGCTCGGCCAGCATGACATAGGCCGAGGCCAGCTCGACCGGCTGGGCCGGGCGCTTCATCGGATAGTTCTTGCCGAAATTGGCCACGTCATCGGGCGGCATGCTGGCCGGGATCAGCGGCGTCCAGACCGGGCCGGGCGCGACCGCGTTCACGCGGATGCCCTGTTCGGCCAGCATCTGCGCCAGGCCGGCGGTGAAGTTCTGGATCGCGCCCTTGGTCGTGGCATAGGCCAGCAGGCCGGGGTTCGGCTTGTCGGCATTGATCGAGGCGGTGTTGATGATGGCGCTGCCCTTGGGCATATGCGGCACCGCCGCCTTGGTCAGGTGGAACATCGCGTCGATATTGACGGCGAAGGTGCGGCGCCATTCCTCGTCGGTGATCTCCTCGATGCTGTCGAACAGCCGCTGATGCGCGGCATTGTTGACCAGAATGTCCAGGCGCCCGAAGCGCTCGACCACCTGGGCGACGATCTGGCGGCAATGTTCCGGGTCGGCAATGTCGCCGGGGATCGACAGGCAGTCGCGGCCCGCCTCGCGCACCAGTTCCGCGGTGCTGGCGGCATCCTCGGTCTCGTCCAGCCAGGACAGCGCCACGTCGGCACCCTCGCGGGCATAGGCGATGGCGACGGCGCGGCCGATGCCGCTGTCGCCGCCGGTGATCAGCGCGACCTTGCCCTGCAACCGGCCGGCGCCGCGCCAGCTTTCCTCGCCGTGGTCGGGCACCGGGTCCATCTTGCGAAAGCTGCCGGGCAGGGATTGCTGCTGTTTCGGGAACGGGGGCTTCGGATAATCGGTCATCGGTCGGGCCTTTCGTCGATTTCGGGATTGCCGGGCTGCTTCATGCCATTGCCCTGGCGGTTGGGATCGTCGGTCACGGCGTCGGTGGGGTCGATGCGCTGCTGGCGCTGGTCCAGCACATGCGGCGCCGGATGACGCATGTCCTCCAGCGCCGAATCCGGCGGGGCCGGTGCTGTCGCAAGCAGCGGCGGCGCCCGGCGCGGCGGTGTTACGGGCATGGCCACTGTCTCGGGCTGCCCGCGCGCATGTGCCAGGCAGAGCCCCAGGGCAATTCCCACGCCCATGGCGGCAAAGCCCAGGGCCACGCCAAGCGGCGGCAGGACCAGGTGCCAGCCCGGGCTGAGGCGCTCGGGCAGCAACCCGTAATCCACCAGGCCCGCGATGGCGGCGGTGACCAGCCCGGCCAGCCAGGCCAGGCGATACCCGCCGCGTGCCGCCTTGCGGAGCAGCAGCACCGCGACCCCGGACCAGAAGAAACAGGCCAGGACGTGGATCGCCGCGCCAAGCCCGATATGCGCCAGGTCCAGCGCCTGGATGCCGGCGACCTCGGGGCCGTAAAAGGCCTGGGTCGTGGCATTCAGGGGCATCCACCCCGGCAGGCCGCGCTGCAGGCTGAGCGCGAACAGCACCAGCCCCGAGAGCACCGAGGCCAGAACTCCGGCCCATGGCCAGGCCAGGTCGAAGCGCGCCATGGAGACAGGACGTGTCATGGTGAGCCCTCCTTTTCCCATGCAAGGCGAACCTGCGGGACGCTGCTTTGTTCCCGCGCAGGGCGATATCCCAGCGGCTTGTCGCCCGATCCGATGCCGAAGATCGGCCGCGAGGGGCCGTGCACCGGCAGGGACGATCCATCCGCGGCCGAAGCGTCACCCGGCAGCGAGCCCAGGTGGCGATCACGGCCGGCGCGGCGCGGGCTACGACAGATGGCGGCGCCGGTGCAGCCGATATTCCTCGCGCAGCAGGTCTTGCAGATGCTGCCGCCGGCTGCGGCCCGGCAGGCCGGCGTGCGTATGGGCGATGGCCTGTTTCAGCACCGATTCGACAAGCCGCTCGGCCGCGCCCGGATCGCGGATCAGCGCGCGCGCCTCGCCGAGCAGCTCGTGCACCACCGTCTCGATGCTGGGCAGCCGCTGCGCCTCGATCGCCGCATGCTGCGCATGCAGGTCCGCCAGGATGATCGGCGTCGTGGTCGGCTTGGTATAGATGTGCTGGTCGCGAAACAGCCGGGGCATGACTTCGCAGCCGCAGCCGGTCAGGAACACGAAGGGAATCTCGTTGTGAAGCAAGGAGTCCGCCACCGCGAAGTCGTCGCTCGATCCGATGTTCAGGATCGCGACCTGTGCCAGCGGCGTGCAATTGATCGCGTCGTGGATGTCGTCGAAGGGGCCGATGACGTGATCCCCGCCTTGCCGGATTTCCGATGCCAGCTTGCTGGCCAGGAAATAGTCGTCCTCGACCACCATGACCGAAATGGGTTCGCGTGCCATTGCCCCCTCCTGCACCTGTCCTCGGCGGACAATATCAACCAAAAGTCGTAGCATCACGAGGCATTGGTCAACTCTCGGCGGAAGTCAGCCGGCCGCCGACAGCTTTCGCGGGTTTCGCGCGGGCCAAGAGGCTAGCCGTCCTGTTGCTTCGGAAGGATGCTGATCCCGCCGCTGATTTCCAGCACGGCGGCGTCGATATCGGCCAGCGTCTTCAGCCCGTGCTGGATTCGCGCGGCTTCCAGAAGATCGTTCACGCTGACCCGCGCGCGCCCCAGGGCGTGGAAATCGATGCGGCCGTCGCTGATCAGCACGGTCGGCGCGCCGTCCAGCCACAGTGCCAGCCGGCTCGAGGCGCGCTTGGCATAGGACAGCGCCACATCGACGGCGAACAGCGTGATGATCAGCACCACCGCATTGATCAGCGAGAAATCGTCGCCCAGAAGCGCCTGCTGCGTCGTCTCGGCGATGATCAGCACCAGGACGAAATCGAAGGGCGTCGCCTGCGCCATGGTGCGCCGGCCCGAAAGCCGGGTGACCGCCAGCAGGAAGGCATAGATCGCAACGCCGCGAATGACGGAATCCATCATGCTCTCCTATGGCAGCACCAGCAGGCGGACCGGCCGGCTGTGCCCGCCGATCCCGAGGTCGAAGCGCACCAGCCCGAAATGCTCGGGGCGGATTTGCAGGACGACCTTGCCCGGCCCGGAAAAGCGCATCTCCTGCCGGTCGCCCTGCAGCACGGTTTCCGGCTCGGGCTGGATGCGCTGAAGGCCGACGCCGTCGAAGAATTCATTGCCGATGGCCAGCGTATCGGCGTCGCGCAGGGTGACGGTGATCTCGTCATTGCCCTCCCAGCGCGCGATGCGGGGCATCTCGACACTGGCGCCGGCGAAATGCAGCACGCGGCTGTGCAGCGGGCCGCCGCTGCCGGTCAGGCCCAGCAGGGCCGCCAGCATCAGCGCGCCGAAGGCGATCCAGGCCAGGCGCTGCGCGCGCCAGAAGCGTTCCTGGAAGGCACGGTTCTCGACCAGTTGCAGCCCGTCCGCGCGGACCGGGGGGATGTCGTCGATCCTGGCCATGGCTCAACCCGGCGTCATGACGACCTTGATGCAGCCGTCCTTCTTGTCGCGGAACTTCTTGTAAAGCTCCGGCCCCTCGGCCAGCGGCGCGCGGTCGGTGATGACGAAGGAGGGGTCGATCTCGCCCTTCTGGACCCTGTCCAGCAGCGGTTCCAGATAGCGGTGGGTGTGGGTCTGGCCCATGCGAAAGGTCAGCCCCTTGTTCATCGCCGCGCCGAAGGGGATCTTGTCGACCATGCCGACATAGACCCCGGGGACCGAGATCGTGCCGCCCTTGCGGCAGCAATAGATCATCTCGCGCAGCACATGCGGCCGGTCGGTGCCCAGCATCAGGCTGGCCTTGGCCTTGTCGAGCAGGGAATCCAGGCTGGCCGTGGCGTCGGCCTCGGTGCCGACGCAATCGATGCAGCGGTCGGGGCCGCGGCCCGCGGTCATCTCCATCAGCGCGTCATAGATCTTGACCGCCGAGAAATCCAGCACCTCGGCCTTGCCATGGGTCTCGGCCATGGCCAGCCGCTCGGGCACCTTGTCGATGGCGATGACGCGGCCCGCGCCCAGCATCCAGGCGCATTGGATGGCGAATTGCCCGACCGGGCCGCAGCCCCAGATCGCGACGGTATCGCCGGGCTCGATTTCGGCGTTCTCGGCCGCCATGTAGCCGGTGGGAAAGATGTCCGACAGAAACAGCACCTGCTCGTCCGGCAGCCCGTCCGGCACCCGGATCGGCCCGACGTCGCCATAGGGCACGCGCAGATATTCCGCCTGCCCGCCCGCATAGCCGCCGGTCAGATGCGAATAGCCGAACAGGCCCGCGGGCGCGTGGCCCATGAGCTTGGCCGCCTTTTCCGCATTGCGATTGGTGCGGTCGCACAGGGAATACAGCTGCTTGCGGCAGAAGAAGCAGTCGCCGCAGGCGATGTTGAAGGGAACGACGACGCGGTCGCCGACCTGGAACTTGCTGTGGTCGCGCCCGACCTCGACCACTTCGCCCATCGCCTCATGGCCCAGCACGTCGCCGCTTTCCATCGTCGGCATATAGCCGTCCATCAGGTGCAGGTCCGAGCCGCAGATGGCGCAGGCGCAGACCTTGATGATGATGTCGCGCCCGTCCTCGATGCCGGGGTCGGGCACGGTCTCGTGCCGGATGTCGCCCTTGCCGTGCCAGGTCAGTGCCTTCATCGCCGGGTCTCCTCTGCTGTCCGGTCCCCAACCCTCGGGAAAGGCAGATGTTCCAGCAGGGGGCCAAACCGCCGCCGGGGTCGGCAGGCACGGAAACGAAAACGCTCCGCCTCGGGTCGAGGCGGAGCGTCGGAAGAGCAAAGGTGCCGGCGCCAAGCGGCCGCCGCGGGCGAGGCCCTAGAACGGGATATCGTCGTCGAAATCCGGCCGCCCCGAGGACGACTGCCCGCCGCCCTGGCCGCCACCTTGGCTGCCGCCATAGCCGCCGCCCGAGCTGCCCCCGCCATAGCCGCCGCCACCGCCATAGCTGCCGCCGCCGTAATTGTCATCGCCGCGACCGCCGCCGCCGCCCGGGCCGCCGCGGCCGTCGAGCATGTGCAGCTCGCTGCGGAAGGGGCGCAGGGCGACCTCGGTCGTATAGCGGTCATTGCCGCTCTGGTCCTGCCATTTACGGGTTTCCAGCTGGCCCTCGACATAGACCTTGCTGCCCTTTTTCAGGTATTGCTCGGCGACGCGGACCAGGGGCTCGGAATAGATGGCGACGGTGTGCCATTCCGTGCGCTCCTTGCGCTCGCCGGTGTTGCGGTCCTTCCAGGTCTCCGAGGTGGCGATGCGCAGGTTCGCGACCTTGCCGCCGCTCGGAAAGCTGCGGACCTCGGGGTCTTGGCCCAGGTTGCCGACCAGGATGACCTTGTTGACGCTGCCCGCCATGCTGCCGGCCCTTTCGTTCTGTTCGTGCCTCGCGCGGGTTTAGCGCGTCCCGGCGCCTCGGGGCAAGCGGAATGCAAGGGGTGCCCACGCCGCCCGCCTTGCGCGGAAATCCGCCGATGCCGGCGCGGTTCGGGCGTGGAAACAAAGCTGTTGCGGTGTTCCCCCGGCTTTGCGCTATAGTGCCAGCAAAAAGAAATACGGCGTGCATGAGGGACTTCAGATGCTTTCAAGCCATCGGGCATTGCTGCGCAACATCGGCCGCACGGCGCTGGTGCTGACGATTTCGGCCGGGCTTGCCGCGCCCGCCGCGGCCGAGGGGCTGCGGCTCCAGACGAAAAGCGGCAAGTCGCGCATCGCCCAGTTCGAGCGCCAGACCCGGCTGATGGATTCGCGCCTGGCCGGGCAATACCAGCAATCGGCGCGGCTGCGGCCCGGCGGTACCTCGACGAAAAGCGTGGTCGAGCTGGACCTGCCGACCGCGATCCCGGCCTATCGCGGCAACCGCCGCAGCCAGTATCTGCCGCATGCCCGGGCGATGGCGCGCAAGCACGGCGTGCCCGAGGATCTGTTCCTGCGGCTGGTGCAGCAGGAATCGGGCTGGAACCCCTCGGCGCGCTCGCACAAGGGCGCGCGCGGGCTGGCGCAGCTGATGCCCGGCACGGCGGCGAAGCTGGGCGTCGATCCCGGCGATCCGATCCAGAACCTGGAAGGCGGCGCGCGCTACCTGCGCATGATGTACAACACCTTCGGCAGCTGGCGGCTGGCGCTGGCCGCCTATAACGCCGGGCCGGCGGCGGTGGCGAAATACGGCGGCGTGCCGCCCTATCGCGAGACCAAGAACTACGTCCGCATCATCCACGGCAGTTGAAATGGAAAGGCCGGGCAGGGCGCCCGGCCTTTTCCATTTACCCCTCAGAAGGTCGAGGGGATGATGCGCGTGTATTTCGTCCCGGCGATCGAGGCCCCCGCCATCAACCCCGACTGGCCGAAGACCATGGCCACCACCGGCTGCTGCGCGGTGATCGTGTCGGTGCCCATCGAGACGCCGCGGGCGGGCAGGGCGTAATAGGCCCCGGCCTCGGCCACCCAGCCCGGGGCGCGGCGGAAATCGGCCAGCGCGGCATCGGTCTGGAAGATCAGCACATGGGCATATTGCTGCGCGCCGATCTGGAAGCCGACGCTGGCCTGCGCCGCAGAATAGTAATCCACCGTCACGTTGTTGATGCGCAGCGCGCCCTGGCCGTAAGCGCCGCCGACGCCGAAGCCGGCCTCGGTCATCAGCGGCATGTAGAGCACGCCCTTGGCGTTCTGCACCATCGGCGCGGTGGCGGGATAGGTCTGCAACAGGTAGTTGCGCGTCGCGTCCACCCGCGCATCCAGCCGCGAGGGCGCGTCCTGCCCGACCGCGTTCGAGCAGCCCGCCACGGCCGCCGCACCGGCCAGCGCGCCGCCCAGCACAAGGAACCGCCGGCTGATGGGGTTGGGATTGGTCATGTTTCGCCCTCGTTGCTGAACGGCGGTTGCGCCGCCCGTTAAGCCCGCGATGATAAAGGCGAATGCCGCCTCATGCCAGCCTTTCGGCGACCTGCGGCGCGTAATAGGTCAGGATGCCGTCGCAGCCGGCGCGGCGGAAGGCGAGCAGGCTTTCGATGACCACGTCGCGCGACAGCCAGCCGTTGCGGATCGCGCCCTCGAGCATCGCATATTCGCCGCTGACCTGATAGGCGAAGGTCGGCGCCGCGAACTGGTCGCGCACCATGCGGCAGATATCCAGATAGGGCATGCCGGGCTTGACCATGACCATGTCGGCGCCCTCGGCCAGGTCGCGGGCGACGCAGCGCATCGCCTCGTCGCGGTTCGCCGGGTTGATCTGATAGGTCTTCTTGTCGCCGACCAGCCGCCCCGAGGCGCCGACCGCGTCGCGGAACGGGCCATAGAATCCCGAGGCGTATTTCGCCGCATAGGACAGGATCGCCACGTCCTTGTGGCCATTCGCTTCCAGCAGCCCGCGCAATGCGCCGATGCGCCCGTCCATCATGTCCGAGGGGCCGAGGATATCCGCCCCCGCCTCGGCCTGGACCAGCGCCATGCGGCCAAGCGCCTCGACCGTCTCGTCGTTCAGGATCACGCCGTCCCGCACGATCCCGTCATGGCCGTTGGCGTTATAGGGGTCGAGCGCAATGTCGGTCATCACCGCCAGGTCCGGCGCCACCTCCTTGATGGCGCGGATGGCGCGGTTGCCGATGTTGTCCGGATCCCAGGCGCGCTCGCAGCTCTCGGTCTTTTGGTCCGGGTCGGAATGCGGAAAGATGCAGATCGCCGGGATGTTCAGCCGCAGCGCGGTTTCGGCCGCGCGCCTGGCGCCGTCCAGCGTCAGCCGCTCGACCCCGGGCATCGAGGGGATCTCGCCGGCGCCGCCGTCGATCTCGGTCACGAAGATCGGCCAGATCAGGTTCGCCGGCGTCAGGTTGACCTCGGTCGTCAGCGCGCGCAGCGCCGGCGTGCGGCGCAGGCGGCGCAGGCGGGTCATCGGAAAGGGGGCGACGATCGGGGTCGGGGACATGGCGGCCTCTCGCATGGCTTGGCTCGGGCGGGAAACTGCACCCGGGGCGTCCGCTGTGCAACCCCGTATGACCCTCGGCGCGGCCGGGATGCGGGTATTTGGAAAATGGAAAGACTGCGCGACCAGGGACGCGAGGTGCCGGAAAATCCCGGTTTCCCTTTCGGTTGCGCGCGGTTAGTTTGCCCCTCGCGCAGTTTGCACGAGGGAGATTTGCGTGCCCGGAGCCGAGGCCATCCTCGCCCTGCTGGACAGCCGGTCCTTCGGCTCGATCTGGTTCTGGGTGATCCTGACGCTGGCCTGGACCATGGCCGGCCGCCGCAGCCTGGGCGTGCCCTCGGACGTGATCGCAGCCGCCGGCCGCACCGCACCGAGGCCCGAGGACGATCCGGCGGCGCTGATGCTTTTGGACTGGCTGTCCCTGACCCTGCCGCGCTGGCAGCTTGGCCCGCGCGAGGGGGCGGTGCTGCTGGGTGTCGGCGCATTCCTGGTCAGCACGCTGGCGGTGCTGGGGTTCGGCTATGGGCTGGAGATGGCGCAGGCGCTGGTGCTGCTGATCCTGCCCTTTGCCGGTCTGTTCGCGCTGGACCTGCGGCTGGCGCGCCGGCTGGGTGCGGTGCTGGCCCGGGCCGAGGTCGGCCAGCCGGTGAACGAGGCCGGGGCCGAGGCGGCGCGGCTTCTGCGCCACCACCGCCGGGTCGGGCTGGCGATCTCGGTCCTGTCGGTGGCGGTGACGGCGTTCTACGGCGCGGTCTGGATGATCGCGCATCCCTTCGGCTTCTGACTTGACTCTGCCCGCGCCGGCTTTACCTCACGAGCCATGTCAGCGCATCCCGAACACCTGATCCTTTCCGGCGCGCCCGAGGGCATGGACGCCGCCCTGGTCGCGCGCGAACTGTCGCGCGGCCAGCCCGTCATCCACATCGCCCGCGACGACCGCCGCATGGCGGCGATGCGCGCCGCGCTGGGGTTCTTTGCCCCGCAGGCCGCAGTGCTGGAATTCCCGGCCTGGGACACCACGCCTTACGACCGCGTCTCGCCCGCCGGGGGCGTGATGGCCGCGCGCATGGCGGTGCTGACGGCCTTGGCGCATGGCGCGCTGAAGGGGCCCTTCGTGCTCTTGACCACGCTTTCGGCCGCCATGCAGCGGGTGCCGCCGCGCGCGGCGCTGCGCGGGGCCAGCTTCTCGGCCAGCGTGGGCAACCGCATGGACGAGGGCGCCTTGCGCGCCTATCTGGCCCGCATGGGCTTTTCGCAATCGCCCACCGTGACCGAGCCCGGCGATTTCGCCGTGCGCGGCGGCATCATCGATATCTATCCGCCGGGCGATTCGGGGCCGATCCGGCTGGACATGTTCGGCGACGTGCTGGAAGGCGCGCGGCGTTTCGACGTGGAATCACAGCGTTCCACCGAAAAGCTTGACCATGTCGAGCTGGCGCCGATGTCCGAGGTGATCCTGGACGAAGCCGCGATCACCCGCTTCCGCCAGAACTACCGCTCCGAATATGGCGCCGCCGCGAACGACCCGCTTTATGAGGGCATCAGCGCCGGGCGCAAGATGGCCGGGATGGAGCATTGGCTGCCCTGGTTCCACGCCGGGCTGGAAAGCCTCTTCGACTATCTGCCTGGTGCCGCGGTGGTGGCGGACGACCATCTGGACCAGGTCCGCGACGTCCGCTGGAACACCATCGCCGAGCAATTTGAGGCCCGGCGCGAGGCGCTGGCCCGCAAGGGGGGCACCGATACGGTCTATCGCCCGGTGCCGCCTTCGGAGATGTTCCCCGACGAGGCCGAGTGGAAGCGCTGGCTTGCCGCGCATCGCCTGCTGCGGCTCTCGGTGCTGCCGCAGCCGCCCGGGCCGGGCGTGCTGGATGCGGGCGGCCGCGTCGGGCGCAATTTCGCGCCCGAGCGTCAGGCTGAAAAGGGAAACCTTTTCAAGGCTCTGTCGGAACATATTCGAAAACTTCAAGCCACGCATCGCGTCGTGGTGGCCAGCTTTTCCGAAGGCGCCCGCGAACGCCTGGCCGGGCTGATCGCCGACGAGGGGGTGCAGGGCGCCAAGCCCATCGCCGACCTGCGCGACCTGCCGGCCGCACCCGGCGCGCTGGGGCTGGCGGTCTGGCCGCTGGAGGAGGGCTTTGTCTCGGACGGCGCGGCCACCGGGCCGCTGGCGGTGATCTCGGAACAGGACGTGCTGGGCGACCGGCTGATCCGCGGCGCGAAGCGCAAGCGCAAGGCCGAGAATTTCCTGCGCGACACCACCACGCTGACCCCCGGCGACCTGGTGGTGCATGTCGAACATGGCATCGGCCGCTATACCGGCCTTGAGACCGTGATGGCGCTGAAGGTGCCGCATGACTGCGTCGCCATCGAATATGCCGGCGGCGACCGGCTGTATCTGCCGGTCGAGAACATCGAACTGCTCAGCCGCTATGGCCATGAGGAAGGCCTCTTGGACAAGCTGGGCGGCGGGGCCTGGCAGGCGCGCAAGGCCAGGCTCAAGGAACGCATCAAGCTGATCGCCGACAAGCTGATGCGCGTCGCGGCCGAGCGCCTGCTGCGTCCCGCCCCGGTGCTGGAACCCGAGCATCACGAGGTCGAAAGCTTCGCCGCCCGCTTCCCCTATACCGAGACCGAGGACCAAGCGGCGGCGATCTCGGACGTGGCCGAGGACCTGGCCGCCGGCCGGCCGATGGACCGGCTGGTGGTGGGCGACGTGGGCTTCGGCAAGACCGAGGTTGCCATGCGCGCGGCCTTCATCGCCGCCAGCCAGGGCCGGCAGGTCGCCGTGGTGGCGCCGACCACGCTGCTGGCGCGGCAGCATTTCCGCACCTTTGCCGAGCGCTTCCGCGGCACCGCGATCAACGTCCGACCACTGTCGCGCTTCGTCTCGGCCAAGGATGCCGCCGAGACCCGCAAGGGCCTGGCCGAGGGCACGGTCGACATCGTCGTCGGCACTCATGCCGTGGTGGCGAAGCAGGTCCGCTTCAAGAACCTCGGGCTCTTGATCGTCGACGAAGAGCAGCATTTCGGCGTCGGCCACAAGGAGCGCCTGAAGGAGCTGCGCAGCGACATCCATGTCCTGACCCTGACCGCGACGCCGATCCCGCGCACGCT
This sequence comes from Paracoccus aminovorans, assembly GCF_001546115.1. Classification (GTDB taxonomy): domain Bacteria; phylum Pseudomonadota; class Alphaproteobacteria; order Rhodobacterales; family Rhodobacteraceae; genus Paracoccus; species Paracoccus aminovorans_B. The sequence goes on from NZ_KQ955208.1 coordinate 240,158, forward strand.
GCAACTGTCGCTGACCGGGGTGCGGGACCTGTCGATCATCGGCACGCCGCCGGTGGACCGGCTCTCGATCCGCACCTATGTCAGCGAGTTCGACAGCGTCACCATCCGCGAGGCGCTGCTGCGCGAGAAATACCGTGGCGGGCAGAGCTTCTTCGTCGTGCCGCGCCTGTCGGACCTGCCCGAAGTCGAGGAATGGCTGAAGGAACACGTCCCCGAGGTCTCGACCATCGTCGCCCATGGCCAGCTGGCGGCGGGCGATCTGGATAGCCGCATGAACGCCTTCTACGATCGCGGCGCCGATGTCCTGCTGGCGACGACCATCGTCGAATCGGGCCTGGATATTCCGACCGCCAACACCATGGTGGTCTGGCGCGCCGACATGTTCGGCCTGGCGCAGCTTTACCAGATCCGCGGCCGGGTCGGGCGGTCGAAAACGCGGGCCTATTGCTACCTGACCACCAAGCCCCGGGTGCCGCTGACGCCGCAGGCGATGCGGCGGCTGAAGTTCCTGGGCGCCATCGACAGCCTGGGCGCCGGCTTCAACCTGGCCTCGCAGGATCTGGACCTGCGCGGCGCCGGCAACCTTCTGGGCGAGGAGCAGTCCGGCCATATCAAGGAGGTCGGCTTCGAGCTTTACCAGCAGATGCTGGAGGAGACCATCGCCAAGCTGAAATCCGGCGAGATCGAGGGCACGCCCGAGGACGAATGGGCGCCGCAGCTGAACCTGGGCGTGCCGGTGACGATTCCCGAAAGCTATGTGCCCGACCTGGACGTGCGGCTGGAGCTCTATCGCCGGCTGGCCGAGCTGACGACCAAGGTCGAACTCGAGGGCTTCGCCGCCGAGCTGATCGACCGTTTCGGCCCGCTGCCGCGCGAGGTGAACACGCTGCTGCTGGTCATCCGCATCAAGGCGATGGCGAAGCGGGCGAATATCTCGAAGCTGGACGCCGGGCCCAAGGGGGTGACGATCCAGTTCCACGGCGACAAGTTCCCGAACCCGGCCGGGCTGGTCGAATTCATCCACGACCAGCGCGGCCAGGCCAAGGTCACCGACAACAAGATCGTGGTGCTGCGCGACTGGCCGGGCGATGCCGACCGCATCAAGGGCGCCTTTGCCATCGCCAAGGACCTGGCCGCCAAGATCAAGGAGGGTCGAGCCAGGGCCTGACCCTCAGGCCGTAACCTTTAGGGGTTCCAGCGCAGGAAATTGCCGATGATGCGCAAGCCGACGTCCTGCGATTTCTCGGGATGGAACTGGGTGCCGACGATATTGTCGCGCCCGACCACCGCCGTCACCGGCCCGCCGTAATCCGCCGTCGCCAGCAGATGCGCGGGCTCCGTGACGTGGAACTGCCAGCTGTGCACGAAATAGGCGTGATCGCCCGAGCGGATACCGTCCAGCAGCGGATGCGGGCGCAGCACCGTCAGGTCGTTCCAGCCCATATGCGGCACCTTCAGCCCCGGCGCGTCGATGGCGTCGATCTGGCCGCCGATCCAGCCGAGGCCGGGGGTGTCGCGATATTCATGGCCGATCTCGGCCAGCATCTGCATGCCGACGCAGATGCCCATGAAGGGCACGGCGCGGGTCAGGACCGCCTCGGTCAGTGCCTCGACCATGCCGGGCACCGCCTCGAGCGCCGCCTTGCAGGCCGGGAAGGCGCCGTCGCCCGGCAGAACGATGCGGTCGGCGCGCGCGACCAGCGCCGGGTCGGAGGTCACCACCACCTCGGCCCCGGCCTCGCGGCCCATCAAGGCAAAGGCCTTTTCGGCGGAATGCAGGTTGCCGCTGTCGTAATCGACCAGGGCGACGCGCATCACAGCGCGCCCTTGGTCGAGGGCAGCACGCCGGCCATGCGCGGATCGGGCTCGACCGCCTCGCGCAGGGCGCGGGCCACGGCCTTGAAGGCGGCCTCGGCGATGTGATGCGAATTCACCCCGTGGATGCGGTCGACATGCAGGGTGATGCCGCCATGGGTCGAAAGCGCCTGGAAGAATTCCCGCACCAGCTCGCAATCGAAGGTGCCGATCTTTTCGGTCGGGAAGCCCATATTCCAGACCAGATAGGCCCGGCCCGACAGGTCCAGCGCCGCCGCGACCTGGGCGTCGTCCATCGCCAGGTGGAAGCGGCCATAGCGGCGGATGCCCTTCTTGTCGCCCAGCGCCTTGACCAGTGCTTGGCCCAGCGCGATGCCGGTGTCCTCGACCGTGTGGTGGTCGTCGATATGCAGGTCGCCCTTGGCCCGCACCGTCAGGTCGATCAGCGAATGCCGCGCGAGCTGGTCCAGCATGTGGTCGAAGAAGCCGACGCCGGTCTGGTTGTCGTAGCGGCCGCTGCCGTCCAGGTCGATCTCGACCTCGATCCGGGTCTCGGCCGTGTCGCGGGTGATCTTTGCGCGGCGCATCTCGTCTCCTCATGAAAGGCTCGCCGCCTTATAGGGCGGGCGCGGGCGGCTGAAAAGCCGGGGCTTTGGGCGGGTCGTCGCGCGGCCCCGGGCCGGCGTTCTTGTCATATCGGCGGCGGGGTGCCAAAACGGGGCAAGCGGACAAGCGCCTGAAAGGATCCTGGCCGATGAGAGACGAGCTGACTGCCAGCGAAAAGCGGCTGACCGCCGCCCTGGACCGCATCGACCGGCTGATCGACCGAGCCGCTGCTGCCGGCGGCGCCGCGCCCTCGGCCGAGGGTCGGGCCGAGAACCAGCGCCTGTCGCAGGAGCTGGCGGCGCTGCATGAGCGCGAGGCCGCGACGCTCTCTGCCTGCGAGGGCCGGCTGGCCGAGGCGCATCAGCGCCTGGTGGCGGCCGGGCAGGAGGCGGCACGGCTCTCGGCGGCCAATGAGGCGCTGGCCGCCGCCAATCGCGCGCTGATCGAGGCCGCCGGCCTGCCCCGGGACGAGGCGCTTGCCGCGCTGGAGGCCGAGGTCGAGGCGCTGCGCGCCGCCCGCGCCGCCGAGATGGCGCAGATGGGCGACATCATCGACACGCTGGACCGCATGGCCGGGGAAGCCGCCGCGCCGGAGACCGCGGACGTGGACGGGGAAAGGGGCTGAGCCATGGCCGAAGTCGAATTCTCGATCGGGCACAAGAGTTACACGCTGTCCTGCCAGGAGGGCGAGGAGCGGCTGCTGAAGCGGGCCGCCGCGCTGCTGGACGGCGAGGCGCAGGCGATCCTGACCCAGGCCGGCCGCATGCCCGAGCCGCGGCTCCTGCTGCTGGCCGGGCTGATGCTCGCCGACCGCATGACCGCGCTGGAGGACCGTGCCGCCTCGGCCGAGCGCGAGCTGGCGCGGCTGAAGGCCAATCCGCAGCGGGTCGAGGTGCCGGTGGTGCCCGAAAGCCTGCGCGAGGGCATGGCCGAGCTTGCCGCCCGTGCCGAGGCCCTGGCGCAGAAGGCCGAGGACCAGCTTCCGGGCTGACCGCGGGCGTCGCGGTCGCAGGGGTATTTGGAAAAACAGAGAAGGCCGATGCCGGCTTTCAGGCTGGCCGCGAGCGGTGGGCTGACCGCGCCCATCACCGCAATCGTTACCAGGAGCGGGGCCGGCACCATGAAGACGCCCAGCCCCTCGATCTCGGGCCGGGCGCGCAGCCAAAGCACCAGCCGCCACAGCTTGCGCAGGGTGTCTTGGTCCAAGTCCGCGCCCTCGGGCGAATGCGGCGGGTAGATCAGCATCAGCTTGCAGCCCTTGGCGCGCGCCGTGACCGCGAAGTTGAAGAACGCCTGATAGCTGACGGCACCCTCGGCCGAGTTCGGTTCGGCCAGGCCGGTCGTAAGGTCGCCGATCTCGGTGATGATCAGCGCGCCGGAATAGGCGCCGGTGCGGTCGTCCATCGCTCGGCCGCGCTGCTGAAACCGGCATAATGCATGAACATCGACCCTGACCAATAAGCCGGCAGGTTGCCGCCGTCCGGCGCTGCTGCCGTGGCCTGGTAGAGGAAGGAATGCGCAGAGATGCCGAGGCTTTCTCCTTCAGCCAGCACCACGCGCGCCGCAGGTGCGGTGCTGCCCTTCAGCGCCCCAAGCCGACGTACCGGCCAGAAGCCGCGCAGGTCGAGCAGCATCAGAATCCCCGCACCACGGCGAGCGTCCCGGTGTCGTTCAGGCAGCGGGCGCGCACGGTCAGGGCGGCATCGACCTGGATGCTGCCGGTGATCTCGGGCAGGCGCAGGCGGGTCGGGTCCACTTCAGGATCCTGCGGGCAGAGCTCGATCAGGAACGCGCTCTGATTCTGCACGATGTCGCGGGCTTGCAGCGCGATGGGGTCTGACCAGACCCCGGTGATGCGGTATTGCGGCATGTCGCTCTCCTTTCAGATGTCGGCCGGGATCACTCGGCCTTGCCTTTCTCGTCCTGGCACTCGGTCACCAGCCCACCGCCGTCGAGCCGGTGGCTGACCGATTTCAGGTGCCATTCGCCACTCAGCTCGGGCTCCAGCCCGGCCAGGATGACGGTGCCGCCGCCCAGCAGGCGCTTGAGCACGTCCTCATAGCTGGTGCACCGTCCATCACCTCGTCACTATCCTCGGGATCCGAGAAACCGAGCTTGCGGCGCAGCTCGCTGGCCTTGAAGGTGGCACCGATCCCGGCCAGCGACACCGCGCTCTCGATCTTGGCCGTGACGCCCTCGGGTTCGTCCACGGACAGCACTCCTGCACCCTGAAGTTCAGGTCCACGAAGGGCCGCACGATGTCGCGGTTGATGGTGCCCGTCATCGTCGCGCACCTTGAAACGGAACCGGGTCGGGGTGCCGCCGGTCAGCCATCTGTTGGCGAATTCATGGCCGTTGTCGAAAAGGCAGTGCTTCGGGATACCCCAGGTCTCTATCAGCTCGCCGAAGGCCGACATGACCGCCACCTTGTTCGGGTCCAGATCGACCCGCCAAGCGAGCATCTTGTTGGAATAGAGATCCTGGAAAGCGACGATCTGCGGCCGGACCGTCTTGCGCCGCCTGTCTATCGGCGGTCGTCAATGACAGCTCACCGCGTGATCAGCCCGTAAGGGTCGCAACTTTTGCTGCGACGCGCATGAATGGCTGGTATCTCAGATTAGCGCAGCTGCCATGTCGCACGGCCGAAAGTCGGCTTTCTGCCGAGACTGTGTAAAAACTTCCTTCGGTCGCAGTGATTTATGAGCTACTTGCCTGAGATCAGGAGTTTTTCGTGATGGCTGCCGGAACTCACCATGCCCTGGCGGCTCAGCCCGGGATTGCCGCCATAAGCCCCCGGATGCCGATCAGGGAGACCATGCGCTTGATATTGTAGGCAAGGACATTCAGCGCCATTTCCGTTCGGACGTTCACGAACCCTCGCTGTCAGGAAGTGGGTGTGCCCCATCCAGGCCTTGATCGTTCCGAACGGGTGCTCGACCGTCGAGCGCCGGATCCTCATCGGGGCCGAGGCATCCCGTCGGCGGGCGTCAGCCGCCTCCACCAGATGCTCATGTTCCAGCGACCGATCCGGCGCAGGGTGTTCGTCGTGCAGCGGTTGCGCAACGGACAGCCAGGGCAAGCCGTGGTCCAGTAGCGGCGCATCTGCAGGCCCTGCTGCTCGACCGTGGACCGATAGCTCAACACCTCGCCGGCCGGGCAGCGATAGATATCCTTGTCGGGACCATAGGCGAAGTCCGCCTTCACATAGCGCCCATGCACCCGGCTCCCGGACGTGTCCGGCCGCGGCACCGTCGCCGCGATACCCTGCTCGTGGCAGGCGAGTATCTCACCACCGCTGAGATAGCCTTTGTCGGCCAGGATATGCAGGTCGTCGCGCCGGAGGGCAGTCTTCGCGGCACCCGCCATGAGGCGAACTGATCACGATCATGGCCCTGATTGGTGACCTCATGCGCCACGATCAGATGAGTCTCGGCATCGACAACGCTTTGCACGTTATAGCCGACATGGCCGCTGTGCTGCGCCCGCGTCGCCATGGCACGGGCGTCCGGATCCGTCAGCGATATCTGCCCGTCCGGTGCCGTTGCCAGCTCCCGGCGCAACCTCACCATGCGGTCCATTTCCAGCCGGACCCGGTGATAACGGCTGGTCAGATGGACTATCTTTTCCGTGCGTGCCTCGCCGGTTTCCTGCCGATCCGCTCGCTCGGCCTCCTCGATATAGCGGCCGACCTCCTTCTCCAGATGCGCCAGGCGGCTGGCGATCTTGGCCTTGGTGAAGTTCCGGTCGCGATTGTTGACGGCTCTGAACTTGCTGCCGTCGACGGCAACACAGTCGCCCCTCAGCTGCTCTGCCCCCTCGAAACTGGATCGTTTAGAGCTGGAGTTTTCGGCTAACCTTCCCCGGCTGGGACAGGAGCTGAAAACGATGAAGGCATCGAAGTTCACGGAAGCGCAGAAGGCGTTCATTCTGAAGCAAGGCGAGGAAGGCACGTCGGTTGCCGAGATCTGTCGGAAGGCTGGGATCGGCCAGTCGACCTATTTTGCCTGGAAGAAGAAGTATGGCGGGCTGCTGCCCGACGAGATGCGGCGGTTGAAGCAGCTTGAGGACGAGAACGCGCGGCTAAAGCGGATCGTGGCGGACCTGACGCTCGACCGGCAGATGTTGCAGGATGTTGTGCGGCGAAAGCTCTGAAGCCGGCGCGGTCGCGTGAACTGGTTCGCGGGATGTGTGCAGACTGGGCGGTTTCGATCCGTAGGGCATGTGGGGCCTTGCGATTTGACTGCTCGAGCTACCACTACAAATCCCGCCGCACCGATCCGGCAGAGCTGAAACGGCGGATCCGGGAGATCTGTGAGACGCGTGTGCGCTATGGCTATCGCCGCGTTTACGTTGTCCTAGACCGGGAGGGCTGGGAGGTCAGCATTAAGATGGTCTATAACGTTTACAAAGCCTTGGGACTGCAGCTGCGGAACAAGACCCCAAAACGGCGGGTGAAGGCCAAGTTGCGTGACGACCGTGCGGAAGCCGTCGGGCCGAATGATGTATGGGCCATGGATTTTGTCCATGACCAACTGGCCTTGGGTAAAAAGCTGCGGATCCTAACCATTGTCGACACCCATTCCCGCTATTGCCCCGCCACGGACGTGCGGTTCCAATATCGCGGCGAGGACGTGGTCACGACGCTGGAACGGATCTGCACAAAAGTCGGCTACCCGAAGACAATCCGGGTCGACAACGGCAGCGAATTCATCTCGCGCGACCTGGATCTCTGGGCCTACGCCAAGGGCGTGACGCTCGACTTTTCACGCCCCGGCAAGCCGACAGACAACGGCTTCATCGAGGCTTTCAATAGTAAGCTCAGGTCCGAATGCCTGAACGCGCACTGGTTCATGAGCCTTGCGGACGCGGCCGAAAAGCTGGAGGATTGGCGCAGACACTACAACGATGATCGACCCCACAGCGCCATCGGATACAACGTCCCGAGCGCGCTGCACTTTCCCGACGGCGTCACCAGCCCGCCGCCGTGACAAAGGCCGGAAACTCCGGCTTTAGATGGTCCAAAATTGGTAGGCAGGGCACAGCACGCCGATCCGACGGCAGAGCTCCACGAACTCGGCACAGGTCCGGCGAATGGCTGGGCCGTTCTCGCGCCGGAAATCGGCGATGGTCTTGTGGTCGGCACCAGCCGCCCGGTCAGCCACATCACCTCGACATTGCGCCCGGCTTCACGCTCGAGGCGCCGACTGGAAGGAATACGGTTCAGGTAGCCGTAGATGAACAGCTTGAGCAGCACTGCCGGATGATAACCCGGCCGTCCTGTCCGAGCGGCTGCATGACGATGAAAGCCAAGGGCGGCGAGGTCGAGTTCATCGACGAAGAGATCGACGACACGGACAAGGCTATCTGAGCTACTCCCCGCTCCTTGGACAGTTTTCGGGGATATTTAAGCTACTGCCTGCGCTTGCTGATCGATTTCGATATTGTTGAAGTAAACCACGGCGGGTGGCCGTCCACCATGGGCGGTGTGGGGCCTCTGGTGGTTGTAGAAGGTGATCCATCGGCCAATGGCAGCCTTGGCCTGTGACCCCGTTTCCCAGGCATGCAGGTAGACGCATTCGTATTTCAGGGACCGCCACAGGCGCTCGATGAAGACATTGTCGATGCACCGCCCCTTGCCGTCCATCGAGATGCGGGTGCCGACGCGCTTTAGCCGATCTGTCCAGGCGAAGGACGTGAACTGGCTGCCCTGGTCAGTGTTCATGATCCCCGGCGCGCCGAAGCGGTGGATGGCCTCCTTCAGCGCCTCAACGCAGAAGTCGGCCTCCAGCGTGTTCGAGATGCGCCAGGCCAGAACCTTGCGTGTGAACCAGTCCATGATGGCCACCAGATACAGGAAGCCGCGCCGCATCGGCAGGTAGGTGATATCGGCGCACCAGACCTGGCCGGGACGATCCACCCGCAGCCCGCCCAGCAGGTAGGGCCAGGTCTTGTGGCCCTTCCTCGGCTTGCTGGTGTTGGGCTTCTGATAGATCGGCATCAGGCGCATAAGTCGCATGAGCCGCCGAATGCGCTTCTGGTTCACGCCATGGCCTTCGTTCTGCAGGTGCCAGGTCATCTGGCGAACCCCATAGAACGGCGTGTCGAGGAACTGCCGGTCGATCAGCCGCATCAGGCCGAGGTTCTGATCCGTCTCTCCAGCCGGCTCGTGGTAGAACGACGAGCGCGAGATCGACAGCAGGCGGCACTGCGCCCCGATGGACAGCGCCGGGTGGTTCCGTTCGATCATCCCACGCCTCACTTTCCGGTCCACGGCTTGAGCTTTCGTGACAAAAAATCGTTGGCGACAGCCAGCTCCCCGATCTTGGCATGCAGTGATCGGACCGTCTCTTCATCCACCTCCGTCGAGGGCTTCTTGCCGCCGCGCTCGAAGATATCCGCAGCTCCGTCGAGCAGCGCCTTCTTCCATTGATGGATCATCGTCGGATGCACGCCGTATTCGCCCGCCAGCTCTGACACAGTGCGCTCGCCCTTAACGGCCTCGAGCGCCACGCGCGCCTTGAAGCCCGCGTCATGGTTTCTGCGTTTCCGCATTCCTGATCTCCTCGTTCTTGGAGACCAGCAAACGTCAGATCGTAGCTTCCGTCACTGTCCGATTTCCGGGGAGCAGCTCAATCTTCGCCGATCCAGTCCTCCAGACGCTCCGGGAAAAGCGTCGTCTGATCCCGGTTCACGCCATCGATGAAACCCGACATGCCAAGCCTCCCAACCATGTGGAATTGTAGCATAAACAGGAGTTTTTACACAGCCTCCGCCCAACCGGTCGATATGGTGCCGCGACGCTTCAGGAGATCACTCTCAGGATCCCCGCAGATCGTCGAGGTAGATCCGCACCGCATCCTGCACATGCCGGAAGCAATCACCGCCGAGATGCTTGCCGCCGAACCACCGGGTCACCACGACGATGTGGTCGCGCAGCCCTTCGCGCTCCAGGATCCGCAAGATCACGATGCCCGCGCCTGCCTCGCCATCATCGTTCTTGAGTGGCGCCAAACGGAAAGCAGGTGAGGCCGGGCCCGTGGGTCCGGCCTTGGTCGCTTTTTGCTTGGCCGCGAGGTGCTGCTGCGGCTGCGGAAAAAGCCGCTGATTCCGCTTCTGCGACGACCTGCCTTGGTCGAAAACCTCGGCGAATCTCGGAAAATTTCGTCGTAATTCATTGATTTATCATAATAATAAAAACGATGGGAGAAGGCGTCTTTTTTCTTGAAATAAACGATAAACCCTGTCGTTATTATGGGCATGAAGGCCCCGACGGGGCATCGAAGGAGGGAAGGCATCATGATCCGCACCATTCGCGTGACCGACAGCCAACTGGCCCATGGCCGGGTGATCCGTCGCCACCTGGACGGCCGCCTGACGGTCGAGGACGGCACCAAGCGCATGACCGGCTATCCGCTGCAGGCCGGTTTCTGGGATCGTTGCCTGAGCCTGCCCCTGCGCCGCGTGATGTCGGTGGCGCTGACCGTGACCGCGCTGGGCCTTGCCGGCCAGGTCCAGGCCGAAAGCCTGCTCAACGTCAGCTACGACCCGACGCGCGAGCTTTACCGCGAGGTGAACGCCGCCTTTGCCAAGAAATGGGAAGCCGACGGCCATCCGGCGGCGCAGATCGAGACGTCGCATGGTGGCTCGGGCGCGCAGGCGCGCTCGGTCATCGATGGGCTCAAGGCGCAGGTGGTGACGCTGGCGCTGGCCTCGGACATCGACAAGATCGCCGAAAAGGGGCTTCTGCCCGAGGACTGGCAGTCGCGCCTGCCGCACAACAGCTCGCCCTATACCTCGACCATCGTCTTCCTGGTGCGCGAGGGCAACCCGAAGGGCATCAAGGACTGGGGCGACCTGGTCAAGGAGGGCGTCGAGGTCATCACGCCCAATCCCAAGACCTCGGGCGGGGCGCGCTGGAACTATCTCGCCGCCTGGGCCTGGGCGCAGAAGAACGGCCAGGAGCCCAAGACCTTCGTGGCCGAGCTGTTCAAGCACGTCCCGGTGCTGGACAGCGGCGCGCGCGGCTCGACCACCACCTTCACCCAGCGCGAGATCGGCGACGTGCTGCTGGCCTGGGAGAACGAGGCCTATCTGGCGCTGAACGAGCTGGGCGAGGACCAGTTCGACATCGTGGTGCCCTCGGTCTCGATCCTGGCCGAGCCGCCGGTCGCGGTGGTGGACGGCAACATCGGCGGCGACGAGCAGAAGGCGCTGGCCGATGCCTATCTGAACTTCCTCTATTCGCCTGAGGGGCAGGCGCTGGCCTTCAAGCACTATTACCGCGCCTGGGACAGCAGCGCCGCCAATCCCGACGACGTGGCCCGTTTCCCCAAGCTCGACTTGGTGACCATCGCCGATTTCGGCGGCTGGAAGCAGGCCCAGCCCGAGCATTTCGGCGACGGCGGCACCTTCGACCAGATCTATTCCGGGAAATAGGCGATGCAGGCTCTGCGCATCCAGAAATCCCCCATGCCCGGCTTTGCGCTGGGCATGGGGATCACGCTGACCATGCTGTCGCTGATCGTCATCCTGCCGGTCGGCGCGCTGCTGGCCCAGGGGGCGAGCTATGGAGCAGAGGGTATTTGGCAGACGGTGAATACGCCGCGGGTCTGGGCGGCGCTGTATCTGTCGTTCCGGCTGGCGTTCTTCGCCGCGCTCTTCAACCTGGTTTTCGGCACGCTGCTGGCCTGGGTGCTGGCGCGCTATGAATTTCCCGGCCGGCGGCTGGTCGATGCGATGGTGGACCTGCCCTTCGCCCTGCCGACGGCGGTGGCGGGCATCGCGCTGACCGCGCTTTACGCCCCGAACGGCGTCTTCGGCAGCCTCGCCAAGGCGCTGGGCGTCAAGATCGCCTATACGCAATGGGGCATCCTGATCGCGCTGATCTTCGTCGGCCTGCCCTTCGTCACCCGCACCGTGCAGCCGGTCATCGCCGAGATCGAGCGCGAGGTCGAGGAGGCCAGCGCCACCCTGGGCGCCAGCCGGCTCTATACGCTGTATCGGGTGATCCTGCCGATGCTGATGCCGGCCGCGCTGACCGGCTTCGCGCTGTCGCTGGCCCGTGCGGTCGGCGAATACGGCTCGGTCATCTTCATCGCCGGCAACCTGCCGCTGAAGACCGAGATCGCGCCCCTGCTGATCGTCATCAAGCTGGAGGAATTCGACTACAACGGCGCGGCGGCCATCGGCATCGCCATGCTGCTGATCTCGTTCACCATGCTTCTGGCCATCAACCTGATCCAGATCTGGAGCCGCCGGAGGATTGGCCATGTCTGATACGCAAGCCCCCGCCCGCTGGCGCGCGGTGACCGAGGAAAGCCGCCCGGCCCGCATCGCGCTGATTGCCGTGGCCCTGGCCGGGCTCGGGGTCCTGGTGCTGGCGCCGCTGGCCGTGGTCTTTGCCGAGGCCCTGGCCAAGGGCGCGGGCGCCGCCATCGCCTCGCTGGGGAACCGCGACGCGCAATCGGCGATCCGGCTGACGCTCTTGGTCGCGGCCATCGCCGTGCCGCTGAACGCGGTCTTCGGCATCGCTGCCGCCTGGACCATCACCAAGTTCGACTTTCGCGGCAAGGCGTTCCTGATCACGCTGATCGACCTGCCGTTTTCGGTCTCGCCGGTGGTGGCGGGGCTGGCGCTGGTGCTGCTGTTCGGCACCAACAGCCTGATCGGCGGCTGGCTGGTCGCGCAGGGCTTTCCGATCATCTTCGCGCTGCCGGGGATCGTGCTGGCCTCGGTCTTCGTCACCTTTCCCTTCGTCGCGCGCGAGCTGATCCCGGTGATGATCGAGCAGGGCCGGGCCGAGGAGGAGGCGGCGCTGACGCTGGGCGCCTCGGGCTGGCGGGTGTTCCGCACCGTGACGCTGCCGAACATCAAATGGGCGCTGCTTTACGGGGTACTGCTCTGCAACGCCCGCGCCATGGGCGAGTTCGGCGCCGTGGCCGTGGTGTCCGGCAAGATCCGCGGCGTCACCGCCACCATGCCGATCACCATCGAGATGATGTATAACGAATATCTTTCGGTGGCGGCGTTTTCGCTTGCCGCCGTGCTGGCGGCGCTGGGCCTGCTGACGCTGGCGCTGAAGACCGTGCTGGAATGGCGCCACGCCGACCAGCTTGCCGCAACCCGCAGATATTGAGGTGTCCGATGCATATCGAGATCGACGAGATCGCCAAGGAATTCGGCGCCACCACGGCCCTGAGGCCGGTCAGCCTGGCCATCCCCTCGGGGGCGCTGGTGGCGCTTCTGGGGCCCTCGGGTTCGGGCAAGACCACGCTTCTGCGCATCCTGGGCGGGCTGGAATTCCCGAGTTCCGGCCGGGTGCTGTTCGACGGCCAGGACGCGACCGGCATGACCGTGCAGGAACGGCGCGCGGGCTTCGTGTTCCAGAGCTACGCGCTGTTCAAGCACATGACGGTGTTCGAGAACATCGCCTATGGGCTGCGCGCCCGCCCGCGCGCCTCGCGCCCGCCTGCGGCCGAGATCCAGCGCCGGGTGTCGAAGCTTCTGGACCTGATCCAGCTGCCGCAGATCGCCCGGCGCTTCCCGAGCCAGCTGTCGGGCGGCCAGCGCCAGCGCGTCGCCCTGGCGCGCGCCTTGGCCATCGAGCCGCGCATGCTGCTGCTCGACGAGCCCTTCGGTGCGCTTGACGCCCGCGTGCGCAAGGAACTGCGCCAGGGCCTGCGCGAGATCCACGACACCACCGGCCTGACCACGGTCTTCGTCACCCATGACCAGGACGAGGCCATGGAACTGGCCGACCTGGTGGTGGTGATGTCCATGGGCCGGATCGAGCAGATCGGCCGGCCGCAGGACATCCGCGCCCGCCCGGCGACGCCCTTCGTGCGGGAATTCATCGCGGCGTGACGCGCGTCGGCCTTTCCCGTCCGCGCCTTGCCGGCTAGCATCCGGCAAGGCGCGGCAGCAAGGGACGGGTCGATGGAAGCCTATGGCCATCTGCGGGTTCTGGTCAGCATGATCCTGGGGCTGGCCATCACCCGGGTGCTTTCGGGCCTGTCGCGCCGCATCCAGCAGCCGGCGCGGACCGAGGGCATGGCGGCGCAGATCGTCTGGGCCTTCGTGCTGCTGACCGGGGCGGTGCATTTCTGGTGGTGGGAATTCGCCCTGCGCCGGGTCGAAAGCTGGCATTTCGGCATCTATGTCTTCGTGCTGGCCTATACGGCGATCTTCTTCCTGATGGCGACGCTGATCTTTCCCGACGGCAATGCCGACCATGCCGAGACCGAGGCCTTCTTCATGCGCCGCCGGCGCGGTTTCTACGGGCTGTTCGCGCTGTCCTTCGCCTTCGATTTCTTCGATACCGCGCTGAAGGGCCGCGACTATCTGGCGGCTCTGGGCTGGGAATACCCGCTGCGGCTGGTGCTGGGCGTGCTGGCCGCCGCCCTGGCGCTGCGGGCCCGCGGCCCGCGGCAGGTCATGGCGGTGGGGCTGGCCTGGCTGGCCTATGACATCCTGTGGATCTTGCGCCATTACGACAGCCTGGACTGACCTGCGGCAGCGGCCCGGCCGCAGGGGTATTTGCACAACGAAGAATCCGTTTCCGGCCGCGCGCATGCAGGCGGGGGGTTTTCGCCGCGCTGCGGCGTGACTAGATCGGCTGCGACGCATAACGAGGGACGACATGGAGCACCTGATCGAACGCAGTCTTTTCGCCAGCCGTTGGCTGATGGCGCCGATATATGTCGGCCTGTCGCTGTCGCTTCTGCTGCTGCTCTGGGTCTTTGGCCTGGAGTTCTGGCACCTGGTGCAGATCCTGCCGGTGATGACCGTGAACGACGCGGTGCTGGGGGTGCTGGCGCTGATCGACCTGAGCCTGGCGGCGAACCTGCTGCTGATCGTGATCTTTTCCGGCTACGAGAATTTCGTCAGCCGCATGAACCTGAGCGCGCACGAGGACCGGCCGGAATGGCAGGGCGAGGTCGATTTCTCGGGGCTGAAGCTGAAGCTGGTGGCCTCGATCGTGGCGATCTCGGGCATCCACCTGCTGAAGGTGTTCATGGATGTCGGCAAATATGCCCCCGACCAGATCCGCTGGATGGTGGTGATCCACCTGGTCTTCGTCGTCTCGGGCGTGCTGCTGGCGGCGATGGACTGGATCTCGAACCATGGCAAGGGGTTGAAGAAGCGCGCGCCCAAGGCGTGACGCACCCGCCCGGTCGCGCGGTTGCATGGGTATTTGCAGAACGAAGAAGGGCAGGGGCGTCGCCCGATGGGCGGCGCCCGGCTTTTTTCCCAAGGGGCGCGGTGCGGACCCTTGCGCCTTGGCCCGCCACGGCTATAACCCCGGACGATTTATCAGCCGCAAGCCCGAGGGACCGCCATGCCGAAGAGAACCGATATCAAGTCCATCCTGATCATCGGCGCCGGGCCCATCGTCATCGGCCAGGCCTGCGAATTCGACTATTCCGGCGCCCAGGCCTGCAAGGCGCTGCGCGAAGAGGGCTACCGGGTCATCCTGGTGAACTCGAACCCCGCCACGATCATGACCGATCCCGAGATGGCCGACGCCACCTATATCGAGCCGATCACCCCCGAGGTGGTGGAAAAGATCATCGCCAAGGAACGGCCCGACGCGCTGCTGCCGACCATGGGCGGGCAGACCGGGCTGAATACGGCCTTGGCGCTGGCCGACATGGGCGTCTTGAACCGCTATGGCGTCGAGCTGATCGGCGCGCAGCGCGCCGCCATCGAGATGGCCGAGGACCGCAAGCTGTTCCGCGAGGCCATGGACCGCATCGGGTTGGAAAACCCCCGCGCCACCATCGTCGCCGCGCCGAAGCTGGCGAGCGGCAAGTATGACATCGCCGCGGGGATCGCCCAGGCCATGGTCGATCTGGAAGAGATCGGCCTGCCGGCGATCATCCGCCCGGCCTTCACCCTGGGCGGCACCGGCGGCGGCGTCGCCTATAACCGCGACGATTACGAACGCATCGTGCGCTCGGGGCTGGAGGCCTCGCCGGTGGCGCAGGTGCTGGTGGACGAAAGCCTGCTGGGCTGGAAGGAATACGAGTTCGAAGTGGTGCGCGACCGCGCCGACAACGCCATCATCGTCTGCTCGATCGAAAACGTCGACCCGATGGGCGTGCATACCGGCGATTCCATCACCGTCGCCCCGGCGCTGACCCTGACCGACCGGGAATATCAGCGCATGCGGAACGGCTCGATCGCCGTGCTGCGCGAGATCGGCGTCGAGACCGGCGGCTCGAACGTGCAATGGGCGGTCAATCCCAAGGACGGCCGCATGGTGGTGATCGAGATGAACCCGCGCGTGTCGCGGTCCTCGGCGCTGGCCTCGAAGGCGACCGGCTTCCCCATCGCCAAGATCGCGGCGAAGCTCGCCGTCGGCTATACGCTGGACGAGCTGGACAACGATATCACCAAGGTGACGCCGGCATCGTTCGAGCCCTCGATCGACTATGTCGTGACCAAGATCCCGCGCTTTGCCTTCGAGAAATTCCCCGGCTCCAAGCCCGAGCTGACCACGGCGATGAAATCCGTGGGGGAGGTCATGGCCATCGGCCGCAGCTTCCACGAATCGCTGCAAAAGGCCCTGGCCTCGATGGAGAACGGCCTGACCGGCCTTGACGATATCGAGATCCCCGGCGCGCCCGACAAGGCCGCCGTCATCAAGGCGATCAGCGCCCAGACCCCCGACCGGCTGCGGCTGATCGCCCAAGCCATGCGCCACGGGCTGAGCGATGACGAGATCCAGCACGCCACCGCCTTCGACCCCTGGTTCCTGGCGCGGCTGCGCGAGATCGTCGAGGCCGAGAATGCCGTGCGTGCGGGCGGGTTGCCCCAGGATGCCGAGGGCCTGCGCCGGCTGAAGATGATGGGCTTCACCGACGCGCGGCTGGCGGCGCTGACCGGCGCCGGCGAGAAATCGGTGCGCGAGGCGCGCCGCGCCCATGACCTGCACCCGGTCTTCAAGCGCATCGACACCTGCGCCGCCGAGTTCGAGGCCCAGACCCCCTATATGTATTCGACCTATGAAGCCCCGGCGATGGGCGACGTCGAGAACGAGGCCCGGCCCAGCGACCGCAAGAAGGTGGTGATCCTGGGCGGCGGCCCGAACCGGATCGGCCAAGGCATCGAGTTCGACTATTGCTGCTGCCACGCCTGTTTCGCGCTGACCAAGGCCGGCTACGAGACGATCATGGTCAACTGCAACCCCGAGACGGTCTCGACCGACTACGACACCTCGGACCGCCTCTATTTCGAGCCCCTGACGCTGGAGCACGTCCTGGAAATCCTGCGCATCGAGCAGGAGAACGGCACGCTGCACGGCGTCATCGTCCAGTTCGGCGGCCAGACGCCCTTGAAACTGGCCAATGCGCTGGAGGAGGAGGGCATCCCGATCCTCGGCACCACGCCCGACGCCATCGACCTGGCCGAGGACCGCGAGCGCTTCCAGAAGCTCTTGAATGACCTGGGCCTGAAGCAGCCGATCAACGGCATCGCCCATTCCGACGCCGAAGCCATTGAGATCGCCGAGCGCATCGGCTTCCCGCTGGTCATCCGCCCCTCCTATGTGCTCGGCGGCCGCGCGATGGAGATCGTCCGCGACATGGACCAGCTGAACCGCTATATCCGCGAGGCAGTCAAGGTCTCGGGCGACAGCCCGGTGCTGCTCGACAGCTACCTCTCGGGCGCCATCGAGGTCGATGTCGACGCGCTCTCGGACGGCAGCACCGTCCACGTCGCCGGTATCATGGAGCATATCGAGGAGGCCGGCGTCCATTCCGGCGACAGCGCCTGTTCGCTGCCGCCGCACACGCTCGACCCCGCCACCATCGCCGAGCTGAAGGTCCAGACCGTCGCCATGGCCCGCGCCCTGAACGTCGTCGGGCTGATGAACGTGCAATTCGCGCTGAAGGACGGCGCGATCTACGTGTTGGAAGTGAACCCGCGCGCCAGCCGCACCGTGCCCTTCGTCGCCAAGGCCACCGACAGCGCCATCGCCTCGATCGCAGCGCGCCTGATGGCGGGCGAGCCGATGGCGAACTTCCCGGCGCGGCCCGCCTATCCCGAGGGCGTCGGCCCCGAGGACAGCCTGCCCTTCGCCGACCCGCTGACGCTGGCGGACCCGAACACGCCCTGGTTCTCGGTCAAAGAGGCGGTGCTGCCCTTCGCCCGCTTCCCCGGCGTCGACACGCTTCTGGGCCCGGAAATGCGCTCGACCGGCGAGGTCATGGGCTGGGACCGCAACTTCGCCCGCGCCTTCCTGAAGGCGCAGATGGGGGCGGGGACAACGCTGCCTTCCGAGGGCCTAGTCTTCATCTCGGTCCGCGACGCCGACAAGACCGAAGGGCTGGCCCAGGCCGCCCGCGACCTGACCGCGATGGGTTTTGCGCTGGTCGCCACCTCGGGCACCGCGCGTTTCCTGCGCGAGGCCGGGGTCGAGACCGAACTGGTGAACAAGGTCTACGAAGGCCGCCCGAACATCGTGGATCGGCTGAAGAACGGCGAGATCGCCATGGTGCTGAACACCACCGAAGGCACGCAGGCCATCGCCGATTCGCGCGAGATCCGGGCGGTCGCGCTGAACGACAAGATCCCGTATTACACCACGGCGGCGGGGAGCATCGCGGCTGTGGCGGCGATCAAGTCGCGTGGGGAAGGGGAAGTTGGGGTGAGGGCGTTGCAGGCTTGAGCGGGTGAGTTACTGACTATGCAGTTGCAAGCTAAGGCCGCCCACTTGGGCGGCCTATCCAATTCGGCCCTTTGCTTGCCGTCAGAGCCCCTACGGCCTCTCTACTAGCCTACCTAAGCCGAAAATTCACACTTGTCGCAGTATTTCCATTAATTGAGGTTGTAAATGGGGCGATGTCGACGCCGTCATATAGACGGTTTCGCATATCGCGTTTTTAATTAAGCAACGGTGAGCGATAGGTTCCTAATGACGCCGCGTTTTCCAAGTCATCCTTGAACGGCTCTGTTGCACAAATCGCGTGAGGGATTCATCTCGCGAATCCAGGGTGGTAGCTGGGATGCATGAGCAGACCCATACCCCCGACCTACAAGACCAGGAACTGGCCAGCCTACAATGAAGCACTCAAGCGCCGGGGCTCGCTGACGATCTGGTTTGACCCCGAGATGAGCTGGGATGCCGCGCCGACAGGCAGGCGTGGCCGCCAGCAGACCTACAGCGATGCCGCTATCCAGACGTGCCTCTCGATGAAAGTGCTGTTCGGCATGGCGCTCCGGCAGACGACCGGGTTCGTCGAGAGCCTGCTACGGCTGGTCGGCCTGAACTGGACGGTGCCCGACTTCAGCACGCTATCTCGCCGCCAGAAGACCTTGGCCGTGAACATCCCCTACCGCGGCTCCAAGGGGCCGTTGCACCTGCTGGTCGACAGCACCGGGATCAAGGTCGAAGGTGAAGGCGAGTGGCACGCACGCAAGCATGGCGGCCCGAAACGGCGCGTCTGGCGCAAGCTCCACCTTGGGATCGATGAAGAAACGTTGGAGATCCGGGCCGTCGAAGTCACCGGGAGCCACATCGGTGATGCGCCCATCCTACCCCACCTTCTCGACCAAATCCCGCAGGACCAGGAAATCGGTAGCGTTACGGCTGATGGCGCCTACGACACGCGCAAATGCCACGATGCGATTGCAGATCGCGGTGCCCATGCCGTCATCCCGCCCCGCAAGAACGCGAAGCCCTGGAAGACGATCACCGCCGGAGCCGTGGCCCGAAATGAGGCCCTGCGCGCGGCGAAATACCTGGGCCGCGCGCTCTGGCGACGATGGTGTGGATACCACCGCCGAAGCCGCGTCGAGACAAAGATGCATTGTATCAAGTTGCTGGGCCAGCGGCTCATGGCACGGGACTTCGACCGACAGGTCGCCGAACTCCAGGTCCGCATCGCCGTCCTGAACGGCTACACCGCGCTCGGAATACCCGTCACGGAAGCTGTGGGATAAGTCCGTCCGGGGAAAGGGGAACCTCGGCCTTAAGCCGATTTGTGCAACAGAGCCCTCCTGAACAGGATATTTCTATCCCAGTGGGTGGACCACTTCAGTGGGGGCACTCCATTCCTCTGAAGCAACTTATCTCTCTACATAGATAGAGGTCTTGCTAGAAGTATTCTAGAGGAATTATGAGGAAAGAGTATCGCCTACTTAGCAGCTGCAGATCAGGGGAATGGCAGCTATGGGATTTTGTGCCTTGAGGGCATGACTGTTGAACACTCTCAACGAATGACCGTTTTGCCCGCCCTCCAATTTCCTACGCCGCAGTTCTGTCAGTCCGCTTGCACGTCCCTTTGTATCACCCGCTTACCCCCTCACTTCCCCCTTCTCCCCTCCAACTCCACCCGCAACACCGCCGAGCTCACCCGCTCCACCCCCATCGGCACCCCCACCTCGCCGAACCGCGTCGCCGCATCCCCCAGCGCCTCCTCCTCCATCCGCTGCAAATCCCCCCAGCGCGGCCGCGCCCCGTCGTGCCCCTCATCCACCCGGCGCTTCAGGTAATCCATCGTCTCCGCCCCCCGGATCATCCCCGCCAGCCGGGCGTGCACCCACACCGACAGCACCCGGTTCAGCCGAGGCTGCCAGTCCACCCCGGTCGAGCGAAAGAATTTCACCACCTCCTCATCCAGCCGAATCGTCACCCGGGTCTTCTTCGACTGCCCCTTCTCGCGCGCGATCTCGTGCCATTCCGCGGGGATGCGCAGCTCCTCCATCAGCCGCTGGTGCAGGTCCCATTCCAGCATCCGCATGGCGTCCGCCATGTAGTGGTAATTCACCCGCCGCTGCTCTTCCGCCCTGCTGACCATCCCGACCTCCGACGCCCGTGCCAAACCGACCCCAAGGCTCGGCGCAACGGGTTAACCGCGCCTTAACGCGGCGCGCGTTGCCGGTGTACGCGCGGCGTACGCGGCCTGCACGCCCGGTGCACCCGCGGCACGGCCCGATTTCACGGCCCTCCATCCAGTTGCGACTGATTTGCACTTGCGATGTGCGCGCAAGACGCTATGTCTATATGCGATCAACTCGCAACTGAATCGGCGGCGCAGGCTGCGCCGCGAAACCGGAAGGGATGGGCATGGCTCGGACAGGCGCGCGCCTGATTGGTGCGGTGGCGGCGATGGCGCTCATGGCGGCCTCGGCTGCGGCCGGGGAGAAGATGAAGGTGGTCACCACCTTCACCGTGCTGGCCGACATGGCCCGGCATGTGGCGGGGGACGCGGCCGAGGTGGTCTCGATCACCAAGCCGGGCGCCGAGATCCACGGCTACGAGCCGACGCCGCAGGACATCGTCCGGGCCCAGGGCGCCGACCTGATCCTGTGGAACGGCATGAACCTGGAACGCTGGTTCCAGCAGTTTCTGGCCAACCTGGGCGAGGTGCCCTCGGCCACGCTGACCGACGGCATCGAGCCGATCCCGATCGCCGCCGGCGGCTATGAGGGCAAGCCGAACCCGCATGCCTGGATGGGCCTGACCAATGCCGAAGCCTATGTCGACAATATCGCCAAGGCCTTCGCGCAGCAGGATCCTGCGAATGCCGCGACCTATGCCGCCAATGCCGAGGGCTACAAGCAGCAGCTGCGCGCGGCGCTGGAGCCGCTGCGCGCCGAGATCGCGGCCATTCCCGAGGATCGGCGCTGGCTGGTGACCTGCGAGGGCGCCTTTCCCTATCTGGCGCGCGACCTGGGGCTGAAGGAGCTCTACCTCTGGCCGATGAACTCGGACCAGATGGGCACGCCGCGCCAGGTGCGCACGGTGATCGACGGCGTGCGCGCGCATCAGATCCCGGTGGTGTTCTGCGAAAGCACGGTGAACACCGCCCCGGCCGAGCAAGTCGCGCGCGAGACCGGCGCGCATTACGGCGGCGTGCTCTATGTCGACAGCCTGTCCGAACCGGACGGGCCGGTGCCGAGCTACCTCGACCTGCTGAAGGTCACCACCGAAACCGTGGCCAAGGGTCTGGCCGCCGGCAACTGAGCAAGGGAGCAGGGATGCGCGACGACATCAGGACCGAGCTTGGAGAAAGCGACCGGGCCGACCCCGGCGGCGGCATCGACGCCCGCGACGTGACCGTGACCTATCGCAACGGGCTGACCGCGCTGCGCCATGCGAGTTTCCAGATCCCGCGCGGCACGGTCACGGCCTTGGTCGGGGTGAACGGCGCCGGAAAATCGACGCTGTTCAAGGCGATCATGGGTTTCGTGCCGGCCGCCGCGGGCGAGATCCGCCTGTTGGGCATGACGGTGCGCGAGGCGCTGAAGCGCAACCAGGTCGCCTATGTGCCGCAGGCCGAGGAAGTGGACTGGTCCTTCCCCGTGCTGGTCGAGGACGTGGTGATGATGGGCCGCTATGGCCACATGGGTTTCCTGCGCATCCCGCGCCAGGCCGACCGCGACGCCGTGGATGCGGCGCTGGCGCGGGTGAACATGCAGGACTACCGCCACCGCCAGATCGGCGAGCTTTCGGGCGGCCAGAAGAAGCGCGTCTTCCTGGCCCGCGCCCTGGCGCAGGACGGCCGCGTCATCCTGCTGGACGAGCCCTTTACCGGCGTCGACGTCAAGACCGAGGACCAGATCATCGCGCTGTTGCGCGAACTGCGCGACGAGGGGCGGGTGATGCTGGTCTCGACCCACAACCTGGGCTCGGTGCCAGAGTTCTGCGACCGGGTGGTGCTGGTCAAGGGCACGGTGCTGGCTTACGGCCCGACCGAGACCACCTTCACCCGCGAGAACCTGGAAACCGCCTTTGGCGGCGTGCTGCGCCGCTTTACCCTGGGCGGCACGCGGCTCCATGACGACGACGACCCGCGCCGCGTCACCATCCTGACCGACGACGAGCGCCCGCTGGTGCAATACGGCGACCGCACCCATACGGCCGGAAAGCCGGAGGAGGGCGCGGAATGAGCCTGCTGCTGGAGCCCTTCAGTTATCTCTACATGACCAATGCCATGTGGGTCTCGGCGCTGGTCGGCGGGGTCTGCGCGTTCCTGTCCGCCTATCTGATGCTCAAGGGCTGGTCGCTGATCGGCGACGCGCTGTCGCATTCCGTGGTGCCGGGCGTCGCCGGCGCCTATATGCTGGGCCTGCCCTTCGCGCTGGGGGCGTTCCTGTCGGGCGGGCTGGCGGCGGCGGCGATGCTGTTCCTGTCGGACCGCTCGGGGCTGAAACCCGATGTGGTGATCGGGCTGATCTTCACCAGCTTCTTCGGGCTCGGGCTGTTCATGGTCTCGATCAACCCGATGGCGATCTCGGTCCAGACCATCACCATGGGCAATATCCTGTCGATCACCCCTGGCGATACGCTGCAACTGGCGATCATCGGCTTCGTCTCGCTGGCGGTGCTGCTGGCGAAATGGAAGGACCTGATGGTGGTCTTCTTCGACGAAAGCCACGCGCGCTCGGTCGGGCTGCGGCCGGGGCTCTTGAAGGCCGTGTTCTTCGTGCTGCTTTCGGCCTGCGTGGTGGCGGCGATGCAGACGGTCGGCGCCTTCCTGGTCATCGCCATGGTGGTGACGCCGGGGGCGACGGCCTATCTGATCTGCGACCGCTTCCCGCGGCTGATCGGGCTCTCGGTCGCCATCGGCACGGTCACCAGCTTCACCGGCGCCTATCTGTCCTATTTCCTCGACGGCGCCACCGGCGGCATCATCGTGGTGCTGCAGACGCTGATCTTCCTCGCGACCTTCGTCTGGGCGCCGAAGCACGGGCTGCTCGCTGCCCGCGCCAAGGCCCGCGCCGCGCTGGAGGCCGCACCATGAGCGAGCTTCTGGCGCCCTTTCAGTTCGGCTTCATGCGAGATGCCTTCCTGATCGCGGTGATCGTCTCGGTGCCGACGGCGCTGCTGTCGTGCTTCCTGGTGCTCAAGGGCTGGGCGCTGATGGGCGATGCGGTCAGCCATGCCGTGCTGCCGGGCGTGGTGCTGGCCTATCTCTGGGGCTTTCCGCTGATCCTGGGCGCCTTCACCGCCGGTATGGTGACGGCGCTGGCCACCGGCTATCTGTCGGGCAACAGCCGGGTCAAGCAGGACACGGTGATGGGCGTGGTCTTCTCGGGCATGTTCGGGCTGGGGATCGTGATCTATACCGCGATCACCTCGGACGTGCATCTGGACCATATCCTGTTCGGCAACATGCTGGGCGTCGGGCCGCAGGATCTGCGGCTGGCGCTAGGGATCGCGCTGCCGGTCGCGGCGGTGCTGCTGCTGAAATGGAAGGACCTGATGCTGCATGCCTTCGATCCGGCGCAGGCGCGGGCCTCGGGCCTGCCGGTCGGGCTGCTGCACTACGGGCTGCTGACGGTGCTGTCGCTGACCATCGTCGCCACCATGTCGGCGACCGGGCTGATCCTGGCGGTCGGGCTCCTGATCGCGCCGGGGGCCATCGCCTTCCTGCTGGTGCGCAGCTTCGGCCGCATGCTGGCGGTGGCGGTCGCGATCTGCATGGCGGCGATGCTCATCGGGGTCTATGCCAGCTTCTGGCTCGACAGCGCGCCGGCGCCGACCATCGTGCTGATCCTGACCGGGATCTTCGTGCTGGCCTTCCTGCGCCGGCTCGCGCAGCAGCGCCGGGCCTCGGCCTGAATCGAAAAGGCCGTCCCTTTCGGGACGGCCGATCCTTCGCCACGCGGCGGGGGCTGATTACATCATGCCGCCCATGCCGCCCATGTCGGGCATGCCACCGGCCGGAGCCTTCGGCTCGGGCTTCTCGGCGATCATCGCCTCGGTGGTGATCAGCAGGCCAGCCACCGACGCCGCATCTTCCAGCGCGGTGCGGACGACTTTCGCCGGGTCGATCACGCCGAACTTGAACATGTCGCCATATTCTTCGGTCTGGGCGTTGAAGCCATAGGCCTTGTCGTTCGACTCGCGAACCTTGCCGGCCACCACGGCGCCGTCGACGCCGGCGTTCTCGGCGATCTGGCGCATCGGGGCTTCCAGCGCGCGGCGGACGATGGCGATGCCGGCATCCTGGTCCGAGTTCACACCCGTCAGGCCTTCCAGCGCCTTGCCGCCCTGGACCAGGGCCACGCCGCCACCGACGACGATGCCTTCCTGAACCGCCGCACGGGTGGCGTTCAGCGCGTCATCGACGCGGTCCTTGCGCTCTTTCACTTCGATCTCGGTCATGCCGCCGACGCGGATGACGGCAACGCCGCCGGCCAGCTTGGCAACACGCTCTTGCAGCTTCTCGCGGTCGTAGTCCGAGGTGGTTTCCTCGATCTGCTGGCGGATCTGCGACACGCGGGCCTCGATCTCGGCCTTCTCACCGGCGCCGTCGACGATGGTGGTGTTGTCCTTGTTGATCGAGATCTTCTTGGCGCGGCCGAGCATGTCGATGGTGACATTCTCCAGCTTCATGCCCAGGTCTTCCGAGATCACCTGGCCGCCGGTCAGGATCGCGATGTCCTGCAGCATGGCCTTGCGGCGGTCGCCGAAGCCCGGCGCCTTGACGGCAGCGATCTTCAACCCGCCGCGCAGCTTGTTGACGACCAGCGTGGCCAGGGCCTCGCCTTCGACGTCTTCGGCGACGATCAGCAGCGGCTTTTGCGACTGGATCACGGCTTCCAGCAGCGGGACCATCGGCTGCAGCGACGAGAGCTTCTTCTCGTGCAGCAGGATATAGGCGTCTTCCAGATCCGCGACCATCTTGTCGGCATTGGTCACGAAATAGGGCGAGAGATAGCCGCGGTCGAACTGCATGCCTTCGACGACTTCGACTTCGGTCTCCATGCCCTTGTTTTCTTCGACGGTGATCACACCCTCGTTGCCGACGCGCTGCATGGCTTCGGCGATCTGCTGGCCGATGAAGGCTTCGCCGTTGGCCGAGATGGTGCCGACCTGCGCCACTTCGGACGAGTCGTTGACCGGGCGGGCGGCGGCCTTGATGGCCTCGACCACTTTCGCGGTGGCGACGTCGATGCCGCGCTTCAGGTCCATCGGGTTCATGCCGGCGGCAACCGCCTTCATGCCCTCTTTCACGATGGCCTGGGCCAGCACGGTGGCGGTGGTGGTGCCGTCGCCGGCCTCGTCATTGGTGCGCGACGCGACTTCGCGGACCATCTGCGCGCCCATGTTCTCGAACTTGTCGGACAGTTCGATCTCCTTGGCGACCGAGACGCCGTCCTTGGTTATGCGCGGGGCGCCGAAGGACTTGTCGATCACCACGTTGCGGCCTTTCGGGCCCAGCGTGACCTTCACGGCATCGGCGAGGATGTTCACGCCTTTCAGCATGCGGTCGCGGGCGTCGGTGTTGAACCGGACTTCTTTCGCAGCCATTCTATCTACTCCTGTAATGGGTTATGCGGGAAGGCGAGATCAGGCGATGATGCCCAGGATGTCGCTTTCCTTCATGATCAGCAGTTCTTCACCGTCGACGGTGACCTCGGTGCCCGACCATTTGCCGAACAGCACGCGGTCGCCGGCCTTCACGGCCGGGGCGATCAGCTCGCCCGAATCCTTGCGCGCGCCTTCGCCGACCGAGACGATCTCGCCCTCGGCGGGTTTTTCCTTGGCGCTGTCGGGGATGATCAGGCCGCCCTTGGTCTTTTCGTCCGACTGGACGCGGCGGACCAGAACGCGGTCGTGCAGCGGTTTGAAAGCCATGTGAACACTCCGGTGTTACAGGTTGGTTTAAGATGTTGGCACTCGGTCTTGGTGAGTGCCAGTGACGCCCATCTAGGCAGAGCCCCGGCACCTGTCAACGCCCGGCTTCCAGAAAAATTCGCTGCGAAATCCGCTTGACGCGGTTTCTGCGCCGCGGCTACGCGGAAGGGGGCACAGGCTGGGGGACGGCATCGTGGAGAGGCGCATCAAGGCTCTGGTCATCGCCGAGGCGGCAAACCCGGAATGGGTTTCGGTGCCGCTGGTCGGCTGGTCGCTGGCCCATGCGCTGCGCGATGTGGCCGATGTCCATATCGTCACCCAGGTCCGCAACCGCGAGGCGATCCTGCGCGCCGGCCTGGTCGAGGGCCGCGACTTCACAGCCATCGACAGCGAGGCGCTGGCCGCGCCGATGTGGCGGCTGGCCGAGCGGCTCAGCATGGGCAAGGGCGTCGGCTGGACGATCAAGACCGCCGTTTCGACCTTGGGCTACGGCTATTTCGAGCGGCTGGTCTGGCGCGCCTTCGGCGCCCGCATCCGCGCCGGCGAATTCGACATCGTGCATCGGGTGACGCCGCTGACGCCGACCGCGAACAGCCTGCTTGCGCCGCGCTGCAAGCGGGCAGGGGTGCCCTTCGTCCTTGGGCCGCTGAACGGCGGCGTGCCCTGGCCCAAGGGCTTCGACATCGAGCGGCGGCGTGAAAAGGAGTGGCTGTCCTATATCCGCGGCGCCTACAAGGCGCTGCCGGGGCGCGGTGCGATGCTGCGCGACGCCAGTGCCATCATCTGCGGCTCGATGCATACCCTGGGCGAGATCCCGGCGAAGCATCGCGCCAAGACGGTCTGGCTGCCGGAGAACGCCATCGACCCCGCGCGCTTCAGCCTGACCGCGCCGCAGCCGGGCACGCTGCCGCTGCGCGGCTGCTTCATCGGCCGGCTGGTGCCCTACAAGGGCGCCGACATGGCGATCGAGGCGGCGCTGCCGCTGCTGCGCTCGGGCGCGCTGGTGCTCGACATCATCGGCGACGGGCCGCAGATGGACCAGCTGCGTGATCTGGTCGCGCGCGAAGGCGTCGGTGATGTGGTGAACCTGCTCGGCTGGGTTGAACATGCCCAGGTCCAGGCCATTGCGGCGCGCTCGCAACTCTTGGTCTTTCCCTCGGTGCGGGAGTTCGGCGGCGGCGTGGTGCTGGAGGCGATGGCCCTGGGCGTGGTGCCGGTCATCGCCGATTACGCCGGGCCGGGCGAGCTGGTCGACGATGCGACGGGCTTCCGCATCGCCATGGGCAGCCGCGCGCAGATCGTCGCCGGGCTGCGCGCGCGGCTGCAGGCCATTGCGGCCGATCCGGCCGTGCTGCCGGGCATGGCAGCGGCGGGGCAGGCGCGGGTGATGCGCGATTTCACCTGGCCCGCCAAGGCCGCGCAAGTCACCCGGATCTGGCAGGCGCTGCTGGCGGGGCAGGCGCCGCCCCAGGACCTGCCGCTGCCGCGCTAGGCTGGCGCGCGCCCGCTCTGGTGCCTTGGGGGGCGCCGTGCCATGCTGCGCCGGAACCTGCCCGGAGCCCGCGATGCGCCTGAAATCCCTGCTGACCGCCTTCATCGCCGCCGCGACCCTGGCCTGGCCCGCGGCGGCGCAGGACTGCGTCGGGCGCAATCTGTTCGACGACATGGCGCCCGAGCGGCTGGCGCAGCTGCGCGCCGCGACCGATGCCGTGCCCCATCACAAGGGCCTGTTCTGGCGCGCGGGCAAGGGCGACAGCCATGTGCTGCTGCTCGGCACCTATCACTTCGCTGATCCGCGCCACGAGCGGACCATGGCCCGCTTCGGGCCCGAGATCGACCGCGCCGCCGCCCTGCTGGTCGAGGCCGGCCCGGCCGAGGAGGCGAAGCTTGCCGAGGCCATGGCCGCCGACCCGACCCTGGTCGTCGATACCACCGGCCCGACCCTGCCCGAGCGGCTGGGCGAGGCGGATTGGCAGGCGCTCTCGGCCGCGCTCGAGGATCGCGGCCTGCCCGCGCTGATCGCCAGCAAGCTGCGGCCCTGGTATGTCGCGGTCATGCTCGGCATCTCGCCCTGCATGAAGCGCATGGTCGAGGCGCGGGGCGATGCCGGCGGGCTCGACCACCTGCTGATCGCCCGGGCCGAGGCGGCCGACGTGCCGGTGCGGGCGCTGGAGCCCTGGGACACCGTCTTCACCCTGTTCCGAGACATGACCCCCAAGGAGGAAGAGGACATGATCCGCGCCGCCATGCCCGCCGCCGCCTATGCCGACGATTACGCGACCACGCTCAGCGACAGCTATTTCGCCGGCGACAGCTGGCTGATCTGGGAATTCGGCCGCTTCGACGCCTATGAAAACTCGGGCCTCAGCCGGGCCGAGGTGGACCGGCAGATGCGGCTGGCGCAGGAAAAGCTGATGGACCAGCGGAACGAAAGCTGGATCCAACCCATTGAACAGGCAGCGGCCGACGCCGCCCGCCAGGGCAAGGGCGTGGTCGCGGGCTTTGGCGCGCTGCACCTGCCGGGCCGGCATGGCGTGCTGCAGCTCTTGCAAAACAGGGGCTGGACCATCAGCCCGGTCACGGTGGAGGGGATAGGCGATGGCGGATGATCTGTGGCGCGAGGAACGTGAATTCTGGCTCTCGGGCGCGGCCGAGGCGGCGCGCAAGCTCGACGACGCCTGCCTGATGGCCTTTGCGCCGACGGGTATCCTGACCCGGCGCCGGGTGGTCGAAAACCTGTCCGCGGCCCCGCGCTGGCAGGAGGTCACCATGAGCGACCGCGCCGCCATCGAGACCGACGTGCTCTGCGTGCTCGCCTATCACGCCACCGCCCGCCGCGCCGGGGCCGAGACCTATCGCGCGCTCTGCACCACCACCTGGATCCGCCGCGACGGCGACTGGCGCATCGTCCAGCACCAGCAGACCCCGGCCTAGATGCTGCACGACCTGCGGCGCCACCTGCGCTTTCTGCTGAGCTTCGCGCTGGGGCTGGCGGTGGGCCTGGGCGCCTGGCGGATGCAGGCGCTGGACCGGCTTTTGCTGTTCTCGGTCACCTTCTGCCTGTGCTACCTGCTGCTGTCCGGGCTTCTGGTCCGGCGCATGACGGTCGAGATCATGCGCGGCCATGCCGACCGCGACGACGAGGGCATGAGCGTCATCGTCCCCATCGCCTTCGGCTCGGTCGCGATCAGCCTGGTGGCGATCCTGCTGACCATCCGCGACCCGCATTCCGGCTTCTGGCTGCGGCCGGCCTTTGCGCTGGCCTCGGTGCCGCTGGGCTGGGCGATGATCCACACGGTCATGGCCTTTCACTATGCCAGCCTCTGGTATGCCCGCCGCCCGGACGGGCGCGAAAAGCGCAACCTCGGCTTTCCCGGCCTGCCCGAGGGCCAGAACGCGACGATCTGGGATTTCCTTTACTACAGCTTCACGCTGGGCATGGCGGCGCAGACCGCCGACGTGACCGCGCTGGACAGCCAGGCGCGGCGGATCACGCTGCTGCATTCGGCCTTCTCGTTCTACTACAACACCGTGCTGCTGGCCCTGGCGCTGAATGCGGCGCTGGCCTTGGGTTGATAGACATTCCCGGCCCCGCGCCCTATAACCCGCGCGAATTTTCCGCCCAATCTCAGGGGATCAGCATGATCAAGGTTTTCGGCCACAAGGCCCCCGACACCGACTCGACCGGCTCGCCCATCATCTGGGCCTGGTATCTGTCCGAGATCCGCAAGGAGCCCGCCGTCGCCGTGCTGCAGGGCGAGCCGAACACCGAGGCCGCCTGGATGCTGACCAAGTGGAACCTCGACAAGCCCGCGATCATCGCCGACGTGGCTGCCGGCGACCGCTGCGTGATCGTGGACACCAACAACCCCGCCGAGCTGCCCGAATCGCTGGCCTCGGCCGAGGTGATCGAGATCATCGACCACCACCTGCTGGCCGGCGGCATCAAGACGAAGCTGCCGATCAGCATCACCATCCGCCCGCTGGCCTGCACCGCAACGATCATGCACGACCTGATCGGCGACGAGGCGCTGGCCCGCGCCCCGCGCGGCGTCAAGGGCGCCATGCTGACCTGCATCCTGTCCGACACGCTGGAGTTCCGCAGCCCGACCACCACGCCGCATGACCGCTGGGTAGCCGAGAAGATCGCGCGTGACTTGGGCGTCTCGATCCCCGCATACGCGGCCGAGATGTTCGCGGCCAAGTCCGACGTGTCGGCCTTTACCGAAGAGGCGCTGCTGCGCATGGACAGCAAGGAATACGAACTCGGCGGCAAGCAGCTGCGCGTCTCGGTGCTGGAAACCACGGCGCCGCAGGTGCTGCTGGACCGCAAGGGCGCGCTGATGGCCGCCATGCCGGGCGTCGCCGCCGCCGATGGCGCCGACGAGGTGCTGCTGTTCATCGTCGACATCCTGAACGAGGAAGCGACGCTCCTGGTCCCGAACGACTTCGTGAAGACCGTGGCCGAGAAAAGCTTCAACGCCACCGTCAGCAGCGACACGGTCGTCCTGCCCGGCATCATGTCGCGCAAGAAGCAGATCATCCCCGCGCTCGCGGTCTGAACGAAAAGAAGGCATCTCCATGACGCAGATCATCCGCTCGCTGGCCGAGGTCGGCACCCATTACGACGTCCTGTTCTGCGATCTCTGGGGCTGCCTGCACAACGGCAAGGCGCCCTGGCCCGCGGCGATCGCGGCGCTGCAGGCTTTCCGTGCCGGCGGCGGGCGCGTGGTGCTGATGACCAATGCGCCGCGGCCGTGGAAATACGTCGCCGAGCAGCTCGACCGCATGGGCGTGCCGCGCGACGCCTGGGATCTGGTGGTCAGCTCCGGCGACGCCGCGCAGGACGCGATGTTCGCCGGCGCCGTCGGCCGCCGGGTCTGGGCCATCGCCCAGGACAAGGACGAGGGCTTCTTCACCGACATCCCCGAGGAGTGGCAGGACGCGCCCCCGATCCAGCGCGTGCCCATGACCGAGGCCGAGGGAATCGTCTGCTGCGGCCTGTTCGACGACCTGACCGAGGTGCCCGAGGATTACCGCACCCGGCTGATCCTGTCGCGCGAGCGCGGGCTGAAGCTTCTGTGCGCCAATCCCGACGTGGTGGTGGACCTGGGCGACAAGCGGGTCTATTGCGCCGGCGCGCTGGCCGAGATGTATCAGGACCTGGGCGGCGAGGCGCTGTATTTCGGCAAGCCGCATCCGCCGATCTATGACCTGGCGCGCCGCCGGCTGGGCATCGACGACAATGCCCGCATCCTGGCGGTGGGCGACGGCATCGCCACCGACATTCCCGGCGCCGCGGGCGAGGGGATCGACGCGCTCTTCGTCACCGGCGGGCTGGCGGCGGCCGAATTCGGCCCCGACGTGGAAAACCCCGACCCGGCCATGCTCGAGGAATGGCTGGCGATGCGGGCCGAGGCCCCGCGCTACAGCATCGGCCGGCTGCGCTGAGCTGCAAAACGGGCCGGTAATAATCGGTCCGTTTTTTGTCAGGATGCATTATTTTATTGCGCGAGGCCTCCGGTGCTGCTATGCAGCATGAAGCTACTCACCGGGGGCATTGAATGATGCTGGACAATCTTCCGCGCGGCACCATCGTCATTGAGGATCTGGAAGTCGGGATGATGCGCTACCTGCAAAAGGTGGTGACGGACGAGGATATCGAGATGTTCGCGGCCGTCTCGACCGACCGCAACCCGGTGCATCTGGACGAGGATTACGCCCGCGACACCATCTTCGAGGGGCGCATCGCCCATGGCATGCTGACTGCCGGGCTGATCTCGGCGGTGATCGGCGAACAGCTGCCCGGCCATGGCACGGTCTACCTGGGCCAGACGCTGAAATTCATGGCCCCGGTGCGCCCCGGCGACCTGGTGCGGGCCGAGGTGACGGTCGATGCCATCGACCACGCGAAACGCCGCGTGACCCTTGCAACCCGCTGCCTTGTCGGTGATACGGTCGTTCTGAAAGGCGAGGCGGTCGTTCTGGCGCCAAGCCGCAAATTCGACTGACCGGGCCGGTCTGCGGCCCACCGGGGGGCCGCTTGCGCATCCATCACGACTGGAAAGCCTTGCCGCTCGATGCCCGTGGCGCGAGCGTCGCCATGGGCAATTTCGACGGCGTGCACCTGGGGCACCGCTCCGTCATCGACGCCGCCCGCGCCGCCTGCGACGCGCCCCTGGGCGTCATCACCTTCGAGCCGCATCCGCGCCAGTTCTTCGCCGGCGATGGCCCGGCCTTCCGGTTGATGAACGCGGAATCGCGCGCGAACCGGCTGGCGCGGCTGGGGGTCGATCACCTGTATGAACTGCCCTTCGACGCGGTGCTGGCCGGCTTCGCGCCCGAGGATTTCGCCCGCGAGGTGCTGGTCGGCGGCCTTGGCATCCGCCATGTCACCGTCGGCGCCGATTTCTGCTTCGGCCGCCAACGCTCGGGCAGCGCGCAGACGCTGACCCAACTCGGGGCCGAGCTGGGCTTCGGCGTCACCGTCGCGCCGCTGATCGGCGACGGCGCGGTCGAATACAGCTCGACCGCGATCCGCCAGGCCCTGGCCCAGGGCCGCACCCGCGACGCCGAGCGCATGCTGGGCCACTGGCACCGCATCGACGGCGAGGTGCTGCATGGCGACAAGCGCGGCCGCGACCTGGGCTATCCCACCGCGAACATGGCGGTCGAGGGGCTGCACCTGCCGCAGCTCGGGGTCTATGCCGTGCTGGTCGACGTGCTGACCGGCCCGGACCGCGGCAGCTACAAGGGCGTGGCCAGCCTGGGCGTGCGGCCGATGTTCGGGGTGAACCGCCCGAACCTGGAAGTGCATATCTTCGACTTCAACGCCGACCTCTATGGCCAGCACCTGTCGGTGGCGCTGGTCGAATACCTGCGCCCCGAGGCCAGGTTCGACAGCCTCGATGCGCTGGTGGCGCAGATGGACCGCGACAGCCAGAGCGCGCGCGAGATCCTGGCGACCCGCTGATGCGCCCCAAGTTCTGGGAACTGCCGCTGAAAAACCTCGACAAGGCGGAATGGGAGGCGCTCTGCGACGGCTGCGGCAAATGCTGCCTCAACAAGATCGAATACGAGGACTCCGGCGAGCTGGCCTTTACCCGGGTCGCCTGCCGGTTGCTGGACGGCGAAAGCTGCCAATGCTCCAGCTACCCGAACCGCCATGATTTCGTTCCCGATTGCGTCGTCCTGACCCCGAAGAAGCTGCGCGAGATCGCCTGGTGGCTGCCCGCGACCTGCGCCTACAGGTTGCGTGCCGAGGGCAAGCCGCTCTACGACTGGCACTATCTGATCTCGGGGGACCGCGAATCGATCCATCGCGCCGGCGCCTCGGTGCGCGGCTGGACCGTCAGCGAGACCTCGGTGACCGAGGACGACTGGGACGATTACATCATCGAGGATCTGTCATGAATTTTGCCTCGGACAATGCCGGCGGCGTGCATCCCCGGATCATGGCGGCCCTGGCGGCGGCGAACGAGGGTCATGTCCCCTCCTACGGCGCGGATCGCATCACCCAGGCGGCGCAGGACCGGGTGCGGGAACTCTTCGACGCGCCCGAGGCGGCGGTGCATTTCGTGACCTCGGGCACGGCGGCCAATGCGCTGTCGCTGTCGCTCTTGGCGCCGGGCTGGGGCAAGGTCTTCTGCCACGAGACCGCGCATATCCAGACCAGCGAGACCGGCGCGCCCGAGTTCTTCACCGGCGGCGCCAAGCTGGTGGGCATTCCCGGCACCGGCGGCAAGATCACCCCCGAGGCACTGGCCGAGACGCTGGTGGCGCATGGCCGCGAAGGCGTGCATGCCGGGGTCAATGCCGCGCTGTCCCTGACCAACGCCACCGAATGGGGCACCGCCTACAGCCCCGACGAGGTCGCGGCGCTGGCGTCCATCGCCCGCGACGCCGGCCTGGGCGTCCACATGGACGGCGCGCGTTTCGCCAATGCGCTGGCGGGCCTCGACGTGGCGCCGGCCGACCTGACCTGGCGCGCCGGCGTCGACATCCTGTCGCTGGGCGCGACCAAGAACGGCTGCATGGCGGTCGAGGCGGTGGTGATCTTCGACCCGGCCAGGTCCGAGGAATTCGGCTTTCGCCGCAAGCGCGGCGGCGGGCTGGTCTCGAAGCACCGCTTCCTGTCGGCGCAGGTTCTGGGCTGGCTCGAGGGCGACCTGTGGCTGCAACTGGCGCGCCACGCCAATGCCATGGCGCATGAGCTGGCGCTGGGGCTGTCGCGGCTGCCGGGCGTGCGCATCGACCAGCGGGTCGAGACCAACGCGGTCTTTGCCACCATCCCGCGCGAGCTGCATCGCCGGGCCTGCGCCAGCGGCATCTGCTATCACCTCTGGCCGCATACCCAGGACGAGACGGGCGAGGATCCGGTCAGCATCCGGCTGGTCTGCGGCTGGGACACGCGGCTGGAGGATGTCGAGGACGCGCTGCGGGCGCTGGCCTAGCGCAGCGCGGCCGCCAGCAGTGCCAGCGCATGCGCGACCGTCGCGGCCCGCACCTCGGCCCGGCCGCGCGGGCCGAACTCGACCGTCTCGGTCCTGACGCCCGCCGCATCGGCGATGCCGAAACAGACCCGGCCCTCGGGCTTGTGCTCGGAGCCGCCCGGCCCGGCGATGCCCGTCACCGCCACGGCGATGCCGGCACGGGACCGCGCCAGCGCGCCGGCCGCCATCTCGGCCGCGATCTCCTCGCTGACGGCGCCATGGGCTTCCAGCGTCTCGGGGCGGATGCCCAGCATCTCGACCTTGGCGGCGTTGGAATAGGTGACGAAGCCGCGATCGACCGCATCCGACGAGCCCGGCACATCGGTCAGCCGACCGGCGATCAGTCCGCCGGTGCAGCTTTCGGCGGTGGCGATCATCACGCCGCGCCGGCGTGCCAGGTCGAGGACAAGGGCGGGATCGGTCACAGCATCGGCTCCAGCACGGCATGGTAAAGCCCGGCCAGGATGACCGAGGCCACGCCGGCGAACAAGCCCGCCCACAGGTCGTCCAGCATCAGCCCGGTCGCGTCGCCCCTGCGGTCGGCGCGTCCGACCAGCCAGGGCTTCCAGATGTCGAACAGCCGGAACAGCAGGAAGGGCGCGACATAGCCCGGCCAGGCGTCGAGGATCGAGGCGCCTTGCCGCGCCAGCGGGATCACCGTGAAGCTCATCGCCAGCCATTGCCCGGCGACCTCGTCGATCACCACCCAGGACGGGTCCTTGTCGGCGCTGACCGCCAGCACGCGCGGCACCGCCCAGAAGCCCAGGACGGTCGCCAGCACGAAGCCTGCCGGCACCAGCCAGGGCGAAAGCCATTCGTAGGCCACGACCCCCAGCACCACGGCGGCGGCCGAGCCCCAGGTGCCGGGTGCGGGCTTCAGCCGGCCGATGCCGAAGAATGTGGCGATCAGTCTCTCCATGGCGTCACCTGCGGATCAGGGTTGCGGTGGCGATGGCGGCGATGCCTTCCTCGCGCCCGGTAAAGCCCAGCCGTTCCGAGGTGGTGGCCTTGACGCTGATGCGGTCGAACTCGACGCCGGTGATCTCGGACAGGCGCAGCGCCATGGCGCCGGCATGGGGGCCGACCTTGGGCCGCTCGCAGATCAGCGTCACGTCGGCATTCGAGATCTCATAACCCATCTGCCGCGCCAGCTCCGCGGCGTGGCGCAGAAAGATATGGCTCTCGGCCCCCTTCCATTGCGGGTCCGAGGGCGGGAAATGCCGGCCGATGTCGCCCTGCGCCAGCGCGCCATAGATCGCGTCGGTCAGCGCGTGCATGCCCACATCGGCGTCGGAATGGCCCAGAAGCGTCTTGTCATGCGCGATCTTCACGCCGCACAGCCAGACATGATCGCCGGTCGTAAAGGCGTGCACGTCGAAGCCGTTGCCCAGGCGGATGTCCATGGTCCCCTCCAGAATCCGGCGCGCGCGCTTGAAATCGGCGCCATAGGTCAGTTTCAAATTGTCCTCGTCACCGGGCGTCACCGTGACCGGGATGCCGGCGCGGATTGCTAACTCGACGTCGTCGGCGGCGTCGGTCGGGCCGGCGCGATGCGCGGCCAGGATCGGCGCCAGCGCGAAACCCTGCGGGGTCTGGGCGCGATAAAGCCCGTCGCGCGCGGCGGTGGCCTGCACGAGACCGCCCTCGGCCCGCCACAGCGCATCGGTGACGGGCAGGGCGGGCGCGGCGGCGGGCGCGCCTTGGGCCAGCGCCTGCACCACGGCCTCGATCACCGTGGGGGAAACCAGCGGCCGGGCGCCGTCATGGATCAGCACATGCGTCACGCCGCTGCCGGACAGGCTTTCCAGCGCCGCGCGCACGCTTTCGGCGCGGGTGGCGCCGCCGGCGACCAGCGTCACCGGCCCGGACAGCTCGGCCACGCCGCGCGCCATGTCCTCGGGCGCCAGCGTCACCACGATGCGCGGAAAATCCGCGAAGGCCGCGATGCTGCGCGCCAGCACCGTGGCGCCGGACAGCCTGCGCCATTGCTTGGGCAACCCCGCGCCCGCGCGGGTGCCGCGGCCGGCGGCGGTGATGATGACGGCATATGTGTCGGGTATTCTCATGGCGGCAAGCTTTAGGTCAGCCGCCCGCGCGAGGCAATCGCCAGCGCCGCCCGCGTATTGCCGCAGGGGAAAATCGCCGCCGGCCATGGCCCAGGCGCGCGCTTTCGTCCTATAAGATTCGCGACCGCCCGCGACGGGCCCCTGCCAAGGATTTCGCCATGACCGACCCCGCCCAGACCGATCTTTCCAAGGACGCCGCCGCGCGCGCTGCCGTGGCGCTGGTCCAGCCCGGCATGCGGCTGGGCCTGGGCACCGGCTCGACCGCCGCGATCTTCGTGCGCCGCCTGGCGCAGCGGGTCGCCGAGGAAGGGTTCGATCTGCGCTGCGCCGCGACCTCGAAGGCCACGGCCGAGCTTGCGACCTCGCTGGGCCTCAGGGTCGAGGATCTGAACGACATCGGCTGGCTCGACCTGACCATCGACGGCGCCGACGAGGTCGACCCGGACCTGAACCTGATCAAGGGCGGCGGCGCGGCGCATCTGCGCGAAAAGATCGTCGCCACCGCCTCGGACCGCATGGTGGTGATCGCGGACCAGGGCAAGGTCGTGGACCGGCTCGGCGCCTTCCACCTGCCGGTCGAGGTGATTCCCTTCGGCTGCCAGACCACCAAGACGCAGATCCAGCGCGCGCTGGACGACCTGGGGCTGACGCATCGCCCGATCCTGCTGCGCAAGCGCGACGGCGAAACCCTGCTGACGGATGAGGGCAACTACATCCTCGACCTCGCGCTGGAAACGATCCCGGACCCGCAGGCGCTGGCGCGGCGGCTTTCGGCCATCGCCGGGGTGGTTGAACACGGGCTGTTCCTGAATATCTGCCAGCTTGCGATCATCGGCTGTCCCGACGGTTCGGTGGTGGAACTGCTGCGTGAGGATATCGAATGACTTTCGACTATGACCTGTTCGTCATCGGCGGCGGCTCGGGCGGGGTGCGCGCGGCGCGCATCGCGGCCAGCGAATACGGCGCCCGCGTCGGCCTGGCCGAGGAAAGCCGCATGGGCGGCACCTGCGTCATCCGTGGCTGCGTGCCCAAGAAGCTGATGATCTTCGCCAGCCAGGCCGAGGCCCATGCCGCCGAGGCGCGCGGCTATGGCTGGCAGACCGCCGGCGCCGGCGCCTTCGACTGGACCATGTTCCGCCACAAGCTGGATGCCGAGCTGACCCGGCTGGAAGGGGCCTATACCGGCGGCCTGGCCGCCGCGAACGTGGACATCCACAAACAGCGTGCACGGCTGGCCGATGCCCATACCGTCGAACTGGCCGACGGCCAGCGCCTGACCGCCAAGCATATCCTGATCGCGGCCGGCGGCCGGCCCGCGCTGCCCGGCATCGAGGGCGAGGAGCTGGGGCTGATCTCGGACGACCTGTTCCTGCTGGACGACCTGCCGGGCCGGGTGCTGGTGGTGGGCGGCGGCTTCATCGCCTGCGAATTCGCCACCATCCTGCAGGGCCTGGGCTGCCAGACCACGCTGTCCTATCGCGGCGACGCGGTGCTGCGCGGCTTCGACGGCGAGATGCGCCGCCATGCCACCGAGCAGCTGCGCATGATCGGCGTGGACCTGCGGCTGGAAAGCAACCCGGTCCGGCTGGCGGCCGAGGGCGAGGCGCGCCGCGTCGATTTCGCCGATGGCAGCAGCGAAGTCTTCGACGCGGTGATCTTCGCCACCGGCCGCGCGCCCTATACCAAGGGGCTGGGGCTGGAACAGGCCGGCGTCAGGCTGGGCCGCAAGGGCGAGATCGTGGTGGACGAATGGTCGCAAAGCTCGGTGCCCTCGATCTATGCCGTGGGCGATGTGACCGACCGGGTGAACCTGACCCCGGTCGCGATCCGCGAGGGCCACAGCTTCGCCGATACCGTCTTTGGCGCCAAGCCGCGCAAGGTCGATCACGGCCTGGTCGCCAGCGCCGTCTATACCCGCCCGCACGAGCTGGCGACGGTCGGCCTGACCGAAGAGGAAGCCGCCGCGCGCGGCCCGGCGCTGGTCTATGTCGCCAGCTTCCGGCCGATGCGCTCGCTTTTCGCGGGCTCGGACGCACGGGCGGCGATGAAGCTGATCGTGGATGCCGAGACCGACAGGGTGCTTGGCTGCCACATCTTCGGACCCGAGGCCGGCGAGATGATCCAGATGGTCGCGATCCCCATGGGCATGGGCGCCACCAAGGCCGATTTCGACGCGGCGATCGCCGTGCATCCGACGCTGGCCGAGGAGCTGGTGACCATGCGCAAGCCCACGCGCCGCGTCGGCGATGACAATTCCGACAAAGCCGACGCATCGGCTTGATTTTTCGACCGAAGGCACCAGTTTCCAACGGGAAGACACAAAAGAGCGAGGCACGAGACGGATGGCGGGACAAGGCCCCTGGGGCGGCGGCGGCGGAGATGACGGCAAGGGCGGCAAGCAGCCGCCGCAGGGGGGCGACCAGAAGGGCGGTCCGCGCCCCTGGGGCAATGCCGGAGGCAACAACCAAGGCGGCCGCGACGACCGCCCGCAGGGTCCGCGCCGGGGCGAGCAGATCCCCGAGATCGAGGAACTGGTCCGCAAGGGGCAGGACAAGCTGCGCGTGCTGATGGGCGGCAAGGGCGGCGGCGGCGGCCCCCGCGGCACCGGCCCGCGCCGTTTCGGCCCGCAATTCCAGATGAGCCGCGGCACCTGGGGCATCGGCGCGCTGGCCGTGGCCGCACTCTGGGCCTTCACCAGCTTCTACACCGTCGACGAGGGCCAGCGCTCTGTCGAACTGCTGTTCGGCCGGCCCTATGCGCTGGGCGATCCGGGCCTGAACTTCGCGCCCTGGCCGGTGGTGACCAAGGAACTGGTCCAGGTCTCGGGCGAGCGGGTGACGGAAATCGGCACCGGCCAGGCCGGGCCGAACGACAGCGGGCTGATGCTGACCCGCGACCAGAACATCGTCGACATGCAATATCAGGTGGTCTGGAACGTCTCGGACCCCGAGAAATTCCTGTTCAACCTGGCCGATCCCGACGATACCATCCGCGCCGTGGCGGAATCGGCCATGCGCGACATCGTGGCGCGGTCGGAACTGGCGCCGATCCTGAACCGCGACCGCGAGCAGATCCGGGCCGAGCTGGAGCGCGCCGCGCAGGGCACGCTGGATTCCTATGACTCCGGCGTCAACATCGTCCGGGTCAACCTGGCGCGCGCCGATCCGCCGCGCGAGGTGATCGACAGCTTCCGCGAGGTGCAGGCCGCCCAGCAGGAACGCGACCGGCTGGAGAAAGAGGCCGACGCCTATGCCAACCGGGTGCTGGCCAATGCGCGCGGCGAAGCCGCCGCCGTGGTCGAGCGCGCCGAGGCCTATCGCGCCGAGGCCGTGAACAATGCCGAGGGCGAGGCCGCGCGCTTCAACTCGGTCTATGACGAATATGTCAAGGCGCCCGAGGTGACGCGGCGCCGGATGTATCTGGAAACCATGGAGAAAATTCTGGGCCAGGCGAACAAGGTCATCATCGACGGCGAGGCCGGGCAGGGCGTCGTGCCCTATCTGCCGCTCGACCAGCTGCGCAGCGGCGCCACCGGCAATGCCGGCAGCAACAATGGCACCAACAACGGGGGGAACCAGTGATGAACCGTGCAATCTCTGTCCTGGTCCTGCCGTTCCTGGTCGTCATCGCGGTGATCGTGGCGGCTTCGGTCTATATCGTCGACGTGCGCGAAAAGGCCCTGGTGCTGCGCTTTGGCGAGGTGGTCGAGGTGCGCGAGAACCCCGGCCTCGGCATCAAGGTCCCCTTCATCGACAGCGTGGTGCGCTATGACGCCCGCATCCTCGGCCTGCCGACCCGGCCGATGGAGGTCACGCCCCTGGACGACCGCCGGCTGGTGGTGGATGCCTTTGCCCGCTGGCAGGTGCTCGACGCGCAGAAGCTCTATCAGGCGACCGAGGGTCGGGGCCTGCCCCGCGCGCAGGAACGGCTGGATTCGATCATCAACGACGTGATCCGCCGCGTGCTGGGCTCGGTGCCCTCGACCACCGTGCTGTCGGACGACCGCACCGCGCTGATGAACCGCATCCGCGACGGCGCGCGCGGCGAGGCCGAGGCGCTGGGGATCCGCGTCATCGACGTGCGCCTGACCCGCACCGACCTGCCCGAGCAGAACCTGACCGCGACCTATGCCCGGATGCGGGCCGAGCGCGAGCGCGAGGCCGCCGACGAGATCGCCCGCGGCGGCGAGGCCGCGCAGCGCGTCCGTGCCGCCGCCGACCGCACCGTGGTCGAGCTGACCTCGGAGGCCCGCAAGCGCGCCGAGGTGGTTCGCGGCGAGGCCGACGCCCGCCGCAACGCCATCTATGCCGATGCCTTCGGCCGCGATCCCGAGTTCTTTGCCTTCACCCGCTCCATGACCTCCTATGAGCGGGCGCTGAAGGGCGAGAACAGCTCGCTGGTGATCAAGCCCGATGGCGAGTTCTTCGACTATCTGCGCAACGACGGTTCCGACCGCGCCAACCCGGTACCGACCCCGGCCCCGGCCGCACCCTCGGCCTCGGCCGCGCCGGCGACCGGCGCCGCCGCCGAGGATACGGTCGCCCCGACCGAGACCACGCGCGAGGGCGAGCCGCTGGGCGCGAGCTCGGGCGTCACGCTGACGCCCATGCCCGAGGCGCTGTCGAGCCCGCCGCAGCAGGAACCGGCCGTGCCGGCGA
This sequence comes from Paracoccus aminovorans, assembly GCF_001546115.1. Lineage (GTDB taxonomy): Bacteria > Pseudomonadota > Alphaproteobacteria > Rhodobacterales > Rhodobacteraceae > Paracoccus > Paracoccus aminovorans_B. Next base: position 281,388 of record NZ_KQ955208.1, read on the forward strand.
ACTGAGCGCGGCCAGGCGACGAAAACGGAAAAGGCGGGACGCATCGCTGTGCGCCCCGCCTTTTTCATGCGCTGTCCGCCGGACTAGCGGGTCTCGGCCAGCAGGCCGGCGCGTCGGGCCTCGTCCTCGGTCACCTCGCGCTGCCATTCGCGCCAGATCGAGACCAGCAGCGCCATCAGCACCGGCCCGACGAACAGCCCGACGATGCCCATGGTCTTGACCCCGCCGACGAGGCCGAAGAACGTCGGCAGGAAGGGCAGCTTCACCGGCCCGCCGACCAGCACCGGCCGGATGGTCTTGTCCACGACGAACAGCTCGCAGGTGCCCCAAATGAACAGCGCCGCGCCCTGTACCGGCGAGCCGCTGGCGACCAGATAGGCCGAGACCAGCGTGAAGCACAAAGGCGCGCCGCCCGGGATCAGCGCCATGAAGCCGGTGATGACGCCGAAGGTCACCGGCGAGGGCACGCCGGCCAGCCAATAGGCGGTGCCCAGGATCACCCCCTCGCCGATGGCGATCAGCGTCATGCCGGTCACGGTCGAGCTGATCGTCGCCGGCACCACGCGCGACAGCCGGCTCCAGCGGTCGGGCAGGATGCGGCGACCGATATGGTCGACCTGGGCCACGAACTTGTCGCCGTCGCGATACAGCACGAAGAGCGTGATCAGCATGAAGAGCAGCGTCAGCGCCAGATGGAAGGCCAGCGAGCCCGCCGTCACCGCGCCGCGATAGATCGCGCCGATGTTCGAACCCGAGACCAGCTGCACGATTTCCGAGATGCCGCCGGGCCGGCCGATATAGGTGTGCCAGTTCTCGTCCAGCCAGTCACCGACCTGCGGCAGCTGGACCATCCAGCCCGGCGTCGGCGCGCCGGTGGAATTGACCAGGATCGCCCAGTTGATCCAGTCGCGCAGCTCGCGGAAGGCATAGATCAGCGCCATGGCGATGGGCACGACCAGGAAGCAGACCAGCACCAGCACCAGGGCCGTCGCGGCCCAGGTGCGCCCGACCCGCGCCACCGCCCGCTCGCGCAGCGGCCAGCTGGCCAGCGCGATCACCATCGCCGCCAGCACCGGCACCAGGAAGCCGTGAAAGAAATAGATCGAGGCCGCGACGATCGCCAGCAACAGCCAGCGCGCGGCCGAGATATTGGTCACCAGCGGCGGCCGGTGCAGGCGCAGCCCGGTCTGGCGCGGCGCCTGGGCGGGGTGGGGTGCGGTCTGGGGGCTTGGCTCTGGGCCTGTGGTCATCGTCTCCGGTCCTGTCCGGCGCCGCGCGGACGCATCTTGGCGCAACGAGATAACAGAACGCCCGCCGCTGCAAGCCGGAATGCCGTCCCGGTCGGGCCAAGCCTGTCGCACCGGCGTGTCGGGGGCGTGACAGCCGGGGCGGGGACGGCTAGGATCGCCGCGACCAAGGGGAGCCCCGGCAAGGGGCTGAGAGATCGCTGGCAAGGGCCAAGGCCTGCGCGGCGCGGTGACCCTTCGAACCTGATCCGGATCATGCCGGCGAAGGGATGGCCAGTCCGTGCGCCTGCCTGATGCCGGCCCCACCCCGGGGCCATCCCGGCCCCGCCCCAAGCCAGGAGGGCAGCATACCCCAGACCTTCTTTGAAACCCTGCGCGACGAATGCGCCGCCGATTGGCAGGCTGCGACCGGCCATCGTTTCGTGCACGAGTTGCTGGCCGGCCGCATCGCGGATGCGGTCATGGCGCGCTATCTCGTGCAGGATCACCGTTTCCTCGACGCTTTCCTGACGCTGCTCGGCGCCGCCATCGCCAGCGCCGACCGCTTCGAATCGCGGCTGCGCTTCGGCCGCTTCGCCGGCATGGTTTCAAGCGACGAGAACGACTATTTCCTGCGCGCCTTCGCCGCCCTGGGCGTATCGGAGGCCGAGCGCGCTGCGAGTCCCGACAGCGCGCCCACGCAGGGCTTCCAGGCCATCATGCGCGAGGCCGCAGCGACGCGCTCCTATCCTGCGGTGCTGGCGGTGCTGAACGTGGCCGAGGGGCTTTACCTCGACTGGGCCATGCAGGCCGAGACCCTGCCGGAAAACTTCGTCCATGCCGAATGGATCACGCTGCACGACAATGCGTTCTTCCGCGATTTCGTGGCCTTCCTGCGCGCCGAGCTTGACCGCACCGGCCCGGCCGAGGCCGCGCAAGTGCGCGACTTCTTCCGCCGCGCCGCCCGGCTGGAAGTCGAATTTTTCAATGATGCTTATAAGGCTTAGCGCCTAATCCTCGATGATTTCGAAGGCGGGCGGCTCGCGCGGCGGGCCGCCTTCGCGATAGTCCAGCACGATGCGCGCCAGCGCGGCCGGTGCCAGGTTCTCGCGGCTGTGGCGCAGTTCGGGCAGGCTCCACCAGCGGAACTCGCGGATCAGGCCGGCCTCGGGCGCGTCTTGCACCACGGGCCGGAACTCCGGCGTCTCGATCAGGAAGTAATGCTCGGATTGGCGCCAGCGCGCCTGCGGCAAGGGCAGGGTAAAGCGGCGGCGCCAGACCAGCGGGCCGAAGGCGGGCAGGGCAAAGCCCAGCTCCTCGCGCAGTTCGCGGCGCAGCGTCGCCTCGGGCGTCTCGCCGGGCTCGGCGCCGCCGCCGGGGGTGATCCACCAGTCGCCGGTGCCGTAATCGACGCGCATCAGCAGCACCCGGTCCTCGGGCGTCAGCAGGATGGCCCGCATGGCTTGGCGGTCGATGATGCGCATGGCCCCCTCTGATCACGAAAAAGCCCCGGCGCGGCAAGGGCCGGCCGGGGCGATCGCGGCCGCTCGCGGCCTATTCGTCGTCCGAATCCGCCACGTCGGCGATGTCGTCCAGCGACACGTCGCCGTCGTCATCGTCGTCGTCCAGCAGATCGTCGTCCAGATCCCCGGAATCGGCGTCGTCGTCCAGATCCTCGTCATCGACGAGATCGGTCTGATCCTCGTCGCGCGCGGCGGTCTTTTCCGAGATCAGCGAGCGCGAGCGGCCATTCGTCAGGCTTTCCGCCGTGAAAGAGGCGCCGCAGGCCGGGCAGGTCATCGGGTCGTTCGTCAGGTCGTAGAAGCGCGTGGCGCAATGGGGGCAAAGGCGTTTCGTGCCCCATTCCTCTTTGGGCATGGTATTCTCTTTCTGCCGCGTTCAGGTAAATCCGCTGTCCCCTGCCATAGCCAGAAGGGGCTGTCAAAGGCTTTTCCCCTTGCGTCGGGACGGCGGCGCGGTGGAAATATGGGCCGAAAGGCAGGGCACCGCAAGATGCAGGTAGGCAAGGACAGGATTTGGGTCGGCGGCGACATCCCGGTGACGCTGCGCCGCTCGTCCCGGGCGCGGCGCATGACGCTGCGCGTGGCGCGGGCAGGGGGCGAGGTGGTGCTGACCCTGCCCAGCCGCGCCAGCCTGCGCGACGGCCAGGCCTTTGCCGAGTCGCGGGCCGAATGGCTGCGCCGGGTCCGCGCCGACATGCCGGCGCTGCAACTGGTCGCGCATGGCGTCCAGCTGCCCGTCGAGGGCGTGCCGCGCCTGATCCGCCCGGCCGAGACCCGCCGCGTCGAGCTGACCGCCGACCTGCTGCTGGTGCCGCAGGGCCGGCCGCCAGGGGTGGTCATCGAAGTTTGGCTCAAACACCTCGCGCAGGCGCGGCTGATCGCCGCCTGCGACCGCCACGCGGCCCGGCTGGGGCGGCCGTTCCGGGCGCTGGCGCTGCGCGACACCCGCTCGCGCTGGGGCAGCTGCACCCATGACGGCCGGCTGATGTTCTCGTGGCGCCTGGCCATGGCGCCGCCCGAAGTGCTGGACTATGTCGCCGCGCATGAGGTCGCGCATCTGGCGCATATGGACCACTCGCCCGCCTTCTGGGCCGCGACCGAACGGCTGCTGCCCGGCCATGCCCGGCACCGCGCCTGGCTGCGCTGCCACGGCCACGAGCTGCTGGCCTGGCGTTTCCGCATCTGACGGATTGACGCCGCGCGCATTTGTGATCACAGAGATGGCATGACAGTGACGCGCAATTCGGAAACCGCCGCGCATGAGCGGCTTTATCGCAGCCTTCGCCAGCGCATCATGCTGGGCGAACTGCCGCCCGGCCTGCCGATGACGCTGCGCGGCATCGCAGCCGAGCACCGCGTCTCGATGACCCCCGCGCGCGAGGCGGTGCGGCGCCTGGTCGCCGAAGGGGCGCTGACGCTTTCCTCCTCGGGTCGGATCACCACGCCGGAGCTCTCGGTCGAGCGCATCGAGGAACTCGCCGCCCTGCGCGGCCTGATCGAGCCCGAACTCGCCGCCCGGGCGCTGCCCCGCGCCCATCAGGCGCTGATCGAGCGCATGGCCGTCATCAATGCCGCCATCGGCGAGGCGGCCGAAAGTCATGACGGCGTCACCTATATCCGCACAAACCTGGAATTCCACCGCATCCTCTACCTGCGCGCCCAGGCGCCGGCGATGCTGGCCATCGTCGAGACGGTCTGGCTGCAGCTCGGCCCGACGATGCGGGCGCTCTATGGCCGGGTCAAGCGCCACGAGCCGCCGCGCCACCACCGCATGATCCTGGCCTCGCTGCGGGCCGGCGACGAGCCCGGCCTGCGGCTTGCCGTGCGTGCCGACGTGACCCACGGGCTGCGCCACCTCTCGGCCAGCTGACGCGACCTCTGGCTTTCTCTGTTTCCCAAATACCCGAACCGGCCGCGACCCAAGCCGCCGCCGCTGCCGATCTCTCGCCATAAAACAGAAACGCCGCACCCCCGGGGCACGGCGCCAGTCACTTTCCGTTTTCCAAATACCCAAACCCGGCGGCTCAGACCTCCTCGATGCGCAGCTCCACCGGCTCGCCGGCAATGACGCCGGTCTTCGGCAGCGCCTCGATGGCATGGTCGATGGCCTCGGGCGTGGTCTTGTGGGTCACGATCAGCACCGGGGCGACGCCGGCGGTCTGCTGATGGCCGTATTGCCGCATGCGGTCGATCGAGATGCCGGAATCGCCCAGCACCGTGGCAACCTTGGCCAGCGCCCCCGGCTTGTCGGTCAGCGCCAGCCGGATGTAATAGGCGGCGGGCACCGCGGTCCGCGCCGGCTGCGGCCGGGCCAGCGCCGAGGCCGGCTGGCCGAAGCTCGGCATGCGCACGCCGCGCGCGATCTCGACCACGTCGGACATCACCGCGCTGGCGGTCGGGCCTTCGCCGGCCCCCGCGCCGCGCAGCACGATCTGCCCGACCGAGTCGCCCTCGATCACCACCATGTTGGTGCCGCCCTGCAATTGCCCCAAGGGGCTGTCGGCGGGCACCAGGCAGGGCGACATGCGCTGCTCCAGCCCGCGCCCGGTCATCTGCGCCACGCCCAGCAGCTTGATGCGATAGCCCATGTCGGCGGCGCGGCGAATGTCGTCGATGCTGACCCGCTCGATGCCCTCGATTTCCACGGCGTCGAAGCTGGGGCGGGTGCCGAAGGCGATGGCGGCCAGGATCGCCAGCTTGTGGCTGGCGTCGATGCCACCCACGTCCAGCGTCGGATCGGCCTCCAGATAGCCCAGCTGCCGCGCCTCCTCGAACACCGTCTCATAGGGCAGGCCGGCGCTTTCCATCCGGGTCAGGATATAGTTGCAGGTGCCGTTCATCACCCCCATGACGCGGCGGATCTCGTTGCCGGCCAGCGACTCGGTCATCGCCTTGATCACCGGGATGCCGCCGGCGACGGCCGCCTCGAATCGGATCACCCGGCCATGCGCCTCGGCCAGTTCCGCCAGCTCCTGGCCGTGGATCGCCAGTAGCGCCTTGTTGGCGGTCACCACGTCCTTGCCGGCCTTCAGCGCCGCCGTCACCGCCTCGCGCGCGACGCCCTCGTCGCCGCCGATCAGCTCGACGAAAACTTCCACATCCTCGCGCAGCGCCAGCGCCCGGGCGTCCTCCTCCCAGCCATAGGCCGACAGGTCCGCGTCGCGGTTCTTCAGCCGGTCGCGGGCGCAGACCGCGGTGATGGCGATGGGCCGGCCGGCGCGCTGGGACAGCAGCGCGGCGTGCTTCTGGATGATCTTGACGGTGCCGATGCCGACGGTCCCCAGACCTGCGATACCAAGACGGAGCGGCGAGGCGTTTTGCCCCTGGTTCTGGGCGGACATGCGAAACTCTTATCTATGGACGTTGCGGTGTTAGCGGATGCGGCGCGGGCTTGCAACGCAAGGCTTCACGCCTCGTCGTCGCCGGCCCAGTAGCCCGGCTCGCCGGTGGCGCGCATGACGCGCAGCACGCGGCCGCCGGTCTCGACGGTCTGCGCGCGGATGCGCTCCAGGTCGTCGAGCGCCATTGGCGCCGGCCGCACCTCGCCCTTGGCGCTGACGAAGGCCGGATGCCAGTGCGTCTTGCGCTCGGTCGGCCGCCACGAGGCATGGCAGAGCAGGTTGCGGTAAAGCCGGATCTCGCCCAGCCGGTCGGTGATCTTGTTGCGGTCGCGCAATCCGGGATGGCGGCGCATGGCGGCGTCGAGCTGCTCGATCAGCGTGCCCATGGAATCGTCGGCCAGGCTGCCCATGCGGGCAAGCCAGGCCTGCAACTCCTCGGGCGTCAGGTCGTCGGCCAGCCGGGCACGGTCCAGCGCATAGATGGTGCGCTTGATGATCTCCTCGAGCCAGCCGAAACTCGCCACGCATTGCCCGAGGCCCGCGGCGAAATCGCCGGGCAGGGTGAAATGCGTCTCGGGCGCGGCGCCTATTCCCGCCATAATGCCGAAACCCAGCCGACCGGGCGCAGGTAATGCCGCAGGTGCTTGCCCAGGCTCTCGCGCCGGCGGCCGTCGAAGGCGGCGCGCAGATGGTCCAGGGGCGCGCGATGCTGGTCCTTGTCGCTCCAGCGGCCCAGGACGGCGTCGGGCGGGTTCAGGTCGCCCGGAAAGATCACGATGCGCGTCCCCGCCGGCACCCGCGCCTCGCGGACATAGTTCAGCGGGAAATTCGGCACGCAATGCATGCGGAAATGCGCGAGCCAACCCCTGGGCCAGAACTTCACCCCACCCGGCGCATTGCGGGTGACGAAGCGCTGCTCGTAGCGGAACCTGTCGGCGGCGGCCTGCGGATCGGCGCGAAAGATGTCCTGCAGGGGCTTCAGCTTGCCGACGCGCATGCGATAGACCGAGGTCTGGCCCATCTTCTCGAAGGGCGTGTTCGGGTTCAGCCCCAGCACGGTATCGTCGGGATCGCCAAAGGCGAAGAAATCGTCGAGGCTGCCGGTCACGATCACGTCGAGGTCCAGGAACAGCACCACGCCCTGCACGTCGCCCAGATCGCCCCACAGCCGCGACTTCGGCCATTTGCCCTTGGTATTGACCGGCGCCTGGTATTCGAACTCGGGCAGCGGCCGCACGGCGATGTCGGGATGCAGGCCGGCGCCGTCGTCGGTAAAGCAATACAGCCGGAACGGCGGCGTGATGTTGCGCGCCACCATGGCATGCAGCCGGTTCACGAACTCGGGCCCGAATTTCGTGCCCCATTTGATGCAGATGACCTGCTTGACCGTGCCGTTGCGCCCGTCGTCCATGCCCGCCTCGCGTTTTGCCCGCGACATTCGCACGCGGCCCGCACGGCGGCAAGCCTCACAGGATCTTCTGCAGCAGCACCAGGTCCAGCCAGCGCCCGAACTTGCGCCCGGATTCGGGCAGATAGCCCACGCGCCGGAAGCCGATGGCCTCGTGAAAGCCGATGCCGCCGGCATTGGCGGCATCGACGGCCGCGACCATGGTATGGGCGCCGCGCGCCCGGGCGTGATCCTCGATCGCCGCCATCAGCGCCCGGCCGACACCGCGCCCGCGCGCCCCGGGCGCCAGCAGCACGGTATGTTCCATGGCATGGACGTAGCCCAGCCCGCCGCGGAACTGGTCATAGGTGGCGATGCCCAGCACCGCGCCCGCCGCCTCGGCCACCAGCATCTCGCGCCCCGCGGCGCGGCGGGCGGCGATCATCGCCCCCAGGCTCTCGACCGTGCGCTCCTCGCTGGAAAAGATCGTCGTGGTCTCGCGGATGATCGGGTTCCAGAAATCCAGGATGGCGGGAATGTCGCGGGTTTCGGCCGGGCGGATGATCATTCGGGCTCCATCGGGGAACCGGCCGCAAAACGCGCGGCGGCCGGCCTTCTTTGTTGTAGAAATACCCATGCGACGGCGACCGCAAGGGCCGCCGTGCGCCGCCCTAGGCTGCCCGGGCCGCCCGGATCAGCGACAGGATGTCCTTCGCCGCCGCCGGGATGTTGGTCCCCGGCCCGAAGATCGCCTTCACCCCGGCCTTCTTCAGGAAATCGTAATCCTGCTGCGGGATCACGCCGCCGCAGATCACCAGGATGTCGCCGGCGCCCTGGTCCTTCAGCGCCGCGATCAGCTTCGGCGCCAGGGTCTTGTGGCCCGCCGCCTGCGAGGAGATCCCGATTACATGCACGTCGTTGTCGATGGCGTCCTGCGCGGCTTCCTCGGGGGTCTGGAACAGCGGCCCCACGTCCACGTCGAAGCCGATGTCGGCAAAGGCGGTGGCGATGACCTTGGCACCGCGGTCATGGCCGTCCTGGCCCATCTTCACCACCAGCATGCGGGGCCGACGGCCCTCTTCCTCGGCGAAAGCCTCGACGTCGCGCTGGATCTGCGCGAAATCCGCGTCGCCCTCATAGGCCGCCCCGTAAACCCCTGCCAAAGTCTTCACCTCCGCCCTGTGGCGCCCGAAGGTGCCCTCCATCGCCAGACTGATCTCGCCCACGCTGGCCCGCGCGCGGGCGCATTCGACCGCCGCCTCCAGCAGGTTGCCGCCCTCGACCGTGCGCCGGCCCAGTTCCAGCAGCGCCGCGTCGCAGGCCGCCTGGTCGCGGGTGGCGCGGATGCGCTCCAGCCGGGCGATCTGCGCCTCGCGCACCTTCATGTTGTCGATGTCGAGGATGTCGAGCGGCTCTTCCTTGGCCAGCCGGTACTTGTTCACGCCGACGACCACCTCGTCGCCGCGGTCGATCATCGCCTGGCGCCGCGCCGCCGATTCCTCGATGCGCAGCTTCGGCATGCCCGAGGCCACCGCCTTGGTCATGCCGCCCATCGCCTCGACCTCCTCGATCAGCGCCCAGGCTTCCTCGGCCAGCCGCGCGGTCAGGGTCTCGATGTAATAGCTGCCCGCCAGCGGATCGACGACATGGGTGATGCCGGTTTCCTCCTGCAGGATCAGCTGGGTGTTGCGCGCGATGCGGGCGCTGAACTCGGTCGGCAGCGCGATCGCCTCGTCCAGCGCGTTGGTGTGCAGCGACTGCGTGCCGCCCAGCACCGCCGCCATCGCCTCGTAAGCCGTGCGGATGACGTTGTTATAGGGGTCCTGCTCCTGCAAGGACACGCCCGAAGTCTGGCAATGCGTGCGCAGCATCAGCGAGGATGCCTTCTTCGGCTCGAATTCCTTCATGATCCGGGTCCAGAGCAGCCGCGCGGCGCGCAGCTTCGCGACCTCCATGAAGAAGTTCATGCCGATGGCAAAGAAGAACGACAGCCGCCCGGCGAAATCGTCGACATTCATGCCGGTCTTCAGCGCGGCGCGGACATATTCGCGCCCGTCGGCCAGCGTATAGGCCAGCTCCTGCACCAGGTTCGCGCCCGCCTCCTGCATGTGATAGCCCGAGATCGAGATCGAGTTGAAGCGCGGCATCTCTTTCGAGGTGTATTCGATGATGTCGGCGATGATGCGCATGGAGGGTTCGGGCGGATAGATATAGGTGTTCCGCACCATGAACTCTTTCAGGATGTCGTTCTGGATCGTGCCCGACAGCACGGCGCGCGAATGCCCCTGTTCCTCGCCCGCGACGATGAAATTCGCCAGGATCGGGATCACCGCCCCGTTCATGGTCATCGAGACCGAGACCTTGTCCAGCGGAATGCCGTCGAACAGGATCTTCATGTCCTCGACCGAATCGATGGCGACGCCGGCCTTGCCCACGTCGCCCTCGACGCGCGGATGGTCGCTGTCATAGCCGCGGTGCGTGGCCAGGTCGAAGGCCACCGAAACCCCCTGCTGCCCGGCCGCCAGGTTGCGGCGGTAGAAGGCGTTCGATTCCTCGGCGGTCGAGAAGCCGGCGTATTGCCGGATCGTCCAGGGCCGGCCGGCATACATGGTCGCGCGCGGCCCGCGGGTAAAGGGCTCAAGCCCGGGCAGGCTGCCCAGATGCGCCAGGCCCTCGGTGTCGGCCTGGGTATAGAGCGGCTTGACCTCGATCCCCTCCAGCGTGTGCCAGTTCAGGCTGTCGGGATCGGCGCCCTTCAGTTCCTTGCTGGCGAGATTGCGCCATGTCTCCAGGTCGGCTTTGCTGCTTTCGCTCATCTTGCATCCTTTCCCATGGCCCGCCGCGCCCTATATGAAAGGGGGAACGGGGGCGCGATGAAACTGAAACGGTTGATAATTCTGGCTGTGGTGCCGCTTCTGGCGGCGATGGGACCGAAACCCGAGGGCGATGCCGACGGCCACCGGCCATATGTGCGCGGCGAGGTGCCGGCGGCGCGCGACGGCGCGCCCGCGCCCGGCGGGCCGCTGACCGGCGCCGCCGCGCAGGCCCTGACCGTGCTGCCGGCATCCGAGGCCGACCCGGCGGAATTCCTGTGGCAGGCCCGGCCGGTGGTGATCTTTGCCGATACCGCGGCCGACCCGGCCTTCATCCGGCAGCTGGCCGACCTGCAGGCCGATCCGGCGCCGCTGCTGGCGCGCGACGTGGTCGTCGTGACCGACACCGACCCGGCGGCGGCCAGCCCCTGGCGTCGGCAGCTGCGCCCGGAAGGCTTTTCGCTGGTGCTGCTGGACAAGGACGGCCAGGTCAAGCAGCGTAAGCCCGCGCCCTGGTCCGTGCGCGAGATTTCCCGCGCCATCGACAAGTTCCCGCTACGCCGGCGCGAGATCGGCCGTGCGGCAGTGCCGTAAGATACTGAGAAAATCGCCACATTTCTTTGTGCGATAATCGCAACGACTTCGTTGCGGCCCGGCCCCCGAGCCATTATCTTGGGAACAGGGCAGCCGCGCTGCCCGCTGCCAAGGAGGCCCGCCATGTCGAATTCGCCCCTGCCGCGCGTGACGGAACGCCCGGACGCGCCCAAACCGCCCCGGCTGGACTCGGCCACCGAACAGCTGGTCGAACGGCTGCGCAGCGCCCGCACCGCGAATGAAATGGCCGAGATCGTCGGATTGAAGCCCATCAAAGGTCGCTCCGGTCCGAAGATCGCTTATTGAGCCGCTGGCGCAGCTCGGCCAGCTCGCCCGGAAGGCTGCCGGCCAGACCGGCGATCTGGGCCTGACGCGCGGCCAGAGCCGCGGCGCTTTCCCGCTCCAGCATCTGCCGCAGGGCATTCTCGCCGAAGAACACGCTGGTCATCAGCAGGCGCACGGCCTCTTGCCCGCTTTCCAGCGCCGATTCGGTCAGTTCCAAGTAATCCGCGAACATCTCGACGGCGCGCGCCTGATCCTTTTCGGCCTGCTCCCGCATCGCCTCGGCGAATGAGGCCATGATCGACAGCTGCCGGTAATAGGTCACCACCGGGTCGATGACATCGGCCGGCAGGATATGCACCTCTTCGATGATCGCGGTGAAGATGCGGTCGTTCGCCTGCGCCGGGATGAAGGGAAACCGGCCGCTTTCGCGCAGCCGGACCAGCAGGGCGGCGGCACCCTCGGCATCCAGACGCTGGCTTTCCAGCGCCACGACATGAGCGCGGATCTCGGCCAGCAGGGCGCGCTGCACGTCGCTGACCCGCTCGACCCGCAGGATGCGGGCGCGGCGGCGGTTCAGCCAGTCATCGACGGGCCGGGCCAGCATCGCCACGACGGCGGCGACCAGCGCCGCCACCACCGTGGGATTGAGAATGCTGCCCGTGCCCTGGAACATGGATCACTCGAATTCCATGATCACGTCATCGACCTTGAGGCTTTCGCCGGCCGAGGCGTTGACGGATTTCACCACGCCGCGCCGCTCGGCGCGCAGGATGTTCTCCATCTTCATCGCCTCGACGGTGGCCAGCGCCTGGCCTTCCTGCACCTCGTCGCCGGCGGCCACGTTCACCTTGACCACCAGCCCGGGCATCGGGCAGAGCAGGAATTTCGAGGTGTCCGGCGGCAGCTTCTCGGGCATCAGCCGCGCCAGTTCGGCGGCGCGCGGACGGCGGACATAGGTTTTCAGGTCCGCGCCGCGCACCCGCAGCCGGAAGCCCGAGGGCAGGCGATCCACCTTCAGCACCAGGGGGCTGCCGTCGACCGACAGCCGCGCCAGCGATTGCCCGGGCAGCCAGTCGCTTTCGACGCGCAGCTTGCGGCCGGCGATCTCGACCGTCGAGCCCTGCTTGTCGGCGGTGATGCGCACCGGGAATTCCTGGCCCGCGACCGTCACCACCCAATGCTCGCCGACATGGCGCTCGTGGTTGTCGAGCCGGCCCGAGATGCGGGTGCGCCGGATCTCGGCCACCCGATGCATGGCCGCGACCGAGGCGGCGATGCGCTGGATCTCGGCTTCGGGCAGGGTCGCGCCCAGGAAGCCCTCGGGATATTCCTCGGCGATGAAGGCGGTGGAAATATCGCCCGAGACGAATTTCGGATGGTCCATCACCGCCGACAGGAACGGCAGGTTGTGGCCGATGCCCTCGACCTCGAATTCGTCCAGCGCCAGCCGCATCTGCTCGATGGCGGCCTCGCGGGTCGGCGCCCAGGTGCAGAGTTTGGCGATCATCGGGTCGTAATACATGCTGATCTCGCCGCCCTCATAGACGCCGGTATCGTTCCTGACCCCCGCAGCGGCGGCCGGAGGATGGTCGCCCGGGCGCGCCGGCACCCAGCGGTCGGCGTCGAGCAGCGGCCCGGCCGCCGTCTCGGCCGGCGGGCGATAGCGGGTCAGCCGGCCGATCGAGGGCAGGAAGTTGCGATAGGGGTCCTCGGCGTAGAGCCGGCTTTCGATGGCCCAGCCGTTGATCGTCAGATCGTCCTGGGCAAAGGGCAGCGGCTCGCCGCCGGCGACGCGGATCATCTGCTCGACCAGGTCGACGCCGGTGATCAGTTCGGTCACCGGATGCTCGACCTGCAGCCGGGTGTTCATTTCCAGGAAATAGAAGTTCTTGTCGGCATCGACGATGAATTCGACCGTGCCGGCGCTGGTATAGCCCACGGCCTTCGCCAGCGCGCAGGCCTGCTCGCCCATGGCCTTGCGCGTCGCCGCGTCGAGGAATGGCGAGGGCGCCTCTTCGATGACCTTCTGGTTGCGGCGCTGGATCGAGCATTCGCGCTCGTGCAGATAGACGCAATTGCCGTGCTTGTCGGCCAGCACCTGGATCTCGATATGGCGCGGCTGGGTCACGAATTTCTCGATGAAGATGCGGTCGTCGCCGAAGCTGTTCGCGGCCTCGTTCTTCGAGGATTCGAAACCCTCGCGCGCCTCCTGGTCGTTCCAGGCGATGCGCATGCCCTTGCCGCCGCCGCCGGCGCTGGCCTTGATCATGACCGGATAGCCGATCTGGTTCGAGATCTTCACCGCCTCCTCGGCATCGGCGATCAGGCCCATATAGCCCGGAACCGTGCTGACCCCGGCTTCCTGCGCCAGCTTCTTCGAGGTGATCTTGTCGCCCATGGCCTCGATGGCCGGGCTGGGCGGGCCGACGAAGGTGACGCCTTCCTTCTCCAGCGCCTCGGCGAATTTCATGTTCTCGGACAGGAAGCCATAGCCCGGATGCACCGCCTCGGCGCCGGTCTGGCGGATCGCGTCCATGATCCTGTCGATGACGATATAGGACTGGTTCGCCGGCGGCGGACCGATATGGACGGCCTCGTCCGCCATCTTGACATGCAGCGCGTTGCGGTCGGCATCGGAATAGACCGCGACGGTCTGGATGCCCATCTTCTTCGCGGTCTTGATGACGCGGCAGGCGATCTCGCCCCGGTTGGCGATCAGGATTTTCTTGAACATGCTGGTTTCCCCTGGGGCAGGTGCCGAACGTAAGAAAGCCGCCCCGGCACGATGCCGGGACGGCCAGAAAGGAAGGCGTCGCCGCGATGCGGCGGCGTATCAGTAGCTGCGATAGCGCGGCTGGGTCGGCTGGCAGAGACGCACGTCGTCGCACAGCGCGCCGGCGACGGCGCCGATGGCCGCGCCCTTGGCGACGTCATGGCCGCCGACATGGGCGACGGTCGCGCCGACGCCCGCGCCGATGAGGCCGCGGTCCATGTCGGTCGGATTGATGTTCTGGGTGCAGCCGGCCAGGCCCAGGAGGCCCAGACCGACGACGAGAGCGAGTTTTTTCGACATGCGAAATTCTCCGGGATACGGGCCGCGCGCGGGCTGTCACCCGCGCAAGCGGCCCCGGTGGAATCAGTAGCCGCGCGACTGGCAGACGCCGGCGTCGTCGCAAAGCGCGCCGCCCGCCGCGCCGATGAGCGCGCCGGTGCCCACGTCGCCGTCGATGATCTTGGCGACGGCCGCACCGGCCAGGGCGCCCCCGGCCGCGCGCTGCGCGTCGGGCGAGATGCCGCTGCCGTAGCCCTGGTCGCAGGCGGCCAGGCCGCCGACCAGCAGAAGGGCGCCCGAAAGACGGAGGATGACGGATTTTTGCATAGTTCTTTGCCTGTATTATGGACCCGCTGACGGGCCGTTTGCGATAGGGGTGCGGCCAATATTGCACGCGCCCGTTTCGGAAGAAACTGACAACGGTGTGAAAACACAGGGCTACGCGGCAATCCGCCCATCGCTCCGGCCGGCATCAGGCACCGTCCTCGTCGATGTCGTCCTCGTCCCAATCGGCCTCGTCGTCCCAGTCGAATTCCGGCGCCTCGGCGGCGAAAAGCTCGGGGAAGCCGGCCTCGGCGCGCTTCATGTCGACGCGCAGCAATTGCTCGTAATCGGTCGGGTCCAGCTTGCCGACGGCCACGACCTCGCGGCCCAGAAGCCAGGACAGCCGGCCGGCGTCCAGGTTGCCGCGCTCGAAAGGCTCATCGCCGAAATGCGCGATCAGCGCCGCCAGGAAGGCGGTGTCGGCGCGCTTGTCGACGGGTTTGCGGTCGCGGAACCGCTCGCGCCGGATCAGCGGCGTTGCGCCCTTCTTGTTGGCGCGGCGGATGATGAACTGGAAATCGGTGCCCGGAAGACGGCCCGGAAAGCCGCGATGCTTCAGCATGTCTTGCCCCCTTTGTCGGTGGTGACGCGCGGGGGCGGGCAGGGGCGCGGTTGGCGCGGGCCGCCTGGCAGCCCGCGCGCGGCGAACGGCTCAGTTGGCGCCGTATTTGCCTTGATACACCGGCTCGGGCTGAACGGCGACCGGGGTGATGACTTCCGGCTCTTTCTTGGCGCAAGCGGCGGCCAGGCCGACGAGGACGAGGGCCAGTGCAAGTTTCTTCGACATGGTGTCGTGCTCCTGTAGGGCGGGACGCAGAGGTCCCGACTGCTCGGTTGAGATTCGGTCGCATGGCGCGGCCGTGCGCGCATGATAGCCAGCACCTGCACGGCCCGACAGGCGCAGCCAAGCCCCGCGGGCGCGGGCGCGGCCGGCTGTGGCCCGCGTGCATCAGGGCGCAAGGGCTTGAAATGGCGCATCACCACGGCTCCCATTCGCAGGCGTCGCGGTCCTTGGGCAGGCGGAAGGCCTCGAAGAGCTGCACCACTTCGGGGTCGTAGGCGCCGAAGGCGGTTTCCTTGCTGGCCAGGCTGATGATGATCTGCTCGGGACGCGGGGCCGGGCTGGCGATGCGGGGCAGGGCCCAGTTCTCGCACAGCCAGACGATGTCGAGATGGATCGGGTCCTCGGCCAGAACATCGGGGGCGGCCGGCAGCACCGGCTGCTCCAGCAGGGCGTCGGCGTCCTCCTCGGCCCCGGTTTCAGCTCCGGTTTCGGCCCCCGCTTCGGCGGCCATCTCGGCCTCGGCCTCCAGCGTGGCGGGCTCCCCGCTGACCTCGCCGCTTTCGGTGTCGATGTCGATGGGGCCGCGCCCCTCGGCATCCTCGAAATCCGAGGCCGGGCCGCTGGTCGCCGGCACCCGCTGCGCCAGGTCCGGCATCACGAAGCGGAAGCGATAGGTCAGGCCCAGCCCGCCGGAACTGTCGTGCCGCGTCTCCTGCCAAGTCACCCTGGCGCCCGAGGGCAGCACGATCTCGACCGGCGCGCCAGCCGCCGCCGTCCCGCCCGCCACCAGGGCAGGGGGGATCAGCGCCAGGCAGATCGCCGCCAGTCTCGACATGGTTCCTCCCTCGGGTCCGGCCGGTTACAGCGGGATATTGTCGTGCTTCTTCCAGGGGTTCGACAGCTTCTTGCCGCGCAGGCTGGCGAAGGCCCGCGCCACCCGACGCCGGGTCGAGCGCGGCTGGATCACCTCGTCGATGAAGCCCTTTTCGGCGGCGACGAAGGGATTGGCGAAGCGGTCCTCGTAATCCTTGGTGCGGGCGCCAATCTTCCCGGCATCGCCCAACTCGCTGCGATACAGGATCTCGACCGCGCCCCTGGCGCCCATCACTGCGATCTCGGCCGTGGGCCAGGCATAGTTGAAATCGCCGCGCAGGTGCTTCGAGGCCATGACGTCATAGGCGCCGCCATAGGCCTTGCGGGTGATGACCGTGACCTTCGGCACCGTCGCCTCGCCATAGGCGAACAGCAGCTTCGCGCCATGCTTGATGACGCCGCCATATTCTTGGCCGGTGCCCGGCAGGAAGCCCGGCACGTCGACGAAGGTCAGGATCGGGATCTCGAAGGCGTCGCAGAAGCGCACGAAGCGCGCCGCCTTGCGCGAGCTGTCGATGTCGAGGCAGCCCGCCAGCACCATCGGCTGGTTGGCGACCACGCCGACGGTCTGGCCCTCGATGCGGATGAAGCCGGTGATGATGTTCGCGGCGAAATCCTTCTGGATCTCGTAGAAATCGCCCTCGTCCGCGACCTTCAGGATCAGCTCCTTCATGTCGTAGGGCTGGTTCGGGTTGTCGGGGATCAGCGTGTCGAGGCTGGGCTCGATGCGGTTCGGGTCGTCGAAGAACGGCCGCGTCGGCGCCTTTTCGCGGTTGTTCAACGGCAGCAGGTCGACCAGCCGGCGGATCTCGGTCATCGCCTCGACGTCGTTTTCAAAGGCGCCGTCGGCGACCGAGGACTTCTTGGTATGGGTCGAGGCGCCGCCCAGTTGCTCGGCCGTCACCACCTCGTTCGTCACCGTCTTGACCACGTCCGGGCCGGTCACGAACATATAGGAGGTGTCCTTGACCATGAAGATGAAGTCGGTCATCGCCGGCGAATAGACCGCGCCGCCGGCGCAGGGACCCATGATGACGCTGATCTGCGGCACCACGCCCGAGGCCATGATGTTGCGCTGGAACACGTCCGCGTAACCGGCAAGGCTGGCCACGCCTTCCTGGATGCGCGCGCCGCCGGAATCGTTCAGCCCGATCACCGGGGCGCCGTTCTGCACCGCCATGTCCATGATCTTGCAGATCTTCTGAGCATGGGTTTCCGACAGCGAGCCGCCGAACACGGTGAAGTCCTGCGAAAAGACATAGACCATGCGGCCGTTGATCGTGCCCCAGCCGGTGACCACGCCGTCGCCATAGGGCCGGTCGTCCTCCATGCCGAAATCGGTCGAGCGGTGGCGGACGAACATGTCGAATTCCTCGAAGGAACCCTCGTCCAGCAGCAGCTCCAGCCGCTCGCGCGCGGTCAGCTTGCCGCGGGCGTGCTGGGCGTCGATGCGCCGCTGCCCGCCGCCCAGCCGCGCGTCGCGGCGGCGCGATTCCAGCTCGCCAAGGATGTCCTTCATCAGCCGTCTCCCTTTCGGTTTGCGGGCAGACTATCGGCTTGCTGCCGGCCAAGAAAGCAGAAAGCCGAATATTTGCAAACTATGCTAGCAAACTTCGCTGCAAATGGATTAAGTTGCAAAACAGCGCCGCACCCGCCAAATCTCTTGACGCCGCGCGGGGCAGGGGCCATGCCGCTGCCATGGGACTCGTGATCGACATTCCGGCCATCGTGGCCAACTGGAAGGCGCTGGCGGCCAAGGCCCCCGGCGCGGGTGCTGCGGCCGTCGTCAAGGCGGATGCCTATGGTCTGGGCGCGGCGCAGGTCGCCCCGGCGCTGTATCAGGCGGGGGCGCGTGATTTCTTCGTCGCGCTGGCCGGCGAGGGCCGCGAGATCCGGCCGCTCTTGCCCGACGATGCGCGTGTCTTCGTGCTCTCGGGCCATATGGAGGGCGAGGATCTGGCGGGCCTGATCCCGCTGCTGAACAGCCCCGAGCAATTCTTCCGCGACCGCGCGCTGCGGCCGGGCGGGGCTTTCGGCATCCAGCTCGACAGCGGCATGAACCGGCTGGGCTTCGAGCCCGGCGAATGGGCCGCCGTGCGCGCCGAGGCGCTGGCCGCCGGCCCGCAACTGATCATGTCGCACCTGGCCTGCGCCGATGAGCCCGATCACCCGGCCAATGCCCAGCAGCTGGCGGCCTTCCGCGCCATGACCGAGGGCTGCGGCGTGCCGCGCTCGCTGGCGGCGACGGGCGGCATCTTGCTGGGGCCAGACTATCATTTCGACCTGGTGCGGCCCGGCATCGGGCTTTACGGCGGCGAGCCGTTCCTGGATGCGCAGCCGGTGGTGACGCTGGCGCTGCCCGTGATCCAGACCCGCGAGGTCAAGCCGGGCGAGTCGGTCGGCTATGGCTACAGCTGGACCGCCGAACGGCCCGCGCGCATCGCCACGCTGGCGGCGGGCTATGCCGACGGGCTGGCGCGGGCGCTGGCGCGCGACGGCAAGCTGACGCTCTGGGCGGGCGAGCATGCCGTGCCGGTCGTCGGCCGCATCTCGATGGAC
Organism: Paracoccus aminovorans; assembly: GCF_001546115.1. Lineage (GTDB taxonomy): Bacteria > Pseudomonadota > Alphaproteobacteria > Rhodobacterales > Rhodobacteraceae > Paracoccus > Paracoccus aminovorans_B. The sequence goes on from NZ_KQ955208.1 coordinate 300,149, forward strand.
CTTATCACCGCCGACGTGACCGGGCTGCCCTTCGTCCCCGAGGCGCTGGAGATCCTGAACGCCCGCCAGGGCGTCGATGCGGTGGCGGCGCTGTCGGGCACCATCGGCTATGAGATCCTGACCTCGCTCGGCCGGCGCTACGCGCGGACGTATCGGTGAACCCAATCCGACTGACCGGCCGTGCCGCCATTGGCCTGACCTGCGCCATCGGCCGGGTCACGCTGTTCTCGGCGCGCGGCCTGGCCCGCGGCGCCCGGCACCCGGCGGAACTGGCGCGGCAATTGCTGCATCTGGGCTGGCTGTCGCTGCCGGTCGTCGGCCTGACCGCGCTCTTCACCGGCGCGGCGCTGGCCCTGCAGATCCATTCCGGCGGCGAGCGGTTCCAGGCCGGAGACGTGGTCCCGGCCATCGTCGCCATCGGCATGGCGCGCGAGCTTGGGCCGGTGCTGGGCGGGCTGATGGTCGCGGCCCGCGTCGCCAGCGCCATCGCGGCGGAACTCGGCACCATGCGCGTGACCGAGCAGATCGACGCGCTGGTCACGCTTTCGACCGATCCGGTGGCCTGGCTGGTCTCGCCCCGGCTCTGGGCGGGAGTGCTGTGCGTGCCGCTGCTGGTCGGTGTGGGCGATGTGATCGGCATCATGGGCGGCTGGCTGATCGGGGTGAATGCGCTGGGGTTCAACTCGACCACCTATCTGGCGAATTCCTGGGCCTATCTGGAAAGCTGGGACGTGGTCTCGGGGCTGCTGAAGGGCGCGGTCTTCGGGCTGATCGTGGCGCTGTCGGGCTGCTGGTTCGGCATGACCGCCGGCGGTGGCGCGGCGGGCGTGGGCCGGGCGACGACCAGCGCCGTGGTCGCGGCCTCGGTCGGGATCCTGGCGGCGAATTTCGCGCTGACGGGGCTGTTCTTCTGATGCTGGCGGTGCGCGGCCTTTGCAAGAGTTTCGGTGCCAAGCGGGTGCTGGACCGCGTGGACCTGGACCTGGCCGAGGGCGAGAGCCTGGTGGTCATCGGCGGCTCGGGCACCGGGAAATCGGTGCTCTTGCGCTGCATCCTGGGGCTCGAGGCGCCGGATGCCGGTTCCATCATGTGGAATGGCGCGCCGATCGGCCCGGGTTTCATGGACACCTTCGGCATGCTCTTCCAGAATGCGGCGCTGTTCGACAGCCTGCCGGTCTGGCGCAATGTCGCCTTTCGGCTGCTGCGGACCATGCCAAAGGCGCAGGCGCGCGCCATCGCCCTCGAAAAGCTGGCCCGCGTCGGCCTGGGCCCCGAGGTCGCCGACCTCTACCCCGCCGCGCTGTCGGGCGGCATGAGGAAGCGCGCGGGGCTGGCCCGCGCCATTGCCGCCGGCCCGCGGGTGATCTTCTTCGACGAGCCGACGACCGGCCTCGACCCGATCCGCGCCGCGACCATCAACGCGCTGATCCGCGACATCGTCGATGAGACCGGAGCGACGGCGATCACCATCACCCATGACATGAGCTCGGTCCGCGCCATCGCCGACCGGGTGGCGCTCTTGGACCAGGGCCGGCTGCGCTGGCAGGGCGGCGTGGCCGAAATGGACGCGGCCCCCGACGACTATCTGCGCGACTTCATCGCCGGCCGGCCCCGGCCGATGGCGCGGGCGCCGCAGCCGTGACGGCCTTTTTTCCGCCGAACGCCGGGCAAATGGCGGTTATCGGGACGGCCCCCCTTGTGCGAATCCCGCGCAGTTGCAACCATGGGTTACGACAACCCCGAACCCGGAGTAAGATTTGGGTCTGAACCCACCGCCCCCCGCGACTGCGACTCCCGGCGAAACCCTGCTGGAATTCCACGACAACAGGCTGCTGATCGACCTTTGCGGCCCGCATGACCGCCACCTTGCCCGCATCGAGGAGGCGCTGAAGGTGCATATCCTGCGCCGCGGCAACCTTCTGTCCATCGTCGGCCCCACCGATGCCCAGGCCGAGGCGGCGCAGGTGCTGCGCGGGCTTTACGCGCGGCTGGAACAGGGCCGCCCGGTCGAGGCGGCCGAGGTCGAGGCCGCGTTGCGCATGGGCGTCGAGACCGCGCCCGAAGGCCCGAGCCCGGCCGAGCAGCTGGAAATGTTCCAGACCGGCCCCATCGAGCTGCGCACCCGGAAAAAGACCGTCGAGCCGCGCACCGAGGCGCAAAAGGACTATGTCCGCAACCTCTTTGCCAATGAGCTGGCCTTCGGCATCGGCCCGGCCGGCACCGGCAAGACCTATCTGGCCGTCGCGGTCGGCGTCACCATGCTGATCGGCGGCCATGTCGACAAGATCATCCTGTCGCGCCCCGCCGTCGAGGCGGGCGAGCGGCTGGGTTTCCTGCCCGGCGACATGAAGGAAAAGGTCGACCCCTATATGCAGCCGCTCTACGACGCGCTGAACGACTTCCTGCCGGCCAAGCAGCTGCAGAAGCTGATGGAGGAAAAGCGCATCGAGATCGCGCCCCTGGCCTTCATGCGCGGCCGCACGCTGGCCAATGCCTTCGTGGTGCTGGACGAGGCGCAGAACGCCACCACCATGCAGATGAAGATGTTCCTGACCCGGCTGGGCGAGGGCTCGCGCATGGTCGTGACCGGCGACCGCACCCAGATCGACCTGCCGCGCGGCGTGCATTCCGGCCTGACCGACGCCGAGAAGATCCTCAAGGACATCAAGGGCATCAGCTTCAGCTATTTCACCGCCAAGGACGTGGTGCGCCACCACCTTGTCGCCCGCATCATCGAGGCCTATGACGCCGAGGCCGAGGCGGCCTTGGCGCGCGGCGAGGTCTTCGACGAGCGCGGCCAGCGCATCCCCCGGCGCGAGCCGCGCCTGGCCAGCGGAGGCGGCGATGCCTGATCCTGCCCCCGCCGAGCCCGCGCCCGAGGTGGTCGACATCGTGCTGGAGGACGACCGCTGGGAGGACGCGGGCCTGCCTGCCATGGCCGAACGCGCCGCCCGCGCCGTCGGCGACTGGCTGGAGCTGGGCGCATTCCAGGTCGTTGTGCTGGGCTGCGACGATGCCCGCATCGCGACGCTGAACGCCGAGTTCCGCGGCAAGCCCAAGCCCACCAATGTCCTGAGCTGGCCCGCCGTCGAGTTCGATCCGCGCCCGCCCGGCGAGCATCCCGAGATCCCCGAGATCGAGGAACTGGGCGACATCGCCATCTCCTACGACACCTGCCAGCGCGAGGCCGAGGCCCAGGGCAAGCCCTTCGCCGACCATGCCACGCATCTGCTGGTGCATGCCATCCTGCACCTGGCCGGCTATGACCATATCGACGACCAAGACGCCGATACGATGGAAAGCGCCGAGCGGCAGATCCTGGGCAAGCTCGGCATCCCCGATCCCTATCTGGAACACGAGACATGACCAACGACCGAAGTCCCGACACGCCCGTTTCCGCCGACCCCGCCTCATGGGCGGATGGCATCGGCGGGGAGGGGCGTGACCTGCCGCAATCGCGCGGCATTCTGGGACGCATCCTGGGGGCGTTTTCCGGGGGCGACGAGGGCGAGGCGGCCGAGCGCGCCGAAGCCGCCCCCGCCGGTCCGGCCGGCGCGCCGGGCCTGTTGAACCTGCGGCGGATGCGGGTCGACGACGTGGCGGTGCCCAAGGCCGAGATCGTGGCCGCGCCGGTGAGCGCGACTCTGGCGGACCTGGTCGAGATGTTCCGCGAGCACGGCTTTTCCCGCATCCCGGTGTTTCGCGGCACGCTGGACAGCCCGCTGGGCATGATCCACCTGAAGGACCTGGCGCTGAAATACGGCTTCGGCGCCCAGGTTCCGGTCAAGTTCGCGCTGCGGCCGATGCTGCGGCCGCTGCTCTATGTGCCGCCCTCGATGCCGATCGGGGTGCTGTTGCAGCAGATGCAGCAGAAGCGCATCCACATGGCCATGGTGATCGACGAATATGGCGGCGTGGACGGGCTCGTCACCATCGAGGACCTGATCGAGCAGGTCATCGGCGAGATCGAGGACGAGCATGACGAGATCGAGGGCGGCCTCGCCATCGAGGAAAAGCCCGGGCAATGGCTGGTCCAGGCCCGCGCCGCGCTGGAGGATGTCGAGGCCGAGACCGGGCTGCGCCTGGCCGACGAGGAAGAGGACGAGATCGACACGCTGGGCGGGCTGATCTTCATGCTGACCGGCCGGGTGCCGGTGCGCGGCGAGGTGATCCCGCACGACAGCGGCGCCGAATTCGAGATCGTCGACGCCGACCCGCGCCGCATCAAGCGGGTGCGGCTGCGCCTGCCGCAGGCCGAGGCGCCGGCCGACCCCGCGCCCGACGCACCCTAGAGCGCGGCGAAGGCCGGGGCATGGCCGATGCGGCTGCCGCTGGGCAGCGCCGGCCCCCGCGCCATCAGATAGGGCCCGGCATAGGGCGAGGCCAGTTCGACCGGACGAAAGCCGAAGCGGGCGTAATAGGCCGGGTCGCCCTGCACGACGATGCTGTGATCCTGCAAGCCGCGCAGCGCCGCGCCGACCAGGGCGCTGCCGATGCCGCGCCCGCGCAATGCCGGATGCACCGCCAGCGGCGCCAGCGCGAAGGCCGGCCCGTCGGCGGCCAGGGGCGACAGGGCGACATGGCCGATGATGGTGCCGCCGGATTCGGCCACCAGCGACAGCGACAGATCTCCGGCCGCGCGCAATCCGGCGACCAGCCGGGCCTCGTCCTCGCCGCCGAAACTGCGGCGCAGCAGGTCGGCGATGCCGGCATGATCCTGCGGCACCTCGGCCCGCAGCCGCGGCAGCGGCGCGCTGCGGGTGAAATCGCGCTCGATATCCTGGCTCTCGCGGCCCCAGCGGCTGTCGCGCAGCCGGTCGCGATGCGCCTGGAAGGCGTCCTCGTCGGCGTAAAGCTCGTCCAGTTCCCAGACCAGCGGGTCGTCGGCCTGGGCGAGGTCGAAGCGCAGGTTGCCCGGCTCGGCCCGGCTCAGCGCGACATGGTCGGTCAGCAGGTCCAGCGCGAGCAGCATCTGCGCGGTATCGGCGCAGATCAGCCGGCCGGTCAGCCGGACCAGGGCCGGCTCCAGCGGGATCGGCTCGCCCGTGGGCAGCGAGGGGGGCGAATGCTTGTGGTCATGTCCGCAGGCGCAACTCATGGCGGGTTCCTGATTCAGATACACGAGGGGCGCGGCACCGGTCGGTTCGGCGGCCAGACGCCGCGCGCGCGCCCCGCTGCAATTGCGGACGCGCGCCGGTCCATCGGGCGACATCCGGCCGGCTTTGTCAATTTCCGAAGCGGCGGCGGCGCGAATAGAATGTCGCAAATTGTGTCAGGAGCTTGCCCGATCCCGCGAGCGGCAAGCCAGGCGGGGTATTTGCAGAGCAAAGAAGACCGGGCAAGGCCGCTTTTCACCGTTTCACAAATACCCGGATCCTGCCGGTGCCCGGCGGCGCTCCGCCCCGGGGTTTTGCCGGGCGCCTTGATGCCGGGCCGACGCTGCCGGGGAGGAATTCTGCCCGACCGCCTCAGACCGTGTCGAGGTAAAGCTCGACGGTTTCGTCGTCCGAAAGCTCGGCCATGTAATGCAGTTCCTGGCGCTTGGTCATCACGAAATTCTCGATCAGATGCGCCGGAAAGATGCGCCGGATCTGCGGGCAGGCGGCGAAGGCGTCGATGGCGGCGCCCCAGGTCGCCGGCAGTTGCGCCAGGCCCTGTTCATAGGCATTGCCCTGGATCGGCGGCGGCGGGTCGATGCGGTCCTCGATGCCGTTCAGCGCCGCGCCCAGCACCGCCGCGACGCTGAGATAGGGGTTCACGTCGCCGCCGGCCACGCGATGCTCGATCCGGCGCGCCTTGGGGCCGGAGGAGGGGATGCGGATCGCCGAGGTGCGATTCTCATAGGCCCAGCCGATGCCGGTGGGCGCATGGGCATTCGGCACCAGCCGGTCATAGCTGTTCTCATGCGGGGCGAAGACCAGGGTCGAGCCGGGCATGGCGGCAAGGCAGCCGGCGACGGCATGGCGCAGCATGTCCGAGCCGGCCTCGCTGCCGTCGTCGAAGACATTGCGGCCCTGCGCGTCCAGCACCGAGAAATGCATATGCATGCCCGAGCCGTTCCACATCTCGTAGGGCTTGGCCATGAAGGAGCCGGCAAAACCGTATTGCCGCGCCAGCCCCTTGACCAGCAGCTTGAAGAGCCAGGCGTCGTCCGCGGCCTTCAGCGGGTCGGGCTGGTGCATCAGGTTGATCTCGAACTGCCCGGGCGCGGCTTCGGAAATCGCCGTGTCGGCCGGGATGTCCATCGCCTCGCAGGCCTCGTAAAGCGCGGTGAAGAAGCGGTCGAAGGCGTCGAGCGCGCGCAGCGACAGGGTTTCCGCCCCGGTGCGGCGCTTGCCGGAACGCGGGCTGGGCGGCACGCGCAGCTGGCCGCCGGAATCGTCGATCAGGAAGAATTCAAGCTCGGTCGCCACCACCGGGGTCAGGCCGGCGGCCTTGTAGCGATCCACGACGCGGGCCAGCGCCTGGCGCGGGTCGCCGTCATAGGGCCGGCCGTCCAGGTGGAACATCCACAGCGGCAAGAGGCCGGTCGGCGCCTCGAGCCAGGGCATGGGCATGAAGCCGCGCTCGGTCGGCAGCAGCAGCCCGTCCGGGTCGCCGGCCTGAAAGACCAGCGGGCTGTCCTCGATATCCTCGCCCCAGATGTCCATGTTCAGCACCGAGAAGGGGAATTTCGTGCCCTCGGTCAGGATCTTGTCGGCAAAGCGGGCGGGCATGCGCTTGCCGCGCGGCTGGCCGTTCAGATCGGCCGCGGCCACGCGGATGGTCTTGACCTCGGGATGCTCGCGCAGCCAGTCCATGGATCACCTGATGAGATTGGGCCGGTAGCGCAACCGCTTGGCCGCGCCCGGCAAATGGCGGTTCAGCCGCCGGTTGACGACCCCGAACAGCCCGATCAGGCACAGGGTCAGAAGGATGAAATAGCCCGCGACGATGGGATAGGCCACGAAGGGGTTGAAGGTCTTGTCGGCGAAATAGCTGGCGTAATAGAGCGCGTCGCCCTGTTGCCGGAAGGCCGGGAAGCCGGAAAAGAACACCAGCGTCGTGGCATGCACCAGGAAGATCGCCTCATTGGTATAGGCGGGCCACGCCAGGCGCATGGCGGTCGGCCAGACGATGCGGCGATAGCGGCGCCAGCCAGTCATGCCATAGGCGTCGGCGGCTTCGAGCTCGCCCTTGGGGACGTTGCGCAGCGCGCCGTAGAAGATCTCGGCCGAATAGGCGGCGGTGTTGAGCATCAGGACCAAGAGCGCCCCGGCCCAGGCCTTGGTCATCCAGCTGGTCGCGACGGTGATGCCCAGCACGTCGATGCCGGCGCGGGGCAGCTGCACCAGCGCCTCATAGGCGACGAAGAACTGGATGAAGAGCGGGCTGCCGCGAAAGACGAAGATGAACCATTCGGCCGGCTTGCGGAGCCAGGGATTGCGGCTGAACCTGGCCACCGCCAGCGCATTGGCCAGGAAGAAGCCGAAGAACAGCGCCAGGAAGCCGAAATACAGGTTCCAGATCAGGCCCGAGCCGATCAGCGTCACCTGCTGGCACAGCGTGAAATCCGAACGCGGCAACAGCTTCTCGCCGATGCCGATCGCGCGCAGGGCATAGTCCTGGACGGTTTGCAGGCACTGGCTCATGTCGCGGCCTTTCGCATCGCCTCGCCGGCGGCGGTGGCCTGGCCGCGCGACAGCCGCGACCGGATGCGGTCGAAGATCCGCTCGGATCCCCAGGTCATCAGCAGGTAGAAGACCAGGATGGCGAGGAAGTAGTAGATGCGCCAGTCGGGATGCGGATAGGCATAGGCGCTGGTCTTCGACCCGCCCAGTTCGCGCGCCCAATAGACGATGTCCTCGACGCCCAGGATGAAGAGAAGCGGCGTGGCCTTGACCAGGATCATCCACAGGTTGCCGAGGCCCGGCAGGGCATAGGTCCACATCTGCGGGATCAGGATGCGGCGGCTGACCTGGCGCGGGCTCATGCCATAGGCCTCGGCGGTTTCCAGCTGGGCGCGGGGCACGGCATCCATGGCGCCGCGCAGCACGTTGGCGGCGAAGGCGCCGAAGACGATCGAGAAGGCGATGATCGCCAGGGCGATGCCGTAGAGCTGGTGCACCCAGGCCGGCGAGGTGGAGAGCGGCAGCTTGGCCGCGGCGCAGACCAGGAACTCATTGCCCTGCCGGATCGGTATCGAGGGGTCGCAGAACACCTTGGCGCGCAGCCATTCGAAACCCTGGTCCAGCGCGATGGGCACGAAAAGGAAGAAGATGATGTCGGGCACGCCGCGCACCATCGAGGTATAGACCTTGCCGAACCAGCGCAGCGGCGCGATGCGCGAGCGTGCCGCCAGCGCGCCGCCGAAGCCGAAGAGCAGCGCCACCGGCGCCGTGATGAGCAAGAGCAGGATCACCGTCCCGAAGGACAGGTAGAACAGCACATGCTTGCCCGAGCTGAGATAGCACATCAGCCAGGCCAGCCCTTCGAGTGTTTTCGGATCGGCGCAGGACGCGAACATGGATCACCTGTGGCGCCGCCCGGCACCGGACCGGGCGGCAGAGCGGTTGGGACTTCGGCCGATCAGAAGATCAGCGCCTCTTCGCCATACCATTTCCTGATCATGGCGTTCAGGCTGCCGTCGGCCTTCATCGATTCGATGGCCTTGTCGAACTTGCCCTTCAGCTCGGTATCCGACTTGCGCAGGCCGATGGCGATGCCCTCGCCGACGACCACCTTGTCCTGACCTTCGATCCAGACCAGCTCGCCATTCGATTCGTTGACCGAGGCAGCCAGGAAGTCGCGGTCGGCAAAGACCGCCTCGGCCTCGCCGTTGCGGACGGCGGCGATGGTTTCCTCGCCCGTCGGGAACTCGACCAGGGTGGCGCCGCTCTCGGCGATATAGCCGGCCTGGATGGTGTTGGTCTGGGCGGCGACCACGCCCTTGATGTCGGCATCCGGGGACAGGGCGGCATAGGCCGACAGCGGCGGCGGGGTGTAGGCTTCGCTGAACTGGATCGCCTTCTTGCGCTCGTCCGAGATGTTCATGCCGGCCATGATCGCGTCGTAGTTCGAGCTGACCAGGTTCGGGATGATCGAATCCCAGTCGTTCTTGACGAAGGTGCATTGCAGTTCGGCCCGCTTGCACAGCTCGTTGCCGAGCTCGATCTCGAAGCCGTCGAGCTCGCCCTTGTCGTTGACGAAGTTGTAGGGAGGATAGGCGCCCTCGGTGCCGATGCGCACGTTCTGGGCCATGCCCATGCCCGCCGTCAGGGCCAGTGCGGCAGCGGCTGCAAGCATGATCTTTTTCATTCGAACTTCTCCTGTTGGATTTTATTCGGCCATGGTGGCGCTGAGGAACTGGCGCAGCCGGTCCGAGCGCGGGGCGCCGAACAGCTGCGCCGGCGCGCCCTCTTCCTCGATCCGGCCTTGATGGAGGAAAACCACGTGATCGCTGACATCGGCGGCCAGGCGCATGTCATGGGTGACCAGCAGCATGGTGCGATGTTCGCCGGCCAGGTCCTTGATGACCTTGACGACCTCTTGCTGCAATTCGGGGTCGAGCGCGCTGGTCGGCTCGTCCAGCAGCAGCGCCTTGGGCTCCATGCAAAGCGCGCGGGCGATGGCGGCGCGCTGCTGCTGGCCGCCCGACAGCTGCGCCGGCCAGGCGTCGGCCTTGTCGCCGATGCCGACCTTGGCGAGCAGCGCGCGGGCGCGGGCCTCGACCTCGGCCGGGTTGCGGCGCAGCACCTGGACCGGCGCCTCCATGACGTTTTGCAGGATGGTCAGGTGCGACCACAGGTTGAACTGCTGGAACACCATCGACAGGTTGGTGCGCAGCCGCGTGACCTGGGCGCGATCGGCGGGCGCGCGGGCCATGCCGGTGCCGCGCCATTTCACCGGCTCGCCCTCGAACAGGATCTCGCCCTGCTGGCTGTCCTCGAGCAGGTTGCAGCAGCGCAGGAGCGTGGATTTGCCCGAGCCCGACGAGCCGATCAGGCTGATGACATGGCCGCGCGGCGCGGTCAGGCTGACGCCTTTGAGCACCTCGAGCTGGCCATAGGCCTTGTGCAGCCCGCGGATTTCGATCACGGGGCCGCGGGCGGTTTCGGCCGGGGCCGGGCGGGTCTGGTCTGCGTCGCTCATGCCGGTATGAGGCGATATTTGCCGCGGGATTGCAATGTTTTCATGCTTGGCTTTTCTGGCAGATCGCCGGGCTTTGGCGGCTTTTGCGGCAGATCGCCAAGGCCCGCCGGAATGAGGCGCGGTCAGGAATCCGGCAGCCCGTCGTCGTCCGCGGCGCCAAGGCCAAGCGCATCCAGCGCCGCCTGGCGCGCCATGGCCGAATCGCGGTCGTTGATGCCCAGAAGGCCCGCGACCAGCCGCACCAGCGATTCCTCGTCCGGGCTGCGCCGGCCGTCGGCATAGGCCACCTCCCACATGGCGCCGATGATGGCGTGGCGGTCGTCGAGATCGATGCGGTCCTTGATCGTGCGGGTGAAGCGCACGGTATCCGGGGCCTCGGCCTCGATCATCTCGGCGGCGGCGCGGCGTTCGACCGCCTGGGCGGCGGACAGGCCGTGGCGGCGGGCCAGGATCTGGTCGATGCGCTGTTGCTCGGCCGCGCCATAGCGGTCGTCGGCGCGGGCGAGCCGGACCAGAAGCGCCGCGACCGCCACCTCGGCGTCATGGCCGTTCAGGCGGCTGCCATCGAGATCATCGGTGAAAAGTCTGCTGAGAAGATTGCGAAACATGGGGCGATGATAAGGCATTTTTTTTGAAGAACAACAAGTTTGAAGGAAATTGTCAGGCGGCTTCCCAGCCCTCGACGATGGCGAGGTCCGCCAGGGCGCAGGGCAGGCGCAGCGCCAGGGCGGCGCGGTATTCGGGGCTGTCATAACAGGCGCGGGCGGCGGCGAGATCGGGGAATTCGATCACCACGCTGCGCGGGCGCAGGCTGCCCTCGACCACCTCCTGCGCGCCGCCGCGCACCAGGAAGCGGCCACCATGCGCGGCGAAGGCCGCGGCATTGGCTTGGCGATAGGCCTCATAGGCCAGCGGGTCGTCGACCGTGACGTGACCGATCCAATAGGCTTTCGGCATGCGGCTTCCCCTTGCGTTGCCCGTGGCGCGATGTTGCGCCGCAGCGCCGCGACCGCAAGGGGGTTTCTTCGCTCAATACCGCTGCGGCACGTAAAGTTCGTGCGGCAGGACATCGCGTTCGTAATCGGGATTGAAGACCCGGTCCGGCAGGTGGACCTCTTCATGGGGCACGTCGCCATAGGGGATCTGGCTCAGCAGATGCGCCATGCAGTTCAGCCGGGCCCGCTTCTTGTCGTTGCCGGGCACGATATACCAGGGCGCCTCGGGGATATTGGTGCGCTCCAGCATGTCCTCCTTGGCCTTGGTGTAATCCTCCCAGCGCACGCGGGATTGCAGGTCCATCGGCGACAGCTTCCACTGTTTCAGCGGGTCGTGGATGCGCATCAGGAAGCGCATCTGCTGTTCCTCGTCGGTGATCGAGAACCAGTATTTCACCAGCCGGATGCCCGAGCGCACCAGCATGCGCTCGAATTCGGGCACGTCGTTGAAGAACTGCTCGACCTGATCCTCGGAGGCAAAGCCCATGACCCGCTCGACCCCGGCGCGGTTGTACCAGCTGCGGTCGAAAAGCACGATCTCGCCCCCGGCCGGCAGGTGCGGCACGTAGCGCTGGAAATACCATTGCGTCTTTTCGCGGTCCGAGGGCGCGGGCAGCGCCACGACCCGGGCAACGCGCGGGTTCAGCCGCTGGGTGATGCGCTTGATCGCGCCGCCCTTGCCGGCGCTGTCGCGGCCCTCGAACAGGACCACGACCTTTTCCTTGTGATAGGCAACCCAGTCCTGCAGCCGGATCAGCTCCGATTGCAGCCGCAGGAGCTCGCGGAAGTAGTCGGCGCGCGGCATCTGCTCGGGATGGGTGTCGCGGTAGATGCGGGCGATTTCCTGCGACAGCACCGCGTCTTCCAGCTCGATCTCGTAATCCTCGTCGAGCGTGTCCTGAAGCTCGGCTTCGAGCCAGTCCTTGGGGGGATCGTCCTGCATCGCATTCTCCTGCTGCCTTGGGCGCGGTGTAGCCGCGGAATGTGACAGTCCGGTGTCTTGTTTCAGAACAGCCCGGCGCAGGCCCGGATCACGCCGAAGGCGAAGCCGCCGCCGCTGGCCTCGGCCACGGTGCCGCACCAGCGCCCGTCGCCGGAAAACAGGCTCTTGCTGCCCCGGGGACGGTAGGCCACGCGCTTGCCGGTCAGGGTGAAGAGGTTCAGCGTGCCGGCGCCGTTCGGGGCGTAATAGCCCACCGCCGTGCCGTCCGCGGTGAAGATCACCCGCTTTTCGTTTTCCGGATTGCGCGGCGAATTGGCGAAGCTGGCGCCGCTGTTGGCCGAGCTTGCGGCCGAGTTTGCCGCCGCATGGGGCGAATTCGCCTGGCGCGCGGGCTGGTTCTGCGGCGCGCCGGGGCCAAGGTCGAAGGGCAGCCTGGTCTGGTCCAGCAGGAACAGCGGCGCATCGGCCGCGGCGGGCGCGGCGGCCAAGGCCAGGATCAGGGCAAGGGGTTTCAGGATCAGGCGCATGGTCGGCTCCGTCTGCTGCGCCGATTGTGCGACAGGGACGGGCGGAAGGACAGGGGGGATGCGCGTGACATTGCCGGCCGGTGGGATGTCGCCTTGGGGGCTGTCAGGATGACGACAGCAGGATCACCCCCGCGACCAGCACCCCGCACCCGGCCAGACGCCAGGGGCCGACCGTCTCGCGCAGGATCAGCATGCCCATCAGCGCGCCGACCATCATCGACATTTCGCGCATCGGCGCCACCAGGCTCAGCGGTGCGCCGCCCGTCAGGGCCGCCAGCACGAGGATATAGGACAGCGGCTGCAGCACGCCCACGCCGATGGCGGTGCGCCAATGGCCCCGCATCGCCGCGATGGCGCGGCGGCGGTCGGCAAGGACCACCGGCAGCAGCAGGAAGACGCGCAGCAGGTTGGTGAACCAGTCCAGCACCACCGGCGCGATGCCAAGCGCCTTGACCGCATAGGCATCGACCACCGTATAGCTGGCGATCAGCCCGCCGGTCGTGACGCCCCAGCGGACGCCGGCCTGGCCGCCGGGCCGGGTGAAGGCGGCCAGCCTGCCCTGGGTGGCGATCAGCAGGATGCCGGCGACGACCAGCGCCAGGCCAAGCAGGCCCATGCCGGTCGGCGTCTCGCCCAGGATCAGGAAGGCCCCGATCGAGGAAAGCATCGGCCCGGTTCCCCGCGCCACCGGATAGACCACCGACAGGTCGGCCACCCGATAGCCGTGTTGCAGGCACAGGCTGTAGCCGAGGTGGATCAGCCCGCTGAGCAGGACGAAGCCCAGCTCGATCCAGCTCCAGCTGAGCCCGCCCCGCGCCAGCAGCCAGACCACCCAGGGCGCATAGGCGATGCAGGCGATGATGCTGTAGGCCAGGATGAAGGCCGGCCCGGCCGAGGCGGCGCGCTTGGCCAGCAGGTTCCAGCTGGCATGGATGAAGGATGCGAGAACGACGAGAAGAGCCGAGGCAAGCGTCATGGAGATCCCCTTGTGCGCCGGGATGGCGCGGTTGATCTCGACGTCTCCTCCCCTGGGCTTTTGTCCCTTGGGTGCAGCCGGGAACGCCCCGGTCTCTGCAACGCTCGGTCCTGCGGCCGTTTGCCCGGAACCCTAGTTGCCACTCGGTCGATGTCGCGATCCTAGCCGGTATCGGACAGCGGCCTCAAGGGCCGACCGTCCGCCTTGCCCCCGCATGGAGGCCCCGCGCGTCCCTTCTCCTTAAACCAGCCGCTCGTTTTCCATCGCGGCGCGGACGAAGCCCGCGAACAGCGGCGCCGGCTCGAAGGGCTTGGACTTCAGCTCGGGATGCGATTGCACGCCGATGAACCAGGGGTGGTCGCGGTATTCCACCACCTCGGGCAGCCGGCCGTCCGGCGACATGCCCGAGAAGCACAGGCCCGCCGTTTCCAGCTGGTCGCGGTATTTCGCATCGACCTCGTAGCGGTGGCGGTGGCGGTCCTCGATCTCCAGCGCGCCGCCATAGACCTCCGAGATGCGCGACCCCGGCGCCAGCACGGCGGTATAGGCGCCCAGGCGCATGGTGCCGCCCTTGTCGTCCGTCAGCTTGCGGCTCACGGTGTAATTGCCCTGCACCCATTCCTTGAGGTGATAGACCACCGGGGTAAAGCGGGTCTCGCCGGCCTCGTGGTCGAATTCCTCGGAGCCCGCGTCGGGCATGTCGGCGAGGTTCCTGGCCGCCTCGATCACCGCCATCTGCATGCCCAGGCAGATGCCCAGATAGGGCACCTTCTTCTCGCGCGCATAGCGGGCGGCGGCGACCATGCCCTCGGTGCCGCGCTCGCCGAAGCCGCCGGGGACGATGATGCCGTTGTAGCCGTCCAGCAGATGCGCGCCTTCGCCTTCCAGCTTCTCGCTGTCGACCCAGTCGGCCTTGACGCGGACGCGGTTGGCCATGCCGCCATGGGTCAGCGCCTCGGCGATGGATTTATAGGCGTCCTCGAGCTGGGTATATTTGCCGACCACGGCGATCTTGACCCGGCCCTCGGCATTCTCCAGCCGGTCCATCACGTCTTCCCAGCGCGACATGTCCGGGCGGGGCGCCGGGCTGATCTGGAAGGCGTCGAGCACCGCCTGGTCCAGGCCGGCACGGTGATAGGCCAGCGGCGCCTCGTAGATCGACTTCAGGTCATAGGCCGGGATCACCGCATCGGGGCGGACGTTGCAGAACAGCGCGATCTTGGCGCGTTCCTTTTCCGGGATCGGATGCTCGCTGCGGCAGACCAGCACGTCGGGCTGCAATCCGATGGACCGCAGTTCCTTGACCGAATGCTGCGTCGGCTTGGTCTTAAGCTCGCCCGAGGCGGCCAGATAGGGCAGCAGCGTCAGATGCATGAAGATGCAGCGCCCACGTGGGCGGTCCTGGGCAAATTGCCGGATCGCCTCGAAGAAGGGCAGGCCCTCGATATCGCCGACGGTACCGCCGATCTCGCAGAGCATGAAATCGACCTCATCCTCGCCCACGGCCAGGAAGTCCTTGATCTCATTGGTGACGTGCGGAATGACCTGGATGGTCTTGCCGAGATAGGCGCCGCGGCGTTCCTTCTCCAGCACGTTGGAATAGATCCGGCCCGAGGAGACGCTGTCGGTCTTGCGGGCCGAGACGCCGGTGAAGCGTTCGTAATGGCCCAGGTCCAGGTCGGTCTCGGCGCCGTCGTCGGTGACGAAGACCTCGCCATGCTCGAAGGGGCTCATCGTGCCCGGGTCGACGTTCAGATAGGGGTCCAGCTTGCGCAGCCGGACGGTATAGCCGCGCGCCTGCAGCAAGGCCCCCAGCGCCGCCGAGGCAAGCCCCTTGCCCAGCGAAGAAACAACGCCGCCGGTAATGAAGATATAGCGCGCCATGGAGGGGCCCCCGTGAGTGAATTCAATAGAAAATCGCGGCCCGAATCTGGGCGGCATCACGGGACTCGAGATATAGCCGAATTGTCCCGCAGCCGCAACGGACCGCCATGTGTTGTAAGGGGCGCCGAGAGCGCCCCAAGGTCTGGTGTCAGTTCTGGGCCGGAGCCGGGGCGGTGGTGCCGGCCGGCTCCGCCGGGGTCTCGGCCGCCGGCGGGGTCGCGGGGGCCGGCGCCGGCGCGGCCGGGGTTTCCGCCGGCGCTGCGGGCGCTTCCGTCGCCGGGGCCTGCGTCGCGGGCGGCGTCACCGGCTGGCCCGAGCCGGGCACCACGGGCTGGCCGGCGCCGGGCGGCGGCGCATAGTCGCCGATGCCGGGGATATTGGTCGCGGGCTGCTCCTGGCTCGCGCCGCCCAGGTCCAACTGGTCGACGATCGAGCTGCTGGAGGCGTTGCGCGCCGCGATGATGGTGAGGGTCATCGAGGTGATGAGAAAGCCGATGGCAAAGATCCAGGTCGCCCGCGACAGCGCGTTCGCTGCCTGCCGGCCGGTCATGACCCCGCCGCCGCCGCCGCCCATGCCAAGGCCGCCGCCTTCGGACCGTTGCAAAAGCACCACGCCGATCAGCAGCACGGCAAGGATCAGATGCACGGTCAGGATGATGTTTTCCACCACGGGGCCTTTCATTCAGCGACGCGCCTATCTAGTCACCAAGGCCGGGATTGGCAAGCGGGGGCGGGCATGGGCGCGCTGATGATCCAGGGGACCGGCTCGAACGTCGGCAAGTCGCTTCTGGTGGCGGGGCTGTGCCGGGCGGCGCGGCGGCGCGGCATCAGCGTGGCGCCCTTCAAGCCGCAGAACATGTCGAACAATGCCGCGGTCACGGCGGACGGCGGCGAGATCGGCCGCGCCCAGGCCTTGCAGGCGCGCGCAGCGGGGCTGGAGCCCTCGGTGCACATGAACCCGGTGCTGCTGAAGCCCGAGACCGACCGCGCCGCGCAGGTGGTGGTGCAGGGCCGCGCCGTGGCCCGGGCAGCGGCCGCCGACTACGGCGCGCTGAAGGCGCGGCTGATGGGCGCGGTGCTGGACAGCTACGCCCGGCTGCGGGCCAGCCACGACCTGGTGCTGGTCGAGGGCGCGGGCTCGCCGGCCGAGGTCAACCTGCGCGCCCGCGACATTGCCAATATGGGCTTTGCCCGCGCGGCCGAGGTGCCGGTGGTGCTGGCCGGCGACATCGACCGCGGCGGGGTGATCGCGCAGATCGTCGGCACGCAGGCGGTGATCGACCCCGCGGATGCGGCGATGATCCGCGGCTTCATCATCAACCGCTTCCGCGGCGATCCGGCGCTGTTCGACGCCGGCCGCGCCTTCATCGCGCAGCGCACCGGCTGGCCCGACCTGGGGCTGGTGCCCTGGTTCGCCGATGCCGCGCGGCTGCCGGCCGAGGATGCGGTGGACCTGCGCCGCGCCGCGGGGGCAGGGGGGCTGCATATCGCATGCCCGATGCTGTCGCGGATCGCGAATTTCGACGATCTCGACCCGCTCGCGGCCGAGCCCGAGGTGCGGCTGACCATGGTGCCGCCGGGCCGGCCGCTGCACGGCGATGCGGATCTGGTGATCCTGCCCGGCTCGAAATCGACGCGGGGCGACCTGGCCTTCTTGCGCGAACAGGGCTGGGACGTGGACCTTGCGGCGCATGTCCGGCGCGGCGGCCATGTGCTGGGGATCTGCGGCGGCTACCAGATGCTCGGGCAATGGATTCACGACCCCGAGGGTCATGACGGCGCGCCCGGCAGCACGCAAGGGCTGGGGCTCTTGCAGGTCGAGACCCGCATGGCGCCCGACAAGCGCCTGACCCGGATCCAAGGCCACGCGCTCGGCCAGCCCATCGCGGGATACGAAATCCACATGGGCCGCAGCGCGGGCCCGGACTGCGCCCGGCCCTTCGCGCATATCCCGCAGCCCGACGGCGCCACCAGCCCGGACGGCCGCATCGCCGGCACCTATCTGCACGGGCTCTTTGCCGAGGACGGCTTCCGCGCCGCCTGGCTCGGCCGTTTCGGCCGGCAATCGGCGCTGGATTACGGTGCGGGTGTCGAGACGGTGCTCGACCGCCTCGCCGACCACCTGGAAACCCATCTCGCCATCGATCGGCTGCTGGCGCTGGCGCTCTAGAGCAGCGCGGCCAGGATCCGCTCGGCCTCGGCCTTGCAAGGGGTCAGCCGGGCGCGATCCTCGCCGGGAAAGAAGCGGGCGCGCAGCGCGGTGGGCATGGGCGCGGGCTCGGCGATGATGACGCGGGGACCGATGGTCTCGTTCTCGGCCTGCCAGCTTTTCGCCAGCGCGATCTGCGCCGCCTTGGTGGCGCCATAGCTGCCGAAGAACTTCTGCCCGGCCCGCGGATCGTCGAAGAACAGCGCGCTGCCCTTGCGGACCCGCA
The DNA here is from genome assembly GCF_001546115.1 of Paracoccus aminovorans. Classification (GTDB taxonomy): domain Bacteria; phylum Pseudomonadota; class Alphaproteobacteria; order Rhodobacterales; family Rhodobacteraceae; genus Paracoccus; species Paracoccus aminovorans_B. The sequence continues at coordinate 318,040 of NZ_KQ955208.1, forward strand.
GCAGGGGCTCGAAAAGCTGGATCAGCCCGCGCGTCGCGACGATATTGAGGTCGACCGATTTCTGGAAATCCTTGGCGTCGATATGCCCGGCCGGCGACAGCGGCGCGGCATGGATCGCGCAATGCGCCCACAGGTCCAGCCCGCCCCAGCGGCCCAGCACGGCCTGGGCCATCTGCACCATGGGCTCGGGCTGGCCCACGTCCATCGGCGCCAGCGTGGCGGCGCCGCCGGCCCTGCGGATGCGGTCGTCCAGCTCTTCCAGCGCGCCCACGGTGCGGGCCACGGCCAGCACATGCCAGCCGCGCCCGGCCAGACTTTCCGCCAATGCGGCCCCCAGGCCGCGCGAAGCGCCGGTGACCAGCGCGATCTTGTCATGCTCGCTCATGGCCGGTGATGTCGCATCGCCGCAGGCCGTGCGCAAGCCCCCGCCGTGTCGCAGGTGCCTCTTCTCTTTTGTGAAAAATATCCCGGGGTGAGCCCCGCAGGGGCGAGGGGCAGCGCCCCTTTCTTCCCACGAGAAACGGCCCCGGATCGCTCCGGGGCCGTCGATGCAAGCGGTAGCGGCTTCAGCGCGCGTCGAGCGGCTTGTAGTCGCGGCGGGGCGAGCCGATGTAGAGCTGGCGCGGCCGGCCGATCTTGTTCTGCGGATCGGCGATCATCTCCTTCCACTGCGAGATCCAGCCGACGGTGCGCGAGAGCGCGAAGATCGGCGTGAACATCGAGGTCGGGAAACCCATGGCCTCCAGGATGATGCCGGAATAGAAGTCCACGTTCGGATAGAGCTTCTTCGAGACGAAATACTCGTCCTCCAGCGCGATCCGCTCCAGCTCCTTGGCGACCTGCAGCGTCGGGTTGTTGTGCACGCCCAGAAGGTCCAGCACCTCGTCGGCCGATTCCTTCATCACCTTGGCGCGCGGGTCGAAGTTCTTGTAGACCCGGTGGCCGAAGCCCATCAGGCGGAACGGATCGTCCTTGTCCTTGGCGCGGGCGATGAATTCCGGGATGCGGTCGACCGAGCCGATCTCGCGCAGCATCTCCAGGCAGGCCTGGTTGGCGCCGCCATGCGCCGGGCCCCAGAGGCAGGCGATGCCGGCCGCGATGCAGGCGAAGGGATTCGCGCCCGAGGAACCCGCCAGCCGCACGGTCGAGGTCGAGGCGTTCTGCTCGTGATCCGCATGCAGGGTGAAGATGCGGTCCATGGCGCGCGACAGCGCCGGGTCGACATGATAGGTCTCGGCCGGGACCGAGAAGCACATGTGCAGGAAATTGCTGGCATAATCCAGCTCGTTCCGCGGATAGACGAAGGGCTGGCCCAGCGAATACTTGTAGGCCATGGCGGCGATGGTCGGCACCTTGGCGATCAGCCGGATCGAGGCGATCTCGCGCTGCATCGGGTCGTTGATGTCGATCGAGTCGTGATAGAAGGCCGACATGGCGCCGACCACGCCCACCATGGTCGCCATCGGATGGCTGTCGCGACGGAAGCCGCGGAAGAAATAGTGCATCTGCTCATGCACCATGGTGTGGCGGGTGATGCGGTTCTCGAAATCCGTCAGCTGCTCCTTGTTCGGCAGCTCGCCGTAAAGCAGCAGGTAGCAGACTTCCAGGTAATGCGACTGTGCCGCAAGCTGCTCGATCGGATAGCCGCGATACCACAGCTCGCCCTTGTCGCCATCGATATAGGTGATGGTCGAATCGCAGGACGCGGTGGACGTGAAGCCCGGGTCATAGGTAAAGACATCCGCCTGGCCATAGAGCTTGCGGATGTCGAGGACATCCGGCCCGGCCGTGGGCGAGAGGATCGGAAGCTCGAGCTCCTTTCCTTCGACGAGCAGCTTTGCGGATTTGCTTTCTGCCATTCCCTGTTCCTTTCACCTGTCTCCGGCAAGCCGCCGGGTGATGGGCGACGGGCCTCAGCCCGCCTGATCCTGCAGCCGGGCCAGCGTCTCGTCGCGGCCCAGTGCCATCATCATGTCGAACACGCTGGGGGTCGAACTGCGGCCGGCGAGCGCGGCGCGAAGCGGCGCCGCGACCTTGCCCAGTCCCAGTCCGTGCGACTCGCCAACCGACTTGGCGATCGCCTCGAGTTCGTTGCGCTCCCAGCTAGCATGCTGCATTGCGGCAGTCAATTCGCTCAGTATACCACGGGATACAGAATCCAGTGCGGCCGCGGCCTTGTCCTCAAGCGCGAGGGGGCGCGAGACCAGCGCGAAATGGCCCTGTTCCAGCAGCGCCGGCAGGGTTTTCGCCTTGGCCTGCAAGGCGGGCAGCGCCGCCGCCAACCGCGCCGCCTGGGTGGCGTCCAGCGCCGGCTCGGCCCGCGCGGCGCGGAAACCGGCGATCTCGGCCATCAGCGCCTCGGGGTCCATGCGGGCGATGTGCCAGCCGCTGACATGTTCGAGCTTCTTGAAGTCGAGCCGCGCCGGCGCCTTGCCGATTCCGTTCAGGTCGAACCAGTCGCGGGCCTGGGCATCGTCGAAAAGCTCGTCGTCGCCATGGCTCCAGCCCAGCCGGGCCAGATAGTTGCGCATCGCCGCGGCCGGATAGCCCATGGCGGCGAATTCGTGCAGCCCGACGGCGCCATGGCGCTTGGACAGCTTCTTGCCATCCTCGCCATGGATCAGCGGGATATGGGCAAAGACGGGCAAGTCCCAGCCCATGGCCTGATAGATCTGGATCTGCCGCGCGGCATTGGTCAGGTGGTCGTCGCCGCGGATGACATGGGTCACGCCCATGTCGTGATCATCCACCACCACCGCATGCATATAGGTGGGCGTCCCGTCCGAGCGCAGCAGCACCATGTCGTCGAGCTGCGCATTGCCGAAGGTCACGTCGCCCTGCACCGCGTCATGCACCACGGTCTCGCCGTCGCGCGGCGCCTTCAGGCGGATGACATGCGGCGCGTCGGGATGGGTCGCGGGATCGGCGTCGCGCCAGGGCGACAGGAACAGGGTCGAGCGGCCCTCGGCCTTGGCCTTGTCGCGGAAGGCCTCGATCTCTTCGGCGGTCGAGAAGCATTTATAGGCGGTGCCATTCGCCAGCATCTCGCGGGCGACCTCGGCATGGCGCTCGCGGCCGGCGAACTGGCTGACCGGCTCGCTGTCCCAGTCGAGGCCCAGCCAGCGCAGCCCTTGCAGGATCGCCTCGGTCGCCTCGGGGGTCGAGCGGGCGCGGTCGGTGTCCTCGATGCGCAGCAGGAACCTGCCGCCCCGGCCGCGGGCATAGAGCCAGTTGAAAAGCGCGGTGCGCGCGCCGCCGATATGCAGATAGCCGGTGGGCGAGGGGGCAAAGCGGGTCACGACGGGGCGGGAATCGGTCATCGGGTCAGGTCGGTCCAGAAATCGGGGTTTCGTGCGCTGCCATTAACCCTTTCGAAAGAGTCGGCATGCCAATCTTGGCGCAGTGATAAGCAACTGGCGTGACAAGGACAAGTTTCGGCGATGGAATCGGTGAATGCGCGCCCTGGCGGGGGTCTGCTGGCGCCGGCCCGGCCGCGGGCAGCGCCAGCTGTCCCGCGCCGCGCCGCGGTGGCGATCCGGGCGGGCATGCTGCCCTGGGTGCCGTTCTGGCTGGCCCTCGGCATCGGCGGCTGGTTCCTGCTGCGCGATGAGCCCGGGCGCGCGTTCTATGCCGCGCTGGCGCTTTGCGCCTGCCTGGGCCTGCTCGGCCCGGCGCTGGTGCTGCGGCTGGCCGAACGCGGGCGCTGCGACTGGCTCTGGGCTGATCGCAGCCGGCTCGCGGGACTCGCGCTGCTGCTGATGGCGCTTGGCGCCGGGCTCAGCGGCTTTCGCGCGCATCTGGTCGCGGCGCCGGTGCTGGGCTTTCGCTATTACGGCCCGGTCGAAGGGCGGGTGATCGGCATCGACCGGTCGTCGAGCGACCGGATGCGGCTGCTGCTGGACCAGGTGAGCCTGCGCGACGTGCCGCCGGGCCGGGTGCCGCAGCGGGTGCGCGTCTCGCTGATGACTGCCCAGGACCTGCCGGTGCCGGGACAGCGGGTGATGATGACGGCGCATCTGGGCCCGCCCGGCGGGGCGTCGGAACCGGGCGGCTTCGATTTCCGCCGCATGGCCTGGTTCGAACGGCTGGGCGCCATCGGCTATGCCCGCACCCCGGTCCTGGCCGTCGCCATGCCGCGCGACGATGGCGCGCTGGCGCTGCACCGGCTGCGCATGTCGCTGGCCGAGACCATGCGCGAGCGCATCGGCGGGCAAGAGGGCGCGGTCTCGGCGGCGCTGGTCACCGGCGACCGCTCGGGCATTTCCGAGCAGACGAACGAGATCATGCGCGCCTCGAACCTTTACCACATCATCTCGATCTCGGGCCTGCACATGAGCATGCTGGCCGGATTCGTCTATGCCGCCCTGCGCATCGCCGGGGCGGCGGCGCAAGGGCTGGCCGGCGCGCGCGGCATCGCCGTCCACAAGCTGGCGGCCGCCGGCGCGCTGGCGGTCGCGGCGCTCTATCTGTGGCTCTCGGGGGGCGGGGTCGCGACCGAGCGGTCCTTCGTCATGGTCGCGGTCATGCTTGTCGCGATCATCGTCGACCGCAGGGCGGTGTCCCTGCGCACCGTGGCGGTCGCGGCCGTGCTGGTGCTGATCCTCGCGCCCGAGGCGCTGACCGAACCTGGCTTCCAGATGAGCTTTGCCGCCACCGTGGCGCTGATCCTGGTGCAGGAGCCCTGGCTGAAGCTGGCGCCCGCTCTGCCCTGGTGGGCGCGTCCGGTGGTCATGCTGGTACTGTCCTCGGCCGTGGCGGGGCTGGCCACCTCGCCCATTGCCGCGATCCATTTCGGGCGCATGACACAATACGGCATGCTGGCGAACCTGCTGGTGGTGCCGGTGGTGGGCATGCTGGTCATGCCGGGCGCGGTCTTTGCCGCGGTGCTGGCGCCGCTGGGTCTGGCGCAGCCGGCGCTGTGGCTCATGGGACTGGGCACCAAATGGATGCTCTGGGTCGCGGCCTGGGTCGCGGGGCTCGACGGCGCGGTCACGCTGGTGCCCGCGCCGCCGCCCGCCGTGCTGCCGCTGCTGGGCCTGGGCGCGGCGCTGCTGTTTCTCGGCCCGCTGACCGAGGCGGGGCGTCTCTTGCTGCTGCGCCGCATCCTCGGCGCGGGCCTTCTCGCCGCCTCGGCGCTGGTCTGGTTCTGGTCCGAGCGCCCGCTGGTTCTGGTCTCGGCCGAGGGCGATGCCGTCGCCGTCATGACCCAGGCCGGGCGCGTGCCCTCGAAACCCCGGGGCGGCGGTTTCGCGATCCAGAACTGGCTCGAGGCCGACGGCGACTCCGCCGACCAGCGCACGGCGGCGGCGCGCGCCTTGTGGACGGGTCCGAACCCGGACCGCCAGGCCATCCTGGGGGCCGGCGACGGGTCGTTGCGGCTGCGCCACCTGACCGGCAAGGCCGCCGAGGTGCTGGATCGGCTCGACTGCCAGGGCCCGACCATCGTCGTCGCGGATCGCAAGCTGACGGCGACGGTCGATCCCGACTGCCTCGTCCTGGATGCCGCGCGCCTGCGCAGAACCGGGGCGGTGGCGATCGGCATCAGACAAGGCCAACCTTGGCTGAGACCGGCACAGGGCCCGGGTCCGGGCCGGATCTGGCAATGACCCCAGGCGAGAAACAGGAGCCGCGCGCGCCATGCATGGTCTGGTGAACAGGTCGATCGAGGGCTTCCTGCGCGCCTCCTATGGCGCCGAGGTCTGGGATGCCGTCGCCCGCGCCGCCGGCGTCGATCCCGAGGGGTTCCTGACCTGGACCCCCACCGCCGACGAGGTGACGACCGCCATGCTGCGGGCCACCGCGATGCAGCTGCGGAAATCGGTCGGCGAATGCCTCGAGGACATCGGCGCCTGGCTGACCCGGCAGGAAGAGATCCGCCGCCTGCTGCGCTTCAGCGGCTCGGACTATCCCGAGTTCCTGGAATCGCTGCACGAGCTTCCCGGCCGCATCGCGCTGGTCATCCCCGACCTGGCGATCCCCGAGCTGACGGTCATCTGCGAAAGCGAGGGCAGCTATGTCATCCATCCCGCCTGGCATTGGCCGGGCTTCCTGCGCGTCACCGCCGGCGTCATCCGCGGCATGGCCGACGATTACGGCGCCCTGGCGCTGATCTCGGTGCAGGCGGGCCGCATCTCCGTCACCGTGGCGCTGACCGATTTTGCCGCGCAGCGTCGCTTCAGCCTTGCCCCCGATGCCCAGGATTCCGCCGATGCGCGTCGACGCCCGTGATCTTTTCGAATTGATGCCGATGCATCTCTGCCTGGACGGCTCGGGCGGGATCGTCTCTTGCGGACGCACCATGGCCCGGCTCCTGCACGGCGAGGGGCGCATCGACCAGGCTTTCATCCACATCGGCCGCGACGGTCAGGAGACGACGCTGGCGGACATGCTGGCGCGGATCTCGTCCGGCAAGCGGGTGTTCCTGAACCTGCGCTTGCATCACGACATCTATCTGCGCGGCCATGGCGTGCGGACCTCCGGCGGGCTGGTGCTGCTGAACCTCGGCTTCGGGGCCTCGCTCTATCCGGCGATCCGGGCCTTCGACCTGACGGATTCGGATTTCGCGCCCTCGGACCTGGCGATCGAGTTCCTGTTCCTGCACGAGGCGAACAAGGCGGCGCTGGCCGAATTGTCGCGGGTCAACAAGAGCCTGAAGACCGCGCGCGAGCATGCGCAGATCATGTCCGTGACCGATCCGCTGACGGGCGTGCTGAACCGCCGCGGCTTCGACATCGCCTTCCAGAGAGCCATGGAGCAGCGCGAGCACATGCCCTTTGCCCTGGTCCACCTGGATCTGGACCATTTCAAGCAGGTGAACGACCGCTTCGGCCATGCGGCCGGCGACCGCCTGCTGCAGCTGGCGGCCGAGGCCATCCGCTCGGAGCTGCGGGCCAGCGACAAGGTCTGCCGCGCCGGCGGGGACGAGTTTCTGGTGCTGATGTTCTCGACCACCCGGCCCGAGGCGCTCCAGAAAGCCTGCGGCCGGATCATCTCTCGCCTCGAAACCCTCGAGGGCGCCGATCACGATCAGCGGATCTCGGCCAGCATCGGCATCGCGGTCTGCCCGCCGGACCCCGCGATCAGGGACGCCGACCTGTTCGAACGCGCGGACAACGCGCTTTATCGGGCCAAGGCTTCGGGTCGGGGGCGCGTGGTCATCTGGCAGGCAACGATGTAATTCAGGGTGTTCAGAGGCAAAGGGTGGGACATGCTGGGCGGATACCGCATCGCTGCGCGTCGCAGTCGCGTATTCAATTGTTTTCATATGCTCTCCGAAACCAGTCGGCATGTAGCCGCTGTCCGTCATTCCGCCCCGGGCAGGCTGTTCCGACAGGACCACCAGTGTAGCCGCTGACCTGGCCCGCCGTCATGAAGAACCGCAGCGGGCGGCCCTTGCCAGTCCGTCCGGGGTTGCTCGGCCTCTGGTCCTTGCCATTCGTCATGATCTGCCCCGAGCATCGGCGTCCGCTGGTCACGCTCTGGACGATGCAGGACAAGCTGGACAGGCAGGATGGTAGCGATGCTGGCCTTCTGATCGAAGCCGCGCATGGTCGCTGGGATCTGCTGGCGGCCCAGCGATCTGCTGATCGGCGCGGAGCCTGTCTATGTCGCGATGCATGACTGGTGCAGCCTGGCAGAGGCCGTATCAAGGCTGCAGCTGACGGTTCCCGAGGCGATCGAACGAATCCGGGACCATCGTTTGGCTCGGGTGGGTAATATCTGGAACGCTCTGGATTTGCTTCGGTTCTGGTCAATCTCGGCTATGTTGGACAGGAGGGATGCGATCTCCCTGGCTGTTTCGCCAAGGGTTACGCATTGCCGAACTGGCGACGTTCATCCGGCGGATGGGCTTGCCCTTCCGCCGGGTCCATGGGCCGCGTGGCGGCGATCAGGTGCGGTTGACGGCGACCGACCGGCAGGAATTTCACGACCGCTTCATCAGTGTTCGCAGCTTGGGGGTCAAACCTTGTCCATGTCGGACAGGAAGGTGAGCTACTCCCCGATCCTTGGACAGTTTTCGGGGATATTTAAGCTACTGCCTGCGCTTGCTGATCGATTTCGATATTGTTGAAGTAAACCACGGCGGGTGGCCGTCCACCATGGGCGGTGTGGGGCCTCTGGTGGTTGTAGAAGGTGATCCATCGGCCAATGGCAGCCTTGGCCTGTGACCCCGTTTCCCAGGCATGCAGGTAGACGCATTCGTATTTCAGGGACCGCCACAGGCGCTCGATGAAGACATTGTCGATGCACCGCCCCTTGCCGTCCATCGAGATGCGGGTGCCGACGCGCTTTAGCCGATCTGTCCAGGCGAAGGACGTGAACTGGCTGCCCTGGTCAGTGTTCATGGTCCCCGGCGCGCCGAAGCGGTGGATGGCCTCCTTCAGCGCCTCAACGCAGAAGTCGGCCTCCAGCGTGTTCGAGATGCGCCAGGCCAGAACCTTGCGTGTGAACCAGTCCATGATGGCCACCAGATACAGGAAGCCGCGCCGCATCGGCAGGTAGGTGATATCGGCGCACCAGACCTGGCCGGGACGATCCACCCGCAGCCCGCCCAGCAGGTAGGGCCAGGTCTTGTGGCCCTTCCTCGGCTTGCTGGTGTTGGGCTTCTGATAGATCGGCATCAGGCGCATAAGTCGCATGAGCCGCCGAATGCGCTTCTGGTTCACGCCATGGCCTTCGTTCTGCAGGTGCCAGGTCATCTGGCGAACCCCATAGAACGGCGTGTCGAGGAACTGCTGGTCGATCAGCCGCATCAGGCCGAGGTTCTGATCCGTCTCTCCAGCCGGCTCGTGGTAGAACGACGAGCGCGAGATCGACAGCAGGCGGCACTGCGCCCCGATGGACAGCGCCGGGTGGTTCCGTTCGATCATCCCACGCCTCACTTTCCGGTCCACGGCTTGAGCTTTCGTGACAAAAAATCGTTGGCGACAGCCAGCTCCCCGATCTTGGCATGCAGTGATCGGACCGTCTCTTCATCCACCTCCGTCGAGGGCTTCTTGCCGCCGCGCTCGAAGATATCCGCAGCTCCGTCGAGCAGCGCCTTCTTCCATTGATGGATCATCGTCGGATGCACGCCGTATTCGCCCGCCAGCTCTGACACAGTGCGCTCGCCCTTAACGGCCTCGAGCGCCACGCGCGCCTTGAAGCCCGCGTCATGGTTTCTGCGTTTCCGCATTCCTGATCTCCTCGTTCTTGGAGACCAGCAAACGTCAGATCGTAGCTTCCGTCACTGTCCGATTTCCGGGGAGCAGCTCAGTTCGCCGGAATGGCCTGTCGTGCGAGCAAGTGCGCGGGCCGCGAGGCGGGGCGCAGCTGCGTATGAGCGCGACCGACCGCGAGGCATTCCACGATCAGTTTATCAGTTTTCGCACTCTGGGTGTTACGGCCCGTCTGGGGTGGAGCGAGCTTCAAGCGCGGCTTGACGCAGATGGTATATGCCCCGCAGGCGGCAGCGCGAGGGTCTATTCCCGCGCCGACGTCACCCATCTGCTCACTTAAGTCAGCGATCCGCGCGGATTTCGCTTGACGCCCTTGCGCAGGCTATTGCTTGCGTTTGCGCATGCTTCCCCTTTTTTGGCAACTATCCCTGCGTTACGGCCAGCATCGGCTGTCCGGCGACATAGGTCTGCGCCACGCTGCGGTCGTCGCCCATGATCTGCAGGATGAACAGCTCCTCGGCCAGCGTGCTGGCGCGCTCCATGCGCAGCGCCATCGCGGGCGTCGCGCGGCTGTCGAGCACCACCAGGTCGGCCATGGAGCCGGGGACCAGGGTGCCGATCTCGTCCTCCATGCCCAGCACGCGGGCATTGCCGCGCGTCGCCCAGTGGAAGGCGGCGAAGGGGTGCAGCTTCTGGCCGCGCAGTTGCAGGATCTTGTAGCCCTCGTTCAGGGTTTGCAGCATGGAATAGCTGGTGCCGCCGCCGATATCGGTGGCGATGCCCGAGGAAATGCCGCGCGCCCGCAGGCCGCCTTCGTCGAAGAGGCCCGAGCCCAGGAACAGGTTCGAGGTCGGGCAGAACACCGGATGGCTGCCGGTCTCGGCCATGCGGGCGATCTCGCGTTCCTCGAGATGGATCGAGTGGCCGAGCAGGATCTTGTCGCCGAGCAAGCCGTAGCTTTCGTAGATGTCGAGATAATCGCGCGCCTGGGGATAGAGGCTGAGCGTGAAGGCGATCTCGTCCTTGTTCTCGCTCAGATGGGTCTGGATGTGGCAGTCGGGATGTTCGCGCACGAGCTGGCCGGTCATCGCCATCTGCTCGGGCGTCGAGGTGATGGCGAAGCGCGGGGTGATGGCATAGCGCTGGCGGCCGGTGCCGTGCCATTTCGCGATCAGCGCCTTGCTGTCGTCATAGCCCTGCTGGGGCGTGTCCAGGACGCCTTCGGGGGCGTTGCGGTCCATCATCACCTTGCCGGCGATCATCGCCATGTTCCGCCGGTCGGCGGCGGAAAACAGCGCCTCGGCCGATTGCGGATGCACCGAGCAGAAGGCGACCGCGCTGGTGGTGCCATGCGCGAGCAGCAGGTTCAGGAAATGCTCGGCCATCTGCGGGGCATGGCCTTGCTCGGCGAAGCGGCTTTCCTCGGGGAAGGTATAGGTGTTCAGCCAGTCGAGGAGCTGCGCGCCCCAGCTCGCCACCACCTGCACCTGCGGGAAATGGATATGCGTGTCGATGAAGCCGGGCAGGATCAGATGCGGGCGGTGGTCGACTTCCAGCAGGTCCGGGTCGCGCAGGGCGGCATAATCGCCCACGGCCTCGATGCGGCCGTCGCGGGTGACGATGGCGCCGTCCTCGTGATAGGAGAAGGCGTTTTCGGTTTCCACCGGGTCGGCGTGGAAGGAGAGCGTGCGCCCCCGGATCAGCTGTCGCATGGGTATTTCCGGAGCAAAGAAGTGGATTGGGTCAGGCGGCAGATCAGCTCGGCGGCGGTGAAGGCGGCGATGATCTCGGGGCGCTTGTCCCTGGACCAGCCGGCGCCGATCGGGCAGGTCAGGCGGTCGGTGTCGAGCCCCTGGGCGCGGGCGAAGCGGCGGAACTGCGCCAGTTTCGTCTTGCTGCCGATCATGCCGATATAGGGCGCGTCCATACGGCGCAGCGCCTCGGCCGCGAGCAGGAAGTCCAGCGCGTGGTCATGCGTCAGGATCACGAAGCTGCTGCCGAAGGGGGCCTTGCGGATCTCGGCCTCGGGCAGGGGGGTCAGGCGGGTTTCGCCGTTGGCCTGGGCCAGTTCCTGGGCGCGCTGGTCGATCAGGATCGGGCGCAGGGGCAAGAGCGCCAGCGCCCTGGACAGCGCCCGGCCGACATGGCCCGCGCCGAAGATCAGCACTTGCGGATGCTCGGGGGCCGGGGGCGCCTCGGCGATGCGGGTCAGGTCGAGCTCGACCCGGCCGCCGCAGCACTGGCCGATCTCGGGGCCCAGGGGAACGTCCATGCGCGCCGCCGCCTCGTCGCGCGCCAGCATCTGCCGGGCGCGGTCGATGGCCATGTATTCCAGCTGGCCGCCGCCGATGGTGCCCTGCACGCCCTGGGCGGTGACGACCATCGCCGCCCCGGTCTCGCGCGGGCTGGAGCCGCGCGTGCGGGTGATCCGGACCCGGATCATCTGAGCCTCTCGATGGCCATCAGCACGCGCTCGGGCGTGGCCGGGGCGTCGATGCGCGGGTTCTCGCGATAGCCGTTGAAGCTGGCCACCGCCATGTTCAGGGCCTGGAACACGCTGATCGGCAGCATGAAGGGCGGCTCGCCCACGGCCTTCGAACGCTTGATGGTGTTCTCGCGGTTCACCGACCAGTCGGCCAGGGCGACGTTGAACACCTTGGGCCGGTCCGAGGCCAGCGGGATCTTGTAGGTCGAGGGCGCATGGGTGCGCAGCCGGCCCTTCTGGTCCCACCAGAGCTCCTCGGAGGTGAGCCAGCCCATGCCCTGGATGAAGGCGCCCTCGACCTGGCCCTTGTCCAGCGCCGGGTTCAGGCTGCGGCCGACGTCATGGAGCACATCGGCGCGTTCGACCACATATTCGCCGGTCAGCGTATCGACCGAGACCTCGGCGCAGGCCGCGCCATAGGCGTAGTAATAGAACGGCCGGCCGCACCCGGTGTCGCGGTTCCAGTGGATCTTGGGCGTCTTGTAGAAGCCCGCCGCCGACAGCTGCACCCGCGCGATATAGGCGGTGTTGATGAAATCCTGGAACGGGATCTCCTCGTCGCCGATGCGCACCGTCTCGCCGATGGTGACGAACTCGGGGTCGACCTGTTTCGCCTCGGCGGCAAAGGCCTTGAGCCGCGCCAGCAGCTGCTCGCAGGCATCGAGCGCTGCCATGCCGTTCAGGTCCGAGCCCGAGGAGGCCGCGGTGGCCGAGGTGTTCGGCACCTTTTCGGTCGTGGTCTTGGTGATCTTGATGCGGTCGATGCTGACGCTCAGGGCCTCGGCCACGACCTGCGCCACCTTGGTGTTCAGCCCCTGGCCCATCTCGGTGCCGCCATGGTTCAGGTGGATCGAGCCGTCCGAATAGATATGGATCAGCGCGCCGGCCTGGTTGTACCAGGTCGCGGTGAAGCTGATGCCGAATTTCACCGGGGTCAGGGCGATGCCCTTGCGGATGGTGCCGCCGCGGGCGTTCCAGTCCAGCACGGCCCGGCGGCGCGCGTGGTAGTCCGACGAGGCCTCGAGTTCCTCGAAGATGCGCGGCAGGATCTGGTCCTCGACCTCCTGGTGATAGGGGGTGAGCTGGCCGTTCTGGTAGAGGTTCGCCTTGCGGATCTCCAGCGGGTCGCGGCCAAGCGCATAGGCGATGTCCTCGACGATGCGCTCGGCCATGATGACGCCCTGCGGGCCGCCGAAGCCGCGGAAGGCGGTGTTCGAGACGGTGTTGGTCTTCATCGGATGGCTGCGCAGTTCCACCGCCGGATAGTAATAGGCATTGTCGGCGTGGAACAGCGCGCGGTCGGTCACGGGGCCGGAGAGATCGGCCGAAAAGCCGCAACGGGCATAGAAATCGGCGTCCACGGCATGGATCTTGCCGGTCTCGTCATAGCCGCAGCGATAGTCGATGACGAAATCGTGGCGCTTGCCGGTGATCTGGAAATCGTCGTCGCGGTCGGGGCGGATCTTGACCGCGCGCTTGAGCTTCTTCGCGGCCAGCGCGGCGGTGACGCAGAAGATGTTCATCTGCGATTCCTTGCCGCCGAAGCCGCCGCCCATGCGGCGCACGTTCACCACCACCGCGTTCGAAGGCACGTCGAGCACATGGGCGACCATGTGCTGCACCTCGCTCGGGTGCTGGGTCGAGGTGTTGACGATGACCTCGTCATCCTCGCCCGGGATGGCGAAGGCGATCTGGCTTTCCAGGTAGAAATGTTCCTGGCCGCCGACGGTCAGCCGGCCTTCCAGCCGGCGCGGCGCCGTGCCCATTTCCGCCATGTCGCCGCGTGCCAGTTTCAGGGGCTTGGTGACATAGCCCAGCCCGGCATCGCGGGCGGCGATGGCGTCCAGCGAAAACGGCAGTTCCTCGTATTCGACGCGGGCCAGCTTGCAGGCGCGGCGGGCCAGGTCGCGGGTCTCGGCGATCACGGCAAAGATCGGCTGGCCCAGGAACTGCACCTCGGGCGTGGCGAAGACCGGGTCGTCGTGCAGCCCGTTCGGGCTGATGTCATTGACGCCGGGAATGTCCTCGGCCGTCAGCACCAGATGCACGCCCGGCGCCTTCCTGACGGCGTCGAGGTCCATCGACAGGATCCGGCCATGCGCAACCGTCGAGAGGCCCAGATAGCCGTGCAGCGTGCCCTCGGGCATCATCAGGTCGTCGGTGTAATCGGCCTGGCCGGTGACGTGCTTGATGGCGCTGTCGTGGATGATCGAGGTATGGGCTGCGCCCTTCACGATGACGTCCTGTTTCATTCGACCCTCCTCAGGCGGTGTTCGGCGCCCGACTGTTCAAGCCAGAAGCGGCGGAAGAAATTGGCGGCGAGTTGCTGGCGGTATTCGGCGCTGGCCCGCCAGTCGCTGAGCGGCTGGAAGTCATTGGCCACGGCCTTGGCGGCGGCCTCGAAGGTCTCGGCGGTGAAGGGTTGCCCCCGCAGCGCGGCCTCGGCGCCCCGGGCGCGTTTCGGCGTTGCGGCCATGCCGCCGAAGGCGACGCGGGCATCGATGATCGTCGCGCCGTCGGTCTCGACATGGAAGGCCGCGGCCGAGGCGGTGATGTCGGCGTGATGGCGCTTGCTGACCTTGTAGGCGGCGATGCGCGCCTCCTCGCCCTTCAGGGGCACGGTGATGCTTTCGACGAATTCGCCGGGGCGGCGGTCCTGCTTGCCGTAATCGATGAAGTAATCCTCGACGGCCAGGTCGCGGGTGCCTTCGACGCTGCGCAGGCGCAGGCTCGCGCCAAGCGCGATCAGCAGGGGCGGGGTCTCGCCGATGGGCGAGCCGTTCGCCACGTTGCCGCCGATGGTGCCGGCATTGCGAACCTGCCAGCCGCCGATGCGGCGCCAATAGTCCAGCGCCTCGGGGAAATGCGCCAGCACGAAGGGCTCGAATTCCGAATAGGTCACGCCCGCGCCCAGCGTGATATGGCCGGGGGTGATCTCGATCTTCTTCAGATCCTGCATATGGCCGATGAACACCGCCGGAGAGATGTCGCGCAGGAATTTCGTCACCCACAGCCCCACGTCGGTGGCGCCGGCGACGATGGTGGCCTTGGGATTCTCGGCCAGCACCTGCGCCAGGTCGGCGGCATCGGCCGGCAGGATGGCCCGGTCCGCGCCGCGCGCGATCTCGACCCGCTCGCGCGGGATCGCCGACAGCGCCGCCGTCACCCGGTCGCGCTCGACGGTCAGGGCGTCGAAGTTCTGCCCGCCGGCCTCGGACGCCGCAAAGGCGGCCTTCACGATCGGCTCGTAGCCGGTGCAGCGGCACAGGTTGCCCTGCAGCGCCGTCTCGACCGCCAGCATGTCGGGGCGCGGGTTCTGCATCCACAGCCCGTAAAGCGCCATGACGAAGCCCGGCGTGCAGAAGCCGCATTGGCTGCCGTGATGTTCGACCATGGCCGCCTGGACCGGGTGCAGCCCGCCGCCCTGTCCGCGCAGGTGCTCGATGGTCACGACATGGCAGCCGTGGCACGAGGCCAGGAAGCGGATGCAGGCATTGATCGGCTCGTAATGCAGCGTGCCGTGGTGCAGGCGGCCGACCAGGACGGTGCAGGCGCCGCAGTCGCCTTCGGCGCAGCCCTCCTTGGTGCCGGTCAGGCGGCGGTTCAGTCGCAGGAAATCCAGAAGCGTGTCCGATGAGCCGGCCTCGGTCAGGCGGATCTCGGTATCGTTCAGCAGGAAGCGCAATTCGTGGCCCATCGGTCCTCGCTCGGCATGGCTGGGTATGGGGAAAGCCTAGATGCGAATTGGACTTTGCGAAATCACGGATTGAGCATAAGACTTTCAGCGATTCCTTGAAAGAGCCGAGGTGAGCCCATGCCATATCTTGAAAGTCTGCGGGTTTTCGTGCGCGTGGTCGAACTGGGCTCGATCACGGCTGGCGGGCGCGACCTGCGCATGTCGCCGGCGGTGGCCTCGAACCGGATCAAGGACTTGGAAACCCGCTACGGGGTGCGGCTCTTGAACCGCACCACCCGCAAGCTGGTGCCGACCGAGGTCGGGCGGGCCTTCTACGACAATGCCCGCCGGGTGATCGAGACCCTGGACGAGGCCGAGGCGGTGGTCTCGGGCTTTTCCGGCAATCCGCATGGCGCCTTGCGGGTCACGGCGCCGCTGGGGCTGGGGCGGCGGCTGATCGCGCCGCTGGTGCCGCGGTTTTGCGACGAATATCCGGGCGTCGAGCTGCGCCTGCGGCTGTCGGACCGCAACGTGGACATCATCGCCGACGGCATCGACCTGGCCTTCTTCCTGGGCGAGCCGCAGGATTCGGCGCTGAAATGGCGCCGCATCGCCGAATGCCGGCGGGCGCTGGTGGCGACGCGGGCCTATCTCGACGCGCATGGCACGCCCGAACAGCCCGACGACCTGACGCAGCACAACTGCCTGCTGCTGCGCTATCCGCGCAGCCCGGAATATTACTGGGTGCTGCAGACGCCCGAGGGGCCGCAGAAGCTCTTGGTGAACGGCAAGTTCGATGCCGACGACGGCGATGTGCTCAGCGCCTGGGCGCAGGAGGGACGCGGCATCGTCAACCGGCCGCGCTACGAGGTGGCCGCGCAACTCGCCTCGGGCGAACTGGTCGAGGTGCTGCCGCAATTCCCGCCGCTGCCCTCGCAATTCGGCGTGTTGACCCCTCACCGGCGCCTGCAGGACCCCAAGGTGCGGCTGTTCGCGGATTTCATCGCGCGCGAGACGCGGGGGGTGTTCGCGTGACGCCCGGCCGTCGCTGAAATGTGAAGCGACGGCGAAACGCCGCGGGTCCAGAATGCATCACGGCCGCCGGGACTGCGTCCGATCATGGTGCGCGATCCGAAACGGCCGCCAGATGCCTTGCGGGGCAGGGAGGTCGATCATGAAACGGGTTTATGGCTGGCTGGCGGCGGGGATGGTCCTGCTGTCCTTCGGCGCGGCGCAGGCGCAGGGCGTCGCGACCGGCGACAACGGAATGACGCTTTACAGCTTCGACAAGGACGCCGGCGGGAAATCTGCCTGCTACGACGATTGCGCGGTGAAATGGCCGCCCTATCTGGCGCAGGAGGGCGAGACGAAGCCCGAGGGCTGGACCATGGTCGAGCGCACGGACGGAAGCCGGCAATGGGCGCTTAACGGCAAGCCCGCCTATTATTTCGCCGGCGACAAGAAGGCCGGCGACATGGCGGGGGATGGTGTCGGCGGCGTCTGGCACGCATTGGGCCAATAGGCCCGCCGATCAGTTCCAGGCGTAGCTTTTCGGCAACCCGCGGTACCAGTCGACGATGGCCTGGCGCTCCTCGGGTTCCATGAAGCTGACGTTCGCGGGCGGCATGGCATGGGTCACGCCGGCCTGGATGTAGATCTCGCGCGCGGCGCGGGTGATGTCGTCGGGGGTCTCCAGCAGCACGCCCTTGGGCGCGGTGTAGATCCCCTCATAGCCCGGCTCGCGGGCGTGGCACATGGCGCAGCGGCCCAGCACCGCGTTCGAGGCGTCCTCCCAGCCGGGCGAGTCGATCATCGCCTGCTGGGTCGGCGTCAGGACGCGGGCCTCGGCCTCTTCCAGCGTCTGGCGGAACATCGGCGCGGTCGAGAGCCACATCACGATGATGAACAGGATCGTGGTGATCGCCCAGGTCCACCATTTCATGCCGCCGCCGGCGTGCATGGTGTTGAAGAAGTGGCGGATGGTCACGCCCATCAGAAAGATCAGCCCGGCGATGATCCAGTTGTATTCGGTGGCGAAGGCCAGCGGATAGTGGTTCGACAGCATCAGGAACACCACCGGCAGGGTCAGGTAGTTGTTATGCGTCGAGCGCAGCTTGGCGATCTTGCCGTATTTCGGATCGGCGGGACGCCCGGCCTTGAGATCGGCGACGACGATGCGCTGGTTCGGCATGATGATGAAGAACACGTTCGCCGTCATGATCGTGGCGGTGAAGGCGCCCAGGTGCAGCATGGTGGCGCGGCCGGTGAAGACCTGGTTATAGCCCCAGCCCATCGCCATCAGCAGCACGAACAGCAAGAGCATCAGCAGCGTCGGCGTCTCGCCCAGTTTGGACTTGCACAGGTTGGTATAGACCAGCCAGCCGATCGACAGCGACCCGGCCGAGATCAGGATCGCCTGCCAGGGCGCCAGCTCCATCTTGGCGGGATCGATCAGGAACAGCTCGGACCCGACCCAATAGGTAACCATCAGAAGCGCCGCCCCCGAGATCCAGGTCATGTAGCTTTCCCATTTGAACCAGATCAGGTGGTCGGGCATCCGCTCGGGCGCCACCAGGTATTTCTGGATATGGTAGAAGCCGCCGCCATGGACCTGCCACTCCTCGCCGTGCGCGCCGGCGGGCAGGCCGGGCACCTTGCGCAGGCCAAGGTCGAGCGCGACGAAGTAAAAGGACGAGCCGATCCAGCAGATCGCGGTGACGACATGCGTCCAGCGAATGGCGAATGCGAGCCAGTCCCAGATGACGGCGAAATCGGACATGTTGGACTCCCTCTCTAGCTGTCGGAACACTAGCTTGCGCCGCGAAGTGCCGCTATTCGCCCATTTGCCCTTGCTGTCTTAACGCAGCGTTGAAAATCTTTCGGCGCCGGCAGGGGGAAGCGGGTCCGGGCCGCGGGCGGCGGGGCAGGGGCCCGCGGGCGCGATTCAACCATAAAGATAATCGCTCAATTCACGGTGGAATTCACGCTGCGCCCCGGGCAGTTTCCCCAACGGAAATCGGTGGAAATCCGCCGGTGCGAATCCAAGCGCATCGACAGGAATATTCCGATCTGCCAGATATATACGGAATTGAGCGACCGGGTGAGGACCGTGCCCAGTCTCACCCGGTCTCGCCGTACCTGAGAAAAAGAGGAAATCGTTCAACGGCTAGGGGCAGCCTGCCGTGAAACACCCCATGGGTGAACCTGCCTTTTTGGTGAGGTTTCCATGCCGGCCAGCCTGAATATGCCGGATCCCTGCGCGAATATTGAAAATCGCACCTGGTCAAATCCATTTAAAGTTGAATTTTACGAATTCAATTCTTCTCTGGAATGATAGCCCCCAGCCTTGCTAAGACCTGTCCCGAATAAGATTCGTATGGGGCGCAAGCATGGCCGAAGACAGCAGGGACGCCGAGACACAGGCCGCCGCGCGGGCCGCCCGCCAAGCCGCCAACCGCGCCGCGCGCGAGGCGCGCCGCGCCGCCCGCCAGGCCGAGCGCGCCGCCCGCAAGGGTGCCGCCAAGCCGCAGCCGGCGGCCAGCGCGCCGGAATTCCAGCCCCCCTCCGACGCGGCACCGCCCTCGCCGCAGCTGTTCCCGCCGCAGGGCTTCGACATCCTGTTGATCGGCCAGGGCCAGCGGCTGGGCGTGCAGGCGGTGCTCTTCGCCGCCAGCCTGCGCCGCAACGCGCCCGATTGGCGCGGCCGGCTGATCGTCGCCGAGCCGCGCCCCGAGGCCGCCTGGGCCGGCGCCGCCACCCCGATGCCCGCTCCGGTGCGCCAGGCGCTCGCAGGCTTCGGCGCCGAGATCCTGCCCTTCACCGCCACCCGCTTCGGCCGCAGCTACCCCTATGGCAACAAGATCGAGGCGCTGACCATCCTGCCCGCCGACCAGCCTTTCGTCTTCTTCGACAGCGACACGCTGATCACCGGCCCGCTCGATCGCGTCGGCTTCGACTTCGCGCGGCCCTCGGCCTCGATGCGGCGCAGCGCCAGCTGGCCCGAGCCGCCGCCCTACGGCCCCGGCTACACGCAGATCTGGCAATCGCTCTATGACCGTTTCGGGCTGGATTTCGCAGGCTCGCTCGACCTCGCCCAGCCCGACGAGCATTGGGAGCGGTACCTTTATTTCAACGCCGGCTGGTTCTTCGGCGCCGATGCGCAGGAATTCGGCCGCCGATTCCTCGACTTCTCCGACCGTATCCAGGCCGACCCGGGCGAGGCGCTGGCCTGCCAGTCGCTCGACCCCTGGCTCGACCAGGTGGCGCTGCCGCTGGTGATCCATTCGCTGGGCGGCGGCCGGCCGGGGCCGGAGCTCGCCGGCCTCGACGGCTGGGCCAGCTGCCATTACCGCAACCTGTCGCTGCTCTATGCCCGCGAATCCGATGCGGTCGTCGCGCTGATCGAGGAACTGGCCACCGATCCCCGCATCGCGCCGCTGCTTGCGGAGGACGAGGCCGTGCAGCGCCTGATCCTTGCGGGCGAGGGGCGGGACCGCATCCGCCCGCTTTTTGCCGGCGAAGACCCGCCGCCGCCGGAAAAAGCCATGCGCCAGCGGCTGCGTCGGGCCGAGCTCTGGTTCCGCTGAGACGGGCGCCGCGCAAGGCGGCGCCCGCCGGTTTCAGCCCAGCACCGCGTCGCAGCGCGCGCAGGTGCCGGCATGGGCATGGCTGCCGACATCGGGCAGGATCTTCCAGCAGCGCTGGCATTTCTCGCCCATCGCGCCCTCGAAGACCACGCCGATGCCCGGCACCTCCGCCAGCCGGAACGCCTCGGCCGGGGCCGGGTCGGCGGTCAGGCTGATGCCCGAGGTGATGCAGATATCGGCGAAATCCACCGATTTCAGCGCCTTCAGCTCCTCCGCATCCTCGACATGCACCACCGGCGCGGCTTCCAGGCTGGCGCCGATCACCTTGTCGGTGCGCTTGATCTCCAGCGCGGCAGTGACCACGCGGCGGATGCGGCGGATCGTTTCCCATTTCCGCGCCAGGCCCTCGTTCAGCCAGTCGGCCGGGGTGGCGGGGAAGTCCTGCAGATGCACGCTGCCCTCCTCGGACGGGAAGCGCGCCAGCCAGACATCCTCCATGGTAAAGGGCAGGATCGGCGCAAGCCAGGTCACGATGCGGTGGAACAGCAGGTCCAGCACCGTCCGCGCCGCCCGCCGCCGCGCCGAATCGGGCGCGTCGCAGTAAAGCGCGTCCTTGCGGATGTCGAAATAGAAGGCCGACAGATCCACCGTGGCGAACTGGAACACGGTCTGGAACACGCCCTGGAAGTCGAAGCTGTCATAGCCATGGCGCAGCTGCGTGTCGAGCTGCGCCAGCCGGTGCAGCACCCATTGCTCCAGCTCCGGCATCTCGGCCGGCTCGATCCGCTCGGCCTCGGCAAAGCCGTCGAGATTGCCCAGCACGAAGCGCAGCGTATTGCGCAGCCGGCGATAGCTGTCGGCGGTGCCCTTCAGGATCTCGGGGCCGATGCGCTGGTCGGCGGTATAGTCGGTCTGCGCCACCCAGAGCCGCAGGATGTCGGCGCCGTATTGCTTGATGACCTCGGCCGGGACAATGGTATTGCCCAGCGACTTGGACATCTTCATGCCCTTCTCGTCCAGCGTGAAGCCATGCGTGACCACATTGCGATAGGGCGCCCGACCCTTGGTCGCGCAGGCCTGCAACAGCGAGGACTGGAACCAGCCGCGATGCTGGTCGGTGCCCTCCAGATAGACGTCGGCAATGCCGTCCGGCGCCCCGTCGGCGCGGTCGCGCAGCACGAAGGCATGGGTCGAGCCGCTGTCGAACCAGACGTCCAGCACGTCCATCACCTGGTCGTAATCCGCCGGATCGGCGACGCCCGCCAGCACCTCGGCGGCAAAGCCGGGACGATACCAGACATCGGCGCCGTCCCGTTCAAAGGCGGCGATGATGCGGTCGTTGACGCGCTGGTCGCGCAGCAGGAAGTCCGGGTCGGTGGGCTTGGCGCCCTTCTTCACGAAGCAGGTCAGCGGCACGCCCCAGGCGCGCTGGCGCGACAGCACCCAGTCGGGCCGGTTCTCGACCATGGAATGGATGCGGTTGCGCCCCGATTGCGGCCACCATTTCACCAGCTTGTCGATCGAGGTCAGCGCCCGCGTCCGGATGGTGTCGCCATATTGCCCCATGCCGTCGGCCAGCGCAAAGTCGATGGCGGCGAACCATTGCGGCGTATTGCGATAGATCAGCGGCGCCTTGGAGCGCCACGAATGCGGATAGGAGTGCTTGACCTTGCCCTTGGCCAGCAGCGCCCCGGCCCAGGCCAGCTGCTTGATGACGCTGACATTCGCCGGGCCTTCCTTGCCCTCGGGCGTCAGGATCGCCTGGCCGCCGAACAGCGGCAGGTCGGCGCGATACGAGCCGTCCGGCTCGACGTTATAGGTCATCGGCAGCTTGAACTTCAGCCCCAGCTGATAGTCGTCGTCGCCATGGCTGGGCGCGGTATGCACGAAGCCGGTGCCCGCGTCCTCGGTGACATGCTCGCCCGGCAGCATGGGCACGTCATAGTCCCACTCGCCCGCACCGCCCTCGACGCCGCGCAGCGGATGGGCCAACACCAGCCCCTCCAGGTCCGAGGCCGTCACGTCGCGCAGCCGCTCCCAGCCCTCGATCTTGCCGGCCTGCTTCACGCTTTCGGCCAGCGCATCCGCCAGAACCAGCAATTCGCCGGGCTTCGCGGTTGCATTCTCGGCCACCGCATCCACGCGATACAGCCCATAGGCGATGCCCGGATTATAGGCCACCGCCCGGTTCTGCGGAATCGTCCAGGGCGTGGTGGTCCAGATCACCACGCTGGCGGGCTTCTTCGCTCCCCAAATACCCTCCGACCCGGTGACGGCAAACCGCACCCAGATGGTATGGCTCTGGTGGTCGTGATACTCGACCTCGGCCTCGGCCAGCGCGGTCTTCTCGACCGGAGACCACATCACCGGCTTCGATCCCTGATAAAGCGAACCGTTCATCAGCAGCTTCATGAACTCGGCCGCGATCACCGCCTCGGCGTGGAAATCCATGGTCAGATAGGGATCGTCCCACTTGCCGGTGATGCCCAGGCGCTTGAACTCCTCGCGCTGGATGTCGACCCAGGATTCGGCGAAACGGCGGCATTCCTGGCGGAACTCGACCACGTCCACCGCATCCTTGTCGCGGCCGTCATGGCGGTATTTCTCCTCGATCTTCCACTCGATCGGCAGGCCGTGGCAGTCCCAGCCCGGCACATAGCGCGCATCGCGGCCCATCATCTGGTGGCTGCGCACGATGATGTCCTTGATGGTCTTGTTCAGCGCGTGGCCGATATGCAGGTTGCCGTTCGCGTAAGGAGGGCCGTCGTGCAGGATGAAGGGCGTCCGGCCTGCCGCCCGCTCGCGCAGCCGGTCATAGATGCCGATCCGCTCCCAGCGGGCCAGCCATTCCGGCTCGCGCTGCGGCAGGCCGGCGCGCATCGGAAAATCGGTCTGGGGCAGGAAGACGGTGTCGCGATAGTCGGGCGCGGTCTCGGTCGTGTCGCTCATCGGGCGGGAATCCTTCGGTGGCAGGGCTGGCATGCGTAACCCGGCGGCGAAGGATCCCCTAGGCCGCCGGGCGGGTAATTCGAATGATGCTGCCCATGCTGAACATGCGCCGGGTTATAGAAAACCGCCCCGCCGCCTGCAAGCGCGGCTTGCGGCCCGCGCGCGGCTGGGGCAGCAAGCGCCATGAGCTACCGCATCGCCATCGCGGGCGCGCTGGCGGATGGCCGCAGCCATGGTCCCTTCGACCTGATCGTCGATGCCAGCGGCGCCGGCTCGCGCCTCTCGCCGTTGCAGGCGCGGCCGCTCGGCCATAGCGCGATCTGGGGCACCGTGCCCTGGCCCGAGACCGAGTTGCCGCGCGACCAGCTGCGCCAGCCGCATGGCGGGGGTGCTGCCCATCGGCCGCCTGCCTGCGGACGACACGCCGCGCGCCGCCGTCTTCTGGTCTATGCCCCGCGCCGAACTGGACAGCTGGCCGCAACGCGACCTCGGGGCCTGGAAGGCCGAGGCCGTCGCTCTCTGGCCACAGATGGCGTCCTTTCTGAACGGCATCCGCGACAATGCGGCGATGACCCAGGCGCGCTATGCCCATGGCACCCTGCGCCGGCCCTTCGCGCCGGGGCTGGTCCATATCGGCGATGCCGCGCATCGCGCCAGCCCGCAGCTGGGGCAGGGCGCGAACATGGCGCTGCTCGATGCGCTCGCGCTCGGCTTGGCGCTGCACGGACCGCTGGAGGACGCGCCCGCCGCTTACGCCGCCATGCGCCGCTGGCACGTCCTGATCTACCAGGGCATGAGCGCGGCCTTCACGCCGATGTATCAATCCCGCAGCCGCAGCCTGCCCTGGCTGCGCGACCGGCTGCTGGCGCCCTCATCGACCCTGCCGCTGCTGCGGAACGGGCTGACGTGCTCGTCGCGGGCACCATGGCGCCGCCGCTGGCCGGAACCCGCGCGCCATAGGCGTCCTGTGACATCCGGCCGCCTTGCGCCGGCGCGCGCGCGGGCCCATATCGCGGCCATGATTCCGCCCCGTTTCGACATCACCCCCGAAGAGATCGACCGCGTCGTCGCCACCTTCTACGCCGCCATCCGCCGGCACGAGGAGTTGGGGCCGATCTTTGCCGCCCATGTCACCGACTGGCCCGCGCATGAGGCCAAGATCGCCGCCTTCTGGCGCAACGCCATCCTCTACGAGCGCAGCTACGAGGGCAGCCCGATGCGCGCGCATATCATGGCCGGCAATGTCCACGGCCAGCATTTCGCGCCCTGGCTGATGCTCTTCGACGAAACCCTGCGCCGCACCCTGCCGCCCGAGGCCGCGCAGGGCTGGTCGGCGCTGGCGCATCGCATCGGCGCCGGGCTGCGCATGGGGGTCGAGAACATGGCCGTCACGGCCGGCCCGCCGGTCCTGCGCTAGAGCCTTGCATCATCGGCCCGGCAGGCGTAAACAAAACGCGAACATCGCGGAGGGCCGGCCATGAAGATCGACTATCTCGAATTCTCCTCGCCCGATCTGCCGGCGACCAAGGCGTTCTTTGCCCGCGCCTTCGGCTGGGGCTTCAACGACTACGGTCCCGAATACCAGGAACTGGCCGATGCCGGCATTTCGGGCGGCATCGCGGCCGGCACCCTGGCGCCGCCGCTGGTCATCCTGCGCACCGACGATCTCGAGGCGGCGCTGACCCTCGTGACCGAGGCGGGGGCCGAGATCACCCGGCCGATCTTCGATTTCCCCGGCGGCCGGCGCTTCCAGTTCCGCGAACCCGGCGGCACCGAGATGGCGGTCTGGTCCGAGCGTTGACCGGGATGCGCTAGCCGCGCGGCGGCCGCGCCTTGTAGACCGGCAGCCGCCAGCCCAGAGCCATGCTGCCCGCGCGCAGCGCCAGCACCACGGCGGCGCAGCCGAACAGCGCCAGCGGATAGGGCAGCCCCAGCGCCAGCAGCGCCAGCGCCGCGACCGCGCCGCCGAAGGTCGCGGTGATGTAAAGCTCGCCCTGTTTCAGCACCAGCGGCACCTCGTTGCCGACCACGTCGCGCATCAGCCCGCCGAAGGTGCCGGTCATCACCCCCATCATCACCGTGACGACCGGGCCAACCCCGGCCTGCAGGGCCACGCCCACGCCGGCCGGCACCGCCACGGCCAGCGCGCAGGCGTCGAGCCACAGGATCGCGCGATAGCGGCTTTCCAGCAGATGCGCGGTGAAGAACACCACGATGGCGGCGGCGGTGGTCAGCAGGATCAGCTCGGGCCGGTCGACCCAGAACACCGGGGTCCGGCCCAGCACCAGGTCGCGCAGCGTGCCGCCGCCGACCCCGGTCAGCGTGGCGAAGAAAACGAAGCCGACCAGGTCGAGCTGCGCCCGGCTGGCGACCAGCGCCCCGGTCAGCGCAAAGACCAGCACCGAGGCATAGTCCAGCAGCGCCACCAGCGCCTGCATCTCAGACCTTCGCCGGCTTGAAGGGCGCCATGCCGGCGCGCGCCAGCTCGTCGGCGCGCTCGTTCTCGGGGTGGCCGGCGTGGCCCTTGATCCATTCCCAGCGCACCTGGTGGCGGGCCTGCGCGGCGTCGAGCCGCTGCCACAGTTCGGCATTCTTCACCGGCTTGCGGTCGGCCGTGCGCCAGCCGTTGCGCTTCCAGCCGTGGATCCATTGCGTGACGCCGTTCTTCACATAGGCGCTGTCGGTGGTGACGGTGATCTCGCTGGGCCGGGCCAGGATCTCCAGCGCGGCGATGGCGGCCATCAGCTCCATGCGGTTGTTGGTGGTGTCGGGCTCGCCCCCCGACAGCTCGCGCTCCTTCAACACCGCCTCGCCCTCAATGGCGCGCATCAGCACGCCCCAGCCGCCCGGGCCGGGATTGCCGCTACATGCCCCGTCGGTCCATGCATAGAGCCGGGTCATGCGCGCCCCTCACATTCCACGATATGGAACAACCGGTGCCGACCGGCGAAATCGCCGCGGCATTCCATCATGTGGAACAACGCGCTCATGCCTCGAGCCCCTGATAGCCGGGCAGGGCGGCGACGCGGTCGAGCCAGGCCGCGATGGCCGGAAACCGCGCCATGTCGAAGCCGCCGCGCGCGCCGGCCGTATGGGTATAGGCGTAAAGGCAGATGTCGGCCAGACTGACCGCATCGCCGACCAGCCAGTCGCGCCCCGAGAGCCGGTCTTCCATGATCTGCAGGTTGGCATGGCCGCGATCCAGCAGTTCGGCCATGCGCTCGGGCGTGGCCAGGGCGCGGCGATGCGGATAGAAGCGCAGCGCGGCGCGCACGGCGATGGTGCCCTCGTGCTGGTTCTGCTCCCAGAACATCCAGCCCAGCATCTCGGCGCGCAGCACCGGATCGGCCGGGACATAGGCCGAGCCTTCGCCCAGGAAGCACAGGATCGCATTGGATTCGGGCAGCAGCTGGCCGTCCTCCAGCGCCAGCACCGGCGCCTTGCCGAAGGGCAGCCGCCCCTCGGCCCGGGCGCTTTCCAGCGCCTCGGTCATGTATTCGACATCGACGATCTCGCAGGCCCGGCCCAGCAGCGCCAAGAGCAGCCGCACCTTGTAGCTGTTGCCCGAGGAAGGCATGGAATAAAGCCGCATCGTCGATCCTTTCGCTTGCCGCCGCGCCGGTTTCGCCGGCACTATAGGCGGGAACGAAACGAGCGGCCAGCGCCGGAAAGCGCCTATCCGGGCTTGCCGAGATAGGGGATGCTGCCGGCCAGGTCGGTGTCGTCGATCAGGCGGAAATGGCTGACCGAGCCGGCCTTGCGCGCCGCGCCGAAGGGGGCGTATTCCGGGTCGTTTGCGAAAGCCAGGGCATCCTCGCGCGAGGGGAACTGGATCAGCGCGATCAGCGTCACGTCGGTCGGCTCGCCCTCCAGCTCCTCGATATTGCCGCTGCGCGACAGGTAGCGGCCATTGTGGCGGGCGGCGATCTCGTGCACCCGCGCAGCGTAATCCGGAATCCAGGCGTCGTCGGTCACCTTGACCTCGGCGATCAGATAAACGGTCATGCGCTTTTCCTCCCTTGCCGGCGGCGCCTGCGGCCGCCCCCGGTAAAGCATAGGCAGGCGGCGCGGCGGCCGGCAAGCGCGACGATGGGCCGAGATACGCTCCACCAGAAAACTCGGCCCGTTGGCATGCGTCGCGACATGGGTATTTGTACAACAAAGAAGGGTCAGGGCGATGTGGACCCACCTCTGGAGGTCTTCTTTGTTGTTCAAATACCCCGGCGGCGCTTCGGTCAGGCGAGGCGTCAGCCCGGCTCTCGCAGCACGCGGGGCACCTTGAACTCGACATTCTCGCGCGCGGTTTCGACCAGTTCCACGGTCACGGCGTAGCGGGTGCGGAAGGCGTCGATGACCTCGTTGACCAGCACCTCGGGCGCCGAGGCTCCGGCGGTCACGCCCACGGCGCGGGCGCCGGCGATGGCGCGCCAGTCGATCTGGTCGGCGCGCATCACCAGCTGCGAATAGGCGCAGCCGGCGGCGCTGCCGACCTCGACCAGGCGGCGCGAGTTCGAGCTGTTCGGCGCCCCGATCACCAGCAGCGCGTCGATCTTGCCAGCGATGGCCTTGACCGAGGCCTGGCGGTTGGTCGTGGCGTAGCAGATGTCTTCCTTGGCCGGGCCGACGATCATCGGGAAGCGCGCCTGCAAGGCCGCGACGATGGCCGCGGTATCGTCGACCGACAGCGTGGTCTGGGTGATGAAGGCCAGCCGCCCGGGGTCGCGCGGCGCGATATGGGCCACGTCCGCGACGGTCTCGACCAGCAGCACCTCACCCTCGGGCAATTGGCCCATGGTGCCCAGCACCTCGGGGTGGCCGGCATGGCCGATCATCACCATCTGCAAGCCCTCGGCATGGTGGCGTTCGGCCTCGACATGGACCTTGCTGACCAGGGGGCAGGTGGCATCGACGAAGACCATCTCGCGCCGGCGCGCCTCGGCCGGCACGGATTTCGGCACGCCATGGGCCGAGAAGATCACCGGCCGGTCGTCGGGCACGTCGTCCAGTTCCTCGACGAAGACCGCGCCCTTGTCGCGCAGGCTGTCGACGACGAACTTGTTGTGCACGATCTCGTGGCGGACATAGACCGGGGCGCCCCATTTCTGCAGCGCCATCTCGACGATCTTGATCGCCCGGTCCACGCCGGCGCAGAAGCCGCGCGGTGCGGCGAGATAGAGGGTCAGGGGCGGTTTCTGGTCCATGGCTGTCACCTAGTCGCCCGGGCGGGCCGCCGCAAGCGGTCAGGCGCCCTCGAAGGCGGTCAGGGCATGGACCTCGTGGCCCAGTCCCTCGAGCAGCGCGCGGCCGCCAAGCTCGGGCAGTTCGATCACGAAGGCGCAGCCCACCACCGCGGCGCCCAGCCGCTCGCAAAGCGAGATGCCGGCCGCGGCGGTGCCGCCGGTGGCCAAGAGGTCGTCCACGATCAGCACCCGTTCGCCGGGCTTCAGGGCGTCGTCGTGGATCTCCATCACCGCCTCGCCATATTCCAGCGCATAGGCCTGGCTGATGGTGGCGCCGGGCAGCTTGCCCTTCTTGCGGATCGGCACGAAGCCCACCGACAGCTGATGCGCCACCGCGCCGCCCAGGATGAAGCCGCGCGCCTCCAGCCCCACGACCTTGTCGATCGGCTCGCCGGCATAGGCGGCCAGCAGCTGGTCCACCGCCATGCGAAAGCCGCGCGCATCGGCAAAGAGCGTCGTCACGTCGCGAAACAGGATGCCTTCGTGCGGGAAATCGACGATGGTGCGGATATAGTCGCGCACCGTCCGGGTATCGCGGGCCATCAGGGGCGCTCCATCTCGAAGGTCTCGGTGGTGATGGTGTAATCCATGTAGCCCAGCCGCGACAGCCAGCCGAGCGCGGGGCGGAAGCGGCCGTCGACGATGCAGTCGGGTCGGATGTGGATGCCGGTCACCACGCCCAGCACCATGACATTGGCTTGGCCGGCCAGCCGGATCACCTGGGTCATGCGGCATTCCAGCGAGGCCGCGGCCTGGGCAACGCGCGGGCAGTCGATGGTCTGGCATTCCGCGGCCGCGATGCCGGCGGCTTCGAATTCGCTGGTGCCGGCGTCCAGGACGGCCGAGCTGGCGTTCACCTGGTCCTTCATGCCGCCGTCGGCGATATTGACGCAAAAGACCCGGCTTTCGACGATCTGGGCCACGCTGTCCTTGGTGCCCGGCCGGTCGGGCTTGGCCGAGGTCGAGGCGAACATCACCTGCGGCGGCACATAGGCGGTCAGGTTGAAGAAGGAATAGGGCGCGAGATTGTCGCCCAGCCGGCCGCGGGTCGAGATCCAGCCGATCGGCCGGGGCGCCACCAGCGCGTTCAGCGGGTTGTGCGGCAGGCCGTGGCCGGCCTCGGGTCGGTAGAACATCTGCGGCCTCCGCTGATTGCTGCCGGGCCCGCCTGCGGGACGCCCGGTCCGGTCCCAAGATCTGCCCGGCCGGCCCCGCGAGGTCAAGCGCAAGCTCGGCTGCCTGCGGTGCGAGCCGGAGCGCGCGGTGTCGCAGAAAATTCATCCCGCGCGCTGCCGCGGGGGCGCTCGGGCGGTTTTCGCCGCCCGTCATGCGTGTTACGGGGGCTTTCGCCCGCGGGACGCCAGGCCCGCGGCATGGGCAAGCTTGGGATGGCCGGATGTATGCTCTTCGCCCCGAACGCGCTGTCGATTACGCCGAGGTCGAGGCGCTTCTCGACCTGTGCTTCGCGCCGGGGCGCACCGCGCTGAGCTCCTATCGCCTGCGCGAGGGCGTGGCGCCGGTGCCCGGCCTGTGCCTGGTCCTGCGCGACAGTTTCGACGTGATGGTGGGGGCGATCCGCTTCTGGCCGGTGCATGTGGCCGATGAGGACGTGCTGCTGCTGGGCCCCGTCGCCGTGCACCCGACCGCCCAGGGCGAGGGCCTGGGCGGGTTGCTGATTCGCGAGGGGCTGGAGCGGGCCGAAATGCAGGGCTGGTCCCGGGTCATGCTGGTCGGCGACGAGCCCTATTACCGCCGCTTCGGCTTTCGCAAACTCGAGCATGTGCAGATGCCGCCGCCCACCAACCCCGACCGCGTGCTGGGGCTGGAGCTGGAGCCCGGCGCCTGGCAGGGGGTCGAGGGCCCGGTGACCCGCGACACCAGCGACAACGAGGCTGCGAACCAGGCCTGGCAGTCGCTGGGCGGGCGCGGCTGAGTCAGTCCTTGTAGTGGAAGGCCTCGGGGTGGTTCGCCAGGCTGCCGGTCAGCGCCGCGTAAAGGATGGTGCGGCCGTCGATCGATTCGGCATTGCCGCCGATATTGAGCCAGGTCAGCAGCTCGGCGCCCTTGCCGTCCTGGACCGAGAGCAACCCGTAGGCCTCGCCGCTGCCCGGCGCGTAAAGCATGGCCATCTGGTTCGCGGCGCAATCGTGCTGCTTGCAGGCGGTCATCGCCAGGTATTCCTTGCCGCCGAACGCGACCTTCTGCGCCGGCGTGGTCACCGCCGCGCCGCGCAGCCAGTCCGGCATGGGATGACCCTCGGCCATCTTGTCGAAGGCGGCGGTCAGCGCCTGGTCCTGGCCGAGGTCGGCAAGGCTCGGGCCGGCCGCCTCCTGCGCCAAGGCGGGGCCAAGGCCCAGGGCGGCCCCCAGCGTCAGGACAGGGAGGATGCGGCGGATCGTCATGGGTCTTCCTTCAGTCTGGGTCGCAGGCCGGTGGCCCTTGGGTTTTCGTCGAGGAGCCGGAACCCCGTGCGGCGCTTGCAAGTTCCCTTGCCGGGCGATCTTCTGCCCTTGTGCCACGCATCTCGAGGTTGCCCACGCATGACCAAGAACACGCCCATCCCGGTCCGCCAGGACGTGCTGCCGCCCATCGACGACCCGACCGTCCATGCCGAGATCGACCGGCTGGCGCGGCGCTATCTGGCGGCCGGCGGCATCGCGATGGAGCTGATGACCGCCATCGGCGGCAAGGCCGAGGGGCTGATCGAGCGGCTGCCCCAAGGCGTGCGCGGGCGCATGGACCGCATCACGCTGGCGGCGCTGAACCGGGCCTTCGACGCCGCCTCGCGCTCGCGCGGGGTGCTGCGGGAACGGGGCGATCTGTTCAACCGGCTGCTCTCGACCACCTCGGGCGCGGTCGGCGGCCTTGCCGGCGTCGGCGGCGCCGTGCTGGAGCTGCCGGTGACGGTGACGCTGCTTTTGCGCGCGATCATGGACATTGCCGGCGAGCATGGCTTCGATCCCGATTCGGACCAGGCGAGGCGCGAGGCGCTGCATGTCTTCGCCGCGGCCGGGCCGCTGTCGGACGACGAGGGCACCGACCTGGGGCTGCTGACGGCGCGGATGACCATCACCGGCCATTCGGTGCAGGCGCTGATCGCCAAGGTGGCGCCGAAACTCTCGACCTCGATGGCGCAGAAATTCGCGGCGCAGGCGGTGCCGGTGCTGGGCGCGCTGGCCGGGGCGGCGATCAACTACAATTTCACCCGCTATTACCAGGAGCTGGCGCGGGTACATTTCGGCCTGCTGCGGCTGTCCGAGGAAACCGGCATCCCGCGCGAGGCGCTGGCCGAGGCGCTGGAGCTGCGCATGATCCAGCTGCGCCCGAACACGGCGGCGCGCAAGCTGATGCGGCGCAGCTAGTCCTCGACCTCGGCCGCCAGTTGCAGGGCGGCGGCGGGGGCTTCCAGGTGGTCGATGCCCAGGGGGCTGGTCGGCCGGGCGAGCCGCGATTTCACCACCCAATGCAGCCGTTCCTGCGCGCGGGTGATGGCGACATAGGCCAGCCGCTTCCACAGCGCGATTCCGGCCTCGCTGCGGCCCGACCAGGCGGCGGCGCTGATGTCGGGGCCGAAGACCTGCACGTCGGGCCATTGGCTGCCCTGCGCCTTGTGGATCGTCACCGCCGCGCCATGCAGGAAGGTCGCGCCCATGCGCGCGGCATAGGGGATGAAGGGCTCCTCGACATCCGGCATCTCGATCTTGACGATGCTGGCGGCGGAAAGCCGCGGATCCTCGGCGCCGACGACATGCAGGCGGGAAAAGCCCGGCTTGCGCCCCGGCCCCAGATAGACCACCTGCGCGCCCTTGATCAGCCCGCGCGCTTCCAGGTCGATGCGCTTCTTGCGGTGCTTCAGCGGCAGTTCCAGCCCGTCGCAGATCAGCGGCTCGCCCGGCAGCAGCGCGTCGCCCGGCGCGCCATGGGCCGAGCGGAAGGCCTGGATCAGCTTGATCCGGGTGATGTTGCGCCAGACCAGCACCGGGCTTTGCGCCATCAGGTCCGAGGAGACGCGCTCGGCCCAGATCACCCGGGGGTCGCGGGCGGCGGCCTCGCGGATCATGCGCTCGAAGGCGTCGAATTCCAGCGCCGGATCGGCCAGGGCATGGGCGAGGTCCAGGATCGGGCTGTCGCCCTCCTGCCGGTGGATGCGGTTCAGGATCAGCTTCTGCGGGGCCGCGAGCCGGTCGAAGACCATCTGCCCGGACTGGCCGACCGGCGCCAGCTGCGCCGGGTCGCCGAACAGGATCAGGGTCGGAAAGATCTCGCGCAGATCCTCGAACTGGCGCTCGTCCAGCATCGAGGCCTCGTCGATCAGCCCGACGTCCAGCCCGTCCTCGCGCCGCTTCCAGCCGCGGATGAAGTCCGAGCCGCGCAACCCCGCCGCGGCCAGCGCCCCGGGGATCGAGGCATGCTGGTCGTAGAAGGCCTTGGCCCGGTCCAAAGCTGCCTCGGTCAGGCCCTCGATCACGCCCTCGACCTTCGGCCGCTCGCCGGCGCCGGTCAGCCAGTCGGCGATACGCTCGTAATCCGGGTCGTAGACCGGGGTATAGAGGATGCGATGGATCGTCGTCGCCGGCACGCCGCGCATGCGCAGCACGAAGGCCGCCTTGTTGGTCGGTGCCAGGATGGCGACGGTGCGGCGGTCCTTGCGCTTCTTGCCCTCGTAATCGCCCGAGACCAGATCGACCCCGGCCGCGCGCAGAGCCTTGGTCAGCTCGGCCAGGAGCAGCGTCTTGCCCGAACCGGCCTTGCCGATCACCGCCATGACCCGTCCCTTGCCTTCCGACGGCGGCGAGATCTCTTCCGACAGCAAATCGATGCCGGCATCCTCCAGCGCCGAGGCGACGGCGTCCCAGGCCTCGGCCTGGTCTGGGGAAAGGGTGGGCAGCGTCATGGCGCCTTGTTACCCGGCCCGTGCCCGGGCGGAAAGGCCGTTCCGGTCGCGCGGTGGCTTTTTGGGTATTTGGACAACAAAGAAGAAACCCGGAGCGCGGAACGGCCATGCTTCTTTGTTGTCCAAATACCCCGCCGACCGGGCAACGCGCGGCAAAGCGCGCCGGTCAGGCGCGGTCGTCCTTGGGCGAGCTCATCACCACATGGGTGGTAATGGTGGCGATCTGCGGAAAGGCGCCCAGCACCTCGGTATGGAAGCGACGATAGGATTCGAGGTCGCGCACCTCGACCCGCAGCAGGTATTCGACCGAGCCGGTGATATTGTGGCATTCGCGGACCTGCGGCGCGGCCAGGCAGGCGCGCTCGAAGGCGCGTTGCGCCTCGTTCGAGTGGCGCGCGAGGCCGATGGTGACATAGGCGGTGAAGCCGGCGGCGCGGGCTGCGGGCGCGATGACGGCGCGATAGCCCAGGATGGCGCCGCGGCGTTCCAGATCCTGCACCCGGCGCAGGCAGGCCGAGGGCGAGAGCCCGACCTCGGCCGCGAGCTATTGATTCGGGATCCGTCCCCGCCGTTCGAGGATGCGCAATATCCGCGCGGAAATCGGGTCGTCATCGAAAGCAGATTGTTGATCTTGTCCAGGCATGCGGCACTCTGGTCGAAAATTGCGATTGTCCTGCAATATCATCGCGTGGCAGAACGGGAAATCACCAATGTCGCATCAGATCCTGCTGGCGCTCGTCGCCTTTGCCTTTGCCACCTCGGTCACGCCGGGGCCAAACAACCTGATGCTGATGGCATCCGGGGCGAATTTCGGCTTGCGGCGCAGCGTGCCGCATCTGCTGGGCGTGGCCTTGGGATTCGGGGCCATGGTGGCGCTGCTGGGCCTGGGCGTCGACCGGCTGATCGCCGAGGCGCCCCGGCTGGCGCTGGCGCTGAAGGCCGTGAGCCTGGTCTATGTGCTGTGGCTGGCCTGGAAGATCGCCCATGCCGCCGCGCCCGAGGGCCAGGCCGGCACCGGGCGGCCGATGGGTTTCCTGGCCGCCTGTGCCTTTCAATGGGTCAATCCCAAGGCCTGGATGATGGGGCTGGGGGCGCTTTCGGCCTATTCCGCCGGCGCGGGCGGGGCTCTGGTGGTGGCGGCGGTGTTCACGCTGGTGAACCTGCCCTCGGTCGCGCTTTGGGCGGCGATGGGGCAGGGGCTGCGCGGGCTCTTGCAGGACGCGGGCCGGCGCCGGCTCTTCAACCGGGTGATGGCGGTGCTGCTGGTCGCCTCGATGCTACCGGTGCTCAGCGGGCACTGACCGCGATCAGGCCGGCGACGCCCAGCACGATCAGCGCCATGCCGGCGCGCTGGCGCATCGAGGCGCCCTCGCGGAACACCCGGCCCGAGACGAGCTGCGCCATCACCACCTCGACCAGGGCCAGGGTGCGGACATTCGCGGCCGAGGTCAGCGCGAAGCCCAGGAACCAGAACAGCGAGGCCAGCGCCCCCAGCGCGCCCGCGCCCAGCGAGCCGCGCCAATGCCGGACGATGCCGGCAAGCGCCGGCCGGTCTGCCAGCCCGAGCCAGGCCAGCATGATCGCGCTTTGCAGGGCCAGGCTCAGCGCCAGGACGGTGGCGGCGCGCAGCCCGCTTGCGCCGAAGGGCAGCGCCAGGATCGCGCCGCGAAAGCCGATGGCCGAAAGCCCGAACAGCGCCCCGGCCGCGATGCCCAGGCCCGCCGCGCGCCAGCCGCCGCGCCGCCAGTCGGCGCCCGACATCAGCACCACGCCCAGCGTCGCCGTGGCGATGGCCGCCATGCGGGCCGGGCCCAGCGGCTCGGCCAGCAGCAGCGTCCCGATCAGGGCCAGGGTGACCGGCTCGGTCTTGATCAGCGCGGTGGTGACGCCGAAGCCGCGGCTCTCCATCGTCAGCAGCATCAGCGCCGTCGCCGCGATCTGCGCCAGCGCGCCCAGCATGGCCCAGCCGAGGCTCGCCGGACCGGGCAGCGGGATGGCGGTGAAGCCGGCCAGCACCGCCAGCAGCAGCGCCGCGAAGGGTAGGCCAAAGAGGAAGCGCACCGCCGTCGCGCCCATGGTGCCGAGTTCCGCAGTCAGCCGACGCTGCGCCGCATTGCGGCCGGTCTGCGCCGCCGCCGCGACCAGCGTGGCGAGGATCCAGCTCATCAGCCCCGGATCGCCTCGATCATGCGGCTGACATTGTCGGGATCGGCGTCGGGCGTGATGCCATGGCCGAGGTTGAAGATATGCGGGCCCTTCGAGAAGGCCGCGACGATGCGGCGGGTCTCGGCCACCAGTGCCTCGCCCCCCGTGACCATCAGCCGCGGGTCGAGGTTGCCCTGCACGCAGCCGTCCTTCTGCACCTCGGCGGCGGCCCAGTCGGCGCTGACGGAATTGTCCAGCGCCACGGCATCGGCGCCGGTGGCGCGGGCAAAGCCGGCATAGCGTGGCCCGGCCTCGCGCGGGAAGGCGATGACGGGCACGCCGGGATGGCGGGCCTTCAGCGCGGCGATGATGCGGCGCGTCGGCGCCACCGCGAAATCGTCGAAATCGGCGCCCTTCAGCGAGCCGGCCCAGCTGTCGAAGAGCTTGACCACCTCGGCCCCGGCCTCGATCTGGGCCGAGAGATAGGCGATGGTGCCCTCGGTGATGCGGTCGATCAGCGCGGCGAAGGCGGCACGGTCGGCAGCCTTGAAGGCATGGGCCGGGCCCTGGTCGGGGGTGCCGCGGCCGGCGATCATATAGGTGGCGACGGTCCAGGGCGCCCCGGCAAAGCCGATCAGCGTCGTCTCGCGCGGCAGTTCGCGGGCGAGGATGCGGACGGTTTCATAGACCGGCGAGAGGGTGTCGTGGATCGCCTCGACCGGCTTCAGCGCCGCCACGCCGGCAGCGTCGGTGATGGTGGACAGGCGCGGGCCTTCGCCGGTCACGAACCACAACTCGGCCCCCAGCGCCTGCGGCAACAGCAGGATGTCCGCAAACAGGATCGCCGCGTCGAAGCCATAGCGGCGGATCGGCTGCAGCGTCACCTCGGCCGCGAGATCGGGCGTATAGCACAGCGACAGGAAGTCGCCGGCCTGGGCGCGGGTCGCGCGGTATTCGGGCAGGTAACGGCCGGCCTGGCGCATCATCCAGACGGGCGGCACGGGCAGGCGCTCGCCCTTCAGGGCGCGCAGGATGGTCTTGTCGGACATGGATCACCTCTTGCGCCCCTTCATGGCCGGCCTGTCCCCGTTGTCAAGGGCGCGAGAGGGCGCTAAGCCCTTGGCCATGGAACCGACACAGACCCAGATCATCCGCATCGGCACGCGCGGCTCGGCCCTGGCGCTGGCGCAGGCGCATGAGACCCGCGACCGGCTGAGGGCCGCGCATGGCCTGCCCGAGGCCGCCTTCGAGATCGTGGTCATCAAGACCACCGGCGACCGCGTGCTGGACCGGCCGCTGAAAGAGATCGGCGGCAAGGGCCTGTTCACCCGCGAGATCGAGGATGCGCTGCTGTCGGGCGAGATCGACATCGCCGTGCATTCCATGAAGGACATGCCGACGGTGCAGCCGCAGGGACTGGTCATCGACTGCTACCTGCCGCGCGAGGATGTGCGGGACGCCTTCGTCTCGCCGCAATATTCCGGAATTTCCCAGCTTCCCCAAGGCGCTGTCGTCGGTTCCTCGAGTCTGCGGCGGCGGGCGCAGCTGGCGGCGCGGCGGCCCGACCTGCAGCTGGTCGAATTTCGAGGAAACGTGCAGACACGTTTGAAAAAGCTGGAAGATGGCGTGGCGGTCGCGACCTTCCTTGCCATGGCCGGGCTGTCGCGGCTGGGCATGCTGCATGTCGCGCGCGGTCCGGTCAGCCCCGACGAGATGCTGCCCGCCGTGGCGCAGGGCTGCATCGGGGTCGAGCGGCGTTCGGATGATGCGCGCATGGCCGGGCTGCTGGCGGCGATCGGCGACCGGGACAGCGCGCTGCGCGTCGCGGCGGAACGGGCGTTCCTGGCGCGGCTCGACGGTTCCTGCCAGACGCCCATCGCCGGGCTGGCGGAATTGGAGGGCGACCGGCTGCGGCTGCGGGGCGAGATCCTGCGGCCCGACGGCAGCGCGGTCATCGCGGGCGAGCGCATCGGGCCGGCCGGCGACGGCGCCGCCATGGGCGACGACCTGGCGGCAGAGCTGCGCGGCCGCGCGCCTGCGGATTTCTTCGACTGGTCCTAAAGCGCCAGCATCGCGGCCAGCGCCAGCCCCAGCATGAGCATCGCGTGGCGATAGAGCCGCAGCCCGGCCATCAGGTCGCGCGGGGCGGGATCGCGGGCGGTTTCGTTCAGCCAAGGCTCGGGGGATTCGACGCCGTGATAGCGGCGGGGGCCCGACAGCCGCACGTCCAGCGCGCCGGCCATGGCGGCCTCGGGCCAGCCGGCATTGGGCGAGCGGTGGCGGCGCGCGTCGCGGCGGATCACCCGCAGGGCGCGGCCCTGGTTCGGCGGTGCCGCCAGCAGGAACAGCAGCGCCGTCAGCCGCGAGGCGGGCAGGTTCACCATATCGTCCAGCCGCGCCGCGACCCGGCCGAAGAGCGCGTGGCGCGGGCTCATGTGGCCGATCATCGAATCGAGCGTGTTGATCGCCTTGTAGGCGGCAATGCCGGGCAGGCCGGCGACGGCGGCCCAGAACACCGGCGCGACGATCCCGTCCGAGGCGTTCTCGGCCAGGCTCTCCAGCGCCGCGCGGGCGATGGGGGCGGGGAGGTCGTCGAGATCGCGGCCGACGATCATCGCCACGGCGCGCTTCGCGGCCGGCATGTCGCCGGCCTGCAGCGGCCGGGCCACGGCGGCGACGTGATCGTCAAGCGAGCGCACGGCGACCAACGGCCAGGCCAGCACGCCCAGAGCCACCGCGCCGCCGGGCTGCGGCAGCAGCGCCCAGGTCAGCAGCAGCGCCGGCAGCACCGCCGCCGTCACCACCACCGCGACCGCGAAGGCACCGCGCAGGATGCGCTGCCCGCCGTGATTCCAGCGCCGATCCAGCGCCGCGATCAGCCGGCCGAGCCAGGTCACCGGATGGCCGATGCGGCGATAGAGCCCGTCCGGCCAACCCAGCGCCGCGTCCACCGCCAGCGCCACCAGCGCCACGGTCAGGGTCTGGGACGACAGGATCATGGCGCGACCCGGTTGACGGCCTCGACCGCCCAGCCGCCGGGGGTGCGGGTCAGCACGGTCAGCGACAGCGGCGCGACCGAGAAGGACAGCGCCGCCGGCCCCACCGCCAGCGCCAGCGCGGCGCGGACCGTGCCGGCATGAGCGATGACCGCGGTCGTGCCCCGCGCGCGTTCCAGCAGCGCCTGCACCCGCGCGGCCATGTCGAGAAAGCTCTCGCCGCCCGGCGGGCGGGTCTGGGCCAGCGTCTCGGGCGGCAGCGGGCCGAGGTCGGGGATTGCGGCGCCGGGTTCTTCCCAGGCGCCGAAATCCTGCTCCCACAGGGCGGGGTGATAGTCGGGGGACAGGCCCAGCGCCTGCGCGGTCTGTCGGCAGCGCAGCGCCGGGCTGGACCAGACCTGCGTGGCCTCCGCAAGCATCCGCGCCGCCCAGCCGAGCCGCTCGCGGTCGCTGCAATCGGCCGACACGTCGCGCCGGCCGGCCAGCCCCGGCACCGCAAGCGGCGCGTGGCGCAGGATCATCAGCCGGGTCGGATCGTCCTTCATCGCCGCAGCCTTGGCGCGGCCCTCGGTGCTTGTCAACGCGCCCCGCCGAAGCGCAGGATCGGCGGCGACAGAAGGCTTGACGCGAGACCCCATCCGCAGGCATAAACCATTTAAATGAACACTCGTTCAATAACCGGGGAGGGAACCGATGTTCACCGCAGGCATGGCGTTCGATCTGGGCGAGGATGTGAACGCGCTTCGCGACACCGTTCACCGCTGGGCGCAGGAGCGCGTCAAGCCCATCGCCGCCGAGGTCGACCGCAGCAACGCATTCCCGAACGATCTGTGGCCCGAGATGGGCGAGATGGGCCTGCTGGGCATCACCGTGCCCGAGGAATTCGGCGGCACCGGCATGGGCTATCTGGCGCATGTGATCGCGACCGAGGAGATCGCCCGCGCCTCGGCCTCGGTCAGCCTGTCCTATGGCGCGCATTCCAACCTCTGCGTGAACCAGATCAAGCTGAACGGCAGCGATGCGCAGCGGGCGAAATACCTGCCCGACCTGTGCAGCGGCAAGGCGGTCGGCGCGCTGGCCATGTCCGAAGAGGGCGCCGGCAGCGACGTGGTCGGCATGAAGCTGCGCGCCGAGAAGCGCGGCGACCGCTATGTGCTGAACGGCAGCAAATACTGGATCACCAACGCCCCCGACGCCCATACGCTGGTCGTCTATGCCAAGACCGACCCCGAGGCGGGCAGCAAGGGGATCACCGCCTTCATCGTCGAGCGCGGCATGAAGGGTTTCAGCACCAGCCCGCATTTCGACAAGCTCGGCATGCGCGGCTCGAACACCGGCGAGCTGATCTTCGAAGACTGCGAGGTGCCGGCCGAGAACATCCTGGGCGCCGAGGGCAAGGGCGTGCGCGTGCTGATGTCGGGGCTGGATTACGAACGCCTGGTGCTGTCGGGCATCGGCACCGGCATCATGGCGGCCTGCCTCGATGAGGTCATGCCCTATGTCCGCGACCGCAAGCAGTTCGGCCAGCCCATCGGCTCGTTCCAGCTGATGCAGGGCAAGATCGCCGACATGTATGTCGCGCTGAACACCGCGCGGGCCTATGTCTATGAGGTGGCGCGCGCCTGCGACGCCGGCAAGGTCACGCGCCAGGACGCGGCCGGCGCCGTGCTTTACGCCAGCGAACAGGCCATGGTGCAGGCGCATCAGGCCGTGCAGGCGCTTGGCGGCGCGGGCTTCCTGAACGATTCGGCGGTCTCGCGGCTGTTCCGCGACGCCAAGCTGATGGAGATCGGGGCCGGAACCTCGGAAATCCGTCGCATGTTGATCGGGCGTCAACTGATGGAGATCGCCTGATGCGCTTCCTGCTGCTGCTGGCCCTGGCCGGCTCGCCCGCCCTGGCCGAGGGGCCGCCCTATGATGCCGGGATGCTGCCGGCCTGTCTGGACCGGACCGCGGAATCATCCGCCGATGCCAGGGTCTGCATCGGTGAGGCCGCCACGCAATGCATGGCGCGGCCCGGCGGCGACACCACCGTCGGCATGGTCGATTGCCTGAGCGCCGAGGCCAAGGACTGGGACAGCCTGATGAACGGCTGGTATGGCAAGGCCATGCAGCAGACCGAGGCGCTGGACGCCGAGATGAAGTCGCTGGGCTCGGCCGCCGAGCCCGCCGCGCCGGTGCTGAAACAGGCGCAACGCGACTGGATCGCGTTTCGCGATTCCAGCTGCAAGTTCCAGTCCATCCGCTATCAGGGCGGCACCGCCGGCGGCCCGGCCGCTGCGACCTGCCTGATGCAGATGACCGGCGAACAGGCGCTGCAGCTGCGCGAGCTGCTGGAGGATGCGCCATGATCCGTGCGGCCGCGCTGCTGCTGGCGGCGGGGCTCGCCGCGCCCGCCCTGGCCGGCGATGCCTCGGGTTTCGATCCGGCCAGCATCGACCAATGCCTGGCCGCCGCGCCGACCCAGGGCGCGCGCGCCGATTGCGCCGGCATCGGCATGGAGGCCTGCCTGGCCTATGCCAAGGGCAAATACAGCGGCGACGACCCGGACTTCCCGATGGCGAATTGCCTCGACGCCTCGCACCAGGCCTGGGAGGCCAAGCTGACCGCCACCTATGACGCGGCACTGACGGCCGAGGGCACTAAGCCGCAGGAGATGCTGCGCCGGGCCGAGCGCAGCTGGCTGCAATTCCGCGAGGACCTGTGCAACCAGGCCCGCGCCGCCGCACCCGAGGGCCAAGGCGAACTGGCTGCCGCCCGCTGTCTCCGCGACGAGACCGCGCGCCAGACCGCGCTCTTGCTGGCGCTGGAGCCGGCCGAATGACCGCCCCCATGCCGAAAGGGCGCCCCGCGACGGGACGCCCCTCTCCGGTTCGTGGTGGATCCCCGGAATTCCGCCTAGAACTTCATCACATAGCTGACGCCGACGACGACCGGATCGACCTCGACCTTGCCGATCTCGGCCCCGTTCAGGGTCACGTCGGCGTCGATGTCGATCCAGCGCAGGTCGGCGCGGATCGCGGCGCGGTCGTTGATCCAGTAGTCGGCGCCCAGATGCGCGGCCAGGCCCCAGCTGTTCTTGACCCGCAGCTCGGCCCCGCTCAGCGGCCCGCGCGCATCGCCGTCCCAGAAGCCGGTGAAGTTCACGCCAAGGCCGACGAAGGGCTTGAACTGCTCGGTCGCATCGAAGTGGTATTGCAGCGAGATCACCGGCGGCAGCTGCTTGACGGTGCCGATCTCGACCCCGTTCGACTTGATCGAATGCTTGAAGGGCAGGGCGGCCAGCAGCTCGACGCCCAGGTTGTCGCGGATGAAATATTCGGCGGTGATGGTCGGGCGGGTGCTGTCGCCGATCTCGGTCGGCACGGTGCCACCGGCCAGCACGCCATTGTCCGACTTGGGGTTCACATTCGCCAGCCCGAAGCCCAGCGTCCATTCCCCCTGCGACTGCGCCAGCGCGGGCGAGGCCAGCAGGGCAAGC
This sequence comes from Paracoccus aminovorans, assembly GCF_001546115.1. Lineage (GTDB taxonomy): Bacteria > Pseudomonadota > Alphaproteobacteria > Rhodobacterales > Rhodobacteraceae > Paracoccus > Paracoccus aminovorans_B. The sequence continues at coordinate 359,650 of NZ_KQ955208.1, forward strand.
GCTGCGGCGATCAGCATATGGTGTTTCATGGCGATCCTCTCGTCTTGTTTTCCGCCGTGACAAGGCGCCCGCGCCGCTCACGAAACCTTGATCTGCATCAAGATCCGGCCACCCCGGCCCGGCTGCGTCAGTTTGGCGCAGCCGCCCGGACGCCGGCCCGACCCGAAAGGATGACGCGATGAAACTCGGCAGCTCTGCCCTGCCGTCCTCGGACGGCTTCCGCGCCAATCGCGCGGCGCATCTCTCCATGCTGGAGACGGTGCGCGAGGCCGCGCTGGCGGCGGCGGCCGGCGGTGGGGCCAAGGTGCTGGAGCGCCACACCAGCCGCGGCAAGATGCCCCCGCGCGAGCGGGTGGCGAACCTGCTCGACCCCGGCTCGGCCTTCCTAGAGATCGGCGCCACCGCCGCGCATGGCATGTATGAGGGCGCGGCCCCCGGCGCCGGGGTGATCGCCGGCATCGGCCGGGTGCATGGCCAGGACGTCATGGTCGTGGCCAATGACGCCACCGTCAAGGGCGGCACCTACTACCCGATGACGGTGAAAAAGCACCTGCGCGCGCAGGAGATCGCCCAGGAATGCCATCTGCCCTGCGTCTACCTGGTCGATTCGGGCGGGGCGAACCTGCCGAACCAGGACGAGGTGTTTCCCGACCGCGACCATTTCGGCCGCATCTTCTACAACCAGGCGCAGATGAGCGCGATGGGCATCCCGCAGATCGCCGTGGTCATGGGCTCCTGCACCGCGGGCGGCGCCTATGTCCCGGCCATGTCCGACGTGACGATCATCGTGCGAAACCAGGGCACGATCTTCCTGGCCGGCCCGCCGCTGGTCCGGGCCGCGACCGGCGAAGTGGTCTCGGCCGAAGACCTGGGCGGCGGCGACGTCCATACCCGGCTCTCGGGCGTCGCCGACTACCTGGCCGAGGACGACGCCCACGCCCTGGCCATGGCCCGCCGCGCCATCGCGAACCTGAACCGCCAACAACCCGCGACCGTGCAATGGCAGGCCCCCGAAGCGCCCGCCCATGACCCGGAGGAGATCCTGGGCATCGTCCCCGCCGACCTGCGCACCCCCTATGACATCCGCGAGGTGATCGCCCGCACCGTGGACGGCTCGCGCTTCGACGAATTCAAGGCCCGCTTCGGCGAGACGCTGGTCACCGGCTTCGCCCATGTCGAGGGCTGCCCCGTCGGCATCGTCGCCAACAATGGCGTGATCTTCTCGGAAGCCGCGCAGAAGGGCGCGCATTTCATCGAACTCTGCTCGATGCGCGGGATCCCGCTGGTCTTTCTGCAGAACGTCACCGGCTTCATGGTCGGGCGCAAATACGAAAACGAAGGCATCGCCCGGCACGGCGCCAAGATGGTGACGGCGGTGGCGACGACCAGCGTGCCCAAGATCACCATGCTGGTCGGCGGCAGCTTCGGTGCCGGCAATTACGGCATGTCGGGTCGCGCATTCGGCCCGCGCTTCCTCTGGACCTGGCCCAATTCGCGCATTTCGGTCATGGGCGGCGAACAGGCGGCGGGCGTGCTCGCCACGGTGCGCCGCGAGGGCATCGAGCGCCAGGGCGGCAGCTGGTCGCCCGAGGAAGAGGCCGAGTTCAAGCGCCCCACAATCGAGATGTTCGAGCGTCAGTCGCACCCGCTCTATGCCTCGGCCCGGCTGTGGGACGACGGCATCATCGACCCCAGGAAGACCCGCGACATCCTCGCCCTCAGCCTGCGCGCCAGCCTGAACGCGCCGATCCCGCCGACGCGTTTCGGCATCTTCCGGATGTGAGCGCCATGGCCGCGATCACCCTCTGGCAAGGCGACATCACCACGCTGGCCCTCGACGCCATCGTCAATGCCGCCAATCGCAGCCTGCTGGGCGGGGGCGGCGTCGACGGCGCCATCCACCGCGCCGCCGGGCCGGGCCTGCTGGCCGAATGCCGCACGCTCGGCGGCTGCCCGACCGGCGAGGCGCGCATCACCGCCGGCCACGCCCTGCCGTCGCGCCACGTCATTCACACCGTCGGCCCGGTCTGGCAGGGCGGCCAGTCGGACGAGGACGCGCTTCTGGCCCGCTGCTACCAAAACAGCCTCGCGCTGGCCCACGCCCACGGCCTCGCCAGCATCGCTTTCCCGGCGATCTCGACCGGTATCTACGGCTTCCCCGCCGCCCGCGCCGCGCTCATCGCCATTGAAACGATCGAGGCCCACGCCGGCCTCCTCGACGTGACCCTGGTCGCCTTCGACCGTGCCAGCCTCGCGACGCTGGACACGGCCCTCGACAGATCCGCCCGATGATTTCTTTGTTCCCAAAATGCCCCACGGGGGTCCGGGGGTGTGAAACCCCCGGCGCCGCCCGCGCCACGAGGAGCCGCCCATGTTCCAGAAGATCCTGATCGCCAACCGCGGCGAGATCGCCTGCCGGGTCATCGACACCGCCCGCCGCCTGGGCGTGCGCACCGTCGCGGTCTATTCCGACGCCGACCGCGCCGCCCGCCATGTCGCGCTAGCCGATGAGGCCGTCCATATCGGCGGCCCGGCACCCCGGGACAGCTACCTCCGCGGCGATGCCATCATCCAGGCCGCGCGCGACACCGGCGCCCAGGCCATCCACCCCGGCTACGGCTTTCTCAGCGAGAACCCGGATTTCGTCGATGCGGTGACGCAAGCCGGCCTGATCTTCATCGGCCCCTCTGCACAGGCCATCCGCAAGATGGGCCTCAAGGACGCCGCCAAGGCGCTGATGGCCGATGCCGGCGTGCCGGTCGTGCCGGGCTATCACGGCGAGAACCAGGAGGCGGCGCACCTGCAGGCCCAGGCCGATGCCATCGGCTATCCCGTGCTCATCAAGGCCGTGGCCGGCGGCGGCGGCAAGGGCATGCGGCTGGTGGAACGCAGCAGCGACTTCGCCGCCGCCCTGCAATCCGCGCAGGGCGAGGCCGCCACCGCCTTCGGCAACCCCGCGGTGCTGATCGAGAAATACATTCAGCAGCCCCGCCATATCGAGATGCAGGTCTTCGGCGACGGCCGCCGCGCCGTCCACCTGTTCGAGCGCGACTGCTCGCTGCAGCGCCGGCACCAGAAGGTGATCGAGGAAGCCCCGGCCCCCGGCATGACGCCCGAGATGCGCGCCGCCATGGGCGAGGCCGCCACCCGCGCCGCCGAGGCCATCGGCTATGCCGGCGCCGGCACCGTGGAATTCATCGTCGACGGCAGCGACGGCCTGCGTCCCGATGGCTTCTGGTTCATGGAGATGAACACCCGCCTGCAGGTCGAACATCCGGTGACCGAACTCGTCACTGGCGTCGACCTGGTCGAATGGCAGCTGCGCGTCGCCTCGGGCGAGCCCTTGCCCGCAACCCAGGACCAGCTGACCATCCAGGGCCACGCCTTCGAGGCCCGGCTCTATGCCGAGGACGTGCCCGCGGGCTTCCTGCCCGCCACCGGCCGGCTCGCGCATCTGCGCTTCCCGGACCACGCCCGCATCGAAACCGGCGTGCGGCCCGGCGATACGATCAGCCCCTGGTACGACCCGATGATCGCCAAGATCGTCACCCATGGCGCCACCCGCGCCATCGCGCTGCGCGCGCTGGAAGCGGCGCTCGAGGATACCGAGGTCGCGGGCTCGGTCACCAATGTCGATTTCCTGATCGCCCTGACCCGGCACGCGGGTTTCCAGCGGGGCGAGGTCGATACCGGCCTGATCGCCCGCGACCGCGATGCGCTGGTCGCGGCCGCGGAGCCCGATCCCGGCGCAAGGGCGCTGGCGGTGCTGGGCCTGGCCGGGCTCGACGATCCGACCATCCGCGGCGGCGTCACCCTGTGGCAACCGCTGCACCGCACCATCGCCTGGCAGGGCGGCGAGGCCGTGCTCGAGGTGCTGGGCCCCGGCGCCGCCCGCGTCACCCTGGACGGAAGCACGCATCAGATCGGCTATGAGGGCGGGCGCTGGTGGGTCGACGGCAGCCCGCGCCGCTGGCGCATCGTCAACCACGGCGCCGGCACCAGCGTCTTCGGCGGCCGGGCGCTGACGCTCGCGCCGCTCGACCCCCTGGACCGCGGCGGCGACGAGGCCGGGGCTGCGCTGACACTCTCGCCGATGCCGGGGCTGGTCAAGGCGGTCTTCGTCAGCGCCGGCCAGCAGGTCGCGGCCGGCGACCGGCTGGCGATCCTGGAGGCCATGAAGATGGAGCACACCCTGACCGCCACCCGCGACGGCACCGTGGCCGAGGTGCTGGCCGCGGCCGGCGACCAGGTCGAGGCCGGCGCGCCTCTGATCCGGCTGGAGGAGGACGATGGCTGAACTGACGCTCTGGCATGTGCCGCTGTCGCGCTCGATGCGCATCCTGTGGCTGCTCGAGGAGATCGGCTGCGCCTATGATCTGCGGCTGATGGACCTCGCGGACGGCTCGACGCGCCGGCCGCCCTATGACGCCATCCACCCGGTCGGCCGCGTGCCGGCGCTGCGCGACGGCGACACCACGATCCACGAATCCGGCGCCATGACCGAATGGCTGTGCGAGACCCGCGCCCCGCACCTCTGGCGCGCGCCGGGCACGCCCGGGCGGCTGGGCTGGCTCGACTGGCTGCATTTCGGCGAGACGCTTGGCCAGCACATCGCCAACCTGACCCAGCAGCATGTCTTCCTGCGCGAGGACAGCCAGCGCTCGGCCACGCTGATGCGGCTCGAGGCGGCGCGGCTGTCGCGGGCGCTGCGCCTGGTCGAGGCTTGCGTCGCCGATTCGGACTGGCTGCTCAGCGAGTTCTCCGGCGTCGATTGCCAGGTCGGCTATTCGGTCTGGATCGCGTCGCGCTTCGTCAGCTTCGCCGACCGCCCGGCGCTGGCCGCCTATCGCGACCGCTGCGCCGCGCGGCCGGCCTTCCAGCGCAGCCTGCCACCCGAGGGCACGGCGGTCATCTACGCCCGCGACTTCTACGAGGTGCCCGAATGACCCGCGTCGAGATCTTCGAAATGGGCCCGCGCGACGGGCTGCAGAACGAAAAGCGCCTGATCCCCGCGGCCGAAAAGATCGCGCTGGTCGACCTCTTGTCGCAGGCCGGGTTCCGGCGCATCGAGGTGACCAGCTTCGTCTCGCCGAAATGGGTGCCGCAGATGGCCGACGCCGCCGAGGTCATGGCCGGCATCCGCCGCGCGCCCGGCGTCAGCTATGCCGTGCTGACCCCGAACATGAAGGGCTACGCGGCCGCAAAGGCGGCCCGCGCCTCGGAGGTCGCGATCTTCGCCTCGGCCTCGGAAGGGTTTTCGCGCGCGAACCTGAACGCCAGCATTGCCGAGAGCCTGGAGCGGCTGGCGCCGGTGGCCGAGGCCGCGCGCGCGGACGGCATCCCGGTCAGGGGCTATGTCTCGGTGGTGACCGATTGCCCCTTCGACGGACCGACGCCGCCCGCCCATGTCGCCCGCGTCGCGGCGGCGCTGCGCGACATGGGCTGCTACGAGATCAGCCTGGGCGACACCATCGGCCAGGGCCGGCCCGAGACCATCAACGCCATGCTGGCGGCGGTGCTGGACGAACTGCCGGCCGAGCGGCTGGCCGGCCATTACCACGACACCGCCGGCCGCGCGCTGGCCAATATCGACGCGAGCCTGGCACGCGGATTGCGGGTCTTCGACGCCGCCGTCGGGGGCCTTGGCGGCTGCCCCTATGCCCCGGGCGCGGCCGGCAATGTCGCGACGGAAGCCGTCGCCGCGCATCTGGCGGCGGCGGGCCATGACACCGGCCTGGACCTGGCCGTGATCGCTCGCGCCGCCGCCCTGGCCCGCAGCCTGAGAGGAGCGCCGTGATGCAGACCATCCGCATCGAGACCGACCCGCGCGGCGTCGCGCATCTGTGGCTGGCGCGCCCCGGCAAGCACAATGCGCTGTCGGCGCAGATGATCCGCGAACTGACGCTTGCCGCGCAGCATCTGGGCCATGACCCGGCCGTGCGCGTGGTGGTGCTGGCGGCCGAGGGGCGCAGCTTTTGCGCCGGCGGCGATCTCGGCTGGATGCAGGACCAGATGCGCGCCGATGCCGAGACCCGCCGCGCCGGCGCCCGCGACCTGGCGATGATGCTGAACGCGCTGAACACCCTGCCCAAGCCGCTGATCGGCCGGGTGCAGGGCAATGCCTTCGGCGGCGGCGTCGGCATGATCTCGGTCTGCGACGTGGCAATCGCCGTGCCCGAGGCCCGCTTCGGCCTGACCGAGACCCGGCTTGGCCTGATCCCCGCCACCATCGGCCCCTATGTCCTGGCCCGGATGGGCGAGGACCGCGCGCGCCGGGTCTTCATGTCCGCCCGGCCCTTCGGCGCGGAAGAGGCGATCCGCCTGAACCTGCTGGCGGCCACCGCCGAGCCTGGGACGCTGGACGCCGCCGTCGAGGCCGAGGTCGCGCCCTATCTCTCCTGCGCCCCCGGCGCCGTGGCGGCGGCAAAGCGCCTGGCCCGCCGCCTTGGCCCCGCCATCGGCCCGGCCGAGATCGAGGCCAGCATCGACGCCCTGGTCGCGGTCTGGGAAGGCGACGAGGCACCCGAGGGCATCGCCGCCTTCTTCGAGAAGCGAAAGCCGCGCTGGCAGCAGGGCTGAGCCCGGCTTTTCTTCGTTGTGCAAATACCCATGCCACGCGGGCGGCGAGGCGCCTGCGGTGCGGTTTTCGCAGGACGGGCGAGGGAGCTGCCGTGGCAGCCTTGCGGTTTGGGTATTTATGCAACAAAGAAGGCTGGTCAGACCCACGGGCGCGACATTTGCGCGCAGCGCATGGCCGCATTTCGGCGGCAGCGGGGTGACGGGCGGGCCGGGAATCTGTTATCGCCAACATGATTCCCGAAAAGCCCGCCACCATGCCCCGGAAGGTGCCGCCATGCCGCCGCAGCCAAACCTGAAACTCGCCATTCTCGCCCTGGGCCTCGGTGCCTTTGCCATCGGCACCTCGGAATTCGCCGCCATGGGGCTGTTGCCCTGGTATGCCAGCGATCTTGGCATCACCGAGCCGCAGGCGGGCCATGTCGTCAGCGCCTATGCGCTGGGGGTGGTCGTGGGGGCGCCGATCACCTCGATCCTGGGCGCGCGGCTGCCGCGGCGACGCTATCTGGCGGCGCTGATCGCCGCCTATGGGGTGATGAACCTGCTGGCGGCGGTGCTGCCGGGCTATGGCACCCTGGTCTTCACCCGCTTCCTGGCCGGGCTGCCGCATGGCGGCTTCCTGGGCGTCGCCATGCTGTTCGCCGCCGACGCCCTGCCGCGCGAGCAAAGGGCCAAGGGCGTGACCCAGGTGCTGCTGGGCCTGACCATCGCCAATATCGCCGGGGTGCCGCTGGCCGGCGTGCTGGGCCAGAGCCTCGGCTGGCGCTGGGGCTTTGCCCTGCCGGGCGTGCTGGCGCTGCTGGCGGGCTGGCTGATCCTGCGGCTGGCGCCGCGCGTCGGTGCCGCCAAGGATGCGCGGCCGATGGGCGAGCTGAAGGCGCTTGGCAATCCGGCCGTGGTGCTGACGCTGCTGGTCGGGGCCATCGGATTCGGCGGGCTTTTCGCGGTTTATTCCTATCTCTCGGCCGCGATGCTGGCCACGACGCAGCCCCCGGGCTGGGCGGTGCCGGCCATGCTGTCGGGCTTCGGCATCGGCGGCACGCTGGGCAGCATCATGGCCGCGCGGCTGACCATCCGCCTTGGCACCTGGCGCTCGGCGCTGCTCTTGATGGGCTTCATGCTGGCGACGCAGGGCTTTGCCGCCTGGGCCGTCGGCAGCTGGGGGCTGATGCTTCTGTCCTCGTTCCTGCTGGGGCTGGGCTCGGGCATGGTGGTGCCCTTGCAGACCCGGCTGATGGACGTGGCCGGACGCGCGCAGAGCATGGCCGCCGCGATGAACCACGCCGCCTTCAACGCCGCCAATGCGCTGGGGCCCTGGCTGGCCGGCATGGCGCTGGCGGCGGGCTGGGGCTGGCGCAGCTCGGGCCTGGTGGCGATGGCGCTGTCAGTCGCGGGGATGCTCGCCCTGGGGCTGGCCTGGTGGCAGTCCCGGGCCGCCGGGATGGGCATGCAGGATCACCCCGCGCGAGTGTGAGGCGAATTCCCGCCGCCACGAGATGACGAGCACGTAGAGCGTGGCGAGGAACAGCCCCAGCGGTCCCGCCAGCCAGCCCAGCGCCCCGAGCGCGAAATAGACGCAGCGCAGCCCCGAGTTGAAGCTGCGCGCCGCGGTGATGTTGATCTCGGCCGCCTGCATGGCGGCGGGCATGGCGCGCGGATCGCGGGGATCGTTCGGCACCGCCGCCATCATCACCGCGCAATAGCCGAACAGCCGATGCGCCCAGACGAAGCGCAACAGCGCGTTGGCGACGAAGAACAGCACCACGACGATCTTGATTTCCCATTTCAGTGCCGGGACATGGCCCAGGTCGAATTGCCGCGCCACGCCCGCCAGCTGGTCGGTGTTGCCGATCAGCGCCAGCCCGCCGCCGACCGCGATCAGGCAGGCCGAGGCGAAGAAGGCCGTGCCCTCGCGCAGCGTGGTCAGGATGTTGCCGTCGAAGATGCGCGGATCGCGGGTGACGAAATGCCGCATCCATTCGCGCCGGTAGTCCTTCATCAGCACCGAGACCGAGGGGTGCTGCCTTGGCGGATGCTCGGTGATCCAGCCGATGCCCAGCCAGGCCAGGAAAAGCCAGGCCAGTGCGGCCAGGTCGGCGGGGGTGAAGGGGCCGGCGGGCGGAAGGGGAATCTGCATGTCCCAGTCTTACCGCCACCCGGGACGTGTTGCCAGCGTCCGCCCGGCTGCCTAACTTGCAGGGGGAAACGCGCAGAGAACCGGAGGGATACCATGGCCGCACCGCACGCCATCCACGAAGAATTTCCGAACGATGCCGCCCGCATCCATGCGCTGAAGCTGTCGGACGCGCATTTCGCCCGGCTGCTGGTCGATTACGACCAGGTGAACGACCAGGTCGGTGCCGCCGAAAGCCGCCACACGCCCATGTCGGACGAGGCCGAAACGGCGCTGCGCAAGCGTCGCGCCGCGCTGAAGGACGAGATCGCGCGCCTGATCGCCGCGGCGCCCGCCTGATGCAGATGCCCGCCCCGGACCAGGCCGTCATCGGCCGCCGCGACGCGATCGTCGCGCGGCTGATCGCGGCGCTGTCGGCGGCGGGCGATGCCGCGGCGCGGGTGATCGACGACCCGGCCGAGACCCGCGCCTATGAATGCGACGCGCTCTCGGCCTATCGCTGCCCGCCGCTGGCCGTCGTGCTGCCCTCGACCACCGCCGGCGTCGCGGCGGTGCTGCGGCTCTGCCACGAAGAGCGCGTGCCGGTGGTGCCGCGCGGGGCGGGAACCAGCCTGGCCGGCGGCTCGATGCCCACGGCCGACGCGGTGGTGATCGGCCTGGCGCGCATGAACGCGGTGCTGGAAACCGACCTCGCCGACCGCTTCATCCGCGTGCAGGCCGGGCGCACCAACCTGTCGGTTTCGAGCGCGGTCGAGACGGCGGGCTTCTTCTATGCGCCCGATCCGTCCAGCCAGCTCGCCTGCGCCATCGGCGGCAATATCGCCATGAACTCCGGCGGCGCGCATTGCCTGAAATACGGCGTCACCACCAACAACCTGCTGGGCGTCACGCTGGTCATGATGGACGGCTCGGTGGTCGAACTCGGCGGCCCGATGGGCGAGGCACCGGGTCTCGACCTGCTGGGCGTGGTCTGCGGCTCGGAAGGGCAGCTCGGCATCGTGACCGAGGCCACGCTGCGCATCCTGCCCCGGCCCGCCGGCGCGCGCCCGGTGCTGATCGGCTTCGACAGCAGCGAGACCGCCGGCGCCTGCGTCGCGGCGATCATCCGCGCCGGCATCATCCCCGTCGCCATCGAATTCATGGACCGCCCCTGCATCCGCGCCACCGAGGCCTTTGCCGGCGCCGGCTATCCGGATTGCGAGGCCCTGCTGATCGTCGAGGTCGAGGGCACCGCGCCCGAGATCGACGAGCAACTGCGCCTGATCCGCGCCATCGCCGAAACCTTCGCTCCGGTCGCGTTCCGCGAAAGCCGCTCCGAGGAGGAATCGAGGCGCATCTGGCTGGGCCGCAAGTCGGCCTTTGGCGCCATGGGCCAGATCAACGACTACATGTGCCTCGACGGCACCATCCCGGTCTCGGCGCTGCCGCAGGTGCTGGCCGGCATTGCGCGGCTCTCCGGCGAATTCGGGCTGGACGTGGCCAATGTCTTTCATGCCGGCGACGGCAACATGCACCCGCTGATCCTTTACGATGCCAACACGCCCGGCGACCTGGAGCGCTGCGAGGCGATGGGGGCCGAGATCCTGAAGCTCTGCGTCACGGTCGGCGGCTGCCTGACCGGCGAGCATGGCGTCGGCGTCGAGAAGCGCGAGCTGATGGGGGTGCAGTTCGACGCCGCCGACATGGAGGCGCAGATGCGGGTCAAGGATGTGTTCGACCCGCTCTGGCTGCTGAACGCCGCCAAGGTCTTTCCGCTGGCGGTCTCGGCCCCGCGCCGCGAGGGGCTGCGCCATGCGGCCTGAAACCGAGGCGGAGCTGGCGCGCATCATCCGCACCGCTTCGGGGCCGCTCACGCCCATCGGCGGCGGCACCCGGCTTTGGCCGGGCGAGGGGCAGGGCGCGCGGATCGACCTCTCGGGGCTTTCGGGCGTGGTGCTTTACGAACCCGCGGCGCTGACCCTGGTGGTGCGGGCGGGCACGCCGCTCTGCGAGGTGCAGGCGCTGCTTGCCGCCGAGGGCCAGATGCTGGCCTTCGAGCCCGACGCCCGCGACGGCTCGACCATCGGCGGCGTCGCGGCCGCCAATGCCTCGGGGCCGCGCCGGGTGCAGGCCGGCGCCTGCCGCGACGCCATGCTGGGGCTGCGCTTCGTCGACGGACAGGGCGAGGTGGTCAGGAACGGCGGCCGGGTGATGAAGAACGTCACCGGATACGATCTGGTGAAGCTGCTGGCCGGCTCCCGTGGTCGGCTGGGTGTGCTGACGGAAATCGCCTTCAGGACCGCGCCGCTGCCGCCCGCGCGCGCAACGCTGGCGCTGCCCGGGCTGACGCCGGCGCAGGCGGTGCCGGCGCTGACCGCCGCGCTCTGCGGACCCCATGACATCTCGGGCGCCGGCTGGCTGCCGGGGCAGGGCGCGCTGATCCGCCTCGAGGGGCTGGAAGGCTCGGTCGCCATCCGTCGCGCGGCGCTGGCCGAGCGGCTGGCGGAATTCGGCGCGGTGGAGCCCGGCGACGATGCCCTCTGGTCGCGCATGGTGCCGCGCGCCGGCGCCGGCGATCTGTGGCGCATCCTCTGCCGCCCGTCTCAGGCGCCGGGCCTGCTCGCCGCGCTGCCCGAGCCCCTGGCGCTGGACTGGGGCGGGGCGCTGATCTGGGTCGCGCTGCCGCCCGGCACGGTGCCGGCGCTGCCGCGCTGGTCGGGCCATGCCACCCGCGTCACCGGCCCCGGCCCCCTGACCCTGCCCGCGACGGATGCCACCGTCGCGCGCCTGAACGCCAGCCTTCGCGACCGCTTCGACCCGCACGCGATCCTTGCCAGCGACGAGACATGCAGACGAATTTCACCCCCGAGCAGCTGAGCGACCCGCTGGTCGCGCGATCGAACAGGATCCTGCGCGCCTGCGTGCATTGCGGCTTTTGCACCGCGACCTGCCCGACCTATCAGGTGCTGGGCGACGAGCTCGACAGCCCGCGCGGCCGCATCTACCTGATCAAGGACATGCTGGAAAGCCGCCGGCCGGCAGATGAAAAGACCGTCAAGCACCTGGACCGCTGCCTGTCCTGCCTTGCCTGCATGACGACCTGCCCCTCGGGCGTGGATTACATGCACCTGATCGACCACGCCCGCATCCATGTCGAAAGGACGTATCGCCGGCCCTGGCGCGACCGGGCGCTGCGCTGGCTGCTGGCGCGGCTGCTGCCCTATCCCCGCCGCTTCCGGCTGGCGCTGCGCGGGGCCGCGCTGGCGCGGCCCTTCGCCAAGGCGCTGCCGGATGCGCGGCTGCGCGCGATGCTGGACATGGCGCCGCGCCGGATCCCGCCGGCCAGCCAGAACGACCGCGGCCAGGTCTTCGCGCCGACCGCACCGCGCCGGGCGCGGGTCGCCCTGATGCCCGGCTGCGCGCAGCGGGCGCTGAACACCGATATCAACGACGCCACCATCCGGCTTCTGCGCCGCGCCGGCTGCGAGGTGGTGATCCCGCATGCCTTCGGCTGCTGCGGCGCCCTGACCCATCACATGGGCCGCGAGGCGGACGCGCTGCGCTCGGCCCGGGCCACGATCCGGGGCTTCTTGGCGCTGGGGCCGCTGGATGCGATCGTCATCAATACCTCGGGCTGCGGCACCACGATCAAGGATTACGGCAAGATCTTCGCCGGCGACCCGATGCAGCCCCAGGCCGAGCAGGTGGCGCGCCTGGCCCGCGACGTGACCGAATTCCTCGACACTCACGGCCTGCCGCAGCCCCGCGATCCCGGCGCGCTGCGCGACGAACAGCCGGTCTTGGCCGATCTCGAACCGGCGGTCTACCGGGCCATCGCCGCGGCGCCGGACCCCGAAACGCGGGATGGCCGCGGCCGGGGCCTGCGCGTCGCCTATCACGCCGCCTGCTCGCTGCAGCACGGCCAGCAGATCCGCGCGGCCCCCAAGACGCTGCTGGCGCAGGCGGGTTTCCATATCGTGGAACCCGAAGATCCGCATCTCTGCTGCGGCTCGGCCGGGACCTACAATCTGCTGCAGCCGGAATTGTCCGGGGAATTGCGCCGCCGCAAGGTCGCCACGCTCGAGGCGACCCGGCCGCAGGTGATCGCCGCCGGCAATATCGGCTGCATGATGCAGATCGGCGCCGGCACCGCGCTGCCTGTGGTCCATATCGTGGAACTGCTGGACTGGGCCAGCGGCGGCCCGCGCCCGCGCGCCCTAGACCCGTCTTCTTTGTTGCCCAAATACCCACGCCACCCGTGCCACGACCCCGGCGCCGGGTCTTGAAAATGGCCCGCGCCAATCCCAGCTATGCGCTGTCGGAGGGCCGGATGGCGCCGACGGACCTGCCCGCCCGGCAGCCGGGGGGCAAGCCTTTGTATCGCTTTGGAAAAGGATGCGAAAATGCGCAACTTCGATCTTACCCCGCTCTACCGTGCCTCGGTCGGCTTCGACCGGATGGCGGATGTGATGGACCGGGCTCTTTCCGCCGATATCGCAAGCTACCCGCCCTATAACATCGAGAAGACCGGCGAGAATGCCTATCGCATCTCGATCGCCGTCGCGGGCTTTTCCGCCGACGAGCTGACCGTCGAGGTCAAGGACGGCGCCGTGATCGTCTCGGGTCGCAAGGCCAGCGAGGACGAGAGCCGCAGCTTCCTGCATCGCGGCATCGCCAACCGCGCCTTCGAGCGCCGCTTCACCCTGGCCGACCATGTCCGCGTCGAAGGCGCGAGCCATGAGGACGGCATGCTGAACATCGACCTGGTGCGCGAGATCCCCGAGGCGCTGAAGCCGCGCCGGATCGAGATCGCCAAGCCGGTGAAGGCGGTGGGCAAGCTGGACGCCTGAGGGCGGCCGCAGCCGGGGGCGCTGCCCCCGGACCCCCGGGAGTATTTGGAGAGCAAAGAAGCACAGGGGCGCCGGTTTCGGAGCCCCTTTTATCATTCACGTCGCCGGCCCGCTTTCCCGAGCTCTTCTTTGCTTCTGAAAATACCCCGGGGTCCGGGGCAGAGCCCGATGCTGCGGGCGCCGCTAGAACGTGCGGCGGGCGCGGAGCGCGGCGGCGATGGTGCCGTCGTCGAGATAGTCGAGCTCGCCGCCGATCGGCACGCCTTGCGCCAGGCCGGTGACGGTGGCGCCGGTCGGGGCCAGCGCCTCGGCGATGTAATGCGCCGTGGTCTGGCCCTCGACCGTGGCCGAGAGCGCCAGGATGACCTCGGTGATGTTTTCCTCGGCGATGCGGTCGATCAGCTGCGGGATGCGCAGGTCCTCGGGGCCGATCTCGTCCAGCGCCGACAGGCTGCCGCCGAGGACGTGATAGCGGCCACGGAAGGCCCGGCCGCGCTCCATCGCCCAGAGGTCGGCCACGTCGGTGACGACGCAGATCTCGCCGGTGGCGCGGGCCGGATCCTCGCAGATCGGGCAGATGTCGGCGCCGGTGACATTGCCGCAGACCAGGCATTCGCGGGCGTTTTCCGCGACATGGCCCATCAGCCCGGCCAGCTGCGCCATCTGGCCGGCGCGCTTGCGGATCAGGTGCAGCACGATGCGGCGCGCCGAGCGCGGGCCGAGGCCCGGCAGCCGCGCCATGGTGGCGATCAGCGTCTCGATCTCATCGCCCGAGGAGGCCATTCAGAACGGCATCTTCATGTCGGCGGGCAGGCCCAGCTCGCGGGTCAGCCGGGCCATTTCCTCGGCCGCCCGGTCCTGGGCGCGGCGCTGCGCGTCCTTGATCGCGGCCAGGATCAGGTCCTCGACCACCTCCTTGTCCTCGGCCTTGAAGATCGAGGGGTCGATGTCGAGCGCGGTCAGCTCGCCCTTGGCCGTCGCCGTGGCCTTGACCAGGCCGGCGCCGGATTCGCCGGTGACGGTCAGGCGGGTCAGCCCCTCCTGCATCTCGGCCATCTTGCTTTGCATCTGCTGGGCGGCTTCCATCATCTTCGACAGGTCGCCCATATCGCCCAAGCCCTTGAACATCGCCTACTCCTCGTCCTCGAAAGGATCCCATTCCTCGACCTCGGCCACCGGGCCTTCGGTCAGCTCATGCGGGGATGTATCCTCGCCCGCGGGTTTTTCAACCGCGACCGGCTGCGGCACCGGGCGGATCTTGGTGATCTTTGCACCGGGGAAATGGGCGAAGATCGCCTGCACGGCCGGGTTTTCCATGGCGCGGGCGCGGGCCTCGGCCTCGCGCGCCAGCGCCTGCTCGCGCAGCGTCGGTGCCCCCGGTTCCGAGACCACGACCACCGCCCAGCGCTGGCCGCCGGTCCAGCCGCGCAGCCGCTCGGCCAGCCGCTGGGCAAAGTCGCGCGGCGCGTCCTCGGTCGGGTTGAACTCGATCCGGCCGGGGGCATAGCGGACGAGGCGCAGGTGGTCCTCGACATCGAGCAGCAGCTTGATGTCGCGCATGCGGCGGATCAGTTCGATGACGGAGGCGAAATCGGGGAATCCGGCCAGCGCGTCGGGCGAGACGGCGATGGCGGCGGCGCTGCCGCCCTCGCGGACCGCGACCGGGGCGCGGGGCGCAGCGGCGCGCGGGGCCTCGCTGCGCGCCGCGCCGGGGGCGGCGGCGCGGTTGAACTCGCCCGCCGCCACCGATGCCTGGACCTTGCGGATCAGCGCCTCGGGGTCGGGCAGGTCGGCGACATGGGTCAGGCGGATGATCGCCATTTCGGCCGCCATCATCGCGTTCGGGGCCTGGCCGACCTCTTCCAGCGCCTTCAGCAGCATCTGCCACAGCCGGGTCAGGGCGCGCATCGGGATGCGTTCGGCGATCTGCTGGCCGCGGGCGCGTTCGTCCGGGCCGATGGTCGGGTCCTCGATCGCCTCGGGGGTGATCTTCACGATACTGACCCAATGCGTGATCTCGGCCAGGTCGCGCAGGACCGCCATCGGGTCGGCGCCGTCGGCATATTGCGCCTGCAATTCGGCCAGCGCCTCGGCCGCAGCGCCGCGCAGGATCATGTCGAACAGGTCGAGGACGCGGCCGCGATCCGCAAGGCCCAGCATGGCGCGGACCTGGGGCGCGGTCGTCTCGCCCGCGCCATGGCTGATCGCCTGGTCCAGAAGGCTGGTCGCGTCGCGGGCCGAGCCCTCGGCGGCGCGGGTGATGAGCGCCAGCGCGTCATCGGTGATCTCGGCGCCCTCGCGGCCGGCGATCTTCTGCAGCAGCGCGATCATCACCTCGGGCTCGATCCGGCGCAGGTCGAAGCGCTGGCAGCGCGACAGCACCGTCACCGGCACCTTGCGGATCTCGGTGGTGGCGAAGATGAATTTCACATGCGGCGGCGGTTCTTCCAGCGTCTTCAGAAGCGCGTTGAAGGCGCTGGTCGAGAGCATGTGGACTTCGTCGATGATATAGATCTTGTAACGCGCCGAAGCCGCGCGATAGTGAACCGATTCAATGATTTCGCGAATGTCGTTCACGCCGGTTCGAGAGGCGGCGTCCATTTCCAGCACGTCGACATGGCGACCCTCCGAGATCGCCACGCAATGCTCGCAGCGGCCGCAGGGCTCGGTCGTCGGGCCGCCCGCGCCATCGGGGCCGATGCAGTTCAGCCCCTTGGCGATGATGCGGGCGGTGGTGGTCTTGCCGGTGCCGCGGATGCCGGTCATGATGAAGGCCTGCGCGATCCGGTCGGCCGCGAAGGCGTTCTTCAGCGTGCGCACCATCGCGTCCTGGCCGACCAGGTCGGCGAAGGTCTCGGGGCGGTATTTCCGCGCCAGTACTTGATAGGTCTGTTCTTCGCTCATCCGCCGGCCTTTCGTGACCGGCCGAGATTAGCGGTGCCGGCGCGGGCCGGCAACCGGGTCAGGGCGTCCAGTTGAACACCAACTCCTCGCGGAAGGCGAAGCGGGCGACATGGCTGTCAACGATATGGCGCATGTGCTCGGTCGTCTCGGCCGGGGCGTCGAGGGTGATCTCCAGCGTCGTGGGGGTCGCGGCCAGTCTGACCACGCGATCCTCGGGCATGGCGATGCGGCCCTGGCTGGGGTCGAATTCGACCTCGAACTTGTGCGCCCAGTGCTTGCAGAGTTGTTGCAGATAGCGGCTGCCGTTTCCGGTGGCGACGATGCAGGTGGATTGGATGATCTGTGTCATGACGCCAATCTGGCGTGCCGCCGGGCCGCGCGCAAGTTCACGAAAGCGTGAGGTCGCGGCCCGGCGGTGCGGCTTCAGTCGTGCTCGCCCATGATCTTCCACAGCGCGGCACCGATGACCGCGCCCAGGATCGGCGCCACCCAGAACAGCCAGAGCTGCTGGATCGCCCAGCCGCCGGCGAACAGCGCCTGGCTGGTCGAGCGCGCCGGGTTGACCGAGGTATTGGTGACCGGGATCGAGATCAGGTGGATCAGTGCCAGCGCCAGGCCGATGGCCAGCGGCGCGAAGCCCGCCGGCACGCGGCCATGGGTGGCGCCCAGGATCACCACCAGGAAGCCGGCGGTCAGCACCACCTCGATCACGAAGCCGGCGAGCATGGAATAGCCGCCGGGCGAGTGTTCGCCATAGCCGTTCGCGGCAAAGCCGCCCAGGTCCACGCCGGCCTTGCCGGTCGCGACGACATAAAGCACGCAGGCGGCAAGGATCGCGCCGACCAGCTGCGCCAGGATATAGGGCAGCAGGATCGAGGCCGGGTTGCGGCCCGCCACCACGGTGCCGACGGTCACGGCGGGGTTGAAATGCCCGCCCGAGATGCCGCCGACCGCATAGGCCATGGTCAGCACGGTCAGGCCGAAGGCCAGGGCGACGCCGGTGAAGCCGATGCCCAGTTCCGGGAAGGCCGCCGCCAGCACCGCGCTGCCGCACCCGCCGAAGA
Organism: Paracoccus aminovorans; assembly: GCF_001546115.1. GTDB lineage: Bacteria > Pseudomonadota > Alphaproteobacteria > Rhodobacterales > Rhodobacteraceae > Paracoccus > Paracoccus aminovorans_B. The sequence continues at coordinate 377,157 of NZ_KQ955208.1, forward strand.
CCAGCCAGAAGGTGCCGATCACCTCGGCCAGAAGACGTTTCTGCATTGATAAACCTTTCGAAATAACTATCCCGCCAGAAAACGCCCTCCGATTAACGTTTGTCAATCTGCAACGCAGGGGCACGGCCCGTTGACCGCGCCCGGCGCTCGGCCTATCTGCGGGGCCATGGCACGCGCACCGCTTTTGCAACTCTCCGACATTTCGCTGACCTTCGGCGGCAACCCCGTCTTCGACGGGCTGAACCTGACCGTGCAGGAGGGCGACCGGCTGGCACTGGTCGGCCGCAACGGTTCGGGCAAGTCCACGCTGATGAAGGTCATGGCCGGGCTGGTCGAGCCCGACGCCGGCCAGGTCATCACGCCCGCCGGCATCCATGTCGGCTATATGGAGCAGGACCCCGACCTTTCGGCCTTTGCCACCCTGGGCGATTTCGCCCGCGCCAGCCTGGGCGACGATCAGGGTTACCGCGTCGAAATGGCGGCCGAGGGGCTGAAATTCGACCCCGACCGGGCCGTGACCACCGCCTCGGGCGGCGAGCGGCGGCGCGCGGCGCTGGCCCGGCTTCTGGCCGAGGCGCCCGAGCTGATGCTGCTCGATGAGCCGACGAACCATCTGGACATCGAGGCGATCGGCTGGCTTGAGGAACAGCTTTCGACCACGCGCGCGGGTTTCGTGCTGATCTCGCACGACCGCGCCTTCCTGCGGGCGCTGACCCGCGCGACGCTGTGGATCGACCGCGGCGCGGTGCGCCGCCAGGACCGCGGCTTCGAGCATTTCGAGGATTGGCGCGAAACCATCTGGGCCGCCGAGGACGAGGCCCGCCACAAGCTGGACCGCAAGATCAAGGCCGAGGCGAAATGGGCCGTCGAGGGCATCAGCGCCCGGCGCAAGCGCAACCAGGGCCGCGTGCGCGCCCTGGTTGCGCTGCGCGAGGAACGCGCCGGCCAGATCCGCCGCCAGGGCACCGCCGCGATGGAGATGGACGCCGGCCAGCAGTCCGGCAAGCGGGTCATCGACGCCAAGGGCATCTCGAAGGCTTTCGGCGAGCGCGTGATCCTGAGGCCCTTCGACCTGCGCGTGCTGCGCGGCGACCGCGTCGCCTTCGTCGGCCCGAACGGCGCCGGCAAGACCACGCTGATCAAGATGCTGACCGCCGAGTTGCCCCCCGACACCGGCGAGGTGAAGCACGGCACCAATCTGGACATCGCGGTCTTCGACCAGGCCCGCAGCGCCATCGACGAATCGATCAGCCTGTGGGACGCGCTGGCGGGCGATCCGGCGATGCGGGTCTCGGGCCGCGCCGACCAGGTCATGGTGCGGGGCCAACCCCGCCATGTCGTCGCCTATCTCAAGGATTTCCTGTTCGACGAGGCGCAGGCCCGCGCCCCGGTCGGCAGCCTGTCGGGCGGCGAAAAGGCGCGACTGCTGCTGGCGCGGATCATGGCCCGGCCCTCGAACCTGCTGGTGCTGGACGAGCCGACGAACGACCTGGACGTGGAAACGCTGGACCTCTTGCAGGATATCCTGGGCGATTACGACGGCACCGTGCTGCTGGTCAGCCACGACCGCGATTTCATCGACCGCGTGGCCACGACCACGGTGGCGATGGAGGGCGACGGCCGCGCCACGATCTATCCCGGCGGCTGGTCGGATTACCGCCGCCAGCGCCCCGAGACGGTCGCGGTTGCCGAGCCGTCCAGGCCCGCGGCACCGAAGCCCGCGGCGTCCGAGCCGAAACCCGCCGCGCCGCGCAACGGTCTGAGCTTTACCGAGAAGAAGCGGCTCGAGGCGCTGCCCGGCATCATCGAGCGGCTCGAGGCCGAGATCGGCAAGCTGACCGAGTTCCTGGCCCAGCCCGACCTGTTCCAGACCCAGCCCGCGAAATTCGCCAAGGCAAGCGAGGGGCTGACCGAGCGCCAGGCCGCGCTGGAGGCCGCCGAAGAGGAATGGCTGGATCTGGCCGGGCGCGAGCAGGGCTGACCCGCTGAAAAAGCGCGGCCCCGAAGGACCGCGCCAGTCGTCGAGCCGCGGGGGGGAAGACGGCTCAGAGAATGAAGTCCGAGGCGGCGTAGTTGCCCGCCAGGGTCGCGCCGTCGGCGATGCGGATGCGCATCTCGGCTGCGACATCGCCGTCGATATTGACCTGGAGCCAGGTCTCGGCGCCGTTGTTGACCAGCCAGGCGGTGCCGGCGCCGCCGTTGGTGGTGCCGTGGAAGGTGAACGCCTGGTTGCCGGCGACCAGGGTATTGGCGTCGATGGCCGACAGGTCGAAGCGGTCGCCCGGCGCCCCGCCGGCCCCGTCGAAGCCGTTGATCAGGTCGACACCGACCCCGACGGCCGAGTCGCTGAGGGCGACAAAGCGGAAGACATCGAAACCGGCGCCATCATTCAACGTGTCAGAGCCCGCGCCACCAATCATGGTGTCGTTGCCGCTGCCACCCTGGATGAAATCGGCACCGACCCCACCCGAAACGAGGTCGTTACCGCCCATGCCCTGCAGGAAGTCGTTGCCTCCGAGGCCATAGACCCTGTCATTGCCGGCATTGGCGTTCACACGATTCGCGCCGGCCGTGCCGTTGATCGTATCATTACCGGTTCCCGAAAGCACGTTCTCGAAATTCACGAAGCTTTCGCCGCCATAATTGGTGACGCCGGTTGCGAGATTGATGGAATAGTTCCCCGACCATGCCGTGGTGTTCAGCCAGTCGGTGCCGTTTCCGCCGTCCAAGGTCTCGCCGCCGCCATTTCCGGCAAGAACCGAATCAGCTCCGTCTCCAGCGTAATATTGCCCGTATCCGCTGGAAATGATGGTGTCATTGCCGGCGACGCCATAGACAGTATCGGTGCCCACACCTGCATTGATATAATCGTTACCATTGCCGCCATAGAGGTAATCGTTACCATTGTAGCCGTAAATATAGTCGTTACCATCGTTTCCGTAGATGGAGTTTGCGATATCGGTCCCGATCAGCGTATCATTGCCCGAGCCGGAATAGAGATTCTCGAAATTGACGAAGCTCTCTCCGCTGTAATTGGTCACGCCGGTGGCCATGTTGATCGAGTAATTTCCGCTCCAGGCGGCGGTATTCAGCCAGTCGGTGCCGGCACCGCCGTCCAGCGTCTCGCCGCCGCCGTTTCCGGCATAGACATAGTCGTTGTCGTTCCCGGCGGAATAATAGCCGTAGCCGCTGGAAACGAGCGTATCGTTGCCGGCCACGCCATAGACCGTGTCGGTGCCGGTGCCGGCATGCAGATAATCGTTGCCGTTGCCGCCATAGAGATAGTCGTTGCCGCCGTAGCCATAGATGTAGTCGTTGCCGTCGTTGCCATACATGGTATTCGCGCCGTCGGTGCCATAGAGCGTGTCATTGCCGGAACCGGAATAGATGTTTTCGAAATTCACGAAGCTTTCAAATGAGAAGTTGGTGGCGCCGGTGCCAAGGTTCACGGAGTAATTTCCGCTCCAGCTGGTGGTATTCAGCCAGTCCGTGCCAGTACCGCCGTCCAGAGTCTCGCCGCCGCCGCTGCCGGCATAGATATAATCGTTGCCGGCATCGCCGTAATATTGGCCATAGCCGCTGGAAACGATCGTGTCATTGTCGTCCCAGCCATGCACGGTATCCGTACCGGTGCCGGCGTGGATATAATCATAGCCGTCGCCGCCGGACAGATAGTCGTTGCCGGCGTCGCCGTAGATGGTGTCGTTTCCGCCCTGACCCAGGACATAGTCATTCCCCGCCAAGGCGTAGAATACCTCATTGGCCGACGTCCCGATCAGGGTGTCGTTGCCCGTTGTGCCGGTTGGCATGTCTTCCTCCTGTTCGCATGTTTGTCGCTGGGGCCTGTTCCGCCCGTGTCGAGAGAGTGCGCCCGTGCCCGTGAAGCCGGCGTGAAATACGGGCTCGGCGCTGAAATCCCTGCACATTCGGCGCGAGCCATGGGCGGGGCCGGGGCGGGCAGGGGATTGCCCCCTGCCGCCTGCGCCGCTATCGCAGGCAAAAAGGGGTCCGGGAACCATGAGCGTCAACACATTCGGCCGCGTCTTCACCTTCACCACCTGGGGCGAAAGCCACGGCCCGGCGCTTGGCGCCACCGTGGACGGCTGCCCGCCCGGCGTCGCGCTGGACGAGGCCTGGATCCAGCAGTTCCTGGACCGCCGCCGGCCCGGCACCTCCAAATTCACCACCCAGCGCCAGGAGCCGGACCAGGTCCGCATCCTCTCGGGCGTGTTCGAGGGCCGGACCACCGGCACGCCGATCCAGCTGATGATCGAGAACACCGACCAGCGCAGCAAGGATTACGGCGACATCGCCCAGGCCTTCCGGCCCGGCCATGCCGATATCGCCTATCACCTGAAATACGGCATCCGCGATTATCGCGGCGGCGGGCGCTCCAGCGCGCGCGAGACGGCGGCGCGCGTCGCGGCGGGCGGCGTCGCCCAGGCGGTGCTGCGCGAGTTGGTGCCGGGGCTGAAGATCACCGGCTACATGGTGCAGATGGGCACGCTGCACCTGGACCGCGCGCATTTCGACGCGGCCGAGATCGGCAACAATCCGTTCTTCCTGCCCGACGCCTCGGCCGTGCCGGCCTGGGAGGATTACCTGAACGGCATCCGCAAGGCCCAGGACAGCGTCGGCGCCGCGCTCGAGGTGCTGATCAAGGGCTGCCCGCCGGGCCTGGGCGCGCCGGTCTATGGCAAGCTCGACACCGATCTGGCGGCGGCGATGATGTCGATCAACGCGGTGAAGGGCGTCGAGATCGGCGAGGGCATGGCGGCCGCGGCCCTGACCGGCACCGAGAACGCCGACGAGATCCGCATGGGCAACGAAGGCCCGCGCTATCTCTCGAACCACGCCGGCGGCATCCTGGGCGGCATCTCGACCGGGCAGGACATCGTGGTCCGTTTCGCGGTGAAGCCCACGAGCTCGATCCTGACCCCGCGCCGGACCATCAACCAGAAGGGCGAGGAGATCGAGCTGATCACCAAGGGCCGGCACGACCCCTGCGTCGGCATCCGTGCCGTGCCCATCGCCGAGGCCATGGCGGCCTGCGTGATCCTGGACCATCTGCTTCTGGACCGGGCCCAGACCGGCGGCCAACGCGGGCGCATCGGTTAGGGGCGCGACCGGGTGCGCGAAGGGCAGGGGAACGCTGTTCCCCTCTTGCCCCGCTGAAGCGGGCCAATTCACCCCATGGGGTATTTTTCCAACAAAGAAGGCCGAGGCGTACAGTCCGGCCTTCTCTGTTTTTCAAATACCCCTGGGGCGGTGATGTTGTCGCAAGATTGTCACAATGTTTTCGCATAACCGTCGCATCGCCGGCCTAGACAGCGCGCAGGCCAAGACGGCCCGATGAACTTCAGGAGTGATCCGATGAAACCCGCCCAACTCAGCGTTTCGGCCCTGGCCGTGATCGCCGCCACCGCCTCGGTCGCCTCGGCCCGCGACCAGATCCAGGTCGCCGGCTCGTCCACGGTGCTGCCCTATTCGACCATCGTCGCCGAAGCCTTCGGCGAGAACACCGATTTCCCGACCCCGGTGGTGGAATCGGGCGGGTCCTCGGCCGGTCTGAAGAAGTTCTGCGAGGGCGTGGGCGAGAACACCATCGACATCGCCAATTCTTCGCGCCCGATCAAGGACAGCGAGAAGGAGGCCTGCAAGGCCGCCGGCGTGACCGACATCATGGAAGTCCGCATCGGCTATGACGGCATCGTCTTTGCCAGCGACATCGCCGGCAACGACTTCCAGTTCACCGCCGCCGACTGGTTCAACGCCCTGGCCGCCGAGGTGGTCAAGGACGGCAAGGTCGTCGCGAACCCCTATACCAAGTGGAGCGAGATCCGCGCCGACCTGCCCGAGCAGGAGATCCTGGCCTTCGTGCCCGGCACCAAGCACGGCACCCGCGAGGTCTTCGAGGAGAAGGTGATCGCGGCCGGCTGCAAGGAATCCGGCGCCGCCGAGGTCTTTGCCAAGGAAAAAGGCGAGGAAGACGGCGAATCGGCCTGCATGGCGCTGCGCACCGACGGCAAGTCCGTGGACATCGACGGCGACTATACCGAGACCCTGGCCCGCATCCAGTCGGCCAAGAACGGCATCGGCGTCTTCGGCCTGTCCTTCTATGAAAACAACACCGACAAGCTGAAGGTCGCGACCATCGGCGGCATCACGCCCTCGACCGAAACCATTGCCAAGGGCGAATACCCGGTGTCGCGGCCGCTGTTCTTCTATGTCAAGAAACAGCACATCGGCGAGATCCAGGGTCTGAAGGAATTCGCCGAATTCTTCGTCTCGGACGAGATCGCCGGTCCCGAGGGCCCGCTGGCCGCCTATGGCCTGGTCGCCGATCCGGAACTGGCCACGGTGCAGAAGGCCGTCGCCGATGAAGTGACCATGGCCGAATAAGCAGGCGGGCGCGGGGCAGGGTCCCGCGCCCTTCCGTTTCCAGTCCTTTCCCAGTCACGAGGGCCTCATGCCTGTCTCCTGGACCCTGCTGATCGTGCTTGCGCTGGCACTGGCGGGCTATCTTGCCACCCGGGCGCGCGCCGTCGCCCAGACCGGCGGCGATACTCGCAAGCTGCATTCGCGGCCCAGCTATCACGGCTGGAACGCGGCGCTGCTGACCGCGCTGCCCGCCCTGTTCCTGATCGCCATCTGGCGCTTCGTCCAGCCCGCGGCGAACACCACCCTGGTCGCCGTGGCCGGGCTGGCGCTGGCCGCCCTGGGGCTGGCCCTTGCGCTTGGCCGCACCGGCCCCGCGTTCCGCGCCCGCAATGCCGTCGAAACCATGGTCAAGGGCCTGTTGATCCTGTGTTCCAGCATCGCCATCCTGACCACCGCCGGCATCGTCTTCTCGATGCTGTTCGAGACCGGGAACTTCTTCCAGCAATATCCCTGGCAGGACTTCTTCTTCGGCACCACCTGGTCGCCGAAATTCGGCGGCGGCTCGCAGCTGGGGATCCTGCCGCTGGTCTGGGGCACGATGTATATCTCGCTGATCGCGCTGGCGGTTTCGGTGCCGATCGGGCTGTTCGCGGCGATCTACATGTCGGAATACGCCTCGCCCCGGCTGCGCAGCATCGCCAAGCCCGCGATCGAGGTGCTGGCCGGCATCCCGACCATCGTCTACGGGCTGTTCGCGCTGATCACCGTCGGGCCGCTGCTGCGCGACTATTTCGCCCAGCCGCTTGGGCTGGGGGCCTCGGGGTCTTCGGTAATGACGGCGGGGCTGGTCATGGGCATCATGCTGATCCCCTTCGTCAGCTCGCTGTCGGACGACATCATCAACGCCGTGCCGCAGAGCCTGCGCGACGGCGCGCTGGGGCTGGGCTCGACCCATTCCGAGACCATCAAGAAGGTGGTGCTGCCCGCCGCCCTGCCGGGCATCGTCGGCGCCATCCTGCTGGCCGCGTCCCGCGCCATTGGCGAGACCATGATCGTGGTCATGGGCGCCGGCGCGAGCGCACAGATGAGCGTCAACCCCTTCGAGGCCATGACCACGATCACCGTCAAGATCGTCAGCCAGCTGACCGGCGACACCGATTTCGCGGCGCCGGAAACGCTGGTCGCCTTTGCCCTGGGCCTGACGCTGTTCGTCGTCACGCTGATCCTGAACATCATCGCCCTTTACGTCGTGCGCAAATACCGGGAGCAGTACGAATGAGCGACGCCACCTTTTCCGGCGGGCAGAAGGCCTCGCTGCTGGTCGCCGACCCGCATACCCGCAAGCGCAATGCCGCCGAATCCCGCTTTCGCGGCTATGGCCTGGCCGCGATCATCGTCTCGATGGTCATGCTGGTGGTGCTGCTGTTCACCATCCTGACCGGCGGCCTCGGCGCCTTTCGCCAGACCTATCTGGAGATCCCGGTGACGCTGGACGCGGCGCAACTCGACAAGTCCGGCACCCGCGACCCCGAAGCGATCAAGAAGGTGCTGACCCTGACCTATGGCAAGATCCTGCAGCAGGCGCTGGACAAGGCCATTGCCGACAAGGGCATCCAAGTCGCGGACCTGTCCGACAAGGACCGCGCCGGGCTGATCTCCAAGGAGGCCTCGGCCCAGCTACGCAACCGCGTGCTGGCCGACCCCGAACTGATCGGCCAGACCGTCGAGACTCGCGTGCTGGTGAACGGCCGCGTGGACGGCTATTACAAGGGCCGCGTCAGCATGGAGAGCGCGGCGCGCGACGGCAATACCTCGCCGGCGCAGCTGCAACTGGCCGATGCGCTGAAGGCGCAAGGCATGCTGGCGACCACCTGGAACTGGTCCTTCCTGACCATGCCCGACAGCTCGGACCAGCGCCCGGAATCGGCAGGGGTCGGCATCGCCATCCTCGGCTCGCTCTACATGATGCTGGTGGTGCTGGTGCTCTCGGTGCCGATCGGGGTCGCGGCCTCGATCTATCTGGAAGAGTTCGCGCCGAAGAACCGCTGGACCGACATCATCGAGGTCAATATCTCGAACCTGGCCGCGGTGCCGTCCATCGTCTTCGGCATCCTGGGCCTGGCCGCCTTCATCAACTTCGCCGGCCTGCCGCAATCGGCGCCCATCGTCGGCGGGTTGGTGCTGACGCTGATGACGCTGCCCACCATCATCATCGCCACCCGCGCGGCGCTGAAGGCGGTGCCGCCCTCGATCCGCGACGCGGCGCTGGGGGTGGGCGCGTCCCGGATGCAGTCGGTGTTCCACCATGTCCTGCCGCTGGCGCTGCCGGGCATCCTGACCGGCACCATCATCGGCCTGGCGCAAGCCCTGGGCGAAACCGCGCCGTTGCTGCTGATCGGCATGGTGGCCTTCGTCAAGAACTTCCCCGCCGCGCCGCCGGACGGGCTGTTCGACCCCGCCTCGGCCCTGCCGGTGCAGGTCTTCAACTGGACCCAGCGCGCCGACCCCGCCTTCATGGAACGCGCCTCGGGGGCGATCATCGTCCTTCTGGTGTTCCTGCTGTGCATGAATCTTCTCGCCATCTTCCTGCGTCGCAAGTTCGAGCGTCGGTGGTAAACCCGGGACGGAGACCCGATATGAACGACATGAGAACCCTGGAGCGTGCCGTGGAGCAGACGGAAAACAAGATCTCGGCAAGGGACGTGCAGGTCTGGTACGGCGACAAGCACGCCATCAAGGACGTGAACGTCGACATCCTCGACAAGACCGTGACCGCCTTCATCGGGCCCTCGGGCTGCGGCAAGTCCACCTTCCTGCGCTGCCTGAACCGGATGAACGACACCATCGACATCAGCCGGGTCGAGGGCAAGATCATGCTGGACGGCGAGGATATCTATGACCGCCGCGTCGATCCGGTGCAGCTGCGCGCCCGCGTCGGCATGGTGTTCCAGAAGCCGAACCCGTTTCCGAAGTCGATCTTCGACAACGTGGCCTATGGCCCGCGTATCCACGGCCTTGCGCGCAACCGCGCCGAGCTGGACGAGATCGTGGAACGCTCGCTGCGCGGGGCGGCGCTGTGGAACGAGGTCAAGGACCGCCTGCAGGATCCCGGCACCGGCCTGTCCGGCGGCCAGCAGCAGCGGCTCTGCATCGCCCGCGCCGTCGCGACCCAGCCCGAGGTGCTGCTGATGGACGAGCCCTGCTCGGCGCTGGACCCCATCGCCACCGGCCAGGTCGAGGAGCTGATCGACCAGCTGCGCGCCGAATTCTCGGTGGTGATCGTGACGCACTCGATGCAGCAGGCGGCGCGCGTCAGCCAGAAGACCGCCTTCTTCCACCTCGGCAACCTGGTGGAATACGGCAGCACCGACGACATCTTCACCAATCCGCGCGACCCGCGCACCGAAAGCTATATCTCGGGCCGCATCGGCTAGGCCGGAAAGGGATCTGACATGAACAACGAACGCCACATCCTCTCGGCCTTCGACCGCGACCTGGAAACCGTGCAGGCGCTGGTCGTCAAGATGGGCGGCATGGTCGAAAGCGCCATCCACGACGCCGCCCTGGCGCTGGAAAGCCGCGACGAGGAGAAATCCGAGGAGGTCCGCCGCCGCGACAAGGCCATCGACGCGCTGGAGATGCAGATCAACGAAGAGGCGGCGCGGCTGATCGCGCTGCGCGCGCCCCGCGCCACCGACCTGCGCATGGTGCTGTCGGTCATCAAGATCTCGCATATCCTGGAGCGCGTCGGCGACTATGCCAAGAACATCGCCAAGCGCAACCACGTGCTGGCCGAGATGCCGGCGATCGAGGGCGCCGGCATGGCGCTGCGCCGCATGTCCACCACGGTCGAGGCGATGATGAAGGATGCGCTGGACAGCTATATCCAGCGCGACGTTGCCCTGGCGCAGGACGTGCGCAAGCGCGACCTGGAGGTGGACCAGATGTATAACGCGCTGTTCCGCGAGTTCCTGACCTACATGATGGAGGATCCGCGCAACATCACCGCCTGCATGCATCTGCATTTCATCGCCAAGAACATCGAGCGCATGGGCGACCATGCCACCGGCATCGCCGAGCAGGTGATCTATATCGCCACCGGCGAGCTGCCCGAGGACGCGCGTCCCAAGGGCGAAAGCGTGCCGCGGCTGGAAGGGGCGTGAGTCATGGCGCAATCGCAACCCTGCGTTCTGGTGGTCGAGGATGAGGGCGCGCAGCGCGAGGTGCTGAAATATAACCTCGAAGCCGAGGGCTTCAACGTCGTCATGGCCGAGAACGGCGACGAGGCCATGCTGCTGGTGGCCGAGGAACAGCCCGACCTGATCGTGCTGGACTGGATGCTGCCCAATGTCTCGGGGATCGAGGTCTGCCGCCGGGTCAAGGCCGACCCCTCGACGCGGGCCATCCCGATCATCATGCTCTCGGCCCGCTCGGAAGAGGTGGACCGGGTGCGCGGCTTGGAAACCGGCGCCGACGATTACGTGGTCAAACCCTATTCGGTGGTCGAGCTGATGGCGCGGCTGCGTACCCAGCTGCGCCGCACCCGCCCGGCCTCGATGGGCGAGCGGCTGAGCTTTGCCGACATCATCCTGGATTCGTCCGAGCATCGGGTGTTCCGGGGCGGCCAGGCGCTGCACCTGGGTCCGACCGAGTTCCGGCTGCTGTCGACGCTGATGGAAAAGCCGGGCCGGGTCTGGACGCGCGAGCAATTGCTGGACCGGGTCTGGGGCCGCGACATCTATGTCGATACCCGCACCATCGACGTGCATGTCGGCCGGCTGCGCAAGGCGTTGATGGCGCATGGCGGCGACAATCCGGTGCGCACCGTGCGCGGTGCCGGCTATTCTCTGGGCTGAGGGCATCGCGAATGCAAAAAGGGCCGGCGCGACGCCGGCCCTTTCGCATGTCGATGCGGCTGGTGTTACTGGACCAGCGGCTTGTGGTGCTGGGCGTGGCGCACGGCCAGCTTGCGGCCGGTGCGGCCCGAGGCCAGCAGGCGCGCGCCGGCGGGCTGCTCATCCTCGGCCCGGTCGCGCAGTTCCGGGAAGATCGCGAAGATTTCCTCGCGCGCGCTGGCGCCGACGGATTTCAGCGCCTCGGCGCCGGTGTAGAGCGACTCGGTCTCGGCGCCATTCGACAGCACGATCTCGTGGCGGTCGAACAGGATGTGGAAATATTCCACCGATTCCACGTCATGGGCGATGTCGATGCCCTCGATCTGCAGCAGCTGCTTGGCGGCGACCAGAACCTCGGCGCAACCGAACATCTTCTGCGCGATCTTCGAGCGCACCAGGATGCGGTGCTGCGGCGAGACGACCAGGTCGCGCTCGGGCAGGCCCTGGCCCAGCGCGCCGGCCGAGATGCGGATGGGGCGCAGGTTCGGGTTGACCGCCAGCGACTTCGCGCCCAGCACGCGCGAGCCGATCCAGCGCACGTCCTGCGCGCCGTGGTCGCGGGTGATGACCTTCATGCCGGCGCGCAGGTCCTCGACCGCGACGGGACCGTGCTCGGTCTGGATCAGCGTGCCGCGCGCGAAGCAGGGGAAGCAGTGCCGGTCGGTGAAGATGCCGTCATGGCACAGGTCGTAGCAATGCGGGTCGCGGGGGAACTCGACCGAGACGATCGGGCGGGTGGTCAGCGCCTGCACCTCGGCCTCGGAGGCGCCATGGGGCGGGGGCATCAGGAAGGTGTTGCCGCCGGTGTCCTGCATGATGCGGACCGGGATCGACAGCGTCTCGGTGCTGCCGTCGGGATTCAGGAAGGTGACGGAGGTATTCTTGACGATGAAGGTCGAATCCACCTGATAGGTGTTCTCGTGGCCGTCGCCGTCGGCGTCATGCCGGATGGTTTCCGAGAACTTGCCGAACAGCCCGTCATTGGTCTTGATGACATCGTCGTGGTTGCGGTCATTGGCGCTGACCTCGACCAGCTGCTTCGACAGCGGGTCGCTGTCCGAGCCGTAACTGGTATTGCCCAGGACCTTGCTGGCCTTTTCCGCGCCGGGGAAGAACTCGTTGGGATCCATGTCGGCCACCTTGCCGAGATAGATCATGTTTTCGCAGCCGGGGCCCGAGGGGCCGCAATGGTCGCCGCCGTGGTTGGTGGTCATCATTAACATCCTGATCAGATACGCGCCTTGGTCACAGGCGGCGTAATCGGTTACCTTGCCCGTCCGCCCGGGTAACCAGCGCATCCGTGTGCCATAGGGGCGTTCCCGGCTAAGACCGGCCGGCGGAGACTCGTTACCAGGCTGCAACACGCAACATCGGTCCACATGGTCCGACGCTTTTTCATCCAAATTGTTCACATCCTTGGCAAGTGTAAATACTGAACCGATAGTTCGGTATTACTCTGCGGCGGCAGGTGGTTTATGTAATTTTATCATTAACTTCAAAGATTTGCGTTTTTGAGAGAGCCTGGGCGCCTTCAGGCCGATCCAGACACCAGAAGAGCGTTAACCATATTTAGGTTGAATGTTGTATATTTGCTGCAAGCAGGGGTGGTGCAGCGCCACGGCGTGAACCGGCCTTGCAGCCAGAGCCAGGAAAGAAAGAGCCGTCATGTCTGGCATTGCCATCATCGACCTCGATCTGGCCAAGCAGGTGTTGCAGCTTCGCGGAACGAGCCTGACGGGTCAGTTGCCTGCGTGAACCGAGCTACTCGCCAATCTTTGGACAGGATCTGGCGTATTTAAGCTAATCGTTGCACCTGCTGATCGGGTTGGTGTCGCAAGCAGGCTCTCCAGAGGGTCCCTCACCAGCGGATCGTCTGGCAGTCCTACCCTGATCGCACGGTTGCCGGTGGTTCCAGACATGCCGCTGCAGGTGCGCAGATTGAGGAATTACTGTCCGAAACTCCGGGCCCGTGGATCTGATCGGCCCCACCAGCAGGTTTTCTCTTCGCGCGTTTCGGGCTGTGCGGGGCTTTTCAGTCGTCGCGCAATCGCCTATCTGCGAGGGAAGCGAAGGAAGGCACCCATGGCGAAGATCACCTATATCGAGCACAACGGCACCGCCCATGAAATCGACGTGAAACCCGGCATGACCGTCATGGAGGGCGCCCGCGACAATGGCGTGCCCGGCATCGACGCGGATTGCGGCGGCGCCTGCGCCTGTTCGACCTGCCATGTCTATGTCGCGGCGGAATGGGTCGACCGCCTGCCGCCCAAGGATCCGATGGAAGAGGACATGCTGGACTTTGCCTGGCAGCCTGACCCCGAGCGCTCGCGACTGACCTGCCAGATCAAGGTGACGCCGGAACTGGACGGGCTGGTGGTGAACCTGCCCGAGCGGCAGATCTGAACCCGCGGCCGCCCGGGGGCAGGGCGGTCAGGCGTTCTCTTTCACCTTGCGGTCGCGCGGGGCATTGGCGCGGATCATGTTGTCCATGAACTGCGAAAAGATGCTTTTCGCCAGATCCACCGTCGAGCGCGGGTCGTCGGCAAACCAGGGGTCGGTGGCGCGGGTCAGGAAGATCATGTTGCCGCCCTTGACGATGCAATGCAGCATCATCGTCACGACCTCGATGTCGGTGTCCTCGGCCAGGAGGCCCAGGCGCCGGGCCTCGACCAGCTTGCGGTGATAGAGGTCGCGCATCGAGCGGGTATAGCGATGCAGCGTGCTGTCGGGCTTGATCGGTCCGTTCAGCCCGGTGACCAGCAACCGGAACAGCGCCGGATTTTCCTCGGCCCAGCCCAGGTAGCTGTTGGCGATGGCGTGAAGCTGGACAAAGGGATCGCTGGTCGCCGAGGCGACCGCGCCTTCGCGCAGGGCGTCGTTCAGCAGCGTGACGGCGTGATAGATCAGCCCCTCGTGCAGTTCCTCGGTCGAACTGAACAGGGCACGGATCTCTTCCTCGGGAGTCTCGGTGATCCGGGCGAATTCCTGGAGATCATCCGGCAGGGCGCCGGTGCGGTCCAGGTAGTCCTGCGCCGCGAAGATCAGATTCTGATAGATGTTCCCTCGGCTTTCCATCAGCCGCTCCTGCCGGATCCTCGGGTCAGCTTAGCAGACTTCCGCCGCTGCGGAAGCCTGCAATGCATGAGAAGCGCAAGGAATTCAGCCGTCGGCGCGGGCCTGCCGCTTGCGCTCGTGCGGATCGAGGTGACGCTTGCGCAGCCGGATGCTTTTCGGCGTCACCTCGACCAGTTCGTCGTCGTCGATATAGGCGATAGCCTCCTCCAGCGACATGCGCACCGGGGGCGTCAGCCGCACCGCCTCGTCCGTGCCCGAGGCGCGCACGTTGGTCAGCTTCTTGCCCTTGAGCGGATTCACCTCCAGGTCGTTGTCGCGGGAATGCTCGCCGATGATCATGCCTTCATAGATCTGTTCCTGTGCGCCGATGAACATCTTGCCACGCTCTTCCAGGTTCCACAGCGCATAGGCCACCGATACGCCGTTCTCCATGCTGATCAGCACGCCCTGGCGGCGGCCCTGGATCGGGCCCTTGTAGGGCGCCCAGCTGTGGAAGATCCGGTTCAAGACGCCGTTGCCGCGGGTGTCGGTCATGAACTCGCCCTGATAGCCGATCAGCCCGCGCGAGGGGACATGGGCGACGATGCGGGTCTTGCCATGGCCGGCCGGCTTCATCTCGACCAGATCGCCCTTGCGCGCGCCGGTCAGCTTGTCGATCACCGCGCCGGTATATTCGTCGTCGACGTCGATGATGGCTTCCTCGATCGGCTCGTGGCGGACGCCGTCGATCTCCTGGAAGATCACGCGCGGCCGCGAGATCGACAGCTCGAAGCCTTCGCGGCGCATGTTCTCGATCAGCACGCCCATCTGCAATTCGCCGCGGCCCGAGACCACGAAGGCATCGCCGCCCGGCGTGTCCTCGACCTTGATCGCGACATTGGTCTCGGCCTCTTTCATCAGCCGCTCGCGGATAACGCGGGACTGCACCTTGTTGCCGTCGCGGCCGGCCAGCGGGCTGTCGTTGATGCCGAAGGTGACGCTGATCGTCGGCGGGTCGATGGGCTGGGCGGGCAGGGCGGTTTCCACCTCGAGCGCGCAAAGCGTATCGGCGACGGTTGCCTTGGACATGCCGGCGATGGTGACGATGTCACCGGCGACGGCCTCGTCGATGGGGGCCTGGGTCAGGCCGCGGAAGGCCAGCACCTTCGAGATGCGGAACTGCTCGATGCGCTCGCCGTCACGCGACAGCGCCTTGATCGTATCGCCGGGCTTGGCACGGCCGGCCTCGACGCGGCCGGTCAGGATGCGGCCGATGAACGGGTCGGCGCCCAGCGTGGTCGCCAGCATCTGGAACGGCTCGTCCTGGCGCGCGACCTGCTTCGGCGGCTCGACATGGCGCAGCACCATGTCGAACAGCGCCGACATGTCCTTGCGCGGACCCTCGAGCGTCTCGTCGGCCCAGCCGCCGATGCCCGAGGCATAGAGATGCGGGAAATCCAGCTGTTCGTCCGTGGCGCCGAGGTTCGCGAACAGGTCGAACACCTCGTCCAGCGCCTTGTCCGGCTCGGCGGCGGGCTTGTCGACCTTGTTCAGCACCACGATGGGGCGCAGGCCAAGCGCCAGCGCCTTGGAGGTAACGAACTTGGTTTGCGGCATCGGGCCTTCGGCGGCATCGACCAGCAGGCAGACGCCATCGACCATCGACAGGATGCGCTCGACCTCGCCGCCGAAATCGGCATGGCCGGGGGTGTCGACGATATTGATGCGGGTGCCTTTCCACTCGACCGAGGTGGCCTTGGCCAGGATGGTGATGCCGCGCTCGCGCTCGATGTCGTTGCTGTCCATCGCGCGCTCGGCCACGGCCTGGTTCTCGCGGAAGCTGCCCGATTGCTTCAGCAACTGGTCGACCAGCGTGGTCTTGCCGTGGTCGACGTGAGCGATGATCGCGATATTGCGGATGTCCATGGGGCGCCTTTTTCAGAAATTGCGCCCCCGGTAACGCAGAGGGGCGCGAAAGGCCAGCGCCAATCGCAGCGGCGCTCAGCGCAGGCCCAGCATGCCTAGGATGAACAGCACCACGACGACGAGGCCGACGAGATAGATGATCGAGTTCATGGCAGTTTTCCTTTGCTCCGACGGCCGCCTCGGGAAGTCCTGCGGCCCGGTCCTGCGCCAAGCCAACACCCGGCTGCGGCATGGAGTTCCCGGCGCAGCCCGCGTTCAGCCCTCGGAGGCGGCCAGCGATTCGATCAGCGGCCGGACGCCCGACAGGTCGTAGCCTGCCCGCGCCGCCGTCTGCAGCAGGTCCGCGACCGGCTCCTGGCCGGCGCGCGCCAGCGCCCAGAGCACGGTCGAGCGGTTGCCCGAGCGGCAATAGGCCAGCTTCGGTCCGTTGAGCGCCAGCGCCTCGGCCTGGGTCGAGATCATCTCGGGCGTGATCTGGCCCGGGGTGAAGGGGTTGAAGACATAGGCGAGGCCCGCCGCCTCGGCCGCAGCGCTCATCGCGGCATGATCCATGTCGGAGCCGACCTCTTCGTCCGGGCGGTTGTTGATCAGCACGCGAAAGCCGGCCTCGGCCAGGGCGGGCAGATCCTCGGGCAGGATCTGGGCCGAGACGGCAAGGTCGGGGGTCAGTTGGCGCAGGTCCATGCGGGATCTCCTGGGGCTTCGGTCGGGGCGGCGTGACGCGACGGATCGTTCCGTTTCGCGCTGCTGTCAAGCGCGGCGATGGATCGTCTCAGCTCAGCACCGAGACTTCCTCGACCAGCAGCGGCAGCTGGGCGAAATCCTCGAAGCTGGCCCGGTGCTGCAACTGCTCGATCGGGGTCTTGCGATAGCCGCGGGTGAACAGCAGGAAGGGCATGCCGGCGTTGCGGGCGCATTCCTCGTCGAATTCGCTGTCGCCGACATAGACCCCGCGCGGCGCGTCGGGATTGGCACCAAGCGCCTGGAAGGCCGCGCGCAGCGGCGCCGGGTCGGGCTTGCGCTGCGGCAGGGAATCGCCGCCGACAACCGCGCCGAACAACCGGGCGATACCGAAATGCTCCAGCACCGCCTGCGTGGGCGCCAGCGGCTTGTTGGTGCACAGCCCCAGAGGATAGCCGCGATCCGCCAGAATACCAAGCGTTTCCAACACGTTGGGGTAAAGCCGGGTCAGGCCGGTCGCCTCGTGATAGCGGGTCATGAACGAGGCGACCAGATCGCGATGCGCCTCGACCGGCAAGGTGGTCGCGCCGATGACGCGGCGCCACAGCAGATCCACGCCGCCGCCGATGAAGCCGCGGACCTGGTCCAGCGTCAGCGGCCGCACGCCATGCAGGCGCAGCACCGCGTTCACGCAGGCATGGATATCCGGCGCGCTGTCGATCAGCGTGCCGTCAAGGTCGAAAACCACGGGGCAGGGGGCGAAGCAGACGGTCATTCATGCCTTCCATTTGATCGAGCAGCCGATCGAGGCGATCTGGTCCTGCGGACCTTGCCCGGTTTCGGCGACCTGCGCCATAGCCTCGTAGAGTTCGCGCCGGGCATCCGGGTCGCCCGGGCTCCGCCCCGAGGCATCCAGCCGGCCGCGGTACTGCAATTCGCCCCTGCCATTGTAGCCAAAGAAATCCGGCGTGCATTCGGCGCCATAGGCACGCGCGACCGCCTGGGTCTCGTCATAGAGATAGGGAAAGCTGAAGCCATGCTTCAGCGCCTCGGCCTTCATCTGTTCGGGGGCGTCCTGCGGGTATTCGGCAACGTCATTGGCTGAGATGGCGACGACGCCGATGCCCAGCTTCTGCAGATCGGCCGCGTCGCGCTGGATGCGATCGATGACGGCCTGCACATAGGGGCAATGATTGCAGATGAACATGACCAGCGTGCCGCGCGGCCCGGCGATGTCGCCGAGCGCGACCATGCGGCCATCGGGGTCGGGCAGCGTGAAATCCGGCATGGGCGCGCCGAATTCGCAGACGGGAGGACGGACTGCCATGAGGTCTCCTTCCTTTGGTGGCTGGCGAATGTCTAGCACCACGCGGTCGCCAGGTGCAAAGCCGGGATTGCCGTCAGGGTCAGAGCCGGCGATTTGCCCGAACCTGGTGATGCAGCCTCGCTCTCGCCGGCACAGTCATGTTCTGGCTATGAATCGAGAACGAGATGCCGTAACGGGGCCTGCGTCGCGACCCGCCCGTTACCGTTGCAAGATTGAGGGCAAGCTGGCGCCATTCCCGTATCGGATCTACATGGAGGACTGCGGGATGAAGCTGTTTGTCGGGCTGGATGTGTCGCTGGAGAAGACCGCGATCTGCGTGATCAGCGAGCATGGGAAGATCGTGAAGGAGGCGCAGGTGGCCAGCGAGCCCAAAGCGCTGTCGTGCTGGATCTGCGACCAGGACGGCGCAATTGCCGCCGTCGGGCTTGAGGCTGGCCCCTTGTCGCAGTGGCTGCATCGCGGGTTGTCAGATGCGGGACTACCTGTCGTTCTAATGGAAACCAGACAGGTAAAAGGCGCCCTGAAGGCCATGCCGATCAAGACGGACCGGCGGGATGCAGAGGGTATTGCACGTCTGATTCATCTTGGTTGGTTCCGACCCGTTCATTGCAAATCGGTGTCTGCACAGGAGGTTAGAGCGGTGCTCAGCGCTCGTAAGGCTGTGCAACAAGGGTTTATCACGCTGGAAATGTCACTGCGCGGGCTGCTGCGGAACTTCGGGCTCAAGGTTGGCACCATATCCCGCGGCAGGTTCGAACAGCGTATCCGCGAACTGGCGGCGGGCAACCCGATGCTGGAAGCGGCAACCGAACCCATGCTTCGCGCGCGCGCGGCGCTGCGGCGAGAGCTGGCGGGTCTTGAACGCAATGTCCGTCAACTCTCCCAGGAAGATCCGGTCTGTCGTCGGCTGATGTCGATGCCCGGGATCGGCGCCGTCGTGGCGTTGACCTATCGATCCGCTGTCGATGATCCCGCCCGCTTCACATCCTCGAAGAAGGTCGGACCATGGGTCGGCCTGACGCCGTCTCGCAACCAGTCGGGCGAGCGCGACATCTCGGGCGGGATCACCAAGGCAGGCGACGTCAACCTTCGACGCGCGCTGTGCCAGGCCGCAACCGTCATGATGCATCGTGGACGGGCGAGCTGGCTGCGAACCTGGGCGGCAAAACTTGCGCGCCGTCGGGGTGCCAAGCGCGCGATGGTTGCGCTGGCCCGCCGCATCGCCGTGATCCTGCACCGGATGTGGAAGGATGACACCGACTTCCGTTTTGACATTCCCGTGCTTCATGCCGGCTGAAGACACAGATTCCAGACTGCTGCCCGCCTGATCGCGGGCCTTCGAGGTCCCCACGGGACGCGGTTCCGGTGATGCCGTGCTCAGGACTGATGCCGATCGTATCGAGCACGCCAATGAGATGGGCACATCGGAATTGCATTGAACCAGCATCATGTTGGCAGCCACAGCGCTGACCACGGACCGAAGCATGCACCCGGGTCGATCTCAGGCGAAGGCTGCCGAACAGGGAAGCAGATCACTTTCTCAAAGAACAAGACCGCGCGCTCCGGCGGCACATCCCGTATGCGCAAAACCGCTTGACTGGGACGACCCCGTTACCGAAGTCCTGACCCTTCTGTTTCTGGGTTTTGCTAGACTTGCCCCGTCACCAGCCTTGGCCAGGGTCAGTGACGGGGTGGTGCGCGACGTCTGACCCTTGTGGCATGACCACGCTTCTTAGCCTGTCGGCACCGCCTCTCTTCATCGTCTCGAACAGTTGATTGCGGCCTTGCAGGACCGCACACCAGAAGGAAGAGAGCATGGCAACCTATCGCACGGCCGCGTTATCGGCATAGATGTCAGCCGCGACTGGCTGGACCTTCATTGCCTCCCCGATGGGCATCGCGTCAGAGTGCCAAACGTTCCGGCAGGTCATGCTGCCGTGGCGGATATTGCGCGGGACAGAGATGCCATCGCCTGTTTTGAATCGACTAGCGGTCAGGAATGGCAGCTATGGGCGCTTTTGGAGGCAGAAGGGGTTGCAGCCCGCCAAGTGCCTCCTGCTCAGGTGAAGGCGTTTGCGCAAAGTCGTGGCACAGGCGCCAAGACCGACCGGATCGATGCAGAACGCATTGCCCGCTTCTTTGTCTGCCGACCCGAAGCGGGCCGTATGCTTCCTGCAGAAAATCTTCGCCTTCTCAGAGCCTTGACGTCCAAAAGAGCGCAACTGGTTGAAATGCGCAAACGGCTGCTTGCCCAAATTCGCGCATATAAGAAACTGGGCACCGCCGCGATGTTCGAGGACGTCGACACCGATTTGAAGCACCGGATCGACAGCCTGGTCAAGGAACTGGAAGACCGGATCGCCCGAGCCATCGCAGGCGATGATCGCCTGTCGGAGACCGCTGGTGTTCTCCGTTCTATCCCGGGGATCGGCCCAGTTGCCAGCACAATGCTGATCGCCGAAATGCCAGAGATCGGCACCATCACCGGCCAAGAGGCTGCCGCTCTCACCGGATTGGCCCCGGTCGCACACGACAGCGGAACTCTTCGCGGAAAACGTGCCATCGCAGGCGGTCGCCGCGCCCTCCGGCATGTAATGTTCCAGGCAGCGCTGGTCGCGGCACATCCCAACCCAAGCCTGAGATCCTTCGCAGATCGCCTCCGCAAGGCTGGAAAGCCGCACAAGGTCATCATTACCGCCGTCGCCAGAAAGCTGGTCACCATCGCCAACGCGCTGTGCAAGAACCGCCAAAAATGGACCGCCGCGACAGCCTGACAGATACAGTTGCTAGGCGGTTCTCGTCGCGCCGCGCCCAGGATCGAGCACCGGGGCGGTCGTCTCATTGACATGGAGCCGGGAGCTTTCCGCCATCAGCCGCCTGGCCATGTGGTCGACCACGGGCGCGATCAGGGCGCCGGTTCGGCCCATCCAGTCGGCCAGAATCGAGCGATTGATCGGCATCCCGTGCCGGGCCATCACCATGGCCTGCCGGTTCAGCGGCATGTGCTCGGAATGCTTGGCGACGGCGATCTGGGCCAGCAGCGCCTCGGTCGGCCGTTCGCGGTCATCCTCGAACCTGTGGCGGATGCCCGCTCACCCCTCCAGAAGATGGGCAGGAGCTTGGCCTGCACCACACCGGCTCGCCGGGGGGCAGGCATAGCGCGGGCGCACAGTGGCGATCACCTGATAGCGGGCCGGGATATAATCCAGCCGCTCGCACCGGTCTCGCCGATCCGGACCATGTCCCGCACCCGCAGGGGCAGACGATGCTGTCGGGCTCGACCACGTGCTCGACCCGTTGCAGGCTCTCGGGCAGAGTCCGGGGCTTGCGGGACGCCCGAGGCTTGCGTTTCTCGGGATCGGGTTCGCTGGCCGCGATCCTCTCTTCGAGCGCGGCGATCTGCGCCTGCGTCTCGGCGATGGCGGTCTCTTGGTCTTCCAGCGCCAGTTCCAGCTGCGCCGGGTCCGGCTTTTCCGATTCAGGCCCGAACTTCGTGTGCCGGCAATCCTGAACCTGGCCTTCCAGCCGTTCGATTTGAGCCTTCAATTCGATGATGAAGGCGTCCTTCTCGGACACCACCGCCTGCTCGTGCTGGCGGGCCGCCCGTTCGACCGATAGCTTGAACTGCATCGCCGCAAAAGCCTTCCTCACCTTGGGAGGCAGATCCAGCAACGGGCTGAGATCGATGGGCTGCGACATGTGTCTTCCTACCCGATCCAGACCATAAATCATAGTAAAACAAGGAAAATATACCAGACGGATAACCCCGCCGCAGTCGGCACTGCCACGCGCCGCACAACCGTCCGGCGCCAGTCCAGCCCCTCGAACAGAGCTTCCACCTGTGCCCGGGACAGCCGCATCACCCCGTCCTGAACCTTTGGCCAGGCGAAGCTGTCTTGCTCCAGAACCTTGCAGATCAGCACCATGCCATTCGCCATCGTGCTTGAACCGGTGGCGCATGATGGCTCATCATCCCAGACAAGGATTTTCAGCCTGTCATGAGTAGACTGGTTCAACAACCGCCGCCTGCTCGAGTCGTGGGGAACATCCCGCCAGCGGAAGCAGAAGCAAACTTCTACGTTGCTATGGAAGCTGAGGACATGGCCGCGTAATCAACCAAAACAGCCTCCGGCAAACCCGGAGCGGTTCAAAAGGCCGTCCGATCCGTTTCTTCACGACTGCCGCCCAAGTGCAAGCGAGGGGCCAAACTCTTGATCCTGAGAAGAAAGCGACAGCTTGTTATTACATAATCCAGATTATCGGGTATTCTTCCGTCATCTTCAATTGCAAGATGTATCGAACAACTGAAGTAATGGCCATTTGAACCGACGGCCAAAAAGAAGCCATTTGGCCCGTTTCGGCGACCATCGGTTGGCCAAATGTTTGCCATTGGACCGTCGAACTGATTGATGTTGATATATTTCAACGTCTTACGGTCAAGGCCGATTTTCTCGCTTTCCCCATCTAACCAGAAGCCGAGGCCACTGCGATACTCGATCGGCCCGATTGACGCCGCGGGAACATTTCAGCAACACCTTGGGCACTGACCAGCGATAGCCTCCGAGCACTGGCGGGCCAGCTACAATGTCGTCGCTGCTGCGTCGGAGAATCTTTTGTCTCTGAACAGCAGGTTATGCTGAAAGGTCCGCTGAAGATGCTGTCCTGTTCCTTGAATTCACTCGCTCCGGCTGCCGAGCAGCTGCCGTCATCCCTTCACGCCCATTCAAAGGTCACAACAGCCCCCGCGTCGATCACCGAAACGCATTTCGGGCGCATTCTCGCCTTGCTTTGCGCAGACCCGCCCTGCCCCAACGATCTCGCAGACGCGATCTTCCTTGAGGCCTGGCAGCCCTGCCTTTCCATGCAAGGGTTTCCTGCGCTTTGGGAAGTGCTGATGAATGATCCCCGCCTCGGGCGCCGCCCTGTGTTGACACCGCGACTGCTGGTGATTGAGCGATCCGACGGCTGGGCCCGCAGCTAGCAGGGCTTGATCCGTCTGGGTCTTTCCTTCGCCCAGCAACGGGCACGGGCACCCCTGCATTTGAACGGCATCGCGCGCCAGATAGGCATGATCGAGGCCGAAGGCTCTATGCCCATCGACCCGAGGATGCTGGAAAGTCTGCTTTCGGAATTTGCTCGGACTGTTCGCCTGATGCATGCCTGCCGGACACCCCCTACCCGCTTGACTGAATCGCCCTGGATCGTTGCTGGCCAGGCTATAGACGATCGATCGCCAGGCTGAGATCCTGCGGGCACCACGCGATTTCTCGGTCCGGGGCGGTTCGAAAACCCGCCTGACCTGATCTTCCCCGGCGCCTGACCGTCATTCCCCCAACCCTCTTCCCCGGCCGGGCCTCCCCCCGGGCCAACGGCCCCCTTATGCCCGGAGTATTCCCCATGTCCACCATCCCCTTCATAGAAGCCCTCTTCTTCGACCGAAAGAAGGTCGCATTGAACTCGAAACCCGGTTCGAGACGCATCTGCACCGCTTGCGAGGCCAAAGGCTGGGTCTGCCGCCCGACAATGCTGAAGATGAGAACGATACGGCATCCGACCGGCACTGGCGAATTCGGCTGAGCGATGACGACGAGGCCCGCATCAAGCGTCGGGTCAATCGGATCATCGAGCGCCGCAAGGCGGCCTCGGGCCTCGAACATCTGAAGCGCGATGACCGAGAGCGGCTGGAGGTGTTGAAGGACGGGGCCCGGTTGATCCGGATCCACAGTGAACATCACGCCGACGAGCTGGCCGCGGGCTTGCACGGGGACATGCCCTGGATGGCCCCGGCCACCGAGGTGATCTGGCACGCAATGCGCCGCTCGTGGCGCGAGGGTGCTCCGGGCCTCAGGATCCCGCCACTCCAGCTCACCGGCCCGCCCGGCATTGGCAAAAGCCGTTTCGGCAGAGATCTTGCCACATTGCTGGCCACGTCCACCGCCGTGATCGAGGCCACCGGCGAGAATGCCTCCTTCGGCATTGTCGGTTCGCAACGTGGCTGGGGTGGATCCTACCCCGGTCGACTGATCGAAACCGTCCTGCAAAGCCGCATCGCCAATCCGGTCATGATTGTGGACGAGATCGAAAAAGCCGGCACCGCGGTTTCGATGTAAGGGCATGCCTTCGGTCTGGCCGAGGCGGTTCTGCCGCTGTTGGAACCGCTGACCGCGCAGCGCTGGAGCTGCCCGTATTACCAGGTGAAATTCGATATGAGCTGGGTGAGCTGGGTGCTGACCTCGAACGATTGCCGGCTGCTGCCCGAGCCCTTGCTCAGCCGGTGCCCGCCGATCCGGTTGCGCCACCTCACTCTTGCGGAACTGCAGGCCTTCGTGCGCCGCGAGGGCGCGAAGCGCAACCTGTCCGAGACGAGTGTCAAGGCGATCTGCGAGATTCTGTCCCATCCGTCCCTGCAGCGGGATCGGCTCAGCGTGCGGACCGCCATCCGCATGCTGCAGCGCGCCGCCGATCTGGAACAGGGGCCGACGCTCCGCTGAACCGGCCCCTTTTCATACTTCCCTGAATCCAGCGCGCCTGCGGCGATGCCGCAGCCGCCCC
>NZ_KQ955208.1:403343-562400 GCF_001546115.1 Paracoccus aminovorans
CGGCAGGTTGTCGTCCATGACCAGATCAAAGCCCAGGTAGTCCGATGTCTGGCCCGGCGTGATGTCCGACCTCATTGGCAGCCCGGCAGCATTGACGCGCAGGTGGACCTTGGTCGTGAAACCACCTCTTGAACGGCCAAAACCCTGTCTTGGAGTCCCCCTTTTGCGCCCGCTGCCTGATGATGGGCGCGGATCACGGTGCTGTCGATCATCTGGAGCGCATCCGGCACGATCCGACTTTCGTTCAGCGCTTCGAGGATCTGCTCCCACAACCCCGCCAGGGTCCAGCGCCGGAACTGGCGGTAGACACTGGACCACTTCCCGAACTCTTCTGGGAGGTCGCGCCAAGGAGAGCCGGTCCGCGCGATCCAGAAAATCCCATCAAGAACAAGGCGGTGATTTGCGGGCTTGCGCCCGTTCGGGGCGCGCACGGCCAGAATGAAGCGCTCATGAAACGCCCATTCCTCGTCCGACATCAGGTCTCGTGCCAAGCTGGTCTCCATTGCAGGTACCAGCTTGAATCACGATCAGGCCACCCTGTGAATCCCTTTTGTCAACACCACCTAGGGAAGGAAAGTGGCGAACGGTGATGGGACTTGTGACTTTTCAAATCAATGAAATCACTTCTTGGCTGCAGTGCCGTGGTCGAACGGCATTCTTTGTCGTTACAGCAAGAAAGGCGCCGCAGACCGGCGCTTCTCGTTTCTTACGCCTTGCGCAGCGCGATCACCGCGTTCAGGCCGCCAAAGGCGAAGGCGTTCGAGAGCACCGCCTCGACCCGCGCCTCGCGCGCGGTGTTCGGCACCACGTCCAGCGCGCATTCCGGGTCCGGCTCCTCATAGCCGATGGTCGGCGCGATCACGCCGTCGCGCAGCGCCATGATGCAGGCCAAGAGCTCGACCGCGCCGGTGCCGCCGATCAGGTGGCCGTGCATCGACTTGGTGGATGAGATCATCAGCCGGTCGGCGTGATGGCCGAAGGCATGGGCCACCGCGGCGCATTCGGTCTTGTCATTCGCCGCCGTGCCGGTGCCATGGGCATTGATATAGCCCACTTCCTCGGGGCGCATATGCGCGTCCAGCATGGCATTGGTGATGGTGCGCTCGGCGCCGATGGCCGAGGGCATGACGATGTCCTGCGCGTCCGCCGACATGGAAAAGCCCACCACCTCGGCCAGGATGTCGGCGCCGCGCGCGACCGCGTGCTCCCAGTCCTCGAAGACGAAAACCCCTGCCCCTTCGCCCTGCACCATGCCGTTGCGGGTGGCCGAGAACGGGCGGCAGGCGTCCTTGGACATGACGCGCAGGCCTTCCCAGGCCTTGACGCCGCCGAAGCACAGCATCGCCTCGGACCCGCCGGTCAACATCACCGTCGCCGCGCCCGAGCGCACCATGTTGAAGGCCATGCCCATGGCGTGGTTGGAACTGGCGCAGGCCGTCGCCACGGTGAAGCTGGGGCCCAGAAGCCCGTATTCCAGCGAGACATGCGAACAGGCCGCGTTGTTCATCAGCTTGGGCACGACGAACGGGTGGACGCGGTTCTTGCCCTCTTCATAGACGGTGCGGTAATTCTCGTCCCAGGTGTTCATGCCGCCGGCGGCGGTGCCCAGCACCACGCCCGAGCGCAGGCCCAGTTCGCCCTCGAACACGAGGCCGGATTGCTCGACCGCCTCGCGTGCGGCGAGCAGCGTGAATTGGGTGAACTTGTCGTAGAGGACGATCTGCTGGCGGTTGAAATAGGTCTCCGCCTCCCAGTCGCGAACCTGGCCGCCGATGCGGATCGCCAGCCGCTCGACATCGCGGAATTCCAGCGGGCCGATGCCGCAGCGCCCCTCGCGCATGGCTTCGAAGGTCGCAGGCACGTCGCGCCCCAGCGCGTTGACCGTGCCCATGCCGGTGATCGCCACGCGGCGCATCCCGTTGGCGTGACGGCCCATGATCACGCGGCCCAGCAGGGTGCGCGCCGCCTTGGTCGCGCTTTTCATCTTGCCCTTGACCTTGGCGGTCTTGCGTTCGGCCTTTGGCGGCTTCTCGCCCTTCAGCTTCTTGGCGCTCATGCCTTTTCAGCGACCAGCTTTTCCACCGCCGAGACGATGGCGCCCAGCGTCGAGATGTCGAACTCGGACTTTTCCGGCTCGTTGGCGTTGAAGGGCACCGAGATGTCGAAGGCTTCCTCGATGGCGAAGATCGACTCGACCAGGCCCAGGCTGTCGATGCCGATGTCCTGCGGCGACATGTCGAGCTTCAGCTCCGAAGGGTCCAGCATCGCCTGTTCGGCGACGATGCGGATGATGCGGTCGCGGACTTCTGTCATATCGGTCTCCATTCAGGCCTTGTCGGCGTCGGGGCGCTTGTCCAACAAGTTCTTAACAGTTTCACGAAGCTCTGCCACCTGCGCGTAAAGCCGCGGCAGGCGGCGGATGTTCTTCTGCGCCTCGACATGGGTTTCCATCTTAACCGCCGGGCTGCCCAGCAGCACCCGGCCGGCGGGCGCGTTGGTGAAGATCTTGGTGGCGCCACCGGCGATCACGTCGTCGCCGACGAAGATATTGTCCGAGACGCCGACCTGCCCGCCCAGCACCACCCGGTTGCCGATCCGGGCCGAGCCGGCGACCCCGACCAGGCCGCAAAGCAGGCTGTCCTCGCCCACGACGCAATTGTGGCCGATCTGCACGAGGTTGTCGATCTTGGTGCCCCGGCCGATGCGGGTGGCGCGGATGGTGCCGCGGTCGATGGTCGAATTGGCGCCGACCTCGACATCGTCGCCGATCTCGACTCCGCCCAGCGAATGGATGCGGGTCCAGTGCTGCTGGCGGATCTCGGCGCGCTCGCCCAGGGTGTGGCGGATCTCCTCGACGCCGGATTTCTCGGGCGTGACGAAAGAGAAGCCGTCGCCGCCGATCGAGACGCCGGGGTTCAGGATCACCCGGTCGCCGATGCTGACGCCATGGGCGATGCGCACGCCCGGATGGAGCAGCGCATCCACCCCGATCACCGTATCCGGCCCGATCGAGACATGGGCGGCGATGCGCGCCCCTGCCCCGATGCGCACCCGCGCGCCGATCACCACGAAGGGACCGATGGCGGCGCCCTCGGCGATCTCGGCGCTGGGGTCGATCACGGCGGTCGGATGGATGCCCGGGGCGATGCCCGGGCCGGGATCGAAGGCGCGCGTCAGCCCCGCCATGGCCAGGCGCGGCCGTGCGACCAGGATCGCGGCCTTCAGCCCTAGAGCCTCGGGGTCGCTGCCGTCGGCGAGCAGCGCCATGCCGCCCGGCGCCAGTTTCTCGGCATAGGCGGGCGTGGTCGCCAGGGCGATCTGGCCGGGGCCCGCCTGCCCCGCCTCGGCTGCACCAGTAACGGTCAGACTGCCGTCGCCCCACAGGCGGGCGTCAAGGGCTCGGGCCAGGTCGGCGATGGTGACGGTCATGCGGGCTCCCCTGTCGTTGGGGCAGTATCTATTCACCCGCGGCGGCAGAATCCAGCCCGGCCTTGACCAGCGCGGCGTGAACCAGCGCGTCGCGGCCATAGATGTCGGGGAAACGCCGGATCTGCCCGGTCTCGTCCGGGAAGGCGGTGAAATAGACCAGATGCACCGGCACCGGCGGGCGCAGGTTCAGATAGGTCTCGCGCCCCGAGGCCAGCGCCTTGGAGAACACCGCATCGGGGTCCGCGACCTGCGGCCGCAAGAGCTCATGCGCCAGGTCCACCGGCCGGCCGATGCGGATGCAGCCATGCGAATAGGCCCGACTCGACTGGTTGAACAGGTGCTTGGTCGGGGTGTCGTGCAGGTAGATGTTCCAGGGGTTCGGGAACATGAACTTGACCTGCCCCAAGGCATTGTCGTCGCTGGGCTTCTGTCGCATCCGGTAAGGGAAGGTCTTGGCAGAATACTTGCGGAAGTCGATGCGGTCGCGCGCGATCACTTTGCCGGCGCCGTCCACCACGTCCAGGTGGCTGACCGCGTTGCGATTGGCCTGCAGCCGCGGCAGGTATTCCTTGACGGTGATCGAGCGCGGCACGTTCCAGCGCGGGTTCACGACCAGGTATTTCATCGTCTCGCTGAACTCGGGCGTCTCGAATTCCTGGTTGGCCTTGCCGATGACCACGCGGGTCTCGAAGATCTCGCGGCCGCCGTCATAGATGCGGGCGTTGAACTCGGGCAGGTTTACCCAGACATGGCGGGCGTTCAGGTCGTGGCCGTTCATCCAGCGCATGCGCTCCAGCGCCACCAGGATGGCGTCGGCCTCGGGGCCGGTGCCGCGGTTCAGCCGGGCGACGGTGCGCGGCCCGGCGACGCCGTCAGCCGGCAGGCCCACCACCTGCTGGAACCCGGCGACCGCCTGGGCCAGGGGCGCGTCGAAGGTCACCGGGCTCGCGGTCGGCGCGGCGGCAAAGCCGATGGCAGCCAGCCGTAGCCGTAGCGCGGCGACGGCCGGATCGCTGGTCCCTTCGCGCCACAGCCCCTCGGGCACCGCCGGCATGCCCTGCGGCACGACGAAACGCGCCTGTTTGGCCAAGGCATCGCGCAGCGCCTGATAGCGGGCATCCTGCGAGGGCAGCCCGGCCAGCACCGAGGCCGGGTCGGTCGCGCCGGCATAGGCCCGCAGCAGGTCGCCGGTGCGCGGCCGCGTCACCTCGCGCCGGATGCCGGATTCGACCTTGCGCGGATCCAGGATGCCGCCGGTGATGTCGTGGCTCCAATCGGCGAAGGCCCGGGCGAATTCCAGTTCCTCGTCGATGGAGTCCGGATCGAAGCCGTCCAGCCGGCGCAAGGCCGCCTGGCGATAGCGCGCGGCCGGCAGGCCATGCGATTCCGCCTGCCCCACCGCGTCGATCAGCGCCGCGCGCCGGGCGGCGCCCTCCTGCCCCAGGAAGATCGGCTTCAGCCCGTTGGTGCCATAGAAATCCGCCAGCGCCGGAAAGCGCGCAACCTGCCGCGCCAGCTGCATTTCCTGTTCGGAAAAGGCCAGCCGCGGGGCCGGAAGGGTGGCTACCGGCGCCGTTTCCAGCGCCTGCGCCAGCATCGGGCGCGGCACGACGGCCAGCAGCCCGACAACAACCATGGCGCGAATCAATCTTGCGGTAGACACCTTTTACATTTCCTTTCCCGGTGGCGGAAATCTTCGCATCGGCGGGATTTGCGGTCCAGCGCCGGCAGATTTTTCTTGCACCGGTGATGCGGCCCGAGCACGCCCCCGCAAAATTCTGCTGCCGGGTTCCGAATCGGTTGGGCGATCGGCGGAAACCCGCCGAGAATGGCGGAACTTCGCCGCGCCCGGAATCAAATGCTTCCCTCCGCTCGCGCGGCGGTGACATATTCTTAATCAGTTCCGGCTAAACCGGGACGGGTCGCTCCACCATGGGCGGCGACACAAACGAAGCAGGACAGGCGATCTGACATGACGTTTGAAACCATCTCGCGACGGGGCATTCTTGGTGCCTTCGCAGCGACGACTGTGGCAGCCGCGCCGGTTATGGCCAATGCCTTCGGGCTGCTGCGGGGCGCCGGCGACATCCGCCGCATCCGCATGTATTCCGGGCGCACGGGGGAAAGCATCGACACCGTCTATTGGGTCGATGGCAAATATATCCGCGACGCCCTGAATGAAATCAACGTGTTCATGCGCGACTGGCGCACGGGCCAGGTGATCGGGATCGACCCGCGCACCGTCGATATCGCCGCAGCCTCGCACCGGCTGCTGCAAACCAACGAACCCTACATGATGCTGTCGGGCTATCGCTCGCCCAAGACCAACGCCATGCTGCGTTCGCGGTCCTCGGGCGTGGCCAGGAACTCGCTGCACATGGTGGGCAAGGCTGCCGACCTGCGCCTGAAATCGCGCTCGGTCTCGCAGATGTACAAGGCCGCTTCCGCCTGCCAGGCGGGGGGCGTCGGCAAATATTCGCGCTCGAACTTCGTCCATATGGACTGCGGCCCGGTCCGCCATTGGGGCGCCTGACTCGCGAAAGATCACAATCCGATGATCACGCAAAGACCCGCCCCTTGGGGCGGGTTTTCGTTTGCGCCTAGCGCAGCCGCGGCGGCGCCTTGGGATCGCGGCGCACCGGCTCGGGCGCAGGTTCCGGCGGCGGCGCCAGGATCAGGGCGCCTGCGGGCGGCGCGCCCGCCACGAAGCCGATGTCGACGCCCCCCGGCAGTTCGGGCAGGAAGGCCAGCAACTCGGCCAGCGCCTTGGCGACGGCGGGCTGGTGTTCGGCCGCGACGCCTTCGGGCATCAGCAGATGGCTGAGGCGCCCATCCGGCCACTCGGCCAGCACCAGCGCCAGGCTTTCCACCAACCCGCGCATGTCCGCCAGCCGCTGCGCCAGCGGCCCGGCCAAGGCCGCCGCCACCTCGGGCAGAGGCGCGCCAAGCCGCCGCGCCGCCGACTCGGGCGCCATGCTGGGGCGGGCCTCAAGCGCCTCGACCAGCCAGGCCAGCATCGGCGCATCCAGCATCAGCTGCGAGGCATGGCCGGGGTTGACCAGCAGTCCCTGCCCCTCGGATGCCAGCGCCTGCGCCAGCACCCGGCCCGGCAGGCCGACATAGGCGACCGGCCCGCCGATGAAACCCGCCAGCCGCTCTTCGAGGTCGCAGGCCAGCGCGAAGCGACCCTCGGGCAGGTCGAACATGCGCAGCTCGGCCGCGTCGGCGACGGGTTCCGCCACCAGCGCGGCGAAAAGCGCGCTATCGGCCAGGCGCGACAGGATCAGGGCGCGGGCCGGGGCGGCGGCCTCGTGAAAGGGAACTTGGCAAAGCTCATCCAGCGGGGTCATCGGGCTCTCTCAGCAAATCGGCGACGGCGGCGCGCAACTCGGGCAGAAGCTCGGCCTGAAACCAGGGATTGCGCCGCAGCCAGGCGGTATTGCGCCAGGACGGATGAGGCAAGGGAAAGATGTGCGGCGCATGATCGCGCCAGCACGCCACCGTGGCGGTGACGCCGGCCTTCGCGCCCAGGTGCCAGCGCTGCGCATGGCCACCGACCAGCAGCGTCAGCCGGGGCCGCAGCCGCGCCATGACCCTGTCGCGCCAGGTCAGCGCGCAAAGCGGCGGCGGCGGCAGGTCCGAGCCCTTGGCGTCATAGCCCGGGAAGCAGAAGGCCATCGGCACGATGGCGACGCGGCGCCGGTCGTAGAATTCCTCGGCCGAAACCGCCATCCAGTCGCGCAGCCGGTCGCCCGAGCGGTCGGCAAAGGGCCGCCCCGCTTCATGCACGCGCAGGCCGGGCGCCTGGCCCGCGATCAGGATGCGCGCGCCGGGCCGGAACCAGACCACCGGCCGCGGCGCGTGGCGGGTCGCGGTCGCGGCGAAGCGCGGCGCGCAAAGCCGGCAGGCCGAGATCTCATGCGCAAGCTGGGAGGAGCGGGTCATCCCCGGCAGATATGCGCGCAATGCCCGATAAAAAAGAGTTGGGCCTTCACGATATTTCAAGCATTGATCGGCCAAGGTGGACAGCGCAGGCCCCTGCGCATAATGTCCGCGAAATCCGCCGGGCAGCACGTGCGGCGGGTTCAACATGGTGGCCGCAGCAAAAGCGCGGCTCGGGACGGGCTGATGATCGAATTCGACGATGTCTCCAAGTCGTTCTGGACCGGGACGCAGCGCAAGGTGATCCTCGAACGGGCCTCGTTCCGCATCGAGTTGGGCCGCTCGATGGGTATCCTGGCGCCGAACGGCACCGGCAAGACCACGATCATCAACATGATGTGCGGGTTGGAAAAGCCCGACGAGGGCACGATCCGCACCGATTGCCGGGTCTCGTTCCCGCTGGGCTTCATGGGCGGCATCACCGGCACCATGAGCGCGAATGAAAACGCCCGCTTCATCGCCCGCATCTATGGGCTCGACCCGGATTATGTCGAGGCATTCTGCCGCTGGCTGACAGACATCGACGAATATTTCGACATGCCCGTCGGCACCTACAGCGCCGGCATGCGCTCGCGCTTCACCTTCTCGCTGATGCTGGCGCTGGAATTCGACGTCTACCTGATCGACGAGGGCATGCCGACCACCACCGATGCGGAGTTCAACCGCAAGGCCGGCTCGGTGCTCTATGACCGGCTGAAATCGGCGACGGTGGTGGTGGTCTCGCACCAGGCGCAGACCATCGAGAAATTCTGCAGCTCCGCCGCGGTGCTGCGCAACGGCAAGCTTTATCAGTTCGAAACCCTCGAAGAGGCCAAGCAATATTATGACTACACCGCCTAAGGCCCGCGCCTATCGCATCACCCGCGAGGAATCGGTCCTGGCGGTCAGTCGCGGCTCGAATGCGGTCGAGACGGCGCGCAAGGTGCAGATCTCGGTGCAGAAGCGCGACCCGGCGCAGCGCCCGCAGGCCGCGCCAGAGGAGCTGTTCGCGGCGGCGGCCGGCGACGACGGCTTCGGCGACATGCGCTTTCCCGGCGCCGCGCCGCGGGCGCCGGCCGCATCGGCGCCCACCCCGATGGCCGAGCGCATCGCCGCCGTCCGGGCCGAGAATCTGACCGACCGCCAGCTGCGTATGGCCCGCCGCATCGCCGCCATGCACGAGATCGACGTCGAATCGGACCATGAGGCGGTGGTGATGCTGCGTGATCGCGGCATTGACCCGTTCCACCGCGCCGCCGTCGGCAAGATCCTGTCCGAGGAGGGCGCGCGGGCCCAGGCCGAGGCCGCGCCGAACACCATGCCGGTGCCGACCCGCAAGAACAGCCCCGCCCGCCGCGGTCGCGGCAGCGAGATCGTGCCGCTGCCGCCCGGCCAGACCAACCTGCCCTCGCGCGAGGCCCTGACCGAGGATCGCCGCGCCGCCGAGATCATCCGCATCCAGCAGGACATCGCCCGCCGCCGGCGCCGCAAGCTGATGATGCTGGCGGCACGGCTGATCGCGCTGGTGGGCCTGCCGACCGTGATCGCGGCCTGGTATTACTTCACCGTCGCGACGCCGCTTTACGCCACCATCTCGCAGTTCCAGATCCAGCAGGCCGAGAAATCCAGCTCGGGCAGCCTGGGCGGGCTGTTCAGCGGCACGCAGCTGGCGACCAACACCGACTCGGTATCGGTGCAAAGCTACCTGACCTCGCGCGACGCCATGCTGCGGCTCGACAAGGACCTAGGCTTCAAGCAGGCGTTCCAGAACCCCGCCATCGACCCGGTGCTGCGCCTGGCCCCCGATGCGACCAACGAACAGGCCTACAAGCTGTACCAGAATTCGGTGAAGATCGGCTATGACCCGACCGAGGGCGTGGTCAATATGGAGGTGATCGCGCCGGATCCGAAGCTCAGCCAGGAATTCTCGCTGGCCCTGATCAAATATGCCGAGGGCCAGGTCGACCAGATGACCGCGCGCCTGCGCGAGGACCAGATGAAGGGCTCGGTCGAAAGCTATCAGGACGCCGAGGAAAAGGTGCTGCAAGCCCAGCGGCGGGTGCAGGAACTGCAGCAGAAGCTGGGCGTGCTCGACCCGGTGGCCGAGGGTTCGGTCATCATGGGCCATATCGCCGAGCTCGAGCGCCAGCTGGCCGAGAAGAAGCTGGAACTGGGCCAGCTGCAATCCAACGCCCGCCCGAACCAGAGCCGCGTCGCCGGCGTCCAGGGCGATATCGGCCGGCTTGAGCAGATGCTGGCCGACACCCGCGGCCAGCTGACCGAGGACAGCAATGCGCGCGGCTCGCTGGCCTCGATCTCGGGCGAGATCCGCATCGCCGAATCCGACCTGATGACCCGGCAGGAGCTGCTGGCCGCCGCCGCCGCGCAGATGGAAAATGCGCGGATCGAGGCCAACAAGCAGGTCCGCTATCTCTCGCTCTCGGTCGCACCCGTCCCCCCGGACGAGGCGACCTATCCCAAGGCTTTCCAGAACACGATCGTCGCCTTCCTGATCTTCTCGGGCATCTATCTGATGCTCTCGCTGACGGCCTCGATCCTGCGCGAACAGGTGTCCTCATGAACCATGTCCAGATCGGCAACGTGACCTTCGGCAACGACCTGCCGCTGGCGGTGATCGCCGGCCCCTGCCAGCTGGAAACGCTGGACCACGCCCTGATGATCGCCGAGACCATGGCCGAGGCCTGCCGCCGCGCCGGCGCCGGCTATGTTTTCAAGGCCAGCTACGACAAGGCCAACCGCACCTCGCTGAAGGGGCGACGCGGCATCGGCATTGAAGAGGGCTTGCGCATGCTGGAAGAGGTGCGCGCCCGTATCGGCTGCCCGGTGCTGACCGACGTCCATGACATCGCGCAGGCCCGCATGGCCGGCGCCGTGGTGGACGTGATCCAGATCCCCGCCTTTCTGTCGCGCCAGACCGACCTGCTGCTGGCGGCAGGCGAGACCGGCGCGGTGGTCAATATCAAGAAAGGCCAGTTCCTGGCGCCCTGGGACATGCCGAACGTCGCCGACAAGGTCGCCTCGACCGGCAACCGGCGCATCATGCTGACCGAACGCGGCGTCAGCTTCGGCTACAACACCCTGGTCGCGGACATGCGCAGCCTGCCGATCATGGCCAGCACCGGCTGGCCGGTGATCATGGACGCCACGCATTCCGTGCAGCAGCCCGGCGGCCAGGGCGGCTCCTCGGGCGGGCAGCGCGAATTCGCGCCGGTGATGGCGCGGGCCGCGGTTTCGCTGGGCGTCGCCGGCGTCTTCATCG
Source organism: Paracoccus aminovorans (assembly GCF_001546115.1). Taxonomy (GTDB): domain Bacteria; phylum Pseudomonadota; class Alphaproteobacteria; order Rhodobacterales; family Rhodobacteraceae; genus Paracoccus; species Paracoccus aminovorans_B. The sequence goes on from NZ_KQ955208.1 coordinate 413,974, forward strand.
AGACGCATCAGGATCCAGACAACGCGCCCTCGGACGGGCCGAACATGATCCAGCTGGACCGCATGCCGGACCTGGTTGCCTCGCTGATGCGGTTCGATGCGCTGGCGAAATCCGATCCGGTGATGGGCTGATCAGCCGGCCGCGATGGCCTTGGCGGCGGCATGGGCCGAGGCCCAGGCCCATTGGAAGTTGTAGCCGCCAAGCCAGCCGGTCACGTCCACGACCTCGCCGATGAAATAGAGCCCGGGCACGGCCTTGGCCTGCATGCTGCGGGAATCGAGCCCGCGCGTGTCGACGCCCCCCACCGTGACCTCGGCCGTGCGCCAGCCTTCCGAGCCGACGGGGCGCAGCTGCCAGCGATTGACCCGGTTCGCGAGGCGTTCCAGCGCCGCATTGCCCTGGTCGGCCAGCCGCGCACCGGCCAGGCCAAGCTCGTCGCAGACCGCCTCGGCCAAGCGCGCGGGCAGCCAGCGCGACAGAGCCGTGCCAAGGGCGAGCCGGCCGCCCTGCCCGCGCAGCTCGCGCAACGCCGCCGACAGGTCAAGCTCGGGCGCCAGATCGACCATGATCGGCTCGCCCGGCCGCCAGAAGCTCGAGACCTGCAGGATGGCCGGTCCCGACAGCCCGCGATGGGTAAAGAGCAGCCCGTCGCGAAACCGCGTCCGGCCGCGCCCGCTGCCATGCACGACCTCGGCGGTCAGCGACAGACCTGCCAGCGGCCGGCACAGGTCCAGATCCTGCGCGGCAAAGGTCAGCGGCACCAGCCCGGCCCGAGGCTCGACCAGGTCAAGCCCGAAGCGCGTGGCGATGTCGTAGCCGATACCGGTCGCCCCCATCTTCGGGATCGACTTGCCGCCGCTGGCCACCACCAGCCGCCGCGTCCTGAGCGCGCCCTGCGGCCCGCGCAGCACGAAGCCTTCCGGTTCGGGGTCGACAGCATCGACCCTCGTCTCCAGCCGCAACTCGCAGCCGCGCATGCGATGCAGCAGCAAGTCGACGATCTGCCGCGCGCTGCCGTCGCAGAAAAGCTGCCCCAGCGTCTTCTCGTGCCAGGCGATGCCTGCCCGGTCCACCAGATCGACGAAATCCCGCGCTGTGAACCCCGCCAGCGCCGAGGCGCAGAAGCGCGGATTGCGCGACAGAAAGCGGTCGGGCGCGCTCGCCAGGTTGGTGAAATTGCAGCGCCCACCGCCCGAGATGCGGATCTTTTCGCCCGGTGCCCTGGCGTGATCCAGCACGGCGATGCGTCCCGCGCCGCCCGGCGCCTCGACGAGAATCGAGCCGGCGCAGAAAAGCCCTGCCGCGCCGGCACCCAGAATGACGGTATCGAACTGTTCCATGGCGGGCGCTTACCGGCCTGAACTTTCGTCCACAAGAAAATTCGGAAATGCCTCTTGCACCCCCCTGCCAGCTTGGCTAGATACGCCTCCACAGAGTTGGGGCGTGGCCAAGTGGTAAGGCAACGGTTTTTGGTACCGTGTACCGTAGGTTCGAATCCTACCGCCCCAGCCAAGATTTCCTGAGCGTTGATATTGCGTTAGATTGCGATCGTTGATCGGGATTTTTTTCAGCGCGATCATCAGCCTAGCATGCCGCAAGGTCGCTGACATCGGCTCTGGCTGTGAGGGACAGACCCGCAAGTGAGCTACTCCCCGCTCCTTGGACAGTTTTCGGGGATATTTAAGCTACTGCCTGCGCTTGCTGATCGATTTCGATATTGTTGAAGTAAACCACGGCGGGTGGCCGTCCACCATGGGCGGTGTGGGGCCTCTGGTGGTTGTAGAAGGTGATCCATCGGCCAATGGCAGCCTTGGCCTGTGACCCCGTTTCCCAGGCATGCAGGTAGACGCATTCGTATTTCAGGGACCGCCACAGGCGCTCGATGAAGACATTGTCGATGCACCGCCCCTTGCCGTCCATCGAGATGCGGGTGCCGACGCGCTTTAGCCGATCTGTCCAGGCTGTTGTGTGACACCAATACTTGCAGGGAAATGCGAAGAGACCCGAAGTGGTGCGAAGACCCGCGAAGGCCCAGCAAAATAAGGCTGTGAGAGGCCCGAGGAGCCATCGTGAAGGGGCGTGCGCGATGTCATGCACAGGGCCTTAAAACGGGCTTGAACGGGCTGTGAGACCCGGTGGCCTTGGTGTGGTTGCAGAGCCCAAAAGGCCGGCTTTTGCTGGTGTTTTCCCGTTGTCGAAGCGGTTGAGCGCGCATCGTCGAGTTTTCCGAACCTACAACTGAGCCCGTAAGTTTCGGTCCGCAGTTGTAGGTTGAGAAAAAGCTAAGAAAATCCGGGGGAAAATCGACAACGGGACGCCATTCCACCGATGACGAACATACAAACGATTTTCAGCTAGACCGGCCCCTCGACCGGCCGCAACGCGCCATCGGGCTGCGGCCTCTGCAGCGCGGTCACCATCTCCACGGGCGCCGACATCCACAGCTCCCACTCTGCAGGCTCGGTCAGGATCACCGGCATGGAATCGGGATTGGTCGCCTTGACCTCGGCCGAGGGCGCGCACGTCAGGAATGCATAGAGATCGTCCTCGGTCTCGCCGTCCCGGACCTTGCGGACCGAGCGCCAGCCGCGCGTCTCGATGCCCGCGAAATACATCGGCAGGTCAGGATCAACCGGCGCGAACCACTGGTTGCCACGACCAGGGCCTCGCGTCTCGGCAAAGGAAGTGACCGGAACCAGGCACCGGCACCGCGGTCCGAGCCAGTTCTGCCAATGCGGCGAGCGCAGGTTGCGGACGTTGTACACGCCGGGATCTCGCTGGGTCTTCAAGGCTGCAGGCGGCGACGGCATGCCCCAGCGCGCATAGACCAATTCCAGGCCGCCGGCGGTGTCGTGGCGGACGATCGGGCCAGGGCTGTTGGGATAGACCTCGCCCGGCTCCATGTTGCCGACGGCACTCGTGAACTTCTGCCCTTTGAAGGTCTGCCGCACCTCGTCGGCCGCCCGGCGCTGGTTATACAGATGGCACACTTGGTCGTCCCTCCCGCTGCCTGGCGCCGTGATCAGATTGGGCGAGGTATAGCTCGGATGCCCGACGCCGTCAGCCAGTTGCAGGTCGGGGAACCGAGCGCAGAAGTCCTGAAGCGGCCCCGGCGCCCGAAAATATAGCGCCACGCTATCGACCGAGGCCTGAGAGCCACCGCTATGCCAAGCGTAATCGCTGCGCCCGACATGCTGGTCGAGCCATTGATGCATCGGCGCCATCGCCTTGCCGAATCCGTTCGCGGGGATCCTGAAGAAGGCGCGGATCGGAAAGGCGCGGTCGTCGATCTGCTTCTGCGGCGTACTGCGGCGGACCATCAGGCACCCAAAAAGTTCGAGATCAACAGCTCGGCCCGGCCGCCCGCCGGGTCGTTGCGCTTGCCGCTGATGCTGTAGGAGGTCCGGACTTCGGCCAAGTCGAAGGCCGCGAAGGTCTCGCGCACCTCGGGCAAGTCGTTCAGCGACAGGATGAACCGGCCGCGAATCCCCGCCAGCAGTTGGGCCATGCGCTGGAAGTCGGCGCGCTCGAACATCGCCTTGCCGTAATCGTCCTCGCAGCCAAAATAGGGCGGGTCGAGATAGAACAGCGTCTCGGCGCCGTCATAGCGCGGGATGAAGTCGGCCCAGTCCAGGCATTCGATGGTCACCCCCGCGAGACGGCTGTGCAGATCCTCCAGCATCGGTTCCACGGTGGACAGGTTGAACCGCCCCGGCCGCGCTCGATCGACGCCGAAGTTTCGGCCCGAAACCTTGCCGCCGAAGGCGGTGCGCTGGAGGTAAAGGAAGCGCGCCGCCCGCTCCAGATCGGTCAGCGTCTCGGGATCGACCCGCACCAAGCGCTCGAACTCGGCTCGGGTGGTCAGCTGGAAGCGCAATGTGTCGAGAAACTGCGGGTAGTGGCGCTGGAGGATCCGGAACAGGTTGGCGATGTCCCTGCCGCGGTCATTGATCACCTCGGCCCGCGGCTTGGTCGAGCGGCGCAGGAAGATGCCGCCCATCCCCACGAAGGGCTCGGCATAGGTGACGCAGGGCGTGGCGTCGATGATGGCGCAGATGCGCTTGGCGAGGTTGCGCTTGCCGCCCAGCCAAGGGGCGACAGGGGCAGTGGGGGTAATGGTGGTGAGCATGGCGGTCCCTGTGGTTCGCATTTTTTGGAACATACAGAGAACATTCCGGGCGGTCTATTCCGATACAGACCGATACTCGTAGAGATGGATACGCCGTGGCACGAACTTTCCGCCAAAGAAGCGCTCACCTTCGACCCGAGCGGTGGCGACCACCCGGTGATGGTCTGCCAAATCCTCCAGGTTGATGGCAGGGGACAGAATAAGAGGAAGCCGCTTGGGGTGGACTGCCCCCACCGAGTGGTCCGGGTTGATTGTTAGTGCATCGTCGGCCGCTGGTCTATTGGGATGACGGCTTCCGGTGCGGGTGGGCGGTATCCCAGGGAGCTGTGCGGCCTGACAGTGTTGTAGTGGCTGCGCCATCGCTCGATGAGGATCTGGGCCTCCCTGAGCGAATAGAAGACTTCTGCATCCAGGAGTTCGTCGCGGAATCGAGCGTTGAAGCTCTCGCAATACCCGTTCTCCCAGGGTGAACCCGGCTCGATGAACGCGGTCTTGGCACCAACTGCGCCGATCCAGCCCTGCACCTTCTTGGCAATGAATTCCGCGCCATTGTCGGACCTTATGAACGCAGGCGGGCCACGCAAGATGAACAGATCCGTCAGGGCGTCGATTACGTCGGTGGAATTGAGCCTGCGGTTTACACGGATCACCAGCGCCTCCTTCGTGAATTCGTCGATGATATTGAGCGTCCGAAACAGCCGTCCGTCATGTGTCCGGTCCTGAACGAAATCATAGGACCAGACGTGGTTCGGGTGCTCCGGCCGGAGACGGACGCAGGACCCGTCGTTCAACCAGAGCCGACCCTTCTTTGCCTGCTTTTGCGGGACCTTCAGCCCTTCACGCCGCCATATCCGTTCCACGCGTTTATGATTTACATGCCAACCGGCGTTGTTCAGCAATCCGGTGATCATCCGATAGCCATATCGCCCGTAGGTGCGAGCGAGCGTGATGATGTCTTCCGTCAGCCGTTCTTCGTCCGGGGCGCCGCAAGGAACCTTGCGTTGCGTCGAGCGGTGCTGCCCGAGGATGCGGCAGGCGCGGCGCTCGGATATGCCGAGCGCCTGCCGCACATGGTCAATGCACTGGCGACGGCGCGAAGGGCTTAGAAGTTTCCCCGTGCAGCCTCGCTCAGGATCATCTTGTCCAAGGTCAGATCTGACACCGCGCGCCGCAACCGCTGGTTCTCCGCCTCAAGCTCCTTGAGACGCTTCAGCTGATCCCGGTTCATGCCGCCATACTGCTTGCGCCAGCGATAATACGTCGGCTCGGTCACGCCGATCTGCCGCACCGCGTCGGAAATTGCCATTCCCTGTCCATGAAGCACTTCAATCTGTCGAAGCTTCAGAACGATGTCTTCCGGTTTGTCTCGCTTGCCTGCCATCTGATGGTCCTCCTGAACAGGATATTTCTATCCCAGTGGGTGGACCACTTCAGTGGGGGCACTCCAACAGCCCGTTCTGGGACGAGTGGATGCCGCCGAACGGCTGGGGCTGCAAATGCTGGGTGCGCCAGGTGACCAAGGCGGAGGCGGCACGGCGCGGGATTTCCGAGGAACCCGACGTGCCGCAGACCGTGGTCGAGAACACGCGCACCGGCGAGGTGCGGATCGTCCCGCAGGGCATCGACCCAGGCTGGCAGCGCAACCCTGGCCAGATGCGCATGCAGGGCATGGAGGCCATGCTGGCGGAAAAGCTCGATCAGCTGCCCGAGGCCGCGCGCCAAGCGGCATTGCGCGACATCGCCACCAGCTGGCGGGTGCAGCGCATCATGGATGGTGCGCCCGGTCGCGCGCCGGTCGGCCAGTTGCCGACCCGGATCGCGGCCGAGGCCGGGCTGACCGACCGGATGATCTGGGTGAACCACGACACGTTCCGGCATGTAGTTAGGGATCACGATCCCGCAGATGCCGCGTTCCGCAAGGCGCTGATGGCGCTGATTGCCAATGTCGATGGTGCCACGCTGGCCGCGTTGGAGGATCGCGGCGATGGTTTGAAGACCCTGCGGGTGCTGATCCCGTTCGACAGGTTCTTCCATGTGGCAGAGAGCGCAAAGCCCGCGAAAGCCCAACGTCAAACCGCGCTGATCCTGTGGTTTGACGATGCGATGCGTGTTCGGGCGATCATGCCCTCGACCGAGGCGCGATTCCGCAAAGACGCTGCACGAGCCAATAATACGGTCATCGACCTGGGGGAATCGTGACCCGGAGGGGCGGCCATCCCTCGCGGCTCAAGGCCGGTAATCCATGGCTCGGGTCACACCTTATATATGCGCCCGCTTAACCTGCGTTTCAAGCCCGGCTTAAACCCCTCGACAGGCGCCGATCTCTCTGGATAGGGTTGTGTCAGGGCCACCCCCGACAATCCCCGAAACATTTCAGAGGCTATCCGGCAACCGGCAATTGCGATGGTGCCGGCATGTCGAAACGCTCCATCCTCCAATCCATGCCGCTGGCGCTCTGCTCCGAAGAAGGGGCCGTGCCCGATTGGGTCCAGCTGACCCCGCAGGGTCCGTATCTGTCGTCTCGCGACGGCCGCGAATGGCAGCTCCCCGACCCCGACGCGGTGGTGCGCGCCTATGCCGACAGCCTGGCTGCCGGCATCGAGGCGCCGGTCGATTTCGAACATGCGACCCACGTCAAGGGCGAACGCGGCGAGCGGGCCGATGCCGTCGGCTGGGTCAAGGAGCTGGCCAACCGCGACGGCGCGCTCTGGGGCCGCATCGACTGGACCGAGACCGGCCGCGCAGCGGTCGCCTCGCGCGGATACCGCTATGTCAGCCCCGGCTTCTTCTTCTCGGCCGCGACCCGCGCCGTCGCCCGGTTGGCTTCGGTCGGCCTCACCAACCTGCCGAACTTCGCTCTTCCCGCCCTGAACCGTGAACATCCTGAAACGGAGAACGACCCTATGGACCCTGCTGTCCTGGAGGCCCTCGGCCTCAAACCCACCGCCACCCCCGCCGATGCGGTGCTGGCGATCAACGGGCTGAAGTCGGCCGAGCAGCTGGCACTGAACCGCGCCGCGACCCCCGATCCCGAGAAGTTCGTGCCGAAGGCCGATCACCAGCTGGCGCTGAACCGCATCGCGGATTTTGAGGCCGGTGAGAAGACCCGCGCCGAAAAGGCTGCGACGGACGCCGTCGATGCAGCCATCGCTGCCGGCAAGATCGCGCCCGCCAGCCGCGACTACCACCTGGCGACCTGCCGCGCCGAGGGCGGGCTGGAGCGGTTCCAGGCGTTCGTCGCCGCGCAGCCGGTGATCGCGGCGCCCTCGAACCTCGACAAGAAACCGGGCACCCAGCCGGGCGCGCTCGGCGCCGACGAGCTGGCCGTTTGCCGCCAGTTCGGCATGTCCCCGGAAGAATTCGCGGCCGCACGTGCGGCCGAAGGCAAGGAGTAAGCCCGCATGGCCATTGTCAGCCCCGCCATCCTCACCGCCCTGAACACGGGCGTGAAGAAGAACTTCCAGGACGGTTACAAGGAATTCCGCGCCAAGTCCTTCTGGGACAAGGTCGCCACCCTGATCCCGTCCACCACCTCCTCGAACACCTATGGCTGGCTGGGCGACTTCCCGCAGCTGCGCGAATGGGTCGGCGATCGCGTCATCCGCGACATGAAGGCCAGCGGCTATTCGATCGAGAACAAGCTCTACGAGGCCACGCTGGGCGTGCAGCGCACCCAGATCGAGGATGACCAGTACGGCCATTTCGCCCCGGTCGCCTCGTCCATGGGTCAGGAGGCCGCGCAGCATCCCGACCGCCTGGTGCAGGCGGTGATCAATTCGGCCGGAACCTCGCTTTGCTTCGACGGCCAGTATTTCTTCGACACCGATCACCCGGTCTATGCCAACGTCGACGGCACCGGCGCCGCGACCTCGGTGTCGAACGTCGAGGCCGGGACCGATCCTGCCTGGTATCTGCTGGACTGCTCGAAGGTGCTGAAGCCCTTCATCTTCCAGGAGCGCACCAAGCCCGAGCTGGAGATGCGCTTCGACCCCAGCACCTCGGAAGCGGCCTTCATCCGCGACCAGTACCAGTGGGGCATCCGCTATCGCTGCAATGCCGGCTACGGCTTCTGGCAGCTGGCGCGCAAGTCGCAGGCGGCGCTGGACGCCACCAGCTTCGAGGCGGGCCGCACCTCCATGCGCACGCTGAAAGGCGATGGCGGCCGGCCGCTCGGCATCGTGCCGAACATCCTGCTGGTGCCGCCGTCGCTGGAAAGCGCGGCCGACCGGGTGGTGAACGTCAAGACGCTGCCGAACGGCGGCGACAACCCGAACTATGGCAAGGCCACCGTCGTGGTCATGGACTGGGTGGCCTGATCATGAAGCTCCTTGTTCGCACCACCGCGCCCTCGGGCACCTTTCATCGCGCCGGCCGCGCCTGGACCAAGGAGGGCACCGTCCTCGACCGGGACGACCTGACCCGCGAAACCTGGGAGATCCTGCGCGCCGAGCCGCTGATCCATATCGGCCCGGCGCCAGACGATGCCGAGGTCGCGGCGTCCGAGGCGGCCTCTCTGACCCTCGCGGTTCGTCGCGCCATCGCCGGTCTCGACAACGAGGGCTTCGGCCAGGACGGCACGCCGCTCCTGGACGCGGTCCGCAAGGCGATGCCCGAGGGCAGCCCCGCGATCACCAAGAAGCTCGTTTCGGACATCTGGGCCGAGCTGAAGGCGGAAACCGCCGGGCAGTAACGGCCGGGACAAGGTCGAAGCCCCGCAAAGGGGCCTGCGCGGGGGCGGCGATGTTGCCCCCGTTTCCATGGAAGGATGAGCCCCATGCCTTACGCCAGCCAAGCCGACATCGTCGATCTCTATGGGGCCAATGCCCTGGTCGTCGCCGACCGCGACGGCGACGGCGTGCCGGATGCCGATGCGGTGACCCGGGCGCTCAACCTGTCCTCGGGCGAGATGGATACCTACATCGGCCGTCGCTACAGTCTGCCGCTGCCGGCGCTGACGGTCTCCTCGGCCGCGCACCTGACCCAGCTCTGCGTCGACATCGCTGTCTATCGCCTGGCGCTGTCCCAGGACGTGGCCACAACCGAGCATCGGGTCCGATATGATGACGCGCTGTCGGTGCTGACCAAGATCGCCGACGGCCGCGCGGCGCTTTCCCTGGCACCGCCCACCCCGGGCGACGAAGGCGAGCCCGAGGTCACCGGCCCGCAGCCCATCGTTGCCGGCGGTCCCGAGCGGCTGTTTTCCCGCGAGAAGATGAGGGATCTGTGATGACCGGCGTTGCCGTCGAAACCGATGTCAGGATCCCGCTCAGCGCGCTGACGCGGCTGACCGACGACGAGCTGGCGCTGATCGCCTATGAGATCGGCACCCTGATCGAGGATCAGACCAAGCTGCGCGTCGCCGACGAAAAGACCGCGCCCGACGGCAGCGCCTGGCCGGCATGGTCCGAGGCCTATGCCGAAACCTGCAAGCCGCATCACAGCCTGCTGGTCGACCAGGGCAACCCGGGCCTGTTGGAGAGCATCCAGAACTACACCACCGGGATGCAGGCCGTGGTCGGCACCAATCTGGTCTATGGCGCGATCCACCAGTTCGGCTCCGAGGACGGCACCCTGCCGGCACGCGAATATCTCGGCCTCTCGGCCGACAACCGCACCGCGATCGAAGACCTGGTCGTCGGCCGCATTGAGGAGCTGCTGCAATGAGCCGGCTCGTCACCCCGCCGGATCTGCTCGGCACGCTGCCCGCGACCGTGGCCGGCGTCATCCATGCCACCCTGCCGGGCCTGCGCGAATGCCGGGGCATCGCCGGCCGGCTGAATGTCGAGCAGATCAAGCAGCTGGGGATCAAGACCCCGGCGGTGCTGGTCAGCCGGCTGCGCGCGCGCCAGGACAAGACCTATGCCGGCCCGCATCGCACCTTCCGGCTGCAGCTCGCGGCCTTCATCCTGTGCAAGGACGAGCTGGGCCTGCAGCGCGACCTGGCGGCGGCGAACATCGCCCAGGTGCTCCTGAACCTGATCCCGGATCAGCAATGGGGTCTCGACGATGACCTGATGCCGGCCGAAGCCGTCACCGAAGAGCCGCTGGTCTCGATCGACGCCAACAAGCAGGGCCTCGCCCTGACCGCGGTGCTCTGGGAGCAGGTCGCGGCGCTGTCGCCATTCCCGGCCTCCGAGCCGATCACGCCCGAGGTCTACCTGGGCCAGATGCCGCAGATCGGCGCGGCCCACGAGGACGATTACCAGCTGATCGGGGGTGCGCCATGACGCTTTCCGCCGCCGAGGCCGACCGCCGGATCGCCAATGTGCTGACGGTGGGCACCGTGGTCTCGATCGACAATGGCAGCGGGCGCGCCCGCGTCCGCATCGGCGAGTTGGAGACGCCGCCGATTCCGGTGATGCAGCTGCGCTCCGGTACTATCCGCATGCATTGGATGCCGAGCCCGGGCGAACAGGTGACCATCGCCGCGCCCTCGGGCGACATGGCGCGGGCCTTCGTGATGGGCGCGCTGCCGATCGACGGCAACATGGTCGCGCCCGACGCCGGCAGCCCGACCATGGATCTGGGCGGAGGCACCCTGCGCATCATCGGCAATCTTTACATCGAGGGCGATGTCGAGGTCACGGGCGACGTGGTCGCTTCGGGGGTCTCGCTCGTCCACCACACCCATGGCGGCGTCCAGCGCGGCGGTGCCGATACCGAGGAGCCCAACTGATGGTTAAAGCCCCCCTTAAACAGACCTATCGCGCCCGCGCGGATGGCTGGATCGCCGGCCAGCGCGTCGAGAAGGACGCACTGCTGGAGCTGACGCCGGATCAGGCCAAGTACGAGCCGGTCGACCTGGAGCCGACCCCGGCCGAGAAGACCGCCACGAAGCGCCGCGCCGAGGCCGAGCCGTCGTGATCGGAACCTCGCGTCTCACCGGCCGGCCGATCGACCAGGACGAACACCTGACCCAGTCGATCACCGACATCCTGACCACGCCCAAGGGCAGTCGGGTGATGCGGCGCGACTATGGATCCCGGCTGCCCAAGCTGATCGACGCGCCGATGAACGGCGAAACCATCGTCGATGTCTTCGCGGCGACGGCCGAGGCGCTGGACCGCTGGGAGCCGCGCCTGCGGCTGCGCCGGGTCGAGATCACCGGCACCGCGGCCGGCGTCATGGCCCTGCGGCTGACCGGCGATGTCCTGACCGGGCCGGTCACCGTCAACACCGAGGTGACGCTGTGAGCATCCGCCAAGACATCGACCTGTCGGCGCTGCCGCTGCCCGATGCGATCGAGCAACTGGACTACGAGGCCATCCTGTCGGAGATGCGCGCGCTCCTGGTCGCGCTCGCGCCGGATCTGGCCGATGCCCTGAAGCTCGAAAGCGACCCGCTCTCGAAACTGACCGAGGTCGGGGCTCTGCGCGAGGTGATCGTGCGGGCGCGGGCCAATGACAGCGTGCGCGCGGTCATCCTGGCGCTGGCCACGGGCTCGACCCTCGACCAGTTGGTCGCGCTCCTCGGCGTCGCGCGCCAGACCGTGATCGATGCCGACCCCGAGGCAGTGCCACCCGTCGAAGCGGTCTATGAGGATGACGCCAGCCTGCGCCGGCGCGCCCAGCTGAGCTGGGAGGGCATGACGACGGCCGGCACCGTGGGCGCCTATACGTTCCATGCGCTCTCGGCCGACGGCCGGGTGCGCGATGTCGCCGTCACCAGCCCGGAGCCGGGCGTGGTCCTGGTGACGGTCCTGTCGCATGAGGATGACGGCACCCCCTCGGCCGAGCTTCTGGATGCGGTGGCAGAGGTGCTTGAGGAGATGCGGCCGCTCTGCGACGACGTGCAGGTGGCGGCGCCCGGTTTCGTGGATTTCTCGGTCTCGGCCGTGCTGCATCTGACCAGCGGTCCCGGCGCCGAGATCGTCCAGGCCACCGCGCTCGCCGCCGTGGCCGACTATGTCCAGGACGCGCTGGCGGTCGGCCGGATCGTGCGCCAGGGCGCGCTGCTGGCCCGGCTCTACCAGACCGGCGTCGAGTCGGTGACGCTGACCGCGCCCCTGGGCGACATCGATCCGGGCCGCATCGGCGTGGCGCGTGCCGTGTCGATCGACATCAGCACGGAGGTGCTGGCGTGACCGACCTCTTGCCCGCGAACAGCACCGCGGCCGAGCGCGCGATCAGCGACGCCATGGCCCGTGCCTGGGCCATCGCCACGCCTGCGGACCTGATGTGGGATCCGGCGCGGATCCCGGCCGAATACCTGCCGTGGCTCGCCTGGGCCGCGTCGGTGGATCACTGGGATCCCGATTGGACCGAGGCCGAGAAGCGTACGGCCATCGCCGGATCGGCCGCGTGGCACCGGATCAAGGGCACGCGCGGCTCGGTCCTGACCGTGCTGGCCCAGCTGGGGCATGAGGAAGCGGTGCTGATCGAAGACCGCGACCTGCCGCGCCTCGGCGACGATGGGCTGGCGCTCGGCGGCGCCTGGGTGCTTGGCCCGTCCGGTCCCTCCTGGGCTGATTACTGGGTCGAGGTCCAGAGCCGGATCCGGCGTGGCGAGGCGGACGAGATCAAGGCCCGGCTGGACGGAGTCGTGCCGGCGCGGTGCCGGCTGCGCGTCATCAGCCTGACGGCCCAGCAATACCTGCTGGGCGATGATCATTGGCTGATCGGCGACGATGTCGCGATCGGCAACATCTACATCTACGAGGTCTGAAAATGGTCGATGAAGCCACTGTCCCGCGCTTTGATGAAACCGGCGATGAATACCCGGCTACCGTGCCGATGCTGCAAAACGGCATGCGACCCACCGGCGGCGCGGTCAATCCGGCGACGGATGAAGGGCTGCTGAACTGGCCGCTGCGCGAGATCGTCAAGAGGATCGGCTGGCTCAAGCGCCGCTATGACGCCATGGCGGCCAAGGCCGACACGACCGTCACCGTCGGCCCTGGCGGCCAATATGCCACCCTGAACGCGGCGCTGGCGGCGCTGTCGGAAAAGCGCCCGGTCTACAAGCAGGGTGGCATCTCGACCGAGGTGCGCCTGCTGTCCGGCTATGTCATGGCCGAGCAGGTGCTGCTGGTCGGGGCCAACCTCGGCTGGATCGCCATCACGGCGGTCGAGGCGGAGGTCATGATCGACCGTTCGGCGCTGATCCGCAACTTCGGCGGCACCTATCCCGCGTTCGGGGTGGGCTCCGGTGGCACGCTGCCGCTGATCCGTACGCTCTTCACCATGAACGGCACCGGCGATGGCACCAACCGCGCCGGGCTGCACGCGGTCTCGACCGGGTCCGCCGCCCTCGGCGCGGGCGCCGGCTTCAAGAACTGCGGCGGGGACGCGATCAGGGTCGAGACCTCGGGCCAGGTCTCGGCCAATGAAACGATCCTGACCGGCGCCGGGGGTTGCGGCGTGTCGGCGGCCGGTGGGACGCGGGTCGCGGTGCAGGGTGCCAACCTGTCGAACGCCGTCGATACGGCCATCTACGCCACCCACGGCGCGGTGGTGCATGCGGCCCTGGCGATCTGCACCGGCGCCAACCTGCGCGGCATCCGCGCCACGCGCGCGGCGACCATCAACGCCGTGCTGGCCGATGCCCGGCGCAATGGCCCGAGCGGCGCCGATACCAATACCGATTTTGTCGTGGGCGAAGGCGGGACCATCGTCGCAAACGGCGCAACGGGCGGTACCAACGTCACCACCAACACCGTGGCCGCCACCGGCATCATCTACAAATAAGGGGCCGTCATGACCTCGCCCATCATCGTGGACCCCAAGAAGCTCGCGGCCTCGGGTATGCCGGTGTGGTTCCAGGCGCTGATTGTTCAGCTGGTCAGGCTGGCCAACCGGCCGGCGGTCAAGGGTGCGCCTGGTCGTGGTATCCGCACGGTCGCGGTCGATCCCGGCACCGGTGCGATCACCCTGACGCTGACCGATGGCGCGACCCAGGCGACGCCGGCCCTGAAGGGCGATCCCGGCCGCGGCGTGTCCCTGGTCGAGGTCGACCCGGTGACCGGCGCCTTTACCCTGACCCTGACCGACGGCAGCCAAACCAGCTCGCCGGCCCTGAAGGGCGCCGACGGCGATGTCACCGCGGCGCAGCTCACCACAGCCCTGCGCTCGGTGGAGATCGGCGGTGTGGTCGATCGGGGCGATACCGCGATCCTGGCGACGATCAGCGGCCAGCCGGTGGCAGGCTTCGATGCCGAGGGCCGGCTAATCGCGGTGGCCGCGCCGGCGCTGATCGACGGCATGTTCGCCGGTGCCACGCCAGCGCAGGCCGACGCGCTGACCCGGGCCTCGGCCTATGTGCAGAGCCTGATCCTCGACACCGTCCTGGAGCGCGGCGACGTGGCCGAGCTGGCCCGGCTCAATGACCGCGCCGTGCTGACCATCCTGCCCAGCGGGCACGTGGATCTGCGCCTGTCCGCAGATGCGGTGGCGGATGTGCGCGCTCGGCTCGACCTCGACCAGCTGGTCGCGCTGTCGGCGCCGCTCTCGGCCGACCTCGCGGGCGACTACGATGCCTGGGACGTTTGGCAGCGCGGCGAGCTGACCTATTTCACGGGCAATCTGTGGGGTTCGACCCCGCGCGGCTATGTCCGTCGAGGCAATGGCCTGCCTTGGGCCGTAGCGCCGTCCATCATGCCGCTGCGCCTGGTCACGGGCGACCACGTCGCCAACGCGCTGCCCTCGGCCGCGCCCGACCGCTGGGCGCATATCGCCACGCTGGGCGACGGCGCCGACCAGGACGGCTTGGACGGCGCTGTCCCGAGCGGCCCCACAGCAGATCTGACCCGGGCCGGTGCCGGCTTTGCCGCCCTCTCCGCCGACCGCGGTCTCGCCGCGCGCACTGGGGCGCTCGCCCGCTATGGCGTCCGCTCCGAGGCGGTCGAGGGCGCGACGCTGGCGGATTTGGCAGCCGGGCAGCCGCTCGCCAATCTGGTCCGCGCCCGCGCAGAGTTTGCTCGCCTTGGGCAGCTCTACGGCGGTCAGGTCGCGACCGAGAGCGTCACCATCCTGCACAGCGGTGGGGCGGCCAGCGTGACCGCCTATCGCGACGCCCTGGTCGCCTTGGCCGGGACGCTGGTCGAGGAGACCGGCGCTGCCCAGGTCAATGTGATCCCGCCGGGCGGCACTTGGGCCAGCGGTGACGATCCAGCGATCCTCGGCGCGGTCGAGGCCCTGCGCACCCGGGGCGCCATTCCGCTGGTGCTGGTCTCGCCCGTGCATTGGTGCGGGATCCGCACCGGCACGCTGGCCACGCCCGATGGCACGTCCATGACCATGCTGGCCGAGCTCGATGCGCTGGCGACCGCTGCCGGCACCGGCTGGCACGGACCGGTGCCGTATCAGGTCAGCCGCGACCAGCAGGACGGGATCTTCGTCTGGGTTGATTGCGAGGTGATGGATGGGGTCGACTTGGTCGCGCCGACCTATGGCGTGACCTATTCGGCCTCGGCCATCAACAACATGACCGTCGTCGCCGATCCGATCACCGGCCGCATGACGCGCCTGCAAATCCGTCTGGCGACCGGCGTGCCGGGCGTGCTCTCCATCGCTTATGGCGCCACGGGTGCGGACGAGACCCGCTTCGCCAATCGTTGCGACATGCGCGACAGCTGGGGCGCGGCCAGCGTCACCGGCCAGACCTTGCGCCGCTACACCCATCCAGCCCGCTTCGAGGTAGCCTGATGCCCGCGATCAATTACACCGCAACCAGCGCGCCCGCCGTCAACCTGGGCCTGCGCAACTGGACAGACCGGGCGCGCCAGCTCGGCAGCCTGGTCGGCTGGTGGACGCTGCACAGCGGCCGCTGGACCGAGGAGGCCGTCGCCGGCGTCCAGCGGATCACCGGCTGCGCCGCGCGCGTCGGCGAACAGCCCCTGACCAAGACCAGCGCCAGCCTCGGCCCGCGCCCGGCGACGATCGGCGGGCTTAGCTGCGCTGATTTTACGACCGGCGAGTTGAACGGGCTGCACCTGGATCAAGTCGTGCAGCGCGACAATGTCGGCGTCGTCGCCATCCTTGGCCTGGGCTCGGTGGCTCCGGTCCAGAACCGCGACTTGATCGGGCTATACGGCAACGGCGACGCGATCCGGGTCTGGCGCACCGGCGCCGGCAACTGGAACTGGCGCGTGGGCTCGACCGAGGCAGCCGGCGGAACATTCGCCTGGGCCGAGGGACCGCTGATGGTCATCGCGCAACGTATCGGCACGGCAGTCGCCCTGCGCCTGCGCTCACGCACCGCCACCGGCGCGGTGCTGACCGGCGCTATGACCACGGCCAGCGTGCCGACGGCGGTCAAAGTCATCCTCGGCCAGGACGAGATCTCGGATGGCCATGTCAACGCGGCGCCGAATGCAAGCCGCGCCTGGTCGGAATACTGGTACGAGGCCGCGATCCATGCCGGCCCGGTGCTGACCGATCCCGACGTGCTCGCCTTCTGGGACGACTATTTCACCACCGTTTACGGAGCGGCCTGATGCCTGTCACCACTCGCAAGATCGTCAAATACCTCCTGGACGACATGCCGCGCTATGACCACCTGCGCACGGCTTTCGGGGTCGAATTGCAGACGCCCAACCTGGACGCCCTGACCGCGCGCGGCTTCGTCAGGTTCGGCCGGACGATGTGTCATGTCCCTGTCTGCGGTCCGTCGCGCGGCGCCATGATGACCGGCTGGCCGGCACCGAAGTCGCAGTATTTGAGCCTTCAGCAGCAGGAGTGGCACCAGTCCATCCCGGTCCGCGACAACATAGCGTCGGTGCTCAAGCGGTCCGGTTTTCAGGTCGGTTCGGCCGGGAAATACATGCACGGATACTATGGCGAGGGCCCGAACCAGGCCGTGCAGATGTTCCATGAACAATTGGGCACGGTCGGCTCGCCCGGGAACCTGCTGACCGGGCCATGGGCAACGAACTATTACCCCGACGCGCCCTATGGCTGCATCGGCGTCACGGGGATGGATCAGCATTTCTACGACAACCAGGTCAAGGACTGGATGGTCTCGCGCATCAGCCAGCACGCCAGCGGTGCCTATGCGGTCGACAAGTCCTGGGCGCTGCTCTGCGGCTCGATGCACCCGCATACGCGCTACGAATGCCCGGCCCAGTTCTACGAGATGTATGACCCGGACCTGATCATCCAGCCGCACGACATGCTGCCCGAGGTCTGGAAATACGTCAGCGAGTTCGGCGAGCGGTTCCAATCGAACAGCATCATGAAGGACCGGGGCGACAAGTGGAAATACAGCGTCTGGGGCTGGCTGGCCTCGATGTCGCATGTCGATGCAATGGTTGGCGAGATCGTCGCGGCGATCGAGGCCCGGCCGGATGCCGATGAGATCATGGTGATCATCACCAGCGACAACGGGTTTCACCTGGGCGAGGGCGACCAATGGAACAAGATGACCGCCTTCACCCAGGCGACCGGCGTGCCGATGTGGATCAAGCCGCCGGGGGCCGCCGCCGTCACCGATGTCGGGATTACAGTCGGGCATCTGGACCTTTACCCGACCATGCTCGACTACCTCGGCCTGCCGGCGCAGCCGCGCTTGGAAGGGCAATCGCTGCGCCCGCTGATCGAGGGCACCGCCGGCTATGAGAACCGCGGCGCCATGAGCTTCGTCTATGGCGCGGTCGGCTATGAGCGCTGGCCCTATCACTTCATCGACTGGCCGAACGATGAATCGGAGCTCTACGATCTGAGCATCGATCCCTGGGGCGTGAACAACCTGGCGGGCGACAATGCGCTGACGCAGGAGATGGCGTCGCGATGCGTGATCGAAAGCGCGCGCTATGGGCTGATCCCGACAAGCGGCGCGCTGCCCACGGTGAAGGACGCCGTCAG
The DNA here is from genome assembly GCF_001546115.1 of Paracoccus aminovorans. Lineage (GTDB taxonomy): Bacteria > Pseudomonadota > Alphaproteobacteria > Rhodobacterales > Rhodobacteraceae > Paracoccus > Paracoccus aminovorans_B. The sequence goes on from NZ_KQ955208.1 coordinate 431,902, forward strand.
CTATGTGCTGCAAAACGGGACCACCACGGCGGGCGGCACCGGCCGCGATGTCTATTTCGCCTATGCCGATCCCGCTTCCCCTTCCGAGGTTGTCGATCCGCATGGCACGGACAAGCTGGTGCTGACCGGTTGGGATGCCAGCCTCGACCAGGTCGTGACCTACACGCTGCCGGTCGGGATCGAGGATCTGACCATCGGCGTCACCCGCTCGACCTATAACCCGGTGATCCACGGAAACGATGGCGACAATCTCATTTTCTCGCCGGGCAAACAGCTGACGGTCTACGCCCTGGGCGGCAACGACACGATCCGGGGGCCGGGCAATATCGAGGTCCACGGCGGTGCCGGCGACGACTACATGGAGGCGGCCGACAGCCGCGACAAGCTCTATGGCGACGACGGCGACGATACGCTCGCCGGCGCGGCCGGGGCGCACCGTGACGGCGGCGCCGGCAATGACCTGCTGTCTTGGCAGCTGCTGGCGGGCATCGGCATCGGCGGCGCCGGTAACGACACGATCCTCGGCGGCTCGGGCGATGACATCATCGACGGCGGCTCGGGTGACGACAGCCTGTCCGGCGGCGCCGGAAACGATCTGATCCATGGCGGACCGGGGGCCGACACAATCGACGGCAGCCAAGGCAATGACACGATCCACGCTGGCGCCGGCGACAGCGTGACCGGCGGCCCCGGCGCCGACCGTTATGTGATCGCGCGCGGCGGCACGGTCCAGATCGGCGACTGGGAGGTGGGCGAGATCATCGACATCTCGGCCTGGGGCAACCCGGCGCCGGCCGTCATGCAGCTGGCGGTCAATGCGGTGCTGGTCTCGGCCGGGCCGATGGGGGTCATGATCCGGTCGGCCGCGGCGATCACCACCGTCCAGGTCCAGGCCGCGCTGGTGACGGCATGAGCGACCGCGAGGATCTGCCGCAGCCCGGCGCCACCGAGGCGCAGGCCCTCGGCTGCAACTGCATGCTGCGCGATGGCGAGGGCGGCTTCGTCGATCCGCGGTGGCCGCAGTGGATCACCGTGCAATGCCCGCTGCATGGCGCGGGCGGCACGGATGGCCCTAGGAAACCTTGAGACCAGCTTGCTCGGCCGTCCTGCGAACGGCCGGCACCAGTATCATCCGCCGATCCCCCGATGCGGCCGCCTCATCGATCACGCGCTGCGCTCCTTCCTTGTCGCCCATGCGGATCAACAGGTTCACCAGCATTCCGAAAAACCGCTTGGACGGGGCAATCGCCAGGCTCTTGCGCAGTTCGACCAATGCTGCCTGCCGATCCGTCGCGATCAAGCTGCGACCTCGTTCGCCGTGATAAATGGCGGTGCCCTCGGCCGGCGGGTCGAATGAGATGATCTCGTCTCGCTCGATGATGCTCAAGACGATAGGTTTCAGGAGCCGGGCTTGGGACAGTGTGACCAAAACGGTATGTCCCGCATACGGAACCTCTACCGCTCGGAAATTGGGATAGGCCGGCGCCACCAAGTCCCTGATCAGATGGGCGTCGTTCTTGATCTTCGGGTCGAAGATCACCACGGGTTGGTGCTCGGAGAGCGGGCCGTCCTTGATGTCGCCATGCGTCACGGGCAGATCGCTGTAAGCACGCAGCTTCAGCGGTCTCCAGGCGGGCAGCATCGGTGCCGCGGCGATCATGCGGGCGTTGACCGACCCGCCGTAATAGATCGCGGCATAGGCTCCCAGGCTGGAGCCATATGTCACCACGTCGCGGCCCGCGCAGAATTCGGTTGTGGCAGATCGAAATGCCTCGATCGACAGACCTTGGAACTGAGTGCCGTGGCGCTGGGCCACATAGATGGTGTCCCAACCACGCTCCAGGCAAAACGGCGTCCCAAAACCTTCGTCGGCAAGGTCCGACGGCTGACCTCCAAAGGTGATCACGATACGCTGGCTTGGTCTCTCGCAGGCACGATGCAGCGTGATTCGGTAGTCGGCGTGATCTGTCAGCACAGTTTTCGAGGTCACCGAGTCGCTCCGTTTCTATTGGGCGGACAATGCTGATCTCTACCTCCGGGTGCAAGGTTACCTCCCTTCTTGAAACGCGACCTTTGACAGCCGGGCGGGTCATCTGGCATGTTCATCGGACCTGCCACGACCCGGCGACCGCAGCCCCTGAATGTTTTCAGGGGCTATTTCATTGCCCGTTCAAGCGACATTCACCCGACCTGATTTTCGGAGATGTCGCCCTATGCCCAGCTTCCTGCACGGGATCGAAACCGTCGAGATCGATGACGGCATTCGCCCTATCGAGACCGTCAAGTCCTCGGTCATCGGCTTCGTCGGCACCGCGCCCGATGCCCTCGCCGCCGACTTCCCACTGAACACGCCCGTGCTGGTGACGGGGCCGCGCATGGCCGCCACGCTCGGCGCCACCGGCACGCTGCTGGACGCCTACAACGCGGCCTACGCCCAAGGGGTCAATACGGTGATCGTGGTGCGCGTGACCGCGGGGGCGACACCGGCCGAGACCCTCTCAGCCGCCGCCGGCGTCGCCGCGAACGCGACCGGGGTCTGGGCGCTGCTCAACGCCGCCAACGTCCTCGGCCTGACGCCGCGCATCCTGGCGGCGCCTGGCTTCACCAGCTCTGCCGCCGCCGATCCGGCCAACCCGGTGACGCAGGCGCTGATCTCGGTCGCGAACCGGCTGCGCGCCGTCGCCATCGCCGATGGTCCGAACACCACCGAGGCCGACGCGATAACCGACCGGGGCAAGTACGGCTCCAACCGGCTCTATATCGTCGATCCGGCCGTGCGGGTCTGGGACGCCACAACCAGCGCCTATGTGACCCGCCCGGCCTCGGGCTTCGTTGCCGGTGCCCTCTCGGCCGTGGATGCCGCTAAGGGCTTCTGGTGGTCGCCGTCGAACCAGGTGCTCCAAGGCGTTGCCGCCACCGCGCGGCCGATTGGCTGGGCGATTTCGGATCCCGACACCGAGGCCAACCGCCTGAACGAGGAAGAGATCGCCACCATCATCCGCAAGGACGGTTTCCGGCTTTGGGGCAACCGCAGCGCCGGCGAGGCGACCGACACGCAATGGGCCTTCCTGCCGGTGCGCCGCACCGCCGACATGATCTATGAGAGCATCGAAGGCGCGCTCTTGTGGGCCATGGACCGGCCGTTCTCGGCCCAGCTGCTGCTCGACATCAAGGACAGCGTGCAGTCCTACCTGGACGAGTTGACCAACCGCCGCGCGATCCTGGGCGGCGCGGTCTGGATCGACCCCGAGCTCAACACCGAGGCGACGCTGAAGGCGGGCAAGCTCTACCTCAATTTCGACATCGAGCCGCCGGCGCCGCTGGAGCACCTGACGCTGCAAGCGCACCGCAACGGCGATTACTACGAAGAGCTCGTGCTCTCCGTCACCGGCAACCAGCAGTAAGGAGGCACCCATGGCGCTGCCGCGCGTGATCAAGAACTTCAACGCCTTCTGGGACGGCATCAGCTATTTCGGGCTGGCCGAGTCGGCCAAGCTGCCGGCTGTCAAGATCCAGACCGAGGCGCATCGCGGCTCGGGCATGGACGGGCCGGTCGGCATCGACGTGGGCCAGGAGGGCATGAGCTCGGAGATCACCTTCACGGAATGGTCTCCGGTGATCCTGGGCAAGCTCGGCAAGCAGGAACGCTTCGTGTTCCGCCCGGCCATGTCCAGCGCCACCGATTTCGATGCGAGCCCGATCATCGCCACCATGTCGGGGCTGATCACCACCAGCGAGCCCGAGGATCTGAAGCCGGGCACCGTGTCGAAGCTGAAGATGATCATGGACGTGCGCGCCTACCGGCTGGAGCTGGACGGCACCACGGTCTTCGACATCGACCTGGTCAACGGCAAGCGCGTCATCGGCGCCACCGACCAGCTCGCCGAGCTGCGCCGCGCCATGGGCATCTGAAAAAGGAGATCGCAATGTTCGGACCCAAGAAACTCGTCCAGCCGCTGGGCGACATCACGCATGTCTCGCTGCGCAAGCCCGATACGGGCAGTCTGCGCGGCCTGAAGCTGACCGACATCCTGCAAATGGATGTCGCGGCCCTTTCCAAGCTGCTGCCCCGGATCAGCGAGCCGGCCCTTCTGCCGGATCAGGTGGCAAGCCTGGACCCGGCCGATCTGCTGACCCTGGGCTCGGGCGTGATCGGTTTTTTCGTGACGGAGGATCAGATCGCGGAAGCCGAGCAGACGCTCCAGTAGAGCTGCCCGACGACATCGAGGAGGCCATGGCCGATCTGGCCGTGGTCTTTCACTGGCCGCCGGACGCGCTGTCCGGGATGAGCCTGGAAGAGCTCGGCCGCTGGTGGGCCAAGGCCCGGGCGCGCGCCGCACCTGCCGAGGACGCCGATGGCTGACCTGAATGTCCAACTGATCCTGCGCCTGGTCGATCGCGCGACGGCACCCGCGCGGGCCGCCATTCGCGCGATCGAGCGTATTGGTGGCGAGGGTCTGATGCGCCAGGCCCGGCAGGTCGAGGCCGGGGCGCGCATGATGGGGCGCGGCCTCGCCGACGTGCGCTCGGCGGCGCTGACAGGAACGGCCGTGGTGGTCGGCTATGCCGGCGCCGTGGCCGGGCTTGCCGGCAGCTTCCTCGGTCCAGCGGCCGAGATGGAGCGTTTCACCGTCCAGCTCCGCAACCTCGAAGGCGGGGCCGAGGGCGCCGACCGGGCGATGCGCTGGATCATGGACTTCGCGACCCGCACGCCCCTGGAGCTGAACCAGACCGTCTCGGCCTATGCCCGGTTGCGCGCCTTCGGCATCGATCCGACCAATGGATCCTTGCAGGCGCTGGTCGATACCATGGCCGCCTCGGGTCAAGGCGCCGAGCAGCTGGACGGGCTGGTGCTGGCGCTGGGTCAGGCCTGGACCAAGGGCAAGCTTCAGGGCGAGGAAGCCTTGCAGCTGCTGGAACGCGGTGTGCCGGTCTGGGATCTGCTGGGCCAGAAGCTCGGCAAGAACGCCGCCCAGCTGCAAGAGATGGCCTCGAAGGGCCAGCTCGGCCGCAAGGAACTGACGCTGCTGATCGAGGCCATGGGCGAGCGCAACAAGGGCGCATCGGATGCCATGGCGCAGACCTGGGACGGCATCCTCTCGAAGATGTCGGATTTCTGGTACCAGTTCCGGGTCATGGTGATGAACTCGGGCGTCTTCGATTACCTGAAGACCCGGCTCAACGAGATCTTCAGCTATTTCGACGCCATGGCGCAGGACGGCCGCTTGCAGGCCATCGCCGACATGGTGGCGCGGCACATGCTGACCGCGCTCGACGGGATCTGGCGGTTTGCCCTCGGCGTGCGCGACGCCTGGCAGCGGCTCTATCCGATTTTGGCCGCCGTGGCCGAGCAGCTGGGCGGTTGGGACCGTCTGGGCTGGCTCGCCGCCGCCCTCATCATGCGCGGCACGCTTTTCCAGTTGATCGGCGGCTTCGGGCGGCTCGGTTTCGGTGCCGGCCAAGCGGCGCTCGGCATCCTGTCGATGTTGAGCCCTCTGAACATCGTGCGCACCGCCGCGCTGGCCTGGATGGCGACCGGCATCGGGGCAGCCGTCGCCGGCATTGCCTTGGCGGGCGTCTGGATCTGGCGTAACTGGTCGGGGCTCGCCGTGTTCTTCAGCGAGCTGTGGTCGGCCTTCCGCGATGCGTTGGGGCCGGCCGCGCCGATGCTCGACGGCATCATCGAGCGCCTGTCGCGCCTGAGGGCATGGGTGTTGCGGATCACCGGCCCGATCGACGAAAGCGGCGAGGAATGGCGGCGCTGGGGCCGGCTGGCCGGCACGGCCATAGGCCAGACCGTGCGGGCGATCAGCGACTGGGTGTCAGAGCATCCAGGGCTGGCCCGCGCGCTCGGCTATACCATCGCCGCCCTTGGTGCGATCCGGCTGCTGCTGACCCCGGTCACGGGTGTCTGGCGCGTCTTCTCGGCCGTGGCCGGCGGGCTCGGGACGGTGCTGGGGCTGGCGGCGAGGGCGCTGATGGGTCTCGGCCGCGCGGCGCTGGTCACCGGGCGGATGATGCTCGCCAATCCGATCCTGGCGGTGATCGCCGCCATCGCTGGCGCCGCCTATCTGATCTATCAGAACTGGGACACGGTCGGGCCGTGGTTCCGCCAGCTCTGGGACAGCATCACGGCGATCTTCTCGGGCTTCATGGAATTCGTCACCGGCATCTTCACCGGCGATCTCGGCCGCGCCTTCGACGGGCTCAAGCAGATCGGCGACGGGCTGCTCGCCTATTACCGCACGCTCTGGGATGGCGTCGTCGGCGTGTTCACCTGGGCTTGGGAAAACGGCATCGCGCCGGTTCTGGACGCTCTCGGCCTGCTCGATCCGGTCATCGCGGCCTGGGAGTCCTTCAAGGTTGCCATCGGCGTGGTGCTGGACTGGATCAGCGAGAAGTTTTCCGCGCTGATGACGGTGATCCAGCCGGTGCTGGATGGTCTCAAATGGGTGCAGGACAAGGGCGCCGCCGTTTTCAATTCCATGAACGGCAGCCGCGATGGGCCGATCAGCAGCGGCTATAATGGCGTTGCCAGCAACAACGGCAGCCCCATCCTGCCGCCCGGCGCGGTGCCCGGTGTCACGGTTCCCGCCCGCGCCCTGGGCGGGCCGGTGCGCGCGGGCCAGATCTATCGCTGGCAAGAGGAGGGCGCCGAGCTCTTCGTGCCGCGGACCGATGGTCAGGTCATCTCGAACCGCCAGCTGCGCGCCATGCAGGCCATGGCCGAGGCGCCGCGCAGCCTGCGCATCGTGCAAGCGGACCCGAGGTCGGTTGCAGCCGGCAGCTCGGCCGGGCGCTCGATGCGGCTCGATCTGGGCGGCATCTCCATCAACGCCGCCCCGGGCATGGACGCGCAGGCCGTCGCCCGCGCGGTCCGTCGCGAGATCGAGGCACTAGCCCGCGAGCGCGGCTTTGCCCTGCATGATGGAGGCGACTATGCCTGAGATCGGCCTCAGCCTGGTGATGATGGCGCTTGGCGCCTTCCGCTTCGGCGTCAACCGCGCCAATTATCAGCAATTCACTCGCGCCGCCTCCTGGCGTTGGGAAGCGCAGGACCGCGTCGGCCGCCGGCCGGCCCTGCAATTCCTCGGCCAGGGCACCGATGAAATCACCCTTGAAGGGGTGATTTACCCGCATTTCAAGGGCGGCTTGCGGCAGGTCGAGCTGATGCGCCTGGTGGCCGACCAGGGCGAGCCTCTGATCCTGGTCGATGGGCTCGGCTGGGTCTGGGATCGCTGGGTCATCGCCGCCGTCGAAGAGCGAAAGAGCCTGTTCTTGGCGGACGGTGCCGCGCGCAAGATCGAGTTCACCATGCAGCTCATGGCCTATGGGAGCGACGCGGCATGAGCAGCCTTTATCGTACCATCGACGGCGACATGCTGGACGCGATCTGCAAGGCGCAGCTCGGCTCGGAAAGCCACATCATCGCCGTGCTGGAGGCCAATCCCGGGCTCGCGGCGCTCGGGCCGGTCTATCCGGCCGGGGTGCTGATCACGCTGCCCGATGTCAGCGCGCCGGTGGCCGCAGGGCTGATCCGGCTCTGGGGCGCGACATGAAGCCCGCGTTCCGAATCGTCGTCGATGGCGCCGACCGCAGCGCAGTGATCGGCGACCGGCTGATCAGCCTCCTGGTCACCGACGAGGACGGCCGCAAGGCCGACCGGGTCGAGATCGAGCTCGACAACCGCGACAGCCGCATCGCCTTCCCCGAAATCGAGGCGCGGCTGGAGGTCTCACTGGGCTTTGCCGGCCGGCAGTTGGCGCCGATGGGGATCTATGCCGTCGATGGCGTCTCCGGGCGCGGTCCGGTGCGGACACTGTCGATCACCGCGACCGCCGCCGACCTGAAGGGCGAGATCCGCGCGCCGCGCACCCGATCCTGGATCGACCGCTCGCTGCCACTGATCGTCTCGGCCATCGCCGGCGAGGCCGGGCTGAAGCCGCTGGTCGGCGAGAGCCTGCGCGGCATCCGCTGGCCGTTCCTGGCGCAGACGGCCGAGAGCAACCTGCATTTCCTGACCCGCATCGCGGCCGAGCTCGACGCAACCTGCAAGCCGGCCGGCGGCGCGCTGATCGTACAGCGCCGGGGCGAAGGCCAGACCGCTGCCGGCGACAGGCTGGAGCCGGTCACGATCCGACCGCTGCGGCTCTCGGACTGGAGCTGGTCCTTGGAAGGGCCGCACCGTCTACCGGTCGGCCGAGGCGGAATGGACCGAGACCGGCACCGGCGTCACGCACAAGGTCAAGGCCGGCTCGGGCACGCCGCTGAAGAAGATCCGCCATCCCTTTGCCACCGAGGCCGAGGCCACCCGCGCCGCCGAATCCGCGCTGCAAGGTGCCGGCCGCGCGGCGATGGAGATCACCTGCACGCTTTCGGGCTTCGAGCCCCGGCTGCTGGGCGGCGGCACTGTCACCCTGGCGGGGCTGGAGCCCGCGCTGAACGGCGAATGGCACCTGAAATCGGTCAGCCACCGGCTCGACGGCGGCGGGCTGGTGACCGAGTTCCAGGGCGAAAAGGGCCGGGAATGACCCCGGCCGACATTTGAAAGAAGAGCGACATGCCGCAATACCGCATCACCGGGGTCTGGTCAGACCCCATCGCGCTGCAAGCGCGCGACATCGTGCAGAATCAGAGCGAGTTCCTGATCGAGCTCTGCCCGCAGGATCCTGAAGTGGACCCGACCCGCCTGCGCCTGCCCGAGATCACCGGCAGCATCCAGGTCGATGCCGCCCTGACCGTGCGCGCCCGCTGCCTGAACGGCACCGGGACGCTCGCCGTGGTGCGGGGGTTCTGATGCTGCTCGACCTGCGCGGCTTCTGGCCGGTGCGTCGCCTCGGGGCGCTGAAGGGTGGCAGCGCGCCCGCCGCTCGGGTGGTGCTGGGCGAGGACGAGAGCCTCGGCATCTCGGCGCATTCCTTCCTCTACCAGGCCATGGCAGCAGCGCCGGACGGGGGCAATTTGCCGGGCTATTGGTCGGGGCCGATCTTCACCCATTACGCCGGCTTCAGCTCGGCCGCAGAGCGGTGGGCGGCCAACGGCCCCGACCGTGCCGGCGCCTATTCCGGCGCGCTGATCATCACCGAGATCGGCGACCTCTCGACCGGCCTGGCCGAGCCGAACTCAGCAGAAGGCGCCATGAGCTATCAGGCGTTCTTCAACTTCGCGGTCACGGCGCGCACCAAGGGCTGCAAGCTGATGCTGATCTACCCGCCGCATTCGCCCGAAGGCGCCGACCTCGATCTGGAGACGCTGCGCAAGCTCTGGCGGCTGGTGCTGTGGCTGCGCGCCCGGCCCGAGACCGAGGGGCTGGGTGTCTTCCTTCTGCCGGCACCGCTGCTGGTGCGCGCGGCAATCGACATGATGGCGCCTGCCTCGATCTATGCCGACGGGCTGCATTTGCGCGGTTCGGTCTATCCGGCGCCGGGCAACCGGACCAATGACGCGCTGGCGCAGATGATCCGCATGGCGCTGACCGGCGCACGGGTCGAGGACGATCCGGCATGGGACGCGGAGATGCTTGCGTTGGTCGAGATCGCATGGCAGCTCGTCCGAGACCATGCCTGCACCGGCCTCGGCGGGCCGGGTCAGATCGACCCCTGGCCCATCACAGGCGACCCGCTGCCCGCCCCGGTCATGCCCGAGTGAACGGGGCGTTTAAGGGAGGTGTTTCGCAAAAATCGTCTGCTGCAAATCTTGGTGTCACAACGTGCAAAAATTCGTGTCACGCTACACAGGCGAAGGACGTGAACTGGCTGCCCTGGTCAGTGTTCATGATCCCCGGCGCGCCGAAGCGGTGGATGGCCTCCTTCAGCGCCTCAACGCAGAAGTCGGCCTCCAGCGTGTTCGAGATGCGCCAGGCCAGAACCTTGCGTGTGAACCAGTCCATGATGGCCACCAGATACAGGAAGCCGCGCCGCATCGGCAGGTAGGTGATATCGGCGCACCAGACCTGGCCGGGACGATCCACCCGCAGCCCGCCCAGCAGGTAGGGCCAGGTCTTGTGGCCCTTCCTCGGCTTGCTGGTGTTGGGCTTCTGATAGATCGGCATCAGGCGCATAAGTCGCATGAGCCGCCGAATGCGCTTCTGGTTCACGCCATGGCCTTCGTTCTGCAGGTGCCAGGTCATCTGGCGAACCCCATAGAACGGCGTGTCGAGGAACTGCCGGTCGATCAGCCGCATCAGGCCGAGGTTCTGATCCGTCTCTCCAGCCGGCTCGTGGTAGAACGACGAGCGCGAGATCGACAGCAGGCGGCACTGCGCCCCGATGGACAGCGCCGGGTGGTTCCGTTCGATCATCCCACGCCTCACTTTCCGGTCCACGGCTTGAGCTTTCGTGACAAAAAATCGTTGGCGACAGCCAGCTCCCCGATCTTGGCATGCAGTGATCGGACCGTCTCTTCATCCACCTCCGTCGAGGGCTTCTTGCCGCCGCGCTCGAAGATATCCGCAGCTCCGTCGAGCAGCGCCTTCTTCCATTGATGGATCATCGTCGGATGCACGCCGTATTCGCCCGCCAGCTCTGACACAGTGCGCTCGCCCTTAACGGCCTCGAGCGCCACGCGCGCCTTGAAGCCCGCGTCATGGTTTCTGCGTTTCCGCATTCCTGATCTCCTCGTTCTTGGAGACCAGCAAACGTCAGATCGTAGCTTCCGTCACTGTCCGATTTCCGGGGAGCAGCTCACCGGTCGGTATAGGTCTTGTTGTCGGAGGCGAAGGCATGAACGGCCTTCATCTCGCTGAACTGCGCGCTCCATTTTGAGTTGAGCTTGCAGAGTTGTGCCAACTGGGCCTTAGGCAACGCCGCTCCGGCCTCCGCCGTCAGCTTCTGAAGTTCGACAGTGCAAAGTGTGCGCACGTTCCGTTCGGAACGCCCATTCGCCAGAAGGCCACGCGCGACACCAGCAAGTTTGCCAGCAATGCGAGCCTGAACATCCTCGGTCAGGCCGCAGTTGGCGTCCCAAGCGCGGGTGATCCTCACCCGCCGCTGCCCGCGATCATTGCGGGCGCTCGGAAGCAACTCGGCCGTGTTCGTTTCGGCAGCATTGACCCAATCGCGCAACGTTCGTTCCGCCACAGGCTGCCACCTTCCGCCGATCTGGTGTGCTGGTTGCGCAGCAACATCGCGAAACGCCTGCGCCCGCTCGGTCGAGCGGCGCTTCATGGCGAGGATCGGCGAAATGATGCGCTGCCGGTCCAAAGCGACGCTGACCTGCCGGTCGCCCGCTCGGCCTTTAAGGCTCTGTTCAGAGGGCATTGAAAGGGCTGTTTCAGCCCGCTCATCCAGCCCGAGTTTGGCAAGAACTTCCGGTGGGCAGAGGTCGAGCCGAAGCCCCCACGCTGCGCCACCTTTTCCGCCCCGCTGACCCGAAATCCGTTCAACCGGAAGCTTGATCCCGTTCCAGTAGCCTCGCTGTAGAGCGGCTTGCGCACCTCGAAGAGAAAGGTCCGAAAAACCGGAAAGCTCATGGGCAGACAGCCGGGTCAACGTGTGCCCTCAACCGTTCTTAGAAACGCGATCCCGAGAGACGTTGCCCGCGCTCCAGTCCGCTGCCCGGACAATGAGAAGATGACGGCTTGCCGAGTGTAACCAGTTTCGCGGCTGCCGCGCCTTTTGACCGTTCCGAAGACGGTGATGATCGATGCAACCTCCCTGAAGATGCACCGCTCGGCGACCAGCCTGCGGTCGGAAAAGGGGGACCCGGCGATCAAAGGAGCCGTCTGATCGCGCAAAGGGCGGCATGAACACCAGGCTGCATGCCGTGACCGATGCCGAAGGCCGCCCGATCCGCGTTCTCGGGGGCCATGATCCCCCGGATCATGGCCTTATCCCTCGCATGACCGCAGGCCAGGTTAGTGACTACACGGGGGCCGCCGCCCTGCTGGGCAGCCCTGCCAAAGGCGGACTGGGTGCTGGCCGACCGGGGCCATGATGCCGACTGGTTCATAAATGCGTTGAAAGACAAGGGGATAAGGCCCTGCATCCCGGGCAGGAAATCTCGTGGCAAGCACGACAAGCACGACAAGCGACGCTACAAACGCCGAAACCGCATCGAGATCATGTTTGGCAGGCTGAAGGATTGGCGCCGGGTCGCCACCCGCTACGACAGATGCCCGAAGGTCTTCCTGTCTGCCGTCGCTCTCGCCGCCACCGTCATGTTCTGGCTATGACACGTGAACGAGATGCCGTAACGGGGCCTGCGTCGCGACCCGCCCGTTACCGTTGCAAGATTGAGGGCAAGCTGGCGCCATTCCCGTATCGGATCTACATGGAGGACTGCGGGATGAAGCTGTTTGTCGGGCTGGATGTGTCGCTGGAGAAGACCGCGATCTGCGTGATCAGCGAGCATGGGAAGATCGTGAAGGAGGCGCAGGTGGCCAGCGAGCCCAAAGCGCTGTCGTGCTGGATCTGCGACCAGGACGGCGCAATTGCCGCCGTCGGGCTTGAGGCTGGCCCCTTGTCGCAGTGGCTGCATCGCGGGTTGTCAGATGCGGGACTACCTGTCGTTCTAATGGAAACCAGACAGGTAAAAGGCGCCCTGAAGGCCATGCCGATCAAGACGGACCGGCGGGATGCAGAGGGTATTGCACGTCTGATTCATCTTGGTTGGTTCCGACCCGTTCATTGCAAATCGGTGTCTGCACAGGAGGTTAGAGCGGTGCTCAGCGCTCGTAAGGCTGTGCAACAAGGGTTTATCACGCTGGAAATGTCACTGCGCGGGCTGCTGCGGAACTTCGGGCTCAAGGTTGGCACCATATCCCGCGGCAGGTTCGAACAGCGTATCCGCGAACTGGCGGCGGGCAACCCGATGCTGGAAGCGGCAACCGAACCCATGCTTCGCGCGCGCGCGGCGCTGCGGCGAGAGCTGGCGGGTCTTGAACGCAATGTCCGTCAACTCTCCCAGGAAGATCCGGTCTGTCGTCGGCTGATGTCGATGCCCGGGATCGGCGCCGTCGTGGCGTTGACCTATCGATCCGCTGTCGATGATCCCGCCCGCTTCACATCCTCGAAGAAGGTCGGACCATGGGTCGGCCTGACGCCGTCTCGCAACCAGTCGGGCGAGCGCGACATCTCGGGCGGGATCACCAAGGCAGGCGACGTCAACCTTCGACGCGCGCTGTGCCAGGCCGCAACCGTCATGATGCATCGTGGACGGGCGAGCTGGCTGCGAACCTGGGCGGCAAAACTTGCGCGCCGTCGGGGTGCCAAGCGCGCGATGGTTGCGCTGGCCCGCCGCATCGCCGTGATCCTGCACCGGATGTGGAAGGATGACACCGACTTCCGTTTTGACATTCCCGTGCTTCATGCCGGCTGAAGACACAGATTCCAGACTGCTGCCCGCCTGATCGCGGGCCTTCGAGGTCCCCACGGGACGCGGTTCCGGTGATGCCGTGCTCAGGACTGATGCCGATCGTATCGAGCACGCCAATGAGATGGGCACATCGGAATTGCATTGAACCAGCATCATGTTGGCAGCCACAGCGCTGACCACGGACCGAAGCATGCACCCGGGTCGATCTCAGGCGAAGGCTGCCGAACAGGGAAGCAGATCACTTTCTCAAAGAACAAGACCGCGCGCTCCGGCGGCACATCCCGTATGCGCAAAACCGCTTGACTGGGACGACCCCGTTACCGAAGTCCTGACCCTGGTTCGATCCCGCCATGAAGTGGGAGGCCGCGCCGACCGGCAGGCGCGGGCGACAATGTGACTATAGCGCTGCCGCGATCCAGACCTGCCGACGATGCAAGTGCTGTTTGGGATGGCACTCAGGCAGATCGAGCCATGTTGCGCCACGGGTTCGAGCAACCATGGCGAGGCGGCTTCGTCGAGAGCCTGTTGCGGCCGGCCTGGACTGGGACGTGCCGGACTTCAGCACGCTGTCGCGGCGCCAGAAAACCTTGAAGGTCAACATCCCCTCGCGGTTCAGACGGCCCATTGCACCTGCTGGTCGACAGCACCGGGATCAAGGTCGAGGGTGAAGGCGAGTGGACTGAGGAGGGTCAGCAAACAGTCCGGGGGACTGTTTGCCCGACGAAGGCGCAAGCATGGTGGCACGAAGCGGCGCATCTGGCGCAAGATCCACATTGGCATCGACGAAAAATCCCTGGAAATCCGTGCGGCCAAGTTCACCACCAGCGACATGGGCGATGCACCCATGCTGCCCGAGTTGCTGGACCAGATCCCGCCCGATCAGGAGATCGCCAGCGTCACCGCCGACGGTGCCTTCGACACGCGCAAGTGCCACGATGCCATCGCCGCCCGTGGCGCCGCGGCAATCATCCCACCCCGCAAGAACGCCAAACCGTGGACACCCGATACCGCCGGGGCCATCGCCCGCAACGACATCCTGCGACCATCAAGGCGTGTCGGGCGAACGATCTGGCGACGATGGAGCGGCTATCACCGCCGAGGCCGCGCCGAGACCAAGATGCACTGCGTCAAACTCTTGCGGCAGCGCCTGTCCGCCAGGGACTTCGACCGTCAGGTCGCCGAGTTCCAGCTCCGTGTCGCCGTGCGCAATGGCTTCACCGCGCTCGGCATCCCCGTCACGGAAGTCGTGGGACGAGGCTGTCTCGGGAAAGGGCTACTCCGACCCTCAGCCGATTTGGGCAACAGAGTCCTACTTTGCGTAAGTTCGGCGCATGAGGATTTGGCGACCCCGGGACGACTCGAACGCCCAACCTAGTGATTAGAAGTCACTTGCTCTATCCAGTTGAGCTACGGGGCCGTGATTCCTCTGATAGCGGTTCGGAGGACGGTTCGCAACCTGCGACCACCTTCCTTACCGGTTGTATTCGCGTCCATATTTGGCCCAGAGTCGGACCTGGAAGGCGCCTGCTCGATCCAGCCAAGCCACGGGGCCGTGTCGCTTGCGCGACCGCGCCGCACCCGGCAGTCATGGCAAAGGACGGCGGCTGAATCAACCGCTCAATCGGCGCCGGACAGATCCAGCGTCATGAAGACGCTGTTCGGATCCGGGACATAGTCGCCGAAGGGCCCGCATTCGACGAAACCCGCCCGGGCGTAAAGCCCCCGCGCCGCGACGAAGGTCGGCTGCACGCCGGTCTCCAGGCTCAGCCTGGCCAACCCATCGGCGCGGGCATGGTCGATCAGCGCCGCCAGCATGCGGCGGGAATGGCCGCGACCGCGCGCCTCGGACAGGACATGCATCGACTTGATCTCGCCCAGGCCCGGCGCGATGCGCTTGACCGCGCCCATGGCCAGCGGCCGGCCGGCCTCGCGCAGGACGAAAAAGCCGATCTCGGGCCGCTCCAGCGCGGCGCGCGGCAGCATGTGGATCGACTCGGGCGGCGTGTCGGCATGCATGTCCTCGGTGTGGCGCTGGAACAGCAGCGCCAGATCCGGCGCCAGCGGGCTTTCGCGCCCGATCACCACATCCCCGTCAATTGCCGCCATGAACGCCCCCGAAGCCTTGCCGCATCAGGCATAGCAGCGCGCGGGCGAATTGCGAAGCCCCGGTCACGCGCGGCCCTCGCGCCGCAAGGCCGCAGGGGAAACCGCGCAACTTGCGGGAATGTCAGTGGACTTGACCGGAAGGGCCGCCTAGGCTGGATGCCATGGACGCCGCGATCAGGGAAAAGACCTCGACCTGCCCGGAACTGCCGAAGCCTCGCAGCTTCTGGCAGCGCATTGCCGATCGGCTGGCGGCGATCGTCGGTGCGCGCCGGCCCGCAACCCCGCCCGAGAAATCCGTGGCCTTCACCATCGCGGTCATCGCCCTGGGGGCCAAGCTCGCCAAGGCCGACGGCGCCGTCGCCCGCTCGGAGGTTGCGGCCTTTCGCCGGGTCTTCATCATCCCGCGCGCCGAGGAAAAGAACGCCGCCCGCGTCTTCGACCTGGCGCGGCAGGACGTCGCCGGCTTCGACGCCTGGGCGCGACGTATCGCCGCCATGTTCCCGCCGGGCGATCCGGTTCTGGCCGACGTGATCGAGGGGCTGTTCATCATCGCCGTCGCCGACACCGACCTGCACGAGGCCGAGATCCTGTTCATCGACGAGGTGGCGCGCATCTTCGGCCTGCCGCCCGAGCAGCTGGCCACGATCCGCGCCCGCCACGACCGCCGCCAGGGCTGCCCCTCCTGCGAGGTGCTGGGCGTGGCGCCCGACACGCCGCTGTCCGAGGCGCGGCGGCGCTGGCGCGACCTGGTGCGCGAGAACCACCCCGACCGCGCCATCGCCCGCGGCCTGCCGCCCGAGGCGATCCGCCTGGCCGAGGCCCGTACCCGCGCCATCAACGAGGCCTGGGACACCTTCCGCACCATGCATGCGCCGCGCCCGGCCTGAGGCGGGAACCGGCGGCCATCGGTGCGGGTTTTGCCTGCAAACAGCCCCGGGGACCGGACCATGCGCGCTTTTTCCCACCTGATCCTTGTCGCGGCGCTTGCCGCGGCCCCGGCGTTTGCGCAGGTCTATGAGCCGCCCAAGGCCGACGAGCCCGCGCCGGAGGACTCGCTGGAAAGCGGCATCGAGAATTTTCTGAACAACCTTCTGGGCCAGGCGCAGCCGCATCTGGACCGGCTGGGGCGCGATCTGGGCGATACGCTGGGTTCGGTCGGGCCGGTGTTCAAGGACATTGGCGCGCTGATGGACGACGTGAGCAACTACCAGGCGCCCGAGCGGCTGGAGAATGGCGATATCCTGATCCGTCGCCGCGCCGATGCGCCGCCGCCGCCCCCGGTCGGCGACGCGCTGCGCGAGATGCTGCGCCCGGCGCCCGAGGACGATCCGCGCCTGAACCCGCCGATGGCGGACCCGGATGCGCCGCGTCCCCTGCCCGACCCGGACCCGGAAAGCGAGATCGCGCTCTAGGGCTGGCGCTTGCGGCGGACGTAAAGCTCCAGCCGGTGGCGGACGATCTCATAGCCCATCTCGGCGGCGATCTCGGCCTGCAGCCGCTCGATGCGCTCGTTCAGGAACTCGATAACCTCGCCGGTCTCGACGTCGATCATGTGGTCGTGGTGCTGGCCGTCGGCGGTTTCGAACCGTGCCGGCTCGCCCTCGAATTCCAGCTTCTGGATCACGCCCTGCGCCTCCAGCGCCGAAAGCGTGCGATAGACGGTTGCCAGCGAGACCCCGGCCCCCGCCTCGGTCGCGCGGCGGTGCAGCTGGGTCGCGTCGGGATGATCGGCGGCATCGGCCAGCACGCGCAGAAGCGCCGCCCGCTGGCGGGTGATGCGCACGCCGGCGCGGCGCAGCGCCTCTTCGAAGGCCAAGGCTCGGGCTTCCGTCTCCATGTCCTTTCATCACCCGAAGCTGCGCCGACTGCAACCGGCATGATCGGCATCAGACCGTGCGGCCGCCGTCCACGTCGAGGATGACGCCGGTGATGAAATCCGACTCGTCCGAGGCCAGATACAGCGCGGCATTGGCGATGTCGCGCGGCTGCGACAGCCGGCCCAGCGGGATGGTCGCCAGGAAACGCGCGCGGTTTTCGGGCGTGTCCGGGCAGCCCATGAAGCGCTCCAGCATCCCGGTCTCGCCCATGACCGGGGCGATGGCGTTGACGCGGATGCCGTCCGGCGCCAATTCCACCGCCAGGCTGCGGGTCAGCGTGTTCACCGCGCCCTTCGAGGAATTGTACCAGGTCAGCCCGGGCCTCGGCCGGCTGCCCGCCGTCGAGCCGACATTGATCATCACGCCCGCGCGCTGCTCGCGCCACCAGGGCACGACGGCGTGGCACATGTGAAAGATCGACAGCACGTTCACGTCATAGATGCGCCGGAACGCGGTCTCGTCGGTCGCGAGCAAGGGACCGTTCGGCACGGTCCAGCCGGCGTTGTTCACCACGATCTCGAGCCCGCCGAACGCCGCCCGCGTCCGCGCCACGGCATCCGCGACCTGCGCGCCCTGGGTCACGTCGCAGGCCAGCGCCAGGCCGCCGATTTCCCCGGCGACGGCCTCGGCCGCGCCGGCATCGATGTCCAGCACCGCGACCCGCGCGCCCTCGCGCGCGAAGGCCCGCGCGATGCCCCGCCCGAAGCCCGAGCCCGCCCCCGTCACCAATGCCGTCTTGCCTTGCAGCCGCATGTCTCCCCCTATGCGTAGCGATGGACGATGGTTTTCAGCCGCGAGAATTCGTAAAGCGCGGCAAAGCCCTTTTCCCGGCCATGGCCGGATTTGCGCAGGCCGCCGAAGGGCAGCTCGATGCCGCCGCCGGCGCCATAGGCGTTGATGAAGACCTGGCCGCAGCGCATGGCATGGGCCACCCGCGCCTGCCGGTCGCCGTCCCGGGTCCAGATCCCCGCCACCAGCCCGTATTCCGTACCATTGGCAATGGCGATGGCCTCGGCTTCGGTGTCGAAGGGAATGGCGGCCAGGATCGGGCCGAAGATCTCCTCCTGCGCCAGCGGGCTGCGCGGATCGACCGGACCGAAGAGCGCCGGCGCGACGTAGAAGCCGCCCGCCGGCGCATCCGCCGCCACGCGGCCGCGCGCGATCAGGGGCGCTGCGGCCTCGGCGATATAGCTCTCGACCCGCACCTTTTGCCGGGCCGAGATCAGCGGTCCCAGAGCCGCGCCTTCGGCCGGGCTTGCCTCGACGGCGCGGAAGCGCTCGGCCAGCATGGCGGTCAGCCGGTCCCAGATGCCGCGCTGGATCAGCACGCGCGATCCGGCCGAGCAGGTCTGGCCGCCGTTCTGCACGATGGCATTGGTAATGATCGGTGCCGCGGCATCCAGATCGGCGTCCTCGAAGACGATCTGCGGCGACTTGCCGCCCAGCTCCAGCGTGCAGGGGATGTGGTTCCTGGCCGCCGCGATCTGGATGGCCTGCCCCACCTCGGGCGAGCCGGTGAAGCTGATGAAATCGACGCCGGGATGCTCTGCCAGCGCCTTGCCCGCCACCTCGCCCCGGCCGGTGACGATATTGATCGCGCCGGGCGGAAAGCCCGCCTGCCCGGCCAGTTCGCCGATGCGCAGGATGGTCATGCAGGCATCCTCGGCCGGTTTCGTCACCGTGGCATTGCCCATGGCCAGCGCCGCCCCGACCGAACGGCCAAAGATCTGCACCGGATAGTTCCAGGGGATGATATGGCCGGTCACGCCATGCGGCTCGCGCCGCGCGGTGGCGTCATGGCCGTTCAGGAAGGGGATGACCTCGCCATGCAGCTTGTCGGCCGCGCCGCCGTAATATTCGAAATAGCGCGCCAGCGCCGCCATGTCGGCGCGGGACTGGGCGATGGGCTTGCCGTTGTCGCGGGTTTCCAGCGCGGCGAGCGGCTCGGCCTCGGCCTCGATCAGCAGCGCGAGGCGCAGCATCAGCCGGCCGCGCTCGGCCGCGGTCAACCGGCCCCAATCGCCCGCCAGCGCCGCGCGGGCGGCATCGACGGCGGCATCGATGTCCTCGGGGCCGGAATCGGCGATGGCGGCGAAGGGCTGGCCGTCGATGGGCGAGATCATCGGCAGCGCGCGCCCCGATGCCGCCGCCCGGCCGCGCCCGCCGACCAGGTTCAGTGCCCGCGGCAAGGTCAGGGGATGCTGCATCGTTGCCTCCTCTCGGCGGGATTCGTCCTGCGACAGCCTGACCGGGCGCGGGACGGGACGCAAGGCTGGCAAAACCGGGCCGGGACGCTAAGCTGGCCGCGCAACCGCAAGAGGACCCCATGACCCGCACCGCCATCAGCGCCCATCCCGACGATCCGCATTACGTCAGCCGCATGGGCTGGCTGCGGGCCTCGGTCCTGGGGGCGAATGACGGCATCGTCTCGGTCGGGGCGCTGATCGTGGGCGTGGCCGCCGCCGATCCGGGGCGCGAGGCGATCCTGATCGCGGGGCTTGCCGGGCTGGTGGCCGGCGCCATGTCCATGGCCATGGGCGAATATGTCTCGGTCAGCTCACAGTCCGATACCGAGCGCGCCGACATCGCCCGCGAGACCGCCGCCCTGCGCGAGATGCCCGAGGAGGAGCTGCACGAGCTGGCGGCGATCTATGAATCGCGCGGCATGACCCCCGGCACCGCCTTGCAGGCGGCGCGCGAGGTGACCGAGCATGACGCGCTGGCCGCCCATGTCCGCGACGAGCTGGGGCTCAGCGAGGCGTCGAGCGCCAATCCTTTGCAGGCGGCGGCGGCCTCGGCCGCGACCTTCAGCACGGCGGCGGCGGTGCCGCTGCTGGCGGCGATCCTGGCGCCGGGGGGTGCCGTCATCGCCGCGGTGCTGGTTTCGGTGGTGCTGGCGCTGGCGGTGCTGGGCGCGCTTGGCGCCTGGGCCGGCGGCGCACCGCCCGGCCGCGCGGTGCTGCGGGTGGTGCTGGGCGGCGTGTTCGCGCTGGCGGTGACCGCCGGCATCGGCAAGCTGTTCGGAATCGCGGTCTAGCCCGCCGCATAGCCCCGGCTCGCAGCCAGCAGGTCGCGGGCATAATCGCTGCGCGCGGCGCCCTGGCGCAACGCGGCGGCGGTCATCTCCTCGACGATCTCGCCGCCGCGCATCACCGCCAGCCGGTCGCACATATGCGCCACCACGGCCAGGTCGTGGCTGACCATGACATAGGTCAGCCCGCGGTCCCGGCGCAGGTCGGCGAGCAGGTTCAGGATCTCGGCCTGCACGCTGACGTCAAGCGCCGAGGTCGGCTCGTCCAGCAGCAGAAGCTGCGGTTCCGCCGCCAGCGCGCGGGCGATGGCGACGCGCTGGCGCTGGCCGCCCGACAGCTGGTGCGGATAGCGGAAGCGGAAGCCGCGCCCCAGGCCGACGCTGTCCAGAAGCGTGGCGATGCGCTGGTCGATGCGGTCCATGCCTTGCAGATGCAGCGTCTCGGACAGCACCCGGTCCACCGAATGGCGCGGGTGCAGGCTGGCATAGGGGTCCTGGAACACCATCTGCACCGTCTTGTGAAAGGCGCGCGAGCGGTGGCGGCCGGTCACCGGCTGACCGGCGACCTCGATCCGGCCCGACCAGGTATCGATTAGGCCGGTGACGGCGCGCAGGATGGTCGACTTGCCCGAGCCGGATTCGCCGACGAGGCCGAAGCTTTCGCCCCGCGCCACCACGAAGCTGGCGCCGCGCACGGCATCGACGCGCTCGGGCGGGTGGCCGAACCAGACGTCCAGATCCTTGATTGTCAGCATCGCTTGCCCTGTTGCGGTCGGGTATTTTCGGAGCAAAGAAGCATCACAGCCCTCCGGGCAGCGGCGTGGCGATGTCCGCGTCGCGCCAGCTGTCCTGGCGTTGCAGGGTCGAGAGGCGTTCGACCGGCTGGTCGAGGCGCGGCAGGCTGTTCAGCAGCCCCTGGGTATAGGGGTGGCGGGCGGCGTGCAGGTCGTGTGCGGGCAGTTCCTCGACCACGCGGCCGGCATACATGATCAGCACCCGGTCGCAGAATTGCCCGACCAGGTTCAGGTCGTGGCTGATGAAGATCAGCCCCATGCCGCGGTCGCGCACCAGCTTGTCCATGATGCGCAGGACCTCGTTGCGGACCGAGACGTCCAGCGCCGAGGTCGGCTCGTCCGCGATCAGGATCTCGGGGTCCGGGGCCAGCATCATGGCGATCATCGCCCTTTGGCCCATGCCGCCCGAGATTTCATGCGGATAGGCATCGAACACCCGCTCGGGGTCGCGGATCTGCACGGCGCGCAGCATGTCCAGCGCCTTGTCGCGCGCCGCCTGCCCGCCCTGGCCGGAGTGCAGGCGATAGCTTTCCATGATCTGCCGGCCGATGGTCATCACCGGGTTCAGGCTGAACTTGGGGTCCTGCATGACCATGCTGATGCGGGCGCCGCGCAGCTTGCGCATGCGGCGCTCGGGCAGGTTCAGGATGCTTTCGCCGTCAAGCTCCAGCCGCTCGGCCGTGACCTTGCCCGGCGGGCGCACGAGGCCCAGGATGGCGCGGCCGGTCATCGACTTGCCCGAGCCGGATTCGCCCACCACCCCCAGCCTTTCGCGCCCGAGGTCGAAGCTGACCCCGCGCACCGCCTGGAAGCTGCCGCTGCGGGTCGGGAAGCTGACGCGCAGGTCGCGGACGGACAGCAGCGGGGTCATTCGGCGCCTCCCTTCGGATCCAGCACGTCGCGCAAGCCGTCGCCCAACAGGTTGAAGGCCAGGCTGACGATGAAGATCGCCAGACCCGGCATGGCCGCGACCCACCAGAAGTCGAGGATATAGGTCCGCCCGTCCGAGATCATCGCGCCCCATTCCGGCATCGGCGGCTGTGCGCCAAGCCCGAGGAAGCCGAGCCCGGCGGCCGAGAGAATGATTCCCGCCATGTCCAGCGCCACCCGCACGATCAGCGAACTGACGCAGAGCGGCCAGATATGCCCGATCAGCAGCCGCAGCGGCCCGGCGCCCTGCAGCCGGGCGGCGGCGATGTAATCGGCGTTGCGGATGGTCAGCGTCTCGGCCCGCGCCAGCCGCGCATAGGGCGGCCAGGAGGTCACGGCCAGCGCCAGCACCGCATTGCCGATGCCGGGGCCAAGGGCGGCGACGAAGGCCAGCGCCAGGATCAGCTTGGGGAAGGCCAGGAAGATGTCGGTGGTCCGCATCAGCACCTGGTCGACCCAGCCGCCGGCGAAACCCGCCACCGTGCCGACGAAAAGCCCGATCACCGGCGCGACCAGCGCCACGGTGCCGACGATGAACAGCGTGATGCGCGAACCGTGGATCA
The DNA here is from genome assembly GCF_001546115.1 of Paracoccus aminovorans. GTDB lineage: Bacteria > Pseudomonadota > Alphaproteobacteria > Rhodobacterales > Rhodobacteraceae > Paracoccus > Paracoccus aminovorans_B. The sequence goes on from NZ_KQ955208.1 coordinate 454,517, forward strand.
GCCGCGACAGGATGTCCCGCCCCAGCGCATCCGTGCCCAGCCAATGCGCGGCCGAGGGCGGCTGCAGCCGGTCGGCCAGGTTCTGGGCAAAGGGGTTCTGCGGCGAAAGCCAGGGCGCGAAACCCGCGACGAACAGAAGCGCCAGCAGGATCACCAGCCCCAGCATGGCCAGCTTGTTCGCCCGGAACGTCAGCCAGCCTTGGTAGAGCGCGCCCATCCGGGCCTGGCGCCGGGTCTGCGGCGCGTCCGACAGCAGCCATGCGCGCGTCGTCTCGGTCATTTCGCCCTCGGGTCAAGGGTGCGGTAAAGCACGTCGGAGAGGATGTTCAGCGCCACGAAGCAGGTGCCGATCAGCACCGTGCCGCCCAAGACCGCGTTCATGTCGGCGGCCAGCAGCGCCTTGGTGATGTATTGGCCGAGCCCCGGCCAGGAGAACACGATTTCGGTCAGCACCGAGCCCTCCAGCAGCGAACCGAAGCTGAGCGCGATCACCGTGATCAGCGGCACCAGGATATTGCGGAAGGCATGCGCCCAGACCACCCGCCGTTCGGACAGGCCCTTGACCCTGGCGGTGGTTATGTATTCGGCCGAGAGCTGCTCCAGCATGAAGCTGCGGGTCATGCGGCTGACATAGGCCAGGCTGAAATAGCCCAGAAGGCTCGCCGGCAGGATGATATGGCTGAAGGCGTCGCGAAACGCGCCCCAGTCGCCGGCGAGCAGGCTGTCGACCAGGATCATCCCCGTCATCTCGGGCACCATGCCGTCATAGACGATGCCCTGCCGGCCGGGGCCCCCGACCCAGCCAAGGATGCCGTAGAACAGCAGAAGCCCCATCAGCCCCAGCCAGAAGATCGGCATGGAATAGCCGACCAGCGCCACCACGCGGGCGATCTGGTCGATCCAGCCGCCGCGCCGCGCCGCCGCGACCACGCCCAGCGGCACGCCCACGCAGACGCCGATCAGCGTGCCAAGCGCCGCCAGTTCGAAGGTGGCGGGAAACACCCGGCGCAAGTCCTGCGCCACCGGATGGCCGGTCGAGATCGAGCGCCCGAAATCGCCGCGCAGCACCTCGCCCATATAGACCAGGAACTGCTGCCACAGCGGCTTGTCGAGCCCCATGGCAAGCCGCGCGGCCTCATACTGCGCCTGGGTCGCGCGCTCGCCCACCACCTTCAGCACCGGGTCGATCGGCATGACCCGGCCGATGATGAAGGTGACGAGCAGCAGGCCCAGCAGCGTCAGCGCCAGCGACAGCAAGAGCCCGCCAAGGCTGCGCATCCTGCGCCCCAGGCGCGCGCCGCGCCGGGATGAGGGCGGGCTTGCCCCCGGCCCCGGCGCGGCGCTGAGGTCGGTATTCGTCACGCCCTATTCCTTCGTGACCTTGCGATACATCGCGGAACTGACCGAGCCGCCGGCGGTCCAGCCATGGATGTTCTTCTGCATGCCGTCGCGCTCGATGCGCTGGAACATGGGGATGATCGGGGCGATCTCGCGATATTGCTGCTGGAGGTCCAGATACATCTGCCGGCGCTTGTCGGTATTGCCTTCCAGCGTGGCGGCGACGGTGGCCTTGTTCATCTCGTCCGGCACCGCCCAGGCGTTGCGCCAGGCCAGTTGCGACAGCTTGGCATCGTCGGCGTTGTTGGGGTTATAGGCAAAGGTCGAGGCATTGGTGTTCGGGTCGGCATAATCCGGCCCCCATTCGCCGACATAGATCGGCACCTGCCGCGCGCGATAGGCATCGAGCGACTGCGCGCCGGTGACCTGCTGGATCTCCAGCGTCAGCCCGACCTGCGCCATCGAGGCCTGCAGCGTCTGCATGACGTTGCTGTATTCGGCCATGTCGCGCACCGTGGTCTTGATCGTGCCCGAGGTGACGCCGGCATCGGTCAGGATCTTTTTCGCCTTCTCGATGTCATAGGTCCACGGGTTCTCGTCCGAGGCGCCCAGATAGCCCTCCGGCAGGAAGTTCTGGTGGATCTTGAACTGGCCCTTCAGGAAGCTGTCCTCGATGCCCTTGTAATCCACCAGATAGCGCATGGCCTGCACCACGGCGGGGTTGGACAGGATCGGGTCCTTCTGGTTCAGCCCCATATACAGGATGCGGCCGCGCGGCTCGTTGCCGATCACCAGCTTGTCGCTCGTGGACAGCGCCTCGATATCGGTCGGGGTCAGGTTGCGGGCCACGTCCACGTCGCCCTGTTCCAGCAGCAGCCGCTGGGCGCTGCTTTCCTGGACATGGCGCACGATCACCCGCTTCATCGCCGGCGCGCCCTGCCAGTAATCGGCATTGCCGACCAGTTGCACCGCCTCGTTGGGTTTCCAGGCGCCCAGGTTGAACGGCCCCGAACCCGCGCTGTTGGTCGAGAGCCAGGCATTGCCCAGATCCTCGCCCTCGGCATGGGACAGCACGGTTTCCTTGTCGACGACCGAGGCGACCTCGGAGGCCAGGCTGTTGAGCACGTAGCTTTGCGCATAGGGCTGATCCAGCTTCAGCACCAGCTTGTTGCCGTCGAAACTGATCTGCTGGTCGACATTCTCGGCGGTAAAGCCGAACTGGTTCAGGATGAAGGCCGGCGACAGGTTCAGCTTGACGGCGCGTTGCAGCGACCAGGCGGCATCCTCGGCCCGGACCGGATTGCCCGACTGGAACTTGACGCCGTCGCGCAGGGTCAGGGTCACGGTCTTGCCGTCCTCGCTGACCTCCCAGCTTTCGGCGAGGCTGGGCTTGAAGCCTGCCTCCAGGTCGGTCGGATCGAAATCGACCAGCCGGTCGTAGAGGTTCTTGATGACATCCTGCCCCGACAGCTCGAAGCTTTGCGCCGGATCCATGCTGATGATGTCGTCGATCTGGCCCGCCACGACCAGCGTATCGGCCGGCGTCTCGGCCCAGGCCGCCGGCGCGGCCGCAGCCATGGCCACGGCCGAAGCCAGAAGCAGCGCGCGAAGCGGGAAACGGTTCTGCATGATGGTCATCCCTGTTGTCGCGCCCCGTTGTCCCGGGGCTGGAATGGCAGCAGCTTGGCCCGAAGCCTCGCGCCCCGCAAGCCCCCCGCAGGCACGGCACCCGGCCGGCGCCCGGCGAATTTCCAGATGCGGGCTTGCGCCCCCCGGCGCCCACGCCCTATCTCGGAACCAAGGAGTGACCATGGAAAAACGCAATCTTCCCGAACGCCCGGGCTGGCGCGACGAGGCGGTGAAGCTCGGCTTCACCTTCGCCGACATGGGCGGGGAACCCTATTGGGACGAAACCAGCGCCTATCGCTTCACCCTGCAAGAGATCGAGCAGGACATCGAGGCGCCCGCGACCGAACTGCATGCCATGTGCCGCGAGGCGGTGGCGCTGGTCGCGCGCGACGAGGCCTGGCTGACCCGGCTCGGCATCCCGCAGCGGCACTGGGACCTGGTCGCCGGCAGCTGGGCCGAAGGACAGCCCGAGCTTTATGGCCGCATGGACCTGGCCTATGACGGCACCGGCCCGGCGAAGCTGCTGGAATACAACGCCGACACCCCGACCGCGCTTTACGAATCCGCCAGCTTCCAGTGGCTCTGGTTCGAACAGCAGCAGGCGGCGGGCGTGCTGGACGAGGATTGCGACCAGTTCAACAGCATCCACGAGGCGATCGTGGCGCGCTGGACCCAGATCTGCGCCGATGGCGAGGACGTGCATTTCGCCGCCGACCCCGAGAACCCCGAGGATTACGCCACCGTCGAAACCCTGGCTTGGGCCGCGCGCGAAGCCGGCCTCGGCGCGCATTTCACCGCGCTGGCGCAGATCGGTCTGACCGATGAGGGCCAGTTCGCCGACGAGCAGTCCCGCGTCATCGGCACGCTCTTCAAGCTCTACCCCTGGGAGGACATGCTGCGCGACGAATTCGCGACGCATCTGCAAAGCGCCGGCGCCCGCTTCATCGAGCCGCCGTGGAAGGCGATCCTGTCGAACAAGGGCATCCTGCCGCTCTTGTGGCAGATGTTCCCCGGCCACCCGAACCTGCTGCCGGCCTTCTTCCTCGACGACGTGGCCGAGGCGATGCGCGGCGGCAGCCCCGCCCCCGCCGTGGCCCAGGCCTTCGCGGCCGCGCAGGACGACCTGGCGCGCGGCCATGTGCTGAAGCCGATCTTCTCGCGCGAAGGCGCGGGCGTCACCATCTTCGAGGCCGGCCGCGAGGTCGCCCGGACCGAGGACGACAGCTATTCGCATCACCCGATGATCGTGCAGGGCCTGGCGCCGCTGCCCACATTCGACGGCTTCCACCCGGTGCTCGGCGCCTGGATCGTGGGCGAAAGCTGCTGCGGCCTCGGCCTGCGCGAGGACCGCGCGCGCATCACCCACAACCTGTCGCGCTTCAAGCCGCATTTCATCGAGGGCTGATCCATGACCGCTCCCGCCACCCGCCCCGCCCGCAAACGCTCGCGCCATGTCGCCCTGGCGCTGGCCGGCGCCGCGACGCTCGCGCTCGCCGCCTGCAAGGACGACCAGGTCGACGCGCAAAGCTTTCCCGACCTCGAAAGCTGCATCGCGGCGGCCAAGGACAACAGCCTGTGGTTCACCGAACAGGACTGCCGCACCAATTTCGCCGCCGCCCAGCAGGAATTCCTGGAAACCGCGCCGCGCTACGAGTCGAAGGAGCTCTGCGAACAGGAACATGGCGCCGGCAACTGCGGCAGCGATCCCGCCGCCCAGCAGCCCGCGACGGGCGAGGCGCAGGCGCAGAACTCCGGCGGCGGCTTTTCCTTCATGCCGCTGCTCGTCGGCTACATGATGGGCTCGATGCTGTCGCGCGGCGGCGGCATCTTCTCGCAGCCGATGGTCAAGACCGCCGACGGCCGCTTCTCGACCCCCAAGGGCGACCAGAGCTTCGCCACCAACCGCGGCGCCGGCAAGGTCGCGCCCTCGACCTTCCAGCGCGCGCCCTCGACGCTGGGCAAGCCGCCGATGTCGGCCGCCCAGGTCAGCCAGCGGGGCGGCTTCGGCGCCAGCGCCACCGCGCGCTCGGGCAGCCGCACCAGCTTCGGTGGCTGATGGCTTCTCTTTTGTGGAAAAATATCCTCGGGGTGAATTGCGGCGAAGCCGCAAGAGGGGCGGAAAGCCCCTGCCCTTTCCGACGCGGTGCCGATTCCAGTTACCGCTAACATCAACCCTTGAAACGAGGCGCGGAAAAGCGCACCCTGCCGCCGAATTTTCAGGAACGAGGCCGCCATGACCCCAGAGATCCAGTCCCAGAAATCCCGTGCGCTTTGCGAGCTCGCCCCGGTGATCCCGGTCCTGGTGGTGGGCGACGCCGCCCGGGCCGAGGGCCTTGCCACCGCCTTGGTCGCGGGCGGGCTGCCGGTGCTCGAGGTGACGCTGCGCACCCCGGCCGCGCTCGCCGTGATCCGCGAGATGGCCAGGGTGCCGGGCGGCCATGTCGGTGCCGGCACCGTGCTGACCCCCGACGACGCGAAACGCGCCAAGGAGGCCGGCGCCAGCTTCGCCGTCTCGCCCGGCCTGACCGAGACCCTGGCTCGCGCCTGCGCCGAGATCGAGCTGCCGCTGCTGCCCGGCGCCGTCACCGCCTCCGAGGTGATGCGGGCGATGGAGCTTGGCTATTCCATGCTGAAATTCTTCCCGGCCGAGGCGGCGGGCGGGGCGAAATCGCTGAAATCCCTGGCCGGGCCTTTGCCACAGGTCAGCTTCTGCCCGACCGGCGGCATTACGCTCGCCAATGCCCCGGATTACCTGGCGCTGCCGAACGTGGTCTGCGCCGGCGGCAGCTGGATCGCCCCCGATGCCGATGTCGCCAGCGGCAACTGGCAGGCGATCGAGGCCCGCGCCCGCGAGGCCGCCGCCCTGAAATGAGCCGGTCATGATCGCCTCCGAACCGATGACGGATCCGATGCGCCGCGCCCGGCGCAATGTCGTGGTGCTGCTGATCGCCCAGGCGGTGATGGGGGCGCAGATGTCGATGATCTTCATCGTCGGCGGCCTGACCGGGCAGATGCTCAGCCCCAACCCCTGCATCGCCACGCTGCCCTTGTCGATGATCGTGCTGGGCTCGGCGCTGTCGGCGCGGCCGCTTGCCGGCTTCATGCGCCGGCACGGCCGGCGGGCCGGCTTCGTGCTGGCCTGCGGCGCCGGTGCGCTGGGTGCCGCCGCCGCCGCGACCGGCATGATGCTGGGGAATTTCTGGCTTTTCATGCTCAGCGGCCTGCTGACCGGAGTCTACCAAGCGGCGCAGGGCTTCTATCGCTTCGCCGCCACCGATTGCGCCCCGGCCGAGTTCCAGTCGCGCGCCATTTCCTGGGTGCTGGCCGGCGGCCTCGCCGCTGCCCTGACCGGCCCGCTGCTGGTGCGGCTGACCGCCGACCTGACCGCGGTGCCTTTCCTTGCCACCTATGCCGCCATCGTCGGGCTGAACCTGTTCGGGCCGCTGCTTTTCGGTTTCCTGGACATCCCGCGCCCGGCGGCGCCTGCTGCCGGCAGTCCCGCCGGCCGGCCGCTGCGCGAACTCATGCGCGAGCCGCGCATCCTGGTCGCGATGATCTGCGGCATGGTCGCCTATGCGCTGATGAACCTGGTGATGACCTCGACGCCGCTCGCCGTGGTCGGCTGCGGCTTCCAGACCGCGGATGCCGCCAATATCGTCTCGTTCCACGTGCTGGCGATGTTCGGGCCGTCCTTCTTCACCGGCCATCTGATCGCGCGCTTCGGGGCCACGCGCATCGTCATGCTGGGCCTCGCCATCCTGGCCGGCGCCGGCGCCGTGGCCCTGTCCGGGGTGGAACTCGGGCATTTCTACGCCGCGCTGGTGCTTCTGGGGCTGGGCTGGAACTTCGGCTATATCGGTGCGACCGCCATGCTGACCCGCGCCTATCGCCCCGAGGAGCGCGAGCGGGTGCAGGGCCTGAACGACGCGGTGGTGTTTTCCGGCGTGTTCCTGGCCTCGCTGTCCTCGGGTGGGCTGATGAACTGCATGGGCGGCTCGGCCCAGGCCGGCTGGAACGCGGTGAACTTGGCCATGCTGCCCTTCCTAGTGCTGGCGGGCGGCGCGCTTTTGTGGCTCATGCTGCGGCCGCGCGAGGTTGCGCGGTAACGGGGGGCTCTGCCCCCCGCGCCAGCCGCACCCCTCGACGGGGTGCGGCTGGCGCTCCCCCCGGGATATTTCCCCACAAAAGAGAAATCAGAACAGGGACTGCTGGCCCTTGGGATCCCGCGGCTTGCGGGCCGGTTTGGCCGTCGGTCTTTCGGGACGCGCGGCGATGCGGCCGTCGTGGAATTCGATCTCGAACCCGGGCGCCTTCTCGGCCTCGGTCGCGCTGGTCAGCAGGTGGTCCGGGCCGTGGACCACCGCGAAGCCGCGTTTCAGCGTCTCGGTATAGCCCAGGGTCTGGCGCAGGCGGTCCAGGCGGTCCAGGCTGTCGCGGCGTGGCGGCGCGATGCGGGCGGCCGTTGCCGCCAGCCGCGCCGAGAGCCGCGCGAGCTCGGTCCGGTCGCGGCTCGATCCGGCCAGCAGCCGTGCCCGGGCGCGGTCCAGGCGCGGGCCGAGATCGGCCAGGCGCTCGGCCTTGCGGCGGGCGAGCCGGGACAGCCCGGGGGCCAGGCGGTTCTCCTGGGCCTGCAGGTTCTGCCGGCGGTTGCGCAGGTTGCCGCGCAGCGCCGCCAGCGACAGCGGCAGCCCGGCCAGACGGTCGCGGCAGCGGCGGGTGAAGCCCTTCAGCGCCGGTTCCAGCCGCTCGGCAAAGAGGTCGAAGCGTTGCCGGGCCGGGTCGGTCAGCGCCTGCGGCCGGCCGAGCGCGCGGCCCAGATCGGCCAGGCGCTGCCGGTGGCGTTGGCGGGCCTGCTGGCCGGCGCGGATCATGCGCGTGCCGCATTCGCCCAGCCGCGCGGCCAGTTCGGTGCGCACCGGCACCGCCATTTCGGCGGCCGCCGTCGGCGTCGGCGCCCGGCGGTCCGAAGCGAAATCGATCAGCGTGGTGTCGGTTTCATGCCCCACGGCCGAGATCAGCGGAATGGCGCTTTCGGCGGCGGCGCGCACCACCGATTCCTCGTTGAAGCCCCAGAGATCCTCGAGGCTGCCGCCGCCGCGGGCGACGATCAGCAGGTCCGGGCGCGGAATCGGCCCCGCCGGGCCCAGCGCGTTGAAGCCGCGAATGGCGGCCGTGACCTGCGGCGCGCAGTCTTGGCCCTGCACCGCCACCGGCCAGATCAGCACCCGGGTCGGGAAGCGGTCGCGCAGCCGGTGCAGGATGTCGCGGATCACCGCGCCCGAGGGCGAGGTGACGACGCCGATCACCCGCGGCAGATAGGGCAGCGGCCGCTTGCGCGATTCGTCGAAGAGCCCCTCGGCCGCCAGCGCCTTGCGGCGCTTTTCCAGCATCATCATCAGCGCACCGGCGCCCGCAGGCTCGATCTCGTCGACGATCAGCTGGTATTTCGACTGGCCGGGAAAGGTGGTCAGCCGGCCGGTGGCGATGACCTCGATGCCTTCCTCGGGTCGGGTGGACAGGCGCGCGGCCTGGCCCTTCCAGGTCACGGCGGCGATGCAGGCGCGCTCGTCCTTCAGATCGAAATAGAGGTGACCCGAGGACGGGCGCGAGACGCGGCCGATCTCGCCGCGCACGCGGACGCGGCCGAACTGGTCCTCGAGCGTGCGCTTGATCGCCCCCGAGATCTCGGAAACGGTGAACTCATGGGCATTGCTGGCGGCGGCGTCGTCGATCAGGTCCATGGCTCTGGTTCTGGCGCGGGCGGGCCGCGGGATCAAGGCTTGATCCGGGGGGCCGCGCTTCCTAGAAGGCGGCAGGCAGCGGAAGGGGCGCGCATGAACATCCTGATCCTTGGCAGCGGCGGGCGCGAACATGCGCTGGCCTGGGCGGTGCGGCAAAATCCGAAATGCGACCGGCTGTTCGTCGCCCCGGGCAATGCCGGGATGGAACCCCTGGCCCGGCTGGCGGATCTGGACATCCTGTCCGGCGCCGCCGTGATCGGCTTTTGCGAGGAGAATGCCATCGACCTGGTGATCGTCGGTCCCGAGGCCCCGCTGGCCGCCGGGGTCGCGGACGATCTGCGCGCGGCGGGGCTCTTGGTCTTTGGTCCCTCGAAGGCGGCGGCGATGCTGGAAGCCTCGAAAAGCTTCACCAAGGCGGTCTGCGACGCCTGCGGCGCGCCGACCGCCGCCTGGGCGCGCTTCGACGCGGCTGAACCTGCGCGGGATTATATACGGGCGCAGGGCGCGCCGATCGTCATCAAGGCCGACGGGCTGGCCGCCGGCAAGGGCGTCACCGTCGCCATGACCGAGGCCGAGGCCATCGCCGCCGTGGACGACGCTTTCGGCGGTGCCTTCGGCGCGGCCGGGGCCGAGGTGGTGATCGAGGAATTCATGGCCGGCGAGGAGGCGAGTTTCTTCATCCTCTGCGACGGCACGGACTGCCTGCCCATTGGCACCGCGCAGGACCACAAGCGCGTGGGCGAGGGCGACAGCGGGCCGAACACCGGCGGCATGGGCGCCTATTCCCCGGCTCCGGTGCTGAGCCAGGCGATCCAGGACGCGGTCATGGCCGAGATCGTGCGCCCGACCGTGGCCGAGATGGCGCGGCGCGGCACGCCGTTCCAGGGCGTGCTCTATGCCGGGCTGATGATCGAGGACGGCCGCGCCCGGCTGGTCGAATACAACGTCCGTTTCGGCGACCCGGAATGCCAGGTGCTGATGATGCGGCTGGGCGCGCAGGCGCTGGACCTGATCCTGGCCTGCGCCGAGGGCCGGTTGCGCGATGCCAGCGTCACCTGGGCCGAAGACCATGCCCTGACCGTGGTGCTGGCGGCGAAAGGCTATCCCGGCGCCTATGAGAAGGGCAGCGAGATCCGCGGGCTGGAGGCCCTGCCCGAGGATTCGAGCCGCATGGTGTTTCATGCCGGCACCGCGCGCCAGGACGGCGCGCTGGTTGCGACGGGCGGCCGGGTGCTGGCGGCGACCGGGCGCGGTGCGACGCTGGCCCAGGCCCATGAGCGGGCCTATGCCCTGGCGGATGCAATCGACTGGCCCGGCGGATTCTATCGCCGCGACATCGGCTGGCGGGCGCTCTAGCGTCCTTTCGAGTATTTGGGAAACGGTGAAATTGCGGACCTCCGGCGTCGGTGTCGCGGTTGCATGGGTATTTCGGGAGCAAAGAAGCCCGGTATCGGCGCGGCGCGGGGGAATTTTCGGTCTTTTCAAGCGCGGGGCGGCGCGCTTATAGTCCCGGCATGACTCGGATGCGACAGATCATTGCCGGTATCGGGGACGCGCAGGACGGCGCGGCCTTTGGCATGCAATCCCGTGGTCTGCTTCTTCTTACGCTGCGCTGAGCGGGTCTTCCGGGCCGCCGCTCAGTCTGGTTCGTGCCCGGTTTCACGAACGAGCAACGATTCATGCGTAAGAAAGACCGACAGCCATGACCGACAAGAATCACGTCCTGATCTTCGACACCACCCTGCGCGACGGCGAGCAGTCGCCCGGCGCCACCATGACCCACCAGGAAAAGCTGGACATCGCCCAGATGCTGGACGAGATGGGCGTGGATGTGATCGAGGCGGGCTTCCCCATCGCCTCGGAGGGCGATTTCGCCGCCGTGTCCGAGATCGCCCGGCGCGCGCAGAACAGCATCATCTGCGGCCTGGCCCGCGCCCAGTTCCCCGACATCGACCGCTGCTGGGAGGCGGTGAAACACGCCAAGCGGCCGCGCATCCACACCTTCATCGGCACCTCGCCCTTGCATCGCGCCATTCCGAACCTGGACATGGACCAGATGGCCGAGCGCATCCACGAGACCGTGACCCACGCCCGCAACCTGTGCGACAACGTGCAATGGTCGCCCATGGACGCGACGCGGACCGAGCATGACTATCTGTGCCGCGTGGTGGAAATCGCCATCAAGGCCGGCGCCACCACCATCAATATCCCCGACACCGTGGGCTATACCGCGCCGCGCGAAAGCGCCGCGCTGATCCGCATGCTGCTGGAGCGGGTGCCGGGCGCCGACGAGGTGATCTTTGCCACCCATTGCCACAACGACCTGGGCATGGCGACGGCGAACAGCCTGGCCGCGGTCGAGGCCGGCGCCCGCCAGATCGAATGCACCATCAACGGGCTGGGCGAGCGGGCCGGCAATACCGCGCTGGAGGAGGTGGTGATGGCGCTGAAGGTGCGCCATGACATCATGCCCTTCACCACCGGCATCGACACCACCAAGATCATGGGCCTGTCGCGGCGGGTGGCGCAGGCCTCGGGCTTTGTCGTGCAGCCGAACAAGGCCATCGTCGGCAAGAACGCCTTCCTGCACGAATCCGGCATCCACCAGGACGGCGTGCTGAAGAATGTCGAGACCTTCGAGATCATGCGCCCCGCCGACATCGGGTTGAACGAGGCCAATATCGCCATGGGCAAGCACTCGGGCCGCGCCGCGCTGCGAGCCAAGCTGCGCGACCTGGGCTATGACGTCGGCGACAACCAGCTGAAGGACGTCTTCGTGCGCTTCAAGGCCCTGGCCGACCGCAAGAAGGAGATCTACGACGACGACCTGGTCGCCCTGATGCAGGACAGCGCCGCCAATACCGAGGACGACTATCTGCAGGTCAAGCACCTGCGCGTGGTCTGCGGCAGCGATGGGCAATCGGCCGACCTGACCATGAGCGTCGGGGGCGAGGAGAAGACCGTGCATGCCACCGGCGACGGCCCGGTCGATGCCTGCTTCAACGCGGTCAAGGCGATCTGGCCGCATGGCGCCCGGCTGCAGCTGTATCAGGTCCATGCCGTGACCGAGGGCACCGATGCCCAGGCCACTGTCAGCGTGCGGCTGGAGGAGGAGGGCCGCGTCGTCACCGGCCAGGCCGCCGATACCGACACCATCCTGGCCAGCGTCAAGGCCTATGTCGGGGCGCTGAACCGGCTGAAGGTCCGGCGCGAGATGGTCGGCGAAGGCGCCGATGCCAAGCAGGTCAGCATGTATTCGCACTGAAAAGTGCGGGCGTCGGGCTGCCTGCAAACGGCGATCGGGGGCGGCGTCAGGCCGCCCCTTTCCTTTCGACGAAGCCCAGGTCGAGCCCTTGCAGGAAGGGGAAATCCTCGGCCAGGTCGCGCTGGAATGCCTCGGCCGTCAGCGGCTGGAACCATTTCGGGAACTTGGCCCAGATGGTCGCGACCGAATCGCCCTCGTCCCAGCGGGTCTGCACATAGCCGAGCCCGCGCACGTCGGTCAGGCCGGGGAAGTGCTTGGGCAGCTGAAAATGGTTGAAGGCATAGATGCTGCGCCCCGGTCCCCGCATCCGCACCGCGGCGCCGGCGCCGATGAAGGGCTGGTGCGCGCGCCAGAAGCTGACCGGCTCGCCCTCGTAGCTGCCGAAGACCAGGCCCTGCGGATAGCTGATGGCGAAGGCCGGCAGGTCGGCGAAGCGGCGGGCATGGCGGCGCAGCCGGGCGACATGGTGGCGCGAGAAGGCGTCGTCATCGTCGACGCGGAACTGGATCAACGGCCGTCCCGCCGCCTCGGCCGCCTGCAACAGCGGCTGGCGCAGCGCGTCCTGGGTATCGCGACTGTCCGAGACGATCACCCGCACCTGCGGCAGGTCGGCGCACAGCCCGCGCAGCCGGGCAAGCCACTCGGCCGGCAGTTCGGGCGAGGTCAGCAGCCAGAAGCTGAAATCCGCATCGGTCTGCGCCCGGATCGAGGGCAGGCAGAGCCGCTCGAAGGCGGCGAAGCGCCGGGCCAGGCGCTCGGGCGCGTAGAGCATGGCGCGGCGGCGTTGCATGGTCTCGGCCGTATTGCCGTCCTTGCCCGTCGTCTCGGCCCAGTCGCATTTCCCAAGAAAGGAAAACCGGCAGATCCCCACGATATCGTCCCGCAATCCCTGCCCTTTCCCCGCCAACCGAACCCGGGGCAGGCTAGGCACCGGGCCCGGCGCGGTCAAGCGCGGGACGCCCGCGAAAGCCCGCCCAAGCCCGCGGCGCATCAAAATTTACGGGTTTTCCCCGGACAGGGCTCGGCCTATATGTCGCGCACCTTCGGCGGGGCGACTCATCGGGGCAATCGGGCAATGGCCGTCGGCAAACGACGGCGAACCGCCGTCATGGCAGGGACGGCAGAAGGGGTAGTCATCATGGCCTTTGGCGGGTTGTTTTCCACCGACATCGCAATCGACCTCGGGACCGCGAACACGCTGATCTACGTCAAGGGCAAGGGCATCATCCTGAACGAGCCTTCGGTCGTGGCCTATCACGTCAAGGACGGCAAGAAGCAGGTCCTGGCCGTGGGCGAGGACGCCAAGCTGATGCTGGGCCGCACGCCCGGCAGCATCGAGGCCATCCGGCCGATGCGCGAGGGCGTGATCGCCGACTTCGACAGCGCCGAGGAGATGATCAAGCATTTCATCAAGAAGGTGTTCAAGCGCACCAGCTTTTCCAAGCCCAAGGTCATCGTCTGCGTGCCGCATGGCGCGACCCCGGTGGAAAAGCGCGCCATCCGCCAGTCGGTGCTGTCCGCCGGCGCCCGCCGCGCCGGGCTGATCGCCGAGCCCATCGCCGCCGCCATCGGCGCCGGCATGCCGATCACCGAGCCGACCGGCAGCATGGTCGTGGACATCGGCGGCGGCACCACCGAGGTCGCGGTGCTGTCCCTGGGCGACGTAGTCTATGCCCGTTCCGTCCGCATCGGCGGCGACCGCATGGATGACGCGCTGATCAATTACCTGCGCCGCAACCACAACCTGCTGATCGGCGATTCCACCGCCGAGCGGGTCAAGACCCAGATCGGCACCGCCCGCATGCCCGACGACGGGCGCGGCGCCACCATCATGGTGCGCGGCCGCGACCTGCTGAACGGCATTCCGAAGGAAATGGAGATCACCCAGGCCATGGTCGCCGAGGCCCTGGCCGAGCCGGTGCAGCAGATCTGCGAGGCGGTGATGGTGGCGCTGGAGGCGACGCCTCCGGACCTGGCCGCCGATATCGTCGACCGCGGCGTGATGCTGACCGGCGGCGGCGCCATGCTGGGCGAGCTGGACCTGGCGCTGCGCGAGCAGACCGGCCTGTCGATCAGCCTGGCCGACCAGCCGATGAGCTGCGTCGCCCTGGGCACCGGCAAGGCGCTGGAGTTCGAGAAGCAGCTGCGCCACGTCATCGACTACGACAGCTGACCCGCGGATCATGGCGCGCAAGGGCCCCGACTACGCGGCTCCGGTCCGCCGCATCCTGGTGTCGCTGCTGGTTCTGCTGCTGCTGGCGGTCTTTCTGTTCTGGCAGATCGACAGCCCGCGAGCCGAGCGCATGCGGGCGGCCTTCATCGACCGTTTCGTGCCCAGCTTCGACTGGGCCATGGTGCCGGTGACCAAGCTGTCGCGCATGGTTGCGGGCTTCCAGTCCTATTCCCGGCTCTACGAGCAGAACCAGGAGCTGCGGCGCGAGCTGCAGAAGATGTCGGCCTGGAAAGAGGCCGCGGTGCAGCTGGAACAGGAAAACGCCAAGCTGCTGGCGCAGAACAACGTGCGCATCGACCCGGCGCTGACCTCGGTCTCGGGCGTGGTGATGACCGACAGCGGCACGGCCTTTCGCCAGTCGGTGCTGCTGAACGTCGGCGCGCGCGACGGCATCCTGGACGGCTGGGCGACCATGGACGGGCTGGGGCTGGTCGGGCGCATCTCGGGCCTGGGGCAGACCACCAGCCGGGTCATGCTGCTGACCGACCCGACCAGCCGGATCCCGGTGACGATCCTGCCCTCGGGGCAGCATGCGCTGCTGACCGGCGACAACACGGCCCTGCCGGCGCTGGACTTCATCGAAAGCCCGGAAAACATCCGCCCCGGCGACCGCGTGGTCAGTTCCGGCGACGGCGGCGTGTTCCCGGCCGGCTTGCTGGTCGGGCAGCTGGCGCTGGCCAGCGACGGCCGGATGCGGGTGCGGCTGGCGGCCGATTACGGCCGGCTGGAATTCCTGCGCGTGCTGCGCAGCCACCCGGCCGAGCAATTGCCCGACACCGGCCTGCTGATCCCGCCGCCGCCGAGCGATTTCATCGGCCCGCCGATGCCGCCGGTCATGGACCTTGATGCCGTGCGCGCCGCAACCGAGCCCGAGGTTGCGAATGATTGATCCGGGCCGGCGCCGGCGGATCCTGGGACAGGCGCTTTACGTGGCGCTGTTCCTGGCGATCCTGTTCTGGCGGCTTTTGCCGCTGGCACCGGGCCGCGTGGTCTGGCCCGGCCCCGACCTAGGGCTGTGCCTGACGCTGCTCTGGGTGCTGCGCCGGCCCGAGCAGGTGCCGGTGCTGACCATCGCCGCGCTCTACCTGATCGAGGACATCCTGCTCATGCGCCCCATCGGCCTTGCCGCCGCCATCGCCGTGCTAGGCACCGAGGCCGCACGAAAGCGCGAGCACCGTTGGCGCGAACTGCCATTCATGGTTGAATGGCTGCGGGTGACCATGCTTCTGGCGCTGATGATGCTGGCCTATCGCTTTGTGCTGACCACCTTCTTCCTGTCCCCGCCGCCGCTGGGCCAGGCCATGCTGCAATTCATCGCCACCACCGCCGCCTATCCGCTGGTCGCGGGGCTGGCCGCCTGGGGGTTGGGCCTGCCGCGCAGCACCGCCGACCGCGACGCGAGGGCCCGCTGATGCGCAAATCCGACCGCGAGATCGTCGAAAGCAGCCGCTCCATCACCCGGCGCGTGCTGATGCTGGGCGTGATCCAGGCCGCCGTCGTCTCGGTCCTGGGGCTCAAGCTGCGCTCGATGCAGATCGAGCATGCCGACGAATACCGCATGCTGTCGGACGGGAACTCGATCAAGATCCGGCTGTTGCCGCCGGCGCGCGGGCTGATCCTCGACCGCCACGGCACCATCATCGCCGGCAACGAACAGAACTACCGCGTCACCCTGACCCGCGAAGAGGCGGGCGACGTGTCCGCCGTCATCGCAAGGCTGCGCCGCATCATCCCGATGACCGACCGCCAGGCCGCCGAGATCCTGGAAGAGATCCGCAAGCGCAGCGCCGTCACCCCGGTCATGGTCGCCGACCGGCTCAGCTGGTCCGAATTTTCCTCGATCGCGCTCAATGCCCCGGCCCTGCCCGGCGTGACGCCGGAATCGGGCCTGTCGCGCAGCTATCCGCGCGGCGGCGATTTCTCGCATGTGCTGGGCTATGTCGGCCCGGTTTCGGATTACGACCTCTCGAAGATCGAGAACCCCGACCCGGTGCTGCGCCTGCCCGAGTTCCAGCTGGGCAAGGTCGGCATGGAGGCGAAGCTGGAAGAGGCGCTGCGCGGCAAGGCCGGCGCCCGCCGGGTCGAGGTCAACAGTGCCGGGCGCGAGATGCGCGAGCTGTCGCGGCAAGAGGGCCAGCAGGGCGCCACCGTGCAGACCACGCTGGACGCCGGGTTGCAGAATTTCGCCACCCAGCGTCTGGGCGAGGAAAGCGCGGCGGCCGTGGTCATCGACGTGACCAATGGCGATATCGTGGCGATCTCCTCCTCGCCGGTGTTCGATCCGAACAAGTTCGTGCGCGGCATCTCGGGGCCGGACTATCGGATGCTGATGAACCACGACCACCGGCCGCTGGCCGACAAGACCGTGCAGGGCGCCTATCCGCCCGGCTCGACCTTCAAGATGGTCACGCTGCTGGCCGGGCTGGAATCGGGCGTCATCAATCCCGGCTCGCGCTTCTTCTGCCCGGGCTCGCTGCAGGTCGCCGGCCGCAAGTTCCACTGCTGGAGCCGGGGCGGGCATGGCATGGTCGATGCGGTGCAAAGCCTCGAGCGGTCCTGCGACGTCTACTATTATGAGCTGGCGCAGCGCGTCGGCATCGACCGCATCGCCGCCATGGCCCGCAAGCTGGGCATCGGCGTCAAGCACGACCTGCCGATGTCGGCCATCACCGAGGGCATCGCCCCCGACCGCGCCTGGAAGCGGGAACGCTACGGCCAGGAATGGCAGGTCGGCGATTCCATCAACGCCTCGATCGGCCAGGGCTATGTGCTGGCCTCGCCCCTGCAACTGGCGGTGATGACGGCGCGGGTGGCGACGGGCCGCGCGGTCTCACCCCGGCTGGTCAAGGCCATCGACGGCGTGCCCGAGCCGGTGCCGGAATGGCCCGAGCTTGGCATCAACCCGCTGCACCTGCGCACCGCGCGCGGCGGCATGGATGCGGTGATGAACAGCAGCCACGGCACCGCGCGCCGCGCCCGCATCATCGCGCCGGAATGGCAGATGGCCGGCAAGACCGGCACCAGCCAGGTGCGCAACATCACCGCTGCCGAACGCGCGCGCGGCGTGATCTCGAACGACCAGCTGCCCTGGAACCGCCGCGACCACGCGCTTTTCGTCTGCTTCGCGCCCTTCGACATGCCGCGCTATGCGGTCTCGGTGGTGGTCGAACATGGCGGCGGCGGCGGTGCGGTCGCCGGCCCCATCGCCCGCGACATCCTGCTTTACGCGCTGGCCGGCGGGTTGCCGCCGATCTCCGCCTATCCCGACGACGGCACCCGCGCCAAGGTGCAGGAGATGTGGTCGAAGATGAACCTGGCCCCCTCTGCCCGCCCGGCCGAGACGCGCGCGAAAGCCTGAGCGATGAGCTATCTGAACTATCACGTCGCCCAGGTGCCAAGTGGCTGGCGCAAGATCCTGCACCTGAACTGGCCGCTCGTTTTTCTTGTGACAGCGGTCAGTTGCATCGGCTTCCTCATGCTCTATTCGGTCTCAGGCGGCGATATCGACCGCTGGGCCATGCCGCAGATGGAGCGTTTCGCTGCCGGCATGGTGCTGATGTTCGCCCTGGCCTTCGTGCCGATCTGGTTCTGGCGCTCGATCTCGGTGATCTCCTACGTGATCTGCGTGCTCTTGCTGGTGCTGGTCGAGATCATGGGCGACATCGGCATGGGCGCGCAGCGCTGGCTGGTGCTGGGGCCGATCCGCATCCAGCCCTCCGAGCTGACCAAGATCGCCTTCGTGATGACGCTCGCCGCCTATTACGACTGGCTGCCGGTCGAAAAGGTCTCGCGCCCGTTCTGGGTATTGATCCCGGTGCTGCTGATCCTGCTGCCGACCGGCCTCGTGCTGATGCAGCCCGACCTTGGCACCTCGATCATGCTGATCGCCGGGGGCGGCATCGTGATGTTCGCGGCCGGGGTCAGCCTGTGGTATTTCGCCGCCGTCATCGCCATCGTCGTCGCCAGCGTCACCGCGGTGATGGAGAGCCGGGGCACCGACTGGCAGCTGCTGCACGACTACCAGTTCAAGCGCATCGACACTTTCCTTGACCCCAGCTCCGACCCCTTGGGCGCGGGCTACAATATCGCCCAGGCGCAGATCGCGCTGGGGTCGGGCGGCTGGTCGGGGCGCGGCTTCATGCAGGGCACGCAGTCGCGGCTGAACTTCCTGCCCGAAAAGCACACCGACTTCATCTTCACCTCGCTGGCCGAGGAATTCGGCTTTGTCGGCGCCGGCTCGCTTCTGGCGCTTTACGTGCTGATCCTGGGCTTCTGCCTGCATTCGGCGCTGACCAACCGCGACCGTTTCGCCAGCCTGTTGACCATCGGCATCGCCGGGACGTTCTTTCTGTATTTCTCGATCAACATGGCCACGGTCATGGGCATGCTGCCCGCCAAGGGCTCGCCCCTGCCGCTGGTCAGCTATGGGGGGACCTCGCTGATGATCCTGCTGATGGGCTTCGGCATCCTGCAATCGGCGCATGTCCACCGACCTCGTGGATAAGGAGGCCCCGCGGATGAAGGTGCTGTTCGCCGCCCCCGCCCGGCTGTGGGACGCCTGGGCCCCCGCCCTGCGCGCCGCCTGCCCCGAGATGGCGCTTTGCCGCGACGGCGACCCGGCCGGTTTCGACGCGCTGATCTATGCCCCGGGCTATCCCGAGGGTGGCGCGGCGCTGGACTTTTCGCCCTTCACCCGCGCCCGCGTGGTGCAAAGCCTCTGGGCCGGGGTCGAGCGCATCGTCACCAACCCGACCCTGACCCAGCCCCTGTGCCGCATGGTCGATCCGGGGCTGGCGCAGGGCATGGCGGAATATTGCACCGGCTGGGCGCTGCGGGCGCATCTGGGCATGGACCGCTATGCTCAGGACGGCGTCTGGCGCAACGCCGTGACGCCGCCGCTGGCCAGCGCGCGGCGGGTGACGGTGCTGGGCATGGGCGAGCTGGGCCGGGCCGTGGCGGCGGCGCTGGCCGGGCTTGGCTTCCGCGTCACCGGCTGGTCGCATTCCGGCCGCGCCGTGCCGGGGATCGAGGTTCTGGCCGGCCCCGACCTTCCCCGGGCGCTGGCCCGGGCCGAGATCCTGATCTGCCTGCTGCCCGACACGCCCCAGACCCGCGACCTGCTCGACGCCGAACGGCTGGCGCTGCTGCCGGCGGGCGCCACGATCATCAACGCCGGGCGCGGCACGCTGATCGACGAAACGGCCCTGCTGGCGGCGCTCGACTCGGGGCATATCGCCCATGCGGTGCTCGACGTGTTCCGGCAGGAACCCCTGCCCCCGGATCATCCGTTCTGGTCGCATCCGCGCGTGACGGTGACCCCGCATGTCTCGGCCGAGACCCGCCCCGAAAGCGCCGCCGCCGTCGCGGCCGAGAACCTGCGCCGCGCCATGCGGGGCGCGCCGCTGCTCTACCGCGTGGACCGGGCGCGGGGCTATTGAAAGGTCAGGTTTACCGGCGGGCCGCGGCCATGCTATCCGGCGAAGGACCGCCTTGCGCCTTGGAGTTGATTTCATGACGATTACCCCCGTTCTTCTGGCCGGAGGCTCGGGCACGCGGCTGTGGCCGGTGTCGCGCAAGAGCTTTCCCAAGCAATTCGCCCCGCTGATCGGCGAGGAGAGCCTGTTCCAAGCCTCGGCCCGCCGGCTCAGCGGTCCGCGCTACGCCGCGCCGCTGGTCATGACCAATGCCGATTTCCGCTTCATCGTGGCCGAGCAGCTGGACCAGATCGGCATCGCGCCGGCAGCGATCCTGATCGAGCCCTCGGGCCGCAACACCGCGCCGGCGATCCTGGCCGCGGCGCTGACGGCGGCCGAGACCGATCCCGAGTCGGTGCTGCTGGTCGCGCCCTCGGACCATGTCGTGCCGGATGCCGAGGCCTTCGGCCGCGCCGTCGACCTGGGCCTGCCGGCCGCGCAGGCGGGCCGCATCGTCACCTTCGGCATCTCGCCGACCCGCCCCGAGACCGGCTATGGCTATATGGAGGCCGAGGCGGCCGGCGAAGGCCCGGTCACGCTGAAGCGCTTCGTCGAAAAGCCCGATGCCGAGAATGCCGCAAGGATGATCGCGCAGGGCAATTTCCTGTGGAACGCGGGGATTTTCCTGTTCTCGGCCCGGACCATGATCGAGGCCTTCCGCACCCATGCCCCCGAATACCTGGCCCCGGTGCAGGCGGCGCTGACCGAGGCGCGGCCGGATCTGGGTTTCCTGCGCCTCGCGCCCGAACCCTGGGACCGGCTGCCCGACCTTTCGATCGACTATGCCGTGCTGGAAAAGGCCGCGAACCTGTCTGTGGTGCGCTTCTCGGGCCATTGGTCCGACCTGGGCGGCTGGGACGCGGTCTGGCGCGAGACGCAGGACGCCGCGCCGGCCGAACGCGGCGCCGTCACCGACGACCGCTCGACCGCCATCGACTGCGACAACGTGCTCTTGCGCTCGCAGGACGAGGGTATCGAGGTCGTGGGCATCGGCCTGCAGGACGTGATGGTCGTCGCCACCAATGACGCGGTGCTGGTCGCCGGCATGGATCGCGCGCAAGAGGTCAGGAAGGCGGTCTCTGCACTGAAATCCAAAGGCGCGCGCCAAGCCGAAAGCTTCCTGCGCGACCACCGCCCCTGGGGCTGGTTCGAGACCCTGGCCCTGGCCGACCGCTTCCAGGTCAAGCGCATCGTGGTGAACCCCGGCGCGGCCCTGTCGCTGCAATCGCACTTCCACCGTTCCGAGCACTGGATCGTCGTTTCCGGCACCGCCCGGGTGACGGTAGACGAGACGGTGACGCTGGTGACGGAAAACCAGTCGATCTATGTGCCGCTGGGCGCCGTGCACCGGATGGAGAACCCTGGCAAGGTGCCGATGGTGCTGATCGAGGTGCAGACCGGCGTCTACCTGGGCGAGGATGACATCGTGCGTTACGAGGACGTCTATTCCCGCAACTGACCCTCGCGGTTTCGTGCGGCGGGCTTCGCTTGCAGGGCGCGGGCCGGCCGTCTAACCATGGCCGGCGATGAAACTGCGTGTTCTTTCCTTGTTGATCGCCCTGCTCGCGCCGCTTGCCGCCCGGGCCGACGCCCTGACCGTGCAGCTGCGCGGCCCGGCGCTGGCGGAATCGGCCGGCTTCCTGCTGGCGCAGGCGCGCGGGCATTACGCGACCGAGGGGCTTCAGGTCACGCTGCTGCCGGCCGATGACGCGCCGCCCTTCGAGTCGCTGGCGCGCGGCGCGGCCGACCTGACGGTCGAATGGATGCCCATGGCGCTGGTCGCGCGCGAAAACGGCCTGCCGGTGGTGAATGTCGCGCAGATCCTCGCCAAGCCGGCATTGCGGTTGACCTGCACCCGCGACAGCGGCGTCGCGGCGGCCGCCGACCTGCGCGGCAAGACCGTCGCGAGCCCGTTTCGCGGCGCGGACTATCCGCTGCTGGCCTGGCTGAACCGGCTGGGACTGAAACCCGATGACAGTCTTTCGGGGGTGGCGCTGCTGGGGCAATGGCCGGCGGCCGGCGAGATGCTGCGCCACCGCCAGGCCGCCTGCGCGACCACGCTGGCCTATGACCCGCTGCCGGGCGACGGGCTGGTGGTGCTGGACCCGGCAACCGAGGGGGCCGCGACCCTTGAAGACGGGCTCTATGCCCTGCCCGCCACCCTGTCCGACCCGCAGGCACAGGACCGGCTGGCCCGTTTCCTGCGCGCCAGCATGAAGGGCTGGCATGAGGCCGTGGCCGATCCCGAAGCCGCCGCCGGGCTGATCCTGGGTCCGGACCCGGACGCAGGCGCGCTGCGCCGCCAAGCGGCGATGATCGAGGCCATCGGGCCGCTGCTCTCGCCCTCGGGCGCATTGGACGAGGGCGATTACCGCCGCACTGTCGACAGCCTGCGCGCGGGCGGCGGGCATGCCGTCCTGCGGCGGGATCCGGGCGACGCCTTTACCTCGGCCGTCACCGCCCGGACGGCTTTGCCCGAAGCGGCGACCAGCACGGCAGACGCTGCGCCCTGAGCGCAGCCTCGGCATTTGGGTATTTAAGGAACAAAGAAGGCGGGGCGCGGCCTTGGTCTTCTTCGTTGCCCAAATACCCATCCTGCCGTGACGTTCCGGCCCAGTTCGCCCTTCAGGCGGCGACCCCCAAAGCGCGCTTGACGTTCGCGGTCCAGCCGAGCAGGTGCAGATCACCCGCGACAATCGCCGGCCGCTTCATCAGCGAGGGTTTCGCGGACAGCATCTGCAGGGGCGTGCCGGCGCGTTCCGCCTCGGACATGCCGCGCCAGGTCAGGCTGGCGCGGTTGACCAGCTTCTCGCCGAAATCGGCGATCATGCGCTGCCATTCGGCCTCGTCCAGTGGCGTCTTGGCGACATCGCGAAATTCGACCTGCCAGCCTTGAGCCTCAAGCTCGGCCTGCGCCTTCTGGCAGGTCGAGCAATGCGCCAGCCCGTACATCTGCAACGCCCCCGCCATCAGACCAGCGGGACCAGCGGCACGTTGCAACCCGACAGCGCCAGCATGGCGCCAAGCAGCAGGATGGTTTTCAAGATGGGCTCCTTCGTGGTGAAATCAGTGACCGCCGGCATGCAGCCGGGCCTTGATGCGGCGCATGGCCAGCCAGACGCCGGCGACGACCAGCGGTGTCAGCGCCGCGACCATCACCGCCTTGTCGACATGCAGCGCATGGGCGACCGGATATAGCGCATAGCCCAGAAGGCCCACGGCGTAATAGCTGATCGCCACCACCGACAGGCCCTCGACCGTGTGCTGCAGCCGCAGCTGCAGGTCGGCGCGCCGGTCCATGCGCTCCATCAGCTCCTGGTTCTGGGCGCTGCGCTGCACGTCGACCCGGGTGCGCAAGAGTTCGCCCGCGCGCTCGCTGCGGTCGACCATTGCCGCCAGCCGTTTCTCGGCCGATTTCGCGGTGCGCATGGCGGGATGATAGCGTCGCGCCATGAATTCGGTCAGCATCTGCCCGCCCATGAAGCGCGATTCGCGCAGCGAGGCGACGCGGTCCATCACGATCGCCTCGTAAGCCGCGGTGGCGCCAAAGCGGAACGCCTGCTGCGTCGCCGTGCGCTCCAGCCGGGCCGAGACCGTCAGCAGCTCGTGCAGCACCGCGTCGGCCGGCCGGCTCTCGTCGGCCATGCCTTGCAGGATGCCGTTCAGCTGCGGATCCAGCGCATTGAGCTGCTGCGTCAGCTGGCGCGCGCCGCCCAGGCCCAGCATGGACATGGCGCGATAGGTTTCCAGGTCGGTCAGCCGCTGCACGATGCGGCCGATGCGGCCCGATTGCGTCCCGGGCTTCACGAACAGCGCGAAGCGCATCCAGCCGTCGGGATCGATGCGGAAATCGCCCGCGACCACCGCCGCCTCTTCCAGCACCCAGACCGAGGCCAGGCTGTCGGCCGCGAACCATTCGCGCAGCCGCGGCATGATGGCGGCCGGATCCTCGGGCAGGAAATCGACCTGGATCATCACCGCCGCGATGCGCTTGCCCGGGGCGTGATGCTGCCAGTCCTCGGGAAAGATGGCGCCGGCCGAGGGGTCGAAGGGCCGCGGCGGCAGGCCGGGCGCGAAGGCGGCATAGGTCACGAATTCGGTATGGCTTTCCCAGCGCAGCTGATGCCGGCCCAGCTGCGCGGTGTAATGGCCGGCGCTGGTGTCGGGGCTGGGCGCGCCGTGGCGGGCGCAAAGCTCGGCCAGATGCGCGACATCGCGGGCGCGGTCGCGGTTCGCCGCGTCGCGCGGCTCCTTCACCGCCAGGAAGACGGCCGTGCAGGGCGCCTTGAGCCGCGGCGAGGGCCGGGCGTGCAGCTCGTTGACCAGCGCATAGCGCAGCGGGTGTTCGTCTTCGTCGTTCATGGCGGCATGTTTAGCCGCAGCCGGATTTCCCGCAAGCCGAAAGCCCAAGGCGCGGGCCGGCTTTGGCAATTCTGCCACCCGCCCGGGCAGCCGCATCAGGATTTCGTGAACCGCCGGCGGATTGCCCGTCACCCGCAGGACAGGCAAAATGCCGCAAAACACCGATCGAGGGGCATCACATGGGCTGGCTGGGCCGTATCGTCGCCATTGCGCTTTTGCTGGGGCTTGCCGCTTGCGGGCCCAGCAAGTTCAAGACCTATTCCGGCCCGCCGGTGACCCAGGTCGTGGTGAACAAGGGCGCGCGGCAGATGCTGCTGCTCAGCGGCAATAGCGTGCTCAAGGCCTATCGCATCGGGCTTGGCAACGAACCCCTCGGCCACAAGCAGTTCGAGGGCGACGGCAAGACCCCGGAGGGGCTTTACTATATCGACCGCCGCAACCCCGACAGCCGCTATCACCTGTCGGTCGGCGTGTCCTATCCGAACCCGAACGACACCGCCTTCGCGCTGGCGCAGGGCAAGGCGCCGGGCGGCGACATCTTCATCCACGGCCAGGGCCCCGAGGGCCGCGCCCTGTCGCAGCGCATGCAGGACTGGACCGCCGGCTGCATCGCCGTGCGCGACGAGGAGGTCGAGGACATCTATGCCATGGTGCGTGACGGCACGCCGATCCTGATCACGCCCTAGCGCGATACGACCAAGGCACGAAAGCCGGGTGTGCCATACGCGCTGAACTTGTATGGCACACCTGTTCAAAAGGGCAGATACAAATCCGCGCCGGCTCGGACTAACAAATTGGATGTATCCAATTTTAAGTTTCCGAGTAGCCGTGCCCATGTACCTGCCCCCCGTCATCAGTGAAGCGCTGATCGATTCGGCCGAAACCGAGGGCTATGTCCCCGGCGCCATCGAAAGCGTGCTGCGGTTCGGCCCGCATTCGCGCTGGCGGGCGGGGGCCATCGTCACCGGCTCGGCCAAGCATTCCCATGCCATCGCCACGCGCTGCGCGCTGCTGATCCCGCGCCGGGGCAAGCGCACGCGCAAGCTGGCGCTGCACCCGGCGCTGCCCACCGACGTGGTCAAATCCATGCTGGACGCTTATTAGCACCCGGAAAACGCGAAGGGCGGGCCGCGATGGCCCGCCCCTGTTTGCCTCGTGTCTCGCCCCTTCACTCGATCATTGGCAGGAGCTGGTCGAGGGATTTCTTGGCGTCGCCGTAGAACATGCGGGTGTTGTCCTTGTAGAACAGCGGGTTCTCGATGCCGGAATAGCCGGTGCCCTGGCCGCGCTTGCTGACGAAGACCTGCTTGGCCTTCCAGACCTCCAGCACCGGCATGCCGGCGATGGGGCTGTTCGGGTCCTCCTGCGCCGCCGGGTTCACGATGTCGTTCGAGCCGATCACGATCACCACGTCGGTCGAGGGGAAATCCTCGTTGATCTCGTCCATCTCCAGCACGATGTCATAGGGCACCTTGGCCTCGGCCAGCAGCACGTTCATGTGCCCGGGCAGCCGGCCCGCCACCGGGTGGATGGCAAAGCGCACGCTCTTGCCGCGCGCGCGCAGCTTGCGGGTCAGTTCCGACACCGATTGCTGCGCCTGCGCCACCGCCATGCCATAGCCCGGCACGATGATGATCTCGTCGGCGTCGTTCAGCGCCGCCGCGACGCTTTCGGCATCGATGGCGATCTGCTCGCCCACGATCTCCATCGCCGGGCCCGACTCGCCGCCGAAACCGCCCAGGATCACCGAGACGAAGCTGCGGTTCATCGCCTTGCACATGATGTAGCTCAGGATCGCACCGGACGAGCCGACCAGCGCGCCGACCACGATCAGCAGGTCGTTCGACAGCGAAAAGCCGATCGCCGCCGCCGCCCAGCCGGAATAGCTGTTCAGCATCGACACCACCACCGGCATGTCGGCGCCGCCGATGCCCATGATCAGGTGATAGCCGATGAAGAGCGCCGCCAGCGTCATCACCACCAGCGCCAGCGTCGAGCCATTGGCGAGATAGACCAGCAAGAGCACCAGCGACAGCGCCGCGGCGCCGGCGTTCAGCACATGGCCGCCAGGCAGCTTCCTGGCCTTGCCGTCGACCTTGCCGGCGAGCTTGCCGAAGGCGATGACCGAGCCGGTGAAGGTCACGGCACCGATGAAGACGCCGAGGAAGGTCTCGACCCGCAGGATCGACTGCTCGACCGGGGATTTATGCGCCAGCACGGCGGCAAAGCCGGTCAGCGCCTCGCGCGCCGTGGGATCGAGGCTCAGGACGCGCGCCAGCTCGATATGGGTGTTGAAGCCGATGAAGACCGCGGCCAGGCCGACCAGCGAATGCATGGCGGCGACCAACTGCGGCATCTCGGTCATCTGCACGCGGGTGGCGACGATCCAGCCGATGACGCCGCCGACCGCGACCAGGATCAGCGACAGCAGCCACAGGCCCGAACCGGGGCCGATCAGCGTGGCGGCGACGGCCAGCGCCATGCCCACGATGCCGTACCAGACCGCGCGCTTGGCGCTTTCCTGGCCCGAGAGCCCGCCCAGCGACAGGATGAACAGGATGGCCGCGACGACATAGGCGGCGGTGGTGAAACCGAATTCCATTGCGCCGGCCTCCTCAGGATTTCTGGAACATGGCGAGCATCCGGCGCGTGACCAGGAAGCCGCCGAAGATGTTGATCCCGGCCATGAACACCGAGAGCGCCGCCAGCACGATCACCAGCCCCGAGCCCGAGCCGATCTGCATCAGGGCGCCCAGGATGATGATCGAGGAGATCGCGTTCGTCACCGCCATCAGCGGCGTGTGCAGGCTGTGGCTGACGTTCCAGATCACCTGGAAGCCGATGAAGACCGACAGCACGAAGACGATGAAATGCTGCATGAAGCTCGCGGGCGCGACCAGCCCCAGCGCCAGCATCAGCACGCCGCCGACGACGAGCAGCCCGACCTGGTTGCGGGTCTGCGCCCTGAAGGCGGCGGTCTCGGCCGCGCGGCGCTCCTCGGGGGTCGGCTCCTTCGGCTTTTCCTTGGGCTTCGCGGCGGCGATGGCCGCGACCTTGGGCGGCGGAGGCGGCCAGGTCACGTCGCCGTCATAGGCCACGGTCGAGCCGCGGATGACGTCGTCCTCCATGTTCTGAACGATCACCCCGTCCTTGCCGGGGGTCAGGTCCGAGAGCATGTGGCGGATGTTGTTGCCATAGAGTTCAGAGGCTTGCGCGCCCATCCTCGACGGGAAATCGGTATAGCCGATGATGACCACGCCATTCTCGGTGACGATGCGCGCGTCCGGCACGGTCAGGTCGCAATTGCCGCCGCGCTCGGCCGCCAGATCGACGATGACGCTGCCGGTCTTCATCGCCTGGACCATGTCCTCGGTCCACAGCTTCGGCGCCGGCCGGCCGGGGATCAGCGCCGTGGTGATGACGATGTCCATCTCGGGCGCGAGCTCGCGGAACTTCTTCAGCTGCGCCTCGCGGAACTCGGGGCTCGAGGGCGCGGCATAGCCGCCGGTCGCGGCGCCGTCCTGGGCCTGTTCGGCGAAATCCAGATAGACGAATTCCGCGCCCATCGATTCGATCTGCTCGGCCACCTCGGGGCGGACGTCGAAGGCATAGACCTGGGCGCCGAGGCTGGTCGCGGCGCCGATGGCCGCCAGCCCCGCGACGCCGGCGCCGACGATCAGCACCTTGGCCGGCGGCACCTTGCCGGCGGCGGTCACCTGGCCGGTGAAGAAGCGGCCGAAATTGTTCGCCGCCTCGATCACCGCGCGGTAGCCGGCGATATTGGCCATGGACGACAGCGCGTCCATCTTCTGCGCCCGGCTGATGCGCGGCACCATGTCCATGGCGATGGCGGTGACGCCCTGCTCGCGCGCGAGCTCCAGAAGTTCGGCGTTCTGCGTCGGATAGAAATACGAGATCAGCACCTGGCCGCGCCGCATCGCCTTCAGCTCGGCAGCCTCGGGCGGGCGGACCTTGACCACGACATCGACGTCGGCGATCAGCGCCTGGGCATTCGGCGCGACCGCGACCCCGGCGGCCTGATAGGCGGCGTCCGAAAACCCCGCCCCCGCGCCCGCGCCCGATTCCACAAAGACCTCATGGCCCAGCTTCCTCAGATGCGCGGCCGAGGACGGCGTCACCGCAACACGCGCCTCACCCTCGTAATTCTCTCTCAATGCGCCGATCTTCACGAGGCGACCTCCCTGTTAGAGCTAGCAGCGATCTCTTAGCATCGCGCAACAATCTTTCACAAGAGCGCGAGGGCGCGGCTCATCCGTAAATGTTACGTAGCGTCGGAATCGTAATCGCTGACCAGCAGGTGGGTCGGCGGCTCGTCCTCGACGACATGGGCGAAGCGGCCGATGGGGGCGGCGAAGATATTGTCGGTCAAGTCGTCGTTCACGGTCGAGACCTCGCCGATCAGCACCGGCCCGCCCTCGGCCCAGAACTCGTGCCAGTCGCCCGGGCGCAGGGTGACGGATTCTCCGGGCGAAAGCCGCAGTACGCCGCCGGGCGCGATTTCGCGCGCGATGCCGTCGCAATCGACGCGGACGGGCGCGCGCCGGTCCATGCGCCCCTGCCCGTCCGAGCCGCAGAGCCGGATCGCCAGCACCGCGCCCGAGCGGTTGATGATGTCCTCGGTCTTGATGGCATGGGTATGCATCGGGCTGATCTGGTTTTCCTGCGAAATCAGCAATTTCTCGGCATAGACCATGCCCCGGCCCGCTTGCAGGTCTGAAAGCCGGCCGTTGCGCAGCGTGAACAGGAACAGGCCCAGCCGGTCGAAATCGCCTTGGCCGTAATCGGTGATGTCCCAGCCCAGCCTTCCGTCGCGGATCGCGGGGGTGGCGCGGGCGCGGAATTCCTCGGGCGACCAATGCGCGAAGGGTGGCAGGTGGAAGCCAGCCCCGGCGATCATCTCGGCCGCCTCGGCCATGATGCGGTTGATGCGCGAACGCTGCATGTCATTCCCTCCCCCGGTGCCTTGCGGCCGATGCCGGCATGAAAAGGCCTGCCCGATGCGAAGGCAAGGGGCAGGCTGCGGCTTGATCGCAAGATCGGGATCAGGCGGCTTTCTGCTCGGCCTTGGCCTGCAGGCGGCGGGCGTGCAGCACCGGCTCGGTATAGCCCGAGGGCTGGACCCGGCCCAGGAAGACCAGGTCGCAGGCGGCCTGGAAGGCCACGCCGTCATAGCCCGGCGCCATCGGCCGATAGGCCGGGTCGCCTGCGTTCTGGCGGTCCACCACCAGCGCCATCTTGCGGAAGGCGTCCATGACCTGGCCCTGGGTCACGATGCCATGATGCAGCCAGTTCGCCAGCGCCTGGGCCGAGATGCGCAGCGTCGCCCGGTCCTCCATCAGCCCGACGTCGTGGATGTCGGGCACCTTGGAGCAGCCGACGCCCTGGTCCACCCAGCGCACGACATAGCCCAGGATGCCCTGGCAATTGTTTTCCAGCTCGCGGGCGATTTCCACGTCGCTGTAGTTGCGGCCCAGGGCCAGCGGGATGGTCAGCAGGTCGTCGAGCCGCGCGGGCCGCTTCAGCGCCGCGATCTCGGCCTGGCGGGCGTGGACATCGACGCGATGGTAATGCGTCGCATGCAGGGTCGCGGCCGTCGGGCTGGGCACCCAGGCGGTATTGGCGCCGGCCATGGGATGGGCGATCTTCTCGGCCAGCATCTCGGCCATGCGGTCGGGGATCGCCCACATGCCCTTGCCGATCTGCGCGCGGCCGGAAAGGCCGCAGGCCAGGCCGATGTCGACGTTGCGATCCTCATAGGCCGAGATCCAGGGCTGGCCCTTCATCTCGCCCTTGGCGAGCATGGCGCCCGCCTCCATCGAGCTGTGGTATTCGTCGCCGGTGCGGTCCAGGAAGCCGGTGTTGATGAAGGCCAGCCGGTGCTTCGCGGCGCGGATGCATTCCTTGAGGTTGGCGCTGGTGCGGCGTTCCTCGTCCATGATGCCCAGCTTGACGGTATGGCGCGGCAGGCCCAGCACGTCCTCGACATGATCGAAGATCGCGCTGGCGAAGGCCACTTCCTCGGGGCCGTGCATCTTGGGCTTCACCACATAGATCGAGCGGGTGACGGAGTTCGCGCCCCGGTCGAGGTCGCGCATGGCGCAAAGCGTGGTGACCATGGCGTCGAGCAGCCCCTCGAACACCTCCTTGCCGTCGCGGTCCAGCACGGCGGGCGTGGTCATCAGGTGGCCGACGTTGCGCACCAGCAGCAGCGCCCGGCCCTTGGCGATGACGGTCGCGCCGTCCGGCGCGGTGAATTCCACGTCCGGGTTCAGCCGGCGGGTGAAGCTCTTGCCGTTCTTCTGAACCTCTTCGGCCAGCGAGCCGTCCATCAGGCCCAGCCAGTTCGCATAGGCCAGCGTCTTGTCCTCGCCATCGACGCAGGCGACGGAATCCTCGCAGTCGATGATCGCCGACAGGGCGGATTCGATGACGATGTCGGAAATGCCGGCCTTGTCCTGCCCGCCGACCGGGGTCGCGGCATCGATGACGATGCGGATCAGCAGGCCGTTGTTGCGCAGGAAAATGCTGGCGGGGCTGGCGGCATCGCCGATATGACCGGCGAATTTCGCCGGATCGCGCAGCGCCGGGACCAGCGCGCCGTCCCGGACGGCCAGCGCCTCGATCCCCGCCCAGGAGCCTTCGGCCAGCGGCGCGGCGGTGTCGAGGAACTCGCGGCCCCAGGCGATCACCCGGGCGCCGCGGGTGGCGTCATAGCCCTTGGCCTGCGGCAGGTCGCCCATGGCATCGGTGCCGTAAAGCGCGTCGTAAAGGCTGCCCCAGCGGGCGTTGGCGGCGTTGAGCACATAGCGCGCATTGGTGATCGGCACCACCAGCTGCGGGCCGGCGATGCGGGCAAATTCCGGATCGGTCGCCGGGGTCTCGATCTGGAAATCCTCGCCCTCGGGCACCAGATAGCCGATCTCGGTCAGGAAATCACGGTATGCATCGGCATCCGCCGGCTGGCCGCGATGCGCGATATGCCAGGCGTCCAGCGCCGACTGGATCTCGTCGCGCTTGTCCAGCAGCGCCCGGTTCTTCGGCCCGAAATCGTGGATCAGCGTCGAAAGCCCTTCCCAGAAGCGGCGCGGCTCGACGCCGCTGCCCGGCAGCGCGTGATCGTTGATGAAGCTGGCCAGGGTCTGATCGACCCGCAACCCTGCCTTTTCGACGCGGCCCATCGCAGTTCCCCTTCCGTCTGTCAGTCGATTTGGTGCACCGTGGTATGCCAAAGCCGAGCAGCATTCAACCGGGCTGGGTTTATCCGAAAGCTATATTCACAGTTGCGCCAAAATTGAAAATCCGCCGCCCGGGATGCGGGCGACGGAAGCGATGCAAAGCCTTGCGATCAGTTGGTCGAAGGCGTGGTCGTGGTATCGGTGCCGGCCGGCGGCGGGGTGGTCGGCGCGGTGGTCGCCGGTTCCTCGACCGAGACCGCGTCGTCCATCGCCTCGCCGGCGTTCTCGACGGCCTGGCCGGCGGCATCGGCCGCGCTATCGGCGGCGTTGGTCGCGGCATCGGCAGCCTCGCCCGCGGCATTGGCGGCGTCATTCGCCATGTCCTCGGCAGCCTCGGCGGCGTCCTGGGTGGCGTCGGTCACGGCGGCACCGGCCGCTTCGCCGGCGTTCTCGGCGGCGGTGGCGGCCTCGCTCGCGGCCTCGCCGGCGGCGTCGGCCGCATTCTCGGCCGCGGCCGCGGCATCGTCGGCGGCAGCCTCGGCCTCGGCGGCCGGGGCGGTCGCGGCGGGCGCGGTCGTGGTGGCGGTATCCGCCGGCGCGGTGGTCGTGGTGTCGGCCGGCGCGGTCGTGGTCACGGCGGCATCCTCGCCGGTGGTCGCGACCTCGTTGCGGACCATGAAGTATTGCAGCACGAAATAGGCGATCGCCAGGGCCAGCAGGATGCCGATGATCAGCGGCAGCGGCGATGCGCGGCGCTCGACCGGTTCGACATAGGTTTCGGGCTTGCCGGCCGGGCGCTGGGGATCGTTCGGGTCGTAATTGGCCATCGGGAGTTCCTCGTTTTCGGGGTCCGGGTTCTTGTCTTCCGGTCTTTGCGACGACATGGCCAAGGGCAATCTGCACCCCGGGTTGCGAGCCGGCGCTTCCCGCACTAACACTTGGGTTTCGCACAAGTTCCCCTGTGCCAGCGATTTTTTTCACCTGCGGAAAGGTGCCTGGGCCATGACCGTCACGCAATATCTCGCCGACTGGCGTCCCTATCCCTTCGCGATCGGCGAAACCCGGCTGGAATTCGACCTTGCGCCGCGCGCCACGCGGGTGCGCTCGCAGATCGACTTCCGCCGCAGCGGACCGGGCGACCTGGTGCTGGACGGCGCCGGGCTGAAGACCCTGTCGCTGGCCATGGACGGCAAGCCGCTGGACCTCGGCCTGGCCGGCGCGGATCGCCTGGTCATCCCCGCGGCCGACCTGCCCGATGCCTTCACCTTCGAGGCCGAGGTCGAGATCGACCCCGAGGCGAATACCGCGCTGGAGGGGCTCTATCTCTCGGGCGGCATGTTCTGCACGCAATGCGAGGCCGAGGGCTTTCGCCACATCACCTGGTATCCCGACCGCCCCGACGTGATGGCGCCCTTCTGCGTCACCATCACCTCGGACCAGCCGGTGCTCTTGTCGAACGGCAACCCGGCCGAACAGGCGCCGGGCCAGGCCGTCTGGCACGATCCCTGGCCGAAGCCGGCCTATCTGTTCGCGCTGGTCGCGGGCGACCTGCGCGCGATCTCGGACAGCTTCACCACAATGTCGGGCCGCAAGGTCGCCCTGAACGTCTGGGTGCGCCCGGGCGACGAGGGGCGCGCGGGCTATGCCATGGAAAGCCTGATCCGCTCGATGCGCTGGGACGAACAGGCCTATGGCCGCGAATACGATCTCGACGTGTTCAACATCGTTGCCGTGGACGATTTCAACATGGGCGCGATGGAGAACAAGGGGCTGAACATCTTCAACTCCAAGCTGGTGCTGGCGACGGCCGAGACCGCGACCGATGGCGACTATGAGCGCATCGAGGGCGTGATCGGCCATGAATATTTCCACAACTGGACCGGCAATCGCATCACCTGCCGCGACTGGTTCCAGCTGTGCCTGAAAGAGGGGCTGACGGTGTTCCGCGACCAGCAGTTCACCAGCGCCCTGCGCTCGGCCGCGGTCAAGCGCATCCAGGACGTGCAAACCCTGCGCGCGCGTCAGTTCCGCGAGGATGCCGGCCCGCTGTCGCACCCGCCGCGCCCGGATCACTACCAGGAAATCAACAATTTCTACACCGCCACGGTCTATGAAAAGGGCGCCGAGGTCATCGGCATGCTCAAGCGGCTGGTCGGGGACCAAGGTTATGCAGCGGCGCTGGACCTCTATTTCGCCCGCCACGACGGCCAGGCCTGCACCATCGAGGACTGGATCAAGGTCTTCGAGGATGCCACCGGGCGCGGGCTCACGCAGTTCAAGCGCTGGTATACCGACGCCGGCACGCCGCGCCTGACGCTCTCCGAGGACTGGCAGGACGGCGCGCTGACCCTGAACTTCCGGCAGGAAACCGCGCCGACGCCGGGCCAGCCGCAGAAGCCGCCGCGCGTCATCCCCATCGCCGTCGGCCTGATCGGCCCGAACGGCGACGAGGTGCTGCCGACCACGGTGCTGGAGATGACCGAAGCCGCGCAGAGCTTCCGCTTCGACGGCTTGGGCGCGCGGCCGGTGGTCTCGCTTTTGCGCGGCTTCTCGGCCCCGGTGACGATCGCGCGCGAGATCACGGCGGAGGAGCAGGCGCTGCTGCTGGCCCATGACACCGACCCCTACGCGCGCTGGCAGGCCGGGCACGACCTGGCGCTGGACGCGCTGATCGCCGCGGCGCAAGGGGCGCAGGCCGGTGCCGGCTTCAGCCGCGCGCTCGCCGGGCTCTTGGACGATGCCGAGGCCGACCCGGCCTTCGCCGCCCTGTGCCTGGCGCTGCCGGGCGAGGAAGAGATCGCCACCACCATCGCCGCCCGCGGCGCCACCCCCGACCCCGACGCGATCCACGCCGCGCGCGAGGCGCTGGCCCGCGACATCGCCGCCGCGCATGAACCCGCGCTGGCCCGGCTTTACGAGGCGATGGCCGATGCCGGCCCCTATCGCCCGGATGCCGAGGGCGCGGCCCGGCGCAGCCTGCGCCTCGCCTGCCTGGGTTATCTCAACCGCCTCGACACCGGCGCCCGGGCCGAGGCGCTGTTCGACGCGGCCGGGAACATGACCGAGCGGCAGGGCGCGCTGGAAAGCCTGATCGCCGCCGGCCGCGACAGCCGGGCGCTGGCCGATTTCGCGCGGGAATTCGCCGAAAACCGGCTGGTGATGGACAAGTGGTTCATGGTCCAGCCGCTGCGCGCCGCGCCCGGTCGGGCGGTGGCGCGGGCGCGGGAACTGGCGGCGCGGCCGGATTTCGACTGGAAGAACCCGAACCGCTTCCGCGCGCTGATTGGCGGGTTGACCGCGAACCACGCCGCCTTCCACGCGGCGGACGGCTCGGGCTATGACTTCGTCGCGGAATGGCTGATGCGGCTCGACCCGGTGAACCCGCAGACCACCGCGCGCATGTCCACGGCCTTCGAGACCATCGCGCGCTACGACGCCGCCCGCCAGGCCCATGCCCGCGCCGCGCTGGAACGCATCGCCGCCCGGGACGGGCTGTCGCGCAATACCAGCGAGATGGTTACGCGCATCCTTGCCGGTCTGGCATGAGCGCGGACGAACCGCTCTTGCGGGCATCCGGAGCGCACGGCAATACTGCCGGCATGGATGCCCGCGAGGACATGACCCAACGCCTTGATCCGCTGATCGCCGAGCGGGCGCCATGGCTTTTTTCCGGCCGCTGGCATCACGCCGCGGCGCGCCGGGCGCTGATGTGGCTCTTGCGCTATCCGCGCACGCTGGATCTCGCCGCCGAATATCGCGACCTGCCCACCGACGAGATCATGCGCCGGCTGGCGACGCTGATCGTGCGCGACCTGCAGGTCGAGGGGCTGGAGCAGATCCCCGCCACCGGCCCGGCGCTGATCGTGTCGAACCACCCGACCGGCATCGCCGACGGCATCGTGCTGAACGCGGTGATCGCGGCGGTGCGCGACGACCTGTTCATCTATGCCAACCACGACATCCTGCGCATCCTGCCGCAGTTCGAAAGCCTGGTGGCGCCGGTCGAATGGCGGATCGACAAGCGCAGCCACGCCAAGACCCGGGCGACGATGGACTATACCCGCGCGGCGCTTGAAAGGGGCCGCATCGGGCTGATCTTCCCCTCGGGCCGGCTGGCGAAGCGCCGCGGCTTGCAGCTGGACGAACGGCCCTGGATGGCCAGCGCGGCGATGATCGCGCGGAAGTTCGACGTGCCGGTGATTCCGCTGCGCATCCGGGCGCGCAATTCGGCGCTGTTCTACCTGCTCGACGCGATCCACCCGACCTTGCGCGACGTGACGCTGTTCAACGAGGTGCTGAACAAGGCCGGCCAGCCCTTCCGCGTCACCGTCGGCGCGCCGATCCTGCCCGCCACCCTGCCCAGCCGCAGCGAGGACAGCATCGCCGCCCTGCGCGACGCCGTGCTGGCCCTGCCCGCCCCGGGCGCCGGTGCCGCGCGGCTGTCGCAGCTGCGCCGGTTGTCGCAGGGCCGGCATGCGCTGGTCAAGGCGCGGCCGATCGACTAAGCGCAGTTCTCGCGGGCGTCGCCGTCGCAGGGTATTTTCAAAACGGAAAGAACAAGAAGCAAGCACCCCAGGCTTCAGACTTTCCGTTTTCCAAATACCCCGGCAAGGGCGACGTTCCGCTGCGGCGGCATGATACGCGGCGCGTCACACCACCATGTCGTCGCGATGGATCAGCGCGGCGCGGCCGGGATAGCCCAGGATCGCCGGGATCTCGTCGCTGCGGTGGCCGGCGATGGCGCGGGCCTCGGTCGAGGCATAGCGCACCAGCCCCGAGGCGAGCCGCGCACCGTCATGGTTCAGCACCACCACCGGATCGCCACGGCCGAAGCGGCCGGCGACCGCGGTGACCCCGGCCGGCAGCAGCGACTTGCCCTGCCCCAGTGCCCGGGCCGCGCCGGCGTCGACGGTGATCTCGCCCTTGGGCTTCATCGCCGCGATCCAGCGCTTGCGCGCCGCCTGCGGGTCGGTGTCGGGCAGGAACCAGGTCACGCGCGCCCCCCCTGCCACCGCCGCAAGCGGGTTCAGCACCGAGCCCTCGGCGATGGCCATGGCGCAGCCGCCGGCGACCGCGGTCCGCGCCGCCATCAGCTTGGTCTTCATGCCGCCCTTCGACAGGCCCGAGATCGGGTCGCCGCCCATGGCCTCGATCTCGGGGGTGATCTGCTCGACCACCGCAAGGTGCCGGGCGGTCGGGTCGGTCTTGGGATTGGCGGTATAGAGCCCGTCCACGTCCGAGAGCAGCAGCAACTGGTCCGCCCCGCAGGTCACCGCGATCTGCGCCGCCAGACGGTCGTTGTCGCCGAAGCGGATCTCGTCGGTGGCCACGGTGTCGTTCTCGTTCACGATCGGCACCGCGCCGAGGCCCAGGAGCGTCTGCATCGTCGCGCGGCTGTTGAGATAGCGGCGCCGGTCGGTGGTGTCGTCGAGCGTGACCAGCAGTTGCGCGGTCTTGACGCCATGCGGGGCCAGCGCCTCTTCATAGGCGCGGGCCAGGCGGATCTGGCCGACCGCTGCCGCCGCCTGCGACTGTTCGACCCGCAGCGGGCCGGCCGGCAGCTCCAGCACCAGCCGCCCCAGCGCGATGGCACCCGACGAGACCAGCACCACGTCCGTGCCCCGCGCCCGCGCCTCGGCCACGTCGTCGCAAAGCGCGCGCAGCCATTCGGTGCGCAGCCCGTTGCCATCGACCAGCAGCGCCGAGCCGATCTTGACCACCAGCCGCTGCGCCCGGTCCAGTTCGGGGATCAGGGCTGCCACGGCTTGTCTTCCTCGGTCACGGCCGGCCCGCGCGAGGGCAGGATCTGCGCCCAGAGCGCGCGCAGCACCTCGGGCACGCCTTGGCGCGAGACGCCCGACATCAGCAGCACCGGCCCGCCGATCTCGGCTTCCAGCGCGGCCTTGCGCTCGGCCAGGGTCTCGGCGTCCAGCGCGTCGATCTTGTTCAGCGCCGTCACCCGCGGCTTTTCGGCCAGGGCCGGGGAATAGGCCTGAAGCTCGGTCAGGATGGTGCGGGCGTCCTGGGCCACGTCCTCGGCAGTGCCGTCGATCAGGTGCAGGAGCACGCGCGAGCGTTCGACATGGCCCAGGAACTGGTCGCCCAGGCCGCGGCCCTCGCTCGCGCCTTCGATCAGGCCCGGAATGTCGGCCATGACGAATTCATGCCCGTCGATGCCGACCACGCCCAGGTTCGGGTGCAGCGTGGTAAAGGGATAATCGGCGATCTTGGGCCGCGCGTTCGACACCGCCGCAAGGAAGGTGGATTTCCCGGCATTGGGCAGGCCGACAAGGCCCGCGTCGGCGATCAGCTTCAGCCGCAGCCACAGCGTGCGCTCGACGCCCTCCTGCCCCGGATTGGCGTTGCGCGGCGCGCGGTTGGTCGAGCTCTTGAAATGCAGGTTGCCGAAACCGCCGTTGCCGCCCTTGGCCAGAAGCACGCGCTGCCCGGGTTCGGTCAGGTCGGCGATCACGGTTTCCTGGTCCTCTTCCAGGATCTCGGTGCCGACCGGCACGCGCAGCACGATGTCGTCACCGCTGGCGCCGGTGCGCTGCGCGCCCATGCCGTGCTGGCCCGACCTGGCGAAGAAATGCTGTTGGAAGCGGAAGTCGATCAGCGTGTTCAGCCCGCCCACCGCCTCGGCCCAGACGTCGCCGCCGCGGCCGCCGTCGCCGCCATCCGGGCCGCCGTATTCGACGAATTTCTCGCGGCGGAAGGACACGCAGCCGGCGCCGCCCCCGCCCGAGCGGACATAGACCTTGGCGAGATCGAGGAATTTCACGGGCAGCACCTCTGGGATTGGCAAGTCACCGGGATAGTCAGATCGCGACCCGGGTTCAAGGGCGGCGTGACTTTCTGTCCTGCGCCGGCTTAGATGGGGCCAGATTCGCCGGAGCCGCCCATGCCGATCAGCACCTATGCCACGCTTTTCACCGCCATCACGCTGGAGGTCATCGGCACGACCTTCCTGCAGCGCAGCCAGCAGTTCACCCAGCTTGTGCCGACGCTGGCGATGGGGCTGTGCTATGCGGCCTCGTTCTATTTCCTGTCGCATGCGCTGCGCAGCATGCCGCTGGGCATCGCCTATGCGATCTGGAGCGGG
Organism: Paracoccus aminovorans; assembly: GCF_001546115.1. Classification (GTDB taxonomy): domain Bacteria; phylum Pseudomonadota; class Alphaproteobacteria; order Rhodobacterales; family Rhodobacteraceae; genus Paracoccus; species Paracoccus aminovorans_B. The sequence goes on from NZ_KQ955208.1 coordinate 492,857, forward strand.
CTCGGCATCGTGCTGGTGTCGCTGATCGGACTGGTGGGTTTCGGCCAGAAGCTGGACCTGGCCGCGGTGATCGGGCTTTCGCTGATCGTCGGCGGCGTGGTGGTGGTCAACCTGTTCTCGAACAGCGTCTCGCATTGAGCGGGCCTTAACTTTTCCGCAAGGAAGGCTAGATAATGTCGAAAGGAGGGTCCGATGATCCACTTCGACAACAGCTATGCCCGGCTGCCCCAGGGCTTCTTCACCCGCACCCATCCGACGCCGGTGCGCGATCCGCAGCTGGTGGCGCTGAACCGGCCGCTGGCCGAACGGCTGGGCCTGGATGCCGATTGGCTCGCCGGCCCCGAGGGCATCGCCATGCTGGCCGGCAACGCCCTGCCCGAGGGCGCCGAGCCCATCGCCCAGGCCTATGCCGGCCACCAGTTCGGCGGTTTCGTGCCGCAACTGGGCGACGGCCGCGCCGTTCTGCTGGGCGAGGTGGTGGCGCCGGACGGCGCGCGCTTCGACATCCAGCTGAAGGGCGCCGGGCCCACGCCCTTCTCGCGCCGGGGCGACGGCCGGGCCTGGCTGGGGCCGGTGCTGCGCGAATACCTGGTCAGCGAATTCATGGCGGCCTGCGGCATCCCGACCACGCGGGCGCTGGCCGCCGTCGCCACCGGCGAGCAGGTGATCCGCGAGACCCTGCTGCCCGGCGCGGTGCTGACCCGCGTTGCCGCGAGCCATATCCGCGTCGGCACCTTCGAATTCTATGCCGCGCGCGGCGACCGCGACCGGCTGCAACTGCTGGCCGATCACGTCATCGCCCGGCACTATCCGGCTGCGGCCGACGCCGGCGAACTGCTGGAGGCCGTGGTGGCGCGGCAGGCCGCGACCATCGCCGGCTGGATGGCGCTCGGCTTCATCCACGGGGTGATGAACACCGACAACATGGCGGTCTCGGGCGAGACCATCGACTATGGCCCCTGCGCCTTCATGGACGAATATCGGCCGGACAAGGTGTTCTCCTCGATCGACGCCCATGGCCGCTATGCCTGGCGCGAGCAGCCGAACATCGCGGTCTGGAACCTGGCGCAGCTCGCGAGCTGCCTGGTGCCGCTGATGGGCAATGACGATGCCGCGGTTGAGCGCGCGACCCGCATCGTGCACGGCTTCCCCGAGATCTATCAGCGCGAATGGCTGGGCCGCTTTGCCGCCAAGCTGGGCATTTCCGATCCGCGCCCCGAGGATCGCGGCTTGGTCGAGCGCCTGCTGACGCTGATGGCCGAGACGCGGGCGGATTTCACCCGCAGCTTCGCCGGGCTGTCGGACGGCACGGCGCGGGCCGAGCTCGCCGATCCGGCCGGTTTCGACGCCTGGGTCGTCGACTGGCAGGCCCGCATCGCCGGGCTCGCGGATGCCCAGGCGGTGATGGCCGCGGCCAATCCGCGCCGCATCCCCAGGAACCACCGCATCGAGGCGGTGATCGCCGCCGCCCGGGACGGCGACTATGCACCGTTCCACGCGCTTGACGCGGCCTTGCGCGAGCCCTTGCAGGATCGTCCGGAATGGGACAGCTTTGCCCTGGCGCCGCGGCCCGAGGAACTGGTCCAGCGCACCTTCTGCGGCACCTGAAGAACGACAGGCCCATGGCGAAAAGTCCCGACCATCTGCGACTGGCCAGCTATAACCTGCACAAATGCCGCGGCATGACCGGCCCGCATGCGCCCGAACGCAACCTTGCCGTGATCGCCGAACTCGGCGCCGATGTCATCGCGCTGCAAGAGGTCGATTTCCGCTTCGGCGCCCGGCCCGAGGCGCTGCCGCGGGCGCTGATCGAGCGCACCACCGGCATGGTGCCCGCGCCCTTTCTCGGCACCGGCGAGAATTCGCTGGGCTGGCACGGCCAGACCATCCTTCTGCGCCCCGAGTTGCGCGACAAGGCCGAGATCCGCCGCCTGCCCCTGCCCGGGATCGAGCCGCGCGGCGCCCTGGTGCTGCGCCTGCCCGGGCTGACGGTGGTGGCGATGCACCTGGGCCTGATGCGCTCGTCCCGCCGGGCGCAGCTGTCGCGCATCATCGCCCAGGCCCGGCGCATCGGCCACGACCGCATGGTGCTGACCGGCGATTTCAACGAATGGCACGATTCGCGCGGGCTCGAGGCGCTGGAGCCCTTGCGCATCGTCACCCCCGGCCCCAGCTGGCCCGCGCCCTTTCCGCGGCTGCGCTACGACCGTTTCGCCATGTCGCGCAGCATCGAACTGCGGGATTGCGGCGTCCTTGACAGCGACATGGCTCGGCAAGCTTCGGACCACCTGCCGGTCTGGGCCGACCTGGTGGTCGATGCGCATGAGGACGTGCCGCGCGGCTATCACCCGGCCCGCATCACCTCGCGCATCCCCGGCGAGGATGATGCCGCAACGGAATAATGGCGCTTTTCCGGGCCGGCCGGCTCGGCTAAACAACGCCCAACCATTGTCACGAGAGGGACGGAAGCCATGACGGCCATCATCGACATCTTTGCGCGCGAGATTCTGGACAGCCGGGGCAACCCGACGGTCGAGGTCGACGTGACGCTGGAGGACGGCACCATGGGCCGCGCCGCGGTGCCCTCGGGCGCCTCGACCGGCGCGCATGAGGCGGTGGAAAAGCGCGACGGCGACAAGGCGCGCTACATGGGCAAGGGCGTGCTGGAGGCCGTCAATGCGGTCAATGGCGAGATCGCCGAGAATCTGATCGGCGAGGACGCGACCGACCAGATCGGCATCGACCGGCTGATGATCGAGCTCGACGGCACCCCGAACAAGGGCCGGCTGGGCGCCAATGCCATCCTGGGCGTGTCGCTGGCCGCCGCCAAGGCCGCGGCGGAAGCCTCGGCGCAGCCGCTCTACCGCTATGTCGGCGGCACGGGCGCGCATGTGCTGCCGGTGCCGATGATGAACATCATCAACGGCGGCGAACATGCCGACAACCCGATCGACATCCAGGAATTCATGATCATGCCGGTTTCGGCGGAGAACATCCGCGAAGCCGTGCGCATGGGTTCCGAGGTGTTCCACACGCTGAAGAAGGAACTCTCGGCGGCGGGTCTCGCCACCGGCGTCGGCGACGAGGGCGGCTTCGCGCCGAACCTCAGCTCGACCCGCGACGCGCTGGACTTCATCCTGAAGGCCATCGAAAAGGCCGGCTACGCGCCCGGCGACGACATCATGCTGGCGCTGGACTGCGCCTCGACCGAGTATTTCAAGGGCGGCAAATACGAGATGAAGGGCGAGGGCAAATCCCTGGCCCCGGCCGAAAACGTCGCCTATCTGGAAGCGCTCTGCAACGACTACCCGATCCTGTCGATCGAGGACGGCTGCTCCGAGGACGACTGGGACGGCTGGAAACTGCTGACCGAGCGCCTGGGCGACCGCGTGCAGCTGGTCGGCGACGACCTCTTCGTCACCAACCCTGAGCGTCTGGCCGAGGGCATCGCCAAGGGTTGCGCCAACTCGCTGCTGGTGAAGGTCAACCAGATCGGCACCCTGACCGAGACGCTGGACGCCGTGCGCATGGCCGACCGTGCCCGCTATACCTCGGTGATGTCGCACCGCTCGGGCGAGACCGAGGACGCGACCATCGCCGACCTCGCCGTGGCGACGAACTGCGGCCAGATCAAGACCGGCTCGCTCGCGCGCTCGGACCGGCTGGCGAAATACAACCAGCTGATCCGCATCGAGGAAATGCTGGGCGCCAGCGCAGTCTATGCCGGGCGCTCGATCCTGCGCGGCTGACCGACCGCGCAGAAACAAGGAAGGGCGGCCCGCAAGGCCGCCCTTTTTCACACCCACCAGCGATGGGTCAGGGCAAAGCGGGTCAAGGCCAGCCGTTTGCGGAACTCCGACACCTGCGCCCCGGCCAGGGCCTCGATGCCGCGCGGCGCCGCCTCCAGCACCGCCTTTACCTGCGCGCCCGGAAACAGCACCGGCGCCAGCCCGCGCGGCACTGCGCGCCGCCCGGCCCGCGCCTCGGCCAGCTTCGCCCGCGCCATGCCGGCAATCTCGGCCAGCACCGGCGCCGAAGGCTCCCAAAGCCCCAGTCCCAGCCCCTGCAAGGCCGGCAGCGCGGCCAGCCAGGCCGCCAGCCCTGCCCCTTCGGCCTGCGCGGCGATCACGCCCGCCACCGGCCCCAGGCTTCTTTGCTCCCCCAATACCCCGCGGGGGTCCGGGGGCGCGAAGCCCCCGGCGCCAGCCCAGGCAGCGACAGCGGGTGTCGCCGCCTTCGGCCCATCGAGGGCCTCGGCCGCGAACAGGACCAGCGGCACCGCCGTTTCCCGCACATAAGCCGCGACCGCCTCCGGCCCCTCATGCGGCTCGCGCGCCGCATCGCGCCGGCGCGGCTCGGCCAGACCGGCAAAGGCACCGGCGCGGTCGCCCCAAGCCTCGGCCAGCGGCGTCAGCAGCTCATGCGACGGCCGCTGGCCCTGCCCGATCGCCTGCAGCCGCTCGATCCACCATTGCAGCCGCATCTCGGCGATCAGCGGCTCGTGCGAGGCCAGCGGCGCCCGCGCCAGCTCCAGGCTCAGCGCATAAAGCGTCAGCAGCTTCGGCCGCGCCTCGGCCGGGGCCAGCAGGCAGATGCCGAAACGCTCGTGATCATGGGCGCGCAGGCTTTCGGCGCAGGCGTCAAGGCTCATGCCGGGACCACCCCGTCGCGGAGCAGCTTCCAGCGGATCGCGTCGACCAGCGCCTCGAAACTGGCATCGACGATATTGGGCGAGACGCCGACCGTGGACCAGCGGTTGCCTTGGCCGTCGGCGCTGTCGATGATGACCCGGGTCGCGGCATCGGTGCCGCCGCCGGTGATGCGGACGCGGAAGTCGACCAGATGCATGTCGTCGATGGCGGCCTGATAGGGCCCCAGATCCTTGGCGAGCGCCCGCCACAGCGCGTTGACCGGGCCGCGATCATGCCCTTCGCCGTCCATGCTTTCGCTGACCGAGAGCATGCGCGCGCCGCCGATCTCGACCACGACCACCGCCTCGGAAACCGAGATGCGTTTTCCCAGCGCGTTCGTCCTGCGCTCGACGGTGACGCGATAGCGCTCGACGTCGAAGAAATGCTGCATCCGCCCCAATTCGGCCAGCGCCAGCAGCTCGAAACTGGCCTGGGCGCCGTCATAGGCATAGCCCTGATCCTCGCGCGCCTTGACCAGGTCCAGGATCCGCACCAGCGCCGGATCGTCGCGGGCGATCTCGATCCCGGCATCCGCCAGACGCGCACGCAGGTTCGACTGCCCGGCCTGGTTCGACATCGGGATCACCCGCGCATTGCCGACCGCCGCCGGGTCGATATGCTCATAGGTCGCCGGGTTCTTCAGGATGGCGCTGGCATGCAGCCCGGCCTTGTGGGCAAAGGCCGAGGTGCCGACATAGGGCGCGGCACGCGCGGGCGCGCGGTTCAGGATCTCGTCGAGCCGGCGTGAGATCCGCGTCATCTCGGAAAGCCCCGCCAGCCCGGTCTCATAACCCGAGGCATAGGGCTCCTTCAGCAAGAGCGTCGGGATCAGCGTCGTCAGGCTGGCATTGCCGCAGCGCTCGCCGAGGCCGTTCAACGTGCCCTGGATCTGCCGCGCCCCGGCATCGACGGCGGCCAGCGTGCAGGCGACGGCGTTGCCGGTGTCGTCATGGGTGTGGATGCCCAGGCGCTCGCCCGGGATGCCCGCCGCGATCACCGCCCGCGTGACCTGCCCCACGCGGTCGGGCAGCGTGCCGCCATTGGTGTCGCACAGCACCAGCCAGCGCGCGCCCGCCTCCAGCGCCACCCGCAGGCAGCGGGTCGCGTAATCCGCATCCTCGGCATGGCCGTCGAAGAAATGCTCGGCATCGAACAGCGCCTCGCGGCCTTGGGCCACCAGATGCGCGACCGAGGCGCGGATGTTCTCGAGGTTCTCCTCCAGCGTGATCCCCAACGCCTCGCGGACGTGAAAGGGATGGGTCTTGCCGACGATGCAGACCGCCGGCGTGCCCGCATCCAGCACCGCCGCCAGCACGTCGTCGTTCTGGGCCGAGCGCCCGGCCCGCTTGGTCATGCCAAAGGCGGTCATGGTGGCGCGGGTCGCGGGTGCCGCGGCGAAGAAGTCGCTGTCGGTCGGATTGGCGCCGGGCCAGCCGCCCTCGATGTAATCGACGCCCAGGCTGTCCAGCATCAGGGCGATCTCGGCCTTCTCGGCGGCCGAGAACTGCACGCCCTGGGTCTGCTGCCCGTCGCGCAGCGTGGTGTCGTAGAGGTAAAGTCGCTCGCGCGGCATCGGGGCATTCCCCTTTCGGCTGGCTGGTTCGGATTATTGCGGCAGGCGGGCGGGATCGAAGCCGGCGCCGGGCAGAAGCTCGGTGCCGTCCTTGGTCATGCGGATCTCGACCCCGGCCTCGGCCAGCTGGCGCTTGAGCGCATCGACGGCCGAGAAATCCTTCTGCGCCTTGGCCTCGGCACGCAGGCTCTCCATCCGGGCGGCCAGGACCGAGAGGTCCGGCCCGCGCGCCCAATCGCCCAGCTCCTCGCCCAGCAGCCCCAGCAGTTGCGCCGAGGCCAAGAGCCCCGCCGCGTCGCCCTGCCCCGCCAGCTCGTGCAGCGCCGCGATCGCCCCCGCGGTATTGAGATCGTCGGCAAGCGCGGCGATGACGGCGGGGGCCGGGCTTGGCGCGGGGTCGATCCCCGCGACAAGCCCGCGCCACTTGCGCAGGCTCGCCTCGGCCTCGCGCGCCTTCTCGGCCGTCCAGTCCATCGGCTTGCGGTAATGCGTGGACAGCAGCACGAAGCGGATCACCTCGCCCGGGATGCCCTGGTCCAGCAAATCGCGCACGGTGAAGAAATTGCCCAGGCTCTTGGACATCTTCCGGCCCTCGACCTGCAGCATCTCGTTATGCAGCCAGACCCGGGCGAACTGCCCGTGCGGATGCGCGCAGCAGCTCTGCGCGATCTCGTTCTCGTGATGCGGGAATTGCAGGTCGATGCCGCCGGCATGGATGTCGAAGCTCTCGCCCAAAAGCTCGTAGGACATGGCCGAGCATTCGATATGCCAGCCCGGCCGGCCGCGGCCCCAGGGGCTGTCCCAGCCCGGCAGGTCACCGTCCGAGGGCTTCCACAGCACGAAGTCCATCGGGTCTTCCTTGAAGGGCGCGACCTCGACCCGCGCCCCGGCGATCATGTCGTCGACCGAGCGGCCCGAGAGCTTGCCGTAATCGGCATAACTCCGCACCCGGAACAGCACATGGCCGTCCCTGGCATAGGCATGGCCGCTTTCGATCAGCTGGCCGATCATGCGCTGCATCTGGTCGATGTAGTCGGTGGCGCGCGGCTCGTGATCCGGGCGCGCGGCCCCCAGCGCATCCATGTCGGCGTGATACCAGCCGATGGTCTCCGCGGTGCGCTGGCGGATCAGCTCCTCCAGCGTGCCCGGCGCGCCGGCTTCCTTGCGGGCCAGCGCGGCCGCGTTGATCTTGTCGTCCACGTCGGTGAAATTGCGCACATAGGTCACATGCTCCGGGCCATAGACATGGCGCAGCAGCCGCACCAGCACGTCGATCACCACCACCGGCCGGGCATTGCCCAGATGCGCGCGGTCATAGACCGTCGGGCCGCACAGATACAGCCGCACGTTCTGCGGGTCCAGCGGCTGGAAATCCTCTTTCCGGCGCGTCTTCGTATTCGTCAGCCTGATCTCGACCATGACTTCCCCTTTGCGGGCGTCATCCGGTCAATCTGGAACCGCCCGCCTGAAATTTCAGCCGGTAATGATGCAGCGGAGGGCGGCGGTTCTCACCTTCATGCGCCTGCCTTAACGCATTGTCTTGCCTCTGCCAAGAGAGGCTGCGACACTCGCGCCATGAGCCGCGAACTGGTGAACGAGATCTGCGCCGCCCAGCCCGGGGCCGAGTGGTCGGACCCCTGGGGCGGTGGCCATGATTGCTGGAAGATCGGCGGCAAGAGCTTTGCCGTGACCGGCGCCACCAACGGTCTGGTCTCGGTCAAGACCGACAGCGCCGAGACGGCACGCTTCCTGATCGAGACCGGCGTGGCCGAACGCGCGGCCTATCTGCATGCAAGCTGGGTGGCCCTGCCGCTGGATTCGGCGCCGGACGAGCTGGCGCATCGCATCCGCCATTCCTATCGGCTGGTGCGCGGCGCGCTGCCGAAAAAGACCCAAGCCACGTTGCCGCCGCTCTAGCCGTCGACGGCCGGCCCCGCCCCTCGCGGATCGGGACCGGCCGCAAGCCGGGGACCGAGCGACTGGCCCCCGGTTCACGAGACCGGCGTCAGGCCGGCACTTGCGAGGCGAGCTGCTGCAACAGCGCGTCCATCTGCTTGCAGAGCGCATCCTCGGTGGTGTTCTTTTCCTTGGCGGCATCGGCCAGGGTGCGCTCGACCCCCATGGCCGAAACGGTGCCTTCCTTGCCCTTGGCCTCGGCCGCATCGCCCTTGGCGGTATCGCCTGCCGGGATCATTGCCAGAAGCTTGGTCTGGGTCTCGACCGCCTTGGCGTCGATATAGCCCTTGTCCTGGCAATAACCCAGCACGCCCAGCTGGTTGCGGGCGCTTTCATAGGCGGCGCCGCTGTCCTGCGCGGCCGGGGCCGGCGCGGTGGCGGCCGGGGCTTCGGCCGTGGCCGCGGGGGCCGGGGTGGTGGGGGTCGCCGCCTCTTGCGCCAGGGCGCCGGCGGAAAGGCCGGCCACGGTCAGGGCCGACAACAGGGCCACGCGGAATGTTGCGGAACGTGCGATCATCTCGATCTCCGTCTGTTGCATTGTGCGGGGACTGTGGCATGGGCGGCGCCGGGCCGCAAACCGGCTCGGCGGAATGCCGCGGCCGGCGTCGGGCGTTTCAGCGGAAAAGCACCAGCGAGCCCGGCGACCAGCTCACATTCGCGCGCGTGCCCACGTCCTGCACCTCGCGGCCGAAGACGTTGCGCATGGCGATGCGGACCGGCCGGGCCTGGCCGTCGAACCCGGCCGAGCCGTCCAGCCGCACGTCGTAATAGGTCATGTCGCCGTAATAGACGACCTCGTCGACGACCCCTTCGGCGACCCGGGCCTGGCCCGGCGCGCCGGCCGAGACCAGCGACACCGCCTCGGGCCGGAAGCCGACCGAGGGGCCGTCGTCGCCGGGATCGGCATGGCTGACATTCGCCGCCGGGATCTCGACCCGGCCGAGGCCGGGCACCTCGACCTCGACCCCCGAGAGCGTTTCGCCCAGCACCCGCGTCGGCAGGAAATTCATCACGCCGATGAAATTCGCCACCCGGCGGCTGGTCGGGCGGGCATAAAGCGCCTCGGGCCCGTCGAGCTGGGCGATCTGGCCCTCGAACATCACCGCGATGCGGTCGGACATGACCAGCGCCTCCTCCTGGTCATGGGTGACCAGGACGAAGGTGATGCCGACCTGGCGCTGCAGCTTGATCAGTTCGACCTGCATCTGCTCGCGCATCTTGCGGTCCAAGGCCGACAAGGGTTCGTCCAGCAGCAGCACCTTGGGCTTCAGGATCAGCGCCCGGGCCAGCGCCACCCGCTGCCGCTGCCCGCCCGAGAGCGCATGGCTGGCGCGGGCGCCGTAGCCCTTCAGGCCGACCATGGCCAGCGCCTCCTCGACCGCGGCGGCCTTTTCGGCCTTGGAACGCGGGTCGCGGCGCAGGCCGAAGCCGACGTTCTCGGCCACGGTCAGATGCGGGAAGATGGCATAGGACTGGAACACCATGTTCGTGGGGCGGCGGTTTGCCGGCACCCCCTCCATGTCCTGGCCGTCGATCAGCACCACGCCCGAGGAAATATCCTCGAACCCGGCGATGGTGCGCAAAAGCGTGGTCTTGCCGCAGCCCGAGGGGCCGAGCAGCGAAAAGAACTCGCCCGCGCGGATGGTCAGGTCGATGCCGCGCAGCGCGTGATAGTCGCCATAGTATTTCTGCACCTGCCGGCATTCGATCATCGGCTTGGCCCCGGCCATGGCGGCGCGATGGGCGGCGGTGGTTTTCTGGCTCTGGCTCAAAGGAAGCCCCCCGTGTCCTTGGCGCCGGTCTTCGCGATGCCGCGACGGCGGAAATATTCTGCGACGCTCAGAAGCAGGATCGACATCACCACCAGCACCGTCCCCAGCGCCATGATCATCGGGATCTGCTTCGGAAAGCGCAGCTGGCTGAAGATATAGGTCGGCAGCGTCGGCTCGTTCCCGGCCAGGAAGAAGGCGATGATGAATTCGTCCAGGCTGATGGTGAAGCTCATCAGCAGCGACGAGATGATCCCCGGCATGACCAGCGGCAGGATCACCAGCCGGAAGGCGCTCCATCGCGTCTCGCCCAGGTCATAGGCGGCCTCTTCCAGCGAACGGTCGAGCGAGTTGAAGGCCGTGGACAGGATCACCGTCGCATAGGGCATGCAGATCAGCGTATGGCCCAGCATCACCGTCAGGATGCTGAGCTTGACCCCGACGGACAGGAGCACCACCAGAAGCGAGATCGAGACGATGATCTCGGGCAGGACCAGCGGCAGCATGATCAGCCCCATGATCGGCCCCTTGGCGGGAAACGCGAACCGGGTCGAGGCGCGGGCGGCGAAGATGCCCAAGCAGGTGGCGAAGACCGAGGAGCAGACCGCGATGGTCAGCGAGTTCAGCAGCGCCCGGCGCAGCGAGGCGTTCTCGGCCATCTGGGCGAACCATTGCGTGGTGAATTCCTTCAGCGGAAAGGCGATGATCGTGCCCGAGTTGAAGGCAAAGACCGGCAGCAGCAGGATCGGCGCATAGAGGAACAGCAGATAGGCGATCGCATAGGCGCGCAGCCCCCCGCCCTTCATTGCCGCACCTTCAGGAAGCGGCGGTTCAGCGCCACGAAGACCAGCGACAGCAGCGCGACGATCAGCATGGCGGTGACCGCCAGCGCCGAGCCCATCGGCCGGTTGTCCTGGTCCAGCATCTGGCTCTGGATCATGTTGGCGATCATCGGGATCTTGCCGCCGCCGATCAGCGCCGGGGTGACATAGTCGCCGATGGTCGGGATGAAGACGATCAGCGCCGCCGCCACCACCCCCGGCATGGCCAGGGGCAGCGTCACCCGCCAGAAGGTCATCGCCCGGCTTTCGCCCAGATCGCGCCCGGCCTCCAGCAGCGAGCGGTCGATCTTTTCCAGCGCGATGAAGATCGGCAGGATCGCGAAGGGCGCATAGGCATGCGCCAGCGTCAGCACCATGGAGTTCACGTTGTAGAGGATGAAGGTCAGCGGCTGCTCGATGATGCCCAGCGACTTCAGCCCCGAGTTGATGACGCCGTTATAGCCCAGGATCACCTTCCACAGGAAAACCCGGATCAGGTAGCTGGTCCAGAAGGGAATGGTGATCAGGAACAGCCACATGGACTTCTTGCGCGGGTCGACCGCGAAGGACAGGAAATAGGCCACCGGAAAGGCCAGCACCACCGTGACCAGCGTCACCAGCGCCGCGACGCCCAGCGAGCGCAGCATGATCTTGTGAAAGATCGGGTCGGACCAGACGGCGCGGTAATTCTCCAGCGTGAATTCGCGGATGACGGTCAGGTAGCCGTCCTTGAAGAAGGAATAGGCCAGGATGGTCAGGAGCGGCGCCGCCAGCACCAGCACCGCATAGCCCAGCGGCGGGGCGATCAGGCCCAGCCCCTGCGCCGCTTGTGATCGGTTTCCTGAAGCCATGCCTTGCCCCGGTTGCTTGCCCGTTTGTTACGCAGGTTTTCACAACAAACAATTAAGGGGAAGCGATTTTCGGTCGGTTCTCCACAGCTTTCGTCAGCCTGCCTGAAACTTGACCAGCACCTCGCGGCGATGCGGGGCGTGGCGATGCTCGACCAGATAGATGCCTTGCCAGGTGCCAAGCGCCATGCGCCCGTCCACGACCGGGATCGACAGGCTGACCGGCAGGACCGCCGCCTTCAGATGCACGGGCATGTCGTCGGGGCCCTCGGCGCGATGGGTCAACCAGGCCATCGACGGGTGATCGGCCGGCGGCGCGATGCGGTCGAGCCAGCCCAGCAGGTCGCGCTGCACGTCGGGGTCGGCATTCTCCTGGATCAGCAGCGAGCAGGAGGTATGGCGGACAAAGACCGTCAGCACGCCCTCCCCGGCGCCGACCTGGCGCAGCCAGCCGGCAATCTCGCGCGTGATCTCGTGGCAGGCGGGGCCATGCGTGGCGATGGTCAGGACCGTCTTCATCGCCGCCCTCTGGCGACGGCCGGCCGCAGCCTGGCCTTCTTTGTTGCAAAAATACCCAAAAGCCTACTCCGCCGCCTCGTCGGGCGCTTCCAGCATGGCGCCGTCATGGTCGAGCCCCAGCCGCTTCTGGGTGCGGGCGCCGAGTTCGCGCAGCATCTCGGCCTGGCGGATGACGTTGCCGGGGCCGCGCGTCAGCCGGTCGAGCGCGGTGGCATGGCTTTTCTGCGCCCGCTCCAGCGCCGTGCCGACATCCTCGATGGCGCCGACAAAACCGTGCAGCTTGTCGTAGAGCTGGCCGGCGCGAGCGGCGATCTGCATGGCGTTCGATTCGCGCCGCTCGACCGTCCAGATGTGATCGACGGTGCGCAGCGTCAGCATCAGCGTCGTCGGCGTGGTCAGCCCGACCCGGTTCTCCATGGCGAAACGCGCGAGGTCGGGATCGACCCGCAGCGCCTCGGAAAAGGCGCCCTCGACCGGGACGAACATCAGCACGTAATCGACCGCGCCCTCGTCCAGCGCCTGATAGCCCTTGGCGGCCAGGCCGGTGACATGGCCGCGCATCGCGGCGACATGCCGGCGCAGCGCCGCCTCGCGCACCAGCCCGTCCTCGGCATTCACCGCCTCTTCATAGGCGTTCAGCGACACCTTGCTGTCGATCACCAGGATCTTCTTCTGCGGCAGCTTCACGATCACGTCCGGCCGCCACAGCTTGCCGTCGCCGTCGCGGTGGCTGGTCTGGGTCAGGTAATGCGTACCGGAAAGCAGGCCCGAATCCTCGAGGATGCGCTCCAGGATCATCTCGCCCCAGGCACCGCGCTTCTGGCTGTCGCCCTTGAGCGCCCGGGTCAGCGCCACCGCCTCGCGCGAGATGTCCTCGGAACGCTTGTGCAGATATTCGATCTGTTCGCGCAGCCGGGCGCGCTCCTCGTCGGTGGCCTTGTTGCGGGCCTGCAGCTCGGTCTGGAAGCGGTGCACCTGGTCGCGGAACGGCGTCAGCAGCGCGGAAAGCTGCTCGCCATGCGTCTTTTGCATTTCGCTGCCCTGGGTCTTCAGCGTCTCATGCGCCATCAGCCGGAACTGGCCGGTCATCTCCTCGCGCAATTCGCGCAGGGTGGCGAGATCGCGCTCGGCCGCCTCGCGGTCCTTCTCGGCGGCCAGCCGGGTCTCGGCCAGCATGCGCTCCAGCCGCGAGACCGACTGGCGCTCGCCATGCAGCGCGTCGGTCAAGGCGTCGCGTTCCTCGATCAGCTCGCGCATGCGCTGGCCCAGGCCCTCGGCGCGGGTCTCCAGCCGGCTCGCGGCCAGCAGCTGATCGCGCAGCTGGGCCGCCTCGGCCTCCAGCCGCGCCAGCAGCGCCGATTCGCGCGCCGCGGACGCCTGCGCCGAACGCCGGGTTCGCCACAGCTGAACGAAGCACAGGGCCAGCGCGGCCAGCGCCACCGCCAGGGCCGCGCGCAGGTTGCCCGAATTCGCCAGCCAATCGTGCAATTTCACCGCCATGTCCTCGGGCATCCGCGCCTCGCTGTTTCGCGCCCCGGCGGGCGCCCGGCGCGACTGTTCACCTTTTCCCCCATGATTGCAAGCCGCACGGGTCTTTCATCCCGCCGCCGCCGCGCCTAGCTTCTGGCCACAAACCGTCAAAGGAGATCAGGCATGGCCAAGTCCGTCGCCGTCATCATCGGCTCGCTGCGCAAGGAGTCGATCAATCACAGGCTGATGCTCGCGCTGCAAAACCTGGCCGGAGACCGGCTGCAGTTCCACCCGCTGCATATCGGCGACCTGCCGCATTACAACGAGGAACTCTGGGCCGAGCCGCCGGTCCCGGTGCTGCGGCTCAAGGACCGGGTCGAGCATTCCGACGCGGTGCTGGCGATCACGCCGGAATACAACCGCAGCTATCCGGGCGTGATCAAGAACGCGCTGGACTGGGGCACCCGGCCCTATGGCGAGAATTCCTGGAAGGACAAGCCGGCGGCGATCACCGGCGCCTCGCCCGGCGTGATCGGCGCCGCCGTCGGCCAGGCCCGGCTCAAGACCGACATGCTGGCCGTCGGCATGGTGATGATGCCCACGCCCGAGGCCTATATCCAGTGGAAACCCGAGGCTTATGCCGCCGACGGCCACGTCACCGACCCGGCAACGGCGAAATTCCTTGGCGGTTTCGTCGACGCCTTCGCGGCCTGGATCGAGAAACACGGCTGAGCCGCAACCGATCCAAAGCGAAGCGGCCGCGCTTGCCCGGCGCGGCCGCTTTTCAGTTCGCGATAAGCGCCTTACTGGTCCAGGAAGGACCGCAGCTTGCGCGAGCGCGAGGGGTGCTTCAGCTTGCGCAGCGCCTTGGCCTCGATCTGGCGGATGCGCTCGCGGGTGACGCTGAACTGCTGGCCGACCTCTTCCAGCGTGTGGTCGGTGTTCATGCCGATGCCGAAGCGCATGCGCAGCACCCGCTCCTCGCGCGGGGTCAGGCTGGCCAGCACGCGGGTGGTGGTTTCCTTGAGGTTTTCCTGAATGGCGCTGTCGAGCGGCAGCACGGCATTCTTGTCCTCGATGAAATCGCCAAGCTGGCTGTCCTCCTCGTCCCCGATCGGGGTTTCGAGGCTGATCGGCTCCTTGGCGATCTTCATCACCTTGCGGACCTTTTCCAGCGGCATCTGCAGCTTTTCGGCCAGTTCCTCGGGCGTGGGCTCGCGGCCGATCTCGTGCAGCATCTGGCGGCCGGTGCGCACCAGCTTATTGATCGTCTCGATCATATGCACCGGGATGCGGATGGTGCGGGCCTGGTCGGCGATGCTGCGCGTGATCGCCTGGCGGATCCACCAGGTCGCATAGGTCGAGAACTTGTAGCCGCGCCGATACTCGAACTTGTCCACGGCCTTCATCAGGCCGATATTGCCTTCCTGAATGAGATCAAGGAATTGCAGGCCCCTGTTCGTGTATTTCTTGGCGATCGAGATCACCAGCCGCAGGTTCGCCTCGACCATTTCCTTCTTGGCCTGGCGCGATTCCTTCTCGCCGCGCTGGACCTGGCTGACGATGCGGCGGAATTCCTCGATGTCGACGCCGACATGCTGGCCGACCATGGCCATGTCGCCGCGCAGCTGCTCGACCTGGGCGCGCGAACGCTCGAACAGCGCCTGCCAGCCGCGGCCCTTGTGCTCCATCATGCGCTCGACCCAGGTCGGGTCCAGCTCGCTGCCGCGATAGGCGTCGATGAATTCGCGGCGGTTGATGCGGGCGCCGTCGGCCAGCTTC
Source organism: Paracoccus aminovorans (assembly GCF_001546115.1). Lineage (GTDB taxonomy): Bacteria > Pseudomonadota > Alphaproteobacteria > Rhodobacterales > Rhodobacteraceae > Paracoccus > Paracoccus aminovorans_B. Next base: position 508,286 of record NZ_KQ955208.1, read on the forward strand.
ACCATGCCCGAGTCGATGGTGACGATGCGGCGGTTGATGCCATAGATCTGGTCGACCAGCGCCTCGATCCGGGCATTGTGCAGGTGCAGTTCGTTGACCAGCCCGACGATGCGCGAGCGCAGCACCTGATAGGCCGATTCCTGCGCGGCCGAGAAGGTGCCGTCCTCGTTCAGCGTGGCGGACATGCGGTTGTCCTGCATATGCGCCAGCTCTTCATAGCCCTGGGCGATGGCTTCGAGCGTCTCGAGCACCTTGGGCTTCAGCGAGGCTTCCATCGCGGCCAGCGACAGGTTCTGGCCGTCGTCGTCCTCTTCCTCGTCGTCGCGGCCGATGGGGTTGCCGTCGGCGTCCAGCTCCTCCTCTTCCGAGGTGCCGGCATTGCCGGAAGCGGCCGGGGCGGCGGCGGTGTCGAGCACCTCTTCCTCTTCGCCCTCCTCGTCCATCGAGCGGCCGAAGGTGGTTTCGAGGTCGATCACGTCGCGCAGCAGGATGTCCTCGTCCAGAAGCTCCTGCCGCCACAGCGTGATGGCCTTGAAGGTCAGCGGGCTTTCGCAGAGCCCGGCGATCATGGTGTTGCGGCCGGCCTCGATGCGCTTGGCGATGGCGATCTCGCCCTCGCGGCTCAGCAGTTCGACCGAGCCCATCTCGCGCAGATACATGCGCACCGGGTCATCGGTGCGGTCCAGCTTTTCGGTTTCGGCCGTGGCGACGGCGATCTCGCGCGAGCCCGAGCCGGTGGTCGCAACCTCGCCGCCGGTCTCGGCTTCCTCGGCGTCCTCATCGCTTTCGACCACGCGGATGTCCATCTCGGACAGCATGGACATCACGTCCTCGATCTGGTCCGAGCTCACCTGCTCGGGCGGCAGCACCGCGTTCAGCTGGTCATAGGTGATGAAGCCGCGCTCGCGCCCTTCGGCGATCATGCGCTTGACCGCAGCCTGCGACATGTCCAGCGAGTGATCGTCGTCCTTGGTGTCGGGCTTCTGGTCGTCGTCGTTGGCTGCCATGCTGGCTCCCTTGAGGCAGTGATTCGCGAATCGGCGAATCGGGATCGGCTATCGGTCGTTTCTAGCGCGAGTCGCAGGCGAATCAAAGCCTGCGGCCCGGCCCCGGACCGGGGTGATTCGAAGCGGGCAATTCGGCCCCTCCGACCCATTTCAGCGGCGCGGCTTGCGCCAGATCTCGTTCTTCAGCGCCGCATCCAGGATGGCCCGGAAGGCGTCGCTGTCCTCGCCCAGGTCCGACAGGTCGGCCAGCGAGGGATGGTCGGCCTGCTGGCGGGCGCGGGCGGATTGCGCCATGCGCCAGGTCAGCCCCTCGTCGGCCAGACCCTGGATCTCGGTCTCGGCGCGGGCGATTTCCTCGCGCGCGGCGCGGCGGGCCTCGATGCGGTCGAGCGCATTGGCAAGGATGCCGGCGGCGGCATCGCCGTCATGGGGGCGCAGAATCGCCGGGGCCGCCCTCACATGGGGCTCGGCGAGGATCGATTCAAGGGCGCGCTGGCCGGCCTGGGACGGGGTGCCCGAGAGCAGGTCGTGGATCAGCGCGGCGCGCTCGGGGTCCTGCGGCTCCAGCCGCTCCAGCCGCGATTCGACCGGGCCGATCAGGTCGGGATGGGTGGCGCAGATCGCCAGCACCATGGCCTCGATCAGCAGTTCGGCGTCATGCTCGCCGGCCTCGGGCGAGGACAGGCGCGAGGCCCGGGTCGGCGCCGCCGGCGCCACCGGCAGCGCGGGCCGCATGCCGCGCGGCTGCCAGCCGGCCTGCGCGGGCCGCGGCTGGGCGGAATCGCGGCGGCGGTTGCCGAACAGCTCCCATTTCAGGTTCTTCAGCGTGGCGAAATAATGATCGCGCGTGTCCTTGTCGGGGATCCGCGCCACCGCCTCGCCAAGCGCCTTGTCGAGCGCGGCGCGGCGTTCGGGGCTGTCGAAGACCCGGCCCTCGGTCTCGCGCCGCCAGAGCAGGTCGACCAGCGGCCGCGCCTCGTCCAGCACCGCCGCCATGGCGCCGGCGCCGCGGGCGCGGATCAGGTCGTCGGGGTCCAGCCCCTGCGGCAGGAAAGCAAAGCGCAGCGCCTGCCCCGGCCCGGTCATCGGCAGCGCCAGGTCGATCAGCCGCATCGCCGCGCGCAGCCCCGCGCTGTCGCCGTCGAGCGCGATCACCGGCTCGGGCGAGATGCGCCACATCAGCCGCAGCTGGTCCTCGGTGATGGCGGTGCCCAAGGGCGCCACCGCGCCTTCGAAACCGGCGCGGACCAGGGCGATCACGTCCATGTAGCCCTCGGCCACCACCAGCGGCTTGCCCTTGGCCACCGCCGCGCGCGCCGGTCCGGCGTTGTAGAGGTTGCGGCCCTTGTCGAAGAGCGCGGTTTCGGGCGAGTTCAGGTATTTGGCGCGGGCATTCGGGTCCATGGCCCGGCCGCCGAAGGCGATGCAGCGGCCGCGGCCGTCGCGGATCGGAAAGATGATCCGGCCGCGGAAACGGTCGAAGGGCGCGCCGCCGCCGTCGGGCTTGGCCGCGAGTCCCGCCTCGACGATCAGCGCCTCGGCGATGCCCTTGCTGCGCAGTGCGTTGAACAGACCCTGGCGCTGGTCGGGGGCGAAGCCGATGCCGAATTGCTCGCAGGCGGCGGGGTCGAGGCCGCGCCGGGCGAGATAGGCGCGCGCCTGTTCGGCCGCGGCCATGCCCAGTTGCATGCGGAACCAGCGCACCGCCTGCTCCATGACCTCGACCAGTTCGCTGCGGCGGTCGGCGCGCTGCACCTGGCGCGGATCACGTTCGGGCATCTGCAAGCCGGCCTCCGAGGCGAGCAGCTCGACCGCCTCCAGGAAGCCCATGCCCTCGGCCTCGCGCAGGAAGGTCAGGGCGTCGCCTTTGGCGTGGCAGCCGAAGCAGTAATAGAAGCCCTTCTGGTCATCGACGTGGAAGGAGGCGGTCTTTTCGCCGTGAAAGGGGCAAGGCGCCCACCAGTCGCCCTTGGCCTGATTCGAGCGACGCAGGTCCCAGGTCACCTTGCGCCCGATCACGCGCGACAAAGGCACGCGGGCGCGGATCTCGTCGAGGAACTGGGGCGGAAGGCTCATGCCGTCTTATATCCGGCTTGGCCCGGGGTTGAACAGGCTTGTGCGCGGCGCTGCGTCCGGGGGGCGCCGCCCCCCGCGCCTCTGCGGCCCCTCGATGGGGCCGCAGAGGCGGTCCCCCCGGGGTATTTGGAGAGCGGAGAAGGGCTGGGCGCAGGTCAGGCGCCCACCGCGCCGCGGACCAGTTCCCAATAAACGGCGGCAACGCGGACCTGGTCCAGGCGGCCGCCTTCGCGATACCAGTTGGTGATGCCGGTCAGCATGGCGATCAGCGCCATGGTGGCGAGACGCGAATCGGGGATGCGCATGCTGCCCTGAGCCATGCCGGCGATCAGGATCGCCTCGAGCGCATCCTCGTAGCGGCGGCGCAGCGCGGCGATCTCGGCGCGGTTGTCGGCTTCGAGGTTGCGCAGCTCCATATAGGACAGGAACACCGCCTCGGGCCGTTCCAGGCTGGTCTGGATGTGGAAGCGCAAAAAGGCCTTCAGCCGGTCGAGCGCCGGGCGCGCCGGGTCGTCCTGCCAGGCGGCGAGCAGCTCCTCCATATGGCTGCGCAGAAGGTCGGCCAGCAAAGCCTGCTTGTCGGGCGTATAGGCGTAGAGCGCGCCGACCTGCAGGCCGACCTCGGCCGCGATCTGGCGCATCGAGACGGCGGCATAGCCGTGGCGCGCGAACAGCCTGCGCGCCGCGTCGCGGACCAGCGGTCCGGTGATCTCTGCCCTGGAGCCCTGCCTGCGTGCCATAACGCCTTCTAGGCAGGGAGGGCCGGCAAGGAAAGAGCGCATCTTGTCCCGGCGGCCCGGCCGGGCCTATGGTGCGGCCCGAAACAGCAGGGGAAACGGCATGAGGCTGGCCGGCATCATCGGCATCGCGGCGCTGGCGGCGCTGGCGGGTTGCGAGGACGGGCGCGACTATCCGGCGCTGATGCCGACCGAGCAGGTGCTGGCGCAGCCCGCCCTGCCCGGCCATGCCGCGGATGCCCTGCGCGACCCCGATGCCGCGACCGGGGCGCTGGCCGCCCGCGGCGCGGCGCTGGCCGGGCGTGGCGGCGGCGGCAGCGTCGCCGATGCCGCGACGCTGGACCGTCGCGCGGCCGCCCTGCGCACCCGCTCCAAGGCGCTGTCGCAGCGGTCGCTGGACGATGCCTGCCCTGAGGATCAGCCCGATTGCGCCGCCCTCACGGCGTCAGAATAAGGAAAGCCCCATGCCGGTCATCACCTGCATCGACGACCTCAAGGCGATCTATCGCCGGCGCGTGCCGCGCATGTTCTACGACTATGCCGAGAGCGGCAGCTATACCGAGGGCACCTTCCGCGAGAATTGCTCGGATTTCCAGCGCATCAAGCTGCGCCAGCGCGTCGCCGTCGACATGACGAACCGCAGCACCCGCAGCACCATGATCGGCCAGGACGTCGCCATGCCGGTGGCGCTGGCCCCGGTCGGGCTGACCGGCATGCAATCCGCCGACGGCGAGATCAAGGCCGCCCGCGCCGCGCGCGATTTCGGCGTGCCCTTCACGCTGTCGACCATGTCGATCTGCTCGCTCGAAGACGTGGCGCAAGAGGTGCCGCATCCGTTCTGGTTCCAGCTTTACGTCATGCGAGACCAGGAATTCCTGGAGGCGATCATCGAGCGGGCCAGGCGCGCCGGCTGCTCGGCCCTGGTGCTGACGCTGGACCTGCAGATCCTGGGCCAGCGCCACAAGGACCTGAAGAACGGCCTGTCCGCGCCGCCCAAGCTGACGCTGCCGGTCATGCTGGACCTGGCGACGAAATGGCGCTGGGGCATCGAGATGCTGCAAACGAAGCGCCGCTTCTTCGGCAATATCGTGGGTCACGCCAAGGGTGTCGGCGACACCTCCTCGCTGTCGAGCTGGACCGCCGAGCAGTTCGACCCGCAGCTCGACTGGGACAAGATCGCCCGCATCCGCGACCTCTGGGGCGGCAAGCTGATCCTGAAGGGCATCAACGACCCCGAGGATGCCCGCATGGCCGCGGGCTTCGGCGCCGATGCGATCATCGTCAGCAACCACGGCGGCCGGCAACTGGACGGCGCGGTGAGTTCCATCCGCATGCTGCCCGAGATCGTCGCGGCGGTCGGCGACCAGGTCGAGATCCACATGGACAGCGGCATCCGCTCGGGCCAGGACGTGCTGAAGGCGCTGGCGCTGGGGGCGCATGCGACCCATATCGGCCGCGCCTTCATCTATGGCCTGGGCGCCATGGGCCAGGCGGGCGTGACCGCGGCGCTGGAGGTGATCCAGAAGGAGCTGGACATCACCATGGCACTGTGCGGCGAACGCGATGTCAGGAACCTCGGCCGCCACAACCTGCTGTTGCCGCCGGACTTCCTGACCCCTTGGGCGTGATGCGCCCGGGACTCAGGGCTGGGCGGTGTCGCGGCCGTGGTCGTGGTGGCGATGCGCCGGCTTGCCGAAGCCCGGAATCGGCAGGCGCTGCAACAGCAGCGCCACCAGCGTCGGCAGCCCGACCGCAAACAGCATCAGGTCCATGAGATGGGTGAACCCCAGCGCATGCGCGAGGTGCAGCGCCAGCACATGCATGAAATAGATCCCGGCCGAGATCGGGTCCAGCCGGATCGGCGGCGCCGGCAATCGCGTGCCCAGCGTGGCGATGAACAGCGCCGGCGCCGCGATATAGGAGCTGGCCGGGATGTCCAGCATCACGTCGTCGGTCCAGCGCGCCTGTACCAGCCAGGCCTCGATCATCAAAAGCCCGAGCCCGCCGATGGTCAGCGACAGCACCAGCCAGCGCGGCGGCAGCCCCAGGGTTCCCAGCCGCGCCACCCGCCGCCCGCAGAGATAGCCGATGGTGACGAAGGGGAAGCACATGAAGAGCCCGTTCGAGAACTTCTTCACCCCGATCTGCGCCACGCCCGACAGCGCCATGTATTGCAGCGTCACGCCGATCACGGCGCAGACCAGCGCGGCGCCCAGCAGGATGCGGTATTCATAGGCCGGCGCCAGCACCCGGCCCAGGGCGCGCAGGACCAGCAGCAGCGCCCCGGCGACCAGGATCCCGGCCATGAACCACAGGTGGAAATAGCCCCAGAGCAGCTCCTTGACCAACGAGGCCAGGCCGTGGATCTCGTTCAACCAGAACGGGAAATAGACCGCCATCCAGAACAGGTAGAGCGCCAGCACGCGCCACAGCCACTTGACGCCCTTGCCGCGCGCCACCGCCGAATAGAGGAAATAGCCCGCGACGATGCAGAACACCGGCACCATGACCCGCATCAGCCCGTTGCCGATCAGGAACAGCCGCGGCGTCATGTTGGTCTGCAGCCAATAGGTGTGGGCAAAGGCCACCAGCACGGCCAGACCCAGCTTGAGATAGTCGAGAGAATGAATACGATGCAATTTTGAAACGCCCCGGCACCTCTGGCGATGCATGAGGCTTCGGATGCGTTGTGGCAAGCGAATTCCCGCCTATGGCGATCATTTTTCGTGCTTCACATCGCGCCCCGTTCGGGATATAGGCGCGGCTTCGGCCATGCACCCTTGGAGGATGGCCGCGAACGCTTAGCAAAGGAATAGCAAAATGGCCAAAGAGATCCCGGATCTGGTGGCCGAGGCACGCGCGGGGACAGGCAAGGGGGCCGCCCGCCAAGCTCGCCGCGAAGGCAAGGTGCCCGGCATCGTTTATGGTGACGGGAAAGACCCGCAGCCGATCCAAATCGAGTTCAACTCGCTGCTGACCAAGCTGCGCGCCGGTCGCTTCCTGTCCACGCTGTGGAACCTGAAGATCGACGGCCAAGACGACGTGCGCGTCGTCTGCCGCGGTGTCCAGCGCGACGTGGTCAAGGACCTGCCGACGCATATCGACTTCATGCGCCTGCACCGCAACACCCGGGTGAACCTGTTCATCCACGTGACATTCGAAGGCCACGAAGCCTCGCCGGGCCTCAAGCGCGGCGGCACGCTGGTCGTGGTGCGCCCCGAGGTCGAGCTGGTGGTGACCGCGTCCGAGATCCCGGATCACATCACCGTGGACCTGACCGGCAAGCAGATCGGCGACACCATCCACATCAGCGACGTGACGTTGCCGGCCGGCGTCAAGCCGACCATCGACCGCGACTTCGTGATCGCCAATATCGCCGCGCCCTCGGGCCTGCGCTCGGAAGAGAACGAGGAAGCCGCCGCCGAGGCCTGATCTGGGGCTGACGGCTTGGCATCGGGCGGCATCCCCAGCGGATGCCGCCCTTTCTCATGCCGCCCGGCGATGCTATGAGGCGCGCCTGACGCGAAGGGGATGAAGATGGAACCGATCCACATCATCGGCGCGGGGCTGGCCGGCTCCGAGGCCGCCTGGCAGATCGCCCGCGCCGGCGTGCCGGTGGTGCTGCACGAGATGCGGCCCCAGGTCGCGACCTTCGCCCATCGCACCGGAGATTGCGCCGAGATGGTCTGCTCGAACAGCTTTCGCTCGGACGACGACCAGATGAACGCAGTCGGGCAGCTGCATTGGGAAATGCGGGCGGCGGGCGGGCTGATCATGGCCATGGCCGACCGCCACCGCCTGCCCGCCGGCGGCGCGCTGGCCGTGGACCGCGACGCCTTTTCCACCGCCGTGACCCAGGCCCTGCGGGACGAGCCACTAATCAGCTTCGCCCCGGGCGAGATCGCCGACCTGCCGACCGACGGCCGCTGGATCGTCGCCACCGGCCCGCTGACCTCGCCCGCCCTCGGCCAGTCGATCCTGCAGGCCACCGGCGAAGGCGCGCTGGCCTTCTTCGACGCCATCGCCCCCATCGTCCATGCCGAGACCATCGACATGTCGGTCTGCTGGCGCCAGAGCCGCTATGACAAGGGCGAGACCGAGGAAGAGCGCACCGCCTATATCAACTGCCCGATGACGCGCGAGGACTACGAAGGTTTCATCGACGCGCTGCTGGCGGCGGAGAAGACCGAGTTCCACGAAGGCGAGACCGCCGGCTATTTCGACGGCTGCCTGCCGATTGAGGTCATGGCCGAGCGTGGCCGAGAAACCCTGCGCCACGGCCCGATGAAGCCGGTCGGCCTGACCAATGCCCACAATCCCGCCGAAAAGCCCTATGCCGTGGTGCAGCTGCGTCGCGACAATGCGCTCGGCACACTCTACAATATCGTCGGCTTCCAGACCAAGATGAAATATGGCGCGCAAGTCGATGTTTTTCGCCGTATTCCCGGCCTGGAAAACGCCAGTTTCGCCCGGCTGGGCGGCATCCACCGCAACACTTTCCTGAATTCGCCGCGGCTGATCGACCACCGGCTGCGACTGCGCGCGCGCCCGAACCTGCGCTTCGCTGGCCAGGTGACGGGCGTCGAGGGCTATGTCGAATCCGCCGCCATGGGCCTGCTGGCCGGCCGCATGGCCGCGGCCGAGGCGCAGGGACGCGACCTGGCCCCACCACCGCAGACCACCTCGATGGGCGCGCTGGTCAACCACATCACCGGCGGCGCCGATGCCAGGACCTTCCAGCCGATGAACGTGAACTTCGGCCTCTACCCGCCGCTGGACGAGATGCGCGGCGGCCGCAAGGGGCGCAAGGACCGTTATCCGGCCTATACCGACCGCGCCAAAGCGGATTTCCAAGCCTGGCTGGCGGTCCAACAGCCTTGGAAACAGTAACCCGCTTCGCCCCCTCGCCGACCGGGCCGCTGCATCTGGGCCATGCCTTCGCTGCCCTGACCGCCGCGCGGCTGGCCGACCCCGGCCGCTTCCTGCTGCGGATCGAGGACATCGACCAAAGCCGTTGCCGCCCGGAATACGAGGCGATGATCGCCGAGGATCTGCACTGGCTCGGCCTCGACTGGCCGCTGCCGGTGATGCGGCAATCCGAACGCCTGCCCGCCTATCGGGCCGCACTGGACCGGCTGGCGGCGCTTGGCCTGACCTATCCCTGCCAATGCCGCCGTGCCGACATCCGCGCCGCCCTTTCGGCCCCGCAAGAAAGCGTGATCGGTCCCGACGGCCCGGTCTATCCCGGCACCTGCCGCCATCGCAGCATGGCCGAGACCGGGCCCGAGGACGCGATCCGCCTGAACGCCGCAGCCGCTTTCGCCCATCTTGGCGCGAACGAAATCGCCTTCGAGGACGAAAACATCGCCCCCGGCATGCCGCACCGCCTGACGGCCGCGGATTTCATCAGCGGCGTCGGCGACGTGGTGCTGGCCCGGCGCGGCATGGGCACCAGCTACCACCTCTCGGTGGTGGTGGACGATGCCGCACAGGGCATCTCCTTGGTGACGCGCGGCAAGGATCTGTTGGATTCCACATGGATCCACGTCCTTCTTCAGAAACTGCTGCAACTTCCGACGCCGCGCTATCATCACCACCGCCTGATCCGCGATGCCAGCGGCAAGCGCTTGGCCAAGCGCGACGACGCCCGCGCCCTGCGCCTCTACCGGGCCGAGGGCGCGACGCCGGAGGACATCCGCCGCATGCTAGGTCTCTAGGGGCGCCATGATCACCACCTCGGTCGCGTCCCGCACGGCGGTATAGAAGCAGGACCGCCGATTGGTGTGGCAGGCCGGCCCGGTCTGCTCGACCAGCAAGAGCAGGCAGTCGCGGTCGCAGTCCACCCGCAGCTCGACCAGCCTCTGGACATGGCCCGAGCTTTCGCCCTTGGTCCAGAACGCCTGACGCGAGCGAGACCAATAGGTTACGCGGCCATCCTCAAGCGTTTTCGCGACGGATTCGGCATTCATCCAGGCCATCATCAGCACCTCGCCGCTGAGATGATCCTGGGCGATGGCGGGGATCAGCCCGTTCGCATCGTATTTCAGGCTGGCGGGATCGAACATCGGCTTTCCTTTCGGCTTGGCGATGCCTATCTAGACCCGACGGCAGCAAGGGAAAAGACCATGTCCGACAGCGACCTGATGCAGCTCTACTCGCGGCGCATCCTCGCGCTGGCCTCGGACATCCCGCATCTCGGCAAGCTGGCCGCGCCGACCGGCAGCGCGCACAAGCGCTCGCCGCAATGCGGATCGTCGGTCACGGCGCATGTCGTGATGCAGGACGGCCGCATAGCCGATTTCGGACAAGAGGTGCGCGCCTGTGCCCTGGGCCAGGCCTCGGCCGGCGTGCTCGGCCGCAACGCCCTCGGCCGCTCGCGCGCCGAGATCGCCCGCGCCCGCGACGAGTTGCAAGCCATGCTGAAACAGGACGGCCCCGCCCCCTCGGCCCCTTTCGAGGAACTCGAGGCGCTGCTCCCGGCGCGCGAATTCCCGAACCGCCACGCCTCGATCCTGCTGGCATGGGAGGCGCTGCTCGGCGCCATCGACGCCTCGCCCAGCTGAGACTTTCTCCGTTTTCCAAATACCCCCGCCGGAGGCGTCGCGACCGCGCAAGCCGCGGCACCGCCGGCACATGAAAAAGCCGGCCCTTCGCGGGGCCGGCCAGTTGCGCGCATGATCGTCCGGGGGAAATCGCGGCACCCAGGCGAAGGGGCCGCCATCAGCGCGGGGCAGTGAGGGATCAGGCTGCCAGGATCGAGGGCAGCGAAAACAGGATGATGGCCGTCACGGAAATGGCGACGGTGCCCAGAAGGTCGGACAGGGATTCGCGGGTCATAGGCGTTCTCCACGGTTTGTTTATACTTTGTTCTCATCAATGCGGAACAAAGTAAAGAACTTTTTAAGAACATCCGGGGTCGCACCTAGCCGGCGGTGATCAGCCGCACCGCGCGGTCCTGCTCCATCAGCCACAAAAGCAGCCGGATCGCCTGGCCGCGCGGGCTCTCCATGCCCGGGTCGCGCTCCAGGAAGGCCTGCGCATCCTTGCGCGCCAGCGCCATCAGCGCGCCCTGGCGCTCCAGGTCGGCGATGCGAAAGCGCGGCAGGCCGGATTGCGCGGTGCCGATCACGTCGCCCGCACCGCGCATCGCCAGGTCTTCCTCGGCGATGCGGAAGCCGTCCTCGGTCTCGCGCAGGATGCCCAGGCGGCGGCGGCCGGTCTCGGACAGCGGCTCGTGATACATCAGCAGGCAGCTCGAGGCCTCGCTGCCGCGCCCGACCCTTCCGCGCAGCTGGTGCAGCTGCGCCAGGCCGAAGCTCTCGGCGCGCTCGATGACCATGATCGTCGCCTCGGGCACGTCGACCCCGACCTCGATCACCGTGGTCGCGACCAGGATCCGCGCCCGGCCGGCGGCGAAATCCGCCATGGCGGCGTCGCGTTCCTCGGGCGGCATCTGGCCGTGGACCATGCGCACTTCGGCGCCAAAGCGGGCGCGCAGCTCCTGGAAGCGGGCCTCGGCAGCGGTCAGGTCGACCGCCTCGCTTTCCTCGACCAGCGGGCAGACCCAATAGGCCCGCGCGCCGCCCTGCAGGGCGCGTTCCAGATGCGCCAGAACCTCGGCCATGCGGCTGTCCGGCACCACCGTGGTGCGCACCGGTTGGCGCCCTGCCGGCTTTTCGTCCAGCACCGACAGGTCCATGTCGCCGAACTGCGCCAGCGCCAGCGAGCGCGGGATCGGCGTCGCCGTCATCACCAGCATGTCGGGCGGCAGGTGGTTGCCCTTGGTGCCCAGCTCCATGCGCTGGTTAACGCCGAAGCGATGCTGCTCGTCGATGATCGCCAGCCGCAGGTCGGCGAATTCCACGGTCTTCTGGATCACGGCATGGGTGCCGACCAGGACGTCGATGCGGCCCATGGCCAGGTCGGCCAGGATATTCGCGCGCGCATCGCCCTTGTCGCGGCCGGTCAAGACCTCCAGCCGAATCCCGGCCAGCTGCGCCAGCGGCTCCAGCGCGCGGAAATGCTGGCGCGCCAGGATCTCGGTCGGCGCCATCAGCACGCCCTGCCTGCCCGCCTCGACCGCGACCAGCAGCGCGAGGAATGCGACCAGGGTCTTGCCGGCCCCGACATCGCCCTGCAACAGCCGGTTCATCCGCCGCGGCGCGGCCATGTCGCCGGCGATTTCGTCGACCGCGCGGCGCTGCGCCCCGGTCGGCGGCCAGGGCAGACCGGCCAGCACCCGCTCGCGCAAGCGGCCATCGCCCTGCGTCGCCAGCCCCGCCTGCCGGCGCCGGTCGCGGCGCAACAGCGCCAGCGTCAACTGATGCGCGAAAAGCTCGTCATAGGCCAGCCGCGCCCGCGCCGGATCGGTCGGCGACAGCCCCTCGGGCCCCGAGGGGGCATGGGCCTGCGCCAGGGCGGCATGCCAATCCGGCCAGCCCTCGCGCGCAAGCAGGCCCGGGTCGATCCACTCCCCGGCCGCCGGCAGTTTCGCCAGCGCGCCGCGCACCGCCTTCTGCACCACGCCCTGCGTCAGCCGGCCCGAGAGCGGATAGACCGGCTCGAATTCCGGCAGGGGCGGGCCGTCCTCGGAGCCGATATGGTCGGGATGCACCATCTGCGCCATGCCGTCGAACAGCTCAATCTTGCCCGAGACCAGCCGGCGCGCGCCCGCCGGCAGCTGGGTCTCGATCCAGTCCTTGCGGGCATGAAAGAACACCAGCTGCAGATCGCTGGAGCCGTCCGAGCAATGCACCCGCCACGGCCGGCCCTTGCCGCTGGGCGGGCTGTGACGCTCGACCCGGACCAGCAGGGTGACGATCTCGGGCGGCCGGGACTCGGCCAGCCGGGCGATGCGGCGGCGGCGGATGCCGGAATGCGGCAGGGTCAGCACCAGGTCGCGCAGCCGGGTCGCGCCCATCTGGGCAAAGCTCTCGGCGGCGCGCGGACCGACCCCGGGCAGGGTCTCGACGCCCGCGAACAGGGGAAACAGCGCCTCGGGCCGGCCGGGCTTCACCGCTGCGCGATCGCCAGCCATTCGTCCTCGTCGATGACCTTGATGCCCAGTTCGGCGGCCTTCTTCGCCTTCGATCCCGCGCCCGGGCCGGCGATCAGCAGATCGGTCCGGGCCGAGACCGAGCCCGCGACATGGGCGCCAAGCGCCTCGGCCCGGGCCTTGGCCTCGGCGCGGGTCATCTTCTCCAGCGTGCCGGTAAAGACCAGCGTCTTGCCGGTGATCTCGCTGTCGGTGGCGCGCGCCTCGGGCGGCAGCACCGTCAGGAAACCCGCCAGCCGGTCGATCGCGGCGCGCTCGGCGGGGTTGGCAAAGGCGTCCGACAGCGACATGGCAAGCGTCGGGCCGACGCCATCGGCGGCGATCAGGTCGGACCAGGCCGCGGTGCTTTCCGGCGACAGCTCGACATGGGCCAAAAGCGCAGCCCGGGTTTCGGCAATGCGGGCACGGCGGTTTTCGGCCTGCGCGGCGGCGCGTTCGGCCTGGGCGGCCTCATCGGCCTCGCGATGCGCCAGCGCGGCGGGGCGCGACAGGTCCAGCGCCGTTTCGAGGGCCTGCCAGCTGCCGTAATGCCGCGCCAGGTCCTGGGCCGCAACCTCGCCGACATGGCGGATGCCAAGCGCGAAAAGCAGCCGCGACAGCGGGATCTCGCGCCGCTTCTCGATGGCCTGGAAAAGGCTGGCGGCGCTTTTCTCGCCCCAGCCCTTGATCTCGGCCAGGCGCGTGCCCGACAGCCGGGCCAGGGCCGCCGCAGCGCCACCCGAAAGATGCAGCCGATCGATGCCAAGCGAGAGCAGCAGATCCTCATCGGCGTCGCCGCGGCTATCCGCCCGCATCTTGGCGCCCTCGGCATCACGCCGGGCCAGGGTAAAGATATCCGCCGGCTCGGCGATCCAGCCCAGGCGATAGAACAGCTCGACCTGCTTCGCGCCCAGCCCCTCGATGTCGAAGGCGGCGCGCGAGACGAAATGGCGCAGCTTTTCCACCGCCTGCGCCGGGCAGATCAGCCCGCCGGTGCAGCGGCGCACCGAGTCGCCCTCTTCCCGAATAGCGGGCGAGCCGCATTCCGGGCAGCGGTCGGGAAAGACATAGGGCACGGCTCCCGCCGGCCGCTTGGCCAGGTCGACGTCCGCGACCTTGGGGATCACGTCGCCGGCGCGATAGACCTCGACCCAGTCGCTGATGCGGATGTCCTTGCCGCCGCGGATCTCGCTGCCATCGGCGCCGCGGCCGGCAATGTAATCCTCGTTGTGCAAGGTCGCGTTCGAGACCACGACCCCGCCCACCGTAACCGGCGTCAGCCGTGCGACCGGGCTCAGCGCCCCGGTGCGGCCGACCTGGATGTCGATGGATTCGAGCCGGGTCCAGGCGCGTTCGGCCGGGAATTTGTGCGCCAAGGCCCATCGCGGCGTGGTCGAGCGCATACCCAGCCGCGCCTGATAGCCGAGGTCGTTGACCTTGTAGACCACGCCGTCGATGTCATAGCCGAGCGTGGCGCGCATCTGTTCGATCTCGGCCCAGGCGGCCAGCATCTCGGCGACGGAACGGCAGATCCGGGTCAGCGGATTGATCTGGAAGCCCATCGCGGCGAGGCGCTGGACCGCCTCGAACTGGGTCGGGGCCAGGGGTTCGCTGATCTCGCCCCAGGCATAGGCGAAGAAGCGCAGCGGCCGGGCGGCGGTGATGGCCGGATCCAGCTGGCGCAAGGAACCGGCGGCGGCATTGCGCGGGTTGGCGAAGACGCGGCCGCCCTCGGTCTGGTTCAGCCGCTCGAAATCCGCGTGGGACATATAGACCTCACCGCGGATCTCCAGCACCTCGGGGAAATCGCGGCCGGCGAGCACCTGCGGAATATCCGCGATGGTGCGGGCATTGGCGGTCACGTTCTCGCCCACCGCACCGTCGCCGCGGGTCGCCGCCTGGACCAGCCGCCCGCCTTCGTAACGCAGCGACAGGGACAGGCCGTCGATCTTGGGCTCGGCGGTGAGTTCCAGCGCGGCATCCGGGCCGAGGTTCAGGAACGAGCGCACCCGCTGCACGAAGGCCTGCACGTCATCGGCGGCAAAGCCGTTTTCCAGCGACAGCATCGGCAGCCGGTGCATGACCTTGGCAAAACGGCCGTCCGGCGCGGCACCGACCTGGGCCGAGGGGCTGGCCTTGGCGGCAAGATCGGGAAAACGGCTTTCGATCTCCAGAAGGCGGCGCTTCTTCGCGTCATAATCGGCATCGCTGATGAAGGGCGCGTCGTCGCGGTGATAGGCTTGGTTCGCGCGGTCCAGGACATCGGTCAGCGCGGCGAGCTCGGCCAGGGCCGCGGCCCGGTCCAGCGTCTCGACCGGCTGCGGCGATGGCGATTCGGCCCTGTCCGCGGCCTGGTTCTCGTCCTCTGCGGTCATCGCGCCCTCCGCCAGCCTGCCTGCCCCGCCGGGCCTGTCCGAAAGACGGTGATACCGGGGCCGGGGCCGGATTGTCCAGCGCCCGACCCGGGTTCAGGCTGGTAACGCCACGCGGATCAGGCGCGCAGCGCCAGGCGCTCGGGGTTCTGCATCTCGGCCACCGGGTCGCGCAGGACATAGCCCCTGCCCCAGACGGTCTCGATATGGCTTTCGCCGCTCATCGCCGCCGCCAGCTTCTTGCGCAGCTTGCAGACAAAGACGTCGATGATCTTCAGCTCGGGCTCGTCCATGCCGCCGTAGAGGTGGTTCAGGAACATCTCCTTGGTCAGCGTCGTGCCCTTGCGCAGGCTGAGCAGTTCGAGGATCTGGTATTCCTTGCCGGTCAGGTTCACCGGCCGTCCCCCGACCTCGACCGAGCGCGCGTCGAGGTTCACCACCATCTCGCCGGTGCGGATCACCGATTGGCTGTGTCCCTTGGAGCGGCGGATGATCGCCTGGATGCGCGCCACCAGCTCATCGCGGTTGAAGGGCTTGGTCATGTAGTCGTCGGCCCCGAAACCGAAGCCGCGCAGCTTGCTTTCGGTATCGTCCGAGCCGGTCAGGATCAGGATCGGCGTGTCGACGCGCGACATGCGGATCTGGCGCAGCACCTCCATGCCATGCATGTCGGGCAGGTCCAGGTCCAGCAGGATCAGGTCGTAGTCGTAGAGCTTGGCAAGGTCGATCCCCTCCTCGCCCATGTCGGTGCGATAGACGTTGTAGCTTGCGTGGGTCAGCATCAGCTCGATGCTGCGCGCCGTGGTCGGATCATCCTCGACCAGAAGAATTCGCATAATATGTCCCCTTGCCAACCATCTGACTGGTAAAATTTCCGCGCAAAAGGTTAATATCACGTTACCGAAGATACCGGCAAATGTTATTCAACCTCAGGTTGTCGAAATTTTTGCAGCTGGGTGATCTTCAGCGCGTTGCGGCCATGGCGGCGAAAGGCCTGCATCCAGGCATCGAACTCTTCTCCGGTCAGGCCATAGCGGCGAAGCGCCTCCTCTCGCGACAAGAGCCCGTATTGCACGGCATCGACGACGGCGGCCTTGCGGCTGGCGACCCAGCGGGTCTGCGGCGACGGCAGGTCGGCCAGCGTCAGGATGCTGCCATCGGGCAGGGTCGCGGTGCGCGGTCCGGGGGCTTTTCTCAAAAACATCGGCAAGTTCCTGTGATCCTTGCCTTGTTGTGGCGCAAACTTCTTAAATCCCGGTGAAGTCACGCCGGGTTTTCCCGCCCGGCCCTTGAGAAACCCGGAAATTTTCCTATAAATGTAGGCAACAACGCCGCCCGTCTTCGCGCGCGGCCGCGACAAGGACGATCCATGACAGCGCCCCGCCCGAACTTGCGCCCCGACGCGCCGGCCATGACCATGAATTCGCTGGGCTTTGCCAAGCCGCCGGCGCAGACCCGCGTGGTCGTCGCCATGTCGGGCGGCGTCGACAGCTCGGTCGTGGCGGCGATGCTGGCGGCGCAGGGCTATGACGTGATCGGGGTCACGCTGCAGCTTTACGATCACGGCGCGGCCCTGGCGAAAAAGGGCGCCTGCTGCGCCGGCCAAGACATCCACGATGCCCGCCGCGTGGCCGAGCGCATCGGTTTCCCGCATTATGTGCTTGATTACGAAAGCAAGTTCCGGGAATCGGTGATCGAGGAATTCGCCGATGCCTATCTGGCCGGCGCCACGCCCGTGCCCTGCATCCGCTGCAATGAGCGGGTGAAGTTCCGCGACCTGCTGCAGACCGCGCGCGAGCTCGACGCCGATTGCATGGCGACCGGGCATTACATCCGCCGCTTCGACGGTCCGGCCGGGGGCGAACTGCACATGGCCGCCGACCCGAACCGCGACCAGAGCTATTTCCTGTTCTCGACCACGCAGGAACAGCTGGATTTCCTGCGCTTTCCGCTGGGCGGTCTTGCCAGCAAGGCCGAGACGCGCGCCCTGGCGGCGCAATACGGGCTGGCGGTGGCGGACAAGCCCGACAGCCAGGACATCTGCTTCGTGCCGAACGGCGACTATGCCAGCGTGATCGAGAAGCTGCGTCCCGGCGCCGCCGACCCGGGCGAGATCGTCGACCTGGACGGCAATGTGCTGGGCAGCCATCGCGGCGTGATCCATTACACCATCGGCCAACGCCGCGGCCTCGGCATCGGCGGCCTGGGTGATCCGCTTTACGTCGTGCGGCTGGAGCCCGAGACCCGGCGCGTCGTCGTCGGCCCCAAGCAGGCGCTGGCGACGAAGATCGTGCCGGTGACCGAGGTGAACTGGCTGGGCGACGAACCCTTCGCGGGCGAGATCAGCATCACCGCCCGCATCCGCTCGACCCGGCCGCCGCGGCCGGCGATCCTGCGCGTGACCGGCGCGCGCCGCGCCGAGATCGAGTTGCTGGCACCGGAGGAAGGCGTCAGCCCGGGCCAGGCCTGCGTCTTCTACGCCACCGAGGGCACGCGGGTGCTGGGCGGCGGCTGGATCTCGCACCGCCGCGGCGGCTGAGGCGCCTCAGGCGGCGTGACTGGCGGCCAGCAGCCGGATGCGCTCGACCATCGCGCGCAGCCCGTTCGAGCGTTGGGCGGACAGATGCCCCTCCAGCCCCAGCCGGGCCAGTTCGGCGCTGGCGTCGATGCCCCGGACCTGCCTCACCGGCACGCCGGAATAAAGCGCATGCAGGATGGCGATCAGCCCGCGCACGATCAGCGCGTCGCTGTCACCCTGGAAGTCGAACCTGCCGCCCTCGATGCGGGGCATGATCCAGACCTGGCTGGCGCAACCCTCGACCTTGGTCGCCGGAACCTGCAGCGAGGCGTCCATCGCCGGCATCGCCTTGCCCAGTTCGATGACATGGCGATAGCGTTCTTCCCAATCCTCGAGGAAATCGAAGGTTTCGGCGATGTCTTCAAAGGCGGGCGTGGCCATGGCGCTTCCTTTCCGCAGGGCCGCAGGCGGGCGGCCGGTGATGGCATAGCGCGCGGCGCCGACAAGGTCAAAGAGGCTTTCACCGCCGCGCGACTTGCCCTATCACTGCGCCAACGAGACCAGGGACACGGGGGCGGCACTCATGCGGACGGGAACTTTGGGCATGCTTGCCTGCGCGGCTCTGGTGCTGGTCGGCTGCGGCCGCATGGGCGACAGCAGCTGGAACCCGATGCGCTGGGGTGGCGCGCAGCAGCCGCAAAGCCTGGCGCCCGAGGGCGGCTACCCGACCAGCACGAACGACGGCCGCGTGCCGCTGGCGCATGTCACCAGCGCGAAATGGGATCCGATGTATGAGGGGCGGCTGCTGGTCGTCACCGGGCTTGGCGCCAGCAAGGGCTGGTGGGACGTGGCGCTGGTGACCGAGGTGCCGATGCCGCCGGGCCGGATCCGCCCCGACGAAAACGGCGTGCTGCGGCTGCGGCTGGTCGGCAAGCCGCCGCTGCCCGACACCTTCGCCGCCGCCAACCCGCCGAATCCGGCCAGCGACACCATCACCGCCGCCCTGACCATTCCCAACGCGGTGCTGCCCAGCCTGCGCGAGGTGGTGATCTCGGGCGCGGGCAATGCGGTGACGCTGCGGCCCTGACGCTGCGGCCCCGAGGGTTTCTTCGTTCTGAAAATACCCATGCGAACCGCGCCAAAGGGCCGGGGCGAACGAGCCCCCATGCAAGTGGAATGGCGCCCTCCAGCTGAGCCTGCGATCGGACGCAGCTCAGCAGCACTGTCAACGCCCAAACAGCCTTATCAAGCGCCGCGGCCGAATGCGCCTGCAAACCGCGTCGCACAGCCGGGTCCCGCTAAACCTTGCAAAACGCAAGGTGCGTCCCATCGTGCGCGCATGTCCGGCACCTTCGGCCCGTCCGGTGCCGAGCAGCTTGCCAAGCATCCCCCCGCTCTCAGCGGCGAACCGAGCGCTGCAAAAACATGCATTCGCTTGTTCCATCCGCCATGGCGCGCGACTGGGCCGCCTTGTGGACCTTGGCTCCGGCCTGATGCGGCAGGCGCTGCCCTCCTGCTTCCCGCATCGCCAGGACCCGCAAACCCCCGCGCTGCGAAAAAGCGTTCGCTGTGTCCTTCACCGGCCAGGCGCGCGACGTGCGCCTCTGGCCATGTCTCAAGCGGCACGCGGCACCAATCCGCTTAGCTCGGGCATGAGAAGGCGCCTGACCCGCGGACAGATCCTCGCGTTACGAACACCTCTCGATGCGTCTCCGGGGATGATGGCTCGCGACGAAACCGTCTGCCCGCCTTGGCGCATGTCCCAGCCGGTGCGCTCTTCAACCCCGCCGCTGACCCCAAGCACGAGACCGCGCCGGCAAACCTACGCGCAACGAAAGGTCCATCCCGCTGCCGGATGTCCGCCGGTCATCGCAGGCCACCGAAACCGTCCTGCAAACGCCGATCCAGATCGGCCCCGCTTCACACCGACCCGGCCGCGCCCTGGCGCCAAGCAAAAGGCCCGCCGCAAAGGCGGGCCTTTACCCCAGGATTGCGCCGTTCAGCCCATCTTGCGCAGATAGGTCCAGGTCGGCACCCGCGCATCGCGCGCCACCGACCAGCTTTCCGCATCGCCCAGATATTCGAAGCCGCAATTGGTCAGCACCCGGGCCGAGCCGGGATTATCCTGGAACGCCTCGGCAAAGAGCGTGCGCGAGCCATGCGGATTGGCCTCGACCAGCGCCGAGACCGCCTCGGTCGCGAAGCCGGTGTTCCAGAAGCCGGCACCGACCCAGAAGCCCAGCTCCGACTGCTCCTGGTCGATGCGGGTCAGCGAGACCACGCCCAGCAGTTCGGCCAGCTTGTTCGTCGAGCCGTCGATGGCCCAGACATCCTCGTCGCGATCCGCGGCCATGGCCCGGCGCACATAGGATTCGGCCGCGCCCGGCGGCAGCGGATGCGGGATCGAGCGCGTGCCCTCGGCCACCCGGCGGTCGGCGGTGTAATGCGCGATCAGCCCGGCATCCGACATGCGCAGCGGGCGCAGCACGAACCGTTCGGTGGTGATATCGACCTGCCGCGCATCCGAGGCGATCAACTCGTTCATGTCACTTCTCTCCCCCATTCCTCGAAACCATATGGGTGCTGCGCGCCGAAACGCGAAGGGGACCGGCCTGCGCCGATCCCCCTTTTTTAGCACCAGAGTGTTAAAATCGGCTTACTCGGCAGCCTCGAGATTGGCGGGCAGCACGGAGATATAGGTGCGGCCCTTGAGGCCCTTGCGGAAGCTTACCTGGCCATCGGCCAGCGCGAACAGCGTGTGGTCGCGGCCCATGCCGACGTTGGCACCGGCCCACCAGGTGGTGCCGCGCTGACGCACGATGATGTTGCCGGCGACAGCCTGCTGGCCGCCGAACAGTTTCACGCCAAGACGACGACCGGCCGAATCGCGACCGTTGCGGGACGAACCGCCTGCTTTCTTATGTGCCATGGGTCAGTCTCCTCAGTTGGCGGTTTCGACGTGGTCATGGCGACGCGCGATGCGCGCACCGACGGCGGCCTTGACGTCGGTCTTGTCGCCGCCGTTTTCCAGCAGGTCGGTGATGCGGACCAGGGTCAGCTGCTGGCGATGGCCGCGCGTGCGCTGCGAGGAATGCTTGCGGCGGCGCTTGACATAGGTGATGACCTTGTCGGCCTTGATGGTGTCGATCACCTCGGCCTGCACGGCGGCACCGGCCACCAGCGGCGCACCGACGGTCGCGCCGATCATCAGCACGTCGTTGAACTGGATCTTGTCGCCGGCTTCGGCGTTCAGCTTTTCGACGCGCAGCACGTCACCGGATTGGACCCGGTATTGCTTGCCGCCCGTCTTGAGAACTGCGAACATTCGCTTCTTCCTTGTTCTGCCGCGTCCTTCGGCCCCTGCGGCGCAGGAGTTCGTGGGGTCGGCCCCCGCCTTCGGACAGCGCACCCGTCGATTGGGTGAGGTTCAAAATAACGCACCGGCAACGGGCGCCTGCCCGGCCGGTCGCGGGTATATCGCGGATTCGGCCGCGCAAGTCAACAGGAATGCCGTCACCGCGCCCATGCCGCCCGCGCCTCGGCCAGCGACAGCTGACGGCCCGGCCGCAGCGCGCCGGGCGTCTCCGACAGCCGCGGTGCCGGCGCCGGCTCGCTGCCGTGAAAGGTGCCGCGCGCGACATTATGCGGATGGCGCGGCGCCTCGTCCAGCGACAGCACCGGCGCGGCGCAGGCGTCCGAGCCCTCCAGCACCGCCGCCCAGTCATCGCGCGAGCGGGTGGCGATGCGGGCGGCCAGCGCCGCGCGCAGCGCCGGCCATTGCGCCGGATCGGCGCGGTCGGGCAGCACGGCCGGATCCAGTTCCAGCCGCCGCAGCAACTCGGCCCAGAACTGCGGCTCGATGGCGCCGATGGCCAGGAAGCCGCCGCAGGCGCAGGCATAGCAGCCGTAATAGGGCGCGCCGCCGTCCAGCAGGTTCGCCTGCCGCGCGTCCTGCCAGATCCCCGCCGCCCGCATCCCAGAGATCATCGCCATCAGATGCGCCACCCCGTCCGAGATCGCCGCATCGACCACCTGGCCGCGCCCGGTCTCGCGCGCCGAGAGGATCGCCGCCAGCATGCCCGCGACCAGATACATCGAGCCGGCGGCAAAATCCCCGACCAGGTTCAGCGGCGGCACCGGATGCGCCGCCGGGCCGATGGCATGCAGCGCGCCGGTGATGGCGATATAGGTCAGGTCGTGGCCCGCCGAATGCGCCAGCGGACCCGCCTGCCCCCAGCCGGTCATGCGGCCATAGACCAGCCGCGGATTATCCGGAAAATCCCCAGGCCCGAGGCCGAGCCGTTCCATCACCCCCGGCCGCATGCCCTCGATCACCGCATCGGCACCGGCGATCAGCGCATGCGCGGCGGCCCGGCCGTCGGGGGATTTCAGGTCCAGCTCCAGCCAGTCGCGGCCGCGGTCCAGCACGTCGCGCTCGAGCCCGAAGATATGGCGTAAGCCGGGCCGGGTAATGCGCAACACCCGCGCGCCGTGATCGGCGAGCCACATGGCCGAGAAGGGCGTCGGGCCAAGCCCGGCGATCTCGACGATGCGCAGGCTGGAAAGCGCGCCGCTCATGCGGAAAACCGGGGGGTATGGTGGGCGGTGAGGGACTCGAACCCCCGACATTCTCGGTGTAAGCGAGACGCTCTACCAACTGAGCTAACCGCCCCCGCGTCGGCTGATAGCCCGAGCCGGCGGCACTTGGCAAGCCGGCTCATTTGCGCAGCCGCGCGATCAGCGACGAGGTGTCCCAGCGCCCGCCGCCCATGTTCTGCACCTCCTTGTAGAACTGGTCGACCAGCGCCGTCACCGGCAGGGTCGCGCCGGTCTCGTCGGCGGTGGCCAGGCAGATGCTCAGGTCCTTGCGCATCCAGTCCACCGCGAAGCCGAAGTCGAAGCGGTTCTCGGCCATGGTCTGGTGGCGGTTCGCCATCTGCCAACTGCCGGCGGCGCCCTGGCTGATGACCTCGACCACCGAGGCGATGGAAAGCCCGGCCTTCTCGGCGAAATGCAGCGATTCCGACAGGCCCTGCACCAGCCCGGCAATGGCGATCTGGTTGCACATCTTGGTCAGCTGCCCGGCGCCCGAGGGGCCCATCAGCCGGCAGATCTTGGCATAGGCGGCGATCACCGGCTCGGCGCGGGCGTAATCCGCCTCGGCGCCGCCGCACATCAGCGAAAGCTGGCCGTTCTCGGCCCCCGCCTGCCCGCCCGACACCGGCGCATCGACGAAGCCGATGCCCGCGCCCGAGGCGACCTCGGCCAGCTCGCGCGTCACCGCCGCCGAGACCGTGGTGTGATCGACGAAGACCGCGCCCGCCGCCATGCCGGCAAAGGCCCCGGCCTCGCCCAGGCAGACCTGGCGCAGGTCGTCGTCGTTGCCGACGCAGGCCATGACGAAATCGGCGCCCTCGGCCGCTGCGCGCGCGGTCGCGGCGGCGCGGCCGGCGTGGCGGGCGACCCAGGCCTCGGCCTTGGCGGGGCTGCGGTTCCAGACCGTCACCTCATGCCCGGCCGCGGCCAGATGGCCCGCCATGGGAAAGCCCATCACCCCAAGTCCCAGAAATGCAACGCGCGCCATCACTTTCTCCGCTTCCATGTGAAAGGCGCGTTGATCCGGCCCGCGCCCTGTCCTATTC
This sequence comes from Paracoccus aminovorans, assembly GCF_001546115.1. Taxonomy (GTDB): domain Bacteria; phylum Pseudomonadota; class Alphaproteobacteria; order Rhodobacterales; family Rhodobacteraceae; genus Paracoccus; species Paracoccus aminovorans_B. Next base: position 531,672 of record NZ_KQ955208.1, read on the forward strand.
ACCCCGATGAATTCCACCACGAGGCGCAAGGGTCAACCTCTGCGCCCAAAACCTCGGGACAGCACCGCGCCATGGTGACAATTTTCCGCTGGCTTGTGCGCCTGACGGTCGGGCTGATCCTGCTGGCCCTGGCGCTGGTGGTGCTGGCCTGGTATTTCGCCATCCGCTCGCTGCCAGATTACGACGGGCGCTACGAGGTCGCGGGCATCTCGGCCCCGGTCGAGATCGTGCGCACGACCGAGGACGTGCCGCATATCTTCGGCAAGACCGACCGCGACGTGTTCTTCGCCCTGGGGCTCGCCCATGCCCAGGACCGCCTGTTCCAGATGACCGTGCTGCGCCGCGCGGCGCAAGGCCGGCTGGCCGAGATCTATGGCCCGGGCGCGATCCGCGCCGACGACCTGGCGCGGCGGCTGGGGCTTTACCGCAATGCCCGCGCCTCGCTTCAGGCGCAGGACCCGCAGACGCGCGAGGCGCTGCAGGCCTATGCCGACGGCGTGAACGCCTGGATCGGCCAGGTGAACCTGGGCGCGCGCGGCCGCGGCGCGCCGGAGTTCTTCCTTTATCCCGAGGACATTTCCTATTGGGAGCCGGCGGATTCGCTGGCGGTGCTGAAGCTGCTCGCCGCCTCGTCCACGGTTCAGATGCGGCGCGAGATCCTACGCGCCCGGCTGTCGCTGGCCGACCCCGCGCGCGGGCAGGACCTGGTCGCCGAAGCCGGCGAGCCGGCGATGCCTTCCTATGCCGGGCTGTTCCCGGGCGCGCGCTTCACCGGGCCCGAGCGCGGCACCGGGCCGCAGGACTGGACCGCGACTCTGGCGGGCTATCTTGCACCCTCGGCCGGGGCCTCGGCCAATGGCTTCGCGGTGGCGCGCGGGCGCACGGCGGCGGGCGGCGCCCTGCTCGCCAATGATCCGCAATTCGCCCTGACCGCGCCGGGCCTGTGGTATCTGGCCCGGATCGAACTGGGCAGCGGCGGGGTGATCGGCGGCACCATCCCGGGCATCCCGGCCATCCTGTCGGGGCGCAACACCCGGCTCGCCTGGGGGATCACCCCGGCGCAGATCGACGACCAGGACCTGTTCATCGAAGAGGTGCAGCCCGGCGACGCCGGCCGCTATCGCGGCGTGGACGGCTGGACCGAATTCACCACCCGGCGCGAGACGCTGAGGATTCGCGGCGCCGCGCCGCAGACGATCACGCTGCGCGAGACCGCGAACGGCCCGATCATCCCGGCGGCGCATCTGGATCTTGCCACGGTGCTGCCCGCGGGCCATGTCGCCGCCCTGTCCTGGACCGGCGGCTTCGGCGAGGACCGCAGCATGAGCGCGCTCATCGGGCTGATGCAGGCGCCCGACCGGGCCGGCGCCGCGGCGGCGCTGCGCGACATGGTCGCGCCCGCGATGGTGGTGACGCTGGCCGACGCCCAGGGCGTGGCCGAGGTGCTGGCCGGCGCCCTGCCCCGTCGCGCGCCCGCGCACCAGACCGCCGGGCGCATGCCCGCGCCGGGCTGGATCGCGCAGAACCGCTGGCAGGGCCAGGGGCCGGTGCCCGAAAGCCTGGCTCAGATGGACCCGCCGGGCGGCATGGTCGCCTCGACCGGCGCCGCGGCGCCCGGCCAGGGCTTGGGTCATGACGGCGCCGACGGCTATCGCCAGGCCCGGCTCGCGCATCTGATCCAGTCGCGCGAGGTGCATTCCCGCGACAGCTTCATCGCCGCGCAGAACGACATCGTCAGCCCCATCGCCCGGGCGCTGCTGCCGCTGGTCGGGGCAGACCTGTGGTTCACCGACGAGCCCGCCGCCCAAGGCACGCCCGAGCGCCTGCGCCAGGACGCGCTGGCGCTGCTGGCGAACTGGGACGGCGCCATGAACGAACACCTGCCCGAGCCGCTGATCTATGCCGCCTGGATGCGGGCCTTGCAGGACCGGCTGCTGCGCGACGACCTCGGCCCCCTGGCCGACGACCTGACCGAGCTTTATCCGCGCTTCATCGACCGGGTGTTCCGCAACCTCGGCGGCGCCGGCGTCTGGTGCGACATCCGCCAGTCGGCCCCGGTCGAGACCTGCGCCCAGATCGCCCGCCAGGCGCTGGACGCGGCGCTGCTGGATCTGTCGGCGCGTTTCGGTCCCGATCTTGCCAGCTGGCGCTGGGGCGACCTGCACCGCGCCCGGCACGTCCATCCGGCGCTCGGCGACATGCGCGGCCTGTCCTATATCGTGAACCTGATCCAGCCGACCTCGGGCGCCGAAAGCACCATCGCGCGGGCCGGCATGCTGGGCCATGGCCGCAATCCCTGGCTCAACGTCACCGGCGCGGCCTATCGCGGCGTCTACGACCTGGCCGACCCCGACAGCTCGGTCTTCGTGATCTCGACCGGCCAGTCAGGCCATCCGCTGTCGCGTCATTACGACGACATGGCCGAGCTGTGGCGGCGCGGCGAATATGTCGGCATGTCGCTGGACCCCGATCTGGCGCGTGCCGCAGCGACCGGCATCACCCGGCTGGAACCGGCCGCGAACTGAGGCGCGCACTGACCCCCTTGCATCTTCCGCGGCAGCGGGCTTCCCTCGCGCCACGATACCGCAGGAGAGACGCATGGCCCGCAAGATCATCATCGACACCGACCCGGGCCAGGACGACGCCGTCGCCATCCTGCTGGCGCTGGCCAGCCCCGAGATCGAGGTGCTGGGCCTGACGGCGGTGGCCGGCAACGTGCCGCTGCATCATACCCAGCGCAATGCCCTCGTGCTCTGCGAGCTGGCCGGCCGGCCCGACCTGCCGGTCTACGCCGGGGCCGAGGCGCCGCTGTCGCGCCCGCTGGTCACGGCCGAGCATGTGCATGGCAAGACCGGCCTCGATGGCGTCACCCTGCCCGACCCGAAGAAGGCACTGGCCCCCGGCCATGCCGTCGATTTCCTGATCGAGACGCTGCGCCGCGAGCCCGCCGGCACGGTGACGCTGGTGCCGATCGGGCCGCTGACGAATATCGCCATGGCCTTCCAGCGCGCGCCCGACATCATCCCGCGCGTGCAGGAGATCGTGCTGATGGGCGGCGCCTATTTCGAGGTCGGCAACATCACCCCCACCGCCGAATTCAACATCTATGTCGACCCCGAGGCCGCCAGCCTGGTCTTTGGCGCCGGCGCGCCGCTGACGGTGATGCCGCTCGACGTGACGCACAAGGCGCTGACCAGCCGGCCCTGGGTCGAGCAGATGCGCGCCATGGGCCGTATCGGCCAGGCCATCGCCAGCTGGACCGATTTCTTCGAACGCTACGACCGCGAGAAATACGGCAGCGAGGGCGCGCCGCTGCACGACCCCTGCACCATCGCCTGGCTCTTGGCGCCGCAGCTGTTCTCGGGCCGGTTCATCAATGTCGAGATCGAGACCCGGGGCGAATTCACCTTGGGCATGACCGTCGCCGACTGGTGGCGGGTCAGCGGCCGCACGCCGAACGCCACCTTCATCCGCGACGTCGATGTGAAGGGCCTGTTCGAACTGCTGACCCGGCGCATCGGCGAGCTGGACCGCCGGCTGGGCTGATCGGGGCCCCTGCCTCTGAAGAATGCCTGCATCACTGTCCGTCGCCGCATCCAGGTCGATCCCGCTGCCGCCGGCTCCAGCTTGGCCGTCAGCAGGACGGCCCTGAAGCAAACCGCGATGGCCAACCCATGGGTCGAGGCGGCGGGTCACGGTGCCATATGCAGCATGAAAGTCATGCCGCCGCGGCTGTGGACCTAGTCGGCCGGCGCGGATTCGGGTGCGGCTTCGGACGGCTCGGCCGGCTCTTGCGGCTCGGGCAGGTTCGGGCCCTGTTGCAGCGGGCCGGCGCCGATCTCGCTGTCGATGCGCTGGATCAGCGCCTCGGTCACGTCGATGGATTGCGCCGCAACCAGGATCGCGCGCTTGTCCAGCACCGCGACCGCGCCACGCTCGCGCATCAGCGCGGCCAGCACCGGCAGCATCGCCCGGGAAAACGCATAATATTCGTCGGCAGCGCGCTTGTTCAGCTCATCCGCCGCGGCCTCGCGCTGGCGGCGCACCTCGACCGCGCGCTTGTCGAATGCCTCGGCCTGCTTGCGGAATTCGTCGGCGGGCATGGTCTGGCGCAGCAGGGTCAGCGACTGCTCCTCGGCGGCGAACTGGTTGGCCAGCCGGTCGTTCTCGGCCGCTATTTCCTGGCCGCGCTGTTCCAGTTCCGCCTTGACGCGCTGGCCCCATTTCGTGCCGGCGTAAAGCGCCTCCTGGTCCAGCGTTATCACCGGCAGCACGCCCTCGCCCCGGGGCTCGGGCGCATCCACGACCAGCGGCGCGGCCGAGGGGCCGCCGGCCAGCGGCGCCGCCGTCTGCGCCAGCGCGGCCGGCGGGCCGGCCAGCAGGACGGCCAGCCCGAGCAGCGCGACCTGACGCCCTGCCCGCATCAGAACTTGGTCGAGATGGTCAGGTCGAAGGCCTGTTCCTCGTCGTAATCCTCTTTCTTCAACGCCTTGGCGAAGTTGAAGCGCAGGGGACCGATCGGCGTGGTCCAGAACAGCGAGGCCCCGACCGAGGCGCGGATATGCATGCCGTCATCGACCGGCGTGTCGAAGGCGCCGATCTTGTTGTCCAGCCCCCAGACCGAGCCGGCATCGGCAAACAGGCCGCCCTTGATGCCATATTCCTCGGGCAGGCCCAGCGGGAATTGCAGTTCCGTGCGCAGCGCCCAGAAATAGTTGCCCCCCAGCGCGTCCTCGTTCGGCGCGGCCAGGTCGCGCGGACCCATGCCGTTCGGCTCGAAGCCGCGGATCTTGCCGTTGCCGGTATAGCGGTTCAGGAAGCGGCTGTTCTGGTCGCCCAGCATATGCACGGCGCCGGCCTCGAATTCGGCCAGCATGGTCACGCTTTCGCGCCAGGCCCGGCTTTCGATCCCGGCGTAAAGCGAGCTGGTGACCGATTTCACGTCGCCGCCGACGCCGGCGAAGTCCTGGCTGAAGCGCAGCCGATAGCTGGTCAGCGGGTCCAGTCCGGCAACGCGGCTGTCATAGCTGTAGGTATAGCCAAGCGCCGAGGTGAAGAAGCCGCCCTGCTCGTTGTAGAGGATCGGCGAGGAGCCGGTATCCTCGCCGGTCTCGGGGTCCACGCCATACAGTTCCACGTCATAGAGCGTGTCCTTGCTGAGCTTGTAGCGCAGCTCCAGCCGGCCGTTTTCCGAAATCGGGAATTCCATCCCGGTCTGGAAGCCGACGGTGCGGGTGTTGTATTCCGAATTCAGCCGGTCGGTAGTGTTGTACCAGGTCTGGAAGCGCGCCTTCAGGTCGCGGCCCAGGAAATAGGGCTCGACGAAGGTGAAGCCCGAGCTTTTCGTGCCCGAGCCGGTGGCGAAGGACAGGTCCACCTGCTGGCCGCGGCCCAGGAAGTTCTTTTCCGACAGCGAGGCGTTGAAGCCCACGCCGGTCGAGACGCCGTAGCTGACGCCGAAGTTCAGGCTGCCGGTCGGCTGTTCCTCGACGTTCACGTCGACGATGACCTGCTCGGGCGAGGTGCCCTGCCGGCTTTCGGCCTGCACGTCCGAGAAATATCCCAGCGCCCGCAGCCGTTCGGCCGAGTTGCGGATCTCGCGCGGGTTGAAGGGGTCGCCCTCGACCGTGGCGAATTGCCGGCGGATCACCTCGTCCAGCGTCGTGGTATTGCCCTCGATGTCGATGCGCTCGACGAAGACGCGCTGGCCGCGGGTCAGGGCAAAGGTCAGGTCCAGGGTCTGGTTGCGCTCGTTGCGGGTGATGCGCGGCTCGATATTGACGAAGTCGAGCCCCTTGCGCAGCGCCAGCGCCTCCATGCGGCGGATGGTGGTGTCGATGATGGTCGGGTTGTAGACCGCGCCGCGCTTGACCCGGTTCTGCGCCGCGAATTCGCCGGCATCGACGCCGGGGATCTCGCTCACCGTGTTCACGGTGCCGAAGGTATAGCGCGGGCCTTCCTGGATCTGGAAGGTGATGTAGAAGGCGTCGCGTTCGCGGGCCAGCTCCGGCGCCACCGCCTGGACCTTGAAATCGGCATAGCCGCGCGAGCGATAGAAATCGGTCAGCAGCTTTTCATCGACCGGCAGCCGGTCGGGCGCGAAGGTGTCGCGCTTGATGAAGGTGCGCAGGACGCCGGCCTGCTTGGTCTGCAAGACGTTGCGCAGCCGGCGGTCGGAAAAGGCGCGGTTGCCGACGAAGCCGATGCGCTCGATCTCGGTCACCTTGCCCTCGGCCACTTCGAAGACCAGGTCGACCTGGTTGCTGCCGCGGCGGATGATGCGCGGGTCGACGCGGGCGGCCAGCCGCCCTTCCGAGGCATAGACCTGGCTGATGGCGGCGGCATCGGCCTCGGCCTGGGCCGGGGAATAGACGCGGCGGGCCTTGGACTTGACGATCTCGGCCAGGTTCTCGTCCTTGAGGCGCTTGTTGCCCTCGAAGGAGATGACGTTGATCGTCGGATATTCGGCGACGCGCACCACCAGCGTGCCGCCCGAGGGCACCAGCTCGACCTTTTCGAACAGGCCCGAATTCTGCAGCCGCTGCATGGCGTCGTTCAGCGCGCCGCCCGAGACGTCCTGGCCGCGCGGCAGATCCAGATAGGACAGGATCGTCGCCGGTTCGATCCTCTGGTTGCCCTCGATGCGGACATTGCTGAAGACATAGGCCGAGGCGGCGCTTGCCACCAGGCCGACGGGCGCGGCCACAGCCAGCGCCGAGATCAGCGCCAGCGCGCCCTTGCCGAGTTTCCTGTCCGTCATCGCCGCCCCTCGCGCGTAATGCATGGCCCGGCGGGTTGGCCCCACCGGATTTGTTCCGATGGATACAGCGAAGCGGGCGGGACTGTCAAAAGCCCATGCCGGCTCAGGGGCAGAAAAGATCGTTGCTGAGGCCGAAAACCATCAGCGACAGCACCGCGGCCATGCCGAGCGCCGACAGGATGTCGATCACCCGGGCCGAGGGCCGGCGCCGCGCCACCGCCTCGTAAAGGTAGAACATCAGGTGTCCGCCATCCAGGACCGGCACCGGCAAGAGGTTCAGGAAGCCGATCGCCGCCGACAGCACGGCGATCCACCAGATGAAATTGCCGCCCCCGGCCGAGGCCGCCTGCCCGGTCGTCTCGGCGATGGAAATCGCCCCGCCCAGGTTGCAGCTGCCGATCTGGCCGGTGACCATGGCCCACAGCCCCGAGACCGACGAGGCGATGATGTCCCAGGTCCGCGCCGCGCCCAGGGCCAGCGATTCCAGCGGACCGGCCGAACGGATCGCCGGGTCGAAATAGCTGCCGCCGCCCTGAACGCCGATCATCCAGCGCCGTTCGTAGCCGGCTTCGGTCCGCAGGTCCTGTTCGCGCGGGATCAGCGTATAGTCGGCCTCGCCCTCGCCCTCGCGCCAGACGCGCAGCACCACCGGCTTGCCGGCCGCGGCCGCGACATGGCCGCGCAATTCGTCGAAGCGCCGCACGGGCTGGCCGTCCACCGCCAGGATCACGTCGCCGGGCTGCAGCCCCGCCGCGACCGCCGGGCTGCGCGGCGCGACGCCGCCGACCAGCGGCGGCACCGGGTCGGGTCCGGGCACGGTGATCTCGGCACCCTCGCGCAGCACGGTCCAGTCATGGCTCGGCCGCGCCGGCAGGCTTTCGGCCAGCAGGCCGAGGTCGCGCCAGCTGGCGACCGGCCGGCCGTCCACCGCCAGGATGCGGTCGCCGGGTTGCAGCTGCATCGTCACGCCCGGCGGCACCGGATGCAGCTTGCCGACCTGCACCTGATCGACGGGCAGGCCCTGCCAGATCGCCATGCCGGCAAAGACCAGGATCGACAGGATGAAGTTGAACACCGGCCCCGCCGCGACGGTGGCGAAGCGCGCACAGAGCGGCGCCCCGTTCAGGCTTTGCCGGGCGCGTTCGGGCGCGACCGCGACCGAACCGGCGCTGGCGGCATCGGCATCGCCCAGGAAACGCACATAGCCGCCCAGCGGAATCGCCGCCACCTGCCACAGCGTGCCGCGCCGGTCGCGGCGCGCGCACAGCCGCGGGCCGAAACCCAGCGAGAACACCTCGGCCCGGATGCCGCAAAGCCGGCCGATGATATAATGGCCGTATTCATGCACCGTGACGATGATCGACAGCGCCAGGACAAAGGCGGCGGCGGTCCACAGGAACCCGCCCAGCATCTCGACGGCCGCGCTCATGCCGCGCCCCGGCCTTGCGCGGCGGCCCGGCGGCCGAAACCGTCCCAGGCCAGCACGGCGTCCAGATCGCCGGGACTTTGCGCGAATCCGGCCTCGCGCGCCGCCTGCTCCAGCGCCCGCTCGACCGCCGGGGCCATGTCGGTGAAGCGGATATGGCCTGCGATGAAATCGTCGAGCGCCTGCTCCTTGGCGGCGTTCAGCACCGCGCCGGCGGCACCGCCGGCCTGCATCGCCTCGCGCGCCAGGCGCAGGGCGGGCCAGCGCGCCTCGTCCGGCGCGGCGAAGCTCAGGCTGCCGAGCGCGGCGAGGTCCAGTTTCGGCACCGGCAGTTCGGCGCGCGCCGGCCAGTTCAGCGCATAGCCGATGGCATGGCGCATGTCGGGCGCGCCCAGATGCGCGATGCTGCCGCCGTCGCGATGCGTGACCATGGCATGGATGATCGACTGCGGATGCACCAGCACGCGGATCCGCTCGGACCCGAGGCCGAAGAATTCATGCGCCTCGATGACCTCCAGCGCCTTGTTGAACATGCTGGCGCTGTCGATGGTGATGCGCTGGCCCATGGCCCAGTTCGGATGCCGGCTGGCCTCGGCCACGCTGGCCTGGGCCAGGCGCTCCAGCGGCCAGTCGCGGAAGGCGCCGCCCGAGGCGGTGATGGTCACATGCTCGACGCTTTCGAGGTCTTCGCCCTGAAGCGCCTGGAAAATCGCGGAATGTTCGGAATCGACCGGCAGGATGCGGGCGCCGGTGCGGCGGGCGCGACCCATGACCAGCGGCCCGGCGGCGACCAGGGTCTCCTTGTTCGCCAGCGCCAGCGTGCCGCCCCGGTTCAGCACCGCGAGCCCCGGCGGCAGGCCGGCGGCGCCGACGATGGCCGAAAGCGTCCAGTCCGCCGGCCGCGCCGCGGCCTCGGCGACGGCCTCGGCCCCCGCCGCGCAGGCGATGCCGCTGCCGGCCAGCAATGCGCGCAGCTCGGCCAGCTTTTCCGGCCAGGCGGTCACCGCGATCTCGGCCCGCAGGGCGCGCGCCATCTCGGCCAGCCGCGCGACATTGGCGCCGCCGGTCAGGGCGACGGTGCGGAACGCCTGTGCGCCGCCCGCCCGCATCAACAGGTCGAATGCGCTTTCGCCGACCGATCCGGTCGCGCCCAGCACGGATACGCTGCGCATGATCTCAGCCTCCGATCACCGGCAGAAGGTTCGCCATCAGCAGGGCCAGCGCCAGCAGCAGCGCCCCGGACATGGCGTCGAAACGGTCCATCGCCCCGCCATGGCCGGGGATCAGGTCGGAACTGTCCTTGGCGCCGACCCGGCGCTTGAGCCAGCTTTCGGCAATATCGCCGAATTGCCCGGCCAGCGCCAGCAGCGGCCCGACGATCACGATGGGCCAGCCGGCCAGGCCGGACATCCACAGCGCCCCCGCCAGCACCAGCGCACCGACCCAGCCGGCGATGGTGCCGCTCCAGGTCTTCTTCGGGCTGATCGCCGGCCAGAACCGCGCGCCGCCCAGCTTGCGCCCGACGAAATAGCCCAGCACGTCCGAGGCGACCACCGTGCCCACGATCCAGAACAGCGTCGGCAGGCCCATCGCCTCGCGGATCACCACCAGGCCGTAGCCGGCCCCGAGGATCGCCAGCGTGAACAGCAGATAGGCCGGGCGCTCGTGCTCATGCGTGCCGTGCCAGCCGGCGGCCATCGGCACCAGCGCCAGCGCCATCGGCCAGTCGCCCGGCAGCACCAGCATGGCCAGCATCACCAGCCCGGACAGCACGCCGATCAGCACCGGATGGCGCGGGCTGTGAAACTCGGGGTGGCGCCAGCCGGTCAGCCGGGCCAGTTCCCACATCATAAGCCCGGTCACCGCCGCGACGCCAAAGCGCAGCCACAGCCCCGAGGACAGCAGCAGCACCAGCCCCAGCACCACCAGGACGGCACCCGAGATCAGCCGTGGCCGCAGATCCGCCCATTTGTCGCGGCCGCGTTGCAGCGCGCCCCGCAGCCGGTCGCGCTTTGAGCCCTCGCCGGTCATGCGCCGCCGAAGCGCCGCTCGCGCAACCCGAAACGGTCGAGGATCTCGGCCAGGTGCTCGGGCGTGAAATCGGGCCACAGCACCTTGGTGAATTCATATTCGGAATAGGCCGCCTGGAAGGGCAGGAAATTCGAGGTCCGCGTCTCGCCCGAGGTGCGGATCACCAGGTCGGGGTCGGGATGGCCGGCGGTGTCCAGGCAATCGGCCAGGTCGGCCTCGGCCGGCTCGGCGATCTCGCCCCGGGCCATGCGCTGGGCCAACCGCGCGGCCGCCCGCACCAGCTCGTCCCGGCCGCCGTAATTGATCGCCACGGTCAGGTTCAGCCGGGTATTGCCGGCGGTGCGCGCCTCGATCCCGGCCATCAGCCGTTGCAGCTTGGGGTCCAGCCGCTCGCGCCCGCCGATGAAGCGCATGCGCACGCCCTCGGCCGCCAGCCCGTCGGCCTCGCGCTCGATATAGCGGGCGAAGATGCCCATCAGGCCCAGCACTTCCTCGGTCGAGCGCTTCCAGTTCTCGGTCGAGAAGGCATAGACCGTCAGCCAATTCACCCCCATGTCGGGACAGGCGCGCACGATCTGCTTGACGCGCTCGGCGCCGCGCCGGTGGCCGACAAGCCGCGGCCAGCCCTTGTTCTTGGCCCAGCGGCCGTTGCCATCCATGATGATGGCGACGTGACGGGGGCGCTGCTCCCCGCCGCCGGTATTGCTCAGGCTGGCTGCGGTTTCGGCCATCCGGGTCAGACCTGCATGATTTCGGCTTGCTTGCTCTCAAGCGCCTGATCGACCGCGGCGATCATCTTGTCGGTCAGCTCCTGCACGGCCGATTCCCAGAACTTCTGGTCGTCCTCGGACATGCCCGAGCCCTTGGCCTTCTTGATCTGGTCCATGCCGTCGCGGCGCACGTTGCGGATGGCGACGCGGGCATGCTCGGCATATTGCGCGGCGACGCGGGTCAGGTCGCGGCGGCGCTCCTCGTTCAACTCGGGGATCGGCAGCATGATGATGGTGCCGTTGAGCTGCGGGTTGATGCCCAGGCCGGAATCGCGGATCGCCTTTTCGGCCTTGTTGACCAGCGCCTTGTCCCAGATGTTGATCGTCACCATGCGCGGCTCGGGCACGTTCACGGTGCCGATCTGGTTGATCGGCGTGGGCGAGCCATAGGCATCGACCATGATCGGCTCGACCATGCTGGCCGAGGCGCGGCCGGTGCGCAGCGAGGCGAATTCATGGCGCAGCGAATCCATCGCGCCCTTCATGCGGCGTTCCAGGTCGTCGGTGTCGATCTCGATCTCGTCGGACATGTAGGGTCATGGCCTCTGTGCTGTGGTTTTCAGCGTTCTTAGCCGAGCCGGGCCGGCATGGCAAAGCCTATGCGGGCATTTTAACCATGCACCCGCGTATAAGTGCCGCTTCCGGCGAGAATCCCCCGGAACCCGCCCGGCTCGTCCAGCGAAAAGACGATGATCGGCAGGTCGTTGTCCCGCGCCAGCGCGATGGCCGAGGCGTCCATGACACCCAGGTGCTTCTGCAGCACCTCGTCATAGGTCACGTCGTCATAGCGTTTCGCGTCGGGGAATTTCTTCGGGTCCTTGTCATAGACGCCGTCGACCTTGGTGCCCTTGAAGATCGCCTCGCAGTTCATCTCGTTGGCGCGCAGCGTTGCCGCCGTGTCGGTGGTGAAATACGGGTTGCCGGTGCCGGCGGCGAAGATGCAGACGCGCTTCTTTTCCAGGTGGCGCACGGCGCGGCGGCGGATATAGGGCTCGGCCACCTCGTCCATGCGGATCGCCGAGATGACGCGGGTGTGGATCTTTTCCGCCTCCAGCGCCGCCTGCATCGCCAGCGCGTTCATCACCGTCGCCAGCATGCCCATGTAGTCGGCGGTCGCCCGCTCCATGCCCTGGGCGCTGCCCTGCAGCCCGCGGAAGATGTTGCCGCCGCCGATGACCATGCAGATCTCGACCCCCATGTCATGGACCGAGCGGACCTCTTGCGCGATGCGGGCGACGGTCGGGGGATGCAGGCCGTAGCCCTGGTCGCCCATCAGCGCCTCTCCCGAAATCTTCAGCATGACGCGAGAGTATTTTCCGGGATTCTGGAGGGCGCTGTCCGACATGGTTCTACCTTTTCGCGGCGGTTTCATTGCCGCGCAAAATGTCGCAAACAGGGGCCATGTTCAACAGCCCGCTTTCCCTCCCGCATGGATAGTCTGATCGCCACGCTGGATCCCGCCCGCCACGTGCTGATCGCCGGCCCGACGGCCAGCGGCAAATCCGCGCTGGCGCTGCGCGTCGCCGAGGCGCAGGGCGGCACCGTGGTCAATGCCGATGCCTTGCAGGTCTGGTCCTGCTGGCGGGTGCTGACCGCCCGGCCCGGTCCCGAGGACGAGGCGCGCGCGCCGCATGCGCTTTACGGCCATGTCGCGCCCGGCCGGGACTATTCGGTGGGCGTCTGGCTCTCCGAGGTCGCGGCCCTGCCCGGCCGGCTGATCGTGACCGGCGGCACCGGGCTTTACATGCATGCGCTGACGGCCGGGCTGGCCGCGATCCCGCCGACCCCGCCGCAGATCCGCGCCCGCGCCGATGCGCTGAACCGCAGCCCCGAGGGCCTGGCCCGGATGATCGCCGATCTGGACGCGGCCACGCGGGCACGCATCGACCTAAGGAACCCGGTGCGGGTGCAGCGCGCCTGGGAGGTGCTGCAGGCGACCGGCCGCGGCATCTCGGCCTGGCAGGACGAGACCCCGCCGCCGCTGATCCCGCCCGGGCGCGCGCATCGGCTGGTCCTGCAGGCCGATCGCGACTGGCTTGCGGACCGCATCGAGCGGCGCTTTCGCCAGATGCTGACGCAGGGCGCGCTGGACGAGGTGCGGGCCATGCTGCCGCGCTGGGATCCGGCGGCGCTTTGGGCCAAGGCCATCGGCGCGCCGGAACTGGTCGCGCATCTGCAAGGCCGCTGCAGTCTGGACGAGGCCACCGCGCAGGCGATCATCGCCACGCGACAATATGCCAAGGCGCAGCGCAGCTTCTTTCGCGGCCGGTTGCGCGACTGGCAGCCGGTCCCGATCGGACCGCGATCCGTCACGGAAATGTGACATATTGAACAATTCGCAACCGCAGGCTGAATAAACTCTTCAGGAACCCTGGTCCGAAGTTTACGTTATCTTCATGGATTTGCTGGAAACCATGCCAGATGAACGAAGCTATTCGCGCCTTTGTCAATTTTGATTCGGATCCCGGCACACAACGGCTACGGGCAGCCGGCATCAGTGCGCCGGGGATTATGGACCCGGCCGCCACCGACCCGCGCCTGCCGCAGGCCGAGGCAACGGCCACCCCCGCCGACGACAAGCCGGTTTCGGTGCTGGCGCCGGTGATCGCCGCCCCGTCCGGGCCAGCCGAGGCCGCTCCGCCGCGGGCCCGGATGCTGCCGCGCGGCCGTCCGGGCGACGGGCTGCGGCTGCTGCCGCTCTCGGGGTTCCACTGGGGCGGGCCGGTGCGGAGCCGCCAGACGCCGCCCAGCCCGCGCGTGCGCGGCGACCATGTGCTGATCCGCCCTGTCGCCGGCGCGGTCAGCATCGAATTTCCGCGCCAGGCCCATGTCCTGACCGCCGGCCGCATCGCCTTCATCCCGGCCGGCACCGCCTTTTCCCTGAAGCCGCCGCCCGATGTCCAGGGCCAGGTGCTGCTGATCCCGCCCGCCTGGGTCGGCGCGCAACCGCTGCCCAAGGCGTTTCGCAGCGGCTGGCCGGCGTCCGAGGACGCGGCGCTCATCGACCCCGCCATCCTGGCGCTGGCCGAGGGCGCGGCCCGCGATCCCGGCGGCAATGGCGCCACGCCCTATCAGCTGGGCCTGATCGCGGTGGCGCTGTCGCGGCTCGAGGATCGTCAGGGCCATGCCGACCCGCGCCGCGACAGCCTCGCCGGGGCGCGGCCGCTGACCGAGCGGTTCCTGGCGCTTGCCGGCTGCGACATGGCGGCCAATCGCACCATCGCCGAAATGGCGCGGGCCCTGGGCTGTTCGCTGGCGCAACTCGACCGCGCCTGCCGGCAAAGCCGGGGGCGTAGCGCGCTGGAGCTGCTCTACGACCTGCGGCTGCAACTGGCGACCGAGGCGCTGCGCGGCAGCACCCGCCCCATTCCCGAGATTGCCGAGGCATTGGGCTATGCCGGGCTCGGCCATTTCATGCGCGCCTTCCTGGCCGCCACCGGACGCACGCCCGAAGGCTATCGCGCCCTGATGCGCGGCGCGCCGCCGGCGCAGGAGGGCTGACCGCGCACCGGTTGCCCGACTCGTCAGCGCGCGGCGTCGCCGCCACGCCCAAGCCGGGCCCGACAGTCCCGCGACGTCATCTTCACCGCCCGACGGCGAAATCTCTGTGCGACAGGCCGCTTCTCGGAGAACCCCTTAGCCGCTCAATGCGCGGCGTGAACGCCAGCACCGGGCAGATCTCGGCATCCGCCCTGCACCACCTGCATCCCAGCCGCGAAAGCCCTGTCTCACGCCAAGCGTCTCGGCGGAACCAACCCGCCCGCCCGACGCCAAGCGAGTGCCTTCCCCGGGGGCCAAGTTTCGAATCCGCCGCCGCACCGACAGCCTGGGAATTCCTGCAGGGTATGCTCGAAGCCGTGCCCTACCGGGTCCATACCATTCTCACCGATAACGGAATCAGTTCGCAGAGCAGCCTCGAAACCGGACACCATCTCTTCCCGGTCGACGCGCTTCGGGATCGAGCATAGGCTGACCAAGCCCAATCACCCGTGGACCAATGCCCACGTCGAACGCATGAACCGCACCATCAAGGAGGGTGAAGCGGATCAGAAACGATCGGGGGATCGTTTTCCCGCTGAACGTCAAGCGCTTCCATTACGATAGCCACGTCCAGTTGCAAACGCACCTCGCCGACTGTGGTGGCATACAACTTCGCGGGTAGCCCGGCGGTCTCACCCCTTTACGAATACCCGTCGGCGCACTCGAAGCGGAACTGGCAGAATCCGCTGACGGGAAGAAGGCCTTCGCCGGTTCTTCCGGCCCACCTGCTGGCTGAGTGCCGGGACGGGGCCGGATGACTCGACCGGCCTGCTCCGCCGCTGCCGCATGCCGACCACGGCCTCCCATCCCACGACGAGCGTCTCGGGGAAGCCCAACCTGCCCGCTCAACGCGCGGCGTCGCCGTCCTCGGGCCACACCTCGGCAGTGCGCTCCTCATCGCCCGCATCCCGGCCGCGGAATCCCTGCGCCACGACGAATTTCTCGGAGGAATCCGACCGGCTGGCCGGCGGCTTCACATTCGCCACCTTGCGGAAATTGCGCTTCAGCATCGCCTGCATCTCGTTTTCCGCGCCCCCCGCCAGCACCTTGGCGACGAAGGTGCCGCCCGGTTCCAGCACGTCGAACGCGAGCTGCGCCGCCGCCTCGACCAGCGCCACGATGCGCAGATGGTCGGTGCCCTTGTGCCCCGACGAGGCCGCCGCCATGTCCGACATCACCACGTCGGCGTTGCCGCCCAGCCAGGCCTTGACCTGTTCGTCCGCACCTTCGGACAGGAAATCCAGCTGGTGGATCTCGGCCCCGGCGATGGGATCGACTTCCTGCAGGTCCACGCCCAGCACCGTGCCGACTTTCTTGCCGGATTTCTCGCCCAAGGCATTCACCCGCGCCACGGCGACCTGGCACCAGCCGCCGGGCGCGCAGCCCAGGTCGACTACCCGCGCCCCAGGGACAAGGAAATGATACTTGTCGTCCAGTTCCAGGATCTTGAAGGCGGCGCGGCCGCGATAGCCCTCGCGTTTCGCCCGCGCGACATAGGGGTCGTTCAGCTGCCGCTCCAGCCACAGCGTGCTCGACAGCTTGCGCCCCTTGGCGGTCTTGACCCGCACCCGCAGGTCGCGCTGGCCGCGCCCCGAGCTTTTCTTCGTGCCGCCCGGCTTCTTGTCGTCGCTCATCTCACGCTACCCCGTTCATTCCATCCGGGGCCAGCACCCCGTCCTTGACCATCTGCGCATAAAGCAGCCCCTCGCGCAGGCCGCGATCCGCCACCGACAGCCGTGTCGTCGGCCAGACCCGCATCAGCGTCTGCAGGATCGCAGCGCCCGACATGATCAGCGCATGCCGCTCGCGCCCGATGCGCGGATCGGCGCGCCGGCCCTCGGGGCCCAGCGACAGATAGTCGCGGATCACCCGGTCGATCTGGGTCGAGGTCATGGTCAGCCCGTCCACCTTGGTCCGGTCATAGCGGCGCAGGCCCAGGTGGCTGGCCGCCACCGTGGTCACGGTGCCCGAGGTGCCGATGACCTGGAAACTGTCCTGCAAGCCGCCGGTCAGCGAGTAAGGCGCGAAATCCGACAGCATCTCCTCAAAATGCCAGGACATCAGCGCGAAACGGCCCTGGTCGTCCTCGACATCCTCGAACTGGTCGCGCAGCGTGGCCACGCCCAGCGGCACCGAGATCCAGTCCACCACCCGCGCGCCGCCGGGCTGCGGATCGCGAAAGCCGTCCGCCAGCCGCATGATGGCGCGCGAGCGCTCCTTGGGGTCCACGTCCTCGAGGTCGATCCAGACCAGCTCGGTCGAGCCGCCGCCGATGTCGACGACCAGCAATTGCTCGGTGCGCTGGCTGACCAGAGGCGCACAGGAGATCACCGCCAGCCGCGCCTCCTCCTCGGCGTCGATGATCTCGACCGGCAGGCCGGTCTCGCGCCGGATCATGCGCAGGAAGTCACGGCTGTTTCGCGCGCGGCGACAGGCCTCGGTCGCGACCAGCCGCATATGCACGACCTTATGCGCCTCGAGCTTGCGCCGGCACACCTGCAAGGCATGCACCGTCCGCGCCATGGAAGGACGCGACAGCCTGCCTGATGCCTCGAGGCCATGGCCCAGCTGGACCGGCTTCGAGAAACTGTCGACCACCTGGAACTGGCTGCCCGCGGGGCGGGCAATCAGCATCCGGCAGCTGTTGGTGCCAAGATCCAAGGCCGCATAAAGCGGCCCGTCCTCGGCCGGGCGGGTGGCGAAAGGCTCGACCGTTTTTCTCGGGAACGCGTCCGCACCCGCAGGACGCCTGGGCGCCATCGTCACGCCCTCCGAATAGTAAGTTGCAACAAAACTAACCCGCCCCCCGCCCGCGTTCAAGGGGTGCCCCTCGACAGGGGCGCCGTGCGGGGCTATGCCGGCCCCATGATCGTGATCGCCGCATTCATCCTTGGCGCAGCGATCGGCTGGATCCGCGCCGCGAAAGCCGGCGGCGGCACGGCCGACAAGCTGCAATATGCCGCCGCCCATGGCCTGGCGCTGACCGTGGCCGGGCTGTTCCTGACCGTGCTGCTCAGCCGGATGGGCTGATGTTCCGGCCCTTCCTCGACAGCCTGCGCCGGCACGGGGTTCCGGTCAGCTTGCGGGAATACCTGGACCTGCTGGCCGGGCTGAAGGCAGGGCTGTCGGACTGGTCGCCCGAGGGCTTCTATCACCTGGCCCGCGCCACGCTGGTCAAGAACGAACGCCACATCGACCGATTCGACCGCGCCTTTGCCGAAGCCTTCGCCGGGCTCGACGAGATCCCCATCGAATCGCTGGTCGATCAGGTCGAGATCCCCCGCGAATGGCTGGAGAAGCTCGCCGAGAAGCTGCTGACGCCCGAGGAACGCGCCGCCATCGAGGGCCCGGGCAGTTTCGACGAGCTGATGAAGCGGCTGCGCGAGCGCCTGGCCGAGCAGCAGGGTCGGCACCAGGGCGGCAGCAAGTGGATCGGCACCGCCGGCACCTCGCCCTTCGGCGCCTATGGCTACAACCCCGAGGGCGTGCGCATCGGCCAGGCCGAAAGCCGCCACCGCCGCGCCGCCAAGGTCTGGGACAAGCGCGAATTCCGCGATTTCGACGATACGGTGGAACTCGGCACCCGCAACATCAAGGTGGCGCTGAAGCGGCTGCGGCAATGGGCCCGCCACGGCGCCCTGGAAGAGCTGGACCTGCCCGGCACCATCCGCGCCAGCGCCGAGCACGGCTATATCGACGTGCAGACCCGGCCCGAGCGGCACAATGCGGTGAAGGTGCTGTTGTTCCTCGACGCCGGCGGCAGCATGGACGATCATTCCCGGCTGGTGGACGAGCTGTTCTCGGCCGCCCGCGCCGAGTTCAAGCACCTGGAGCATTTCTATTTCCACAACTGCGTCTACGAGGCGCTGTGGAAGGACAACCGCCGCCGCTGGACCGAGACCACGCCGACCTGGGAGGTGCTGAACCGCTTCGGCCGCGACTACAAGGCGATCTTCGTCGGCGATGCCTCGATGTCGCCCTATGAGATCGCCGTGCCCGGCGGCGCCAACGAGCACTGGAACCCCGAATCGGGCGAGACCTGGCTCAGGCGGCTGCGCGAGACCTGGCCCGACCATGTCTGGCTGAACCCGGTGCCGCGCGCGCATTGGGGCCATACCCGTTCCATCGCCATGGTCCGCGAGATCTTCTACGACCGCATGCAGCCCCTGACACTCGAGGGGCTGACCCAGGCCATGCGCCTGCTCGGCTAGACGCGCCATCATGCCGGCGCCTGGCCAGCCGCCGGCGCGACGACACCCTGGCTTGGCGAACCGCCAAAGCGGGCCCATATTGGGGCCATGCTGCGCTATACCCCGATCCTGCTGATCATCCTTTACATGGCCGCGATGTGGTTCTTTTCCATGTGGCGGCTCAAGGCCGAGCTCAACACCCGCTCGACCCCGCTGACGCATCCGCGCCTGACGCCGATGCTGGAACGGCTGGGCCGCGCCATGAACCTGCCGCCGATCCGCGCCCATGTCTACGAGGTGGCGCCGGTGAACGGCATGGCGGTGCCGGACGGGCGCATCTTTCTGACCCGCGGTTTCCTCGACAAGCTGGACGAAGGCCGCGTGACCGAGGCCGAGCTCGCCTCGGTGATCGCGCATGAGCTGGGCCATGTCTCGCTGGGTCATTCCCGGCGCCGGATGATCGACTTCGCCGGCCAGAACGCCATCCGCATGGCGCTGGCGGGCGTGCTGGGGCGCTTCCTGCCCGGCATCGGCGGCTGGATCGCCAACCTGGTCGCCGCAGCCGTTGCGGCCCGGCTGTCGCGCCAGGACGAATTCGAGGCCGACGCCTTTGCCAGCGCCCTGATGGTCAAGGCAGGCCTGGGCACCGACCCGCAGAAAAGCCTGTTTCGCAAGCTGGACCGGCTCGCCGGCGGCCGCGGCACGGCACCGGCCTGGCTGCTGTCGCACCCCCCGACCGCCGCCCGCATCGCCGCCATCGAGAAGCTGGAGCGCCGCTGGGGCGTGGCCTGACTTGCCGCCTCGCGACTTGTCCGCTCGCCCGGATGGGTTATGCTGCACCGGCAAAACAACCGCCGTGACATGACCCGCCCCTTTCGCCGCCGCGTCCTCTATATCCCCGGCTATGACCCGATCCCGCCGCGCCGCTACCGCGAGCTTTACAAGCGCGAGGGGGCCGAGCAGGCGCGGATCTCGGGCTACGGGCTGGAATTCGGCCCACGCCGCGACCGCAAGGGCTTCGGCTGGGGCGTCAGCGGCGACTTCGACGGCGCGCGGGCCGAGGCCGAGTTCGAGGTGCTGGTCTGGGCCGACATCGTGCAGGGCTCGATGGGGCAAAGCATCGCCGCGACCTATGGCCAGCTTTGCCGCACCGCCTGGGCCTATATCGGCTCGGGGGCGCTGTTCCGGCTGATGCGCCTGCGCCGCGGTCCGGTGATCGCGGCGCTCTACCCGGTGGTGGTGCTGCTGGCGCAACTGGCCGTGGCGCTGCTGGTCGGCGCGGGCCTGGGCTGGGTCGTCGGCCGGCTGACCGGCCTGGCCTGGCTGGCGCTGCCGGTCACGCTGGCGGTGGCCTGGGCCGGGCTGCACCTGTGGCGGCGGCTCGACGGCAAGATCTTTGCCTGGTACCTGATGCACGACTATGCCTTTACCGCCCAAGGCGGCGGCGGCTATCCCCCGGCGCTCGAGGCGCGGTTGACGCAATTCGCCGACCGCATCGCCGAGGTGCTGGCGGATGATTGGGACGAGGTGCTGGTCGTCGGCCACAGCTCCGGCGCCTATCTGGGGGTCTCGGTGCTCTCGGACCTGATCCGCTCGGGCCGGGTGCCGGCTGGGGCGCGGCTCTCCTACCTGTCGCTGGGCCATGTCGTGCCGATGGCCGCTTTCCTGCCACGCGCGAACCGGCTGCGGGCGGATCTCGCCTATCTCTCGGCGCGAGAGGAGCTCGAATGGGTCGATGTGACGGCCCCGGGCGACGCCTGCTGCTTCGGGCTCTGCGACCCGGTCGCGGTCTCGGGGGTCGAGCCGCCGGGCCGCCGCCAGCCGCTGGTGCTCTCGGCCGCCTTCACCCAGACGCTCACGCCGGAAAAGCGCCGCAGCCTGCGCGGGCGCTGGTTCCGGCTGCATTTCCAGTATCTCTGCGCCTTCGACCGCCCCGGCGACTACGATTATTTCGCCATCACCGCCGGGCCGCTGCCGCTTGGCGCGCGCTTCGCCGGCCGCGACCATTCGCCGGGCCGCATCGCCCGGCCGGTCAACCGGTTCACCGCGACATGATCCCGCCGAAACCCGCCTCGCGCCCGGGCAAGCCCTCGCTCTGGCGCTTCCTGCGCGATTTCCGCCAGGACATCCTCTCGGCGCAGTCCGACCGGCTTTATCGCGCCTGGATGGCCGAATTCCGCGCGCCCTTCATCCGCAGCTTCACCTGCAACGACCCCAGGCTGATCGACCTGATCCTGAAGCAGCGGCCGATGGATTTCCCGAAATCGCCGCGCATGGCGGCCGGGCTGCAACCGCTCTTGGGCAATTCCAGCTTCATCTCGAACGGCGCGACCTGGCAGCACCAGCGCCGCATCATCGACCAGGCCTTCGAGGGCGGCCGGCTGCGCGAATCCTTCGCCGCCATGTGGGACGCGGCGCAATCCGGCGTGGCCCGGCTGGCACCGCTGGCCGACGGCGCGGATCTGGACATCGAGCCGCTGACCAGCCACATCGCCGCCGACGTGATCTTCCGCACCCTGTTCTCGATCCCGATCGAGGACCGCATCGCCGCCGGCGTGTTCCAGTCCTTCCGCGAGCATCAGGACGCGCAGCCGATGGTGAACCTGGGCGGTCTGCTGCCGCTGCCGCGCTGGGCGCGGCTGCACAGCCGCCGCACCCGCACCAGCGCCCGCCGCATCCGCGACCTGATCCGGCAGCTGGTGGCGGAGCGCGCGGCGCTGATCGCCCAAGGCCAGGCACCCGCCGATCTCGCGACCCGGATCATGACCACGACCGATCCCCAGACCGGCGCGGTCTTCACCGCCGCCGAGATGGTCGACGAGGTCGCAACCTTCTTCCTGGCCGGGCACGAAACCGGCGCCTCGGCGCTGGCCTGGGCGCTCTACCTGCTGGCCGAGCATCCCGACTGGCAGGACCGGCTGGCCGAGGAAGCCCGCCGCAACCTCATCCCCGATTTCGCCGCCATCAAGGCGCTGCCGCTGTCCCGCGCCGTGTTCCGCGAGGCGCTGCGGCTTTATCCCCCGGTCGCCATGACGGTGCGGCAATGCGCCCATGCCGAGACCCTGCGCGACCGCAAGGCCGCCAAGGGCGCGCAGCTGGTCCTGTCGCCCTGGCATCTGCATCGCCACGAGCGGCTGTGGGACAATCCCGACGGCTTCGACCCCGACCGCTGGCAGACCGAGAACGGCAAGGCCTGCATGCGCGACGCCTATATTCCCTTCTCGGCCGGCGCCCGCGCCTGCCCCGGCGCCGGCTTCGCCATGATCGAGGGGCCGCTGCTCCTCTCGACCCTGGTCCTCGCCTACCGGCTGGAACCCGGACCCGAAAGGCCCGTCCCGATCATGCGCCTGACGCTGCGGGGCAAGAACGGCATCCACCTGCGCCTGTCGAAGCGTTGAATGGGTATTTGAAGAACGAAGAAGACCAAGGCGCAGCGCCCGGCTTCTTTGCTCTGCAAATACCCGAATCCAAGCTCAAAGCCGGTAGATGCCCGAGAATTTCTCTTCCAGATAGTCCAGCAGCGGCGCCTCGCTGATCTCGGCGCCGGTGGCGCGCTCGATCAGGTCGCGCGGCGGATAAAGACCGCCATGGCGCTGCATGTTCTCGCGCAGCCATTCCACCGCCGGATCGGCCTCGCCGCGCGCCAGCGCCGCGTCGAGATCGGGCACGGCGGCGCGCATGGCCGCGTTCAGGCAGCCGGCATAGACGTTCCCCAGCGCATAGGTCGGGAAATAGCCGAAAAGCCCGACCGCCCAATGCACGTCCTGCAGGACGCCATTGGCGGGCCGGTCCACGGCCACGCCGAAATCGTTGAGGAAGCGCGCGTTCCAGGCCTCGACCAGGTCGCGCGTATCCAGCCGGCCGGCGATCAGGTCGCGCTCCAGGTCGAAGCGCAGCATGATGTGCAGGTTGTATTGCACCTCGTCGGATTCGGTGCGGATGAAGCCCGGCGTCACCCGGTTGACCGTGGCATGGAAGGCATCCGCATCGGGCAGCGACAGCCCGCCGAAGGCATCCGACATGCGCTGATAGAGCCAGCCGGTGAAGGCGCGGCCGCGGCCGATCTGGTTCTCGTAGATCCGGCTCTGGCTTTCGTGGGCGCCCATCGAGACGCCGCGGCCCAGCGGCGTGAAGGCATAATCGGGGTCGATGCCCAGTTCATAGCTGGAATGGCCGACCTCGTGGATGGTCGAATAGAGGCAGTTGAACGGGTCGGTCTCGACCACCCGCGTGGTGATGCGGCTGTCCTGCCAGCGCCCCGAGCTGAAGGGGTGCACGGCGATGTCCATGCGGCCGCGGGTCCAGTCGTAGCCGAAGGCGGTGGCACAGGTCCGCGCCAGGCGAAGCTGGGTTTCCTGCGGGAAATGCCCGGTCAGCGGCTCGGGCTGATAGTCGGCGCCCAGCACGTCCTCGCGCAGCGCAACCAGGCGCGGGCGCATGGCGTCGAACAGCCGCGCGATCTGCGCCTGGGTGGCGCCGGGCTCGTAATCGTCCAGGAGCGCGTCGTAGAGGTCGCCGCCATCGGCCAGCGCCGCGGCCTCCTCGCGCTTCAGCATCAGGATGTCGCCCAGCACCGGCAGGAATTCCTCGGGCGCGTCCTTGGCCCGGGCCTCGGCCCAGACGCCCTGCGCCAGCGAGGTCTGCCGCGCCAGTTCCGTCGCCAGCCGCGCCGGAATGCGCGAGGCGCGGCGGAAATCGCGGGCGATCAGCTCGATGATGCGGGCGTCCTCAGCGTCCTCGGGCACCGCCTGGTCCAGCCATTCGCCGATGCGCGGATCGGTGCGCCGCTCGTGCAGCACCGATTCCATCGCCGCCATCTCTTCGCTGCGCTGCTCGGTCGCGCCGCGCGGCATCACGGTTTCCTGGTCCCAGCCCAGCCGTTCGGCGACCGAGGACAGCGCCTCGGTCTGGCGCTGGAAGGCGAGAAGATCGTCGAAGGCGCTCATCGGATGGTTCCCCTGACCGAGGTTTCATAAGGATAGCGCGCATGGTGGCGCGCGCGCAGGATCAGGGTGAAGAGTGCCACGGCCATGACCTGATGCGCCAGCGCCAAGGGCAGCGGCGCGGCATGGATCACGTTCATGATGCCCAGAAGCACCTGTACCGCCACCGCCGCGATCATCGCGAGATAGGCGCCGCGCGTCTGCGGATGCGGCGAGCGCCGGGCGCGCAGGAACACCACCAGAGCAAAGATCGCCAGCAGATAGCCCACCATGCGATGGATGAACTGCACCAGGGCCGGGTTCTCGAAGAAGTTGCGCCAGCCCAGGGCGGCGTCCCAGATCTCGGCCGGGATCCATTCGCCGCCCATGGTGGGCCAGCCGGTATACATGCGCCCGGCGTCGATGCCGGCGACCAGCGCCCCCAGCAGGATCTGCACGAAGGCCAGGTGCATCAGCCCGGTGGTCATGGAAAACAGCTTCGCCTCGCCCGCCCGGCGCGCGCGCAGCAGCGCCGCCTCAGAGCGGGAAAGCTGCATGACATACCAGGCGATGAAGCCCAGGATCGCGAACGCCAGCCCCAGGTGCAGCGCGAGGCGATAGGAGGCCACGCGCACCATCTCGCCCGACAGGCCCGAATGCACCATCCACCAGCCGATGGCGCCCTGCGCCCCGCCAAGCACACCCAGCAGCAACAGCCGCGGCACCCAGCCGGTCGGAATGCGGCGGGCGGCCAGGAAGCCCAGGAAGCCCACCGCCCAAACCAAGCCGATCAGCCGGCCCAAGAGCCGGTGCGACCATTCCCACCAGTAGATCTGCTTGAAGCCCGCCAGGTCCATGTCCGGATTCACCCGCTGGAACTGCGGGATCAGCTTGTATTTGTCGAACTCGGCAGCCCATGCGGCGGCGTCCATCGGCGGGATCGCCCCGGTCACCGGCTTCCACTCGGTGATCGACAGCCCCGAGCCGGTCAGCCGCGTGGCGCCCCCCAGCGCGATCATCGCCGCGACCAGCACGAAGATGACGATCAGCCACAGCCGGATCGCGCCGCGGGCGCCGCGATGGCCGGCGTCGATCATGCCGCCCGAGGGCTGCGTGGCCTTGGGGCTCGTTTCGGTGACTTCCTGAAAGACGGGGCGTCTTGCCATGTCAGCTTCCTTGTTCGAACAGGCGCGACCTTGGCCCGGGCGCGCCCGGAAATCAATCGGCGCGCCGGACCAGCTGGCGCAGCATGCCGTGGAAGATGCGCGTATCGGCCCGGGTCAGCGGCAGCCGCGACCACAGGTTGCGCAGCGTCAGCTTCATCGCCGGCGCCTTCTCGGCCGGGAAGAAGAAGCCCGCGGCCTCGAGCCGTTCCTCGTAATGGTCGGCCAGCTTCTCGATCTCGATGCGGGTGGCGGGCGCCTCGCCATCGGGGCGGCGGCCATGCGGGGCGGGCTCGGGCGGCAGGCTCTCGCGCGCCCATTCATAGCCGTTGAGCAGCACCGCCTGCGCCAGGTTCAGCGAGGGGAAATCCGGGTTCACCGGCACGGTGATGATGGCATTGGCGCGCGCCACGTCGTCGTTTTCCAGCCCCGCACGCTCGGGGCCGAACAGGATCGCGGTGCGGCCGCCCTGGGCATGGCGCTGCCGGGCATCGGCCATGGCGGTGGCGGGGGTCAGCACCGGCTTCGTCAACTCGCGGCCGCGCGCGGTAGTGGCATAGGCGTAATCGACGTCCGCCATGGCATCGGCCAAGGTCGGAAACACCCGCGCCCGGTCCAGCACCCGGCCTGCGGCCCCCGAGGCCATGGCCACGGCGCGCGGATTGGGCCAGCCGTCGCGCGGCGCCACCAGGCGCATGTCGGTCAGGCCGAAATTCAGCATGGCGCGCGCCGCCGCGCCGATGTTCTCGCCCATCTGCGGGCGCACGAGGATGATCGCGGGTTCCATGGGCGGGGCCATATCCTTCCCGGGAAGCACTGGCAAGGCGCGCGGCGCTGCGCTATCTGCTGGGGCGAACCTCAGGATGACAGCGCCATGACAGACCAACCGAATTCGCCGCAGCTCTATCTGATCACCCCCGTCGGCGCGGCGGCCTCGACGCTGGGGCCGATGCTTGCCGATGTCATGGACCGCTTTCCGGTGGCCTGCCTGCGCATCCCGGGCGCCGGCTCCGAGGAAGAGCTGGGCCGCATCGCCGACCTGGCGCGCGAGATCGCCCATGCCCGCGACGTGGCGGTGGTGATCGACGATCACGTGGCGCTGGCGCAGCGCCACGGGCTCGACGGCGTGCACCTGACCGACGGCGCGCGCTCGGTGCGCTATGCCAGGAAAGAGCTGGGCCAGGACGCCATCGTCGGCGCCTTCTGCGGCGCCTCGCGCCACGACGGCATGAACGCGGCCGAAGCGGGGGCGGATTACGTCAGCTTCGGCCCCTGCGGCGCCTCGGCGCTGGGCCATGGCGCACCGGCCGAGCTGGACCTGTTCCAATGGTGGTCCGAGGTGATCGAGGTGCCGGTGGTGGCCGAAGGCGCGCTGACGCCGGCCCTGATCGGCCAGCTGGCGCCGGTCAGCGACTTCATCGCGCTCGGGCCCGAGATCTGGTCCGAACCCGATCCGGTCGAGGCGCTGGGGCATCTCTGGCGCTGACGGCGCCGGCGGCATGGTCGGCATGGGTATTTATGCAACAAAGAAGGCGATTGGTTCCGATTGGATGGCACCGTCGGCTCAGGCGCGACGACCGGCCTTCTTTGTTGCGAAAATACCCCTGCGGCGCTGCGGCCGGCGATGCGTCAGCCCTCTTGCGAAGCGCATTGCCGCAGCCTAAAGCCTTGCCATGACCCAGCATCAGCGCCTTCTCATCATCGACTTCGGCTCCCAGGTGACGCAGCTTATCGCGCGGCGCCTGCGCGAATTGAACGTCTATTGCGAAATCCATCCCTTCAACGCGGTGGATGACGCCTTCCTGAACGCTTTCGCCCCGCAGGCGGTGATCCTGTCGGGCGGTCCGGCCTCGGTCACCGAAGCCGGCTCGCCGCGTTGCCCGCAGGCCGTGTTCCAGATGCGCGTGCCGGTGTTCGGCATCTGCTACGGCCAGCAGGTGATGATGGAGCAGCTGGGCGGCCGCGTCGAATCCGGCCATCACGCCGAATACGGCCGCGCCTTCATCGCCCCGGCCGAGGGCCACAAGGGCGACGGCATCTTCGCCGGCCTGTTCGATACCGGCCGCGAGGAAGTCTGGATGAGCCATGGCGACCGGGTGACGCAGCTCGCCCCCGGTTTCGAGGTCATCGGCACCTCGCCCAATGCCCCCTATGCGATGATCGCCGATGAATCGCGCGGCTTCTATGCCGTGCAGTTCCATCCCGAGGTGCACCACACCCCGAACGGCCGGCGGATGCTGGAGAATTTCGTCCGCATGGCCGGCTTCACCGGCGACTGGACCATGGCCTCCTATCGCCAGGAAGCGATCCGCAAGATCCGCGAGCAGGTCGGGACCAAGCGCGTCATCTGCGGCCTGTCCGGCGGCGTCGACAGCTCGGTCGCCGCGGTGCTGATCCACGAGGCGATCGGCGACCAGCTGACCTGCGTCTTCGTCGACCACGGGTTGCTGCGGCTGAACGAGGCCGAGGAAGTCGTGACCATGTTCCGCGACACCTACAACATCCCGCTGATCCATGCCGACGAGGCCGACCTGTTCATCGGCGCGCTCGAGGGCGTTTCGGACCCCGAGGTCAAGCGCAAGACCATCGGCCGCCTGTTCATCGACGTGTTCCAGAAATACGCCAACGGGATCGAGGGTGCCGAATTCCTCGCCCAAGGCACGCTCTACCCGGACGTGATCGAATCGGTCAGCTTCTCGGGCGGCCCCTCGGTCACCATCAAAAGCCATCACAATGTCGGCGGCCTGCCCGAGAAGATGGGGCTGAAGCTGGTCGAGCCGCTGCGCGAGCTGTTCAAGGACGAGGTGCGCGCGCTCGGCCGCGAGCTGGGCCTGCCGGAAAAATTCATCGGCCGCCACCCCTTCCCCGGCCCCGGCCTCGCCATCCGCTGCCCGGGCGAAATCACCCGCGACAAGCTCGACATCCTGCGCAAGGCCGATGCGGTCTTCATCGACCAGATCCGCAAGCACGGGCTCTACGACGAGATCTGGCAGGCCTTCGTCGCCATCCTGCCGGTGCGCACCGTGGGCGTGATGGGCGACGGCCGCACCTACGACTATGCCTGCGCGCTGCGGGCGGTGACCTCGGTCGATGGCATGACGGCGGATTACTATCCCTTCACGCATGAGTTCCTTGGCGAAACCGCAACGCGGATCATCAACGAGGTCAAGGGCATCAACCGCTGCACCTATGACATCACCTCGAAGCCGCCCGGCACCATCGAGTGGGAATGATTCAGACCCATCTGAACGCCGCCAATGACCGCCGATTGCCCTCCGTAATGCGCTGAAAATAAATAAATTTATCCCGCCATCTCTCGCCGTCAATCACCGGGCAAGCCTCGTGATCGACGGCGGAGCGGACGGTATGGGGCGTTTTGTGACATCGCGGAATTGCATATACCGTCATGGTCTAGAGAGCTTGTGACGGTATTTTTAGGGGCTCTGGCTTTTTTGAACGATCCAGGAGGGTCCGGCGCTTACCGATGCAGCAATCAAGACACTGAAACCAAAGACAAATTACACAAGATCTCTGACCGTGACGGTATGTATGTCGTCGTGAACCCGTCGGGCACCGTCATGTTCCGCTATGACTACCGTATGCACGGTCGACGCGAGACCTTGACCCTCGGCCGATACGGGCTGGCGGGCCTCTCTCTGGCCCGTGCGCGGGAGAAGCTGATCGACGCGCAGCGTTCGAAGGGCGGTCACCCGCCCAGGAGAAGCAGCGCGAGAAGCGCCGCGTCAAGGAAGCAAAGAGCTTCGGCGAGTTTGGCGAACGCTGGCTGCAAGAGCACCGGATGGCCGAAAGCACGCGCGCGATGCGCCGCTCGATCTACGAGCGGGACATCCTGCCGACGTTCCGCAATCGGCTACTGACGGAAATCACGCCCGAAGATCTCCGCGCGATGTGCGACAAAGTGAGGAAGCAGGGAGCGCCGGCCACGGCGGCGCATGTTCGTGACATCGTGAAGCTGGTTTTCGCCTTCGCGAAGCTGCACGGGAGAAGGTGCCGAACCCCGCCGAAGAGGTCGGGCCGGCGTCGATCGCGACGTTCGTTCCCAAGGACCGCTCTCTCTCTCTCGCCCGCCGAAATTCGGGTGATGCTCGGCCAGCTAGAGCATGTGGCGACTCTGCCGACCATCCGGCTCGGCTTGGCCGTCGTCCCCTTTGGCAGCCCGAAGACACGCCTGAGGGTCCAGCAGACCCAGAAATCCTTTTCGATGATCGTGTCGGTGACACCCCGGCCGGCACCAGTCTCCCCGAAAAGGGCGGCGCGGTTGTCAGCGGGAGCAGGGCGACCTTATCCATCGATATCGGCCATCGCTCCGTTGGCGATCGAGACGAGGGTAGGCCGCATCCAGGCCGGAGCCTGAAAGGCGGTCGAAGCCAGTGTCTTCTTGTCGATGGCCGACAGCCGGCGCGCGGCGACTTGCACGACGTCGGCCGCCCGCACAGGGCCAACATGGCGAAGGGCCTGAACGACCGTTCCGGCAGGGCTTCCGGGGGCGATGAGATGCTTGGGCGAGGCGTGACGAAGATCAACGACGCGCTTGCCCAGCACGACGCGCCGGGAGGGACCGTCGGTCAGGTAAGTGCTTTGGGCCGGGACCTGTGTCGAAAGGCCAAGTGCGTTCGCCGCCCGCGCGCCGGCGATCTGAACCTGCGAGCCGGTCTCCCGGGCGAGCGCCTTGGCGACATCGTCGGGAGCGGGAGAGAGCGGGCCGAGCTTCGGATGCAGCTTGGGGAAGTCATAGAGTCCACGGGCGAGGCGGCGAAGCTGACCACTCTTAACCAGCCGGGACAGCGCTTGATCGATGGACGGGCGAGCGGCGACGGCGAGGAAGTCGCTGGGCGTGAAGACGCTGCCGCGCCCGCTTGCGCGGACACGTCTCATCACTCGATCAGGAACGGATGCGGTCTGGAGTGCCCCCACTGAAGTGGTCCACCCACTGGGATAGAAATATCCTGTTCAGGAGGACCATCAGATGGCAGGCAAGCGAGACAAACCGGAAGACATCGTTCTGAAGCTTCGACAGATTGAAGTGCTTCATGGACAGGGAATGGCAATTTCCGACGCGGTGCGGCAGATCGGCGTGACCGAGCCGACGTATTATCGCTGGCGCAAGCAGTATGGCGGCATGAACCGGGATCAGCTGAAGCGTCTCAAGGAGCTTGAGGCGGAGAACCAGCGGTTGCGGCGCGCGGTGTCAGATCTGACCTTGGACAAGATGATCCTGAGCGAGGCTGCACGGGGAAACTTCTAAGCCCTTCGCGCCGTCGCCAGTGCATTGACCATGTGCGGCAGGCGCTCGGCATATCCGAGCGCCGCGCCTGCCGCATCCTCGGGCAGCACCGCTCGACGCAACGCAAGGTTCCTTGCGGCGCCCCGGACGAAGAACGGCTGACGGAAGACATCATCACGCTCGCTCGCACCTACGGGCGATATGGCTATCGGATGATCACCGGATTGCTGAACAACGCCGGTTGGCATGTAAATCATAAACGCGTGGAACGGATATGGCGGCGTGAAGGGCTGAAGGTCCCGCAAAAGCAGGCAAAGAAGGGTCGGCTCTGGTTGAACGACGGGTCCTGCGTCCGTCTCCGGCCGGAGCACCCGAACCACGTCTGGTCCTATGATTTCGTTCAGGACCGGACACATGACGGACGGCTGTTTCGGACGCTCAATATCATCGACGAATTCACGAAGGAGGCGCTGGTGATCCGTGTAAACCGCAGGCTCAATTCCACCGACGTAATCGACGCCCTGACGGATCTGTTCATCTTGCGTGGCCCGCCTGCGTTCATAAGGTCCGACAATGGCGCGGAATTCATTGCCAAGAAGGTGCAGGGCTGGATCGGCGCAGTTGGTGCCAAGACCGCGTTCATCGAGCCGGGTTCACCCTGGGAGAACGGGTATTGCGAGAG
>NZ_KQ955208.1:562928-712490 GCF_001546115.1 Paracoccus aminovorans
TGCCAGGTCATCTGGCGAACCCCATAGAACGGCGTGTCGAGGAACTGCCGGTCGATCAGCCGCATCAGGCCGAGGTTCTGATCCGTCTCTCCAGCCGGCTCGTGGTAGAACGACGAGCGCGAGATCGACAGCAGGCGGCACTGCGCCCCGATGGACAGCGCCGGGTGGTTCCGTTCGATCATCCCACGCCTCACTTTCCGGTCCACGGCTTGAGCTTTCGTGACAAAAAATCGTTGGCGACAGCCAGCTCCCCGATCTTGGCATGCAGTGATCGGACCGTCTCTTCATCCACCTCCGTCGAGGGCTTCTTGCCGCCGCGCTCGAAGATATCCGCAGCTCCGTCGAGCAGCGCCTTCTTCCATTGATGGATCATCGTCGGATGCACGCCGTATTCGCCCGCCAGCTCTGACACAGTGCGCTCGCCCTTAACGGCCTCGAGCGCCACGCGCGCCTTGAAGCCCGCGTCATGGTTTCTGCGTTTCCGCATTCCTGATCTCCTCGTTCTTGGAGACCAGCAAACGTCAGATCGTAGCTTCCGTCACTGTCCGATTTCCGGGGAGCAGCTCACAGTCCATAACAGTCTCTAGGCTGCCACGAGTGCTTCTGGACGGCATTTGAAGCAAGCAACGCGGTGACACCTGCACCCGACATCGTCGAACTCCTCCCATCCATCAAGAATTACGATCGACATTACCTACGATATTGACGCCCCCGACCTCGGCCCGTTGAGCGAGTGCATCGTCGATCTCGATCCGGACAGCAGCGACGCAAGGCTTGTTCTTACCTATGGCCCTCGGCCAACCGCACCTGCAGCGCTCTTCACCGATCTCGCCGTCGGCGATAACGTGGCGATCAACCGCCGGAACCTGTTTCGGGCGTTGGGCAGTCGCGTCCAAGCTGCCTACGCGGCATCGCTGGAGGCCGTCGATCCTAACGATCCGACCAATCGAAAGTCGCTGGAGCCGAAAACGCTCACGACGCTCATCCGGGGCGGCTTCATAAACGCGCAGCGGGGCCTGGACGATGACACGCATCGCGAGCGGGACGTTCTGGGGAAGGTAGTGGAGGTACTCTTTCAGTCGGCGCTGACCGATCCCGTCGATCCAAAGAAGCGGACAACGGCCGAGAAGCTTAAGGAAGCCGTGGAGCAAATCCAAGGCGACCTACATGCCGGCTTCAACGCCAAGCTCACCTCACTCCTGCCGACGTTCGACCTGTTCGGCTATCCCGGCCTCTCCGATCCGGGCCTCGTTACCGAGACCAGCTTCGATGTCGAAAAGCTGCTGAACGATCACACCAAGGTTCGCTACGTCGGCGTGAACGGCATGACCCTGCCCGAAACCTACAATGGGCTCGGCGTGCGTAACCTCGTCTATATGCTGCTCCAGTCGTTACGTTTTTTCCGCGGATATCAGGCCACGCCGACCGCGGCCGGGGTGCATCTGATTTTCATCGAAGAGCCGGAGGCGCACCTGCATCCTCAGATGCAGGAGGTCTTCATCCGGCAGCTCGATCAGATCACCAGCGCCTTCGTCGCTCAGCTCAACGAGAACCGGCCGTGGCCGGTCCAGTTCGTCGTCACCACCCACTCTCCCCACATGGCGAACGAAGCGCGCTTTGAGGCCATGCGCTATTTCCTCTCGGTACCAGATGGGGAAGGCATGCGCCGTTCGGTCGTCAAGGATTTGCGTAAGGGCATGGGTGGCGCGACCGAGCCCGATCGTGAATTTCTGCATCAGTATTTGACGCTGACGCGGTGTGATCTGTTCTTCGCCGACCAGGCGGTCCTTATCGAGGGCACGGCAGAGCGGATTCTGCTTCCCGCAATGATCCGCAAGACGGACAGCGCCGGCACTGGTCAACCACAGCTCGGCAGCCAGTATCTCACGGTGATGGAGGTCGGCGGCGCCTATGCCCACCGCTTCTTCGATCTTCTGTCCTTCCTCGAATTGCGTACCCTCATCATCACCGACATCGACGCGGTGAGCCGATAGGCAACGAATCGGTGCTGAGTTCCCTTTTTGGGATTGGGTTCGCGCTCTGCCTTCAACTCGTTCGTGCGCAAGATTAGGCAGGGTCCTGGCTGATGGTCTTGGCGAGCTTGAAACGTCCGGTCAGACCGATCCCACTTTCGCCCGATTTACAGCCTCAATGCGTCCAGGGCGCGCGGCGGTCGGTGGCGAAGTTCTCGCCATAGCCGCGGGGGCGGATGTTCGCGGCGCGGGCGTGCGGCTCGATCACCTCGAAATCCAGGCCGTTCTCGCGGGCATAGTCCTCGGCCTGCTTGCGGGTCTCGAAGCGCAGCTTCACCTGGCTTTGCGTGTCGTCGCTGCTGGTCCAGCCCATCAGCGGGTCGATCTCGCGCGCATCCGCCGCCGGAAAGACCAGCACCCATTCGCGGGTGCGGGCGACGCCCGACTGCATGGCGTTGCGGGCAGGCTTGTAGATGCGGACTCGCATGGACGGGAACCCTCTGTTCTTGCTCATGGCCTTATCCCCCAAGCCGGGCCGCTGTTCAAGATGGCTGTGCAAGACGCCGCTTGCCCCTTGCATCCGCGCGCCGAGATGCCAGATTCACACCCGGAACAAAGGGAAAACCATGGGCCACAACAACACCAATGCTCCCGTCGCGCGCTTCGCCGAGGTCACCCGCCCCAAGCTCGAGGGCGGCAGGCGCTTCGTCATGCAGTCCGAGTTCCTGCCGGCCGGCGACCAGCCCACCGCCATCGCCGAGCTGGCCCAGGGCGTGCGCGCGGGCGAACGCGACCAGGTGCTGCTGGGCGCCACCGGCACCGGCAAGACCTTCACCATGGCCAAGGTGATCGAGGAGACCCAGCGCCCCGCCATCATCCTGGCGCCGAACAAGACCCTTGCCGCGCAATTATACGGCGAATTCAAGGGCTTCTTTCCCGACAATGCCGTCGAATACTTCGTCAGCTACTACGACTATTACCAGCCCGAGGCCTATGTGCCGCGCTCGGACACCTATATCGAGAAGGAATCGCAGATCAACGAGGCCATCGACCGCATGCGCCACTCGGCGACGCGGGCGCTGTTGGAGCGTGACGATGTCATCATCGTCGCCTCGGTCAGCTGCATCTATGGCATCGGCTCGGTCGAGACCTATTCGGCGATGACCCAGGACATGGTCGTCGGCCAGCTGTACGAACAGCGCGGCTTCATCAACGAGCTGGTCGCCCAGCAATACCGCCGCCTCGACTCCGCCTTCCAGCGCGGCGGCTTCCGCGTTCGCGGCGACGTGGTCGAAGTCTGGCCCGCCCACCTCGAGGACCGCGCCTGGCGCTTCGACTTCTTCGGCAACGAATTGGAGGCGATCACCGAATTCGACCCGCTGACCGGGGCCAGGACCGACAGCTTCAAGCAGATCCGCATCTATGCCAACAGCCACTACGTCACCCCGCGCCCGACCCTGCAGCAGGCGATCAAGGGGATCAAGGCTGAGCTTCAGGGCCGGCTGAAGCAACTGACCGACGAGGGCAAGCTGCTGGAAGCGCAACGGCTCGAGCAACGCACGAACTTCGACCTGGAAATGCTTGAAGCGACAGGCGTTTGCAACGGGATCGAGAACTATTCCCGCTATCTGACCGGCCGCGCACCGGGCGAGCCGCCGCCGACGCTGTTCGAGTTCATCCCCGACAATGCCATCGTCTTCGCGGATGAATCCCACGTCTCGGTGCCGCAGATCGGCGGCATGTATCGCGGCGACTTCCGGCGCAAGTTCACCCTGGCCGAGCATGGCTTCCGCCTGCCTTCCTGCATGGACAACCGCCCGCTGAAGTTCGAGGAATGGGACGCCATGCGCCCGCAATCGGTCTTCGTCAGCGCCACCCCTGCCGACTGGGAGTTGGACCAGACCGGCGGCGTCTTCACCGAACAGGTCATCCGCCCGACCGGCCTGATCGACCCGCAGATCGAGATCCGCCCGGTCGAGATGCAGGTCGACGACCTCCTGGACGAGGTGCGCAAGGTCTCGGCCGCCGGCATGCGCACGCTGGTCACCACACTGACCAAGCGCATGGCCGAAGATCTGACCGAATACCTGCACGAACAGGGCATCCGCGTGCGCTACATGCACAGCGACATCGACACCATCGAGCGCATCGAGATCCTGCGCGACCTGCGCTTGGGCGCCTTCGATGTGCTGGTCGGCATCAACTTGTTGCGCGAAGGTCTTGATATTCCTGAATGCGGCCTGGTCGCGATCCTGGACGCGGATAAAGAGGGCTTCCTGCGGTCCGAAACCTCGCTGATCCAGACCATCGGCCGCGCCGCCCGCAATGCCGAAGGCCGCGTCATCATGTATGCCGACCGCATCACCGGCAGCATGGAGCGCGCCATGGCGGAAACCGAGCGGCGCCGGCAGAAGCAGATGGCCTATAACCTGGAACACGGCATCACGCCGCAGACCGTGCGCAAGAATGTCGAGGACGTGCTGGCCGGGCTCTGGCAGGGCGATACCGACCAGGCGCGCATCACCACGAAAATCGACAAGCCTATGGTCGGCGCCAATCTGGCCGCGCATCTCGACGCGCTGCGCGCCCAGATGCGCAAGGCGGCCGAGAACCTGGAATTCGAGGAGGCCGCGCGGCTGCGCGACGAGGTCAAGCGGCTGGAGGCGGTCGAGCTGGCCGTGGCCGACGATCCGCTGGCCCGGCAATCCGCCATCGAGGAAGCCGCCGAAGAGGCCGTCAAGGCCTCGGGGCGCTCGACGGCGGGCCGCGCCGGTCAGCGCGGCGGCAACAAACGGTCAAAACGCAAGCGTTAGCCGCAGCTTACGCGAACAAGTCTACCCGTCTTGTCATGTTCGAAATTCAGCCGGTTCGGGTTGAAATCCATGGTGACGGGATCGCCGGTCTTGTAGCTGCGATAGGCCTGGTCGGCGGGGATCGAGATGGTCACGCCGCTTTGCCCGACCAGCCCCAGAAAACGGGCGGCGCCGCAGCTGTCCTCGGCCGGCGGAGTGGGTTCGGGCGCCGGCTCGGGCACGCAGCCCGCCGCCAGCAGGGGGATGAGCATCGCTACAGGCAGGATCGGCTTCATGGAAGGTCTCCTTGACGCGGACAATCGCAGCGCAACCCCGTCGCCCCGGAAAGGTTCCGCCGCGCCCCTGCCCGCGTCCCGTATCGGCCAAAGACCGCCGCTTCAGGGCAACCGGGCCAGCACCTCGTCGGTCAGCGCGTCGATCTCGCTGCGCGCCACCGGGTTGCGGCCGCTGTCGCTGGCGCCCAGGCCCTGGCCCAGCGTCTCGGCATAGGTGACGCGGTTGGCGATCTGCGCCGCCGCGACCTCGGCGCCCAGTTCCTCGGCCTTTTGCGCCACCTCTCCGGCCAGCCGCGTGCCCGGCCGGGTGCGGTTCAGCACGATCAGCGTGTCGCATTTCTCGCGCCGGGCCAGGTCCAGCACGCCCTCGGTCGCCCACAGGTCGACATGGCTGGTCGCGACCGGCACCAGCACCAGGTCGGCCACCCGCAGCGCCGGGCGCAGGTCGCTGTCGATCTTGGGCGGCGTGTCGATGATGACATAGTCGAAACGCTTCTTCAGCTTGTCGGATTCGTAGCTCGCCCCCCAGGCCGAGGAGGTGGTGAACTCCAGCGCCTCGTCCTCGCCCAGGCGTTCCAGCCGTTCCAGGAACCAGCGTCCCAGGCTGCCCTGCGGATCGGTGTCCAGAAGGCCGACGGAATGGCCCCGCCCGCGCAGGCAGACCGCCAGGTTGACCGCGACCGTGGTCTTGCCGGATCCGCCCTTCTGCTGGGCAATCGTGATGATGCGTCCTGCCATGCGCCCCCTCCGCTGTGGCCCCGCTGCCCGGGGCGCGTCTGAAGGCCAGACTAGGCAGGATCCTGCCGCAAGGCGAGCGGTTTTCGCACCCGCAGAAACGGCCCGCGCTTCAGCTGTCCCAGACGCCGACCACCTCGTACATCACCGGCTCGAAATGCCGGCACATGGCATGGATGGCGCGGTTGCGCTCGCGCATCTCGGGGCTGCGCAGCATGGCCTGGTAATCGCGGCGGTCGCGCCATTGCGAATAGGTGGCGATGCGGGTCTGGGCGTCGTTCAGATGCACGGCGCCCGAGACATAGCCGGGCTGCCGGCTGATAACCTCGGCATAGGCGGCGGTCAGCGCGTCCAGCACATCATGGGCGCTGCCGGGGGTGACGTCGAAGGTGCAGATGACGGTCTGGCCGTCGAAACCGTCCGCGATGCGGGTCATGGCTGGGGCTCCTTGCCGCTGGCTCGTGACCCCAGCTTAGCGCAGAGCCGCGGCGGGAAAAGCCCCTATCGTTCGACGCCGCCGGTGCATGGCCGGTGTACGCGCGGTGTACGCCCGCTGCACGGCGGTCACAGCGAAAATCCCAGCAATTGCTGGGGATCTGCGCCCCGGCCCCGGGCCTGTGCACCGCGCAACGCGCGTTGCGCCCGGCCGGCTTGCGGCGCGCGGGGAACCGGCGCATGGTGCGCCGCGCAAGGCGAAAGGACAGCAGCCATGATTCCGGTCTTCGACGGTCACAACGACTTCCTTCAGCGCATGGTCGCCGCCGGTCCCGGGCGCGAGCGGCTGTGGCTGCAGGGCGACGGCACCGGCCATCTGGACCTGCCGCGCATGAAGGCCGGCGGCTTCGCGGGCGGCTTCTTCGCGATCTGGACCCCCTCGCCGCCCGGCCCCGACGATGCGCTGGCGGCGATGTTGAAGAAGAACCCGCCCTTTGCCCTTGATCTTCCACCGGAAATTCCGTCGGACCAGGCGCTGCCGCATGCGCTGGCCCAGGCCGGACAGCTGATGGCCATGGCGCGCAGCGGCACGCTGGACATCGGCCTGACCGCCGCCGACCTGCGCGCCAGCATCGCCGCCGGCCGCATCGCCGCCATCCTGCATATCGAGGGCGCCGAGCCGATTCCCGACCTCGATGCGCTGCATGTCTGGCACGCCATGGGCCTGCGCTCGCTGGGGCCGGTCTGGTCGCGGCCGACGGCCTATGGCCATGGCGTGCCCTTCGCCTTTCCGTCCTCGCCCGACACCGGGCCGGGGCTGACCGATCTCGGCCGGGAATTGGTCAAGGAATGCAACCAGTTGCGCATCATGTTGGATCTGTCGCACCTGAACGAAAAGGGTTTCGACGACGTGGCCCGGCTGTCGGACGCGCCGCTGGTCGCCAGCCATTCCTGCGCCCATGCCGTGGCGCCCAGTTCGCGCAACCTGACCGACCGCCAGCTTCAGGTGATCGCGGAAAGCCGCGGCCTGGTCGGTCTGAACTTCGCCGTGGGCTTCCTGCATCCCGAAGGCCGCCGCGACCCGATGCATGGCTTCGAGATCATGCTGCGCCACCTCGACCACCTGCTGGCGCATCTGGGCGAGGACGGCGTGGCCCTGGGCTCGGATTTCGACGGCGCCGACATGCCGGCCGATCTGGCCGATGCCGCGGCCTTGCAGAACCTGGTCCAGGCCATGCTGGAGCACGGCTATGGCCGCGAACTGGTTGAAAAGATTGCCTGGAAGAACTGGCTGAACCTGCTGGAGCGGACTTGGGGCGCCTGAGCCCGTGCGCCCGCGAGGGGGTCGTCGGGGGAGGACGATCCTTTTAACCGGACACTTGGTAAACAACACCCGGACCGCCGTCCCCCGTGGCCTCTATCTGCCACGAAAGGCGCAGCCGGGAAACCTGTCGGTTGGGACAGGATTTCCGGCCGCGGCCCGCGATTCAGCTCTGGATCACCGCCGGCTCGACCTCCAGCGCCTGGGCCAGCGCCCGGAACCGCGCCTCGGTCACCTCGCCCATCAGCGCGCGGCCGGTGCGGGTCAGCTTCAGCTCCAAGAGCTTCTTCTTGGGCATCAGCTTCAGCGTGCCCGCCTCGGCCGGGTCCTTGACCGAGAACATGGCGCCGAAGCGCATCGCCTTGCCCAGCACC
Source organism: Paracoccus aminovorans (assembly GCF_001546115.1). Classification (GTDB taxonomy): domain Bacteria; phylum Pseudomonadota; class Alphaproteobacteria; order Rhodobacterales; family Rhodobacteraceae; genus Paracoccus; species Paracoccus aminovorans_B. The sequence goes on from NZ_KQ955208.1 coordinate 570,855, forward strand.
TCGGCATCGCGGATCTCCTTGTCGTTCAGCAAGGCAAACAGCGGCGCCATCGGCGAATTCGCCCGGCTGTTCTTGTAGCGGTGCAGCAGCGACAGGCCCAGGAATACCCGCTCGGGATGCGACAGCGCCGCCATATTGGCCCGCGTCACATTGTCGAAACAGGCATCGGCGCGATAGTCGGGATGGGTGCGCCAGGTGGTGTCGTGCAAGAGGCAGGCGGCGCGGATCAGCCGGTCGCGCTCGGGCGGGACGTCGGCGAAAAGCGGTTCGAGAAAGTGATACAGCTTCTTGCCGAAGCCCGGCATCCGCGCCATCTGCCGTTCCGAGAAACGCGCCGCCTCGATCAGCGGATCGCGCGAGCGCAGCCCCTCGGGCATCTGCTCGTAAAGCAGCCCCTCGCGGATGCCATAGGAGGACACCGCCAGCGACTTGGGCTCCAGGCTTTGCACCAGCTGGCGCAGCACCAGGCTGGCCAGCGGCACCAGCTCCATCCGGCTTTGCGAGATGCCGGTCATCGCCCGCATCTCGGGCACCGACTTGCCGCCGATCCATTTCACCGTGTCCTCGACCGCCTCGCGCGTCATGCGGTATTCGTGCAGCACGGTCATCGGATAGTTCACCCGCTCCATGTCCAGCCGCGCGATGGCCCGCCACGAGCCGCCGACCAGATAGATCGTCTCGTGCCCCCGGCCCAGCCTGGCGACGGCGCCCTCGACGGTCTTGCGGATATGGTCGCGCAGCCCCGAGGCGCCGCCCTTGACCTGTTGCAGCCGGAACGGGCCCAAGGGCGTGGTGATGCGGCGGCCGACCTTGCCGCCCTTGACCTCGGCCAGCTCCATCGAGTTGCCGCCGATGTCGCAGACCAGGCCGCTCGCCTCGGGCCAGCCCAAGAGAACGCCTTGGGCGGAGAGCCGGGCCTCTTCCTCGCCGTCGATGACATGCAGCTTCAGGCCGGTTTCCTTTTCCACCGCCCGGCGGAAGGCGGGGCCGTCCTCGGCCTCGCGCACGGCGGCGGTGGCGACGCAGGTCAGCGGCTTGATGCCCATGCCCTCGGCCAGGGCGGCGAAGCGCCGCAGCGCCACCATGCCGCGCTGCACGCCCTCGGGGTTCAGCCGGCCGGTGGTGGCCAGCCCCTGCCCCAGCCCGGCCATGACCTTTTCGTTGTAGAAATACGCCGGCGAGCGCGCAGCGCCGTCGAAGACCACCATGCGGATCGAGTTCGAGCCCACGTCGACCACGCCGACCCGGCTGAGCGAGCGTTCCGAGGCCCGCTCGAACAGCGACCGCCCGAAGGGCTCGATGGTTTCTCCGCTTGCGGTGACGATACCGTTCATCGGGTTCCTCTCGATTCCGTGACCACGCCGGGGTCCGGGCTTTGGATGCGGCAATTAACCCTTTGCGTCAATCGTCAATCGGTCGAATGCGTCAATGCCGGAACGTCGCGCGCGCCCGCCTTGCCCCGCCCCGAAAGTGACGGATTTTCCATGAAGAATTTGTGACAGCTGAACAGGTCTTCCTTGCCCGCCGGCAGATAGCGCAGATAGCGCCCGTCGGGCTGCAGAAGCCAGCTCTGCGCCTCGTCGGCCATGTTCGCCGCCATGATCTGGCTGGTGATCTGCGCCTTGACCGTCTCGTTGAAGCATTCGATCAGCGTCTCGACCCGGCGCGACAGATTGCGCCCCATCCAGTCGGCCGAGCTGATGAAGACCCGCGCCCGTTTCGAGGGCAAGGCATGGCCGTTGCCGAAGCAGACGATGCGGGAATGTTCCAGGAAACGCCCGACGATCGACTTGACGCGGATGTTTTCCGACAGGCCGACGATGCCGGGCCGAAGCCCGCAGATGCCGCGCACCACCAGGTTGATCCTGACCCCGGCCTGGCTTGCGGCGTAAAGCGCCTCGATCACGTCCTTCTCGATCAGGCTGTTCATCTTGGCCCAGATCTCGGCCGGCCGGCCGCGGCGGGCGAATTCGGCCTCGCGCGCGATCAGGGTCAAGAGCGTTTCCTTCAGGTCGATGGGCGAGATCGCCATGTTCTCCAGCCCGTCGGGCTGCACGTAGCCGGACAGGAAATTGAACACCTTGGAGGCATCGCGCCCCAGCGCCGGATCGCAGGTGAACAGCGACAGGTCGGTATAGATCCGCGCGGTGATCGGGTGGTAGTTGCCGGTGCCGAAATGGCTGTAGGTGACCAGCTGGTCGCCCTCGCGCCGAACCACGGTGCTGATCTTGGCGTGGGTCTTGTATTGCATGAAGCCGTAGACGACATGCGCCCCGGCGCGTTCCAGCCGGCGGCTCTGGCGGATGTTCGCGGCCTCGTCGAAACGGGCCTTCAGCTCGACCAGCGCGGTGACCGACTTGCCGGCCTCGGCCGCCTCGCAGAGCGCATCCACGATGGGGCTGTCGCGCGAGGTGCGATAGAGCGTCTGCTTGATCGCCAGCACGTTCGGATCGCGCGCCGCCTGCGCCAGGAACCGCACCACCATGTCGAAGGTCTCATAGGGGTGGTGCAGCAGCATGTCCTTTTGCCGGATGGCCGCGAACATGTCGCCGTCATGGTCCTGCACCCGCTCGGGCACGCGCGGGGTGAAGGCCGGCCATTGCAGGTCGCGGCGCCCGTCCAGCACCAGCTCGCGCAGGTCGGCCATGCCCAGCAGGCCCTCGACCTCGATCACCTCCTCGGGGTCGACGTCGAGTTCCTCCATGATGAGGCGACGCAGCCGGTCGGGCGCGCCGGCGGTGATCTTGAGCCGGATGACGCTGCCGCGCCGGCGCCGCTTCAGCGCCGTCTCGAATTCGCGCACCAGATCCTCGGCCTCTTCCTCGACCTCCAGATCGCTGTCGCGCAGCACGCGGAAGGCGCAATGGCCGATGTCGCGATAGCCGGGGAACAGGCTCGGCAGGTGCATCAGCAGCAGGTCTTCCAGCCGCAGGAAACGCTTGCCGCCGGGCAGCGGCACGAAGCGGGCGATCTGCTGCGGGATCGGCAGCAGCGCCTGCATCTGCTGGCCGCCGCTTTCCCGCGCCAGCTCCAGCGCCAGCGAAAAGCCGGTGTTGGGGATGAAGGGGAACGGGTGCGCCGGGTCGATGGCCAGGGGCGACAGCACCGGAAACACCTGCTCCATGAAGTGGCGGCGCAGGAATTCCTCTTCGGCGCGGGTGATGCGCGAGCGCGACAGGATGGTGATCTCGGCCTGCTCCATCTCGCGGCGCAGACCGTTCCAGACCGATTGCTGCGCGCCCATCAGCCGGCGGGCGTCGGCATTGACCAGCGCCAGCTGCTCGGCCGGCGTCAGCCCGTCGTCGGAAAGCGTGCTGTTGCCCTCGCGCACCAGCTCGCGCAGGCCGGCGACGCGGACGGTGTAGAATTCGTCGAGATTGGTGGCCGAGATCGACAGGAAGCGCAGCCGTTCCAGCAGCGGCACGCGCGGGTTCCTGGCCTCGTCCAGCACGCGCCAGTTGAAAGCCAGCCAGCTGATCTCGCGGTTGAAGAAGCGGGCCGGGCCTTCGGGCGTGCCCTCGGGCAGCAGACGCGGCGTGGGAAAGGGGAACTTCAGGAAATCGGCCTGGGTCATGGGAAAACTGCTGCTGGGATGAAGGGATCATGCGTCGGCGGGGGCGAGCTTGTCCAGAAGCTCGGCCGCCAGGCGCCGGGTGATGGCGCGGCGCCCGGCCAGCGATTCGCGGTCGATGGCCGCGACCAGCCGGCGCGCAAGGTCGAGGTCGCGCTCCATGCGCAGCGAGAGCCAGTCGATCACCTCGGGCGGGGCTTGCAGCTGGCGGTCGGCGAACAGCTTGACCAGCACCGCCGGCAGCAGCGCATCGTCGGGCGGGCCCAGCAGCGCCTGCGCCGCCGTCTCCAGCCGCGAGCGCAGGTCCGGCAGGCGCAGCCCCCAGTCGCGCGGCGCGGCGCGGGCCGAGATCAGCAGCAAGGCCTGCCGGGCGCCGGCCAGGTTCCACAGGTGGAACAGCCCCTGCTCGGCCTCGGGCTGGCCGCCGATCTCCTCGGCATCCTCGATGACCAGCGCGCCGGCCTCGGGCACCAGCTCGTCGGCATTGGCCGGGGTCAGGGTCCAGGCCTGGGTGACGTGGGCACCATGCTCGGCTGCCCAGACGCCCGCCAGATGCGTCTTGCCGGCGCCCGGGCCGCCGATCAGCAGCAGCCGGCCCTGCGGCCAGCGCGCCGGCGCGTCGAGCATCGCCCGCGCGTCCCGGTTGGCGCCGGTGGTCAGGAAATCCGCGCGCGACAGCGCGGGCGGGATCGTCAGATCCAGGGCAAGCTGGCGGGCCAAGGATCAGCCGTCCTTCCGGCTCTGCTCTCGCGCCTCGCGCGCGGCCAACCGGGCCTCGGCATGCAACTCGACCGGCGAGGGCGGGCCTTCCGGGCCGATGTCGGGCAGCCTCTCGCGCTCGGCGCGCTCCTGGCGCTCCTCGACCAGCTCGGCCAGTTCCTCGTCGCGTTGGATCTCGGCCACGCGCACGTCATGGGACAGCTGCGCCAGGCGGCGGATATGGGCGGTGGTGCCGCGCGGCACCAGCTCGATCAGCGTCGGCGGCGGCGGCGGCGCCGGCACCTCGCGCCCGGTATAAAGCGCGCTTTCCCGGTAACGGCCGGCGGCAAAGCGCACCAGCACGCCCAGGGCCGCGGCCAGCGGCACCGCGACCAGCAGGCCGACGAAGCCGAACAGCGTGCCGAAGACGGTCAGCGCCAGCATCAGCCAGACCGGGTGCAACCCGACCGAGGTGCCGACGATCTTGGGTTGCAGGAAATTGCCCTCGATGAACTGGCCGACGACGAAGATCGCCACGACGGCGGCGATCCAGACCGGCTCGCCCCAGAAGCTGAACAGCGCCACCCCGATGGCGGTGGCGCCGCCGATCAGCACGCCGACATAGGGGATGAAGGACAGCGAGGCCGCGATGACCCCGATGGCCACGCCGAAGGGCAGGCCCACCAGCCCCAGGCCGATGGAATAGAACGTGCCCAGGATCAGGATCACCATGCCCTGCCCGCGCACGAAGCCCGACAGCGCCTTGTCGATGTCGCGCGCCAGCGTGCGCAGGGTGTCGGCATGATCGCGCGGCAGCAGCTCGTCCAGCCGCGTCACCATATTGTCCCAGTCCAGCAGCAGGTAGAAGGCCACCACCGGCACGATGACGACCAGCGCCAGCAGGCTGAACACGCCCACGACCGAGCCGAGCACGGTCGACAGCACCATCATGCCGCTTTCGCTGATCTTCTTGCCGGCATCGGTCAGGGCGGTGTTGATGGTGCTGCCCTCGGCGAAGACCTGGGGAAAGCGGCTGGTCAGGAACTGCTGCAACTGCGCCACCATGTCGGGTGCGGTATTGATCAGCTGCGTGGTCTGCTTGACCAGCACCGGCACCAGCATCAGCATCACCGCCACCATGATCAGGATCGCGGCCAGGGTGATGACCACCACCGCCAGGGTGCGCGACAGGCCCAGCCGCTCCAGCCGGTCGGCCAGCGGGTCCAGCAGATAGGCGACGGCGGCGCCCAGGATGAAGGGCATCATGGCATTGCCCAGCGCCCAGAGCGCCAGCAGCAGCACCACCAGCGCCGCCCCCCAATACCAGACCTGTTTCTGCGCCGGCAGTCGCATCCGCTCTCTCCTGTCGCGAGTCAGGCCCTATGTGGAACGTCGCGCGCGCGCATGCAAGGAAGGGCGTTGCCCCACCCTGCGCTCTGCGCTAACTCGGGCCGGCCATCATGAGGATTTCGCCATGCGTCTCACGCGCTATTTCATGCCCGTTCTGAAGGAAGACCCCAAGGAGGCGCAGATCGTCAGCCACCGGCTGATGCTGCGGGCGGGCATGATCAAGCAGCAGGCGGCGGGCATCTATTCCTGGCTGCCGCTGGGCTTCAAGGTGCTGAACAACATCCAGAAGATCGTGCATGAGGAGCAGGCCCGCGCCGGCCATATCGCCATGCTGATGCCGACGCTGCAATCGGCCGACCTGTGGCGCGAAAGCGGCCGCTATGACGATTACGGCGAGGAAATGCTGCGCATCAAGGACCGCCACAAGCGCGACCTGCTCTATGGGCCCACGAATGAGGAGATGATCACCGACATCTTCCGGTCGCATGTGAACAGCTACAAGGACCTGCCGCTGACGCTGTATCACATCCAGTGGAAGTTCCGCGACGAGATCCGCCCGCGCTTCGGCGTCATGCGCGGCCGCGAGTTCCTGATGAAGGACGGCTACACCTTCGACCTGACCAAGGAAGACGCGCTGCACGCCTATAACCGGCACCTGGTCAGCTATCTGCGCAGCTATGAGCGCATGGGCCTGCAGGCGATCCCGATGCGCGCCGATGGCGGCCCGATCGGCGGCGACTATACCCACGAATTCCTGGTGCTGGCCGAGACCGGCGAATCGGAGGTCTTCTACGACAGCGAGATCACCGACCTGAAATTCGGCAGCCGCGCCATCGACTACGACAGCGTCGAACAATGCCAGGCGGTGCTCGAGGAATTCACCAGCCGCTATGCCCGCACCGACGAGACCCATGACGAGGCGCTGTTCAACCAGATCCCCGACGAGCGCCGGCGTTCCGCGCGCGGCATCGAGGTCGGCCAGATCTTCTATTTCGGCACCAAGTATTCCGAGCCGATGGGCGCCACCGTCGTCGGCCCCGACGGCGCCCGCGTGCCGGTCCACATGGGCAGCCACGGCATCGGCGTCTCGCGCCTGCTGGGCGCCATCATCGAGGCCAGCCACGACGACAAGGGCATCATCTGGCCCGAGGGCGTGACCCCGTTCCATGTCGGCATCGTCAACCTGAAGCAGGGCGACGCCTCGACCGACAGCGCCTGCGAGGCGCTTTACGCCGAGTTGAAGGCGCAGGGCTTCGATCCGCTCTATGACGACCGCGACGAGCGCGCGGGGGCGAAATTCGCCACCATGGATCTGATCGGCCTGCCCTGGCGCATCACCGTCGGCCCGCGCGGCCTGGCGGCGAACAAGGTCGAGCTGACCTCGCGCAAGACCGGAGAATCGGTCGAGATGTCGCCGCAAGAGGCGGTGGCGCGGCTGAAGGAGATCTATCAGCCGGTCTTCGACGCGGCGCTGTGAAACCCAGGCGGCCATGCCGGTGGCGCGGCCGCATGAGTATTTGTAAAACGGTGAAAGCGGGCGCCGGGCAGAACGATCTTGGGCGCTGCCTGCGTCTTCTTTGCTCTGGAAAATACCCATGGGACAGCGAAACTGGCACGGTCGCATGGGTATTTGCAGAGCAAAGAAGCCGGGCCAGGAGGATGCATGGTGAAGAAGGCGCTCATCACCGGGGTCACCGGGCAGGACGGTTCCTATCTGGCCGAGTTCCTGCTGGAGCAGGGCTACGAGGTGCATGGCATCAAGCGCCGCGCCTCGTCCTTCAACACCCAGCGGGTCGATCACATCTTCCAGGACCCGCATGAGGCGGGCTCGCGCTTCTTCCTGCATTACGGCGACCTGACGGACAGCTCGAACCTGACCCGGATCATGGCCGAGGTGCGCCCGGACGAGGTCTATAACCTCGGCGCGCAATCGCATGTCGCGGTCAGCTTCGAGGCGCCGGAATATACCGCCGATGTGGACGGGCTGGGGGCGCTGCGCCTGCTGGAGGCAATCCGCTTCCTGGGGCTGGAGAAGGCGACGCGCTATTACCAGGCCTCGAGTTCCGAGCTTTACGGCCTGGTGCGCGAAAGCCCGCAGACCGAGCGCACGCCGTTTCATCCCCGCTCGCCCTATGCGGTGGCCAAGCTCTATGCCTATTGGATCGCGGTGAACTATCGCGAGGCCTATGGCATCTTCGCCTGCAACGGCATCCTGTTCAACCACGAGAGCCCGCGCCGGGGCGAGACCTTCGTCACCCGCAAGATCACCCGCGGCCTGGCGAATATCGCCCAGGGGCTGGAGAAATGCCTGTATATGGGCAATCTGGATGCCTTGCGCGACTGGGGCCATGCGCGGGACTATGTGCGCATGCAATGGCTGATGCTGCAATGCGACACGCCGGACGATTACGTCATTGCCACCGGCGAGCAGCACTCCGTGCGCCAGTTCCTGATCTGGGCGGCCGAGGAGCTGGGCGTGGCGCTGGAGTTCCGCGGCGCGGGCGTCGATGAAGTGGCGGTGGTCGCCTCGGTCACGGGCGAGCTGGCGCCGGCGCTGCGGGTCGGCGACGTGGTGATGCGGGTCGATCCGAAATATTTCCGCCCGGCCGAGGTGCAGAGCCTGCTCGGCGATGCCGCCAAGGCGCATCAGCGGCTGGGCTGGCGGCCCGAGACCGGGCTGCGCGCGATGATCGCCGAGATGGTCGCGGCCGACCTGCATGTCGCGCGCGGCCAGTCGCTGCTGGCGCGGCATGGCATGGCCGCGCCGGTCGCGCGCGAGGATCGCTGAATGGCCCGGCTGCTGGTCACAGGCGCGGGTGGCATGGTCGGGCGCAACCTGCTGGCGCATCCCGGCATCGCCGCCTGGCAGGTCATGGCGCCTGCGCGCGCCGAGCTGGATCTGTGCGACGCCGTGGCCACGCGCGACTGGCTGATGCGCCATCGTCCCGATGCCGTGGTCCATGCCGCGGGCCGCGTCGGCGGCATCCAGGCCAATATGGCCGAGCCGCTGCGTTTCCTCGACGAAAACGCCCGCATCGGCCTGAACCTGGTCGCCGCCTGCCGCGCGGCGCGGGTGCCGGTGCTGATCAACCTCGGCTCCAGCTGCGTCTATCCCAAGGACCTGGGCCGCGACTTGTCCGAGGCGCAGATCCTGACCGGCCCCCTGGAACCCACCAACGAAGGCTATGCCCTGGCCAAGATCATGGCCATGCGCGCCGTCGACTATGCCTGCCGCGAGGATCCGACCCTGCTGTGGCGCACGCTGGTGCCCTGCAACCTCTACGGCCCACATGACAGCTTCGACCCGGCGCGCTCGCATCTGCTGGCAGCGGTGATCCACAAGCTGCATCGCGCCCGCGTCGAGGGCGCGGCCGAGGTCGAGATCTGGGGCGACGGCGAGGCGCGGCGCGAATTCATGTATGCCCCCGACCTGGCCGAGGCGATCCTGCGCGCGCTGGCCGATCCGGGGCGGCTGCCGCCAGTGATGAATGTCGGTCCCGGCCAGGATCACAGCATCAACGACTATTATCGCATCGCCGCCGAGGTGATCGGCTGGCGCGGCCGCTTCCGCCACGACCTGACGCGCCCGGTGGGGATGCGGCAGAAGCTCATGTCGGTCGCGCGGCAAAGCGCATGGGGCTGGGCGCCCTCGACCCCGCTGCGCGACGGCATCGCCGCGACCTATGCCCATTACCGGGAGCATCACGCATGAGCCGTTTTCCCCTTGCCACCTCGAGCTGGGATCAGGCCGAGCGCGACGCGCTGCAACGGGTCATCGATTCGGACCGTTTCTCGATGGGCGCCGAGGTCGCGGCTTTCGAGGCGGAATTCGCCCGCTTCACCGGCAGCCGCCATGCGGTGATGGTGAACTCGGGCTCTTCGGCGAACCTGGCGATGGTGGCGGCGCTGCGCCATACGGCGAACCCGGACCTGCGGCTGATGCCCGGGGACGAGGTGATCGTGCCGGCCGTGTCCTGGTCCACGACCTTCTTCCCGCTGCACCAATACGGGCTGCACCTGAAATTCGTCGATATCGACCGCGATACGCTGAACTACGACCTCGCGGCGCTGGAAAGCGCGGTGACGGAGCGGACGCGGGCGATCATGGCGGTGAACCTCTTGGGCAACCCGAACGACTTCGACGCGATCCGCGCCATCATCGGCAGCCGCCGCATCGTGCTGATCGAGGACAATTGCGAATCGATGGGCGCGACATTCGCCGGCCGGCAGACAGGCACCTTCGGGGTGATGGGGACGTTCTCGACCTTCTTCTCGCATCATATCTCGACCATGGAGGGGGGGCTGGTCGTTACCGACGACGAGGAGCTTTACCATATCCTGCTGGCGTTGCGCGCGCATGGCTGGACCCGGAACCTGCCGAAATTCAATCGCTTGACCGGCGAGAAAAGCAACGATCCCTTCGAGGAAAGCTTCCGCTTCGTGCTGCCCGGCTACAACCTGCGCCCGCTGGAGATGTCGGGCGCGCTGGGGCGGGCGCAGCTGGCAAAGCTGCCGGGGCTGATCGCGGGACGGCGCCGGAATGGCGCGCTCTGGCAGCAGGCCATGGCGGATCATCCGCTGTTCCGCATCCAGGCCGAGACCGGTGCAAGCAGCTGGTTCGGCTTTTCGCTGGTGCTGCGGCCGGAAACCGGCCTGACCCGGCGCGCGGTGCTGGACCGGCTCGAGGCCCTGGGCTTCGAGACCCGGCCCATCGTCAGCGGCGATTTCACCCGCAACCCGGTGCTGGGGCTGATGGATCACAGCCTGCACGGGCCGATGACCCATGCCGCCGAGATCGACCTTAACGGTTTCTTCATCGGCAATCACCATTATGACATCAGCGAGGCGATCGGGATTCTGGCCGAATTCCGCGGCTGATCGCGCGACAAGGCGGGGCGGATGGGTGACAGGATACTGAAATGGATCGGCATTCTGGCGATCCTCGCGCTGGTGGGGCTGGCCGGATATTTCGCCTGGCCCCGGCCGCCGCATCCTCCGGTGCCGGTGCCCACGCTGGACATGGCGCAGGCGGGTTTTCAGGCCCGGCTGGTGCCGCCGCAGTCCGGCCTGGTGCCGCTGCCGGCCCAGGTGACCGGCCGCAGCGCGGCCGGCCCCGCGCCCGGCAGCCGGCGCCATGAATGGCCGGGTTTTCACGCCGCCGCCCGGTTCCATGGCAGCGCAGTCACGCTGCGCTTCGACGATGCGGTCAACCGCTGGCGCGTGACGCTGGACGGTCAGGCGATCCTGGTCTCACGCCCCGGCTGGCAGGATCTGCACATCACCGGGCTCGCGCCGGGCCCGCACCTGGTCCTGGCCGAGAAGATCAGCGAATCGCAGGCCCCGGCGGTGTTCGACGGCTTTTTCCTCGACGCCGGGGCCGAACCCCTGCCGGCGCCGCCGCCGCCCGCGCGGCTAATCGAGTTCATCGGCGATTCCGACACCCTGGGCCTGGCCGATACCGCCCTGCGCCGCGACTGCTCCGAGGAGCAGGTCTTTTCCGCGACCGACACCAGCCGCGCCTTCGGCGCGCAGGTGGCCCGGGCGCTGGGGACGGATTACCGCATCATCGCCCGCTCGGGCATCGGGCTTCTGCGCAATTACGGCGGGGCAAGACCCGGGCGCGAGATGCCGCAGATCTATCCGCTGGCCCTGCCCCGCGATCCGGCGGCGCCGACCCTGCCGCAGCGGTCCGCCGACATTCTGGTGATCGCGTTGGGCTCGAACGACTTCGGCTCGGATTTCGCCAAGGGCGAGCGTTGGGACAAGGCGACGCTCGCTGCCGATTTCGGCCCGGCGCTGGCGGATTTCGCCAGGGCACGCCTGGCCGAGAACCCGGGCGCCCGGCTGGTGCTGCTGGCCTTCGGCGAATACGGCCATGAGCTGACCGACGCCTACAGGACCGCCTCGGATCTGCTGGCCGCCGACGGGCTGGCTGCCGAGGTCGTGGTGCTGCGCGAGCCGCGCCGCAATGCCTGCCTGTGGCACCCCTCGCAGGCCGATCACGATGCCATCGCGAAGGTCCTGTCCCAGGTACTGAAGACCCCGGACTAGGGAACTGTGCTCTTGCGCCCAGGGCCGCACGACAGAATAGTGGAACTCCAACCGCAGCGATCCGCCATGCATTCCCTCAGACCGCTTCACAACCGCCTGCGCCGCCTTGCCGGTCAGGCCCGCCCGCAGTTCTACGACCTTGCCGTAGAACGCTGGGAGGTCTCGCCCGCCGAGGAGGTCGAGATCGCGCCCGGCATCTGGCTGCCCGACCAGGTCGAGCAGATCGCCCAGACCGAATTCGGCGCGCTGCCGGACATCCTGGCCCAGATGCGGGGCGATCCGGCCGAGCCGACGCCACCGACCATGGGCTATCGCTTTCGCGACGTGGATTTCGTCGATGGCGTGCTGCATGCGCGCGGCGGCCAGATGCACCTGCGCAAGCAGAGCCGCCGCGGGATCGGCTATCCGCGCCCGCGCCAGGCGATCTCGGGCGCGCTTTACGAAAGCTGGATCGGCAACCGCTGGTTCGGCAACTGGCTGCTGAACGACTGCCTCGCCTATCGCCTGGCCGAGCAGGCGGGCGATCCCGTGACCTCGGCCCCGGTGCGCGGCGGCCATATCCGGCGCTATGAGGAGCTGCTGGGCATGACGCCCGGGCGCATCGGCGACGTGCATTTCGACGAGCTGGTGCTGTTCGACGACCTGCACAACAATCGCGGCCGGCAGGGCCGCGCGCAAGAGAATCGCGCGCGCCTGCTGGCGGGGCGCAAGCCCGAGCCCTTGCCCGGCGTCTTCATCTTTCGCGGTGCCAGCGGCGACGCCCGCCTGCTGGAAAACGAGGCCGAGATCGCCGAGCGGCTCGAGGTCGAATACGGCTTCCGCACCCTCTACGTCGACCGCCATGATGCCGACCAGATGGTCGAGGCGGCGGGCGCCGCGCAGCTGGTGGTGGGCGTCGAGGGCAGCCAGCTTGCCCATGGCGTCATCGCCATGCCGCCCGGTGGCACGGTGCTGACGCTGCAACCGGCGGACCGGGTCACCACCTCGCTGAAGCTGCTGACCGACTGCTGGCGGCAGCGTTATGCCATGGTCGTGGGCGCGGGCACCGCCGGCGGCTATCGCGTGGAATGGGACCAGCTGCGCCGGACCCTGGACCTGATCGCGGATCAGAATCCGAAAAACTCGTCCTAAACGGCAGGTTGAGTTTCGGGCCGCAGGTCGGAATATGGGGCCAGACCGCATTTTCCCGCTGATTTCATTCGCAAGTAGATGGTGTGATGTTCAAGACCCTCCGGGAAGATTATCGCAGACACGGCAGTTCGCTGGCCGAGCCCGCCTTCGTCTCTCTGGCGATCTATCGCTATGGTCGCTGGGCGATCGGGCTGCGGAACCCGGCGCTGCGCTGGCTTGCGACCAAGCCCTATGCGCTGATGAAGCTGCTGATTCTGAACGTCACCAAGGTCTGGATCCCGCCGCAGGTCCGCATCGGCGCGGATTTCCACATCATCCATGCCGAGGGCTCGCTGTCGATCCACCCCGACGTGGTGATCGGCGACCGCTGCGGGGTGATGCACAATGTCACCATCGGCACCAATATGCGCCCCGGCGCGCCGGTCATCGGCGACGACGTCTTCATCGGCGTGAACTCCTGCGTGCTGGGGCCGATCCGCATCGGCGACCGGGTGCGCATCGGCGCGAATACCGCTGTCACCACCAACGTGCCCCCGGATTCGGTGGTGATCGGCTCTCCGGCCAAGATCTATCCCAGCCTGCCGATCTTTGCCGCGGACCGGCCGGCGAAACGCGCGACGGCTGCGAAGGGCAAGGCGCCGCAGGACACGACGCAGCAAGGCACGGCGCGGACCGCCGAGAAAAGGGCAACCGGGAATGACTGACGACTTCGACCGCGCCATGTGGGCCATGCTGGCCGACAACCTGCCCCTGCGCGCCGGCAAGACCGCTGCCATCGACCAGGCCCGCAGCGTCACCTACGCCGAGTTGGCGGCCGAGGCCGGGCGTATCGCCGACTGGCTGCGCGGCCGCGGCATCCGGCCCGGCGACCGGGTGATCGTGCATCTGCGCAAGGGCATCGACGAGGTCGCGGCCATGTTCGGCGCCTGGAAGGCCGGCGCGGTGGTGGTGAACGTCAACATCCGCTGGACGCCGGCGCAGCTGGCCTATGTCGCCCGCGACTGCCGGGCGCGCGCGGTGATCGGGCCGCGCAATGCGCTGGCCGGGCTCGCGGGCGAACACGCCCTGCCGCCCGACACCGCCTTTCTTGTTCAGGGCAAGGCCGAGGGTCTTGTCCAGGGCGCGGACCCGTGGTCGGCCTTGCCGGCCGACAGCGGCTCCGCGCCCGACGAATCCGACCCGCTGGGGCTGGCGATGATCATCTATACCTCGGGCTCGACCGGCGCGCCCAAGGGGGTGATGCTGTCGCACCGCAATATCCGGGTCGGCGCCATCTCGGTGGCCGAATATCTGGGGCTGGATCAGACGGACCGGCTGCTTTCGGTGCTGCCCTACAGTTTCGACGCCGGGCTGAACCAGCTGACCACCATGCTGCTTCTGGGCGGCACCGTGGTCCACCAGCCGCTGACCATGCCGGCCGAGATCATGCGCATGGCCAAGGCCGAGGGCGTGACCGGCATCGCCGGCGTGCCGCCGCTGTGGAACCAGATCGTGCGCCTGCTGGTCGAGAACCCGGTCGAACTGCCGGCGCTGAAGCGCATCACCAATACCGGCGGCAAGATCCCCCCGAACATCCTGGAACTGCTGCCCCAGGTGTTCCCGGGCGTCGACATCTACCTGATGTATGGGCTGACCGAGGCCTTCCGCTCGACCTACCTGCCGCCGGCGAAATTCGCGGCCAAGATGGGCTCGATCGGCCAGCAAATCCCGAACGCGCAGGTCTTCGCCGTCAAGCGCGGCGAGGGGATCGCCGGCCCCGGCGAACAGGGCGAACTGGTCCATGCCGGCCCGCTGGTCAGCATGGGCTATTGGGAAAAGCCCGAGGTGACGGCCGAAAAGATCCGTCCCTGCCCCGAGCTCGCGCATCTGATCGGCGACGCGCCGGTGGTCTGGTCGGGCGATCTGGTGCGCGTCGATCAGGACGGCGACCTGTGGTTCGTCAGCCGCATGGACGAGATGATCAAGACGCTGGGCTTCCGCCTGTCGCCGACCGAGGTCGAGGATGCGATCTCGCAAAGCGGGCTGGTGTCAGACGTGGTCGCCTGGGGCGTCGAGGATGCCGAGCTGGGCCAGGCGGTGCATGTCGCCGTGACCTATCTGCCGCAGGGCGACGAAGGCCAGCTTTCCGCGCATTGCGCCCGCGCCATGCCGCATTACATGCGTCCGCAGCGTCTGCATGCCTGGGACGGTGCCATGCCGCGCACCGCCAGCGGCAAGCTGGACCGCCCCGCCATCATCTCGGCCGCCAAGGCAGCCGCCGCGCAAGACCTACAGAAGGCATGACAGCATGAGTCTGACCAAGGACGCCCTGATCTCCTATATCCAGCGCGAGCTGAACATCGACGAACCCATCGACGGCGAGACCGAGCTGTTCTCGACCGGGATGCTGGATTCGGTCTCGATGGTCGGGCTGATCGCCTTTGTCGAGGGGCAGACCGGCGCCCATGTCCAGCCCGGCGACGTGACGCTGGACAATTTCGACACCATCGACGCGATCCTGGCCTATGCCGACAGCCTTTGAGGCGCAGGCGCTGGACCGGCAGCTGGCCGAGGCGGCGGACCGCTTCGGCACGCCGGCCTATGTCTATTCCACCGACACGGCCGAGGCGCGGCTGGCGCATCTGCGCGCCCATTTCGGCCGCTGGTTCGCCGTCAGCTTCGCGGTGAAAAGCAACCCGAACCCAAGCCTGCTGGGCTGGATGCGCGACCGGCTGGACACGCTGGACATCTCCTCGGGCGGCGAGTTCGAGCTGGCCCGGCAGGCCGGCTGGGAACCGGCGCGCATCAGCTTCACCGGCCCCGCCAAGCGCGAGGCCGAGCTGCGCGCCGCCATCGCCGGGGGCCTGGGCGAGCTGGTGCTGGAAAGCCTGGGCGAGGCGGAACTGGCCGATGCCATCGCCGCCGAGCTGGGCGTGGTGCAGCCGGTGCTGGTGCGGCTGGCGCCGGCACGGGTGCCCAAGGGCTTCGGCGACCAAATGGCCGGCCGCCCCAGCCCCTTCGGCATCGACGTCGAGGAGGCGGCCGAGACCCTGCCCCGCATCGCCGCCCTGCCGAACCTGCGGCTGATCGGGCTGCACATCTATTCCGGCACGCAATGCCTGAAGCCCGAGGCGATCTGCGAGAACTGGCGCATCTTCATGCAGGTCTTTGCCGAGACCTGCGCCGCGCTGGACCTGACGCCCGAGAAGCTGATCTTCGGCTCGGGCCTGGGCATTCCCTATCATCCCGGCGACAACGCGCTGAACCTGGCCGCCATCGCGGCCGACATCGGACCCGAGCTCGATGCCTTCGCCGCGCGCTTCCCGCGCACCCGGCTGGTGCTGGAGCTGGGCCGCTACCTCGTCGGGCCGGCGGGCTGGTTCGTGACCCGGGTGATCGCGGTCAAGCAGTCGCGCGGCAGCCGAATCGCCATTTGCGACGGCGGGCTCAACGCCAACCTGGCGGCCTCGGGCAATTTCGGCATGGTGCTGCGGCGCAATTACGTCATGCACCGCGTCGGCGGCGACGAAAACGGCGCCCGCCCCGAGGAGAAGCAGGATATTTCCGGCCCGCTCTGCACCTCGATCGACAAGCTCGGCGGCGGCGTCCTGCTGCCGCGGCTGGAACCGGGCGACCTGCTCGCGATCCATGCCTGCGGCGCCTATGGCCCGACGGCGAGCCCGCTTTATTTCATCAGCCACCCGTTGCCGGTCGAACTGCTGCTGACCGGGGGCCAGGTGCAGGACGTGACGCGGATCCGCGGCGCCTGACGCCCGGCCGCCTCGCGCGCGATAAAAATTGCATGAACCTGCGGATTCGGGGCGTTTTTCCCGACCGGGTCAGTTGTGTTTTCCCGGGTCCGGCGGCTATGATCGGCTGCAACCCCGAACCCGATAAGGACGCCGATGGTCGAACAGAACCTGTTGCTCTTGCTTGTTCTGACGCCCTTCGTGTCGGCCGCCCTGGCGGCCACCCTGCCCATCGGCGCCCGCAATGCCGAGGCCTGGCTCGCCGGGCTGACCATGCTGCTGGCCCTGGCCATCCTGGCGGTGCTCTACCCCGCCGTGACCGAGGGCGGGGTCATCACCGGCACCTTCCGCTGGGTCAGCTCGGTCGGGCTGGACCTGACCTTCCGCATCGACGGGTTTTCCTGGCTTTTCATGGTGCTGGTGGCCGGGATCGGCTTCCTGGTCATCCTTTACGCGCGCTATTACATGGGGCCGGACGACCCGGTGCCGCGGCTTTATTCCTGCCTCTTGGCCTTTGCCGGCGCCATGTCCGGCCTGCTGCTGTCCGGGAATATTATCATGCTGGTGGTGTTCTGGGAGCTGACCAGCCTGATCTCCTTCCTGCTGATCGGCTATTGGTTCCAGCGCCAGGACGCGCGGGACGGGGCGCGGCTGTCGCTGATCGTCACCGCCTCGGGCGGGCTCTGCCTGATGGTGGCGATGATCCTGATCGGCCAGATCGCCGGCAGCTACGACCTCGACAAGGTGCTGGCGGCGGGGCCGCAGATTACCGCGCACCGGCTTTATCCGGTGCTGCTGCTGCTGTTCGTGCTGGGCGCCTTCACCAAATCGGCGCAGTTCCCGTTCCATTTCTGGCTGCCGAACGCCATGGCGGCGCCGACGCCGGTGTCGTCCTACCTGCATTCCGCGACCATGGTGAAGGCCGGTGTCTTCGTGCTCCTGCGCTTCCACCCGGCGCTGGGGGGGACGAGCGAGTGGTTCCAACTGGTGACCGGCATCGGCTTGGCGACGTTGCTCTTGGGCGCGGTGGTCGCGCTGTTCCGCCATGACCTGAAGGGCCTGCTGGCCTATTCCACCATCAGCCACCTGGGCCTCATCACCGCGCTGGCCGGCATCGGCAGCCCCTTCGCGCTGATCGCGGCGGTGTTCCACATCGTGAACCATGCGGTCTTCAAGGCCTCGCTGTTCATGGCCGCCGGCATCATCGACCACGAGACCGGCACCCGCGACATGCGCCGCCTGTCGGGCCTGGCGCGCGCCATGCCGGTCACGGCGGCGCTGGCGATCATCGCCTCGGCCTCGATGGCCGGCGTGCCGCTGATGAACGGCTTCCTGTCCAAGGAGATGTTCTTCGAGGCGACCTATGTCTGGAACAACGGCAGCCCGCTCGACAACCTGGCGCCCTATGTCGCCGTGCTGGCCGGGGCGTTCAGCGCCGCCTATTCGCTGCGCTTCATCGTCACCGTCTTCTTCGGTCCCAAGGCCGAGGACCTGCCGCAGGAACCGCATGAGCCGCCGCTTCTGATGCGGCTGCCGGTCGCGGTGCTGGTGGCGAGCTGCCTGGCCATCGGCATCTTTCCCCAACAGGTGCTCGGCCCCTGGCTCGAGACCGCCAGCATTGCCGTCGTCGGCCCCGAACTGCCGCATTTCAGCCTGAAGATCTGGCATGGCGTCACCCCTGCCCTGGTCATGAGCCTGATCGCCATGTCGCTGGGCGCGCTGCTCTACCTGCTGCCGCGCCGGCTGATCGATACCGGCGAGGAAGGCCCGCGCTGGATGCGGGCGCTGGATTTCGCCCGCGGCTTCGACTGGCTGCTGCAATTCGGCACCATCCGCGCGCCGCGCCTGCTGGTGCGGGTGCTGTCGGCGAACGGGTTGCAGGCGCAGCTGCGCGCCATGGTCCTGCTGGCCCTGGCCGGGGCCTGGTTCGCGGTCGGTCCGCTGGACTGGAACGTGCCCCTGCCCGGCATCGGCGCCAGCGAGCTGGTCTTCGCGCTGTTGTGGCTGGTCGGCGGCGCCTGCGCGCTGGGGGCGGGCTGGCAGGCCAAGTATCACCGCTTCGCCGCGCTGATCCTGATGGGCGGCGCCGGGCTGGTGACCTGCGCCACCTTCGTCTGGCTTTCGGCCCCCGACCTGGCCGTGACCCAGCTGCTGGTCGAGATCGCGACCACCGCGCTCTTGCTGTTGGGCCTGCGCTGGCTGCCCAAGCGCGACGAGGAGATCACCGGAGACAACAATTTCTCGGCCCGCTCGCGGCGCTTTCGCGACCTCTTGATCGCGGTCGCCTGCGGCACCGGCATGACGGCGCTGGCGCTGGCCGTGCTGCTGACGCGGCCCGGCGCCTCGGTCGGCGACTGGTTCCTGCGCAACGCCTATGTCGAGGGCGGCGGCACCAATGTCGTGAACGTCATCCTGGTCGATTTCCGCGCCTTCGACACCTTCGGCGAGATCACCGTGCTGGCCGTGGTCGGGCTGACGGTCTATGCGCTGCTGCGCCGCTTCCGCCCGGCGCCGGAAAGCGTCGAGCGGCCGCGCCCGCAGCTCGATGCCGAGGAACAGGCTCTGGAAGCCTATCTCTTCGTGCCCGGCTTGCTGATGCAATGGATGTTTGCGCCGATCATCGCGCTTTCGGCCTATCTTTTCGTGCGCGGCCATGACCTGCCGGGCGGCGGTTTCGCGGCCGGGGTCACGCTGGCGATCGGGCTGCTGCTGCAATATGTCGCCGCCAATGTGCGCTGGGTCGAGGCGCGGCTGACCGTGCTGCCGGTGCGCTGGATGGGCACCGGCCTGGTGATCGCCATGGCGGTCGGCGCCGGCGCCTGGGTCTTCGGCTATCCCTTCCTCAGCGCGCATGCGCAATACATCGACGTGCCGGTGATCGGAAAGGTGCCCTTCTCGACGGCGATGCTGTTCGATCTCGGGGTGTTCTCGCTGGTCGTGGGTGCCATCGTGCTGATGCTGATCGCCATCGCCCACCAGTCGCTGCGCGTCGCGCCGCGCGCCCGCCCGGTCGAGACATCCGAATCCGCCCCCGAAATGCCCTCCGAAATGCCTGCCGAGGAGACCGCCTGATGGAGCTGATCCTTGCCCTTGCCATCGGCGTTCTGGTCGGCTCCGGGGTCTGGCTGCTGCTGCGCCCGCGCTCGTATCAGGTGATCGTCGGGCTGTGTCTGCTGGCCTATGGCGTCAACCTGTTCATCTTCGCCATGGGCCGGCTCTATGTCGGCGCGGCGCCGATCATGCCCAAGGGCGGTTTCGTCGATCCGACCGCCTATGCCGACCCGCTGCCGCAATCGCTGGTGCTGACCGCCATCGTCATCAGCTTCGCCACCACGGCGCTGTTCCTGGTGGTGATGATCGCCGCGCGCGGCGTCAGCGGCACCGACCATGTCGACGGGCGGGAGCGCAAGTCATGAACCCCGAGACGATGAGCCCCGACCACCTGATGGTGGCGCCGATCCTGGTCCCGCTGCTGGCCGGCGCGATCATGCTGTTCTACAACGACCGCAACCGCCAGACCAAGCTGCTGATAGGGCTGGTGGCGGTGGGCCTGACCTTCCTCGCCTCCGTCGAGCTGATGGCGGACGTGAAATCCGCCAGCGACCACGCCGGCACCGTGGTCGGGCTTTACCGCCTGGGCGACTGGCCGGTGCCCATCGGCATCGTGCTGGTGCTGGACCGGCTTTCGGCGATGATGGTGATGCTGACCGCGCTGCTGGCCGGGCCGTCGCTGATCTATGCCGCCGCCGGCTGGCACGGCAAGGGCCAGCATTACCACAGCATGTTCCAGTTCCTGCTGGCTGGGGTGAACGGCGCCTTCCTGACCGGGGACCTGTTCAACCTTTTCGTCTTCTTCGAGGTCATGCTGGCGGCAAGCTATGGGTTGATGCTGCACGGCTCGGGCCCCGAGCGCATCAAGGCCGGGCTGCATTACATCGCGGTAAACCTGGCGGCCTCGCTGTTCTTCCTGATCGGGGTGGCGCTGGTCTATGGCACCACCGGCACGCTGAACATGGCCGACATCGGCCGCGCGCTCTATTGGCTGGACGATGCGCAGCGGATGCTGTTCCACACCGCCGCCGCCTTCCTGGGCTTGGCCTTCCTGATCAAGGCCGCGGCTTGGCCCCTGTGCTTCTGGCTGCCGCCGACCTATGGCGCGGCCTCGCCGCCGGCGGCGGCGATCATGGCGATCATGACCAAGGTCGGGATCTATGTCATCCTGCGGCTGTCGCTGCTGGTGCTGGGCCCCGATTCCGGGCCCTCGGCCGGGTTCGGCGCGCCGGTGCTGATGATCGGCGGGCTTCTGACCATGGCTTTCGGCATGATCGGCATCCTCGGCACGCCCGAGCTGGTGCGCAAGGGCGGCTATATCGCGATCATTTCCTCGGGGACGGTGCTCTCGGCGGTGGGCTTTGCCCAGGCCGGCGGCGGGGCCTTGATGCTGGGCGGCGCGCTTTACTACCTGGTGGGCTCGACCGCCGCGATCTCGGCCTTCTTCCTGATCGCCGAGCCGGTCAGCCGCGGCGACGAGGGCGGCGACGACAACGCCAGGTTCGAAGACGACGCCGACCCGCTCAGCGAACGCTGGGCGCCGATGGGCCTCGACACGGTCGAGGACATGAGCGCCCCGGCCAGCACCCGCACGGTCAGCTGGCTGACCATGGCGGTGTGCTTCGCGCTGGTCGCGGCGATGATCGCCGGCCTGCCGCCGCTGCCGGGCTTCATCGGCAAGTTCGCCATCCTGCAAGGCGCGATCCGCGACAACCTGAATGCCTCGGGCGTGCTGCCGGTGATCCTGTGGATCTATGCCGCCATGCTGATCCTGTCCGGCCTGGGCGCGCTGATCGCGCTGATGCGCTTCGGCATCCGCCGCTTCTGGGCGGAAGGCGGGCCGACGCCGCGCATCCTGGCGCTGGAGGTGGTGCCGGTGGTCATGCTGCTGGTGATGATCGGCTTGCAGACCGTGCGCGCCGACGCGGTGATGAACTATACCCGCGCCACCGCCATGGCGCTGCTCGAGCCCGGCGTCTATCGCAAGGCGGTGCTGGCCGGGGCGCAGGACGTGCGCGCCGCGCCGGCGCAGAACAGCGCCCCCGACCCGACCGTCGCCGATACGCCCGAGCCGCAGGCGGAGGTCCGGCAATGACCCGCGCCGTCCCGCATCCCGTGCTCTCGGCCGTGCTGGTGCTGATGTGGCTGCTGCTGACCAGCTTTTCGCTGGGCAACCTGGCTCTGGGCACGGTGATCGCGCTGACCGCCGGCTGGGCGGTCGAGCACCTGCATCCGCCCCGGCCCAAGTTCCGGCGCTGGTCGGCGATCCCGCTGCTGATGGGGATCGTGGCCCGGGACATCCTGCGCTCGAACATCGCCGTGGCGCGGGTCCTGCTGCTGGGGCCGAACCACCCGGCCTATCACTCGGGCTTCGTCGAGCTGCAGCTGCGGCTGCGCGACCCGAACGCCATCGCGGTGCTGGCGATCATCCTGACCGCGACCCCGGGCACCGCCTGGATCGAGTTCGAGCAGGAGGACGGCCGCCTGCTGCTGCATGTCCTCGACCTGCGCAGCGAGGACGACTGGCAGACCCTGATCCGCGACCGCTACGAATCCCTGCTGATGGAGATTTTCGAATGAGCTCCGAAATCCTCCGCTTCGCGCTGGGCTATGCCCAGATCGCGCTGATCCTCGCCCTGGCGCTGGCCTGCTGGCGCATGCTGCGCGGGCCGCGCGCCCAGGACCGGGTGCTGGCGCTGGATACGATGTACATGAACGCCATGCTGCTGTTCCTGGTCATCGGCATGGTCAACGGCAATGTCTTCTTCTTCGAGGGCGCGCTGGTCATCGCGGTGCTGGGCTTCGTCGCCACGGTCTGCGCCGCCAAGTTCCTGATGCGCGGCGAGGTGATCGAATGAGGCACCTGGAACAGCTGCCGCCCTGGGCCGCGGTCGTGATCGCGCTGCTGGTCGTCACCGGCGCCTCGCTGACGGTGCTGGGCGGGCTGGGGCTGGTGCGGCTGAAAAGCTTCTACCAGCGGCTGCACGCGCCGACGCTGGGCTACAGCTATGGCACGCTGCTGATCGTGCTGGCCTCGATGCTGATGTTCACCCTGCTGGAAGGCCGGGTCGTGGTGCATGAGGTGATGATCGGCATCTTCATCATGGCGACGACGCCCATCACGCTTTTGATGCTGGGCCGGGCGGCGCTGCGCCGCGACCGCGACGCCAAGCTCGGCCATGACGAGGCGGTGCCGCCCCGCATCCCGCGCGAGGACCGCCCGGCCGAGCCGCGCGGCCAGACCGGCCATGGCGAGGGGCTGGAGGATGCCGGCCTGCTGCCCGACGCCGAGCGCGAGGAGCGCGAGCGCGCGGATCAGGCCCGCGACTGAGCCAGCACCGCGCGCAGCGCCTCGGGCGGCACGGCGTCGGTGACGAAGGCCTGGCCGATGCCGCGCGCCAGCACGAAGCGCAGCCGGCCGTCCTGCACCTTCTTGTCCTGGCCCATCAGCCCGATCAGCGCCTCGTCATCCGGCAGATCGCCTGGAATGTCGGCGATGCGCGAGGGCAGGCCCATGGCGGCCAGATGCGCCGCGACGCGCGAGGGCGCCTCCTGGCTGCACAGGCCCAGCCGCGCCGACAGCTCGAAGGCCAGCGCGCAGCCGATCGCCACCCCCTCGCCATGCAGCAGCCGGTCGGAATAGCCGGTCGCCGATTCCAGCGCATGGCCGAAGGTATGGCCCAGGTTCAGAAGCGCCCGCTCGCCCTGCTCGGTCTCGTCGCGCTGGACGATGCCGGCCTTCATGGCGACGGAATGGCGCACGGCATGCTGGCGCAGGCCCGCGTCGCTGGCCAGCCCCGCCGCATTGGCCTCGAGCCATTCGAAGAAATCCTCGTCGCCCAGCAGGCCGTATTTCGCCACCTCGCCGTAGCCGGCGCGGAAATCGCGCGGGCTCAGCGTGGTCAGCACGTCGATGTCGGCCAGCACCAGCGCCGGCTGGTGAAAGGCCCCGATCAGGTTCTTGCCATGCGGGCTATTGATGCCGGTCTTGCCGCCGACCGAGCTGTCGACCTGCGCCAGCAGCGTCGTCGGGATCTGCACGAAGCGCACGCCCCGGCGCAGGATCGCGGCGGCAAAGCCGGCAAGATCGCCGATGACGCCGCCGCCAAGCGCGATCACCAGGTCCTTGCGCTCGATCCGGCGCGCCAGCAGCCATTCCACCGCATCGCCCAGCCGCGACCAGCTTTTCGTGGCCTCGCCCGCCGGCAGCGCCAGCGCCGGCGCCTCGATGCCGGCGCGGGCCAGCGACTCCTGCAAGCCGGCCAGATGGCGCGCGGCCACCGTCTCGTCGGTCAGGATGGCGACGCGGCGCTGCCCGGCCAAGGCCGTGATCTCGGCGCCGGCGCGGTCCAGCAGGCCCTGGCCGATGCGCACGTCATAGGAACGCGCGCCCAAGTCGACGCGCACGGTTTCGATGCTCATTGTCCCTCCAGAATGCCGGGATCATGCGCCCGGATCGCGTCCAGGGCGCGGGTGGCAGTCTCCTCGATGCTGTCGCCGCGCCGGGCGGGGACGCGGATGTCGGCCAGCGCATAGACCGGCCCGCGCTCGGCCAGCAGCCGCTCCAGCGTGCCGCGCGGGTCGGCGGTCTGCAGCAGGGGCCGCGTGGGCCGGTGCCGGACCCGGTGCCACAGCGTGTCAAGGTCGCAGTCCAGCCAGACCGAGACGCCATGCGCGCCGATGCGCTCGCGGTTCTCGACCCGCATCCAGGCGCCGCCGCCGGTCGAGACGATGCTGTTGCCGGTCGCCAGCACCCGGCCCAGCACCTCGGATTCGCGGGCGCGGAAGAAATCCTCGCCGTCGCGGGCAAAGATCTCGGGGATGGTCATGGCGGCGGCGCGCTCGATCTCGGCATCGGTATCCGCGAACGGCCGGCGCAAGCGGCGCGCAAGCTCGCCCCCGATGGCGGTCTTGCCCGCCCCCATCATCCCGATCAGCACGATATTCCGCCGCATCACCCCCACCGGATTCCCTCATTCGCAACGGCTGTGACTGATGGCGTGATCTTTCGGGAAATGCCATATATATTTCGCGCGAACCGGCGTGAGACCGGCATATGATCGAGGCGGAAAGGGCATTTTTCATGCGAGTTTTGAAATTGGTGGTGATTCTGGTGATCCTGATTCTGGCAGGACTGGCCGGCTACGCCTATTTCGGCGACATGACCTCGGACCCGCGCGAGATGCGCACGCCGGTCGAGCTGGACCTGGGTGCGCCGGTGCCGGCGCTGCCGGCGGAAACCGCCGCCGGGACCGCCCCCGCGACCGCCCCTGCCGCGACGGCAACCGCGACCGCGGGCACGGATGCGGGACAAGATGACCTCGACTGAGCGCCGCCTTGCCTTGGCGCTGGCGCTGCTGGCCGGGCTGGCCCTGCCCGCCGCCGCCAAGCCGCCGCTTTCGGCCAGCGACTGGCTGTCGGGCAGCGTGCAGCAGCCCGACAACATCTCGTCCTGGCGCCCCGGCGACCCGCGCCCGCCCGAGCTGAAACGCAAGACCAAACGCGACATCGCCGCCAGCGGCGGCTTCGAGCCGGTCGGCGTCACCCGGCTGGGCGAAGGCAATCCCGACGGCAAGGGCACCGTCTCGCCCCGCGCCGCCGGCCTGCCGGCGGGCCTGTGGGGCACCAGCGATTCGGCGGTGCTGATCCGGCTGATCCGCGCCTCGAACCCGCGCCTGCCGGCCATGCGGCGGCTCGAACGGCGGCTGCTGGCGGCCCAGTTGCGCGCGCCAAGCGCCGAAGCCGGGCAAGAGGGCGGGCTGTTCCTGGCCCGGGTCGACAAGCTACTGGACATGGGCGCGACCGGCGCCGCCAAGGAGCTGCTCAAGACCGCCGGCCCGGGCGATCCCGAACGCTTTCGCCGGCTCTTCGACATCGCCCTGCTGTCCGGCGACGAGGCCCAGGCCTGCGAGACCATGGACCGCACCCCGGGCGTCGCGCCCAGCTTCCCGGCGCGGATCTTCTGCCTGGCGCTCGGCGGCGACTGGACCGCCGCCGCGCTGGTCTTCCACGGCGCCGAGGCGCTGGGGCGGATCGACCCGCAGATGGCGGCGCTGCTCGCGCGTTACCTGGACGACAGCTATGCCGACAGCACCGACGAGCTGCCGCCGCCGCAGGTGGTGACGCCCCTGGACCTGCGCCTGCACGAGGCGATCGGCCAGCCGCTGCCCTCGTCGGCGCTGCCGCTGGCCTTTGCGCTGGCGGATCTGGACCAGAACGGCGGCTGGAAGGCGCGGCTGGACGCGGCCGAGCGGCTGGCGCGGGCCGGCGCCATCCCGGCCTCGCAGCTGCGCACGATCTACCTGGAACAGAAGCCCGCCGCCTCGGGCGGGGTCTGGGACCGGGCGGCGGCGGTGCAGAATCTGGCGCAGGCGCTGGCCGTGCGCGACACCAGTGCGACCGCCGCCGCGCTGCCGCCGGCCTTCGACGCCATGGCCGCGGCCGGGCTTGGCCCGGCGCTGGCCGAGATGGTCGGGGCCGAGACCGCGGCCATGGGCCTTGACGGTGCGCCGGGCCGCAGCGCGCTGTGGCTGGCGCTGCAGGCCGGCCAGCCGCAGGTCATGACCGATCCGCCCGCCGACGCGACCGAATTCGACGCCTGGCTCCTGCGCTTTGCCGGGGGCGAGCCAGAAAGCGCCCCCCCCGCCGGCGAGGGCGAGGACCGCGCGGCGGTGCTGTTCCCGGCCTTCCTGGGTCCCTCGGAAAAGGACGTGCCGCAAGAGGCGGCGCAGCTGATCCTGGCCGACAAGCGCGGCGAGGCGCTGCTGGCCGCCATCGCCGACACCGACGCCGGGCTTGACGGCGACCTGCCGCGCGCGGCGCGCGGGCTTCGGGTCTTGCGGGTGCTGGGCCAGCAGGACATCGCCCGGCAGGCCATGGTGGAACTGGTGCTGGCGCCGGTCATCCTGCCCGCGCCGGGCGGCGGGACGCCCTGAGCCATGGCGCAGGCGGGCCAGGGCTTGGGCGATCAGGGCCGGATCTCGGCCTTTCTGGACGCGCAATCGGCCGAAGCGGGGGCGGCGCGGAACACGCTCTTGGCCTATGGCCGCGACCTCAAGGACTTCGCCGACTGGCTTGCCGCGCGCGGGCTGACGCTGCTGACCGTGCCGCGCGAGGGGATCGAGGACTACCTGTCCTTTTGCGACGCGCAGGGCTTATCGCGGGCCACGCGGGCGCGGCGGCTGTCCTCGATCCGGCAGATCATGCGTTTCGCGCTGGAGGAGGACTGGCGCGAGGACGACCCGGCCGGCCGCATCAGCGGCCCGGGCCGGACGCAGCGCCTGCCCAAGGTCCTGGACCGCGCCGAGGTGCAGGCGATGTTCGACGCCCTGCCGCGCCTGGGCCGCAACGACACCGAACGCGCCCGCAACCTGGCGCTGATCGAACTGGTCTATGCCACCGGCATGCGCGTCAGCGAGCTGGTCGCGCTACCGGTCGGCGCCTGCCGGGGCGACCCGGCGCTGCTGCTGATCCGCGGCAAGGGCGGCAAGGAGCGCATGGTGCCGCTGAGCAATCCGGCCCGGGCGGCGCTGGCGGCCTGGCTGCATCTGCGCGACAATGCGCCCGAGGACAGCGCCCTGGGCCGGCTGGTCGCCGGCAAGGGCGCGCGCTGGCTGTTCCCCGCCGCCTCGCGTGAGGGGCATATGACCCGGCAGGCGATGAACGGCTTTTTGGGCCAGCTGGCGCTGGCGGCGGGGATCGATCCGGCCCGCGTCTCGCCGCACGTGCTGCGCCATGCCTTCGCCACCCATCTGCTGGAGGGCGGCGCCGATCTGCGCGCCATCCAGACCCTGCTCGGCCATGCCGACCTAGGCACGACCGAGATCTATACCCATGTGCTGGACAGCCGCATGCGCGACCTGGTGCTGAAGCATCACCCGCTGGCGCGCGGCCGCCGGAACGGAAAGGAACCATGACCGCATCGGCCGCCGCCACGACCGCCGCCACCGCAGCCGCAGCCTCGCCGCCCCCGGTCGGTGCGGGCGGACTGGACCTGACCTTCTGGCTGACCGGCGCGGCGATCCTGGTGCTGCTGGCGCTGTCGGCGTTCTTTTCCGGCTCCGAGACCGCGCTGACCGCCTCGAGCCGCGCCAAGCTGCGCTCCCGCGCCGACAAGGGCGACGCCGGGGCGCAGGGCGCGCTGCAGGTGACCGAGGACAGCGAGCGGCTGATCGGTTCGATCCTGCTGGGCAACAATGTCGTCAACATCCTGTCGGCCAGCCTTGCGACGGCGCTGTTCACCCGGCTGCTGGGCTCCAGCGGCGTGGCGGCGGCGACGGTGGTGATGACCGTCCTGGTGCTGATCTTTTCCGAGGTGCTGCCCAAGACCTATGCCATCCTGGCGCCCGAGGACCTGGCCAGCCGCGTCGCGCGGCCGATTTCGGTCTTCACCCGGCTGATGACGCCGGTCGTCGCGGTGGTCCG
The DNA here is from genome assembly GCF_001546115.1 of Paracoccus aminovorans. Classification (GTDB taxonomy): domain Bacteria; phylum Pseudomonadota; class Alphaproteobacteria; order Rhodobacterales; family Rhodobacteraceae; genus Paracoccus; species Paracoccus aminovorans_B. Next base: position 598,860 of record NZ_KQ955208.1, read on the forward strand.
GCTGGTGGTGCGCGGCATCCTGGCGGTTTTCGGGCTGCGCGCCGACCAGTCGGGGCATGTCTTCTCGGTGCATGAGGAAATCGCCGGGGCGCTTGCCATCGCGCAATCCAGCGGCACGGTGCAGAAAGAGGACCGCGACCGGCTGCTGGGGGCGCTGGACCTGGCCGAACGCGCGGTCGACGAGATCATGCTGCACCGCTCGAACATCCAGATGATCGACGCGCGGCTGCCGCCCGATGCGGTGCTGGACCTGGTGCTGAAAAGCCCGCACACCCGGCTGCCGGTGTTTCTCGACGAGCGCGAGAACGTGGTCGGCGTCATCCATGCCAAGGACCTGCTGCGCGGCGTGCGCCGGGCCCTGCAGGAACGCGGCCCCGAGGCGCTGCGCGACTTCGACGTGATGACCATCGCCATGCCGCCCTATTTCGTCCCCGACACCACGACGCTGGACGAGCAGATGCGCGAATTCCTGAAGCGGCGCACGCATTTTGCGCTGGTCGTCGACGAATACGGCAGCCTGCGCGGTCTGATCACGCTCGAGGACATCCTCGAGGAGATCGTGGGCGAGATCACCGACGAGCATGACACCGATGCCCTGGCCACGCTGGTGCGCGATGCGCGCGGCGACTACCTGGTCGAGGGCGCCATGACCATCCGCGACCTGAACCGGGCGCTGGACTGGTCGCTGCCCGACGACGAGGCCAATACCGTCGCCGGCCTGGTGATTCACATGGCCCAGTCGATCCCGACGCCGGGCCAGGTATTCTCCTTTCACGGCTGCCGCTTCGAGGTCGTGGCCCGGCGCGAGAACCGGATCACCCGGCTACGCATCCGCCCCTTGGGCGAGCCGCCCGGCCCCGCCGATCAGTGATCGGCCATGCTGGCGGCGCGCTTGGCCTCCTCGACGCTGCCGGCGCCGGTGCCGTTGAAAAAGGCGTTTAGCAAAACGGCGGCGATGGTGGCCAGCAAGATGCCCGATTCGATCAGCGGATGGATGGCATGCGGCATCCATTGCTTGAAATCGGGCGCGATCAGCGGGATCATCCCGAAGCCCAGCGAGACCGCGACCACGAAAAGGTTGTTGCGGTTGCCGGCGAAATCCACCGTCGACAGGATGCGGATGCCGGTCGCGGCGACCATGCCGAACATCACCAGCCCGGCCCCGCCCAGGACCGCCGTCGGCAGCGATTCGACCGCCGCGCCCATCTTCGGCACCAGCCCGAACAGGATCAGGATCACGCCGCCGGTGACGCAGATGAAGCGGCTCTTGATGCCGGTGACGCCCACGAGCCCGACGTTCTGGCTGAACGAGGTATAGGGGAAGGTGTTGAAGATGCCGCCGATCAGCGTCCCCAGGCCATCGGTGCGCAGCCCGGCCGACAGCCGGCGCGGCGTGACCTCGCGCCCGGTCATCTCGCCCAGGGCCAGGAACATGCCGGTCGATTCGATCATCACCACGATCATCACCAGCACCATGGTCAGGATCAGCACCGGATCGAAGATCGGCGCCCCGAAGTGGAAGGGGGTGACGATGCCGAACCAATGCGCCTCGGCCACCTTCTCGAAGGTCATCTGGCCCAGGACGATGGTCAGCACCGCGCCGATCAGCATGCCCAGCAGCACCGCGATATTGGCGACGAAGCCGCGGCCGAAGCGCGCGATCAGCAGGATCGCCAGCAGCACCACGCCGGAAATCGCGATGTTCACCGGCCGGGCGTAAAGCGGGTTCTGCACGCTCGCCGCCGGGGCGAAGCCCTCGGGCAGGGCCGGGACGACGCCGGTGCCGGCCAGGTCCTTCAGCTGGTTCAGCCAGCCGGCCGCCACCGGATCGACCACCTTGGGCGCGGTGGGCCCGACTGGATTGCCGAAGATCCAGTTGATCCCGACCCGCATCAGCGTGACGCCGATGACCAGGATGATGGTGCCGGTGACCAGCGGCGGAAAGAATTTCAGCATCCGCCCGATCAGCGGCGCGATCAGCATGGCGATGATGCCGGCGCCGATGATGGCGCCGAAGATCATCCGCGCCCCGTCCGGCCCGGGATAGGCATTGGCCATGGCGATCATCGGCCCGACCGAGGCGAAGGTCACCCCCATCATCACCGGCAGCTGGATGCCGAACCAGCGCGTGACGCCGAGGCTCTGGATGATCGTCGCCACGCCGCAGCAGAACAGGTCGGCCGAGATCAGGAAGGCCACGTCCTCGGGCGAGAGCTTCAGCGCCCGGCCGACGATCAGCGGCACCGCGACCGCGCCGGCATACATGACCAGCACGTGCTGCAACCCCAGCGTGGTCATGCGCAGGGGCGGCAGGATCTCATCGACCGGGTCGACGGCCGATCTTGCGGGGCTTGCCATGGTCATCTCCCTCAATGGTCTGGTTTTATTGGCATGTTGCGCGCGCTTGCGCCGTCTTGGCAAATCTTTTCGCGCGGCGGCGGAAACCGTCGCCCCGGCGCCCGGATTTGCGGCGCCGGCTCAGGATTTCGCGGGCAGAAGCTCGCGCGCGGCGCGCCTGACGCTGCGCTCCAGTTGCAGGCCCGGCCAAGCGGCCTCGGCCTCGGCCAGCGCCTTGGCGGCGCGCTCGGGTTCGTCCTGTTCGGCGGCGCGGACCGCGTGGGACAGCAGCAGCAGCGCATGGTCCGGCGCCCGCGCCTGCGCCAGGTTCAGCCAGCGCCAGCCGGCCTTGCGGTTGCCGGCGGCGAAACAGGCGTCCGCCAGCCGCTTGGCGGTCAGGAAGTCGCCCGGCCGCGCCGCGTCCAGCCATTCCAGCAGCGCCATGGCACGCTTGAGCCGGCCGTGCAGCCGCAGGACCGAGGCGCAGAAGCCAAGCCGCGCCGCCGCCGCCGCGTCGGGCTGGGCCGGGGGCGTGCCGGCCGCCAGTGCCGCCTCGACCTTAGCCAGCCCTTCGGCGGCGGGCCGCATCTTGCGCCACATGTCGGGCCAGTTCAGCGCCTCGCTTTGCAGGCCGGGGTCGCGGATGAACTCGAACCAGTCGATCCGCACCGCCCACAGCGGCAACACCTGGCCCGGCCCGCCCTGCGCATCGGGCTGGGCGTAGAGCGGCAGCAGCGCGGGGGCAAAGCCCAGCATCCGCGCGGTCTTGCCGTCCGCCGACAGCAGCCGCAGGCCCAAGGCCGGCATGATCGGCCCCTCGGCCGCATGGCCGGTAAAGACCATGTTGACGAAGGCCGCGCCCAGCTGGTCCGGGTCGGTGGTCTCGCTGACCAGCAGCACCTGCCGGCACAGCGGCTTGTCGCGGTTGCGGATCAGCGGCGATTCCAACCCCTGCCGCGCCAGCCGCCGCGCCTTCTGCTTGCGCCCCGCGCTCCAGGCGGTCGCGGCGAGTTCGCGATACAGGAACGGGAACCGCGCCAGCAGTTCGCGGCGGTCGGCGAGCGCATCGACCAATTCGCTGCCGCGCCCGACGCTGGCGGCATGGCGCGCGGCATAGGCGGCGCTTTGCGCCAGGTCGCCCGGGGCGAAGAAGCTGTCGGGCCGGGCGATGACACGCTCCAGCACCGCATCGAAGCCCGCGCGGCGCGCGGCATCGGGCAGGTCCGGCGGCAGCGCCAGGATCCGGCAGCCGCCGACGACCGCGGCGGCGCGGGAAAAGGCGCTGTGGCTCGGCGCCCCGACCTCGGCGCAGCCGGCCATCAGCAGAAGCTCCAGCAGGTCGCGCTCGGCCGGCGACAGCGCGGCGGTGTCCAGCAAATCCGCCGCCAGCAGCACCCGGGGATCGCCCTGGCGCAGATGCGCGACGGCGGCGGGCGTGTCGGAAAAGGCGATCACCGGCCCGTCATGGGCGGCGATGAAGGCACGGAAGAACTCGTCCGGGACGTATTTCGACGCCCATGAGGAATAGGACCAGGGATCGCCGTCCAGGATGTCGCCGCGCCGGACATGGATCGCCACCGGCGCACCGCCCCCGGCCCGGGCGATGACCCGCCGCGCCCTGGCAAGCGCCCGGCCCAGCCGCGGCGTCAGCGCCAGGTCCGCGGCCACGGCGCGCATCTCGGCCGCGACCGCGGCCGCATCCTCGTCGATGAAGCGCACCACCTCGGACATGCTGTCGCATTCATAGCGCCGCCCCTCGGCCAGGGCGCGGGCGAAGCCCTGGACATTCATGCCCGGCGCCACGGCGCGGACGTTCTGCAAGCCCGCGCGGGACGGCGCCTCGGCCACGATCTCGATATGGGCGGCGACGAATTCGGCGGTCAGGAAATGCCGCGGATCGTCTAGCTCGGGATAGGGGCCGTCGGGCTGCGACAGCCACAGGTAGCGGCCGGGGACGCCGAATTTCCGCGCCAGCCGCAGCGTGTTCAGAAGGCAGATCAGCCGCGCGCCGATCCGGTCCTGCCGGAAGCCGATGATCGCCGTCCTGTCCACCATGCCAAACCGTCCCGCGCGCTCCAAGGCGGGGTTGCAACCGCGCCGGCTCCTGCCTATCAGGACGTGCCGCCCTCCAACAGCACGGATTTTCCCCATGGACATCGCCGCCCGCCGCCAGGCCGATCCCGCCCACTGGCGCCTTGCCACCCCGATCCGCACCCTAGCCATGGACGCCGTCGAGGCGGCGAATTCCGGCCATCCCGGCATGCCGATGGGCATGGCGGACGTCGCCACCGTGCTTTTCGGCAAGCACCTGAAGTTCGACGCCTCGGCGCCCAACTGGTTCGACCGCGACCGCTTCGTGCTGTCGGCCGGCCATGGCTCGATGCTGATCTATGCCACGCTCTACCTGACCGGCTACGACCAGATGAGCCTCGACCAGATCAGGAACTTCCGCCAATGGGGCGCGATCACCGCCGGCCACCCGGAATACGGCCATGTCGAGGGGGTCGAGACCACGACCGGCCCCCTGGGCCAGGGCATCGCCACCGCGGTCGGCATGGCCATGGCCGAGGAAGCCATGCGCGCCCAGTTCGGCGCCGACCTGTGCAGCCACAAGACCTGGGTCATCGCCGGCGACGGCTGCCTGATGGAGGGCATCAGCCAGGAGGCCATCGCGCTGGCCGGCCACCAGAAGCTGCGAAACCTGATCGTGCTCTGGGACAACAACGACATCACCATCGACGGAAGGGTATCGCTGTCCGACAATACCGACCAGCTGAAGCGCTTCGAGGCCTCGGGCTGGCGCACGCTCAGCTGCGACGGCCATGACGCGGCCGACATCGACCGCGCGCTGACCGATGCCGCCTCGGGCAAGGACGACCGCCCGGTGCTGGTCGCCTGCAAGACCATCATCGGCTTCGGCGCGCCGAAGAAACAGGACACCTCGGGCGCCCACGGCTCGCCCTTGGGCGCCGAGGAGATCGCCGCCGCCCGTGCCGCCTTTGGCTGGGAGCACGGCCCCTTCGTCATCCCCGAGGACATCCTGGCCGACTGGCGCGCCATCGGCGCCCGCGGCCGCAGCGCGCGCGAGGCCTGGGCCGCCCGGGTCGATGCCGCGGCAAATCGCGACGAATTCGCCCGCCGCATCTCGGGCGAGCCGAACCCGCGCCTCGCCCCGGCCATCGCCGCGCTGAAGGAACAGGCGCTGGCCGCCAAGCCCAAGGTCGCGACCCGCAAGGCCAGCGAAATGGTGCTGGAAGCCGTCAACCCCGAACTGCCCGAAACCCTCGGCGGCTCGGCCGACCTGACCGGCTCGAACAACACCAAGACCAAGGATCTGGGCGCCTTCACGCCGGAAAACCGCACCGGCCGCTATGTCTATTACGGCATCCGCGAACACGGCATGGCGGCGGCGATGAACGGCATCTGGCTGCATGGCGGCCTGCGCCCCTATGGCGGCACCTTCATGTGCTTCACCGACTACGCCCGCGGCGCCATGCGGCTGTCGGCGCTGATGGGCCTGCCGGTGGTCTATGTCATGACCCATGACAGCATCGGCCTGGGCGAGGACGGCCCGACCCACCAGCCGGTCGAGCACCTGGCGATCTGCCGCGCCACGCCCAACACGCTGACCTTCCGCCCCTGCGACCTGGTCGAGACCGCCGAGGCCTGGGAGATCGCGCTGTCGAACGATTCCGCCCCCTCGGTGCTGGCGCTGTCGCGTCAGAACCTGCCGCTGCTGCGCGAGACCGCGGGCGAGAACCTGACCGCGAAAGGCGCTTATGTCCTGCGCGAGGCCTCGGGCGAGCCGCAGGTGATCCTGATGGCCACCGGCTCCGAGGTGGAAATCGCCGTCGCCGCCCGCGAGACGCTGGAAGCCAAGGGCATCCCGACCCGCGTCGTCTCGGTGCCGTCGATGGAGCTGTTCCGCGACCAGCCCGAGGACTATCGCCGCCAGGTGCTGCCCAAGGGCCCGGTCCGCATCGCCATCGAGGCGGCGGTGCGCCAACCCTGGGACTGGCTCTTGCTGGGCGAGCGCGGCAAGGAAAAGAAAGCCGGCTTCATTGGCATGACCGGCTTTGGCGCCTCGGCCCCGGCGCCGACGCTCTACAAGGAATTCGGCATCACCGCCGAGGATACCGTCGCCTTGGCGAAACGCCTGCTCGACTGACCTTCAAGGGCCGCGCCCCCCGCATCGGCGCGGCCCTTCCGCCGCTTTCCGTTTTCCAAATACCCAAACCGCCCGCGCGGCCCAGGCCCCGGCCTTCTCTGTTTTCCAAATACCCATCGCGCCCGCTCCGCCCGGCGCGACCGCCCCCATGGACCCCGGCCCGCGCCACAGGCATAAGACGCGGGGAGACCCGCATGACACCGCCCCAGACCACCCTGCCGCCGATCATCGCCGCTCCGGGCAACCCAGGCCGCGCGACGCAGCTTACCGGCATCCTGCTGCTGCTCATGGCGATCTTCACCTTCACGCTGATGGATGCGACCGGCAAATACCTCGCCACGCGCTATCACCCGGTGCAGGTGGTCTGGGTGCGCTTCGTCGCCAATCTCGCCATCGTGGCGCTGGTGCTGGCGCCGCGGCTGCGCAGCGCGCTCGCCACGCGCCGGCCGGTGGTGCAGCTGTTCCGGGGCGTGACGCAGCTCGGCTCGATCCTCTTGTTCTTCAGTTCGCTGCAATTCATCGGCCTGGCCGAGGCCACGGCGATCATGGACATCAACCCGGTGCTCATCACCTTGGGCGCCGCGCTGTTTCTGGGCGAAAGCATCGGCATCCGCCGGGCGTTGGGCATCGCGGCGGCGCTTTGCGGCGCGCTGATCATCATCCGGCCCGGCGCCGGCGTGTTCCAGCCCGCCGCCGTGCTGCCGCTGATCGGCGCCTGCACCTATGCCGCCGGCGCCATCCTGACCCGCATCGCCCGCAGCGATTCCACCGCGACCTCGGTCTTGTGGTCGGCGCTGGTCGGCTCGGTGCTGGCCTCGTTTGCGGTGCCGTTCTTCTGGCAGCCGATCGCGGCCGGGGACCTGTGGGCCTTCGCGCTGCTGGGCATCTTCGGCACCGTGGCCCAGGCGCTGCTGATCCGCGCCTTCGCGCTCGCCGAGGCCGCCGCCATCGCCCCCTTCGGCTATACCGGCCTGATCTGGGCGGGCTTGTGGGGCTGGCTCTTCTGGGGCAACCTGCCGGATCTCTGGACCGTCACCGGCGCCTTGATCATCGTCGGCGCCGGCCTTTATGTCTGGATGCGCGAGGCCCGCGCGATGAACCGGGCCGGTTGAGCAGGACCGCGATGAGCGATACCGACACACCCGAGCCCGTGCCCCTGCGCGACCGCATCGCAAACGGCGCTTTCCTGGCCATCATGGGGCTGGCGCGCGCCCTGCCCTATGAACGCCGCATTCCGGCCATGGGCTGGTTCTTCGCCTGGGTGCTCGGCCCGCTTGCCGGCTGGCGCCAGCGCATCCGCACGAACCTCGCCATGGCCCGGCCCGATCTCTCGCCCGCCGAATTGCGCCACCTGCTGCGCGCGGTGCCGGAAAACGCCGGCCGCTCGCTGGCCGAGATCTATTCCGGCGCCGAATTCGTCGACCGCATCCACGCCGCCGACCCGCTGACCGGCCCCGGCCTTGCCGCGCTGGAGCAGGCGGCCCAGGCCGGCCGGCCGGTGATCCTGGCGGTGGCGCATTTCGGCAATTACGACGCCATGCGCGCGGCCCTGGCCGGGCGCGGCTGGCCGGTCGGTGCGCTCTACCGGCCGATGAACAACGAGGCGTTTAACCGCCACTACATCCCCGCCATGCGCGCCATCGCCGAGCCGATGTTCCCGCGCGGCCGCGCGGGACTGGCCGCCATGCTGCGCTTTCTCAAGGGCGGCGGCTGGATGGCGCTGGGGTTCGACCAGTTCGACGACCACGGCGCCGAGCTGCGCTTCTTCGGCCTGCCCACCAGGACCGTGCTGACCCCGGCCGAGCTTGCCATCCGCTACGACGCGCTGGTCGTGCCGGTCGCCGGCATCCGCCAGCCCGACGGGTTGAGCTTCCGCGTCGAGGTCGGCGCGCCGATCCCGCACAGCGATCCGGCGGCGATGATGCAGGCGTTGAACGACGATCTCGAGCGCCTGGTCCGCGCGCATATGGCGCAGTGGTTCTGGGTCCACCGGCGCTGGAAACGCCGGCGCTAGACGGCGAAACCCTTTCCCTCGGGTTGTAGTCCGGTTTATAAGCCCCGCAGCCGCCGCGCAGAGAACGCGGCCCCATGAACGACATCCAGAGGACGGCATGAGCGACGATTCCAAAGAAGCTGGTCACGAAAAGCGCCATCACGAAGGCGATGTCGCCTTCATCCAGGCCCTTGCCGAACTGCTCAACCGCAACGAGCTGACCGAGCTGACCGTCAAGCGCGAATATGACGAAAACGACCGCCTGACCGTCAGCCTGTCGAAGCAGCAAAAGCAGATCGTCCAGACCGTCGCCGCCGCCCCGGCCGCCCTGCCCGCACCCGCCGCCGCTGCCGCAGCCTCGACCGCCGCCGCCGCCCCGGCCGCGAGCGAGGATCCTGCCAGCCTGCCCGGCGTCGTCACCTCGCCCATGGTCGGCACCGCCTATCTGTCGCCCGAGCCCGGCGCCAATGCCTTCGTCAGCATCGGCCAGCAGGTCAAGGAAGGCGAGACGCTGATGATCGTCGAGGCGATGAAGACCATGAACCACATCCCCTCGCCGCGTTCGGGCACCGTCAAGCGCATCCTGGTCGACGACGGCAGCCCGGTCGAATACGGCGCCCCCCTGATGGTGGTCGAGTGAGCGGCCAGATGTTCGACAAGATCCTGATCGCCAACCGCGGCGAGATCGCGCTGCGCGTGATCCGCGCCTGCCGCGAGATGGGCATCGCCACCGTCGCGGTGCATTCCACCGCCGATGCCGACGCGATGCATGTGCGCATGGCCGACGAATCCGTCTGCATCGGCCCGCCGCCCTCGCCCGAAAGCTACCTGTCGCAACCGGCGATCATCTCGGCCTGCGAGATCACCGGCGCCCAGGCGATCCACCCCGGCTATGGCTTCCTGTCGGAAAACGCCGGCTTCGTGCAGATGGTCGAGGATCACGGCATCGCCTTCATCGGCCCCTCGGCCGAACATATCCGCATCATGGGCGACAAGATCACCGCCAAGGAAACCGCGAAATCGCTGGGCATCCCGGTGGTTCCCGGCTCGGACGGCGGCGTGCCGGACGTGGCTTCGGCCAAGGCCGTGGCGGCCAAGATCGGCTATCCGGTCATCATCAAGGCCACCGCCGGCGGCGGCGGCCGCGGCATGAAGGTGGCGCTGGACGAGGCGAGCCTGGAAAACGCCTTCCGCACCGCCCGGGCCGAGTCGAAAGCCGCCTTCGGCAATGACGAGGTCTATATCGAGAAATACCTGCAGCGCCCGCGCCATATCGAGATCCAGGTCTTCGGCGACGGCCGCGGCCGCGCGGTCCATCTGGGCGAGCGCGACTGTTCGCTGCAACGCCGCCACCAGAAGGTGCTGGAAGAGGCGCCCGGCCCGGTCATCACGCCCGAGCAGCGCGCCGAGATCGGCGGCATCTGCGCCAATGCCATGGCCAAGCTCGGCTATCGCGGCGCCGGCACCATCGAGTTCCTGTTCGAGGACGGCGCGTTCTATTTCATCGAGATGAACACCCGGCTTCAGGTCGAGCATCCGGTGACCGAGGCGATCTTCGGCGTCGACCTGGTGCGCCAGCAGATCCTGGTCGCCGCCGGCGCCGAGATGGAATTCCGCCAGGAGGACCTGAAGATCAACGGCCACGCCATCGAGGTGCGCATCAACGCCGAGAAGCTGCCGAACTTCACCCCCTCGCCCGGCAAGATCTCGCAATATCATGCCCCCGGCGGCCTGGGCGTGCGGATGGACAGCGCGATCTATGACGGCTATCGCATCCCGCCCTATTACGACAGCCTGATCGGCAAGCTGATCGTGCATGGCCGCGACCGGCCCGAGGCGCTGGCGCGGCTCAGCCGGGCGCTGGACGAGCTGATCGTGGACGGCGTCGATACCACCATCCCGCTGTTCCACGCCCTGCTGGAGAACCCCGACATCCAGCGCGGCGATTACTCGATCCACTGGCTGGAACGCTGGCTGGCCGAGATGGCCAGCACCTGACCATGGCGGGACGGCGACCGGCAGCCCGGGCATGAGCGGCGGCCTGACGGCCGGCGCCATGCTGGCCGCCTATGCCCGGGGCGTCTTCCCGATGGCGGGCTCGGCCGCGGACCCGCAGCTCTACTGGTTCGAGCCCGGCCTGCGCGGCATCCTGCCGGTGGGCGGCGTGCATGTCTCGCGCTCGATGCGGCGCTTCCTGCGGCATTGCGGCTGGCAGGCCAGCATCGACCGCGACTTCGCCGGCGTGGTGCGCGGCTGCGCCGACCGACCCGAGACCTGGATCAACCCGCAGCTCTTCGCGCTCTATCAAGAGCTGTTCCGCATGGGCCACGCCCATTCGATCGAGATCTACGAGGGCGACCGCCTGATCGGCGGCATGTTCGGCCTGGTGCTGGGCGGCGCCTTCTTCGCCGAAAGCATGTTCTCGCGCCGGCCCAATGCCTCGAAGGCTGCGATGATCTGGATCTCCGAGCATCTGGCGCGCTGCGGCTTCACGCTGTGGGACACGCAATATCCCAATCCGCACCTGGCCTCGATGGGCGGGCAGACCATTCCGCGCGCCGAATATCGCCGCCTGCTGGCCGCGGCGTTGCGGGTCGAGGCGGATTTCCTGGCCGAGCCGCTGCCCACGGCGCTTGTCCTGTCGCAAACCGCCAGCCGGGAGCTCTAGGCTCCAGACCCATTGATTTCAGGCCTTTCGCGTGATTCAGGCACCGGGAGGAGATCTGATCGATGAGCAACCTTTACTGGCTGAATGACACGCAGATGGATCGCTTGAAGCCGTTCTTCCCGAAGAGCCATGGCAAGCCCCGCGTCGATGATCGTCGCGTTCTGAGCGGTATAATATTCATCAATCGCAATGGCTTGAGGTGGTGCGATGCGCCCAAGGAATACGGCCCGGCCAAGACCCTCTATAACCGGTGGAAGCGTTGGAGCGACAACGGCGTCTTCGCCCGGATCATGGCCGGCCTGGCCGCCGAGAGCGCCGAGCACAAGACGATCATGATCGACGCGACCTACCTCAAGGCACACCGCACGGCGTCGAGCCTGTGCGTGAAAAAGGGGGGCGCGGGCGCCAGATCGGGCGCACCAAAGGCGGCATGAACACCAAGTTGCACGCCGTTGCGGATGCGAAGGGGCGACCGATCGGGTTCTTCATGTCGGCCGGGCAGGTCAGTGATTACACCGGCGCGGCGGCGCTGTTGGGCAGCCTGCCGAAAGCGGGTTGGCTGCTGACCGACAGGGGCTATGATGCCGATTGGTTCAGAGATTCGTTGAAAGACAAGGGGATAAAGGTCTGCATTCCGGGCCGGAAGTCTCGCAAGAAAGCGGTGAAATACGACAAGAGGCGCTACAAGCGGCGCAACCGCATCGAGGTCATGTTCGGGCGCCTGAAGGACTGGCGGCGTGTCGCCACCCGATACGACCGCTGCCCGGAAACCTTCTTCTCTGCGATCATGCTCGCCGCAACCGTCTTGTTCTGGCTATGATCCAGAACGAGGTGCCGTAACGGGGCCTGCGTCGCGACCCGCCCGTTACCGTTGCAAGATTGAGGGCAAGCTGGCGCCATTCCCGTATCGGATCTACATGGAGGACTGCGGGATGAAGCTGTTTGTCGGGCTGGATGTGTCGCTGGAGAAGACCGCGATCTGCGTGATCAGCGAGCATGGGAAGATCGTGAAGGAGGCGCAGGTGGCCAGCGAGCCCAAAGCGCTGTCGTGCTGGATCTGCGACCAGGACGGCGCAATTGCCGCCGTCGGGCTTGAGGCTGGCCCCTTGTCGCAGTGGCTGCATCGCGGGTTGTCAGATGCGGGACTACCTGTCGTTCTAATGGAAACCAGACAGGTAAAAGGCGCCCTGAAGGCCATGCCGATCAAGACGGACCGGCGGGATGCAGAGGGTATTGCACGTCTGATTCATCTTGGTTGGTTCCGACCCGTTCATTGCAAATCGGTGTCTGCACAGGAGGTTAGAGCGGTGCTCAGCGCTCGTAAGGCTGTGCAACAAGGGTTTATCACGCTGGAAATGTCACTGCGCGGGCTGCTGCGGAACTTCGGGCTCAAGGTTGGCACCATATCCCGCGGCAGGTTCGAACAGCGTATCCGCGAACTGGCGGCGGGCAACCCGATGCTGGAAGCGGCAACCGAACCCATGCTTCGCGCGCGCGCGGCGCTGCGGCGAGAGCTGGCGGGTCTTGAACGCAATGTCCGTCAACTCTCCCAGGAAGATCCGGTCTGTCGTCGGCTGATGTCGATGCCCGGGATCGGCGCCGTCGTGGCGTTGACCTATCGATCCGCTGTCGATGATCCCGCCCGCTTCACATCCTCGAAGAAGGTCGGACCATGGGTCGGCCTGACGCCGTCTCGCAACCAGTCGGGCGAGCGCGACATCTCGGGCGGGATCACCAAGGCAGGCGACGTCAACCTTCGACGCGCGCTGTGCCAGGCCGCAACCGTCATGATGCATCGTGGACGGGCGAGCTGGCTGCGAACCTGGGCGGCAAAACTTGCGCGCCGTCGGGGTGCCAAGCGCGCGATGGTTGCGCTGGCCCGCCGCATCGCCGTGATCCTGCACCGGATGTGGAAGGATGACACCGACTTCCGTTTTGACATTCCCGTGCTTCATGCCGGCTGAAGACACAGATTCCAGACTGCTGCCCGCCTGATCGCGGGCCTTCGAGGTCCCCACGGGACGCGGTTCCGGTGATGCCGTGCTCAGGACTGATGCCGATCGTATCGAGCACGCCAATGAGATGGGCACATCGGAATTGCATTGAACCAGCATCATGTTGGCAGCCACAGCGCTGACCACGGACCGAAGCATGCACCCGGGTCGATCTCAGGCGAAGGCTGCCGAACAGGGAAGCAGATCACTTTCTCAAAGAACAAGACCGCGCGCTCCGGCGGCACATCCCGTATGCGCAAAACCGCTTGACTGGGACGACCCCGTTACCGAAGTCCTGAGCCTAGGCTGGTCCGGGCTGCATTCTGTCGACCAGGCCAGAGACCGGTCCGAAAGCAGCCTAGGCTGGGCTATCCCCTGCATCTATCCCCGGGTAGGCGGGCATTATCGCCGCGCCTGGCAGCCTGTTTGATCCCGCGGTTAATGGTGCGACCTTTGCCAGAAATGGTGCGGCGACCGCAAGCTGCGCTCGCAAGGCTGAGCCGGAAGCTTGGGGATTCCGTGCAACGCGCACAGATCGAAGCCCGCCGCTCCCGAGGCACGCGCGCGAAGCCGGACCGGACGATACAGGGCTCGGGGCAGGCTTCATGCAATTCCGGCCATAAGCCGGGCGGCTATTGCCGCAGGGAAAGCTGCGGACCCGGCGCGCCCAGATCGTCGGCACGCGCAAGCGGCTTACAGCCCGGATCTGCGCCGCGAGAGACAAGGAGTCGTCGACGATCTCAAGAACCTGGCCGGCGCCCGAAAACCATGCCGGATCAGATCGGAGAGATCGAGCGCGGATCGAAAGTGCCGTCGCACGAGAGAACAATCTGGCGACAGGCCCGGCTGCAGCGTCCCATTCCCGGAATTGGCCCGGTTATGGGCAGCCTGATCGCCGAGATGCCCGACTTCGGCCGGATGACCGCCGACGAAGCCGCAGCCATGACAAGCCGTGCCCTACCACCTGCGCGGCAAGCGACCGATTGGGGCGGCGAGCGCTGCGAGATGTTCTGTTCCAGGCAGCACCCGCCGCAGGCCGCAATCCGGCACTGAAGACACACCTCGAAGAAAGCGACAGGCCGCACCAGCTCATCATTGTTGCAGGCTGACACAATCGCAAATGCGGCCCTCGAGACGACCACGACATGGCGAACCAACCCGTCGATCAGATCCAGCTGCTAGGCCCGGTCGCAGGCCACCACCCAGACGTCATAGCGCGAATCGTCCAGCGCCGAGAGCGCCGGAGCCGAGGCGATCATCCAGCCGGAAAACACCTGCTTGTTGGCGCGCCGGTCGGTGATGGTCAGTTCGGCATAGGCGTCGGCGCTGGGATCGGCGGCCGGAAAGCGGCATTCCGCCAGGCTGACCTGCAGACGGCCGAATTCCACCGACTGGCCGTTGGCCAGTTCGAAGTCGCGGGTCTGGCCGGTGATCTTGTCGAGCCCGCGCAGCTGCGCCCCCTGGCCGCGCGCGGTCTCGGGGCCCTTGGCAGCCTCGGCGGCGCGCTGGCGCTCGGCGGCCGAGGGCTCGGCCGGCACCACTGCCTGCGGATCGTCGCTGAAGGCCGGGTCGACCATCAGCTGCTGGTCCTCGTCCGGCACCTCGTCCTGGGCCAGCGCCGGGCCTGCCGCCAGCAGCAGGCACAGGCAGGCGCGGGTCAGAAACTCGGTCATTGGGCGCCCTCCTCGTCGGCCGCGCTTTGCGAATCCACGAATTTCATCATCAGCGAGAGCAGGCTGACGGCGCCCTGCACGTCCTCGATCTCGTCGCCAGGCTGCAGGTTCTCGGCCGCGCCGCCGGGTTGCAGCTCGATATAGGCGCCGCCCAGCAGGCCGTCCGACTGGATCAGCGCCGCGCTGTCGGTGGGCAGCACGATCCGCTCGGGCAGCCGCAGCCGCGCCTCGGCGAAATAGGTCTGCGGGTTCAGCTCGACTGCCGCCACCCGGCCGACCTTGACCCCCGCGACACGCACATCGGTGCCGACCTCGATCCCGTCCACGTTCGGAAAAGCCGCGCGCAGTTCATAGCCGCCACCCAGCTGGCCGCGCCATGCGCTGCCGCCGGCGGACCAGGCCAGAAAGCCGGCTGCGACGGCAAGGACCGCCGCGCCCACCCATAGCTCGGCCCGTTCGGCGGCGCTGGTCACCGGCTTACTCGGGCTGCCAGGCGTCGTAGTCGCGGCGCTGCGCCGGCTCGGCCCGATAGAGCGAACCCGCCGGGTGATAGGCGGCCGGCGTGCCGGTCATGTTCGGCTCATGCGGCTTTTCCCAAGGCTTGTGGCCCAGCGGCTCCTGCGTCGGCGGCTGCTTGTAGGTGTGATGCAGCCAGCCGTGCCATTCGGGCGAGACGCGGCTTGCCTCGGCCTCGCCATTGTAGATCACCCAGCGGCGCTTGCCGCCACCCGACTGGTAATAGACGTTGCCCTGATCATCCTGGCCGACCTTCTCGCCGTAGAGCCTGGTCCAGACCTGGGTGTTCAGGGTCTGGCTGTTCCACCAGGTCAGGATGCGAAGCAGAAGCGACATGGGTGCGAACCTCTTGAATTTGTCTGGCCGAGATATGGCGCAACTCGCCCGGAAGGTCCAGAGAAGTTGCGCCTGACGGTCCCGCCCCCGCCGGCGAAGACGGGCCGGAGCGGAATCAGACCCGAGAGTCGCGGCAGCCCAGCTGCACCGATCCAGTCGACCAATCCGAGGAACAGACGCCTGCCGCATGCCAGCGTCCATGCCTGTCCTGCGGGCTGCCAGCCAATCCAACCGGCAACGCCGGGCGAGATCACCGCGACACCGTCAGGCCGTCTTAGCTGGCGGTCGCGGTTTCCTTCTTGGCGTCGGTGTGGATCAGCAGCGGCTTGGCGGTCGCGTTGTCGACGGCATCCTCGTTAACCACCACCTCGGCCACGCTGTCCATGCCCGGCAGGTCAAACATCGTGTCGAGCAGGATGTCCTCCATGATCGAGCGCAGGCCGCGCGCGCCGGTCTTGCGCTTGATGGCACGGCGGGCGATGGCGGTCAGCGCGTCCTCGGTGAAGGTCAGCTTGACGTTTTCCAGGTCGAACAGGCGCTGATATTGCTTGACCAGCGCGTTCTTCGGCTCGGTCAGGATGGTGATCAACGCGGCCTCGTCCAGATCGCCCAGCGTGGCGATGACCGGCAGGCGGCCGACGAATTCCGGGATCAGGCCGAATTTCAGCAGATCCTCGGGCTCGAGCTGCTTGAAGAGCTCGCCCACGCCCTTGTCGTCGTTTTCCTTGACCGAGGCGCCGAAGCCCATCGCCGTGCCCTTGTTGCGCTGCGCGATGATGCGGTCGAGGCCGGCAAAGGCACCGCCGCAGATGAACAGGATGTTCGTGGTGTCCACCTGCAGGAATTCCTGCTGCGGATGCTTGCGCCCGCCCTGCGGCGGCACCGAGGCCACCGTGCCCTCCATGATCTTCAGCAGCGCCTGCTGCACGCCCTCGCCCGAGACGTCGCGGGTGATCGAGGGATTGTCGGACTTGCGGGTGATCTTGTCGACCTCGTCGATATAGACGATGCCGCGCTGCGCCCGCTCGACGTTGTATTCCGAGGCCTGCAGCAGCTTCAGGATGATGTTTTCCACATCCTCGCCGACATAGCCGGCCTCGGTCAGCGTGGTCGCATCGGCCATGGTGAAGGGCACGTCCAGGATGCGGGCCAGGGTCTGCGCCAGCAGCGTCTTGCCGCAGCCGGTCGGACCGATCAGCAGGATGTTTGACTTCGCCAGCTCAATGTCGGTCTTGGAGCTGTGGTTCAGCCGCTTATAGTGGTTGTGCACCGCGACCGAGAGCACGCGCTTGGCATGTTCCTGGCCGATGACGTAATCGTCCAGCACGTTGCAGATTTCGCGCGGGCTGGGCACGCCGTCGCCGGATTTCAGCGCCGAGGTCTTGGTCTCTTCGCGGATGATGTCCATGCAGAGTTCGACGCATTCATCGCAGATGAACACGGTCGGCCCGGCGATCAGCTTGCGGACCTCGTGCTGGCTCTTGCCGCAGAAGCTGCAATAGAGCGTGTTCTTGCTGTCGCCGCCGGTCGGGTTGGCCATCGGTTCGATCCTCGTATTGCCTCGGAGGCCCGGCGTGACTGCCGGGCGACCGCCTGTTCGCGGACGGGACGAAGCGTGCCCCGCGCATTTCGGCATATGTTACGGGCGCCACCTGCCCGTCACAATCCCAAACCTCGGCGACTTGCCGAGATTTTATCCTATTTCTCGGGCGTGGCCTTGCCGCGCGGCTCCAGGATCTCGTCGATCAGGCCCCATTCCTTGGCCTCCTCGGGCGACATGAAGCGGTCGCGCTCCAGCGCCTCCTCGACCTCTTCCAGGGTGCGGCCGGTGTGCTGGACATAGATCTCGTTCAGGCGGCGCTTCAGCTTTTCCGTCTCGCGCGCATGGATCAGGATGTCGGTCGCCTGGCCCTGGAAGCCGCCCGAGGGCTGGTGGACCATGATGCGCGAGTTCGGCAGCGAGAAGCGGTTGCCCGGCTGGCCGGCGCAAAGCAGCAGCGAACCCATCGAGGCCGCCTGCCCCACCACCAGCGTCGAGACGCGCGGCTTGATGTATTGCATGGTGTCATAGATCGACAGGCCCGCGGTCACCACGCCGCCGGGGCTGTTGATATACATGCTGATGTCCTTGGTCGGATTCTCCGCCTCGAGGAACAAGAGCTGCGCCGAGATCAGCGTCGCCATGCCGTCATGCACCGGGCCGGACAGGAAGATGATCCGTTCCTTCAGCAGGCGCGAGAAGATGTCATAGGCGCGTTCGCCCCGGCTGGTCTGTTCGACGACCATGGGGACGAGCGTGTTCATGTAGAATTCTGCCGGATCGTGCATGTCTTTTCCTGCTTTTGTCCCTGCCTGGCCTGCCCGTTTCGCGATTCGACCCGAAAGCGCGGTGGCGCCTCGTCGTCTCATAGACGCGAAAGGTTGACAGAGTCTTAGTAACGCCAGCCCGCGAGGACAAGAGAGCGATAAAATTTGCCCCTCGCCGCCCGCCCCGTTACTCTGGCGCCGAGCGACGGAGAAACGCATGAAACTGATCGTGGGCCTGGGCAATCCCGGCCCGAAATACGCGCAAAACCGGCATAACGTGGGCTTCATGGCGGTCGATCGCATCGCCGCGGACCACGGCTTTTCCCCTTGGCGCGCGCGCTTCCAGGGCGAGATCGCCGAGGGCCGCCTGGGCGATGAGCGCGTCACGCTGCTGAAACCCGCGACCTTCATGAACCTGTCGGGCCAGGCGGTGGGCGAGGCCATGCGCTATCTGAAGCTGACGCCGGCCGAGGTGATCGTGCTGCATGACGAGCTGGACCTCGCGCCCGGCCGCGTGCGGGTCAAGACCGGCGGCGGCCATGCCGGCCACAACGGGCTGCGCTCGATCCACCAGCATATCGGCGAGGCTTACCGGCGGCTGCGCATCGGCATCGGCCACCCCGGCCACAAGGACCGGGTCGCGGGCTATGTGCTGTCGGATTTCGCCAAGGCCGAGCAGGAGGGGCTGGACGACCTCTTGCGCGGCATCTCGGACGGGGCGGCGGCGCTGGCTGCGGGCGACGACGCGCGGCTGATGAATGCGGTCGCGGCCCGCGTGGCCCCGGCGCGGAACAGCGGCACGCGGCAGGAAAAGCCGGCCGACCCGCCCGCGCCGAAGGCCCCGCCCGCCGCCGAACCGCAAAGCATGGCCGAGCGGCTGCGCGCGCTTGGCGACCGGTTCCGCTGATGGGCTGGCAGCAGGCCTTCGCCGATCAGACGCGCGCCTGCCGTGCCCTGGGCTCGGGCCTGACGGCGCGGGTCTGCGAATCCCTGACGCGGGCCATTGCAGCCGACCAGGGGCCGGTCGGGCGGCGGGTCAAATCCTGGCCGGGAGATCCGGCGGTCGGCGCGGATTCCCTGCCGCTGCGGCTGTGCGGTGCGCTGCATGCGCTGGTGCTTTCGGAACAGGCGCCGGATCTGGCGCGCGCCTATGCCATGGGCGGCGGGGTGGACCTGGATAGGGTGATTGCCGATATCATTCAGCAGCATGACAGGCCTATCCTGGAATTCATCGAGCATGCGCCGCAGACGAATGAGGTCGGCCGCTCGGCGGTGCTGATCGCCGGCGCCTGGTTTCTGGGCCGGATGACGCAGCCCGCCGCTTTCGAGCTGCTGGAGCTGGGTGCCAGCGCCGGGCTGAACCTGAACTTTCCGCGCTACAGCCTTGCCGATGAAAAGGGATTCCAACCCACTCTTGCCGGTGAGCCCGCTTCGGCGCTGCGGCTGGCGCCGCTGTGGCGCGGGACGCCGCCGCAACCGGCGGCGCTGGCGATCACCGGCGCGCAAGGCGTGGACCTGAACCCGCTCGACCCGCAGCGCGACGGGGCGCGGCTGATGGCCTATGTCTGGGCCGACCAGCGCGACCGGCTGGCGCGGCTGCGGGCGGCGCTCTCCATCGCCGCCGAGCATCCGCCGCATGTCGAGCGCGCCGATGCCGCCGACTGGCTGGAGACGCAGCTGGCCAGGCCGGCATCGCAGGGCCGGCTGGTCTATCACACCGTCGCCGCGCAGTATTTTCCACAATCTACCCGCGACCGGATCGAGGCGGCGCTGCAGGACGCCGGCGCGCGCGCCGCGCCCGACACGCCGCTGGCGCATCTGTCGATGGAGGCGGATGGCGGCGACGGTGCCGCCCTGCGGCTGCGGCTCTGGGCCGGCGGCCTGCGGGAATGGGATCTGGGCCGGGCCGATTTTCACGGCCGCTGGCTCGACTGGCAGCCGAAGGAGATCTGACATGGACCCCGCGCTGAACGTCTTGGGCGGCAAGCTGGAAAGCTGTTCGACCGCGCCGATGACCGGCTTTTTCCGCGACGGCTGCTGCAACACCGGCCCCGAGGATACCGGGCGCCACACCGTCTGCGTCATCGTCACCGCCGAGTTTCTGGCGCTGTCGAAATACCTCGGCAACGACCTCAGCACGCCGCGGCCCGAGTTCCGCTTTCCGGGGCTGAAGCCCGGCGACCGCTGGTGCCTTTGCGCGGCGCGCTTCCTGCAAGCCGCGCAGGAATTCGCCGCGCCCGAGGTGGTGCTGGCGGCGACGCATGCCCGCACGCTGGATATCGTGCCGCTGGCCCTGCTGCAGGCCCATGCCGCCGGGCGCGAGGGCTAGGCGGTGTAAAGCCAGATTCCGGGGCATCTGCGCTACCGATGAATTGCGGGCCCAGCGCGGGCGATCTGGCCGAGGCGCTCCAGGTCTCGCGCCAGACCGTCGATGCGCTGGAGCGGCACCGCTGCGACCCCGGCCTGCCGCTGGCCTTGCGGCTGGCGCAGCTCTTCGACTGCCGGATCGAGGACATCTTCCAGCCCCGAAACGACACCGCCCCGGCTTTCGACCGGGGCGGGCGCCTTATTTCCAGATCGGCGCGTGGCGGTTCACGTCCTTGTAGAGCAGGTAGCGGAAGTTCCCCGGCCCGCCGGCATAGCAGCATTGCGGGCAGAAGGCGCGCAGCCACATGAAATCGCCCGGGCCGACCTCGACCCAGTCGCGGTTCAGGCGATAGACCGCCTTGCCCTCGATCACGAACAGCCCGTGCTCCATGACATGGGTCTCGGCGAAGGGGATCGAGCCGCCCGGCTTGAAGGTCACGATGGTGATATGCATGTCGTGGCGCATATCGGTCGGGTCCATGAAGCGGGTGGTGGCCCAGCTGTCATTGGTGTCGGGCATCGGGATCGGCGCGATGTCGCGTTCGTTGGCGATGATCACCTCGGGCTTGTCCAGCCCCTCGACCGCCTGCCAGCGCTTGCGCCACCAGTGGAAGCGCGAAAGCTGGTCGCCCGCGCGCACCGTCCATTCCGTGCCGGCAGGAACATAGGCAAAGCCGCCCGGGGTCAACTCATGCACCTGGCCCGCAATGGTCAGGGTGACGGCGCCGTCGGTGACGAAGATCGCCGATTGCACGCCCGCGTCCTCTTCCGGCCGGTCCGAGCCGCCCTGCGGTTGCAGCTCGACGATATACTGGCTGAAGGTCTCGGCAAAGCCCGAGAGCGGCCGGGCGATCATCCACAGCCGCATGCCGGTCCAGCCCGGCAGGAAGCTGGTCACGATGTCGCGCATCGTGCTGGCGGGGATGACGGCATAGGCCTCGGTGAAGACGGCGGTGTCGGTGGTCAGGTCGGTCTGGGGCGGCAGACCGGCGAAGGGTCCGGCATAACTCGGTGCGGCCATGGTCGCGCCTTTCGGGATATTGTTCATCGGGAATCCTATTTCAGCGCGTCATGCAGCCGCAACTCGGCGATGCGCATGACCTGGCGCTCGGCCTCGGCCCGCTCTGTCGCGGTGTCGTTGCCGATGCGTGCCTGCATCGCCGCCATGATGCCGGGCTTGTCGTGGTCGCGGACCGCGATGATGAAGGGGAAGCCGTGCTTGGCGACATAATCGGTGTTCAGCGCCTGGAAGGCCTCGCGCTCGGCATCGGTCAGCGCATCGAGCCCGGCCGAGGCCTGTTCCGAGGTGCTTTCCGCCGTCAGCCGCTTGGCCAGCGCCAGCTTGCCGGCCAGGTCCGGGTGCGCGACCAGCACGCCCAGCCGTTCCTCGTCCGAGGCGCCGCGGAAGACCTGCGCCATGCGCGCGGCCAGGCCGGCGGGCGTGTCGTGGATCGCGCCCATCTCGCCGTCCCAGACCCGTTCGGCGATGAAGGGCGAATGCTCGTAGATGCCGCCGAATTTCTGCACGAATTCCTCGCGCGCCATTTCGGACGGGCGCTGGCGCGGCTGGAACGGATGCGTCCTGGCCCAGTGCCGGGCGATGTCGAGCCGGGTGGCGAACCAGACGCCCTCATGCTTGCGGCAATGCTCCAGGAACTTCTGCACCGCGATGGCGCGGCCCGGACGGCCGGCCAGCCGGCAATGCAGGCCGATGGACATCATCTTGGGCGCGCCGGCCTGCCCTTCGGCATAGAGCACGTCGAAACTGTCGCGCAGATAGTCGAAGAACTCGACCCCGGTGCCGAAGCCCTGGCCCGAGGAGAAGCGCATGTCGTTGGCGTCCATCGTATAGGGCACCATGAGCTGCGGCTTGCCCTTGTGGACGTGCCAATAGGGCAGGTCGTCGGCGATGGTGTCGGCCAGGTATTCGAAGCCGCCCTCCTCGCATCCCAGGCCCACCGTGTTCATCGAGGTGCGGCCCTGGTAGAAGCCGCGCGGCCGCTCGCCGGTGACGCGGGTGTGCAGCTCGACCGCCTTGGCGATATGCTCGGCCTCGGTCTCGGCCGGGATGTCGCGGTAGTCGATCCATTTGTAGCCATGGGTGGCGATTTCCCAGCCGGCGCGCTGCATGGCCGCGACCTGCTCGGGCGCGCGCTCCAGCGCGGTCGCCACGCCATAGATGGTGACCGGCGTGTCCTTCAGCAGGCGATGCAGCCGCCAGAAGCCCGCGCGGGCGCCATAGTCATAGATCGATTCCATGTTCCAGTGCCGCTTGCCCGGCCAGGGCTGGCAGCCGATGATCTCGGACAGGAAGGCCTCGGAGGCGGCGTCGCCGTGTTCCAGGCTGTTCTCGCCGCCCTCCTCGTAGTTGATGACGATCTGCACCGCGATCTTGGCACCACCGGGCCATTTCGGATCGGGCGTGGTCTCGCCATAGCCAATCATGTCGCGGCTGTATCGCATCGCTTGCTTCCTTCTGGTTCTTCCGGCTTGATAGCACAGACCATCTGGACGGGCTTTCAGGCAAGCGCCTATTCCTAAAAACAGATCCAAGATTTCGTTGAAAATCGCGATTTATCCATAACCGATTGAAACTCTGTCGCTGGAACCGGGATGGTCGGTCTTGCCTGCTTGCGCATAGTGTGAGCGCATGGCGGCAAACCGCCGATGGGAGGAACCATGCTAGACAAGCACTTCGGGCTGACGGCCCATGGCACCAGCGTAAGGACGGAGGTGATCGCCGGCATCACCACCTTCCTGACGATGGCCTATATCATCTTCGTGAACCCGGACATTTTGTCCTCGACCGGCATGGACCGCAACGCGGTCTTCGTCGCGACCTGCCTTGCCGCGGCCATCGGCTCGGCCGTGATGGCGCTTTGGGCGAACTGGCCCATCGGCATGGCGCCCGGCATGGGGCTGAACGCCTTCTTCGCCTTCACCGTGGTCGGCGCGCTGGGCTTCACCTGGCAGCAGGCGCTGGGGGCGGTGTTCATCTCGGGCCTGGTGTTCCTGTTCCTGTCGGCGACCGGCATCCGGCGCTGGCTGATCGCCGGCATCCCGACCTCGATGCGCTCGGCCATCGCGGCGGGCATCGGCATGTTCCTGGGGCTGATCGCGCTGAAGAATTCGGGCATCGTCGTCGACAATCCGGCGACGCTGGTGGGCCTGGGCGATCTGACCGCCACCGGCACGCTGCTGGCCATCGCCGGCTTCTTCATCATCGCGGCGCTGGACGCGCTGAAGGTGCGCGGCTCGATCCTGATCGGCATCCTGGTCATCACCGTGGCCTCGATCCTGCTGGGCGCCAGCCAGTTCGGCGGCGTCATCTCCATGCCGCCCTCGATCGGGCCGACCTTCCTGCAGCTCGACATCGCCGGGGCGCTGACCGTGGGCATCTTCCACGTCATCCTGGTCATGGTTCTGGTCGAGGTTTTTGACGCCACCGGCACGCTGATCGGCGTCGCCAAGCGCGCCGGCCTGCTGACCGAAGGCCCCGCCCATACCAACAAGGGCCTGAGCCGCGCGCTGATGGCCGATTCGACGGCGATCCTGGCCGGCTCGCTCCTGGGCACCAGCTCGACCACCGCCTATGTCGAAAGCGCCTCGGGCGTGCAGGCGGGCGGGCGCACCGGGTTGACCGCGCTGGTCGTCGCCGTGCTGTTCCTGCTGGCGATGTTCTTCGCCCCGCTCGCCGGCTCGGTCCCGGCCTATGCCACGGCGCCGGCGCTGCTCTATGTCGCCTGCCTGATGGTGCGCGAGTTCGAGGAGATCAGCTGGGGCGACGTCACCGAAAGCGCGCCGGCGGTGCTGACCGCGCTGATGATGCCCTTCACCTATTCCATCGCCAACGGCCTGGCCTTCGGCTTCGTGAGCTACGCCGCGATCAAGCTCTTGACCGGCCGCGCGCGCGAAGTTCACGCGGCGACCTGGATCGTGGCGGCGCTTTTCGTGATCCGCTTCGCCTTCTTCATGGAATGATCCGACAGGGGGCCGACCGGCCCCCTGACCTCTCGTCAGGTCTGGCCTCATCTATTCGCGCAATCTGGCTCTATCCCTTTGCCCGTTTCAGGCGCAGTCAGGATGAAACCCCTTTGCCGCAGGAGCCCGGCCATGACGCTTGATCTGAATCCCAACGACATGTCGCATGTGGTCGAGGCCGACCGCGCCCATGTCTGGCACCACCTCAGCCAGCACAAGCAATACGAGACCATCGACCCCCGCGTCTTCGTCGAGGGCAAGGGCATGAAGCTGTGGGATGCGACCGGACGCGAGTTCCTGGACGCGGTCTCGGGCGGGGTCTGGACCGTCAACGTCGGCTATGGCCGCGAAAGCATCGCCAATGCGATCCGCGACCAGCTCATCAAGCTGAACTATTACGCCGGCGCCGCCGGCACCGTGCCGGGCGCCATCTTCGCCCAGAAGCTGATCGAGAAGATGCCGGGCATGAGCCGGGTCTATTACTCGAACTCGGGCTCCGAGGCGAACGAGAAGGTCTACAAGATGGTGCGCCAGATCGCGGCGAACCACCACGGCGGCCGCAAGTGGAAGATCCTCTACCGCGACCGCGACTATCACGGCACCACCATCGGCACGCTGGCGACCAGCGGCCAGGACCAGCGCGCCACCGCCTACGGCCCCTTCCCCGACGGTTTCGTGCGCGTGCCGCATTGCCTGGAATACCGCAAGCAATGGGACGTGGAAAACTACGGTGAGCGTGCCGCCGACGCCATCGAGGAGGTGATCCTGCGCGAGGGGCCCGATACCGTCGGCGCCATCGTGCTGGAGCCGGTGACCGCCGGCGGCGGCGTCATCACCCCGCCCGAGGGCTATTGGCAGCGCGTGCAGGAGATCTGCCACAAATACGACATCCTGCTGCATATCGACGAGGTGGTCTGCGGGCTCGGCCGCACCGGCACCTGGTTCGGCTATCAGCATTACGGGATTGAGCCGGATTTCGTGACCATGGCCAAGGGCGTCGCCTCGGGCTATGCCGCGATCTCCTGCACCGTCACCACCGAGCGCGTCTTCGAGATGTTCAAGGACAGACCCGAGGACGGCATGAGCTTCTTCCGCGACATCTCGACCTTCGGCGGCTGCACCTCGGGGCCGGTCGCGGCGATCGAGAACATGCGCATCATCGAGGAAGAGAAGCTCTTGGAAAACACCGTCGCCATGGGAAACCGGGTGCTGGACAACCTGACCTCGCTGATGGACAAGCACGCCGTCATCGGCGACGTGCGCGGCAAGGGCCTGTTCTGCGGCGCCGAGCTGGTCTCCGACCGCAAGACCCGCGAGCCGATGGACGAGAAAAAGGTCCAGGCCGTGGTCGCCGAATGCCTGGCGCAGG
Organism: Paracoccus aminovorans; assembly: GCF_001546115.1. GTDB lineage: Bacteria > Pseudomonadota > Alphaproteobacteria > Rhodobacterales > Rhodobacteraceae > Paracoccus > Paracoccus aminovorans_B. The sequence continues at coordinate 624,569 of NZ_KQ955208.1, forward strand.
GCGTCATCATCGGCGCGACCAACCGCTCGCTGCCCGGGTTCAACAACACGCTCTGCCTGTCGCCGGCGCTGATCGCGACCGAGGGCGACATCGACCGCATCACCGACACCATCGACCGGGCACTGACCAAGGTCTTTGGCTGACGGGACTTGATCCGCGGCGGCATTCGGGGGAGTGATCCTCCGACAGCCGCCGCGGATCCGCCATGCCCATTCCCCCCGACGCATTCTTCCTGGACCACGGCGCCGGCCTGCCGCTGCAGGTGCAGCTGCGCCGCCAGATCATCGCGGCGGTGACGGCGGGCCGGTTCCGGGCCGGGGAAAAGCTGCCCTCGACCCGGGCGCTGGCCCGGCATCTGGGCGTGGCGCGGGTGACGGTGGCGCAGGCCTTCGCCGAGCTGGTCTCGACCGACTACCTGGCCAGCCGCGACCGGGCCGGGCATTTCATCTCGGACGCCATCGAGCGCCATCTCGAGGCCGAGCCGGCTGGTTCTGTCCCGGCCCTCGCCCCCGCGGTGCCGCGCTTCGACTGGGACAGCAAGCTCGAGGGCCGCTTCGGCAGCGCCCGCCGCTCGGACCGCGAGCGCGACTGGCGCCGCTTTGCCTATCCCTTCATCTACGGCCAGGCCGATCCGACGCTGGTCGACCACGCCGCCTGGCGCGACTGCGCCATGCGCACGCTGGGCCGGCGCGAATTCGACAGCGTGACCGGCGATCTCTACGACGCCGACGATGCCGAACTGGTCGATCACATCGCGCGCCAGATCCTGCCCCGGCGCGGCATCGCCGCCCATCAGGGCGAGATCCTGCTGACCATGGGGGCGCAGAACGCGCTGTGGCTGGCGGCGCAGGTGCTGCTGCGGCCCGGCGCCTCCTGCGCGGTCGAGGACCCGTCCTATCCCGGCCAGCGCGAGATCCTGTCGGCCAGCGGCGCGCGGCTCTTGCCGGTGCCGGTCGATGCCCACGGCCTGCCGCCCGATGCGGTGCCGGCGGGCGTGGCCGCGGTCTTTACCACCGCCAGCCACCAATGCCCGACCAATTCCACCATGCCGCTGGCCCGCCGCAAGGAACTGCTGGCGCGGGCCGAGGCGCAGGGCTTTGCCGTGGTCGAGGACGATTACGAATTCGAGATGTCCTTCGCCGGCGCCCCCTCGCCCGCGCTCAAGGCCATCGACCGGGCCGGGGCGGTGATCTATATCGGCAGCTTCTCGAAATCGGTGTTTCCGGGCGTGCGGCTGGGCTATCTGGTCGCCGATCCCCGCTTTATCGCCGAGGCGCGGGCGCTGCGCGGCATGGCGCTGCGCCATCCGCCCGGCCACATGCAGCGCACGCTGGCGCATTTCCTGTCGCTGGGCCATTACGACGCCCAGGCCAATCGCATGCGCCGCGCCTATGCCCGCCGCCGGGCCGTCATGCTGGAGGCCATCGCGCGAGAGGGCCTGCAACTCGCCTCGCCCGAGGCCAACGGCGGCTCCAGCTTCTGGCTGGCGACCGGCGGCGTCGACTCCTCGGCGCTGACCGAGGCGCTGAAGGCCCGCGACGTGCTGATCGAGCCGGGATGGCCCTTCTTTGCCGATCCGGCGCGCGGGCGGGGCTTCTTCCGACTGGCCTATTCCTCGATCTCGGCCGAGCGCATCCCCGAGGGCATCCGCCGCATCGCCGAGGCGATCCGCAGCGAGCCGCACGGAAATGTCATGGCATCCCGCTTGACCAAGCCGGGCAGCGATGGCTTTCAGGAGGAGCCCTGAGGAAAGGATCATCCATGCGCCGCCCCCTTGCCGCAATCGCCGTCGCGCTGAGCCTCGGGCTGTCGCTGGTGCCGGGCCTTACCCCGGCACAGGACGCGGCCGAGATCGCCGCGATCAAGCGCGCCGTCTTCGACGCGCCGGACCTGCCGGTCATGGGCAATGCGCGGGGCGACGTGGTGCTGGTCGAGTTTTCCGACTACAATTGCGGCTTCTGCCGCAAATCCGCCCCCGAGGTCACGGCCTTCCTGAAATCCGACCCCGGCGTCAAGCTGGTGGTGCATGAGATCCCGATCTTCGGCGAGGGCTCGCATCACGCCGCCCGGGCCGCGCTGGCCGCGCGGGCGCAGGGAAAATACCCGCAGTTCCACCGGGCGCTGATGGCCGTGCGCGGCAGGGCCGAGGAGGCTTCGGTGCTGCGCGTCGCGCGCGAGGTCGGGCTGGACGTGGCACGGCTGCAACGCGACATGGAAGCGCCCGAGATCACCGCCCGCATCGAGCGGTCGCTGCAGCTGGCCGACGAGATCGGCTTGGTCGGCACGCCCAGCTTCGTCGTCGGCGACCGGGCGGTCTTCGGCTATCTGCCGCGCGCCGACCTGGCCGAACTGGTGGCCGAGGCCCGGGCCGCGCACTGACCCGCCCCCGAAACGCCGGACGCGCCCGGGGCGGGATGCCGCCGGGCGCGTCCTGATGCGTGCGGAACGGGACCGCTTTCAGATCTTCATGTCGAAGCCAAGGTGCTTGGCCACGGTGAAGATGTCCTTGTCGCCCCGGCCCGACAGGTTCACCACCATGATGTGATCCCTGGGCAGGGTCGGCGCCAGCTTGATGACATGGGCCAAGGCGTGGCTGGGCTCCAGCGCCGGGATGATACCCTCGAGCGCGCAGAGCGTCTGGAAGGCGGCCAGGGCCTCGTCGTCGGTCACGCTGACATATTCGGCGCGGCCCTGCTCCTTGAGCCAGGCGTGTTCGGGGCCGATGCCGGGATAGTCGAGGCCGGCGCTGATCGAATGGCCTTCGAGGATCTGGCCCTCGTCATCCATCAGCAGATAGGTGCGGTTGCCATGCAGCACGCCCGGGCGGCCGCCGGTCAGGCTGGCGCAATGCAGCATGCGCTCGTCGACGCCCTTGCCGCCGGCCTCGACGCCGATGATGCGGACCGAGGGATCGTCGAGGAAGGGGTGGAACAGGCCCATGGCGTTCGAGCCGCCACCGATGGCCGCGACCACGCTGTCGGGCAGCCGGCCCTTGCCTTCCTGCTCTTCGAGCTGCCAGCGGGTCTCGCGCCCGATGATGCGCTGGAAGTCGCGCACCATGGCCGGATAGGGATGCGGGCCGGCAACGGTGCCGATGCAATAGAAGGTGTCGCGGACGTTGGTGACCCAGTCGCGCAGCGCGTCGTTCATCGCGTCCTTCAGCGTGCCGCGCCCCGAGGTCACCGGCACCACCTCGGCGCCCAGCAGCCGCATGCGGAACACGTTCGGCGCCTGGCGCTCGACGTCATGCGCGCCCATGTAGACGATGCATTTCAGCCCGAAGCGGGCGCAGACCGTCGCCGTCGCCACGCCGTGCTGGCCGGCGCCGGTCTCGGCGATGATGCGGGTCTTGCCCATGCGGCGCGCCAGCAGGATCTGGCCCAACACGTTGTTGATCTTGTGGCTGCCGGTGTGGTTCAGCTCTTCGCGTTTCAGATAGATCTTCGCGCCGCCCAGTTCCTCGGTCAGGCGTGGCGCGAAATAGAGCGGGCTGGGGCGACCGACGTAATGTTTCCACAGCGCGTCCATCTCGGCCCAGAAATCCGGGTCTTCCTTGGCGCGGTCGTATTCGGCCTGCAGGTCCAGGATCAGCGGCATCAGCGTCTCGCTGACGAAGCGGCCGCCGAAGATGCCGAAGCGGCCCTGTTCGTCCGGCCCGTTCAGGAAACTGTTGATCAGGTCTTCGGCCATGGCTGTCCTCGCGCGCGGTCGGGGTGGGTATTTGGGGAGCAAAGAAGTCCCTTAGAGGGATTTCTTATATCCGATATGCGAAGCGGTAAAGCCGAGCCGGTCGTAGAAGCGATGCGCGTCGGTCCGGCTGCGGTTGGTGGTGAATTGCAGCAGCGTGCAGCCGGCGGCGCGGGCGCGGGTCTCGGCATCGCGGATCAGGGCCGCGCCGATGCCCTGGCCGCGCAGGTCGGGGCGGACGCGGACGCCCTCGATCTGGGCGCGGCGGGCGGCGGTCAGCGACAGGCCCGAGATGCAGGTCAGCTGGTAGCAGGCGATGACGTCATCCCCGAGCAGGCCGACGATCAGCCGGTTCGCGGCCTCGGCCTGCATGGCGTCGAAAGCGGCGAGATAGGGTGCGAGATCGCCGCTTTCGCGCCCGCGGCCCAGCGGGTCGTCGCGCAGGAGCGCCAGCACCGCGGGAACCTCGTCGCGCCGGGCCTCGCGAAAGGCGACGGGTGGCGTCACAGGATCGGCGCGGTGGCGCGGGCGGCGAAGCGGCGGATACGCTCGGGATCCTTGACGCCGGGGGCGCTTTCGACGCCCGAGGACACGTCGACGCCGGGCGCCCGGGTCAGGCGGATCGCCTCGTGCACATTGTCCGGGGTCAGGCCGCCGGCGAGCAGCCAGGGCTTCAGGATCTGCCGGCCGGCAAGCAGGCGCCAGTCGAAGGCGAGGCCGTTGCCGCCGGGCAGCTCGGCACCCTTGGGGGGTTTCGCATCGATCAGCAGCATGTCCGCGACCAGCCCATAGTCCCAGAGCTGGTCCAGATCGGCGGGCTCGGCCACGCCGACCGCCTTCATCACCGGCAGGCCGGTCAGGGCGCGGACCTCGGCCACCCGGGCCGGGGTTTCTTCGCCGTGCAGCTGGATCAGGTCCAGGGGCACGCGGTCCAGAACCGCAGTCAGGGCCGCGTCGTCGGGGTTCACGAAGAGCCCGACCTTGGCGATGCCCAGCGGCACCTGTACCGCCAGCGCCGCTGCCTGTTCGGCGCTGACGTGTCGTGGCGATTTCGGGAAGAAGACGAAACCGACATAGCGGGCGCCGGATTCGACGGCCGCCGAAAGGCCGGCGGCCTCGGTCAGGCCGCAGATCTTGACGGAGACGGCCATGGCTTCAGCGCGGCGCCGGCAGGGTGCTGCCCGAGGCGGCGGGCGTCTTGCCGGCATTGTCGAGGATCGCCAGCACCTCGTCGCGGGGCGCAGCGGCCTGGGTCTGGCGCAGGTGGCCCATCTCGCGCTGCAGATCGGCAAGATGCTGGGCGCGGCGGTTGGATTCGGCGCGCAGATGCGACTCGCGCAGCCATTCCCAGATGAGGCCGACCAGCACGCCGAAGACCATGGCCAGGAACAGCGCCACGAAGGCCGGCATGGTCAGCGACCATTGCCCACCGGCAAAGGGCGCCACGGCCGGCGGCAGCAGGCTGACGGTGATCATGTCGCGGTTCGCCGCCGCGACCAGCACCAGCACCACGGCCAGAATGACAAAGAAAGCGAACCGGATCGCGCGCATGGCTTACCCCGCAGAATGAAATGCCCTCACGGGCCGGCGACAATCTGGCCTATTCGGCCTCGCCGTTCAACCGTTCGCGCAGAAGCTTGCCGGTCTTGAAGAAGGGCACGTGCTTTTCGTCCACGCTGACCGACTCGCCGGTGCGGGGGTTGCGGCCCTGGCGCGCGTCGCGCTTTTTCACCGAGAAGGCGCCGAAGCCGCGCAGCTCGACCCGGTCGCCGCGCGCCATGGCGTCGATGATCTCTTCGAACACCGTGTTCACGATCCGCTCGACGTCGCGCTGGAACAGGTGGGGATTCTCCTCGGAGATTTTCTGGATCAGTTCGGATCGGATCATTGCGCTTCCTGAATCTGGAGGGTCCAAGGGTTCCTGTCGCCCGATCATAGTCCGGGCAGCCGGGCAATCAATCGGTGAACGCGGCCGGACGCGGTTTGGTTGCGGTATATATCAACACTTTATGGTGCAGAAATGGCGACCGGGCAATGAAAAGCGCCCCCGGCAGGACCGGGGGCGCCATTTTCAGCCGATCGCGCGGATCAGCCCTTGTTCTTCAGCGCGGCGCCCAGGATGTCGCCCAGCGAGGCGCCCGAATCCGAGCTGCCATACTGTTCGACGGCTTCCTTCTCTTCAGCGATCTCGCGTGCCTTGATCGACAGGCCCAGGCGACGGGTCTTGGTGTCGATGTTGGTGACACGGACGTCGACATGGTCACCGACCTGGAAGCGCTCGGGGCGCTGGTCCTGGCGGTCGCGGGCCAGGTCCGAACGACGGATGAAGGATTTCATGCCGTTGTATTCGACCTCGATGCCGCCGTCCTCGATCGCCGTCACGGTGACGGTGATGACCGAGCCGCGCTTCACGCCTTCGACCGCTTCGGCCATGGCGTCGTTTTCCAGCGCCTTGATCGACAGCGAGATGCGTTCCTTGTCGATGTCGACTTCCTGCACGACCGCCTTGACGACGTCGCCCTTGCGGAAGTCCTGGATCGCGTCCTCGCCGCGGGCATCCCACGAGATGTCCGACAGGTGGACCATGCCGTCGATATCGCCTTCCAGGCCGACGAACAGACCGAATTCGGTGATGTTCTTGACCTCGCCCTCGATGACGGTGCCGACCGGGTGGGTCTCGGCGAAGACTTCCCACGGGTTGCGCATGGTCTGCTTCAGACCCAGCGACACGCGGCGCTTGGCTTCGTCGATCTCCAGCACCATCACGTCAACCTCTTGCGAGGTCGAGACGATCTTGCCGGGGTGGACGTTCTTCTTGGTCCAGCTCATTTCCGAGACGTGGACCAGGCCCTCGACGCCGGCTTCCAGCTCCACGAAGGCGCCGTAGTCGGTGATGTTGGTCACGCGGCCGGAATGCACCGAGCCGATCGGGAACTTCGAGCCCACGGTATCCCACGGATCGGCCTGCAGCTGCTTCATGCCCAGGCTGATGCGGTGGGTGTCCTTGTTGATCTTGACGACCTGGACCTTGACGGTCTCGCCGATCGACAGGATCTCGGACGGGTGGTTGACGCGGCGCCAGGCCATGTCGGTGACGTGCAGCAGGCCGTCGACGCCGCCCAGGTCAACGAAGGCACCGTATTCGGTGATGTTCTTGACCACGCCCTCGACCGTCTGACCTTCGGTCAGGTTGGCGATGACTTCGGCGCGCTGTTCGGCGCGGGACTCTTCCAGGATGGCGCGGCGCGACACGACGATATTGCCGCGGCGGCGGTCCATCTTCAGGATCTGGAACGGCTGTTTCAGACCCATCAGCGGGCCGGCATCGCGCACGGGGCGCACGTCAACTTGCGATCCGGGCAGGAAGGCGACAGCGCCGCCCAGGTCGACCGTGAAGCCGCCCTTGACGCGACCGAAGATGGCGCCTTCGACGCGCTCTTCGGCGGCATAGGCTTTCTCCAGGCGGTCCCAGGCTTCCTCGCGGCGGGCTTTCTCGCGCGAGATCGAGGCTTCGCCACGGGCGTTCTCGACGCGGTCCAGATAGACCTCGACCTCGTCGCCGACCTGGATGTTCGGGGCTTCGCCGGGGTTCGCGAATTCTTTCAGATCGACGCGGCCTTCCATCTTGTAGCCGACGTCGATGATGGCCTGGCCCGCCTCGATGGCGATGACCTTGCCCTTGACGACCGAACCTTCGTCCGGGGTGTCGATTTCGAGGCTTTCGTTCAGGAGGGCCTCGAATTCCTCCATGGTCGCTTTAGCGCACATATATAATCAGTTTCCTTTGCACGGTTTTCTGGCCTTGCGGTTGGCTCCGCCGGTCTTTTTGTAGTCATCCGGGATAAGCGCAAAGGGTCGCGGCTTGCGCCCGACCCTGATGTGAAGCGGCCTGTCCTGGCCCCATCGCTTGTCCCGACGGGCGCCATATAGCGGCGATTGCCCGTCGAGGCAAGGCTTTCAGCCGGTTTTGCGGGCCTCGGCGATCTCGCGCGCCAGAGTCGCGACCAGGTCCGCGGCGGGCATCGCGCGCGCCCGGGCATAGCCGGTGCCGGCCCATTGCGCCGCGTAATCGGTGCCGCCGGCGGCGGCCAGCGCCTTGCCGGCGTCATAGGTGATCGGATAATCCGGCAGGGGCGGCGCCTCGGCGCTGGCGCCAAGCGCGGTCAGCCGGTTGGGAAAGCCCCGAGCCGGCCGGCCCGAGATCGCCCGCGTCATCACCGTCTCTTGCCCCGGCTGGCCCAGAAGGGCGCGATGCGGGGCCTTGGCCGCGGATTCCGGGCAGGCGACGAAGGCGGTGCCCATCTGTACCGCGACCGCGCCGGCATCAAGGAAACGCACGGCATCGCGCCCGTCCATGATGCCGCCCGCCGCGACCAGCGGCAGGCCCAAGGGGCGCAGGGCCTCGATCAGCGCCATGGTCGAAAGCTGCTCGTCCGGCCCGTCCGGGTCGAAGATGCCGCGATGGCCGCCGGCCTCGTAGCCCTGGGCGATGATGGCATCGAGCCCGGCGTCGCGGATCGCCTCGCCCTCGGCCAACGACGTGGCCGAGCCCGCGAGCAGCGCCCCGCTGGCGCGCAGCGCCGCCAGCTGGTCGGCGCGCGGCAGGCCGAAGTGGAAGCTGACCATCGCCGGCCGCGCCGCGACCACCGCGGCCAGCATGGCCTCGTCGACCAGGAAGCTGGTGAAGATCTCGCGCAGCGCGGCGGGGGGCTCGGCGCCCGCGCGGCGGAACTCGGGGGATAGATAGTCGAGCCAGGCCGCCTCGCGCGCCGGATCGGCCGTGGCCGGGCGGTGGCAGAACAGGTTGACGTGATAGCGGTTCGAGCCGATGCGCTCCTGCACCTCGGCCATCATCGCCGCCCCTTGCGCGGCACTGACGGTCGCAAGGCCCATGCCGCCCAAGGCGCCCGCCAGGCTGACCTCGGCCGCCAGCGCCGGCGTCGCGGTGCCGGCCATAGGCGCCTGCAGCACCGGTACGGTCAGTTCGGTCAAGATGCTCATGCTCCGGCCCTCCTCGCCGCGGCGATGGCGCGGGCCACCGCCTGTTCGATACTCATGTCGCTGGTGTCCAGAAGCAGCGCGTCCCCGGCCGGGCGCATCGGCGCCACGTCGCGGGCGGCGTCGCGGGCGTCGCGTTCGCGCAGCTCGGCCAGGATGGCGGTTTCGTCGGCCTGCAGCTCCAGCGCGCGGCGGCGGGCGCGCACATCGTCGCTGGCGGTGACATAAAGCTTCAGCTCGGCCTCGGGGCAGATCACCGTGCCGATGTCGCGCCCGTCCAGCACCGCGCCAGGCTCGGCCCGGGCGAAACGGCGCTGGAAATCGACCAGGGCGGCCCGCACCTCGGGGATGGCGGCGACGCGGCTTGCGGCCTGGCCGGCCTCGGCCGTGCGCAGGTCGTCGCGGGTCAGATCCCCCGGCGCCAGACCGCGCGCCGCTGCGACCGGATCGCCGCCAAGCGCGCCCACGGCACGATACAAGAGCCCGGTGTCCAGATGCTGAAAGCCCAGCTCCTGCGCCAGGGCGCGGGCGATGGTCCCCTTGCCCGAAGCGGCCGGCCCGTCGATGGCGATGGTAAAGGGCATGTCGTCCTCGGCCTAGAAAACAGAGCCGGATCTGGCGGGACCGGCCGACCGGCAAGGCCCCGGCCTCGCGGCCAACATGGTGCCGACCGCAGGGACGGCGAGACCAGGCCGAACCATTCCCGGAGGGCACTTGCTTCGTTTTATCAATTCGCTCCCATGTCCGCGCCCTGCACACCGAGATCGTCTTGTGCCCGGCTCGTCCGGTCGTGTGCCGCAACCTAGCAACGCCCCGAGCCGCAGGCAAGCCGAGATAGGTGACGGAAAAAATGTGAGGCCCTGCCCCGGCAGGATCCGCATGCCCCCGGTGCCCTCGCCGCCCTTCTCGCCCGCCCCATCGCATCGCAGCCGCACCAATTACCCGATGCCCGAGCTGGGGCGGACGATGGGCGGCACCTCGAAAAGCACCGTGTCGAAGCGGTGCAGGGAATGAGCCATGCTGCGCCACTGGTTCAAGACCTATGGCGAAGACGAGAGGCTTGGCGAGCGCCTGAACCGCCCGAATGGCCTATCTCTGGCTGGACGCCACCTTCCAGATGCGCCAAGGCGGCCGCATCGTGCCGGTCGCGGCCTGATCGCCGTCGCCGCCAACAGCCGGCGAGATCATCGGTCTTGCTATCGGACCTTTGCAAGCCGAGACCTTCTGGATCGAGTTCCTGCGTTCCCTGATTGGCGGGATCCGGCTGGTGAACAGCCCTCGGCGGCAAAACGGCCCGCTGGACCGTATGTGCCCCGCCTCGACCCTTGCCGGCCTCAAGGCCGCTATCGCCCGGGTTTTCGAAGCCACCTGGCAGCGCTGTCGCGTTTACTGGATGGAACGTCCTTGCCATGTCTCGCGCGGCCAGAACTGTCTTGGCTGCCGCGATCCGCCAGGCTTTCGCCCAGCCCGACCGGCCAGACCGGCGCAAGAGCTCCGCGCCGAACAGCGGATAGCCGGGCGCGGTTGGAGGAGGGACCAAGGCCTGGCACCTCGCATGGAGCACCTCCTGGTTCGCCAGTCGGTGCTCGCCACTTTTCCAGGGCAGTCCAGTCGCCCGATACCGCGCAGAAGCGAGATCATGCCTCAATCCTGCAGGCCCAGGGCAAGGCACTGGCAGATCCCGAGCTGCTGGGCGCCTCCCCAGCGCTAGATCATGTTCAATGCGGCCTTGTACATCTCGAGGATGGCTTCCTCTTCGGCGATGTCGTCCTTGTCGCGCTTGCGCAGCGCGATGACCTTGCGCATGACCTTGGTGTCGTAGCCGCGCGCCTTCGCCTCGGCCATCAGCTCTTTCTGCTGCTCGGTCACGTCCTTCTTTTCCGCCTCGAGCTGCTCGTATTGCTCGATGAACTGACGCAGCTCTCCGGCCGCGATGCCATAGGCGTTGTCGTCCTGCATGATCCGCTCCTTGTTTTGCCGCCGGGTCTAGGCGGTCTTGCGGGCGGGTGCAATCGCCGCTAGGCCGTGCCCGGCAAACGGAGGGCGCGATGACGATCTGGGACGGGCTGATCTGGGGCGGAACCGGGCTGACGGCCCTGGGGCTGGTGGCGCTGGCCTGGTGCATCCTGACCGCCGCGCGGGCCAAGGCGCGGGTCACCGACGATGCGCAGATGCGGGCCGTGATGCGCCGCGTCGTGGTGGTGAACATGGCGGCGCTGGCGGCATCGGTCTTTGGCCTGATGTTCGTGGTGCTGGGCATCATGCTGGGCCGCTGAGATGCGCGCCCTGGTCCAGCGCGTCAGCCGCGCCGAAGTCACCGTCGAGGGCCGCAGCATCGGCCGCATCGGCCCCGGGCTGATGGTCCTGGTCTGCGCCATGCAGGGCGACCCCGAGGACGCGCCCGCGAAACTGGCCGCCCGCATCGCCAAGCTGCGCATCTTCCGCGACGAGGCGGGCAAGATGAACCGCTCGGTCACCGACATCGGCGGCGCGGTGCTGGTGGTCAGCCAGTTCACCCTGGCCGCCGATACCCGCACCGGCAACCGCCCGGGATTCTCGAGCGCCGAGGCGCCGGCGCGGGGCGAGGCGCTGTACCTGGCCTTTGCGCAGGCCCTGCGCGACCTGGGCCTGCCGGTCCAGACCGGCGCGTTCGGCGCCGACATGGCGGTGTCGCTGGTCAATGACGGGCCGGTGACGATCTGGATGGATTCCACCGACCGCACTTGACTTTTCGTGCAAAACCCCTCATCTGCACCAAGTTGCCGCCCGCTGCCGCGTGAGCAGCGACGCCCTTGCGCGTCAGGTCGGCCACATTTTTCCGGTTTCCCATTCACGCGGGGAGGCTTGCGGGCATAGCGTATCGCGCCCGCCCCTCGCAACCAGCCGCACGCGATGCGGCCCCTTGTCATGCGTGCCGATACGCGGCCCGCATGGCCGAAAGATGACATGACGCAAGACACCACCCGCCCGAACCGTTCGGGCAAGCCGCGCCAGAATGCCTCGGGCCAGCCCCGCGGCGAGCGCGGCCCGAAACCGGCCTTCCGCGGCGGCAATGCCAAGCCGACCACCAACCACCGCCGCCACCGCGACGAGCCCGAGGAGAAGTTCATCCGCCGGGCGATTCCCGATATCGACACCCCCTTCACCCGCATGGGCATCGACGCCCGCGTGGCGGTGAACCTGCCGCCGATGGGCATCGACGCGCCCTCGCCGATCCAGGAGAAGGCGATCCCCGGCATCGTCGAGGGCCGCGACCTGCTGGGCCTCGCGCAGACCGGCACCGGCAAGACGGCAGCCTTCGGCCTGCCGATGCTGACGCGGCTGCTGAACATCGGCCGCAAGCCCGAGCCCCGGACCTGCCGCGCGCTGATCCTGGCGCCGACCCGCGAACTGGCGACGCAGATCGCCGCGAACATCGACGCCTATGCCGCAGGCACCGCCATCCGGCAGTTCCGCGTCGTCGGTGGCGCCTCGATCAACACCCAGACCATGCGCATGGAGCGCGGCGTCGACGTGCTGATCGCCACGCCCGGCCGACTGATCGACCTGATCGAGCGCGGCGCGGTCGACCTGTCGCAGACCAAGTATCTGGTGCTGGACGAGGCCGACCAGATGCTGGACATCGGCTTCATCCACGCGCTGCGCCGCATCGCCAAGATGCTGCCGCGCGAGCGCCAGACGCTGCTGTTCTCGGCCACCATGCCGAAGCTGATGGAAGAGCTGGCCGACAGCTATCTGACCGATCCGCTGAAGGTCGCCGTGAACCCTCCGGGCCAGGCGGCGGCCAAGATCGCGCAGGGCGTGCATTTCGTGAACCAGGGCGACAAGGCGACGCTGCTGGCCGAATATCTGGCCAAGCACCGCGAGGAACTCGCCATCGTCTTTGGCCGCACCAAGCATGGTTCGGAAAAGCTGTCGAAGCTGCTGGAGAAATGGGGCTACAAGGTCGCCGCCATCCACGGCAACAAGAGCCAGGGCCAGCGCGAGCGCGCCTTGTCCGGCTTCCGCGCCGGCGAGACCAAGGTGCTGGTCGCGACCGATGTGGCGGCGCGCGGGCTCGACATCCCCGAAGTGGCGCATGTCTATAACTACGACCTGCCCAACGTGCCCGAGAACTACGTCCACCGCATCGGCCGCACCGCGCGCGCCGGCCGCGACGGCCGCGCCATCGCCTTCTGCGCCCCGGCCGAGATCGGCGAATTGCGCGCCATCGAAAAGGCCATGAAGGCGCCGATCCCGGTGGTCGGCGGCGAGGTGCCCTTCGAGGCGGCGAAGATCCGCGAACGCGGCGGTCCGGCCGGCCGCGGCGGCCCCGCAGGCCAGCAGCCGGCGCGCAAGCGCCCGGCCCGCCGCCCCTCGCGCGCGCCGAAATCGGCCTGAGCCGCGCCTGACCCCGCGCAAACGTGAGCCGCCGCCTGTGGGCGGCGGCTTGCCCGCATCGGGCCCTCGCGGCTATCTGCCGACATGGCCAAGCTTTATTTCCATTACTCGACGATGAATGCCGGCAAGAGCACGCTCTTGCTGCAGGCGTCCTATAACTATCGCGAGCGTGGCATGCAGACGCTGCTGCTGACCGCCGCGCTGGACGACCGCGCCGGGCCAGGCCAGATCGCCAGCCGCATCGGCATCGCCGAGTCCGCCACCACCTTCACCCCGGACACCGACCTTTTCGCCCTGATCGCCGATGCGGGTCCCTGCGCCTGCGTCTTTGTCGACGAGGCGCAGTTCCTGACCGAGATCCAGGTCTGGCAGCTGGCGCGCGTCGCCGACGACCTGGGCCTGCCGGTGATGTGCTATGGGTTGCGCGTTGATTTCCGCGGCAATCTGTTTCCGGGCTCGGCCGCGCTTCTGGCTTGGGCGGACGACCTGCGCGAGGTGCGCACCATCTGCCATTGCGGCCGCAAGGCCACCATGGTGGTGCGGCAGGATGAAGAAGGCCGCGCGCTGCATGACGGCGCGCAGGTCCAGATCGGGGGGAATGAAACCTATGTCTCGCTGTGCCGCCGGCACTGGCGCGAAATGATGGAGTGACCGCATGCAAGCCAGCAACACGCCCCGCGCCTATGGCTGGGTGGCCCGCTTTTTCCACTGGACCGTCGCGGTCCTGATCCTGGCCGCCATCGGCCTGGGGCTTTATGCCGGCAGCCTGCCGACGGGCGCGCAGGACCAGATGCAGGCGGTGTTCCGGGCCTTCTCGATCCACAAGACCGTCGGCGTGGCCGTGCTGGTCCTGGCGGTGCTGCGCATCCTGTGGACCCTGACCCAGCGGAAGCCGCGCCCGCTGCATCCCGGCCGGCGGCTGGAAAGCTTCGTCGCCGAGGCGGTGCATTGGGCGCTGTGGGTCGGCATGGTCATCATGCCGCTGACCGGCTGGCTGCTGCATTCGGCGGCGCCGGGCGGGTTTTCCCGCATCCTGTGGCCGCTGGGCCAGCGCCTGCCCGGTGTGCCCCAGGATGCCGCCCTGGCCGAGCGTTTCGCGCACTTTCACGAGACCGGCTGGTGGGTGCTGGCCGGGCTGATCGGGCTGCATGTCGCGGGCGCCGTGAAACATGCGCTGATCGACCGCGACGGCACCATGAGCCGCATGGCCGGCCATCCCGACCGCGCGCCCGAGCCGCCGCCGGCACGTCCCGCCCTGCTGTCGCATCTGCTGGCGGCGCTGGCCGCGCTGGCGATCTGGGGCGCAACGGCAGTCCTGGCGGTGCCTGCCGCCGACGAGGATGCCGCGGCGCCCGCCGTGACGGCGCCCGTGGCCTCGGGCTGGGCGGTCGAGCAAGGGACGCTCGCCATCGAGGTCGTGCAGGCGGGCAGCCCGATCTCGGGCCGGTTCGGCACATGGGATGCGGCGATCGACTATGATCCCGAAGAGCAGGCCGGGCATGTGACGGTCAACATCGACATCGCCTCGCTGGAGCTGGGCTCGGTCAGCGACAGCGCCAAGGGGCCGGATTTCCTGAACGCCCCCGCGCATCCGACCGCGACATTCGATGCGGATATCCTGGCTGAGGGCGCGGGTCCTGTGGCGCGCGGCACGCTGACCATCGCCGGGAAATCCGTGTCGGCGGAGCTGCCCTTCGATCTGGTGATCGAGGGCGATATGGCGACGGCCAAGGGCCGGATGCAGGTGGACCGGCGCGATTTCGGCGTGGGCAGCGGCTATGCCGACGAAAGCACCGTGGGATTTGCGGTCGGGATCAGCTTCGATCTGACGGCGAAGCGGCAGTAGGAAGAAAGGGCCGCCTCGATGGGCGGCCCTTTCGTTTCGGGTATTTACGGAGCAAAGAAGCCGGGTCAGCCGACCAGTTCGAGGCCCGAGAAGAAGAAGGCGATCTCGCGCGCGGCGGCTTCGGGGCTGTCCGAGCCGTGCACCGAGTTCTCGCCGACCGAGAGGGCGAATTCCTTGCGGATGGTGCCCTCGTCGGCATTGGCCGGGTTGGTGGCGCCCATGACTTCGCGGTTCTTCAGGATGGCGCCTTCGCCCTCCAGCACCTGCACCACGACCGGCTCCGAGGTCATGAATTCGGTCAGCTCGCCGTAGAAGGGGCGTTCCTTGTGCTCGGCATAGAACTGGCCGGCTTGCGCGAGCGTCAGTTGGATGCGCTTCTGCGCCACGATGCGCAGGCCGGCTTCTTCGAACTTGGCATTGATCTTGCCGGTCAGGTTGCGCTTGGTGGCGTCGGGTTTGATGATCGAAAGCGTGCGTTCGGTCGCCATTGGGGTCGTCCTTTTCCTGATCCGGGCGGGATGGCCCGGAATTGCGCGCCCGGTTACCATGCGACGCGGCGCTTGAAAAGCGGGCGCAGGATTGACGGCCGCGCGCGCTTCGTCCATGCGGGGGCCATGCTGCGCATCGACGACATCTCCTATTCCATCGCCGGCCGGCCGCTGTTTCAGCAGGCCAGCGCCACCATTCCCGACGGCCACAAGGTCGGTCTCGTGGGGCCGAACGGCGCCGGCAAGACCACGCTCTTCAAGCTGATCCGGGGCGAGCTGGGCCTTGACGGCGGCGCGATCACCCTGCCCGCCCGCGCCCGCATCGGCGGCGTCGCGCAAGAGGCGTCGGGCACCGCGACAAGCGTGCTGGAAACGGTGCTGGCCGCCGACGAGGAACGCGCCGCCCTGCTGGCGGAATCCGCGAGTGCGACCGATCCGCACCGGATCGCCGAGATCCAGACCCGGCTGGCCGATATCGACGCCTGGTCGGCCGAGGCCCGCGCCGCCACCATCCTGCGCGGCCTGGGTTTCTCGACCGAGGACCAGGCGCGGCCCACCAGCGACTATTCCGGCGGCTGGCGCATGCGCGTCGCGCTGGCCGGCGTGCTGTTCTCGCAGCCCGACCTGTTGCTGCTGGACGAGCCGACGAACTATCTGGACCTGGAAGGCGCGCTATGGCTGGAAAGCTATCTGCAGCGCTATCCACATACCGTGATCGTCATCAGCCACGACCGCGACCTGCTCAATCGCGCCGTGGGCCATATCCTGCATCTCGAGGACCGCAAGCTGGTGCTTTACAGCGGCGGCTATGACACCTTCGCCCGCACCCGGGCCGAAAAGCGCGCCCTGCAAGCGGCCGAAGCGAAGAAGCAGGAGGCGCGGCGCGCGCATCTGCAAAGCTTCGTCGACCGTTTCCGCGCCAAGGCCAGCAAGGCCGTGCAGGCCCAGGCCCGCATCAAGATGCTGGCCAAGATGGAGCCGATCACGGCCCCGGAAGAGGCCAAGTTCCACCGCTTCAGCTTTCCGCAGCCCGACCAGCTGTCGCCGCCCATCGTCTCGCTGGACGGGGTCTCGGTCGGCTATGGCGACCGGGTGGTGCTGCACCGGCTGGCCCTGCGCATCGACCAGGACGACCGCATCGCGCTGCTGGGTCGCAACGGCCAGGGCAAGTCGACGCTGTCGAAGCTGCTCGCCGGTCGGCTGGAACCGATGG
Organism: Paracoccus aminovorans; assembly: GCF_001546115.1. Classification (GTDB taxonomy): domain Bacteria; phylum Pseudomonadota; class Alphaproteobacteria; order Rhodobacterales; family Rhodobacteraceae; genus Paracoccus; species Paracoccus aminovorans_B. The sequence goes on from NZ_KQ955208.1 coordinate 641,181, forward strand.
AGGGGCGGATCAACCGCTCGGGCAAGCTGCGCATCGGCTATTTCGCCCAGCACCAGGTCGATGAGCTGGAACTGGACGAAACGCCCCTGGCCCATGTCCGCCGCCTGCGCCCGGACGAGACGCCGCCCCGGCTGCGGGCGCGGCTGGCCGGCTTCGGCCTGATGGAGGCGCAGGCCGAGACCAAGGTGCGGCAGCTGTCGGGCGGGCAGAAGGCGCGGCTGTCGCTGCTGCTCGCGACCATCGATGCGCCGCATCTGCTGATCCTGGACGAACCGACGAACCATCTGGACATCGAAAGCCGCGAGGCGCTGACCGAGGCGCTGAACGACTATACCGGCGCCGTGGTGCTGGTCAGCCACGACATGCACCTGCTGAACCTGGTGGCCGAGCGGCTGTGGCTGGTCGATCAGGGCGGGGTCGCGCCCTGGCAGGGCGACCTGGACGATTACCGCAAGATGCTGCTCTCGGGCGAGGACAAGCCCGCCGCGAAACCCGAGCCGAAGCCCACGGCGAAACGCCCCTCGCGCGACCAGGTGCTGGAACTGCGCGCCGAGGCCCGCCGCGCCGAGGAGCGGGTCGAGAAGCTGACCGCCATGCTGGAAAAGCTCGACGCCATCATGGCCGACCCGGCCACCTATGACGACGCGCAGAAGGCCGAGGCCTTTGGCCGCAAGCATGCCGAGGCCAGCGAGGCGATGACCCGCGCCGAGGGGCTGTGGATGGAGGCGCTGGAACGGCTCGAGGACGCGCTGCGCGCCTGAAAGCCACACATCACGGCTTTTCGTCCGGCAAGCCGCAGCGCGGGCTTGCCCCGGGAAGCGGTTTCGCCCAATGCCTTCGGGCAAGTTGACAAGGATTCGCCCATGACCCGCCTGATCGCGCTCGCCCTGCTCTCTGCCACCGCGCTGGGAACCCCGGCCATGGCGCAATCGCTGGCCGGGCGCAGCTTTTCCTTCGATGCCGGGCTGGGGGTGAAATACAGCCCGGAATACATGGGCTCGGACAACCTGGACGCCTCGCCCTGGTTCATCCTGAAGAATGCCGATGCCGACCGCGACAAGCCGGACGGATTCTCGTTCCTGCCGTCGCTGAACTATATCGGCAAGCGCGATGCCAGCGACTATCCCGACCTGCACGGCATGTCCGACGTGGGCATCGCCGGCGAGGCGGGGCTCAAGGTTTCCTATCGCATGGGCGACATGACCAGCTACGGCGCCATCCGCAAGGGCTTCGGCGGCCACCATGGCGTGGTGGGTGAACTGGGCGCGAAATACCGCATGGAATACAACGACCGGCTGACGCTGTGGACCGGGGCCGAGCTGGGCCTGGGCAGCGACGATTTCACCGATACCTATTTCGGCGTCACCGGAAGCGAATCGATCTCCAGCGGCCATCGCGCCTATGATCCCGAGGGCGGCGCCTATATCGCCCGGCTCAGCGTCGAGGCGCGCTATGAATTCATGCCCGACACCGCGCTGATGGGCCGGCTGACCTATGGCCGCCTGCTAGGCGATGCCAGCGATTCGCCGCTGGTGCAACAGCGCAACCAGCCCTCGGTCAGCATCGGCGTGGCGCGGCGGCTGAACTTCCGCTTCTAGAGCCGGGCTGGACCCTGCGGAAAGCACGCCCTATATAAGCGCCAGGCTTTCACAGGACGGGCGCAATGACCGACGAAACCCTCAAGGAAGGCGATCCGCTGATCGCGCCCTCGACAACCGAGCATCCGCTGTATGACAGCGTGGTCGAGGCCTGCAAGACGGTCTACGACCCCGAGATTCCGGTGAACATCTTCGACCTGGGCTTGATCTATACCATCGCCATCGACGACGAGAACGCCGTGCGCATCGTCATGACACTGACCGCGCCGGGCTGCCCGGTCGCGGGCGAGATGCCGGGCTGGGTCGCCGATGCCGTCGAGGCTATCCCGGGCGTGCGGCAGGTCGATGTCGAGATGACCTTCCAGCCGCAATGGGGCATGGACATGATGTCCGACGAGGCCCGGCTGGAGCTGGGGTTCATTTGAGCGCGCTCGCGGATATGCTGGCCGGGCGCGCCTATGATCCCGGCGACGGCGAGCTGGTCGCCATGCGCAAGACGGCCCAGGGGCTGATGCGCGAATACAATGCCACCATCATCGGCGACAAGACCCGCGCCCGCACGCTGTCGCAGCTGTTGGGCAGCTGGAACGGCGCCGTGGTGCGCGCGCCCTTTCACGTCGATTACGGCAAGCACATTCACTTCGGCGAAGGCTGTTTCGTGAATTACGGCTGCTTTTTCATGGACATCTGCGAGATTCGCATCGGCGCGCGCTGCCAGTTCGGCACCGCGGTCCAGCTTTTGACCGAGGACCGGCCGCGCGATGCTGCCCGCCGGGCCGCCGGCGAGGAATGGGGCAAGCCGATCACCATCGGCGACGATGTCTGGATCGGCGGCGGCGCCATCGTGCTGCCCGGCATCACCATCGGCGACGGCGCCATCGTCGGCGCGGGTTCGGTGGTGACGCGCGACGTTCCCGCCGGCGCCACCGTGGTCGGCAACCCGGCCCGTCCCCTGCCCGCCCGCAGCTAAAGAAACATCCGGTGTCGCCCTTGGCTGACCAGATGCACGGCGCCTTGCAGAACCGGCATCTCGGCCAGCCGCGACAGCGGCAGGCCCATCGCCTCAAGCCGCAGCATGCGCAGGGTCACGCCATGGGTGACGATCAGCGCCGGGCCCGACAGTTCGCGCAGAAAGGCCCGCACCCGAGCCTGGAGCCCGGCGAAATGCTCGCCTCCCGGCGCGCGGTCATACCAGTCCAGCGCGCCGCCCGCGAACAGCGCTGGATGCTCGGCCCGCAGCGCCTCGCCCGTGCGGCCGGTGAAATGGCCGATGTCGATTTCGTGCAGTCGGGTGTCGCTTAGAAAATCCGCGCCGGCGAAGACGATGCACGCGGTCTGCTGCGCGCGCCCGGCCGTGCTGGCATAGCGGGCAAGTCCGGTCAGGTCGCGCAAAAGCCAGGCCTGCCGCCGCGCCTGCGCGACGCCCAGCGGCGTCAACGCCGAATCCAGCCGCCCCTGCATGCGGCCTTCGGCGTTCCATTCCGTCTGCCCGTGCCGCATCAGGTAGAGGTCGGGCAGATCCGGCATCAGACCCATTTCGCCAGCGGCGGCAGGCTCATCAGCACGGCCTCGGGGTCGTGGCCGGTGGCCAGGCCGAATTTGGTGCCGCGGTCATAGACCAGATTGTATTCGGCATAGAGACCGCGGTGGATCAGCTGCGCGTCCCTGTCGGCCTCGCCCCAGGGCTGGGCCATGCGCTTTTCGGCGAGCGGCAGGAAGGCGGGCAGGAAGGCCTCGCCCACCGCCTTGGTAAAGGCGAAATCGGCCTGCCAGTCGCCGGTGTTGAGATCGTCGTAGAAGATGCCGCCGACGCCCCGTGCCCGGCCACGATGCGGGACAAAGAAATACTCGTCCGCCCAGGCCTTGAAGCGGTCGTAGTAATCGGCGCCGTGCGGCGCGCAGGCCGTGCGCAGCGTGTCGTGGAAATGCGCCGTATCCTCGGCGACTTCCAGGCAAGGGTTCAGGTCGGCACCGCCGCCGAACCACCAGGCGCCCGGCGTCCAGAACATGCGCGTGTTCATGTGTACGGCCGGCGCATGCGGGTTCTGCATATGCGCGACCAGGCTGATGCCCGAGGCCCAGAAACGCGGGTCCGCCTCGATCCCCGGCACGCCGCGCGCGGCCATGGCCTGGCGCGCAGCGGGCAGCAATTCGCCATGCACCGCCGACCAGTTGACGCCGACCTTCTCGAAGACCCGGCCGCCGCGCATCACCGACATCAGCCCGCCGCCGCCGTCTTCGCCGCGCCGGGTCTCGCGCACCTTGAAGCGGCCGGGCGGGGCGCTGCCGGGACCGCGATCCTCGAGCCCCTCGAAAGCGGCGACGATGCGGTCGCGCAGGCTGCGAAACCAGGCCGCAGCTTCCTGACGTTCTTGGCTCATCTCCATGGCTTGTCCCTGCATTCGTGAATTGCCCTGCCGAAATCGCAGGCCTATGCTTTCCGACAAACAACTAGAGATCCCCGCCATGACCCGCAACATCCTGCTTGCCCTGATGCCTGTCCTGGTCGTCGCAGCCTGCGGCACCCCGCAGGAACAATGCATCAGCCGCAACACGCGGGAATACCGCACGGTCTCGAACCTGCTGGCCGAGGTCGAGGCGAACCTGGCGCGCGGCTATGCCTGGGAAGAACGCACGGTGAGCCGCACCGAATGGGACGATTGCCCCTATGTCATCCGCGACAAGGACGGCAATGCGCGCATCGTCAACCGCACTTGCATGCGCGAGGTCGCCGATACCGAACGCTACCGCGTGCCGATCGACCCGGCGGCCGAGGAACGCAAGCGCGACAACCTCGCCGCCCGCAAGCAGGCGCTGACCCCGAATGCGGCCGCCGCGGTCAAGGCCTGCAAGGCCGCCTATCCCGAGGAAGACAAGTCCTGATAGGCGCGGCTCAATAGACGCCGGGCGCCAGCGGGTCGCCCAGGCTGCGTCCGCCATCGACGCGCAGGATCTGCCCGGTGATGAAGCCCGAGGCCTCGCTGGCCAGAAATTGCACGGTGCCGGCCAGTTCGTCGGCGCCGGCGATGCGGCCCAGGGGCGTCGCCGCGATCATGCGGTCGCGCAGGCCGGGATCCTCGCGCAGCTTCAGCTGCATGTTGTTCGACATGATGCTGGCGAAGGCCACGCCGTTCACGCGGATGCGCTGCGGGGCCAGCGCCGAGGCCAGCGCGCGCGTCGCCTGCGCCTGCGCGGCGCTGGCGATGGAATAGGCCAGCATCTGCGGCTGCGGCCAGTCGGCGGCCAGCGAGGTCAGGTTGACGATGGCGCCGCTTTGCAGGGGCGGGGTGTCGCCGCTCTCGACCTGGGCCAGCATGCGCTTGGCGACCATCTGCGACAGCCGCAGGCCCGAGATCATATTCTGGCGCAGCATCTCGGCCAGCATGTCCTCGCTGACCGCCAGCGGATCGCAGCCCTGCACCATGCGATGGGCGTTGACCAGAATGTCCACGCGGTCGAAGGCGTCGATGGTGGCCGAGACCAGATTGGCCAGCGTCAGCTTCTGGCCCAGATCGCCGGCAAAGGCACGGATCGGCCCTTCGGCCGCCGCATCGGCGCCCAGTTCGGTTTCCAGCGCCGCCTCGTCGCTGTCGGCGAACATGACATTGGCGCCGACCGCGGCGAAATGCCGGGCGATGGCCAGGCCGATGCCGCGCGCGGCACCGGTGACGATGGCGGTCTTGCCCTGGATCGACAGGCTCATCTTCTATGTCCCTTCGGCTGGCCGCGCCCGGCAGCACCGCCGCGACGCGCGCCGGTGGCGGTCAGGATCTTGAAGCGCGCATCGCCGCCCAGTTCGGCCACATCGGCAAAGCTGTCCCTCAGCACCTGCTCATAGGGCAGGTGCCGGTTCGCCACCATCCACAGCCGCCCCGCCCCGGTCAGCAGCCCGGCGGCGGCACGGATGAAGCCGGCACCGATGCGCGGGTCGGCCGCGCGGCCGTCGTGAAAGGGCGGGTTCATGATCACGCCGTTCACCGGCTCGGGCAGGCGGAAATCCAGCGCATCGGCCCAGTGGAACTGCGCGCGCGGATCGGTCACGTTGCGGCGCGCGCAATCCAGCGCCGTGGCATCGGCCTCGACCAGATGCAGCGTACCGACGCCGGGATGGGTCAGGATCTGCGCCGAGAGCCAGCCCCAGCCCGCGCCCAGATCGACGATCCGGCTCGGCAGCTTTTCCGGCAAGGCCGCTGCCAGCGCCTGCGAGGCCGGGTCCGGCCCGTCGGCCGAGAACACCCCCGGCCGCGTCACCATGCCGGGCGCGGCCAGGTGATCCTGCGCCGCCCAGTCCTCGGGCAGCCAGCCCGGCTCGGGCAGCGTCAGGCGAAAGATCTTGCCATGGCCGCGCGATTCGATCCCGTCGACCGGGGCAAGGCCGCGCATCTCTTTCAGCACGGCGTCGATGCCATCGGTCTTTTGCCCGTCGATCCACAGCGCGGCGCCGGGCGACAGCCGCGAGGCCGCCTCAGCGATGCGGGCGCGCGCCTCGGCCCGGGCGCGCGGCAGGAACACCACCGCCGCGTCGAAGGAGCCCGAGGCCGCGGTCACGACATCGAAACCCCGCGCCTTCAGCGCCTGGTGGTCGGGAAAGAACCCCTGCACGACCTGCGTCCGCGCGGCGTCGAAAGGGAAAAGGTCCGTGTCGGCGCCGGCACCCAGCAACAACAGGCGACCCTCGGGCGGCTCACCGCCAAAGACAAGTTCCAGCCGTGATCCAGCCAATTTCTACTCTTTTTCCATGGTGCATTGCAGCGGATGCTGCTGACGGCGGGCAAGTTCCATCACCTGCGCCACCTTGGTTTCCGCGATCTCGTGCGAGAACACGCCGACCACCGCCACCCCCTTGCGATGCACGGTCAGCATGATCTCGATCGCCTGGCCGTGGGTCATGCTGAACAGCCGCTCGAGCACATGGACGACGAACTCCATCGGCGTGAAATCGTCGTTCAGCAGCAACACCTTGTACATCGGCGGCCGTTTCGTGCGGGGGCGGGTCTTGACCCCCAGCTCGACCTCGTCGCGGTCTCCGGGTGAGTTGGTCATCTGCGGTCTGGTCACGAGGCTTGCAACAGGATGGGAACGGTTCTGCGACCGAATATAGGCACTTTCCCCCCGGTTGGTAAGCCCCGCCCTGGGGGCGCCGCCGCAAGGGGCATGCAACCGCCGGCAGATTGCGCGCCACGGCCCCAAACTTACGGTTTCCGTGCGCAGGAATGCGTGTTATTGTCACTTTATTAATGAAGGGCCCGCATAATGAACGGGCCCTCAGAGGCAGAAAGACCGGGACCGTGAGCAGAATCAGCAAGAATGTCCGCTTGGGACTGATGATCCTATTGGCATGGGCCATGCCCATGGCCGTTGCAGCGGCGCCTTTCGCGGCCTTCGTCATGGATGCGCGCACGGGGCAGGAGATCTATTCGCAGAACGCCGACACGCGGCTGCATCCCGCCTCGCTGACCAAGATGATGACGCTTTACCTGGCCTTCAACGCCATCGAGCGCGGCCAGGTGCGGCTGGACAGCAAGTTCCTGGTGTCGAGCCATGCCGCCTCGCAGCCGCCGTCGCGGCTGGGGCTGAAGCCGGGGCAGCGGATCGAGCTGCGCTATCTGATCCGCGCCGCGGCAGTGAAATCCGCCAATGACGCCGCCACCGTGATCGGCGAAGGCCTGGCGGGCTCCGAGCCGAAATTCGCCGCGCAGATGACGCAGATGGCGCGCGCGCTCGGCATGCGCAACTCGAATTTCCGCAACGCCAACGGGTTGACGACCGAGGGGCATTATTCCACCGCCCGCGACATGTCGATCCTGGGCCGGCGGCTGTTCTACGATTTCCCGCAATATTACTCGATCTTCTCGCGCCGCTCGGCGGATGCCGGCATCGCCACGGTGTCGAGCACCAACCGCCGTTTCCTCGACAGCTACGAGGGCGCGGACGGGATCAAGACCGGCTATACCCGCGCGGCGGGGTTCAACCTGACCGCCTCGGCCAAGCGCGGCTCCAAGCGCATCGTGGCGACGGTGCTGGGCGGCAATTCGACCGCGCATCGCAACGCGGTGATGGCGCAGCTGCTGGATGCCGGTTTCGGAAAGGCCCCCACCCGTGTGCGTGAGGTAAAGCCCGCCCCGCCGCAGCTCGTGGCCGAGAAGAAGGTGCGCCGCACGGTGCAGGTCGCGACCGTGGTGCCGACGAGCCCCGGCGCCGCCGCATCCTCGGTGCAGCTCTCGGCCTCGGACCGGCCGGTGGCGCGGGCTTCGACCGCGGCGGTGGTGACCCCGGCGGCGATCTCGGCGGCGGTGTCGCGCGCCCAGGCCAGGGCTGGTTCGCGCGCCACGGGCGATGCCGGCACGCTGGCCGCCAGCGCCCGGCCGAACCGCAAGCCCGGCGCGGGCCCCGTCGCCAATGCCGCCGTCGATCCAGAGGTGCTGGCCCGGGCCGCCCGCCCCGCGGCGCGCCCGGAAGAAGGCGACGCCTCCGAAGCGATGGCCGAGCCGGTGCAAAGCCAGCCGGCCGCGAACCGGATCGACGCGGTCCGCCCTGCCCCGGCGCCGCGCGGCGACCGGTCGGCCAGCTTGGCGCCCGCCGATACGGCCGGCTCCGCCTCGCTGTTCGTGCAAAGCACCGCGCCGCAGCCGGAAAGCCTGGCGCTGCTGGCCTCGCCTGCGCCCGAGCGGCGTTCGGAAACCATCATCCTAGCCTCGCTGGAGCCTGAGGAAGCCGCGCCCGAGGCGACCGAGATCGTCTCGCGCGGAACCGGCGGCGGCAAGGGCTGGGGCGTGACCCTGGGCCTGTTTCGCTCGCAGCGCGAGGCGGAACAGTTGCTGTTGAAGACGGCGCTGCAGGAAAGCGCCGCGCTGGGCAGCGCGGTCAGCCGCGTCGCCAATACCAAGCGCGGCTTCGAGGCGAATTTCGTCGGCATGGCGAAAGAGACCGCCGAATTGGCCTGTGACCGCCTGGCCGCGCGGCAGCAGGACTGCACGGTGGTTGGTCCCTGATTGCCGGATCGACCACGGGGCCGATGAACTCTGATCCGCATGAGCGCTGCAAAGTCCCGGTCGAGAGGCCGGGATTTGTCTTTCGAGCGCCTTGGCTTGTTCCGGGCACTTTGCTTGGCCGCCGGACTCGGGCAGCCTCAGGGCTTCGGCTTGCGCACCGGCATTTCCTTGGCTTGCTTGGTCACAGGACTTCGGCAGCGTCAGCAGGCTGCTGAAAATGGCAGAGCTTGGGCCGGCAACCGCGAAACCGACGCGATTCGACCAGAAATGCCCATTCCCAAGCCGAGTCTGACCGAGTCCGGAACGATTTGCGCCACAGCACCTTTTCCGGCAGCTGACAGGGACGGCATGTGGTCCTGAGCCTCTGCGCTTCCTGACCGGCATGGCGGTGGGCGGCAGGCAGCCGGTCGATTACGCGATGATGGCGGTTCGGCATAAGACGCGCCTTATGCTATGCCACGGGCTGACTGAAGGAAGACCGCCCAAAGCATGATGGTGCGAAACGGCGAACCGCTTACTTGCAACGCGCGCCTTGCGTGCCACGATCATCCGAGAGGGCGATTTGCCCGGGTTGGCTCTGCGAGAAGGTAACGCTTTCAGAAAGGAGAGACGCCCCGGAGCTCTGCGGTCGGTTGTCCGGCCCTACCCCGCTTCCGGTGCGCCGATACCCCCGCTTTTCGGCTCAGGGCTTGGGATGGTCGTCCCATTCCTGGCTGAGGATGCGCTCGGCGTCGCCCTTGGGATCCTCGTATTGCCGGCCGCGCAGGGCCCAGACAAAGGCCAGAAGGCCCAGCGTGCCCAGGCCCAGGGAAACCGGAATCAGGATGCTGAGGACTTCCATGGCAATTCTCCCTAGCGCAGCCGCAAGGCGTTCAGCGTTACGCTGATCGAACTCAGCGACATGGCCAGCGCCGCCATCAGCGGCGTCGCGAGACCCGCGATGGCAAAGGGCACCGCGACGACATTATAGCCCAGCGAAATCGCGAAATTCTCCTTGATCCGCGCGCGCGCACGGCGGGCGACGTCCAGCGCCTCGGCCACCGGGGCAAGGTCGCTGCCCATCAGCACGATGTCCGAGGCGGTGCGGGCCGCATCCAGCGCCGAGGCGGGCGAGATCGAGACATGCGCCTCGGCCAGCGCGGCGGTATCGTTGAGACCGTCGCCGACCATCAGCACATGCCGCCCTTCACTGCCCAACGCGCGAACGGCCTCGGCCTTGTCGAGCGGCGTCACCCCGGCGCGCCATTCGGCTATGCCGAGCCGCGCCGCCAGATCCTCGACCACCGGCGCCGCATCGCCGGACAGCAGCAGCACGCGCTGCCGCCGCGCCAGCAGCCGGGCGACGCAGGCCTCGGCGCCCGGACGCAGCCGGTCGGAAAACTCCAGCCGGATCGGGGCACCCTGCCCCAGGTCCAGCCAGCTGGCCGAAAGCCGCGCGTCGCCATGGCTGGCGCCCAGCCAGTCGGCGCGGCCCAGCCGGAGCCCGCGGTCCTGCCAGCGCCCGGCGATGCCGTAACCCGGCACCTCGCGCAGGTCGTCCAGGGCCGCCGGCTGCGTGCCCGCCTCGGCCAGCGCCTGGGCCAGGGCCTGCGACAGCGGGTGGCCCGACCCTTGGGCCAGCGCCATGGCCAGCGGCCGGGCCTCGACCGGGATCGGCGCCAGCGAGACCAGCTGCGGCACGCCCATGGTCAGCGTCCCGGTCTTGTCGAAGACCACGCAATCGACATCGGCCAGCCGCTCCAGCGCCGTGCCGTCCTTGATCAGCATGCCGCGCCGGAACAGCCGCCCCGAGGCCGCGGTGATCACCGCCGGCACCGCCAGGCCCAGGGCGCAGGGGCAGGTGATGATCAGCACCGCCGCGGCGACGTTCACCGCCAGCCGCAGGTCATGCGTGGCCAGATACCAGCCGAGGAAGCTGCAGAAGGCCATCAGATGCACCAGCGGCGAATAAAGCCGCGAGGCCCGGTCGGCGAGACCGGTGTAATGCCCGCGCGCCGATTCCGCCGCCGCGACCAGCGCCGTCAGCCGCGCGAGCGAGCTGTCGCGCCCGGCCGCCGTCACGCGCAGGACCAGGGGCCCGGTCAGGTTCACCTCGCCTGCCGACAGCGCCATGCCCGGCGCGGCCGCGACCGGGATGCTTTCGCCGGTCAGCAGCGCGCGGTCGATCTCGCTGCGGCCTTCGGTGATCTCGCCATCGGCGGGCACGCGGGCGCCCGGGCGGATGCGGATCAGGTCGCCCGGCACCAGCTCGGCCACTGGCACCGGCTCCTCCCCCGCCGCGGTCAGGCGAAAGGCGCGCGGCACCTCGAGCGCGGTCAGTTCCTCGGCGGCGGAACGCGCCACGGCGCGGGTGCGGTAGTCCAGGTAGCGGCCGATCAGCAGGAAGAAGCACAGCATCACCGCTGCGTCGAAATAGGCGTGATGGCCGGAATGCACCGTCTCATAGACCGAGATCGCCGAGGCCAGCACCAGCGCCAGCGAGATCGGCACGTCCATGCCCAGCCGGCCGTGGCACAAGGCCCGCCAGGCGCTGGCAAAGAAGGGCTGGCCGGCAAAGGCCACCGTCGGCAGCGCGATGGCGCCCGAGATCCAGTGGAACAGGTCGCGGGTGGCGGCGTCGGCCCCCGACCAGACCGCGACGGACAGGATCATGATGTTCATCATCGCGAAACCCGAGACGCCGATGCGCATCAGGATGTCGCGGCCCTGCCGGTCGGCGGCGCTGGCCGACAGCGCGGCGGGGTCGAGTTCATGCGCCTCGTAGCCGATGGATTCGACGACCGGGATCAGCTCGGCGGCACTCATGCCCGGGGCGTCCACCGTCACCCGGCGCAGGGTCAGGTTCACCCGCGCCGCGCGCACGCCGGGATGGCGGGTCAGCACCCGCTCGACATCGGTGATGCAGGTCGCGCAATGGATGGTCGGCAGCGACAGGATCACATCGGCCTGCCCGCCCCGCGCATCGGCCAGGCGCTGCGCCAGGGGCGCCGCGTCGCAGGCCGGGCAGGCCGAGAGCCGCAGTTCGTGGTCGTGCAGGGTGGCGTCGGCCATCTCAGTTCACCCGGTTGCCGTGGTAGTGGTCGATGCGCTGGCGAAACACCGTGCCGTCGGGCGCCGTCGCCACCAGGTGGATGTTCCACAGCCCCGGCGCCAGATGCAACGGCGCGCGGAACAGCCCGCCGGCATAGGTGAAGGCCGGGTGCTGGTCCTCGCGCACATGGGTCGGGCGGCCGATGGTCACGTCCAGCGTCCGGACCGGGGCCGGATTGCCCTGGGCATCGCGGATCACCAGCACCAGCTCGCGCCCGTCGTAGTCAGGCGTCACGGTCCAGTCCAGCGCCTGCTGGGCCGCGCGCTCGCGGTCGAAGGTCTGCGAGGCGACATAGCTGTTCTTGACCTCGAGCCCCGGGAAGGTGCCGACCGCCTTGACGGCCATGAAGACATTGACCGCGATGATGGTGCCGAAGGCCGCGAGGGTAATCAGCAGCACATGCCGGCCGGTCAGTTCGCGCGCCATCATTCGCTCCTTCCGTGAAAGACCGTGTCGATGCTGGCCCTGACGCCATCGGTGGCATCCTCGACCCACAGCGTCAACTCCGCCTGTCCACCCTCGGCCAGGGCCGAGCCCTTTTCGGCGGTGATATAGACGCGCTGGGTCTGGGTGCTGTCGGCGGCGACGCTGACCCGGCCATCGGGCTGGCCCTCCAGCGTGACCTGGGTGCCCGCAGGCGCGCTGCCGCCGGGGCCGGCGACCGAAAGCGTGAAGTCATGCGCCTCGGCCTGCTTGTTGCGCAGCCGCAGCGCATAGGTGTTGCGGATCGCGCCGTCGGCCATGGTGACATAGAGCGGATTGCGCACCGGCGTCACGTTGAGGTCAAGCGGCGAGCGCATGAACAGCGCCGCGACCAGCGCCACGCCGATGCCGGCCCAGAGCGTGAAATACAGGATCGTGCGCGGGCGCAGGATGTGCTTCATCAGCGGCTTCGGCTGGCCGCCGGCGCGCTCGGCGGTCTCGTCGCGCAGCGCCATGTAGTCGATCAGCCCGCGCGGCTTGCCGATCTTGTCCATCACGTCGTCGCAGGCGTCGATGCACAAAGCGCAGGTGATGCATTCCATCTGCTGCCCGTCGCGGATGTCGATGCCCATCGGGCAGACGTTGACGCAGGCCATGCAGTCGATGCAATCGCCCTTGGTGCCGCCGTCCGAGCGGGTAAGCTCGCCCTTGTGGATCTTGCCGCGTTCCTCGCCGCGCCAGTCGCGATAGGCGACGGTCAGCGTGTCCTCGTCCATCATCGCGGCCTGGATGCGCGGCCAGGGGCAGGCATAGATGCAGATCTGTTCGCGGGCGAAACCGCCGAACAGGAAGGTCGTCGCGGTCATGGTCGCGATGGTGATATAGGCCACCGGATGCGCCTGGCCGGTCAGCAGGTTGCCCAGAAGCGTCGGCGCATCGGTGAAATAGAATACCCAGGCGCCGCCGGTCAGCGCCGCGATCACCAGCCAGATGGTCCATTTCGACAGCCGCAAGCGCAATTTCCTGGCGCTCCAGGGTTCGTTCCACAGCCGGACGCGGGCATTGCGGTCGCCCTCGATCCAGCGCTCGGTCAGGATGAACAGGTCGGTCCAGACCGTCTGCGGGCAGGCATAGCCGCACCAGACCCGCCCCAGCGCCGAGGTGAACAGAAAGAGCCCCAGCCCCGCCATGACCAGCAGGCCCGCGACGAAATAGAACTCATGCGGCCAGATCTCGATCCAGAAGAAATAGAAGCGGCGGTTTGCCAGGTCGACCAGCACTGCCTGGTCCGGCAGGCTGGGGCCGCGGTCCCAGCGGATCCAGGGCGTGAGGTAATAGATCCCCAGCGTCACCGCCATGATGACCCATTTCAGGTTGCGAAAGGTGCCCTGCACCCGGCGCGGAAAGATCGGCTCGCGGGCGGCATAGAGACGTGGCGGGTCGATGTCGGATTGCGACATGATTGGCTCCTGTTGCGCGTGGCTTGGGTATAGGCCCTGGCCGCGGGGGCGCTTTGATCTGCGTCAAGCGCGGGGCTGGGCGACTTATACACAGGCCGGGCAGCGGCCGGCATGGGCCGCATTGTCGCATCATGGCCACGGACATGCGCGAAGGCGACTTGCGCCGCCCCCGGGGATTCGCGTTTGATAAAAAACACCGGCCCCCCTGGAAACGCGCGAACAGGACGGGGGGCCGGTGCCTCCGGGGCCGGTTGCCCGGCCGCGGATTCGGGGTGCTTGTCTGGGCGCTATTCGCCGCCGCCCAGACCGTGCACATAGGATGCGACGGCGCGGATATCCGCCTCGGACAGCCGGCCGGTCCAGGCCGGCATGACACCGAAGGGGCCGTCGTGGACGATGCGGGTGATCGTCGCCGGGTCCGAGCCATAGAGCCAGACCGCGTCGGTCAGGTCCGGCGCGCCCTGCGCCCGGTCGCCCTTGCCGTCCTCGGCGTGGCAGGCGGTGCAGTTGTCGGCGAAGACCGTCGCGCCCTCGGCCGCGAGGTCCGCGTCATGCGGCTGCCCGCCCAGTTCCAGCACATAGTTCACCACCTGGGCGATCTGGCTGTTGTCCAGCAATTCGTCGGTGCCGAATTTCGGCATTTCGGAATAGCGGGTCTCCTCGTCCTTGGGGTCGCGGATGCCGTGCTGAACGGTGGTGTGGATGTCGTCCAGCGTGCCCCCCCACAGCCAGTCGTTGTCCAAGAGCGTCGGATAGCCCGGATTGCCGCCCGCGCCCGAGCCGTGGCACTGCGCGCACCAGGTGCGGAAGATCGCGGCCCCGGCATTGGCGGTATAGTTCGCAAGGTCCGGATCGGCGGCGACCTGGTCCAGCGGCGTCTCGACCAGCTTGGCCTGGATCGGGGCGTTGGCGTCCTTGAAGCGCTGGATCTCGGCCGCGACATCGCTGCGATAGGTCGTGCCCAGCACGCCCTGGGTCGAACCCGACAGCAGCGGGATGGCCGGATAGGCCACGACATAGGCCAGGCCCCAGACGATGGTGGCATAGAAGGACCACAGCCACCAGCGCGGCAGCGGGTTGTCGTATTCCTCGATCCCGTCCCAGCTGTGGCCGGTCGAGGGCACCTCGACCACCTTGCGCACGCCCTTGCGGTCGCGCACCACGCGGGTGCTGCCGACCGGGCGGTGCAGCGGCCGGCCGTCGGGCCCCACGGGCGGATGCGCGGCGATCTGCGCCTTGTTCTCCTGGTCCGCGGCCATGCGTTCCAGCTCGATCCGGTTGTCGGGGTTCTGGGGGCTGGTGTGCTCGTCGTCGGTGTCGGCCATCACTCGACCTCCTTCTCGCCCGCCGTGGCGGGACTCGTCTCGTTACGGAAAATGCTTTCCGCGGCATCGCGGTGCAGCCGGCGCGAGCCGGGCCTGAGGACGAAGGCGATCGCCCCCAGGAAGAACAGCACCAGGGACAGCAGCACCCAGCTGTCGGCCAGTTCGCGCAGGAAGGAATAGATCTCCATGGCGGGCCTCAGCGGTTCGGGTCGGGCTCGAAGGTCGAGAAGTCGACCATCGTGCCCAGCACCTGCAGATAGGCGATCAGGGCGTCCATTTCCGACACGCCGGCGCGGCGGTCATAGTTGCGCTGCAAGGCGCCCGGATAGCGCTCTTCCAGCCCCGAGGCATCCGCGTCGGGATCGGCCTGGGCGCGGAAATCGGCGGCGGCATTCGTCACCATCTCCTCGCTGTAGGGCACGCCGACCAGCGCGTCGGTCTTCAGCCGGTCCTGCATGTTCGAAGCGTCGATGATCCGGTCATGCAGGAAGCCGTATTTCGGCATGATCGATTCCGGCACCACCGCCTGCGGGTTGGTCAGGTGGTCGATGTGCCATTCGTCCGAATAGCGCCCGCCCACCCGGGCCAGGTCCGGCCCGGTGCGTTTCGACCCCCATTGGAACGGATGGTCATACATCGACTCGGCCGCCAGGCTGTAGTGGCCATAGCGTTCGACCTCGTCGCGCATCGGGCGGATCATCTGGCTGTGGCAGACATAGCAGCCCTCGCGGACATAGATGTCGCGGCCCTTCAGCTCCAGGGGCGTATAGGGCCGCATGCCCGTCACCGTCTCGATGGTGTTCTGCAGATAGAACAGCGGCGCGATCTCGACGATGCCGCCGATGGTGACGACCAGGAAGGAAAAGACCAGCAGCAGCGTGGCGTTCTTTTCCAGAACCTTGTGTTTTTCAAGGATTGCCATGATGCGCCCTTACTCTGCCGGAACCGCGACGGCGGTGGTTGCGGTCTTGGGTTGCCTGGCGACGGTGGCCCACAGGTTGTAGCACATGATCAGCGCGCCGCTGAGATAGAGCACACCTCCCAGGCCACGCACCACGTTCATCGGGAACTTGGCGGCCACGGTGTCGGCGAAGGCGTTGACCAGGAAGCCCTGGGCGTCGACCTCGCGCCACATCAGCCCTTCCATGATGCCCGAGACCCACATCGAGGCGGCGTAGAGCACCAGGCCGATGGTGGCGAGCCAGAAGTGCCAGCTGACCAGCGCGGTGGAATACAGCCGCTCGCGGCCCCAGAGGCGCGGCGTCAGGTAGTAGAGCGCGCCGAAGGTGATCATGCCGTTCCAGCCCAGGGCGCCGGAATGCACGTGGCCGATGGTCCAGTCGGTATAGTGCGACAGCGAGTTCACCGCCTTGATCGACATCATCGGCCCTTCGAAGGTCGCCATGCCGTAGAAGCCGACGGCCACCACCATCATGCGGATGATCGGATCGGTGCGCAGCTTGTCCCAGGCGCCCGAGAGCGTCATCAGCCCGTTTATCATGCCGCCCCAGGACGGCATCCACAGGATGATCGAGAACACCATGCCCAGCGTCGAGGCCCAGTCGGGCAGCGCGGTATAGTGCAGGTGGTGCGGACCGGCCCAGATATAGAGGAAGATCAGCGCCCAGAAGTGGATGATGGACAGCTTGTAGCTGTAGACGGGACGCTCGGCCTGTTTGGGGATGAAGTAATACATCATGCCCAGGAAGCCGGCGGTCAGGAAGAAGCCCACGGCGTTGTGGCCATACCACCATTGCACCATGCCGTCCTGCACGCCCGAGAACACCTGCACCGATTTCGAGCCTAGGAAGCTGACCGGCACCGACAGGTTGTTGACGATATGCAGCATGGCGATGGTGACGATGAAGGACAGGTAGAACCAGTTCGCCACGTAGATATGCGGTTCCTTGCGCTTCAGGATCGTGCCTAGGAACACCGCGAGATAGACGACCCAGACCAGCGTCAGCCACCAGTCGACATACCATTCCGGCTCGGCATATTCCTTGGACTGGGTGGCGCCCAGGATATAGCCGGTCGCGGCCAGGACGATGAACAGGTTGTAGCCCCAGAACACGAACCAGGCGGCATTGCCGCCCCAGAGCCGCGCCGCCGAGGTGCGCTGCACCACGTAGAACGAGGTCGCGATCAGCGCGTTGCCGCCAAAGGCGAAGATCACCGCGCTGGTATGCAGCGGCCGCAGCTTGCCGAAGTTCGTGTAGCCCATGGTGAAGTCGCTGAGGTTCAGCGCCGGGAAGGCCAGCTGGAAGGCGATGACCACGCCGACCAGGAAGCCGACCACGCCCCAGAATGCGGTGGCGACGACCCCGGCCCGGACCACGCCGTCCAGGTATTCGTTTTCCGGGTGCGGGTCGAGCAGCGGCTGCTCGTTGCCCATCTGGCGCAGCACCCGCATGAACATGAACCCGGCTGCCAGCATCACGATCAGCGCGTTCACCAGATAGGCGGGATCATCGGGTCGCGCGTAATTGGCGGCGAGGGCGGCCAGAACCGCGATCACCCCCAGCGCGATCAGCTTGATGGTATCCAACATGACTTTCCTGTCCTTCATTCTTTGCCGGCGGCCGCGAATCACCCGCGCATGCGCTGGAATTTCGGCCTCGACACCCACCTTCTACAGGCGCACGGTTTCGTGACACTTTGATCTGCATCAATCGTTTCGTTCGCAAGGGGTGTAAAATCGTCCCCTGACCGGACAGGATGGCCACGCCAGCGCCGGCCAGGCCCTTGATTCCCTTCCGGGAAGCCGGCGCCCGGGACCAAATGCCAAAAAGGAGACTGCCCATGGGATACAAGACCATCCTGACCGTCCTGACCGAGACCGGCCAGCACGAGCAACTGGACGCGGCGCTTGCCATGACCCGGCGCGAGGATGCGCATCTCGACGTCTTCTGCATGGGCGTCGATCACACGCAGAGCGGCTATTACTATGCCGGCGCCTCGGCCTATGTGTTCCAGGAATCCATCGACAAGGCCATGGCCGCCGCCAGCGACCTGGAGCAGAAGGTGCGCGAGCGGCTGAACGCCGAGGACGTGCGCTGGTCGGTCGATTCCGCCGTGGCCCAGGTCGGCGGCATGTCGACGCTGGTCGGCATGCGGGCGCGCTATTCCGACCTGGTGGTGCTGAACCGGCCCTATGGCGCCGGCGCGACCCCCGATGCCGAGGCGATCACCGAGGCGGCGCTGTTCGAGGGCTCGGCCCCGGTGCTGATCGTGCCGCACCAGCTGACCGAGCCCTTCGGCAAGCGCATCGTCATCGCCTGGAACCAGTCGAACGAGGCCCTGGCCGCCGTGCGGCGCGCCCTGCCGCTGCTGATCGCCGCCGAATGCGTCGAGATCACCGTGATCGACCCCTCGCCCAACGGCCCCGAACGCTCGGACCCCGGCGGGGCGCTGTGCCAGATGCTGACCCGCCACGGCGTGCGGGCCGAGATCTCGGTGCTGGCGCGCACCCTGCCCCAGGTCAGCGACATCCTGAACCGGCGCGTGACCGAGATCGGCGCCGACATGCTGGTCATGGGGGCCTATGGCCATTCGCGCTTCCGCCAGGCGATCCTGGGCGGCGCGACGCGCAACATGCTGGAAAAGGCCGAAGTGCCGGTGCTGATGGCGCGCTGACGGGGCCGGCCGGCGGGGGCTTGGCCCCCGCTTTGCCCTCAGCTCAGCGGACCGCCGTCCGAATCGTCGCCGCTTTCCAGGACCAGGCGCTGGAACGAGGGCACGATGACCCGGCGCTTGCCGTCAAGCTCGATCACGCCCTCGCGCTTCAGGGCGCTCATCTGCCGGCTGACGGTCTCCAGCGTCAGCCCCAGGTAATCGGCCATGGCCTCGCGGGTCAGCGGCAGTTCGATGGCGATGCGCCCCTCGGGCCGGCGCTTGATCAGCGCCGCCTCGCGCCGCGCCAGGATCACCAGCAGCGAGGCGATCTTCTCGCGCGCCGACTTGCGGCCCAGCAGCAAGAGCCAGTCGCGGGCGGCGTCAAGCTCGTCCAGCGTCATCTCCAGCAGCCGGCCGGCGATGCGCGGAATGTCGATCAGCAGCTTTTCGAAGGGCTTGCGGCGAAAGCAGCACAAGAGCAGGTCGCTGGTCGCGGTCACGGTATAAGCCGCGACGTCGCGCCCAGGCCGGCCCAGGAAATCGCTGGGCAGCAGAAGCCCCACCATCTGCGTGCGGCCATCCTCGAGCTGCTGGGTCAGCCCGGCCATGCCGGACACCACGGAACCCACGAAATCCAGCCGGTCGCCGGCCCAGACCACGACCTGCCCGGCCTCGAAGCGGCGATAGTATTTCATGCTCTCCAGCTCGGAAAGCTCGTCGCCGCCGCAATGCGAACATACCGCCCGTTCCTTGATCGGGCAGATGTGGCAGGGCTGCTGCGTCGCAACAAGGGCGGCGTCGTGTGGCATGTTGATCTGGGTCAATGTCCTGGCGCGTGTTCTGCTGCAAGGATAGCGTCATGACACAGCAATCGCAACTTGAACGCCTGGGACTGTTTGACGCGCGGGTCCCGCGCTATACCAGCTACCCCACGGCACCCCATTTCACCCCCGCCGTGAACGGGGCCGAATTCGGCCGCTGGCTGGATGCGATTCCCGAAGGCGCGGCGATCTCGCTCTATATGCATGTGCCGTTCTGCCGGCGGCTGTGCTGGTTCTGCGCCTGCCGCACCCAGGGCACGCAATCGGATGCGCCGGTGCGCGCCTATGTCCAGGCGCTGCTGACCGAGCTCGAGACGCTGCGCGCCGCGCTGCCTCGCGGCGTGCGGCTGTCGCGGCTGCATTGGGGCGGCGGCACGCCGACGCTGATGCAGCCCGACATGATGCGCGACCTGGCCCAGGCCGTCCGCGCCGCCTTCCCGCTGGCCGAAGGCGCCGAATTCTCGGTCGAGATCGACCCGAACGAGATCGACGAGCCCCGCATGGACGCCCTGGCCGAATCGGGCCTGACCCGGGCCTCGATCGGGGTGCAGGACTTCGACCCCGAGATCCAGCGCATCATCGGCCGCGAGCAGAGCTTCGAGCTGACCAAGCGTGCCGTGGACATGATCCGCGACCGCGGCGTCGCCAGCCTGAATGCCGATATCCTCTATGGCCTGCCCGAGCAGGATCCGCGCCGCATCGCCGAATCGGTGCAGAAGCTCCTGGCGCTGTCGCCGGACCGGGTGGCGCTCTACGGCTATGCGCATGTGCCCTGGATGGCCAAGCGCCAGGTGATGATCCCCTCGGAATCGCTGCCGGACCCGCATGGCCGGCTCAAGCTCTTCGAGACCGCCCGGGCGCTGTTCCTGGCCGACGGCTATGACGAGATCGGCATCGACCATTTCGCCCGCCCCGGCGACGGGCTGGCCACGGCGCAAAAGGCCGGGCTGCTGCGGCGCAACTTCCAGGGCTATACCGACGACCGGGCCGAGGTGCTGGTCGGGCTTGGCGCCTCGTCGATCTCGCGCTTCCCGCAGGGCTATGCCCAGAACGCGCCGGCGACCGGCGCCTATCTGGGCCATGTCCGCGCCGGCCGCTTCGCCACCACGCGCGGCCATGCCTTCAGCGCCGAGGACCGCTGGCGCGCCCGCATGATCGAGGCGCTGATGTGCGACTTCCGCATCGACGCACAGGAATTCGCGGCCCACGGCTTCGACGCCGACAGCCTCGCCCGCCTCTTCGCCCCGGTGGCCGAGCGTTTCGGCGAGATGGTCGAATGCGACGCGACCGGCCTTCGCATCACGCCCGAGGGCCGGCCGCTGACGCGGATGATCGCCCGCATGTTCGACGGCTACGACATGGCCGCCTCGGGCCATTCCGGCGCCATCTGAGGCCTCGGCTTCTTTGCTCTGCAAATACCCAAGCGGCCGCGCCACGAGCGCGGCCGTGTCCGTCAATGCGCCTCGGCCCAGCTTGCCCCCTGCCCGGCATCGACGATCAGCGGCACGTCCAGCCGCACGGCCGGCTCGGCTGCGCCCTGCATGACGCCGCGCGCCACCTCGATCAGCTCCGGAACCGCGGCCTCCTCGACCTCGAAGACCAGCTCGTCATGCACCTGCAGCAGCATCCGCGCCGGCAGATGCGCGATGGCCTCGGGCATGCGGATCATGGCGCGCCGGATGATGTCGGCCGCCGCGCCCTGGATCGGCGCATTGATCGCCGCCCGCCGCGCCCCGCCGGCCGAAGGGCCGCTGAGGTTGATGCCCGGGGTGTTGATGCGCCGCCCGAACAGCGTGCGCACGAAGCCGTCCTGCTTGGCCTCGGCCACGGTGCGGTCCATATAGGCGCGGATCTCGGGGAAACGCTCGAAATAGGTGTCGATGAAGGCCTGCGCCTCGGCGCGCGGAATGCGCAGGTTGCGCGACAGGCCGAAGCCGGAAATGCCGTAGATCACCCCGAAATTGATCGCCTTGGCGCGGCGGCGGATCATCGGGTCCATGCCTTCGACCGGCACGCCGAACATCTGGCTCGCGGTCATGGCGTGGATGTCGATGCCGTCGCGGAAGGCCTGCTTCAACGCCGGGATCGCCGCGACATGCGCCAGGATCCGCAGCTCGATCTGGCTGTAGTCGAGGCTGACCAGCCTGTGCCCCTCGGCGGCGATGAAGGCCTCGCGGATGCGCCGGCCCTCCTCGGTCCTGACCGGGATGTTCTGCAGGTTCGGATCGGTCGAGGCCAGCCGCCCGGTCTGGGCGCCGGCGATGGAATAGCAGGTGTGGACGCGCCCGGTCGCCGCGTTCACATGCAGCGGCAGCGCATCGGTATAGGTCGATTTCAGCTTCGAGATCGCCCGCCAGTCCAGCACGCGCGAGGCCAGGTCGTGGCCCTCGGCCGCCAGGTCCTCCAGCACCTCGGCGCTGGTGGAGAAGGCCCCGGTCTTGCCCTGCTTGCCGCCGGCCAGCCCCATGCGGTCGAACAGGATCTCGCCCAGCTGCTTGGGGCTGCCGACGTTGAAGGACCCGCCGGCCAGGGCGTGGATCTCGGCCTCCAGCGCCGCCATCTTCTGGGCGAAGGCGCTCGACATGCGGCGCAGGTGATCGGCGTCGATGCGGATGCCGGCCATCTCCATCCCGGCCAGCACCGGCACCATCGGCCGCTCCAGACGCTCATAGGCGCTCGCCACCCGCTCGCGCGCCAGCTGCGGACGGAAATGATGCCAAAGCCGCCAGGTCACCTCGGCATCCTCGGCGGCATATTCGGCGGCCTTGTCGACGGCGACCTGCTGGAAGCCGATCTGCGCCTTGCCCGAGCCGATCAGGTCCTTGATCGGCACGCAGGTATGGCCCAGATAGGTCTGCGCCAGCTCGTCCATGCCGTGGTTGTGCGTGCCGGCATTCAGCGCATAGGACATCAGCATGGTGTCCTCGACCGGTGCCATGCGGATGCCCAGCCGGGCAAAGATCTTCACGTCATACTTGATGTTCTGGCCGATCTTCAGGGTGGCATCATCCTCCAGCACCGGTTTCAGCAGCGCCAGCGCCCGGTCGGCCGGGATCTGCCCCTCGGCCAGCACCGGCCCGCCGAACAGATCGCCCGTCGCGCCCTCGCCGACATGGCCCAGCGGGATATAGCAGGCCCGCCCCGGCCCGGTGCATAGCGAAACCCCGACCAGGTCGGCCACCATCTCGTCCAGCCCGGTGGTCTCGGTATCGACGGCGACGATGCCACTCTCGGCGATGCCCTCCAGCCAGGCGGCCAGCGCCGCCTCGTCGCGGATGACCTCATAGCGGCTGCGGTCGATGGCCGGCAATTCCCGCGCCACCGGCCCCGCGACTGCCGCCACCGCAATCTCGGGCGCGGCCGGCACCGCGGCCCCCAGCTTCTCGGCCACGCGGTTGACCAGGGTGCGGAACTCCATCCGCTGCAGGAATTCCAGCAGCGCCTGCGCCTCGGGGGCCCGGATCGACAGGCTCTCCAGCGTGAAGTCCAGCGGCGTGTCGCAATCCAGTTCGACCAGGCGCTTCGAGATGCGGATCTGCTCGGCATGGTCGATCAGGGTCTGGCGACGCTTGGGCTGCTTGATCTCGTCCGCGCGTGCCAGCAGGCTCTCCAGGTCGCCATATTCCTCGATCAGCTGCGCGGCGGTCTTGATGCCGATCCCGGGCGCACCCGGCACGTTGTCGACGGAATCGCCGGCCAGGGCCTGGACGTCCACCACCCGCTCGGGCCCGACGCCGAACTTCTCGCGCACCTCGTCGGGGCCGATGGGCTTGCCCTTGATCGGATCCATCATCTCGACCCCGCCGCCGACCAGCTGCATCAGGTCCTTGTCGCTGCTGATGATGGTGACGCGCCCGCCGGCATCGCGCGCCCGGCAGGACAGCGCCGCGATGATGTCGTCGGCCTCGTAGCCCTCGGTCTCGATGCAGGCGATGTTGAACGCCCGCGTCGCCTCGCGGGTCAGGGGAAACTGCGGCCGCAGATCCTCGGGCGGCTCGGGCCGGTTCGCCTTGTAGAGCGGATAGATGTCGTTGCGGAAGGTCTTGGCGCTATGGTCGAAGATCACCGCGGCATGGGTCGGCTGGTCCGAGCCCGAGCCGTCCTGGATATATTTCCACAGCATGTTGCAGAAACCGGCGACCGCCCCGATCGGCAGCCCGTCCGAGCGCCGGGTCAGCGGCGGCAGCGCGTGATAGGCGCGAAAGATGAAAGCCGAGCCGTCGATCAGATGCAGGTGATGGCCCTTGCCGAATACGTCCGTCATCTGCGCCCCATCCTTCTGCCGGCAAATCCAAGGCCCCTTGATGCCACGAAGCGCCGACCGGGCCAAGACCGGCCCCCGCCTTCACTGTTTCACAAATACCCCCGCCGGAGGCCGGCAACCCTGCCGCCCCCGCAAAGGCCGCCATGGCGCAGGGTCAGTGATCGTCGTGGGCGTGGGCGCGGTCGATGACGAAGCGCTTGTCGCAATAGCCGCATTCGACCCAGCCGCTGTCCTGCGGAATGGCCAGCCAGACGCGCGGATGGCCCAGGCCCCGCGCCTCGTCGCCGTCGCAGGCGACCTTCCAGCGGGTGACGGTCTGGATCTCGGGGGCCGGGATGGTCATGGCGGTTCCTTGAGCTTTGACGACAAACGCGGTTAAACCGGCGGCGATCATAATGAACGCGAAGAGCCGATGCCAGCCCCTGCAAGCAGTCCGAACGCCATCGAAATCAGCGGCCTGACCAAGACCTATGCCGCGGCCGGCAAGGCGCCGGCGAAACAGGCGCTGAAGGGGCTGGACCTGGCGTTTCCCGCCGGCTCGATCTTCGGCCTGCTGGGGCCGAACGGCGCCGGCAAGTCCACCACGATCAACATCCTGGCCGGGTTGGTGCGCAAGACCGCGGGCCGGGTGACGATCTGGGGCTTCGACCAGGACGTGAACCCGCGGCAGTCCCGCGCCGCCATCGGCGTCATGCCGCAGGAACTGAACATCGACCCGTTCCTGTCGCCCCGCGCCAGCCTCGAGGTGCAGGCCGGCCTCTATGGCGTGCCGAAGCGCGAGCGCTGGACCGACGAGTTGCTGGAACTGGTCGGGCTGACCGACCAGGCGGAAAGCTATTCGCGCCACCTGTCGGGCGGCATGAAGCGGCGGCTCCTGCTGGCCAAGGCGCTGGTGCATCGGCCGCAGATCCTGGTGCTGGACGAGCCGACCGCCGGGGTGGACATCCAGCTGCGCGAGATGCTGTGGCGCAACGTGCGGCGGCTGAACGACCAGGGCATGACCATCATCCTGACCACGCATTACCTCGAGGAAGCCGAGCAGATGTGCGACCGCATCGCCATCATCGACCACGGCGAACTGATCCTGTCCGAGCCGACCGCCGCCCTGCTCGGCCGCGCCGATTCCAAGACGCTGATCGTCGACACCGGCGAGAATCGCGCCCTGCCCGCCCTGCCCGAGGGCGTGCGGGCCGAGCGTCGCACCGACGGCCGCCTGGCGCTTAGCTATGCGCCCTCGCGCATTGCCGCCGACCGGCTCATCGACGCGCTGCGCGACGCGGGGCTTGCGATCCGCGACGTGGCGGTCGAGGCGCCGGACCTGGAAGACGTCTTCGTCCAGCTGACCTCGCGCTGAGGTGGTCAGCCGGCCGAGACCATGCGCCCCATCGGCCGGCCGCCCAGGATATGCATGTGGAAATGCGGCACCTCCTGCACGCCGTCCGGCCCGGCATTGGTGATGGCGCGGAAGCCGGCGCCGCTGTCCAGGTCAACGCCCAGCTCGCGCACCACGCGGGCGATGGCGCGGTGGAAGTCGACGATTTCGGCATCCGAGGCATTGGCCGCGAAATCGTCGTAGCTGACATAGGCGCCGCGCGGGATCGCCAGCACATGCACCGGCGCCTGCGGGCGGATGTCGCGGAAGACCAGCGTGTGCTCGGTCTCCAGCACGGTGTCGTTCGGGATCTCGCCGCGCAGGATGCGGGCAAAGATGTTCTGCGGGTCATAGACCGGCATGGCGATGTCTCCTCAATCGGTGAACAGGTGCGGGATTTTAGCCAGTTTCAGCGCGGCCTCGGGCAACAGGTCGAGGAAGCGGGCCAGGTGGACGGCGTTCTCCTCGGGGCTGCGCCAGGGGGCGATGGCGTGAAAGCCGGGGAAATCCATGTCGCGCAGCCGCTCGGCCTCGTGCTCCAGGTCGGCGCGCACCGTGGGCAGCAGCCGCTCGATCACCTCGGGCGCGGTCTGCGCCCCGGCCAGGCCGACCCGGCCGATATGGCCGCGCAGGTAGTCGTCGTCGAAATCCGAATCGATCAGCAGCAGCCTTGTGTCGGCCTTGTCGGCCATCAGGTCCTGGATCAGGTGCAGCGCCGAGGGATCGAGGCAGATCACCAGCTGGTTCGACTCGAAATTCTCGAACAGCAGCCGGATCAGCGCGCGGCGGTGCCGGTCGCGCTTTTCCAGCGTGGTCTCGACCCCGCCCAGGTCGGGCAGATGCGCCTCGAGCTCGTTGAACAGGAAATCCACCGCCGGGATCGTCGTCTCGGCCCGGATCGCGGCGGTCAGGCGCTTGGCCACGTGCCATTTCTTCGAGACCACCAGCAGCAGCGTGTTGTTGCGCCCGAGGCTGCCCTCGGCCTCCCAGAAGCGCTGGCCGAAGCGGCGCCCGACCCGGCCCTGCCCGGTCAGGAAGCGGAAAAGCCCGGTCGCCTCGTTCGAGATCGGGAAATGCACCCCGGTCGCGGCCCAGAGCGCCCCCAGCCTTTCGCGCAGCCGGATCGCCTCGGGCGAGATCTTGCGCGCGAACAGGTAGTCCTGGCCCATCAGCAGGTCGTACTGGTCGTTGTAGAAGGTCACCGGCATGCCGTAATCGGTGAAGACCAGATAGGTCAGCGTGCGCGAGCGGATCTGCTTTCGCGGCACGACATGGGGCACGATGGTCTGGAAGAAGGTCTCGTCCGGGATCCAGGTCGTGGCGAAGAAGCGCATGACATCGGAGCGCGCGGCGCAGAACTCCAGCACCTTCTCGACGGTCTGGCGGCGCAGGCACCACCATTGCGAGCCGATCATGACCTGGATGTCGGCCGGGATGCTGCGGGTCAGGCCTAATCGCTTCTGCAGGTCGTAGCTGGCGTAGAACAGCCATTTCCGCGTGCGTTCGTTGAACCAGTGGCGATAGATCAGCCGCTCTTCCTTGAAGCCGGTCTTGATCCAGTCCGATTCGAAGAAGTCGAAACTCTCGATATAGTCGCAGTCCTCGGTGTCGAGGAAGGCGCGGGCATATTCCGCCGACTTGATCGGCATGCAATCGCCCGAGAGCATGTAGAAATGCGTCGCCAGCGGAAAGGCCGCCACGGCCGAGCGCACCGCCTCCAGCGTGGCGCCGACCAGCGACCACTCGCCCCAGCCGCATTTCCAGCGCCGCTGCGCAAAGACCACTGAGGGGTTGTCGGCCAGCGCCGCGCGGATGGCGTCGAAGTCCTTGGGATTGGCGCGGCCGTCGAAATGGATCGAGACATAGTCGCCGGTCGCGGTCAGGCGCTTGGCCTGCGCAATGACCCCCTTCGGATCCTTGTGGCAAAGCAGAATGAAGGCAATCCGCGCCATTCTCTATCCCATCTTCCCGGTTCGCGCCCGGAACGCTCTACAGCAGGTTGAATCTCTGCCGGTGATTTGCTTTGTGTCCTTACCGATTTTGACCGGGCCGGCAACCCGGCCCGCACCCGGCCCGCAGCGGGCGCGGCAATGTGAACAGGAAAGGCACGGAATGGGCTTCCCAGGAACTTGGATGACCGAAAGCGGCAGCATGGTCTATCGCGTGGTGCCGAAATGCGCCTGTTCGTCGATCGGGCAGATCATGTTCTATTCGGACCACGGCCGCTATTTCGACGGCGACATCCACGATTCCACCGACGGCCTGCACAAGTGGAACCAGGAGGCCAGCCAGCCGCTGATCGAGAAATCGGTCAAGGCGCATGAGGCGCTGACCTTCACCTGCGTCAGGAATCCCTATGGCCGCATCCTGTCCTCGTTCTTCGACAAGATCGCCGGCATCCAGAGGAACGGCAAGCGCTATCGCGGCAACCTGGTGCCGCAGCTGATCCAGCGCTACGGCATCGACGTCGGCAGCCCCGAGAACGGCTTCGAGTTCGACCAGGTCGCCAGCTTCCGCCGCTTCCTGCTGTTCGCGCGCGACACCATCCGCTGGCGCCGGCCGATGGAGCCGGACATCCACTGGTCGGCCATGTCGGGCCATATCTCGACCTTCATCGTGAACGGCGGCCGCTACGACCAGATCTTCTTCACCGAGAAGTTCAACGAGGGCATGCAGAAGGTGCTGGACGCGGCGCCGACCCCGGTGACGCTCGACGTGAACGACGTGCCCAAGTTCAACGAATCGGAGGGCCACGGCCCCAAGCGCGCGCACAGGATCAGCGAATACTTCGACGACCTGTCGCGCCACCTGGTCTGGGAGATCTACAAGAAGGACTTCCAGCTGTTCAAATACGACTTTGACGACCCCGACAACAAATACCCCAGGCATGAAGTCGACCTCGACGAGGTCCATGCCAAGCTGGGCCGCTGAACCCGCCGCGCCGGCCCGCACCCCAGGCCGGCGCCGCTGCCGCCCGCTTTCACCGTTTTCCAAATACTCCCGCCGGAGGCAGCGCCGCCCGGCGGCGCTTTCTTCCCGCCCATCCAAGTTTTCCCTTGCGAAAACCGGCAAAGCCGCTATTTTCCGCGCTTCATCCGACCGGCGGGGCATCACCCGGACCGTTGCCCCCGTGCGCCAGACTTGTTTCGCGCCTTGCGGTTCACGCGCTCTTGGCCTATGCCCGCCCCAGAAACGAAATCAGCATCCGGGGCCGCCCAGTCGGGTTGCCCCCCGAACCACTTGAGGTTGAGACATGGCCGTCCCTCAGAACCGAGTTACCCGGTCCCGCCGCAACATGCGCCGCTCGCACGACGCGCTGGTCGCCGGCAACCCGAACGAATGCAGCAACTGCGGCGAGCTGAAGCGCCCGCATCACGTCTGCCCCTCCTGCGGCCATTATGCCGACCGCGAGGTCGTGGCGCAGGCCAATGAGGTCGACCTGGACGAAGACGCGGCCTGAGCGGACTGACCGCGGATATGGTCTCGGCAGGCTCCACGACGCTGCCGCGCACCCCGGCGACCGGGGGCGTGGTGATCTCGGTTGATGCAATGGGCGGCGATCGCGGACCTTCCGTGGTGGTCGCCGGCATTGCCGAAAGCGCCGAGAAGAACCCCGATATCCGTTTCATCCTGCACGGCCCCGGCGCCGAACTGGAAGCCCTGGTCGCCCGCCGGCCCGGGCTTGCGGCGCGTTGCGACATCCGCGACGCCCCCGGCGTGGTGACCATGGGCGACAAGCCCAGCCAGGTGCTGCGCAAGGGCGAAGGCACCTCGATGTGGTCGACGCTCGAATCCGTGCGGCAGGGCGAGGCCACGGCCGCCGTTTCCTGCGGCAATACCGGCGCGCTGATGGCGATGTCGATGATCCGGCTGCGCAAGCTGCCCGGCGTGAACCGCCCCGCCATCGCCTGCCTCTGGCCCTCGCGCAATCCGCAGGGCTTCAACGTCATGCTGGACGTGGGCGCCGACATCCGCGCCGATGCGCAGGACCTGCTGGCCTATGCGCTGATGGGCGCCGCCTATGCCCGCAACGGCCTGGGCCTGGCCCGGCCGCGCGTCGGGCTGCTGAACGTCGGCACCGAGGAACACAAGGGCCGCCCCGAGCTGAAGCAGGCGCATGAGCTGATGCCCGCCTCGGCCCAGGCGGCGAATTTCGACTATGTCGGCTTCGTCGAGGGCGGCGATCTGCCCTCGGACCGGGTGGATGTGATCGTCACCGACGGCTTCACCGGCAATGTCGCGCTGAAGACCGGCGAGGGCACCGCCAAGCTGGTCGGCGACCTGCTCAAGGAAGCCTTCGGCAAGTCGGTGCTGTCGAAATTCGCGGCGCTGCTGGCGATGGGATCGCTGAAGCGGCTGCAAAAGCGCATCGACCCGCGCCGCGTCAATGGCGGCGTCTTCCTGGGCCTGAACGGAACCGTGGTGAAATCGCATGGCTCGGCCGATGCGACCGGGGTTTCGGCTGCGGTCAAGCTGGCCTTCCAACTGGCGCAATCCGGCTTCCAGGACCGGCTGGCGGCGCGCCTTGCCCAGATCCATGCCGGCGCCGAGACCGATGGCGCCACGCCAACCGAGGGAGCGTCCTGATGCGGCGAGCGATCGTCCGGGGAACCGGCCACTACCTGCCCGAACGGGTGGTCGAGAACAGCTGGTTCGAGGACAAGCTGGACACCAGCGACGAATGGATCCGCGCCCGCACCGGCATCGAGCGGCGCCATTTCGCGGCCGAGGGCCAGCGCACCAGCGACCTTGGCATCCTGGCTGCCCGCGCGGCGCTGGACAAGGCCGGGCTGGCGGCGCGGGACATCGACGCGGTGATCGTCGCGACCTCGACCCCCGACCTGACCTTCCCCTCGGTCGCGACCATGGTGCAGGCGGGCCTGGGCATGACGCGCGGCTTTGCCTATGACCTCCAGGCGGTCTGCGCCGGCTTTGTCTTCGCGCTGGCCAATGCCGATGCGATGATCCGCGCCGGCCTGGCCGAGCGGGTGCTGGTCATCGGCGCCGAGACCTTCAGCCGCATCATGGACTGGACCGACCGCGGCACCTGCGTGCTGTTCGGCGACGGCGCCGGCGCCGTGGTGCTGGAGGCGGCCGAGGGCGCCGCCGGCACCTCGCAGGACCGCGGCATCCTCGCCACCGACCTGAACAGCGACGGGCAGTATCGCGACCTGCTCTATGTCGACGGCGGCGTCGCCTCGACCGGCACCGCCGGGTATCTACGGATGCAGGGCAACCTGGTGTTCCGCCATGCGGTCGAGAAACTGGCCGATACCGCGCATCGCGCGCTGGACAAGGCCGGGATCGCGCCCGAGCAGGTGGATTGGCTGGTGCCGCACCAGGCCAACCTGCGCATCATCGAGGCCACCGCCAAGCGCATGCATCTGCCGATGCAGAAGGTGGTGCTGACCGTCGCGGACCACGGCAATACCTCGGCCGCATCGATCCCGCTGGCGCTGTCGGTCGCCGATGCGCAAGGCCGCTTCAAACCCGGCGACCTGCTGGTGGTCGAGGCCATCGGCGGCGGCCTGGCCTGGGGCTCGGCCGTGCTGCGCTGGTGAATGCAAAAGCGGCGGGTTCCCCCGCCGCCTGCCGGCTTGCCATGACTGTCATTCGGACCGGCTGTTCGCCGCGCTGTCGTCCAGCACGCCGGCGGCGCCCTTCAGCTTCTGCCGCTCCTCGATCAGCGCCCGTTTCAGCTTGCGCTTCCATTTGCTGGTCATCTCATGCCTCCCATGAAACCGGCAGCGGGTTGCTGCGCCATGATCGCAGCCTAGCACAACCTGCGGAAAATTTCACGATAAACATGATAGATATTCAAGTCTATTGTCCAACCGACGATGCGCCGCCGCAAGTCCTTACTTCAACTGCGAATCCTTGGACCCGCGCCGATTGATGCCCGCCACCGGGCGGAACGCCTTGTCGCGCCCCGACTGGCATTCGACGCATAGCCGCACGCCGGGAATCGCCTGCCGCCGGGCCTCGGGAATCGGCTCGTCGCATTCGTCGCAGAATTCGGCACTGTCGCCCACGGTGCGATGCGCGTTGCGCGCCCGCATCCGCTCGATCGCCTCCTGGGTCGAGATATCGATCTGCTCGTTGACCGCCTCGTCGCGTGCCCAACCGCCCGCCATGTCTGCCGCTCCGTCCTGGGTTACGCTGCAAAGATAGGAAGCAAAACCCCGCCCTCCAAGCCCATGCGCGCCGGGAATGCGCGGGGTCTTGCTGGTAAGGCGCGAATAACGCGGAACAAAATCCGGCATGCGGGAACGGAATCGCAGAGCCGGTTGTTGACTCGGCACCCTAAAGAAATCATCCTGCACAGCATTCATGAGGTTTCCGAGATGAGCGACTCTACCCTGACCCGCATGGACCTGGCCGAAGCCGTGTTCCGTGAGGTGGGTCTGTCCCGCCACGAATCGGCCCAACTCGTCGAAAGCGTGCTCGGCCATGTTTCGGATGCGCTGGTGCGCGGCGAACAGGTCAAGATCTCGTCCTTCGGCACGTTTTCGGTCCGCGACAAGAACGAACGCGTCGGCCGCAACCCCAAGACCGGCGAGGAAGTGCCGATCACCCCGCGCCGGGTGCTGTCCTTTCGGCCCTCGCATCTGATGAAGGACCGCGTCGCGGCCGGGAACAGGCGCAAGGGCTGATGAGCAAGTCGCCCGACGCCTTCCGATCCATCGGAGAGGTCTCGCGCCTCGTGGGCGTCGCGCCGCATGTGTTGCGCTATTGGGAATCGCAATTCCCGCAACTGGCCCCGGTCAAGCGCGCCGACGGCCGCCGCTACTACCGCCCCGACGACGTGCGGCTGGCAGCAGGTCTGTGCCAGGTCATGCGCGAGGAAGGGCTCAGCATCCGCGGCGCCCGCCGCCTGATCGCGGCGGATCGCGGCCTGGGCCTGCGCGAGATCGGCGCCGCACGGCTGGGCGAGGCGCGGGACCACGCCGCCAAGCCGGCGGCCGCAAGCCCGGACACGCCTGCGCCCGAATCAACGTCGCAACCGCGCTCGCCGCGGCGCGCCGCGAAACCGGCCGAATCCCTGCCGCTGTTCGACCGGCCCGGTGCCGCGCCCGACTGGCTGGCCCGCCTCGCCACCGCCGCCGCCCGGCTGCGCCGGCTGGAATTGCAAGGCCGCCCCTTGTCTGACCGGGCCCGACAGCTGCGCATGGCGCTGCGTGACCTGCGCTAGGCGCATGCCACCGCGCCCCTTGCCGCAGCAGGTTGCAACAATCGAATTTCCCGACCAGATTTCCGCGCTTGGCCCCTTGTGCTGGCCGCCCGCTTCGCTCTATATGCCCCTCGTCGGGCCGTGGCGCAGCCTGGTTAGCGCGTCCGTCTGGGGGGCGGAAGGCCGCGAGTTCGAATCTCGCCGGCCCGACCATTCCGAAAACGCCCATCCCTTTGCGGGGGTGGGCGTTTCCTTTTGCCGAAAGGGTTTGCCGTGAACGGTGTCCTGCCCGATTCCCGCCTGCGCCAGCTGATCGATTCCGGCGCCATCCGCGCCGAAAGCCCGATCCTGCCCGAGCAGATCCAGCCTGCCAGCCTCGACCTGCGGCTGGGCGCGACGGCCTGGCGGCTACGCGCCTCGTTCCTCGCCGGCCAGGGCCGCAAGGTCAGCGACCGGCTGGCGGATTTCGAGATGCACCGCATGGACCTGACCGGTGGCGCGGTACTGGAAAAGGGCTGCGTCTACCTGGTGCCGCTGATGGAGCGGCTGTCGCTGCCGCAAGGCCTCGACGCGGTCGCGAATGCGAAAAGCTCGACCGGCCGGCTGGACCTGCTGACCCGCCTCGTCACCGACGAGGGCACCGAATTCGACCGCCTGCCGCCCGGCTACGACGGCCCGATCTATGCCGAGATCTGCCCGCGCAGCTTCTCGGTCCTGGTCCGGCCCGGCATGCGTCTGAACCAGCTGCGGCTGCGCCAGGGCCAGGCCGTGCTCTCGGACGCCGAGCTGCAGGAACTGCACGCCCGCGAGCCGCTGGTCAGCGGCCAGGCGCTGATCGACGACGGCCTGGGCTTCTCGGTCGACCTGCGCCCCGAGGCCGGCGACCTGGTCGGCTACCGCGCCCGCCCGCATAGCGGCGTCATCGACCTCGACCGCATCGGCGCCTACCGGGCCCGCGACTTCTGGGACGAGCTGCGCACCAGCGACGGCCAGCTGATCCTCGACCCCGGCGCCTTCTACATCCTCGTCAGCCGCGAGGCGGTGGCGATCCCGCCCGATTACGCCGCCGAGATGGCGCCCTATCTTGCCATGGTCGGCGAATTCCGCGTGCATTACGCCGGCTTCTTCGACCCCGGCTTCGGCCATGGCCCGGGCCAGGGCGCGCGCGGCGTGCTCGAGGTGCGCTGCCACGAGGCCCCCTTCGCGCTGGAGCATGGCCAGACCGTCGGCCGCCTGGTCTACGAACGCATGGCCGCTCGCCCCGACCGGCTCTATGGCAGCGGCATCGCCTCGAACTACCAGGGCCAGGGTCTGAAGCTCGCCAAGCAGTTCGCCTGAGCTTCTTTCTTGCCGAAATATCCCGGGGGAGTCCCGCAGGGACGGGGGCAGAGCCCCCGCTACCGCATCCGACGGGTGATCCGCGCCGCCTGGCGCGCCCGCTTCACCGCTTCGCGTGCCGCCTTCTCGCGGCTTTTCTGCTGCGGCGTCTGCCGCTCGCCGGGTTTCGGCGCGTTCATCCGGCGCATGCCCCAGTTCAGCAGGCGATTCGAAACCATCCGCGTCAGCATATTGACAAGCTGGTTCATGTTCATGGCGCTATGCCTTGTTTTCATTCATCTTCGAACAGGTCGTCGGCCAGGGCCCCGGACGCGTCCGCCTCGACATCCTCGTCCCGGAACAGCGTGGGCGCAAGTGCCGCCTGCGGGCGCGATTCCAGCAACCCGGCGGCGCGCAGCTCGGCCAGCCCCGGCAGGTCGCGGGCGCTTTCCAGCCCGAAATGATCCAGGAAGGCCTCGGTCACCACGAAGGTCACCGGCCGGCCCGGGGTCTGCCGGCGGCGGCCGATGCGGACCCATTCCAGCTCGATCAGCTGGTCCAGCGTGCCCTTGCTGACGGCGACGCCACGGATCTCCTCGATCTCGGCGCGGGTGACCGGCTGGTGATAGGCGATGATCGCCAGCGTCTCGGTCGCGGCGCGCGACAGGCGCCGGCTCTCGACCATGCTCTCCTGCATCAGGAAGCCTAGGTCGGCGGCGGTGCGAAACGCCCAGGCATCGCCGACACGCGCCAGCTGCACCCCCCGTCCCTCATAGCGAGCGCAGAGGCTTTGCATCACCTCGGCCGGGTCGCAGCCCTTGGGCAGGCGCGCGGCGATCTCGCGCAGGCTCATCGGATGGGCCGAGGCAAACAGCACCGCCTCGACCATGCGCTCCTGCTCGGGCAGCGGCGGCGGGGAGAAGCGGTGCGGGTCAAGGGGTTCGTCGGTCATTCCGGGCGTCTGCGAATGGTGATGGGGGCAAAGCTGGCGCTCTGGCTGATTTCCAGCCGGCCCTGCCGCGCCAGCTCCAGCGTGGCGGCAAAGGTCGCGGCGGTGGCCGAGCGGCGGCGCTGCGGGTCGGCCTCCCAGCCCTCGGGCAGGAAGGCGGCAAGTTGGGTCCAGTCGCCGGCAAAGCCGATCAGCCCGCGCACCCGGTCCAGTGCCTGCTCCATGGTAAAGACGTCGCGACGGTCGAAGGCATAGGGCCGGAATTCGTCGCGGGTGCGCAGCCGGGCATAGGCCCGCATCAGGTCGATCAGCCCGGCCTGCCAGGCGACTTGGCGCTGGCGGGTCACCACCTCGGGCGCACCGCGCGCGAAACGGTCCTGCCCCAGCCGGTCGCGCGCCATCAGCCGCGCCGCCGCCTCGCGCATGGCGTTCAGCCGTTCCAGCTGGAAGGCCAGATGCGCGGCCATCTCCTCGGCGCTCGGTCCCTCGGCCTCGGGATCGGGCGGCAGAAGCAGCCGCGATTTCAGAAAGGCGAGCCAGGCCGCCATGACCAGGTAATCCGCCGCCAGCTCGATGCGCAGGGCGCGGGCCTGGTCGACGAAGGCCAGGTATTGGTCGGCCAGTTCCAGGACCGAGATCTGCAGCAGGTCGACCTTCTGCATCCGCGACAGGTTCAGCAGCAGGTCCAGCGGCCCCTCGAACCCCTCGACATCGACGACCAGCACCTCATCGGCGCGGGCGGCGGCCCGGTCCGAGGCATGGTCGGGCGGCTCCAGCCCCGGCAGCGGCGGCGCGGGGTCCGGGTCGGGCACGGGTGTCAGATAGGGAACCCTGGTCATGCGGGCAGAATCGGCGATGGCGCGGGGTTCGTCAACCGCTCAGGCCAGCAGCCCGCCAAGCGCCGCCAGTTCTGCGCGCAGCGCGGCAATGTCCTGATCGGCCGGGATGCAGCGCAGGGCCAGCGCCGCATCGGCGCGCCGCAGGGCATCGGTCCCCATCGGACCGGCGGCGGCGACGATGCTCTCCATCTGCGGCAGCGTCTCGTTGCAGGACAGCACCAGGTCGCAGCCGGCGTCGATGCTGGCCAGGGCGCGCTCGGCCGGGCTGCCGGACAGCGCCTGCATGCCGATGTCGTCCGACATCAGGAGCCCGTCGAAGCCGATGCTGCGGCGGATCAGCCCGATCACCGTGTGCGAGGCGGTCGCCGGCGCGTCGTCGATGGCGGTAAAGCGGATATGCGCCGTCATCGCCATTGGCAGGTCGGCCAGCGCGCGGAAGGGCGCGAAATCGGTGGCCTCCAGCTCGGCCAGCGTGGCCTCGACCACCGGCAGGCCGTGGTGGCTGTCGACCTGGGCTCGGCCATGGCCCGGCATGTGCTTGACCACCGGCAGCACGCCCGCCGCCAGCATGGCATCGGCCGCCGCCTGGCCCAGCCGGGTCACGGTCGCGGCGTCGGTGCCAAGGCAGCGGTTGCGAAGGAACGCATGCGTCTCGGGGCGGGCGATGTCCAGCACCGGGGCGCAATCGGCGTCGATGCCGACGGCGCGCAGCTCCAGCGCCAGCAGGTGATGGTGCAGCCAGACGGCGCGCTCGCCGCGTTCGGCCTGCTCCAGCGGCGCCGGCCAGTCGGTCCAATGCGGCGCGCGCATGCGCTGGACGCGGCCGCCCTCCTGATCGATCAGCACCGGCGCGTCGCGGCCCACGGCCTCGCGCAGGTCAGCGGTCAGCCGGCGCAGGCGCTCGGGCGTGTCAATGTTGCGGCCGAACAGGATGAAGCCCCAAGGGTCGGCGGCGCGGAAGAAATCGCGCTCGGCCCGGTCGAGGTCCGGGCCGGCGATGCCGCCAAGGATCGTGGCCGAGGGCATTACTTCGCCGTGGCCGGGATGCAGTCGACGCCCTCGGCGATCAGCGCGGCGCAGAACCGGCGCGCCTCGTCCTTGGAGGCGAAGCCCGCGGCACGCAGGCGCCAGAAGCTGCGGCCGTTGGCCTTGTGCTCCTGCACGACCATGCCCTTGCCGGCGAAAAGCGCGCCGAACTTGTTCGACACCCGGTTCCATTCGCCGCGCGCCAGCTTGTCGCTGTCGAAGGCGCCGATCTGGACCAGCGAGGCACCCGAGGCGACCTTGGCCGGCGCCGGCGTCGGCGCGGGGGCGTCCTCGGGCCTGGCTTCGGTCACGGCGGCTGCGGCGGCGGGCGCCGGGGCGGCATCGCTCGTCACCACGGCGGCCGAGGCCAGCCGGCGCGGGCGCGGCGCCGGGCGCGGCGAGCCCGCGACCGCGGCCGGGGCGACGGCGGGCGCGGCGCCGGCCTCGGTCAGCGCATTGGTGATCGCCACGTCGCGGGTCTCGTTGCCGGCGAGATCGGTCACGACCTCGTTCACCGGCGCTTCCGAGGCGGCGGGCGCGTCCGAGATCGCCGCATCGGCGACCATGTCGGGCTCTTCGCTGCTTTCGCCGTCCGGCCGGGCGATGACGCGCGGCGTGTCGTCGGTCAGCGGCAGGTCGACCGGATGCGAGGGGGCCTGGGCCGTGGCGCCAAGCGCGCCCATGGCGACGTCCTCCGCCCCGAGCGGGGTGGCCGGCGGGGCGATGGCGACCTGGTCGACGCGCTTCGGCTCCTGCCCGGCGGCGACGGTGTTCACGGCCAGGCCGGTGCGGTCGGTCAGCTCGCCGCCCGGGTTCTCCGGCGCGGTGCGGGCCTCGCCCTCGACGGCGCGGATCACCGGCACGCCCGAGACGTCGCGCACCACCAGCTTGAAGCCCCAGACCGCCAGGATCACGATCAGCCCGACCGAGACCAGCGCGCCCAGGTAATGCGTCAGCCGCGACACCCGGCCCAGCAGCGAGGGCGATTCGGCCGGCGCAGCGTCGTGCTGCGCGTCCCAGCCGTCGTCCTGCCAGACCTGTTCCTGCGTTTCGCCATAGGGATAGTCATGCGCCAGCCGTTGCGGCTGCGACCCGTCAAACCCGCCCGAGGAGCGGAAATCTACCACCGTCATTCCTGCCTGCCTGCCGGTTGTTCCGACGCTGCTCGTTTATCTGCTCGATCCCGACAGGGCGCCTTTGGTCAGCGCATTTCCTTGGCCGGAGTCACCCCCAAGATACCAAGACCGGCCGAAATGACAACGCCGACGGCACGCACCAGGGCGATTTTCGCCGCCGTCGCCGCCGGATCGCCGTCCTGGACGAAGCGCAGCGCGGTCTCGTCATTGCCGCGGTTCCACAGCGAATGCAGGTCCGAGGCGATGTCATAGAGGAAAAACGCGATCCGGTGCGGTTCGTTGGCGCGGGCCGCAATCTCGACCGTGCGTGGCCATTCTGCAACTTTGCGCGCCAGCTCCAGCTCGGCCGGATGGCTCAGCCGCGACAGATCCGCCGCCGCCAGCGCCGCGTCCGCGGTGTCGACGCCCATGCCGGCGGCCTTGTTCAGCACCGAGTTCACCCGGGCGCTGGCATATTGCACGTACCAGACCGGGTTGTCCTTGGACTGCTCGAGAACCTTGTCGAAGTCGAAATCCAGCGCCGCGTCGTTCTTGCGCGTCAGCATGTGGAAGCGGGTCACGTCGGCGCCGGCCTGCTCGACCACGTCGCGCAGGGTGACGAAAGTGCCGGCGCGTTTCGACATCTTGAAGGGCTCGCCGTTCTTGAACAGCTTGACCAGCTGGATCAGCTTGACGTCCAAGGCCACGCGGCCGTTCGACAGCGCCGCGACTGCCGCCGTCATGCGCTTGACATAGCCGCCGTGGTCGGCGCCGAAGACGTCGATCAGCGCGTCGAAGCCGCGGTCGATCTTGTCCCAGTGATAGGCGATGTCGGGCGCGAAATAGGTCCAGGACCCGTCGGATTTCTTCACCGGCCGGTCCACGTCGTCGCCATGCGCGGTCGAGCGGAACAGCGTCTGCTCGCGCGGCTCCCAATCCTCGGGGGTCTTGCCCTTGGGCGGCTCCAGCACGCCCTCGTAGATCAGCCCGGCCTGGCGCAGGCGGTCGATGGCGGCCTCGATGCGGCCGGTGCCGTAAAGCGCCTTCTCGCTGGAAAACACGTCCATGTGGACGTTGAGCAGCGCCAGGTCCGCGCGGATCATCTCCATCATCGCCTCGGTGGCGAAGTCGCGGATCTCGGCCAGCCATTCGCTTTCGGGCTGGTCCAGCAGGCGGGTGCCGTATTTCGCCTTCAGCGCCTCGCCCACCGGGATCAGGTAGTCGCCGGGATAGAGCCCCTCGCGGATCGCGGGCTCAAGGCCATTCGCCTCGCGGTAGCGCTCATAGGCGGAACGCGCCAGCACATCGACCTGGGCGCCGCCGTCGTTGATGTAATATTCGCGCGTGACGTCATGGCCGGAAAAATCCAGCAGCGCCGCCAGCGCATCGCCGAAGACCGCGCCGCGGGTGTGGCCGACATGCATCGGCCCGGTCGGGTTGGCGCTGACGAATTCGACGTTGACCTTGCGGCCCCGGCCCATGTCCGAGCGGCCGTAGTCCCTGCCCTCGGTCAGCGCGGCGCGGATCACCGCCTGCCATTCGGCCGGCGCCAGCCGCAGGTTCAGGAAGCCCGGCCCCGCCACATCGGCCGAGGTGATGCGCGGGTCGGCGGCCAGCCGCGCGGCCAGGGCCTCGGCGATGTCGCGCGGCTTTTTGGCGGCGGGCTTTGCCAGCACCATCGCGGCATTGGTCGCCATGTCGCCATGCGCGGCGTCCCGCGGCGGCTCGACCGTGACATTGGCGGTGTCGAGACCGGCGGGCAGTTCGCCCGCCTGTTCCATCTGCGCCAGCGCGTCGATCACCAGCGCGCGAATATCCGAGAAAAGGTTCATGGCTTCCATCCGTAAGATCGCGTCGGGATAGCGCCTGCCCAAGGGGGCCGTCAACCATGGCCAGGGCGCGCGCCGCATGCCGCCGCGTGCCGCATTCCCGCATCAGATTGACGCAGCCCGGATTTTCGGCTAGGTGCAGCCTGTCTGCATCCGGCAGGCATGGCGAGGGGCGTGCGGAAATTGCGTCCCGACCCGCCGCGCGGCCCCCAATTCCCGGCAGTCGGCGATGGACGCAAAAAGTGCGGGATGTTCCCCGCACAGCTATACGAAAGCCCTGAATGACCAAGTTTTCCGATCTGAAGCTGGACCCCAAGGTTCTGAAAGCCATTGCCGAGGCCGGGTATGAAACCCCGACCCCGATCCAGGCCGGGGCGATTCCCCCGGCGCTGGAAGGCCGCGACGTGCTGGGCATCGCCCAGACCGGCACCGGCAAGACGGCCAGCTTCACCCTGCCGATGATCACGCTCCTGGGCCGCGGCCGCGCCCGCGCCCGGATGCCGCGCTCGCTGGTGCTGTGCCCGACGCGCGAACTGGCCGCCCAGGTGGCCGAGAATTTCGACATCTATGCCAAGCACACCCGGCTGACCAAGGCGCTGCTGATCGGCGGCGTGTCCTTCGGCGAACAGGACCGGCTGATCGACCGCGGCGTCGACGTGCTGATCGCCACCCCGGGCCGGCTTCTGGACCATTTCGAGCGCGGCAAGCTTCTGCTGACCGGCGTGCAGATCATGGTCGTGGACGAGGCCGACCGCATGCTCGACATGGGCTTCATTCCCGATATCGAGCGCATCTTCCAGCTGACGCCCTTTACCCGGCAGACGCTGTTCTTCAGCGCCACCATGGCGCCCGAGATCGAGCGCATCACCGACACCTTCCTGCATTCGCCCGAACGCATCGAGGTCGCCCGCCAGGCCACCACCAGCGAGACCATCACCCAGAAGCTGGTCGAGATCACCCCGACCCGCCGCGACCAGTCCGCCAAGCAGAAGCGCGAGCTTCTCCGCGCCCTGATCGACGCCGAGGGAGCCGGGCTGAAGAACGCCATCATCTTCTGCAACCGCAAGACCGACGTGGACATCGTCGCCAAGTCGCTGAAGGCGCATGGCTATGACGCCGCGCCGATCCACGGCGACCTGGACCAGCGCCATCGCATGGCGACGCTGGACGGCTTCCGCGAAGGCACGCTGCGCTTCCTGGTTGCCTCGGACGTGGCGGCGCGGGGTCTCGACATTCCGGCGGTCAGTCATGTCATCAACTTCGACCTGCCGAGCCATGCCGAGGATTACGTCCACCGCATCGGCCGCACCGGCCGCGCCGGGCGCGAGGGCACCGCGATCTCGATCGGGACGCCCGCGGACGAGAAATACCTGACCGCCATCGAATCGCTGGTCAAGCAGAGCCTGCCCCGCGCCGCCCTGCCCGAGGGCTTCAGCCTCTCGGCCGCCGCCCAGGACGCGCCGCGTTCGGGCCGCGAGAGCAGCGGCCGGCGCGAGCGCGGCCGGGAACGCGACCGTGATCGGGAACGGGGCGAGCGCCGCGGCCGCCGCGACGACAGCGAGCAGCGCGCCGCCGCGCCGGAATCCCGTGCCGAGGCGCCTGTCCAGGCCGAGCGCCGCCACGACCGCCCGGCACGCGAGGAGCGCCGCGACGACCGGCGCGACGACCGCCGGGGCGAACGCGGCGGCCACGACCGCCACGAGCGCCGCGAGGATCGCCGCACCGACCGCCATCCGGTGATGGGCATGGGCGATCACATGCCGGAATTCATGACCCGCACCTTCCGCCCCGGCTTCCTGGAGCCCGCCGAGGAAACCCCGGTAGCCGAGGCCGAGGATCTGGCGCCGACGCTGCCCGAAACCGCCGCTGCGGCCGAGGGCGCGCCGGCCGCCGAAGCGCCTGCGCCGGCCGAGAAGCCCAAGCGCAGCCGCAGCCGCAAGGCCAAGCCCGCGCCGGAAGCGGCCCCCGCGCTGGCCTCCGAGCCCGCCCCGGCAACGGAGACGCCCGAGCTTGTGGCCGAGGCATCGCCCGAAGTCGCAGCCGAGGCGGTGGTCGAGGCCTCAACCGAAGCGGCAGTCCCGGAAAAGCCGGTCCGCAAGCGCAAGCCGCGCGTCACCAAACCCAAGGCGGAGACGGCCCAGCCCGAAGCCGCCAGCGACGCCCCGGACGCCGCAGCCGCGGCCGAAGAGCCTGCCGAGGCCGCCGAGAAACCGGCCAAGAAGCCCGCGAAGCCGCGCGCGCCGCGCAAGTCCCGCGCCAAGGCCCAGCCCGATGCGCCGGCCGAGACTGCACCTGAAGCCGAAGCCGCGGCGCCGCAAGCCGACACCGTCCCCAGCCCGGACGACACGGCGGCCGACGCCTGAGGCGCGCCATGGCGGCGGCAGCCGTGCCGAGCCCCGCAAGACCGGGGCGCCCGTCCTGGTCGGCGCTTGCGCTCGACCTGATCCTCGGCGCCGGCGCGGCGCTGGGACAGGCGCCCTGGGGGCTCTGGCCGCTGACCGTGCTGGCGCTGGCCGCGCTCTGCTGGCGCATCGCCCGCGCGCCCGGCCCGCGGCCCGCCGCATGGCACGCCTTCGCAGCGGGCCTTGGCCATTTCGCGCTGGCCATGTCCTGGATCGTTGAGCCCTTCCTGGTCGAACCCGAGATCTATGGCTGGATGGCCCCCTTTGCCCTGGCGCTGATGGCGGCGGGCGGCGCGCTGTTCTGGACCCTGCCCGCCTGGGCCGCGGCGCGGCTGACCCCGGGCTTCCCCCGGCAAGGGCTGGTCTTTGCAGCGCTGATCGTGTTGTCGGACTGGCTGCGCGGCTGGATCTTCACCGGTCTGCCCTGGACACTGACCGGCCATGTCTGGATCGGCACCCCGGCTGCGCAACTGGCGGCCACGCTGGGCGCCATCGGCCTTTCCGGCCTGACCATGCTGGCGGCGGCGCTGCCGCTCGCCTTCTGGCGCGGTCCCGCGCGGCAACTGCGCGGGGCGGTGCCGGGCACGATCCTGTCGGCGCTGGTCATCGCCGCCGCCTTCAGCGCCGGCCTGGCGCGTCTGGCCCAACCGCTGCCGCCCGACACCGCCATCCAGCTGCGCCTGGTCCAGCCCGACGCCACCCAGGCGCTGAAATGGGACCCCTATTGGTCCGAGGTGTTCTTCCGCCGCCTTCTCGACCTTTCCGCCGCCCGCGACCCCGGCCGGCCGGCGCCGGATGCGGTGATCTGGCCGGAAACGGCGGTGAACTTCCTGCTCGACCAGTCCGGCACCGCGCCGCAGGAGATCGCCGGTTTCGCCGGCGCGCCGGTGATCCTGGGCATCCAGCGAAGCGAGGGCCAGCGCTATTTCAACAGCCTGACCGAGTTCTCGGCACGCGGCATCGGCCCGGTCTACGACAAGTTCCACCTGGTTCCCTTCGGCGAATACACGCCCTGGGGCGACCTGATGGCGCGCTTCGGCATTCGCGCCTTCGCCGCACAGCACGGTTTCGGTTATTCCGCCGGTCCCGGCCCGCGGCTGCTGGACCTGCCCGGCCTGCCCCGGATGCAGCCGCTGATCTGCTACGAGGCGATCTTCTCGCGCCACCTGATCGCGGGCGAGACGCGGCCGGCCTGGCTGTTGCAGGTGACGAACGACGCCTGGTTCGGCGCGCTCTCGGGGCCCTGGCAGCACCTGGCGCAGGCGCGGCTGCGCGCCATCGAATCCGGCCTGCCGCTGATGCGCGCGGCGAATACCGGCGTCTCGGCGGTGATCGACGCGCGCGGCGGCTTGCGCGCCACGCTGGGCCTGAACCGGGCCGGCCGCATCGATGCCGCGCTGCCGGGCGCGCTGCCGCCCACGCCCTGGACGCGCTGGGGCGACGGCCCGGCGCTGGTCTTGGTGCTAGCGGCTCTGATCCTGGCCGCGCGGCGGCGTCATCAGCACGGTT
The DNA here is from genome assembly GCF_001546115.1 of Paracoccus aminovorans. Lineage (GTDB taxonomy): Bacteria > Pseudomonadota > Alphaproteobacteria > Rhodobacterales > Rhodobacteraceae > Paracoccus > Paracoccus aminovorans_B. The sequence goes on from NZ_KQ955208.1 coordinate 684,299, forward strand.
GACGGCAACCGGGGCGTGATCTATCGCTGAACGTTGACCGCCACAACGGCTTCCTGGCGTGGCGGCGTCATTCAACGGAGCACCTCCATGGCCAGACAGAACTACGTGTTCACCTCGGAATCCGTATCCGAGGGGCATCCCGACAAATTGTGCGACCAGATCTCCGACGCGGTGCTGGACGCGCTCCTGGCCGAGGACCCGGCCGCCCGCGTCGCCTGCGAGACCTTCGCCACCACCGGCACCGTGGTCATCGGCGGCGAGATCGGCCTGACCGACCAGAAGAAGCTGGGCGAATACATGGGCCGGGTGACGCAGATCGCCCGCGACACCATCCACGACATCGGCTACGAGCAGGAGAAGTTCCACTGGAACACCTGCCACGTCCACAACTACCTGCACGAGCAATCGGCCCATATCAGCCAGGGCGTCGACCGCGACGGCGCCGGCGACCAGGGCATCATGTTCGGCTATGCCGTGGACGAGACACCCGAGCTGATGCCGGCGCCGATCCAATATGCCCATGCCATCCTGCGCCGGCTGGCCGAGGCGCGCAAATCCGGCGCCGAGCCGATGCTGGGCCCCGACGCGAAATCGCAGCTGTCGCTGCGTTATGAAAACGGCAAGCCGGTCGAGGTCACCAGCCTGGTGCTCTCGCACCAGCACAAGGACGAGGCGCAGAGCTCGGACGACATCCGCGCCATCGTCGAGCCCTATATCCGCGAGGTGCTGCCCGCCGACTGGCTGACCGAGCGCGCCGAATGGTGGGTGAACCCGACCGGAACCTTCGTCATCGGCGGCCCCGACGGCGACGCCGGCCTGACCGGGCGCAAGATCATCGTCGACACCTATGGCGGCGCGGCCCCGCATGGCGGCGGCGCCTTCTCGGGCAAGGATCCGACCAAGGTCGACCGCTCGGCCGCCTATGCCGCGCGCTACCTGGCCAAGAACGTCGTCGCGGCCGGCTTGGCAAAGCGCTGCGTGATCCAGCTCTCCTACGCCATCGGCGTGGCGAAGCCGCTGTCGATCTATGCCGACACCTTCGGCACTTCGGACGTCCCCGAGGCCGAGATCGAACGCGCCATCGCCCGCGCCATGGACCTGACGCCGCGCGGCATCCGCGAGCATCTGGAACTGTGCCGGCCGATCTATCGCCGCACCGCGGCCTATGGCCATTTCGGCCGCGCGCCCGAAGCCGATGGCGGGTTCTCCTGGGAACGCACCGACCTGGCCGATGCGCTGAAACGCGAGTTGTAAGGCTGCGGCCGGGGGCTTCGCGCCCCCGGACCCCCGCGGGATATTTGAACAAGAAAGAAAGGGCCGCATGTTCGCGACCCCGTGAGTTTCTTTCTTGGACAAATATCCTGGGGGGAGCGCGGAACGCGCGGGGGGGGGGCAAAGCCCCCTTTGTTTCAATCCTTGAAGCTGCGGCTGTCCTTGATCTGGTCCCAGGCCCAGACCACCTCTTGCAGCCGATCCTCGTCCGAGCGGTCGCCGCCATTCATATCCGGGTGAAGATCCTTCACCAGCGACTTGTATTGCTTGCGGATTTCTGTCCGGGTCCAGGTATCGCGCGCCTCGAGGATCTCGAGCGCCTTGCGCTCCGTCGGCGGCAGCTTGCGGCTGGCTGCCTTGCGCACCTCGGGGTTGGTGCCGTTGGCGCCCAGGATCTCCAGCGGGTCGTCGATGCCGTGGCGGGCCCATTTCTGTTCCTGCGCCGCACGGCCGAAGGGTTTGGTCGGACGTTCCCAGACCGTGGCATTGTCGAGGAACTCCTGGAACTCGGCCTCGGACTGGCCCTGGAAATAGTTCCAGTTCAGGTTGTATTCGCGCACGTGATCCTTGCAGAACCAGTAATAGTCGTCCAGCGCGCGCGGCGATTTCGGCGCGCGGTACTGGCCGGGCTCGTTGCAGCCTTCCTTGTCGCAGACCCGCCGCGAGGTTTCGAAGGCGCCGGACATGCCGCGCCGGCCCTTGGAACGCTTCTTCTTGTCGGAAGCGGCGGATATGTCGAAGCCGAACGGGTCGCTGTTGCTCATCTGACTGCCTTGTCCTGAACGGGACAGGCAGTTTAGGCTATTTCGCGGGACATGAAAGGGGTGATGCGGATGATTGCCGACGAGATGCGCGAGAAACTGGCGGGGCTCGCCCCCTCGCGGCTGGAGATCCTGGACGAAAGCGAGAGCCATCGCGGCCATGGCGGCTGGCGCGAGGGCGGCGAGACGCATTTCCGCATCCGCATGGCCAGCCCCGCCTTCGCCGGGCTGGGCCATGTCGCCCGCCATCGGCTGGTGCATGCCGCCCTGGGCGATATCGTGCCGCGCATCCACGCCTTGGCGCTGGAGCTTGCCGAAAGCTGAGCCGTTAGCGCGCGCAGTCTTGCCCGGTGCAGGTCGCGGGCGTAGAAGCCCCCCGGGATCAGAAACACGATCAGACACACAAGGAATTTCCGTATGAGCTCGGCCAAGGATTTCAATGACCGGATGCTGTCGCTGGGCCTCGCCCGGGTCAGCGAGGCGGCCGCCCATGCCTCGGCCCGGCTGATCGGCCGCGGCGACGAGAAGGCCGCGGACCAGGCCGCCGTCAACGCCATGCGCGAGCAGCTCAACATGCTCGACATCAAGGGCGTCGTGGTCATCGGCGAGGGCGAGCGCGACGAGGCGCCGATGCTCTATATCGGCGAGGAGGTCGGCACCGGCGACGGTCCCGAGGTGGACATCGCGCTGGACCCGCTGGAGGGCACCACGCTGACCGCCAAGGACATGCCGAACGCGCTGACCGTCATTGCCATGGCGCCGCGCGGCACGCTGCTGCATGCCCCCGACGTCTATATGGAGAAACTCGCCATCGGTCCGGGCTATGCCAGGGACGTGGTCAGCCTTGACATGGCGCCGGCCGAGCGCGTGCGGGCGCTGGCCAATGCGCGGGGCGTCAAGGACAGCGACATCACCGTCTGCATCCTCGAGCGTCCGCGCCACGAGGAATTGATCGCCGAGGTCCGCTCGACCGGCGCCGCGATCCGGCTGATCACCGACGGCGACGTCGCGGGCGTGATCCATTGCGCCGAGGCGGAGCTGACCGGCATCGACATGTACATGGGCTCGGGCGGCGCGCCCGAGGGCGTGCTGGCGGCCAGCGCGCTGAAATGCATGGGCGGGCAGATGTGGGGCAAGCTCTTGTTCCGCAACGAGGATGAGAAGGGCCGCGCCAAGAAGGCCGGCATCACCGACCTGGACCGGATCTATTCGCGCGACGAGCTGGTCACCGCCGACGTGATCTTCGCCGCCACCGGCGTCACCAACGGCTCGATCGTGGCCGGCGTCAAGCGCGAGCCGAACTACCTGCAGACCGAGACCATCCTGATGCGCTCGAAGACCGGCTCGGTGCGGCGCATGATCTACCGCAACCCGGTCAAGTAAGCGGGCGGCATCTTGAACAGCGGGCGGTCATGGGGGATGAAGCCCGCATGACCGCTTTGCTTTCGCCCGCCTTCCTTTCCGTCACCGCCTCGCTGACCGGCCGGTCGTGGCGCGGCCCCGAGACCAGCCTGGAACGCGCGGCGGAGGCGCTGGCCCAGGACAGCCGGCTGCCCCTGCCCGTCAGCCGCGTGCTGGCCGAGCGTGGCGTGCCGGCGCATGAGGCGCAGGCCTATCTGGACCCCAAGCTGCGCGACCTGCTGCCCGACCCGCAGCGGCTGCGCGACATGGACAAGGCGGCCGAGCGCATCACCGCCGCCGCCTTGTCCGGCCAGCGCATCGCCGTCTTTGCCGATTACGACGTGGACGGCGGCGCCTCGGCCGCGCTGCTGATCGACTGGCTGCGCCGCCAGGGCCGCGACGCGACGCTTTATATCCCCGACCGCATCGATGAGGGTTACGGCCCGAACGCCCCCGCCATCGCCGCACTGTCGCAAAACCACGACCTGATCGTCTGCGTCGATTGCGGCACGCTGAGCCACGAGGCGCTGGCCGCCGCCACCTGCGACGTGGTCGTGCTGGACCACCACCAGGGCGGCGAGACGCTGCCGCCGGTTCTGGCCGTGGTGAACCCCAATCGCGCCGACGAGGACGGCGCCCTGGGCCACCTTTGCGCCGCAGGCGTCGTCTTCCTGACGCTGGTGCGCTGCAACAGCCTGCTGCGTGCCGCGGGCCATGATGCCCCCGACCTGATCCCGCTTCTGGACCTGGTGGCGCTGGCGACGGTGGCCGATGTGGCGCCGCTGGTCGGCGTCAACCGGGCCTTCGTGCGTCAGGGGCTGCTGATCATGGCCCGGCGCGGGCGGCCGGGGCTGGTGGCGCTGTCGGATGTGGCGCGGCTCGATTCGGCGCCGAACGCCTTTCACCTCGGTTTCCTGCTGGGGCCGCGCATCAATGCCGGCGGCCGTGTCGGGCGCGCCGACCTGGGGGCGCAGTGCCTGTCCTGCACCGATGCCGCGCTGGCGCAGCGCCTGGCGGCGGAACTGGACGAGCTGAACCGCGACCGCCGCGCCATCGAGGCCGCCGTCCGCGACGAGGCGCTGGCCCAGGTCGAGGCGCGCGGCGCCGGGACGCTGGCCTGGGCCGCCGGCCAGGGCTGGCATCCGGGCGTGGTCGGCATCGTCGCCGCGCGGATGAAAGAGGCGACCAACCTGCCCTCGGTGGTGATCGGCGTCGAGGGCGGCATCGGCAAGGGCTCGGCGCGCTCGGTCCCGGGCGTCGACCTGGGACGCGCCGTGCAGCGCCTGGCCGCCGAGGGGCTGCTGCTGAAGGGCGGCGGCCATGCCATGGCGGCGGGGCTGACCGTGGAAGAGGCGCTGGTCCCCGCCGCGATGGAGCGGCTGGCGCAGCTGCTGTCGCGCGAGATGGCCGCGCGCAGCGGTGCGGGCGAGCTGCGCATCTCGGGCCTCTTGGACCCGGCCGGCGCCACGGTCGAGCTGATGCAGATGCTGGACCGGGCCGGACCCTTCGGCCAAGCGGCGCCGGCGCCGCGCTTTGCCTTTGCCGACCAGCTGATCGACAGCGCCAGCACCATGGGCGACAGCCACCTGCGCCTGCGCTTCCGCAGCCCCGGCAGCCCGGTGCTGGAAGCGGTGGCCTGGGGCGCGATGGCTGGCCCGCTGGGTCCGGCCCTGCTGGGCGCGAAGGGCCGCCGATTCCACCTGGCCGGCAGGCTGGAGCTGTCGCAATGGGGTGGTCGCGAGCGGGTGCGCCTGCGCCTTGACGATGCCGCGCCGCTTGGTTGAAGGACCGCGAAAAAACTTCCCGCCCGGGCGATTTTTCCGCTTGCAGCCCTGCGGCCCAAGCCCTAAACACCGCCCCACGCCGCCGGCACAGACCTTGGCGGAACAAGAAAGTGGCCCGTTCGTCTATCGGTTAGGACGTCAGGTTTTCAACCTGAAAAGAGGGGTTCGACTCCCCTACGGGCTGCCACTTTCCACAATTTCTCTTTACTTTCACACAGTTGCATGGTGACATTGTCTAACCTACCGCCAAGGTTAGACAACTTCCGTTCTGTTTTTGCCCCGGAAAATTCGAAACAAGCCCTGGTCGGTCAGTTGCGCCCGGCCGAGCCCTTTTCGTGTAGGTCGCACCCTCTTTCGGGGTCGCATGTGCAAAGGAAGCTCATCACCTCAAGTTCTGTCCCGCCTTCCTCTGCGATCCGCGTCGCCTGCCCCTTACGCAGGCCATGCGCGAGCAATGCGGAAGCCCATCGCCTTGCATTGATCCTTGAACCAATTGTCGAACGTCTCGGGCTTGTAAGGCCGTCCCTCGCCGTGGGTGAGAAACAACATCCGGCCGGAAGGCACATGCCGCAGCTCGTCGGTCAATTCAGGCAGGATCGGGTAGTCGCCGCCAGTCTCGGTCTTGTGCCGCCGGTATCTGATCCGGTTGCCCTTGATGTTCTGCCAGCCAAGGCGGAGCACATCTTGGCGCGCGGCACCGTGTTCATCATGAGCAGATCAGCCAGCCTGGGTTTGCTGCCTGGCTTGTGGAATGCCAGAAACTGCGCAGTCTCGGCCTCGGTCCAGGTGTGGTATCCATCCTGGTTTTCCCTGCGCCGACCTGCATACTTGGCCGGACCGTGTTTCAGATCGGTCCACAAGCCGGGAAAAGCCAGCGAAGGGATTGCGGGGCTTTCTCTTCTGCGCAGCAATTCGTCAGGATCAGGCCCGACGCCCGCGGCAGGCGCGGCTCCCATCGGATAGATAATGACCTTTCCCGTGACATGATTCACCTCGATCTGGCCGATGGCAACGCCGCCGGCCATAGCACCCTTCACGGATCGCTGGATCTCGGATCCGGTTACAGAGGTGGTTCGATTGATCTGAACAGGTCCTGGGCGATTTCCAAGTGGTTTTCTGCCTCGGTTATGCCGCTGCCGCTTCGGGCATTGGCGGGGTGAAGTAGGCCTGATCGGGCGTTTTCCCGTCAAGCGATGAATGCGGACGGCGGCTGTTGTAAAAGCCGAGATAGCGGCCGATCCCGGCGCGGGGCTCAGACACGCTGGCATAGGCCCGCAGGTAGACCTCCTCGTATTTGACCGTCCGCCACAGACGCTCGACGAAGACGTTGTCGCGCCAGGCGCCTTTGCCATCCATGTGGACTTGATCTCTCGGGCGGCCAGAACCTTGATGAAGTCGATGGACGTAAACTGGCTTCCCTGAGCCGTGTTGAATAGCTCGGGCGTGCCGTGACGTGCCAGTGCCTCCGCGACGGCTTCCTTGCAGAACTCGGCCTCCAGCGTGATCGACACCCGCCATGCCAGGACACGGCTTCGGTGAACCAGTCGAGCACGGCAGCCAGATAGATGAACCCGCGGGCCATGGGAATGTAGGTGATGTCCATCGCCCAGACCTGGTTGGGCCGGGTGTCGGCAGCTTCCTGAGCAGATAGGGGTAGATCTTGTGCCCCCGGCGCTGGCTTCGAGGTGTTAGGTCGGCGGTAGAGCGCCTCGATGCCCATGCGCTTCATCAGCGTGGCAACGTGCAGCCGCCCGGCCTTGAACCCTTCCTGAACCAGCAGCCCCTGCAGCATCCAGTTGCCCGCGAAGGGGAATTCCATGTGCAGCTTGTCGATGCGGTGCATCAGCTTGAGATCGGCAGCCGACACCGGACCGGGCTTGTAATAGACGCTGCCCCGGCTGATCCCCAACACGATGGCCTGGCGGCTGACGCTGAGCTTCGCAGTGAGGTCGATCATCTTTTTGCGCTCGGCAACAGACCCGCCTTGCCGAGCGCGCCGGACAAAAAATCGTTCTCCAGCGTCAGCTCTCCGATCTTTGCATGCAGGGTCTTCACATCGACGATCGGTTCTGGCTCAGCTTTCGCGGCTTCGCCGAACACCCCGGTCGCGCCCTCGAGCAGCTGGTCACGCCACTGCTTGATCTGGTTCGGATGCACGTCGAAATCCTGCGCCAGCTCGATCAGCGTCTTCTCGCCCTTGATCGCGGCTGCCGCCACCTTCGCCTTGAAGGCCGGGTGTGGTTCCGGCGCGGTCGTCTTCCCATGGTCTTCTCCTCGCTCGCAGCATCATGCTGCCCAATCGCCGGGAAATTGATCCACTGGATCAATTTCTGGCCCGGCTCATACGCGGAAAATCCACTTATCCCGGCTGTTCAGATTTCCGGAGCCACCTTTGTGCTACGCCGCTGTGCCGCCAGAATCTCGAGGCTTTCGACGGCTTCCTCGCATCCAGTGCCCCGGCCTGGTCGTATCTGTTCCGCCCCGCGCTGAACCGCGAGCTGCCACAGACCGTAGCCCGCGAGCGGGCCGACGCCGCAGCCGAGATCGCGGCGCAGCTGGGCCTGCCGCCCGACGCGCTGGACTGACAATCGCATATCGCGGTGCCTGGTTGGGGGTGGCCGCGATCCAGCCCGAGGCGGAAGGCAGGGACCGCCTCGGGTGCTTTCGGGAAAGGAACGCGACATGAGCAACGGGGATAACCTGGACAGCATCTTGGCGGACATGACGGCCGCGCGTGGCTGGTTCGATCACATGATGGGCCGGATCGAGGCGCTGATGAACGGAGACGTTAACGGGGGGTTAAATGCCCCTGTTACCACGGCTGATCCCGCGTCCCAGAATGGCATGGAGGCCAAACTTGTGGCCTTCGTCAGCGCCCGGCTGGGCGACATGACGGATCTGGGGGTCGCGCTGGCGGTCTCCGAGCAATTCCCCGATTGCCCGGGGATCACCATGGCACAGATCGGCGCGCTCCGGCAGGCCGAGCGGTGGAAGCATGGCCGCTGATCCCCTGGCCGCAATCGACATTGCCCTGGCCGAGGTGGGCATCGCCGCCTCCGCACTCGACCGCCTGGGCCGCGCCTTGACCACGCTGCGGCAATCGCATCTGGACGGCCGTCTTTCGGACCTTCCGCCCTGCGACGTGCCGGTGATCGAGCATCGCCGCGAGCACCGCATGGGCCGCGCCCCCAAGATCGACGCCGATCCCGAACTGCCGGCCTTCATCTTGGCGCGCCTTGACCGACTGACCTATCACCAGATCGCGGCCGAGATTGCGGCGCACTTCCCGCCTGCGCGCCATGTCCACCCGGCCACGTCCACCGCTGGGCGCAGCGTCATCGGCGACTGCAACGACGCGCGATCTTCTCCGATAAGCGCGAGACCTCTGTGGGTCTTCGCAGATCAATTGCGGATTAATTGGTGACACTGCAGATTAATTGGTTACGGAACATCGGCCGGACCAAACAGCCGCGGCGCCTTTGCCTGCGGCGAATTCCCTGCTCCGCCTTGGAAAAATTTCCCGCCGGAACATCGCGCCGCCCCTTGCGCGAGCGGCAAAGCTGGCCTAAATGTCCGCATCGCCGGCGCGCGTGGCCCGTTCGTCTATCGGTTAGGACGTCAGGTTTTCAACCTGAAAAGAGGGGTTCGACTCCCCTACGGGCTGCCAGCTTTCCCCGCATTGCCGCCGCGCAGCCCCCGGGACACATCCATAGGTAATACTACGAATAGCAAGCGGCGGCCGGTGGCTGTAGCTTGATCCTGCTTTTAGTACGAAGCTCTTGAGACCCGCTTCCGCAGTGCGCATAACCCACCGCTGCGGAATACCAGACAGCCTCGCTCCTCCTTGGGGAGCGGGGCTTTTTCATGCTCAGCCCTCGCGCACGCGCCGCATCAGCCAGGCGGCCAGGCCCGAGCAGGCCAGCGTCGCCAGCAGCATCGGCCGCACCGTGCCGTCGTAGAGCAGCCCGACCGGCGCCGCAATCACCACCGCCCCCAGCGTCGAAACCGCCCCCACGACCGATGCCGCCATACCGGCGACATGGCCCATGCGCTGCAAAGCCATGGCATTGAGATTGCCGAAGGTCACGCCGGCCATGAAGAACACGCTGACCGCCCAGAAGAAGAAGGCCGGGAAGCGCAGCGCCTGCGGCAGCAGGTCGCCAAAGACCAGCACCATCATCACCGCCGAGACCACGACCTGCATCCAATAGGCCATGGTCACGATGCGCCGCATTCCCAGCCGCACCACGTAGCGCGCATTCAGCACCGTGCCGCTGCCCGAGAGCAGCGCCATGCCGGCGAACCACAGCGGGAAATCGTCGCCCTTGCCATAAGTCTGCACGAAAAGCTGCTGCGCCGAGCTCAGCAGCGCGAACATCTGGCCGAAGCCCAGCGTCATCACCAGCGTCACCAGCTGCACCTGCCGGTCGCAAAGCACCTCGCGCGCGGCCGAGGCAAGGCTGCGCAGGCTCAGCGCCCGCCGTGCGGCGGGCGGCAGGGTCTCGGGCCGGCGCAGGTGCAGCCAGCCGCCGCCCAGGGCCGCCATGACAACAAAGGAGCCGAAGACGCCGCGCCAGCCGACCAGATGGATGACGATCGCCCCGATCGAGGGCGCCACGGCCGGCACCAGGATGAAGATCATCATCACGAAGCTGGTGATCCGCGCCATCTCGCGGCCCTGATAGAGGTCGCGCACCATGGCCAGCGCCACGATGCGCGGCGCGGCGGCACCCAGGCCCTGCACGAAGCGCGCCACCAGCAGCAGTTCCAGCGAATCGGCAAAGATCGCCGCCACGGCGGCCAGCGCATAGAGCAGGAAGCCGGCCAGGATTACCGGCTTACGCCCCAGCGCGTCCGACAGCGGCCCGCCGGCCAGCAGCCCCAGGCCCAGCCCGCCCACGAAGGCGGTCAGCACCAGCTGCGCCCGGTTGACGTTATCCGGGGTCAGTTCGGCCGCGATCTCGGGCAGCGCCGGCAGCATAGAGTCGATGGAAAAGGCGATGACGGCAAAGATCAGCGCCAGCATGGCGATGAATTCCGGCAGCGGCTGGCTGCGCGACGGGGGGAATTGGGGATCGGGCATGATGTCTTCCATGGCTGCGCCCCCCGCGCCTATCGTCGCAGGCGCCGCGGTTCAAGGCCGCGCGGTTGCACGCCGCCGCGACTGGGCTATATCTGGCGCATGACCGCATCGCTCAACCTGATGAAGCTCTGTGTCGGCTGCGACGACCCGGCCGAGCTTGCGCAATGGCAGCAGCACCGCTTTCAGGGCGGCCCGGCGCGCCATGTCACCCGCATGTGGCCCAAGCGCGAGGCCGAGCTGCTGGACGGCGGCTCGATCTACTGGGTGTTCAAGGGGGTGATGCAGGCGCGCCAGCGCATCCTGCGCCTCGACGAGGTCAAGGGCGAGGACGGCATCCGCCGCTGCGCCCTGATCCTCGACCCGCAGCTGCTGCGCGTGGCCGCGGTGCCGCGCCGGCCGTTCCAGGGCTGGCGCTATCTCGCGGCCAAGGATGCCCCCCCGGACCTGCCGCCGGGCCGCGAGGACGAGCCCGGCCTGCCGGCGGAAATTGCCCGGGCGCTGGCCGACATGGGCCTGCGCTAGGTGGTGTTGACAAAAGGGATTCACAGGGTGGCCTGATCGTGATTCAAGCTGGTACCTGCAATGGAGACCAGCTTGGCACGAGACCTGATGTCGGACGAGGAATGGGCGTTTCATGAGCGCTTCATTCTGGCCGTGCGCGCCCCGAACGGGCGCAAGCCCGCAAATCACCGCCTTGTTCTTGATGGGATTTTCTGGATCGCGCGGACCGGCTCTCCTTGGCGCGACCTCCCAGAAGAGTTCGGAAAGTGGTCCAGTGTCTACCGCCAGTTCCGGCGCTGGACCCTGGCGGGGTTGTGGGAGCAGATCCTCGAAGCGCTGAACGAAAGTCGGATCGTGCCGGATGCGCTCCAGATGATCGACAGCACCGTGATCCGCGCCCATCATCAGGCAGCGGGCGCAAAAGGGGGACTCCAAGACAGGGTTTTGGCCGTTCAAGAGGTGGTTTCACGACCAAGGTCCACCTGCGCGTCAATGCTGCCGGGCTGCCAATGAGGTCGGACATCACGCCGGGCCAGACATCGGACTACCTGGGCTTTGATCTGGTCATGGACGACAACCTGCCGGAGCCTTGCATCCTGCTGGCCGATCGCGGCTATGACTCCGACAAGGTTCGCAAAACCATGGAGGCGCGTAGCATCCTGCCGGTGGTCCCGATGCGCAAGTCTCGCAGGCTCCGTGTCGCTGTCGATCGCAGGCTCTACCGGCTGCGGAACCTTGTCGAGCGGTGCTTCAACAAGCTCAAGAACGCTCGCCGTGTCGCCACCCGCTACGACAAGACCGCCGAAAGCTTCCTTGGCTTCATCGATATCACGTCGATCCGCCTCTGGCTCCGCCATTTGTCAACATGACCTAGGCGGATCAGCGCCTTACGCCGGAGCGGGTTTGGTTCCCGGATCGCGCAGGGAAAAACCCGGGAACCTTGGCTCTGGCGGCATGGTTGTCCCCTCGTAACGCCAACGGATCCGGTGCAGGCCGGACCAGCGAAGGAGTGCGAGATGAACTGGGATATCGTCGAAGGCAAATGGAACCAGCTCAAGGGCAGCGTCAAGGAGCAATGGGGCGACCTGACCGATGACGAGCTGACCGAAGTCGCCGGCAAGAAGGACAAGCTGGCCGGCAAGCTGCAAGAGAAATACGGCTGGACCAAGGAAGAGGCCGACAACCAGCTGAACGACTTCTTCCGCGACAAGACCTGAGCCTTCCCTCCTCCCGGAAGCATGGACCCCCGGCTGACCGCCGGGGGTTTTTCATGTTGTGAAGGATGCGAACGAAATGCGAACCATTCAGCCATTGAACCCGGCCGTCCAGCTTCTTATCTTGTCTGCCAGCAGGGGGCGCAGACTGCCTGTTCCAGGGGTTGCGCCACTTGGCGAGAAAGGACTGATTCCATGAACGAATTCGCCCAAACCACCCATCCGGTCCTGCCCTTGCGGGACATCGTGGTGTTTCCACACATGGTCGTGCCGCTGTTCGTCGGGCGCGAAAAGTCGGTGCGCGCGCTGGAAGCCGTGATGGAACAGGACCGCCCGATCCTTCTGGCGGCACAGAAGGATGCCGCGGTCGACGAGCCCGCGCCGGAGGGCATCTATCGCACCGGCGTGCTGGCCAATGTGCTGCAACTGCTCAAGCTGCCCGACGGCACCGTCAAGGTGCTGGTCGAGGGCCGCGAGCGCGTGCGCATCACCGATTTCGTGCCGAACGAGAATTTCTTCGAGGCCCATTGCGAGAGCCTCGTCGAAGAGCCCGGCGATTCCGACACGCTGACCGCCCTGACCCGAGCCGTAGCGGAAGAATTTGAACGCTATGTGAAGGTGCGCAAGAATATTCCCGAGGAAGTCGTCTCGGCCGTGGCCGAGGCGCGCGATCCCGCGCGGCTGGCCGATCTGGTCAGCGGCCACCTGGGCATTGCGCTGGACCGCAAGCAGGACCTGCTGGAGACGCTGGTCACCGCCGAGCGGCTGGAAAAGGTCTATGGCCTGATGCAGGGCGAGATGTCCGTGCTGCAGGTCGAGAAGAAGATCAAGTCGCGCGTCAAGACCCAGATGGAGAAGACCCAGCGCGAATACTATCTGAATGAGCAGATGAAGGCCATTCAGAAGGAGCTGGGCGACGGCGAGGATGGCGGCAACGAACTGACCGAGCTGGAAGAACGCATCAACGCCACCAAGTTCAGCAAGGAGGCCCGCGAAAAGGCCGAGGCCGAGCTGAAGAAGCTGAAGTCGATGTCGCCGATGTCGGCCGAGGCCACGGTCTCGCGCAATTACCTCGACTGGCTGCTGGCCCTGCCCTGGGGCGTGAAGTCGCGCACCCGCAAGGACCTGGCCAAGGCCGAGCAGGTGCTGGACGCCGATCACTACGGGCTGGAAAAGGTCAAGGAACGCATCGTCGAATACCTGGCGGTGCAGAACCGTTCGGCCAAGCTGAAGGGTCCGATCCTGTGCCTCGTCGGCCCTCCGGGCGTCGGCAAGACCTCGCTCGGCCGGTCCGTGGCCAAGGCGACGGGTCGCGAATTCATCCGCATTTCGCTGGGCGGCGTGCGGGATGAGAGCGAGATCCGCGGCCACCGCCGGACCTATATCGGCTCGATGCCCGGCAAGATCATCCAGGCGCTGAAGAAAGCCAAAACCACCAACCCGCTGATCCTGCTCGACGAAATCGACAAGATGGGCCAGGATTTCCGCGGCGACCCGGCCTCGGCCATGCTGGAGGTGCTGGATCCCGAACAGAACGCGAGCTTCGTGGACCACTATCTGGAGGTGGAATACGACCTGTCGAACGTGATGTTCGTGACCACGGCCAATAGCTACAACATGCCCGGGCCCCTGCTCGACCGGATGGAGATCATCTCTCTGGCCGGCTATACCGAGGACGAAAAGCGCGAGATCGCGCGCCAGCACCTGCTGCCCAAGCAGATCGCGGCGAACGGGTTGCGCAAGGGTGAATTCTCGGTCTCGGACGAGGCGCTGACCCATGTGATCCGCTATTACACCCGCGAGGCGGGCGTGCGGTCGCTGGAGCGGGAGATCGCGAAACTGGCCCGCAAGGCCGTGACCGAGATCCTGAAGGGCCAGGTGAAATCCGTCGCCGTGACGCCCGAAAAGGCCGAGGAATACCTGGGCGTGCGCCGCCACCGCTATGGCCTGGCCGAAAAGGACGACCAGGTCGGCGTGGTGACGGGCCTGGCCTGGACCCAGGTCGGCGGCGATCTGTTGCAGATCGAGGCGCTGAAACTGCCCGGCAAGGGCCGGATGAAGACGACCGGGAAACTGGGCGAGGTGATGAAGGAATCGATCGACGCGGCGGCGAGCTATGTGCGCTCGATCGCGCCCCAGATCGGGGTGAAGCCGCCGAAGTTCGACGCCATCGACATCCACGTCCACGTCCCGGACGGCGCGACGCCCAAGGACGGCCCTTCGGCCGGCCTGGCGATGGTGACCTCCATCGTCTCGGTGCTCACGCAGATCCCGGTGCGCAAGGACATCGCCATGACCGGCGAGGTTTCGCTGCGGGGCAATGCCATGGCCATCGGCGGCTTGAAGGAAAAGCTGCTGGCGGCCTTGCGGGGCGGCATCAAGACGGTGCTGATCCCGGCCGATAACGAAAAGGACCTGGCCGACATCCCGGCCAACGTCAAGGAAGGGCTGAAGATCATTCCGGTCAGCCATGTGCGCGAGGTGCTGAAACAGGCCCTGGTGCGCCAGCCCGAGCCCGTGGAATGGGACGAGGCCGCCGAGGAGGCGGCCGCCGCCAGCCGGCTCGCCGCCCATGACCAGGAAGGCGGCGCTGCCGTCGCCCACTGACGACCAGGCCGCGCGGCATCCCGCGCGGCCTTTTTCTAGACCGCGACGCCGAAAGGGGTGCTTCATGGCACTGTCAGAGCGAAAACCGCGCGTCGGAGAGAAGGCCGAGCCGGAAACAGCCAAGGTCTTGCAAAAGCGGGAACTTCTGTCTCTGGTCGGTCATCGCACCGGCTTGCGTCAGAACGAGATCAAGACCATCGTCGAGGCCACCCTGGCCGAGCTTGGCGCGGCTATCGCCGCGGGCATGACCTTGGCGCTTCCGCCGCTGGGCCGCGCCCGGATCAGCCGGCGCACGGATGGCACGGGCGGCGAGGTCATTACCCTGCGCCTGCGTCGCCGGTCTTCGTGACGGGCTGCCGCGCGACTTTTTTTCCTGCGAAGCCTCTTGCGGCTGTCGTCGACTGCGGCTATCTAGCCCGCACCGGGCGATTAGCTCAGCGGTAGAGCGCTTCGTTCACATCGAAGATGTCAGCGGTTCAAATCCGTTATCGCCCACCATTTCCCCTTTGATAACAATATCATACCCCGGTTGGGGCGCGTATTGCGAAGCGCCCCATGGTTCCTTGAACCTATTCCCGGTTTTGCGCCCCCGCCCCGTAGCCTGCCGATTCCCCCCCATCCACGGAGGAACGTCAGCATGATCAGCCTCGGCATCTCCATGATGAACGCCGTCATCAACGTCGGCATGGTGGCCGGCGGATTAATCAGCGCCGAATGGGCCGCAGCCAGCTGGACCGGCGGGAACATCGCCCTTCTTCAGCTTTGGTGCTTGACCCGCAGGCCCGCCCTCCCCCAGCCCCCGGAGGACGCGCGATGACGCCAAAGCGAATCCAGCTCAAGCGCACGAAGGGATGGCGAATGCCCGAGAGCGCGGTGAAGGTTGACCGATCAACGCGATGGGGCAATCCGTGGCGGGTGGGCGAACCGGGCATTCCCGACGCGGCCGAGGCGGTGCGCCGCTTCGCTTCCGCCGTCGAGGGCTTCATGTCGAACGGCTCTTTCTGCCCGCCGGTCGCTCACCCGGACAGCCACATCGGCCGGATCATCGCTAACGTCCATCATCTTCGCGGTCGCGATCTGGCCTGCTGGTGTCCGCTCGATCAGCCGTGCCATGCGGACGTGCTGTTGCGGCTGGCAAACCAGGAGGATGCGCGATGAGTGACGGCCTATGGCATGCCCGCTAGCCTTCAGGCCACATGCCGGATCGGCGCATAGCCCAGCACCTCGATCCCGAGGTATGTGTCATCGACGACATGTGTCTTGATCGTCTCGGTTACCGTTTCCCGCTTCCCGAGCTTGCGTACGTCGGCCAGCCAGCGATCCCGGCCGACCCGGCGCACCGCCTTGACCTCGCACCCGGGGATCACCTCGCGAAGCTCGTCCGCGATCAGTTCCTCCTCGGTCACGTCGAACGCCATCACGCGACAGCTGATCGGCTTCAGTCCCATCATCATCATGCTCCATTACCTTGCGCCGGCAGCCTGACCCGCGACATGGACAGCCGTTACAGCAACAACTGATCCGAAAAATGAAGCCCCGCCTGTTTCCAAGCGGGGCCTCGGGAATGGCTATACCGCCAGAACCGCAAAAGACAATGTTTCGATCCACCGGCCCCGATGCTGGACCGGACCACACCTCAGCCGAGAGGCGCTGACATGACCGACCATATCGACCACAGCCGCAAAATCAATAGGGCCATTAAAATGTGCTCTATCTCCGCACACCCCGAAAGCGTGTCAGCCATGCTGCGGGCAATCCCCGACGAGGTGATCGCCGCCCTGCCCGCTCGTCTGATCGCCCAGCTGATCGACGCCAACTGGCAGCTCGCCGGCGCATCGAAAGCCATTGCCGGGGCTGATGCAATCCGCGAGGGCTGCATCTGGGATGCCCAGCAGGGCCGGCACCGGGATCTTGCAGCATGACCCCAGAAGCCTTCACCCGCTGGCTGGCCGAGATGAAATTGGCCGGCCGCATCAAGACGGACAAGGAAGCCGCAGCGCTCCTTGGGATCAGCACCAATAGCGTGGTCACCATGAAGCGCGACGGCGTGCAGGGTCCGGCGGAAACGCGGACCGCGCTGGCCTGCCGCGCCCTGCTGGCGGGCCTTGCGCCTTATGGCGAAGATGAAGGGCGCGGATAGGCCCGGTTTGCCCGCGACAGCGTCGCCGCGGAAACACCGTGCGCTTTCGCCGTCCGGTTGAGGCTGACACCCGTCGCCATCATTGCCTGGCACTGGCGCAGCCAAGGTGGCATGGTGCCACGCGGCCAGGGCCGCGGCTTTATCAACAGCGCGCTCCTGTGCGGAGCAATGATCTCGCCGCCGGAATAGAGCGAGATCACCATGTCGGTGTCGCCGACGGTCACCATCTCGACCCATTTCTGGATCACCCGCAGCCGGGCGGCGTGCGCCAGCGTCTCGAGATCCCGGCCGATGATCGGCCCCAAGGCGATCAGGACGGCATCCTCAAGAGCGCGGGCCCGGAACCTATGCTCCGGTCGCGCGCCTGGGCCGTATCGCTCGCGATGCGGCACGTAATAGCGATAGTGGTCGCCCGTCCTGCCGCGGGCCGTGACATGGATCAGCGCCCGCCCAAGCTCGTGCTTTATCCGGCCGCGCAACAGGCTTTCGTCGGGGTCGCGCTTCATTCCCGCGCGGCGTCGGCGGCTGACCTCCATGCGCTGCTGGACCTTGCGCCAGAGCTCCTGGGAGATGATCGGGACATGCTGGCCCGGCTCTGCCACTCCCTTGTGGACGCGATCACCGATATAGAGCCGGTTGGTCAGCATCACCACGGTCGCGTGGCCGGCCCAGGGGCGACCGAACTTGTTGCGGTGGCCCGCCAGATTGAGCTCGTTGGCGACCAGCCGGCCCGATCCCAGCTTGCAATAGAGGCGATAGGCCAGACGCACCACCTCGGCCTCATCCTCGACCACGATCAGACGCCCATCCTCGCCACGCTGATAGCCAAATGGTCGCGGATGGGTCCAGATTCCGCGCGCCCGCGCGCCGGCAAACCAATCCCGCAGCCGCTCGCCGGTCAGCTCGCGCTCGAACTGCGCAAAGCTCAGTAGGACATTGAGCATCAGCCGGCCCATCGAGGTCGTGGTGTTAAAGGCTTGGGTGATCGAGACGAACGTGACGCCGGCCTTGTCCATCTCCTCGACCAGGTCGAGAAAATCCTTCAGGCTGCGCGACAGCCGGTCGATCTTGTAGACCACCACCACGTCGACCCTGCCCGCCACGATGTCGGCGCGCAGCTGCTTGAGGGCCGGGCGGGCCAGCGTGCCGCCTGACCAACCGATATCGTCGTAGGGGTCCGGCAGGCAGGTCCAGCCCTCGCCAGTCTGGCTGGTGATATAGGCCTCGCACAACTCGCGCTGGACCGTGGTGCTGCCCAGGTGGGATTCGGCGGCTTCGTCGGATGATTTCCGGGTGTAGATCGCGCAGCGCATTAGGCCCCTCGGGCAGCGGTCAAACAGATGGTGCTGGGATGATCCACGCCGGCGCGGCGACGTTGTAGACACTATCGCAGACCGAGCCGGAGTCAATCGCCGCGCAAGATCGGTCCAAAACGCAAAAAGACCCCCGCCCCGGGCGAACCGGGACGGGGCAAGCGGAACAATCCCGCGCGCGGCGGGTTGCGAGGGGTCAGCAATGCGGGGTGGCGAGATGCCGAGCACGAAAACGATCAGGCCAGTCACCTATGAGGAGGATATCGGGCGATTTCGGACGGTGACCGACGCTCGCGGAATGGGCGCCGCACTCCTGGCGCATTGCGACCAAGGCGACCCTGACTACCAGCTGGCCGTGCTGGCCTGCCTCGGCCTCGACCGCGGCACCGTCGATCCCGAGCGGGCGCGGGCCGATTTCGTGGCCGCTCTCTCCGCCGCCGACGTCTCCCCGAGCCAATGCGGCCCGAGGAAGCTGCAATTCTTGTATCAGCTGACAAGCGCCTGGCGGTTCTGCGCGTGGCGGGCCGCCATCGTCCGGCCCTGCCGACCAGACGAAAGCTGCCTCGCAGCCACCGGCGTATAGTCGTCCTGCGCAAGCTCCGGGAACAGCGCCAGGATTTCCTCGCGCGCTGCGGCACCCACTGATTTCAGGGCCTCGGTGCCGGTATAGAGAGACTCGCTCTCGGCCCCATTGGAAACGACGACTTCGTGCTGGTCGAACAGGATGTGGAAGTATTCGACCGCCTCGACATCATCGGCTACGTCGATCCCGTCGATTGCGACAAGCTGCTTGGCCGCGACCAGAACCTCGTTCACTCCGAACATGCGCTGTGCGATCCGGGAGCGGACAAGAATCCGGTGCTGCGGCGAGACGAGAAGGTCGGTGCTCGGAATCGCCGTGCCGAGCGCACCGGCTTTGATGCGGATCGGGCGCAGGTGCGGCTGCGCTTGCAGGCGATCAGCCGTCACCAGCGTCGAGCCGATCCAACGCACGGCCTGCTCGCCGCGGTCCTGCGTAAGCACCATGTCACCGACGCTCAGCGTCTCGATCAGTTCTTCGCCACGAGGCGTGCGGATCGCGGTGCCGCGCGTGAAGCAGGCCACCAGAGTGCTGTAGTCGACAGTGCCGTTATAGTCGTTATCGCCGGTCGAACTCAGCGAGACGACATCCCCGGCGCTGACCTTGATGGTCGACGCCCAGTAGTAGTCGCCGACCTGTCCACCAAGGTTCTCGTTGGATGTGCCGGAGTAGATCCGGATGGTGTAGGCAGTGCCGGTTTCGCCGGTGGTCGAGTTGACAATCGTCTGCTTGAAGACGCTCCGGACAACCTGCCCAGCGGATGCGAGGCCAAGAGCCGCGGCCAGAACCTGCTCACCATCAAGGTCCAGAGATTCTTGGGGACTGTTGCTTTCGTCTTGCAGGACCGGGTCGTTGTCCTGAATCTGCATGACATCCACAGCGCTTACAGCGAGATTCTGGGCTCCACCGAGGAATCCGTTGGGTTGGCCGATGGCCGCGTTAGAGAAAACATTAAGCGTGTAGACAGGCATGGAAATTCCCAATGTCAGAGGTTGGGCGAAGTCAGGTTGATACCGAACGCGCTGTTTGCGGTGCTTAAGGATTGCACGTTAAAGTTGTCAACGATTATTAACGGCTGTCCGTAAGGACGGGTGAGTGCGACTGTGCCATCACCCGGACCCTATCTGAGGCACAGGCTCGATCAAACCTTTGAAACGCAAAAAAGCCGCCCCCCGGTGTGAGCCGAGGGGCGGTCTTCGTGGTGGGTTTAACAGTAGCACAAGAGGCAGCGCGCGTTCGGCTGCCGACCCGATATAACCACAGCATGAGGCGAGACGCAACTGCACAACCTAAACGGGTCCGAGCGAGGTTGACCAAAAAGGCAACTTCACCTCGCGGAAGCTCTCGTGCAGATTGCAGGGGTCGGTGGCGAGTAGTCCTTTTTCGTGGTGGTAATTGGTTTGTGGTTGCCCCGACCTGATCGGGAGGGCTGTGTGGTGCGGCCCGCCCGATGTCGTTCCAGCGGTCAGGTGACGCCGCCGCCCTTCTTGGCCCAGATCCGCCAGAGCATGCTTGCGCCGGCCGAGGCACCCCCGCCTAGGAACAGCATGAGTGCCGTGGCCGTCGCATCGGCGACAAAGCGGGTGTCGAAGCAGTAATAGCCGAGATCGGCGGTCGCGGTGATGATGCCGGCCGATGCCAGCATCCCGGCAAAGACGAGCAGAACTTGGCGCAGCACTAGCGCGAGGGTTCCCTTGAGCATGGTCACTGTCCTTTCAGTGCATTGAGGCAGAGTTTCGTTTCAGCCGCGCGCCGGTTGGTCAGGCCCTTGACGGGCTTGCCGCCGGCCTTGTCCCAGCGCGGGAGCTGGTTGCAGGCGCCCTGCCAGTCGCCGGCATTGGCTTTCTTCGCGAGCGTCGAGCCACAGGCCGCGCTCGTCCCGACGTTGTAGGACCAGGACACCAGCGCCACCTGCACACCCTCGGGCTGCTGCGGCAGCGCCGGGACGCACCGGGTCAGGCCGTCGCGATAGGTCGCAAGCGCCGCCATGAGCATGTCGGTGCATTGCGCGCTGGTGTAGCGGTCGCCGGCCTTCACGCCGCGCGTCTCGCCGTAGCAGACGGTCCAGACGGGCGGCTGGGCGATGCGGTCGAGGTAGGCCTCGGTGCGCTCGCCTTCCCATGGTCCGATGAAGATGGCGGCTGCGGCGATGACCCCGGCCGCGCCGGTCGCGCCGGCCGCCTTCTTCGCCTTGGACTTCGATCCGAACACGTCGGAGAGCCACGCGAAAAGCGCTACGAATGGATTTCTCATCATGTCCTCATGAAAAAGCCCGCCGCAGAGGTGGTGCTCAGGGCGGGTGCGAATCGGTGTTTCGCCCAACGATTGCTGGGCGAGAGGGTGGTGCTCACGTCGTCAGGAAATCAGTCGTTCAGCGGATGGCGTTTCCGACCGCCCATGTCGCCCAGATGATCCGGCAGTGGTCAGGCTCAAACACCCGGTCCATGGCGCGCAGAAAAGCCCGGCGGGCGGCGCAGTCGCGGGTCTCGTAAACCACGGCGCAGAACGGCTTGTAGCGCCCGGTCAGCAGCAGGCCGAGGCAGGATGATGCAGCCCAATGCATGGCTTACCTCGGGGGTTGGGTGCGGTCGTTCCAATGGATCTGATGCCCGCGACCCAGCAGGATCTTGATGTCGCGGTTTTGCTCGGCCAGGAGTTCTTTCACGTCCGACAGATCATCGCGCATGTCGGCCCGGTCGCGTTCGATCCGCTTTTCCAATCGTTCGATTTCCTCCAACGATTTCGCCACTTTACCCTCCAACCGCGCGAGCCAGAAAATGCCGCCGACCAGCGCTGCCGCCAGCGCCCAGAAGTCTTTGATAAGATCCATCGTATTTCCAATTGGCCGTGAAGATCATTGTGTCCGGTATGTGACGCAGGGCCGCGCCGGGCGCGCTATCAAGAGGGAGAGCCGGGCGGCTTGTGGTGGGGCTGCCCGGCTTTTCTTGTTGATCACCAGATGGCGAGTTTGCCGCGAGCATAGGCCTCGATGGCCTGGCGAATTTCGGTTTGCTGCGTGCCGCTCTGATGCAGAGCAAGCCCGGGCACCATGATCAATCCGAGCAGGTTGACGTAACGGAGCGGGTTGTAGACCGTGCCTGGGATATAGCCTGCCGCCCCGACGACAAGGTGGCCCTCCTCATTCTGCCGTGTAATGCCCGATGCCACCGCGCGGTTCACGGCCCCGTTAAGCCATAGCTCTGCCGCGCCGCCGGGGCGATCGAACGACGCCATCCACATTTGGGCCGCAGTCCCGGCGGCGGCCCCGGTCACCGACTGCACTATGTTGGTGGTCGTGGCCCCGGCTGAATCCCGGGTCTGATGATTGAGAGCCAGAACCGAAGCGGAGACGACATAGCCAAAGCGGCTCGCCCCGGTCTGCACGCCCCCTGTTTGCGACGTTTCGATCCGCTGGTTTGCGGCAATCCCGCCAACCGCAGATGCCTCGCCGGTTGGCTTGATCATCGCGACCAGAGTATAGCTTGCCTCAATCGGCCAAATATCATCGGAGGTCGATACGAGAGGGCAACCGGACGTGCCGTTGCTGAACAGCAAGCCCCGCTGACCATTTTGCGCGTCCTGAACCACGGCGGGCATGGCCGCACCGGTATTGGTGCCGAGCGCGAATACCTCTCCGCTCTTGCGATCAGTCCACGACCCAGATGCAAAACCAGACCGCGGATCGAGCCAAATAGAACCGGCCGGCAGAGCCGCCATGAGGTTATCCGTCAGCGGATCAGGTTCGACCCGTCCGGGAAGAAACACAGTGCCCAGCGGAGCGTCAGAGAGGCTGCGCGTGGCGGCGATACGTTGCGAGTAAACAGGCATGTCAGTTGCTCTCGATCAGGATTTGCTGGTGAGCGGCCATTTGCAGGCCAGGGAACGTGTCGGGGTAATCCCACCACACGTCGCCAAGGTCATTCGCCTCCCCCTCGAATGCGGGCTGCGGGTGAGCGGCGGTGAACAGGCTGGAAACCGTCGCCCCATAGCCAGCGACAATCGCCGTTCTAGCGCCCGTGCGATTGCCCCGGTGGTTAGGTCATGTTGACAAATGGCGGAGCCAGAGGCGGATCGACGTGATATCGATGAAGCCAAGGAAGCTTTCGGCGGTCTTGTCGTAGCGGGTGGCGACACGGCGAGCGTTCTTGAGCTTGTTGAAGCACCGCTCGACAAGGTTCCGCAGCCGGTAGAGCCTGCGATCGACAGCGACACGGAGCCTGCGAGACTTGCGCATCGGGACCACCGGCAGGATGCTACGCGCCTCCATGGTTTTGCGAACCTTGTCGGAGTCATAGCCGCGATCGGCCAGCAGGATGCAAGGCTCCGGCAGGTTGTCGTCCATGACCAGATCAAAGCCCAGGTAGTCCGATGTCTGGCCCGGCGTGATGTCCGACCTCATTGGCAGCCCGGCAGCATTGACGCGCAGGTGGACCTTGGTCGTGAAACCACCTCTTGAACGGCCAAAACCCTGTCTTGGAGTCCCCCTTTTGCGCCCGCTGCCTGATGATGGGCGCGGATCACGGTGCTGTCGATCATCTGGAGCGCATCCGGCACGATCCGACTTTCGTTCAGCGCTTCGAGGATCTGCTCCCACAACCCCGCCAGGGTCCAGCGCCGGAACTGGCGGTAGACACTGGACCACTTCCCGAACTCTTCTGGGAGGTCGCGCCAAGGAGAGCCGGTCCGCGCGATCCAGAAAATCCCATCAAGAACAAGGCGGTGATTTGCGGGCTTGCGCCCGTTCGGGGCGCGCACGGCCAGAATGAAGCGCTCATGAAACGCCCATTCCTCGTCCGACATCAGGTCTCGTGCCAAGCTGGTCTCCATTGCAGGTACCAGCTTGAATCACGATCAGGCCACCCTGTGAATCCCTTTTGTCAACACCACCTAGGTATCTTTTTGGGCTTCTTGTATGAGTGAACGTCAACTTCTTCGAAGCCTTTTTTATTGTCTGACCGACAGAAGAACTTGATGTTGACTTCGAACAGGGCTGACGCCTTCGTCAGAGTCTCAGTCAATCTTGCGCGGTTAAACTTCTCGGCATCTTTGAGGAACATGAGATGGTACAAGGAAGCCCAAAACAGCGCGGCCCGATGAAATGCAATGTCATCTTCAGGCCCCATAATGGAAAAGCATTCCGTCTTAGGTCATGTTGACAAATGGCGGAGCCAGAGGCGGATCGACGTGATATCGATGAAGCCAAGGAAGCTTTCGGCGGTCTTGTCGTAGCGGGTGGCGACACGGCGAGCGTTCTTGAGCTTGTTGAAGCACCGCTCGACAAGGTTCCGCAGCCGGTAGAGCCTGCGATCGACAGCGACACGGAGCCTGCGAGACTTGCGCATCGGGACCACCGGCAGGATGCTACGCGCCTCCATGGTTTTGCGAACCTTGTCGGAGTCATAGCCGCGATCGGCCAGCAGGATGCAAGGCTCCGGCAGGTTGTCGTCCATGACCAGATCAAAGCCCAGGTAGTCCGATGTCTGGCCCGGCGTGATGTCCGACCTCATTGGCAGCCCGGCAGCATTGACGCGCAGGTGGACCTTGGTCGTGAAACCACCTCTTGAACGGCCAAAACCCTGTCTTGGAGTCCCCCTTTTGCGCCCGCTGCCTGATGATGGGCGCGGATCACGGTGCTGTCGATCATCTGGAGCGCATCCGGCACGATCCGACTTTCGTTCAGCGCTTCGAGGATCTGCTCCCACAACCCCGCCAGGGTCCAGCGCCGGAACTGGCGGTAGACACTGGACCACTTCCCGAACTCTTCTGGGAGGTCGCGCCAAGGAGAGCCGGTCCGCGCGATCCAGAAAATCCCATCAAGAACAAGGCGGTGATTTGCGGGCTTGCGCCCGTTCGGGGCGCGCACGGCCAGAATGAAGCGCTCATGAAACGCCCATTCCTCGTCCGACATCAGGTCTCGTGCCAAGCTGGTCTCCATTGCAGGTACCAGCTTGAATCACGATCAGGCCACCCTGTGAATCCCTTTTGTCAACACCACCTAGGTATCTTTTTGGGCTTCTTGTATGAGTGAACGTCAACTTCTTCGAAGCCTTTTTTATTGTCTGACCGACAGAAGAACTTGATGTTGACTTCGAACAGGGCTGACGCCTTCGTCAGAGTCTCAGTCAATCTTGCGCGGTTAAACTTCTCGGCATCTTTGAGGAACATGAGATGGTACAAGGAAGCCCAAAACAGCGCGGCCCGATGAAATGCAATGTCATCTTCAGGCCCCATAATGGAAAAGCATTCCGTCTTAGGTCATGTTGACAAATGGCGGAGCCAGAGGCGGATCGACGTGATATCGATGAAGCCAAGGAAGCTTTCGGCGGTCTTGTCGTAGCGGGTGGCGACACGGCGAGCGTTCTTGAGCTTGTTGAAGCACCGCTCGACAAGGTTCCGCAGCCGGTAGAGCCTGCGATCGACAGCGACACGGAGCCTGCGAGACTTGCGCATCGGGACCACCGGCAGGATGCTACGCGCCTCCATGGTTTTGCGAACCTTGTCGGAGTCATAGCCGCGATCGGCCAGCAGGATGCAAGGCTCCGGCAGGTTGTCGTCCATGACCAGATCAAAGCCCAGGTAGTCCGATGTCTGGCCCGGCGTGATGTCCGACCTCATTGGCAGCCCGGCAGCATTGACGCGCAGGTGGACCTTGGTCGTGAAACCACCTCTTGAACGGCCAAAACCCTGTCTTGGAGTCCCCCTTTTGCGCCCGCTGCCTGATGATGGGCGCGGATCACGGTGCTGTCGATCATCTGGAGCGCATCCGGCACGATCCGACTTTCGTTCAGCGCTTCGAGGATCTGCTCCCACAACCCCGCCAGGGTCCAGCGCCGGAACTGGCGGTAGACACTGGACCACTTCCCGAACTCTTCTGGGAGGTCGCGCCAAGGAGAGCCGGTCCGCGCGATCCAGAAAATCCCATCAAGAACAAGGCGGTGATTTGCGGGCTTGCGCCCGTTCGGGGCGCGCACGGCCAGAATGAAGCGCTCATGAAACGCCCATTCCTCGTCCGACATCAGGTCTCGTGCCAAGCTGGTCTCCATTGCAGGTACCAGCTTGAATCACGATCAGGCCACCCTGTGAATCCCTTTTGTCAACACCACCTAGTACAAGGATCGGTTTCTGGCCTGTCCCAGCACCTGGCACCGCGTCCGATGAGGTCACGACCACCATTCGGTCCAGAAGATCATAGGCATCGGCCTGAATCAGAGCCGCAATAGAAAAGGCCACTGCTTCCTGTCGGCTATCCGCGATGATAGGAATTGTCCGATCACCATCTCGGAGCATATTCTGGTACGTCTCGCTCTTACCGCCCCTTCGTTCCGCCACCAATCTGGCCGGTATGCTTGGGGTCGACGCGCTCGCCCAGCCTCTGTACCAGTCTTCAGGGGAAATTAATCCGGGATGGCTCAATCCAAGCCGTTCTGCCAGCCAGATGCGTGTCCCGGGAGCCTCTTCCAGCCATGTTTCGATATCCACCGCGTCCCAAGCATGGACCTCTGCCCAGTCCCCGCTTGCGCGGCGCTCAGTCAGCCATTCCTCTTTGCTAGCCCAACGTCTTGGGGTCACAAAGACAAATGCTGTATCCTTCAGGATTTCGGCATCGAATTCTTTGACCCTCTTATCATAATCGGCGTTAGCCTTTGTGGAGGGAGATTGATCGCAGCCCATTTCCCATAGCGACTTTCCAGCCGGCACCCACGGGGTTGAGGTCTCACTCACTGCCTCACCATCAACGCCGTGAAGGGCGATTGCATCATTGCCGGGAAAGCGAAGCGACTTCAGACCCGGAGTGGTTTCACGGATCAGGCGACGAACAAGTACAGGCAGCAGGGAACGCGCTTCAATGCGATCTGCCCATTGCCGAATATGCGTTTCCGTTATCATGTTCTTATCCCCGCAATCCACTTTCTCAATTTGGGTGTGCAGATAGCTTATTCAAGCACCCATGTGAGATTCTGAGAATCATGAGAACAGTCCGATTCACATAGGCATTTTCGCAAGAGCAAAAGCCATCGCCGACAGTCCGCGCAGTGCTCCTTCGCCCGAGAGGTGATCCCCCACCCTAAGCCGGCGTTGATGCTGTGACCGCCCCCCGCTATCGTCATGGCGAGATTTTTCTGCGACACCTTGCGAACGGCAGTTTTGCGAAATGCCACCACGCAGCATGGCGCTGACTCGACCGTCGGCTAAGGGCCGACTTTGCCACCCTCGCCACTCACGGCCACATCTGCGCCGCATGCAAGACCCGCAGGATCACCAGCGCTCCCCCGACCTCGGCATAGATCACAAGATAGTTCGGCCGGACGACCATTTCGCGTGTCCCTGCAACCCGGCCCGGCCGATACGCCCTCGGCCGATCAGGCAGCTTGCCAACCTTCGCCTCGATCTCTTCCAGCAGCGCGAGCGCGGCTGTCGGATTGTCATCGGCGATGTACGCGAAGATCAAACGCAGATCCTCGCGCGCGGCTTGCCGCCATTCCACCTCAGGCACGGCGCTTCCGCTCGATCAGTTCGCGCATTTCCGCCATGATATCGACATGCGGGATGGTCGGCTGGTCATCCTCAAGTGCTTCGCGCACCTTTGCGCGGAACCACGCGTCATAGGCGTCCGGATCGGCGGTCAAACCGGCCGGCAGCCCGCCCTCCCGCGCGACGCGGGTCAGCAGGATGCGGACCGCATCCGACAGGGTCAAGCCAACCCCGGCCAGCGCCTCGGCAGCTTGGGCTTTGAGTTGGTCGTCCACGCGGACGTGCAGCATTGAAGTTTGCGCGGGCATGGTGGCCTCCTGTGCTACACGAAATGTATCTCAAATGCGATACTTGAGCAAGGCGCGGCTTGGTCAATCTCCGATGAACACAGATGAGGATCCCTCATCTGCTGCGCCTCCGCAGGAAATCGCGTCACCAATACGGCCGGCCGGCTTACCATTGATGAAGACCGAGCCCGATCCTCCTGACAGCGCCCGATCATGCGCCGGAGCGGGGCAGGTGGGGCAGGCGTGCGGCGCATAAGAATCACCCTGCCGGACGGCGGGGATGCCGTCGACATTCACGTCAAGCGACGCCTCAATGCTGGGGGTTGGCGGGAAATGGCAGGCGTGATCGGAAGCAATATCCCCGAGACGGGTGGAAGATTTACCGGTCATATGTGTCCCCAAAGTCAATACTCCTGATTCCAATCAGCCCGGAAGTTCCAATCTACAGCTGTAAATATCAGATCGAACGCGCCAGGCATTTTCCTTTTGAAGCCAAAGCTAAAAGCATGGAATCATTTTCCTTCATCAATGCCTTCTGCATTTTTAGAGATTTTTTAAATACACGGAGTAAAGCCTCCCACACATCAAGCAATGGCCCTGCATCGGCACATGCTATCAGCCAGAGGTCATCCCGCACCACCAACGATCAACAGTGACCGATCTTGGCAAAAGTCCATTCGATGACCCATTAGCCATAGATTCATGGCAGGCGCGTCATTCAAAGGATATCGGACAATAGGCCATAGCAGGTAACGAGTTACTTCCGGTATGGGAGGC
>NZ_KQ955208.1:715078-717642 GCF_001546115.1 Paracoccus aminovorans
TTGCAAGAAGGTACGTTCCATTAAAATCAGCTTGCCGTCTAATATCAATGATTCTCTGAACAAGCCCCTCCCCCCCCGGGTAAACTGAAAAAGGCTGTGTTCAGATTCTCCGCGGTTTGCAACTCCAGTGCCAAACCCTCGAAATGATGTTGATCAAACAGATCCGGTTCTTCAAGGTAAGCAAGCCAGTCTTCCAGTAGGGTCATTACCCCCCTCCTGCATTGATGATCGCGTCACGTAAACCCGAAGGCAGGCTTTCGATGCCGCCATCCAGATAATGGTTCGCAAAATACCCCATCCGACGTAGAAGTTCCTGTCTGCTTCCCGGTGGCGGTGGACCGTAAAGGTTATCAAGCGCTTTATGCATTGTCGTAGATCCGGGGCCAGCGCCGCGTCCCGTGGTGGATGAGTGTCGCCAGCGTATATCGCCCTGTGCGGTCGGTTGGGGTAAAGGCCCTTCGGCGTTCCGCGTCGCAGTCACCCAATCCTAAATTTCTTTCATCGAGAAGCCAAGCCGTTTATGTTCAAGCTGCTGGCTGACCTTAAGCCACTCGTGTTCACCACCGCCGTTCCTGATCCTGTTCTCGATGGTTTTCCACAACGCCTTGTCCTTTGATAGCTGCCCTAGCTCTTGAGGGCTCAGATCATCCCACCAGTTCTGGAATGCGGCCGGGTTGTTCTTGTCATACGGCACGCGACCGCCCGGGGCCAGTTCATCATTGCTTCGCGGCGGCTGCCCCTCCCGCGGGTGGAGGTAAGATGGTGGATTGTCAGGATTAGCGCTCCTCGCCCCCGCCTCCGGCGCATCCGCATCCGGCTCAAGCGAGCCTTGCCCACCTTCACCGACTGCGCGTCGCTCGTTCGGAGTCAGATCCTTCTCGACATCTATAACCTTTTCATAGTTGAGCTTACGACCCACCGTCACATTGAATGGGATCGGGTTCGAGTAGAGCACGCCCGGCTCGACCTTGCGCAGTTCGATACGGAAGACGTAGTTCGCACGGATATTGCGGACAACCCGGGTTCCGGTACGCACCACGCTCAGCATGCCCCGCACTGCACTGCGCAATACAATGGCCATTCCTGCGGCCAAGCCCCCGGTGACGCCGATGATTGCGGTAACGATGCCTGCGACCACGACCTCTTCGGCAGCGAAGATCGCGGCATCGACAGCAATCCGCCCCGTCGCAAGCAGCCATTGGCCATTGCGGATCAACGCCATGTTTTCTTCGTAATATTTCCGCACACCGTCCCAGATGCGGGTGAAGAAGCTCACAACCGCTGCACGGCTCTGGGCTCGGCGCGCATCCTCCAGCCGGGAAAGCTGCTCCTGTGCGGCGATCAAAGCGTCAAAATCGCCGCGCAGATCGGCCGGAACATGTGTAAGCTGCGATTGATAATTCAAACGATATGCGCCACCCGCAACCTGCTCATGCCAGGTCTCGGACTGGTTATGCGGATGGCCGCCGACGATCTGGCCCAGAAGGCCCTCGGCCGCCATAAGCCCATCGATATTGCCACCCGACCGTAGGCCGGCAAAAACCCGTTCGCGTAGTGCATCACGTTTCTGTTGCACGGCCTTCCAGCCGCTATCGACCTGCTGCGACAGGGGACCGGCGCGCAAGACCTCTTCCAGAGCCTCCATGACGGCGGCTCGGGCCGCCTCAACGTCTTCAGGGCCGTCGCTCGGGCCGCGGATGCCCGCAAGCAACCCTAGAAAACGGTATTGCGCCAACACCTCGTTGAAGGCGTTCTGGGCATATTCACCAAGCGCCGCCGCCTGAGCCTGATAGCTGGTGTCGGTCACATCCGGGACCAGCGCCGACTGCGGCCCGCTAAGTCGCGCCTGAACCGTGCCGCCTTGAAGGGGAGGCGTATCTGCCTCAGCCATCGAACCAGCCGGCCCAAGTCATGTCGAAATTGCTCCGCTGCATGCCCTCGGCCGAAACCATATCAAGGGATAACTGATTGGGGCATCCAATAGGCAAGTCTGGCAGCCCAACCGCAAGCTGCCGGAGCGTGCTTTCCAGCATATCCAGGCCAGAGACTTCATCGCCATGTAATGTGCGAGCAATACCAATCAGTTCCAGCACCTTCGCATGCTGCACCTCGGAGGTGGCGTCAATGCGCATGGGATCAGTCAGGCGCGGCAAACCTATTTCGGCGAAGAATGCATCGCGCATACCATCGCGCAAGGCGCGGCGGGCATTCTCTTTCTCAAGGAAGATACCGTTAAGATAGCTCATGGCCGTCCTTGGGGCAGGTCGATGTGATCACCCTTGGCGGTGATACGGTCCGAGCCTTCGATCTGTAGATCCACTCCTTGCAGAACGATCTTGCCGTCCTCGTTCATCTGCAGCTTGCTTTTACCGCAGACCAGTTCGAAACGCTTTCCGACCACAACAACCTTATTTTGACCTACCTCCTCATAGGCGCCAAGCAGCACCGATTCATTTCGGATACCTTGCACACTAAGCTGATAGCCGCCGCCAACCGTAATCGTCTTGGCCGCGCCCACGATCTCGTTTGAGCTGACCATCACCGTCTCGGCCTTGTTTTTGGCA
>NZ_KQ955208.1:717652-804089 GCF_001546115.1 Paracoccus aminovorans
ACCAATTGCACCCGTAAACTTCATGAATGCCGAGGTTACAGCGCTCTGCAGCTTGTTCGGCCCCACCATCAGCGTCATATTGCCGCCGATCACCTCATGGTGGTTGTTGCCCACCTCAATAGATTTGTTGTTGCCCACGCTTTCGGACTGATTGCGATCCACCCGTTTGGCGCGATTATTCTCGACGTGAATTTCGTGATCGCGCTCCGCGTGCAGGTAAACCTTCTCTCGCCCTTTTTCATCCTCGAAGCTGATCTCGTTGAAGCCATTGCCTTTATGCGTCTTGGAGCGCCAGACGGCCTTCGTCTTATGCTCGGGCAGCGGATAGGGCGTATTGTTCTTCCCATTGAACACATTCCCCGTGACCAGTGGCTTGTCTGGATCCCCTTCGAGGAACTCGACCACCACCTCCATGCCGATGCGCGGGATGACCATGCCGCCCCAGCCGGCGCCGGCCCAGTTCTGCGACACCCGGCAGCGCATCGAGAACGCCCCGCTCAGGTCCCAGTGGAACCGCACCAGGATCCGGCCATATTCGTCGCAGTCGATCTCGCCCTCGCCCACCACCATCGCGGTCTGCGGCCCATGCACCACCGGCACCGCCGTGCGCCGCGGCGGGGCCATCGGCGCCGTGTCCGGCATCAGGGCGTAGCTGCCGGTGAACGCATAGCCGTCGCTGCCTTGACCGCCGGAGCCATAGGCCTCGGACACGAAATGGTGCGAGGCCGAGAGGCACAGATAGGTCCCGCCCGTGCCCGGCACCGGATCGCCCGACAAGGTCACCCGCTTCCCCGCCCGCAGGCTGGCGCAATCGCCCACCGCGCGGTTGCGGCGATCCGCGCCGCGCTCCTGCGAGGTGCGCAGCCCGGCGACGATCTTGCCCACGTCCTGCGCCAGGTAGTCGCCGGGATAATCGAAGCTCTCGATGGCGCCTTGCGCATGGGCGGCGTCGCCCAGCCGGTCCGCCTCCATCGCCGCGTCGGGGGTCTTGAAGTTGTAGTCCGTCAGCCGGATGGCGCCGGTGGTCAGGTTGCGCTCGGGCGACCAGTCCCAGAAATGCTCGTCCTCGGCCTGGTGGTGGCCGTCGTAGCTCTTGTAGGGCCGGGCGCCGATCGTCTCATGCGCCAGCACGTCGTCGGTCAGGACCAGCGTGTGCGAGCCCATGGCGTGGCGGAAATGGAAGCTGATCCCGTGTCGCTCCATCTGCCGGCGGGCGAAATCGAGGTCGCTTTCGCGATACTGCACGGTGTATTCCAGCACCGGGTAGTCCTGCGAGAGCTGGAATTCGACCGCCGGATCGCCGAGCTGGGCGTAGTCCGAGAGCAGTTCCTGCAGGATCTGGACCACGGTCTTGTCGTGGAAGATGCGCTGGTTGCGGCGGCGGCTCGCCAGCCAGAACCAGGGCCGCAGGGTCAGGTCGTAGCGATGGCCGTTCTCGCCCACCGCGGGCCTGCGTCACGATCCCGTCAAAGGGCTGCGTGCCGTCGCGGGTCTCGATCTCGACCGTGGCATGGGTGCCGATCAGCGCGTCGAAGTCGAGGTCGGGGCGGGTAGCCAGTGCCTCGATCCGGTATTCGAAGAGGTCGTTCAGGTGATCCGTGCCATCGAAACGCAGGAGCGCCAGGGTGTCGGGGCCGAGCGCGGTGGTGAGGCGCCCGAGACGCTCGGACTGGCGCAGGGGGGCGTTCATGAAAAGGCCTCCGCAGGGGAAATGGGTCAAGAAAATCTGCGGGGAGTGTGCATGACCGGAACGGTGATGCCAAGACTGCAAGATTACCAAGCGCGCAAGACGGTGCGCGCGCGGTCACCAGCGGGTCACCGGCCCCGGATTCGACCAGATTGCACGATCTTCGACGCCTTTGCATCTTCGCGCCGCCAAGAAGCTCGCTTCCCCGAGGCCTCGGATCCTGCCCTTTCGTGCCGTCTCGTGTCATCTGCTGCACTGGGGTGACAAAGCAATTTCTGGCTTCACATCGAAGATGTCAGCGGTTCAAATCCGTTATCGCCCACCATGTTTCCAAAGGCGCTAAGGCAGGTTTAACAACCCCTTAGCGCCTTTTTCATACCCCTCCCGACATCTTGTCACCATTCCCGAAGATGTCCGCGGTCACCGCGCGGTCACTGGAATTCGGGCAGCAGGGTCACCGAGATGCGGCGGAACTCGCTCACAGGGAAAGGACTGTAGCGTGACACGAATTTTTGCACGGCGTGACAGTAAGATTTGCAGCAGACGAGTTTTGCGAAACACCCCCCTTAATCGCGCCGTTCACGCCAGCATGATCGGCTCGGATAGCGGGTCGCCTGTGATGGGCCAGGGGTCGATCTGACCCGGCCCGCCGAGGCCGGTGCAGGCATGGTCTCGGACCAGCTGCCATGCGATCTCGACCAACGCAAGCATCTCCGCATCCCATGCCGGATCGTCCTCGACCCGTGCGCCGGTCAGCGCCATGCGGATCATCTGCGCCAGCGCGTCATTGGTCCGTTTGCCCGGCGCCGGATAGACCGAACCGCGCAAATGCAGCCCGTCGGCATAGATCGATGCCGGCGCGACCATGTCGATTGCCGCGCGCACCAGGAGCGGGGCCGGCACCATGAAGACGTCCAACCCCTCGACCTCGGGCCTGGCGCGCAGCCAAAGCACCAGCCGCCATAGCTTGCGCAGGGTGTCTTCGTTCAAGTCCGCGCCCTCGGGCGAATGCGGCGGGTAGATCAGCATCAGCTTGCAGCCCTTGGCACGCGCTGTGACCGCGAAGTTGAAGAACGCGTGATAGCTGACGGCGCCCTCGGCCGAGTTCGGTTCGGCCAGGCCGGTCGTAAGGTCGCCGATCTCGGTGATGATCAGCGCGCCGGAATAGGCGCCGGTGCGGTCGGGCCCGTTGGCCGTCCATCGCTCGGCCGCGCTGGTAACCGGAACCGTCCCGCCAGCATCTCCGAGATCGGCGCGAAGCTGCCTCGGGGCTGGAACTCGACCGGAGCGCCCAAGGCATCGCCAACGGCAAGGCCGAGCAGCGCCCCTGCGCCTCGGTCACCTACGGAACGTCGGGTGCCGGAACAATCCATATGCTGAACGAGGCCCGAGATAAACCACATTCGGGGGAGTAAAGCATGGCAACAGGACAAGCACCAATCTGCGTGCCCGGATACCTGCCATTCGCCCAATCCGGCGGTCAGTTGGGTCGTCGGGAAAACAGTCGCCCGGACTGTTTTCTAATCCTCCTCCATCCATCTGGTCAGCAAGCTCTACGAGCAGACCTCCGTCATCGTCACCACCAACCTGGCATTCGGGGAGTGGCCGGCCGTCTTCGGAGACGCGAAGATGACCACCGCGCTGCTCGATCGCCTCACCCACCATTGCGACATCGTCGAAACCGGCAACGACAGCTGGCGCATCAAAACACAAGCCTGAACGCCTTCGAAACGCAGGCCCGCGTCGGCTGCGCCAGCTGGAAAGCTACGCCGCCACGGGCCTGCTCACCACAGCGCCGGAGGGGTCCCTTTTGGACGCCGGTAGGGGGCACCATTCAACGCCGACTGACAGACAGGCCAAGATCAGCAGCCGCATGGCCGAACTGGTCACAACGTCGCCGCGGTAGTCCTTCAGTGAGGCATAGAAGTCCGGCCCATCGGCGGATGCCATGGCAGCGCGGTTCTGCACGGGCGGCTTAGGTGCTAACGCCCCCTTGCACATCGCGCGGGGTTCACCGTCAGCAGCCCCTCGGCCACCGCCAGCGTAAAAACCTCGGTTACGTCCCGCAAGACCCGCTGCGCCACTTCCATCGCGCCGCGCTTCTCGATCGCGCGCACCATGTCCAGCACATCGCGCGGCTTGATCTCGTCCAAGTGCAGCCGCCCCAACGCGGATAAACGTCATGCTCAACCCGCGACCGAACGCGGGTGAAATAGGACTCAGACAGTCGCACGCGCTTGGCAGCAAGCCAACGGTCGGCGATCTCCTTGAACTGCGGTGCGGTCGAGGGTGCGGGCTGGTCAGGCTCTTCCTTCGCGCTCGGGTCGCCACCACGGGCGAGAATGGCGCGGGCTTCGGCGGCCTTCAGGCGCGCATCGGCTAAACCCACCTCGGAGTAGCGTCCGAAGGTCAGAGTCCGTTGCCGCCCGTCCCTCGTGAAATTCATGCGCCAGGACTTGCCGCCCGCGGGCGTGACAAAGAGATAGAGGCCGCCTCGGTCAGCCGCTTTATAGGCGCGCTCGGCGGGCTTCAGATGCCTGATTCTCGCATCGCTCAGGGTCATGGTATTTTCCCCTCCAGGCATGGTATCGGCAGGAGCGCGATACCATGGATTAGCCGTGGATACCCGCGAACGTCGGTGAACGCCGGCGGACGCCGAACCGCCAGAACCCTGCAATTTCTTGCGTTTTTAGGGGTCTAACGGACGACTATGAAAGGTTAACTGGTACCCGAGGTCGGACTCGAACCGACATGCCTTGCGGCGGCGGATTTTGAATCCGCTGCGTCTACCATTCCGCCACTCGGGCCTTCCACGCCACCGCGTAAGGCGCTGCGCGCGTTTTTGCAAGAGGCCGTGTCAGGCGCGGCCCAGCTTCTCCATCCGCGCCGCCCGCATCCGCGCGAAATCGTCGCCGGCGTGATACGAGGACCGCGTCAAGGGCGTCGCCGAGACCATCAGGAAGCCCTTGCCATAGGCGGCCTTCTCATAGCTCTTGAATTCCTCGGGGGTCACGAAGCGATCGACGCGGTGATGCTTGGGCGTCGGCTGCAGATACTGGCCGATGGTCATGAAGTCGATGTCGGCGGCACGCATGTCGTCCATGACCTGCAACACGCCCTGGCGGTCCTCGCCCAGGCCCACCATGATGCCCGACTTGGTGAACATGCCGGGGTCGAGTTCCTTCACCCGCTGCAACAGCCGCAGCGAGTGGAAATAGCGCGCGCCGGGCCGCACGGTCGGGTAGAGCCCGGGCACGGTTTCCAGGTTGTGGTTGAACACGTCCGGCCGCGCCTCGACCACGGTCTCCAGCGCGGCGGGGCCGCATTTCAGGAAGTCCGGGGTCAGCACCTCGATGGTGGACTTGGGCGAGCGGTGGCGGATGGCGCGGATGGTCTGGGCGAAATGCTCGGCCCCGCCGTCGCCCAGGTCGTCGCGGTCGACCGAGGTCAGCACGACATGGTTCAGCCCCAGCTTCTGCACGGCATGGGCGACGCGGCCCGGCTCGAAGGCGTCCAGCGCATCGGGCTTGCCGGTCTGCACGTTGCAGAAGGAACAGCCGCGGGTGCAGATCTCGCCCATGATCATCATGGTGGCATGGCCCTGGCTCCAGCACTCGCCGACGTTCGGGCAGCCCGCCTCTTCGCAGACGGTGGACAGGCGATGCTCGCGCAGCAGGTCGCGCGTGTCCTTGTAGCCCTGGCTGGTCGGCGCCTTGACCCGGATCCAGTCCGGCTTCTTGGGCTGGGACTGGTCGGGGCGATGGGCCTTCTCGGGGTGGCGCAGAACCGGGGGCATGTCCGCCATGTCGGCATCCTTTGCTGATTTCCGGCATAACTAAGGGTTTTTCGCCCCTTGATCAACGGTCCTGCAGGGTGCATCTAAAGCCCGTCGATGCCGCGCCGCAGCATCGGCCTGAGGGAGGAGCGGATGTTGAAAGGACCAAAGATGAAAAAAGGCGATCTGCTTCCCGACGTGACCTTCCAGACCCGCGTGCGCGACGAGGCCGTGGGCGGCCCGAACCCCTATCGCTGGCAGGCGATGACCACGGCCGACTATTTCGCCGGCAAGCGCGTGGTGCTGTTCTCGCTGCCCGGCGCGTTCACGCCCACCTGCTCGACCTATCAGCTGCCCGGCTTCGAGAAGGCCGCCGATGAAATGGCGACCCTGGGCATCGACGCGATCTATTGCATGTCGGTCAACGACAGCTTCGTGATGAACCAATGGGCCAAGGGCCAGAACCTTGAAAACGTGAAGGTGATCCCCGACGGCTCGGGCGCGTTCACCGACAAGGTCGGCATGCTGGTGCGCAAGGACAACCTGGGCTTCGGCGCCCGCAGCTGGCGCTATGCCGCCATCGTCAACGACGGCCGCGTCGAGGCCTGGTTCGAAGAGCCCGGCCGCTGCGACGACTGTCCCGAGGATCCCTATGGCGCCAGTTCGCCCGAATCGGTGCTGGAATGGCTGCGCGCCAACCCGGCGCAAGCCGCCGCCTGATCCGACCCTTCGGACACACGAAAGGGCGCCACCGGGGCGCCCTTTTTCATGGCCGCTGGCCTGCCGGGATCAGCCGATCAGCGGCGCGCCCGAGCCGTAGGTCTCGCGGTAGTGGCGTTCCAGCCGCATCAGCGCCAGGCGCAGCACGATCTTGCCCGAACGCGCCGACCAGCCCAGCCGGCGCTCGGTCATCTCGACCCCTTCGAGAAAGCAGCAGACCCGCAGGCACATGTCGCCCATGCCCGGCCCCAGCTCGCGCAGCGCCGCGGCGACGCGGTTGCGCGCACCCTCGGACCCGCCGCCCATCCCGGCCGAGACCCGCGACACATCGACGCCCGAGGTCAGGAAGCGGTCCCAGTTCTGCGTGACGCGCGGTCCCATCTGCGCCAGCTCGAAATCCTCGCGCAGGCGCTCGCCGGCGGCGACCAGGTCAGGGGCAAGGAACGGCCGGCCGTCCGGTTCGCGCCGTCGCGCCAGCATCAGCAGCGGGCTTTCCGCGATATTGATCCGGGTGCGGCGGCGGCGGCCGTCCTCGGGGTCGGTGATCTCGCGCTCTTCCCAGTGCCGATGCCGGTCGGCATGGCTGAAGGCGGCGGCCTCCTCGGCGCAGCCCGCCAGTTCGGGCGCCACCGGGGCGGCCAGGCTGAAATCGGCGCCCTGCGGCATGGCATTGCCGCGCCGGGCCGCCAGCATCGCCCGCAGCGCCTCGCGGCCCTGGCCCGAGATCGCATAGCGGCTGACCCGGCCCTGCCCCAGCAGCTGCACCCAGGCGCGGATCGCCATGTGCTCGGCCAGCTCACGGTCCAGGATCGCGGTGCGGATGTCGTCGCGCACGACGATGGCCTTGTCCATGCCGTCGGCCACCACCATCTGCGCACCGGGCTCGGCCAGCCGGCGCAGGATGCGGGCGATCTGGCGCATGCCGGTGCGGCCCGGCGCCACCGGCGCGGCACCGCGGTCGCGATCCGGAGCGCGCTCGACCGCCTGATCGACCAGCGGATCGTCGCGGCGCGCCTCGAAGCGGCGAATGCGGCGCAGGATCGTCGAAGCGTGGCAACCCGCCTCGCGCGCCAGCGAGCGGATGGTCTCGCCGCCCTCGACATGGCGCAGATACAGTTTCAGGTCACCGT
This sequence comes from Paracoccus aminovorans, assembly GCF_001546115.1. Lineage (GTDB taxonomy): Bacteria > Pseudomonadota > Alphaproteobacteria > Rhodobacterales > Rhodobacteraceae > Paracoccus > Paracoccus aminovorans_B. The sequence goes on from NZ_KQ955208.1 coordinate 724,965, forward strand.
CCCGGGTCTGGGAGTCCGTCCCCGCATCGGGCCCTTCACAGGCCGAGACCCCGAAGCCGGCAGGCAGGGCGGCGATCGGGGCTTCCGGGGCAAAGTCTCCCGTCAAAATCGTCATGGTCATTCCTTCGCTTCCTGCAGACGAGCGGGCAGGCGCTCGCCCATGGGTTGTGTCACCTCCCGCCTCACCAAAGACAGGATCAGGCCGAGATGGGGCGATATTTGCTAAGAATTCCTAAAGATTCCTTGCCGCGCCGCGCGCAGCACGGCAACGGGACGCAACACACGCATTGGTTGTGCAAATTTTCCCCGGTTCCATTCGGAAACGGAGAAAGCGCCATGACGATGATGAGCAATGTGATTGCCTTCCAGCCCCGGCTCGGCCAGCCGCAGATGCGCCGGCCGCGGCTCTTGGTGCGGGCCGCGCAGGCGGGCCTGGCGGGCTGGAACCGGCGGCGCGACCTGCGCCGGCTGCTGAAATGCGACGAGACGCCGCTGGCCGGCGCCGCCCTGGCCCGGCTGCGCGCCGAGGAAGCGCAGCTCGACACTATCCGCCGCGAGGGCCGCGCCGATTACGACGTGCACCGCCACATCATGCTGCTGATCGCCATCCTGGCCGAGACGGCCGAGGCCGCCCCGCGCCCGCTGCCGGCTACTTGCCTCTGAACAGCGAGCCCAGCACGCCGCGCACCAGCGCCTGGCCGGTCTTGGTCCCCAGCTGCCGCGCCAGGCTCTTGCCGAAGGTCGTGGCGATGGAATCGCTGGTCGAGGCCCGGCTGCTGCGTTTCGCCGGCGCCTCGTTGGGGATCTGGATCCGGGGATCATAGCGCCGGCCGCGGCTGTGCGGCTTTTCCATCGTCCACAGGTCGTCGTCGCCCCGGGCCTCCGGCCGCGCCGCCTGCGCCGCCGCCTGCTCGGCGCGGCTGGCCAGGATCTCGGCCGCCGATTCGCGATTCAGTGCCTTGCCGTATTTCAGCGCCATCGGGCTTGCCGCGTTCAGCGCCGCGCGCTCGGCATCCGCGATCGGGCCAAGCTGCGACAGCGGCGGGCGGATCAGGGTGCGCTGCGCCACGCCCGGCACGCCCTTGGCCTCCAGCAGCGAAGTCACCGCCTCGCCGGTGCCGACGGCCTGGATAGCCTCGGCGATGTCGAAATCGGGATTGGCGCGATAGTTCTGCGCGGCGAGCTTCAGCGCCTTCTGGTCCTTGGCGGTAAAGGCGCGCAGCGCGTGCTGGACGCGGTTGCCAAGCTGGCCCAGCACCGATTCAGGCAGGTCGGCCGGGTTCTGGCTGATGAACCACAGGCTGACGCCCTTGGACCGGATCAGCCGCGCCACCTGCTCGATCTTGTCGACTAGCGCCGGCGGGGCATCGTCGAACAGAAGATGCGCCTCGTCGAAGAAGAAGGCGACGCGCGGCTTGTCCGAGTCGCCGACCTCGGGCAACTGTTCGAAAAGCTCGCTCATCAGCCACAGAAGGAAGGTCGCGTAAAGCCGCGGCGCGTTCACCAGCCGCTCGGCCGACAGGATGTTGATCATCCCCTTGCCCGAGGCATCCAGCCGCATGATGTCGGAAAGCTCCAAGGCCGGCTCGCCGAACAGCCGGTCGCCGCCCTCGCCTTCCAGCACCAGCAGCGCGCGCTGAATGGCACCGACCGAGGCGGTCGAGACATTGCCGTATTTCAGCGACAGCTCCTTGGCGTTTTGCCCGACCCAGACCAGCATGGCCTGCAGGTCTTTCATGTCCAGAAGCGCCAGCCCCTCTTCGTCGGCGACGCGGAAGGCGATGTTCAGCACCCCCTCCTGCGCATCGGTCAGGCCCATCAGCCGCGACAGCAGCAAGGGCCCCATCTCGGCCGGCGTGGTGCGGACCGGGTGGCCGCGCTCGCCCCAGATGTCCCAGAAGGTGACCGGAAAATCCTCGTATTCCAGCGCCATGCCGATCTGCGCTGCCCGCGCCTGGAAGGGCTCGTTCAGCTTGCCGGCGGGATCGCCGGGCTTTGCAATACCGGCCAGATCGCCCTTCACATCGGCCATGAACACCGGCACGCCGGCGCGCGAGAACGATTCGGCCAGCACCTGCAGCGTCACCGTCTTGCCGGTCCCGGTGGCACCGGCGATCAGCCCGTGGCGATTGGCGTATTTCAGCAGCAGGTTCTGCGGCTGGGCATGATCGGCGCCGCCGCCGCCCAGAAAGACCGTTCCCGCGGCCAGATCGACGATATCTGTCATATTTTCTCCTCGGATCGGCAAAAAAACGCGGGCTGCGACAAAAGGACAATACAACCGTAAGGATTTTGTGCCAGTCTGTTCCTGTCGGGCCATCGCATCGGCGGCGGGCCGGCTTTCCTCCCTGTTGGACTGCCGCGCCTCTGGCGCGGCTTTTTTTTGCATCGTCCGGTGCCGATCACATCGCGGTCATCACAATGTAACAATCTGTCGAATAGGATAGTTGACGGACCTTCGTTCCGGCTCTAGCTTTCCGAGCAATGATGACCGGCCAGTCCGGCAGGGAAGGTAAGCTGGGGATCCGGGGCGGCTGTCTTACGCTTCGGATCCCTCGCCTTTTCGGGCCTCGGCAAAGCCCGGTGCAGCAGGTTTTCGCCCATATCCCATTGGCACGCAAAGGTGACGCCCCGCGATGCGATCCGCCCTGACAAGGCGCAGCGCGCATGTTAGGAGCAGGGCCGATGCATGGACCAAAGGAAAGCACCATGGCAAATAGGACGTCCGCGGCATTGATCGCCGCCCTCTTCACCCTGACCGGCAGCGCCGCCAGCGTGATGGCGCAGGAAGCGGCCACCCCGGCCCAGCCCGCCGCCGAGGCCGCCGCCAGCGAAGCCCCTGCCAGCGAAACGCCCGCCGCCACCACGCCGGCCCCCGCCGCGCCCGCAACCGAGGCCCCCGCAGCCGAAGCCCCCGCTGCCGACGGCGCACCCAAGGTCGGCCAGCCCTATGCCAAGTCGACGCATGGCGACTGGACCCTGCGCTGCATGAAGACCGAGACCGGCAAGGATCCCTGCGAGCTCTACCAGCTGCTCAAGGACCAGAACGATTCGCCGGTGGCCGAGGCCTCGGTGATCCCGATGACCGGCAATGTGCAGGCCGTCGTCACCTTCGTCGCGCCGCTGGAAACCGACCTGCAGGCCGGCCTGGGCCTGCAAGTCGACGCCGCCAAGGAAGGCCGCTATCCGTTCATGCTCTGCGCGCAGGTCGGCTGCATCTCGCGCATCGGCCTGGCCGATGCCGAACTCGCCCCGCTGAAAAAGGGCAACAAGGCCACCGTCTCGGTGCTGCCCTTCGGCGCCCCGAAAGAGCAGATGGTCAAGCTGAACCTGTCGCTGAAAGGCTTCACCGCCGGCATGACCGCGCTGGTCGAGGCGAACAAGGACCTGGCCGCCGCGCCGGCCACCCCGGCCCCGGCAGCCCCGGCCGCCGCACCCGCCGCTGCCCCGGCCGAGGCGCCCCAGCAGTAACGGCGTCCCCGCATGGGAAATCGGGCCGGGGAAACCCGGCCCTTTTCATGGCCGCCCGCGCGGCGGCCTGGCCTTCACCGTTTCACAAATACTCACGCGGCCCGCGCCACCACCCCGGCGGCCGGCACGGCAAAGGGGCGCCCGCCAAGGCGCCCCCGAAAGAAGCGTGGCCCCGGATCACTCGACCGGCAGGGCGACGAAGCGCGGCTCGCCGGCGCGGCGCACCATGACCAGGATCGACTTGCGCCCGGCCTCGCGCGCCTCTTTCACCCGCCCCTCCAGGTCGGCGAGCGAGGTCACCGGCTGCTGGCCGGCCTCGGTGATGACATCGCCGGCGGTCAGGCCCTTGTCGGCGGCGGCGCCGGTCGGATCGACCGATTGCACCACCAGCCCCTGCATGTCGCGCGACACGCCCAGCTCGGCCGCGATCTCGGGCGTCAGCGGCGCCAGCGTCATGCCCATCAGGTCGCTCGCGGTTTCCTTGGCGCTGTCCACCTTGCCCGAACCCGAACCCTCGGCCAGTTCGCGCCGCCCCAGCGTCACCTTCAGCTCGACCGGCTTGCCCTCGCGCTGCACGGTCACGTCCACCGCCTTGCCGACCGGCGCATCGGCCACGCGGCGCACCAGGTCGCGCGGGTCCTTGACCTCGCCGCCGGCGAAGCTGGTGATCACGTCGCCCGCCTTCATCCCGGCATCGGCGGCGGGCCCCGAGGGCACGTCCGTGACCATGGCGCCGCTCGCTTCGGCCAGGCCCAGCGAATCGGCGATGTCCTGCGTCACCGGCTGGATCTTCACCCCCAGCCAGCCGCGCCGGGTCTCGCCGAATTCCTCGAGCTGCTCGACCACCTTCGAGACCACGTTCGAGGCCATCGAGAAACCGATGCCGATCGAGCCGCCGTTGGGCGACAGGATCGCGGTGTTCACCCCGATCACCTCGCCGTCCATGTTGAACAGGGGCCCGCCCGAGTTGCCGCGGTTGATCGCCGCGTCGGTCTGGATGAAATCGTCATAGCTGCCCGACAGCGCGCGGTTCCGGGCCGAGATGATCCCGGTCGAGGCCGAGAAGCCCTGCCCCAGCGGGTTGCCCAGCGCCAGCACCCAGTCGCCCACGCGCCCCTTGTCGCTGTCGCCGAACTTGACGAAGGGCAAGGGGTCCTTGCTTTCGACTTTCAGCACGGCAATGTCGGTCTTGTCGTCGCGGCCCACCACCTTCGCCGGCAGCGTCTTGCCCGAGAAGAACTCGACCTCGATCTCGTCGGCGCCTTCGATCACATGGTTGTTGGTGACGATCAGCCCCTCGGGCGAGACCACGAAGCCCGAGCCGAGCGCGTTCGAGCGCTGCTGCTCCATCGGCCCGCCGCCGAACGGATTGCCGCCCTCGCCCTGCGGAAAGCCCGGGAAGCCGAATTCGCGGAACAGGTCGCTGAACGGGCTGCCCTCGGGCAGTTGCGGACCGCGCACCAGCGGCGTCGAGACGGTCGAGGTCGTGGTGATGTTCACCACCGCCGGGCTGACCTGCTCGACCAGGTCGGCAAAGCTCTCCGGCATGACGTTTTCCTTGCGCGCCTTGCTTTCGGGGGCGGCAAGCGGCTGGTTGTCATTGGCGGCGGCCTGCGGCGACTGGGCGGCGGGCGCCTGGGCCAGTGCCGGCGACAGCGCCAGCAGCAACGCCAGCCCCGAGCCGGTCAGAAGAGGACGAAAAGAGGGTCTGTTCATCTGGATGGTCTCCTTCCATGCCGGGGCCGCGCGAACCGGTCCCATGGCAATCTGCTCATGTTCAAGGGGATTTTCGGTCCCGTTGCAAATGAACCACGCTCGCAAAGGATGAACTGATCGTGACTTGCAGGCAATGCCGGGTTCAAGCCGCCACGGCAAAAAGGTTCCGCTACCGGGGGTTTGCCCGGGCCACGGAACCCCTGCCCTGACGGTTTCAGTTCAGCTGCGCCGCCTCGCCCGCGCAAAGCAGCGTGACCAGCGTGCTCGCGCCGCGCATCTCGATGCCGGCGACATCGACGGGCCGGCGGTTCAGCGCCCCGCCCAGGATCTCGATCGAGCCGGTGCCGTGAAAGGTCGCGTCCAGCAGACGCAGCACCGCCTCGCCGCGCAGCTCGGCCTCGATGCCGCCCGGGACCGCCTGCACCCGCTCGGGCGTGATGCGGCGCGCGCCGACCAGAAGCTCCATCCCCGCCTCCATCAGCTGCACCCGCTGGTGCCGCCGCAGGTGTTGCATTTCATGCAGGTGCCGTTGCGGACCAGCGTGTAATTGCCGCATTCGCCGCAGGGATCGCCCTCATAGCCCTGCATGCGCGCCTTGGCCCGCGCATCCATCGCCACCGGATCGGCCGAGGCCACCGCCAGCGTCGAAACCTGCGATTGCAGCACCAGCAAGTCCTGCGGCAGCCGCTTCCGCAGATAGCCGGTCGAGCTGATCTGCTTCAGCATCTCCAGCGAGCGCGAGGCCTTCTCGCCCACCGGCGCGACATTCGGCTGGCCCTCGGCCTCGCCGCCGCCCATGTCGTCGAAGCGCGCGCCCTGCGGCTGGACATGCGCGAGGTCCGTGCGATCCAGATAGCTGACCGCCAATTCGCGGAAGACATAGTCCAGGATCGAGGTCGCGTTCTTGATGCTGTCATTGCCCTGCACCATGCCCGCCGGCTCGAAGCGGGTGAAGGTGAAGGCGTCGACGAATTCCTCCAGCGGCACGCCGTATTGCAGGCCGACCGACACGGCGATGGCGAAATTGTTCATCATCGCCCGGAAGCCCGCGCCTTCCTTGTGCATGTCGATGAAGATCTCGCCCAAGGACCCGTCGTCATATTCGCCGGTGCGCAGATAGACCTTGTGGCCGCCGATCACCGCCTTCTGGGTATAGCCCTTGCGGCGATGCGGCAGCTTCTCGCGGTTGCTGCGCACGGCCTCCTTGACGATGATCTTCTCGACGATCTTCTCGGCGATCACCGTGGCCTTTTCCTGCACATTGCCCGAGGCGAGGATCTCTTCGGCCTCCTCGTCGTCCTCGACCAGGGCCGAGGCCAGCGGCTGCGACAGTTTCGAGCCGTCGCGGTACAGCGCATTGGCCTTGACGCCCAGCGACCAGCTCAGCTCATAGGCGGCCAGCGCATCGGCGATGCTGGCGCTGTTCGGCATGTTGATGGTCTTGGAAATCGCGCCCGAGATGAAGCTCTGCGCCGCCGCCATCATGCGGATATGGCTTTCGACCGACAGGGTGCGGCTGCCCTTCTTGCCGCAGGCATTGGCGCAGTCGAAGACCGGGTAATGTTCGGGGCGCAGATGCGGCGCGCCCTCCAGGGTCATGGTGCCGCAGACATGGTCGTTCGCGGCCTCGATCTGCGCGCGGGTAAAGCCCAGGTGCCGCAGCAGGTCGAAACCCGGATCGGCCAGTTTCGCGGCCGGGATGCCCAGCGTGTCGCGGCAGAAATCCTCGCCCAGGGTCCACTGGTTGAAGACGAAGCGGATGTCGAAGGCCGCCGCCAGCGCCGCCTCGATCTTTTCCAGCTCGCGCGGGCCGAAGCCATGGCCGACCAGGCTGGTGTGGTTGATGCCGGGGCAATTCCCGAGGCTGGCGTGGCCGACGGCATAGGCCACGATCTCCTCGATCTGTGCCGGGCCGTAGCCCAGCGCCTCCAGCGCCGCCGGGACCGAGCGGTTGATGATCTTGAAATAGCCGCCGCCGGCCAGTTTCTTGAACTTCACTAGGGCGAAATCCGGCTCGATGCCGGTGGTGTCGCAATCCATCACCAGCCCGATGGTGCCGGTCGGCGCGATCACCGTGGCCTGGGCATTGCGATAGCCGTGCTCCTCGCCCAGGGTCAGCGCCTCGTCCCAGGCGCCCTGCGCCAGCGCCACCAGCCGCGGGTCGGGGCAGTTCGCGGCGTCCAGCTCGACCGGGCGGACGTTCAGCCCGTGATAGGCGCCGGTGCCATGGGCGGCGGCGCGGTGGTTGCGGATCACCCGCAGCATGTGCGAGGCATTCTTCTTGTAGCCCGGGAACGGCCCCAGCTCGCCCGCCATCTCGGCCGAGGTGGCATAGGCGACACCGGTCATCAGCGCGGTCAGCGCGCCGCACAGCGCCCGGCCCTCGGTCGAATCGTAGCCCAGGCCCATGGTCATCAAGAGCCCGCCGATATTGGCATAGCCCAGGCCCAGCGTGCGGAAGTCATAGCTGCGCTGCGCGATCTCGCGCGAGGGGAACTGCGCCATCAGCACCGAGATCTCCAGCGTCAGCGTCCAGAGCCGCGTGGCATGGATATAGCCCTCGGCATCGAAGCCCTGCCCGTTCCAGAAGGTCAGCAGGTTCATCGAGGCCAGGTTGCAGGCGGTGTCGTCCAGGAACATGTATTCGCTGCACGGATTGCTGGCCCGGATCGGCCCATGCTCGGGGCAGGTGTGCCAGGCGTTGATCGTGTCGTGGAACTGGATGCCCGGATCGGCGCAGGCCCAGGCGGCATGGCCGATCTGGCTCCACAGCTCGCGCGCCGAGACGGTCTTGGCCACCTTGCCGTCGGTGCGGCGCACCAGCTCCCAGGGCTGGTCCTCGCGGACCGCGCGCAGGAAGGCATCCGTCACCCGCACCGAGTTGTTGGAATTCTGCCCGGAAACCGAGGCATAGGCTTCGGAATCCCAATCGGTATCGTAGCTGGGGAATTCAATCGAATCAAAGCCCTGGCGGGCATATTGCAGAACCCGGTTCACATAGGTTTCCGGGATCATGCTGCGTTTCGCGCTGCGTATCGCCGATTTCAACGCCGCGTTCCGGGCGGGGTCAGTGGCATGCTCGACGCTGCCGTCCCAGCCGCGGATCGCGGCGAAGATCTCGTTCAGCTTCCGTTCGTGCATCTTGGACCCGGCCACCAGGGCGGCGACCTTCTGTTCCTCGATGACCTTCCAGTTGATGAACTGCTCGATGTCGGGGTGATCCATGTCGCAGATCACCATCTTTGCGGCGCGTCGGGTCGTCCCGCCCGATTTGATCGCCCCCGCTGCGCGGTCTCCGATCTTCAGGAAGCCCATGAGCCCCGAAGACTTGCCGCCGCCCGACAGTTTCTCGCCCTCCCCTCGAAGGGACGAAAAATTGGTGCCCGTGCCCGAGCCGTATTTGAAAAGCCGCGCCTCGCGGACCCACAGGTCCATGATGCCGCCGTCGTTCACCAGGTCGTCGCTGACCGACTGGATGAAGCAGGCATGCGGCTGCGGATGCTCATAGGCGCTGTCGGACTTGACCAGCGCGCCGGTCTTGAAATCGACGTAGAAATGCCCCTGCGACGGGCCGTCGATGCCATAGGCCCAATGCAGCCCGGTGTTGAACCATTGCGGCGAATTCGGCGCCGCCATCTGCGCCGCCAGCATGAAGCGCATCTCGTCGTAATAGGCGCGGGCGTCTTCTTCGTTGGAAAAATACCCGCCCTTCCAGCCCCAATAGGCCCAGGCGCCGGCCAGCCGGTCGAAGACCTGGCAAGCCGAGGTCTCGCCCAGGCTGCGCTGGTCCTCGCGCAGCTCCGCCAGCGCCGCCTCGTCGGGGACCGAGCGCCAGAGGAATTCCGGCACGCCCTTTTCCTTGACCCGCTTCAGCCGCGCCGGCACCCCGGCCTTGCGGAAATATTTCTGCGCGATCACGTCCGAGGCGACCTGGCTCCAGCCCTGCGGCACCTCGACGGATTCATTGCGGAACACGATGCGCCCATCCGGATCGCGGATCTCGCTCAGGGTTTTCGCAAATTCCATCCCGCCATAGGCGCCGCCCTCGGCCGTGGTGAAACGCCGCTCGATCCGCATGCCCGTCATCCCCTCATTGCCCCGCACCACCGCCCAGACGCCAGCGTCGCCCGCACCCGCAGGTGCGGCCCGACCTGCCCGGCAGGCGGCATCGGTAGCCATTCATTGAACTCTCGCCCGCGCCCACCAAGACCAGATCTGGGGCAGATGACCACAAGATCTGGTAGTGTCGTCGGCATGGGCTACAAATTGGCGCGAGCCCTCGCGCATTTCAATCAATTTTTTCGCTTTACAGCCCGGCCGCGACATCCTGTCAGCCGCGGCGCAGATTCGCCATCAATGCGTTGTTAACAACTGGGCTTTTGTGCCCCGCCGCGAAAAGCCGAATGTTCAGGCCGGGTTCGGCGCCGCCGTTCAGGTGTTTTCCACAGGCTTGTCCCCATGAAACTCGCGCCGGGGTTGCAGCTTCGTTCCGGCCTTCACGCCAGAGGATTTTTTCGCTCCGGCAGGATCAGGTCGCGGTCGGTGACGATCATGTCCAGCGGCTGGTCGGTCGGCTCGCAGGGAATCGCCCGAATCTCCTGCACCGCATAGGCCAGGCCGATGGCGACGGTCGGGCCTTCGGCGCGCAGCATCTCCAGCGTGCGGTCGTAGAAGCCGCCGCCATAGCCCAGCCGGTTGCCGGCACGGTCGAAGCCCGCCAGCGGCACGATCAGCACCTGAGGGCGCAGTTCCGGCGAATCGGCCGGCGGATGGCTGGTGCCGAAACCGCCGGGCTCGAGCCGGCCGTCATAGGCGCGAAACACCAGCGGCCGGGCCCGGCCGGGGACCACCGGCAGGCAGACCGGGCCGTCATGCGCCGCCATGGCCGGGCGCGGATCGGCCTCGTCCCGCATCGGCCAATAGCCGGCCAGCACCTTGCCGGCATGCGGCGCCAGCACGGCGATCAGCCGCTCGGCCATGGCGGCATCGTCGCCGCCCGCGGCGCGCGCCGCCAAGGCCTGCACGCGAAGTGCGGATTTCAGATCAGTATCCATGACGCCAACCCCAGAAAGGCAAAGAATCCCATCATATCCGTCATCGTGGTGACGAATGTCCCCGAAGCCAGCGCCGGGTCCAGCCCCAGCCGGCTGAGGCCCAGCGGCACCAGCACGCCCCCGGTCGCGGCGACGATCTGGTTCGCGATCATCGCCATGCCCAGCACCGCCCCGATCATCGGCGCGCCCAGGATCAGGCTGCCGGCCAGGAACAGGATCACCGCCAGCCCCAGCCCGTTCAGCATCCCCGCCGCCAGTTCGCGCAGGATGACGCGGCGGGCGTTGGCGCTGGTCAGCTCGCGCGTGGCCAGCGCCCGCACGGCGACGGCCAGCGACTGCGTGCCGGCGATGCCGCCGGTCGAGGCGACGATGGGCATCAGCGCCGCGAGGATCACCAGCTGCGTCAGCGTCGATTCGAAGCGCGAGATCACCAGCGCCGACAGCGAGGCGGTGAACAGGTTCGTCACCAGCCAGGGCAGCCGCTGCCGCGCGGTCTGGAACGGCCCGTCCGAGACGTGGCTGTCGTCCGAGACCCGGGCCATGCGCAGGAAGTCCTCCTCGTGCTCCTCGTCCAGCACCGACATGGCGTCGTCGATGGTGATGACGCCGACCAGCCGGTCGTCCTCGTCCACCACCGGGGCCGAGATCAGGTGATACTTGTTGAAGACATAGGCCACGTCGCCTTCCTCGGCCCGGGCGCTGATGGTGCGGAAACTGTCCTCGGTGATGGCGCGCAGGGCCACCTCGCGGCGCGAGGCCAGGAGCTTGCCCAGCGTGACATAGCCGACCGGGTGGCGGCGCGGATCGACCAGGATGACGTGATAGAACTGGTCGGGCAGCCATTCCTCGGCGCGCAGGAAGTCGATGGCCTCGCCCACGGTCCAGTGCTCGGGCGCGGTCACCACCTCGGACTGCATCAGCCGGCCGGCGGAATATTCGGGATAGTTCAGCGAGCGTTCGACCGCCGCCCGGTCGCTGTCGTCGAGCGCGGCCAGGATCTCCTGCTGCTCGGGCGCGTCCATATCCTCGATCAGGTCGACGACATCGTCGCTGTCCATCTCGCGCACGGCCTCGGCCAAGACTTCGCGCGGCAGCTGCTCGACCACCTCGTCGCGGATCGATTCGTCGATCTCGGACAGGATCTCGCCGTCGATCTCGCCGGAATAGAGATGCAGGAACTCGCGCCGCCGAGCGGGCGTCAGCTGCTCGATCAGGTCGGCGATATCGGCGGCATGCATCGGCTCCAAGAGCCCGTCCAGCGCCGGGCCGTCGCCGGCGTCGATGGCGGCATTGATCGCCTCCTGCCCGGCGCGGCTCAGCTGGAAATCGTCCTCGGGGATCTCGGTCTCGGCTTCGCGGGGCTCGGTCATCGGCTGGCTCCTCGGAACTCGGGGGCTGGGGCGAGGATTTCGGTCGGCGCCACCATAGGGGCGCGGCGCGCGGGGCTCAATCGCGGTTCAGAAGCGCCAGCGCCTCGGCATGCAGTTCGGCCGAGCCGGCGGCGAGGATGGTGCCGCCGTGATGCGCCGGGCCGCCCCGCCAGTCGGTGACCGTGCCGCCTGCCGCCCGCACCAGCGCGATGGGCGCGGCCACGTCATAGGGCTGCAACCCGGCCTCGATCACCAGGTCGACATGGCCGGCGGCCAGAAGCGCATAGGCATAGCAGTCGAGGCCATAGCGGGTCAGCCGCACTAGATCCGCGACGCGGCGAAAGGCGGTATGTTCGACGGGATTCCCGACCTCGGGATAGGTGGTCATCAGCGTCGCCTGCGCCAGTGTCACGCCACGGCGCGTGGCCAGCGCCTGCTCGCCCGCGCGCGAGATCAGCCGGGCACGGCCGAAGCCGCCCTCGAAACGCTCGTCCAGATGCGGCTGGTCGACGATGCCATAGATCGGCCCCCCGGCATCCGAGAGGCCGATCAGCACGCCCCAGCTGGGCGCGCCGCAGATGAAGGCACGGGTGCCGTCGATCGGGTCCAGAACCCAGGTCAGGCCGCTCTGTCCGTTCTGGACACCGTATTCCTCGCCCAGGATCGCATCCTCGGGGCGCTCGGCGGCCAGGATCGCGCGCATGGCGCGTTCGCTGGCTCGGTCGGCCTCGGTCACCGGGTCGAAGCCGGCGCCCGCCTTGTTGTCGGGATGCAGCCCGGGACTGCGGAACAGGCCCAGGGTCTCGATCCGGGCCGCGTCGGCCAGGCGATGCGCCACGGCCATGATCCGCTCGGCCCCTTCGACAGGGATGTCTTGGTTCGCGCTTGTCATCGCCTGCCCCCGTGCTTGCCTGGGCGCAGGTTTAGCCGCTCGGCTTCGGAAGCGGAAGCCTGTGCGGGCCGGCCGTCAATCAGGCCGCGTCGGACAGCACCCGGGCCAGTTCGAAGATCTGGCGGCGCTGCGCCTCGGGCATGGCGTAATAGGCCCGGACCAGCTGCAGCGCTTCCTTGTCGGCCAGGATGTCGCCCTCGACCGCGTCGTGCAGATGCCCGTCCTCGAGCCCTTCGAAGAAGAAGCTGACCGGCACGTCCACCGCCTGGGCGATGTCCCACAGCCGGGACGCCGAGACGCGGTTCATCCCGGTCTCGTATTTCTGGATCTGCTGGAACTTGATCCCGACCTTCTCGGCCAGCTGCTGCTGGGTCATGCCGATCATCCACCGCCGGTGGCGGATGCGCTTGCCGACATGGACGTCCACATTGTGCTTCATGGTAACACCTCACTCAATCTAAACGGGCGCTACACCAGTTTGACGCAATTTTCGAGTTCGATAATGTGGACCTGTCCAAAAAGACAATCGCGGACAGCCCTGCGGGCGGACTATCCGAAGCCCCGGGAAATACAGGAAAAACCAGCGCGAGATTCGCGTTTTCAGTCAGGAGTGTGAATCATGGGCAGCGACTGGAACATGATGCAAATCAAGGAAATGGCGGGACTTCCCGTGCCAGGCGTGCTGCGCCTGCCGGAGCCCGGGCCCGGTCAGGTGCTGGTGCGGCTGCGCGCCGCTGCGCTGAATTTTGCCGATCTGCTGATGACCACCGGCCGCTACCAAGAGACGCCGCCCCTGCCCTTCATCCCCGGGCTCGAGGGCGCGGGCGAGGTGCTGGCCGCCGGTCCGGGCGTCGACCTGGCGCCGGGCACCCGCGTCGCCGTGCAGGCCCAGGGCACCATGGCCGAGGCCAATCTCTTCGCCGCCGCCGATTGCCACCCGATCCCCGACGGCATGAGCCATGACGAGGCCGCGGGCTTCCTGATCGCCTATGGCACCAGCCATTTCGCCCTGACCCAGCGTGCCGGCCTGCGGGCGGGCGAGACGCTGGCCGTGCTGGGCGCCGCCGGCGGCGTCGGCCTGACCGCGGTCGAGATCGGCGCGGCGCTTGGCGCCCGCGTCATCGCCGTGGCCCGCGGCGCCGACAAGCTCGACATCGCCCGCGCGGCCGGCGCCGCCGAGACCATCGACAGCGCCACCTGCCCCGACCTGCGCGCGGCGCTGCGCGATCTCGGCGGTGTCGACGTGGTCTATGACCCGGTCGGCGACGCCCCGGGCGAGGCCGCCTTCGGCGCGCTGCGCCCCGGCGGGCGCTTCCTGGTCATCGGCTTTGCCGGCGGCAAGCCGCCCGCCCTGCCCCTGAACCACGCGCTGGTCAAGAACATCGCCATCCACGGCTTCTATTGGGGCGGCTATCGCAAGCTCGACCCCGCCGCCCTGCGCCAGGACATCGCGGCGCTGTTTTCGCTTTACGCGCAGGGCCGGCTGCGCCCGCATGTCGGGGCCACCCTGCCGCTGGCGCAGCTTGCCGAGGGCTATGATCTGCTCGAGTCGCGGCGCTCGACCGGAAAGGTGATCGTTAGCCTATGAAATTTTCGTCAAAAGCCCCGCATTCCGGCGCGATCGCATTGAAATCTCGGGGCGCGTGACCGATATTTGCGGGGATGGTGGGCCGTAGCGGCCGCACCGCGATTTTCGACCGGGGAGAACCTATGCAAGATTACAATTCGATCCGCACGGCCGGGACCGCGACGCGCTCGGCTGCCGTGGATGAAGGGCTGCGCGCCTATATGAACAAGGTCTACGGCCTGATGGCCGTGGCCATGCTGGTGACCGCCGGCGCCGCCTGGGGCATCTCGGGCCTGGCCATGAACCCGGACGGCACGCTGACCTCGCTTGGCGCCGCGATCTATACCTCGCCGCTGCGCTGGGTGATCATGTTCGCGCCGCTGCTGGTGGTCTTCGGCTTCGGCGCCGCGCTGAACCGGCTCTCGGTCTCGGCCGCGACGACCGTGTTCTATGTCTTTGCCGCGCTGATGGGCCTGTCGATCAGCTGGATCTTCATGGTCTACACCAGCTTCTCGATCATCCAGACCTTCCTGATCACGGCCATCGCCTTTGCCGGCCTGTCGCTTTACGGCTACACGACCAAGCGCGACCTGTCGGGCATGGGCACCTTCCTGATGATGGGCCTGATCGGGCTGATCGTGGCCTCGATCGTGAACATCTTCCTGAAATCGGGCGCCATGCAATTTGCCATCTCGGCGATCGGCGTGCTGATCTTTGCCGGCCTGACCGCCTTCGACACGCAGAACATCAAGAACACCTATCTGCAACTGGCGAATTCGGACCGGGATTTCCTGGGCAAGGCCGCGATCATGGGCGCCCTGCAGCTCTACTTGGACTTCCTGAACCTGTTCATGTTCCTGCTGCAATTCATGGGCAACCGCGAGTGATCGCGACCCCAGGCTGACGCCATCGAACCGCCGGGCACCCCCGGCGGTTTTTTCATGCCCGCAACCAGTTCGGGGCCAGGCGGATGTCCCGTCCCCCCGTCAGCGGCAACAGGCGCTGCAACTCGGCCATCAGCCCGGCCAGCCGCGCCTTGCCCATGCGCTGCCCCGGCTCGGGCCAGAAGGCGCGGACCGCCAGCGCGTCGCCGTCACGCCTGGCATCCAGCCGGCCGATCAGCCGGTCGCCCTGCATCACGGGAAAGACGTAATAGCCGTATTGCCGCCGCGCCGCCGGCACGAAGATCTCGATGCGATAGCGAAAGCCGAACAGCCGCTCGGCCCGCGCCCGGTCGCGCAGCGCCGGATCAAAGGGCGACAAGAGCCGCACCCGGCCCGAAGGCTCGGGCAGCGCGGCGACCCGCTCGGCCAGGCCCGGCAGGGCATAGCTGCGCCGGCGCTGGCCGTCGGCGGCCTGGACTTCGATCTCGGCAATGCGGCCCGCCGCCAGGGCCCGGGCGCACCAGGCCTTCGCCTCGTCGGGCGTCGCGATCTGGAAGAACGCGGCCAGTTCGCCCGAGGTCGCGAAGCCCAGCCGCTCCAGCGCGGACGACAGCGCCCAGTCGAGGATCTCGGCATCGTCGAGCCGCGCCGCCCGCTGCGCCTCGGGGATCACCCGCTCGGCCAGGTCATAGACCTTGCGAAAGCCGCTGCGGTGCCGGATCGCCAGCCGGCCCGAGCGCCACAGGTATTCCAGCGCCGTCTTGGACGGGTGCCAGTCCCACCAGCCGCCCGAGCCGCGCGGCTCGTCCCCGCCCAGGTCCGAAGTCGAGGCCGGGCCGTGATCGGCGATATGGCGCAGCACGCTGTCGAATTCCGCATCCCAGCCCTCGCGCCGCCATTTCGGCCAGCGGCGCTGCATGTGTGCCTCGTCCCGGGCGAATTTCAGCCGCCACATCGGATAGAAGCGCATCGGGATCACCGCGGCGTCATGGGTCCAGTGCTCGAACGCGGCACGCTGCCGGGCGATCAGCGATTCCAGCGCCGCCGGGCGATACTGCCCGCGCCGCGACCACAGGATCAGGTCATGCGCCCGCGCCAGCGTGTTGACGCTGTCGACCTGCACGAAGCCCAGCGCGGTCAGCACGCCTTCCAGATCGGCGCCGCGCCCCGGGCCTGCGCCGGGCCGCAAGAGCAGGTGGCGGTCCAGGAACAGCCGGCGGGCGTCGCGGTTCGTCAGCAGGGGCAGCGTCATGGCGTCCGTTCGAATGATGCGCGGGGAGGCGACCTTGCGGGGCGCCCGGGCTTGGCCTACATCATGCAGAACAAGGAAAGGATCCGCCATGGCAATGGAAGCCCATGACATCGAAGCCCTGATCCGCGCCGCCTTCCCGCAGGCACAGATCACGATCACCGACCTGGCCGGCGACGGCAACCATTACGCGGCCGAGGTGATCGACGAGAGTTTCCGTGGCCTGAACCGGGTCCAGCAACAACGCGCGGTCTATGCCGCGCTGCAAGGCAAGATGGACGGGCCGAGCGGCGCGCTGCATGCGCTGGCGCTGACGACCAAGGCCCCCGAGTAAATCGCAAGCACGCCGTGCTTCAGCAAGGAACCGCAGATATGACCGACGCACGCCAGCAGATCCAGCAGACCATCGACGGCCATGACGTCGTCCTGTTCATGAAGGGCACCAAGGAAATGCCGCAATGCGGCTTCTCCAGCCGCGTGGCCGGGGTGTTGAACTACATGAACGTCGATTATCGCGACGTGAACGTGCTGGCCGATGCCGACATCCGTCAGGGCATCAAGGATTTCTCGGACTGGCCGACCATCCCGCAGCTTTACGTCAAGGGCGAATTCGTCGGCGGCTGCGACATCATCACCGAGATGACGCTGTCGGGCGAGCTCGACCAGCTCTTCGACAAGGCCGGCGTCGCCTATGACAAGGACGCCGCGAACAAGATCCGCGAAGCGAACGCTTGAACGCCCCCCGCAGCGAAAAAGCCCGCCGTCCGGCGGGCTTTTTGCTGTTTTCACCAGCGCTCGTCACCAGCGCTCGTCGTCGTCCCAATCGTCTTCGGATCGGCGGCCGCCCAGGCGCGAGGCCAGGGTCATGCCGATCGCGAAGGCGCCGATCAGCGGCACAAAGGGCGCGGCGCGGGACTGGGTCGCACCTTGCGCGACGCGCTCGGCCGCATCCGCGGGCAGGCCCAGCTTGCGCGAGGCGCTCTCGCCCGCCTTGCGCACGGCACCGACGACACGGGCCTCGGTCCGGTCCGCGAAGCGGTCGGCACGATAGGCCAGAGTGTCGGCCACGGAATGCACCCGCTGGCTGGCCCGATCGACCATCTCGCCGGCCTTTTCCGAGGCACGGTCCAGGGTGCGATCCGCAAGCCCGCTGACCTTCTCGACCGCCGCATCGGCGGCAAGGTGCAGCTGCTGCTCGATCTCGGCCTTCAGCTCGTCGGTGCTGGGCGTCGGGTGACGCTCCTTGCCGCCGGCCAGCATCAGGATGATCCCGATCAGCAGGAACCCGGTCCCGATCGCCAGCGAGGCCCAGAGCGGACCCCAGTGCAGGTGATAGGCCAGCCAGGTCCAGAGCGCCGCCAGCAGGAACCCCGCCGCCACCAGCAGCGCCACCCCTGCCCCGGCCATCAGCCCGGCACGGCGCAGCTTGTCCGTCAGGGCAAGCTGCAAGTTCCTGGTATAGGCGAACATGGCGGCGCGCTCAGCGACGGGCGATGATCAGGCCCAGCAGGAAGCCGACGCCGGCGGCGATGCCAAGCGCCTGCGCCGGGTTGCGGCGCACCATGGTCGAGACCTCGTCGTAATACTCCTCGGCATGCTCGGCCATCTCGCCGGCACGGCGTTCGCCTTCGCGATACAGGCGGCGGGCTTCGCCGCGGGCGCGGTCGGCATAGTCGTGGCCGCGCTCGCGCGCCGCCTCGACATATTCCTCGCCGCGCTTGCGGGCGGTTTCGACGAATTCCTGGCCCTTTTCCCGCACCGTGTCATAAAGCTCGGCGCCGCGCTCGCGGGCGCTGTCCAGCGCCGCGCCGGCGTCGTCGGCCGCGTTGCGGGCGTGCCGGCCCATGTCGTCGGCGGCGTCGCGGGCATGTTGGCCGAGATCGTCCGCCGCCTTACGGGCTTCGTTCTTCATGTCCTCGGCGGTGGATTGAGGATTGGCCATGGCAATCTCCTTTCACAAGGCTGTATCGGTTTCGCAGACAGAACCGCGACACCCCGCCGATTGTTCCACCGCCGGGCGCGATTTAGGGCGCCTCGGGCAGCACCGCGTCAAAGGCCGGCAGCAGCCGCGCCAGGGTGCTGTCCACGTCCTTGAGCTTGTCGAGCCCGAAAAGCCCGATGCGGAAGCTGCGAAAGCCTTCGCCCTCGCCGACCTGCAGGGGCACGCCGGCGGCGATCTGATAGCCCTCGGCCAGGAACTTCCTGCCGGTCGAGATCTCGGGGTCGTCGGTATAGCAGACCACCACGCCCGGCGCCGCAAAGCCATCGGCCGCGACCGAGCGCAGCCCGCGCCGCGCCAGGTCGGCGCGCACCGCGTCGCCCAGCCGCCATTGCGCCTCGCGCGCCGCTTCGAAGCCCAGGGCCCGGGTCTCGGCCATGGCGTCGCGCAAGCCGATCAGCGCATCGGTCGGCATGGTGGCATGATAGGCATGGCCGCCGTCCTCATAGGCCTTCATGATCGCGCGCCATTTCTTCAGGTCCAGCGCGAAGCTGTCGCTGGTCGTCTGATCCAGTCGTTCCAGCGCCCGGGCCGAGAACATCACCATCCCGGCCGAGGGCGAGGCCGACCAGCCCTTCTGCGGGGCCGAGATCAGCACGTCGACGCCGGTCGCGGCCATGTCGACCCAGATCGCGCCCGAGGCGATGCAGTCCAGCACCATGATCGCGCCCACCTCATGCGCGGCATCGGCCAGCGCCTTGATATAATCGTCGGGCAGGATCATCCCCGCCGCCGTCTCGACATGCGGGGCGAAGATCGCCTCGGGGCGGGTCTCGCGGATCCGGGCCACCACCTCCTCGATGGGCGCGGGGGCGAAGGGGGCGCGCGGCTCGTTCCCGGCCGGGCGGGCCATCATCACCGTAGTCTCGCGCGCGAAGCCGCCGGCCTCGAAGATCTGGCTCCAGCGGAAGCTGAAGAAGCCGTTGCGGATGATCAGCGCATAGGCATCGCGGCCGAACTGCCGCGCCACCGATTCCATCGCGCAGGTGCCGCCGCCGGGGACCAGCGCCACCGCTTCGGCGCGATAAACCTCGCGCAGGTTGGCCGAAATCTCGCGCATGGCGGCTTGGAACCGCTGCGACATGTGGTTGAGCGAGCGGTCGGTAAAGACGACCGAGAATTCCTGAAGCCCCTCGGGGTCCACGTCTGGGCGAAGTCCGGGCATGGTCTGTCCTTCATTGCTGATCTGCGGGTCCGACCCTAGCGCGGGGCGCGCGCCCGGGCCAGCCCCGCCATAAGTCGCAGCCTCTTGCCCGCGGCGGGCGGCGCGACTAGCTTTGCACCTGGACAATCAACAGGCCAATCATGCGCATCGGCATCCTGAAATGCGGCCAGTCGCCCGAGGTCATTCGCGGCGAGCTGGGCGATTACGACACCCTGTTCGAGCGGCTGCTCGCGGGGCGCGGCTTCGAATTCACCAGCTATCACGTCGAGGCGATGGCGGTCCCCGCCTCGGTCCATGACGCCGAGGGCTGGCTGCTGACCGGCTCGCGCCACGGCGTCTATGAAGATCACGCCTTCATCCCGCCGCTCGAGGATTTCATCCGCCGCGCCTATGCCGAGCATGTGCCGATGGTCGGCATCTGCTTCGGCCACCAGATCATCGCCCAGGCGTTGGGCGGCAAGGTCGCCAAGCACCCCGGCGGCTGGGCCATCGGCCCGCAGGACTATGATTTCGGAGGCGAACTGGTGACCATGAACGCCTGGCACCAGGACCAGGTGCAGAAACGGCCGCCGGGTGCAACGGTGCTGGCCGGCAATGATTTCTGCGAGAATGCCGTGCTGGCCTATGACGACCGCGCCCTGACCGTGCAGGCGCATCCCGAATTCGGCGACGATTTCATCCACGGGCTTCTGGACCACCGCGCCAGGGGCGTGGTGCCCGAGCCGGTGCAGGACGCCGCGCGGGCGCGCATGGGCGGACCGTTGCATTCCGCCGGCATTGCCGACCGCATCGAGCATTTCCTGAAGCAGCCCCGCGCCAGCATGGCCGAAGCCCGCCGAGGTGTCGCATGAGATCGCACTGGATCGACGAGACCCCGCAGGCCGCGCAGGATTATGTCGCCGGCCGCCGGCTGGACGAGGTCGAATGCATCGTCGCCGACATCGCCGGCGTGGCGCGCGGCAAGGCCATGCCGGCCTCGAAATTCGCGCATCAGGAACGGTTCTACCTGCCGAACTCGATCTTTTTGCAGACCATCACCGGGGATTGGGCTGACAACCCTTCGGGCGCCTTCACCGAGCCCGACATGATCCTGATCCCGGATTTCTCGACCGCGACGGCGGCGCCCTGGACGGCGGACGTGACCTTGCAGGTGATCCACGACGTCTCGGACCAGTCCGGCCGGCCGGTGCCCATCGCGCCGCGCAATGTGCTGAAGCGCGTGGTCGAGCTCTACCGCGCTAAGGGCTGGCGGCCGATCGTCGCGCCCGAGATGGAGTTCTTCCTGACCGCGCGCAACATCGACCCGAACCAGCCGATCATGCCGCCCATGGGCCGCTCGGGCCGGCGGGCGGCGGCGAAACAGGCCTATTCCATGTCGGCGGTGGACGAATACGGCAAGGTCATCGACGACATCTACGACTTCGCCGAGGCGCAGGGCTTCGAGATCGACGGCATCCTGCAAGAGGGCGGCGCCGGCCAGGTCGAGATCAACCTGAACCACGGCGACCCGGTGCACCTGGCCGACCAGATCTTCTATTTCAAGCGGCTGATCCGCGAGGCGGCGCTGCGCCACGACTGTTTCGCCACCTTCATGGCCAAGCCCATCGAGGGCGAGCCGGGCAGCGCCATGCATATCCACCATTCGGTGGTCGGGCTGGCGGATGGCCGCAACATCTTTTCCGACGCGCAGGGCCGCGAGACGCCGGCCTTCCTGCATTTCATCGCCGGGATGCAGAAGCACCTGCCGGCGGCGGTGGCGCTGCTGGCGCCCTATGTCAACAGCTATCGCCGCTATGTTCCTGATTTCGCGGCACCGATCAACCTGGAATGGGGCCGCGACAACCGCACCACCGGGCTGCGCGTGCCGATTTCCGGCCCCGAGGCGCGGCGGCTGGAAAACCGCCTGGCGGGGATGGATTGCAACCCCTATCTGGGTCTCGCCGCCAGCCTTGCCTGCGGCTACCTGGGGCTGTGCGAGCAGGAGAATCCGCGCGCCGAATGCCTGGGCGACGCCTATATGTCCGAGGACGAGCTGCCCTATAACCTGGGCGATGCGCTGGACCTGATGGCCGAGAGCGCGCCGATGCGCGAGGTGCTGGGCTCCGAGTTCGTCGCGGTCTACCAAGCGGTGAAGCGCAACGAATACAAGGAGTTCCTGCAAGTCATCAGCCCGTGGGAGCGTGAGCATCTGCTGCTGAACGTGTGAGATCGGCGCGGGTCGGTCCCGGCCGCGCGCGTCGCATGGGTATTTGTGGAGCAAAGAAACGCCGGCATGAACCTGCTGTTTTCCAACGACCGGCTGGGGGAATATCCGCCGAGCCTTTACGCCGCGACGCGCGCGCCGCTGCCGGCCTTCCCGCAGCAGCGCGGCGAGGCGCGGGCCGATGTCGTCGTGGTCGGCGCGGGCTACACCGGGCTGTCGGCGGCGCTGCATCTGGCCGAGGCGGGCTTCTCGGTCATGGTGCTGGAGGCGCATCGGGTCGGCTTCGGCGCCTCGGGGCGCAATGGCGGGCAGCTGGGCTCGGGGCAGCGGCTGGAGGTCGATGAGCTGGAGCGGCTGGCCGGTGTTCCGGCCGCGCATCGGCTGTGGGACATGGCCGAGGAGGCCAAGGCGCTGACCCGCGACCTGGCCGCGCGCTCGGGCGTGCCGGTCGCCGACGGTATCGCCCATGCCTTTCGCAAGCCCGGCGAGTTCGAGCATGCTCGCGGCATGATCGAGAAGCTGGCGCGCGATTATGGCTACGCGCGCATCGAGGCGCTGGACCGGGAGGCGTTCCGGGCGCTGGTGCCCTCGGAGGCCTATATCGCCGGAGAGCTCGACCATGGCGCCGGGCATCTCGATCCGCTGGCCCTGGCGCTTGGCATGGCGCGGCTGGCCGATGCGGCGGGGGCGCAGATCCGCGAACTGAGCCATGTCCATCACATCCGCCACGGCCGGGCGGGCGAGAAGAGCATCGTGCAGACCGGCAAGGGCCGGGTCATCTGCGACCATGTCATCCTGGCCGCGAACGGCTATCTGGGCCATCTGGACATGGCCGTCGCCGCGCGGGTGATGCCGATCAACAATTTCATCGTCGCGACCGAGCCCTTGGGCGCGCGGGCAGCCGAGGTGCTGACCCGGCCCATCGGCGTGCATGACACGAAATTCGTGGTGAACTACTGGCGGCTTGATCCCGAGGGTCGGCTGATCTTTGGCGGTGGCGAGAATGTCAGCTATCGCTTTCCGAAGGACATCGCCGCCAAGGTGCGAAAGCCGCTGCTGGAAATCTATCCCGGGCTGGCCGACGTGACGCTGACCCATGCCTGGGGCGGTACGCTGGCGATCACCATGAACCGGATGCCCTGTTTTGCCCGGCCGGCGCCGAACTGCCTGTCGGCCAGCGGCTATTCCGGGCACGGGCTGGCGCTGGCGACGCTGGCCGGCAAGCTGATGGCGCAGGCGGTGGCGGGTCAGGCGCAGGGTTTCGACACCATGGCCGCCCTGCCCTCACGCCCCTTTCCCGGGGGTGGCGCCCTGCGCTGGCCGCTGCTGGTCGCCGGCATGGGCTGGTATTCCCTGCGCGACCGGCTGGGTTTTTGAGGGCTGCGCCTTTGCGGAGAGCTCCGCGGCGCGGCGGGCCTTGGCGCGGGCGATGCGCTCGGCCATCTGCTTTTCGCGGTGGCGGTGATAGGCCTTGATGACCGGCACCGTCAGGTAATGGATGGCGATGCAGATCGGCAGGCCCTCGATCACGCCGCCGACCATATAGGGCGTGAAGATCTGCTCGTTGAATTGCAGGAGCTGGTCCCAATGCGCGACGCGATCCGTCACCGGCGCCAGCAGGTTGTTCCACAGCTCGCTGCCGGCGCGGGTGAATTCCTCGAAGATCAGGTGCGGGGTGAACTTGCCCTCGACCCCCAGGATCCAGCGGCCGAGCCCGGTCGCGGTCAGCGCCACGAAGGGCGTGGTCAGCGGGTTGCCGACGAAGGTGCCCAAAAGCGCCGCCAGGATATTGCCGCGGATGATCCAGGCGATCAGCGCCGCACCCATCAGGTGGAAGCCGAAGAAGGGCGTGAACGAGACGAAGATGCCCGCCGCCCAGCCCCGCGCCACGCGATGCGGCCGGTCGGGCAGCCGCCGCAGCCGGTGCAGCACGTATTTCGACGCCCGTTTCCAGCCCGAGCGGGGATAGAACATCTCGGTCCACATCTGAGCGTAGCTCAGCGGTTTCCTGCGCTTGAACATGACCGCGCCCTCAGGCCAGATGCGCCGAGGGGTCGCGGATGCGCGAGACCTGGGCCACGTCGCTTTCCGCCTCGAGCGCGGTCAGCAGCGCGTGCAGATGCTCGCGGCCGCGCAGCTCGACCTCGACCCGCAGGCGATAGAAATCCGGCTTGCGGTCGATGAATTCCAGGTCCGAGATATTGGCGCCCTGGGCGCCGATCAGCGTGCAGATCCGGCCCAGCACGCCCGCGTCGTGGCGGATGGTCAGCGACAGCATGGTCGAATAGGCGGCCGGGTGCTGCCCCTCGCGCCAATGCAGGTCGACCCAGCGGTCCGGGCTGTCCTCGAATTCGGCCAGCACCGGGCAGTCGATGGCATGGATCACCACGCCCTTGCCGCGATAGGTGATGCCGACGATGCGCTCGCCCGGCAGCGGGTTGCAGCAGGGCGCGCGGGTGAATTCCTGGTCGGCCTCGAGCCCGGCGACGGCGCGGCGGGCGTCGATCTCGCTGCGGGCCGAGGCGAGCTCGGGGTAAAGCGTCGAGAGCACGTCATGGGCCGAGATCTCGGCGCTGCCGATCCGGGCCAGCAGTTCGTCGGTATCGGGCAGCGCCATGGTGCGCGCGGCGGTGCGCAGCGCCTTGTCGCTGACCTTGCGGCCGACATGCTCGAAGGCCACCCGCACCAGTTCCGAGCCGAGGCGGATGAAGCGCGTCCGGTCCTCTTGCCGCAGGCTGCGGCGGATCGCGGCCTTGGCGCGGCCGGTCACCACGATGTCGAGCCAGGTCGCCTGCGGGCGCTGGCCCGAGGCGGCGATGATCTCGACCGACTGGCCGTTCTTCAGCCGCGTCCACAGCGGCACGCGGATGCCGTCCACCTTGGCGCCGACGCAGGAATTGCCCAGCCGCGTGTGGATGGCATAGGCGAAATCCAGCGGCGTCGCCCCTTTCGGCAGCGGGATCACGTCGCCCTTGGGCGAGAAGCAGAACACCTGGTCGGAATACATCTCGAGCTTCACATGCTCGAGGAATTCGTCGTGGTCCTCTTCGCCGAAACGCTCGGTCAGGCTGGCGATCCATTCGCCCGGATCGACGGCAAAGGGGTTCTCGGTGCGGGCGCCGTCGCGATAGGCCCAATGCGCCGCCACGCCGGATTCCGCGACCTCGTGCATCTGGCGGGTGCGGATCTGCACCTCGACCCGCTTGCCGTCGCGGCCCGAGACCGTGGTGTGGATCGAGCGATAACCGTTGGCCTTGGGCTGGCTGATGTAATCCTTGAACCGCCCCGGTACGGCACGCCAGCGATGGTGGATCACGCCCAGCGTGCGATAGCAGTCGGGCTCGGTCCGGGTGATGATGCGAAAGCCGTAGATGTCCGACAGGCGCGAGAAGGAAAGCTGCTTTTCCTGCATCTTGCGCCAGATGCTGAACGGGCGCTTGGCGCGGCCATAGACATCGGCCTCGATCCCCTCGCGCTCCAGCTCGGCACGGATGTCGGCGGTGATCTTGGGGATCACGTCGCCGGATTCGCGTTGCAGGCTGACGAAGCGGCGGATGATCGAATTGCGCGCCTCGGGGTTGATGACCTTGAAGGCGAGGTCTTCCAGCTCTTCGCGCATCCATTGCATGCCCATCCGGCCGGCCAGCGGCGCGAAGATGTCCATGGTCTCGCGCGCCTTCTGCTGCTGCTTGTCGGGGCGCATGGACTTGATGGTGCGCATATTGTGCAGCCGGTCGGCCAGCTTGACCAGGATCACGCGAAGATCGCGCGACATCGCCATGAAAAGCTTGCGGAAATTCTCGGCCTGCTTGCTATGCGCGCCGCTGAGCTGCAGATTGGTCAGCTTGGTGACGCCATCGACCAGGTCGGCGATCTCGCGGCCGAACATCTGCGCCACCTCGGTCCAGGTCGAGCGCGTGTCCTCGATCGTGTCGTGCAGAAGCGCGGTGACGATGGTGGCATCGTCCAGCCGCATCTCGGTCAGGATGGCGGCGACGGCGACGGGATGGGTGAAATAGGCCTCGCCCGAGTGGCGGAACTGGCCCTCGTGCATGCGACGCCCGTATTCATAGGCGTCGCGGATCAACTCGGCATTGGTGCGCGGGTTGTAGTTGCGAATGAGCGCGATCAGGTCTTCGACGTCGATCATGTTCAGCCGAA
Source organism: Paracoccus aminovorans (assembly GCF_001546115.1). Taxonomy (GTDB): domain Bacteria; phylum Pseudomonadota; class Alphaproteobacteria; order Rhodobacterales; family Rhodobacteraceae; genus Paracoccus; species Paracoccus aminovorans_B. Next base: position 750,696 of record NZ_KQ955208.1, read on the forward strand.
GACCTTATGCTCAGTTCCTGCCTTGCGCGTCCAGCATCATGCGCAGCATGCGCTCCTCGGACTCTTCGTCGGCGGGTTTCGGGCGGTCGATCTCGGCGCCCAGCAGCAGCGCCATCGCATCCTCTTCCGGCTCGTCGACCTCGATCTGGGTCTGGCTGGATTCGATCATGCGTTCGCGCAGCTCATCGACGGGCTGGGTCTCGTCGGCGATCTCGCGCAGCGAGACCACGGGATTCTTGTCATTGTCGCGGTCGACGGTCAGCGGGCTGCCCGCGGCGATTTCACGCGCACGATGGGCGGCCAGCATCACCAGGTCAAAGCGGTTCGGAACCTTGTCGACGCAATCTTCGACTGTCACGCGGGCCATCGGTCACCTTATCAGCTGGAATCGGGGTGCAGGGCGAAGCCGGATAAATGGCGTCGCACCCCGGAAATGTCAAGCGGTCAGCGGCTTCATACCCGCCAGCGCACCCGCTGGCAAGGCCGCCAGCATCTGCGCCACCGTCAGCCCCAGGCGCGGATGGCGCCAGTCCGGCGCGATCTCGGCCAGCGGCGCCAGCACGAAGCCGCGGTCCTGCATCCGGGGATGCGGCAGGATCAATTCGGGCGGCGCATGCCGCGGCTGTTCCTCGGACGGCAGGCCGCGCCAATGATCCTGGGTCGCGGCATCGGGCAGCACCAGCCCGTCCAGCGCCAGCAGGTCCAGGTCCAGGCCGCGCGCCTGCCAACGCGCGCCTTCGCGGGTGCGGCCGAATTCTGCCTCAATTTCGTGCAATATCCCCAGAAGCCGGGCCGGCGGCAGGTCACAGGTGAACGAAACCGCTCCGTTCACGTAATCGGGACCGGAACCGGCCGGAAAAGCCGGGGTGATCCAGAAACGGCTGATTGCACATGGCTGGACCTGGGGTATTTTCAGCAGCTTATCCAGCGCGAATCGGATTGTTTCCGCCGGGACACCTGCCGAACTAGGCAGGTTTGCACCCAGCGCCACCAAGGCTAGTTTCGCGTTCTGGTTTGGGTTTCGGGACATCTTGGGGGAATCGTGTTTTACAAGGATGATCGGCTGGCGTTGTTCATCGACGGGTCGAACCTTTACGCCGCGGCAAAATCGCTGGGCTTCGACATCGACTACAAGCTGCTGCGGCAGGAATTCGAGCGGCGCGGCAAGCTGATCCGCGCCTATTACTACACGGCCCTGCTGGAAAACGAGGATTATTCACCGATCCGCCCGCTGGTCGACTGGCTGCATTACAACGGCTATTCCATGGTGACGAAGCCTGCCCGCGAATACACCGATGCGCTTGGCCGCCGCAAGGTCAAGGGCAACATGGACGTGGAGCTGGTGATCAACGCCATGGAACTGGCGCCGCGGCTGGACCATGCGGTGCTGTTTTCCGGCGACGGCGACTTCCGCCCGCTGGTCGAGGCGTTGCAGCGCCAGGGCGTGCGGGTCTCGGTGGTCTCGACCATGCGCTCGCAGCCGCCGATGATCGCGGACGAGCTGCGCCGCCAAGCCGACAATTTCATCGAGCTGGACGCGCTGCGCGACATCATCGGCCGGCCGCCGCGCGAGGCCGCACCGGCGCAGGACGCCTGAGCCCGGACACCTGGGATCGGGCGTGCCTAGCGCTCGGTCAGCTTCAGTTCGATGCGGCGGTTCTGGGCCCGGGCCTCGGGCGTGTCGCCCTGGGCCACCGGCCGCGTATCGGCAAAGCCCGCCGGCAGCAGCCGGTCGGCCGGAAAGACCAGATCGTCCACCATGTAGCGCACCACGGCCAGCGCCCGCGCCTGGCTGAGTTCCCGGTTGTCGCGATAGCGCCCCTGGCCCGACAGGGGCTGGCTGTCGGTATGGCCGTCCACGCGGATGATCCAGTCGATCTCGGGCGGGATCTCGGCCGAGATCTGCTTCAGAAGATCGCTGACCCGGGCGATCTGCGCCCGTCCCTCGGGCGAGAGCGTCGCCTCGCCGGCCGGGAACAGCACCTCGGAGGAAAAGGCGAAGCGGTCGCCGACGACGCGCACGCCCTCGCGGCCCTCCAGGATCTGCGACAGCCGGCCGAAGAATTCCGAGCGATAGCGCGCCAGGTCCTTGGCCTCGGCCTCGGCCTTGCTGCGGGCCTCCGCCTCCAGCGCGCGGCGCTTCTTCTCCTCCTCGGCGGCGCGCAGCAGCGCCAGGTTCAGCTGCTGGCCCAGGTCCTCGACCTTCAGATCGGCGGCCTTGCGCTCCTCGCCGGCCGCATCCAGCACCGCGCGCAGGCTGCCGAGCTGGTCGTTCAGTTGCAGGACCTGCTGATTCAGCAGCGCCAGCCGGCGCTGATCCTCGGTCGAAAGCGCCTCTTGCTCCGAGAGCTTCTGCTGCGCCACGGCCAGCAGCGCGGCCTGCTTCTCGGCCTCGGTCGCCCGGGCCTGCGCCTGGTCGCCCAGATCCTTCTTCGCGGCCTCGGCGGCGGCGAGCAGGGTCAGCGTCTCCTCGGCCTGCTTGCGGGCGGCTTCCAGTTCCATCGTCATGGAGGTCAGCTCGGCATCGGATTGCGCGAGCTTGTCCTGCAAGGCCTTGGCCGCCTCGGCATCGGCGGTGCGAGCGGCCTGTGTCCGGGTCAGTTCCTGCGCCGCATCGGCATTGCGGCGGCGCAGGTCGGCCACCAGCGCCTCCAGCGCCTCGCGCCGGGCGGCGGCCAGCCGCGCCGCCTCGGTCTGCTCGTCGATCCTGCCCTGCGCCTCGGCCAGCTGGCCGCGCGTGGCGCCCAGGTCGCGGTCCAGCCCCTCGGCCCGGCTTTGCGAGGTCGAGAGCGCCGCCGTCAGCTGCGCCAGCTGCGCGCCCAGCTGATCCAGCTCGCTGTCCTGGGTGGTGATCTGGTCGCGCAGCACCGATTGCACCAAGAGGAAGATGGTCAGCACGAACATCATGACCATCAGCAGCGCGGTCATGGCATCGACGAATCCCGGCCAGATCGTGGCCGAGAACCGGTTGCCGCCGCCCCGGCTAAGCCCCATCGCCACGCTCCAGGTTGCGGATGGCGCGGGTCAGCGCCGCCATGTCCTCGCGCAGTTCCGAGATCAGCCCGTCGCGGCCACTGGCGGCCTCCTCGACCAGCCGCCCCAGCTGCACGTCGATCGAGCGCAGCCGCATCCGCGCCTCGGGGTCGTCGCCCGCGGGCGCGCGGGCAGGCGCCTGTTCCAGGATGCGGTCCTGCCCCTCGGCCAGCCGTTCCAGCGCCCGGATCAGCAGGCCGTTGTCGGGCGCCGGGCGTTCGGACAGGGCGGCAAGGCGCGTCAGCGTCTCGGCCAGCGCCGGATCGCGTGCCGGCATCTCGGCCAGCGCCGCCAGCCGGTCCTGGCCCGCCGCCAGCCGCTCCAGCGCCTGCGGCAGCGCGTCAAAGGCAGGCTGGCCGGCCAGCAGACGCGCCTGCCCCTCGGCCAGCCGGTCCAGTGCAGCCAGCAGCCCGGGATCCTGGCGCGGCGCGGCGGCAAGCCCCGCCAGCCCCTGCTCGACCCCGGACAGCGCACGCGCCGTCGCCTCGCGCTCGGCGGCAAGGGTTGCGCCCAAGCGGTCGCGATCCTCGCCCAGAAGCCCCGCCAGCTGCTCGACGCCCTGCGCCAAGGCCAGCGCGCGCTGGTCGGCGGCCGCGGCCTCCTGGTCGCGCAATTCGTCGCGCTGCGCATAGAATTCCTGCAAGCCGGCCAGCTGCGCCTCGACCCGTTCGGCGAAATCGACCAGCGCCGCCTCGCCCAAGCCATGCCCCTCGCCGCCCAGGCCGACGCGGGTAAAGCCCGACATCCATTCTTCCAGCTCGCGATAGAAGCGGTTCTGGCCATGGGTGACGAACAGTTCCAGCAAGCCGACGACCAGCGAGCCGGCCAGGCCCAGGAGCGAGCTGGAAAAGGCCGTGGCCATGCCGCCCAGCTGCGATTCGAGCCCGGTCATCAGCTTGTTGAAGACCTCGATCCCGGTCTCGCCATCCTTGGGCGCTAGCGCCCGGATGGTGTCCACCACCGCCGGCACCGTGGTCGCGAGGCCATAGAACGTGCCCAGAAGGCCCAGGAAGATCAGCAGGTTGGCGAGGTAGCGCGTGATGTCGCGCGCCTCGTCGATCCGCGTCGCGACCGATTCCAGGATCGAGCGCGACGATTCGGTCGAGATCACGCCGCCGACCGGCCCGCGCTGGCCCAAGAGCGCCGAAAGCGGCGCCAGCAGGCGCGGCGCCTGGTCGGCATCGGCGGGCTCGGCCGTGCTGACGCCGCGACCGGCGGCATTGCGGCGCCGGGCGGCGAATCGCTCGATCCAGCTGACCGACTTCACCAGCTCGGCCACCTGCCAGAAGCAGCCCAGCACCCCCATCACGAAGACGGCCAGGATCAGCCCGTTCAGCGCCTCGTTCGAGGAAAAGATGCGCAGGATGCGACCATAGGCGAACCAGGCCCCGGCCACGACCAGCGCCAGCGCGATCAGCATGAGCACGATCTGGCGCACGGGTTGCGAGAATTGCGGCTGGCTCGGGCCGGTCAGCCCCGGCTCGCCCCGGCGCGTGGCCGCAAGGCGGGCGGCGCGGGTCTTGCGGCCTTCGGCGGCAGTTTGCGGCGGCGGATCGGCATCGGACGGGGACAAGCGGCAACTCCATTCCCTGCTTCGTGGGCGACTGTAGTGGCCGGATCGCCCGCTGCCAAGCGATGCGGCGGGGCGCCGCCGGTCAATCCGGCTTTGGTCGCACCAGCAGCCGGACGCGGCGCGCCAGCTCGTCCATCTCCAGGTCCTCGACGCCCATCTCGGCCAGGTGCATGGCGGTGTTGAACAGATAGTCGGCGTTCGGACCGCGGCCGCCATGGGCGCGGGCGATGATCTCGGCCTGCTGGGCCATGTCCAGATGCGCCCAATACTGGTCGTGGTCGCGGCGGATGACATAGGCGACGGCCTCGACCCGGCGCCCGTCGGCCAGCAGCAGCGGCAGCTGCAACTCGGCATAGGCCTCGGTGGTCAGCTCGCGCTCGCGCAGCCCGGCCAGCGTGTTCGGCCAGTCGGCATCCTCCACCCGCAGCGCCAGCCCCACGCAATGCGCCTGCGCGTCGATGTCCAGCCCCAGGACCAGCCCCGGCGCCTCGACCGTGCCGCGATAGACCACCGAGCGCAGGCAGAAGCGGCGGGCAAAGCCCTCGACCCGCGCCTGCACCGTTTCGGCCACCGCAAAGCCGGGATCCCACATCAGCGAGCCATAGGCAAAGACCCAATGCTCTGGCCGCTCACCCATTCCTGACCCCACCCCGCTTTGCTTTCGCTTGCGAAAAACTTAGGACAGCATGGCCGCCGATCCAAGACGGCTCGACCGAGACGAGGAAACCCATGCGCCGATTGCTTCTGTGGCTGACCGTGCTTGCCCTGGCTCTGGGCGGCTTGTGGCTGGGGGCCGAAGGCTTGCTGACCCGAGAGCTGCGCCGAATCGCGGCCGAGACCCCGGGGGTCGGGATCGGCACCCTGCACGAGCTGCGCCGGCCCGGCCGCATCGGCGTCTCGGCCGTCGCCGTCGAGCTGGAGACGCCCTCGGGCCGGCTGGCGCTGCCGCAGGCCCAGGCCTGGGTCGGCCCGCTGCACCCGACCGAGCTGCGGCTGGACCTGCCGCCGCAAGCGATGCTGGACGCTGGCACCGGGCCCATGGCGCTGGGTCTGGCCGATGCCGAGGCCGGCCTTGGCGTGCGCCCGCTGGCCGGCGCCGAATTCCGCAGCGTCTTCGTCCGCTCCGGCCCGCTGACGCTGCAGGGCGCGCCGCTGGCGCAGGGCTTTGAGGCCCGGGCCCGGCTGGCCGACGACGGCGGCTATGACGTCGCGCTGTCGCTGCACGACCTTGCGCCCGAGGCGCTGTCGAACCCCCTGCCCCTGCCCGGCACGCTGAGCCTTAAGGCGACCGGCCGGCTGTGGCTCGACCGACCGCCCTCGCCGCAGACGCTCACGCCCGAGACCATGCCGCTGCCCACCGGGCTGCGGCTCGACGGGTCAAAGCTGCGGCTGGGCAAGCTCGGCGCCCGCATCCTGGGCGAGGTCCGTGCCGATGCCCAGGGCCGGGCGCAGGGGCTGCTCGCGGTCTATACGCCCGACGCGCGGCCGATGCTGGACGCGGCGGCGTCGGCCGGGCTGATCCCGCAGAAGGTGGTGATGCTGGCCGGCGCCATGCTGAAGAACATCTCGGAACTGCCGCTGCCCGAGGGCGCGGATTTCCCGGCCCCGGCTGCGGGTGAATTGCGCCTGCCGCTGGTCCTGGCCGGCGGCAAGGTCAGCCTTGGCCCGGTCACGCTGGGCCCGGCACCGCTGTTCCCGCGCCGCTAGGCGTCCTTGGCGGGCGTCTGGCTGCGGCCGAAGTCGGGCGCCGCGGTGTCCTGCCCGGCCTCGATGATGCCGCGCCGGATCGCCCGGGTGCGGGTGAAATAGTCGTGCAGATGCGCGCCGTCGCCCATGCGGATGGCGCGCTGCAGGACGAACAGCTCCTCGGTGAAGCGCCCGAGGATGTCCAGCACCGCGTCCTTGTTCTGCAGGAACACGTCGCGCCACATCGTCGGGTCCGAGGCCGCGATCCGGGTGAAATCCCGAAAGCCGGCGGCGGAATACTTGATGATCTCGCTTTCCGTCACCCGCTTCAGGTGATCGGCGACACCGACCATGGTATAGGCGATCAGGTGCGGCGTGTGGCTGGTGACGGCCAGCACCAGGTCGTGATGCGCCGCATCCATCTCTTCGACATTGGCGCCCATGGCCCGGACCAGCCCAGCGAGCCGCGCCACCGCCTCGGGGTCGCTGCCCTCGACCGGGGTCAGCAGCCACCAGCGGTTGCGAAACAGGCTGGCAAAGCCCGAGCGCGGCCCGGAGTGCTCGGTGCCGGCCAGCGGGTGGCCGGGCACGAAATGCACGCCCGCGGGGATATGCGGCGCCACCGCCTCGACCACGGCGCGCTTGACCGAGCCCACGTCGGTCACCGTCGCGCCGGGCTTGAGGAAGGGCGCGATCTCGGCCGCGACCGCGCCCATGGCGCCGACCGGCACCGCCAGCACGATCAGGTCGGCGCCCTCGGCGGCTTCGGCCGCGGTCTCGACCACGCGGTCCACCAGCCCGATCTCGCGCGCCGTGGCCCGGGTCTCGGGGCTGCGGGCATAGCCGACGATCTCGCCGGCCAGCCCGCCCTCGCGCATGGCCAGCGACATGGAACCGGCAATCAGCCCCAGCCCGATCAGGGCGACGCGGTCATAGACCCGACCCATCAGCGCCGCTCCGCCCGTTCGGCCATGAACTGGCCGATGACATGGGCGACGCGCCGGCACGAGGCCTCGTCGCCCACGGTGATGCGCAGGCAGTTCGGCAGGCCATAGCCGCCGACCCGGCGCACGATCAGCCCCTGGGCCTTCAGATAGTCGTCGCAGGCCTCGGCCACGGCCTGGTCCTCGAACCGCGCCAGGATGAAATTGGCGCAGGACGTGTCCGAGGGCACGCCCTTCTCGGCCAGGGCCTCGGCCAGCCAGGCGCGCATGCGGGCGTTCTCGGCCTGGCAGCGGGCGATATGCTCGCGGTCGCGCACGGCGGCCTCGGCAGCATCGAGCGCGGCCGAGGACAGGTTGAACGGCCCCCGGATGCGGTTCAGCACGTCGATGATCTCGCGCGATCCGTAACCCCAGCCGATGCGCAAGCCGCCAAGGCCATAGATCTTGGAAAAGGTCCGGGTCATGAACACGTTCGGCAACCGGGTCGCAAGCTCGGCCCCGCCGTCGTAATCCTCGACATATTCGGCATAGGCGGCATCAACCACGACGATGGCCTGCGGCAGGGCACGGGCCAGCCGCTCGATCTCGGGCAGGCCGACCATGGTGCCGGTGGGGTTGTTCGGATTGGCCAGGAACACCAGCCGCGTGTGCGCGCTCGCCCCGGCGATCAGCGCGTCGATATCGGTGACCCGGTCGCGCTCGCGCACGGCGACCGGCGTCGCCCCCGCGGCATGGGCGCTGATGCGATACATCAGAAAGCCGTGCTCGGTGAACAGCACCTCGGTCTCCGGCCCGGCATAGGCCTGGCACAGAAAATGGATGATCTCGTCGGAACCGACGCCGCAGATGATGCGCTCGGGGTCCAGCCCATGCACCTCGCCGATGGCGGCGCGCAGGCTGGCATGATCGGTATTCGGATAGCGATGCAGGGCATGCGCCGCCCGCACCACGGCCTCGCGCGCCTTTTCGGACGGCCCGAACGGGTTCTCGTTCGAGGACAGTTTCACCACGTTCTCGACCCCGGCCACCTTGGCGGCCCCGCCCTGGTAGAGCGCGATCTCCATGATCCCGGGTTGCGGAGCGATGACGGTCTGGTTCTGCGACATGACGGGCCTCTTGCAAGCCCGGCCCTCTTACCGCCCGGCGCCCGCCTTGGAAAGGCTCGACCACCGGCAGGCTTCTTTGCTCTGCAAATACCCATGCGACGGCGCGGCCGGGAAACCCCCGCGCGCGTTTTCACCGTTTTCCAAATACTCCGGCAAGGGTGCCTATTGTCCCGCCAGCGCCTTTTCCAGTTCCGGCAGGAAACGCGCGGTGTAATCCTCGCGCACCAGCGGCCCGGCATGGCGATAAAGGATGCGGCCGGCGCCATCGACGATGAAGGTCTCGGGCGGTGCGGTCACGCCCCAGTCGATCGCCACCCGGCCGCGCGGATCGGCCGCCAGGGCATGAAACGGATCGCCGTGTTCGGACAGAAAGCCCGAGGCCGCGGCCTCGGGGTCCTTCAGGTCGACGCCATAGACCGGCAGGCGCTTGGAAAGCTCGGTCAGGGTCGGGTGCTCGGCCCGGCAGGGCGGGCACCAGCTGGCCCAGAAATTCACCAGCTTCACGCCCGGCTGGCGCAGCATCGCATCGGTCAGCTGCACCTTGCCGGGCAGCGTCTGGTCCCCCACCGCCGGCGCCTCGCGCCCGACGAAGGCCGAGGGCACCGCCTCGGGGTCGGGCCGCATCAGCGCCCAGCCGGCCAGGCCGGCGAAACCCAGGAACACCGCCACCGGCAGCACCATCAGGGGCGAGACCTTAGCCACGGCGTTCATGCTCCTGCAATTCGCGGCGGGCACGGGCATTGGCCAGCACGCTCTGGACGATGACGCCCACCAGCAGCGCCAGGCTGATGCCATAGGCGGCCAGCACGGTCCCGGCATATTTGCCCAGCTCGATCATGCGCGCATCTCCCTTGCCAGCAGCGCGGCCAGGCGGCGGCGGCGGATCTCGGTCCGGGTACGGACCAGCAAAAGCGCCAGGAACAAAAGGAAAAAACCCAGCATCGACAGGTACAGCGGGTATTTGTAGACCGCGGACATCCGCTCGCCCGGCGCCAAGGACAGCGAGGCGCCCTGGTGCAGGCCCTGGTTCCAGAAATTCACCGCATAGCGCGACAGCAGCGCGAAGACCGAGCCGACAAGGCACAGCACGCCGGTCAGGTCGGCGGCGCTGTCGGGATTCTCGACCGCTGCCCAAAGCGCGATATAGCCGAGATAGAACAGGAACAGGATCAGGAACGAGGTCAGCCGCGGATCCCATTCCCACCAGGTGCCCCACATCGGCTGACCCCAGATCGCCCCGGTGATCAGCGCGATCAGCGTCATCACCGCGCCGACCGGCGCCGCCGCCTTGGCGGCCAGCGCGCTGACATGGTGGCGCCGGACCAGCCAGATCAGCGAGGTGACCAGCATCATCAGCCAGATATTGATCGCCATCAGCGCCGCCGGCACATGCAGGAAGATGATCTTGACCGTGGCGCCCTGCTTGTAGTCCTGCGGCGTCAGGAAGCCCCAGACCAGCCCCGAGACGGTGCAAAGCGCCGCCCCTGCCACCGCATAGGGCAGGATCGCGCCCGAGGTGCGCATGAACTTGACGGGGTTGGCATATTCCCAGATCGACATGGCTTCTCCCTAGCCCGTGCCCGCTTTTCGCTCAAGTGCGCTTCGGTCGCAGCCCGGGCCCGATCACCGCAGATTGACCCGCAGCGCCGCCGCGGCCGCGAAGGGCACCAGCGCCAGCACGCCGAGCGTGACTCCGGCCAGGAAGATCAGCGCCGGCAGCGGATCGCCGCCCGCGGCGCCGCGCCGCACCGCCTCGGCGCCGAAGATCAGCGTCGGCACGTAAAGCGGCAACACCAGGAGCGACATCAGCAGGCCGCCGCGGCGCAGCCCGACCGTCACCGCCGCGCCGAAGGCGCCCAGCATCGACAGCGCCGGCGTGCCGATCAGCAGCGAGACCACCAGCCAAGGATAGGCCGGCCCGGGTAGGTGCAGAAGCAGCGCGAAGACCGGCGCCGCCAGGGCCAGCGGCAGGCCGGTCACCAGCCAATGCGCGCAGGCCTTGGCCGCGACCGCACCCTCCAGCGGCAGCGGCGCGGTGGCGAGCAGGTCGAGGCTGCCGTCCTCGAAATCCAGCGCGAAGATGCGGTCGAGCGACAAGAGGCACGAGAGCAGCGCGCCCACCCACAGGATGCCCGGCGCGATGCGCGCAAGCGTGCCGCCCTCGGGGCCGACGCCAAAGGGCACCAGCGTGCAGGTAATCAGGAAGAACGCCAGCGCCAGGCCGAAGCCGCCGCCGGCGCGGGTCGCCAGACGCAGGTCGCGCAAGAGCAGCGCCTTCATGCGAAAGCCTCGTTGAAGCCGGCCGGGCGGGTGTCGCGCCGCGCCGGCCCGGCGCGGAACGGGGTCAGGTCCAGGGCCACGGCCTCGGGCAGGCCCAGGTCGATATGGGTGGCGATCAGCGCCGCGCCGCCCTGCCCCAGATGGGCGCGCAGCATGGCCGCGAACAGCGCCACCGAATCACGGTCCAGCGATACCGTGGGCTCGTCCAGAAGCCAGACCGGCCGGCCGGTGACCATCAGCCGCGCCAGCCCCAGCCGGCGCTTCTGCCCGGCCGACAGCGCATGCGCCGGCCGCGCCGCCAGGTCGCGCAGGTTCATCGCCGCCAGCGCCGGGGCAATGTCGCGCCGACCAAAGACCTCGGCCCAGAACGCCAGGTTCTCGGTCACGCTCAGCGCCGGCTTCAGCCCGTCGGCATGGCCGGCATAGGCCATGGTCTCGGGCGCGGCCTCGACCGTGCCGGCCACGGCCGGCTGCAACCCGGCCAGCGTGCGCAGAAGCGTGGTCTTGCCGATGCCGTTCGGGCCGCGCAGCACCAGCACCTGCCCGGGTTCGACGGCGAAGGACAGGTTCTCGACGGCGCGCAGCCCGCCCCGCGCCACGGCAAGCTCGCGGACGGCGAGCAGGCTCATAGCGGGATCAGCGCGCAGGCGACGCGCCGGCCCTCGGCCAGCGTCACGTTGTAGCTGCGCGCGGCCGAGGGCGAGCTCATCGGCTCGGCCATGACCCCCGCCGCCTCGAGCGCCTGGGTCAGCGCGCGCGGCGGAAAGGCGATCTCGGCCCCCATGCCCAGGAACAGCACGTCGACCGAACCGGCCAGCGCCAGCAGCGCCGCGGCGTCCTCGAGCCCGCCCCAGGGCCGCACGCCCTCGGGCGTGACGATGACGGCGCCGCGATGCACCGTGCCGCCGACCCGGAAAAAGCCGGGGCCGTAGCCGTCCACCGGCACGGCCCCCGAAAATTCGGTCGGTGTCATCACCGCCATCAGGGCGCGTCCCGGAAGGCGGCCGGGATGTCCTCGCCCGGGGCCTGTTCCTTCTTCGCGCCGGGCTTGGTCCAGTCGCGCTTGACGCCCAGCCACAGCACGATGTTCTTGGCGACATAGACCGTGGAATAGGCGCCGACGAAGACGCCCCAGAGCATGGCGAAGACGAAGCCGCGGATCACGTCGCCGCCGAAGATCATCATCGCGCCAAGCGCCAGCGCCGTGGTCACCGCCGTCATCACCGTGCGCGACAGCGTCTCGTTGACGGTCAGGTTCATCACGTCGATCAGCGGCATGGACTTGAACTTGATCAGGTTCTCGCGCAGCCGGTCAAAGACCACGACCGTGTCGTTGACCGAATAGCCCAGCGTGGTCAGCAGCGCCGCGATGGTGGTCAGGTCGAACTTCAGCTGGAACAGCGAGAAGATGCCGACCGTCAGCAGCACGTCATGCACGATCGAGACCACGGCCCCCAGCGCGAACTGCCATTCGAAACGCAGCCAGATATAGGCCATGATCGCAAGGGTCGCCGCGCCCACGGCGTAGAATGCCGTCTTGATGAGCTCACCCGAGACCTTGGGCCCGACCGATTCCACCGCGGCGAAGCGGACCTGCGGATCGACGGTCTTCAGCGCCGCCTCGACCTGGTTCAGCTGTTCGGGCGTGACCGAGCCGGTGGCGTCGGTGGTGCCGATGCGGATCATCGCGACATGCTTCTCGGTGCCGAAGCTCGGGTCGAAGACCTCGGTGATGGCGATCTCGCCCAGGTCGAGCTCGTCGAGCGCCTGGCGATAGTCGCCGACCTCGAAGGCGGTGCTGCTTTCGGTGCGGATGGTGGTGCCGCCCTTGAAGTCGATGCCGAAGTTCAGCCCCATGACCAGCACGACGACCAGCGAGGCCACCATGGCCACGGCCGAAATGCCGAAGGTCAGCCACTGCCAGCGGAAGAAGTTGAAGTTCGTGACTTCGGGGACCAGTTTCAGACGGAATGCCATGTTTCTGCCCCCTTACAGAACCAGTTGCTTCGGTTTGCGCCATTCCAGCCAGAACAGGATCATCAGCCGCGTCAGATAGATGGCGGTAAAGACCGATGTGACCAGGCCGATGGTCAGCGTCACGGCAAAGCCCTTGACCGGGCCGGAGCCCAGGAAGAACATGACCATGGCCGCGATGAACGAGGTGACGTTGGCATCGATGATCGCCGACATCGCCTCGCCGAAGCCGTCGTCGATGGCCTTCACGATGCGCTTGCCGGCGCGCAATTCCTCGCGGATGCGTTCGTAGATGATGACGTTGGCGTCTACCGCCGTGCCCACGGTCAGCACGATGCCGGCGATGCCGGGCAGCGTCAGCGTGGCGCCCATCATCGACATGACCGCCAGGATCAGGATGACGTTGATGATGACCGCGACCGAGGCGAAGACCCCGAACAGCCCGTAGCTCGCGACCATATAGGCCACCACCGCGGCCGTCGCGATGACCGAGCTCAGCCGGCCGGCGTCGATCGAATCCTGGCCCAGTTCCGGGCCGATGGTGCGCTCTTCCAGGAAGCTCATCTTCGCGGGCAAGGCGCCCGCGCGCAGCAGCACGGCAAGCCGGGTCGAGGCATCGACGTCCATCGAGCCCGAGATCTGGCCCGAGCCAGTGGTGATCGCCTGCCGGATCACCGGCGCCGAAATCACCTGGTTGTCCAGCACGATGGCGAAGGGCTGGCCGATATTGGCCGAGGTATAGGCCCCGAAGCGCTTGGCGCCCGAGGGGCCGAAGCGGAAATCGACCGCCGGCTGGCCGTTCTGGTCGAAGCTCGGCTGGGCGTTGGTCAGATCCTCGCCGCTGACGACGGGGCTGTCCTCGATGACGTAGAACACCCCCGGCTCGTCCATCGAGGGCAGCAGCACGTTGCCGGGTCCGGGCCGGGCATTGGCATCGGCGGTGCGGCTGACCACCGGGTTGAAGGTCAGCTTGGCGGTGGTGCCGATCAGCTGCTTCAGCTCCTCGGCCGAGCCGATGCCGGGCACTTGGATCAGGATGCGGTCCTTGCCCTGGCGGGCGATGGTCGGCTCGCGCGTGCCGACCTCGTCGATGCGGCGCCGGATGATCTCCAGCGACTGCTGCACGGTGCGGTCGTCGGTGGCGGCCCTTTCGGCATCCGACAGCTGCACGATCAGCCGGTTGCCCTGGGCCGAGACGGCGATGTCGCTCTGCCCGGCGCCGGTCAGCGAGGTGACGGGGGTGGCGAGGCCGCGGGCGATCTCGACCGCCTTGGGCATCTGGTCGGCATTGCCGATCTCGACCGCGAGCTGGCCGTCCTCGGCCTGCACGCGGCGCACGGCGCCGACCACGTCGCGCTGCGCGACCAGCGCATCGCGCAGTTCCGGCCAGATGCCGTCCATGCGCGCCTTGTAGACGTCCTGGACATGCACCTCGCCCAGCAGGTGGGCACCGCCGCGCAGGTCGAGACCGAGGTTGACCAGACCCGAGGGCAGGATGCCCGGCCAGCCGGCCCGGGCCTGGGCCTCCTCGGGGCTTTCGAACCCGTTGCGTTCGGCGGCGGCGATGGCGTCGTTATGCTGCTCGACCCGGTTGTAGAACAGGTTCGGGGCGGCATAGAGCAGACCGACGGCGACCAGGCCGAGGATCAGCAGACGCTTCCAGAAAGGGATGTCCAGCATGGCGGTGCTTGCGGCCTTCAGCTGTTGGCGGCGGCGGGCTGGGTGCGGTTCACCAGCCCGGTCACGGTCGAACGGATGACGCGGACCTTGACGCCCGGCGCGATCTCGACCTCGAGCTCGGTGTCGCGCACGGCGGTGACCTTGCCGACCAGACCGCCTTGGGTCACGACCTCGTCACCCTTCTTCAGCGCCTCGACCATGGCGCGATGTTCCTTCATGCGCTTCTGCTGCGGGCGGATCATCAGGAAATACATGATGACGAAGATCAGGATCAGCGGCGCGAAAGAGGCGATGCTGGCACCGGCAGAAGGGGCGCCGGCGGCTTGGGCGAATGCGGGGGTCACGAACATCGAGTCTTTCCTGTCCTGAGTTCTCCGGGCACTCCCCCGGCGGAATTGGCGCGCACCCTATCCGCGGCCCGTCGGGATGGCAAGAAAGCGGGACATGACAAAGCCGCCATTCGTCGCGCGAAAGGGGGCTTTGCCCCCGCGCGTTCCGCGCTCCCCCAGGATATTTGGACAAGAAAGAAATCGCGCAGTCCATCCGGCTTTCTTTCTTGTGGAAATATCCCGGGGGTGAGGAGCGCAGCGACGAGGGGGCAGAGCCCCCTTTGCGTGGACATGGGGGCGCCCCTGTGGCAGGGCTGGCAGGCATGTTCTGCGAGAGGTGGCGACAATGGCTGACGACAAGGCGCCGGTGATCCATCCGGCCTTGGTGCAAGAGGCGGACGACAGGACCGGTATCGACCGGCTGCTGGCGATCATGGCGGCGCTGCGCGACCCTCAGACCGGCTGCCCCTGGGACATCGAACAGGATTTCGCCTCGATCGCGCCCTATACGATCGAGGAGGCGCATGAGGTCGCCGACGCCATTGCCCGCGAGGCCTGGGACGAATTGCCGGGCGAGCTGGGCGATCTGCTCTTGCAGGTGGTGTTTCACGCCCGCATGGCCGAGGAGGCGGGGCTGTTCGCATTTGCCGACGTGGTCGACAAGGTCACCGCCAAGATGATCGACCGCCATCCGCATATCTTCGGCGACGAATCCCGCGACAAATCCGCCGAGCAGCAGGTCCGCGACTGGGAGGCGATCAAGGCCAGGGAGCGCGCCGCCAAGGCGGAAAGGGGCGTGCTGGACGGGGTGGCGCTGGGGCTTCCCGGCCTGACCCGTGCCGTGAAGCTGCAAAACCGCGCCGCCCGCGTCGGCTTCGATTGGCCCGGTCCCGAGGATGTGCTCGTGAAGCTCGCCGAGGAGACCCGCGAACTGGTCGAGGCCCGGGACAGCGTCGATCACGCGCATTTGACCGAGGAGTTCGGCGACCTGATGTTCGTGATGGCGAATCTGGCCCGGCACCTGAAGATCGACCCCGAGGAGGGGCTGCGCGGCGCCAATGCCAAGTTCACCCGCCGCTTTCAGTCCATCGAGGCCGCGCTGGCCGCCGAGGGCCGCCGCCCCGAGGACAGCGACCTGGCCGAGATGGACGCGCTGTGGGATCGGGCGAAAGCCGCCGAGCGGGCCTAGGCCGCCGGCGCGGCGACTTCGGCCAGGGCGGCATCATAGACCGCCAGCGCCTCGGCCGGGGTGCGGGCGCGCGAGGCGCCTTCGGAAAGTTGCCGGCGCCAGCCGCGCGCGCCGGGCCGGCCGTGGAACAGGCCCAGCATGTGCCGCGTGACCTGGTGCAGCCGCCCGCCCGCGGCCAGATGCGCCTCGACCAGTTCGCGCAGCGCGGCGGCCGCGTCCAGCGGGTCGGCGAAGGGTGGCGTCTCGTCCCACAGCAGGTCGGCCTGTCCCAGCATGTCCCAGGGCTGGTGATAGGCGGCGCGGCCCACCATGACCCCGTCCATGACCCGAAGCTGCTCGCGCATCGTGTCGAGGCTGGCAATGCCGCCGTTGATCGACAGGTGCAGCTCGGGAAACGCCTGTTTCATGCGCTGCACCAGCGGATAGTCCAGCGGCGGGATCTCGCGGTTCTCGCGCGGGGACAGGCCCTGCAGCCAAGCCTTGCGGGCATGGATGGTCAGCCGGCGCACGCCCGCCTCGCGCATGCGGGCGATGAAGGCCGGCAGCACCTCTTCGGGGATCTGGTCGTCGACGCCGATGCGGCATTTCACCGTCACCTCGACCGGGCTCGCGGCGATCATCGCCGCGACGCATTCCGCGACCAGTTCGGGCCGGGTCATCAGCACGGCGCCGAAACAGCCCGATTGCACGCGGTCGCTGGGGCAGCCGACGTTCAGGTTGATCTCGTCATAACCCCAATCGGCGCCGATGCGCGCGGCCTCGGCCAGCTGGCCCGGGTCCGAGCCGCCGAGCTGCAGCGCCAGCGGATGCTCGGTCGCGTCGAAATCCAGCAGTTTCGCCCGGTCGCCGAAGACCAGCGCCGGGGCGGTCACCATCTCGGTGTAAAGCAGCGCGCGGCGCGACAGCAGCCGGTGGACGCGCCGGCACAGGCTATCGGTCCAGTCCATCATCGGGGCGACGGAAAGCCGGGCCGCCTCCACGATGCCATGTTTCTGGACCGGGACCATGATATATGCGCTGCTTTCGGGGGTGATTTCGGTGGTACCGCCTCCCCGGCTCGAACGGGGGACCTCTAGATCCACAATCTAGCGCTCTAACCAGCTGAGCTAAGGCGGCACAGGCGCGTATCTATCGCCAGCGCCCCGGCTGCGCAAGCCCGACTTGCCGGTTTTTGACAGGCGCGTTAAGGAAAAATTCCGCACCCAAGCGCCAGCCGGCAGGAGAGCAGCATGAGCATCAACAGCGAAAGCGAAATCGCGGCGAATCTTCAGATCGGCCCCACCGACCGCGGCATGGTCCGCATCTATGTCGAGGCCGAGGGCGTGGACCTGCCGCTGGATTTCGACCCCGAGGAAGCCGAGGAAATCGCCGAGGAACTGCTGGCCGCCGCCGAGGCGGCGCGCAGCATGGGCGCGCCCTCTCCGGGCGCCGGCAAGGGCGAGAAGCCTAGAAAGCCGCGCCGCTGACCCCCATCGGGTCGGTCAGCGACAAGAGCCGGCCGGCCGAGACCCGGGCGATGTCGCGCAAGAGCCGCGAGCGCCGCGCCGCCGCCAACCGCGATTCGGGCGCCATGCGCAAAAGCTCCGCGCCCCAGCTGTCGGCACGGATCAGCCCCGAGCCCTGCGGCAGCAATTCGTCGGGGAAATCGGTATCCACCGCCCAGAAGAAGCGGTCGCAGAACTCCAGATAGCCCTGCCACTTGCGGTCGCCGGTGAAATCGGCCCGGCAGCTCTTGCATTCGACCACCCAGATCTCGCCCTTGGGCGAGATCGAGATCACGTCGACCCGCAACCCGCCCACGGGCACGAATTCGCAAAGCGCGGCGTGGCCCAGTCCGGTCAGCATCCGCGCGACGCCGCGCTGCAGGCGCTGGCCGGGCTTGGCGGGCAGGATCTCGGTTTGGGCGTCGCTGGGCTGCTGTGACATGGCCGAACCATGAACGAAACGGCAACATCTTGCAAGCCCGGCCCCGCCGGCCCTTGCGATGCGGGGCGCGGGCGCCTATTTTCGGCGCAGGCGGGTTTCTGCTCTTCTCGTGTGTGGCCTCTTTTTCCACTGGCCTATAATTTCACCGAGGGGGCTGGCTCTGTCGGGGCCCTGGTCCCGTTATCCGGCTCCCACCTGGACATCCAGGCTTTCGGGGAAACTAGCGCTGCCACGGTTGCTGCGGTTCCCGCCGCCTTTCCCTCCCCTCGGAAACGAAAAGGGACGGCCCGAAGGCCGCCCCCGTTGTCACGAGAGAGAGGGGAAAGACTTAGAAGCCGTAGACCAGCGACACGCCCAGCGTGTTGTCGGTGCGGATGTTGCGGTCCGAGACGTATTCGGTCTTGTAGGACACGCGAGTCGCGAAGGCTTCGGTCATCTTGAAGTTCAGACCCAGTTCGTTCGTGATCGTGTCGTTCGCGTCCGAGGTCAGATAGTCGGTGTCGTTGGTCACGAAGAAGTTGTCGTTGATGCGGTGGTAGAACCGCGACGACAGCAGGTAACCGACATCGGTATCCGAGTCGTAGTCGATGGTGCCGTCCAGCGGGTCCAGCGGATCTTCGGTCGCGACCACGGCCTTGGTGTAGCGCACGCCGACGGCGGCCTGCACGCGCCAGGCGGTGGTGTCGGTGTTGATCACGCGGTAGCCCGGGCCGACGCCGAAATAGGCGTCACGCTTCAGCCGGCCGTCAAGCGAGTCGAAGGTTTCGCCGTCGGACAGGCTGATCGGGTCGCCGGCCAGCGCGTCGGTGGCCAGGCGGCCCAGGGCGAAGCCATAGAAGCGATCGTTGAAGTTGTACATGCCTTCATAGATCACATAGGTCTTTTCGGTGTCCTTGTTGCCGGCGTTGTTGTCGCCGTATTCCAGCAGGATACCGACCGACTGCGAGAACTGGCCCTGGTTGTGCGACAGGCGGCCCGACAGGTTGAAGTCCTGGTTTTCGCTGTTGCCGGTCGAGCCGGTGTAGCTGAGCGCGACCGAGCCGAAGGTGCCTTGGCGCTGGTCGGGATTGCCGAAGCGATAGGCGTCTTCCGAACGGGCGAAATCGTCGCGGACGTCGCGTTCGACATCGCGCATGTCTTCGTTGACTTGGGTGATGCCGACGGCATTGGCCCCGGCCGAGGTTTCCGACTGCGCAAAGGCAGGAGCCGCGAAGGAGGCAGCCAGGGCGGTGGCGCCGGCGAGGTAGGCAAGGGTTTTCATCGTGATCAGTCCTTTTCCCGAACCGTGTTCCGTGTCCGTGGCCCCGGCCTTCCGGCACCACGAGCATCTCTGCTGCATCAGAGGTAGAACCAGCCACCCGGTGGATAAAGAGGGGCCGGAAACGTGAACCGATCTCCCAAAAACGTGAAAATAGCAGGGAACCCGGCCATCGGCGGAAATTGGACCAGCTGAAATCGTGATGAAACCAAATCGCCGCTTGGTTGTAACGAACTTTATCCACAAGTTTCAGAAGGTAGGACGACACCGTCGCGCTCACGAAAGGTTAACGGGTGGTAACATCCTCGGTCGCAGAGCGGATTGCACAAAAAAAGGGCAGCGAATTTTCGCTGCCCCGTCTCGGGAATTGTTGCGCCAGGTCCACAGTCCTGGCGCAAAAATGTCATCCTGGCGTGAGGGCGCCTAGCGTTTGCTGGGCGCTGCCGCCGCAGCAAGCGCCGGGATGCGGACGCGCGAGGGGCGGCGCCTGCCGCCATGCGGGCCATCGCCGCCGGCCATCAGCATGATGCGGATGCCGAACTGCACGCCGGAAAACAGGACGGTGTGGAAGACGACCAGCATCAGCACGGCGATCCAGCCGCCGCGGGTGGCAAAGACCAGATGGCGCAGCGATGCCACGTCCAGCGCCAGAAGCAGCCCGGTAAAGGCGAGCGCCAGCACGAAGCCGATGGCGATGCTGAGGATATAGAGCCGGACCAGCCTGGGCATGCCATTCTCCGTGCGGGGTGGGACGGCCCATCCTAGCGCCAAGGCCGGCGTTTCCGAAGCCGAAAATGCGCGGCGCGTCACAATGTCCGCGGCGGGCGGCCCTCAGAAGGCGTCCGGGCGCGCCTCGCGGGCCATGTGGTCGAGCACGGCGTTGACGAATTTCGACTCGCGCCCCTCGGCAAAGAAAGCCTGGGCCAGGCGGACGTATTCGGTGATGACCACCTTGGGCGGCGTCTTCGGCGTCACCAGCTCGGCCCCGGCGGCGCGAAAGACCGAGCGCAGCACCGGGTCGATGCGGTCGATCGGCCATTTCGCCACCAGCGCCCGGTCGGTCATCTGGTCGATCTTCGCCTGCCAGGCGACGGCGTCGTCGACGATGCGGGCAAACAGCGCGTCATCGGCTTCGGCCGAGACGATATCGTCGTCCTCGCCTTCGCGGCCGATGCGCCAGTTCAGGAATTCGCGCTGGACGCGGTCGGCGGACGTGCCGGCGGCCTCCATCTGGAACAGCGCCTGCACGGCATAAAGCCGGGCGGCGGCGGCACGCGCCTGGCGGGCGGCGCGGTCGGCATTGCGGTCGGCGGGGCTTTTCTTGTCGGTCATGGTCAGGCGCCCCTCGGTCCGTCGATCTCGCCGGCCAGGCGGATCACGTCGCGGGCGCCGCCGGGGGCGTCGCCGCGCGGCGATTGCCGGTCCCAGCCGCGTTTCAGCGCGATCAGGTGCAGCGCCGCCGCCGCCGCGCCACCGCCCTTGTTCTGGGTCGCCGGATCGGCGCGGACCGCAGCCTGTTCGTAATTCTCGACCGTCAGGATGCCGTTGCCGATGCAATGGCCCTGCAGCCCCAACAGGGTGATGCCGCGCGAGCTGTCGTTGCAGACCGTATCGTAATGCGTCGTCTCGCCCCGGATCACGCAACCCAGCGCGACATAGCCGTCATAGAGCCCGCGCGCCGCGGCAAGGCCGATGGCGGTCGGCACCTCCAGCGCGCCCGGCACCTCGACCAGGTCCACCGTGGCGCCAGCATCGGTCGCGACCTGCCGTGCCCCCGCGATCAGCGCCTCGGCGATCTGCCGGTAATAGGGCGCGACCACGATCAGCAGCCGCGCGCCGTCCAGGCGGGGCAGCGGCAGTTGGTAATGTTCGATGCTGGCGGCCATTGCGTCACTCTTTCGGAATCGAGCGCGTGGAATGGATCGAAAGACCGTAGGCGTCAAGCCCGACGACCTTGACCGGAGCCGAATTCGTCAAGAGCACCAGTTCCGACAGCCCCAGCGCCGACAGGATCTGCGCGCCGAGCCCGTATTGGCGCAGGACGTGCGTGCTGACCTCGTCCTGGCGCGGCAGGCGCGGCTCGAGGTCGCGGAACAGCACCACGACGCCCCTGCCCTCGCCGGCGATGGCCGACATGGCGGCGCCCAGCGTGCCCGCCTCGGCCCGGCCGATGCCCAGCACGTCGTGCAGCGGGTCCAGCACATGCATGCGCACCAGCACCGGGCCGGGCGCGGTCAGATCGCCCTTGGTCAGCACGATATGCTCGGCGCCCGAGGTCTCGTCGGCAAAGATGCGCATCATCCAGTCGCCGCCATGGACCGAGCTTACCGCGCGCTGGCCGCGTTCCGCGATCAGGTTGTCGTGGCGGCGGCGATAGGCGATCAGGTCGCTGATGGTGCCGATCTTCAGCCCGTGCTTCTGCGCGAAGGCCACCAGGTCCGGCAGCCGCGCCATGGTGCCGTCCTCGTTCATGATCTCGCAGATCACCCCCGCCGGGTTCAGCCCGGCCAGGCGCGAGATATCGACCGCGGCCTCGGTGTGGCCGGCGCGGACCAGCACGCCGCCTTCACGGGCGCGCAGCGGGAAGATATGGCCCGGCGTGGCGATATCGGCCGCGCCCTTGGTCGGGTCGATGGCAACCGCGATGGTATGGGCGCGGTCATGGGCCGAGATGCCGGTGGTCACGCCCTCGCGCGCCTCGATCGACATGGTGAAGGCGGTCTCGTGCCGGCTAGAGTTCTTGGAGCTCATCAGCGGCAGCCCCAGCGCATCGATGCGCGCGCCGGGCATGGACAGGCAGATCAGCCCGCGGCCGTGGGTGGCCATGAAATTGACCGCGTCGGGCGTCGCCATCTGCGCCGGGATCACCAGGTCGCCCTCGTTCTCGCGGTCCTCGTGGTCGACCAGGATGAACATGCGGCCGTTGCGGGCCTCGTTGATGATCTCCTCGGTCGGCGAGATCGCCACCGACCAGTCCCGCTCGACCGCACCGGGCTTTTCATACTGCATCCGCAACTCCTGCAAAGAACCGCTGACCGGCAAGGAAACCCGCCAGCCCGCCGGCCGCCATCATTTCGCGCTCATGCTCGGTCTCGCCGATCATCAGCACCGCATCCCCGGGCAGGCCCTGCGCCCGCAGCCAGGCCTTCATCCTGTCGCGCATCGCCGACCAGCTGGCGCCGAAATGCGGCAGGTCCTGCACCGAATGCGCCCCGATCTGCACCCGCAGCGCCTCGGGCGCAAGGCCCGGGCCGCAACCCAGATGCGGCACGGCGCCGCTGGCCGCGATGCGGGCGCGCTCGCGCGCGCCGACCGGCTGGCCGGGGCGAAACACCCCCAGCGCATTGCTGGAATAGAGAAAGGCCACCAGGTCGCGCCCGGTCGTCGCCCGCACCCCGGCATAGGTCTTGTAATCGAGGCCCAGTTCGTGCGCCCGCCGTACCCGCATGCGCACCACCTCGACCGGCAGGCGCTCGCCCAGAAGCTCGCGCCGGGCCAGGCGCCAGCAATGGGCGCGAAAGCCGCTGGCCTGGCCCGGCCCGCGGTTATGGCCGATGCCGGCCATCAGCCCGCCTCGGCCAGCCGCGCGACATAGCGCGCCAGCGTGTCGATCTCGAGGTTCACCGCATCGCCGACCTGCGCCCGGCCCCAGGTGGTGACGGCCTGGGTATGCGGGATCAGGTTCACGCCGAAGGCGGTGCCCTCGACCTCGTTCACCGTCAGCGAGGTGCCGTTCAGCGCCACCGAGCCCTTGGGAGCGATGAAGCGGGCCAGCGCATCGGGCGCGCGGAACCGGATGCGGGTGCTGTCGCCCTCGTCATGCATTTCCTCGATGACCGCGACGCCATCGACATGGCCCGAGACGATGTGCCCGCCCAGCTCGTCGCCCACCCGCAGCGCGCGTTCCAGGTTCAGCCGCTTGCCGGCCTCCCAGCCGTTGGCGCCGATATTGGTCCTGGACAGCGTCTCGGCCGAGATGTCGACGTCGAACCAGTCGGGGCCCTTTTCGACCACGGTCAGGCAGACGCCGTCGCAGGCGATCGAGGCGCCCAGATCGACGCCCTCCATGGCGTAATGGCAGGCGATCCGCGCCCGCATGTCGCCGCGCATCTCGACGCGCGAAACTTCGCCGATATCGGTGATGATGCCGGTAAACATCGGCGCCTCCTTGTTTTCCGCTGCCCGAGAACTAGAGCCTTGGCGCGCGATCTTCAAGCAAAGCCGCAACAGCGGTTAACCGGCGTTAAGCGAGAATCGGGAAAGCCCGTGACAAGCGCGGGTTTTTGGTGCAATCGGGGCATGCAGGTCCCGGTGGCGCGTCCGCCTGAAACAACCAGTTCAACCCCGTTTCGTTCGCAACCCCTAGCCTGACCGGCTGGAGACCATGACCGCAAGCCGCACCGTGCGCGACCCCGCGCCGCAACCCCGCCCGCAGGGCAGCAAACACCCGGATGCCACCGGGCGGTTGCTGTCGGCGGTGCCCTCGACCGCCGCCCTGCCCGCCGCAAGGCGGGTGTTCCTGATGCTGCAAGGCCCGCATGGCCCGTTCTTCGACCGCGTCGGCGCGCTCTTGCGCGACACCGGCGCCCAGGTCTGGCGCGTCAGCTTCAACGCCGGCGACGAATTCTTCTGGTCGGATCCCGCGCATCTGATCCGCCACCACGGCGCGCCCGAGGAATGGGCCGACCACCTGGACCGGATCATCGCCGAAAAGGGCGTGACCGACATCGTGCTCTATGGCGACGTGCGGCCGATCCATGCCGCCGCGCGCGCCGCGGCGCAGCGCCACGACTTGGTGATGCATGTCTTCGAAGAGGGCTATCTGCGCCCGTTCTGGATCACCTATGAACGCGGCGGCTCGAACGGCCATTCCGCGCTGATGCGCATCCCCCTGCGCGAGATGCGCAATGCGCTGCGCAACCGCATCGGGGAAATGAACCGCCCGCCCGCGCATTGGGGCGACATGCGCCAGCACAAGTTCTATGGCGCGCTTTACCATTTCTTCGTGCTGGCGGCGAACCAGCGCTATCCCGGCTATCGCACGCATCGCCAGATCGGGGTGTTCCAGGAATTCCGGCTGAACCTGCGCCGCTTCCTGCTGACGCCCTTCGACGCGCTGGCGCGGATGCGCGAGGCCGGGGCGGTGCGGCGCGGTGGCTTTCCCTATGTGCTGGTGCTGATGCAGCTCGAACACGATTCGAACTTCGTCGCCCATTCGCCCTATGCCCGCATGGCGGAATTCACCGACGAGCTTCTGACCGAATTCGCCCGCTCGGCGCCGCGCCACCACCATATCGTGTTCAAGGCCCACCCGCTCGAGGATGGCCGCGGCGGCATCCGCCAGGCCATCCAGGACCGCGCGCTGGCGCTGGGGATCGCCGAACGGGTGCATTTCGTGCGCGGCGGCAAGCTGGCGCGGCTTTTGAACCAGGCGCGTTCGGCGGTGACGGTGAATTCGACCGCGGCGCAGCAGGCGCTGTGGCGCGGCCTGCCGGTCAAGGCGATGGGCCGCGCGGTCTTCGACAAGCCCGGCCTCGTCTCGGACCAGAGCCTCGGAGAATTCCTGCACGATCCGCGCCCGCCCAGGGCCGTGGCCTATCGCCGCTACCGCGACTTCCTGCTGGAAAGCAGCCAGGTGCCGGGGGGCTATTACGCCGCCCGCTCGCGCGCCCATGCGCTGCGCATCGTGGTCGACATGATGCTGGCGCCCGAAGATCCGTATCAGGCGCTTTTCGCCGGACGTGGCAAATATCGGCAACAGATGGGCGACAAGGACGAGTGAAGCGCCCAACGACATGGAAAACCCGGACCCGCTAGGCTAACGTGCCGCAAAAGACCGTGGCGATCCGGGAATCGCGCGAGTGGACAGGAGTGACAGTTTGATCGAAGTCAGTTTTTCAGCCCATACGGGTGGTCCGGCCGCGCCTCGGTCCGGCGTTCTGGCCTCGCGCGTGGCGCGGATGGCGGTTCTGGGCGCGGTGCTGCTGGTTTCCGCCTGCGGCCTGCCGCGTTCGGGCCCGACCAAGAACGAGATCATCTCGGGCTCGGTGGAAAAGGGCGGCAGCACCCATATCGTGAATGTGGACGACCGGGTGAACCGCGCCGCGAACTATTCGCCCGCCTATGGCTTCTCGTCGGATTTCCGCGCCGCCGGCCAGGTCGGCGCCGACGAGGTGCGTCCGGGTGACGTGCTGGGCCTGCAGATCTGGGAAAACGTCGATGACGGTCTGCTGGCCTCGATGGGGCAAAGCTCGACCGCGCTGACCGAACTGCAGGTGGACAGCCAGGGCTATATCTTCGTGCCCTATGCCGGCCGCATCCGCGCTGCCGGCAACAGCCCCGATGAGCTGCGCCGCATCATCACGCAGAAGCTGGAAAGCCAGACCCCCGATCCGCAGGTCATGGTGACGCGCGTCGCCGGCGACGGTGCCACCGTCTCGGTCATGGGCAAGGTGAACGCGCAGGGCGTCTTCCCGATCGAGCGTCCGACCCGGACGCTGTCCTCGATGCTGTCCAAGGCCGGCGGCGTGTCGATCGAGCCCGAGATCGCGGTGGTGACCGTGAAACGCGGCAATTCCAGCGGCAAGGTCTGGCTGCGCGACCTCTACTCCAACGCCCGCAACGACATCGCGCTGCGCCCCGGCGACGTGATCCTGGTCGAAGAGGACGAGCGCAGCTTCACCGCGCTTGGCGCGCTTGGCGGCCAGACCAAGGTGCCGCTGGGCAATGAGCAGATCAACGCCATCGAGGCGGTGGCCATGGTCGGCGGCCTCAGCACCACCCTGGCCGATCCCAAGGGCGTGTTCATCCTGCGCGACGAGCCGCAGGCGGTCGCCCGCGCCGTGCTGGGCCGCAACGACATCTATGGCAACCAGCGCGTCGCCTATGTGCTGGACCTGACCAAGCCGGACGGCATGTTCCTGGCCCGCGACTTCATCATCCGCGACAGCGACACCGTCTATGTGACCGAGGCGCCCTTCGTGCAGTGGCAGAAGACGCTGAACTCGATCCTGACGCCGGTCGGCCAGGTCGGGTCCGTGGACAGCTCGTTCCGGTAGGCGGATGGATCCTGACGACAAGGCCGCCGGGGAGACCCGGCGGCTTTTCATATTCAACGGCGGTTTCCTGACCCGGCCGCGCCTGCGCCGCATGCTGACGCTGGCCGGCTGGGTGCCGCGGCTGGGCCTGCCCGGACCCGGCGATGCGGTGGGCATCTGGGGCAACAGCCCGACCGCCTGGCGCGGCCGCAGCGTCGCCGCCCGGCGCGGCGCCCGGCTGGTGCATGTCGAGGACGCCTTCCTGCGCTCGGTCCTGCCCGGGCGGGCGCGCGGGCCGGTCGCCCGGCGCGGTCCCATCGGTCTGCTGATCGACCCGGTCGGGCTGCATTTCGACCCCGGCGCGCCGTCGCTGATCGAGACGCTGGTGCAGGACCCGGCCACCGCCGCGCTGCACGATGCCGCCGGCACCGCCATCGCCCGGCTGATCGCGGCCGATCTCTCGAAATACAACGCGCATCTGCCGGAGCTGGCGCCGCCCGCGCCGGGCTATGTGCTGGTGATCGACCAGACCCGCGGCGACGCCTCGCTGCTGGGGGCAGGCCGGGCCGATTTCCTGGCCATGCTGGCCGCCGCGCGGGATGAAAACCCCGGCCTGCCGCTGGTGATCCGCACCCATCCCGAGACCAGCGCCGGTCTGCGCCCCGGTCATTTCAGCGCCGCCGACCTGCGCCCGGGCGAGGCGATCTGCGACGCAGCCGTGTCGCCCTGGCGCCTGGTGCAGGGCGCGGCGCGGGTCTATGCTTGGTCCTCGCAGCTTGGTTATGAGGCGATGCTGGCCGGCCAGCGGCCGCGCATCTTCGGCCAGCCCTTCTATGCCGGCTGGGGCCTGTCGGACGACCAGCACCGCTTTGCGCGCCGCAGCCCGGCGCCGATCCAGGCACTGTTCGCGGCCAGCCACCTGCGGGCGCCGGTCTGGTATGACCCCTGCCTGGACCGGCTGACCGATTTCGACGGCGCGCTGCGCCAGATCGAGGCCGAGGCCCGCGCCTGGCGCCAGGACCGCAACGGCCATCTGGCGCTTGGCATCCGGCTGTGGAAACGGCCCTTCGTCGCGCGCTTTTTCGGCAGCGGCAAGGGCGTGCGCTTCACCGCGACACCCGGTCCGCGGGTGACGATGGCCTGGGCCAACCGTGCCGCCGCCGTGCCCGCGGCCCTGCGGATCGAGGACGGCTTCATCCGCTCGCGCGGCCTGGGCGCGGCGCTGGTGCCGCCGCTGTCGCTGGTGGCGGACGACCTCGGCATCTACTACGCCCCGACCGGCGAGAGCCGGTTCGAGCGGCTGATGGCCGAGCCGCTGCCGCCGGGCGGGCGCGAGCGGGCGCTGGCGTTGGCCGAACAGCTGCGGCGCGCGGGCGTGACGAAATACAACCTCTCGGGCGCTTTGCCGGTGCTGCCCGCCGGGCGGCGCATCCTGGTCCCGGGCCAGGTCGAGGACGACGCCTCGATCCGCCTTGGCGCCGGGGCCGAGCGCACGAACCTCGCGCTGCTGGCGCGGGTGCGCGCCGAAAATCCCGATGCGGTGCTGATCTACAAGCCGCATCCCGATGTCGAGGCCGGGCTTCGTCCTGGCCTGATCCCCGAGGCCGAGATGCGCCGGCTGGCCGATGTCGTGGCCCATAACGCCGGGGCCGATGCGCTGATGGCCGCGGTCGACGAGGTCTGGACCATGACCTCGACCCTGGGCTTCGAGGCGTTGCTGCGCGGCCTCGCCGTCACCACGCTGGGCGCGCCCTTCTATGCCGGCTGGGGGCTGACGTGCGATCTGGGCCCGGTGCCGGCGCGGCGCCAGGCGCGAGGCGACCTGGCCGGGCTGATCCACGCCGCGCTGATCGCCTATCCGCGCTATTTCGATCCGCCGAGCCGCCTGCCCTGCCCGCCCGAAACCGCCGTGGCGCGCCTGACCGACCCCGGTTTCGCCGGCCAGGCGGGGCCCTCGATCCGGCTCCTGGCCAAGGCCCAAGGCGCGCTCAGCACCCACGCCTGGCTGTGGCGGCGCTAGCCGTTGCAGGCATCGCTGATGGGAACCATTGCTGTGATACTGGCGGCGGAGCCGCGGATGCTTGCTCTACGGCTTCTGCATGCGGCCTCATCCGCGACGTAAGCTGGGCGGCGTCTGGCAGGGTGAACAGGTCGGAAGCCGGATGCTCATGCGCCAGGCCATGACCTCGAGAGGTCAGAACCGGTCCGAGCGGATAAGCGCGCGGCCGAAGAATGGCGGCACCTGACCGGGCCAATGCGCTAGGACCGAGCCTCGCCCGACCCAGCCGCTTGCAAGCATCTTCCTCGGCAAGGCCCGCCCGCAGGAAATTCGAGCATTTCAAGCGTCTTGCAGATGCCCCGTGGTCGCGTCGTCAGGGAAGCATTCGCCCGCCGGCAGGTCGCGTCATGCCGCCCCGAGACCGGCGGTCGCAAGCTGCTTCCATCGAGCGAGAAGCCTGGTCCTCCGTCCATAACAATTCTCTGGACTGGCCGAAATCAGGTCAGGAAGCTCTGTTACGAGCGCCGATCACGCCCCGCCATCATCCTCGGCGCGCAGCCAGCGATGCAGGATGTCGCCGCCCAGCCGGCGCGTCTCGACCAGGCGAAAGCGCGGCGCGTCGGCCAGCCGCTGCAGCCCCAGCGCCGCGACGCCGGCGCGACCATCGCCACCCAGCACCAGGCCGGCGGTATGGCCGATCAGCTGGTCGACCAGCCCGGCACGCAAGAGGCTCGCGGCCAGCACGCCGCCGCCCTCGCAGAACACCCGCGTCAGCCCGCGCGCGCCGAGTTCGGCCATGAAACCCGCCGGTTCGCCCGAGACCTGCCACAGCGGCCCATGGTCCGGCCCCTCGGCCGGCAAATCCGGCAGCGCCCGGCCCGAGACCACGATGCGCACCGGCTGCCGGACCGGGCCGAAGCCGCGCACGTTCAGGCCGGGGCGGTCGGCCCGCGCCGTCTCGCCGCCGACCATCACCGCGTCATGGCTCAGCCGCAGGGCATGGACATGGCGGCGCGCCTGCGCGCCGGTGATCCACTGGCTTTCACCCGAGGCGGTGGCGATGCGGCCGTCGAAACTGCCGGCCAGTTTCAGCGTCAGCATCGGCCGGCCGGCGGTGATGCGGGTCAGGAAACCGCGCTGCGCTTCGCGCGCCTCGGCGGCGCAGACGCCTTCCGTCACCGCGATGCCGGCGGCGCGCAGGATGGCATGGCCGCGCCCCGCCACGCGCGGGTCGGGATCGGTCAGGGCGCTGACCACGCGGGCAACGCCGGCGCGAACCAGCGCCTCGGCGCAGGGCGGGGTCTTGCCATGATGGGCGCAGGGCTCCAGCGTGACATAGGCGGTGGCGCCGCACGCGGCCGCGCCGGCCTGGGCCAGCGCCATGACCTCGGCATGCGGCCGGCCGCCGGGCTGGGTCCAGCCGCGCCCGACCACCCGGCCGTCCCGCACCAGCACGCAGCCCACGGCCGGATTGGGCCAGGTATTGCCCAGACCGCGCCGGCCCAGCGCCAGCGCGTGCCGCATGGGACGGGCGTCGTTCACGCTTCGGCGCCGCCGGGGCGCAACTCGCTGACGAACTTGTCGAAATCGTCGGCGGCCTGGAAGTTCTTGTAGACGCTAGCAAAGCGCACATAGGCCACGGTGTCGATCCGCGCCAGCGTCTCCATCACGATCTCGCCGATGACCTTCGAGGGGATGTCGGTGTCGCCGAGGCTTTCGAGCCGGCGCACGATGCCCGAGATCATCTGGTCGATGCGCTCGGGGTCGATCGGGCGCTTCTGCATGGCGATGCGGATCGAGCGCTCCAGCTTGGCGCGGTCGAAATCCTCGCGCCGGCCGCTGGACTTGACCACGACCAGGTCGCGCAGCTGCACGCGCTCGTAGGTGGTGAAGCGCCCGCCACAGGCCGGGCAGAACCGCCGCCGCCGGATCGCCACGTTATCCTCGGCCGGACGCGAATCCTTGACCTGGGTATCCACATTCCCGCAGAACGGACAGCGCATCCCTTGTTTCCCTGAAGCCCCAAACCCCCGTCACTATAGGCGGCCCCGAACCACTTGGGTAGTGCGATGATGCAGCCACAAGATCGGGGGCGGCGGCGCGGGCTCGGCACTGCCACTCGCGTCTCGACAGGCCGCGGCGGGCGGTGCAACATGCGCCGCAATCGGCCGAGAGACCGGCCGAGCCAAGCGGAGGAAACCATGAAGAACAAGAACCAGTTCGACCGGCGCGGCTTTCTGACCCGGGCCACGGTCGGCGGTGCGGCGGCGGCGGCCGGGACCGCGCTTGCCGCCCCTGCCATCGCCCAGGAGATGCCCGAGATCAAGTGGCGGCTGACCTCGTCCTTTCCGAAGTCGCTCGACACGATCTATGGCGCCGCCGACGAGCTGTCGCGCCGGCTGAAAGAGGCGACGGGGGGCAAGTTCGTCATCCAGCCCTTTGCCGCCGGCGAGCTGGTTCCGGCCTTGCAGGCCGCCGATGCGGTCAGCGAGGGTTCCGTCGAGGTCTGCCACACGGTCGGCTATTATTATTTCGGCAAGGATCCGACCTGGGCGCTGGGATCGGCGGTGCCGTTCTCGCTGTCCGCGCGGGGCATGAATGCCTGGGCCTATCATGGCGGCGGCACCGACCTGTACAACGAATTCCTGGCCGACAAGAACATCCACGCCCTGCCCGGCGGCAATACCGGCGTGCAGATGGGCGGCTGGTTCCGCAAGGAAATCAAGACCGTGGACGACCTGAAGGGGCTCAAGTTCCGGGTCGGCGGCTTTGCCGGAAGCATTCTCGAGCGGCTGGGCGTGGTGCCGCAGCAGCTGGCCGGCGGCGACATCTATCCGGCGCTGGAAAAGGGCACGCTGGATGCGACCGAATTCGTCGGACCCTATGACGACCAGAAACTGGGCTTCGTCAAGGTCGCGCCCTATTACTATTATCCCGGCTGGTGGGAGGGCGGTCCGACCGTCCATTTCATGTTCAACAAGACGGCCTGGGAGAGCCTGCCCGAGAATTACAAGTCGCTGGTGACGTCGATCTGCCAGGGCGTCGATGCCGACATGCTGCAGAAATACGACTACAAGAACCCCACCGCGATCAAGCAGTTGGTGGCCGAGGGCGCGCAGTTGCGGCCCTTCTCGCCCGAGATCCTGGAGGCGTGTTTCGAGGCCGCGAACGCGGTCTATACCGAGCTGGACGGCTCGAATCCGGGGTTCAAGAAGATCTGGGATTCGATCAAGGCGTTCCGGCACGACTATTATACCTGGACGCAGATCGCCGAGTACAACTATGACACGTTCATGATGCGCCAGCGCAACGCGGACAAGATTTAAGCCTTGCAAGACAACGGGTAAGGCGGGGCCTTGGGGGCTCTGCCCCCCGCGCCTGGCGCGCCCCTCGATGGGGCGCGTCAGGCGCTCCCCCGGGATATTTCTGCACCAAAGAGAATATGCGGGCCGGGTCAGAACCGCAGGCCGACCGAGAAACTGGCGCCGTCGGTGCCGATGCCGAAGCTGGCGGCGCCGAGGCTGAGACCGATCAGGGCGCCGGTCCAGACCTGCTCGGGCGTGTGCTCGCCGGCGTGGAGGCGGCTCCAACCGGTCAGGCCGGCGGCGCCATAGGCGGCGGCTCCGGCCAAGGGTTTGTCATTGAAGCATTTTCCGGCCAGGTCCGAGGCGCCGAAGAAGGCGGCCGCGGTATGGCCGGAGGGGAAGCCCTTGCCTTCGCCCGAGGGCCGGCGCGAGATCGGCTGGCCGTCGAAATAGGCCTTCATGCCCCAGACCAGCGCGGCTTGCAGCACGCCGCGGACGGCGAAATCTTCCAACCGGTCCTGGTCGGCGGCGCAGGCGGCGGCGGCGAGCGGCAGGCCGTATTTCATCGCCGTGCCGAATTGCTCGAACGGGTCGGCCGAAGCGGGCGCGGCGGTCAGGGCAACGGCCAGCAGGGCCGCGCAACGGCTGCGCGCGTTGCGTGACGCAACAGTGCGGGACGCAAAGCCGCCAGGCCCAGCAATTGCTGGGGTTTCGGCTGTGACCGCCGTGCAGCACCCGTGCACCGTGCGTACACCGGGCGTACACCGCCGGGGCGTCATGCGTGAGCCTCGCCCAGGCGGATCACCCGGTCCATGCGCGACGCCAGATCGAGGTTATGCGTCGCGATCAGCGCCGAGAGGCCGGTGTCGCGCACCAGCGCCATCAGCACGTCGAAGACCTTGTCCGAGGTCGCGGGATCGAGGTTGCCGGTCGGCTCGTCCGCGAGCAGCAGCGCCGGGCCGTTGGCCAGCGCCCGGCAGAAGGCGACCCGCTGCTGCTCGCCGCCCGAGAGCTGCGCCGGGCGGTGGCCGGCGCGATGCGCGAGACCCACGCGCTCCAGCAGGTCGGCAGCCCGCGCCCGCGCGGCACGGTCGGAGCTGCCGTTCGCGAGCTGCGGCAGGATGATGTTCTCGGCCGCCGAGAATTCCGGCAGCAGGTGGTGGAACTGATAGACGAAGCCTAGCGAGACCCGGCGCGCCTCGGTGCGGGCGCGGTCGCCCTGCCCGCTGAACTCGCGGCCGTCGATCAGCACCCGGCCCGAGTCGGCGGTGTCGAGAAGCCCGGCGATATGCAAGAGCGTCGACTTGCCGGCGCCGGAGGGGGCGACCAGCGCCACCACCTCGCCCCGCGCCACCGAAAGCGACAGGTCCGAGAGCACCGGCACCGGCGCCGGGCCGCCCTTGCCATAGGTCTTGCAGATGCGCTCGAGGGTCAGCACGTCATTCATAGCGCAGCGCCTCCACCGGGTTCATGCGGGCGGCGCGGCGGGCCGGGAAGATGGTCACGCCGAAGGACAGCACCAGCGACAGCGCCACGGCGCGAAAGATGTCCCAGGCGCGCAGCTCGCCATGCAGCGCATAGATGCCGCGCACCTCGGGCTGCCAGGCATTGCCGCCGGTCAGCCAGTTCAGCGCCGCCATGATGTGATCGACGTTCAGCGACAGCGCCACGCCCAGCACCACGCCCACCGCCGTGCCGATGATGCCGGTGAAGGCGCCGCAGAGGAAGAAGACCCGCAGCACCGCGCCTTGCGTCAGCCCCATGGTGCGCAGGATGCCGATGTCGCGGCCCTTGTTCTTGACCAGCATGATCAGGCCCGAGGTGATGTTCATCGCCGCGATCAGGACCAGGATCGACAGGATCAGGAACATCACGTCATCCTCCATGTCGAGCGCCGAGAGGAAGCTCGACGAGGCGTCGCGCCAGCTCCAGACCTGGGCGCGCTCGCCCGCGGCCGCCAGCAGCTCGGGCGTCCAGCGGTCGACCTGCTCGGGGTCCGCGACATAAACTTGGATCTCGTCGGCGAGGCCGTCGCGGTTGAAATAGCTCTGCGCCTCGGCGAAGGGCATGTAGATGCGGGTCTCGTCGATGTCCCAGCGCCCGGCCGAGAAGATATAGGTCACCGGATAGGTCTCGACCCGGGGCGTGGTGCCGACGGCGGTCTGCGCCCCCTCGGGCGAGACCAGCTGGATGCTGTCGCCGACCGCGACGCCCAGGGTGCGGGCCAGGCCGATGCCGATGGCGACGCCCTTGTCGTAATCCGCGATGTCGCCCATGGCGCGGTCGGGATCGACCACGCCGGGCAGCGCCTTCAGCGCCTCGGCGCTGAGGCCATAGACGTCGCCCAACCCGCTGGCGCCGCCCTGTGCCGCCATGACCTTGCCGCGCACCGCCGGGTCGGCCCGGGTCACGCCGGGAAGCGCCGCGATCTTTTGCGCCAGCGCGTCGTAATCCTGGATGGTGCCGGGGGTGACATAGGTTTCCTCGGTCAGCTCGTTATAGACCTGGCTCGGGTAATACATCACCGTGGTATGCGGGTTGGCGCCCAGGAGCGTGTC
The DNA here is from genome assembly GCF_001546115.1 of Paracoccus aminovorans. Taxonomy (GTDB): domain Bacteria; phylum Pseudomonadota; class Alphaproteobacteria; order Rhodobacterales; family Rhodobacteraceae; genus Paracoccus; species Paracoccus aminovorans_B. Next base: position 784,573 of record NZ_KQ955208.1, read on the forward strand.
GATGAAATCGGCGCGAAAGCCCGCGCGCACCGACAGCGTGGCGATCAGCGCCATGACGCCCAGCGCGATGCCGATCAGGCTGATCCAGGTCATGACGCTGACCCCGCCCTCGGCCCGGCGGGCGCGCAGGTAGCGCCAGGCGATCAGGAATTCGTAACGGGAAAACGGGCGCGGACTGGCCATCTGTCACCTTGGTTCTGCTTGCGCCTGATTGGCGACTCTGGCGCGGCAATGCAAGCCAACAAACCCGTGACGGCGCGGGCTTGCGGCGGGTGGCCGCCGTGCTAGCTTTGGGGCGAGAGAGGAGCGGCGATGCGCGATCCCGAAATCCGTCCGGCCGGGCCGGGCGACGTGGCGCCGGCGGCGCGCATCGTCGCTGATGCCTATGGCCGCTATGTGGCGATGAACGGGCTGGTGCCCGGGCCGATGCGCGACGATTACGCCGCCCGGCAGCGCGAGGGCGTGCTGTGGGTGCTGGACGATGGCGCGGTGCGCGGGGTGCTGGTGCTGATCCCGGGCGCGGGCCATCTGCTGCTGGACAATGTCGCCGTCGATCCGACTGCGCAGGGCCAGGGCTATGGCCGGCTGCTGATGGATTTCGCCGAAAGCCAGGCCCGGCGGGCGGGGCTGCCGGTGGTGCGGCTTTATACGCAGGAGATCATGGCCGAGAACATCGCGATCTATGCCGCAAGGGGGTATGTCGAGACGCATCGCGCCACCGAGCTGGGCTTGCGGCGGGTCTATATGGAAAAGCGGCTATAAGGGCCCGTTTACAAAGGACCGGGACGGCGTTCCTCGGACAGCATGACGTTCGCCTCGACCTGGCCGACGCCGGGCAGGGTCATGATGCGGCGGCGCAGGATGCGTTCGAAATCGGCGATGTCGCGGGCGGTGATGCGCAGGCGATAGTCGAACTGGCCCAGCACGTGCTGGACCACTTGCACCTCGGGGATGGCGGTCACGGCGCGCTCGAAATCCTCGAGGCTGGTGCGGCCCTTGGCGGCCAGGCGGATGCCCAGGAAGACGGTGACGCCGAAGCCGAGCGCGGCGGTATCGACCAGGATGCGGCGGCCGGCGATGATGCCGGCATCCCGCAGGCGCTTGATCCGGCGCCAGGCGGCGGGCTGGGTCAGGCCCAGATCGCGCCCGATCTCGGCCGCGCCCAGCGTGGCATCGGCGGCCAGCAGGCGCAGGATGGCCAAGTCGGTGGCATCGGGCGTCACAGCGGCAGCTCCTGGCGGTCCTTGATGTTGCTGACCAGCATCAGCGCGTCGCTGTCCGAGACATGCGGCAGGGTCAGGATGCTTTCGCGATAGATCTGCTGCCAATGCGCCATGTCGCGGGCGATGACCGACAGCCGCAGGTCGACCGAGCCGAGGAAGGTCTGGATCTCGGTCACCTCGGGGACGCGGCGGGCGGCGGCCTGGAATTCGTCGAAGGCGCGGGGGTGGGTCTTGTCCAGGGTGAAGCGCAGGCTGACCTGGACCTCGTAGCCGAGCTTGCGCCAGTCGATGCGGCTTTCGGTGGCGCGGATCACGCCGGTCTGGCGCAGTTTTTCCAGCCGGCGCCACAGGCTCGCCAGGGTGACGCCGGCGCGGCTCGCCAGTTCGGCATTGCCGAGGTCGGGCTCGGCGAGAAGCTGGCGCAGAATGCGGCGGTCGGTGGCGTCGGGCATGATTTTTTCACTCTGACGGGTATCTGATTATTATCTTCGCCACATCGGGAAAGAAAGCGCGAAGATTGCACGGAACACGCTGGGCGGCTTTGCTACAACCCTCTCAGCGAAATGGAGGGAGTTTCCGATGCGCGTTTACTATGATCGCGATTGCGACGTGAACCTGATCAAGGACAAGAAGATCGCCATGCTGGGCTATGGCAGCCAGGGCCACGCCCATGCGCTGAACCTGCGCGATTCGGGTGCCAAGAACGTCGTCGTGGCGCTGCGCGAGGGCTCAAGCTCGGCCAAGAAGGCGGAAGCCGAGGGGCTGAAGGTCATGGGCATCGCCGAGGCCGCCGCCTGGGCCGACCTGATCATGTTCACCATGCCCGACGAGCTGCAGGCCGAGACCTACAAGAAATACGTGCATGACAACATCCGCGAAGGCGCTGCCATTGCGTTCGCGCATGGCCTGAACATCCACTTCGGCCTGATCGAGCCGAAAAAGGGCGTCGATGTCATCATGATGGCGCCGAAGGGCCCCGGCCACACCGTGCGCGGCGAATACACCAAGGGCGGCGGCGTGCCCTGCCTGTTCGCAGTCCACCACGACGCCACCGGCAAGGCGCAGGACCTGGCGCTGAGCTATTGCTCGGCCATCGGCGGCGGCCGCTCGGGCATCATCGAGACCAACTTCCGCCAGGAATGCGAAACCGACCTGTTCGGCGAGCAGGCCGTGCTGTGCGGCGGCCTGGTCGAGCTGATCCGCATGGGCTTCGAAACCCTGGTCGAGGCCGGCTACGAGCCGGAAATGGCCTATTTCGAGTGCCTGCACGAGGTGAAGCTGATCGTGGACCTGATCTACGAAGGCGGCATCGCCAACATGAACTACTCGATCTCGAACACCGCCGAATATGGCGAGTATGTCTCGGGCCCGCGCATCCTGCCCTACGAGGAAACCAAGAAGCGCATGAAGGAAGTCCTGACCGACATCCAGACCGGCAAGTTCGTGCGCGACTTCATGCAGGAGAACGCCGTCGGCCAGCCGTCCTTCAAGGCGACGCGCCGCATCAACGACGAACACCAGATCGAGAAGGTCGGCGAGAAGCTGCGCGCCATGATGCCCTGGATCAGCAAGGGCAAGATGGTGGACAAGGAGCGCAACTGAGCGCCCTGCCCCAAGGAAAAGCCCCGCCGTCTGGCGGGGCTTTTTTATTTCAGGATACGCCTTGCGCCGCTTGCAGCCGGGCGATGGCGCGCTGTTCGTCGCCGGCCGTGTAGCCCGCCTTCAGCAGCCGCACCAGCTGCGCGGTAAAGGCCGGGTCGGTGGTCTGCAGCGCCGCGATCTGCTGGTCGGTGAGCAGGGCCACATATTCCAGCGCCACGTCGTCGCTGTCGGTGAAATGCGCCTTTTCCAGCCGGTCGAAGATCGCGCGCAGCCGGCGCGTGTTGGTGCCGAGCCCGGCGCAGAACTTCGCCAGCCCCTTTTCGTCCATGTTCACCGTCATGCCCCAGCCGCCGGTGCGGAAGCGGTTGACGACGAATTCGCCGTCCTGCTCGACATAATTGCTGAAGCCATGCGCGACCTTGAAGCCGACCTTCGAGCTCGACAGGTCCATGGTCAGGTCGAGGAAGCTGACCGGGTCGAAGGTATAGGCGTTGTTCACGCGGTTCAGCCCGACCGGCCAGCCGCGCGCGGGCGAGCCGAAACTGTTCACCTCGAGCCCCCGCACCGAGCCGGCGCCCTTGACCAGTGTCACCGCCGACAGCGCGTTCGAGGTCACCAGGTTGCCCTGGCTGTGGCAATAGATCGGCGCGCCGAGCATGCCGCCGGGCTGGCCGATCAACAGCGCAAACAGCGATTGCGCCGCCGGGTTGCCCGAAAGCATCTCATGCGCAAAGGTTTCCTTGGTCAGCATCGGGCGCTTTTCGCGTTGCTTCTGCCAGACCTGCTCGAAGAAGGCGATCCAGTTGGTGTTGTGGTTCAGGTTCGAGGTCTGGACCTGCGTCAGCTTCGCCTTGTCGGTGATACATTGGAACAGGTCGGTCCAGAAACCGTCCTTCTTGTTGTAGACGCCGAAGACCGGGCAGCCCAGCATCAGGGACAGCGCCTCGGCGCTGGCGCGATGGTCGGCGCCGCTGTTCAGCATGCCGTTGACGAAGATCACCGGCCGGGTCGGGTTGAACCAGCTTTTATTTTGCACCTCGGGCGAGACATAGCGCGTCACCGCCCCGTCCGCGACGGGCGTGGCGCCCTGCGCGATGGTTGGAAATTGCATTCTGAACCTCCTGAACGAATCGGCCCTGGGCCAGCTGAAAAATCATTCCTCGAGCACCTCCAGCACCCCCGGCACCACCCGCAGCGCCTGGCGCGCGGGCGTGGTCAGGGGGGCATCGGCGGCGATCTCGATATCGACCAGATCGTCGCCGTCCTTGAGCCGCAGTGCGATCGGGCCGCGCGCCCGGGCCGGCGCGTTCACCTCGGCCAGGATGCGGGCCAGGGCGTCGGCGATGCCAGGAACAGCATCGACGCCGGCGATCTCGACCGCAAGCCGGTTCGCGCCGGCATCGGCGACGTATTGGTCCAAGGGCGTGACGCCGCGCGCCAGCAGCTTCACCTGCTCGCCCGAGGGTTCGACCTGCACCTGCAAGACGACGTTCTCGCCCGGCTCCAGGTGCTGGCGATGGGCGTCGAGCGTGTCGGAGAACACCGTCACCTCGTAAAGCCCGGTCGGATCGGAAAGACCGACGAAGGCGAAGCGGGTGCCGCGGGCGGATTTCTTTTCCTGGCGGAAGGCCACGGTGCCGGCCATCGAGGCGACCAGCGCGCCATCCGCCGCCGCCTGCGTCACCTCCGAGAGCGTCTGCACGTTCTTGCGGCGCAGCGCCGGCTGATAGTCGTCGAGCGGGTGGCCCGAGAGGTAGAAGCCGATGGCGGCGTGCTCCTCGCCCAGCTTCTCGGCCGGCATCCAGATCGGCGCCGGCACGGGCCGCGGCGGCGGCAGATCCTCGCCCCCGCCGAAGAGCGAGCTTTGCTGCGAGGCCGCGGCTTCCTGCACCGCCGCCGACCAGGCGACGAGCCCGTCGAGCGACTTCAGCACCCGGGCCCGGTTCGGCTCCAAGAGGTCGAAGGCGCCGGCGCGGGCCAGCATTTCCAGCGGGCGCTTGCCGACGCGCTTCATGTCGACGCGGCGGGCGAAATCGTGGAGGTCGCGGAAGGGTGTCGGCCCGCGTGCCTGGGTGATCAGCCGCATCGCCTCGACGCCGACGCCCTTCAACGCGCCGAGCGCGTAGTGGATGCGGCCCTGATGCACGCTGAATGTGGCATCGGAACGGTTGACGCAGGGCGGCACGGTCTCGATCCCCATCCGGTCGGCCTCGCGTTTATAGATCGCCAGCTTGTCGGTCAGATGAATATCGCAGTTCATCACCGCGGCCATGAATTCGACCGGGTGGTTGGCCTTCAGCCAGGCGGTCTGGTAGCTGACCACGGCATAGGCGGCGGCGTGGGACTTGTTGAAGCCGTAGTTCGCGAATTTCTCAAGCAAGTCAAAGACCTCTCCGGCCTTCTTCTTGTCGATTCCCTGCGCCGCGCAGCCATCAACGAACTTCGGCCGCTCCTTGGCCATTTCCTCGGCGATCTTCTTGCCCATGGCGCGGCGGAGCAGGTCGGCGCCGCCCAGGGAATAGCCGGCCATGACCTGGGCGATCTGCATCACCTGTTCCTGGTAGACGATGATGCCCTGGGTCTCGGCCAGGATGTGGTCGATGGTGGGGTGAATGGATTCAAGGGGTTTCAGCCCGTTCTTCACCTCGCAATAGGTCGGGATGTTCTCCATCGGGCCGGGGCGATAGAGGGCGACCAGCGCGACGATATCTTCGATGCAGGTCGGCTTCATGCGCCGCAGCGCGTCCATCATGCCCGAGCTTTCGACTTGGAACACCGCCACGGTGCGGGCGCTGGCGAACAGCTCGTAGCTGGGCTTGTCGTCCAGCGGGATCAGGTTGATCTGGTTCTCGGCCCCCGGCGCGGGCTGGTAAAGCTGGCGCCCGTCGGCGGCGACATGCAGCGGCCGGCCGCCGGTATTGATCAGGTCGACGGCATTCTGGATCACCGTCAGGGTTTTCAGGCCGAGGAAGTCGAACTTGACCAGCCCGGCCTGCTCGACCCATTTCATGTTGAACTGCGTCGCCGGCATGTCCGAGGCCGGGTCGCGGTAAAGCGGCACCAGCCGGTCCAGGGGCCGGTCGCCGATCACCACCCCGGCGGCATGGGTAGAGGCGTTGCGCAAGAGCCCCTCGATCTTGGCGGCATAGTCCAGCAGGCGGGCGACGACCTCTTCCTTGGCGGCTTCGCGCAGGCGCGGTTCGTCGGCCAGGGCCTTGGTGACGCTGACCGGCTTCACGCCCTCGACCGGTATCATCTTCGACAGCCGGTCGACCTGGCCGAAGGGCATCTGCAGCACGCGGCCGACGTCGCGCACCGCCGCCTTGGACAGAAGCGCGCCGAAGGTGATGATCTGTCCGACCTTGTCGCGGCCGTATTTCTCTTGCACGTATTGGATCACCTCCTCGCGGCGATCCATGCAGAAGTCGATGTCGAAGTCGGGCATCGAGACCCGCTCGGGGTTGAGAAACCGCTCGAAGAGCAGGCTGTAACGGATTGGATCCAGGTCGGTAATCGTCAGCGCATAGGCGACGAGGCTGCCCGCGCCCGAGCCACGGCCCGGCCCGACCGGGATGCCGTGGTCCTTGGCCCATTTGATGAAATCGGCCACGATCAGGAAATAGCCCGGAAAGCCCATCTGCTCAATGATGCCAAGCTCGAAGCGCAGGCGTTCCTCGTATTCCGCGACGGGCACGGCATGGGGAATGACCGCGAGCCGGGCGCGCAACCCGTCCCAGGCCTGGCGGCGCAGCTCCTCGACCTCGTCATCCGCGAAGCGCGGCAGGATCGGCTTGTGCTTCTTGACCGCGAAGGCGCAGCGGCGGGCGATCTCGACGGTATTCTCCAACGCCTCGGGCAGGTCGGCGAACAGCGTCGCCATCTCGGCCTGGGACTTGAAGTAATGCTGCGGCGTCAGCCGGCGGCGCGGCGCGGTCTGGTCGACATAGGCGCGTTCCGAGATGCAGATCAGCGCGTCATGCGCGGCATAGAGATCGGGCTTGGGGAAATAGACGTCGTTCGTCGCCACCAGCGGCAGGTCGAGCGCATAGGCAAGCGCGATCAGCCCCGGCTCGGCGGCCTGCTCCTCGGGGACCGGCCGGCCCTCGGCGTCGTGGTGGCGCTGGAGCTCGACGTAAACCCGGGTCGGGAAGGCGGCGGCGAGCCGTTGGGCCAGCGCGCGCGCCTCGGGCACGCGGCCTTGCGCGACCAGCAGGCCCAAGGGGCCCAGCGCGCCGCCGGTCAGGCAGATCAGCCCCTCGGCATGGGCCTCCAGCTCGTCCAGGGTGACATGGGGCAGCGCGGCATCCTCGCGCAGGTAGAGGCAGCTCGACAGCTGCATGAGATTGAGCCAGCCTGCCTCATTCTGCGCCAGCAGCACCACCGGCGCCGTCACCTCGGCCGCGAGCGTCACCTGGCAGCCGATGATGGGCTGCACGCCGTATTCCTGGGCCTTGACCGAGAATTCCAGCGCCGCGAACAGCGCGTTGGTATCGGTCAGCGCCACCGCGGGCATGCCGTTTTGTGCTGCAAGATCAGCAAGTTTCTTGACGGGCACCGCGCCTTCCAGCAGGGAATGCTCGGAATGGGTGCGCAGGTGGATGAATCGCGGCAGGTTTTCGGTCATGGCGGCAATCTAGGGCTGACCTGCCCGATTGTGCAATTGCCACTCGGCGGAAAGCCGCTAAGACTGGGCGAAAAACGACAGGGGCGCATCGTGACCGATGTTTTCCAGGCCGAGGGCTTGGGCAAGACCTATCCCGGCGTGCGCGCCAATGACGCTGTCAGCTTTGCCGTCGGCCCGGGCGAGATCCACGCCCTGCTGGGCGAGAACGGCGCCGGCAAGTCCACGCTGGTCAAGATGATCTATGGCCTGGTGCGGCCCGACGACGGCGCGATGACGCTTTTGGGCGCCCCCCACGCGCCGGCCGATCCGCGCGCGGCGCGGGCTGCCGGCGTCGCCATGGTGTTCCAGCATTTTTCGCTGTTCGACGCGCTGACCGTGGCCGAGAACGTGGCGCTGGGGATGGAGAACCCGCCGCCGCGCACCGACTTGGCCCGCCGCATCGCCGAGGTCAGCCAGGCCTATGGCCTGCCGCTGAACCCCGCCCGCCGCATCGCCAGCCTGTCGGCGGGCGAGCGGCAGCGGGTCGAGATCATCCGCTGCCTGCTGCAGGATCCGCGCCTGCTCATCATGGACGAGCCGACCTCGGTCCTGACCCCGCAGGAGGCCGAGATCCTGTTCGCCACCCTGCGCCAGTTGGCCGCGCAGGGCACGGCGATCCTGTATATCAGCCACAAGCTGGACGAGATCCGCACGCATTGCGACCGCGCTACCATCCTGCGCCACGGCAAGGTGGTGGGCACCGTCGATCCGCGCGCCCATTCCGCGCGCGAACTGGCGGCGATGATGGTCGGGGCCGAGATGCGGGTCGTCGACCGTTCCGGCCGGGTGCCGGGGGCCGAGATCCTGGCGGTCTCGGGCCTGTCCGCCGCGGGGCTGCGCGGCGTCTCGCTGACGCTCCGCGCGGGCGAGATCCTGGGCATCGGCGGCGTCGCCGGCAACGGGCAGGAGGCGCTGCTGGCCGCGCTGTCGGGCGAAGAGCCGACCGCGCCGGGCACCGTGGTCATGGACGGCACCGACCTTTCCGCCATGGGCCCCGAGGCGCGGCGCCGGCTGGGCCTGCTGGCCGCGCCCGAGGACCGGCTGGGCCATGCCGCCGTGCCCGAATTCTCGCTGGCCGAGAACACGCTCTTGACCGCCGGCGCGCGGCAGGGCCTGGTGCGGCACGGGCTGGTCGACCACGGCGCGGCGCGGCGCTTTGCCGAAGCCGTGATCCGGGCCTTCGACGTCCGCACCCCCGGCCCCGGCACCGCCGCCGGGGCGCTGTCGGGCGGGAACCTGCAGAAATTCGTCATCGGCCGCGAGGTCCTGGGCAAGCCGCGCGTGCTGGTCGTCAACCAGCCGACCTGGGGCGTCGATGCCGGCGCGGCCGCGCAGGTCCGGCAGGCGCTTCTGGACCTGGCCGGCAACGAGGCCGGGGTAATCGTCATCTCGCAGGACCTGGACGAACTGCTGGAACTGTCCGACCGCTTCTGCGCCCTGAACGAGGGCCGGCTGTCGGCACCGCGCCCGACCGAGGGCCTGAGCCTCGAGGAGATCGGGCTGATGCTGGGCGGGGCGCATGGCATGGAGGTGGCGCATGTTCCGGCTTGAGCCGCGCGCCAGCGCGTCCCTGGGCTGGCAGATCGCCACGCCCGTGCTGGCCGTGCTGGCCACCATGCTGGTCGGCGGCATCCTGTTCGCCGCCATGGGCTTCGACCCGCTGGCCGCGATCCGCACCATCTTCTGGGATCCGCTGTTCGGCCCCGCGAGCGGCTATTCGCGGCCGCAGCTGCTGGTCAAGGCCGGGCCGCTGATCCTGATCGCCTGCGGGCTGGCGCTGGGGTTCCGCGCCGGGATCTGGAACATCGGCGCCGAGGGGCAATACATCATCGGCGCGATCTGCGGCGCGGCCGTGGCGCTGGCGGCCTATCCGCTGGACGCCTTCTGGATCTTTCCGGCGATGATCCTCGCCGGCGCGGCGGGCGGCTGGGCCTGGGGCATGATCCCGGCGCTGCTGAGGAACTGGTTCGGCGCCTCGGAAATCCTCGTCTCGCTGATGCTGGTCTATGTGGCGCAGAAGATCGCCGCCTGGATGGCCTTCGGCCCGATGAAGAACCCCGAGGGCTTCAACTTCCCCGGCTCGCGCAACCTGCAGCAATACGAGGCCGCCGCGAACCCCGAGCTGATCGCGGGCAGCGGCCTGCATTGGGGCGTGGTCGCGGCCGGGGTGGCGCTGGCGCTGACCTGGTTCGTCATGTCGCGCCATATCCTGGGCTTCCAGATCCGCACCGCCGGCGCCGCGCCGCGCGCCGCGCGCTTCGCCGGCGTGCGCCCCGAGCGGCTGGTGGCGCTGTGCCTGGGCGTCTCGGGCGCACTGGCCGGCCTGGCGGGCCTGTTCGAGGTCGCGGGGCCGGCGGGCCAGATCACCGAGAGCTTCGGCTCGGGCTATGGTTTCACCGCGATCATCGTGGCCTTCCTGGGCCGGCTGCACCCCCTGGGCATCCTGCTGGCCGGGCTGCTGATGGCGCTTACCTATATCGGCGGCGAACTGGCGCAGATGATGCTGAACCTGCCCGCCGCCACGGTGCAGGTGTTCCAGGGCATGCTGCTGTTCTTCCTGCTGGGTTTCGACATCCTGACCCGCTATCGCATCCGGAGGCGCGCATGATGACCGTCCTGATCCTGCTGATGGGCGCCGCGACGCCGATCCTGTTCGCGGCCCTGGGCGAGTTGGTCGTCGAGCGCGCCGGCGTGCTGAACCTGGGCGTCGAGGGCATGATGATCGGCGGCGCGCTGGCCGGTTTCGCCGCCGCCCATGCCACCGGCAGTCCGGCGGTCGGCTTTGCCGTGGCGGCGCTGGCCGGCGCGGCGCTGTCGATGCTGTTCGCGGTGATGACGCAATACCTGCTGTCGAACCAGGTCGCGACCGGCCTCGCGCTGGTGCTGTTCGGCCTGGGCCTGACCGCGATGTTCGGCAAGCCCTACGAAGGCGTAAAGGCGCCGGCGATGATGGCCGGGCCGCTGGGATTGAACGGCATGATCTGGCTGGGCCTCGCGCTGGTGCCGGCGGTGTGGTGGGGCCTCACCCGTACCCGCCCCGGTCTGATCCTGCGCGCGGTGGGCGAAAACCACGATGCCGCCCATGCGCTTGGCTATCCGGTGCGCCGCGTCCGCATCCTGGCCATCGCCTTCGGCGGCGCCATGGCGGGGATGGGCGGGGCCTATGTCTCGATCGCCACCGTGCTGCAATGGACCGAGGGCATGACGGCCGGCGCCGGCTGGATCGCGCTCGCCATCGTGGTCTTTGCGCAATGGAACCCCTGGGGCGTCCTGGCCGGGGCCTGGCTCTTCGGCGGCGTCACCGTGCTGCAGCTGCGCCTGCAGGCGGCCGGGGTCGCGGTGCCGGTGCAACTGCTCAGCATGGCGCCCTATCTCGCCACGATCCTCGTGCTGGTGCTGATCTCGGCCCGGCAGAAATTCGGCCGCTCGGGCGGGGGATCTGCCCCTGGCTCGCTCGGGCGGTCCTTCCACGCGCTGCGCTAGCGCCTTTTTCAGGAGACCCGGATGAAACGCAGAACCCTTCTTGGCAGCGCCGCCGCGCTGGTCGCCGCCTCGGCCCTGCCCGCCCTTGCCCATGGGGAAAAGCTGAAGGTCGGCTTCATCTATGTCGGCCCGGTCGGCGACGGCGGCTGGACCTTCCAGCATGACCTCGCCCGCAAGGCGGTGCTGGAAAAATACGGCGACCGCGTCGAGACCACCTTCATCGAATCGGTCCCCGAGGGCGCCGATGCCGAGCGCGCCATCACCCAGTTGGCGCTGTCGGGCCACAAGCTGATCTTCACCACCAGCTTCGGCTTCATGGACGCGACGGTGAACGTGGCGAAGAAATTCCCCGACGTGAAGTTCGAGCACGCCACCGGCTACAAGACCGCCGAGAACCTGGCGACCTATGACGCCCGCTTCTACGAGGGCCGCGCCGTCATGGGCACCATCGCCGGGCGCATGACCAAGTCGAACAAGATCGGCTATATCGGCTCGTTCCCGATCCCCGAGGTCGTGCAGGGCATCAACAGTTCCTACCTGCACGCCAAGAAGGTGAACCCCGATGTCGAGATGAAGGTGGTCTGGGCCTATACCTGGTTCGACCCGGCGAAAGAGGCCGATGCCGCCGCCGCCCTGATCGCCGAGGGGGTGGACGTGATCCTGCAGCACACCGACTCGACCGCGCCGCTCGCCAAGGCGCAGGAGGCCGGCGCCATCGGCTTCGGCCAGGCCAGCGACATGGCGGCCTTCAAGCCGACGCCGCGCGTCTCGTCGATCATCGACAACTGGGCGCCCTATTACATCAAGCGCGTCGGCGCGGTGCTGGGCGGGACCTGGACGTCGCATTCGGTCTGGCTGGGCATCGGCGAGGGCGAGGTCGAGATCGGCGAGATCACCGAGGCCGTCCCTGCCGAGGTCAAGGCCGAGGCCGAGGCGCTGAAGGCGAAGATCGCCTCGGGCGAATACCACCCCTTCACCGGCCCGCTGAAGAAGCAGGACGGCAGCGACTGGCTGGCCGAGGGCCAGACGGCCAGCGACGAGGACCTGCGCGGCATGAACTTCTATGTCGAGGGCATCACCGCGCCGATGCCGAAGTGAAAACCGAAACGGGGCCGAAGCCGGCCCCGTCTTTCCGCCTCTGGCGCGGCGCCTATTCCAGGTGGCTTTCCATGAACCACAGGTCCTTGTCCGCCGTGCGCGAGGCGGCAGTGAACAGATCGGCGGTATCGGCGTCGCCGGCCTCGTCGGTGGTGTCGATGGCCTCGCGCACCTTCTTGCCGTAATCGCGCATCCGCTCGCAGACCGCCTTGATATGGTCCTCGGCCTTGGTCAGGTCGGTCGGATATTCCTTCAGGGTGCTGGCCTTGGCCACCTTTCTCGACCGTGCCGACGGCGACGCCGTCCAGCACCTGCACGCGCTCGGCCATGGTGTCGACATGCACCTGCAGATTGGCAAAGACGGTGTCGAACAGCTCATGCACGGCGATGAAGTTGCGGCCCTTGACGTTCCAATGCGCCTGCTTGATCGCGGCCGACAGCGCCACGGCATCGGCAAGGCGCGCGTTCAGTTCGGCGATGGCGGTCTTGCGGGCATTGTCGCTGAGACCCTGGATGTTGACTGCCATGAGGCACTCTCCTTTCTTCAGGTTCGCCGCCTAAACGGGCGGAAGATGCCGGCAGTTCCGCGAAAACAAAAAGAAAAGGCGGCGCTTCCGCATCGGAAGCACCGCCCCTGGAACCAGTCCCCGGAAGGGATCAGACCGCGCCCTGAATGAACTTCACGGCATCGCCGAAGGTCTGGATGGTCTCGGCGGCATCATCCGGGATCTCGATGCCGAATTCCTCTTCGAACGCCATGACCAGTTCCACGGTGTCCAGCGAGTCGGCGCCGAGATCGTCGATGAACGAGGCGGTCTCGGTCACCTTGTCCTCATCGACACCCAGGTGCTCGACGACGATTTTCTTCACGCGATCAGCGATATCGCTCATGTCTCTTCCTCGTTTTCGCGGGCATCCGCCCAGAAATGGTCCGGCCTATGGCCGGGCGCAGCCCAGGGCGGTTCCCCTGCAGCCTTGTGTGCGGGATATAGCACGGAGACGTGATCTTGCAACCCGCATAAACCACGATCAAAGCATCGCCATGCCGCCGTTGACATGCAGGGTCGCGCCGGTGACATAGCCCGCCTCGGGGCTTGCCAGATACAGCACCGCCGCCGCGATCTCCTGCGCGGAACCCATGCGCCCGGCCGGAATCTGGGTCAGGATGCGGCCCTTCTGCTCGTCGTTCAGCTTGTCGGTCATCGCCGTCTCGATGAAGCCCGGCGCCACGCAATTGACGGTGATCCCGCGCGAGGCGACCTCATAGGCCAGGCTCTTCGACATGCCCACGAGGCCCGCCTTGGCGGCGGCATAATTGCCCTGCCCCGGATTGCCGGTGGCGCCGACGACCGAGCCGATGTTCACGATCCGGCCCCAGCGCGCCTTCATCATGCCGCGCAGCACCGCCCGGCACAGCCGAAAGCTCGAGGTCAGGTTCACCTCGATCACCTGCGCCCATTCCTCGTCCGACATGCGCATGAACAGGTTGTCGCGGGTGATGCCGGCATTGTTGACCAGCACGTCGACCGAGCCCATGGCCTCGGACGCAGCCTTGGGCAGCGCCTCGACGGCGGCGGCATCCGACAGGTTCGCGGTCACGACATGCGCCCGCGATCCCAGCTTCTCGGCCAGCTCGCGCAGCGGCGCCTCGCGCGTGCCCGACAGCGCCACCGTGGCGCCGGCGGCATGCAGCGCCTCGGCCACCGCGCCGCCGATCCCGCCCGAAGCCCCGGTCACCAGCGCATTCCTGCCCGTCAGATCAAACATCAAGCTCTTCTCCGTTTTCCAAATACTCCGGGGGAATCCCGCAGGGATGGGGGCAGAGCCCCCTTATGCTTTCAGCGCCGCGATATCGCCCGGCACGCCGACATTCCGCACCACCGCCTCCTTGGCGACGCGCTTGATCATCCCCGACAGCGCCTTGCCGGCGCCGATCTCCCAGAACTCGGTCACGCCAGCCCCGGCCAGGAATTCGACCGACTCGCGCCAGCGCACCGATCCCGTCACCTGCTCGACCAGCAGCCGGCGGATGGCGCCGGGCTCGGTCACCGGCTCGGCGCGGACATTGGCGACCAGCGGCACGGCGGGGGCCACGATCTCGACCGCCGCCAGCGCCTCGGCCATCACCGCCGCCGCCGGCTGCATCAGCGCCGAGTGGAACGGGGCCGAGACCGGCAGCATCAGCGCCCGCTTGGCGCCGCGCTCCTTGGCCAGGGTCGCCGCCCGCTCCACCGCCGCTTTGTGGCCCGAGATCACCACCTGCGCGGGGTCGTTGTCATTGGCGGCCTGGCAGACTTCGCCCTCGGCCGCGTCGCGCGCGATCTGGTCGACGGTGGCGAAGTCCAGCCCCAGGATCGCCGCCATGGCGCCCTGCCCGACCGGCACCGCCTCCTGCATGGCCTGGCCGCGCAGGCGCAAAAGCCGCGCGGTATCCGCGAGGCTCAGCGCCCCCGCCGCGCAAAGCGCCGAATATTCGCCAAGCGAGTGGCCGGCGACGAAATCCGCGTCCTGGATGCCGAAACCCTCGGCTTCCAGCGCGCGGAATGCCGCCAGCGAGGTCGCCATCAGCGCCGGCTGGGCGTTCTGGGTCAGGGTCAGGGTCTCGCTATCACCGTTCCAGATCAGCTCCGACAGGTTCTCGCCCAGCGCCTCGTCCACCTCGGCAAAGACCGCGCGCGCCGCCGGATAGGCCTCGGCCAGCTCGCGCCCCATGCCGACGACCTGGGCGCCCTGCCCCGGAAATACGAATGCCCGCATCGCGGAATCCCTTCTGTCTTATGTCCTTGCGACAGGCTTAGCCCGCGGCGGGGCATCCCGCAACCGCGCCGCTCAGCGCGGAATGACGATCTCGGCCCGCAAGCCGCCCAGCCGCTCGCCCTCGCCCAGCCGCAATTGCCCGCCATGGGCGCGGGCAATGTCGGCGGCGATGGCGAGGCCCAGGCCGACGCCCTGGCCCTGGTTCTGGTTGCGGGACGGGTCGAGCCGGGTAAAGGGCTTCAAAGCCTCCTCACGCTTTTCGGGCGGGATGCCGGGCCCGTCGTCCTCGACCGAGATGCGGAAATAGCTCGGCCCCAGCGCGGCATCGACCTCGGCCCGCTCGCCATAGCGCACGGCATTGCCGATCAGGTTCTCGATGGCGCGGCGCAGGCTGTCGCGGCTGAAGGTGGCGCGGCCGGATTCGTCGCCAGCCAGCGCGTGCAGCCGCACGTCCTGACCGCCGCGCTGCGCATCCGCCACGATCCCGCGCAGGAAGTCCAGCGCCGGTTCCGACTGCGGCGGCGCGTCCTGGGCCGCGTCGCGGGCATGGTCCAGGAAGGCGTCAACCATGGTGCCCATCGCCGCCACGTCGCCTTCCAGCGCCGCGATCTCGCCCTGCTCGGGCGGATAGTCGGGCGACAGCATCGACAGCCCCAGCCGCAGCCGGGTCAAGGGCGTCCTCAGGTCGTGGCTGACGCCCGAGAGCATCTGCTTGCGCTGCTCGTTCTGGCGCTCGATGCGGGCGCGCATCTCCAGGAAGGCGGTGCCGGCGCTGCGGATCTCGCTGGCCCCGGCCGGGCGATAGGGGATGATGCGGCCCTTGCCATATTCCTCGGCCGCGCGCGCGAGGCGCCGGATCGGCCGCAACTGGTTGCGCAGGAAGATCGTCGCGATGGCGGTCATCAAGAGCGAGGTGCCGACCATCAGCACCAGCAGCTGATGCGGATTCGAGGCGCTGACCCGGGCACGCGGAAACACCAGCAGGTAATCGCCCTTGCCGCCCCGCAGCGTCACCCGCACCTCGCGGCGCTGGCTCAGGTCCACCGCCTCGACGGCGGGCACGCGCGCATGCAGTTCGGCGATGACGATGCGCCCCGAAAGATCATAGAAGGCATGCCGGTCGCCCTCTGCCGCCGGCGCCGGCAGGGTCAGCGCCAGCCCCAGCGGTCCCGCGACGGCGTCGGCCGAGGCGCGCGCCGCCGCCAGGTCCGGCGCCGCCTCGATCCGCGCCGCGACCAGGCCGATCTCGCCGGTCATGCCGCTGGTCATCTGCCGGGTCACGTCCTCGAAATGGCGCTGCAGGAACATGACGGTGACGACGACCGTGACCACCACCACCGGCAGGAACAGGATCAGCGCGGCGCGGCCGTAGAGCCCGCGCGGCATGAAACGCTTCAGCCAGTCGAAATTCATCGTCCTTCGCCTCATTGCGGCCTTGGAAAGCCGGCCGACCCGCGTCTAGGTTAGCGGCATGACACACGCCACGAAAGACCTGCGGATCATTGCCGCCGACAATCCCTCTCCGCTGACCGGTCCGGGCACCAACACCTTTCTGCTGGGCCGCGACCAGGTCGCGGTGATCGACCCCGGCCCCGACCTGCCCGCGCATCGCGCGGCGATCCTGGCCGCGGCCGGCGGGCGGATCAGCCATATCTTCGTGACCCATGCGCATCTGGACCATTCCGGCGGCGCACGGGCGCTTTCGCAGGCAACCGGAGCGCCGATCCTGGGCTTCGGTCCCGCCGAGGCCGGACGTTCGGCCGTGATGCAGCGCCTGGCGGCCGAGGGCGGCATCGCCGGCGGCGAGGGGCTGGACCGCGACTTTGCCCCCGATGTGGCGCTGGCCGACGGCGCGGTGGTGGAAAGCGACGAATGGCGGCTGGTGGCGCTGCACACGCCCGGCCATTTCGCTGGTCACCTGAGCTTTCAGGACGGCGCCCGGGTGTTTTGCGGCGACGTGGTGATGGGCTGGTCCTCGACGCTGATCTCGCCCCCGGACGGCGACCTGGGCGACTATTTCCGCACCCTGTCGCGGCTGGACCAACTGGGCGCGGCTGAGCTTCTGCCCGCGCATGGCACGGCGGTCGCCGACCCGCCCGCGCGGCTGGCCGAGCTCGCGGCGCACCGCCGCCTGCGCACGGCGCAGATCCTCGCCGCCCTGCGCGAGGGTCCGGCCGATGCGACGGCGCTGGCGCGGCGAATCTACGACGTGGCGCCGGCGCTGATTCCGGCGGCGACACGCAATGTCCTGGCGCATCTGATCGCGCTTTCCGAGCTTGGCGCGGTCTCGACTCCCGGCCAAATCGCCGCGAATTCAGTGTTTTCCGCGGATTGATCCTTTGGGTCGCGCAGAAGTCGCGGATTTTTCGCGAAGATGCAAAAAATCCGCGAATGCCTCTGGACGCCTCCGAGAGGCGAGGCTATACACCGCCCCGTGTTCCGGCGTAGCTCAGCGGTAGAGCAGTTGACTGTTAATCAATTGGTCGTAGGTTCGATCCCTACCGCCGGAGCCAAGAAAATCAAGCACTTAGGCGATACCGCCGCACGGTGCGAGGTCCCCAAGTACAGCATAGGCACCGTAAACGCTTCCCGGCACCGTGCTGAGGGGCGAAGAGGTCTGACCGGGCCTTACCTCAAGCCTTTGGGGTATCCGGGTCTTGACTTCCGATATATGGTAGGAAGCGTGAATCGCGCGGGGGACTTCATGGCAGACTGGTTCGAGACGCCTGGACTGCCCCCACCGAGTGGTCCGGGTTGATTGTTAGTGCATCGTCGGCCGCTGGTCTATTGGGATGACGGCTTCCGGTGCGGGTGGGCGGTATCCCAGGGAGCTGTGCGGCCTGACAGTGTTGTAGTGGCGGCGCCATCGCTCGATGAGGATCTGGGCCTCCCTGAGCGAATAGAAGACTTCTGCATCCAGGAGTTCGTCGCGGAATCGAGCGTTGAATCTCTCGCAATACCCGTTCTCCCAGGGTGAACCCGGCTCGATGAACGCGGTCTTGGCACCAACTGCGCCGATCCAGCCCTGCACCTTCTTGGCAATGAATTCCGCGCCATTGTCGGACCTTATGAACGCAGGCGGGCCACGCAAGATGAACAGATCCGTCAGGGCGTCGATTACGTCGGTGGAATTGAGCCTGCGGTTTACACGGATCACCAGCGCCTCCTTCGTGAATTCGTCGATGATATTGAGCGTCCGAAACAGCCGTCCGTCATGTGTCCGGTCCTGAACGAAATCATAGGACCAGACGTGGTTCGGGTGCTCCGGCCGGAGACGGACGCAGGACCCGTCGTTCAACCAGAGCCGACCCTTCTTTGCCTGCTTTTGCGGGACCTTCAGCCCTTCACGCCGCCATATCCGTTCCACGCGTTTATGATTTACATGCCAACCGGCGTTGTTCAGCAATCCGGTGATCATCCGATAGCCATATCGCCCGTAGGTGCGAGCGAGCGTGATGATGTCTTCCGTCAGCCGTTCTTCGTCCGGGGCGCCGCAAGGAACCTTGCGTTGCGTCGAGCGGTGCTGCCCGAGGATGCGGCAGGCGCGGCGCTCGGATATGCCGAGCGCCTGCCGCACATGGTCAATGCACTGGCGACGGCGCGAAGGGCTTAGAAGTTTCCCCGTGCAGCCTCGCTCAGGATCATCTTGTCCAAGGTCAGATCTGACACCGCGCGCCGCAACCGCTGGTTCTCCGCCTCAAGCTCCTTGAGACGCTTCAGCTGATCCCGGTTCATGCCGCCATACTGCTTGCGCCAGCGATAATACGTCGGCTCGGTCACGCCGATCTGCCGCACCGCGTCGGAAATTGCCATTCCCTGTCCATGAAGCACTTCAATCTGTCGAAGCTTCAGAACGATGTCTTCCGGTTTGTCTCGCTTGCCTGCCATCTGATGGTCCTCCTGAACAGGATATTTCTATCCCAGTGGGTGGACCACTTCAGTGGGGGCACTCCAGCGCCATGGCGGGGTTTTCGGCATGTCGAACGCCGGGCCGCTCCGTCCGGTCCCAGCTCGGTGATGGTCTGGGTCAGCAGCCCTAGGTGTTTGATCCCACGGTTTGATGGTGCGATCCATTCGTCGGAATGGAAGGAAGCACTATGGGACAAGTTCGTCACGGCTGCGCCACGACCACGCACGCCATTCGAGCAGCAATACAGCGATCGCAAGCTTCGATCGCGGCACTGAGCCAGGAGTTTGGGATCAATCCGAAGACCGTGGCGAAATGGCGTAACCGCGAGACGGTCGAGGATTTGAAGACTGGGCCCAAGGAGCCCCGATCCTCCGTGCTCAGCGAGGCTGAGGAAGCAATGGTCGTTGCCTTTCGGCGTCACACGCTCTTGCCGCTGGACGACTGTCTCTATGCTCTACAGCCTTCGATCCCTCACCTGACACGGTCAGCGCTGCATCGGTGCCTTCAGCGGCACGGCATCTCGCGCCTGCCTGAGATCGGCGGCGACAAGCCGAAGCGTCAGCGGTTCAAGCGCTATCCCATCGGTTTCTTCCACATGGATATCGCCGAAGTGCAGACGGCCGAGGGCAAGCTCTATCTCTTCGTGGCCATCGACCGAACGAGCAAGTTCGCGGTCACCCAACTCGTCGAAAAGGCTGACAGGAAGACCGCTTGGGAGTTCCTGGAGCATCTACTGGAAGCCGTGCCCTATCGCATCCACACGATCCTGACGGACAACGGC
>NZ_KQ955208.1:804251-900976 GCF_001546115.1 Paracoccus aminovorans
CTAGGTTCTGTGGACACTTCCTTGATCCACAGGACGATGGCAGCGATGGTGATGGCGGCGAGGTGGTTTCTGGCGGTTTTCTCGTATCGCGTGGCGACCCTTCGGAACTGCTTGAGCTTGGAGAAGTAGCATTTTATCACATGTCTCCGGGCACAGAGATGCTTGTCGAGGGGATGTTTAGGGATGACGGCAAGAGCTTTCTTGCGGGCGATCGCCTCACGCAGGCGGTCGCTGTCATAGGCGGTGTCGGCCATGACGACCTCGGCAGTCAGGTCGGCGATCCGCCTCGGCCTGCGGGGCGTCGCCCTTCTGCCCGGCGGTCAGGGTGAAGCGGACCGGACAGCCAAGGCCTCGCACTGCCAGGTGGAGCTTGGGGCTCGGTCCGCCGCGGCACCGGGCCAAGGGCCTGATCTTCAGCCCCCTTTTGCACCAGCGGCGTGTTGGTGGGCGCGGATGATCGGGCTGTCCACGATCAGCTATTCGAAATCGGGGAGTGTCCTGAACTTTGTGTATCTGGCCCGGTCCATGCGGTTTCAGATACTCAAGCGGCGAAGCGCTCGCCGAACATTATGGCGAACTGATTTCGCGCCGCAAACCATTCCCGAACGTTTCGGCCATCTTTCTCGAAGCTGCGGATCGCCAGGTAGATCAGCTTCGTTGCAGCGTCATCAGTCGGGAATGACCCACGGGTCTTGATGGATTTGCGGATCACGCGGTTCAGACTCTCGATGGCGTTGGTCGTATAAACCACCTTTCGGATCGCCGGATCGAAGGCGAAGAACGGGACCACCTCGGCCCATGCCCGCCGCCAGGCCGGGGCGATGGATGCATATTTCCCGGCCCATTTTTCCTCGAAGGCGTCGAGTTCCACGGCAGCCATATCGGCGGTCGGTGCGCTGTAAATCCGGCGCAGATCGGCGGCCACAGCCTTGCGGTCCTTCCAGGAGCAGAAGTTCAGGCTGTGGCGCACCAGATGCACGATGCAGGTCTGAACCATGGCGTCCGGAAAGGCGGCGGTGATGGCCTCGGGAAAGCCCTTCAGCCCGTCAACGACTGCGATCAGGATGTCCTGCAGCCCTCGGTTCTTCAGCTCGTTCATCACCGACAGCCAGAACTTGGCGCCCTCGTTTTCGGCAATCCAAAGGCCCAGGACCTCGCGCAGACCGTCGCGGGCGACCCCAAGGGCGATGTAGACGGCCTTGTTCTTGACCGTCCGGCTGTCGGCATCGCGGATCTTCACCCGCAGCGCATCAAAGATCACGATTGGATACATCTGGTCCAGGGCCCGGCTCTGCCATTCCCGCACCTCGCCCAGCACATCGGTGACGCGGCTGATCAGGTCGGGCGAGACCTTCAGGCCGTAGAGATCGAGCAGATGCGCCTGGATATCCCGGACCGTCAGCCCGGCAGCGTAGAGCCCGATGATCTTGTCATCCATCCCACAGGTCCGGTCTGGCCCTTCTTCACTGGCTCGGGCTCGAAGCTGCTGTCACGGTCGCGGGGCACGGCTACCGGCAATTCGCCGTCCTGGCCCTTCAGCACCTTCGTCGTCGAGCCATTGCGCCGGTTCGGCTGGCCGGCAGGCACATCCTTGCCTTCTTCATAGCCCAGATGCGCTGTCACTTCCGCCCCCAGCATTCGCTCCATCAGCCGGATCTTCAGCTCCTTCATCAGACCGGCATCGCCGAGCAGGTCCTCGGGGCGATCGACGCCCTTCAGCAGTTCATCAAGAATTTCCTTGGAGATCGTCATGCATGCTTCCTTTCCGTGAAGCATGGAACAGATCAGTCATACACAGATGATCGCACACTCTCCGAAATCGGGATCGTCGGACATCGCCGCGAAGAGCCGCCACCAGCCCCCCTTCCGGCTCCATCGGCTGAAGCGGCGGAACATGCTGTTCCACGAGCCGAACACATCCGGCAGGTCGCGCCACGGCGAACCCGTCCGCACGATCCAAAGCACCGCCTCCACGAACATCCGGTTGTCGCGACCACTGCCGCCCCGTGTCCGCCCGTCCCCGATGATATGGCCGGAAATCCGGTTCCATTGCCCGTCCGACAGCACCAGCCGATCCAAGGTTCCCACGCAAACCTCCTGCAACAGAAGCCTTGAACCATCTTTCCTCAGAGCAGGGAAATCCAAAGAGTCCATAGAACCTAGGGCGTGAAGCGCCTCGATCTCGCGCGGCGCCGGTCGGGCCATCAACACCGGGCCAAGGCCATCGTCAAACGACACGCGGGCGTGCAGCTTCATATCATCCAGGCTGTCGCCCTCGATGTTTTCGACACAGTCCTGCGGATCGACAGGCCCCGCCACCCCGGCGCGACATTCTTTCCGACCTGCGCCAAGCGATCCCGGCCGTGATTCCCACAGCCTGCACAGCGACGCGCCGTTGAACGGCGGGATTCAGGCGCCACCTCCCAGCGAGGCCGGCCCGGTCATATTTCACCGTTTTTGTTTATTCTGCCTGGATTGCGGTTATTGCGGTTGCGTTGACGATGTCGTTGACGGAGCATCCGCGGGAGAGGTCGTTGGCGGGGCGGGCGAGGCCCTGCAGGATCGGGCCGATCGCCGTCAGCCCGCCCAGGCGTTGCGCGATCTTGTAGCCGATGTTGCCCGCCGCCAGGTCCGGAAAGATGAACACGTTCGGCCGCCCGGTCAGCCGGCTCTGCGGCGCCTTCTTGGCCCGGATCGCCTCGTCGAGCGCGGCGTCGAACTGCAATTCGCCGTCGACCTCGAGATCCGGCTCGGCGGCGCGGATCAGCGCCAGGGCCTCGCGCAGCCGCCCGAGGCTCGGGTGCTCGGCCGAGCCCGCGGTCGAGAAGGACAGAAGCGCCACCCGCGGCTTCTCGGCCAGGAGCTGGCGGCAGCTCGCCGCGGCCGCGCGCGCGATGGCGGCCAGCTCGGCCGCGTCGGGCTGGATCACCAGCCCGCAGTCGGAAAAGATCATGCCGCCCCGGACCGGCGCCTCGGGCCCGCAGGCGAGCATCAGGAAGAAGCTCGACACGATGCCGGCCCCGGGCGCCTTGCCGATGATCTGCAGCGCCGCGCGCACCGTGTCGGCGGTGGTGGCGACCGCGCCGCCGACGGTGCCGTCGGCCTGGCCCAGCCGCACCCGCATCGCCGCCTGGCGGATCGGGTCGCGCATCTCGGAAAGCGCGCGGTCCGCGGTCATGCCGCGGGCGGCGCGCAGCCGGTGCCAGTGATCGGCAAGCTCGGCCAGGTCCGGCGCCTCGGCCGGGACCAGGGCGGTGACGCCGGGGATCGCGGGCCCGTTCATCAGCGTCACCCGCGCCAGGCGCTGTTCGGTGATGCGCCGCGCCGCCTCGGCCACGCGCGGGTCGTCCCCCTCGGGCAGGATGATGTGGCGGGCGCGGGCGCGGGCTTCGGCATGGATGCGGTCGAGCGGTTTCATCGTCTACCCCAGCAGATGCAGGCCGGCGACCACGAAGACGCCGAGGAACACGGTTTCCGCCACGATCAGCGCGATGGCGCCGGTGCCGACCTCGAGCATGCGCTTGAGCGAGGTCTTGATGCCCACCGCCGCGATGGCGATCAGCAGCGCCCAGCGGGACAGCTGCCCGGCGAGGTCCGACAGCGCCTGCGGGATCGCGCCGAAGCTGTTCAGCGCCGCCAGCGCCAGGAAGCCCAGCACGAAGCCCGGCAGAAGCGGCGGCGCCGCGCCGCCGTCGCTGTCGGCCAGCCCGCGCGCCCGAATGATGAGCGAGATCGCCAGCACCACCGGCGCCAGCATCGAGACCCGGATCAGCTTGACCAGCGTCGCGGTCTCGCCGGTCTCGGGGCCGATGGAGAAGCCGGCGCCGACCACCTGGGCCACGTCGTGGATGGTGCCGCCAAGGAAGACGCCGCTGTCGCGCGCCGTGAAGCCGAAGAGCGCGGCCAGCATCGGATAGAGCACCATGGCCACGGTCGAGAGCACGGTGACCGAGAGCACGGTGAACACCAGGTCGCGCTCGGATTTCTCGTGCCGCGGCAGCACGGCGGCGATGGCCATGGCCGCCGAGGCGCCGCAGATCGCCACCGAGCCGCCAGTGAGCAGCCCGAAGCGCCAGTCGCGGCCGCCGAGCCGGGCGAGCGCGAGGCCGCAGAGGATGGTCAGCACCACCCCGGCGACCACCAGCCCGATGGCGCGCGGCCCGAGCGCCGCCAGCATGTCGACCGAGATCCGCGCGCCCAGGAGCGCCACCCCGAGCCGCAGCACGCTGCGCGCGGTCAGCGCGACGCCCGGCGCGGTGCGGGTGCCGTCCTCGGCCAGGAAGTTCAGCGCCAGGCCCAGAAGCAGCGCCAGCAGCATGGCCGGGGCGCCGTAATGGTCCGACAGGAACTGCGCCGTCGCCGCCACCAGCGCCGAGACGGCGAAGCCCGGGAAGGCCTCCGAGAGGAGGCTGCGCGAGGGGATCAGGCTGGTTGTCATCGTCGTCACCGGGATGCGGGGATGGGGCCGGCGCGAGGGGTCGCGCCGGGTCGTCGTCGGAAGGAGGGCGCGCGCGCCGTCAGCTTGGGCCGGCGAGGCGAGGTCGGCGAAGCGGAGCCGACGAAGCGGGGCCGGCGAGGCTGGGCCCCGAGGGGGGCGCCGCCCCCCTCGCGCTTGCCCGGCCCCTCGATGGGGCCCGGCAAGCGCACCCCCCGGGGTATTGGCCGAGCAAAGAAGCGCGTCAGGCGGCGCCCTTTTGCGGACGCATGTCGGCCGGGTCGATCCCCGCCACCACCACCGGCTTCTTCATCGCGTCGCGGCGGAAGGGCTCGCCCAGCTCCTGGTTCAGCAGCACCTCGATGAAGGTGGTCTCGCGGTTCTGCATCTGCCGCTCGACCGCCTCGTGCAGGGCCGCCGTCAGCTCCTCCTGCGACGTCACCTGCACGCCGTGCAGTCCGCAGGCCCGGGCGATGCCGGCATAGGAGGTGTCGCGGTCCAGCTCGGTGCCGACGAAGTTGTTGGCATACCACAGCGTCGTGTTGCGCTTTTCCGCGCCCCACTGGTAGTTGCGGAAGATCACCATGGTGATCGCCGGCCAGTCCGCGCGCCCGCAGGCGGTCATCTCGTTCATCGAGATGCCGAAGGCGCCGTCGCCGGCAAAGCCGATCACCGGCACCTCGGGATTGCCGATCTTGGCGCCCAGGATCGCCGGGAAGCCGTAGCCGCAGGGACCGAACAGCCCCGGCGCCAGGTATTTGCGCCCGGCCTCGAAGCTCGGATAGGCATTGCCGATGGCGCAGTTGTTGCCGATGTCCGAGCTGACGATCGCCTCCTTCGGCACCGCCTGCATGATCGCCCGCCAGGCCTGGCGCGGGCTCATCAGCCCGGCGTCGCGCGCCCGCGCCTCGGCGTTCCATTCCGTGCCCGGATCGTCATCCTCGTGGTCGAGGCTCGACAGTTCCTGCGCCCAGCGGGACTTGGTCTGCGCGATCAGCGCCTTGCGCTCGGCCCGGCCGGCGTCGCCCGCCGAGGGGGCGAGCTGCGCCAGGACGGCGCGCGCCACCTTGGCCGCGTCGCCCTGGATGCCCACGGTGACCTTCTTGGTCAGCCCGATGCGGTCGGCGTTGATGTCGACCTGGATGATCTTCGCCTGCTTCGGCCAGTAGTCGATGCCGTAGCCCGGCAGGGTCGAGAACGGGTTCAGCCGCGTCCCCAGCGCCAGCACCACATCGGCCTTGGCGATCAGCTCCATCGCCGCCTTCGAGCCGTTGTAGCCCAAGGGCCCGACCGCCAGCGGGTGGCTGCCCGGGAAGCTGTCGTTGTGCTGGTAGTTCGAGGCCACCGGCGCATCCAGCCGCTCGGCCAGTTTCGCCAGATCCGGGATCGCGCCCGACAGCACCACGCCGGCGCCCGACAGGATGACCGGGAATTTCGCTTCCGACAGCAGCCTTGCCGCCTCGGCCACCGCCGTCTCGCCGCCCGCGGGCCGCTCGAAGCTGACCACCTGCGGCAGCTCGACGTCGATCACCTGGGTCCACATGTCGCGCGGGATGTTCATCTGCGCCGGCGCCGAGTTCCTCCAGGCCTGCATGATCACCCGGTTCAAGACCTCGGGGATGCGGGACGGGTCGCGCACTTCCTCCTGGTAGCAGACGCAATCGGCAAAAAGCCGCATCTGCTCCATCTCCTGGAAGCCGCCCTGGCCGATGGTCTTGTTCGCCGCCTGCGGCGTCACCAGCAGAAGCGGCGTGTGGTTCCAGTAGGCGGTCTTCACCGGCGTCACGAAGCCGGTCACCCCCGGCCCGTTCTGCGCGATCGCCATCGACATCTTGCCCGTCGAGCGCGTGAACCCGTCCGCCATCAGCCCGGCATTCGTCTCATGCGCGCAGTCCCAGAACGTGATCCCCGCCTTCGGGAACAAATCCGACACCGGCATCATCGCAGAACCGATGATCCCGAACGCATGCTCAATACCATGCAGTTGCAAAACCTTGATAAAGGCTTCCTCAGTGGTCATTCTCATGGCGATGGCTCCTTATGCGCGTTCGTCGCGGTAATGATAGAGTTTGTAGAGGCCCCATTGGCCGAGCCGGCGGAACGGCGTCCTCCAGCCTTCGTGGGGCAGTTCGGTATTGAAGATCGGCAGCTCGGGCACGGCCTGGCCCGCCACCAGCTGCGCCATGCGGCGCCCGGCCTGGGCGGAATACATCACGCCGTTGCCGCCGTAGCCCAGGGCATAGAAGGCGCCGGGAAGGTCGGGCATGCCGGTGATGCGCGGCATCATGTCGTGGCTGACATCCACCCAGCCCCACCAGCTGTAGTCGAGCTCAATGCCGCGCAGGGCCGGGAACTTGCGATACATCCCCTCTTTCAGCGCCTGAAGATGCGCGGGATTGGCCGCGTCGCGGCCGGTGATCGCGGCGCGCGAGCCGATCTGCAGCCGGTTGTCGGGCAGCAGGCGGTAGTAGTGGCGCAGCGTCCTCGTGTCGGTCAGCGGCGAGCCGGTGCGGATGCCGACGGCTTCCAGTTCGCCCGGCGTCAGCACGCGGGTCACGATGCTGTTCGACATGATCGGCATCAGCCGGTCCTTGAGCCGGGGATGCAGGCCGCGGGGCGCATAGGCCGCGGTCGCGACCGCCACGCGGCGGGCACGGACCGTGCCGCCCGGCGTGCGCAGGTGATGCACCCCGCCCCGATACTCCCAGCCCTGCACCGGGCTGTCGACATGCACCCGGGCGCCCAGCTCGCGCGCCGCGCGCAGATAGCCGAAGGCCAGTTTCGCGGCATGGATGCCGACGCCGTCGGCCTCCCACAGGGCGCCATGCGCCTCGTGGTCGCGCACCACCTCGGCATGCAGCTGCTCGCGCGTCAGCATCCGGGCGTCATAGCCGAAGCTGTCGCGCAAGAGCGCCGCCTCTTTCTGCAGGCCCGGCATCACCGAAGCCTTGTGGGCGATGTAGTAATGCCCGCCGTCCTGGGGATCGCACTGGATGTCGTGGTCGCGGATCAGGGCGCGGAACAGATCGAAGCCCTCGCAGACCTCGGCATGCAGCCGCTTCGCCACATCGAGGCCCCAGCGCTCGATCCACTGGCTGCGCTTGAGCCGGCCCGAGCTGACCTGGGCCTGGCCGCCGTTGCGGGTTGAGCAGCCATAGGCCACGCCATTGGCCTCCAGCACCACCGGCTTGATGCCGTGCTCCTTGGCCAGGTGCAGGGCACAGGACAGGCCGGTGTAGCCCGAGCCGATCACCACCACGTCGGCGTCGAGATCGCCGCGGACCGGGCCGTCGTCGGCGGGCGGCGGGCCCGCGGTGCCGATCCAGTAGGTCGGCGCGTAGTCGCTGCGCGGTCCCAGGCCCGGGGCCGTCATCGGATCGTAGAACGGGTCGAAGGGGACCGAGCCCGGGCGTTTTTCGATGACCTGCATGGCGGACCTCATTTCGCCGGAATGGCCGGGCGCTGCTTGCGGATGGCCTGCTTTTCCACCAGCTGGCCGTCACGGATGCGGAACAGGTCGACGCCCTGGACCTCGGTCCGGGTGCCGTCGGGGTTGGTGGCGCGGAAGGTCCATTGGCTGACGCCGCGGGTGCCGTCCTCGGACAGGAAATGGCTGTGGTCGGCCCATTCGACGTCCGGCATGGTGGTCCAGACGGTCTCGAAGGCCTTGGCGATGGCGGGCTTGCCCTCGATCCGGTTGCCGTATTCGTTGTCGCCGGCGACGGTGTAGAACACGCAGTCATCGGCGAAATGCGTCATCACACCTTCGATGTCATGGCGGTTGAAGGCGTCGAAGGTCGCTTTCAGGTCGTCTGCGGTCAGCTTGCGGGTCATGGTTCGGATGCTCCTTTCCCGGGCGGTGGCGCGGGATCGCGCCTCCGGGACTGTCTTGCTTGGGGAATCGGGGTCGGGTCAGACGGGCTGGATCAGATCTTGCCCTTCCAGGGGATCAGCGCCTTTTCGATGCGCCGGATCAGCATGTCGAAGGCAAAGGCCAGGATGCCGATCACGATGATGCCCATGATCACGGTGTCCGAGGCCAGGTATTCGGCCGAGTTCAGCACCATGAAGCCCAGGCCCCGCGAGGCGGCGACCATCTCGGCCGCGACCAGCGTGGTCCAGCCCACGCCGATGCCGATGCGCATGCCGGTGAAGATCTCGGGCAGCGCGGCCTTGAGGATGACGTGGAAGATCACCTGCAACTTGCTGGCGCCCATGGCATAGGCGGCGTGGATCTGTTCGGTCGAGACCGAGCGCACGCCGGCCCGGGCCGCGATGGCCATCGGCGCGAAGATCGCCAGGAAGATCAGGAAGACCTTGGGGAATTCGCCGATGCCAAGCCAGATGATGATCAGCGGCAGATAGGCCAGGGGCGGCAGCGGGCGATAGAATTCGATGATCGGGTCCAGGATGCCGCGCACCCAGCGGTTCACGCCCATCAGGATGCCCAGCGGCACCGCGACGACCAGCGCCAGGAAGAAGGCGCCCAGCACCCGGCCAAGGCTGGCCAGCGTATGCTGCAGCAGGGTCGAGTTCGACACGCCCTCGGTCACGGCCAGCACGAACTTGCCCCAGACCGCGGCGGGGGACGGCAGGAACAGCGGTTTCACCCAGCCCATGCCGGTGACCAGGAACCACAACCCGATCAGCGCGATGGCGGTGACCAGGCTGATCATGGCGCTGTTGCCGTCGCCGGGCGCGCCATAGGATACGCCGGGGCGGGCCGGCCGGGCGCGGGTCAGACGTTCAAGCATGGGCCGCTTCCTTTTCGCCGGCGCGTTCGTCGCCATAGATGATGCCAAGGATCTGCTCCCTCATTTCGATGAAGTCGCGGCTGGACTTGATGGCGCGCGAGTCGCCCTCGGCCAGGAAGCGGCGGTTGAAGTCCAGCTCATAGGTGTGGGTGATGCGGCCGGGGCGCGGCGACATGACGATCAGCCGCGAGCCGAGAAACAGCGCCTCCTCGACCGAGTGGGTGATGAAGAAATACATCTTCTCGGTCTTTTGCCAGATGTGCAGCAAAAGCTCCTGCACCGTCTCGCGGGTCAGCGCGTCCAGCGCCGCCATCGGCTCGTCCATCAGCAACATGGCCGGATCGCAGGTCAGGGCGCGGGCGATGCCGACGCGCTGCTGCATGCCGCCCGACAGGTGATAGATCATGTGCTTGTGGAAGTCCTGCAACCCGACCAGCGCCAGGTTCTTGACCGCGCGCTCGCGCCGGGTCCTGGCGTCGACACCCTGCAGCTTCAGGCCGAATTCGACATTGTCGATGACATTCAGCCAGGGCAGCAGCGCGTGTTTCTGGAACACCACGCCGCGTTCGGGGCCGGGGCCGGCGACGGGGCGGCCGCCCAGCGTGATCTCGCCGGCCGAGGGGGCCATGAAGCCCGCCATCAGGTTCAGGAGCGTGGTCTTGCCACAGCCCGAGGCGCCCAGGGCAACGACGAAATCGCCGCTCTTGACCTCGAGGTTGACGCCCTTCAGCGCCGTGACCGGGGCGCCCTTGTGGTGGCCCGGATAGATCAGGTCGACATTCGAGACTTTCAGGGTCTGCATCTCAGCGGTCTTTCAGGGAAGGGGGTGAAAGGCTTGGGATGAGGCCCCGGGGATGGTCCCCCCGGGGCATGCGGGGCATCACTTCGCGGCAGCCTGGGCGAAACTTGCGTTGACGAAGGGGGCATAGTCGTCCAGCGCCTTGTCGATCTGCTTCTGCTCGACCAGGAACCGCGCGCTTTCGCTGACGGCCTTCAGCGCGCCGCCGCCGAGCCAGGTCGCGGAGGCCTGTTCGGCCGCGTCGGGGAAGGACAGCATGCCCAGCGCCTCGACCACGCCGGCCGCTTCGCCGCCGATCAGCTTGACGATATTCGCGACCTGGGCCGAGTCGACGGTCCAGGCGGCCTTGTTGGCGTTGTAATCGGCATAGGAGGCCGCCAGCGCGTCGGTGAAGGCCTGCATGAATTCCGGGTTTTCCTTGGCGAAATCGGTCGAGACCACCAGCCCGTCGAAGGTCGGCACCGAGGCCGCGCCGATCTGTTCGCTGTCGGCGATGACCTTGCCGTCCTTCATCAGCTCGCTCAGCACCGGCGGCCAGACATAGGCGGCGTCGATGTCGCCGCGCTGCCAGGCGGCCAGGATCTGCGGCGGCTTCATGTTCAGGATGTTGACCGAGCGCGGGTCGATCTTCCAGACCTGGTCCATGCCCACCAGCAGGTGGAAATGCGAGGTCGAGACGAAGGGCACCGCGACGTTCTTGCCGGCCAGGTCCGCCGGGCTTTCGATGCCCGAGCCCGAGCGGGCGACCAGGGCCTCGGACTTGCCGATGTTGTCGAGGATCCAGAACAGCTGCATCTCGACGCCGCGCGTAGTGGCGGCGGCGATCCCGGTCGAGCCGATGACGCCGACCGGCACATTGCCCGAGGCCAGCGCCGTCGAGATGTCGCCGCCCGAGGAGAACTGGCGCCAGTCGATCTTGTAGCCCGCCTTTTCGGCGGCGGCGTCGATGCTGCCGTCGGCGATGGCATTGATGAAGGGGCCGACGATCTGCTGATAGCCGACGACCACCGTGGTCTCGGCCAGGGCCTGGCCGGTCAGGCCGGCACCGAAGGTCATCGCGGCCAGATAGACTCCGGCCCGGCTGAAATTGGTCATTCTGGGACTCCCTGTTCGTTGTCGTTGGCGGAGCTGGCCCTGCCGGCCGGTTCCTGCTGTGCTGGCGGTCCGTCGCCCCTGCGCATCGCTGGTCAGGTTGGTCATCCGGGCCCGCGTCTGTCTCGCGGTTCTGTCCGACCGCTTCTGCGACAAAATGTTGCAGGTGCGGCGCCGCAAGGATATGACCAGATGAAAGCAAAGATAGGTCCAGATGAGCGACCGCATCCCCGTCGAGATGTTCTTCCTGCGCGACAGCGAGGCAGGCACGCTGCAAGGCCGGCTTGCCGCGGCCATCGTGCAGGCAATCCTGGAAACAAGGGCCCGGCCGGGGACGCGGCTGCCCTCGTCGCGGGGTCTGGCCGAGTCGCTCGGCATTTCGCGCATGACGGTGACGCTGGTCTATCAGGAGCTGATCAGCCAGGGCTATCTCGAGACGCGGGCGCGCTCGGGCATCATGGTGGCGGCGACGGTGCCGCATCGGCGGCTGCGGGTGCAGGAGCCCCTGCCGCGCGAGACCGCGCTGGACTGGGACAGCTGGCTTTCGGACCACCAGCCCCGGCAGCGGGTGATCCGCAAGCCGGCGAACTGGCGCGACTTCCGCTATCCCTTCATCTATGGGCAAAGCGACCCGGGGCTGTTCGACCACAACGCCTGGCGCGACTGCGCCCGCCGGGCCTGGGGGACGCGCGACTTCGGCGAGCTGGCCTCGGATTTCTACGGCGCCGACGATCCGATGCTGATCGACTATATCTGCTCGCATTCGCTGCCGCGCCGCGGCATCCACGCCCGGCCGGACGAGGTGCTGGTGACGCTGGGGGCGCAGAATGCGCTGTTCATCACCGTCGAGTTGCTGGCGCGCGGCGACCGGCTCGCGGTGACCGAGGATCCGGGCTATCCCGATTTCGCCGAGACCCTGCGCCGCGCCCACAGCCCGACCACCTTCCTCGACGTGGACGAAGGCGGGCTCGACCCGCAGATGCTGCCGCAGGGCACGCGGCTGGTGATCGTGACGCCCAGCCATAATATCCCGACCGGCGCCACCATGCCGCTGGCCCGGCGCCGCGAGTTGCTGGCCCGCGCCGCCGCGCATGACTTCCTGATCGTCGAAGACGACTATGATTTCGAGATGTCCTACCTGGCCCCGCCGGCCCCGGCGCTGAAGTCGCTCGACCGGGCCGGGCGGGTGATCTACATCGGCAGCTTCTCGAAATCGCTGTTTCCGGGATTGCGCATCGGCTACATGGTGGCCCCTGCCCCGCTGATCGCCCGGGCACGGGCGCTGCGGGCGATCATGCTGCGCCACCCGCCGAACCACCTGCAACGCATCACCGCCTATTTCCTGGCGCTGGGGCATTACGACGCCCATATCGTGCGGCTGCGCGGCGCGCTGAAGCGGCGCCGGGCGCTGATGGAGCAGGCCCTGGGCGAGACGCCGCTGCGCATCGCCGGCGCCGCGCGCTCGGGCGGCTCCAGCCTGTGGATCGAGGCCCCGGGCGGCATCGACAGCAGCCTGCTGGCGGAACGGCTGCAGCAGGACAGCGTGCTGATCGAGCCGGGCGAGGTCTTCTTCGAGACGCCGCCGGCCCCCTGCCCGTTCTTCCGGCTGGGCTATTCCTCGATCCGCGAAGCCGACATCCAGCCCGGCATCGCCCTGATCGCCCGCCGCGCCATGGAGCTTGCCCGGCAAACCCGGGCGGCCTGATCGGCGTGGTGGTCGCGCGGGACCGGGGGGCTTTGCCCCCGCGCGTGCCGCGCTCCCCCAGGATATTTGGACAAGAAAGAAGCGCAATCCGCGACACCCGTCTGGCTTCTCTTTTGTGGAAAAATATCCTGCGGGGGTCCGGGGGCGCAAAGCCCCCGGCAGCAAGCGTGAAGGCGTCGGCAACGCTGCCGCGGCAAGCTGGCCAAGCCGGCGCAAACTCGGGTAAAAGCTGCGCCCTTGCGCCTCGACGGGGCGGAATGATAGACCGGGAAAAGTTCGACGGAGGGCGCGGCCTGCCGTGACCAGAAGTGATGACGCAACGTCCGACCAAGGGGAAAACACAGGCATGACGATGACACGGACCAGCTTTGACAAGGACGATCTGCTGGCCTGCGCCCGTGGCGAGCTGTTCGGTCCCGGCAATGCCCAGCTGCCCGAGCCGCCCATGCTGATGATGGACCGCATCACCGATACCTCGGCCGACCGCGGCGCGCATGGCAAGGGCCATGTCGTCGCCGAATTCGACATCACCCCCGACCTGTGGTTCTTCGCCTGCCACTTTCCCGGCAACCCGATCATGCCGGGCTGCCTGGGCCTTGACGGGCTGTGGCAGCTGACCGGTTTCAACCTGGGCTGGCGCGGCTGGCAGGGCCGCGGCTATGCGCTCGGCGTGGGCGAGGTCAAACTGACCGGCATGGTCCGTCCCGACCGCAAGCTCTTGCGCTATTTCGTCGACTTCACCAAGGCGGTGCAGACCCGTCGCCTGACCATGGGCGTCGCCGACGGCCGGGTCGAGGCCGACGGCGAAACCATCTACGAGGTCAAGGACATGAAGGTGGCCCTGTCGGCCGCCTGACCCATGAACAAGGAGCACGCCATGCGCCGTGTCGTCATCACCGGGCTGGGCATCGTCTCTCCCATCGGCAACAATGCCACCGAGGTCACCGACAGCCTGCGCGCGGGCCGTTCGGGCATCGTCTTCGCCCCCGAATATGCCGAGCATGGCTTTCGCAGCCAGGTCCACGGCATGCCGCAGATCGTGCTCGAGGACCATATCGACAAGCGCAACCTGCGCTTCATGGGCGAAGGCGCGGCCTATAACTTCCTGGCCATGGAGCAGGCCATCGCCGATGCCGGGCTGACGCCGGAAGACGTCTCGAACGAGCGCACCGGCCTGGTGATGGGCTCGGGCGGGCCCTCGACCTCGAACCTGTTCGACGCGCATCGCATCGTGATCGAGAAAGGCGCGCCGAAGCGCATGGGGCCGTTCATGGTCACGCGCTGCATGTCCTCGACCAATTCGGCCTGCCTGGCCACGCCCTTCAAGATCAAGGGCGTGAACTATTCCATCACCTCGGCCTGCTCGACCAGCGCGCATTGCGTCGGCAATGGCACCGAGCTGATCCAGATGGGCAAGCAGGACATCGTCTTCGCCGGCGGCGGCGAGGAACTGGACTGGACGCTCAGCTGTCTGTTCGACGCCATGGGCGCGATGTCCTCGAAATACAACGACACGCCGCAGACCGCCTCGCGCCCCTTCGACACCACCCGCGACGGCTTCGTCATCGCCGGCGGCGGCGGCGTGGTCGTGCTCGAGGAACTGGGCCATGCGCTGGCGCGCGGCGCCAGGATCTATGCCGAAGTCACCGGCTATGGCGCGACAAGCGACGGCTACGACATGGTGGCGCCGTCGGGCGAAGGCGGCGAGCGTTCGATGCGGCTGGCGCTCTCGACCCTGCCCGAAGGCCGCCGCGTCAGCTATGTCAATGCGCATGGCACCTCGACCCCGGTCGGCGACGTGGGCGAGATCAAGGCCCTGCGCCGGGTCTTCGGCGAGGGCGCCGTGCCGCCCGTCTCCTCGACCAAGTCGCTGACCGGCCATTCGCTGGGCGCGACCGGCGTGCATGAGGCGATCTATTCGCTCTTGATGATGCAGAACGGCTTCATCGCCGCCTCGGCCAATATCACCGAGCTGGATCCCGAGATCCGGCCCGAGGAAATCGCGCGCGAGCGCGTCGACAATGTCGATTTCGATACGGTCCTTTCCAACAGTTTCGGTTTCGGCGGCACCAACGCGACGCTGGTCCTGTCGAAATACCGCGAATAAGCCAAGAAAAGGTTAGGCGATGGGCGATTTGATGAAGGGGAAACGCGGCCTGGTGATGGGGGTCGCGAATGACCGCTCGATCGCCTGGGGCATCGCGAAGGCGCTGGCCGACCAAGGCGCCGAGCTGGCCTTTTCCTATCAGGGCGAGGCTTTCGGCAAGCGGGTCGAGCCGCTGGCGCAGTCGCTGGGCTCGGACTTCCTGATGGATGTCGACGTGCTGAACGACGAATCGCTGGACGCGGCCTTTGCCCAGATCGAATCGCGCTGGGGCGGGCTGGATTTCCTGGTCCATGCCGTGGCCTTTTCCGACAAGAACGAGCTGACCGGGCGATTCATCAACACCACGCGCGACAACTTTAAGAATTCCTTGACGATTTCCTGCTATTCGCTGATCGACCTGGCCCGGCGGGCGCAGCCCCTGATGACGAATGGCGGCTCGATCATCACGCTGACCTATGCCGGCTCGAACCGGGTCACGCCGTTCTACAATGTCATGGGGGTGGCCAAGGCTGCGCTGGAATCATCCGTCCGTTATCTTGCCAACGACCTCGGTCCCGACGGGATCCGCGTCAATGCGATCAGCCCCGGGCCGATGAAGACCCTGGCCGGCGCAGCCATCGGCGGCGCGCGCAAGACCTATCGCCATACCGAGGCGAATGCGCCCCTGCGCGCCAATGCCACGCTGGAGGCCATCGGCGGCACCGCGGTCTGGCTCTGCTCGGACTGGGGCGCCTGCACCACCGGCGAGATCGTGCTGGTCGACGGCGGCTATCACGTGCTGGGAATGCCGCAGTCGGACAACCTGTGATGGCGCTGGCGCATTTCCAGGCCGAGGACGGCACCCGCCTTGCCTATCGCGACGAGGGCGCCGGCCTGCCGGTGCTGGCGCTGTCCGGGCTGACCCGCAACGGCAGCGACTTCGACTATCTGGCGCCGCACCTGACCGGCGTTCGGCTGATCCGGCTGGACTATCGCGGCCGCGGCGCATCGGGCTGGTCGGGCGCCGACAGCTATACCGTCGCGCAAGAGGGCCGCGACGCGCTGCTGCTGCTGGATCACCTCGGGCTGGACAGGGCGGCGCTGCTCGGCACCTCGCGCGGGGGGCTGATCGGCATGCTGCTGGCGGCGGTGGCGCATGAGCGGCTGCTGGGCCTGTGCCTGAACGACGTCGGCCCGGTCCTAGAACGCGGCGGGCTGGACCGAATCAAGGATTACATCGGCCGCAACCCCTCGGCCGCGACGCATGACGAGCTGGCCGAGCGCCTGCCGGCGGTGATGCCGGGCTTTGCCCATGTCCCCGCCGAGCGCTGGCTCGAGGAGGCCCGCCGGCACTATCAGGAAACGCCCGCGGGGCTGCGGATCAATTACGACCCGGCGCTGCGCGATGCCTTCCTGGCCGGGTTCGACGCGCCCGAGGTCGATCTCTGGCCGCTGTTCGATGCCGCGCGGGACCTGCCGCTGGCGCTGATCCGGGGCGCGAATTCGGACCTGCTGGCGCAGGAGACGGCGACCGAGATGCGGCGCCGCCGCCCCGACATGATCCTGGTCGAAGTGCCCGACCGCGCGCATATCCCCTTCCTCGACGAGCCCGAGGCATTGCGGGCGATCACGGACTGGCTGGCGCTGATGCGCTGACCGGTGCGCCCCGGGCGTTCCACGCAGGGTTTCGCGCCGGGCTGTGAATGCAACCGCAAGGCATGGCAAACCTTTGTTTATGCGCCATTTCCCGGATTGCCGCAATGGCATTCCTGGCATAGGCTGGTGGTGTTCCACTCCGGTTTTTCACGAGTATCGCCATGTCTGGCCCAACGGCATCCAATGTCGTGTTTGTCGCCCATCAGGACGACAGCATCCTGTTCATGGAACAGGCCCTGCACGCCGCCCTGACCTGCGGCGAGCCCATCACCACCGTCTTTCTCACCGCCGGCGACGCCGGCCGCGGCGCCGCCTATTGGCTGGGCCGCGAGGAAGGCGCCCGCGCCGCCATGTCCGAGATGACCGGCTCGACGCAATGGGTGACCGAGACCGTCACGCAGGGCGACAGCGGTTACCAGGTCGTCACCAGCTACCTGGTCGACCAGCCCGGCGTCCGGCTGTATTTCCTGCGCCTGCCCGACGGCATGCTGCATGGCACCGGCTCGGACCGCTATGGCCGCGAGAGCCTGGAGCAGCTGGTCGAGGGCGACCTGGAGCGGCTGCACAGCGTCGACGGCGCCGCCAGCTACGACCGCGCCCAGCTGGTCGAACTGATGCGGCTGCTGATGGACACGCACCAGGCGACGAATGTGCTGATCCAGGACCATGTCAGCGTGTTTTCGCATGATGACCACAGCGATCACCGCGCCACGGCCTGGCTGGCGACGCTGGCCTTCCAGGGCTCGGACCCCGGGCGGGAACTGGTCGGCCATGTCGACTATGGCAGCCGCGCCCTGCCCGCCAATGTCCCGCCCGAGCTGCTGGAGCATTTCCGCGACATCTTCCGCGCCTATGCCGCGCATGACCCCCTGACGCAAAGCGGCCATACGCCCGAGGGCGAGCTGATCTTCGAGGCGCATTTCGAGGCCTGGCTGCAGCGCGACCACCTGGTCGCCGACGTGCTGGACCTCTGGGCGCTGGACTTTACCCAGGTGCGCGGCGGCTGGCGGGTGCAGAACCATGTCCGCACGCTGGCCGATGTGGACGGCGACGGCCAGGCCGACGTGGTGGGCTTCGGCACGGGCCGGGTGCTGACCGCGCTTGCCGGCGACTATTGCTTCGCCGAGGCGACGGCCTGGTCCGAGGCCTTCACCAGCCGCAGCGGCTGGCGCATCGACCGGCACGAGCGCGAGATGGGCGACCTGAACGGCGACGGCCGCGCCGATATCGTGGGTTTCGGCGACAATGGCGTCACGGTGGCGCTGTCGAACGGCCAGGGCTTCACCGATGCCGGGCTGTGGCTTGCCGACATGGGCCAGCTTGCCGGCAACTGGCGCGTCGCCCGGCATGAACGCGCGGTGGCGGACGTCGACGGCGACGGGCGCGACGACGTGATCGGCTTCGGCAATGGCGGCGTGCTGGTCGGCCTGTCCTCAGGCACGGGGCTGGGGCCGGCACAGGTCTTCACGCGCGAATTCACCTATGCCGCCGGCTGGCGCAACGAGCTTCACGTCCGCGCCCTGGCCGATGTCGACGGCGACGGCCGCGCCGATATCGTGGGCTTTGGCGAGACCGGCGTGCAGGTGGCGCTGTCGACCGGCAGCCGCTTTGCCGCCAGCACGGTCTGGAGCGTCGAATTCGCCCGCGCCGGCGGCTGGGACGTGGCCCGGCACGAGCGCCTGCTGGCCGATGTGGACGGCGACGGCCGCGCCGACATCGTCGCCTTCGGCGAGACCGGCGTCGCGGTGGCGCTGTCGACCGGCGCGGGCTTCGCCGTCGCCGAGATCTGGTCGGACGAGTTCGCCTTTGACGACGGCTGGCGCACCGACCGGCACGAGCGCATGCTGGCCGACGTGAACGGCGACGGCCGCGCCGATATCGTCGGCTTCGGCGAGGAATTCGTCGAGGTGGCGCTGTCGACCGGCTCCGGCTTCGCCGCCCCGGTGCTGGCCGACGATTTCGCCGTCTGAGAATGCCCCTTGGCGACCCCCGGCCGCCTCGGCTAAAGCCGGCAGAAGGGGGTGCCATGGATTTCAAGTGGCTCGAGGATTTCCTGTCGCTGGCCGAGACGCACAGCTTCTCGCGCTCGGCCGAGCTGCGCGGCGTCACGCAAAGCGCCTTTTCCCGCCGCATCCGCGCGCTCGAGGAATGGCTGGGCACGGATCTTCTGAACCGCGACAGCTATCCGGTGACGCTGACCCCCGAGGGCGTCGCCTTCCGCGAGACCGCCGAGGAGACGGTGCGGATGATCCAGGCCCGCCGCGCCGAATTCCGCGACCAGGCACGCAACCGCGGCGGCGAGATCAGCTTCCTGGCGCTGCACAGCCTGACCGTGACCTTCCTGCCCGGCTGGCTGATGCGGCTGAAATCCGCCGCCGGCCAGATGACGAGCCGCGTGAAACCCGAGAATTTCGACCGCTGCATCGAGGCGCTGACCGAGGGCGGCTATGACTTCTTCCTAACCTATGCCCATCCGCAGGTGAATATCCCGCTGGACCCGGGCGGCTATCCGCATCTGGTGGTAGGCCAGGACAGCCTCGTCGCCGTGGCGCGTCCCGGCTGGCCGCGCGAATGGCTGACCGAGGGCATGCCGATGCTGAAATATTCGCGCGGCTCGTTCCTGAACGCCATGGCCCGCATCGCGCTGGCCCAGCCCGGCGCGCCGCTGGTCTATGTCGCGCATACCGACGAATCGAGCATGGCCGAGGCGCTGAAAAGCATGGCCGTGGCCGGGCATGGCATGGTCTGGATCCCGCGCCGGCTGGTCGAGGCCGAACTGGCCGCCCGGCGGCTGGAAATCGTCGCACCCGAGCTGCCGATGCAGATCCGGCTCTACCGCAATGCCGCGCGCGGCCGCGGCATCACCGGCCGGGTCTGGCAGGCCGCCCGGCAGTCGGGCGAGGGCGAGGCGCGCTAGGCCTGTCTCGCCGGCTGCCTGCTGTCAGCGCAGCCCTTCGCAGAAACCCTTGATCCGCGCGCAGGCATCGTCCAGCACCGCGTCCGCGGTCGCGTAGGAGATGCGGAAATGCGGGCTGAGGCCGAAGGCCGCGCCGAACACCACCGCCACCCCGGTCTCGTCCAGCAGCGCGGTCGCGAAGGCCTCGTCGTCGGTGATCGGCGTGCCGCCGGCCGAAGTCTTGCCGATCAGCGCCTTGATCGAGGGATAGACGTAGAACGCCCCCTCGGGCACCGGACATTCGATCCCCGGGCAGGCGTTCAGCCCGGCGACCACCAGGTCGCGGCGGCGCTGGAACACGGCGCGGCTTTCCGCGACATAATCCTGCGGCCCCTGCAGCGCGGCCAGCGCCGCATATTGGCTGACCGAGCAGGGGTTCGAGGTCGATTGCGATTGCAGCTTGGCCATGGCGCCGATCAGCTCGCGCGGTCCGGCGCCATAGCCGATGCGCCAGCCGGTCATGGCATAGGCCTTGCTGACGCCGTTCATGGTCAGCGTGCGCGATTTCAGCGCCGGCTCGACCTGGGCCGGGGTCACGAAGCGGAAACCGTCGAACACCAGGTGCTCATAGATGTCGTCGGCCAGCACCCAGACCTGGGGATGACGCAGCAGCACCTGGGTCAGGGCGCGCATGTGCTCCTCGCCGTAGCCGGCCCCGGTCGGGTTCGAGGGCGAGTTCAGGATCAGCCATTTCGTGTTCGGCGTGATCGCAGCCTCCAGCTGCTGGGGCGTGATGCGATAGCCGCTGTCCATGTCGGCCGGGACGATGACCGGGGTGCCGCCGGCCAGCAGCACCATGTCGGGATAGCTGACCCAATAGGGCGCCGGAATGATGACCTCGTCGCCCGGGTTCAGCGTCGCCATCAGCGCATTGTAGAGGATCTGCTTGCCGCCGGTGCCGACGCTGACCTCGGCCGGGCTATAGTCGAGGCCGTTTTCCCGTGCGAACTTGTCGCAGATGGCGCGCTTCAGCTCGGGGATGCCATCGACGGCGGTATAGCGGGTGTGGCCCTGGTCGATGGCGGTCTTGGCAGCCTCGCGGATATGGGCGGGGGTGTCGAAATCGGGCTCGCCGGCCGACAGGCTGATGATGTCGCGTCCCTCGGCGGCCAGCTCGCGGGCGCGGCCGGTGATGGCGATGGTCGGCGAGGGTTTGACGCGGGCGAGCGTCTGGGACAGAAAGCGCATCGAAATCATCCTGCGGCTGGGTCGCCTTGTCATAGGCATCCCCCCGCGGACAGGCAAGCCGGGGACGGCTGGGACGGGAACGGGCATGGACGAGCATGAGGCAAGGCTGAAGCGGCTGCGGATGCGCAGCTGGCGGCGCGGCACCAAGGAGATGGACCTGATCCTGGGCCCGTTCTCGGACAGCGACCTGGCGGGGCTGTCGCCCGCGGAGCTGGACCTTTACGAAGCATTGCTCGAGGAAAACGACCAGGATCTCTATCCCTGGATCACCGCGCGGCTGGGCGATGCCCGGCCCGGGCCCGCGGCGCTGTCGCCGCTGCTGGACCGCATTGCGCGCCACGCCCAGGGCAGTCTGGGGCCGAAATAGGCACAATTTTAGCAAACTGCGCCGGGATTAACCGAAGATTGGGGAATATGCTGCACCATGGCTGAAACGACGCCATGAACGGAAACTGCATATGCAACAGCGCAGCCCTGCCCAGACGGTGCCCGCCCTGCGGCCCCTGCCACGCAGCAGCCGAAGCGAGGCCTATCTTGAAAGCCTCCAGATCCTGGAACGGCTGCACCGGCTTCTGCTGGACCTGGTCAAGGACGAATTCGAACGGCTGGGCCGGACGGATCTGACGCCGATCCAGGCCATGCTGATCTATAACCTCGGCACGGCCGAGGTGACGGCGGGGGAGTTGCGTTCGCGCGGGATGTATCAGGGCTCGAACGTCTCCTACAACCTCAAGAAGCTGGTCGAGCTGGGCTATGTCCATCACGAACGCTGCGAGATGGACCGCCGCTCGGTCCGGGTGCGGCTGACCCCCGACGGGCAGGAGGTGCGCGACTGCGTGGCCGCGCTTTTCACCCGCCATGCCGAGGGGCTGGAGCTGTCCGGCGTGCTGGACGACCCGCCCATCGAGGGGGTGAACCTGCAATGGCGCCGGGTCGAACGCTTCTGGGCCGAACAGATCCGCTACATCTATTGAGGCAACGCGCCGGCCTCCGGCGCGACTCGCGGCCGCCAGGGGCTTTCCTGGCGGCCTCGGATATGCCCGGCCCGGCATGTATCGCCGGCGGGTCGGCCTCTCTCCCCGCCTGCGATCTGGGGGTGACGGGCCGGGCATATCCAGAAATGCGGCGCGCCCGGATCACCAGTGGCCGCTGTTCTCCATGCTGGCCCAGGGCTCCTGCGGCGGCAGGCTCTCGCCCTCTTGCAGCAGTTCGATCGAGACATTGTCGGGACTGCGCACAAAGGCCATGTGGCCGTCGCGCGGCGGCCGGTTGATGGTCACGCCCGCATCCATCAGCCTCTGGCACAGGTCGTAGATATTCTCGACACGATAGGCCAGATGCCCGAAATGCCGGCTGTCCGAAGGCAGCCCGTCATCGCCATCCCAGTTCCAGGTCAGTTCGACCGGACATTCCGGCTGTTCGGGCGGCGCCATGAAGACCAGGGTGAAGCGGCCCTTGTCGTTCTCGATGCGCCGGGTCTCCTCGAGCCCGAGCAGGCGGAAGAATGCCATCGTCTTGTCGAGGTCGAGCACGCGCACCATGGTGTGCAGATAACGGATCTTCATCGGCTTTCCTTTCCTTTGCGGCCGTCAGACTGGCATTGCCGCGGCATAACGGCAACCGGCGGCGCCGGGTTTCCTCGTTGATCGCGGCGCGGACATGCGCGACAAGACG
This sequence comes from Paracoccus aminovorans, assembly GCF_001546115.1. Classification (GTDB taxonomy): domain Bacteria; phylum Pseudomonadota; class Alphaproteobacteria; order Rhodobacterales; family Rhodobacteraceae; genus Paracoccus; species Paracoccus aminovorans_B. The sequence goes on from NZ_KQ955208.1 coordinate 826,597, forward strand.
GCAGCAGAAGGAAGGATTCCAGACATGCCGCTGACCCCCGAACAACAGGCCGAGATCGACGAGCTGCGCGCCACCCCGCGCCCCACCCTGCGCGCCGTGGCCGAGGGGATGGAGCGGCATCTCTACCAGGCGCATCCGGTGCTGGACCACGGGCTGGTGCGGGTCATCGACTATATGGGCGACGACAGCGCCATCACCCAGGCGGCGCGGGTCAGCTATGGCCGCGGCACCAAGTCGGTCTCGAACGACGAAGGGCTGATCCGCTATCTGATGCGGCACTGGCACTCGACCCCCTTCGAGATGTGCGAGGTCAAGTTCCACGTCAAGCTGCCGGTCTTCGTCGCCCGGCAATGGATCCGCCACCGCACCGCCAACGTGAACGAATATTCGGCGCGCTATTCGATCCTCGACCGCGAATTCTACATCCCGGCCCCGGAACAGCTGGCCGCGCAATCGACCGTGAACAACCAGGGCCGCGGCGAGGTGCTGCAGGGCGACGAGGCCGCGCGCGTCCTGGACCTGCTGCGCGAGGATGCGATGCGCAGCTATGACCATTACGAGGCGATGCTGAGCCAGGACGGCCAGCAGGGTCTTGCGCGCGAGCTGGCGCGGATGAACCTGCCGGCCAATGTCTATACGCAATGGTATTGGAAGGTGGACCTGCACAACCTGTTCCACTTCCTGCGCCTGCGCGCCGACGCCCATGCGCAATACGAGATCCGCGCCTATGCCGAGGCGATGTGCGGCATCGTCCGCGACTGGGTGCCGCTGGCCTATGCCGCCTTCGAGGATTACCGCCTGGGCGGGGTGCAGCTTTCCGCGAAAGGCGTCGAGGCCCTGAGGCGCCGCCTGTCGGGCGAGACGGTCACGCTGGAGAACAGCGGCATGAGCAAGGGCGAATGGCGCGAGTTCGAGGGGGTCTGGGGCTGAGCGGCACCGCGATGATTTTCAATAAATCGTTGCGACAGAGTCAACATATTTCGCGTTGACCCAGCGTCATCCAACGCCTCCCCTGTCCAGACCCCAACCTCGACAAAGGACAGCGAACAGGATGAACGCGACAATTCGGCTGGCTCTGGCCGCCTCGATGCTGATGGCCGGCGCAAGCCATGCGCAGGATACGCTTTCGATCGCCATGCTCATTCCGGGCAAGATCGACGACAACGGTTTCATGGAGGCCGGCTACAACGGCCTTCTGAAGATCGAGAAGCAGTTCGGCGCCGAGGTCGCCTATATCGACCAGGTGCAGCCGGAGCAGGACAAGCTGGAAGAGGCGCTGCGCGCCCTGGCCCAGAAGACCCCCGACATGGTGATCGCCCATGGCGGCCAGAACAACGAGGCCGCGAAGACCGTGGCGGCCGAGTTCCCGGAGATTCCCTTCGTCGTGGTGCAGGGCGGCGTGACCGGGCCCAACCTGTCGAGCTACGAGGTGCTGCAGGAGCACAGCGCCTGGCTCGGCGGTGCGGCGGCAGGGCTGCTGACGCAATCCGGCGTGGTCGGCCATATCTCGGGCATCCGGGTGCCGCCGGGGCTGAAGGGGCGCGGCGGCTTCTACAACGGGCTGATGCATACCAGGCCCGACGCGAAATTCCTGACGATCTTCGCCGGCAATCAGGACGATACCGACCTGGCCGCACGGGTGGCGAAGGCCGAGACCGACCAGGGCGCCGACATCATCTTCACGATGCTGAACGCCGGCCGCCAGGGCGCCACCGACGCCATGCGCGAGGCCGGCGCGAAGCAGATCGGCAATGTCATCGACTGGACCAAGGTCGCGCCCGATGTCTTCATCGCCTCGGCCATTGCCGATGTCAGCATTCCCAGCGTGCAGGCGGTGCAGGATCTGGCCGACGGCACCTGGAAGCCGGGCACGATCAAGCATATCGGGCTTGAAAATCCCGAGGCGGTCTCGCTGAGCCTGTCCGATGCCGTCCCGGCCGAGATCCGCAGCCGGATCGACACCCTGCGCGAGCAGATCGTAAGGGGAGAGATTGCGGTCTCGACCGAATATTCCGGGCCCGAGCTCGAGATGTGACCGGCGGCTGCGGGCGGCGCCTAGAGCGCCGTCCACCCCCCATCCACCGAAATCGTCGTGCCGGTGATCTGATCCGCCGCCGGCGAGCACAGGAAGACCGCCGTGCCGCCCATCTGCTCGACCGTGGCGAATTCGCCCGAGGGCTGGCGTTGCAGCATGACCTTGGCGATCACATCCTCGCGGCTCATGTTATGGGTCTTCATCTGGTCGGGGATCTGCTTCTCGACGATCGGGGTCAGCACATAGCCCGGGCAGATCGCATTGCAGGTGATCGCCTCGCCGGCGGTCTCGAGCGCGGTCACCTTGGTCAGGCCGACGATGCCGTGCTTGGCCGCGACATAGGCCGACTTGAACGCGCTGGCCGTCAGCCCGTGCGCCGAGGCGATGTTCACCACCCTGCCCCAGCCCGCCTTGCGCATCATCGGCAGCGCCACCGCGGTGGTGTGGAAGGCCGAGCTGAGATTGATCGCGATGATCGCATTCCATTTCTCGACCGGGAAATCCGGGATCGGCGCGACATGCTGGATGCCGGCATTGTTGACCAGGATGTCGCAGGCGCCGGCCTGCTCGATCAGCGCCCGGCACTGCTCGCCATTCGACATATCGGCCTGGATATAGCGCACCTTGACGCCATGCTCGCGCGCCAGGCTTTCGGCCAGGGCGTGGTCCTCGGGCGCGTCGGTAAAGCTGTTCAGGACCAGGTCGGCGCCGGCGCGGGCCAGCTCATGCGCGATGCCCAGCCCGATGCCCGAGTTGGAGCCGGTCACCACCGCCGTCTTGCCGCTGAGGAATTTCTGGAACATCGCTGCCTCTCCTGCATGCCGTGTCGCCTGGGCGGCAGCATGGGGAAATTGCGCCGCCGCGGCAAGGGCGCCCGCGCCGGGGCCGAAAGCCCCCCGCAGTCCCGGCGAAACCACCGTTTCGCTTCACATTTTCGCGTGATCGATTCCCTTGCCGGCGCGCGCCGATTCCGGCGCCGCCGACTGGCGGGAACCCCAATAAAAAAAGCGCCCGCACGAGGCGGGCGCAAGTCATGAGGCAGGTTTCATACAGGCAAGAAACCTATCGAGCAGTGCCTTATCTATACGCTTTTCCCCCCATGAGTCCAAGGCTCAAGTTTGCCTCATGGTGAACGGCCGGTTAATCTCGGCGCCAACAACATCAGCGACCCGGAAAACAGGGCCTTCGAGCATGCGATTCTTCAAATTTGCTAACGAATCCGCGATCTGGCGGCGAATCGCGCTTTGCGTGTGTGTTGCATCCATGCCGCTGGCAAGCCTCGCCGAGCCCATGCATGCCATTGCAATGTATGGAGAACCTGCGCTGGAGCCGGGCTTTTCCGCCCTGCCCTACGTCAATCCGGACGCCCCCAAGGGCGGCACGATTCGCCTGGCCGAGACCGGCAGCTTCGATTCGCTGAATCCGTGGATCCTGATGGGAAACCCGGTCTGGCCGATCTTCACCCAGCCCGGCCTTCTGACCGAGTCACTGATGATGCGCTCGATCGACGAGCCCTTCACGCTTTACGGGCTTCTGGCCGAAAGCGTCGAGACCGACCCGGACCGAAGCTGGGTCGAATTCACCCTGCGCCCCGAGGCACGGTTCTCGGACGGCGCGCCCGTGACCATCGAGGACGTCATGTGGTCCTATGAGACGCTGGGGACTAAGGGCCACCCGCGCTATACCGCCGTCTGGTCCAAGGTCGCGAAGATGGAGAGAATCGGCCCGCGCTCGGTCCGCTTCACCTTCAACACCCGCGACCGCGAGCTTGCCATGCTGATGGGCATGCGGCCGATCCTGAAGAAGGCGCAATGGCAGGGCCGCGACTTCGACCGCTCCAGCCTGATGGCGCCCATCGGCTCGGGGCCCTATGTCATCGACAAGGTCGACCCCGGCCGCGCGATCAGCTTCCGCCGCAACCCGGATTACTGGGGCCGCGACCTGCCCGTCACCCGCGGCATGTATAATTTCGACGTGATCCGCTATGACTATTTCGCCGATGCCTCGACCATGTTCGAGGCCTTCAAGGCCGGCGAGATCGACGTCTGGCGCGAGCTGGTCGCGGCGCGCTGGGACCGCGACTTCGACTTTCCCGCCATCCGCGACGGCCGCGTGGTCAAGTCCGAGATCGCGCATCAGCGCCCCTCGGGCATCATCGGGCTGGTGATGAACACGCGCAATCCGCTGTTTGCCGACTGGCGGGTGCGCCAGGCGATGATCGAGGCCTTCAACTATCGCTTCATCAACATGACGCTGTCGGGCGGCAAGGACCCGAGGATCACCAGCTATTTCTCGAACTCGGACCTGGGCATGCAGCCCGGACCCGCCACGGGGCGCGAGGCGGACCTGCTGGCGCCCTTTGCCGCCCAGCTGCCACCCGGCACGCTGACCGGCTACAGCCTGCCCGAGGGCGGCACCCGCGCCATCGACCGCCAGGGCATCCGCGCCGCGCTGGACCTGCTGCGGCAGGCCGGCTGGCGCGTGCAGGACGGCGAATTGCGCGACGCTCAAGGCCAGCCCTTCCGCTTCGAGATCCTGCTGAACCAGTCCGGCAGCGCCATGCGCACCAGCGCCGAGACCCGGCAGATCGTCGACATCTTCGTCGAATCGCTGCGCAACCTGGGCATCCGGCCGCAGGTGACGCTGCTCGACGCCGCGCAATATGTCGAGCGGACCAACAATTACCAGTTCGACATGACCTGGTATGAACGCGGCCTGTCGCTGTCGCCCGGCAACGAACAGCTGCTCTATTGGGGCCGCAGCGGTGTCACCGCGACCGGCAGCAAGAACTGGATGGGCATGGATTCGCCCGCCGCCGAGGCGATGATCGCCGAGATGACCCGGGCCCGCAGCGATGCGGATTTCCATGCCGCGGTCAGGGCGCTTGACCGGATATTAACCGCCGGGCGCTATGTCATCCCGGTCAGCCATTCGCGCATTTCGCGCTTGGCCCATGCCTCTCGTCTGGATTATCCTGAAAACACGCCGCTTTACGGGGACTGGCCGGGGTTCATGCCGGAAACCTGGTGGCAGGAGGAGAAGAAATGAAGACCGTTCGCATCGCAACCTTGCTGGCTGTCCTGGCGTTGGCCGGATGCAATACCGTCGCCGGCGTCGGCGAGGACATCACCGGCGCCTCGCGCATGGTGCAGGGTGGCATAGGAGGAGGCGGCTACTGATGAGATGGAGCAATGTCCAGGCGAACTGGTCCGCCTTCTACGAGGCGATCACCGAGAAATGGCCCGAGGCCGACGAGGATGAGTTGGACGAGATCGACGGCGACCAGCGCGCCTTCATCCGCTATATCGCCGAGGTGACCGGCCAGGAGATCGCCGAGACCAAGGACGAGATCCGCGAATGGCTGGCGGGAGAGATCCCCTCGGACGTGGTCATGGACCCGATCCACGACGGTCATTCCCTCGCGCTGTCGGCGAAATTCGTCGGCGAGGGCGAGGACGAATATGACGACGACGCCCGCTTCGGCGACGATGACGAGATCCGCGGCGATGGCGACCTGAACGACCCGCGCTGACCGCGGCGCGGAACCCGCCCGCCCCCGCCGCGTTCCATTTCCAACCGCCTGAGCGGCTTGCACAAATGGGAGGAAGGCATGAAGGGCATCATCGCGTGGTTTCTGGGGGTCCCGATCTTCGTGATCATCCTACTCTACCTGACCGGCGTCTTCTGATCCGCCCGTTCCAATCAGGTAGCCGCCGCCGTCCTGCCAGGCATTGATCGCGGCGGCGGGCTTTGGCATGAGGGCGCTGTGCTGACGGCGCCCTTGCCGAGCCCCAACCCAAAGGATCGAACATGTCCGAGATCAAACGCATCGAGACCGGCGCCCGCATGAGCCAGGCCGTGGTCTATAACGGCATCGTCTACCTGGCTGGCCAGGTCGGCAAGCCCGGCGAATCGGTGACCGAGCAGACGCGCGAAGTGCTGGCCCAGATCGACCGCCTGCTGGCCGAATGCGGCTCGGACAAGACCCGCATCCTGACGGCGCAGGTCTGGATGGCCGACATGGCCGATTTCGCCGAGATGAACGCGGTCTGGGACGCCTGGGTGCCCGCCGGCCATACCCCGGCCCGCGCCACCGGCGAAGCCAAGCTCGCCACCCCCGATTACAAGGTCGAGATCATCGTGGTCGCGGCGCAGAGCTGATCGCGCCCATCACGGAACGCGCGGCGCGCAGGCCCGGAGCCTCGCCGCCGCGCCCCAGCCGCTGCATGGTCAGCTTCATCGCGGCAATCTGCCGGGCGCGCTCCTCGGGATCCTCGACCAGCCGATAAAGCGCCTGCGACATCGGCCCCGGCTGGCAGGCCCGGCCCAGGAACTCCGGCACCACCCGCGTCTCGCTGACCAGGTTGACCAGGGTGACGGTGTCCGTCTTCAGCAGCAGCCCGATGATCAGCCGGCTGAGCGGCGCCACATCATAGCCGATCACCATCGGCACGTCATTCGCCGCCAGGTCCAGACTGACCGTGCCCGAAGCCGCCAGCGCCAGGTCGGCGGCGGCAAAGGCCGCGCGTTTCTCCTCGGCGCCCTCGACCACGATGGGCGCGGTCGGCCAGCGCTGCGCCATGTCATGCACCAGCCCCGAGACGCCGCGCACCGTCGGGATCACCACGCGGATCTCGGGCACCCGGTCGCGCAGCCGGATCAGCGCCTCGTCGAAGCGCGGACCCAGCCGGCCGACCTCGCTGCGACGCGAGCCCGGCAGGCACAGCACCAGCGGCGTCTCGGGCTCGATGCCGTGGCTGGCGCGGAAGCCGGCGGCCTCCTCGGCGCTGGCGACCGGCTCGGCCGCGATGGGATGGCCGACGAAATCGCAGCTCATGCCGGCGGCCCGCATCAATGGCGGCTCGAAGGGCAGGATCGCCAGCACATGGTCGATGACCTGGGCCATCTTCTGCGCCCGCCCCGACCGCCAGGCCCAGACCGAGGGCGCGACGTAGTGGATGGTGCGCAGCTCGGGGTTCAGCGCACGGGCCTCGCGCGCCACGCGCAGGCAGAAATCCGGGCTGTCGATGGTGATCAGCGCATCCGGCCGCGCCTCGGCGACGGCTTGCGCCGTCTCGCGAATGCGGGCCTTCAGCGCGCGATATTTCGGCAGCACCTCCCAGATGCCCATCAGGCTGAGCTCATCCATCGGAAAGCGGCTCTCCAGTCCCTCGGCCGCCATGGCCGGCCCGCCGATACCGGTAAAGCCGGCCTCGGGGTCGAGTTGCTTCAGCCCGGCCATCAGGGCCCCGCCCAGATTGTCGCCCGAAGGCTCGCCGGCGATCAGGAAGAACTTCATCGCGCCGCTCCGCTTGCCATGTTCCATGGGTATTTGAAGAGCAAAGAAGCCATGCGGGCTTCTTCGTTGCCCAAATACCCGCCCGCCGCTGCCGCGGCACCGTCCTTCATCTCTCTGGGAAACGGCGAAGCAGGCGGCTTTCCGTTTTCCAAATACCCGTTCACCCCCGCGCCCAGAGGAACAGCCCGGCCGATTCGGCGCGGGCGATCGCATTGGCGCGTTCCAGCAGGATGACGCTTCCGGCCTGCCAGGCGATGCCGGCGAGGCCCGCCTCGGCGGATTGGCTGACGGTGTCGGGACCGATGGTCGGCAGGTCGATGCGGCGATCCTGTCCCGGCTTCGGCGCCTTGTAGAGCACGCCGCCGGCGCCCCTGGGATCGGGTTTCAGCCCGGCATGCGCCTTGGCGAAGTCCAGCATCGCCTGGGTGCCGGGCAGCGCCTCGACCGCCAGGCACAACCCTTGCGCCACCACCGCACCCTGGCCGATGTCGAGCGCGCCGAGACCGGCGACGATCTCGGCCGCGCGGGCGGCGTCCTTCTGGTCGCGGGGGCTGGGGGTGCCGGTCAGCACGCCCTCTTGCGGCACGAGATCGGGAAGAATCTCGTCGACGGATCTGATGGCTATGCCGGATTCCTCGAAAACGTCGAGCACGGCGCGCAGCGCGGCGTCGTCGCCCGACTGCATGCCCATCAGGATGCGCGGCACGATGGTCATGGTGCGGGGGTCGAACAGGTCCGGCTCGATGCGCGGCCGGCGGATGGCGCCGGCAAAGACCACCTGCGTCACGCCCTGGTCGGCCAACTCGTCCAGGAAGGGCACCAGCCGCTCCAGCCGGAAGGGCCGCGCCGCGACCTGCGGCTTCAGGTGATCCAGCGCATAGACCAGCGGCTGGTCCAGCGCGGCGGCGACGGCGGGGGCCAGCAGCCCCTCGCCCGCGATCAGGGCGATGCGGCTCATGGGTGCGGCGCCAGGAAACTGCGGTCCGAGGGGCCGAGGATGAAGTCCAGCACTTCGCGCACCATCGACCCGTGCTCCTCGTCCACCATCTGCCGGGCGGTGTCGCGGAAGCTGCCGTGGCCCAGCTTGCCCAGCATGTCGCGCAGCGCGTGGATTTCCTCGCGCGAGGCGCCGCGGCGCTTCAGCCCGACCAGGTTCAGCCCGTCCAAGTGGCCGCGCGGCCCCTGCACCAGGCCGAAGGGGATCACGTCCGCCGTCACCATGGTCACCGCGCCGATCATGGCGCCGCGGCCGATGCGCACCCATTGGTGCACGCCGGACAGGCCGCCGATGATGACGTCGTCTTCCAGATGGCAATGGCCGGCCACCGAGGCATTGTTCACCAGGATCACCCGGTCGCCGATCTGGCAGTCGTGGGCCACATGGCTGCCGGCCATGAACAGCCCGTCGTCGCCGACGCGGGTGACGCCGCCGCCGCCCTCGGTGCCGGGGTTCATCGTCACATATTCGCGGATGCGGTTGCGGGCGCCGATCTCCAGCCGCACCTTTTCGCCGCGGAACTTCAGGTCCTGCGGCACCTCGCCGATCGAGGCAAAGGGGAACACCACCGTCTCGTCGCCGATCGCGGTGTCGCCGGCGATCACGACATGGGATTTCAGCACCACGCCGCGGCCCAGCCTGACCTCGGGGCCGAGGACGCAGAACGGGCCGATCTCGCAATCCGCGCCGATCACCGCGGCGGGGTCGACCACGGCCGAGGGATGGACCCGGGCGTCAGCCATTGTCGCCACGGTTCAGCATGGCCATGACCTCGGCCTCGGCGGCAAGCTGGCCGTTGACCATGGCGCGGCCCTCGAACTTCCAGACCTTGCCGCCACCGCGCAGGGTCTTCATGTGCAATTCCAGCACGTCGCCCGGCACCACCTTCTGGCGAAAGCGGCATTTGTCGATGGACATGAAATAGGTGCCCATGCCCTTGCCCGCGAGGTCCAGCGAGACGCCGACCAGCACGGCGGCGGCCTGGGCCATGGCCTCGATGATCAGCACGCCCGGCATGACCGGCTCCTGCGGGAAATGCCCCTCGAAATGCGGCTCGTTCGAGGTCACGTTCTTGACGCCGACGCAGCTTTCCATTGCCACGATGTCGCGCACCTTGTCCACCAGCAGGAAAGGATAGCGATGCGGCAGGATGCGCTTGATCGCGGCCAGATCGACTTCGGTCGGCGGGATATAGGCGGTCTCGTCGGAAGCCATGCGGTCCTCTTGGAATGTTTTCATTTGCCTAGCAACGGGGCCGCGAATTGGCAAGTTTCAGGCGCGGCTGCCCAGCAGGCGCCCGCGCCCCTCGGCCAGCCAGCCGGCCAGTGCCAGCGCCGCGATCAGCGCCAGCCAGGCCCAGCCCGGCAGCAGCGGGCGATGCGTCACGCCGCTGACCGAGGCCGCGTCGCGCGGCGTGATCGCGATCCACGGCCCGGCCACGCCCTGGCCATGGGCGGGACGGCCCTCGCGCACGCTGCGCAGGCCGGGCATGCCCTCGGCCAAGCGCAGCACGGTGCCGTTCGTGGCCTCGGCCAGGGGCGCCAGCGCGGCGGGTGTCGCCACGGTTTCCTCGAATTCGCGCGGGGCCGCGGGGCCAAGCGCGACGACGCGGCTGATCGTGCCGTCGCTCAGCCGGTAAAGCCCCGGCCCCGGCGCCGTCCAGCGCGCGGTGAAGCGGCCGGGGCCGGCTTCGGTCAGGACCAGGTCCTCGGTCTTGCCATCGGGATGGGTGATGCGCACCGGGCCGGCGGTCGCGTCCATGGTGCGGCGGGTGACGGTGACGCCAAGGTCCGAGACATCGGCCAGCAGCGCCTCTTCTTCCAGATCCGGCTCCTGCATCGACCAATGCGCAATGCGGCGCAAAAGCTCGAGCTGCGGCCCGCCGCCCTCGAAACCCCGGCCCCAGAGCCAGACCTGGTCCGAGGTCAGCAGCGCCACCCGCCCCTTGCCGACCCGGTTCAGGATCAACAGCGGCTCGTCATTGGCGCCGGTCATCACGACCTGCGCGCGCGGATCGGGGATCACCTGCGACATGCGCAGCCAGCGGCCCCAATGGCTGCCCGAACCATTCGCCGGCGCGCCCTGAACCGGCGCGCCGGTCAGACCGGCGGTCACGGGGTGGCGCTGGCCGTCCTCGGTCAGGCGCGGCAGGAAGGGCTCGTCATAGACCCGGCCGGTCGGGCGCGCCGGGATGATCGCGCCCATCGGCGACAGGTTCAGGCTTTCCACCGTGGACATCTCGGGCCCGGCCGAGACCAGAACCGCGCCGCCCTCTTCGACGTAGCGGCGGATGTTCTCGTAATATTGCGGCATCAGGATGCCGCGCACCCGGTCGCGGTCGAAGATGATCAGGTCGAAATCCTTGATCCGCTCCATGAACAGCTCCTGGGTCGGAAAGGCGATCAGCGACATCTCGTCCACAGGGACCGCGTCCATCTTGTCCGGCGGCCGCAGGATAGTGAAATGGATCAGGTCCACGTTCGCATCGGATTTCAACAGGTTGCGCCAGGTTCTTTCGCCCGCATGCGGCGCGCCCGAAACCAGCAGTACCCGCAGCCGGTCGCGCACGCCCTGGATCTGGATCGCGGCGGCATTGTTGCGGTCGGTCAGTTCCGGCGTGGCGGCTTCGGGCGCGTCGAAGCCGATCGAGACCACGTTCTGGCCGGCATGTTTCGGCACCACCGGCAGGTCCAGCGTCACGCCGGGCGGCAGGTCCAGGCCGCGCAAGGGCTCGCCGTCCAGGGCCACGCGCAGCCGCGCCGGAGCCTGGGCGACCTCGGGCGGGACGGCGCCCTGGTCCTCGACGCGAAGGCGGATGGTCACGGGCTTGTCGATCAGGCCGTAGGCGGGCGCTTCCTCGATCAACAGCCGGCGATCCCAGTCGCGATCCTCGCCGGTCAGCAGCACCTGCACCGGCGCCGGGGCCGCGGCGGGGATCATCGCCCGGTCATGGGCCAGGCCATCGGTCACGGCAATGACGCCCGCGACGCGGCCCTGCGGCTCGGCCGCAAGGGCCCGGGTCAGCGCCGCGCCCAGAGCCGTGCCGTCCGGGTCGTCGCCCACCGTCACCCGGCGGATCTCGGTGTCCGGCAGGGCGGCAAGCTGGCGCGTCATCTCGGCCAGGGCCGCGTCGGTCTGGGCGGCGCGGCCGGGCAGATCCTGGCTGGCGCTGCGGTCGTCGAGCAGGATCACGATATCCGAGAGCTTGTCGCGAATGCCCGATTCCAGCGCCGGCCCGGCCAGCGCCGCCGCCACCGCAAGCCCGGCGAGCCCACGCAAGAGCCAGCCGCGCAGCCCCCGCCACAGCGACCACAGCGCGACCAGCGCCGCCAGCACGGCCAGGGCGCCGACCAGCGGCCAGGGCAGCAGCGGATCGAAGGCCGGCCCGCTCATTGCGACATCTCCTCGCCGCGCAACCTTTCGAGCAAGGCCGGGATATGCACCTGATCCGACTTGTAATTCCCGGTCAGCACATACATCACCAGATTGACGCCGAAGCGATTCGCCATCTCGCGCTGATGCTCGGCGTCGAAGCCCGCGCCGATGCTGAACATGGGCAGGCCGCCCTCATCCACCGCCCAGGCCTCGGCCCAGGCATTGCCGCCGATCATCACCGGCGAGACGCCGTCGTTGAGGTTGCGGAAGGGCACGCCCTCGGCCGCCTCGGCGCCGGCGGGCGGGGCCTCGGCCCAGACCGGGTTGCCCTGATAGCGGCCGGGGAAATCCTGGAGCAGGTAGAAGGTGCGCGTCAGCACATGGTCGGCCGGGATCGGCGCCAGCGGCGGAATGTCCAGCGGCGCCGCCAGCCGCTGCAGCGCGGCCGAGCCGTCCGGCCCGCCCAGGCCCGCGATGTCGCCGTCGCGGGTGTCGAACAGGATCATCCCACCCGAGCGCAGGAAATGGTTCATCCGCACATAGGCCTGCGGCGAGGGCGCAGGCTGGCTGTCGGTCACCGGCCAGTAGAGAAAGGTCAGCAGCGACAAGTCATCGCTGTCGGGGTCGATGCCGACGGGCGGGCCGGGCTCGACCGTGGTGCGCTGGGTCAGCACCTGCGAGAGGCCGCGCAGCCCCGCCTCAGAGGCGGCATCGACATCGGCGTCGCCTGTGATCACATAGGCCAGCGTCACCTCGTCGGCGGCGCGGGTCAGGCGCGGGTCGGGCGCCTCTTGCGCGCCAAGCGCCGCGGCCCAGAGCAGCGCGGCCAGGAATGCGAGCCATCTCATGCCAGCCCCCTGTCCGGCCTGCGGCGGCGCGTGCGCCGTTGCAGCCAGGCGCTGCCCAGGGCGTCCAGCGCGAACAGCGCCGCCGCGAAGGCCAGCAGCCAGCCGCGCAGATCCAGCCCCGGCGCCTCGGTCGGGCTTTCGATGCGGGCGCCGGGCCATTCGGCCAGCGCCATGGCGCCGCCGGCGTTCAGCGCCGCCATGCGCTCGCCGCCGCGATAGAGCCCTGCCGGTGCGCCCGGCGCCGGCCCCTGCGCGAAATCGGCGGCGGCGACCGGCACCGGATCGGCGGGCGGCGCAGCGCGGCCGAAGCCGTCCAGCACCAGTTCGGGCAGCCAGAAGGGCTGCTCGGCCTGGTCCTTCTCCGGCTCGGCCAGGCTGACGCGGGCGCTGCGCACCAGCCGGTCCAGCATCTCGACGAACAGGCCCGACAGCGCCAGCGAGGACCACTCGGCATTCGCCGTGGTATGGAACAGCACCAGCTGCCCCTGCCCCAGCGCCGCGCGCGTGACCAGCGGTGTACCGTCGGTCAGCTGGGCGATGCTGCGCTCGGCCAGATCCGGCGCCGGCTCGGCCAAGAGCTGCGCGCGCACCGTGGCGTCCCTGGGCACGGCCAGGCCGGCGAACAGGCCCTCGGGGGCGAAACCCGCGATGCCGCGCGGGTCGCCCCAACTCAGCGCGCCGCCGATGTCGCGGCCGCCGGCGCGCAGGCGCACGGGCAGCAGCGGCTCCTCGGACAGCCGGTCCGATGCCGCCATGCGCGGACCGGCGAAGCGGATCAAGAGCCCGCCCTTTTCGACCCATTCCGGCAGCGCCGGCTCCTCGGGCAGGCTCAACTGGTCGGCGATGACGATGACGTCGGGCGCGGCTTGCAGCACGTCGCCCAGGCCGCCCTCGATCAGGTCGGTCGAGGGCGCCAGAGCGCGGCGCAGGTAATGCAGGGGCGAGAGCAGCCGCTGCCCCTCGCTGGCGCGGTCGTCGCCGACCAGCGCCACCTTGCGCCGGCGCAGGCTGTCGTCGGCCAGCACCACGGCACCGGCGGAAGCCTGACCCTCGATCTCGTAGCGGGTGACGCGGTTGCGCAGTTCCGAAGGCAGGTCGATCGGCACCGGATGGCTGGCGACGCCGGCCTGGGCTTCCGCCGCCCCGGGCTTCAGCCGCGCCAGTTCGCGCGGCGTGCCCTGCGGGTCGAGACCGATGGCCAGCACGTTGGGCGCCGTCGCCCCGGTCGTGCGCAAGAGCAGCGCCGGCCGATCCCCGGTCCCGGTTTGCAGCGACAGGCGCGGGCCCTGCGGCGGCACCACGCTGACCGGCCCGCGCGCGGCGAGCGCATCGAGCCACGCGGCGCGGTGGTCATGCTCCAGCCCGTCGCTGAGCCACAGGGTCGAGAAGCGCGCCGGCGCCTCGGCCAGCACGGCCGGCGGATCGGCGGGATAGCGCGTCTCCCAGGCCGCGGGGCGCTGCGCGCGCAGTTGCGCGGCAAGCTCGGGCGCCGGCTGGAAGGGCAGCGCGCCGGCAGCCTGCCCGTCCGCGACCAGCAGCGCCGCCGGCTGGCCGGCCGCGCCCGCCGCGTCCAGCGCCCGCAGCGCACGGTCCTGGCGCTGCGCCCAGTCGGGGGCGGCAGCCCAGCCGGCATCCATCACGATCAGCAAGGGCCCCTGCCCGCCCTGGTCCGGCGCCGGCTTCCAGACCGGGCCGGCAAAGCCCAGGATCAGCGCCGCAATCGCCAGCACCCGCAGCAGCAGCAGCCACCAGGGCGTATGCCGCGCCACCGGATGCGCGTCCCGAAGGCCCAAAAGCAGCCGGGTGCCCGGGAACCGCACCTGCCGGGGCGAAGGCGGCATGGCGCGCAGGATCAGCCACAGCACCGGCAGCGCCACCAGCGCCGACAGGATCCAGGGCGCGACGAAGCCGAGGGGGCCCAGGACCAGCATCAGCCCTCCAGCACCGACCAGAGCCACAACAGCGCCTGCGAAGGCGGCTGGCCGGTGTCATGCGTGCCGAAATGCCAGCCCGAGGCCAGCGCGGCGCGGGAAAGCAGCGCGCGCCGCTCGGCCAGCCGCGCCAGATAGGCGTCGCGCAGCCCGGCCGCGTCGCGCGTATCGTGCCGCAGCGCGCCCGAGCCCGAGCGGAACAGCACCGCCCCCTCCCAGGGAAAGCCCTCTTCGTCGGGGTCGAGCACCTGCATCAGCGCCCCGCCGATCCCCAGCCCGGCCGCATGCGCGAGATAGTCCAGCACCGGCTGCGGATCGCCCAGGAAATCGTCGAAAAGCACCACGCGCTGCCCCGGCCGCAGCGCCTCGGCCGGCGGCGCATCCTCGTCGCCCGGCAGCGCCGCGCGCGAGACCAGCGCCTCGGCGATGCGCTCGGCCTGCATCCGGCCCGGGCGCGGCAGTTGCCCGGCCAGCGCCACGCGCTCGCCCCCCGCCAGCAGCGCCATGCCCAGCGCCAGCGCCAGCAGGTCGGCGCGGTCGCGCTTGGCTGGTCGCGACGGCGCGCCGGCGTAATCCATGCCCGCGGCCGCGGAAACCCAAAGCGAGGCCGATTGCGCCACCTGCGCCTCGCGGTCGCGCACGAACTGCCCGTCCGAGCGGGCCGAGCGGCGCCAGTCGATGCTGCGCGCGGTGTCGCCGGCCGTCGCCGGGCGGTATTGCCAGAAATCCTCGCCCGTGCCGGCGCGGCGCTGGCCATGGGCGCCGGGAACCAGCGCCGCCGCCAGCCGCTCGGCCGAGAGCATCAGCGCCGGCAGGCCGGCCGAGGCCGCCTCGGCCCCTGCCCGCAGCTGGTCGGGGCGCGTGTTCACGCCGCGGCCCGCATCCGGTCGCCCAGCAGCCGGGCGATGACGCCTTCGATGGTTTCGCCGCGGGCACGGGCGGCAAAGCTCAACGCCATGCGGTGGCGCAACACCGGCGCGGCCATGGCCTCGACATCGTCGAGCGTCGGCGCGAAGCGGCCGTTCAGCGCCGCCCGCGCCCGCGTGACCAGCGTCAGCGCCTGCGCCGCGCGCGGCCCCGGGCCCCAGACCAGGGTGTCAGCCACCCAGCCCGGCGCCTCGGGCGCACCGGGACGGGCCGCGCGCACCAGGTCCAGGATGGCGTTCAGCACCGATTCGCCGACCGGCATGCGCCGGATCAGCGCCTGGGCCGCGATCAGCCCCTCGGCGTCGAAGACGGCATGCGACTCGCCCTGCTCGGTGCCGGTGGTGGCCAGCAGGATGGCGCGTTCGGTGTCGCGGTCGGGATAGTCCACGTCGATCTGCAACAGGAAGCGGTCGAGCTGCGCCTCGGGCAGCGGATAGGTGCCCTCCTGCTCGATCGGGTTCTGGGTGGCGAGGACGTGGAAGGGCCGGCCCAGCGGGCGATGCTCGCCGCCGATGGTGACCTCGCCCTCCTGCATGGCCTGCAGCAGCGCGGATTGCGTGCGCGGGCTGGCACGGTTGATCTCGTCGGCCATCAACAGGCGGGTGAAGACCGGCCCATGGATGAAGCGGAAGGCGCGGCTGCCGTCGGGCAGGATGTCCAAGACTTCCGAGCCCAGGATATCGGCCGGCATCAGGTCGGGGGTGAACTGGATGCGCGCGGTATCAAGGCCCAGCACGGTCGCCAGCGTATCGACCAGCATGGTCTTGCCCAGGCCCGGCTGGCCGACCAGCAGCGCGTGGCCGCCGGACAGGATCGCGGCCAGCACCTGCTCGACCACGGCGTGCTGGCCGACGAAGCGGCGCTCGACGCTGGCGCGGGCGCGGCCCAGCCTTTCGGTCAGCGTCAGGATTTCGGAAACCAGTTTTTCATCCTCGGCCATGACAACGCCCCGTTTCTGCTTTAGGACAGCATAAAGCCAGGCGTGACGGGGTCCACAGGGAATGGTGGAAAAGACTGACAATGCTGTGAGCGACGCGGCCGGAATCGCCGCCGCCGCCAGCCGCGCCTCGGCCAAGGGGCCGCCGCCGGTGCATCTGTGGAATCCGCCCTTCTGCGGCAATCTCGACATGGAGATCCGCGCCGACGGCAGCTGGTTCTACAACGGCACCCCCATCGGCCGGCCCGAGATGGTGCGACTTTTCGCCTCGATCCTGAAGCGCGAGGGTAACGATTACTTCCTGGTCACCCCGGTCGAAAAGGTCGGCATCCGCGTGGTCGACGCCCCCTTCGTCGCCGTCGATGCCGATATCGGCGCGGGCATCGACTTCACCACCAATGTGGGCGACCGCGTGACGGCCGGCCCCGACCACCCGATCGAACTGCGCGGCACGGTCGCAGAGCCGCGGCCCTATGTCCACATCCGGCGCGGGCTGTGGGCGCTGATCGACCGCAAGACATTCTACCGACTGGCCGATGCGGCTACGCCCGGCGAAAGCGGGCGTATGGAAGTGCATTCGGAAGGGGCGGTCTTTGCCCTGGAGCTCTGAGCATGGCGCGTTTCGCGGCCAACCTGACCTATCTCTTCACCGAGCTGCCGATGCAGCAGCGCTTTGCTGCCGCGCGCAAGGCGGGTTTCGACGGGGTCGAGATCCTGTTCCCCTATGACCTGGCGGTCAAGGAGCTGAGCCAGGCCGCGCATGGCGCCGGGGTCGAATTCGTGCTGATGAACACGCCGCCGCCGAACTGGGCCGGCGGCCCGCGCGGCTTCGCGGCCGAGCCGGGCAACGAGGCGCGCTTTCGCAGCGATTTCGACCGCGCCCTGCGCTATGCCCACGCGCTGCGGGCCCGGCACCTGCATGTCATGGCCGGCAAGGCCCAGGGCAATGAGGCGCGCCGCACCCTGATCGAGAACCTGAAATGGGCCTGCGCCCGCGCCCCTCAGGCCAGCCTGACCATCGAGCCGATGAACAAGGCCGACATGCCGGGCTATTTCCTCGACAGCTTCGATCTGGCGGCCGAGATCATCGCCGCCGTGGACGCGCCGAACCTGGGGCTGCAATTCGACGCCTATCAGGCGCAGATGATCCATGGCGACGCGCTCGATGTGTGGCAGCGCCATGCCGCCCTGGTGCGCCATGTCCAGATCGCCAGCTGCCCCGGCCGGCACGAGCCGCGCCAGGGCGACATCGACTTCGCCGCCTTCTTCCGCGCCGTGGACGGGTCCGGCTACCAAGGCTGGGTGGGGGCGGAATACACGCCGCTGACCTCGACCGAGGCGGGGTTGCGCTGGCTGCGCTCGGCCTGACGGTGGCGGCTTGGCGCGACAGCAATGGCCCGGCCGGATGCAGGGGACCGGCGGGATGCGGTTCCACGCCTGCAGGACTTCCGCGGGCGGGCGTGGCCGGGATGACCCGCAGGCCTGCCCCATCAGCCTTCGTCCGGCCTCGATAGTGCCGCGTCAAGGCATTGATCAAGTCCGATCACCAAGGTCTCGTCGTTCAGCGCCTGGCGCGCCCGCACGATGACAGGGCCGCTCATGACTTCGATGCCTAGGCCGCTGCGGACAGCCCACGTGATCGTCCGGCCAAGGTCGGACCTCGGCCCGCCCGAACTCGCATCGGCCATCAAGCAAGTCCGCGCCCACCTTAAGCCATTCTCTTTTGTGAAAATATCCTGCGGGGGAAGCCCGTCGGACCGCAGGGCCGATGGGCGTGGGGGCGCAAAGCCCCCATCTTCAAGACGGCGCCCTTGCTTCAATAAACGGCGCTGCCGGTCCCGGCAGGAAGCGCGCCATAAGGCAGCCAGATCGTCTTGATCCGGCTCGCCGCGCGCAGGAATTCGCGGCCCTGCGCGGCCGGATCGCTCCAGTCGCGCGGCGGCGGCACCCAGACCGGGATCAGCGTCGCGGCCGCCAGGCCCTGGGTCGCGGCCAGCCCCTCGCCCTGCCCGGCATGCCAGATCGCCGAAACACCGTCATGCCCGGCCAGCGCTGCCGAATGTGCATCGCGCGGGCCGGTGACGATATTGACCACGCCGCCCGGCACATCCGAACAGGCCAGCACCTGCGCCAGGGTCAGGGCCGCCATCGGCCGGTCCTGCGAGGGCACCGCCACCACGGCATTGCCCATGGCGATGGCCGGCAGCACCAGCGACAGGAATCCCGCCAGCGGCGCCGCGACCGGGGCGACCAGGCCCATCACGCCATGCGGCTCGGGCTGGACATGGCACAGGTGACCGGGCTTGGCCGCGACCGTGGCGCCGTCGTATTTGTCGGCGAATCCGGCGTAGAAGAAGCAGCGGCGGATGGCGGCATCGACCTCGGCGGGGCTCGCGTAGCCGGCGAATTCGGCCCGGCGCTGTGCCAGGTTCTCGGCCAGGAAATACAGCACCTGCGCCCGGCCGTGACCGCCCAGACCCTGCCATTTCGCCAAGCTGCCCTGCGCCGCCTCGACGGCATTGCGGATGTCCTTGCGGTTGCCCAGCGGGATCAGCTCGCCCTGGGCCAGATAGCTGGCGCCGCCGTCCGGCCGCTTCTGCGCGCCGCCGATATAGAGCTTGACGGTGCGGTCGATCCCCGAAGCCTCGGCTGGCACGATCTCGGCTGGCAGCGGGTCGTGCTGTGCCGCGACGGGCGCGGCGAGATAGTCCAGCATGCCCTCGCGCCCGCCTTCGCGGCCATAGCCCGAATCGCGCATGCCGCCAAAGGGCACCGCCGCGTCGAAGAGATTGGCGCAATTGACCCAGACCACGCCGGCCTTGATCCGCGCCGCCAGATCGGCCGCCACCGCCGCATTTTCGGACCAGACCGAGGCCGCCAGCCCGTAGCGGGTGTTGTTGGCCAGATCCGCCGCCTCGTCCGGGGTGCGAAAGGTCGAGAGCGTGGCGATGGGGCCGAAGATCTCCTCGATCATGCCGGGGTTCGCGGGCGCGATGTTGCGCAGATAGCCCGGCGCGATGAAACAGCCCTTGCCGGGCAGGCCGCCGACCAGCTCCGCCCCAGCCTCCACCGCGCGGTCGAGGATGCAGAGGATGCGCTCCTTCTGCACCGGATCGACGATGGCGCCGATGTCGGTGGACTTGTCCAGCGGCGGGCCGGTGCGCAGCCGCGCCATCCGGGCGCGCAGCAGGGTTTCGAACCGGGCCGAGACGCTTTCCGCGACCAGGATGCGCGAGCCGGCGCAGCAGACCTGGCCCTGGTTGAACCAGATGGAATCGACGACGCCCTCGACAGCGGCATCCAGATCGGCATCCGCCATGACGACGAAGGGCGACTTGCCGCCCAGCTCCAGCGTCAGCTTCTTGCCCGAGCCGGCGCAGGCGCGGGCGATCTGGCGCCCGACCTCGGTCGAGCCGGTGAAGGCCAGCTTGTCGACCGGGGCCGCGACCAGCGCCTCGCCGGTGTCGCCGTCGCCGGTGACGATGTTGACCACGCCCGCCGGCAGGCCGACATGGGCGCAGATCTCGGCAAAGGCCAGCGCGGTCAGCGGCGTATATTCGGCTGGCTTCAGCACCACGGTATTGCCGGCCGCCAGCGCCGGCGCCACCTTCCAGGCCAGCATCAGCAGGGGGAAATTCCACGGGATGATCTGGCCGCAGACGCCCAAGGCGCGATGGCCGGGAAACTCGGTCTCGGCCAGTTCGGCCCAGCCGGCGTGATGATAGAAATGCCGCACCACCAGCGGCACGTCGATGTCGCGGCTTTCGCGGATCGGCTTGCCGTTGTCGAGCGTTTCCAGCACCGCCAGGAACCGCTCGCGCTTCTGGATCGTCCGCGCGATGGCATAAAGGAAGCGCGCCCGGTCGTGGCCCGGCATGGCCCCCCAGCCGCGTTGCGCCCGGCGCGCGGCGCGCACGGCCTTTGCCACGTCCCGCGCGGTGCCCTGCGTGACCTGCGCCAGTGCCTCGCCGGTCGAGGGGTCGCGGCTGGCGAAGGTCTCGCCCGCCCTGGTGAAGCGGCCGGCGATGAAATGGCCAAAGGCGCCGCGTTCGCGCAGCCAATCGCGGACGGCGGCCGAATCCTCGGGCGCGGGACCGTATTCCATGCTTTCCATGATCTCTGTCACCTTCGGCATGCTCACCCCGCCGCCAGCCTGTGGGCGCTGGCATAGCGCCCGGTCACGAAATGCGAGATCTGCCGCTCGATATCGCCCAGAAGCGAGCTGGCGCCGATGCGGAAGAGGTCGGGGCGCAGCCAGTCGCGGCCCAGTTCCTCGGCCATCAGCACCTGCCAGTTCAGCGCGTCCTTCGCCGTCTTCAGCCCACCGGCCGGCTTGAAGCCCACGGCAAAGCCGGTGCGGTCGCGATAGTCGCGGATCGCGCGCAGCATCACCAGCGAGACCGGCAGCGTGGCGTTCACCGGCTCTTTCCCGGTCGAGGTCTTGATGAAATCCGCCCCGGCCTGCATGGCGACATGGCTTGCGCGCGCGACATTGGTCAGGGTCTTCAGCTCTCCCGTCGCCAGGATCGCCTTCATCAGCGCCGGGCCGCAGGCCTCGCGCATGGCGCAGATTTCGTCGTAAAGCGCCGCCCATTCGCCGCGCAGCGCATGGGCGCGGGAAATCACGATGTCGATCTCATCGGCGCCCTGGTCCAGCGCATAGCGGATCTCGGCCAGCCGCAGGTTCAGGGGCATCAGCCCGGCCGGAAAGCCGGTCGCGACCGAGGCCACCGGCACGCCCGCGCCCTCCAGCGCCCGCTTGGCGGCCGCCACCATGGTGGGATAGACGCAGACCGCGCCGGTGGTCAGGTGCTCGACCCCCATCAGCGCCAGGTCGCCGGCATCGACCGGCTGGCGCGCCTTGGCGCAAAGCCGGGCCACGCGGTCGGCCGTGTCATCGCCCGCGAGCGTGGTCAGGTCGATGCAGCGCACCGCGTTCAGAAGCCAGGCCGCCTGCCATTCCTTCTTGAGGCTGCGGCGCGCGGGCAGGCTGGCGGCGCGCCGCTCGGCCGCGGGGGTGTTGACGGTGATGCCCTCGAACCAGTCGAGGCGGAAGTCGGTGCCCGGGTTCCCGGTCGGCATCTCAGCGGCCCTTGAGCCCGTTCCACCAGCGCCGCATCCGCCCCTGCGCACGGTCGCGGGCGGCATCGGCGCGGGCATCGAGCCGGTCCCAGGCCTGGTCGGCGGACCGCACGGCCGGGTCGATGGTGCGCTCGCGGAACTGGTTCCACATGCGCCAGATCAGGAACAGCAGCCCGCCCAGCAGCAGCAGGATGATCTGCGCCGGCCAGTTGAAGGGCTTCACCTCGGGCCCCGCCACCGGCTTCACCGAGATCGCGTTGGGATAGACCGAAAGCCAGGCCACCCGCCAGCCGTATGAGGTCACGCTGACCCATTCCGGCTTGGCCGAGGTCGAACGCAGATCGGTCGCTTGGGCATGCAGGTTCGAGCTGTCGTATTTGAAATAGGGCGGCCAGATCCAGCCGGTATCCTCGTTGCGATAGACATAGGGCTTGCCGTTCGGCCGCACCGTGTCGATGAAACGCACGTCGCGCTGGCCTGCCGCATTCTGCACCGTGCCGGTGTCGGGCGAGGCATAGAAGATGCGGTTCGCGCCGATGTCGGTCAGCCGGTTGTAGGTATTGGTGATGCGCACCGTCTGCTTCGAGGGCAGCGCGTAATCCAGGAACAGAAAGACCACGATCCCGAAGATCACCCCAAGAACGGTCAGGAACCAGCGCATCGGCGCCCCCTCAGTTGTAATTCACGATGACGACGATCGCGACAAAGGCGACCAGCGGCAGGACCAGCACCAGAAGCGCCAGCCGCGCCCGCAGCGTCCGGCTGAAGCCTGTCATGCAACGCCGCACGAACTCGCGTCGTTCCGGGCTGGCGCCCGCCCGCTCGGGATGCCGGCGATCCCATTCCTTTTCAAGCGCCTCGCGGCGCAGGCTGCGGATATAGATCGAGATCAGGGCGTAAAAGATCAGCTCGACAACCAGCACCATGCCGATCAGGCGAAGAAAGGCGATCATCGGGCAAGGCTTTCGCTGCGGCTCATGGCCCGCATGGAAGGCCGGCGCGGCGCGCATGTCAATGACCCCATTGCGACGCGGCCGGGCCCGGCCTAGCCTGCGGACCATGGACCCGCTTTGCCTGGAAATCGAGAACCGCCGCGACGATCTGATCCGCCTGACCCAGGATCTGATCCGCATCCCGACGCTGAACCCTCCGGGCCGGCACTATCGCGACATCTGCGAATACCTGCGCGCCCGGCTGGCGCCGCAGGGCTGGGACTGCGCGCTGGTCCGCGCCAAGGGCAGCCCCGGCGACAGCGAGGCCTTTCCGCGCTGGAACCTGGTCGCCCGCCATCACGGCGCCACCCCCGGCGCCTGCGTGCATTTCAACAGCCACCACGACGTGGTCGAGGTCGGCCACGGCTGGACCCGCGACCCGTTCGGCGCCGAAATCGACGGCGACCGCATCTATGGCCGCGGCGCCTGCGACATGAAGGGCGGCCTCGCCGCCAGCATCATCGCGGCCGAGGCCTTCGTCGCGCTCCATCCCGACCATCCCGGCCAGATCGAGATCAGCGCCACCGCCGACGAGGAAACCGGCGGCTATGGCGGCGTGGCCTGGCTGGCCGAGCACGGCGCCTTCGCCCATGTCGACCACGTCATCATCCCCGAGCCGCTGCACAAGGACCGCATCTGCCTGGGCCATCGCGGCGTCTGGTGGGCCGAGATCGAGACGCAGGGCCGCATCGCCCATGGCTCGATGCCCTTCCTGGGCGACAGCGCCATCCGCCATATGGGCGCGGTGCTCGAGGAAATGGAACGCAGCCTGTTCCCGCTGCTGCTGACCCGGCGCACCGAGATGCCGGTGATCCCCGAAGGGGCGCGCATCCCGACGCTGAACATCAATTCGATCCACGGCGGCGAACCGGACCTCGGCCCGGAGTTCACCGGCCTGCCCGCGCCCTGCGTGGCCGACCGCTGCCGCATCGTCATCGACCGCCGCTTCCTGATCGAGGAGGATCTGGCCGAGGTCAAGCGCGAGGTCACGGCGCTGCTGGACAAGGTTCGCGCCCAGCGGCCGAACTTCCGCTATGAGATCCGCGGCCTGTTCGAGGTCATCCCAAGCATGACCGACCGCGAGGCGCCCGTCGTGCGTTCGACCGCCGCCGCGATCCAGCGCGTGCTGGGGCGCGAGGCGGGCTATGTCGTCAGCCCCGGCACCTATGACCAGAAGCACATCGACCGCATCGGCAGGCTGAAGAACTGCATCGCCTATGGCCCGGGCGTGCTGGACCTGGCGCATCAGCCCGACGAATGGATCGGCGTGCGGGACATGCTGGATTCGGCGCGGGTGATGGCGCTGGTTCTTGCCGACATCCTGATGGGGGATTCCCCCGGCGCGACGCCTGTGGCATGATCGCGCGCAAAACCACGAGCAGCACATGACCCAACGCCTGTCGATCAGCGCCATCATCTTCTTCGTCGGGGCTATCCTGCTCGGGGTCTATTTCGCCTTCGCCGCCGTGCAGGGCCCCTCGGGCATCCTGCGCCGGGTGCAGTTGCAGGCCGAGACCCAGGATCTGGCCCAGCAGCGCGACAGGCTGCAGGCCGAGGTCGACCGCATGCGCAACCTGACGCGGCGGCTGTCGAACGACTATCTCGACCTCGACCTGCTGGACGAACGCGCCCGCGACGTGCTGGGGCTGGTGCGCGCGGACGAGATCATCATCCGCTGAACCGGCCGGCGTCTTTTCCGTTTTCCAAACACCCCTGCGGCCTTGCCGCCACGCAATGCGGTCCCTGCCCGGAAAATCACCGGCAAGGGCAGGATTCCGCATCTGCCCTCTGGACCTATGCACAAGGCCGGTTTACTTCCCCCGCGAGCTTGCCCTAGAATTAGTTTAACGCTGAACTATTCCTGCCCCGAGGAGGAGGCCCGTATGGTCAGAAAGCCCGCAGCCAAGGAAAGCACGTCGAACGTGTCCCGTGACGAGCTGCTCAAATACTATCGCGACATGCTGTTGATCCGCCGATTCGAGGAAAAGGCCGGCCAACTCTACGGCATGGGCCTGATCGGCGGCTTCTGCCACCTCTACATCGGGCAAGAGGCCGTCGTCGTCGGCCTGGAGGCCGCCGCCAAGGAAGGCGACAAGCGCATCACCTCTTATCGCGACCATGGCCACATGCTGGCCTGCGGCATGGAAGCCCGCGGCGTCATGGCGGAACTGACCGGACGCTCGGGCGGCTATTCCAAGGGCAAGGGCGGCTCGATGCACATGTTCAGCCGCGAAAAGCACTTCTACGGCGGCCATGGCATCGTCGCGGCGCAGGTGCCGCTGGGCGCGGGCCTCGCCTTCGCCGACAAATACCGCGGCAATGACAATGTCACCTTCGCCTATTTCGGCGACGGCGCCGCCAACCAGGGCCAGGTCTACGAGACCTACAACATGGCCGAGCTGTGGAACCTGCCGGTCGTCTTCGTGATCGAGAACAACCAGTATGCCATGGGCACCTCGATGAAGCGCTCGACCAAGTCGACGACGCTCTTCGGCCGGGGCGAGGCCTTCGGCATCAAGGGCGAACAGGTCGACGGCATGGACGTGCTGGCGGTCAAGGCCGCCGCCGAAAAGGCCGTGGCGCAATGCCGCGCCGGCAACGGCCCCTATATCCTGGAAGTGATGACCTATCGCTATCGTGGCCACTCGATGTCCGACCCGGCGAAATACCGCACGCGCGAGGAGGTGCAGAAGATGCGCGACGAACGCGACGCCATCGAACATGTGCGCGACCTGCTCTTGACCGGCAAGCACGCCAGCGAGGACGACCTCAAGGCCATCGACAAGGAAATCAAGGATATCGTGAACGACTCGGCCGAATTCGCCAAGGAAAGCCCGGAGCCCGCGCTGGAGGAACTCTGGACCGATATCTACGCCGAAGAGAAAAGCGCCTGAGGGAGGGCAACCATGGCAACCGAAATCCTGATGCCCGCCCTGTCGCCGACCATGGAGGAAGGCACGCTGGCCAAATGGCTGGTCAAGGAAGGCGATACTGTCAAATCCGGCGACATCCTGGCCGAGATCGAAACCGACAAGGCCACGATGGAATTCGAGGCGGTCGATGAAGGCATCGTCGGCAAGCTCTTGATCGCCGAGGGCACCCAGGGGGTCAAGGTGAACACCCCCATCGCCGTGCTGGTCGAGGAAGGCGAATCCGCCGATGCCGCGCCCGCCGCCAAGGCCGAACCCACTCCGGCCGCCGCAGAAGCGCCCGCCGCTGCACCGGCGCAAGCTGCGGCCCCCGCCCCGGCCCCGGTCGTCGACCAGTCGCCCGACTGGCCCGAAGGCACGCCGATGAAGACCATGACCGTGCGCGAAGCCCTGCGCGAGGCCATGGAAGAGGAGATGACCCGCGACGACACCGTCTTCCTGATGGGCGAGGAAGTCGGCGAATACCAGGGCGCCTACAAGATCAGCCAAGGCCTGCTCGACAAGTTCGGCCCGCGCCGCGTGGTCGACACCCCGATCAGCGAAATCGGCTTCGCCGGCATCGGCACCGGCGCCGCCATGGCCGGCCTGCGCCCCATCGTCGAGTTCATGACCTTCAACTTCGCCATGCAGGCGATGGACCACATCATCAACTCGGCCGCGAAGACGCTCTACATGTCGGGCGGCCAGATGGGTGCGCCGATGGTGTTCCGTGGCCCGAACGGCGCCGCCGCCCGCGTCGCCGCCCAGCACAGCCAGGACTATGCCGCCTGGTTCGCCCAGATCCCCGGCCTGAAGGTCGTCATGCCCTATTCGGCCGCCGACGCGAAGGGCCTGCTGAAACAGGCGATCCGCGACAACAACCCCGTGGTCTTCCTGGAAAACGAAATCCTCTACGGCCGCAGCTTCGAAGTGCCGGATCTGGAAGATTTCACCATCCCCTTCGGCAAGGCCAAGGTCGTGCGCCAGGGCCGCGACGTGACGCTGGTCAGCTTCGGCATCGGCATGACCCACGCGCTTGAAGCCGCCGAGAAACTGGCCGGCGAAGGCATCGAGGCCGAAGTCATCGACCTGCGCACCCTGCGCCCGATCGACTATGCGACCGTGATCGCCTCGGTGCAGAAGACCAACCGCTGCGTGACGGTGGAAGAGGGCTTCCCGGTCTGCTCGATCGGCAACCACCTCTCGGCCTATATCATGGAAAACGCCTTCGATTACCTCGACGCGCCGGTGATCAACTGCACCGGCAAGGACGTGCCCATGCCCTATGCCGCCAACCTGGAAAAGCACGCGCTGATCACCTCGGACGAGGTGGTGGCGGCGGTCAAGAAAGTCACCTACCGTTAAGGAGCAAGCGAGATGCCGACAGAAATCCTGATGCCCGCGCTTTCTCCGACCATGGAGGAGGGCACGCTGGCCAAATGGCTGGTGAAGGAAGGCGACACGGTGAAATCCGGCGACATCCTGGCCGAGATCGAGACCGACAAGGCCACGATGGAATTCGAGGCCGTGGACGAAGGCACGGTGGGCAAGATCCTGGTGGCCGAGGGCACGGCGGGCGTGAAGGTGAACACGCCCATCGCCGTCCTGCTGGAAGAGGGCGAGAGCGCCTCCGACATCGGCTCGGCCCCGGCGCCGAAAACTGAGGCAGCCGCGCCCGCGAAACCCGAGGCTGCCCCCGCTCCGGCGGCGGCAGCCCCGGCCCCGGCGGCACAGAAGGCGGCGGATGGCGGGCGGGTCTTCGCCTCGCCGCTGGCGCGCCGCATCGCGGCCGAAAAGGGCATCGACCTTGCCGGCGTGACCGGTTCCGGCCCGCGTGGCCGCATCGTCAAGGCGGATGTCGAAGGCGCCAAGCCCGGCGCAGCCAAGCCCGCCGCCGCCGAGTCCCCGAAAGCCGCCGCCCCTGCCCCGGCAGCGGCCGCCCCGGCCGGTCCTTCGGCGGAAACCGTGCTTAAGATCTATGCCGACCGCGAGACGACCGAGGTGGCGCTGGACGGCATGCGCCGCACCATCGCCGCCCGCCTGACCGAGGCCAAGCAGACCATCCCGCATTTCTACCTGCGCAAATCGGCCAAGCTGGACGAGCTGATGAAGTTCCGCGCCATGCTGAACAAGCAGCTGGAATCGCGCGGCGTGAAGCTGTCGGTCAACGACTTCATCATCAAGGCCTGCGCCCTGGCGCTGCAAGAGGTGCCGGATGCCAATGCCGTCTGGGCCGGCGGCCGCATCCTGAAGCTGAAACCCTCGGACGTGGCCGTGGCCGTCGCCATCGAAGGCGGGCTCTTCACCCCGGTGCTGAAGGACGCGCAGCAAAAGACGCTGTCGTCCCTCTCGACCGAGATGAAGGACCTCGCCAACCGCGCCAAGACCAAGAAGCTGGCCCCGCATGAATACCAGGGCGGCAGCTTCGCGATCTCGAACCTCGGCATGTTCGGCATCGAGAATTTCGACGCGGTCATCAACCCGCCGCATGGCGCGATCCTGGCCGTCGGCGCCGGCATCCAGACCCCGGTCGTCGAAAACGGCGAGATCGTGATCCGCAACGTCATGTCGATGACGCTCTCGGTCGATCACCGGGTCATCGACGGTGCCCTCGGTGCGCAATTGCTCGACGCCATCGTCAAGCACCTGGAAAACCCGATGGGCATGCTGGCCTGACCCGCATCCGCCATGAAACACCAAGGGGGCCCCGACGGCCCCCTTTCTCTTTTGTGGATAAATATCCTCGGGGGTCCGGGGGCAGACAGCCCCCGGCAGCGACCTCACTCCCCCGCGGGGCGCGCGTTCAGCCCGATCCGCCGCACCAGCCAGCGCCCGACCCTGACCTGCCCACCATGCACCACCGAAAACAGCGAGGGCACGAACAACAGCGACAGCAGCGTCGAGAGCAACAGCCCGCCGATCACCGAAATCGCCATCGGCGCGCTGAACTCGGCGCCCTCGCCCGTTCCCAGCGCCGAGGGCACCATGCCCGCGGTCATGGCGATGGTCGTCATCACGATGGGCCGCGCCCGCTTGTGCACCGCATCCAGGATCGCCGCGCGCTTCTCGACGCCGCGCTCGATGGCGCTGACCGCGAATTCGACCAGCATGATCGCGTTCTTGGTCACGATGCCCATCAGCATCAGGAAGCCGATCACCACCGACATGCTGATGGAATTGCCGGTCAGGAACAGCGCCAGGATCGCCCCGCCAATGGCCAGGGGCAGCGACATCAGGATCGAGACGGGGGTGATGAAATTGTGAAACAGCAGCACCAGAACGACATAGGTCAGCACCACGCCCGAGACCATCGCGACCGAGAAGGCCTGGAACACCTCGGCCATGATCTCGGCATCGCCCGAGGGCTTGATCTCGGTCCCGGCCGGCAGCTCGATCCCCTGCTGCAACCCCGTGACCTGGGCGCTGACCGGGCCCAGCAGCGCACCCTCGGCCAGGTTGCCCGAGACGGTGGTCTGATAGCGCCGGTCGTAGCGGCCGATCTCGGTCGCCCCGGCCGAAAGCGTCACATCCGCCACCGCCTCCAGCGGCAGCTGCCCGGCCGAGCTTGGCACGCGCAGGTTCCTGACCGTCATCAGGTCGCGCCGCGCCGCCTCGTCCAGCCGCACCATGATCGGGATCTGCTTGTCGCCGGCGTTGAACTTGGCGAGGTTCGATTCCGTGTCGCCCAGCGTTGCCACCCGCAGCGTCGTCGCCAGCGCGCTGGCGGTGACGCCCAACTGCGCCGCGACCTCGGGCCGCGGATGGATCTGGATCTCGGGCCGCTCCAGGCTGGCGGATGACCGCACCCCCTCCAGCGCCGGCAGGGTCTTCATCGCCGCCATCAGCCGCTCGGCCGCCTCGGCCGCCGCATCCTCGGTATCGCCCAGGACCGAAATCGACAGGTCGGCATTGCCCTCTTGGTTCTGGAAGTCGATGCGCAGGTCGGGGATGGCCGCCAGATGCTCTTTCAACTCGTCCTCGACGGCAAAGCTCGAGCGCTCGCGCTCGTCCTTGGGACCGTAGTTCACCATCAGCTTGGCCTTGGCGACGTCATCCTCGCCGCCATTGACGAAGACCGAGCGCACCTCGGGCGCCGCGCTGATGCGCTGCGAGATCATGGCGGCGGCGGCTTCGGTCTCGCGCGGGGTGGCGCCGGGCGGCAGCTCGATGCTGACCTGGCTGCGGCCGACGTCCTGCGCCGGGATGAACTCGGTCGGCAGCAGGGTCGCGGAAAAGATCGAGAGCGCGAACACCCCCATGCCCATCAGCAGCGTCAGCCCGCGGTGGCGCAGGGTCCAGCCCAGCACGGCTATCAGCCCGCGCAGCACCGGACCGTCCCTCTCCTCGGGCAGATGCGTGCTGTCGCGCAGGAAATAGGCCGCCAGCATCGGCGTGATCAGCCGCGCCACCAGCAGCGAGAACAGCACCGAGACCGCGACCGTCAGCCCGAACTGCTTGAAATACTGCCCCGGGATCCCGCCCATGAAGCTGACCGGGGCAAAGACCGCGACGATGGAAAAGCTGATCGCGATCACGGTCAGGCCGATCTCGTTCGCGGCCTCCATGCTGGCGTCATAGGCGGGCACGCCCATGTTGATATGGCGCACGATATTCTCGATCTCGACGATGGCGTCATCGACCAGGATGCCGGTGACCAGCGTGATCGCCAGCAGGCTCACCCCGTTCAGGGTAAAACCCAGCATGTGCATGACGAAAAAGGTCGGGATGATCGACAGCGGCAGCGCCACGGCGGCGATCAGCGTCGCGCGCCAGTTCCGCAGGAACAGGAACACCACCACCACCGCCAGCGCCGCCCCCTCATAAAGCGTGTCCATGGTCGAATGATAGCTGTTCGAGGTGTGGCTGGTCGCGTCGTCGATCAGCTGGATGCGGGTGCCGGGATGGCGCGCGGCGATCTCGGCGATGCGGGCCTTGGCGCCGTCCCCGGCCACTAGGTCGGATTCGCCCGAGCCGCGGAAGACGCCGAAGGCCACCACCGGCTGGCCGTTGAGCAGGGCAAAAGTGCGCTCCTCGCTGGCGCCGTCGCTGACGCGGCCCAGCTGGTCCAGCCGGACCGTATGCCCGCCGGTATCACCGCCGCCGATCAGAATCGGCGTCTCGGCCAGCCGTGCCACGTCGCCGGCCGATCCCAGGGCGCGGATCGAGAATTCGGTCCCCGCCAGGTCGCCGCGCCCGCCGCCCAGGTCGATGTTCTTGGCCCGCAACTGGTCCGAGATTTCGGCCGCCGTCA
This sequence comes from Paracoccus aminovorans, assembly GCF_001546115.1. GTDB lineage: Bacteria > Pseudomonadota > Alphaproteobacteria > Rhodobacterales > Rhodobacteraceae > Paracoccus > Paracoccus aminovorans_B. The sequence goes on from NZ_KQ955208.1 coordinate 857,180, forward strand.
GGCCGAAGGCCTGGATGCGGGCCGGGTCCAGATCGACGTTGATCTGGCGGTCGGCGCCGCCGATGCGGGTGATCGAGGCCACGCCCGGCACCGTGGACAGATCGCGCGCCACCACGTCGTCGACGAAATCCGACAGCTGCTCGATGGACTTGCCGGGGTCGCTGACGGCATAGGTCAGGATCGCCATGCCCGAGACGTCGATGCGGTGGATCAGCGGCTCGACGATGGATTCGGGCAGGTCGGCGCGCACATTGGCCACCGCATCCTTGACATCGTTCACGGCGCGGTCGGTGTCGGTCTCCAGCTCGAATTCGACATAGATCCGCGCCGAGCCGTCCAGCGCCGTCGAGGTGATGTGCCGCACCCCGGTGATCGAGGCGATGGAATCCTCGATCGGCTGCACCACCTGCCGGGTCAGCTCGCTCGGCGCCGCGCCGGGCTGGCTGACCACGACGCTGACCAGGGGCAGGTCGATGTTCGGCATCGCCGTGACCGCCAGCCTGCTGAAGCTGTAGAGCCCCATCATGACCAGAACCAGGAAGACCGCGATGGCCGGCACCGGCTGCCGGATGGACCAGGCCGAGAAGTTCATGGCGCCGCCCTGACCCGGTCGCCGCTGCGGAAGAAGGCGCCGGCCCTGGCCACCACCTGCTCGCCCTCGCGCAAGCCCTCGAGGATCTCGCGCCGGCCCTGCCAGATCAGCCCGGCCTTGACCGGCCGGGTCTCGATCACGCCGTCCTTGACCACCTGCACCCGCTCGCCCTGCTCATCGGCCAGGATCGCCGACAGCGGCACGGTCAGCGCCTCGCGCCGGTCGGTGACGATCCAGCCGCTGGCAAACAGCCCCAGCCGCAGCCGCGGATCGGGGTCCAGCGCCACCCGCGCCGTGCCGAGCCGCGTCACCGGATCGACCGAGGCAGGCGCCAGCCGCAGCCGGCCGGCGACCGGGCCCAGTCCCGCCACGTCGATCAGGGCGGCATCGCCCGGCGTCAGCTGCGCCAGCGCGGTTTCGATCACATCAGCTGCCAGCTCGATCTCGCCCGCCGCGATGAGGGTGAAAAGCGCATCGCCCCCGGTGCCCGAGATCGCGCCCAGCTCGGCGGTGCGCGCCACCACCACGCCATCGACCGGCGCGGTGATGCGGGCATGGCCCAGGTTCAGCCGGGCGATCCGGCGCGCGGCATCGGCCTGCGCCAAAGCCGCGCGTGCCACCCCCAGCCCGTCCGAGGCCGAGGCCGCCGCCGCCCGGGCCGAGGCCTCGGTCGCGACCGCCTGGTCCAGCACCGCCTGGCTGGCGTTGCCGCTGCGGCGCAGGCTGCGCGTGCGCTCCAGGGCCGATGCTGCCTCGGTCGCGGTCGCCTCGGCACTGGCGATCTGGCTTTCGGCCTGGCGGATGCCGGCCTCGGCGCGCTGATATTCGGCCTCGGCCTGCGCCAGCTGCGCCTCCAGCGTCTCGTCGGAAAGCTGCGCCAGCACCGCGCCGGCCTTGACGCTGTCGCCGACCTCGGCCGCAATCTGGGTGATCTCGTAGCCCGCGACATTGGCATGGACCTGCACCGCCTGCCGCGCCACCAGCGAGCCCGAGACCGGCACCCGCGCCTGCACCGGGCCGCGCTCGGCCTTGGCCAGCGTCACCAACGGCGCCTCGGCCGACGGCTCGGGCTGGGCGGCGGCGCCCGCCGTCTGCGCCATGGCCGGCAGCGCGGGAAGCGCCAGGACCAGGCCCAACAGGGCGGCGCAAATGCTGCGGCGAACAGCCGTCATCGTCCCCTCCTCGAGGAAATCCGGCGCAGAGCATAGCCGCGCCCCGGGGTGGCAACAATGGCGGCCGGGAATCAGAACGAGATCGTGACGCCGGGTAGCTTCAATTCGCCGATCAGCTCGCGCAGTTCCTGGCGGGCGGCGATGTTCGACATGCTCAGCTGCTCGGTGCCGATGTCTTTCAGGTCCAGCAGCGTCAGCCCGCGCGGGAACAGCTCGCGAAAGATCACCCGCTCGGAAAAGCCGGGGGCGACGCGGAAGCCGATGCGTTTCGACAGCATGGCCAGCGCGCCGCCGACCTTGCGCTTGTTGTGCATGGCCTGGGTGCCCAGGCGGTTCCGCAGCACCAGCCAGTCGATCGGGCCGGCGCCGGCCTGACCGCGCAATTGCCGCGCCGACCAGACCATCTCGGCATAAATCGAGGGGCCCAGGATCTTGCCCTCGGGCGAGAGCCGCGCCAGCAGGTCGAAATCGACGAAACTGTCGTTCATCGGCGTGATCAGCGTATCGGCCAGCGTATGCGCCATCTGGCTGAGCCGGGTATGCGAGCCGGGGCAGTCCAGCAGGATGAAGTCACAATCGCGATCCAGCTCGGCCACCGCCTGCGACAGCGGATCGCTGTCCGGCCCGGTCTCGGCCGGCAGGTGGCCCAGGATCGGGGTCGGCAGGTCCAGCCCCTCGCGCTGGGTGAAATGGGCGCGGTTTTCCAGGTAGCGGCCAAAGCTGCGCTGGCGCACGTCCAGGTCCAGCGCGCCGACCCGGTGGCCCATGCGCGCCAGCGCCGTCGCGACATGCATCGAGGTCGTGGACTTGCCCGAACCGCCCTTTTCGTTCCCGACCACAATGATATGCGCCACGAATCCCCCCCGGGCCTGCGCCAGTTCCGCCGCGGACCATAGGCCGCGCCTCGGCCGATGAAAAGCGCCGCGCAGGCGCGAATCACCGGCGACGTGGCGTTTTTCCCGCACCCGGCGCCGCTGCGGCCGGCCGCGCAAGCATTTGTTCCGGCTTCATTCTTTCATCACGACAAGGCAAGTCGAGTTTTATCTTGCAAAACACGACTGACTATGTCGTTATATAAGGGCCGGAACGTCCCGGCAGGTCAGCCAGGGAAAGGGAGACCAGGATGCCCATGCTGAACCATCTGTCGGCTTCTGCCGCCGCCCTGCCCCGCTATGCGGTCAGCCTGATCGATCGCCGCACGGGCAGGCCGCACCGGATCTCGGACATTCCGCTGCGGCTGATCACCTGCGAGCCGTTCGAGGCCGCGCGCGACCTGATGCGCGACCGCGACCCCTCGCTTTGGGACACCGCCATTCACCGCCTTGACCAGAAGGGAGCCCTGCAATGATCCGCGCCGTTTTCCCGACCCCGATCCGCAGCTATGCCACCATCGCGCTTTCGGCCTATCGCAGCGTGCAAGGCCCGGTGCTGCGGGAATATCGTGACGGCCGCGTCATGATCGATACCGGCCATGGCCCGATGACCGGCCAGCCGCTGAACCGGCCGCCGCGCGCGCCCAGCTGGATGCCGATCCTGGGGCTCGGCTACTGACCCCGCCGCGCGTCGGCACACCTCTCTCCCGTCCGGGGCCGCCCACCGCCCCGCTGAAAACGCAAAACGCCGCCCCTCGGGGCGGCGTTTCCGTTGGCGCCGGTGGCGAGGGCTCAGAAGCCCAGGCCGGCGTATTTGTTCTTGAACTTCGACACGCGGCCGCCGGTGTCCATCAGCTTGGCCGAACCGCCGGTCCAGGCCGGATGCACGGTCGGGTCGATGTCCAGCGACATGGTGTCGCCTTCCTTGCCCCAGGTCGAGCGCAGCTGATAGGTGGTGCCGTCGATCATCTTCACGGTGATGAAGTGGTAGTCGGGGTGAATTTCTGCTTTCATGGCGCGTCTCCTCAGGCCTTGGCGTCGGCTTTGGGCTTGTAGTTGCTGACTTCGGCGATGCGGGCGGATTTGCCGCGACGGTCGCGCAGGTAGTACAGCTTGGCGCGGCGGACGCGGCCACGGCGCACGACGGTGATCGAGTCGATATTGGTCGAATACAGCGGGAAGACGCGCTCGACACCCTCGCCGAACGAGATCTTGCGCACGGTGAACGAGGCACCGATGCCGCCGCCCTTGCGCGAGATCACGACGCCTTCGTACATCTGCACGCGGGTGCGGGTGCCTTCGGTCACTTTATAGCCGACGCGGACGGTGTCGCCGGCCTTGAAGTCCGGGATTTCCTTGCCGAGCGAGGCGATCTGCTCGGCTTCCAACTGGGCGATCAGGTTCATCGCTTTGGTTCCTCTTGATGCTCGCGGTGATCCCGCGATTGGTCTGATGCGCCCGAGAGCTGTCGGTCCTTTGCCGGGTCCATGCGGGTTTCCCCGTATGCCCGCCACAGATCGGGGCGGCGTTCCTTGGTCAGCCTTTCGGCCATGTCGCGCCGCCATGTGGCAATAGCCGCGTGATTTCCCGAAAGCAGAACCTCGGGTATCGCGCGGCCTTCCCATAGGGCGGGCTTCGTGTACTGGGGGTGCTCAAGCAGGCCATCGGAAAAGGATTCCTCGGCCAGTGACTCCTGATTCCCCAGCACGCGCGGTATAAGCCGAACCGTCGCGTCGATCAAGACCTGAGCCGCCAGTTCCCCGCCGGTCAGGACATAGTCGCCGATGCTGATTTCCTCGACATCGTGGGCGTCCAGCACGCGCTGGTCCACGCCCTCGAACCGGCCGCAGATCAGGGTCATGCCGGGGCCGTTCGCCAGCTGGCGGGCGCGTTCCTGCGTGAAGGGCTTGCCGCGCGGCGACAGATAGATCACCGGCAGGCCGGGGCCGGCCTCGCGCAGGGCGGCGTCCATCACGTCGGGGCGGATCACCATGCCGGCGCCGCCGCCGGCGGGGGTGTCGTCGACATTGCGGTGCTTGCCGATGCCGAAGGGGCGCAGGTCGGTGGTGCGCAGGTTCCACAGCCCCTCGGCCAGCGCCCGGCCGGTCAAGGAAAGCCCCAGAACCCCCGGAAAAGCCTCGGGGAAAAGCGTGATGACCTGAGCGGTCCAGGCGCCCCTGACCTGCGGCTCCGCCAGCAGGTCGCGGGGTTGTCGGCTTTCACGGATCGAGAGCCGGCCGTGGGATTTCATCCCTTCCGCGCTCATTCCTCGGCATCCTCGGGCGGGTCGGCGATGATGCGGCCGGCGGCCAGGTCCACCGTCGGCACGAAGGCGCGGGTGAAGGGCAAAAGCAGGGTCTGCTTGCGGCCGGGGCAATGGATTTCCAGGATGTCGCCCGCGCCATGGTCATAGATGGCGCGGACCTTGCCCAGCAGCACGCCGCCGGCATCATAGACGGAAAGGCCAATCAGATCCGTATGATAGAATTCGTCGTCGGGCAGCGAGGGCAGCCGCTCGCGGTCGGCCCAGAGCGTCACGCCCTTCAGCGCCTCGGCATCCTCGCGCGTCTCGACGCCCGAGAGCCGGGCGCCCAGGCCGCCGGTCACCGGCCGGGTCAGCTTGAGGGTGAAGCTGCGCTTGCCATCCTCGGACCAGAGCGGACCATATGCAGCGACATCATCAGGTTGCGAGGTAAAGCTCTTGAGCCTTACCTCGCCCCGGACGCCGAAGGCGCCTGCGATCGCGCCGACACAGATCCGCTCGGCCATGGGATTATTCCGAAGCGGCTTCCGAGGCGGCGGCTTCGCGGGCGGCGCGCTTCTCGGCACGCTCTTTCGCGGCCTTGCCCGGCTCGCCTTTCTTCAGGTTCTTGCGCTCGGTTTTCTCTTTCGCGCCAGAGGCTTCCAGGAAACGCGCCACGCGGTCGGTCGGCTGGGCGCCCTGGGCAAGCCAGTATTGCACGCGCTCGAGGTCCAGCTTGACGCGGTCTTCCGAGTCTTTCGCCAGCAGCGGGTTGTAGGTGCCCAGCTTCTCGAGGAAGCGGCCGTCACGCGGCATGCGCGAATCGGTCGCGACGATGGCGTAGTGCGGACGTTTCTTCGAGCCACCACGGGCCAGACGGATCTTCATTGCCATTGGTTTTCTCCTTTGAAATGGCGGGGTTGACGCGGGCGGGCCCTGCGTCAGGTCTGGAAGGTCTCGTGATGCCGGATCACTTCGGCAATCACGAAGTTCAGGAATTTGCGCGCGAATTCCGGGTCGAGATCGGCCTCGCGCGCGAGGCGTTCCAGCCGCTCGATCTGGCTCGCCTCGCGGGCGGGATCGGACGGAGGAAGGTCGTGTTCGGCCTTGAGGCGGCCGACGTTCTGGGTGTGCTTGAAGCGCTCGGCCAGCGTATAGACCAGGATCGCGTCCAGACGGTCGATGCTGGCGCGATGCTCTTTCAAGAGAGCGGCGGCGCGGGCGGCGTCAGTGGTCACGCGGAAATCTCCAAGCCTTTGATTTCGTTCGGGGCGGCTGTACACCGCCCGTACACCGGGCGTACACCGCAGATGCAGCGCGCGTCGCTCATTGCGCCATGCCGGCCGAGGGCGGGCCCTGGTTGCAGACCGTGGCGGGGTATTTGAAAAACAGAGAAGCACCGAGGCCAGGCCCAGCTTTCTCTGTTTTTCAAATACCCCGGCCAGGCGGCCGCCAGGCGCCAGGCCCGAGCGGAACGAGACGACACCGCCCTCCCCGGCCTTGCGGCGAAAGTCTTGGCGCGCGCGGTTGCCATCACTTCTTCCCGAACAGCCCGGAAAGCCCGCCGGGCAGGTTCAGCTTGCCGAGATCGCCGCCCAAGCCCTTGGGATCCTGCAGCATCCTGGTGGCCTCGGCCATCTTGGCCGGATCGACGTCGGCCATGTCGGGCAGGCCGCCGCCCTTGCCGCTCATGGCGCGCATGGCCTGCTTCAGCATGCCGCCCTTGCCCATCTTGCCGAGCTTCTTCATCGTGTCGGCCATCTGTTTCTGCATCTTCAGCAGCTTGTTCAGATCGGCCACCTCCATGCCGGCACCGGCGGCGATGCGCTTCTTGCGGCTGGCCTGCAGCAGGTCCGGGTTGGCGCGTTCCTTTTTCGTCATCGAGTTGATCAGCGCGATCTGGCGCTTGATCGCCTTGTCGTCGAAACCGGCGGCCTCGGCCTGCTTGGCCATCTTGCCCATGCCGGGCATCATGCCCATGATGGACTGCATCCCGCCCATCTTCATCATCTGTTCCAGCTGGCTCTTCAGGTCGTTCATGTTGAACAGACCCTTCTGGAAGCGCTTCATCATGCGCTCGGCCTGCTCGACCTCCAGCACCTCCTGCGCCTTCTCGACCAGGGCGACGATATCGCCCATGCCGAGGATGCGGCCGGCGACGCGGCTGGCGTCGAAGGCCTCCAGCGCGTCCATCTTTTCGCCCAGGCCGACGAAGCGGATCGGCTTGCCGGTGACGGCGCGCATCGACAGCGCCGCGCCACCGCGGCCGTCGCCGTCCATCCGGGTCAGCACCACGCCCGAGATGCCGACCTTGCCGTCGAATTCGGTGGCGACGTTCACCGCGTCCTGGCCGGTCAGCCCGTCGACGACCAGCAGGGTCTCGCGCGGGTTGGCCACGTCGCGGACCGCCTGCACCTCGTCCATCAGCACTTCGTCGATATGCAGCCGGCCGGCGGTATCGAGCATGTAGACGTCATAGCCGCCGAAGCTCGCCTGCTGCTTGGCGCGTTTCGCGATCTGCACCGCGTTCTCGCCCGGGACGATCGGCAGGGTGTCGACGCCGATCTGCTGGCCCAGGATCGCAAGCTGCTCCATGGCGGCCGGGCGGTTGGTGTCCAGCGAGGCCAGCAGCACCCGCTTCTTCTCGCGGTCCTTGAGGCGCTTGGCCAGTTTCGCGGTGGTGGTGGTCTTGCCCGAGCCCTGAAGCCCGACCATCAGGATCGGCGCCGGGGGATTGTCGATCCGCAGCGCGTCGGGCTCGCCCTCGCCCTGCAGCACCTTGATCAGCTCGTCATGGACGATCTTCACGACCTGCTGGCCGGGGGTGATCGACTTGGTGACGGCGCTGCCGGTGGCCTTGGCGGTGACGGATTTCACGAAGCTGCGCGCGACCGGCAGCGAGACGTCGGCTTCCAGCAGCGCGACGCGCACCTCGCGCATGGCGGCGGTGACGTCATCCTCGGTCAGGGCGCCCTGCTTGGTCAGCCGGTCGAAGACGCCGCCAAGGCGGTCGGACAGGTTTTCAAACATCGGCGGCCCTCCAATGGTTGCCGTTGCCCGCAAGGGGCGCGAATAAACAATAACGCCCCCGTGGGCGCGACGCGCTGACGGGGGGCGATCCCCGGCAAGCGGGGACCGGAAGGCCAGACCTTCCGGGAATTGCGGGCTGAATATGCCGAAATCCGGGCCAAGTCAACCGCGGCCCCGGATTGACCCCGCCGCGGCAATGGCCAAAGCTTGGGCGGCAGAGGAGACAGCCATGACCCATCCGATCAGCCGCTTCCCGGTGCCCTCGCTTGACGAGATGCCCGAGGACATCGCCGCCCGCATCCGCAAGGTGGCCGAGAAATCCGGCTTCGTGCCGAACGTCTTCCTGGCGCTGGCGCATCGGCCCGACGAATTCCGCGCCTTCTTCGCCTATCACGACGCGCTGATGGAGCGCGAGGGCGGATTGACCAAGGCCGAGCGCGAGTTGATCGTGGTCGCGACCTCGGGGCTGAACCAGTGCCAGTATTGCGTGGTGGCGCATGGCGCGATCCTGCGCATCCGGGCCAAGAACGCTTTCATTGCCGACCAGGTGGCGGTGAACTGGCGCAAGGCCGACCTGACGCCCCGCGAACGCGCCATGCTGGCCTATGCCGAGAAGGTGGCGCTGCGGGCGCAGGACATCGCGGCAGGCGACCATGCCGCCCTGCATGATGCCGGCTTCTCGCAGGACGAGATCTGGGACATCGGCGCCATCGCCGCCTTCTTCGGCATGTCGAACCGGCTGGTGAATGCCGGCGACATTCGCCCGAACGACGAATTCTACATGCTGGGCCGGGGCTGATCCCGGCACGCCGGCCCAAGCGGCGCTGTCGTGACGTGGGTATTTGCGAAACAGAGAAGACAGAGGCGCGGCGCCCCGTCTTCTTCGTTCCTCAAATACCCATGCGAGCGTGCAACCGGCTCAGGCGGCGGCCTCCTCGGGCTCGACCAGCGCCACGATGTCCATCATGATGCGATTGAGCTCGAAGTCCTTGGGCGTATAGACGCGGGCCACGCCCATCTGCCGCAGCCGCGCCGCATCGTCGTCGGGGATGATGCCGCCGACGACCACCGGCACATGCACCAGGCCCGCCGCGCGCATGCGCGCCATCAGATCCTCGATCAGCGGCAGGTGGCTGCCCGACAGGATCGAGAGGCCGACGATATGGGCGTCCTGCTCTCCCGCGCGGGCGACGATCTGCTCGGGTGTCAGGCGGATGCCCTCATAGGTGATGTCCATGCCGCAGTCGCGGGCGCGGAAGGCGATCTGCTCGGCGCCGTTGGAATGGCCGTCGAGGCCCGGCTTGCCGACCAGGAACTTCAGCCGCCGGCCCAGGCGCTGGCTGACCGCATCCACCGCCTCGCGGATCGGCTCCAGCCCCTCGGTGCGGTTCGAGGGCGATTGCGACACGCCCGTGGGCCCGCGATATTCGCCATGCACCTGGCGCATGACCTGGGCCCATTCGCCGGTGGTGGCGCCGGCCTTGGCAGCGGCGATGGAAAACGGCATCACGTTCTGGCCCCTCTGCGCGGCATCGCGCAGCGCGACGAGAGCGGCCTCGACGGCCGCTTCGTCGCGAGCCCGCCGCCAGGCGTCCAGCCTGGCAATCTGGTCCTGCTCGACCGCCGGATCGACGACCATGATGCCGCCGTCGCCCGCCGTCAGCGGCGAAGGCTCGCCCTGCTGCCAGCGATTGACGCCGACCACCACGGTCTCGTTCGCCTCGATCCGGTTCAGCCGCGCGGCGTTCGATTCGACCAGCCGCGACTTCATGTATTCGATGGCGGCGATGGCGCCGCCCATCTCGTCCAGCGTCGCGAGCTCGGAGCGCGCGCCGGCCTTCAGCTCCTCGACCTTGGCGGCGATGGCCGGGTTGCCGTCGAACAGGTCGCCGTATTCCAGCAGGTCGGTCTCATAGGCGACGATCTGCTGCATCCTCAGCGACCATTGCTGGTCCCAGGGCCGCGGCAGGCCCAGCGCCTCGTTCCAGGCCGGCAGCTGCACGGCGCGGGCGCGGGCGTTCTTCGACAGCACCACGGCCAGCATCTCCAGCAGGATGCGATAGACATTGTTCTCCGGCTGCTGCTCGGTCAGGCCCAGCGAGTTCACCTGCACGCCATAGCGGAAGCGGCGGTATTTCTCGTCCTCGATGCCGTAGCGCTCGCGGCAGATCTCGTCCCAGAGCTCGGTGAAGGCGCGCATCTTGCAAAGCTCGGTCACGAAGCGGATGCCGGCGTTCACGAAGAAGGAAATCCGCCCGACCATGGCCGGGAAATCCGCCGGCTCGACCTTGCCCTTGAGGTCGTCGAGCACCGCGATGCCGGTCGCCAGCGCATAGGCCAGCTCCTGCTCCGGCGTCGCGCCGGCCTCTTGCAGGTGATAGGAGCAGACGTTCATCGGGTTCCATTTCGGCAGGTTCCGTGCCGTATAGGCCGCGACGTCGGTGATCATCTTCAGCGAGGGTTTCGGCGGGCAGATATAGGTGCCGCGCGACAGGTATTCCTTGATAATGTCGTTCTGCACCGTGCCTTGCAGCTTCGTCACATCCGCGCCCTGCTCCTCGGCCACGGCGATATAGAGCGACAGCAGCCAGGGCGCCGTCGCGTTGATCGTCATCGAGGTGTTCATCTGCTCGAGCGGGATCTGGTCGAAAAGCGCGCGCATGTCGCCCAGGTGGCAGACCGGCACGCCGACCTTGCCGACCTCGCCCCGCGCCAGCACATGGTCGCTGTCATAGCCGGTCTGGGTCGGCAGGTCGAAGGCCACCGACAGCCCGGTCTGGCCCTTGGCGAGGTTCGAGCGATAGAGCGCATTCGATTTCTCGGCGGTCGAGTGGCCCGCATAGGTGCGGAAGAGCCAGGGTTTGTCTTTCTCGGCCACGGGATTCCCTCGCAAGATTATTACGACGCGACAAGCGATAGCGTAACATTCCTGCGCCGTCAATTCGCCGCATTGCAGAAAGAACCATGCTGCGCAACGACTGCGCATGTGATGAATCGGCAGGCGATCAAGGCTGTCGCGGCAAGGCCCTTCGCCACGACAGGCGCCGTGCAGAGGTGGGACCGGTTCTGGCTTTGACGATCAATGCGCCTGGAGCCTAAGGTGTCGGCCATGCAGACGAACGAGGGGCAAGACGGATGCCGATGACGCGCCGGGCGGCGCTGGCGCTGCTGGCCGGGCTGATGGCGGGGCCGGCGCGGGCCGGGCCGGGGCTGGTCGATCTGGCCTATTCCCCAGCCTCGCCGCGCAACCGGCTGGACGTGCACCTGCCCGAGGGCGACGGGCCGTTTCCCTGGCTTCTGGACCTGCACGGCGGCGGTTTCCTGGCCGGCGACAAGCGCAGCCTGCCGGTCCCGGCGCAGGTGCTGGCGCGGGGCATCGCCGTGGTGCGGATGAACTATCGCCTGTCGCACCAGGCGCTGTGGCCGGCGCAGGAGCAGGACGTGCTGGCGGCGCTGGATTTCCTGCACCGGCGCGGGCCGGAGCTGGGGCTGATCCCGGACCGGATGGCGCTGGGCGGGCGCAGCGCCGGGGCGTTCCTGGCGGTCTCGGCGGCGCTGACCCTGGCCGAGACCGGGCGGGCGCCGCGCGCGGTGGTGGATTTCTATGGCCCGATGGATTTCGGCAGCATGGATGCCGACATGGCCCGCCTGGGCCGCAAGGTGCGGCGCGCCCCGGCCGATTCGGCGCGCAGCGTCGAATCGCTGCTGGTCGGCTATCCGGTCGGCGCGCGCCGGGCCGAGGCCACCGCGCTGTCGCCGGTCGGCCGGCTGGGCGCCATGCCGCCCGGACGGCACCTGCCGCCGCTGATGATCCGGCACGGCGCGCAGGACAGCATCGTTTCGGCCGGCCAGGCCGAGCGGCTGCGCCGGGCCTGGAAGGCCGCGGACCCGCATGCCGAGATCGACTTCGCCCTGCTGCCGCACGAAGGCCATGGCACCGCCGCCTTCGGCCGGGACGCCGTGCTGCGCCCGCTGGCGGATTTCCTGGCGCGGCATCTGGCCTGAGCGCAAGCACCGGGATTTGCTGCCGCATCGCGGCGTGGCCCTGGCGAAAACGACAGAATATTACAAATTCTGCATCTGCGATGTTGCAATATTGCGCAGCCATTCGTAAAACAGGCCCTGCACCCCGCGTCGATTCTGCGCCGCGGCACGAGGAACGCGCAGCAAGAGGAAAGCAAGATGGCCCTGGACCAACCGACCCCGATCGCGCCCTATGATGCGCCGGAAAAGGACCTCTATGAGATCGGCGAGATGCCGCCCCTGGGCTACGTCCCCAAAGAGATGTATGCTTGGGCGATCCGGCGCGAGCGGCATGGCGAGCCCGACAAGGCCATGCAGGTCGAGGTGGTCGAGACGCCGCCGATCGACAGCAACGAGGTGCTGGTCCTGGTGATGGCGGCGGGCGTCAACTACAACGGCATCTGGGCCGGCCTCGGCGTGCCGATCAGCCCCTTCGACGGCCATGGCGCGCCCTATCACATCGCGGGTTCCGACGCCTCGGGCATCGTCTGGGCGGTGGGCGACAAGGTCAAGAACTGGAAGGTCGGCGACGAGGTCGTCATCCATTGCAACCAGGACGACGGCAACGACGAGGAATGCAACGGCGGCGACCCGATGTATTCGCCCAGCCAGCGCATCTGGGGCTATGAGACGCCGGACGGCAGCTTCGCCCAGTTCACCCGCGTGCAGGCCCAGCAGCTGATGCGCCGCCCGCAGCACCTGACCTGGGAGGAATCGGCCTGCTACACGCTGACGCTGGCCACCGCCTATCGCATGCTGTTCGGGCACGAGCCGCATGAGCTGAAGCCGGGCATGAACGTGCTGGTCTGGGGCGCCTCGGGCGGGCTGGGGTCGTTCGCGATCCAGCTGATCAACGCGGCCGGCGCCAATGCCATCGGCGTGATCTCGGACGAGGACAAGCGCGAATTCGTCATGTCGCTGGGCGCCAAGGGCGTCATCAACCGCAAGGACTTCAAGTGCTGGGGCCAGCTGCCCACGGTGAACACCCCGGAATACAAGGAGTGGTTCACCGAGGCGCGCAAGTTCGGCAAGGCGATCTGGGACATCACCGGCAAGGGCAACAATGTCGACATCGTCTTCGAGCACCCGGGCGAGGCGACCTTCCCGGTCTCGACCCTGGTCTGCAAGAAGGGCGGCATGGTAGTGATCTGCGCCGGCACCAGCGGATTCAACTGCACCTTCGACGTGCGCTACATGTGGATGCACCAGAAGCGCCTGCAGGGCTCGCACTTCGCGCATCTGAAGCAGGCGTCGGCCGCGAACAAGCTGATGCTCGAGCGCCGCATCGACCCCTGCATGTCCGAGGTCTTCCCCTGGGCCGAGATCCCGGCGGCGCATGTCAAGATGCTGCGCAACGAACACAAGCCCGGCAACATGGCCGTGCTGGTGCAGGCCCCCGTCACCGGGCTGCGCACCTTCGAGGACGCGCTGGAAGCCGGCCGGCGCTGAGACCGCAGCCGAGGGGCCGCCTGCGACAGGGCGGCTCCTGCCCGGCAATCCGGCAGAAAATTCGGCAGATTGCCTGAAAACTGTCACTTGCCCATTCAAATTGCTGAAACCTTGGGCTATGCGCGACTCCGTCTCTTGAGGGAAGGATTGCGCGCCATGCCGCAGATCGATGACAAACTTGCGCCCATCTACGAACAGGTCGTCCGCCGCAACGCCGGCGAGCCCGAGTTCCACCAGGCGGTGCGCGAGGTGCTGGAAAGCCTGGGCCGCGTCGTGGCCAAGCGCCCCGACTACCTGGAAGACGCGCTGATCGAGCGCCTCTGCGAGCCCGAGCGGCAGATCATCTTCCGCGTGCCGTGGACCGACGACAAGGGCCAGGTGCAGATCAACCGCGGCTTCCGGGTGCAGTTCTCCTCGGCCATGGGCCCCTACAAGGGCGGGCTGCGCTTCCACCCCTCGGTCAATGTCGGGATCATCAAGTTCCTGGGCTTCGAGCAGATCTTCAAGAACGCGCTGACCGGCCTGCCGATCGGCGGCGGCAAGGGCGGCTCGGACTTCGATCCCAAGGGCCGCTCGGACGGCGAGGTGATGCGCTTCTGCCAGAGCTTCATGACCGAGCTTTACCGCCACCTCGGCGAATATACCGACGTGCCGGCGGGCGACATCGGCGTCGGCGGGCGCGAGATCGGCTATATGTTCGGGCAATACAAGCGCCTGACCAACCGCTACGAGGCGGGCGTGCTGACCGGCAAGGGCCTGTTCTACGGCGGCTCGCTGGCCCGGACCGAGGCCACCGGCTATGGCAACACCTATTTCACCCGCGCCATGCTGCAGACCGGCGGCGAGGATTTCGACGGCAAGACCACCGTGGTCTCGGGCTCGGGCAACGTGGCGATCTACACCATCGAGAAGGTGCAGTCCTATGGCGGCAAGGTCATCGCCTGTTCGGACAGCTCGGGCTATATCGTCGACGAGAGCGGCCTTGATCTCGACCTGATCAAGGAGATCAAGGAGGTCCGCCGCGGCCGCATCGGCGAATACGTCCGGCTGAAGGGTCAGGGCTATTTCGTCAAGTCCGGCGAGGGCTCGATCTGGGACGTGCCCTGCCAGGTCGCCATGCCCTCGGCCACGCAGAACGAGCTGACCGGCAAGGATGCCGCGAAACTGGTCAAGAACGGCGTGCAGGCGGTCGGCGAAGGCGCCAACATGCCCTCGACCCCCGAGGCGATCCGCACCTTCCAGCAGGCCGGCGTCAAGTTCGGCCCCGGCAAGGCGGCGAATGCCGGCGGCGTCGCCACCTCGGCGCTGGAGATGCAGCAGAACGCCTCGCGCGACCGCTGGAGCTTCGAGCAGACCGAGGCGCGGCTCGCCACCATCATGCGCGACATCCATGACAGCTGCTACGAGACGGCCGAGGAATTCGGCGCGCCGGGCGACTATGTCATCGGCGCCAATATCGCCGGCTTCATCCGCGTGGCCGAGCCGATGCGCGCCTTCGGCGTGATCTGAGCCAAGGCGGGTGGGCCGGGATCAGCCGGCCCACCCGCAACCCGCTTGCCAGCCCCCATCACGGCCGCTAATCCGCACGGATGTTTTCGACCGTGAGTTGTCCATGCTGATCTTCGTCAAGCCCCGGATCGTGCTCTTGTCGGTGCCCAAGACCGGCACCACGGCGCTGGAACAGGCGCTGTCCGAACGCGCCGAGATCGCCTTTCGCGGCCGCGCCGAGATCAAGCACCTGAACCTGCGGCAATATATCAACAAGATCCGCCCGCTGCTGCATCCCCTGGGCGGGCCGCGTTTCGAGACGGTGGCGGTGATGCGCGAGCCGCTGGACTGGCTGGGCAGCTGGTATCGTTTTCGCGCCCGCGACGCGCTGATCGGCCGGCCGAACAGCACCGCGCACCTGTCCTTTTCCCGTTTCGTCGAGGATTACCTGCACCCTGGCGAGCGCCCCAGCCACGCCAATCTGGGCCGGCAGTCGGACTTCCTGATCGACAACGACAACCGCATCGCCGTCGACCACATCTTCCGCTACGAAGCGATGCCGGCCCTGGTGGATTTCCTGGCCGCGCGCCTGGGCCAGGCGATCACCCTGCCCCGCGTCAATGTCTCGCCCGAGGCCGCGACCGATCTCGATGCCGAAACCGAAACCCGGCTGCGCACCGCCATGGCGCCGGAATACGCGATCTGGGAACGGGCGCGTCAGGCGCCGTAAAGCGCGCGGGCCCGGTCCTCGAAGGCGCGGACGATGCGGCTCATCGCCTCGCCGAAGACCACGCCGATGACCTTGCCGAGGATGGCGTTGCGGAATTCGAAATCGACGAAGAATTCGACCTTGCAGCCGCCTTCGGGCAGGTCGGCGAAACTCCAGCCGCTGCGCAGGTATTTGAACGGCCCGTCCAGATATTCGGTGTCGATGCGCCTGCCGGCCGGCCACAGCGTCACGCGGCTGCCGAAACGCTCGCGAAAAACCTTGAAGCTGATGACCAGATCGGCCTCGATCACCTGGCTGCCGCCCTCGCCCGGGCGACGGGCGCGGATGCGGGCGGCGGAATTCCAGGGCAGGAACTCGGGGTATCTTTCGATATCGGCCACCAGCGCATACATCTGGTCGGCGGTATAGGGCAGGATGCGGCTGTCGCTGTGCTGAGGCAAGACGTGGTCCCGGGCGGTTTTCCGTTTCGGCGATCCCTAGCAAAGGAAGGGGCGCATGAACAACCTCCTCTGGCTGATCCGGGCATCGCGCTGGGCGCGCAACCCGCCCAGCGCGCGGATGGTCAAGCTGGTGCTGGCCATCGTCGCGCTGGGCTTGGTGCTGGTGGGCCTGGAACATTTCGGCCTCTGGCCCGACTGGGCGACCATGGACCGGCCGCGCGGCATGCCCCGCATCCGGCCCTGACCGCCCGGCTTCTTTGCTCCGCAAATACCCCTGCGGCCGCGCCGCCCGCGGCACCGCCCGCGCCTTTCACCGTTTGCCAAATACTCCGGCAGCGGCGCCATGCGCGCGGGCCGGCCGGCCTACATCCCGGCCGCCTTGAACGTGTCGCACTGCGCCATCTGCCCGGAGCTGAAGCCGCGCTTGAACCATTCCTGCCGCTGCGCGCTCGACCCATGGGTAAAGGCATCGGGCATCGGCGCGCGGCCGGCCTTTTCCATCAGCGTGTCGTCGCCCACGGCGGCGGCGGCATTGATCGCCTCGTCGATGTCGCCCTCGTCGATGCTGTTGAACTGCTGGCTGGCGTGGCTGGCCCAGACCCCGGCGAAGCAATCCGCCTGCAATTCGGTCAGCACCGAGATCCGGTTCGCCGTTGCCTGGTTCGACTGCTGGCGGGCCTGCATGGTCTGGCTCAGGATGCCGAGCTGGTTCTGGACATGGTGGCCGACCTCATGCGCGATGACATAGGCATAGGCGAAGTCGCCGCCCGCGCCCATCTTCTGGCTCATGGTGCGGAAGAAATCGGTGTCGAGATAGATCTTGCGGTCGTTCGGGCAATAGAACGGCCCCATGGCCGATTGCGCCGTGCCGCAGGCCGAGCTGTCGATGCCCGAGAACATCACCAGCCCCGGGTCGGCATATTGCTCGCCCGCCTGTTCGGGCAGGACGCGGGCCCAGACCTCCTCGGTATCGGCCAGCACCACGCTGACGAACTGGCCCGATTCCTTCTCCTCGGCGGTCAGCTCACGCGGCTCGCCCGATTGGCTGCCCTGGTCCAGCCCGCCGACGATGGGCGAGATGTCGATGCCGAAGAAATAGCCCACCGCCAGAATCGCCAGCATCCCGACGATGCCGACGCCCCCGGCGCCCGCCCGGCCCATGCCGCGCCGGTCCTCGACATTGCGGCTGCCGCGTCTGCCCCGCCATTCCATCGCACCCCTCCCGCCGGCGGCCGCGCCGGTCAAATCGCCGTCATGCCAGCTTTATCCAAAGCCCTGCCCGGCGCAACACCGACGCGGGCCCGACAGTTCCGCCGCCCCCTTGACAGTTCCGGCCCGGCCCCGCAGCACGGGGCGCAAACGAAGGGGGCGGGCATGTTCGACTGGGTGGTTTCGACGATCGAAAGCTGGGGCTATCTGGGCGTCTGGGCGCTGATGGTGGCCGAGAACGTCTTTCCGCCCATCCCGTCCGAGGTCATCATGCCGCTGGCGGGCTTCCTCGCCGGCGCGGGCAAGCTGTCGCTGACGCTGACCATCCTGGTCGGCACGCTCGGCTCGGTCCTGGGCACGCTGATGTGGTATTGCGTCGGGTTGTGGTTCGGCGAAGAGCGGCTGAAGCGCTTCGCCGCCCGCCACGGCCGGCTCTTGACCCTGTCGCCCGGCGACATCGAGGCGGCGCATGACTGGTTCCAGCGCCACGGCGCCATGGCGGTGTTCTTCGGCCGCATGATCCCGGCGATCCGCACGCTGATCTCGGTCCCGGCCGGGCTGGCGCGGATGCCGTTGTGGAAGTTCCTGGCCTATACCACGGCGGGCAGCGCGCTCTGGACCGGGGTGCTGACCTTTGCCGGGCTGATGCTGCATGAAAATTATGCGCTGGTCGCCCACTGGATCGACCCGCTGTCGAAACTGGTCGTGGTCACGGTCGTGGCGGTCTATGTCTGGCGGGTGATCCGCTGGAAGCCGCATTGACGCTCACGCATTTGGCACTTGCCGAGCGCGCGCCGCCGGCCTAACCCAAGGCGCATGAACGGATTTCCAAGCAAATCGCTGGCCGCCGTGGCCGGCGCAGGATCGGCCGCGCTGCTGGCGGCGGCGCTGACCTTCCAGTCGCTGGGCTATGCGCCCTGCGAGCTTTGCATCCTGCAGCGCTGGCCGCATCTTGCCGCCGCGATCATCGGCGGGCTGATCTGGTTTCTGGGCTGGCGGCGCTGGCTCGCGTTCCTGGGCCTGCTGGCGGCGCTTTGCGCCACCGGCTTCGCGATCTACCACGCCGGGGTCGAGCTGAAACTCTGGGCCGGGCCGCAGCATTGCGCGGGCGGGGTCTCGGGCCTGGCGCAGCTGTCGACGCAGGACCTGATGGCCGCCATCGAGGCGGCGCCGCTGGTGCGCTGCGACCAGGTGGCCTGGAGCCTGTTCGGCATCTCGATGGCCGGCTGGAACGCGATCTGCTCGGCGGCGCTCTCGGGCCTGTGGCTGGCCTCGGTCCGGGGCCGCAACCGCGTTCCCGGCACCGCCTGAGGGCCGCTAAAGATTGCACCGGCTGCTGGTATGGGATAGACCGTCACCCAACAAGATGTTGAGGCGAACCCCGTGGCTGATACCCCCGAAAACGACGACGATTCCCCCGAGAACGGCACGGCCGAACGCGCGGTGATGCATCACGACGGGCCGGTGATCGACATCTCGCGCGAGATGCGCTCGTCCTATCTGGACTATGCCATGTCGGTCATCGTCAGCCGGGCGATCCCGGACCTGCGCGACGGGCTGAAGCCGGTGCACCGGCGCGTGCTTTTCGCCATGCACGAGACCGGCAACACCCATGACAAGCCCTATCGCAAGTCGGCCCGCCCGGTCGGCGACACCATGGGCAAGTATCACCCGCATGGCGACGCCTCGATCTATGACGCGCTGGTGCGGATGGCGCAGCCCTTCTCGATGTCGCTGCCGCTGCTGGACGGCCAAGGCAACTTCGGCTCCATGGACGGCGACAGCCCGGCGGCCATGCGCTATACCGAGGTGCGGATGGACAAGCCCGCCGCCTATCTGATGATGGACATCGACAAGGATACCGTCGATTTCCAGGACAACTACGACGGCAAGGACCGCGAGCCGACCGTCCTGCCGGCCCGCTTCCCGAACATGCTGGTCAATGGCGCCGGCGGCATCGCCGTCGGCATGGCGACGAACATCCCGCCGCACAACCTGGGCGAGGTCTGCGACGCCACCCTGGCGCTGATCGAGAACCCGGACCTGCCGACCGAACGGCTGATGGAGATCATCCCCGGCCCGGACTTTCCGACCGGCGGCGTGATCCTGGGCCGCTCGGGCATCCGCAAGGCCTATCTGGAGGGCCGCGGCAGCGTCGTCATGCGCGCCAAGACCCGGATCGAGGAAGGCCGCAACGGCCGCCAGCTGATCGTGCTGGACGAGATCCCCTATCAGGTCAACAAGGCCACGCTGATCGAGAAGATCGCCGAACTGGCCAAGGAAAAGCGCATCGAGGGCATCGCCCATGTGCAGGACGAATCCGACCGCATCGGCGTGCGGGTGGTGATCGAACTGAAGCGCGACGCCACCGCCGAGGTGGTGCTGAACCAGCTGTTCCGCTTTACCCCCATGCAGACCAGCTTCGGCTGCAACATGCTGGCGCTGAACGGCGGCCGGCCCGAGCAGCTGACCCTGCGCGACTTCCTGACCCATTTCATCGCCTTCCGCGAGGAGGTGGTCGCCCGCCGCACCGCTTACGAACTGCGCAAGGCGCGGGAACGCGCGCATGTGCTCTGCGGGCTTGCGGTCGCGGTCTCGAACGTCGATGAGGTGGTGGCGACGATCCGCAGCTCGGCCGATGCCGCCGAGGCGCGGGCGCGGCTGATGGAGCGGCGCTGGCCGGCGCATGAGATCGTCGAATACCTGCGGCTGATCGACGACCCGCTGCATCCGGTGAACGAGGACGGCACCTACAACCTGTCCGAAACCCAGGCCCGCGCCATCCTGGAACTGCGCCTGCAGCGCCTGACCCAGCTCGGCGTGCAGGAAGTCACCGACGAGCTGAAATCGCTGGCCGAGTCCATCCGCGACTATCTCGCCATCCTGGCCTCGCGCGAGCGGATCATGGCCATCATCTCGGGCGAGCTGGCCGAGGTGAAGGGGCTTTTCGCCGTGCCGCGCCGGACCGAGATCGTCGACTGGGCCGGCGACATGGACGACGAGGACCTGATCGAGCGCGAGGACATGGTCGTCACCATCACCTCGGGCGGCTATATCAAGCGCACCGCCCTGGCCGAATTCCGCAGCCAGCGCCGCGGCGGCAAGGGCCTGTCCAGCATGGCGACCAAGGAGGACGACCTGGTCACCACGCTGTTCGTCGCCAATACCCACACTGAGCTGCTGTTCTTCACCACCGATGGCATGGTCTATCGGCTGAAGACCTGGCGCCTGCCGCTGGCGGGCCGCACCTCGAAGGGCAAGGCGATCGTCAACATCCTGCCGATCCAGGCCGGGGTCTCCATCGCCGCGCTGCTGCCGATGGATGCGCCCGAGGCGGATTGGGACGATTACCAGGTGGTCTTTGCCACCTCGGACGGCGACGTCCGCCGCAACGCGCTGTCGGATTTCACCAATATCATGCGCAACGGCAAGATCGCCATGAAGCTGCCCGAGGGCGTCGAGCTGATCGGCGTGCGGCTGGCGACCGAGAATGACGACGTGATGCTGGTCACCGCCTCGGGCCGGGCGATCCGCTTCCAGACCACCGACGTGCGCGTCTTCAAGGGCCGCGATTCCACCGGCGTGCGCGGCATCCGGCTGGTGAACAAGGGCGACCGTGTGGTTAGCATGTCGGTGATCCGCCACTTCGAGGCCGATCCGGCCGAGCGCGCCGCCTATCTGAAGATGCGCCGCGCCGTCGAGGGCGCGCTGGACGACGGCGCCGAGGCCGACGAGGACGAGGACAGCGTCGCTGCGGGCGAAATCAATCAAGCCCGCTATGCCGAGATGTCGGCGGCCGAGGATCTGATCCTGACCATCACCGCCAAGGGCGCGGGCAAGATCAGCTCCAGCTTCGACTATCCGCTGCGCGGCCGCGGCGGCCAGGGCGTCACCGCCATGGACAAGGCGATGCGCGGCGGCCCGCTGGTCGCCAGCTTCCCGGTGGAACGCGACGACCAGATCATGCTGGCGACCTCGACCGGGCAGTCGATCCGGGTGCCGGTGGACGGCATCAGCTTCCGCTCGCGCTCTGCCGGCGGCGTGCGCGTCTTCAATACGGGCACCGATGAAACCGTGGTTTCTGTTGCCCGCATCGCCGAGAATGGCGAGGATGACGAGGCCGAAGAGGCATAAGCGACCGCAAATCAGCGGGCTGGGGCGCCCTGCCCCGGCCCTCACCAACGGGGACGGCATTGAGGCCAAGCGACTCGCAACTGGCGGAACGGTTGCAGACCGGCTTTCTGGGCGTCATCGCCTTCGGCCTGGTGCTGGCGCTGATGGTGCAGGCGCGGTTCATCCTGATCTGCCTGGTCTTTGCGATCATCATCTTTTCGCTGACCTCGGACGCGATTTCCGCCTTTGCCCGGCTGAAGGTGCCGAACTGGCTGGCGACCACGCTGGCGCTGATCGCCATCGCCATCGGGCTGCTCTGGACCGCGACCACGGTGGTGGCGCAGGTCAACGAGGTGCTGTCCACCGCGCTGAACTATGCCGACCGCGCCCAGGCCGCGCTGGAGCGGCTGAGCCAGCGCTGGGGCCCCAACGTGCAAGAGGCGATCAACACCTTCCTCGGCAGCGTCGATTTCGCCGGCTGGATGCGCTCGGCCGCCGGCCAGGCCTCGAACCTGGTCTCGGCCTCGGTGCTGATCCTGACCTTCGTCGGCTTCATGTTCAGCGAGCGGATCTGGTTCCCGATCAAGATCGAGCGGCTGACCGGCGATCCCGACCGCGCCCGGCAGGTGCTGGCGACGGTGCACAAGATCATGCGGCGGGTGAACCGCTATCTGGTGGTCAAGGCCGCGATCAGCGCGGTCACGGCGGCGCTGATCTGGCTGACCTTCCGCTTTTTCGGGCTGGAGCTGGCGGGCGCGGTCGCCATGCTGACCTTCATCCTGAACTTCATTCCGACGCTGGGCTCGATCATCGCCACGGTCATCACCGTCGCCATCGTGCTGGCCCAGACCGGCGATCCGACCACGACGCTGGTGATCGGCAGCATCACCACGGCGGTGCATTTCATCATCGGCAATGTCTTCGACCCGATGCTTCTGGGCCAGACGCTGCGGTTGTCCTCGTTCGGGATCATCCTGTCGCTGGCGTTCTGGGGCGCGGTCTGGGGCATTTCGGGCACCTTCCTTGCGGTGCCGATCATGGTGGCGGTGATGATCGTCTGCGCGCAGATCCCCTGGCTACGGCCGGTCGCGATCCTGCTGTCGCAGGAGGGCGTGCCCGAGGCCGAGCCGCGCCACCCCCGCCTGCGCGGCTGACCGCAGCGCCAGGATCAGTCGCGGTCGGTGTCGTCGCGGCCGTCGTTGTTGACGCCGGCGGGACCGTATTCGCCGCTTTCATGACCCTCGAACTCCTGCGTGGGCCGCTGGTCCTCTGCGACAGGCCGCGCGGGCGCCTCGGGCGGGATCGCGGGGGTGGCGGCGGGCGCCTCCTCGGCCGCAGGCTCGGCCCGGTGCAGGTAGATGTCCTGCGATCCCCTGACGACGCCGGGCAGGACGATCCCCGCGGCGGCGAAGCGTTCCAGGATCTGGTGGTTGATCTCGGAGACGACCGAGACGCCGGCATTGATGTCCGACAGCATCGCGCGCAGTTCGTAATTCTGTCCCGTCGGGGTGATGCTGCGCAGCAGGACGGCTGGGGCCGGGTTGACCAGCACGGTCGGCTGGTCCTCGGCGATGTCGCGCAGCAGGGCGGCGACCATGCGGCCGTCCGAGCCGACGCCGACCGTGATCGGCACGATGATCCGGCCCTGCAGGCTGCCGCGCGTCCAGTTCGTCACCGGCTGCGTGATCAGGTTCGAGTTCGGGACGATGATCTGCGTGCGGTCGAAGGTCTGGATCTGGGTGGCGCGCACCGCCATCTTCTTGACCACGCCCTGCTGGCCGCCGACCTCGATCCAGTCGCCGACGGCGATGGGGCGCTCGACCAGCAGGATGATGCCCGAGACGAAGTTCGACACCACCTGCTGCATGCCGAAACCGATGCCGACCGACAGGGCACCGGCGACCACGGCCAGCGAGGTCAGGTTGATCCCGGCCGCGGTAATCGCCAGCAGCGCCGCTAGCCCCAGCCCGCCATAGCCGATCATCGAGACGACCGCGTTCTGCCCGCCGCGGTCCAGCCGCGTCTTGGGCAGGATCGAGCTGCGGAAAGCGCCCTGGATGAAGTTGGTCAGGAAATAGCCGACGGCAAAGACCAGCACGAAGGTCAGGATCGCCATCGGCGACAGCGTGACCCCGCCCAGGCTGAAGCCCTGCTGGGTGCGGGTCCAGGCCTCGGCCAGGTCGCTGACCCGCGCGCCCCAGATCAGCGCGAACAGCGGCAGCGAGGCCAAGACCAGCGCAAAGCCGATCAGCGCCGGCATCAGCGCGTCGCGGGCCGCGGCGCCGCCGCCCTTGGCCATGGCGTAGAGGTCGCCGATGAAGTCCTGCAGCACGATCAGCAAGCCGACCAACCCCAGCGTCATGACCGAGGACCACAGCGCCGCATTGGCCGCCGTGACATAGCCCACCGCCGCGGCCAGCGGCGCGGCCAGCGCCACGATCCGCGCCATCGCGCCCAGGAAGGCCACGATGCGCACGCGGTAATCCGGCGCATCCGAGACCTCCGAAGGCTTGAGCCGGCGCAGCAGATTCGCCAGCTGGAACAGGCAGAAGGCGCCGAACAGGATCAGCAGGAAATGCCAGACCCCGGCCGAGGCCTCGCCCAGCCGTTCCGGCACGGTATTCGCGTCATTGTCGCTGTTGAAGCCCGAGAGCGGCAGCACCGAGCGCGCGATCAGCTGGTGCAGCGCCAGCGACATGGCCAGCAGCGTGGCGCGGAACCGCGCCTGCCGCCGCTGCGCCTCGTTCATCGGCAGCGGCGCCTCGCCCGCGGTGCCCTCCTCGGGGAACAGCCGGCGCGCCAGCCAGATGCCGCCGAAGAACGACAGGCCCGAGGCCGGCACCGAGCGCAACAGCGGCATGCCCCAGTCGTCGAAGAGATCGGTGGCGATCAGCGTCGCCGCGGCCAGCATCACCCCGATCAGCGGAATCGCGATCTGGCCCAGCGACACGCCAAAGACCAGCGCCGCGCGCGAGCGTTCGCCGGCCCGCGCCGACAGCCGCGAGGGCAGCGAGTCGATCCAGTGCCGCCCGCGCGTCAGCAGGATCAGAGCGACCAGCAGGAAGCCCCCGACCAGCGGCAGCCGGTCGGTAAAGCCCGAAAGCCCGCCGATGTCGTCCCAGCGGCTCCGCGCCTCGGCATAGATCTGCCGGCCGACATTGGCCGCCTCGACCATCGCCGGGCCCCAGTTCGCGGGGTTCAGCGGCGAGGGCGTCTTGCGGATCAACGCATGCGCCTGGCGCTGGCGGATGGTCTGGTCGATCTGGGTGACGATGCCGTCGGCGCGGCCATAAGCCTCGACAGCCTGCAAGCCCGGCGCCTGCAAGGTCGAAAGCTGCTCGTTCAACTCCTTGCGGCGCGCGGCGATGTCGTCGGATTCGGTCTGGCCCTCGGCCGGGGGCGGCCCCAGGGCGTTGATCTGGTCCTTCAGCGTCGCGATCCGGGTCGCGTTGATGCCCTGGGCCTGCTTCAGCCGCTCGCGCCACTCGACCACGGAATCGCGGATGGTCTGCAGCCGCTTGTCGTTGGCCTGGTCGGATTGCAGGATCTGCTCGGCCTGGTCGGCGAGCTTGTTCCAGGCGTTGTAATCCGGCGCCTGCGGGTCCTGCGCCACGGCCGGCAGGGTCAGCGCCAGAAACAGCGCGACGACAAGCGCGGCGAGGCGCGGCAGCACGGCAGCAAGACGGGGCATGGGTCGGTCAGTCCTCGAACACTTCGGGCAGATCGGCGGGTTTGCGCGCCATCCATTCCGGCACCGGCAGGCCCTTGGCGCGCAGGAACTCGGGGTTGAACAGCTTGGTCTGATAACGTGTGCCATAGTCGCAGAGCACCGTCACGATGGTGTGACCCGGTCCCATCTCGCGCGCCATGCGGATCGCGCCGGCGACATTGATGCCGGACGAGCCGCCCAGGCACAGCCCCTCGTGTTCGAGCAGGTCGAAGATCACCGGCAGCGCCTCGCTGTCGGGGATGCGCCAGGCCATGTCGGGGGTGAAGCCTTCCAGGTTCGCGGTGATGCGGCCCTGGCCGATGCCCTCGGTGATCGAGGAACCGGGGCTCTCGAAGATGCCCTCGGTATAGAAGCTGTAGAGCGCCGCGCCCTCGGGGTCGGCCAGGCCGATCTTCACGCCCTTGGGTTGCAGCGCCATGGCGACGCCGGCCAGCGTCCCGCCCGAGCCCACGGCGCAGACGAAGCCGTCGACCTTGCCGCCGGTCTGTTCCCAGATCTCGGGGCCGGTGGTTTCCAGATGCGCCTGGCGGTTGGCGATATTGTCGAACTGGTTGGCCCAGATGGCGCCGTTCGGCTCGGTCCGCGCCAGCTCTTCGGCCAGCCGGCCGGAATAGCGCACATAGTTGTTCGGGTTCTTGTAGGGCTGCGCCGGCACTTCGACCAGTTCGGCCCCGGCCAGGCGCAGCATGTCCTTTTTCTCTTGGCTCTGGGTTTCCGGGATCACGATGACGCTGCGAAAGCCCATCGAGGCGCCGACCAGCGCCAGGCCGATGCCGGTGTTGCCCGCCGTGCCCTCGACGATGGTGCCGCCCGGCTGCAATTCGCCCCGCGCTACCGCGTCCCTGATGATGTAGAGCGCGGCGCGATCCTTGACCGACTGGCCTGGGTTCATGAACTCGGCCTTGCCCAAGATCTCGCAGCCGGTCTCTTCCGAGGCGCGGTTCAGCCGGATCAGGGGAGTATTGCCGATGGCAGAGGCGAGGTCGGGGCAGATGCGCATGGCGTGGCCTTTCGCGGAAGGGATCGCCCTTGGTTTACACGCCACAACCGGATGGCGGCAACCCCGCCCCGGCGCAGGTCACGACCCGCGTCGCAACGCCTCGTGGCGCAGTTCCAGCCACAGCGCCAGGTTCAGCAGCGGCCCGTTGCGGATCTCGCCCGCCAGCGCCATGCGGGTCAGTTCGGCGCGCGGGATCAGGTGGCTGCGGATGTCCTCGTCCTCGCTGTCAAGCCCGCCGATGCCGGCCGCCTCGTCCGGCAGATCGGCGATGCCGATGTAAAGATACAGGTATTCCGCCACCGCCCCCGGGCTGGGATAGTTGTGCGGGCCGGGAATCAGCCTCTCGATCCGGAGCCCGGCCTCTTCGACCGCCTCGCGCAGCGCCGCCTCGGCCGGGGTCTCGAGCGCATCGACGCGGCCGGCCACGGTCTCGTGCAGCCAGGGCTGGGCATCGCCGCGCAAGGCCGGGCCGGCGCGGAACTGGTCGATCAGCATCACCCGGTCACGGCGCGGATCCCAGGGCAGCACCACCGTCGCGTCGCCCGAGACGAAGACCGCCCGCAGCAACTCGGGCGTCCAGCCGCCGCCGTGGCGCAGGTGACGCAGCCGCGCCTCCTCGACCGAGAAATAGGCGGCATATGGCTCGCTGATCGAGAGCAGGTCCCAGCGCCCCTGCCCCGCCGGCCCGACGCCGGGCAAGGCGGCGGTCTCGGCGGCGCGCAGCCGCGAGGCGACCCAGGTCGCGATCATCGGCAACCGGCGCCGGACCTGTTCGGCCGGCTGGTCCTGGGGCAGCGCGAGCAGTTGGTCGGCCATGGCGGCGGCCAGTTCGGGCTGCCAGCCGGTCTGGTCCTGCGGACCCGGACCGTCGAGCGAAGCCCCCAGCGCGTCGCGCCCGCCGACCTGGCAGGGTTCCAGCTTCAGGATCGCGGCATAGCGGCGCAGCGCCGGCGTCCATTCCGCCTGCCACAGCGGCAAGTCGGTTCCGGCCGGTTGCAGGCGCGGCCAGCAGCCGGCCGCAATGCCGGCGCATGGCTCCGGCACCAGCGCATGCCCGACCAGTGGCTCGGCCGGCGTGGCCTCGGGCGCAAGGCGTTGGCGCAGCAGGGGATGGGCCAGCGGCCCGATCAGCAGCGGCATCGGCGGGTTCCTTTTCTGCGGCCGCGACGGGAGTTCAGGACCGGTTGCAAAACTTTCGCGTTTTTGGCGCGAAGCCCCTTGCGCTTCAACCCCGCTGCGGCTAAATCCCCGCCACCACCCAAGAGCGCGGAGAGGTGCCGGAGTGGTCGAACGGGGCGGTCTCGAAAACCGTTGAGCCTTCACGGGTTCCGTGGGTTCGAATCCCACCCTCTCCGCCAATTCACATTGTTTTTATTGAATAAAATATGCTCATTGGCGACTTACCCGCCAAAGCGTCCGCCTTACCGTTTGTGGTTGCGCGCTACCAATCGCGGTTTATTGCGGTGCAGATTTGGCACACCCCGGCGGATATCCTCTAACCAAGAGCGCTGCCCGACCGTAGCCGGGGGCACCCGCATCAGTCGAACTCGGACAGCAGCTGGTCGCACAGCGACTTCATGTTCTTAGCCGAGATCAGCGCGGCATAGTCGCGCTCGATTTGGCCGATCAGGGCGTGAAGCCGGCGGGCCTTTTTTGCCGGGTCGAATGCCTGTTCCTCTGTCATGCCGTCACCGACGTGCGCGCCTCGTGGACCGGGGTCATAACCGGCCATAACGCGCTGAGCCCTTGCGTCCCGGCGGGAATATATGGATCAGTCAGAGCATGACGGACCCGCAGGCCCTTGAAACCGCGAACCCATCGCATGCGGCAAAGCTGTGGCTGGCCCTGCTGCTGGCCCTGCTGGTCATCATGTTACCGGGTCCACAGGTCACCGTAGCGGCCAGCAAGTCCAAGCAACTGACCACGCCGACGCTGACCTTGGCGGCAATCCATGGGCGCGACCTGATCGCCCGCAAGGATGCGGTGCAGGTCCGCCCTCTGGCCGCAACTGCACTGCCCCCGTCGGAGCCCCCGCCTCCACCGCCGCGCACCGCCGCGTCGGTCGCCCATGCCTATCAACCGCAAATCAGGGTCTGCGCCGGCAGACTCGCACCCTGCGCCCGCGCGCCTCCGTTCTTCCGCATGACCGCCTGACCTCGCTCGCTCTGCCTCCGGCACCGGACTGGCAGATCATGACCCTTGCGTTCACGAAGGACGACAGATGAACTTACCCAATGATGAACCGGCCGTGCGCCGGACTCCGTTTGCCGAAAATCCAAAGACCGACGACACACCGCCCGCCGAGCCCGCAGCGCCGCCGGCAGCCGGAGAGGTCCAGGCCGGCAAGACCGTGCTGCTGAACTGGTGCATCATGCTTGCCGGCCTCGGCGCTATCGTCCTGGCCGGCTACTGGCTGGCCGGCTGATCATACCTGCCCCCGCGATTCGGATTCGCGGGGGTTCTCCTCAGTCCAAGCTCAGGCGCCCCGGTCCTGTTCATCCTTGGCCCATAGATATCCCACGAACGCACCCTTCACGAGACGGAGAATGATCAGGGTGAGCGCGGTCGTAGCCAACCCCACCGATGCCAGCAGCGTGACTGGATCTGGCCGATAAAGCACCCAGGAAAATCCGATCATCGGGATAAGCAGTAGCAGCATGATGGTCATGGTGAAAAAGGCCGGGCCATCGGCGGCCCGATAAAGCCCCAGCGACTCGCCGCAGGATTCGCATTCCTGCACGATAGTCAGGTATCCCTTAAACAATCGACCCTTGCCGCAATGCGGGCATCTGCCGATGAGCCCTCTTGTTGCTGCGGTCCGCTCGTCCCGTTCCTCTACCATCGCTACGCGTCCCGTCTGCTTCTGCCAGAGGATAACATCATGTGGCGAGGATCGGATGCCGCAAGATTCCCGACAATGTTTTTCCCCACGCCGTGCAATCTTGCGGATTTTTCAGCAACAACACTGGCTGTATATGCACTTGGCGCACTGCTATCGCAGCGTGAAACGGCCCCCGCTTGAGCAGAAGCAGGGGCCTTCTCATTCAAGCTCCGACCCTGTGCAGTTGATGCTCGGTGCACTCGGCCACCGAGGAACCCCCGATGAGAGCCCTAGCCTCGGCAAAGATGCGCTGCGCCCTATCGCCTTCCGAGAGATCGTGGTCGCCGTTGATCGTGTAGCCCATGATTTTGCGCAGCATGTCGTCTGCGTTCTGGGCCGGAAGATCAACGATCCGGTCCGCCAGCGCCACCGTCTCCATGTTGTAGGCTTCGAAATCGTCCTCGGACAATCCGTGGTCGCCGTTCAGAAACGTATTCCTGCGGACGATTTCCCGATGCAGCGCAGCGATGGGGCTTCCGCCTGGGCGCGGCCGGCCAACGTCATACTCGGCATCAAGCAGTTCCTGCACCTTTTTGACCCTTTCCGCCACAACCTGGATCAGGTTGATGATGCCAGAGGCGATGGGGGCATCATCCTGCGTCAGATGGTCGAATGCTGCCATTTCCAAGATGCAGAGCAACGCCCCAACGGTATGAAGCTCGCTCTCGGTTTTGCAATGCGCATCGAAATAGCTCATGCCACAGCCCCCTTCGGAAGGTTCACAATGTCCAAGCCATCGTTCAGGCCACGGCTCAGGCTGACTGCCTTTTCGGCCAGATCAGCCAAGAGGGCGCGGGCATCGTCCTCGCGGCGGGTGGACAGGGCACGGATGGCGCGGTTGATGGCTTCCAGCGTGGCCGCGTCGTCCTGCATCTTTTCCAGATATTTTTCGAGCGCGCTCATGCCCCACCCCCGATCAGCCTGTCAGCCTGCCGCAGGGCCGCGCGCACGTAGCTGCGGGCCTCGCGCTCGGCCTGGGAGTAGCCATGTCGCTTTTCGGAGGCATCTAGCGCCAGCACGAGGCTGTCGCGAATATCGGCAAGTCGCGCCTGTGCAACGACAGGGGCGAACGCTTCCGTTCTGGGTTGAATGGTCATTTCAGTTCTCACTCAGCTTATGGCTTTCCACGGCCATTGCCAGCGACGGGCTGGCGCCGGGACGTTGGAAACCTGCTGAGTGACAGGCCGGACGTTTTTCCCTTTCGGGTCTTGCATGGCGCCCGCGTCCCGACATAAGCTGTCGGTAACGAACGGCCGCCAAGCCGTCGCAGCGCACCCCGCCAAGGGTGCATTCGCCCACAACCTCCGCGCCAACGGAGGGCCTATCCGGCAGGTGGGTATAACTCAGTCCGGGTTTCCACGCCCACGGACACGCTACACCCGACTTGTCTAAAAGGTCAAGCCTGCCCCTCGGGGCAGACGCATGGCCTGTTTACGATCCAGCGCTTTATCGTGCGGGCACCATAGGCGCGCCATGGCGCTGGCGAGGCCGGTCCAGACTGGCGTCCCTACCCCGGCGCAATTTGCACCGGCTCATTAGCGATTCTTGCGATTGTCGCGATTGTTGGGGTGTTCCGGGGGCTGGAATCGCAGGAATCGCGGAAATCGCAACGCCGGGTTGGGTTTCGCGACGGGTTCCCGCTCGCCCCTCATTCAGCGCCGCGTCATAAGCCAGCCAGCCCTCGATATGCGCAAACGCTTGCCTCAACCTTTTATTGATTGATCGATCAATCAATAAACCAAGCACGACCGCTCAGGGCAACACGAAAGAGAGTGACCAGGTGGGCCACTCTTATTTCGCCGACGACCAAGCCGCCAAGACCGGGCTATCTGAGAAGCTGATCGCTGCGATTGTCGCGATTCCCGCGATTCTCGCCCTGGCCCAAGGTGTCTCCGTAGTGGAGATGCCCTCTACCGGCGGTTCCCCAGCTGCGATTCCTGCGATTCCGCGATTCTGGCTGCGATGATCCAGCCGAGCACGGTTCGGAAAAAGAACGCATAAGTTGTTGACTGCGCCGTCAGAACTTGCTTTATTGCAGCAGGTCGAACTGCGCCCGGAGGAATGAACCCCTCACGGGCGCTTTTCATTTCAGGCAGGACGGCTACTTCTTTTTGGCCTTACCAGCTTCGTTCACAGAGGTGACGGCGAGCGCGGTGAGTTTCGAATTGGCCGCCTTTTCTTCATCGAGAATCGTGGACAGCAGGGTATGCGCTTCTTCGTGGCCGAGAACCTTCGCCCACTCGCGAAGGGTGCCATAGCGGGCGATTTCGTAATGCTCCACCGCCTGGGCGGCGCCAATCAATGCAACGTCCAAGGCATGGCCGGAGGCTTCCTCGATGATGCCATCGGCCTCCTTAAGAAGCCCGTCCATCGCGTCGCACTTTTCGCCCTTCGCTTCCTGGCCCAGGGATTTGAAGACAGCCTCCAGCGTCTTCACATGGCCCTTGGTTTCTTTGAGATGCTCGTCAATGGCCGTCTTGAGTTCGGCATTGTTCACCGACTTCGAGACTTTCGGCAAAGCCTTGGTCAGGGCGTTCTCGGCCCAATAGACGTCTTGCAGCGTGTGTTCGAATGCTTCGGCCAAGGTCTTCATCAAGTGGTTCCTCCTGGTGGGGTGCCTGGTTGCACTACCGCATCCAACGACACTTGGAGGTCAGCAGTTCCGCTGTTGCTCTCCACCTATCCGCCCACCTTGCCGGGCGGGGAAGGTTGGCCCCGGCTTCGCGCTGTGCGGGCCGCCTTCCGAAATTCACGCTCCCCTCGGGCCGGCCTGGGGATGGAACATGCGCACCTTCTGAATGTTCAGACCCGAACACACAGGAGCGCACCATGCCAGACCACCGAGAACCGAAACCCAGCCCGCGCCGGTTCGCTCGCGCGGGAACGGCCGTGCTGGCCATCCTGGCGGCAATCATCGTCCTGTTCTTCGTCGGTCGCCTGATCTGGCACGACGAAGTGCAGGAGGCTGACCCTGCCAGCGTCGCGGCGCCTGACGATGCGCGCGGTGGCGAGGGAGACCCAGGCGCGGGTGGGGCTGTCAGCCAGTAACCGGGCCGCTACCCGAACCAACAGAGGAAATCACCATGGCACGCCGGAAGAGCGCCGGGGCGCAGCCGGCCGAGCGCAAGGGAAGCTCGACGCATGGCAACGCCTTCCCATGGTCCAGCGAGATCGAGGACGAAATCCTTCACCGCCTGATGAGAGGCGAGAGCATTGCCACGATCTGCGGACCTGGTCGCGACGACTTCCTGCCGGGTGAGGTGACGTTCTACAAGCACCTGACCGAGGACGAGGGTTTCGCGAAGAAATACACCCGCGCGCGCGAGGTCCAGGCGCATCGCGAGTTCGATGAAATCCGCCAGATCGCCGAGGATGCGACCCCCGAGGACGTGGCGGTTGCCCGGCTCCAGATCGACGCCCGCAAGTGGCGCGCAGGCAAGCTGGCGCCCAAGGTCTACGGCGACAAGGTCACCCACGCGAACGACGCCGAAAACCCGCTGCCTGCCGCGCAGGTGACCGTTTTCGCATTACCGGACAATGGGCGCGATTAACGAGATCAGGCCGCAGCCGGGTCCGCAGACGCAGTTCCTCAGCTCGCCGGCCGACATCGCCATCTACGGCGGTGGTGCGGGCGGGGGTAAGACCTGGGCGCTGCTGATGGAGCCGCTGCGGCATAGCGCTAACCCGGACTTCGGGGCGGTGTTCTTTCGCCGCACAACCGTGCAGATCCGAAACGAGGGCGGCCTATGGGATGAGAGCGTCAAGCTCTACCCGCTGATCGGCGCCGCGCCGAAGGAGGTCACGCTGGAGTGGAAGTTCCCCTCGGGGGCTTCCCTCTCGATGGCCCACCTGGAGCACGACAAGACGGTCGCGAACTGGCAGGGCTCGCAGATCGCCCTCCTGCTGTTCGATGAGCTGA
Source organism: Paracoccus aminovorans (assembly GCF_001546115.1). GTDB lineage: Bacteria > Pseudomonadota > Alphaproteobacteria > Rhodobacterales > Rhodobacteraceae > Paracoccus > Paracoccus aminovorans_B. The sequence goes on from NZ_KQ955208.1 coordinate 890,070, forward strand.
CGCATTTCAGCGAGAAGCAGTTCTTCTACATGCTCTCGCGCAACCGCTCCATGTCGGGCGTGCGGCCCTATGTGCGCGCCACCTGCAACCCCGATGCGGATAGCTGGGTGGCGCGGTTCATTGCGTGGTGGATCGACCAGGAGACCGGATATCCGATTCACGAGCGGGCTGGCGTCCTGCGCTATTTCGTGCGGATCGGCGACGCGATTCATTGGGCTGACCGCCCCAAGGATCTGGCGCATCACACGACGACGGACGACGCGGGCAATCGCATCCCGATCCCGCCGAAATCCGTGACGTTCATCCCGGCGAAGCTGACCGACAACAAGGCGCTGATGGCGGCCGACCCCGGGTATATGGCCAACCTGCTGGCCCTCTCGACGGTCGAGCGCGAACGCCTGCTCGGGGGCAACTGGAAAATCCGCGCGGCTGCCGGGCTTCTGTTCAGGCGCAGCTGGTGCGAGGTGGTCGACGCCATCCCTGCCGGGACGCGCTTCGCAAGGGGCTGGGACTTGGCCGCGACGCCAAAGACCGATGCTACCCCGGACCCCGACGCCACCGCCGGGACCAAGATCGGCCTCATGCCGGATGGGCGGTTCATCGTTGCGGATCACGTCAAGGACTGGCTGACCCCACAAGGCGTGCGGGCGACCATCAAGAACACCGCCAGCCAGGACGGGAAAGGCTGCCTGATCTCGCTGCCGCAAGACCCGGGCCAGGCCGGCAAGGATCAGAAAAGCAACATGGCCGCGCTCCTCACGGGGTTCGACGTGCGGTTCTCGCCCGAGACCGGCGACAAGGTCACGCGCTTCTCGCCCTTCTCGGCGCAGGCCGAGGCCGGCAACGTCGTGGTGCTGCGCGGGTCGTGGAACGAGGACTGGTTCACCAGCCTGGAGGGCTTCCCCGAGGCCACCCATGACGACGACGCGGACAGCACCAGCCGCGCATTCAACGCCCTGACCAAGCGCCGGGCGAAAAGCACAACCAGCACAGTTACAGGGCTCACCTGATGGCATCCGTAAACGACCGGCATCCCGAATACACCGCCGAGCGCGTCGCGGAATGGGAGCTGATGCGCGACGTGTTCACCGGCGAAAGCGCGATCAAGTCCAAGGGCGAAATCCACCTGCCCATGCCCTCGGGCTTCACCGCTCTGCCCGACAAGGGCGCCAAGGCCTATGCCAGCTACAAGGCCCGCGCCCAGGTGGCCGAGATGCTGGCCCCGACCATCGCCGGCATGATGGGCATTGCCCATGGCGTGGAAATCAAGATCGAGCTGCCCGCCGGCCTGGAATACCTCTGGGAGAACGCGGACGGCAAAGGGACGCCCCTGGAGGCCCTGCACCGCCGCATCACCCGCAACCTGCTGCTGTCGGGGCGCTACGGCCTTCTCGCGGATGCCCCGGAGGCTGGCGGCGACCCGCGTCTCGCGGGCTATGCGGCCGAGACCATCATCAACTGGGACACCGAGTTCTTTGTCCTCGATGAGAGCGGCAAGACCCGCGTCGGCTTCGCCTGGTCGGACGTGAAGCGCTTCCGGGTGCTCAACATCGTGAAGGGACGCTATTGGCAGGATGTCTATGAGACGGATCTTGCCAGCCCGGCCCGCAGCATCGCCCCGGCAGCCAGAGGCGGCAAGGCAATGACGCGCGTGCCCTTCGCGGTCGCCTCGTCGGTGGATCTGGACCCGGCCATCCGCACGCCCCCGCTGATCGGCGTGGCGCGGTCGGTCATCGCGAACTACCAGCTCTCGGCCGACTACCGGCACCAGCTCTACATGAGCGGCCAGGAGACGCTGGTGGTGATCAACGGCGAAGCCCCCGAGGCGGTCGGCGCTGGCGCCTGCATCGCAATCCAGGGGGCCGAAGGCGTCACCCCGGACGTGAAGTATGTCTCGCCCACCTGCTCGGGCATCGACGCGCACCTGAAGGCGATGGAGGACAACCGCACGCTGGCGGTCATGGCCGGCGCCAAGCTGCTGGAACAGTCGGACAAGGTCGAGGAAAGCGGCAAGGCGCGCTCGCTGCGCTTCCGGTCGGAAACGGCCACGCTCCTGTCCATCGTGCAGTCGTCCTGCGCGCTGCTGGAGATGGGCCTGCGTCATGCGGCCGTCATCGCCGGATCTGCGCCCGAGGAAGTCATCGTTCACGCCCCCGACACGCTCGCGGCCGGCGAGCTGTCCCCCGAGGACGCCGCCAAGCTGGTCGACAGCTGGGAACGCGGGGCCATCAGCTACGACACGCTCTATGCGCAGTTGCAGAAGGGCGGCATCGCCAGCGCCGAGCGCACGGCACAGGAGGAATTCGCCCTGATCGAGCGCGAGCGCGACGCCCGCGAATTCGATGACGACGAGGAAGAACCCGGGGCGACGCCCCAGCAAACGCCGCCGAGGGCGGCTTAACCACCACCGAAAGGACCGGGCCGATGGCTCTGAAGACCGTTGTCGATACCCTCGACGGCCTCGATGAGGCTATGAAGGCGCTCTACACCGAGAAGGACGGCAAGTTCGTCCTCGACCTGGAGGGCGTCGACGCTCACCCCGAGGTCGCCAACCTGAAATCCGCCTATGAGCGCGTCAAGGCCGACAAGGCCACGCTCAAGACCGAAGCCGACAAGGCCAGGGACGATCTGGCCGCAGCGCTCAAGGGCAAGCCCGACGAGGCGGCGCTGGTCGCCGAACGGCAGCGGCTCGAAAAGGAGCGCGACGACTGGAAGACCAAGGCTGAGAATGCCGAAGTCCAGATTACCGGCATCACTCGCGACAATGCGCTGACTACGGCACTAACTGCCGCCGGCATCACCGACCCCGGCTTGCAGCGCGGCGCCGTCGCGATACTTCGTGATCAGGTGAAAATGGTGGATGGCAAGCCTGTGGTCGAAACCGACATGGGGCCGAAGGCCTTGGCCGATCACGTGAAGCACTGGACGGCGAGCGAAGGCAAGTCATTCGTCACCCCTCCTGTGGGCGGCGGTGCAGAAGGTGGCGATAAAGCAGGCCGTAAATCGCTGGCCGAAATGGGCGATGCGGAACGGCTCGCGCTCGCGCGCGAAGGAAAGCTCAAGCCTGCCATGAGCAGCGAATAATCATCAGAGGACACCATGCCCTACACTACCCTTGGCGACGTGTTCGCCCGCGACCGCGACGCCGCGTATGAAGTCGTCCAGTCCTACATGGACACCGATCCCGTCACGAAAACGCCGTTCTTCGAAAGCGGCCTGATTGTGACGAACCCCATCATCTCGGAACTGGCGCAATCGGCGACCGGCATCGTGGATCTGCCGTTCTGGCTTCCAATCGACGCCTCGGTCGAGCCGAACTACAGCAACGATGTCTATGAGGACATCGCGGTTCCTCGCAAGATCGGCACCGGCTCCATGAAGGCCCGGAACTGCCATCTGAACGAAGGCTTCGGGTCGATGGACTTTGTCACCGACCTGACGGGGAAGGACCCGCTGGCCCGTGTGGCCTCGCGCCTTGACCTCTACTGGCGCCAGGAAGCCGAACTGCGCATCGTTGCCACCCTGCGCGGAATTCTGAACGACGCCATCGCGGCGAGCACCGGCATGGTCCATCAGGCCACCAACGCCGAAGGCATCACCTTCAACGGCCTGATCGACGCACAGATGACCATGGGCGATGCCTTCGGCGGTATCGGCGGTTACGTCATGAACTCGGCTGCCTTCGGCGTCCTGGTCAAGGAAAAGCTGGCGCAGGCCAACTTCGACGCCGAGCGCAACTTGCTGGTGCGCACCCTGAACGGCCTGCCAGTAATCGTAAACGACACCGCCATGACCTTGAACGGCTCGCCGGTGGTGGCGCTGATCGGCCAAGGAGCCTTCGCGTATGGCATGGGCAATCCCAAGGTGCCGCTGGCCTATGAGCGCGAGGAAGCGCGAGGCAACGGTGGCGGCGCGGAAACGCTGTGGACCCGCCGCAACATGATCGTGCATCCCATCGGGTTCAGCTTCACCAGCACCTCGATCACCGGCAATGGCACCGAAACCGTCGCTCGTGGCGCCGGCTGGACCGACTTGGCCAATGCCGCGAACTGGCAGCTGGTGGCAAACCGCAAGCAGGTTCCCATCGCGTTCCTGACCGTCGCGGCGTGATCCGAAACAGGCGGGGCCACGTGGCCCTGTCATTCCCAACAAGGAGGCCATCATGGCGAACCATTCTCCCGATCCCGATAACTACGTGGAAAAGAAGACCTGGGACGAGGCCATTACCGACGCCCCGGCTTCACAGCCCACGAACGAACAAAAGGCCGCCGACGCCACGAAGCGCGCCAAGGACAAGGGCGCTGCGGCGAACAACGGCGGCGGCGCCGGGCAGACCACTGACTGATCTTTGGTGCGGGGCTGGTGATCCGGCCCCAATCCAAAGCACAGGAGGCGCTCATGCTGAGCATGACAGAACTGGCCGTGACGGCCGACGAGGCGCGGGACTACACCGGGCAGGCGGGGCTGGAGGTGGTCTTGCACGAGACCGACCTGATGCGGGGGCAGCGCTACGTGGCCGTGCGGTTCAATTCCCGCTGGCTGGGCGAGTGGGAGAACGACGAGGCGCCGGAGCCGGTCAAGCACGCGGTCATCGAGGCCGCGCTGGTCGAGCAGCGGGCGCCCGGTTCCCTCTCGGCCGTGTCGACGCCGGGGACCGACAAGGTACTGGTCGCCGCCGGCAAGCTGCAATGGGAGCGCGTCAAAGGCCCTGCCGGGGCTGACGGCTATATCCCCCGCATCTCGGCAGTCGAGGGCCTGCTTGCCGGGCTGGTCCGCGCCGGATCTGGCGGCGTGTCTTTTCTGATGAGGGCTTGAATGGCCGCGCAAACCGTCGACTGCGACCACATCATTTTCGTGGAATGGCTTCGGCAGTCGGTCCTCGTGTTCAACGACCTGGCGGCCGCGCGGGCCGAGCTGGAGCCCTTCGGCGGCTCGCCTGAGGCCGGGGCCGGTGGGGCGGGCTATGCCGTCAACGAGGACGGCGGATCTGCCGTCTTCTGGATGGTGTTCCCCGGCGGCCGGCCCGGCATTGGCACGCTCGTGCACGAGGCAATCCATATCGTGGACTACCTCTGCGAGTTCGCCGGCATCCCGATCACCTCGGAGGCGGCCGAGGTGCGCTGCTACATGGTCGAATGGCTGACTGCCCGGCTGATGGATCTTTACGGACTGGTGGCATCCTATGGCTGAGCGCTTGTTCCCCTCCCCGGAGGCTCTTCGTCAACTTATCCGCTATGAGCCGGATACCGGTCATCTGCTCTGGAAAGAACGCGGGCCGGAATGGTTCATCGCAGGCGAAGGCCGCTACACTGCAAACCGCGCCGCCCGTGTCTGGAACAGCAAATATGCCAGGAAAGTCGCCATTGATTGCCTCGACCCAAGCAATGGATACCGCAAAGGCACGGTCCTCGACACCAGGGTCTATGCCCATCGGGTGATATGGGCATTGCAAGTCGGGGCGTGGCCGGATGGTGATATTGACCACATCAACGGCAATAGGGCGGATAACCGTTGGGAAAACCTTCGATCTGTTCCGCGCAAGATAAATGCCAGGAACACAAAGCGGCGTGAAACCAACACCAGCGGAATGATGGGGGTTTCTCAGTATGGCGCGCACGGACGATGGCGAGCCCGGATTATGGCAGACGGCAAAACAACCAATATAGGTTGCTTTGACACTTATGAGGCCGCCTGCGAGGCGAGGCAGGCAGCAGAGGCGGCGATGGGGTTTCACCCTAATCACGGGAGGGAGTGACCCATGGAAAACTGGAACGCCATCGCCGCAGAGGTCGCGGCGGCCGTGAAAGACACGGGCCATGGCGCGACCCTGATCCGCAAAGGCCCCCCGACCGGCCCCGAATGGGACCAGACCCCCGGCGCCGATCAGCGCATCCCGGTCAATCTCCTGGGCGACACCATCGCCTTGGGGCTGGTCAACGGCAGCGCCATCCAGGCCGGGGACCGCCGGGAGATGATGGCGGCAGAGGGCACCACGCCGACGCCCGCCGACCGGCTCCAGATCGGCGCCGTCACCTTTTCCATCGTCCGCGCCGAGCCTTATGCGCCGGGCGGCGTGGCGCTGTTCTTCGACCTGATCCTGAGGGCGTGACGATGACCGACCTTCTTGCCGTGCTGGCCTCGCTCACCTTCCTCGTCGCTCTGCTCTTCCTGACCGTCGGCGCCTGGGCCATCGGCATCGTGCGCATTTTCAGCTGGGTCTTGGGGATATGACATGGCTCGGCTTCCCAAGAACGTGCAGGCCCTGCTTGATCGGCTGGAGCCTGAAATCCGCGATGCCTTCCTTGAGGCCATCGACCAGGTCACCAACGCGGCCCAGCTGAACAGCTTCATTGCCGCGCTGGAGGCGAACGACCTTGACGCCGCCGTCGCCGCGCTGCGCATCGAGGCGCCTTTCTTCGCTCCGGTCGACCGGGCGATTGGCAATGCCTTCGCCAGCGCGGCGACCGCCGCCCTGACCGACCTGCGGCTGAAAGACCCGAACAGCGGCGACGCCTTCCTGCTGGGCTTCGACGGCCGTCACACCCGCGCCGAGCGATGGGTTCGCGACAGGTCCTCGGGCCTGATCGTGGAGATTGTCGAGCAGCAGCGGGAAATGGCCCGCGAGGTGATCGAAACCGGGCTGGCAGGCGGTCAGAACCCCCGGCAGGTCGCCTTGGACATCGTCGGGCGCATGAACAAGGAGACCGGCAAGCGCGAGGGCGGCTTCATCGGGCTGACCAGCCAGCAGGCGCAATGGGCCAAGAACGCGGAAAAGGAACTGCGCAACCTCGACTCGGCCTATTTCCAGCGAAAGCGCCGCGACAAGCGATTTGACGGCACGATCAAGAAGGCCATCGAGAGCGGCAAGCCCATCCCCGAGGCCGATCTGCGCCGGATCGTCACCCGCTACCGGGACCGGCTCAAGAAATACCGTGGCGACACCATCGGCCGCACCGAGGCGCTGAATTCCATGCGCTCCGGGCAGCACGAGGGTTTCGCGCAACTGGTGGACAGCGGGCAGGTTCGGGCCGATCAGATCGAGATCGGCTGGGGCGCCACGATGGACGCGCGCACCCGCGACAGCCACAGATATATGAACGGCCGCAAGGTGAAGTTCGGCGAGCTGTTCGAAGTGGCCCCGGGCGTGCGCATGGAATACCCCGGCGACCTGGAGCACAGCACCGACCCGAAGCGCCTGGCCGCCGAAAGCATCCAGTGTCGCTGCCTGGCCACCTATCGGGTCAGGTCCGACCTGATGCAGGATTGATTGGCCATGTCGCAAAAGACCTTCACCGCACAGCTCGGGGCCTTTCGCGACAAGACCGTCGAGCAGATGCGCGCGGTCCTGTCGGCCAGCGTCCAGGACGTGATGGACGAGGCCCAGAAGCCCGAGGCGCAGGGCGGCAGGATGCCGGTCGACACCGGCTTTCTGCGCAACTCCCTCGTCTCCGAACTGAACGGGGCGCAGATCGGCCAGGGCGCGACCAGCTACCTGCTGGCGACGACCGCCATTCAGCCCGGCGACGTGGCCCGGTTCGGGTGGACCGCTGTCTATGCCCTGCGGATGGAGGCGGGCTTCGTCGGAGAGGACAAGCTGGGCCGAACCTACAACCAGGCCGGCCGGCACTTTGTCGAGGCTGCGGCCCTGCAATGGGACCGCATCGTTCAAGCGAACATCGCGAGGCTGAAATGAAGCATGCCCCCGAGGTAGCGGTGAGGGCGCGGCTGGCGGCGCTGGCCGGCATCCCGAAGGCCTGGCCGAATATCGACTTCGACCCGGCCAAGCCGGGCAACCTGCCCTATGTCTCCTGCACCATCGTCAGGTCGAGGACCGCCGACGACACGCTGGACGGCGAGGCCCCCATCGTGGCGGGCGCGTTGATCGCGACCGTAGTCGTTGCCAAGGGCACCGGCGAAGTCGCCGCAGACAGCCTGGCCGAACAGATCGCAGCCCTTTTCCCGATGGGCGCAACCATCCCTGCGGCGGGGATGACGACCCAGATCCTGCAACCGCCGCACATTCGCGAGGGCATCGGTGACGGCACCTATTGGCGCGTTCCCGTGTCCATCCCCTTCCAGACCTTCAAGACGCCCTGACAGGAGCCCGGAACATGACCGAGACCAGCATCAAGAAACGCTGCTACATCAGCCTCACCAAGCCCGCGACCAATACCATCGCCGGTTATACCGCCCTCACCTGGAGCAAGATCGGTGGCGTCGTCACCATCGGCCAGATCGGGTTCAACCACGCCACCATCGAGGCGCCCGACCTGGAAACCGGCATCACGCAGACGCTCAAGGGCGCGCGCAGCGGCACCGGCGGCCAGATCGCTTTCCGCCAGATCACCGCCGATGCGGGCCAGACTGCCGTCGCCACCGCGAACGAGGGCGAAACCGAAGTGGCGCTTCAGATCGTGGACCCGGACGGCACGAACTCGGACTACTGGACCGGCATCATTCACTCGCTGGTCGACAATGAGGCGAGCACCACGACCTACGAGGGCTCGACCTTCACGTTCGTTCCGAACTACGCCCGCGTGCGCGGCGCCAGTGATATCACCTGATCCGGTCGCGAGTCTTTCCCTCTTGCCGGCCGGCGGGGCGGTGGACGTGGTTCGCCCGCCGCCCCTTCCTGAACCAGAACCACCCAAGGGATAGACATGGATTTCACCAGCTTCGACAGCCGGGGCGTGGCCGACGAGGGCCGCCCGCTGCACCTGAAACACCCCGCGACCGGCGCCCCGCTCTGGGATGACGACGGGCCGCACCTTGACGACAAGGGCGCCGAGCTGCCGCGTGAACGTCCCTGCATCGTGCATGTCCTGGGCACCGAGGGCCGGATTGCGCAGGAGGCGTTCCGCGAGGTCGCCAAGCTCGAAAAGCTGCCCGACGACGCCACGCAGGAGGACTATCACGAGCGCCTGTGCGTCACCGCGCGCAAGCTGATCGTGGGGTTCGAGAACATCGAGCGCGGCGACCGCCCGGCGACGGCCTCGGATGCCGACTGGTTCCTCGGGCTGAACATCAGCAACCCGATCCGGGGCACGGGCCGCAGCTTCGCCGAACAGGTGCTGGCCTTCGCTGGCGACCGGGGCGCCTTCATGGGAAAGCCCGGCGCGGCCTCGTCACCGCCGCGCACCAAATCGGCTGGCAAAACGCGAAGCCCGAAGGCTGGACGCTGACCCGTGGCCAGCAGCTTGTCGAGGACGGCGCCGCGCTGCCCCGGTTCGAGGATCTGGAGCGCGCCGACCTTCTGACCGCCTGCGCCAGCCTCGGTTTCGCTCAGCCCTTCGGCATGGGGGGATGGACTCCTTTGCCCTATGTCGAGATGCGGGCCTATGGCAAGGCGACGGGCCGGCTGTCCACCCCCTGGGAATACGAGACGGTGCGCGCCATGTCCGAGGCTTATGTCGCCGGGCTGGTCGAGGGCCGCGACCTGCTGTCTATCCCGCCGATGGAGAGGGGTTAGGTCATGTTGACAAATGGCGGAGCCAGAGGCGGATCGACGTGATATCGATGAAGCCAAGGAAGCTTTCGGCGGTCTTGTCGTAGCGGGTGGCGACACGGCGAGCGTTCTTGAGCTTGTTGAAGCACCGCTCGACAAGGTTCCGCAGCCGGTAGAGCCTGCGATCGACAGCGACACGGAGCCTGCGAGACTTGCGCATCGGGACCACCGGCAGGATGCTACGCGCCTCCATGGTTTTGCGAACCTTGTCGGAGTCATAGCCGCGATCGGCCAGCAGGATGCAAGGCTCCGGCAGGTTGTCGTCCATGACCAGATCAAAGCCCAGGTAGTCCGATGTCTGGCCCGGCGTGATGTCCGACCTCATTGGCAGCCCGGCAGCATTGACGCGCAGGTGGACCTTGGTCGTGAAACCACCTCTTGAACGGCCAAAACCCTGTCTTGGAGTCCCCCTTTTGCGCCCGCTGCCTGATGATGGGCGCGGATCACGGTGCTGTCGATCATCTGGAGCGCATCCGGCACGATCCGACTTTCGTTCAGCGCTTCGAGGATCTGCTCCCACAACCCCGCCAGGGTCCAGCGCCGGAACTGGCGGTAGACACTGGACCACTTCCCGAACTCTTCTGGGAGGTCGCGCCAAGGAGAGCCGGTCCGCGCGATCCAGAAAATCCCATCAAGAACAAGGCGGTGATTTGCGGGCTTGCGCCCGTTCGGGGCGCGCACGGCCAGAATGAAGCGCTCATGAAACGCCCATTCCTCGTCCGACATCAGGTCTCGTGCCAAGCTGGTCTCCATTGCAGGTACCAGCTTGAATCACGATCAGGCCACCCTGTGAATCCCTTTTGTCAACACCACCTAGAGAAGGTGCAGCAAACTGTGTCTACCTGAAAAATGACTCGCAGAATCGATAAGCATCAGTCCTCAATGGCGGAAAGCTTTGGGGGCGCAATATGTCGGATGATCATCTTTCAAACGAAATAGCAGTTGCTGGAGAGCTAACCGACACTGGCGTCAAGGCATCGGTAAGAAGCAGGGCGATATCGGCATTTGACCGGCTGGTGGGGGCTGCAGTGGATGTCATGAATGCTCACGTGGAAGGTTTTGCCGAGCGCAAGCGCGCAAAGAACCGAGGCGAAGTGGCAATGATCGAGCAAATCACCCGATACGGCGTGGAGCAGCTGGGTGCCGATCCTGATTTGGCGCAAAGGGCGGTCGAAAAGCATTTCCGAAAGGTGATCTCTCAGCAAGAGAATATCGAAGCTGTCGTGCGGGAGGCCCATGCCGATCTCATCGACGGAAACCAAGATTACGAGGACGTGCCCGGAGATATTGCAGCGGAATTCTTTGACAAGTTCGAGCAATACAGTGCTTCGGCAAGCACTGACGAACTGCGCCATCGATGGGGGAGGGTATTGGCCTCCGAAATTCGTAAGCCAGGCACTTT
>NZ_KQ955208.1:900986-915826 GCF_001546115.1 Paracoccus aminovorans
GTCTCTGGTCAGTGCAGGGCTAATGGTCGATCCTGGCACCTCTGGGCAAATAAAAATATTCAGTAGCGGTGCCAACGCCCGCGGCGAGGAATTACTTATGAATGGATGCCGATCTATATACTTTTCTGTGCCAAAAGACCTGCTGAAGACAGGAAACTTCGATAAATTGGTTGTCCGGAATAAGGACGATGTGGGCGCTCCTGTTTATGTGTTGACCGAAGCAGGTGAGGCCATATCTTCCATTCTTCCGGATAATTCTGAACAAGTAATAAGAAATTACGCGCGCATGCTTTCCCACCATGTAGAGGCACGAAAAATAGTACTTTATCGTCCAACTGACGGAGGGCTAGTTCCGTGTGGATACGCGGAGCAGATAACGTAATCGCGGGGCTAGGCTTGCATTATTCGTCGGCGAAAGCTGCCCCGCACCCGAGCCTACCAGGCCGCTAGAGCCGGTCGGGCAGGAAGCGTGAACGAGGCGCCCCCGAGAGGGGGCGTCGCCATTTCCCCTAGGCGTCGATCAGACAGGCCATATAAGCCAGTTCGTCCTCGCCATCATCCACCATTACCGACGGCTTCATGTAGGTTTCCCCCAATTTAATGAGGGGGCCATAGGTCATGAAGGTTTGCCATCCGACATATGCGCCATAGAGGTTCTTCGCGTTGACCTCCCCGCAAATCCGCCCTGAAGGTAGGCGCCTGATATCCTTGTATTCGGCTGAAAATGGATCTTTCAAACTATCACCGACAGCATCTTTGACGACCTTCAGGATGCCCTCGTCCTCGACCTTGGTCTCCCCAGTCACTGTTTTGATAGCAAAAAATTTGAACATCTCCGCGAGCGTTGGGTCAAACCCGTTCTTAACCGCAGCAGCGTTCAACCCTTTCCGCGTGGCTGGCCCCATCCTTCCGTCAGGCTTCCCTACCTCATAGCCGAGTGTCCTTAGTTTCATCTGAGCGACCAAGATTTCGCCCACTGTTTCGGCTGACGCTGGATAAGAGAGCGTAGCCAAGGCCGCGACCAACACATAACCCTTCATAATCCCCTCCGAGGCCCTAAATGACCGATTTTGCGAAACTTGTCCTCGCGGCTGATGCTACGGGGCTGAAGCAGGGCGAACAAGCCTTGGACAGCCTCGCAGCGAAAGGCGCCCAGGTCGAGGGCCGGCTTGGTGGCGCAATGAAGCGCACCGCTTCGGACCTGCGGGAAGCCGGCGCGGCAGCGAAAGCGGCCGGGACCGAGATCCAGGCGGCGGCCGGCCAGACCGGCATCCTCGTCTCGCAGTTCAATGACATCGCCGTGATGATGGCCGCGGGGCAGAGCCCGATCCAACTGGCCATGCAGCAGGGCACGCAGATTTCGCAGGTGTTGGTAACCATGGGCGGCGGCGTCGGTGCCGTGAAAGCCCTCGGGGCCGCTTTCATGGGGATGCTCAACCCTGTTTCGCTACTCACCATCGGGTCGGTAGCCATGGGGGCCGCCTTTTCACAGGCACTCACCGGCATGATACCCGAGACCAAGGACTTCGGAGAAGCGATTGACGACCTGAACGAAGCCATCGACCAGGCGCGCAGCAATCTCGATCTGTTCGCCGATGGCGGCAAGAAGCTGGCCGAGATTTACGGCGGCGTATCGGATGAGGTGCGAGACCTCGCCAGCGCAATCGCCCAGGTCGATCTGCGCAAGATGAACGACGCGGCCAGAACCGCTGCAGGCTCTTTGTCCCGCGACTACAATGGCAGCGGGTGGGGCAACGTGTCGCGGCGCGAGGACATGGCGAATGGCCTTGGCCTTCGAGGTGATGCGCTTAACCAAACGGCGAGCCTCGCTGACGCTTTGGGTTCGGTTGACACGATGGGAGAGCGACTAGCCATCTTGACCAAAATGCGCGAAACGCTTGCGGAGGCGCTTGGTGACGCCGAGCAAATGGATGATGCGCAAGCCGCATACTTTGCCAGTGTGGTTGAAGCCGAGAAAGCCGCACGGCGAGCGCTTGAGGTAACCCGCGACACTGCTGCCGCCGAAAAGTCACTTGCCGACGCCAAGATTGCCGCAGCCTATGCCTACGCCGGGGAAACCATGCGGCTGGGCGCTGCGATGCGCGCTGATGTGGACCAGAGGATTAAGAGCCTGTCGACCGAGGCGGAGATCCAACGTCTGGTTGCGCTGTATGGCGCCGACAGCGAGGCGGCGACCCGTGCGCGGGCCGATGCTGAACGAGATGCGCTGGCGGAAACCCTGGAGGCAAAGGGCATCACTGGCGAGCTGGCCGACGAGGTTTTGCGCGCTTACGACGCGACGGTGGATTCTGCGAATGCCACCGCAGACTGGGCCGTAACCATGTCGGCAGTCCGGGCCGAAATCGGAGCCATAGCGTCCGCGCTTGCCTCCATGGGCGGCGGCGCCATCGCCAATGCGGGCAAGTTCGCCGAGCTGACTGCGCTGCGGCAAGGCCGCACCATCGCGGAAGCGGCACGAGAGCGGCAGCGGCTCCAGATGGAGGCGGAGTTCACCGCGCGAGAGGCGGCCGCCGGAACTTGGGTCGAGCGCATGCTCATTCGCGGCGAACGCGGGCTGGCTGAGCGCGGCATGGAGCTAGACGCCGAACTGGATGAAGCCCGGGATAGTGCGCGAGAGAGGGAGCGCGCGGCCAGTCGAAAAGGCGGATCAGGCGGCCGCAAAGGCCGTGGCGGTTCTGGTCGTCGCGAGCGCGCGAACGAATACGAGCGCAGCGTGCAGGACATCCAGGCCGAGACCGAGGCGTTCCTGCGCCAAGCTGATGCGCTCGCCAAGGTGACTGCGGCGGGCGGCGACTGGGAGCATGCCCTTGCCGTCATCGAGGAAGAGCAGAAGCTGCTGAACGCCGCGCAGAAAGCGGGCGTCGAGCTGACCCCTGAGATCCGCGAGGGCATCAGGGGCATGGCCGAGGACTACGTGAACGCTGAGGAACAGCTGGAGCGCATCCGCACCGCCACCGAAAAGGGGCAGGACGTGATGAAGGACTTCTTCGGCTCAATGCTCGACGGCGCGGACGCGGCCAAGGAAGCTCTGGCGAACCTGCTGGCCGAAATCGCCAAGGTGCAATTCGCCAAGGGCATGCTCGGACTGATGGGCGGCACGTCCTGGGGCGCTGCCATCATCAAAGGCATCGGCGGCCTGACCGACGAGAGCTATGACGGTGGTGGCTGGACTGGCCCCGGGTCGCGCACCGGCGGCGTGGACGGCCTGGGCGGGCGCTACGCAATCATTCACCCGAACGAAACCATCTATGACCACACCAAGGGCCAATCGGCCGGCGGCGTGATCCGGGTCGAAATCGACAAGTCGCCCTATTTCGATGCGCGGGTGACCCAGATCGCGGATCGGTCCTCTGCGAACATGGGCAAGGCCGTCAGCGCCAGCATCAAGCCCACGGTCCAGCAATACCAGGTCAACCCGAGAAAGAACCGCTGATGGCGCTCGCAGATGTCTATCCCCTGGCCTTCCTGTCGGACCTGCTGGAGCCGCGCGGGGACTGCCAATTCAGCCTGCGCCGGTTCGATGAGCAGTCCGGCTCGGGTGATGGCCGGTTCTGGTCCGCACGCCTCGCAGGCCCGCTTTGGGAGGTGTCGCTGTCGCTATCGCCGAGGCGCCGCGATGCGGCTGCCGAGATCAGCGCCAAGATCCGGGCAATGGATGGCGGGCGCCGCGCCATGCTGTTCGCCGATGGCGGTTACAAGCCGGCGGCGGGCGGCACCCCGGGCGGGTCCGTCACGGTGAACAGCATCAATGCCGACCGGACGGCCATTGCGCTGGCCGGGCTGCCTGCCAGCTATCGCGTCACGGCAGGCGACCGCATGAGCATCGCGTGGGGCTCGGGCCGTTATTTCTTCGCGGAGTTTGCGGAGACGGTCACCGCCAACGGCAGCGGCGTCACGGCGCAGATCGCCATCATGCCCTACCTGCCGCAGAGCATCGCGACCGGGGCGGCGGTGGAAATGGCCCGCCCGCATCTCAAGGCGAATGTCCCGCCAGGCGGCTTCACGCCCTTCATCGACATTCCGGGGCGTCTGTCGCAGGGCGCCTCGCTGATCCTGCTGCAAAAGACCTGAGCCATGCGCACCTATGACACGAACTTCCTCGCGGCCCTGCAAGGCGCGCGCGACCAGGGCATTGCGCCGGTCTGGTTCTTCTGGATCAAGCCCAAGAACCGGACGACCGGGGCTGAGGTGCCCATGGGCTTCTGGTCGGGCGACGAGGATCTGACGCTGACGACCCCGTTGCCGGGCGGCGGGAACGAAAGCCGGCTCTACATGGGCGGCTGCAACCTCGCCATCGAAGGGCTGCAATATGTCGGCGATCTGAGCGACAACCCGGTGACCGTCACCCTGTCGCAGATCGCCGATGCGGCGCAAGAACTCGCGCGCGGAACCGATCCGCGTCTGGCCCATGTCGAGATCCACGCCACCAGCATGATCGGCGGTGCCTTCGTCAGCGCGCCGCAGCTGCAATGGGTCGGCATCGTGGATGAAGGCCCGATCAGCACGCCGTCATATGGCAGTGAGGGCGGTATCAGCTATTCGGTTCGATCCGAGCTGATGGTCATGCTGACGGCGACCAATCCGGCGAAATCCTCGGACGCGCATCAGAAGCGGCGCGCGGCCGGGGACCGGTTCAGCGAATACGCCAGCACCATCGGCTCTCGGAACGTCCAGTGGTATAAGCAGGGGTGATGAGATGGATCAGGAAGTTACTTGGCCCTTGGCATCGCGAATAGCAGCTTCTGCGATTTCTGCTCCAGAAGTTCCTCCTAGGACAGTATCAAAAGCAACGTTGTCGAGCTGTTGTTTAGGTTCCGGATCAGTGTTGATCTCAAATGTAGATGCGGAGTTTACCCCTCCTAAATTCAGCACTCCAAGCTGAATATCATTCATGCCAAGGAGAAGTGGGAATGCATGTCCAACGTTGATCAGGCGAGTGGAAACGGCCTCTGTCGTAACAAGCTGTTGCCAGCCTAGAAGATATTCCACAGCATAGACCCCGTGCCTTTCTTGTCCATGAACCCCGCGGACAGTGACAACCTTTCCAGTATCTTTAGCCCCGATAAGCGAGGCAAGATCCGCGTCGATCTGCGAGTGATCTGCTCCAGTATCAATAAAAGCCCACACCTCTCGCCATCTCCGGTCAGCGAATACAACCATCCCGTCGACGTCTGCTAATAAGACCTTAATGACCGGCTGCCCCGGCGGGTGCTTTGAAAAGTTGCCGGTGGCTGTATCGAAATACATCACGGGAACGGACGTCCTCATATGATTCTCCATCGGTGTGTCGCAACTCGATGGTGATCCGGCGCCGGGGCTCAAGTCGAGTCCCGGCGTTTCGCATTGCACCAAGGTTGCACCATGACCCAGACCCTCACCCGCCTGCCTGACTGGCGGGCTCGGTTCGCCGCCGAGATGGACCGCCAGCGCCGCGACCCCTTTGCGTGGGGTTCGCAGGATTGCGCCTTGGGCCTTGCTGCCGGGGCTGTGCTGGCCATCACCGGACAGGATATCGCCCAGCCCTGGCGCGGGCGCTATGTCAG
This sequence comes from Paracoccus aminovorans, assembly GCF_001546115.1. Classification (GTDB taxonomy): domain Bacteria; phylum Pseudomonadota; class Alphaproteobacteria; order Rhodobacterales; family Rhodobacteraceae; genus Paracoccus; species Paracoccus aminovorans_B. Next base: position 906,551 of record NZ_KQ955208.1, read on the forward strand.
CCCGTCCGGGGCAAGACGCGCGCTGCAAAAGGCCGGGTTTGCCTCTCTGGCCGATCTGGTCGCTTCGCTGCTGCCGGAAGTCCCGCCCGCCTTCGCTGACGTGGGCGATATCGGCGTGATCAAGGCGGATGGCCCCGTGAAACAAGCGCTGTGCGTCGTGGATGCCTCGGGCCTGATCGTCCTCACCGAAGCCGGCCACGGCCGCCGCCCGCGCGAAGACATGATCCGGGCCTTCAAAGTCGGATAAGACATGCTGAAAATTCTGTTTCAAGCGCTGATGGTCGCCACCATCGCCGGGCCTGCGCATGCCGGTCCGGTCATGGCTGCGGTCGCCTGGGTCGGCGCCACGCTCAAGGCGGGCGGCATCGCGGCTGCCCTGCTGCGCGTGGCCATTGGCCTGGGCGCGAACCTGCTGTCCTCGGCCATCGCCAAGGCGGTGGCGGACAAGCCCAAGGTCGACGTGCAGTTCGATGTGGATTTCGGCGACGACACGCCGCTGTCATTCGTGGTCGGGGACTATGCCACGGCCGGCAAGCTGAAATACGTCGCTGGCTGGGGCAAGAACCGGCGCTTTGTGACCGAAGTGATCGAGGTCTCCTGCTTGCCGCAGGGCTATGGCAGCATCTGGGTCGGTGACGAGGCCGGGACGCCGAATGGCCTGCGAGCCTATATCACGGGCACGTTCCAGCCCGGGCAGCAGTCGGGATGGGCAGAGGCCGCCACCGTCCCCGGTGGCTCCATCGACATGGGCATGGTGCTGACCAACCTGTCGGATGACGGCAACCGGATCTGCGTCAAATGGGTGGATGGCACCCAGGCCGCTGCCGATCCTTTCCTGACATGGGCCTTCGGGTCTGCCGAGGACTATCCGTGGACCTCGGCGATGATCGGCACCGGCAAGGCCTATGCCATCGTCACCACGCGCTACGATTCGGACTCGCTGACCAGCAAGCCGAGCTATCTGTTCCAGCCGGCACCGCTGCCGATGTATGACCCGCGCAAGGACAGCACGGCAGGCGGTTCGGGCGCGCATCGCTGGGGCAACCGCGCGACCTATGAGGCGACGCGCAACCCGGCGGTCATCGCCTACAACATCGCGCGCGGCATCTATTTCGGCTCGGAATGGATCTTCGGCGGCCGCAACCTGCCGGCATGGCGGCTGCCGCTGGCCGAGTGGTTCGCGGCGATGAACGCCTGCGATGCGGCAATGCCTCTGGCGGGTGGCGGCACGGAACCGGCGTTCCGCTGCGGCTTGCAGATCAGCGCCGACATGAGCCCCGCCGACGTGCTGGAGGAAATCGGCCGCGCCGCGAACATGCGCTTCGCCGAGGTCGGCGGCATGCTGAAACCCATCGTCGGCCTGCCCGGCGCCGCGGTTTTCGCCTTCACCGACGAGTCGATCCTGATCACCGAGGGGCAGAGCTACAAGCCGTTCAACGGGCTGGGCGAGACCTATAACGCCCTGTCCGCGACCTATCCCGAGCCGGCCGAGAAATGGTCTACCAAGGACGCGCCGGAATACATCGACACGGCCGCCACGGCTGCGGACGGCGGGCGCTACCTGCCGACCTCGCTCAGCTATCCGGCGGCGCCCTACCGCCGCCAGGTGCAGCGCCTGATGCGCGCCCAGATGCGGGACTACCGCCGCATGCGCCTGCACCAGTTCTATCTGCCGCCCGAGGCCTATGCCTTGGAGCCGCTGGTGGACATGGTGTCGTGGTCGAGCGCGCGGAACGGCTACCTCAACAAGCTGTTCCTGGTCGAGACGGTCGACAAGATGCCCGGCATGAACGTGCTGGTCACGCTGCGCGAGGTCGATCCGAGCGATTACGACTGGTCGAGCGATTTCGAACTGCCGACGACGGTGGTGACCCCGGTCGTGGTGCGGCCGTGGACGCAGGCCATCACCGGCTTTGCGGTCGCCGCCGAGACCATCACCGACACCGCCAGCAGGGGCCGCGCCCCCGCGATCCGGGTTTCGTGCTCGGGCGACGAGATGGGCGTGACCCATATCCAGATCCAGGTGCGCAAGAACGGCGCGACCGACCCCTATCTGGACGTGCAGCGCCCGTTCAACGAACCCTTTGCCTGGCGCATCCTCGATGTGGTCCAGCGGACCACCTATCAGGTGCGGGCGCGGCTGGTCTCGAACCTGACGTCCAAGAGCAGCTGGACCGCATGGACCAACGTCACCACCCCGGCCATCTATCTCGATGACGGGGATTTCGTCGGTGGCGTGACCGGGCTGTTCACCAGCGCGGGGCTGAAAGCCACCCGGATCATCGCCAACCTGTCGGTGCCGGGCAGCGTGGTCGGCGAGCTGGCCTGGTGCACCGCCGACAGCCGGCTCTATCGCTGGAACGGTTCGGCCTGGGTGCACTTCATCCAGGAGAGCGTGCAGGGCATTCTCGATGAGACCGCCTTCGCGACCAACATCCGGGTGCCCAAGGTATCGGCCACACTGCCGACCACCGGCAACCGGGTCGGCGACATGATCTATCGCACCACGGACGGCATCATCTATCGCTGGACGGGGAGCGCATGGACGGCCGAGGTCGCGGCGACCCAGATCGTCGGACAGCTGATCGCCGGCCAGATCGCGGCAGGCGCCATCGGCACGGAGCAACTGGCCGCACGGGCGGTTGCAGCCCGCCATATGGTGATTTCGGACTTCACCAACCTGGTGCCCGACGCCAACATCGCCGACGCAGCGTCATGGACCAACAACGGCGGGTGGGCGATCCAGACGAGCGGCCCAGCCTTCACGGGTGAAAGGTGGGCCGCCGTCACTGTTTCCAACGCGGCCGCTGCGGCGTTCATTTCCGATTACTGGACCGTCGAGCAGGGATCGGAATATTTCGCATCCATTCAGGCGCGCGGTGGTGCGTCTGGACAAGTTATCCGGCTGAATGCCTACGTCCAATGGTTCAAGACGGATGGCTCGCTGATTTCATCGTCCTATCTGCGGACGGCTGGCGCGGGCGCAATCCCGTTCACCATCACCACCTATGAGGGGTCTTTTGTCGCGCCGAGTGAGGCAACTCGTGCGCGGATGGTCTGGAGCCTCGATACATCTACCGGCACCGCCTATGTTGGGTCTCCCATCGTGCGCCAGAAGAACGCCGGCAAGCTCATCGTGGACGGCACGCTACAAGCCCGGCACATCGAGTTCGAGACCCTGACCGGGGGCTTGATGGCCCCTGCGGGCATCATCACCAAGGCGGCGCAGATCGATGACGCGGTGATCCGCAACGCCCATATCGAAAACGGAACCATTACCAATGCGAAAATAGGCGATGCCGAGATCCAGGGCGCGAAAATCGCGAACCTGACCGTTGACACCATCAACATCAAGGATGGGGCGGTCACGGTCGGACATTACACGACTCTCAATGGCGGGACGGCAACGACCGGAACAATCAGCTACTACGACCCTTTCACGTTTTCCATGCCGGCAGCGGGCCGCGCCTTGCTCTATATGAAGTGCACGGCCTTCAACCCTGCGCTTGATGTGTCGACCAACGCCACATCGACTATTCAGGTCAATGGCATAGATTACGCTCAATCCATTCGACTGAGCAGCGGGTCAGGCGGCGGCACAACGATGTACGAGCGTGCGGTAGCGGTCCCGCTGGTCGCCGGGACGAACACGATCCGCCTGGCCCACCGAAACATGATTTCGGCGGCATGGCAGGTCGACGTCTTTGCATTCAAGAAATGAGGCGGTGATGGATCTGGAAAGTCGGACCTATTTCGAACCGGCAACAGGGGAAATCATCCGGGCCATGCGCTCGGATGCGGACACCCTCGCCCTCAACGCCCCGCCAGGCGCGGACTTCATCGAAGGCATCTGGAGCGGACAGGAGTATGTCATCGTGGATGGCGTGCCGGTGTTGCGGCCGCCGCCCACGCCTGACCCAGGCGCCGCCATCGAAGCCGCCCGGGCGGCAGCGGTCATTCCCCGGCCCGACTTCCTCCTGGCGGCTATAGCGGCCGGCATCATCCAGCCCTCGGACGCCGGCCCGGCTGCGCGCGGTGAAATTCCGCCCTCTCTGGCCTCGGTGTTCGAGGGTCTGCCGCCCGAGGTGCAACTGGAAGCGGTGGTCAGGTGGGGCGCCGCCACCATGATCGAGAGGATGAACCCCATCCTCCTTGCCCTTGCCGATGCCATGGACGTCGGCGAGGCGCAGCTGGACGGGCTGTTCGGCATCTGACCGCATCCGCCCAATCTCATCCCAGCCCCGCCTCGCGCGGGGCTTTTTCTTTGCGAGGACGCATGACGACCCTCCCTTACAATCTGGGTGAGACGACCACCCTTGGCTTTGCCGTGGACCAGGCCGACGGGACGCCGATGCCGCTGGACGGGCTGCAACTGCGCGTCGTGGTGTTCCTGACTGGCGCCGATCTGGTCATCCCGGCCTATGCGGTGGCCGATTACGTCGTTCCACCGGGTGAAACGGAGCAGGTCTGGCATCCGTCGATCATCTCGTTCGATCTGACCCCCGAGAACTTCCAGCTGCTGCCGCGGCTCTGGCCGTGCGCGCCGGAGATCAACGACGGCACCGGATGGCGACAGCTGCCGGGCCCGGACCATTTCATCAAGGCATGGAGGCGCTGAGATGCCGACTATTGGTGTAGCGACCTATGGGATTGTCCGCGGTCCTGCCGGTGACGGAATCACTCCGGGCGAGCGCGATAAAATCGACGAGGCCGTTGCCGCTGCCGAGGATCTGGCGGTGGCGCTGCCGCAGGTCGATCAGGCGCGCGAGGATGCGCAGGCTGCGGCGGGGCAGGCTGCTGGGGATCGGGCGGCGACGGAGGCGGCTCGGACCGCAGCCGAGGGGTATGCCAGTGCTGCCGCGCAGTCGGCGCAGTTTTACGACACCATCGTCGCCGGCCGAGCTGCTGTCGCGGACGGCGAGCAATTCGGCGTGCGCGCGGGCGGCAGCGACGGTCTGACCCGTCCGACGATCTACCGCCGCGACAGTGCGACCGCCCAGATCGCAATGGTCACCATCGTCAATCCCTCCGAGGTGGACGACATTGACGCGCGCACCTCCCAGATTGATGAGGTCCAGGATGCGCCTGCGGATATGGTCCCAATCTTGCATGTGCCGTCGGATGACGATGAAACGCGGGCGGTGATTGTCGCGGGCTACGACCCCGCGACGAATGAAATCGTCATGGATCGGTTGCGCGTGCTGGAACTCGACGCTCCGGTCTCGCCCGAGGTGGATGACGCAATTGCCGCCGTGCAGCAGTCAGTCTCGGGAATGCAGGAGAGCGTGGATGCGGCGGGGTTGGAAGTCATCGAGGACGACCCCGAGGGCGCGGCTTTGCTGGATGATTACATCATCCTCAAGCACGCCCCGTCCGACACCGATCCCACGCGCGCCATCGTCCTTGAGCGGTACAACATCACCACCGGCCGAATCGAGAGCATCGCTGAGGGTGCTGCCGACCAGGATTATCTGCCCTGGCTGCCGACGCCCGAAGGGGCTTACCCACCCTCGACCCTGGTCAATCCCGAGACTGGCGCCACCATCCCTGTCTCTTCCAATGACAGCGAGGGGCGCCGGCGCTTCCAGCGCATGTGGGATCAGGATGCGATCTACGTCCTGATGTGGATCGGCCAATCCCTCAATGCCGGCCAGTTTTCGCTGCTCCATTTGCCCTACGCATCAGGGACGCCGGAGTATGAGGCTATCATGGCCCGGACCTGGGCGCCCTTGACGACGGTCGAGCAAAACCTGTGGCCCACGAAGGCCCTGATGCCGACAGGCGGATCTCATATCATGTTCCAGACCTGGACGGGTCTGGAGCCGCTGCACGAGTACAGCAATGTCCCGGCAGGCACCTCGTCTCCCTCTGGTGAGACGCCGGTGTCGCAGGCGGTTTTCCAGATCCTGCGCCAGATCCAAGCGGATTTCCCGGGCATCTCGGCGGACGACCTCCCCACCATCGTGGGGGTCAATGCCTCTGTGGGGTCGTCCTCTATCCTCAATCTCGGACCAGGGCGGCCGACATGGGATGAGCAAATCCGCTTTTTCCGCTGGCTGACGGATTATGCCGAGGCGCAGGGCAAGCGGGTTGTGCTTCTCGGGGCGCAATATCGCGGCTTTGAGGCGGATTGGGACGTGGCCCGCCCGCTTGATCCTTGGGGCTCCACCTCAGGTGCAGATGTGATCCGAGGTCGGGAGACTGAGACGCTTATGCACACCATGTCAAAGCTCCAGCAGGACATGGAGGAAACCATCCGCCCGATCACGGGGCAGAAGGAACGCATCAAGGTGTTTTGGGATCAGGTGCAGGTCGGCAACTCCAGCTACAACGCCATCACGCACAATCCCAAGGCGACCAGAGCGCAGTTGGAATGCTGGCGCGTCAATCCATGGCTGGTGCCGATGGGATCGAAAGGGGCCAGCCCCGGCAATATCTACGACTTTGTCCATCCCAGCCCCTACGGCTACGCATGGCAGGGTCAGTTCGACGGTGTGGTGATGTACCGCGAGCTTTTCTCGGTCGAGGGGTGGGTGCCGCTGCGGTGCCTGGAGGCTTGGCGTAGTGGTCTGCGCACGTTTGACCTGCGCTTCTCGTCGCAAGTCACGCTGCTGACCGATGACAGCATTGTCGATGTCACTGCGCTCGGCGCAGGCAAGGGGGTGCAGGTCCTCGGGGATACCAACCTCGCAATATCGTCGGTGATGTCCGTCGCGCCCGACACGATGCGCGTCACGCTCGCTGCCGATCCTCCGACGACCTACCGGCAATACCAGGCAAATATCGGTCTGGTATCGCGCCTCAACCATCGCGGAAATCGAACGGGGGCGCGCACGGCGATTGTCGCCGGTTATGGGACGACGGTTTCCAGCCTGTTCACCGCCGCTCACCCGCAGCCCGCATTCGAGGGGGAGGCGAACGACCTTGGTGATGTGTGGTGGGATTACCCTGACACGTTTCCTGGCCTGCAAATGGCCGCACACCAGCAAATCCTGATCGAGAGCAACTGACATGCCTGTTTATTCGCAACGTATCGCCGCCACGCGCAGCCTGTCGGACGCCCCGCTTGGCACAGTGTTTCTTCCCGGACGGGTTGAACCTGATCCGCTGACGGATAACCTCATGGCGGCTCTGCCGGACGGTTCTGTCTGGCTCGATCCGCGGTCTGGTTTTGCATCTGGGTCTTGGACTGATCGCAAGAGCGGAGAGGTATTCGCGCTCGGCACCAATACCGGTGCGGCCATGCCCACCGTGGTTCAGGACGCGCAAAATGGTCAGCGGGGCTTGTTGTTCAGCAACGGGACGTCCGGTTGCCCTCTCGTATCCGCCTCCGATGATATTTGGCCGATTGGGGCAAGCTACACGCTGGTCGCGATGATCAAGCCAACCGGCGAGGCATCAGCGGTGGGCGGGATTGCCGCGAACCAGCGGATCGAGACGTCGCAGACAGGGGGCGTGCAGACCGGGGCGAGCCGCTTCGGCTATGTCGTCTCCGCTTCGGTCCTGGCTCTCAACCATCAGACTCGCGATTCAGCCGGGGCCACGACCACCAATATCGTGCAGTCGGTGACCGGGGCCGCTGCCGGGACTGCGGCCCAAATGTGGATGGCGTCGTTCGACCGCCCCGGCGGCGCGGCAGAGCTATGGCTTAACGGGGCCGTGAACCGCGCGGTGGCATCGGGCATTACCCGGCAGAATGAGGAGGGCCACCTTGTCGTCGGGGCGGCAGGCTATATCCCCGGCACGGTCTACAACCCGCTCCGTTACGCCAATCTGCTCGGATTGATCATGGTGCCCGGGCTTGCTCTGCATCAGAGCGGCTCGCAGCAAACCGAGATCCGCCAGGCCATCGAGACCTATGCCCGCGGCAAGCTCGCCATCTGGTGATCGACAGACAAAAGCCGGGCAGCCCCACCACAAGCCGCCCGGCTCTCCCTCTTGATAGCGCGCCCGGCGCAACCCTGCGTCACATACCGGACACAGCGGGGATTTCATCAGCAACGGAGGTCGCATGATGCTGCGAACCCTCGCCACCGGCTTCGTCCGGTGGTTCACCCACTTCGGCAAGCGCAAGCTGGAATGGATGCTTGCCATATATACGCTCGGATTCGGCCTCTGGCTGCTGATCCCGGCGACCAGCATGAGCGTGGCAAGCTTCTCTCGGGCCTTGGGCATCATGGGAGAGGCCAGTTGGGGCGCCCTCTATGCCATCGTCGGCGCCTGTCATGCCGTGGCCCTTCACATCAACGGTCGATCCGCGTGGACGCCCTTCGCTCGGCTCGCGGCCGTGTCGCTCAACAGCCAGGTCTTCCTGGCAATCACGGCGGGCATTTACCCGTCAAACCCGTGGGGCACAGGCGTTTTCACATACGGATTTCTAGGCATTGGCTTCTGCGGGGTCTGCATGGTGTCTGCCGCTGTGGACTGCGGGAAAGAGGTCAAGGTCTGGAGGATCCGCAATGCCGCCCACGAATGAGACGGTGCAGGCCATCGGCGCCGGTATCGCCGCGTTTCTGATCGCGCTCGGCACATGGTGGGGCACCAAGAAGGGCGATGGCAAGCCGCCTGCCGACCGGGCGCCCGCGCCTCATGAGGTCAAGGAGGCCATCGCGGACCTGCGCAAGCTGATCGAGGACGTGCGCGAGAGCCTCGACAACCACGACGACGACCATCGACAGATCGCGCGGCAGCTCGACCGGATCGAGAACCGGCTCCAGATCACGAACGAGGTCCAGCACTGGCGGGACCGAACCATCCCACCTCGGTGATGCGGACGGCCAGCCCTACATGCTGCCCGTCGCCGGCCAGCCAGCGCTACGATTCCTAGAGCAGATGGATGCCGCTGTGATAATTTTGCATCAAACTGCTCAGTTTAAAATTTATGTTTCGATAACGGTCAAGGGAATTCTGGCGTTTACCAATGATTAACCGTTTTTCGGCAGATTTCCGCTCATCCACAAGGGGTGAACACGATGTCCAAGCCGAAGAAATCAGAGATGATCCGCCACCATGTGTCTGGCCTGAGACGCGCCCTCCAGGCGGTACTCACCGACGATGACGGAGGGCTCGATTCAAATACGGAAGAACTTCGCTGGGATATCGAATGGTGCCGAGATTGTCTTGATGCGATGCTAGTGGCTTTCGAGCTCGATGATGCCAGAGAGATGGTGCGGACCAGTGGTGCGCTTATCTATCAGTTTCCATACGGCGAGAGGATCAACTGAGTCTGCAGCGGGCCAAGAATGCTGCGAGCTTAGCAGAAATCGTCTCCCATTT
>NZ_KQ955208.1:916020-1241819 GCF_001546115.1 Paracoccus aminovorans
CAGATGAATTTGTAAACTCCTTGTCCCCGATAAATGTGAAATCTTGGTTTCCGAAGGTGTTTGTGTTGGCGTCGATATTTCTTAGATCGACAATATCCCCGTCCAAACGGTTGAAGTCTACGATCACATCGCGTTCCGCGCCCACTGGAGATACGAATTGATCGATGAAGACAAACGTGTCTGCGCCTAGTCCACCATGCAACCAGTCTTTCCCCAAGCCTCCGTCGAGAATGTCATTACCTTCGCCTCCGTAGAGGAAATCGCGACCCGGATTGCCGAAAAGCATGTCGTTGCCCGAGCCTCCGAAAAGGGTGTCGCTTCCTGTTCCGCCGTAAAGCGTATCCTGCCCAGCTCCACCTTGAAGAATGTCGTTATCCGCCCGGCCAACTAGGTAGTCTGCACCAGCCCCGCCATATATCGTGTCATTCCCCGACCCACCACGAGCAAAGTCATTTCCATCACCTCCAAAAATGAGGTCATTGCCTGCTCCGCCAAATATTTTGTCGTTATCGTTGTTGCCGTGAAGGGTGTCGTTACCATGACCGCCGTGGAGTTCATCCGACCCGGCCCCGCCCTCAACTACGTCAGCCCCTCCTCCGGCGAATATTGTGTCATTGCCGGTGCCTCCTGACATGAAATCGTTTCCGTTGTTGCCTTGGATCAGATCGTTGCCCGCCTCGCCCCTGATTGTGTCATTCCCAGGCCCGCCATTCAGACGATCATTGCCGTTTCCGCCAAGAATAAAGTCATTCTCCGAGCCGCCGAATATCAGATCGTTCCCATCACCCCCACGGATCGTATCAGCATCGGAGCCGCCCGCTATCGTATCATGCCCCGCTCCGCCGAATATCAGATCGAAGCCCTTACCACCTTCGATCATGTCATTGCCATCGCCCCCGAAGACAGTATCGTTTCCCATATGCGCCCTGATGTAGTCTTGACCGCCTCCTCCATAAATCAGGTCGTCCCCGCGCCGGGCATCGATCAACTCGTCGGCCGCGCTACCGGAAATGTTTACACTCTGGTGCACTCCTTCAGTCGCGTTGATCACGCGTGTTGGATTGAAACGAGAAGTAATGGACGATGACAGAGAGTTTGCCGGATTTTCATACTGAATGGTCGGAAGCACGCTGGGCAGCTCGTGATTCCAAGCTAGGAAGTGCTCCTCGTCATGCCATGTTCCGTCCGCACCTTTCACCTGTCGTGCACCCTCCAGAGCATACAAGGCGCGGCCGCCTTGCTTGTTGATGATCTGCAGCCATTGCTGTCCAAGATATTCAACAAAGGAAACGTTAACGCCAGTAATCGCTTCCGGTTTGTTCAGGTCGAGCTTTTGATTTGCGATCCATATTTCGTCGGAGTTGCCGTCGAAGTCATCCAGTCGGCCGACTACCGTTCCTTTCATGTTGGCAACGTTGTCGAAGTAGAACTTATCGTTTCCAGCCTCAGCGAAGATGTGGTGTCCGTGCTGAATCGACCGCGAGCCGGACACGCCCATATCTAGTCTGAATGTGTCATTTCCTCCACCCGCATGGATGTGGATTTGGTTCGCGGGCTGGCCGTCGGTCTTGACGAAAAACGTGTCGTCGCCTTCGGTTCCGACCCCATGCGCTGAACCGCCGTTGCGCGAATCGATCCTGTATGCCGATCCGCCTGAATCGCCGCCGCCATCGTCGGGATGGTGGCCGCCGTGGAAAATCACAGTCATGGATATGCCCTCTTGCTGTGGTGGGTTGAGTGTTTTGCACCATAGCCAGAGTAGAATTAAGATAGCGCTGGGATCACCTACCTATATACCTTCAAATAGATTGTAATTTTAAATGACTTTTCGTTGTTTACCAAAACGACGGCAAGGCGCTCCTCGCAGAGCGCCTTTATCGTCCGTTAGCAGCTTCAGCAATTTGATAAGTTTATTGGACCGCGCATGACTTGTCTTTGCGATCAATGAATTTGTACCGGTTGGATCCTAATTTTTCGTGAAGATGAAGTTAATTAATCATTGATTTTGAAAATTTTAGATAGCGCAAAGATTTGCCGCTCCGACTAACCCGCCCCGCCTCGCGCGGGGCTTTTTCATGAGGACACCATGACCAATCCCATCGCCGCGCTTTTTGCGTGGCTCTCCGGCGTGTTCGGCTCCCAGGCCAATGCGAAGAAGGCGGCCGGCGCGACCGGCGCGGCCGGGGTCATCGCCGCAGCCGCCATCTTCATCGGACCATGGGAAGGCGAGCGCACCGAGGCCTACCTCGACCGCATCGCCCAGCCGCCCGTCTGGACCGTCTGCTACGGCGAGACGCGCGGCGTGAAGGCCGGCGACCGCTACACCAGCGCGCAATGCACCGACATGCTCATGGCGGCGCTTGCGACCTATCGCGACGGCCTGACCCGGTGCGTCCCGGCGCTGCCGCAGCAGCCCGAGGGCGTGCAGGTGGCGCTGGTGTCCTGGTCCTACAACGTCGGGACGAGCGCGGCCTGTGGCTCGACGCTCGCGAAGAAGGCCAATGCCGGCGACTGGCAGGGCGCCTGCAACCAGCTCCCGCGCTGGGACAAGGTCGGCGGCAAGCCCGTCAAGGGCCTGACCAACCGGCGCGCGGCTGAAACGAAACTCTGCCTCAATGCACTGAAAGGACAGTGACCATGCTCAAAGGCTCCATCGCGCTCGTCATTCGCTACCTGCTGCTGATCGGTGGCGGTGGCCTGGCCTCGGCCGGCATCATCACCGCGACCCCTGACCTCGGCTATTACTGCTTCGACACCAAGGTTGTCGCCGATGCGACTGCCACCGGCATCGCCCTGGCTCTGGGCGGCGGTGTCTCCGTGGTCGGCGGCATCGGCTGGCGGTTCTGGGCCAAGAAGGGCGGCGGAGTGACGTGAATATCCGTGCCTAGAGGTCGGGCATAGCCCTAGAACTATTTCTTGCGCTTCTTTTTTGCGGAAGCAGCCCCGCGGGCGGCTTCCAGCGCTTCCCTACCAAGACGCGCGGCTTTTAATGATGCGGTCAATTCGGCCCGCTTCCGAGTTTGCTCATCAATTATCAGTCTTGCCTCGGACGCGGTTCGATCCATGGCCCTCAGGGGCGTGGGGGTGCGAAAAAGGGCATTTGTCTTATTCAACATTCTACGTCTCCAAATGAATTCAGCCCGGATATAATCCGGGCTGGTTCAAAATCAGGCCAACATCAGGTTGCTGGCAGATTGGCGGCCATCCCGCCCGGATTCGACTTCGAAAGTCACGGCTTGACCATCAGAAATGCTGTGAAGGCCCGCACGCTCAAGCGCAGAAACATGCAGGAAAACATCCTTGCTGCTCTGGTCGGGAGCGATGAAGCCGAAGCCTTTGTTGGCGTTGAACCATTTCACGGTGCCATTGGCCATCGTGATATCTCCTTGTGGATTTGTCGCTCGCTGATTGCAGCGACCTGGCTTGATCAGTTCAAAAGCAGACTGAAGCCAAAAGGAGACAGGATGCAGAGGAAATAACGTAGCAAGCCCTCTATGCGCCCATGCAAGGAATAAAGCAAACACTTCCTTTTTTAATTTTTTTCCACCAATGTCGTGGGCGAGGAAATGCCGGATGCAGGCTGAGATTTTGAAGATTAATCGATGAATAAACAGATGCTTGCAAGATAGTCTGTTCCGCAATGATGTAATTTGGCGCGACGCAGCCTATGTTTGGATCGTGCCTTCCACCACGCAAAGGGCCAAGCAAATAAGTATGGCCTTCAGGTTGCGCCGCTGGGTTCAGCCTGATTGCAGCACTCCCGGTGAAGCGGCGCAACAAGGCATGACGATTCCTTTGTGCCGGCATGCGTTGCAGCTAGTAGCCGAGGGGCGTGGCGGTGGGTTCATCCCACCGCCATTGTTTGTCCTTAAGCAGGAGATCCGAACATGATCAGATGCGTGTCGCTGACAGATACATTGAGCGGGTTGACCGAAGTTTTCCAGAATCCACCCTGGCATCTGGACGGCATCAGGCACCATGTCAGAGGAAGCCTCGTGAAGCTGCGGCATGACGACGGCCGCGAGAGAATGATTCCGGTAAAGCTTGGCACAACCGGCTTGGACGAGCGCTTTGCAGGATGGACAGGGGGCGGGAGGTCAGTCCTCCCCATCTCCTGATCAGGCGGTCATGGCGTCTGAGGCTAGCGGGTATCGAGGCCGAGGGCGGCTCTTTTGCGTTCAACGTGTCGCGAATGTCGCGGGTGTCGCAGGGGTCCGACCTGTAAAACTGTCGAAATATGCAGGGCGCTTTGGCAGCCGGCATACGCTAACCAGGACAGAGTTCACACGTTAAGACATTGTGCCATGAAGCATTTATTCGCCGCCGTCGCCCTCGTCGCCATATCTGGCTGCTACCCGGCGGCCCCCGAGATCAACGCCCCAGCCAGCGACAGCATCAAGGGCGTGGCCTCGGTCATCGATGGCGACACCATCGACATCCACGGCGCGCGCATCCGTCTGAACGGCATCGACACACCGGAAAGCGGGCAGCTGTGTCAGGACGCACGCGGCAAGGATTGGCGCTGCGGCCAGCAAGCCGCCCTGGCCCTCTCGGATCGGATCGGCCGGCAACCCGTCAGCTGCAACCCGACCGACACCGACCGCTACGGCCGGGTGGTGGCGGATTGCTTCGCCGGTGGCGAGAACCTGAACCGCTGGATGGTCCACCAGGGATGGGCGGTGGCCTATCGGCAGTATTCGACGGCCTATGTCTCGGCCGAGGACAGCGCCAGAACCGGGCGACGCGGGCTCTGGCAGGGACAGTTTGACATGCCCTGGGACTGGCGGTCGCAGCGCCGTAACCGGGCCGAGGCGCCGATGCCCCGCCTGCTGCAACTAGCCGGGCGGTCCTATTCCTGTAGCCCCCGCAAGACCTGCAAGGCCATCGGCAGCTGCGAAGAGGCCCGCTGGTATCTGGAGAACTGCTCCTGGGGCGGCAAGCTGGACCGCGACAACGATGGCATTCCCTGCGAGAGCATCTGCTGATCAGCCCGCCGCCGGCTGCCACTTGGCCACCATGCCCTTGATCTGCGTCGGCGGGTCGATCCGATACCAGTGCCCGTCGTCGTGCAGGAAGTATTTGCCGGGGACATCGTAAGCCCCCAGCGAGTCCCGCATCCTCACCTTGCAAATGGTTCCGTCAGGGACGGCCTCACGCACCGGGCGCCAGTCTGTCATTCCCCTTCCCTCCAAGGGGCCATGGGCGGCATGTCGTCGCTGATCTCGATGCTGTGCAATGCGCCCCTCAGCTGGTGCCACAGCTCTAGCAGCGCCGCCCACCACGCGAGATAGGCCCGGTGCTGAGCCGCGACGCTGGCCGCCGTGCCGGTGTAGATGATTGGGCACACGTCGCCCAGCCGTTCGCGCCTCTTGCGCTGCCGGGAACGCCAGATCCACGGGCTGCCCGCCTTGGGCCTGACCGTTGCCGTCCAGCGGCCCTCCTGCTCGCACCAGGACCAGCTTGCCGGGGCGACGCCGGGCTTGACCGCAGGCTCCCAGTCGGGGACGCGACGCGCGCGGGCCAGCTCGGCGATCTGCGTGGCCATCCTGCGGCCGCCCAGGTTCTCGGGCAGGCCCTCGACCACGGCCGCGATAATCTGCGCGTCAGTCGCCGGGGAACTGCTCCCGCCACCGTCGACCTTGCAGCCGAGTTCCGCGCGGCGGGCCATGACCCAGATCGGGCCGACCGCGACCCGCTCGAATTCCCGGGCGCCGTATTCATCGAAATCGAGCTGGGCCTTTTCCGTGGCGAAGGCCCATTCCAAAGCCTGCTGGATCGTCATCGCGCGAGCGGGACGGCTGGCCTTGGGCACATGCTGGTGCATGGTCATTTGCGCCTCCTGGCTTTCTCCTTGCGCGCGATTGCACGCTCGTCCGCGAGTTGTTGAAGCTCGTCGGCAATCGCCGGGCTGTAGGCGATGAGGCCCAGCCATTCGGGGATGTCGGGAACAAGGCCGATCCGGTGCGCCTCGGGCTTCGGATCGGGCATCCAAGGCTCAGGATGGCGACGCGGGTGGCGATGCAAGGTCAATTGCCCATCCAGGTCGCGGGACATGCTGAACACGTCCACCGCGCCGGATTGGCAGCGGCAGAACACGTTCACCTGCGAAAAGTTGTCGGGATCGAACAGGTTTGCCGCGTGGCTTAGAAAGCGCAGGCCGATTTCAAGCTGCGCGTCAACTTTGGCCGCCTCGCGCATCACCGCTACCAGATCTTTCCCGGTCACCGCCTGCGCGTCGATTTCCATCCAGGCCGCAAGGCGCTCGCGTCCGTATGCGATGCGTGCCGGTGCCCCTCCCGATAGCAGGGCAGTAATGCCGGGAATGTCCCGATGCCTCAGCGAGAAGCGGCTCGTTTCGTGGCTGATCATCTTCACCGCGCACAACGCGGCCTTTTCAAACTGCACCAAGGCCGGCGTGAGCAGGTCCAGCAGCGTCGGGATTGCCGCCTGCAAGTTCGCCACGGCCTGCCGCAGCATCGCCAGCCTGTGTCTTTGCAGATAGTCGCTGCTCAGAGCCGCTGCCTTCTCCTTGCCAAAAAACCGATCAGCGCAGCAATGGCCGCAAAGCGCGATCCGCCCATCAGCCAGGGAGACGGTATACCCCCGCTTGTGCGGGGTGCGCTTGGCGCAGAAGGCGCAGGGCTGCTCATCGTCGGCGACGTAGGAGTTGAGATAGGAGACCGGGACCACACCGCGCTCCACGACCGGCGTCAGGTCCGGTTGAAGATCCGGCCGCGAGATGACAAGGCCAGTGCCGTCATCGGCCCGCAGGGCGCCTGCATATCCTTTGCGAACGTGCCGCATGGCTTATCCTTCCTCGTTAATGGGGGTGCGGGTGGCGGCGAAGACGGCGAAGTCCTCCCGCAGGGCGGTGATCAGCGCCTTGTCCGGGTCAATGCCCCGGGTGAAATCGCGGTTGGCCAGAAAATCCATCCACTCCAGCCGGGCGGCGATGCCTTCCGCAGTCGGGGTGCGCAGATTGTCCAGCAGGTGCTCCAGTGCGGAACGCCACGCTTCTGACCACCTCTCCGGCGTGTAATCCGGGTCGAAGGCAATCCGGTCGTCGGTGCGCGCCTCCTGGGCCAGGAAAGCCGCCCAAGCGCTTGGGACCGCGTCGGGGACGAGACCAGTGGCCCGCATGGCCGCCCACATTTCGGGGGTCGGGCCGTCCGAATATCTGAAATCTCGATAGCCCCAGGAAGTATTGCCCGGCTCGGTCAACGGTTCGATGGCATCCCGGATCGCCGCCTCTAGATCGGTCGGGGCGAAAACCGCATCCTCGGACCCATAGACCTCCAGAAGCTCACGGCAGCGCGCCAGCCTCTTGGATTCCTTCTCGGCACGGCGGGCGGCCTCGCGGGCTTTGTATCCCGGTTCGCGCTCTTCCATCCAGTCGGCAAACCCCGTGAAGAAATTGGCCGACTGAGGCTGGACGGGTGCGTCTAGCTGGGCCAAAGCCCTGGCGAGGGTCAGCCCTGCCTTGGCCGCCACCAGCGTCGCTTGGGCGCGGGCTGCCTCGCGCTCCCCGGCCGTCGCCCCCCTGTCGATCAGGGCGCGCAGCTTGCGGAGTTTCGCCTTGTCCAATTCGGACATGGTTGCATGTGCGGTCATAGCTGTTCCTTGAAATTGAGCATCTGCATGGCCCGCAGCAGATCGGCCGCGAGACAGAGGGCTGCGCTGGGCGTGAGACGGACGGCTGCCACCTGCTGGCCTTCGCGCCAGACGTGAAGGACTGGCCCGGGACGGACGGTAATCAGCTGGGCCGGCAGAATCGCAGAATCGCAAGAATCGCAACGGCGTCGGGCGCTTTCGGGGCGCTGGCTCCGAGGGTCAAAAGGCATGCCCGGCCCTCACGATGCGATAGGCTTCCTTCCGCGCCGCACCCCTGATCACCTCGCCCTCAGGCAATGGCATGAGCCAGCCATTCAGGACGAGTTGCATCAACGGCTTGGACAGCCTGGCTCGGTCACGAATCGAATTCGGCCCCCGATTCAGGATTTCCGAAGGCGTCACGTCCTGATGCGGCCAGCTATCAAGCAGCCAGCGGCGCAGCATCTCGGCCCGGTTGGTTTCCTCGGATATGGCCCCGGCCTCGGCCAGCCGCCGAGCTTCCCCTAGATAGAAGCGGGCAAGCTCGATGCCCCATGTCATCGCCTCGGGCGCCACCTCTTGGGTGTCCAGATCAGTCCAGAGGGTCAGCACCCCGGCGATGCGCGCGGCCTGTTCCGCCGCCTTGGAGCCATAGGACCGGATCTGCTCCAGCGCACCGCCCTGTGCCTGGGCCAGTTCGGTTTCCTCGTAGAACCGCCAGAGCAGATCGCGCGCCCGAGCCGAGAGCGGCAGCGTGACGGGCCGCAACTCGCGTTCCGTGTCGCCGGTCGGCATGGGGATGGCGAGGATCTGGGCCAGCCGGGCCGTGAAGGCATCGAGGTTCAACCGGCTGCCAGCGTCATGGCCCCGGCGCAACCGCGTGCCGATGGCGCTGGGCGGCTCGGTGATCAGGAACCGCGCCAGGAAGCCTTGGCCCGCTGCCAGCGGATCGGCCAGGAAGGGATGGGCGATGATGGGCTGCACCATGACGTGCATGGACAGGCGGCGGCCGGGATAATCGCTGGTGCCGTCGCCGGCCCGCATCCGGGTCAGCTTGTCGCCGTTCCAGAGGCTCGAATAGCCGGCGATGGTCTTGAGCCGGTTGTCGGTGTTCATTCCGTGCCCGCCGATGAAGCTGCCGCCCTCGTCGGTGAACAGCCCGACCGAGGGCCGTCCGGCCTGGTAGAACTTGAACAGCCCTTCAATGGTCGGTTCCTGAAAAGTCAGGTTCGGTTTCAGGGGTTCGACCGGCCCCGGGCCGAGGTTCTGCAAATCGGCCTGGGCCTTGAGCGCCTTGCCGGGGTCAGCCCCGGCGGCCTCGCTCATGAGGCGCTTGCGCTTGCCCTGCCAGATCTCGGCGACCACCTCATATTCGCGAAACGCTTCGCGATAGGTCACGGCTTCGCGGGCTTCATGTTCGCGGATGCCTGCCATCAACAGACGGTCGCAGGTGGACTTGCGCTCCCCGCTCTCCGCTATGGTCAAGCAGAACAGTGAGCACGGCGCGGTGCCGCCCCCGAGGATTTCCACATCGGCGAAGCCCTGCACCGCCAGCGCGGCAATGGAGAGCGCCGACTGCGCGGCGATGGCGGCGGGCGCCTGGGAAATGTCCTGCACCGCCTCCACGGCCGCCAACAGCGGGCCGAGGGCATGCACGGGATAGGGCTCGCCCGGCGGGATTTCCCGCATGAGCGGCTGCGGCCCCTCGGTCTTGAACGGGATAGGTTCGGGCATCGCATTCATGCGCTGGCCTCTTTCTTGTTCAGGACATCGTTCCAGTCCCGTCCCTCGGGGGCTGGCAAAAGACTGACGGACCAGCCCATGGCGCTGGCGCGTTCGGCCAGCTTGTTGGCGGCTTCCCTGCCCGCCTTGTCACCATCATTGGCAATGGTCAGACGCCTGGGAGGGGAAGGCAGGCGAAGACCAGCGATGCCGGCACAGGACAGTGCCGCCCAGATCGTCGCGGGGCGGCCCAGCAGGCCGCAGGCGAGGCTCAGCGCCGTCTCGATGCCCTCGGCTACCACTAGCGTTTCACCGCCTTCTGCCAGCCGCACAGCGCCACCGAGCGCCGCGCCCAGCATGGCCTTGGGCGGAGCTAGCTCGGCCTTGCCGTTACCGCTCGGGCGCAGATAGGTCCGATGCACCGCCAGCCGGGAAAGCCCCTCGATCCGCGCCACCATGGCCGGGACGCGGCGGGCGCTGGGGTGCCAGCAGTCGGGATGGAAGCGCAGGCTATCCGGCAGGACGCAGGTGATGCCCCGGCCCCGCAGGTAGGATTCCGCGATGGTGCCATGAATCGGCAGCGCCTCGCGCCAGCAGGCCAGGGCGCGCTTTTCCGCTGCATCGGCGGCGGCGTCATCCTCGGCCTTGCGCTTGGCTATTTCGGCCGGGCTCAGAGGCTCGGGGCGATAGTCCCGCGACAGCGCGCCCCGCGCGCGCAGAGCATCCAGAATGTCGATAAAGGCGCAGCCGGTCTTGCAGTTCAGCAGCAACCGGCCGTCCGGGGCATCGGCCAGCGAGAGCGAAGGCTTGCGGTCACCATGGGCCGGGCAGCAGGCAAGGCCATAGCGGCCATACCACTTGCCCCCCAGCGATTGCGTGAGGGTGTGGGCGTCTGTCATGCCGCGCCGCTCTTGCTGGCCTTGCCCAGCGTTTCCATGACCGTCGGCAACAGGTCGAGCCGAAAGGCCATGCCCTGCTTGCCCGGCCGCATCGTCCCCGTTCCGTCGTCAAACCAGACGCGGATATTGATCAGGTCATGGCCCTTGAAGTTCTCCGCTGTGATGCGGATTTCTTCGCGGCCGTTCTTCTTGATGATGCCCAGGTCCGTCATTCGGCGGCCTCGCGACCAGGGGTCACGCTGGACCGAAGGACATAGCGCGCGTGATGGCCGGGGAACGGGCCGTCATGGCTCTCGTGGATCGTCTCGATGCAGACACCGGCCTTTTTCAGCTTGAATACATAGGCCGACCAGCGCGGCCCAGGCTGCTCGATGGGCGTGCAGCCCTTCGACCCGGTGCGCATCAAGTGCTCCAAGGCCCAGCGAGCCCGGCCTTGAACAGCGACCACGCGGGGTTCCGAATCCCCGTCGCGAATAGTGAATGCCCGTGCGGGCCATTGCTCTTTAAAGCTCATTCCTTGCCTCATGTATTGCGGGCAAGGGCGCTGGGCGCTATATTCGCGGTAACCATCTTACCGCTAAACGAATGCGCCGCCGCCCTACTTCCCGGGGGTGGCGGTTTCGTTATGCGACGCCGGCCAGTTCGGCGCGGCCGCGTTCCCATGCTTCAAGCTCCGAGAGCTTCCAGCGGGTGCATCCGGGCGTCAGGGTGATGGGCTTCGGAAAGCTCGGGTCGATTTTCGGCCAGCGCCACGGGGTCTTAGGATGAACTCCGTAGCGTTGAGCAACTTGAGAGGCAGATAGGTATGTAACAGACATGTTGCCCTCCAATCGGTAGCGATTGGAGGCAATATGCCTGGATTAGCAGCACGCGAGAACAATGGCAGAACACGCAAAATTTTCATCGGGGTTTTGCACATGCCTCTGCCAGAAACTATCATCTCTTGCCTAAGGTTTTGCTCACTTCTGCCCTAAGCTTCGTTTGATCGTGTCGATAGAGATGCGCTCGCCCAACTTTTCTTCGATCCTTCGCGCCACCGTGGGCCAACTGTCGCGTCCTTTGCCTGATGGATAAATTTCAGTGAATGCTTCGGCCGCGATGTCCTGCTTGCGGGGCCGCCCCCCGATGTTTGGCACGTCTCCGTGCAGGATGCTTCTCATCACTTTTTGATGTTTTTGCCCCCTGTTCTCGCAGAAGCTACGCCATTCATCCCCAGCGAGTCGCTCTGGCAGACAGAAAAACCAACCTTCATAGGGAGCAAGCAGGTCTATCAGTAACTGTAAAGAATGGGTTCCTTCGGAACTCATTTTTTCGATAAGCCTAGGTCATGTTGACAAATGGCGGAGCCAGAGGCGGATCGACGTGATATCGATGAAGCCAAGGAAGCTTTCGGCGGTCTTGTCGTAGCGGGTGGCGACACGGCGAGCGTTCTTGAGCTTGTTGAAGCGCCGCTCGACAAGGTTCCGCAGCCGGTAGAGCCTGCGATCGACAGCGACACGGAGCCTGCGAGACTTGCGCATCGGGACCACCGGCAGGATGCTACGCGCCTCCATGGTTTTGCGAACCTTGGCGGAGTCATAGCCGCGATCGGCCAGCAGGATGCAAGGCTCCGGCAGGTTGTCGTCCATGACCAGATCAAAGCCCAGGTAGTCCGATGTCTGGCCCGGCGTGATGTCCGACCTCATTGGCAGCCCGGCAGCATTGACGCGCAGGTGGACCTTGGTCGTGAAACCACCTCTTGAACGGCCAAAACCCTGTCTTGGAGTCCCCCTTTTGCGCCCGCTGCCTGATGATGGGCGCGGATCACGGTGCTGTCGATCATCTGGAGCGCATCCGGCACGATCCGACTTTCGTTCAGCGCTTCGAGGATCTGCTCCCACAACCCCGCCAGGGTCCAGCGCCGGAACTGGCGGTAGACACTGGACCACTTCCCGAACTCTTCTGGGAGGTCGCGCCAAGGAGAGCCGGTCCGCGCGATCCAGAAAATCCCATCAAGAACAAGGCGGTGATTTGCGGGCTTGCGCCCGTTCGGGGCGCGCACGGCCAGAATGAAGCGCTCATGAAACGCCCATTCCTCGTCCGACATCAGGTCTCGTGCCAAGCTGGTCTCCATTGCAGGTACCAGCTTGAATCACGATCAGGCCACCCTGTGAATCCCTTTTGTCAACACCACCTAGGTTCTGTTGCAAGAACCCGAAGAAGCGAAAACGAAATTCTTCCGGAATGTGATGCAAAAAGCATCGGGGCTTTCGTAAATCCATTTGTTTCCGCCGCACCGTCGATTATCGAAAGAATTTCTTTCTCCGCCGCGCTGCTAACTAACTCATTTTTCGAGTAAAATTTATCCACCAAGCTATTGAAGGCATCAATGGCTTCCTCAGTGAGGGGGTCGCACAAGTTAAAGTCACGCTTGATGTTAGCCGGTATCGAGATGGAGGGCAGTTCAGACAAGGTTCGACCCGATATGTCCACGTAGTGCCTGACTCCGAACACGCTAGCGGCGTTTATCGCCATCACCCGGCATGACGACGGATCAAATATGTGAAGGCTGTCCACACAGTAATCCAGAACCCACCTTAGAATGAGGTCATCCTTTCTTTGCACTGCAAAACTAATGATCGATTTCGCCTCATCCCTCACCACGTCTTTTGCCTGCTGATAAAGACTGTCGTCCAAAGCATCTCCCAGTATTGAGGTGAAAGGCGCATACCCCGCTGGTGCAAACATCAGCCTATCCTCACAACTTTAGCCCCGATCCGGTCTTTCCCGGTCAGGTAATCCGCCCAAGCCGCCATCATCGCGCGGCGCTTCTCAACCATGTCTCCGCGCCGATACGACGCCTCGACCGCGTTCCCGACCTTATGGGCAAGCGCAACCTCAGCCATATCGCCGGGGAAATGGGTTTCCTCTGCAATCCAGTCCCGGAAGGTTGACCGCAGACCATGGGGCACCGCAGGGCGCTTACTGGCCCTGTCGATGAAGCCGGGACCGTTCTCGGCCAGGTCAGCAGCATGCAGCCGTTTCATGGTGGCGCTCAGCGTCATGTCGGACATTTCCCCGCCACGGGGCGCGGGGAACACCAGCGAGTTATCCGCGAACCGGGGAAGCGCCTTGAGCAGATCGACGGCGTCCTTGGTCAGCGGCACCCGATGCTCTCGATCCATCTTCATACGCTCGGCCGGGATAGTCCACATCGCTGCCGAAAGGTCGATTTCATCCCAGCGCGCGCCGCGAACTTCTTGCGACCGCACCGCGGTCAGTGCCGTGAACTCAAGCGCACGGCTTCCTATGCCCTCGCGCTGCCGAAGGGCAGCAAACCAGCGCGGGGCATCCTTGATCTGCACCGCTGGATGATTGCCTTCCTTCGCGACTTTAGATGGGGCCGGCAGCAGCTCTTTCAGGTTGCCCGCCCAGCGGGCCGGATTGTCACCCGCCCGATGCCCCGCCACCGTGGCCCAGGATAGAACTGCCTCGATCCGCCCGCGCAGCCGCGTGGCGGTTTCGGTTTTGGTCGACCAGATCGGCTGCAACACGCGCAGCACGTCTTGCACGGCGATGTCGTGAACCAGCATGGAGCCCAGTTCAGGCATGGCGTAGCTCTTGAGCGTGTTGCCCCACTGCTGCTTGTGCTTTTCGTTCTTGAAGGCGTCGAGCTTGGCGGCAAGATACTGGTCGATGGCGTCCGCAAAGGTCAGGCCTCGCAACTGCGCAGCAGCGAGCGCCGCCTTGGCAGCCTTCCTTTCCTCGACCGGATCAATCCCGCTTCGAATCTTGTCTTTTGCCTCCCGGGCGCGCTCTCGCGCCATCGCAAGGGATACCTCAGGGAAGCCGCCCAGTCCGATTTCGCGACGCTTGACCCCGACCACCGCCCGAAGCAACCATGTGCGCGAACCCGTTGGCGTGATCTGCAAAAGCAGCCCCGAGACGCCGCCGACCGCGAACGTGACATTGCCCCCCTTGCCGGGGTGCTTCAATCGCTTCACCTCCAGCGGCAAAAGCTCCTTAGCGAGACGCGGCAATCCAAGCCCTCCATCATACCCGCCAAAGATATTGCGAACTGTCGCGACCGATTGCAACCACATGCACCGCCTTCGATAGATATTTTCTGTAGTCGTTGGGGGTTTTGCTACCGATAACTACCAGACCGCCCTGTGCGCTGGCAGCCACCCTCTCCGCCACTTGCCCTAACGAAAGCGTTCTCCCGATCCGGCTGCGGCCGGATTTTTTCGTTGTTTCGAGGTTATGCGGCAGGGGCTGAGCACTGACAGTGGCGCCGGGTGGCCCGGAAGCGGTCTCTCTGGGCCGATATTCTCCGGACCTGATGACTTCGCCAGTTTAGTGAATTTCTCATAAGACCATGTAGTATTGGTTAAATTCAAGCCGTTGGAATTGCTTGGATTGGAGTCGCGTTTGCGTCTGCCGCGACCGGGGTTCCGAATTTCTCATGCCATGGCCCGTTCCAACCTCTGCTTCCGACGCTTCCAATCGGGCATCACCTTGTCTAGGAGATCAAGGAAGGCAGACCCGTGATGGGGCTCGGCTACGTGGCAGAGCTCGTTGGTGATCACATAGTCGATTGCGTCGACCGGTGCCAACGAGGCGGCGGTTGAGCAGCAGGCGTCCGGCCGGTGACATCGACCCCCATCGTTGGCGGATTTGGTCCACGATGAGCCCCTTCGGCCGAAATGCCTCGGGATCCGGGAAGAGACCGAGGCAGAGTTCGATCCGCTCGGAAACTTGATGTGGGCCCGATCCCGGTATCATGCGACCGGTTCGCGCGTTACTTCCGGTCTGGTCGGCCGGTGAATCTGCACGACGATGAAGCCGCGGATCATTTTCACGCCTTCCTGCATGTGTGGGACGACCTTCAGCCGGTACTGGCGCCCCAGGTATCCGAATTTGTCGTCCATCGACCGCCCACGCACGCATCTCCTCACCATTCCAGGCAAATTCGCCCAGTCCGCGCGGAGCTGCGGCTGAATCCCCGCGTCCATGTAACGCGAGAGAGGCCGGAATGTCGTTTCCGAAAAAGGGCAAGTTCTTTCCGAAAGATAATGGGTATACTGGGAATGGTCGGCACGAGCCGAACAACTGGTTCGCCGCTGAGATCGCATCGACCCTGAAGCGATCACTCGGAGGTTAGCCGGGCGGGGGCGAAGATCGTCGCCTTCTGGACCGGCGCCAACGAGAAGACAGTGAAGACTGGTTCGCCGGCAGATACGGACCGAGCGGAGAGCATCTGGTCGCTCTGGCGCGACACTCCGATGAGGTGCTGGGGGTGTTCCTCGCAATGGCCGGTCGGGAGGAACTCATGGCGGCCACGAAGCTCGCGGCTGCGGAACGGGCGATCGAGGGACTGCTGGCGGCAGTCCGCCGGCTGACGGCCGACGATGGACCCGACGCACCGAGACATCGCCTGACGGGGCCGATTTTGCCGTCCGCCAATGACGCGCAGGGTTTCGCGACGCTCCCGTGCTATCTGATATGGCACGGGAGAGTTGGGTGCCCGAGTCAGCCACTCCGCTTTCAAGTCGCAAACAAAATCGTCGTTCTCGGGCGAGCACACCCTTTTGGGGGCCTGTCACCGAAGCCCTTACGGCGGCCTCGGGTTCCGGTGTTGCGGCGCTAATGCCGGGCCAGCCATTCGGTGATGCAGCGGCGCAGGTTGGTCTCGCCCAGGTCGCGGGCATCGTCGATCACCCGGCGCAGGTCGGCCAGGTTCACCCGCCGGATCAGGTGCTTGACCGGCCCGACCGAGGCCGGGCGCATCGACAATCGCCGGAAACCCAGCGCCGCGAAGGTCACCGCCTCGATCGGGCGGCCGGCATCCTCGCCGCAGAACGACACCGGCACCCGCGCCTCGTCGCAGCGCTGCACGATCTGGTCCAGAAGCGTGATGAACGAGGTGTTCAGCGTGTCGTAGCGCCGGCGCACGCGCTCGTTCTCGCGGTCGGCGGCAAAGAAGAACTGCTTCAGGTCGTTGCCGCCGACCGAGATGAAATCGCACATCTGGAAGAACTTCTTCGGCGCGAAGGCCAGCGAGGGCGTCTCCAGCATGGCGCCGACGCGCACGTCGGTCGGCATGGCATGGCCGAGCCGCTGCTCGCGGGCGATCTGCTCCATCAAGAGCCGGTGCGCCTCTTCGAACTCGCCCATCTCGGTGACGAAGGGAAACATCACGTAAAGCGGCCGGCCGACCGCGGCGCGGATCAGCGCCTGCAGCTGCATGCGCAGGACGCCGCGCTTGTCCAGGCCCACGCGGATCGCCCGCCAGCCCATGGCCGGGTTCGGCTCGTCCTGCGGCTTCATATAGGGCAGCACCTTGTCCGAGCCGATGTCGAGCGTGCGGAACATCACCGGCTTGCCATGGGCACTGTCGAGCACATGGGCATAAAGCTGCGCCAGCTCGCCCCGGCGCGGCACCCGGGTCCGGGTCAGGAACTGCAATTCGGTCCGGAACAGGCCCACGCCCTCGGCGCCCGAGCTTTCCAGGCTCGGCAGGTCGGCCATCAGCCCGGCATTCATGTAGAGCTGCACCGTGATCCCGGCCAGATCGGTCGCCGGCAGGTCGCGCAACCCGGCATAGCGGCTCTGCGCCTCGGCCTGCATGGCCATCTTGTCGCGGAAGGCCTTGGCGACCGATTCCTCGGGGCGCAGGTGCACGGTGCCCATGTCGCCATCGACCAGGATCGGATCGCCGTTCAGCGCCTCGGCGATGATGCGCTCGGCGTGGATGACCAGGGGGATCGCCAGCGCCCTCGCGACGATGGCGGCATGGCTGCCGACCGAGCCCTCCTCCAGCACCACGCCCTTCAGCCGGCGGCCGTATTCCAGCAGTTCGGCCGGGCCGATGTTGCGGGCGACCAGGATCGGGTTTTCCGGCATCTCGGCGCCGGTGTCGCGGCCCTGCCCGGTCAGGATGCGCAGAAGCCGGTTCGACAGGTCGTCGAGGTCGTGCAGCCGGTCGCGCAGATAGGGATCGGCGGCGCTTTCCAGCCGCGACCGGGCCTGGCTCTGTTCCTTTTCCACCGCCGCCTCGGCGGAAAGCCCGGCGTCGATGCTTTCCTCCATCCGCCGCAGCCAGCTGCGGGAATGGGCGAACATGCGATAGGTCTCCATGACCTCGGCGCTGTCGCCCTTGGCCATGTCGGTCTCGGCCAGCATGGAATCGACCTTGGTGCGCAGCATGGCGACAGCCTCGGTCAGCCGGGCCCTTTCCTTCAGCGGATCGTCGGCGACCGGGTTGGTCACCACCACGCGCGGCTCGTGCAGCCAGACCCGGCCCTCGGCGCAGCCCTCCTGGCCGGTGCCGCCGCGCAGCATGACCGGGAAGCGATGCGCCGGCGGCATGCTGTCGGATTGCGAGCCCAGGAAGGCGCCCAGTTCGGCCATCTCGGCCAGCACCATGGCGACCACCTCCAGGCCATAGATCTCGTCCTCGGAGAACTGCCGCGCCTCGCGCGACTGCACGACCAGCACGCCCAGCTTTTCGCCGACGCGCTGGATCGGCACGCCCAGGAAGCTGGGATAGACCTCCTCGCCGGTCTCGGGCATGTAGCGGAAGCCGGGCTCGCCGGGGGCATTCGCGGTGTTCACATACCGGCCCGTGCGGGCGACGCGGCCGACCAGCCCCTCGCCCAGCCGCAGCCGGGTCTTGTGGACCGATTCCGGCTTCAGCCCCTCGGTCGCGCAAAGCTCCAGCGTGTCGGGATCGCGGAACAGGTAGATCGAGCAGACCTGCGTTCCCATCGAATCGGCGATATGGTGGGTGATCTGGTCGAGACGATGCTGACCGCTCCCCGGAGCGGCCAGTGTCTCGCGCAGCCGCAACAGCAGCCGACGCGATTCGCTTTCCTTGCGTTCGGCCATGATCCTCCCGCTTCAGGCTGGGGCCCGGTCTGGGGCCTGGGGATCAGGCCCGTTCCAGCTCGAAGGCATCATGCAGCGCCTGCACGGCCAGTTCCATATATTTGCGGTCGATCAACACCGAAATCTTGATCTCGCTGGTGGAGATCACCTTGATGTTGATGTTTTCATCGGCCAGTGCCTTGAACATGCGCGCGGCCACCCCGGCATGGCTGCGCATGCCGATGCCCACGACCGAGACCTTGGCGACCTCGGTATCGACCACCAGGTCGTCATAGGCGATATGGCCGGCGGCCTTGGCCTCTTCCATCGCCTTGCGGGCGCGGGCGACCTGGTTCACCGGGCAGGAAAAGGTCATGTCGGTCACCGAACCCGGGTGATCCTCATAGTCCTTTTCCGAGATGTTCTGCACGATCATGTCGACGTTCACGCCGGCCTCGGCCAGGGGCGCGAAGATCGCGGCCGAGATGCCCGGGCGGTCCTCGACGGTGACCAGGGTGATCTTGGCCTCCTCGCGGGAATAGGCGACGCCGCTGACGACTTTCGATTCCATGATTTCATCCTCATCGCAGACCAGGGTGCCGCTGGTCTCATCCGTATCCTCGAACGAGCTCAGAACCCGCAGGCGGACCTTGTAACGCATCGCCAGCTCGACCGAGCGGGTCTGCAGGACCTTGGCGCCCAGGCTGGCCAGTTCCAGCATTTCCTCGAAGGCGATCTTGTCAAGCTTGCGCGCCTTCGAGGTGATGCGCGGGTCGGTGGTATAGACCCCGTCCACATCGGTATAGATGTCGCAGCGCTCGGCGCCGAAGGCGGCGGCAAAGGCGACGGCGGTG
The DNA here is from genome assembly GCF_001546115.1 of Paracoccus aminovorans. Classification (GTDB taxonomy): domain Bacteria; phylum Pseudomonadota; class Alphaproteobacteria; order Rhodobacterales; family Rhodobacteraceae; genus Paracoccus; species Paracoccus aminovorans_B. The sequence goes on from NZ_KQ955208.1 coordinate 934,934, forward strand.
GTGTCCGAGCCGCCGCGGCCCAGCGTGGTGATGCGGCCCTCGGGCGACAGGCCCTGGAAGCCCGCGACCACGGCGACCTTCATGCCCTCGACGAATTTCTGGTCGATGTTGTGGCGCGGAATGTCCACGAAGCGGGCCGAGCTGTGCTGCGAGGTGGTGTTGATCGGCACCTGCCAGCCCTGCCAGCTGCGCGCCGGCACGCCCATTTCCTGCAGCGTCAGCGCCATCAGCCCGGCGGTCACGTTCTCGCCCGAGGCGACCACGGCGTCGTATTCGCGCGCGTCGAACAGCGGCGAGGTCGCCTCGACCCAACCGACCAGCTCGTTGGTCTTGCCCGACATGGCGCTGACGATGACGATGACGTCATAGCCGCGCGCGACCTCGCGTTGAACCTTCAGCGCGGCGTTCTTGATGCGGTCCAGGTCGGCCACCGAAGTGCCGCCGAATTTCATCACCAGAAGCGGCATTCCTTGCCCCCCAGCAGTTTCCGGGGCGGGTTCTATGGGCGGGCCGGGGAAAGAACAAGGGGCGGCAGCGATTTCCGAGCGTTTCGCCCGCATTATTTTGCCAGGGCCGGGCGGCGCCTTGATGCCGGCGCGGCCCGGCCGCAAAAGGCGGGCATGAAAGCGACGCATGACGATTCCACCTTCACCCTGATCGGCAAGGTCTGGTCCGCCACCTATCCGCTGGAGGAACTGCCGGGCTGGCTGGCCTTCTATCGCAGCCGCCGCAGCCGCTGCCCGCGCGCCGGCGACAGCTACGAGGCGACCATAGCCGCGCTCGAGGCACTCGAGCGCGGCCTGGCCGGGCGCGGCTGACGCCCGCTCAGGTGCCGCTGAGATCGCGCCAGCGGCTGTGGATGGTCTCGCAATGCGCGCTCTCGGCGAAAGCCCGGTCCATCAGCACCATGAAGACGCTGCGCCACCGCGACGGCGGCTGACGATAGACCCGCGAGCACAAAGGCTCGGATGGCTTTCCGCCCAGGCTGCGGTTGATGCAGACGGAAACGCTCCACCAGGCGTTCATGGCAACCTCACTGACTCATCAAATACCTTCGAGCAGAGAAAGGTGACGCTTCGAAAACAAATCGCGGCACATGGAACATGAATCGCACCTGGTGCAGGAAAGTCACGCTGGCTTTTTGGGCAAGAACGAGGCGGGAAGCCGCCGGCGCGGCAAGGCGCGCGGGCCTTCGCGGGATGGTCGGGGCGAGAGGATTCGAACCTCCGGCCTACGGTACCCAAAACCGTCGCGCTACCAGGCTGCGCTACGCCCCGAACCTGCGGCTGTTACTAACGGCTGGCCGCGCGGGGGGAAAGCGAAAAACCGCGCGGCTCAGTCGCAGGGCGCCAGGGCCGTGGCCTGCGGCAGGCGCGGATGCGCCAGCACCATGCCCGGCACGATGCCCAGCCGGGCCGCGTCGCCCCCGGGCAGTTCCAGCACCATCAGCCGCTCGGGCGCCGGATCGCCCGGCGCGGCGCCGGGGATCGCCGTCTCGTCCAGCGGCCGGGCCATGGCATGGACATGCCGCACCGCGCCACGGGCGTCGATAAAGATCATGTCCAGCGGAATCAGGGTGTTGCGCATCCAAAAGCTGACGGGTTGCGGCGATTCATAGATGAACAGCATGCCCTGCCCCGCCGGCAGGTCGCGGCGGAACATCAGCCCGCGCGCACGTTCTTCGGCCGTATCGGCGATCTCGACCGGAACGCTCGCGGTGGACGCCCGGCCCTGGAACAGGGCCTGATCGGCAAGACAGGTCGCCGCCTGGGCGGCAAGAGGACTGGAATTTGTCAGAAGGAGCGTCGCGACGGCCAGACTGGCCCGCAACGTCATACCGCGCCCGCGACCAGCCGCAATTTAGCGAGCGCGGCCCCCCCCCCCGGTTGCACCAGGCGGGCTTCGGCCACCGCCCTTTCCCAGGACAGGATCTGCGCCGCCATCAGGCCGCGCCGGCCGTCGACCACGCGCAGCGCGATCGCCTCGCCCACCGCCAGGTCGGAAAAGCCGGAATGCCGCAGCACCTCGATATGCAGGAACACATCGGCCTTGTCGGCGAAGACATTGGCGAAGCCGAAGCCCTTGGCCTTGTCGAACCATTTCACCCGCGCCGGCAGCAGCGGCAGCAGCGCGACCTCCTCGGGCGTGGCCGAGCACAGGTCGGCGATGGCCGGCATCGGCTCGGCGGCCGGCGGCCGGATCTCCAGCACCTCCAGCGCCTGCATGCCGCGCGGCGTCTTCTGAATGATCGCGGTGACCTGAGACCCTTCGGCGACCGAGCTCTGACCGAAATTCCGCAGCACATTGGCATGCAGCAGGATATCGGCGCCGCCCTCGGGATCGGTCAGGAAACCGAAGCCCTTGCCGCCGTCAAACCACTTCACGACGCCCGCAATCTTACGCTGTTGTTCGTCGTTTTCTTCCATCTCTCTTCGTCACCCGTGTGAAAACCGCAATGACCCGAAACTCCGACGCACGGCCTTCGGCAAGTGAACCAAGGTGTGCCCGGATTGGTCAGGTTTTCCATACCATGGATAAAACCCGACTGCGCATCAAGGGCTAAGACGGTCGACGTGCCAGAAACTTTCCACCACTTCTTGCGGAGCCGCCTCCACGGCATTGTTTTCGCGGGCATAATCCGCGCGCAGCCAGCGAAAGCGGTCGTGCAGGCGAAAGGCGCCATCTGCCCAGAACTCGATCTGCACCGGCCGGATGCGATAGCCGCCCCAATGCTCGGGACGGCGCGGTTTCAATCCAAGGTTGATTCCCATCCGCGCCACCTCGGCCATCAGCGCGCCGCGGCTCTCCAGCGGCCGGCTCTGGCGCGAGGCCCAGGCGCCGATGCGCGATTGCAGCGCACGCGAATCGTAATAGGCATCGGCCAGTTCCGGCTCGACCCGGCTGACGGGGCCGCGCACCCGCACCTGCCGGCGCAGCGATTTCCAGTGCATGACGAAGGCCGCCGTGCCGGTCGCCTCGATTTCGACCGCCTTGGCGCTTTCGAAATTGGTGTAGAAGACGAAGGCGCCGTCGGTGCCCGCACCCTCGATCTCCTTCAGCAGCACCATGCGCACGTCGGGCAGGCCGGCGGCGTCCACCGTCGCCAGCGCGATGGCATTGGGGTCGTTCGGCTCGACCTTCTCGGCCTCGGCCAGCCAGGCCCTGGCGATGGCAAACGGGTCGTCGCCCGCGAAAATTCCGCTCCGGTCGCTCATGGCAGCGCAATCACCGACACTTGATGCCTCCCTGCAGTTGTCCTAATCCTGCTGAAAACCGAAGAAGCGCGAGGGGCAGCATCATGTCAAGTGAAGCCGGGAACGGGCTGATGAAAGGGCGTCGCGGCCTGATCATGGGGCTGGCGAACGACAAGTCGATCGCCTGGGGCATCGCCAAGGCGCTGGCCGACCAGGGGGCCGAGTTGGCCTTTTCCTATCAGGGCGAGGCGCTGAAGCGCCGGGTCGAGCCGCTGGCCGCGCAGCTCGGCTCGGACCTGCTGGCGGAATGCGACGTCTCGGACGAGGCGTCCATCGACTCGCTTTTCGCCGCGATCCGCGAACGCTGGGACAGCATCGACTTCATCGTCCATGCCATCGGCTTCTCGGACAAGGAGCAGCTGCGCGGCCGCTATGCCGATACAACGCGCGACAACTTCCTGATGACCATGGACATTTCGGTCTATTCCTTCACCGCCGTCGCCCGCCGCGCGGCCGCGATGATGCCGCCGGGCGGGTCCATGCTGACCCTGACCTATTACGGGGCCGAGCGCGTCATGCCGCATTACAACGTCATGGGCGTGGCCAAGGCGGCGCTGGAGGCCTCGGTGCGCTACCTGGCCGAGGATTTCGGCAAGGACGGCATCCGCGTCAACGCCATCTCGGCCGGGCCGATCAAGACGCTGGCCGCCAGCGGCATCGGCGATTTCCGCTATATCCTGAAATGGAACGAGCTGAACTCGCCCCTGCGCCGCAACGTCAGCCAGGACGAGGTCGGCAAGTCGGCGCTGTACCTGCTGTCGGACCTGGGCTCGGGCGTGACCGGCGAGACGCATCACGTTGATTCGGGCTATCACATCGTCGGCATGAAGGCCGTCGACGCCCCCGACATCGCCACCACGAAAAAGGACTGATCCCCGGCGATGAGCGTCGAGCAGGTCATCGCGCTTGTCTCGGCGCTGTCGCTGGCGATCCTGACGCCGGGGCCGGCGATCATCGCCACGGTGCAGACCGCCTTTGCCCATGGCCGCGAACGCGCCCTGCCCTATGCGCTGGGGCTGGCGGTGGGCGCCTCGCTGTGGTGCATCGCGGCGCTTTTGGGCCTGGCCGTGGTGTTCCGGCTGCATCCGGGCTGGTTCGCCGGGATGAAGGTCTTCGGCGGGCTTTACCTGCTGTGGTTCGCCTGGGGGCTGTGGCGCGCCTCGACCCGGCCGCTGCCGCCGGCCGCCGGCGGCGCGCGCGGCTTTTTCGGCGGCATCGCGCTGAATCTTTCCAACCCGAAGCCGGCGCTGTTCTATGCCGCGCTGATCCTGTCGGTCTTTCCCGAGCCGATGGCGCCCGCGCGCCAGGGGCTGGTCTATGCGCTGTGCCTGGCGACCGAACTCAGCTGGTATGCGCTGGTCGCGGTTCTGATGTCGACAGCACCCATGCGGGCGCGCTATTTTGCCGCGAAATCCTGGATCGACCGGGCCGCCAGCATTGCCATGGCCTTGCTGGGTTTGTTGTTGATCTTCAACCACTAAGGAACCAGCATGAACGATCGCCTGCCCCATGAACGCGGATTCCACATCAGCTGGGACCAGATCCATCGCGATTCCCGCGCGCTTGCCTGGCGCCTGGAAGACCGCGAATGGCGGGCGATCCTGGCCATCACCCGCGGCGGGCTGGTGCCGGCGATGATCGTCGCGCGCGAGCTCGACATCCGCGTCATCGACACGGTCTCGGTCAAGTCCTATCACGGCAAGGGCGGCCAGGACCGCGGCGAGATCAAGGTGCTGAAGGAACCCGACCCGGCGGTGATGCAGGACGGCGAGGGCATCCTGGTCATCGACGACCTGGTCGATTCCGGCCGCACGCTGGAGCATGTGCGCATGCTTTACCCCAAGGCGCATTTCGCCACCGTCTATGCCAAGCCCAAGGGCCGGCCGATGGTGCAGACCTATGTCACCGAGGTCAGCCAGGACACCTGGATCTTCTTTCCCTGGGACATGGCGCTGCAATATGTCCAGCCGTATCGCGGCGAGGATTGATGAAGCATATCAAGGGGAAGCGCGGACCGCTGCACTGGCTGTTCGAGTCGACCCTGCTGCTGAAGGCCGTCTTCGCGCTGTTCGAGATCATGGCCGGCGCCGGTCTGTGGTGGCTGCCGCACCGGCGCCTTGCCGATTTCACCGCATGGCTGACCCGCAACGAGTTGATCGAGGGCCACCGCAGCCCGGTCTATGGCCGCGTGGCGGCGGCGCTGGCCGAGTTCTCGGCGACGAGCCAGCATTTCTATGCGCTCTACCTGCTCGGCCATGGCGCGATCAAGCTGGTGATCGTGGCTTTGCTGATGCGGCGGGTGGCCTTCGCCTATCCGCTGGGGATCGCGGTCTTCGCCGGCTTCATCGTCATGCAGATGCATCGCTGGACGCATACGCAGGCGCCCGCCCTGCTGGCGCTTTCGGCCCTGGACGCGGTGGTGATCGCGCTGACCTGGCGCGAGTGGCGCGGCAAGACCGGCTGAGGTTGCCGAGCGACTGCGTGCAACGCACGCAGCCGCGTGGCGGGACGCAATCCGAAAACCCCAGCATTTGCTGGGGTTTTCGCTGTGACCGACGTGCAGGGGGCGTACACCGCGCGTACACCGGGCATGCACCGCCCGGGGCCTGCGGCGCGCGACACCGAGGCTAGATGACGCCGTGCTGTTTCAGCAGCGCGTTCTCGTCGCCCGACATCCAGCCGAAGACCTTGGCATCGCCGTCCCGCAGCTGAACCAGGTAGTGGACATCGAAGTCTATCGCCGTCTCGGGCAGGTCGTCGCGGGCATAGGTCGCCGTCCAGGCAACGTGCGCGACGCAATGCAGATCGTCTATCGGCGAAAGGCGCAGGCCGCGGATCCGCATGTCCCGCATGCCGATCCTGCGATTGTGGTCATAGCCTTGCACCATGGCCTGGATCAGCGTCTCGTCGTTCTTGCCGGCCATGACGCCGGCCGGGGTGGCCGCGATGAATTCGGAGGCATAGAGTTCCGCGACCTGTGCCTTGTCGAAATTGCCGGCGAGGGAACGCCTGAAGAAGCGTTCGTATCGCTGGAACAGCTTGCGCACTTCCGCTTCCATGGCCCCGCTCCGCTATGGCACGATGTTGCGGGGAATATGGCGCCTGGCGCTGCGTCGAACAATGTCAAACGCGCAGCCCCGGAAGGGCCGGCGGATGCCCTACCCGTTCCCGCGCACGAAGCGGGCCGCCTCCTCCGCCGCCCGGCGCAGGGCGCGGCTCTTGTTCACCGTCTCCATGAATTCGGCCTCGGGGTCGCTGTCATAGACCACCCCGCCGCCGGCCTGGATGTAAAGCTGGCCGTCCTTGATCACCCCGGTGCGCAGCGCGATGCACATGTCCATCTCGCCATTCGCAGCGAAATAGCCGACGCCGCCGGCATAGACGCCGCGCTTTTCCGGCTCCAGCTCGTCGATGATCTGCATCGCCCGGACCTTGGGCGCGCCCGAGACGGTGCCGGCCGGCATCCCCGCCAGCAGCGCCGACAGCGCATCCTCGCCCTCGCGCAGCTCGCCCACCACGTTCGAGACGATGTGCATGACATGCGAATACCGCTCGACAATGAACTGCTCGGTGGGGGTGACGGTGCCCATCTTGGCGACACGGCCGACGTCGTTGCGGCCCAGGTCCAGAAGCATCAGGTGCTCGGCCAGTTCCTTCTGGTCGGCCAGCAGGTCGGCTTCCAGCGCGTCGTCCTCGGCCGGGGTCGCGCCGCGCGGGCGGGTGCCGGCGATGGGGCGGACGGTGACCTGGCCCTCGCGCAGGCGCACCAGGATCTCGGGCGAGGCGCCGCAGATCTGGAAGCCGCCGAAGTTCAGGAAGAACATGAAGGGCGAGGGGTTGGTGCGGCGCAGCGAGCGATAGAGCGCGAAGGGCGGCAGCGGGAAATCCATCGACCAGCGCTGGCTGGGGACGACCTGGAAGATGTCGCCGGCGCGGATGTAGTCCTTGGCCTTTTCCACCGCCGCGAGATAGGCCGGCTTGCTGAAATTGCTGCGCAGCTCGCCGATCTTCAGGTCGTGGCCCAAGGCGCGCGGCTCGCTCGGCTGGCGGTCCAGCGCGCGCAGCGCCTCCATCAGCCGCTCGGCCGCCTGGGCATAGGCGGCACGGACCGGGATGCCCGCGTCGTGCCAGGCGGGGGCGCAAAGCGCCACCTCGCCCTTGACGCCGTCGAGGACGGCGACGACCGAGGGGCGCAGCATCATCGCGTCGGGCAGGCCCAGCGGGTCGGGGTTCACGTCGGGCAGCCGCTCGACCAGCCGGATCATGTCATAGCCGAGATAGCCGAAAAGCCCCGCCGCCCCGGCCGGCACGCCCTCGGGCATGTCGATGCGGGTCTCGGCGATCAGGGCGCGCAGGCTGTCCAGCGCCGGGCGGTCCTCGGCCACGAATTCCTCGGAATAGCGGGCTTGGCGGTTGATGCGGGCGCGGCCGTCGCGGCATTCCCAGATCAGGTCGGGCTTCATGCCGACAAAGGAATAGCGGCCGCGGATTTCGCCGCCGGTGACGGATTCCAGCATGAAGGAATTCGGCGCCGCCTCGGCCAGCTTCAGCATCAGGCTGACCGGCGTGTCGAGGTCAGCGGCCAGGCGGATGGTCAGCAGCTGGTTGCGGCCCTGGGCCCAGCCCTGCTCGAATGCCGCGAAATCGGGCGAGATGTCCATCACTGGACCTGTGCATTCACCGCATCGACGGCGGTCTGGTTGATGGTGGTGCCGCTTTGCGCCTGCAGGGCGCGGGAGAAATAGTCGAACACGTCCTGGTGCAGGCTGTCGACCAGCCGGGCACTGATGCCGTCGCGGATCTGGCTGGCCTCGTCGCCCTCGGTGGCGGCGGGGTGGATCTTGTCCAGCGTGACCAGGAAGACCCGGCCGTCGGCATCGACCACCTCGGCGTCGCCCGGCTCCTTGATCTGGAAGGCCTGGGCGACGACGTCCTGCGGCACGCCGTTGATGAAGCCGCCGCGCGCCAGGTTGGTCTCGGGCGTGCCGCGATCCGCCGCGGGCGGGGCGGCGGCTTCCGGCGGGGCGGCTGGCGGCGTGGTCGCGGTATTGCCGACCGCGGCGCCGACGGCCTGGGCGACCGGCACGGTCGCCGCCGTCGGGGCCGGCTCGATGCCGGGCGCGACGGCCGCCTCGGCCGCGAGCTTGCGTTCCTCGGCCAGGGCCAGCAGTTGGCGGCGGGTTTCGTTGCGAGTCCAGTCCTCGGCCACGCGGTCACGCACCTCGGCAAAGGGGATCAGCGCCGGGGGCTGGATGGCATCCAGCCGCATGGCGAAGACGCCGCCGTCGTCGAAGGTCAGCAGTTCCGGAAAGTCCTTCTCGGTCGCCTGCGCCGCGTGCTGGCGGAATTCGGGATAGGCGTCGATGCTGTCGGGCGCGGCCTCGGCGCCGGCGCTCCAGTCGATCTGGCCCAGCTTCATCTCGGTCTCCTTGGCCAGGTCCTCCAGCGTGGCGCCGCCGGCCAGCAGGTCCGAGAATTCGCCGGCCTTGTCCTCGATCACCCGGCGGGCACGGTCGACCGCCGCCTCGATGCGCAGGTCGGCGCGGGCCTGCTCGAAGGGCACGTTCACCGGCTCGAGGATGGCGTTCATGGAAAACAGCGCCGGGCCCAGGTCCGAACTGGCCGGCCCGGCGACGCCCGGCTGCTCCAGCGCAAAGACCGCCTCGCCGGCGGCGCCCAGCTCGGCCTGGGTCACCTCGCCCAGGTCGATGTCATTGAGCGACAGCCCGCGCTCGGCGGCCAGCGCCTCGATGCTGGTCTCGCCCCTGTCGATCCGGGCCTTGGCTTCCTCGGCGGCGGCCATGGTCGGGAAGACCAGGCGCTCGACCATGCGGCGCTCGGGGCGCTGGAATTCGTCGATGCGGCTCTGGTAGAGATCGCGCAGCGCCTGCTCGTCGACCTCGACCTCGCCTTCCAGCATCTCGGGGGTCAGCCAGACATAGGTGATCTTGCGGATCTCGGGCGCGGTGAAGCGGTCGGCATTGGCCTTGTGCCAGGCCTCCAGCGTGGCGTCGTCGGGGGTGGCGATGGGCGCGGCCAGGTCGGCCGCGGTCAGCTCGCGCCAGTGGATGTCGCGGGTCTCCATCAGCCAGCCCTGCGAGCGGGCGGTGACCGCCTCGGGCGCGGTGACGCCGGCCAGCACCGCCTGCTGCAGGATCAGCCGGGCCTGGTCCATGCGCAGGTCGTGCTCGAACTCGGCCTCGCGGATGCCCTCGCGCTTCAGCACGTCGGCATAGACATTGCGGTCGAACTGGCCGTTCATGCCGCGGAAGGCCTGCGAGGCGGTGATCTGGTCGGCCACCGCCTTGTCGCCGACCGAGACGCCCAGCCGGTTCGCCTCGTCTTCCAGCGCGGCCCCGGTATAGAGCCGCGCCAGCGCCGCCTGGTCGATGCCGATGGTGCGGGCCTCGGCGCCGGTGACCTGGCGGCCGGTGCGGGCCGAGAAGTCCTGCATCTCGGCGCGTAGCGTGCGGGCATAGTCCTGCGACGAGATCGAGACATCGCCCACCGTGCCGATATCCGCCGTGCCGCCCGAGAAATTGGTGACGCCGAAGCCGCCCAATCCCAGGACCAGCATCCCCATCAGCAACCAGACGATCGTGGATTTGCCCTTGCCGCGCATGATGATGCCGTCCCGTTCTGAATTCTTGTCTCTAGCCGCGTGTTTAGGGTGCGCGCGCCCCGGCGGCAAGGGCCGCGGCGGGCCCGGCCCGCGCCGCCGGCTCACAAAGCCGCAAGCCGTGCGTCAGGCGCGGAAGCCCGCGAGCCGGTCCATCAGCGCGGCGATCCCGTCCACGTCGGCATTGGCGAAGGCGATGCGCAGGTGGCGCGCGCCCTCGGCGTCGCCCTGGGGCATGAACATGGTGCCGGGCAGCGCCAGCACGCCGGCCTCGGCCACCAGCCGGCGGGCAAGATCGGGCGAGGCGAGGTCGAACGGATGCTCGACCCAGGCGAAATAGGCGCCGCAACCCTTGACCCGCCAGCCCGCAAGGCCGGCCATGCCCGAGGCGGTGGCGGCGCGGCGGCGCAGGATTTCCGCGCGCTCGGCCGCGAGCCATGGGCCCAGGTTCGCCATGCCCCAGGCGGCGCCGATCTGGCCGATCTGGCTGGCGCAGATGGCGACGGTGTCGAGGAATTTCTCGATCTCGACCATGCGGGCCGGGCTCGCGATCACCGCGCCGACGCGGTGGCCGGTCAGCCGATAGGCCTTGGAAAAGCTGTAGAGATGGATCAGCGTGTCGCCCCAGTCGGGGTCGGCGAACAGGTCGTGCGGCGCGCCGGTGCGGCTGTCGAAATCGCGGTAGGTCTCATCGACGACCAGCGCGAGGCCACGGGCGCGGGCCAGCTCCATGAAGCCGCGCAGCACCTCGGCCGGGTATTCCGCGCCCGAGGGGTTGTTGGGGCTGACCAGCACGATGGCGCGGGTGCGGGCGGTGACCAGGCGTTCGGCCTCGGCCGGGTCGGGGACCATGCCCGGACCGCAGCGCAACCCGACGGTGGCGATGCCCTGCATGTCGAGCCACATCTTGTGGTTGAAATACCACGGCATCGGCAGGATGACCTCGTCCCCGGCCGCGGCGAGGGTCTGGATCGCGGCGCAGAAGGCCTGGTTGCAGCCCTGGGTGATCGCGACCTCTTCGGGACGGATGCTGCCGCCATAGGCCGCCGACCAGGCGCGGGCCACCGCCTCGCGCAGCTCCGGCCGGCCCAGCACCGGGCCGTAGAGATGCGCGTCGGGCTGGTTCAGCGCCGCCTCGGCCATGGCGCGGCGCAGGGGCTCGGGCGGCGGATCGACCGGGGCGGCCTGGCTCACGTTGATGAGCGGGCGCTCGGGCGGGAAGCTGACGCCGTCGAGCCAGCGCCGCGCCTCCATCACCGGAGGGCGAAAGGTCGCGGCAAGCGCGGGGTTCAGCGGCAGCATGGCAAGCTCTAGTCGTTGAGGCGCAGGGCGCCGAAATCAGGGGGCGTCGACAGGTCGGGCGCGGTGTCGCGGGCCGGAGAGGCCGGGGTTTCGGCTGGGGTTTCTGCGGGCACCTCGGCCGGTGCTTCGGCGGCGGCAAGCGTGGCCGGCGCGGTGGCGGCGGGGCTGCGCTCGGGCGCGCGGTCCAGCCCCGGCGTCACCACCTTGCCGGGCGGCGGCACCGGGATCGGCGCCTCGCCGGCCGGTTCGGGCAGGTCGATGGGATCGGGCGCGGGCAGCGCCATCTCGGGCGCGGCGGGGGCCTCGGGCGGCGGCGGGCGCGCGGCGGCGGCATCGGTCCCGGCGGGCGCGGGCTCGGCCGAGGGGCGCGGCGCGGCGGCGGGCTGGGCCGGCTGCGGCGCCTGCGCGGAGAGCGCCGTCGGCAGTTGCGGCGGCTGGTCGGTCGCGGCGGCAAAGCCCGAGCCGGCGGGCAGCGTCAGGGTCTCGGCCACGGCGGCCTCGGGTTCGGCGGCCTCGGGCGCGGCGGCCGGGGGCTCAGCGGTCGGGGCGGCCGAAACAACGGCGTCCGGTCCGGGCGCCTGGGCTTCGGGCGCGATCGGCTCGGCCGAGACCGGCCCGGCAGGCGCGAGCGCAACCGCAGGCGTCTCGGCGGGCAGGTCCGCGACCGGCTCGGCCGGCACCGGCGCGACCGTTGCCGGTTCGGCCGGCGGCTCGGTAGGGGTTGCCGCGACCGGCTCCAGGGCCATATCGGCGGCAGGCGCCGGGCTCTCGCCAGGCCGCGGCGGTTGCGGCAGCGCCAGCGACAGCCCCGCCAGCGCGGCGCCGCAGATCAGCATGCCGTGAACAAACCCTGCCGCGAATCGCCTTGCCATGCCTCGACCGTCCCGCCCTTGGCCCCGCGCGCCGTTTTTCTTGCCCGGCGGGCTTGACCCCCCAAGGCGCTTTAGCCCATCTATAGCGGCAGATTTTGCGGGGTTCATCCCCCTTTGCAAGGCCCCGATCCCCAAGGCCCCCATCCAAGGCCCAATCCAAGGCGCGCGCCATGATCCTGCTCATCGACAATTACGACAGCTTTACCTGGAACCTGGTGCATTACATGGGCGAAGCCGGCGCGGATGTGGTGGTGCGCCGCAACGACGTGCTGACGGTCGAGGAGGCGCTGGACATGGGCGCCCAGGGCATCGTGATCTCGCCCGGGCCCTGCGATCCGGCACAGGCCGGGATCATCGTGCCGCTGATCCGGGCGGCGGCGGAACGCGGCGTGCCGCTCTTTGGCGTCTGCCTGGGCCACCAGGCCATCGGCGAGGCCTTCGGTGGCAAGGTGGTGCGCGCCAGCCGCATCGTCCACGGCAAGACCGACGCGGTCAGCCATGACGGCACCGGGGTCTTTTCCGGCCTGCCCTCGCCCCTGACCGCGACGCGCTATCATTCGCTGACGGTCGAGCCGGAAAGCCTGCCCGACTGCCTGCGCGTCACCGCGACCTGCGCCGACGGCACCATCATGGGGCTGGTGCACAGGACGCTGCCCATCGAGGGCGTGCAGTTCCACCCGGAAAGCATCGCCTCGGAATACGGCCACGACATGATCCGCAACTTCCTGCGCCGCTGCTCGAACCTGGACGCGGCGGCATGAGCGTGACCGACATCCGCCCGCTGATCGGCATCGCCGCCACCCGCCCGCTGACCGGGGCCGAGGCCGAGGCCGCCTTCGGCGCGCTGTTCGAGGGCGCGGCGACTCCGGCGCAGATCGGCGGGCTGCTGATGGCGCTCCGCGTGCGCGGCGAGACGGTCGAGGAAATGGCCGCCGCCACCCGCGCCATGCGCGCGCGGATGAACCGCATCAAGGCCCCCGTGGGCGCCATCGACATCGTCGGCACCGGCGGCGACGGCAAGGGCACGCTGAACATCTCGACCGCCACGGCCTTCGTGGTCGCGGGCGCCGGCGTGCCGGTCGCCAAGCACGGCAACCGCAACCTGTCGTCGAAATCCGGCAGCGCCGATGCGATCACCCATCTGGGGCTGAACGTGATGACGCCGCCCGAGGTGGCCGAGCGCGCGCTGGCCGAGACCGGGATCTGCTTCATGATGGCGCCGATGCATCACCCCGCCATGCGCCATGTCGGCCCGGCGCGGGCCGAGTTGGGCACCCGGACGATCTTCAACCTGCTGGGGCCGATGACCAATCCGGGCGGGGTCAAGCGGCAGCTGACCGGCACCTTCGACCGGGTCTGGAACCGGCCGATGGCCGAGACGCTGCGCGCGCTGGGCTCGGAGGTCGCCTGGCTGATCCATGGCGGCGACGGCACCGACGAGCTGTCGATCGCCGCGCCGAGCTGGGTGGCGGCGCTGAAGGACGGCGAGATCACCGAATTCGAGATCGCCCCCGAGGATGCCGGCCTGCCGCGCCATCCGTTCGAGGCGATCCTGGGCGGCGATCCCGTCCATAACGCCAATGCGCTGCGCGCGCTGCTGGCGGGCGAGACCGGCGCCTATCGCGACGCGGTGCTGCTGAATGCCGCCGCCGCGCTGCTGATCGCCGGCAAGGCGGCTTCGCTGCCCGAGGGGGCCGAGATCGCGGCCGAAGCCATCGACAGCGGCAAGGCGGCGGCGAAGCTCGCCGCCCTGGCCGCGCAGGTCGGCGCGCCCGAGCCGCAAGCCTGATGGCGGCGCTGGTCCCGCCGGAATGGGCCGGCCTGCCGTTCTTTCGCCAGGACTGGCCGGGCATCGCCGCGCGGCTGGACGGTCACGACTGGCTGCCCGGCCCGGCCCGGGTCTTTGCCGCGCTGGCGCTGACGCCGCCCGGGTCGGCGCGGGTGGTGATCCTGGGCCAGGACCCCTATCCGACGCCCGGCCATGCCAATGGGCTGGCGTTCTCGGTGACGCCCGAGACCGCCCTGCCCCGCTCGCTGCGGAACATCCATGCCGAGATGCAGGCCGACCTGGGCGCCGCGCCGCCCGACGGCGACCTGTCGGGCTGGGCGCGGCAAGGGGTGCTGCTGCTGAACACCGCGCTTTCGGTGCTGCCCGGCCAAGCCGGCGCGCATGCGAAATGGGGCTGGGAGCGGCTGGTGCGCCAGGCCATCGCCCGGGCGCAGGACGAGCGGCCGCTGGCCTTCGTGCTGTGGGGCGCGCATGCACAAAAGGCGGTGGCGGGCCTGCCGCGCGGCTGCGACCTGGTGATCGAAAGCGCGCATCCCTCGCCGCTGTCGGCGCGGCGCGGCTTCTTCGGGTCCAGGCCGTTCAGCCGGGTGAACGACTGGCTGCGCGCGCGTGGCGAGGCGCCGATCGACTGGGCCCTTTCCCGGCCGGCCGCGGCGGAGTAAGGAAAACCATGAACATTCTCGACCGCATCAAAGCCTACAAGCTGGAAGAAATCGCCGCCGCCAAGGCCGCCCGGCCGCTGGCCGAGCTCGAGGCCCAGGCCCGCGCCGCCGAGGCGCCGCGCGGCTTTGCCCGGGCCTTGGCCGCAAAGGCCGCGCATGGCCATGCCCTGATCGCCGAGATCAAGAAGGCGAGCCCCTCCAAGGGCTTGATCCGCCCAGATTTCGACCCGCCGGCGCTGGCCCGCGCCTATGAGGCCGGCGGCGCGGCCTGCCTGTCGGTGCTGACCGACGGCCCCAGCTTCCAGGGCGCGCCGGCCTTCCTGACCGCCGCCCGCGCCGCCTGCGACCTGCCGGCGCTGCGCAAGGATTTCCTTTACGATCCCTATCAGGTCGCCGAGGCCCGCGCCTGGGGCGCCGATTGCATCCTGATCATCATGGCCTCGGTCGAGGATACGCTCGCCGCCGAGCTCGAGGACGCCGCGAGCCATTGGGGCATGGACGCGCTGATCGAGGTCCATGACGAGGCCGAGATGGAACGCGCCCTGCGCCTGAAATCGCCGCTGATCGGGGTGAACAACCGCAACCTGAAGACCTTTGACATCAGCCTCGACACCACGCTGCGGCTGGCGCCGATGCTGCCGCCGGACCGCGACCTGGTCTGCGAAAGCGGCCTTTTCGTGGCAGCCGACCTGGACCGCATGGCAGAGGCCGGGGTGAAGCGCTTCCTGATCGGCGAAAGCCTGATGCGCCAGGCCGACGTGACCGCGGCGACGCGCGGCATCCTGGGGCTGGCGGCATGAGCCTGACGCATTTCGACGCCCAGGGTCAGGCGCATATGGTCGACGTGTCGCAAAAGCCCGACACCGCGCGCGAGGCGGTGGCCGAGGGCCTGGTCGTCATGGCGCCCGAGACGCTGGCCCTGGCGCAGGGTGGCGCGGCCAAGGGCGACGTCATGGGCGTGGCGCGGCTCGCCGGCATCATGGGCGCCAAGCGTACCTCGGACCTGATCCCGCTGTGCCATCCGCTGCCGATCACCAAGGTCGCGGTCGACCTCGTGGCCGACCCGGCCCTGCCCGGCATCCGCATCACCGCGACCGTGCGCACCGCCGGCAAGACCGGCGTGGAGATGGAGGCGCTGACCGCCGTTTCCACCGCCTGCCTGACCGTCTATGACATGCTGAAAGCCGCGCAGAAGGACATGCGCATCGAAGGAATCCGCCTGCTGGCGAAAAGCGGCGGCAAATCGGGCGACTTCCGCGCGCCCTGAAAGGGGAACCGATGATCAGCGTCGACGAAGCCCGCACCCTGGTGCTGGCCCTTGCCCATCCGCCGCAGGCCGAGGAGATCGCGGTGCAGGACGCGCTGGGCCGCGCGCTGGCCGCACCCGCGGTCGCGCGGCTGACGCAGCCGCCCTTCGACGCCGCCGCCATGGACGGCTATGCGCTGCGCTCGGTCGATTTGCCGGGGCCGCTGGCGGTGATCGGCACGGCGGCGGCCGGCGTGCCCTATGCGGGCGAGACGCCCCCCGGCAGCGCGATCCGCATCTTTACCGGCGCGCCGGTGCCGGCCGGCTATGACCGCGTGGTGATGCAGGAGATCGTGACCCGCGACGGCGACCGCATCACCGTCGCCGATGCGGGATCGAACCTGAACATCCGCCTGCAAGGCAATGATTTTTCCGCAGATTCCGCGTTCCGGCCGGCCCGGCCGCTGCGCCCGGCCGACCTCGCGCTGATCGCGGCGATGAACGTGGCGCGGGTCTCGGTCGCGCGGCGGCCGCGGGTCGCGGTGCTGGCCGGCGGCGATGAGCTGGTGCGGCCCGGCGCCACGCCGGCGGCCGGGCAGATCATCAGCTCGAACGACATCGCCATTGCCGCGCTGGCCCGCGAGGCCGGGGCCGAACCCGTGGTCCTGCCGCTGGCCCGCGATACCGAGGAAAGCCTGCGCGACCGCTTCGCCGAGGCCGAGGGCTGCGACCTGATCGTGACCATCGGCGGCGCCTCGGTGGGCGATCACGACCTGGTGGCCAAGGTCTCGGCCGATCTGGGGATGCAGCGCAGTTTCTACAAGCTGGCGATGCGGCCGGGCAAGCCGCTGATGGCCGGGCGCATGGGCGATGCCGCCATGCTGGGCCTGCCGGGAAATCCCGTCTCGGCCGTGGTTTGCGCGAAACTGTTCATGCAGCCGCTGCTGCGCGCCATGCAGGGCCTGCCGCCCGGGCCAGAGCCGGCGCGGGCCCGGCTTGCCGCCGACCTGCCGCCCGAGGGCAATCGCCAGCACTATCTGCGCGCGCGGCTGGCGCCGGGCGACGCGCTGCCGCTGATCGCGCCCTTTGCCGAGCAGGACAGCGCCCGGCTGTGGTTGCTGGCCGAGGCCGACGCGCTGCTGGTCCGTCCCGCGCATGATCCAGGCCGCGCGGCCGGCGAGATCATGGAATTTCTGCCGCTTTAACGGCTTCTTTACCCGAATCGGCTTAATCGTTGACGGAAGGGCCCCCAGGCGCTAGAACATTCAAGGAACATGATGGCACTCGCAGCAGAGCAGGGAAAAACCATGCTGACCAAGAAGCAAATCCAGCTGCTTGAATTCATTCAGGCGCGCATGGCCCGCGACGGGGTGCCGCCCTCGTTCGACGAAATGAAGCTGGCGCTGGACCTGCGCTCGAAATCGGGAATTCATCGCCTCGTGACCGCCCTTGAAGAACGCGGCTTCATCCGCCGCCTGCCGCATCGCGCCCGGGCGCTGGAAATCGTCCGCCTGCCCGACAGCCTCAGCAAGGGCCCGGGCTTCCAGCCGCGGGTGATCGAGGGCGATGCCCGCCCCGCCCAGCCGCTGCCGCGCGGCGCCTTCGAGGTTTCGGTCTCGGCGGTCGACCTGCCGGTGATGGGCCGCATCGCCGCCGGCGTCCCGATCGAGGCGATCTCCGAGGTGTCGCATCACATCGCGGTGCCGGGCTCGATGCTGTCGGGCAAGGAGCGGCACTATGCGCTTGAGGTCAAAGGCGATTCGATGATCGAGGCCGGAATCAACGACGGCGACGTGGTGGTGATCCGCGAACAGGACACGGCCGAGAACGGCGACATCGTCGTGGCGCTGGTCGAGGGGTTCGAGGCGACGCTGAAACGCTATCGCCGCAAGGGCGGCATGATCGCGCTGGAGGCCGCGAACCCGGCCTATGAAACCCGCGTGCTGCCCGAGGACAAGGTGCATGTCCAGGGCCGCCTGGTCGGGCTGATCCGCAGCTACTGAGGCACGGACGCCGCAACCGCCGGTCGTTCACTTGCCCGGCAGATGCACCCGAGCGACGTTGCGGGCCGCGGCCCGCTGCGCTAACCATGGCGCAAACGCGACCGGTCAAGGACAATCCATGCGCGCTCTGACGTTCCGCATCTTCGCTCTCCTCATGGTCCTGGCGCTGCCGGCCCGGGCCTTCGACACCAATGCCCGCGCGGCCTGGGTCTATGACGTGGCGACCGGCACCGTGCTGATGGAGAAGAACGCCGAGGAACCGCTGCCGCCGGCCTCGATGTCCAAGCTGATGACGCTGAACATGCTGTTCGAGGCCCTGCACGAGGGCCGGGTGGCGATGGACACCACCTTCCCGGTCTCGACCAAGGCCTGGCACATGGGCGGCTCGAAGATGTTCGTCGAGCCCGCCGACCGGCCCACGGTCGAGGAGCTGATCCACGGCATCATCATCAATTCGGGCAACGACGCCTGCGTGGTGGTGGCCGAGGGCCTGGCCGGCACCGAGGAGGCCTTTGCCCGGCTGATGAACGAGCGCGCGCAGCAACTGGGCATGACGCAGTCGCATTTCGCCAATGCCTCGGGCTGGCCGGCGCCGGACCACCGCATGTCGATGCACGACCTGGGGATCCTTGCAACGCGGCTGATCACCGAATTTCCCGAGCTTTACAAGAACTTCGGCCTGACCGAATACAATTACAAGGGTCGGGTGCCCTCGAATGCCAACAACCGCAACCCGCTCTTGCGTCTTGGCGGCGGCGACTGGAAGGCCGACGGGCTCAAGACCGGCCACACGCAGGAGGCGGGCTATGGCCTGGTCGGCTCGGCGGTGCAGGGCGACCGCCGCATCGTCTTCGTCATCGCCGGCCTGCCCAGCGACAAGGCCCGGGCCGAGGAATCCGAGCGCATCGTCAACTGGGCCTATCGCCAGTTCACCATGCGCACCATCATCCCCAAGGACGAGATCGTGACCCAGGCCCCGGTCTGGCTGGGCGAGCGCAGCCGCGTCGGCCTGACCACCCGCGACGGCGTGCGGGTGCTGATCCCGGCCGGCTCGCATGACGGCGTCACCGCCGAGGCGGTGTTCAACGGCCCGATCGAGGCGCCGATCGCCAAGGGCGACCGGCTGGGCGAGCTGGTCGTGAACATCCCCGGCACCGGCCAGTCGCGGCTGCCGCTTTTCGCCGCCGCCGACGTGGCCCGTAGCGGCGTCCTCGGCCGCATGCAAAGCGCCGCCTTCCGGCTGGGCGAGCGGGCGATCCAGTCGGTGCGCAACTGACGCGCCGCCGATGTTCATCAGCTTCGAAGGCATAGACGGATCAGGCAAGTCGACCCAGGCGCGCCGCCTTGCCGCGGCGCTGGCCGAGACCGGCACCGAGACGCTGCTGACCCGCGAGCCCGGCGGCAGCGAGGGCGCCGAGGAGATCCGCCGCCTGCTGGTCGAGGGCCGGGGCGAACGCTGGTCGCCGGAGACCGAGCTGCTGCTTTTCACCGCCGCCCGCCGCGACCATGTCGAGCGGCTGATCCGCCCGGCGCTGGCGCGCGGCGCCCATGTCGTCACCGACCGCTTCGCCGATTCCACCCGGGTCTACCAAGGCCTTGCCCGCGCCGACCTGCGCGCGCTGGTCGAGGAATTGCATCGCCTGACCATCGGCATCGAGCCCGACCTGACGTTGCTGATCGACATCGACCCCGCCACCGCGCTGGCCCGCGGCCAGGCCCGCGGCGGCGTCGAGGACCGTTTCGAGACCCTGGGCCTGGATTTCCAGCGCCGGTTGCGCGCGGGTTTCCTGGCATTGGCGGCGGAAAACCCCGGGCGGTTCCGCACCATCGACGGCAGCGGCAGCGCCGACGAGGTCGCCGCCCGTGTCCGGGCCGCCCTGCCATGAGCGACGAGGCCGCCCTGCCCGAACCCGATCGGGTGCCCGGCGCCCCGCACCCGCGCGAGGCGCTTCGCACCATCGGCCAGGACCAGGCGGTCGCGGATTTTCTCGCCGCCGCCCGGGCGCACCGGCTGCATCACGGCTGGCTGATCTCGGGCCCGCGCGGCACCGGCAAGGCGACCTTGGCCTGGAGCATCGCGAAATACCTGCTGAGCGGCTCGGACAGCCCGGACCTGACCGCGCCGCCCGAGGATCCGGCGGTGCGCCGCATCCGGGCCCTGTCCGAGCCGCGGCTGCACCTGGTGCGCCGGCCGCTCGACGACAAGACCCAGCGGCTGCGCAGCGAGATCACCGTGGACGAAATCCGCCGGCTGCACGGCTTCTTTCACATGAGCGCCGCCGAGGGCGGCCGCCGCATCGCCATCATCGACGCCGCCGACGAGATGAACCCGGCCGCCGCCAATGCGCTTCTGAAACTGCTCGAGGAGCCACCGGCCCGGGCCACGTTGCTGCTGGTCGCGCATCAGCCGGCGCGGCTTTTGCCGACCATCCGCTCGCGCTGCCGGGAATTGCGGCTGCATCCGCTGGGGTCCGATGACATGGCGCAGGTGCTGGCCGGACTGGGCGTCGCGCATGACGCGGCGCGGCTTTCGGCGCTGTCGGGCGGCTCGGTCGGCGAGGCGCTGCGGCTAGCCGGCCAGGACGGGCTGGATCTCTATCAGCGCATCACCGGGCTTTTCGCCGACTATCCGCGCATGGACCGCCGCGCCGCGGCCGCACTGGCCGAGCTGGCGGCCGGCCGCGCCGGGGCCGAGGGCGATCCGTTCGACCTGGTGATGACGCTGCTCGACCGCTTCCTGACCCGCGCCGCGCGCACCGGGCTGATGGGCGCCCCCCTGCCCGAGGCCGCCGAGGGCGAGGCCGCGGTGCTGACCCGGCTTTCGCCCGGGCCCGAGGCGGCGCGGCTCTGGGCCGATGCCCAGGCCAGCCTGTCGGCCCGGGCCCGCGCCGGCCGGGCCGTCAACCTTGACCCTTCCGCGCTGGTGTTGGATATGCTGATCGGGCTTGCGAACCAGCCCGCCCTGTAACGGATCCGCCGATGTCCGAGACCCCCTTGCCCGCCCTGGTGGACAGCCACTGCCACCTGGACTTTCCCGATTTCGACGGCCAGCAGGCCGAGCTGGTCGCGCGCGCCCGCGCCGCCGGGGTGACGCGCATGGTCACGATCTGCACCCGCATGGGCAACGAGCCGCGCGTGCGCGCCATCGCCGAGGCGCATCCGGGCGTCTTCTACGCCGCCGGCATCCATCCGATGTATGCCGCCGAAGAGCCCGCCGTCACCGTCGAGGAACTGGTGGCGCTGGCCGCGCATCCGAAATTCGTCGGCATCGGCGAGACCGGCCTCGACTATCACTATACCGCCGAGAGCGCCGCGGTGCAGGCCGAAAGCCTGCGTATCCATATCGAGGCCGCGCGCCGGACCGGCCTGCCGCTGATCATCCATTCCCGCGACGCCGATGCCGACATGGCCCGCATCCTGACCGAGGAGCACCGCGCCGGCGCCTATTCCTGCGTCATGCATTGCTACACCTCGGGGCCGGAACTGGCCCGCGCCGCGCTGGACCTGGGCTTTTACCTGTCGATGTCGGGCATCGCCGCCTTTCCGCGCTCGACCGAGATCCGCGAGATCTTCCTCGCCGCCCCCCGCGACCGCATCCTGGTCGAGACCGACGCGCCCTATCTGGCGCCGCCGCCGCATCGCGGCAAGCGCAACGAGCCGGCCTTTGTCGCCCATACCGCCCGGGCCGGGGCAAAGGCGCTCGGCCTTTCCGAAGCCGAATTCGCCGCCCTGACCAGCGCGAATTTCGACCGGCTGTTCGCCAAGGCCGCGGCATGATCCGTGCCACGATCCTGGGCTGCGGCTCGTCCGGCGGCGTGCCGCGGCTGGGCGGCCGCTGGGGCGAATGCGACCCGGCGAACCCGCGCAACCGGCGCCGGCGCTGTTCGCTGCTGCTCGAGCGTGTCGGGCCCGGGGGGGTGACGCGGGTGCTGATCGACACCGGCCCGGATTTCGTGCCGCAGATGCTGGACGCCGGCGTGGGCGAATTGGACGCGGTGGTCTATACCCATCCGCATGCCGACCACATCCATGGCATCGACGACCTGCGGCAGGTGGTCTTCAACATGCGCCGCATCATGCCGGTCTGGGCCGATGCGCAGACCGAGGCCGCGTTGCGCAGCCGCTTCGGCTATATCTTCGAGACGCCGGAGGGCTCGTCCTACCCGCCGGTCTGCGAGATCGCCCCGATCCGCGGCCGCTTCGCGGTCGAGGGCGCGGGCGGCGCGATCGACTTCCTGCCCTTCGCGGTGAACCACGGCGACATTCCGGCGCTGGGGTTCCGCATCGGCGCGGGCGCGGGCCTCGTCTATCTGCCCGACGTGCTGGCGATCCCCGAGGCGGCCTGGCCCGCCATCCAAGGCTGCGAGGTCTTCATCTGCGATGCCTTGCGCCGCACGCCGCATCCCAGCCACGCGCATCTGGCGCTGGCGCTGGAGTGGATTGCGCGTTCGGGCTGCGCGCGGGGCGTCATCACCAACATGCATATCGAGCTGGATTACGACGCGGTGATGGCCGAGACGCCCGCCCATGTCGTGCCGGCCCATGACGGGCTGCAGATCGAGCTGGCATGACGATCCTTTTCGAGGTCATCCTGCCGGTCTTCATCGTCATCGGCTTCGGCTACCTGGTGGCCTGGCGCCGGATGTTCAACGAGGTGGCGGTCGACGGGCTGATGCGTTTCGCGCAGAATTTCGCGGTGCCGGTGCTGCTGTTCGTGAACGTGGCCCGGCTGGACATGGCCGAGAATTTCAGCATCGGCATGTGGGTGGCCTTCTATAGCGGCGCCTTCGCCTCGTATTTCATCGGCTGGGGGTTGGCGCTCTACTGGCTGAAGCGCAGCCCCGAGGATGCGGTCGCCATCGGCTTCTGCTGCCTGTTCTCGAACTCGCTGCTTCTGGGCATCCCGATCATGGAGCGCGCCTATGGCGCCGAGGCGCTGGCCGGCAACGTCGCGATCATCGCGATCCATTCGCCGCTGCTCTACACCTTCGGCATCACCATGATGGAGGTGACGCGGGCGCGCGGGCAGAGCCTTTCGGCCGGGCGCATCGCCATGCGGGCGCTGTCCGGGGTGCTGCATACGCCGCTGATCATCGGCATCCTGTGCGGCGTGGCGATGAACCTGCTGATGCAGGCCGGGCTGGTGATGCCCGAGGGCTTCTGGGCCGCGGCCGAGATGATGGCGCGGGCGGCGCTGCCGGCGGCGCTGTTCGGGCTGGGCGGCGTGCTTTATCGCTATCGCCCCGAAGGCGACGGCAAGGCCATCGCGGTCTGCTGCCTGGCCTCGCTGCTGGTCCATCCGACCATCACCTGGAGCCTGGGGCAGCTTTTCCAGCTGCCGGTCGGGCCGCTGCGTTCCGCTGTCATCACCGCCAGCATGGCGCCGGGGGTGAATGCCTATCTCTTTGCCTCGATCTATGGCGCGGCGAAGCGGGTGGCGGCGACGACGGTGCTGGTGTCCACCGTGCTGTCGATCCTGTCGATCTGGTTCTGGATCTCGGTCTTGCCCTGAGGGTTCCGCCTCCGGCGGGGGTATTTGCAGAGCAAAGAAATCCGGAGCCTTGCCGCAGGGGCCGTCCTGAAGACGCCGCCCGGCAAGGGCGGCGGGTTCAGGGCCGGGGCATGAGCCGCTCAATGCGGCGTGATGCCCCGCAGCCGTTCCGAGCGGCGGCGCAGCATCTCGACCGTCGCGAGCAGGGCGATCGAGAAGATCACCAGCAGCGTGGCGACGGCCAGGATCGCGGGCGAGATCTGCTCGCGGATGCCGTTCCACATCTGGCGCGGGATGGTCTGCTGGTCGGGGCCGGCGATGAACAGCACCGCCACCACCTCGTCGAAGGAGGTGACGAAGGCGAAGAGCGCGCCCGAGATTACACCGGGCAGGATTAGCGGCATGGTGATGCGGAAGAAGGTGGTGCGCGGGTTGGCCCCGAGGCTCGCCGCGGCGCGGGCCAGCGACTGGTCGAAGCCGATCAGCGTCGCCGTCACCGTGATGATGACGAAGGGGATGCCCAGCGTGGCATGGGCCAGGATCACGCCCAGGTAGGTGCCGGCGAGCTTGCCGCATTGCGGGTTCAGCCCGATCCAGGTCAAGGGCTCGCAGGGGTTCGAGTAGAAGAAGAACATCCCCGTCGCGGTGATGATGATCGGCACGATCATCGGCGAGATCAGCACCGCCATGATGATGCGGCGGAAGGGCATCTCGGGTCGCGACAGGCCCAGCGCCGCCAGCGTGCCCAGCACCGTGGCGAGGATGGTCGAGAAGAAGCCGATGATGATCGACGACTTGGCCGCATTCACCCATTTCGCGTTCTGCCAGGCATCCGCCCACCAGCCGAGCCCGCCCGGCGCATCCGGGTTGGCCATGCCGAAGGTCAGCAGGCTGCGATACCAGCGCATCGAATAGCCCTCGGGGTCGAAGGACAGCATCTTGTCGGTGAAGGTGAAATAGGGCTCGGCGTTGAAGCTGAGCGGGATCACCACCACGATCGGCGCGATCAGGAAGAAGAAGATCGCCGCGCAGATCGCCAGATAGGCGTAATGCCAGACCTTTTCCAGCGGCGAGGCGTAAGTCGGAAGCGCCATGGCGGTTACCCCAGTTTCAGGTTGTCGATGCCGACCAGCCGGTCATAGACCCAGTAGAGCAGCAGGACGCCGCCCAGCAGCAGCGCGGCCAGCGCCGCCGCCATGGACCAGTTCAGCGTCTGGGTCATGTGCATCGCGATCAGGTTCGAGATCAGCTGCCCCGACGAGCCGCCGACCAGCGCCGGGGTGATGTAATAGCCCACGGCCAGGATGAAGACCAGAAGCGCCCCCGCCCCCAGCCCCGGCAGGGTCTGCGGGAAATAGATGCGCCGGAACGCCGTCCAGCTGGTCGCGCCCAGGCTGCGCGCCGCGCGCACATAGCTGGGGTTGATGGTGCGCATCACCGAATAGAGCGGCAGGATCATGAAGGGCAGCAGGATATGCGTCATGGCGATGATCGTGCCAGTCTGGTTGAAGATCATCTGCAGCCGCTGGTCGTTGCCGATCAGCCCCAGCCAGACCAGGATGTCGTTGACCACGCCCTGCTGCTGCAACAGCACCATCCAGGCCGTGGTCCGAACCAGCAGCGAGGTCCAGAACGGCAAGAGCACCAGGATCATCAGCAGGTTCGACTTGCGCATCGGCAGCGTCGCCAGCAGATGCGCGATGGGAAAGCCCAGCAGGAAGGTGGTGAAGGTGATGATCAGCGACAGCCAGAAGGTGCGCTGGAACAGCTTGACATAAATCTGCTGCTGCTCGGGCGCCATGGTGATGTTGCCGTCGTCGTCACGGGTCCGGTCCAGCGCCGCCAGGTAGAAGTTCGAGGTATAGGCCGAGGAAGCCTCGCGCATCACCGACCACAGCTTGGGATCGCCCCATTTCTCGTCCATCGCGAGGATCGCCTCGCGATAGGGCGGCTCGATACCGCCGCGGGCCTTGCGCCCGGCCGAGGTGAAGAGCGAGCGCGTGCCCGGCATGTCGTAGTTCACCCTGGTCCCGACCAGGCCGATGCTGCGCGCCTCGGCCGCGGCGGTCAGGTCGGCGGCCAGCGCCGCCCAGGCGGCGTCGTCGGGCTCGGTGCCGCGCGGGTGTTCATGGAACCAGGCCGAGAGCTGCGGCATATTGGCCGAAAAGCCGTCGTTCTTGACCGAGCGTTGCAGCATCTGCCCGATCGGCAGCAGGAAGGTCAGCAGCACGAACAGCAGCAGCGGCAGCACCAGCAGGAAGGCGCGACGCCGCGCCCGGCGCGAGCTGCGCGCCAGCGCCCGGGTCAGCGGCTGGCCGTCGGCCGTCCGCAGGGGTCCGCCCGGGTCGAGGCCGCCGGCCTCGGTCACGATGGCGGCATGGGGGTCAAGCGCGTTGGACATCTTGATCCTTCGTCAGGCTAAGGGCGGGCATCGTCGGCCGCCGCCGCCCGGACCGGGCCGGGCCGGGCGGCGGCGCAGGGATCAGTTGGCGGCCAGCCAGGCGTTGAAGCGCTCGGCCATCTCGGCGTCGTGGTCGGCCCACCATTCCGGGTCGTCCATGACGGCGGTCTTCATGTGCTCCTCGCTGGTCGGCATATGCGGGGCCATCTCGGTCTTGCCGTCCTGATAGAGCCCGACCAGCGCCGCCGAGGACTTGCGCGACGGGCCATAGGCGATCCATCTGGCCTGGTCGGCCAGGCGCTGGGTGTCGGTGGCGAATTTCAGGTATGCCATCGCCGCCTCGGGGTTGGGCGAGCCCTTGGGGATGGCGAACATGTCCATGTCCATGAACTGGCCGTCCCAGATGATCTCGAAGGGCTTGCCCTCGGCCACCATGGCGTCGAAGAAGCGGCCGTTATAGCCGGTCGCCATCGTGACCTCGCCATCGGCAAGCAGCTGCACCGGCTGGGCGCCGGCTTCC
Organism: Paracoccus aminovorans; assembly: GCF_001546115.1. GTDB lineage: Bacteria > Pseudomonadota > Alphaproteobacteria > Rhodobacterales > Rhodobacteraceae > Paracoccus > Paracoccus aminovorans_B. The sequence continues at coordinate 961,093 of NZ_KQ955208.1, forward strand.
CACCAGACCACGTCCTTCTTGATGGTGTCGAGCTTGGCGAAGGCCTTGTCGACGCCCTCGGGCGTGTCCAGCACCTCATAGACCTGGTCGGGGGCGACGCCATCGGCGATCAGCGCCAGGTAGAGTGTGCGCTTGGGGTTTTTCGGCAGGCCGCGCTTGCCCGGGAACTTGGCGGTGTCGAAGAAATCCGCGGCGGTGGTCGGCGGGCCGTCGGGGAACTTGGTCTTGTCATAGGCGATGACCGTGCCCCAGAAGATGTTCGCCACCGCGCAGTCGCGCAGCGCGCCGGGGATGAAGTCCTCGGACGCGGGCGTGCCGTCCGGCGCCGGCGGCAGGCTGGCCGGGTCGATCTCGACCAGCGCGCCCTCGTCGCAGAGGCGGATCGCGTCCGAGACCTCGATGTCGAACACGTCGCCGGTGATGTTCTTGGCCTCGATCTGGGCCTTGAGCGGGGTGGCCGGGTTGTCGGCGGCCATCATGTTGACCTTGATCCCCGTCTCCTTGGCGAAGGGGATGTTATAGGCCTCGACCTGCGATTTCTCATAGGCGCCGCCCCAGGAGACCACGTTGACCTCCTTGTCCTGGGCCTGCGCCGCAACGCCCAACCCGCACAAGGCCGTGGTCAGGATCAACACTTTCTTCATGACGAACTCCCGTTGGTTTTATGCGGCTCGTTGGCCGGTTCGCGCCCGTTCGGGCTTCACGGATCGCGGCGGGTTGATCCCGCCGCGACCGGATTGGCGTCAGTTCGCCGCCAGCCAGGCGTTGAACCGCTCTTGCAGTTCGGCGTCGTGGTCGACCCAGAAGTCCAGGTTCGAGGCGAGCGCCCCGGCCATGTTGTCGGCGAAGGTCGGCAGGTTCGGGCCCATCGCCACCTCGGTGCCCTCGACATTGCCGACCAGCGCGGCGGCCGATTTGCGCGGCGGGCCATAGCTGATGAATTCGGCGGCGCGGGCCTGCGGCTCGGGCGAGGTCGAGAAGGTGACGAACTCCTTGGCCGCCTCGAGGTGCGGGGCGCCCTTCGGGATCACCCAGCCTTCCATTTCATAGATCTGGCCGTCCCAGACGATCTTGAAGGGCTTGCCCTCTTTCTGGGCCGCGTCGAAGATCCGGCCGTTGAAGGCGAAGGCCATGCTGACCTCGCCATCGGCCAGAAGCTGCGGCGGCTGCGCGCCGGCTTCCCACCAGATCACGTTGTTCTTGATGGTGTCGAGCTTGGCGAAGGCCTGGTCGACGCCCTCGGGCGTGCCCAGCACCTCATAGACCTTGTCCGGCGCCACGCCATCGGCCAGCAGCGCGTATTCCAGGTTGAACTTGGCGCCCTTGCGCATGGTGCGCTTGCCGGGGAATTTCGCGGTGTCGAAGAAATCGGCCGGACCGGCGGGCTTGGCGTCGGTGAACTTGCTGTCGTCATAGGCCAGGATCATCGAATAGACGTCGGTGCCGACGAAACAGTCGGTCACCGCGCCCTCGATGAAGTCGTCGGCCGCCGCGGCGCCGTCCGGCGCGGGTGCCAGGATCGCCGGGTCGATGGTTTCCAGCAGCCCCTCGTCGCACAGCCGCACCGCGTCGGCATATTCCACCGAGGCCACGTCGGTGGTGACATTGCCGGCCTCGACCTGCGCCTTGAGCGGCGTGGCCGGGTTGTCGGCGTCGGCGACCGTGACCTTGATGCCGGTCTTGGCCTCGAACGGCTTGGCATAGGCCTGGACGTGGCTGTTGCCATAGGCACCGCCCCAGGACAGCAGGTTCACCTGCTTGTCCTGCGCCTGGGCCACGGACGCCGAGGCGACCAGGGCCGAGGTCAGGATCAACATGCGTTTCATCATAGCTCCTTATTTCGATGCGAAATCAGACCGGATCCAGCGCCCGCGCATCCTCGGGGTGCCAGCCGATGCGGATGGTCTGGCCGGGCGACAGCTTCACCTGGCCCAGCGTATTGCGGTATTTCATCACGAAATCGTCCTGGCCGGCGACGTTCAGCCGGGCCCGCAGGATGTCGCCCATATAGACCACGTCGCGGACCTGAGCCTCGACGGTATGGGCGCCGGCGGGCATCAGGTCGGGCTTGAACTCGACCCGCTCGGGCCGGATCGAGACCGTGGTGGTCTGGCCGCTTTCGCGGATGTTGACGGCGGTGGCGTCGATCACCTCGCCATTCTGCAGCCGGACCAGGGCCTTGTCGCCCTGAAGCTGCTCGATGGTGCCGCGCAGCGCGTTGTTTTCGCCGATGAAGCCGGCGACGAAGCTGTTCTCGGGCTGTTCGTACAGCACCGGCGGCGCCGCCAGCTGCTGGATGCGGCCGTCGTTGAACACGGCGATGCGGTCCGACATGGTCAGCGCCTCGCCCTGGTCATGGGTGACATAGACCACCGTGATGCCCAGCCGGTCGTGCAGGGCCTTGATCTCGAACTGCATATGCTCGCGCAGCTGCTTGTCGAGCGCGCCCAGCGGCTCGTCCATCAAGACCAGCTTGGGGTCGAAGACCAGCGCGCGGGCCAGCGCGATGCGCTGCTGCTGGCCGCCCGAAAGCTGCGCCGGGCGGCGGCTGGCGAAGCGGCCCATCTGCACCATGTCGAGCGCGCGGGCGACCCGGCTCTCGCGCTCGGCCTTGGCCATGCCGCGCACCTGCAGCGGAAAGGCCAGGTTCTCGCCCACGGTCATGTGCGGGAACAGGGCATAGTTCTGAAACACCATGCCGATGCCGCGCTTGTGCGGCGGCACGTCGTTGATGTTGCGACCGTCCAGCCGGATCTCGCCATGGGTGGCGGTCTCGAATCCGGCCAGCATCATCAGGCAGGTGGTCTTGCCCGAGCCGGACGGACCCAGCATGGTCAGAAACTCGCCCTTGCCGATGGAAAGGTTCAGGTCCTTCACCACAAGCGTCTGGCCGTCATAGCTTTTCTGGACGTGGTCGAAGACAACGAAAGCCTCGTTGCCGGTTGGCGAAGTCACGATGCGGGCCCCCTGTTTTCTATGGTTCTTTATTCCGCCCTGTCAGACTAATCGGCGGTGCTTGCGGATTGCAACCGGCTTCTATGCACAATGCCGGGCCCGGCCTGCGGATTTTCCGGACTGCCCGTCTGCCGCCCGCCAGGCGGGGTGGAAATGGTCAATCCGCGGACGGCAGCGGGCGCGGACGGCCGTCGGCGTCCAGCGCCACGAAGACGAAGCTCGCCCGGGTCACGCACTGGGTCTCCTCGCCCTCGCGCGAGCGGCGCCAGGCCTCGACATGCAGCTGCATCGAGCTGCGGCCTTCGCGCAGGATGGTCGCGAAAACAGAGACTTCGTCGCCGACCTTGACCGGCTGGTGGAAGGTGAAGCTGTCCACGGCGACCGTGGCGCAGCGCCCGCGCGCGCGGCGGGCCGCGACACTGCCGGCGGCCAGGTCCATCTGCGACATCAGCCAGCCGCCGAAGATGTCGCCGGCCGGGTTGGTGTCGGCCGGCATGGCGGTGGTGCGGATCGCGGGCTGGCCCTGCGGGTGCTCCGGCTGCGTCATCTTGTCCCTCACTGGCGCGCTGCTGGCGTGGCGCCAGATTGCGGCACCGCGGCACGGCGCGCAAGCGCCCGTCAGCGCCGCGCCGAGGGCCGGGCCAAGGACACGATCGAAATGTCCGGGGTCTCGGCCCGGAAGGAATGGCCGCTGCGCAATTGGCGCTTCAGCGTCGCTTGCCGTCGTTCATCGGCGTTCGGCCCAGGCCATTTCCCGCGCCGGCAGCACCGGCGGCTGGTAAAGCCCCTCGCCGCCATGCTCGCCATGCTTCAGGATCGAGATGCCGCCGTCCGCCTCGAGGATGGCGAATTTCACCTGCGCCAGGTCCTCGATGCCGCATTGGCGCAGCTTGCTGTAGAGTTCGTGCACGCCGATGCCCTGCCGGCGCAGCCGGTCGGCATGCACCCGGCCCTGGCTGACGACGATGCGCGGCCGGCCCTCGAAGACGCGGCAAGACCAGGGCGAGGCCAGCATCGCCTTGTCGATGAACTTGTTGTAGATCGAGACGATCAGGATCGCGAACATCGCCGGCAGCATCGGCACCTCGGGGTAGAAGAGCGAGTCGCCCACCGCCGAGCCGATGGCGATCACCAGCAGGAATTCGACGATGGAAAGCTGTGCCACCGTGCGCCCGCCCAGCCAGCGCATCAGCATCAGCGTGTAGAAATAGACGATGGTGGTGCGGAACAGGACCTCGAGCGCGAAGCGCATGTCCTGTTCGCCCATGAGAATGCGCTGCATCTCGTCAAACATGGCGACTGTCCCCTGCCGGCGTTGCGCGGGCCTTTCGCAAACGCCGTGGCCCGGGGGGCTTACCGGGCTGCGCGAGCCGGGGGCGCTTCGCCCCCCGGACCCCCCGAGGATATTTGTGCAAGAAAGAAGCCGGGCGGATTTTCGTCGCCTTGGGCAGGGGCGCGGCCTATGGTTGGCGGAAACGGAAGGGGGCGGCATGATCCGGCGCATCTTCATGGGGCTCGCAGTGCTGGTCGTGCTGGCCGCGGCGGGCGTGGCGATCTGGGGCCCGGGCTTCGTCGAGCGGCGGCTGAACCCGGTGACCATGCCCGAGGCGGGCTGGCCGGTCTCGCCCGAGGCCGAGGCGCTGCATCGGCGGCTGGTCATCGGCGACTGGCATTCGGACGCGCTGCTGTGGGATCGCGACCTGCTGGACCGGGCCGGGCGGGGTCACGTCGACGTGCCGCGACTGGCCGAAGGCAATGTCGCGGTCCAGGTCTTCACCACCGTCACCAAAAGCCCGCGCGGCCAGAACTACAGCCGGAATTCCGCCGAGGCTCCCGACAATATCACGCCGCTGTTTATCGGCCAGCTTCGGCCGTTCTCGGCCTGGTTCAGCCTGAAGGAGCGCGCGCTGGTCCAGGCCGCCGCGCTGCGCCGCGCCGCCGAGCGCGCGCCGGAGGCCTTGATGCTGATCCGCTCGGCCGAGGATCTGCAGGTGCTGCTGGAGGCGCGGCAGAACGGCGCCCAGACCGTCGGCGCCCTGCTGGGCACCGAGGGCGGCCATCCGCTGGAGGGCAATATCGCCAATCTGCAGGTGCTTTACGGCGCCGGCTTCCGGCTGGTCGGGCTGACGCATTTCTTCGACAACGAGCTTGGCGGCAGCCTGCATGGCGAGGGCGGGGCGGAATCGGGCCTGTCCGATTTCGGCCGCGAGGTGGTGGCCGAGATGATGGCCAAGCACATGATCATCGACCTGGCGCACGCGAGCCCGCAGCTGGTGCGCGACGTGCTGGCCATTCCCGGCACGCGGCCGATCCTGTCCCATACCGGCATCCACGGCCAATGCGCCAGCCCGCGCAACCTGCCCGACGACCTGGTGCAGGCCATTGCCGCCAAGGGCGGCGTGATCGGCATCGGCTTCTGGGCGGATGTGAACTGCGGCAGGACGCCGGCCGACATCGCCGCCTCGATCCAGGCCGCCATCGCGCTGGTGGGCGAGGACGCGGTCTCGCTGGGGTCGGACTACGACGGTTCGGTCGACGCGCCCTTCGACGTGGCGCATCTGGCGGCGCTGACCCAGGCGCTGATGGACGCGGGTCTCGGCGACGAGCAGATCGCCAAGGTCATGGGCGGCAACATGATGCGCTATCTTGCCCAGGTGCTGTAAGCGGGCCTAACCTGCGCCCAGGCATCACGGGAGAGAACCATGCTGACCGTCTATGGCGTCACCCGCTCGCGCGCCTCGCGCATCATCTGGCTGTGTCACGAGCTGGGCCTGCCGTTCAAGCAGGTGCCGGTGATCCAGGCCTATCGGCTGGAGGATGCCGGGGCGCCCGGGGCGCCGCTTAACACCCGCTCGGAGAGCTTCCTGAAGCTGTCGCCCGCCGGGGCGATCCCGGTGATCCAGGACGGCGACCTGGTGCTGTCCGAATCGCTGGCCTGCACGCTGCACCTGGCGCGCAAGCACGGCCAGCCCTTCGGCCCCGCCGACATGGTGGAAGATGCGCTGATGCTGCAATGGAGCTTCTACGCCGCCACCATGATCGAGCCGGACGCGCTCGCGATCCTGTTCAACCACCGCCCCGGCCAGGCCCAGCCCGGCGCGGCGCAGGCCGCCGTCGGCCATGCGGCCGAGCGGCTGGTGCGGCCGCTGGCGGTCCTGGACGCACATCTGGCGCGGCACGGCCACCTGGTCGGCGGCCGCTTCACCGTGGCCGACCTGAACGTGGCCGAGATCCTGCGCTATGCCCAGGGCTATGGCGCGCTGATCGAGCAGTTCCCGGCCGCGGGGGCCTGGCTGGACGACTGCCAGGCCCGGCCGGCCTTCCGGAAGATGTGGCAGGAGCGGCTGGCCGAACCCGAATAGCCCGGGCAAGCCCGCGCCGAACATGCTCTGGGGGCGTCCATTGTAGCGCCATTGGTCCGAGCCCAATGGACGACGATTTCACCTATGTCGCCATCTGGAAGGGTTTCGCCTCTGTGGCGTTCGTCATCGACGCCTATGCCCGGCGGATCGTCGGCTGGCGGGTCGGCGCTTCCGCCCATGCAGGATTCGTGCTCGATGCCTCAACAGGTGATCCATGATCGCCGCCCGGTCAAGGGCGCTGTTGTTTGACACGAATATCTGCACCAAGGCGGAAGACACCGGTGGACATAGGAAGACCCCGGATGCGAAGTGGTGCGAAGTCCTGCGAATATCCGCGAAGGGCCAGCAAAATAAGGCAAAAGCAAGGTGTGGATTGCTGGCGCTCTAAGAGGTGGTTCGATTGATCTGAACAGGTTCTGGGCGATTTCCAAGTGGTTTTCTGCCTCGGTTATGCCGCTGCCGCTTCGGGCATTGGCGGGGTGAAGTAGGCCTGATCGGGCGTTTTCCCGTCAAGCGATGAATGCGGACGGCGGCTGTTGTAAAAGCCGAGATAGCGGCCGATCCCGGCGCGGGGCTCAGACACGCTGGCATAGGCCCGCAGGTAGACCTCCTCGTATTTGACCGTCCGCCACAGACGCTCGACGAAGACGTTGTCGCGCCAGGCGCCTTTGCCATCCATGTGGACTTGATCTCTCGGGCGGCCAGAACCTTGATGAAGTCGATGGACGTAAACTGGCTTCCCTGAGCCGTGTTGAATAGCTCGGGCGTGCCGTGACGTGCCAGTACCTCCGCGACGGCTTCCTTGCAGAACTCGGCCTCCAGCGTGATCGACACCCGGCATGCCAGGACACGGCTTCGGTGAACCAGTCGAGCACGGCAGCCAGATAGATGAACCCGCGGGCCATGGGAATGTAGGTGATGTCCATCGCCCAGACCTGATTGGGGCGGGTGATCGGCAGCTTCCTGAGCAGATAGGGGTAGATCTTGTGCCCCCGGCGCTGGCTTCGAGGTGTTAGGTCGGGTAGAGCGCCTCGATGCCCATGCGCTTCATCAGCGTGGCAACGTGCAGCCGCCCGACCTTGAACCCTTCCTGGATCAGCAGGCCCTGCAGCATCCGGCTGCCCGCGAAGGGGAATTCCATGTGCAGCTTGTCGATGCGGTGCATCAGCTTCAGGTCCGCGTCCGACACCGGGCGGGGCTTGTAGTAGACGCTGCCCCGGCTGATCCCCAGCACGATGGCCTGTCGGCTGACGCTCAGCTTGGCCGAGGGATCGATCATCTTTTTGCGCTCGGCAACAGACCCGCCTTGCCGAGCGCGCCGGACAAAAAATCGTTCTCCAGCGTCAGCTCTCCGATCTTTGCATGCAGGGTCTTCACATCGACGATCGGTTCTGGCTCAGCTTTCGCGGCTTCGCCGAACACCCCGGTCGCGCCCTCGAGCAGCTGGTCACGCCACTGCTTGATCTGGTTCGGATGCACGTCGAAATCCTGCGCCAGCTCGATCAGCGTCTTCTCGCCCTTGATCGCAGCTGCCGCCACTTTCGCCTTGAAGGCCGGGTGTGGTTCCGGCGCGGTCGTCTTCCCATGGTCTTCTCCTCGCTCGCAACATCATGCTGCCCAATCGCCGGGAAATTGATCCACTGGATCAATTTCTGGCCCGGCTCATACGCGGAAAATCCACTTATCCCGGCTGTTCAGATTTCCGGAGCCACCTCTTTTCGTGCCCTTGGTGATGGAGGGTGGGTCGCCCGCGTCGGCGGGGCAACCCTCGTGGGAAGCCGACGACGGTCGGATCGACATCACGCTGACGAACGGGCGCCGCATGACGATCCCTGCGTCTCTGGCTCCAGCGCATCTCGCAGCGCTGTTGGGCGTGCTGGATCCTCGATGATTGCCTGCCGGAGTGAAGGTCTGGATCGCGAGTGGTGTGACCGACATGCGGTGCGGGATGAACAGCCTGGGGGCGTGATCCGCACGGCGGAGAGATCTTCTGCTTCCGGGGACGCAAGGGCGACCTGATCAAGCTGCTCTGGCACGATGGCGTCGGGATGTCGCCCTATGTGAAGCGGCTGGAGGCCGGGACGTTCATCTGGCCGGTGAGCCAGAATGGCTCGGCCGTTCCGGTCTCGGTGGCGCAGCTCGGCTCTCTTCCGGAGTGAGCGGACGAACGCCACTGGTTCGAGTGAGGCCGCGAACATCGACTGGCGCAATCCACGCTGGACACAGCGGCCTGCATCGGGTGATGCGCTACAATCCCCTTGTTTCATTGGCATTATATCGACATGGGGCAAGTCTTCGGCATGTCGGAGACCCCTTCGGAGATCGCTGTCCTGCGCGCCGCCTTGCCGCGGCAGAGGCCCGCGCATCTGCCGCGGAGGGCGCTCTGGTCGCCGCCAGGAGCGAACTGATCCAGGCCCAGGCCGTCGTCTCGGCCGCCGAGGAGATGATCCGGCACCTGCGGCTCCAGATCGCCAAACTCCGGCGCGATCGATATGGCCACAGTGCCGAACGTCATGCCCGGCTGATCGAACAACTCGAGATGCAGCCTGAGGACCTCGAGACGGACCTTGAACAGGATCGTGCAAAGGCGGATGCCGCCGCTTCCAGGACCACGGTCACGGCATTCGAACGCGGCCGCCCGGCCCGCAAGCCGTTCCCGGATCATCTGCCCCGTGAGCGCGTGGTGGTCGAGGCCCCGACCTGCTGCACCCGGCTCGTGGATCTGCGCGCATCGTGAAGATGGGCGAGGACATCACCGAGGCGCTGGAGGTGATTCCCCGGCAGTGGAAGGTGATCCAGACCGTCCGCGAGAAGTTCACCTGCCGCGACTGCGAGAAGATCAGCCAGCCGCCGGCACCGTTCCATCCGACACCGCGGGGCTGGGCCGGTCCCAATCTGCTGGCCATGGTGCTGTTCGAGATCGAGCCATGGGAACGCCACTGGTCCGAGGGACCACGGCGAGGCGGCCAGCACCAACCCCTGAACAGACAGGCCGAACGCTACGCGAAGGAGGGCGTCGAGATCAGCCTGTCCACCCTCGCCGATCAGGTCGGCTGCAACCCCTCCACGATCTGATCCGTGCCCATGTTCTCGGGGCGGAACGATTGCATGCCGATGACACAACCGTGCCGCTGATGGCCAGGGGTGGCACGCAGACTGCCCGGCTCCGGACCTGTCTACGTGACGACCGGCCCTTTGCAGGCGGGGCGCCGCCAGCGGCGCTCTATTACTTCTCCACTGATCGCAGGATGGACCATCCGACCCGGCATCTGGACGGCTGGACCGGCATTCTGCAGGCCGATGCCTGCGGCGGATACAACGGCGTCTACGACACGGCCCGCAAACCCGCGCCCGTGCGCAGCGCATTGTGCTGGTCACATGCCCGCCGCAAGTTCTTCGAACTGGCCGACATCAAGGCCACAGCCCGCAAGGGCAGAAGGCAGCCGAGGAGAGCTCGCCCATCGCGCTGGAAACGGTCAGACGCTTCGACACCATCTTCGACGCCGAGCGCGAGATCACCGGCCTGAGCGCCGAGACCCGTCATGATGTCCGTCAGCGCATCCTGCGCCCGATGGTCCAGGAGCTGCATGATTGGCTGCGGACCGAACGCGGCAGGATGTCGAAGCACAATCCGGTCGCCAAGGCCATCAACTACATGTTCGAGGAGCACGGCCGCTGGGAAGCCTTCACTCGCTTCCTCGATGACGGCCACATCTGCCTTACCGACAATGCCGCCGAACGTGCTCTGCGCGATATCGCCCTCGGCCGGAAGGCCTGGCTCTTCGCCGGTTCTCCCCGGGGCGGCGCCGCGCCGCTTTCATGTATTCCCTGATCGTCACCGCGAAAATGAACGACGTCGATCCTCAAGCCTGGCTGGCTGATGTCCTGGCACGACTGGCAGACACGCCTCTGTCTCGCCTGCCAGAATTACTGCCTTGGAACTGGAAGCGCGAAATTACCGCAAAAGCTGCTGTCTGCAATACCGACATTCTAGCGCCGCCAAAATTGCTGCTGGCTTCCAAGTTTAGCCTCATCCGCGCGACACTTTAACAACAACGTGGCGATTCTGTATCGACCCAGTGGAAATCTGCTCATGCTACAAGGAGTAAAACGTAGCGATGAGGGGACCATTGGAAGACGCCGTCAAACGGCCAAGCGCAAGTCGGCGCTGGTCATCGAGATCGTTCAGGACAAGACGACAGTGGCGGAAGCCGTCGCGGCTATGATCTTTCCCATCCGAGATCGAGGGGTGGGTCGATGATGCGTCGTGGCATGGAGAATGCGTTGCGGGCGAACCCGCTCGATGTCCGGCAGGAATACGAGAAGCAGCTGCGCGGCCTGCAGGAGGCCTACGGCGAGGCCATGCTGGAACTGCTTGCGCGAAAAAAGTTGGCGGACGGGATCCGAGTGTCGCTGGTGAATCTCTGCGCATGGTTCGGCGTGCCGCGACGGACCGTCGACTACAAGCCGACCAAGGCCGCCCCGAAGATCAATCCTGGCTTCGCCGAGCCGATCAAAGCCATGATCGAGGAGAACCCCTCCTTCGGCTACCGCACGGTGGCGTTCCTGCTGGGCTTCAACAAGAACACCGTGCAGCGGATCTTCCAATTGAAGCACTGGCAGGTCCACAAACGCCCCATCGGCATGCGGCCCCGCAGCCGAGCGCTGCCATCAGTCGCCACGGCGCTGAACGAGCGCTGGTCGACCGATCTCTGCCGGATCTGGGCCGGCAAGGACGGGTGGACCTCGTGGCCCTGGTCATCGACTGTCACGCGCATGAACTTCTCGGCTGGCACCTGTCGCGCACCGGCAAGGTGACCACGGCTGCCAGCGCGCTGGAGCACGTCCTGATCAGCCGTTTTGGCACCCTCGGCCGCGTCAATCACGAGTTCCTGTTGCGGTCGGACAATGGCCTGGTTTTTGCCAGTCGCCACTACACGGCTTTGGTCCGAAACTACGGCCTGAAGCAGGAGTTCATCACCCCGCATCGTCCGCAGCAGAACGGCATGGTCGAACGCGTCATCCGGACGCTGAAAGAGCAGTGCGTGCATCGCCATCGCTTCGAAAGCATCCAGCACGCCGCCCACGTCATCGGTGACTGGATCCGGTTCTACAACAACCGCCGTCCGCGTCACCGGCCCGACCCTGACCGACCTGTTCAAAGCTTGGGAAAAGGACGCCAGGTCCAAGGGTGCTGCGACCACCACCCTCCGGAACCTCCGGCAGAAGCTGGGAAACCTGTTCGCCTTCATAGGCCATGACCGGATCGGGACATGACCCCGCAAGACATCGCGACATGGACCGACCACCTGCGGGACGAACGGGGACTGACCAACCTGTTCGAGGCGTGGAAGAAGGATGCCGAGGTTTCTGCCAAAACCGTCCGGGACTTCCTGGACCTCGGCCCTTCCATCGCGCCGGTCGTCGGCTCCACGTTTCCCGGCGGCACCACCTTCCGCTAGGTGCATCTGGCCTGCGAGCTTCTGCACGAATCCGGGCTGATGACTTCGCTGAGCCCGGCCAAGTTGAATCCCCTCCTAGACGAGCGCACTGATGGGTGGACCTTGTCGGCTCGCCGATAGGGCGCAAGGTCTTCGACCAGCCGATGCGCAGCTGCTGACCTGACAAGCCTTGCCAATCGCCGCACCGCCCGCTAGCCAATCGGGCAGCGCGGGCGTGGCGGAATGGTAGACGCATGGGACTTAAACTCCCTGGGGCGCAAGCCTGTGCGGGTTCAAGTCCCGCCGCCCGCACCAGCCGTGCCGCAAAGGCCCTCACGCCGGGACCGCAGGCAGCCATTCCCGGGGAATGGCCACCCGCGACCGCTGAGAAAGGGCAAGGAAAGGTGCACCGGTTCACCCTTCCTTTCACCCGGAACGCCCTCACCACCACGCTTGGGCCATCCGGGGGCTGCTGCCCTTTCACGGCCAGAACTGCTTATCCCGGCGCGCGATTCGCCGCAAATATCAACCGCCCGCGTTTTTAAACAAATCTCCTTGGTTCACCCGCCGGGCTCGGCTAGGTTCGCGCCGAAATCGAACCCAGGAGAACGTCATGGCGCAGCGCCTGCACCTCGTCTTCGGCGGCGAGCTCGTCGATCCGGCCCGCACCGAATTCCGCGATACCAAGGACATCCATATCGTCGGCGTCTTCCCCGACTACGCCCAAGCCCATGCCGCCTGGAAGGCCGAGGCGCAACGCACCGTCGACAGCGCCCATACCCGCTATTTCATCGCCCACCTGCACCGGCTGCGCGACGAGGAACGCGAGGTCAGCCCGACCGAGGAACTGGGAGCCTAGGGCCCGGGGCGCGCGCGGCTGATGCTGCCCTCGCAGGCGACCGCCTCGCTGGCGCTGTGGCTGCATCTGCGCCGCCGCGCCGCGCTTGGCACCGGACCGGCCCCGGCACTGGAGCCGCCCCCGGGCCAGGGGCCGCTGCTGATCGTCCACCTGTCCGAACGCGCCGAGGAGCCGGCACCGGCCGCTGCCATGGTGCGCGCCATCCTGGCGCGCCGGCCCGGGCTGCGGCTGGCCTTTACCGGCGCGGCGCCGCCGCCCGGGGCGCTGCCGCCGGACCTGCCGGCCATCCACCTGCCCCGCCCCGCCGATCCGGCCAGCGCCCAGCACCTGGTCGAGGCGCTGGCGCCGCGCGCGCTGCTGATCCTGGGCGACCAGTTGCCGGCCTCGCTGATCACCGCCATGGCCGAGGCCCGGCTGCCGGTGATCCTGGCCGAGGCGCGGTTGGTCGCCTATACGCGGCGCGGCTCGTGGCGCGGTGCGATCAATCGCGGGCTGATGCGGCGCGTGACCCGCATCCTGGCCCCCGACCTGACCGCCGGCGCCGCCGCGCGGCAGCTGGGCGCGCGCCCGGACCGGATCGAGCTGACCGGCCCGGTGACCGAGACCCGCCCCCCGCTGGCCGCCAACGAGGCCGAGCGCCGGGCGCTGGCGCATATCCTGGCCGGCCGGCCGATCTGGCTTGCCGCCTGCCCGACCCTGCCCGAAGCCAAGGCCGCGCTGGCCGCGCATCAGGCGACGCTGCACCACAACCACCGCGCGCTGCTGATCCTCGCCGGCCTGCCGGGGTCGCTGATCCCCGAGATCCTGGCCGAGGTCGAGGCGCTCGGCCTCGCCGCCATCCTGCGCTCCGAGGACGACGACCCCTCGCCCGACGACCATGTGCTGATCGCCGAGGACGACCACGAGATGGGCCTGTGGTACCGTCTGGCGCCGGTCTGCTTCATGGGCGGCACGCTGCTCAACGGCCCCGGCAGTCCGCCGCGCCATCCGTTCGAGCCGGCAGCCCTGGGTTCGGCCATCATCCACGGCCCGATCACCGATCCGCACGGGCCGGAATGGGTGCAGCTGGACGGCGCCTCGGCGGCGCGGCTCGTCACCGATGCGCCCGCGCTGTCGCGGGCGGTGGCCGATCTCTCGGCCCCGGACCAGGCGGCGATGCTGGCCGGCAACGCCTGGTCGGTCAGCACCGGCGGCGCCGCCGTGCTGCGCCGCATCGCCGACACCGTCATCGAGGCGATGGAGAACGGGGCATGAGCCGCCGCGCCCCCGATTTCTGGTTCCGCCCGCCGGGCACGCTGGCCCGGGCGCTGGCACCGCTCGGCGCGCTCTATGCCGCCGCCACCGCCCGCCGGCTGGCGCGCGGGCCCCGCGAACGCCTGCCCGTGCCGGTGATCTGCGTCGGCAACCTGAACGCCGGCGGCACCGGCAAGACCCCGACCACGATCATGCTGGCCCAACTGCTGCAATCGCGCGGGGTGGCGGTGCATGTCGTCTCGCGCGGCTATGGCGGGACCGAGAAAGGCCCGCTTCGGGTCGAGGAAAGCCGCCACAGCGCCGCCCAGGTCGGCGATGAGCCGCTGCTGATGGCGGCCTTCGCGCCGGTCTGGGTCGCGGCAGACCGGCGCGAGGGCGCGCGGGCGGCCGTGGCCGCGGGGGCGCAGGCGATCCTGCTCGACGACGGCTTCCAGGATCCGGCGCTGGCGCATGACCTGGCCCTGGTGGTGGTCGATGCGGCCAAAGGGTTCGGCAACGGGCTGTGCCTGCCGGCCGGTCCGCTGCGCGAGCCGGTCGCGCGCGGCCTCGCCCGGGCCGACCTGCTTCTGTCGATCGGCCCGCCCGCCGCGCAGACCGGCTTTGCCGCCCGGCTGCACGCTCGGGTCCCGCATCTGACCGGCGCGCTCGCGCCGCTGCAGACCGGCATGGACTGGCAGGGCCAGCGCGTCATGGCCTTCGCCGGCATCGGCCACCCCGAGAAATTCTTCGCCACCCTGCGCGACCTTGGCGCCGATCTGGTCCGCGCCGAGGCGCTCGAGGATCACCAGCCCTTCACCCCGCAACTGCTGACCCGGCTCGAGGCCGAATCGCGGCTGGTCGGGGCGCAGATGGTGACGACGGAAAAGGACGCCGCCCGGCTGCCGCGCAGCTTCCGGCCCAAGGTGCTGGCGCTGCCGGTGCGGCTGCAACTGGACGACCCCGCGCCGCTGCTCGTCCGGCTGGCAAGCCTCGGCCTGTAAGAAGGCCCCGAAGGCGACAACGCCCCGGAGCCTTCGGCTTTCTCTGTTTTTCAAATACCCTGCGGCGCTGCCGCCAGGCGCTCAGCCCTTGGCGGCCAGCTTGGCGTCGATGATCTTCTTCATCTCGTCCCAGGGCTGGTTCGAGACCTTCTCGCCGTCGATGACGAAGCTGGGCGTGCCCTCGACCTTGTCGGCGGTGGCATGGGTCTGGAAGGTGGTCACCAGGTCCGCGACCTTCTGCTTGTCGTTCCAGCAGGTGTCCATCTGCTCGGGCGTCATGCCGGCCTTGGCGCCGACCTTGCGCAGGTTGGCCGAGATGGCGTCCATGGTCTTGCCATCCAGCCAGGTCTTCTGCTCGCTCATCAACAGGTCCGCGACGGCGTAATACCTGTCGTCGCCGCCGCAGCGGGCCAGGATCCCGGCCCAAAGCCCGACCGCATCGAAATAGACGTCGCGCTGGATGAACTTCACCTTGCCGGTGTCGATGTATTCCGCCTTGAGCTTGGGCAGGTTCTCGTCATGGAAGGCGGCGCAATGCGGGCAGGTGAAGCTCGCATATTCGACGATGGTGACCGGGGCATCGGCCTGGCCCAGCACGATGTCGGACAGCACCTTGCCCTGTGGCATCTGCTCGGCGGTCTGGGCGTTCTCGGCCGGGGCGGGCGTCGCCTCCTGCGCCAGCGCGGGCAGCGCGGAGACGGTCAGCGCGGCCGTGGCGGCGGCGATGAAAGAGCGGCGGAACAGCGTCATGGATTGGCCTTTCGGTCGTTGATGTCCCGGCGGGACAGGATGTTCAGCGCCAGCTGCCGCATGGCGGCGGAAAGCGCGGGATTGTCGAAGCCTTCGGCGATGCCCTCGGCCTGCGCGACCCGGGCCGGGTCGGGCGGCGCGGCGCGGCGCGGCGCCGGGGTGAATTCGGCCTGGCCCTCGGCGAAACCCGTCGGCGCGGTCTGGGTCAGCACGATGCGCGCCACGGCGTTGAAGCCGTAGCAGGCATTCACCTTGTCGCGGATCTGTTCCAGCTGCATCTGCACCAGCGGCGCGCGCGCCCCGGTCACCAGCAGCGTCAGCGTGGCGCCGAAGCCCTTGCCATGGCTGATGCGGACCGGGCGGCTGTGGGCGGCGAACTCGGGACCGACCACCTCGGCCCAATGCGTCAGCAGCCGCGCCACGGCAAAGCCGCGGCTCTCGCCCACGGTCTTCACGCGGGCGGCGACCAGCTGGGCTGCGGGCTCGAAGCCGCGCATCCGGCGCTTGGGCTTGCTGTCGGGTCTGCTCTGGGCCATCTTGCGACGCTTGGTTCAACTTCGGCGCAGTCTGACCTGCGACGCGCCCGGACGCCAGAGAGATGAGGCTGAAAATTGCGTGACATGGCGGTGATCCCGCAGGAGCTGCTGGCCTGGTACGACCGCCATGCCCGCGTGCTGCCCTGGCGCACGCCGCCCGGCGGCGCCGGCGCCGACCCCTATCGCGTCTGGCTGTCCGAGGTCATGCTGCAACAGACCACCGTGGCGGCGGTGAAAGCCTATTTCGAACGCTTCACCACGCTCTGGCCCACGGTCCACGACCTGGCCGCGGCCGAGGATGCGCAGGTCATGGCGGAATGGGCGGGCCTGGGCTATTACGCCCGCGCCCGCAACCTGCTGGCCTGCGCCCGCACTGTCGCGGGCCTGGGCGCCTTCCCGGACACCCGCGAAGGATTGGCGGCGCTGCCCGGCATCGGCGCCTATACCTCGGCCGCCATCGCCGCCATCGCCTTCGACCGGCCGGAAACCGTGGTCGACGGCAATGTCGAGCGCGTCGTCGCCCGGCTTTTCGCAGTCGAAACGCCGCTGCCCACGGCCAAGCCCGAACTCACCGCCCTGGCCGCCCGCCTGACCCCGCAGAAGCGTCCCGGCGACTTCGCCCAGGCCATGATGGACCTGGGCGCCACCATCTGCACGCCGCGCAGCCCGGCCTGCGGCATCTGCCCGGTGATCCCGCATTGCGCGGCCCGCGCCCGGGGCATCGCCGCGGACCTGCCGCGCAAGGCACCGAAAAAGGCCAAGCCGCAGCGCCGGGGCACGGTCTGGATCGGCCTGACCGAGGATGCCGTGCTGGTCGAGACCCGGCCGGACAAGGGCCTCTTGGGCGGCACGCTGGCCTTCCCCTCGACCGGCTGGGACGGCTCCGACCTGCCGCCGCCCGCGCCGGCGGACTGGCAGGAACTGGGGCTGGTGCGCCATGTCTTCACCCATTTCGCGCTGGACCTGACCGTTGCGACCGGCCGGTTGACCGCACCGCCGCAACGCGGCAATCTGGTGCCGCTCGGCCAGTTCGACCCCAGCGCCCTGCCCGGCCTGATGCGCAAGGCCTGGGCCCTCGCCCAGAACCCGTTCCCGGCCACAGCCCGCGACAACGCGCCGCCATGGCAAACCCCCGCAACACGCGATAGTTGAACCCATGCAGACCGCCTTCCGTTCCCGCCTGATCGACGCCCTGCCCTTCTGGCTGTCGCTGGGCATGGTGCCGCTGTTCCTGGTCGCGCTGCGCTGGGGCGGCTGGTGGTTCGCGCTGATGCCGCTCTACGCCTGGTATCTGATGACCATGCTGGACGCGGTGCTGGGCCTGAACGAGGAAAACCCCGACACCGAGACACCCGAATCGCAGCTGATCTGGTATCGCGCCATCACCGTGATCTGGTTCCCGATCCAGGCGGCGATGATCTTCGGCGGCATCTGGTTCGCCACGCGCGGCGGGCTTTCGGGCTGGGAAAAGGCCGGGCTGTTCTTCGGCATCGGCGTCGCCTCGGGCACCATCGGCATCGTCTATGCCCATGAGCTGCTGCACCAGAGAAACAAGCTGGAGCGCTGGCTGGGCGATCTGCTGCTGGCCTCGACGCTCTATTCGCATTTCCGCACCGAGCACCTGCTGGTGCATCATTCCTGGGTGGCGACGCCGCGCGACGCGGTCTCGGCCCGCTACAACGAGGGCTTCTTCCGCTTCTTCCTGCGCGTGCTGATCGAGTGCCCGGCCAGCGCCTGGGCGGCCGAGACGCGGCGGCTGACCCGCTCGGGCCGCTCGAAATTCGACCGCCGCAACCCGTTCTGGCGCTACGGCGCCTTGCAACTGGCGATGCTGGCGCTGGCGGCCGGCTTGGGCGGCTGGCAGGGGCTGCTGCTGTTCGTCTGGCAGGCCTTCGTCGCCGTCTGGCAGCTGGAGCTGACCAATTACGTCGAACATTACGGGCTGACCCGGAAATACCTGGGCAATGGCCGCTACGAACACGTCCTGCCGCGGCACAGCTGGAATTCCTCGCATACCGCGACGAACTGGCTGCTGATCAACCTGCAGCGCCATTCCGACCACCATTACAAGCCCGACCGGCGCTTTCCCTTGCTGCAAACCTATTCGCAGGAAGAGGCGCCGCAGCTGCCGATGGGCTATCCGGCCATGACCTTCCTCGCCATGGTCCCGCCCCTGTGGCGGCGACGGATGAACCCGCGCGTGCGCGCCTGGCGCAAGCAGTTCTACCCCGAGATCACCGACTGGCAGCCCTATACCAAGGGCCAGAACCCACCCCCGCGCGGCGCGCTTTAAGCCAAAAGGCCCCGCCCGGCGCAAGGCCGAACGGGGCAAGGCGGTCCCGGCCGCGCCAGAGCTCGCGGAACGTCGGGACTTGGCGAACCGGGAAACTCAGTGCGGGCGGGTCTCGTCGCCCTCCATCTCGGCGCGGATCTGCTGGCGCAGGATGTCGATGGGGATCATCTTGCCCTCGCGGCGGAAGTGCCAATAGGTCCAGCCGTTGCAGCTGGGCGCGCCTTCCAGCGCCGCGCCGACCTGGTGGATCGAGCCCTTGACGTCATTGCCGATCAGGCTGCCGTCGGCGCGCACCTTGGCCTTGTGGCGGCTGTTCATCGAGAAAAGTTCCTCGCCCGGGCGCAGCATGCCGCGCTCGATGACCTGGCCGAAGGGCACGCGCGGCTCGGCGCGCTTGGGTTTGGTGGTGGCGATGGCCTCGCTGTCGAAGCGGCGCACGCGGGCCAGCCGCTTCTCGGCCACCTCGCGATAACCCGCCTCGCGCTCGATGCCGATGAAGTCGCGGCCCAGCATCTTGGCCACGGCGCCGGTGGTGCCGGTGCCGAAGAACGGGTCCAGCACCACGTCGCCGGGGTTCGTGGACCCGACCAGGATGCGGTGCAAGAGCGATTCCGGCTTTTGCGTCGGATGCGCCTTGGCGCCACCCGCATCCTTCAGCCGCTCGCCGCCGGTGCAGATCGGCAGCACCCAGTCCGAGCGCATCTGCACGCCTTCGTTCAGCGATTTCAGCGCCTCGTAGTTGAAGGTGTATTTCGCGCCCTCGGACTTCGAGGCCCAGATCATCGTCTCATGCGCGTTGGTCAGCCGCTTGCCGCGGAAGTTCGGCATCGGGTTGGCCTTGCGCCAGACCACGTCGTTCAGGATCCAGTAGCCCTGGTTCTGCAGCTCGGCGCCGACGCGGAAGATGTTGTGATAGCTGCCGATCACCCAGATCGCCCCGTCGGGCTTCAGGATGCGGCGGGCGGCGGCCAGCCAGTCGCGGGTGAACTGGTCATAGGCGGCAAAGCCAGAAAACTGGTCCCAATGGTCGTCGACGGCATCGACGCGGCTGTTGTCGGGACGGTGCAGCTCGCCCTTCAATTGCAGGTTATAGGGCGGGTCGGCAAAGATCAGATCGACGCTGTTTTCCGGCAGCGCGTTCATCACCGCGACGCAGTCGCCGGCGAGAATCTGGTTCAGCGGAAGGGGACGCGCCGAAGCGCGGGATTTGGTGTCTTGCTTGCTCATCACTGCCTCGGGTTTCGGCCGTTTGGTCGCCGATTGATTGAGGCGATAATGATTCAGACCCGATTCGCCGTCAAATTCTTTTTCGAATCAATAACTTGTGGTTTGATCTTTACACAAGATATTGTGGACGGGGGCAAAGCTGCGCCTATGATGTGGGGTTATCCCCAGATCTAGCAGCGCCTGGCGATGCGCCGGAGTCGGATAGCCCGCGTTCATTTCCCAGCCATAGCCGGGGTGCTGTTGCGCCAAATCCACCATGATGCGATCGCGCAACAGTTTCGCCACGATCGAGGCCGCGGCGATGGAAAGGCAACGCGCATCGCCGCCGATCACCGCCTGCCCCGGCAGGTCCAACTCGCGCGGCAGCATATTGCCGTCGACCAGCGCCAGGCAGGGCCGGCGCCGCAGCCCGGCCAGCGCCCGGCACATCGCCAGATGCGAAGCGCGCAGGATGTTCAGCCGGTCGATCTCCTCGACGCTGGCATGGCCTACGGCCCAATCGCAGCGCGCCATGATCTCGGCCGCCAGCGCTTCGCGCCGCTTCGCGGCCAGCTTCTTGGAATCGTCCAGCCCCTCGGGGATGCAGGTCACGTCCAGCACCACCGCCGCCGCGGTCACCGGCCCGGCCAAGGGCCCGCGCCCGACCTCGTCCACGCCGGCGACGATGCGCGCGCCGGCCCGCAGCGCCGCGCTTTCGAAACTGTAGTCCGGCAGGCTCATGCCTCGACGGTCACCGGGGCGATGGCGACCTCTTCCAGATTCACGCCGCCGCCCTCGCGATCCACGACCAGGAAATCGGCGGCCCGGTCCAGCGGCGTCAGCACGCCATGCCAGACCCCGGCGCGCAGGTTCACCCCCATGCCCGCGGGCACCAGGAAGGCCAGTGGTGCGCCGGGCCTGCCGCCCTCGTCCGGGGCGACGATGGACAGCCACGGGTCCGGCCCCAGCGGCACGAAGGCTTGCGAGCCCAAGGGATGACGCTCCAGCAGCGTGCAGTCATAGGGCAGGCTGACCGGCTCCGAGCGGAAGATCGAGATGATCGCCTCGCCGTCGCCGCGCTCGACGGTCGCCAGCGCATGATGCCGCTCGCAGCGGCCGGCGTTGATCATCTTCGAGGGCGCCTCGCGCGGGGTCAGCACATCGCCGAAGGGCGCGAAAGCCTCGGGGGTGATCGGCTGCATCCTGATCTTGCTCATCTTCCCTGCTTCTTTCTTGTCGAAATATCCTGGGGGTGTGGGGGCAAAGCCCCCGCCCGCGGCCGTCACATCCGCCGCATGCGCGGCAGAAAGATCGTAAGCAGCCCCATCAGCGGCAGGTAGGCACAGATTCTATAAACATATTCAATGCCCCGCGCATCGGCGATCACCCCCAGCACGGCAGCGGCGATGCCGCCCATGCCGAAGGCGAAGCCGAAGAAGATGCCGGCGATCATGCCGGTCCGTCCCGGCACCAGCTCCTGGGCAAAGACCACGATGGCCGGAAAGGCCGAGGCGAGGATCAGCCCGATCACCACCGTCAGCACCCCGGTCGCGGCCAGCCCGACATAGGGCAGCGCCAGGGTGAAGGGCAGGATGCCCAGGATCGAGAACCAGATCACCTTCAGCGGCCCGACCCGGTCGCCGATCAGCCCGCCCAGCATGACGCCGCCGGCCATGCCGCCCAGGAACAGGAACAGCATCAGCTGCGCCTGCTGGGTGTTCAACCCGAACTTCTCGATCAGGAAGAAGGTGTAATAGCTCGACAGGCTGGCGGTATAGATGTTCTTGGTAAAGGTCAGCAGCGCCAGCACCACGATCGCCACCGTCACCCGCCGCCGCGAATAGGGCGAGACCGGCACGGCGCGCGCGCCCGCCGCCTTGCGCCGGCCCTCGGCCCAGCTGCCGACCTGCCAGAGCGCGGCCGAGCCGATCATTGCCATGATCGAAAAGATCGCGACCGAGGGCCGGCCCAGCGGCACGACGATGAAGGCCGCCAGCAGCGGCCCCAGCGCCTGGCCGAAATTCCCGCCCAGCTGGAACAGCGATTGCGCGGTGCCGAAGCGGCCGCCCGAGGCGATGCGCGCCACGCGCGAGCTTTCGGGATGGAACACCGCCGAGCCGACGCCGATCAGCATGGCCCCGGCCAGCAGCACCCAATATTCATGCGCCAGGGCCAGCAGAAGCACGCCGAAGACCGTCGAGGCCATGCCGACCGACAGCGAGCGCGGCATCGGCTTTCTGTCCGTCACCATCCCCACCAGCGGCTGCAACAGCGAGGCCGTGACCTGGAAGGCGAAGGTCATCAGCCCGATCTGCCAATAGGACAGGGTGAACTCCTGCTGAAGCAGCGGATAGATCGCCGCCAGCATGGATTGCATGATGTCATTGACCATATGACACAGGCTGATCGCGATCAGCACCGTCCAGGCGGTGGCCGGGATGGCGGGACCGCGGATTGACGTCGCTTCCGACACGGGCATCACCTCTTGCGAATTGCCCAGCGTTGTCCCGCCCGCGCCCGGCTTTGTCAACATCCGCCGCCGCTGCCCGGCGAAACGAAGGGGCTTGACCGCAGTGCGAATTTCCTCTCAAACCTGAACTGACGAGTTTACTTGAGTGTCCGGTTTCACGTCCGCCCAACCGGCACATCGCGGCATCGCGGCAAGCCGCCGTTATCGAGTGCCCAATTCAACCTCCCCTCGATAAAGATCGCCCGATTATTGATATGATGGAACTTCCCAAACCCGTGGCCCAAGCCCTCGCCGCAGAAGAACAGGGCCGCAAGCGGCGCAACATGACCTGGCAAAGCGTGCAGGAAGAGGTGCTCAACCGCATCCGCAACGGCACCTGGCCCGAGGGCGAGCTGATCCCGACCGAGGCCGAGCTGGCCGCGGAATTCAGCTGCGCCCGCGCCACCGTCAACCGGGCGCTGCAAGCCCTGGCGCAAAGCGGCGTGCTGGAACGGCGCCGCAAGGTCGGCACCCGGGTCGCGGCCCATCCGCGCGTGCAGGCGGTCCGCTTCCTGCTGCGCCGCGAGATCGAGGCGGCGGGCAAGGTCTATGGCTACACGCTGCTCGACTATCGCCAGCAACACCCGCCCGCCGACATCGCCCAAGCGATGCTGCTGCACAGCGATGAGCTGCTCTTGCGCATCCGCTCGCGCTTCACCGCCGATGGCGCGCTCTATTGCTGCGAGGAGCGCTGGGTGAACGATTTCGCCGCCCCGGGCCTGACCCGCGAGGCGCTGCAACATCTCAGCCCCTGCGAATGGCTGCTGGGCCATGTCCCGGTCAACCGCGGCAGCATGGCGATGGCGGCCACCCTGGCCTCCGAGGGCTTCGTCTCCGAGGCGATGGGCCTGGCCCCCGAGGCGCCGGTGCTAATGATGGAGCGCATGGACTGGCTCGACAACATGCCGATCTCGCTGACCCGCAGCTATTATCCCGAGGAACATCGGATGACCGCGACGATCTGACGGATCAAGCCGAGTTGACCGCTGATTGCTTGCCAAGGCCTGCGCATTTGGCCAAACATGCCGGCAAAACGACAAGACAACTGGCAAACAGACCGGACCCGAGCATGTTCCCGACCCGCCCGAACCTGGCGTCCCTGGCGCTGGCCGCCGCCGCGCTTATCCCGGCCCTCGGCCCCGTGCCGGCGCAGGCCCAGGCCCCTGCCGTCGCGCCCACCGCGCCGCCCAAGCCCAAGGCGCTGACCTCGATCAGCCGCGACCAGATCGAGGCCGCGCAATTCGATGGCACCGACCTGCCGGCCGGGCAGTCGGCGCTGACGGTCAAGGCGCAGATCCTGCTGGACCGCTCGGGCATCTCGCCCGGCGTGGTGGACGGCTGGCGCGGCGGCATGAGCGAAAGCGCGATCAAGGCCTTCCAGCGCCGTGCCGGCCTGCCGATGACCGGGCGCATGGACCATGCCGTCTGGGAGCTGCTGCAAGGCTATGCCGCGGCGCCCTTGACCATGGACTATACCATCACCGAGGAGGACGCGACCGGGCTCGTCGACCGCATTCCCTCGGATTATGCCGAAAAGGCGGCGATGACCTCGCAGGGCTATACCAGCGTGCTGGAAAAGCTGGCCGAGCGTTTCCACATGGACGAGAAGTTCCTGGCCAAGATGAACCCCGGCGCGGCTTTCCAGCCCGGCGAGACGATCCATGTCACCGTGCCGGCGCAGCCGATCCGCGCCACCGTGACCCGGATCATCGTCGACAAGGCCACCCGCCGCGTCGCCGCCTATGACGCCAAGGGCAAGATGGTCGCGGATTACCCGGCCACGGTCGGCTCGTCCGACACGCCCTCGCCGCATGGCAACCACCTGGTCGACGCGGTGGCGCTGAACCCGACCTATACCTACAACCCGATGCGCAACTTCAAGCAGGGCGAGAACGACCGCGTGCTGATCGTGCCGCCAGGGCCGAACGCGCCGGTCGGCAATGTCTGGATCGACCTGTCCGAGCCCAGCTATGGCATCCACGGAACCGCCACGCCCTCGCAGCTGTTCCTCAACCAGTCGCATGGCTGCGTGCGGCTGACCAACTGGGACGCATGGGAGCTGGCGCATATGGTCAAGGCCAAGGTGACGACGGTCGAGTTTCTGGACCCGGGCGTCAGCATCGCCGATGTGACCGGCATCGCGGCGGTGACCTCGGCGACCCAGGCCGCGGCGGTGACGCTGGCCGCGACCCGGCCGCCGGCGCGCGGTGACCGCCTACCGCCGGTCGTGGCCGCCGGGGCGGTGACGGGTGCGGTGGCGGAGAATGTGATGGGGGCCGTGGCCCAGGCTGCCTCGACCGGCACCGCCGCAGCTGTCGCCAGCACGGTCGCAAGCCCGGCGCCGCTGGTGGTGACGCCCGAGGCGCCCTCGACCGAGCCGCTGGTGCCGGCGACCCCGCTTCCCGCGGGCGCGATGGACGAGCCCGAATATCCCTCGGACGTGGGGCTGCCCGAAACCCTGCCGGGCAATCCGGCGGGCAGCGTGACGCTCTATGCCCCGACGGCGCAGCCCTGAGATGCGCGCCCTGCTGCTGGCGCTGCTGCTCTTGCCCGGGCTGGCGCTGGCACAGGATCCTCCTGCCCCGCGCCCCATGGCACCGGCCGAGGAACGCCCGGCCCCGCGTCCCGCAGCGGAGCCCGCCGTGCCCGCCGCGAGGCCCGAGCCGCAGGGCGAGACGCCTGGGCCCGAGGCGCCAAAGCCGCAGGAGGGCCAGCCCGCGCCCGAGCCCGTGGAACCCGCCGGCCCGCCGGTCCACACCACGCTGCGGGAAAGCGACTTCGACCATTCCGCCTGCCTGCTGGAGCTGACCCTGCTCGGCGCCGACTATGCGCCGCAAGCGCCGCTCACCGACCCGGACCAGCCCGATTGCGGCATCGACCGGCCGATCCTGCTGCATGCGCCCCTGCCCGGCATCGAGATCCCAGGCGGCGCGCCGATGCGCTGCGACACGGCGCGGCAACTCGCGCATTGGCTGCGGGATTTCGTGCGCCCGGCCTCGGCGCTGCTGCCGGGCCAGCCGCGGCTGATGGCGCTGGAGCCGGGCTCGACCTATCAATGCCGGGCGACGGTCGGCAATGACGGCACCGGCCTGTCCGAGCACGCATTCGGCAATGCCTTCGACATCGCCGCCTTCCGCTTCGACGACGGCAGCCGCTTCGCCGTCGAGCCGCGCGCGGACAAGGGCGATCTGGCCGAGGCCTTCCAGCGCGCCGTGCGCGGCGCGGCTTGCCTCTATTTCACCACCGTGCTGGGGCCGGGCGCCAATGCGGCGCATGACAACCACCTGCATCTGGACATCAAGGCGCGGCGCGGCGGCTGGCGACTGTGCCAGTAATCAGCGCCGCACCCGGTCCAGCTCCAGATAATCCGGGTTGAAGCGCGCCAGACGCGCCAGCCCCTGCCAGTCCAGGATCTCGACCTCGCTGCCCTGCCAGCGGATCAGCCCGCCGGCCCGCAGGTCGCGCACCGCGCGGTTCACATGGATCGGCGTATAACCCAGGATATCCGCCAGTTCCTTTTGCAGCAGCGGCAGGGTGAAGCGATAGGCCTGGGCCGCGCCCACGCTGGCCAGCCGGGTGCAGAGTTCGCACAGCAGATGCGCCAGATGCGCGCTGGAGCGCAGCGAGGCCGCCGCGACCAGCCATTGCCGGTGAATCGAGGCGTCGATCGCCGTCGACATCCACAGCAGCCGGGTCAGGTGCGGGAAATTGGCGGTGATCTCGCGCAGCTCGTCATGGTCGACGAATTCGACCTCGGCCTCGCCCACGGCGACCACGTCATGCTCCAGCCCCGCCAGCACGAAGCCGTGCAGGTCGACGAAATCGCCGGGAACATGCAGGGCGGTGATCACCCGCTCGGCCGGGCGGCCGACGATGGAATGCTGGCGCGCCGACATGCCGCGCAGCATCATGCAGCTGCGGCTGGCCAGCCGGCCGCGCGGCACAATGACCTCGCCGGGGCGAAAGGCGACATGGCAGGTGCGCACCGCGCGCAGGCGGTCGATGTCGCCGGCGCACAGCAGATCCCGTCGTTGCAGATAGCGAACGAAATACTCGGTTATGGCCATGATGCTCCTCGGGAAGACCGCGGGAGATTGTCAACTCTGCCCGGGACGTGCAATGACCCGGGAAGCCGGGTTAACTTTCATCAATCTTGCCATAAATCCGCGGGATTCCTAGACTTCCCGGCGATCAGGCCGCCCGTGCGGGCGCGGCGCCCAAGGCCTCGGCCAGAAGCGCGAAACTTTGCCGGGCATGCGGGCTTTGCCGGGTGAAGAACTGGTCCAGCGCCGGGTAAAGCCGCACCGCCTCGTCCAGCCGCGCGTCCGAGCCCTGCGAATACAGCCCGGCGCGAATCATCAGCTCGGATTCGGCATAGGTGCCCAGCAGCGCCCGCGCCCGCGCGATCAGCAGGTTTTCCGGCGCGCTGGCCGCCTGCGGCAGCGAGCGCGAGACCGAGCGCAGCACATCGACCGCCGGATAGCGCCCGCGCTCGGCAATGGCGCGGTCCAGCACGACATGGCCGTCCAGCGTGCCGCGCAGGATGTCGGCGACCGGCTCCTCCATGTCCGAACCGGCGACCAGCACGCTGAAGATCGCCGTGATATCGCCCGCCCCCTGCGGCCCCGGCCCCGAGCGCTCCGCCAGCGCCATGATCAGCTGCGAGACCGAGGGCGGAAAGCCGCGGTAGCTGGGGCTTTCGCCGGCCGCGAGCGCGATCTCGCGATGCGCCTCGGCAAAGCGGGTGATCGAATCGGCCAGGAACAGCACGTGCCGGCCCTGGTCGCGGAAATGCTCGGCCACGGTCATCGCCGCCCAAGCGCAGCGCCGGCGCATCAAGGGCGACTGGTCCGAGGTCGCGGCCACCACGACGGAACGCGCCATGCCCTCCTCGCCCAGGGTTTCCTCGACGAATTCGCGCAGCTCGCGGCCGCGCTCGCCCACCAGCGCGATCACCACGACATCGGCCGAAACCCCCTTGGCGAGCGCCGAAAGCAGCGTCGATTTCCCGACGCCCGAGCCCGCGAACAGCCCCATGCGTTGGCCGCGCACCAAGGGCAGGATGGTGTCGAAGACCGCAAGCCCGGTGTCCAGCCGCGCGCCCAGCCGGTTGCGCGAGGCGGCCGGCGGCGGGGCCGGTCGAAAGCCGCGCTCCTCGCCGCCGGCCAGGATGGGGCGGCCGTCCAGCGGCTGGCCGAAGGGGTCGATGATTCGCCCGATCCAGGAATTCGCCGGCGCCAGCGCGGGCGCAAAGACCAGCTCGACGCGGGCGCCGATCGACAGCCCGTCCATCGGCCCCTCGGGCAGGATCGCCGCCTGGTCGCTGTGCAAGGCCACGATCTCTCCGCTGAGTTTGTCGCCGGAACGCCTTGAAAAGACGACGCGATCTCCAAGAGACGCATGGCTGTTCAGCCCGGCCGCCAGGATCACCCCGCCCTGGATGGCGCTGACCTGGCCGTAATGCCGCGTCATGCCCAGCCCGCGCATCCGCGCCGCGATGGCCTGCATTTTATCCATTCCGAGCTCCGCTTTTTTCGCGCAGGGCCTGCGCCTCGAAAGGGTTTCTAAACCTATTGGGGTTAAGACCGGGTTTATCGGAACAGAGGAGATGCCTCGATGTTTGACCGGATCGAAACCCTGCGGATGGCCGGCGCGCTGACCGCACATGCGGCGGAACGGCAGAAGCTGATCGCCCGGAACGTGGCCAATGCGGACACGCCCGGCTTTCGCTCGCGCGATCTGGCCGGATTCGCCGAAACCTATCGCTCGCAGCCCGCGGCCGAGATGCGCGCCTCGCGTCCCGGCCATGTCACCGGGGTCAGCTGGGGCAGCGGCGCCGAGCGTGCGCTGGACGCCGGCGGCGAGCCGGCGCCGAACGGTAACACCGTCTCGATCGAGGACGAGATGTTCCGCAGCGCCGCGGCCAAGCGGGAATTCGACATCTCGCTGGCGGTGACGAAATCCTCGCTGTCGCTCTTGCGCACCAGCATCGGCCGGCGCGGCTAGGGGGACGAGCGATGACCGAACCGCTTTCCGCCGTCGAACTGGCCGTCTCGGGGATGAAATCGCAATCCGTGCGGCTGCGCCACATCTCGGAAAACATCGCCAATGCCGACACGCCCGGCTACCGCCGCAAGACGGTGGCCTTCCAGGAGCAGATGGATTTCGGCCGCCCGACCGGCGCCGTGGCCCCGGGTCCGACGCGGCTCGATCGGCGCGACCTGCCCGAGATCTATGATCCCGCGCATCCGATGGCCAATGACGAGGGCTATTACGCCGGCTCGAACGTCGACCTGGTGGTCGAGATCGCCGATTCCAAGGAGGCCAGCCGCAGCTACGAGGCCAACCTCCGTGTCTTTGAACAATCCCGTCAGATGGGCAGCTCGCTGCTGGATCTGATCCGCCGTTAAGGGGTATCGCCATGATTTCTTCGATAATTGCCGCCACTGCCTATGACCGCGCCCGCAATGCCGTGACCCCGGCCGAAGGCCTGCCGCAGGGCGTGACCAATGCCGCCGCGGATTTCGCCAAGGTCATGGACCAGGTGGACATTGCCGCCACCGGCAGCATGGCCGGCAAGACCGACACGCATGAGCTGGTGCAAAGCATCGCCCAGGCCGAGATCGCGCTCGAGACCGTGGTCGCCATCCGCGATAAGGTGGTCGAGGCCTATCAGGAAATCCTGCGGATGCCGGTTTGAGGTCGGGCGATGGACGAGAACCTGATTTTCGACCTGACCCGGCAGGCGCTGTGGATCGCGGTGCGCATGTCGGCGCCGCTGCTGATCGTGGCGCTGGTCGCCGGGGTGGTGATCGGCCTGTTCCAGGCGCTGACCTCGATCCAGGAGATGACGCTGACCTTCGTGCCGAAGATCGGGCTGATGCTGGTGGTGTTCTGGGTCAGCATGAGCTTCATGACGGCAACCCTGGCGAGCTTCTTCACCGACCAGTTGCTGCCGCAGATCGCGGGGTCCTAGGCCATGGACAACGCGATCTATGCCGCCCTGACCCGCCAGTCCGGCCTGATGCGCGAGATGCGCAGCGTGGCCAACAATATCGCCAATGCCAATACCACCGGCTTCCGGCGCGAGGGCGTGGTGTTTTCGGAATACATGGTGCCGCTGGACCGGCGGGGCGAGACGCTGGCCATGGCCAATGGCCGCGGCCGCATGGTCGACCTGCGCCCGGGCGGCATGACCCAGACCAACGGCCAATACGACCTGGCGCTGGAGGGCGACGGCTTCCTGATGGTGCAGACGCCGCAGGGCAACCGCCTGACCCGCGCCGGCGCCTTCATGACCAATGCCGAGGGCGAGCTGGTGAACGGCGACGGCTACCAGCTGCTGGACGACGGCCAGGCGCCGATCGTGATCCCGGCCGGGGTGCGCAGCGTCGGCATCGGCACAGACGGCACCGTCTCGGCCGACGGCAACCCGGTCGGCCGCGTCGGCATCTTCGCTAGCCCCGATCCCGCGAAGCTGCAGCACGAGGCCGGCACGCTCTTCGACCCCGGCGGCGCCGTCGAGCCGCTCGAGGAAGCCAGGCTGCGTCAGGGCTTCCTGGAGGATTCCAACGTCGACCCGGTGCTGGAGCTGTCGCGCATGATCGAGGTCCAGCGCGCCTATGAGCTGGGCCAGAGCTTCCTCGACCAGGAAGACCAGCGCATCCGCCTGACCATCACCTCGCTGACCCGCTGAAAGGACAGACCATGAGAGCACTTCAGATCGCGGCAACCGGGATGAGCGCGCAGCAGATGCGCGTCGAGGTCATCTCGAACAACCTCGCGAACATGTCGACGACCGGCTACAACCCGCGCCGGGCGGAATTCGCCGACCTGCAATACCAGCAGGTCACCCGGCCCGGCACCCTGACCGCCACCAATGGCGCCATGGTCCCGGCCGGCGTGCAGCTGGGCCTGGGCGTGCGCCCGGCCAGCGTCACGGTGATGCTGGGCCAAGGCCCGCTGAGCCAGACCAATGGCGACCTCGATGTCGCCGTGGACGGCACCGGCTATCTCGAGGTGACGCTGCCCTCGGGGATTTCGGCCTATACCCGCGACGGCAGCCTGAAACGCTCGGCCGAGGGCCAGGTGGTGACCTCGGAAGGCTATCCGCTGGTCCCCGACATCACCATCCCCGAGGATGCGCGCAGCATCTCGATCAATACCAACGGCGAGGTCTTCGCCTATTTCGACGACCGCGTCGAACCCGAGAACCTGGGCCAGATCACGCTGGCAAGCTTCATCAACGAAAAGGGCCTCGAGGCCAGCGGCTCGAACCTGTTCCTGGAAACCGTCGCCTCGGGTCCGCCGCGTATCGCCACGCCGGGGCAAGAGGGGCTTGGCACGCTGCGCGGCGGCTTCCTGGAGGAAAGCGCCGTGGATCCGGTGCGCGAGATCGCCGAGCTGATCAAGGCGCAGCGCGGCTACGAGCTGAACTCCAAGGTCATCACCGCCGCCGACCAGATGCTGGGCACCACGGTGCAGGTGCGGTGATGCGCTATCTTGCCCTGCTGCTTCTGGCCCTGCCGCAGCCCTGCCTTGCCGACGCGCTGCTCGCGACCCGCACCCTGCCCGTCGGCACGGTGATCTCGGCCGAGGATGTCACGCTGTCGGCCGAGGCCGAGGGCATCGCGCCGGATGTCTCGCAGGTGGTGGGCCTGCAATTGCGGGCGATGGTCTATCAGGGCCGCAGGATCGACCCTTCGCAACTGTCCGCCCCGACCCTGGTCGACCGCAACCAGCTCGTCACCCTTGCCTATGAGCGCTCTGCCCTGCGGATCGAGGCCGAGGGCCGCGCCCTGTCCGCCGGCAGCGCCGGGCAGGTCATCCGCGTCATGAACAGCGCATCGCGCGTCACCGTTTCCGGGCGCGTCGCCCCGGACGGCACCGTGATCGTCATGCAAAACTGAAGGATCCAGCCATGACCACCTCCATGCCATCGCGCCCCGTCCTGTTGCTTGGCGCGGCCAGCATCGCCCTTTCGCTGACCGGCTGCGGCCGCGTCGCGCAGGTCGGCCAAGTGCCGGACATGACCCAGCCCGAAAGCAGCGTCGAATTCCAAGCCATGACCTCGCAAGGCTATGGCGCGCAGGAGCTGCCCGATCGCATGGACAGCACAGCCTCGCTGTGGACGACCGCGCAGAACTCGCTGGTGGCGGACCGGCGCGCCGCCAATCGCGGCGACATCCTGACCGTGGTGATCGAGATCGACGACCGGGCCGAGATCCAGAACAGCTCGGGCCGCAGCCGCAGTTCGGCCGACAAGGTCAGCATTCCCGGCATGGCCGGTCTGCCGCAACGCATCGACAAGATCCTGCCCGAGGGCGCCAGCATGGACGAGCTTGCCGAGGCCAAGGCCTCGTCCAGCTACAAGGGCAGCGGCAATATCTCGCGCCGGGACAAGATGACCCTGCGCGTCGCCGCCACGGTCGTCGAGCGCCTGCCGAACGGTGTCCTGCGCATCCAGGGCACGCAAGAGGTGCGGGTGAACTACGAGATCCGCGAGCTGACGGTCAGCGGCTTCGTGCGCCCCTCGGACATCGGCCGGCGCAACGAGATCTCGTATGACCGGATCGCCGGGGCGCGCATCTCTTATGGCGGGCGCGGCCAGATCAGCGACGTGCAGCAGCCGCGCTATGGCCAGCAGATCGCCGACATCGTGCTTCCCTATTGAGGCTGCCGCTCGTGAAGAAGATCGTTCTTTTGCTTGTTCCCCTGCTGGCTTTCATCGCCAGCGCCTTCGGCGGCGACATGCTGCAGGCCGGCAAGAAACCCGAAAGCGCCCAGGCCACCGGCGACGAGAGCCATGAAACCGCCGAGCCGGCCAAAGCCGGACCCGAGCCCGCCGCAGAGGGCCATGACGCGCCCGCGGCCGATGCGGGCCATGGCGACGCCGGTCACGGCGAGGCTACCGAGGGCGAAGGCCAGCTCGACTGGTTCAAATTCCCCAGCCAGTTCTTCGTCCCGATCCTGCGCAACGGCACGCCGACGGCGATCATGGTCCTGACGCTGACGGTCGAGATGCCCTCCTCGGCGCGCCCGCGCATCGAAGCGCAGGAACACCGCCTGCGCGATGCGCTGCTGAATGCCTTGCTGATCGAGGCCAATACCGGCGGCTTCGACGGCAACTTCACCGCCGACCCGGCCCAGCAGCGACTGCGCAGCGCGCTTCTGGCGGCAGCCCAGGCGGCGGCCGGCAGCGACGTGCAGCGCATCCTGATCGAGGACATCGGCCGGCAAGAGCAATAGCGGAACGTCGCAAGCCTGTTCACCAGGGCTTCCCGCGGCACGCCGCCGCCATCACAGGCTGCCTGGCCCTTGGTCGACAGGCGGCAAGTCCTTGCACCGACAGTCTAGCGCCGGCCGTCCATGCGGGTGAAATCCATCACGCTGCCCTCGCCCGGGCGCAGTTGCGACCAATCGTCGATCTGGAAATCCACCACCAGCGTCGCGGCGGTCGGATAGCGGCGAAAGTCCGGGTCCAGCGGCGCCCGCGCCGGCAAGGTGGCGGCGAATTCGGCGATGCCGGGGTTGTGGCCGATCATCATCACCGTCGGCGCCGAAGCCGTGCGCAGAATCGCCAGCATCTTCTCGGGCGTCGCCTGATAAAGCCCCGGCTCGTAGCGGATATGCGGCCGCACCTCCAGCGGCGCCAGCGCGATGCGGGACCAGGTTTCGCGCGTGCGCTCGGCGGTCGAGCACAGCACCTCCTCGGGCTCGTAGCCGCGGCTCGCCAGCCAGTCGCCCAGCTCGCGGGCCGAGCGGCAGCCGCGGTCGTTCAGCGGCCGGTCGTGGTCCGGCTGCGCCGGATCATCCCAGGAGGATTTCGCGTGCCGAGTCAGGATCAGGCGACAGTGTCCGAGAGGGGTCATCGAATTGCCTTTTCGGCCATGCGGTTTAGTTTACGCAACGGACCCCGAGCCTGCCACAGCTGCCGGCGCGCCGGCAAGCACTCTCTTGGCCCGCCCGCGCCTAGAGTTCGCTGTCGCCCTGGCGCAAGCCGCGCGGCTTGACCCGCGGTTCGGTCGAGCGGATCAGCGAGCCGGCGCCATGTTCGGTGAAGAGCTCCAGAAGCGAGGCATTGGCCACCCGCCCGTCCAGGATCACCACGGCGCGCACCCCCTCGTCGAGCGCCTTCAGCGCCGTCTCGGTCTTGGGGATCATGCCGCCGGCGATGGTGCCGTCGGCGATCATGGCGCGGACCTGGTCGGGGTGGATCTGGGTCAGAACCTCGCCCGAGGCGTCCTTGACGCCCGAGACATCGGTCAGGAGCAGCAGCCGGTCGGCCTTCAGCGCGCCGGCGATGGCACCGGCGGCGGTATCGCCATTGACGTTGAAGGTCTCGTTATCCTCCATCCCCGTCGCCACCGGGGCGATGACCGGGATCAGCCCGGCATTGTAGAGGTCGCGGATGATCTGCACGTTCATCTCGACCGGGCGGCCGACGAAGCCCAGCTCGGGGTCGTCGGGCTCGCAGACCATCAGGTCGTCGTCCTTGCCCGAAATGCCAACCGCGCGGCCGCCGGCGTCGTTGATCGCCTGCACAATGCGCTTGTTCACCAGGCCCGACAGCACCATTTCCACCACCTCGACCGTCTCGCGGGTGGTGACGCGCTTGCCGCGCACGAAATGGCTCTCGATGCCCAGCTTCTTCAGCAATTCGTTGATCATCGGGCCGCCGCCGTGACAGACGACCGGATGGATGCCGACCTGCTTCATCAGCACCATGTCGCGGGCGAATTCGGCCATGGCCTCATCGTCGCCCATGGCATTGCCGCCGAATTTCACCACCACCACCGCGCCGGAATAGCGCTGCATATAGGGCAGTGCTTCCGAAAGGGTGCGGGCGGTGGCAATCCAGTCACGGTTCATGTTCTGCGTTCTCATCCAAAGGCCCCTGTTCGTCGGGCGCAGCCTAGGGCGCCGGCGCCGCCCCGTCCAGACCGCCTAGTCCAGGCCGGCGATGATGCTGCGCAGCGTGGCAATGCCCTGCCCCTTGTCCGAGCTTGTGATCACAAGTTCGGGGTAGGCGGCGGGATGCTTCTGCAGCGCCTCCTGCACCTGGGCGACGGTGGCCTGCATGGCCTGCGGGCCGATCTTGTCGCCCTTGGTCAACACCACCTGGAAGGGCACGGCGGAGCGGTCGAGCAGCTTCATGATCTCGTGATCGACATCCTTCACGCCATGGCGCGAATCGATCAGCGCGAAGGCGCGGCGCAGGGTCGGCCGCCCCGAGAGATAGGCTTTCAGCAGCGCCTGCCATTTCGCCACGACGGCGACCGGCGCCTTGGCGAAACCATAGCCCGGCAGGTCGACCAGATAGGCTTGTTCGCCTAAGGTGAAATAGTTGATTTCCTGCGTGCGGCCCGGGGTATTCGAGGCGCGCGCGAGCCCGTTCCGCCCGGTCAGGGCGTTGATCAGGCTGGACTTTCCGACATTCGAGCGGCCGGCGAAGCAGACCTCGGGCCGGTCGGCGGGCGGCAATCCGTCCATGGCGACGACGCCCTTGAGGAAATCCACCGGGCCGGCGAACAGCTTGCGGGCGGCCTCGGCGGCCTCGGGATCGGGCTCGGGGGCGACGGGAAAGGCGACCTTCATGCGCGCACCTCATTGCCCAAGGCGATCTCGCCACCGGTGACCACCTCGGCATAGATGCCGAAATCGGAATGGCCGAATTGCGCGGCCAGCGCCTCGGGCATGTCCAGGTCGATCTGGCCGGTGGCGGTGTCGGCGCTGGTCGCAGCGCAGCGGCCGATGGTCTCGGTCACCCGCAGCTCCAGGCCGCCGATGGTCAGGATATGGCCGATCAGGTCGCGTTCGGCATAGGGCGCCCAGCCGTCCAGCCACAGGTTCGCGCGCCAGCGCTCGACGCCCAGCGGCTGGCCCAGCCGCGTTTCCAGATCGGCCAGGCTCGAGAGCGACAGGATCGAGATCCAGGGCTGGCTGACATCGGTCCAGCCGGTCGGGCCCTGCACCAGCCGGGTCGGCGCCGGCTTGTCCGCGGGCCAGAGCGGACGGACCCAGTCCACCAGCCGCTGGCTCTCGGTTTCCGGGTCGAAGGCCAGGTCGGGCAGGTCGGGATGGCGCAGGCGGATCGGTCCGCCCGGCGCGCCCTCGCCCCAGCCGCCCTGCACCGCCTGCAAGCCGGCGGCGGCCGCGCCGCGCAGGAAGCAGGATTTCGGCAGCCAGCGCTCGGGACGCGCGCCCGCGCCGGCGTGGCGCTCGCCGCCCTCGGTCAGGAGCGCCCAGTGCCGATCGCCCGGCAGGCGCCGCGCCGCATCCAGACGGGTGCGGGCGATGTCCTCGCCGCCGATCGACTTGATCGGGTGGCGCCGGATCCGGGCGATGCGGGCGATCATTTGCCGCCCTTTTCCTTGGGCTTGGCCTCGGCCTTGCCGCGCGCGGGCAGGCTGGAGCGGATGTTGCCGAACAGGTCGGGCCGGTGGCCGTGCATCGACATGATCGTGTACTGCTGGATGATGGTGATGGTATTGTTGGTGATCCAGTACAGCACCAGCCCCGAGGCGAAGCCGCCCAGCATGAACATGAAGATCCAGGGCATCCAGGCGAAGATCATCTTCTGCGCCGGATCGGCCGGGGCCGGGTTCAACCGCTGCTGCATCCACATCGAGATGCCCAGCACGATGGCCAGCGCCGGCAGGGTGAAGCTGTGCAGGAAGCTGCCCTGGCCCGGCGTCGTCCAGGGCAGCAGGCCGAACAGGTTCCACAGGCTGGACGGATCGGGCGCCGAGAGGTCGCGGATCCAGCCGATCCAGGGCGCGTGCCGCAGCTCGATGGTGACGAAGATCACCTTGTAGAGCGAGAAGAAGATCGGGATCTGCAGCAGCACCGGCAAACAGCCCGCGGCGGGGTTCACCTTTTCGCGCTTGTAGAGCTCCATCACCTCTTTCTGGTATTTCATCCGGTCGTCGCCGGTGCGTTCCTTCAGCGCCTCCATCTGCGGCTGCAATTCCTTCATCTTGGCCATCGAGATGTAGGATTTGCGCGCCAGCGGGAAGACCAGCAGCTTCAGGATGAAGGTCAGGCCGATGATCGACCAGCCCATGTTGCCGATGAAGCCGTGCAGCCAGTGCAGCAGGCGGAAGATCGGCTTGGTCAGGAAGTAGAACCAGCCCCAGTCGATGGAATCGACGAAACGGTCGATGCCGGGGGTCTGCTGGTAGCCGTTGATCGTCTCCCAGACCTTGGCGCCGGCGAAGAGATAGCTGGACGAGGTGCCGGTCGCGCCCGGGGCCACGGTCTGCATCGGCATCCGGGTCTCGGTCTGATAGATGTCGGCGCCGGGGGCGTATTTCACCACGGCGGTGAAGGCGTTGCCCGGCGCGGGCGCCAGCGTGGTCATCCAGTATTTGTCGGTGAAGCCGACCCAGCCGTTTTCCTGGACCTCGATCAGCTGCGCCGGGCCTTCGCCGGCCACGGGGGCCAGGTCGGGCAGGTTCTTGTATTTCTCCTCGAGCAGCTTGCCGTCGGTCATGCCGACGACGCCCTCGTGCAGGACGAAGAAGTTCTGGGTGTCCGGCTTGCCGTGGCGCGCAAGAATGCCATAGGGCGCGGCGGCGAAGGGCGCGGTGCCGGTGTTCTCGACCGATTGGGTGACGGTGAACAGGAACTTGTCGTCAAGCTCATAGACCCGGCGGAAGATCTGGCCGGCGCCATTGTCCCAAGCCAGCGTGACCGGCTGGCCCGGCGCCAGGGTGGTGCCGGATTCGACCTGCCACAGCGTTGCCGGTCCGGGCACCAGGGCGGGGTCGGTGCCGGGGCCGGGCATCCAGCCATAGACCGCGTAATAGGGTTTCTGCACCGCCGGCTGCAGGCCGCCGCCGGGGGCGACCGGGCTGCCCTCGGCCTTCAGCGCGGGCATGGTCGTGGGCGACAGCAGCCGGACGAAGGGCGAATTCGGATCCAGCGTCTCATGATAGCCGGTCAGCTCCAGATCGTCGATCCGGCCCCCGGCCAGCGAGATCGAGCCGGCGAGCGAGGGGGATTCGATCTTGAGCCGCTGGGCCTGGGCCGAGGGATCGCTGCTGGCCGCGTCGGCGGTCGCGAGCGCGGGGGCGGCGCCTTGGGTGCTGCCGGCCGGAGCGCCGGGCTGCGCCGCGCCATCCTGGGCCGCACCGCCCTGGGCCGAGCTTTGCGCCGGCTCCTGCGCCGGGGGCGCGGGCTCGGGGGCGAAAAAGATCGACCAGACGAGCATGACGAGGGCCGAAAGCACCATCGCCAGGATGAGGTTGCGATTGTTGTCTTGCATTCCGGACCAGCCCTTCGTCTTGACCCCAGCCAGAGGGTTCGGGCCGCTTCAACAGAAGCGACCGGCAAAGGTCAAGGGAATTTGCCCGAAACCGCCGGAACGCGGCCCTCGGGCAGAGGCCGCGGGCGGCGCCCGGGCGCACGCGACAGGGTCGGCCTTGGCCTGGATCGCTTGCGTTGATCGAGCAGCGCAAAAGGTGGAGCGGCCCGGTGGACAAGCCGGCGAGAGCCTTTGCCGCCGGATGCTCCGGGGCGTGGCCTGCGCAAGAAAGATGCGCCGGAACGCAACCCATGGGCAGATCCAGCGGTCCGCACCTGACCGCATCGCGACAGGGGCCAACTTCGGCCTGGATCGCGTGCATCGGAACGCGGCGCCGGATCAACTGAGGGAGCGCGGCGGCTCGGGAGACGCCTTGGCAGCCGTGGCCGGCGGAGAGCGCGCTTGTCGACGGCTGGTCCGCAGCGGCCGGCGCAGAAGGGATGCAAGCGAGCATGTCTTTTGGTCAACGAGCGCCTTCATCGAGGCGCGGGGACCTTTCTGCTGCATCCCCTCAAGCAGCGAGATCTGCGCGTCCCGGCTGCCGCGGCATGTTCCGAGCATAAAGGAAGATCCGCCCTTGCGCCGGTGGCCGCAGGCGACGCTCGAATCGGCCCGAACGGCCAGCCTTCGGGCGGCGCGAGAGGCAAAGCGTTCCGACTGGCGTGCCGATACCTGAGCTGGTCGGGGCATGGCGCCCCGACGAAAGGAGGCATTCAGCCTCTGCGGCGCAGGTCGAAGGCCAGCGGTAGCGAGCGGCCGTGCTCCAGCAGGAAATCATCGACATCGGCCGCCGACATCGGCGGCGCCACCGCCGGTCCCTGCACGGCAGCAAAGCCGATCTGGGCCAGGAAGGCGTTCTCGTCCTGCGTCGCCACCCCGTCGGCCAGGGTCGCCAGCCGCAGATGCTCGGCCAGGGCCAGGATGGCCAGGATCATGCGCTGCTGGTCGGCGCGGCGGTCGCAATCGGCGACGAATTCGCGGCCGATGCGGACGCGGCCAACACCGAAGCGGCGCAGGTCGCCAAGGCCGGCGCTGCCGGTGCCGAAATCCCCCAGCGCCAGCGCGCAGCCCGCCGCCGCCAGCCGGTGCAGGCAGGCCGTCACCGGCACCCGGCCGCCGCTGCGGCCGATCGGCTCGCAAAGCTCGATCTCCAGCCGGCCGGGCAGCAGGTCGTGGCGGTCCAGCTCCCACAGGATCGAGTCGGCCAGCAGGGGATCGGCCAGCATCCGGTCCGAAAACGGCAGCGTCAGCCGCGGCACCGCCGCGCCCATGCGGTCCCAGCCCTTCAGGCAATCCAGCGCCTGGCGCAGGACATGGGTCGCGACATGGCTCAGCGTCTCGTCGTCGAGCCGGGGCTCGATCTCGTCGAGGTCGCGGCTTTCCGCATTGTCCATGCGCAGCCGCGTCAGCACGCGCAGCCCCAGCACCGCGCCGGTGTCGCAGCAGATCTGCGGCTGGAAGAGCAGGCCGATGCGGTCCAGCGTCAGCGCCGGCGCGGCGGCCGGAGCGGGCTCGGCGCCCGGAACCGGCATCTCGACGAACCGCAGCTGGCCGGCCGGCGACAGCGGGTCGCAGCCCTGCAAGGCCGCGCGGCCATGGGCGTAAAGCGCCGCCGGATCGGCCGCGCCGGTCTCGTCGCCGACGATGACCGCATTCACCACCGGGCAGATGCGCAGGTCGGGCAACTCGACCCCCCGGCCGCAGATCGCCTGCAACCGGGCCAAAAGCCCGGGCACGGCCTGCTGGCGACCGATGGCGAAAAGGCCCAGCACCTCGGCCGAGCCGGGGCTGCGCAGCTGCGGCAGCAGCCGCATCTCGGCCACCAGCCGGCGGGTCAGCTGGTCCAGCAGCAGCTCCATGACCTGCGGGCCAAGGCCGCCGCGCAGCGTATCGACATTCTCGAGCCGCAGCACCAGGGCCAGCCGCGTCCGATGCGGTGCCCCGCCATCGCCCTTGACCAGCCGTGCCAGACGCGCCGCCGCCGCCCCGATTCCGTAAGCCATTCCCCAGTCCCGAATCTTGTTCTCCAGGGACCAGTCTAGGCCGCGAAGTTTTTCGTTCGGTTAATGTTCGCGCAGCCGCGGCACGTCTTTTTCATTAAAATCCGACATATCCGGGCTGAGCGCGGTGAAATCGAACAGCGCCGGGTCCGGCAGATGCGAGGGGCGCACGTTCATCAGCGCCCGGAACATCACCTGGCGGCGGCCCGGGCTGCGCGTCTCCCATTCGTCCAACAGCTTCTTCACCTGCATGCGCTGCAAGCCCTCCTGGCTGCCGCAAAGATCGCAGGGGATCACCGGATAGTGCATCGCCCGGGCAAAGCGGTCGCAATCGGCCTCGGCCACGAAGGCCAGCGGGCGCAGCACGTTCAGGTCGCCCTCTTCGTTCAGCAGCTTCGGCGGCATCGAGGCCAGCCGTCCGCCGTGGAACAGGTTCATGAAGAAGGTTTCCAGGATGTCGTCGCGGTGATGGCCCAGCACCACGGCCTGGCAGCCCTCTTCGCGCGCGATGCGATATAGATTGCCGCGCCGCAGCCGCGAACACAGCGCGCAATAGGTCCGGCCGGCCGGCACCTTTTCCTTCACGATGGAATAGGTGTCCTGGTATTCGATGCGATGCGCGACCTGCCGGTCGGTCAGGAATTCGGGCAGCACCGTCGCCGGAAAGCCGGGCTGGCCCTGGTCGAGGTTGCAGGCCAGCAGCTCGACCGGCAAAAGCCCGCGCCATTTCAGCTCGTGCAGCACCGCGAGCAGCGTGTAGCTGTCCTTGCCGCCCGAGAGGCAGACCAGCCAGCGGTCGCCGGGGCGGATCATGTCATAGGTCTCGATGGCGGCGCGGGTTTCGCGCACCAGGCGCTTTCTCAGCTTGCGGAACTCGGTCGAGGACGGGGCGCCGCGAAACAGCGGGTGGATGTCCTCGGGGCCGTCGAAGGCCTCGGTCTCGTCGGAGAGCTGGTCCCGCATGATGTCCTCGTCGCGCCTTGGCGCCTTGAATAGCATGAAACCGCCGCGGGGTCAGTCCCGCGGTTGCGCCTTTGCCCCCGGCACCGGGTCGAAGCCGTGCCCGCCCCAGGGATGGCAGCGGCAGATGCGCCGCGCGGCCAGGAAGCCGCCCTTGATGCCGCCGTGCAGCTCCAGCGCCTCGAGCGCATAGGCCGAGCAGGTCGGCTGGAAGCGGCAGCCATGCCCGACCCAGGGGCTGGCGACCAGGCGATAGCCGCGCACCGGCAGCGCCAGCAGCCGGGCCAGCGGGGTCATTTGCCGTGCACCCGCGCCAGCGCGGATGCCAGATCGGCGCGCAGCTCGGCGAAGTCGCGGCTGACGGTGGCGCCCGGACGCCCGACCAGCACATAGTCCCAGCCGGGACGCGCCGCGGCCGGCAGGACCTCGCGCGCCAGCGCCCGCAGCCGGCGCTTGGCGCGGTTGCGGGTCACGGCATTGCCGATCTTCTTGGAGCAGGTGAAGCCGACGCGGATGCCCTGCCCCGCCTCGTCCGCCTCGCGGTGGCGGGCCTGCAGCAGGAAGCCCGGCATGCCCTGGCGGCGGGCCGAGGCCGCGCGCAGGAAATCCGCCCGCTTGCGCAGCACCTCGAGCGCGAAAACGCCAGAAGCCGCCCTGTCCGGGATCGCATCGGCGACGGTCCGGCCAGCGGCGGCGACTTCGTGGGTGCTGTCCATCAGGGAAAGCCCGCGCCGTGGCGCGCGTCAGGGCTTACGCGCTGAGCGACTTGCGGCCCTTGGCGCGGCGGGCGTTCAGCACGCGGCGGCCGCCTTTGGTCGCCATGCGCGCGCGGAAGCCGTGGCGACGGGCGCGAACCAGGTTCGACGGCTGGTAGGTGCGTTTCGACATCTTTCAACTCCGGGTCAGGGCGTGTCAGGGTATGGGCAGCCGGCCCACGCAGGACGCGCCGGTCATTCGAGGCCCGCTGGATAGTCGCCCCCGCCCGCCAAGTCAACCACAATAGCGGCATTTTCGGCGCGCTCTCGCCGCGGGGGCCGGCCGATGGAACCCGGGCAATGTCACGCATGTTTGAACTGCACGGCCTTTGCCATTATGTGAAGCAGCGAGCGCCGAGACGAGGGGAAACGCGAAACCTGCCATGGCCCTGAACACGCTTTCCGGCCGATTCGCCCTGCTGACGGGCATTTTCGTGCTGCTGGCCGAATTGCTGATCCTGCTGCCCTCGCTTGCGAACTACCGGCTGGATTTCCTGGAATCGCGCCTGGAGCGGGCGCAGATCGCCAGCCTTGCGCTGCTGGCGACCGACGAATCGCTGGCCTCGGAGCTGGAATCGGAACTGCTGGAGAACGCCGGCGTCTTCAACGTGGTGCTGCGCCGGAACGACGTGCGCCAGCTGGTGCTGTCCTCGCCGATTCCGGGGCCGATCTCGGCCACCTACGACCTGCGCGAGCAGCCGTTCTGGAGCTCGGCGCGCGATGCGCTGGCCCAGCTTTTCGATCCGCAGAACAAGGTGATCCGCATCATCGGCGCTCCGGTCAACCAGGCCGGCCAGCTGATCGAGATCACCATGGACACGGCCCGGCTGCGCACCGAGATGATCGACTACGGGTTGCGGCTGCTGGCGATCTCGGCCGCTTTCTCGATCCTGACGGCGCTGCTTCTGAACATCGCGGCGCAAAGGCTGCTGCTGGTGCCGATCCGGCGCGTCATCAGCCACATGACTGCCTATGCCGGCGCGCCCGAGGACGCCCGCGCCATCATCACCCCCACCGCCCGCCTGGCCGAGTTGAACGAGGCCGAGACGGCGCTGGCCGCCATGCAGCGCACCGTGACCTCGGCCCTGAAGCAGAAGGACCGGCTGGCGCAGCTGGGCCAGGCGGTGGCGCGCATCAGCCACGACCTGCGCAATATCCTGACCACGGCGCAGATCTTTGCCGACCGGCTGGAGACCAGCGCCGACCCCGCCGTGCGCCGCGCCGCGCCCAAGCTGGTCAACTCGATCAGCCGCGCGGTGAATCTGTGCGAGACCACGCTGGCCTTCGGCAAGGCCGAGGAGCCGGCGCCGTCGCTGTCGCGTTTCAACCTTTCCGCGCTGGTGACCGAGGTGACCGAGGGCGAGGCGCTGGCCGCCGACCGGCTGGACGGGGCCGAGCCCATCGAGTTCCTGACCGACGTGCCGCCCGGCCTGTCGGTCAGGGCCGACCGCGACCAGCTGTTTCGGGTGCTGTCGAACCTGGTGCGCAATGCCCGCCAGGCCATCGAGGCCACGCGCCAGCCCGGCACCATCGAGATCGGCGCCGGCGAGGACGAGCAGGAATGGTGGATCCGCATCGGCGACACCGGCCCCGGCCTGCCGAAGAAGGCGCGCGACTTCCTGTTCCAGCCCTTCTCGGGCGGCTCGCGCAAGGGCGGCACCGGGCTGGGGCTGGCCATCGCCGCCGACCTGGTGCGCAACCACGGCGGCCGGTTGGAGCTTCTGCGCAGCGACGAGGACGGCACCCAGTTCATCCTGCACCTGCCGCGCGAGCTGGCGATCCCGGTGTCGCGGGCCGAAATCGCCTGAAACCACGGGCATTCGCGGGGGTGCGGAAAAAGATTTCCGAAAAGGCGATTTTGGCCTTGCACCCCCCCGGAGCTATCTCTAGATAACCGCCTCACAGCGGACCCGTAGCTCAGCTGGATAGAGCACCAGACTACGAATCTGGGGGTCGGGCGTTCGAATCGCTCCGGGTCCGCCATTTATCCCATTGAAGATGCTAAGCAATTAGAGCGCCTCCTGGCTGGGGGATACGGTGGTTTGCAGCCGGTTTGCAAGGCTGTTCTCAATGCCAGATCGCCGCCTTGGATAGCGCCGGGGTCATGGCCGGAATTTCTCCAGAATGCGCGTGGCCGATTGCAACATGTGGCCGGTGGCGGCGCAAATCTGCGGGAGGGCGTTGTGTGTCCGACCACCACGCTAGACACGTCCAGAATGTAGTTTCGCGTGCCGCTGCCACCGAAGACCGCCGCGTTCGGTATAAATTTGGTGGCGTCCAGGATATCCCCATCCGATCGACACCGTGGATCGGAGTCTTTGATGACCCTGCCCTTCGGCCCGCCCCCGGGGTATTTCTGCAACAAAGTAGATGCGCCTTTCCCCCCTGGCACGGTTTCTTCGTTCTGAAAATACCCCGGCGTTACGGGACATCTGATTTGAAGGCTGCGGGATATCCGGTTGAGGGCGGGACAGGCGGAAAATCCCACGATTGCGAGGGTTTCTCAGCCGCGGCCAGGAAGAGCGGCGGGGACAACAGGATCGAAGGGTCGCGCGAAAGCCATCGCGCGCCGATTTGGCCGATCTGAAGAGCGGCTTTGTGAAGTCCTTGCGAGGCTTTCGTGAACGTTCCAAGACCCTGCGACTACCGGCCCTCCGCGACGGGGAGCCGGCTTCTCTCGGCGAGGTATGCGCCATTCCCTGATATATCCGGGGCGGCGCGCATCGGCCGCGGCACGCGGTCGAAGACACAGAACAGGATGCCGCGCTGCTGATCGAACGGCACGTTGCGCAGCTCGACCACCAGCTGGATCCGCCGCGTCAGGGCCGGCTCTTGCGAAGCGATCAGGATGCCGGTCGCGTCGCCCGACCGCGCGAAGTCCTCGCTGGCATGACTGCGGCGCAGCGGTTGAGCTTGCCAGGACCGACTTCAATCTGTGGTTGCACCATACCTTCGCGGCGCCTCGCGGCGGCTCTTGGGGCAGGTTTCGGAAATCGCCGCCGCAGGTCCAGCGCAGGAACAGGATGCGATTTCCATGCGGTTTTCGATCTGCGCCCGGGTCGGCGCCGCACCCTCGGCTTCGGCCGGAACCGCGTCCAGCTCCTGGCGCATGGCGGCGGTGCGCGTGCCATAGGATGGGCGGATCTCCCATTCCGCCCGGCCTCGGGCGTCCAGTGCTTTCCCTTCATAGTGAAGGCGCACTTGAGTCCAGAAATCCCGTGCCCGTCATCGAGCCCTACGCCGGACGAACCAGCCGACCGCATCGAACAGCTGGATTTCGGCCCGAGCGTTGCATGCTGTCGCAGCGGATGCTCGAGCGTGGCGCCATGTTCAAGGATATGAAGGAAGGGCGGCTGCCGCCGACATGAGCTTTAATCCACGACGCCGAGGGCAGGCTGGACCGCTGCGCTGCAGAAATCGCTGAACGGCAAGTTCGTCTTCCTGAAATCAATCCGGCCTGCAACCGATGCGTTGCAGGGTGCACGCTGGCTGCAGCTGCGATGAAGATGAGGGCGGACGGACGCAATCCCGTCATGGGACCATGCCCAGTGATGCTGGCTCGCCCTCATGGGGAAATATGCGCCAGTATCCGCCGAAATCAAGCGCCCGCGAGTTGCCCTGCGATTGCCTTTCAAAGCGCGACGAAAGGGCTTGGCAGAGATCGCAATCGTGCGCGCGGCCGAGCTGCGCGACGAGGGTATCCGAGCGCGGACCGACTGGGCCGGCATGGGCCAGCGGCAAAGTCGCGGCGCGGGAATACCAGGGCA
The DNA here is from genome assembly GCF_001546115.1 of Paracoccus aminovorans. Classification (GTDB taxonomy): domain Bacteria; phylum Pseudomonadota; class Alphaproteobacteria; order Rhodobacterales; family Rhodobacteraceae; genus Paracoccus; species Paracoccus aminovorans_B. The sequence continues at coordinate 1,006,027 of NZ_KQ955208.1, forward strand.
TTTTCTGCCGATTCTGTCGCCCAGGACTTTCCATCAGACCCCGCTTCACGGGGAGCCCGCAGGGCGGAGCCCAGCCGCCGCGCGCGGGGCGCGGTCGCAGGGGTATCGGGAAAACGGTGAAAGCGCGCCGTCAGCCGTTTTCGCGCAGCACCTGGCCCGCGAGATAGAGCGAGCCGCAGATCAGAATGCGCGCGCCGGGGTGGGCGGCGGCGAGGTCGCGCACCGCGGTAAGCGCATCGGCGGCGGTGCAGGCCGAGAGGCCGACGGAGTGCGCGGCGGCGGCGGTTTCCTCGGCCGGCAGGGTGTTCGGCTCGCCCGGGATCGCCACGGCGGTCAGGCTTTGCGCGACGCCGGCCAACGGGCGCATGTAGCCGGCCACGTCCTTGGTGTTCAGCATGCCGCAGACCAGATGCGTGGGCTTCTTCGCCATGGCCGAAAGCGTCGCCGCCACCGCCTCGCCGCCGGCGGGGTTGTGGCCGCCGTCGAGCCAGAGCTCGCAAGCCCCGGCCGCATCGACCAGCGGGCCGTGCGCCAGGCGCTGCATGCGGGCCGGCCATTCCGTCTCGGTCACCGCGGCGCGGGCCTCGATTCGGCCGAAGCCGAGTTCGCGCAGCGCGGCAATGGCGGTGCCGGCGTTCTGGATCTGGTGCGGCCCCGGCAGCGCCGGCAGCGGCAGGTCCATCAGCCCGTGGTCGTCCTGGTAGATCAGCGCATCGCCCTCGCGCCGGCTGTCCCAGTCCTGGCGGGCGATGCGCAGCGGCGCGAAAAGCCGCTCGGCCTTCTGCTCGATCACGGCGCGGGCGGCGGGTTCCTGCGGCGCGACGATGCAGGGCACGCGGCGCTTGAGGATGCCGGCCTTTTCGCCGGCGATCAGCTCCAGCATCTCGCCCAGGTATTGCGTGTGGTCGATGCTGATGGGCGTGATGACGGTCAGGGCCGGGCTGTCGATCACATTGGTCGCGTCCAGCCGGCCGCCGAGGCCGACTTCCAGCAGCGTATAGTCGGCGGGCGTGCGCGAGAAGGCCAGGAAGGCCGCAGCGGTGGTGATCTCGAAGAAGGTGATCGGCGCGCCGGCGTTCGCGGCCTCGCATTCCTCGAGCACCGCTGCCAGTTCGGCCTCGGGGATCAGCTCGCCCGCCAGGCGGATGCGTTCGTGGAACTGCGCCAGATGCGGCGAGGTATAGGCGTGGACGCGCAGGCCTGCCGATTCCAGCCCGGCGCGGATCATGGCCTGGGTCGAGCCCTTGCCATTGGTGCCGGCGATGTGGATCGCCGGCGGGATGCGGCGTTCCGGGTTGCCCAGCGCTTCCAGGATGCGGTGCATCCGGTCCAGCGACAGGTCGATGACCTTGGGGTGCAGCTGCATCAGCCGCGCGAGAATGGCGTCCGAACCGGTCATGGCGCCGCGCTCAGGCCGGTGTCGCGGCGGGGGCGGGCCTTTCGGCATGCGCGGTCGCGATATGGCCCGGGGCGGGCAGGTCGCCCACCACCGGCGCCGGCAGGCCGCCCAGCATGCGCAGGATCGAGATCAGCTCCTCGCGCAGCTTCTTGCGATGCGTCACCCGGTCCAGCATGCCGTGTTCCAGCAGGTATTCGGCGCGCTGGAAGCCCTCGGGCAGCTTCTCGCGGATGGTCTGCTCGATCACGCGCGGGCCGGCGAAGCAGATCAGCGCGTTCGGCTCGGCGATCTGGATGTCGCCCAACATGGCATAGCTGGCGGTGACGCCGCCGGTCGTGGGATGGGTCAGCACCACGACATAGGGCAGCCTGGCCTCTTTCAGCATCTCGACCGCGACGGTGGTGCGCGGCATCTGCATCAGCGACAGGATGCCTTCCTGCATGCGCGCCCCGCCGGCGGCCGAGAACAGCACCAGCGGCCGCTTCAGCTTCACCGCGCGTTCGGCGGCGGCGATGATGGCATTGCCGACATACATGCCCATCGAACCGCCCATGAAGGAGAAGTCCTGCGCGGCGGCGACGATCGGGGTGCGGCCCATCTCGCCCTCGGCGACCAGCATCGCCTCTTTCTCGCCGGTGGATTTCTGCGCGGCCTTCATGCGCTCGGGGTATTTCTTCTGGTCGCGGAATTGCAGCGGGTCGGCGATGGGCTCGGGGACCTTGACCTCGACGAAGACGCCGCCGTCGAACAGCGCGGCGAAGCGCGCGCGCGGGCTGATCGCCAGGTGGTGGTCGCAATTGGTGCAGACGTTCAGGTTGTCGGCCAGTTCGCGGTGAAACAGCATGGTGCCGCATTCCGGGCATTTGGTCCAAAGGTTCTCGGGCACTTCGCGGCGCGAGAACAGCGAATTGATGCGCGGACGCACATAATTGGTGATCCAGTTCATCGGCGGCCCCCTTGGTGCTGCGGTCTGGGGCTGACTTAGGCAAAACCGGGCGGAATTGCAATTCCGCGCGGGCCGGGGTTTCATGCGCCGCATGTGGACGCAGATCGCCGTGTTTCTTCATTACGCAGTCGCGCTGGCGGTGTCGGTGCGGGTGCTTCTGCGCCCCCGGCTGGAGCCGACGGTGCGCCTCAGCTGGATCCTGGTGATCGAGCTGGTGCCCCTGGTCGGCATCATCGCCTATATCCTGTTCGGCGAGATCCGCCTGCGCGGCGCCGAGGTCGAGACCATGGCCAGCGTGCGCTCGCGCCTGTCGGGCCTGTGGCAGCCCAGCCCCGAGGCGGTGCGCCAGCCGCCGAAATTCGCCGCGCCGGTGATCGCGGCGAATCGCGCCACCACCGGCTTCGGCGCCGTGGCCGGCAACCGCGCCACGCTGCTGGCCGAGGACGACAGCGCCATCGCCGATCTGGTCGCGGCCATCGACGGCGCGCGCGAGCATCTGCACATGCTGTTCTATATCTGGCTTGACGATGCCGCCGGCCGTTCGGTGGCCGAGGCGGCGATCCGCGCCGCCGGGCGCGGCGTCAAGGTGCGCGCGGTGATCGACGCCTTCGGCTCGCGCGCCTTCGGCCGGTCCGAGGCCTGGGCGGCGATGCGGGCGGCCGGCTGCGAATGCGTCGAGGCGCTGCCCATGGGCCTGCCGCTGCTTGGCGCGCTGTTCCAGCGCATGGACCTGCGCAACCACCGCAAGATCGTGGTCATCGACCACCTGCTGGGCTTTACCGGCAGCCGCAACTGCTCGGACAGGGCCTTTGCCATCAAGCCGCGATTCGCGCCCTGGATCGACGTGTTCCTGCGCATCGAGGGGCCGGTCGTGCGCCAGATGCAGGCGGTCTTCCTGCAGGACTGGATGAGCTACACCGGCGAGGACCTGGGCGACATGCTGCGCATGGTGCCGCCGGTGATGGCGCCGGGCGTGATCGGCCAGGTGGTGGCGACCGGGCCGGACGACCGCCAGGGCTCGCTGTCGGATTGCATGGCGACGATGATCTATGCCGCGCGCGAGCGGCTGGTCATCACCACGCCTTATTACGTGCCCGACGCCTCGCTTGATTCGGCGATCCGCACGGCGGCGCGGCGCGGGGTGGACGTGACCATGATCGTGCCGGCGATCAACGACTCGCTGGTGGTGCAGGCCACCTCCGAGGGGTTCTATTACGGCCTGGTGTCGGCCGGGGTGAAGCTGATGCTGTTCCGGGGCGGGCTTCTGCATGCCAAGATCATCACCGCCGACGGCGAGATGGCGATGATCGGCAGCGCCAACATGGATCGCCGCAGCTTCCAGCTGAATTATGAGATGAACATGCTGCTGATCGGCCCCGAGGTGACCGGGGTGCTGGACGAGCGCCAGGAAAGCTATATCGCCCGCGCCACGCCGATCACGCTGGCCGAGATCCGCGCTTGGTCGCTGCGTCGGCGGCTGCGCAACAACCTTTTGGCGCTGGCCGCGCCGATCCTGTGAGGAGGATGCCATGACCGGACTGGCCGAGGGAAAGATCGTCGACGGCGCCCCGGCGCTGCCTGAGCCAGAGCTGCGCGCGGCGCTGGCCGGCCTGCCCGGCTGGGTGCTGGCCGAGGACGGGCGCTCGATTCGCCGTGAATGGCGCTTCAAGTCGTTCAAGGCGGCGGCGCAGCTTGCCAACCTGGCCGCCTGGCAGGCCGAGGCGGCCAATCACCACCCCGACATCGCCTTCGGCTGGGGCTTTGCCCGCGTCAGCTTCTCGACCCATTCGGCGGGCGGCGTGACCATGAACGACCTGGTCATGGCGGCGCGGCTGGACGCGGTGGCGGGCTGATCCGCAACCGCTGCGTGTTTCGTCCGCAGCCGACCTTGCCCCCGCCGCGGTCCGGCCCTATCCAGTTCCTGCGGCGCCAAGGGGCGCAGGCGGGCAACAGGGACACGGCATGGCGATGCGTCCTCGCAAGTGGATCGAACGGAAAACCCGCGAGGGTGCCCTGCGGCAATGGACGGCGCTGGCCGACCAGGCCGAGGGCCTGGGCCCGAGCCGGCTGCGCAACCTGCGCGACGAGGCGCTTGGCCTGCGCGCCAGCCTCGACCGTTTCCTGATCCGCGCCGACCGGCGTGCGGCGCGCTCGCGCGCGGCGCTGGATGCGCTGCACCTGCCGGGCGGCACCGACTGGCGCTGGCGTCCCGCCTTCATGGCCGGGCAGATCTCGCCCCGCGGCGTCGCCGGCCCCGAGCCGGGCGGCATGCTGGGTGAGGGCGCGGCGCTGTGGCACGATTGCGCCGAGCGGGCGCTGATCCTGGAGCAGGTCGGCAATGCCGCCGCGACCGACCTGTCGCCCTTCGGCATAAGGCTCGAGGTCTTCGGCTTTTCCGGCAGCTTCCTGTCGCTGTCGATCGACCTGCCGACCAGCGCGCTCTCCGGCCTGACTCGCAGCCATGTGCTGCGGCTGGAAACCGGCATCCTGGCCGAGCGCGCGATCAACGTCTATGCCCGGCTCAACATCGGCCATGGCCCGAACATCGACGAGATGACCCTGGCGCTGCAGGGCTTCCAGCCCGGTCAGCCCAGCCAGCAGGTGACCGAATTCGACCTGGCCTATACCCAGATGAACGAGAAGCGGCTGGAAAAGATCTGGCTCGACCTGATCTTCGAGCAGCCGCGCATGAACGCGGTCCAGATCCGCGAGCTGTTCCTGTCGCGCCACCTGCGGGCAGAGCTGTGATGCAAGGAAGCAAGATGAGCGACTTCGAATCCCTGGGCCTGCGCAGCGGCATCTGGCAGGGCGTGCTGCGCCGCGACGCGGCTCCCGGACGGCTGGTGCTGGTGCATATGGGCAGCCGCCTGGCCGAGGCCCATGCCACCGAGGAGCCGGGCGGGGGCTGGCGCATCGCCGCCGCTATCCCGCCCGAGCGGCTGTCGGACGGGGTGCAGAGCTTCCTGCTGGTCGAGGATCAGGGCGCCGAGGGCGAGGCCCCGCAGCCTGGCGCGCAACGCCTGGGCAGCCTGACGCTGATCGCCGGCGAATTGCTGGACGACGACCTGCGCGCCGAGCTGACCCTGATGCGGGCCGAGCTGGAACTGGTCAAGAAGGAGCTGCGCCGGCTCGCCGCCGCGGTGGCGGGCTGAGGGTTCAGTCCCGGCTCCAATAGCCGTAGCCGCCGAGTTCGGCGAAACCCAGCCGGTCGTAAAGCGCGCAGGCGGCGGTGTTCGCACGGCTGACCGCCAGGGCCAGCCGGGTCGCGCCCTGCGCCTGCGCCCATTCCGCCGCCCGCCCGATCAGCCAGCCCGCGACGCCCTGGCGGCGCAGCGCCGGCACCACCTCGATGGCATGGATCATGCCGACCGGCCCGTCCACTGCCACGAAGGCGGCGCCGGCGGCGCGGTCCTGCACCCGGCCCAGCAGCGCGGTATGAGGCAGGGTGACGCGCCGCATCGCCGCCTGCCGGCTTTCCGGGATGGCACCGGCGGCCCAGATGTCGGCCTGGATCGCCAGCGGCGGCCAGATGTCGAAGGAACTCAGCCGCGGCCGCGCCGCCCGGGCCAGCATGGCGCAATCGGCGGCCATGACCGCGGTGGGGCTGCCGTGGCGAAAGCCCTCGGCCGCTAAGGCCTGCTCCAGCGCCGCGTCGCCGTCGGCGACGCGAAACAGCGGCCGCTCGCCCCAGCCGCGCTGGATATCGGCGATTTCGGCGATGGCGGGCGCGTCCCAAACCGGTCCCAGCGCCCGGGCCGAGCTGACCCGGCCGCCGCCGCCCTGGCCGCGCCCGACGCGAAAGCCGCCGGCCTCGGCATATTCGGCGGCGGGCCAACTCGTCTCGAAGACGCGGGCGATCTCGGCGTCGGCGATCACAGCGCGAGCCTTTCGCGCAGCGCGGTCATGGCATCGGTGACGCGCTTGCCGTCCAGCCCGCGGATCACCAGGCTGGTGCCGTAACGCTGGCCGCGCTGGAACGGATAGGAGCCCAGCGACAGGTCCGGAAAGGACTCGGCCACCTCGCGCAGCCCGTCGGCCACGTCGGATTCCGGCCGCAGCACCTCCAGCGCCTCGCTGACCGAGGGCCGGCCGGTCGGCAGCCCGTCCACGATGGCCTCGACCATGGCGCGGAACACGTCGGGCACGCCGGCCATGACATAGGTATTGCCGATGTGGAAGCCGGGCGCGGCGGAATGGGCGTTGGGGATCAGCGCTGCGCCCAGCGGGATGCGGGCCATGCGCAGCCGGTTGCCGGTGACCTCGACGCCGCGCGCCTCCCAGCGCTCGACCATGACGCGGCGCGCTTCCTCGTTGATCTCGATGCCGACGCCAAAAGCGTCGGCCACCGCGTCTGCGGTGATGTCGTCATGCGTCGGGCCGATGCCGCCACTGGTGAAGAGCATGTCCCAGGCCCCGCCCAACGCCTTGTCCAGCGCCCGGATCGAGGCCACGATCTGGTCGTGGTCGTCGCCGACGATGCGCACCTCGCGCAAGTCGAGGCCGATGCTGTTCAAGACCTGCGACAGGTAATGGGCATTGCCCTCGCGCGTGCGGCCGGACAGGATCTCGTCCCCGATGACCAGGATGGCGGCGGTGGGATTGTCGGATTGCATCGGCGCTCCTCGCGTTTTCGGCTGTCGGCCAATGTATAGGTCCGCGCACGGGGCTGGAACAAGTGGCGCCATGGGACTATCTGTGGGGGACAGGAACACGAGGACGCCATGAACGACGCACGCCAGACCCGCGAGGGGATCCGCATCCACGACCCGCAGGACTTTGCCGGCATGCGCGCGGCGGGCCGGATCGCGGCGCAGATCCTCGACGAGGTCGGCCCGCTGGTCCAACCCGGCACCACCACCGGGGCGCTGGACGATTTCATCCGCAACCGCGTGACCGAGCTTGGCACGATCAGCGCCACCATCGGCTATCGCGGCTACCAGCACGCCAGCTGCATCAGCGTGAACCATGTCGTCTGCCATGGCATCCCCGGCGACAAGATCCTGGCCGACGGCGACATCCTCAACATCGACGTGACGGTGATCCTGGACGGCTGGTATGGCGACAGCTCGCGCATGTATGTCGCGGGCAAACCCAGCGTAAAGGCCAAGCGCCTGATCCAGGTCACCCATGACAGCCTGATGAAGGGCATCGAGGCGGTCCGCCCCGGCGCCACCTTCGGCGACATCGGCTGGGCGATCCAGAGCTATGTCGAGGCGAACCGCATGTCGGTGGTGCGCGACTTCTGCGGCCACGGCCTTGGCCGCACCTTCCACGCGCCGCCGAACGTTTTGCACTTCGGCCGCCCCGGCAAGGGCCCGGTGCTGGAAGAGGGCATGTTCTTCACCATCGAGCCGATGGTGAACCTGGGCCGCCCCGAGACCAAGATCCTGGCCGACGACTGGACAGCGGTCACCCGCGACAAGTCGCTCTCGGCCCAGTTCGAGCATTCCATCGGCGTCACCGCCAGCGGGGCCGAGATCTTTACCCTGTCCCCGGGCGAGCTGTTCTTCCCCAGCTTCGACTGAGGCGAGGCAGGGACGTTTCGCGCCCTGGGCTTCTTTGCTCCTCAAATACCCATGCGGCAGCGCAACCGTCGCTGTCGCATGAGTATTTGGGAAACGGTGAAGGCGCAGCACATCGCGCGGGCGCCCAAACCGGCGCCGGTTTCACCGTTTTTCAAATACTCCGGCAACGCCGCGCGCGAGCAGCAGCCTCAGCGTTTGCGGATGGTCTCGCCCGGCATGATCGTCGGCGCCAGGGCGACGATGCCGCTCTCGGGCGCCGGCTCCTTGCCCGCGACGATGCGCGCCGCGCGCCGGCCGATGTCGATGCGCCGGGCGTCGGTTGTGGTGAGCCGCATCGGCAGACCGTCCAGCAGCTCGACACCGTTGAAACCCGCGAGCCCCAGCTTTCCCGGGATGTCATAGCCCTTCTCCATGCACCACAGAAGCCCGCCGGCCCCGATCATGTCATTGGAGAAATACAGGAAATCCAGGTCGGGTTCCCGCGCCAGGATGCGCTCGGTCAGCTCGCGGCCCTTGTGCAGTGACGAGCCGCCCTGGTAATATTCCCGCGCCGCCAGCTGCAGGCCCTCCTCGGCCAGCCGGGCCTCGAAGCCGGCCAGGCGTTTGCGGGCGCGGTGATCCTCGGGCATATGCGTGCCGATGAAGCCGATGCGGCGATAGCCGGCGGCGAGGATCTCCTCGGCCATCTCGGCCCCGGCGCGGCGATGGCTGATGCCGACCGCGGTGTCGATAGGATCGCCGTCCACGTCCATGATCTCAACCACCGGCAGGCCGGCATTGTCCAGCATCGCCCGCGCCGCCTTGCTATGCTCGAGCCCGGCCAGGATCACCCCTGAGGGCCGCCAACTCAGCATGTCGTAAAGCACCGTATCCTCGCGCGAGGGGCTGTAGTTCGTCACCCCCACCACCGGCTGCAGCCCGGTATCGTCGAGCTCGGCCGAGATCCCGCCCAGGACGTCGGGGAACACCATGTTCGACAGCGAGGGGATGATGACCGCGACCAGGTTCACCCGCTGGCTGGCCAGCCCGCCGGCGATCTTGTTCGGGACATAGCCCAGGGTGCGGGCGGCGGTCAGCACCTTCTCGCGCGTCGCGGCCGAGACGTCGCCGCGGTTGCGCAGCACGCGGCTGACGGTCATCTCGGACACGCCCGAGGCTTCCGAAACGTCGCGCAGGGTCAGGGGGCGGCGGGGTCTTTTCGTATTCATGACAACTACCGGAACGCAATCATGTTACCGTTATCGCGTCCGGCGCATGACGGCAACCTTGCCATTTCCGAGATCTGCGGGCAAAAGAGGCGGCGGCGGCCCCGTGGCTCAACTGGATAGAGCAGCCCCCTCCTAAGGGGCAGGTTGCAGGTTCAAGTCCTGCCGGGGTCACCATAAAAATCAGCATGTTGTTAACGAGGCATAAGAGTGGCTCTGTTGCACAAATCGCGTGAGGGATTCATCTCGCGAATCCAGGGTGGTAGCTGGGATGCATGAGCAGACCCATACCCCCGACCTACAAGACCAGGAACTGGCCAGCCTACAATGAAGCACTCAAGCGCCGGGGCTCGCTGACGATCTGGTTTGACCCCGAGATGAGCTGGGATGCCGCGCCGACAGGCAGGCGTGGCCGCCAGCAGACCTACAGCGATGCCGCTATCCAGACGTGCCTCTCGATGAAAGTGCTGTTCGGCATGGCGCTCCGGCAGACGACCGGGTTCGTCGAGAGCCTGCTACGGCTGGTCGGCCTGAACTGGACGGTGCCCGACTTCAGCACGCTATCTCGCCGCCAGAAGACCTTGGCCGTGAACATCCCCTACCGCGGCTCCAAGGGGCCGTTGCACCTGCTGGTCGACAGCACCGGGATCAAGGTCGAAGGTGAAGGCGAGTGGCACGCACGCAAGCATGGCGGCCCGAAACGGCGCGTCTGGCGCAAGCTCCACCTTGGGATCGATGAAGAAACGTTGGAGATCCGGGCCGTCGAAGTCACCGGGAGCCACATCGGTGATGCGCCCATCCTACCCCACCTTCTCGACCAAATCCCGCAGGACCAGGAAATCGGTAGCGTTACGGCTGATGGCGCCTACGACACGCGCAAATGCCACGATGCGATTGCAGATCGCGGTGCCCATGCCGTCATCCCGCCCCGCAAGAACGCGAAGCCCTGGAAGACGATCACCGCCGGAGCCGTGGCCCGAAATGAGGCCCTGCGCGCGGCGAAATACCTGGGCCGCGCGCTCTGGCGACGATGGTGTGGATACCACCGCCGAAGCCGCGTCGAGACAAAGATGCATTGTATCAAGTTGCTGGGCCAGCGGCTCATGGCACGGGACTTCGACCGACAGGTCGCCGAACTCCAGGTCCGCATCGCCGTCCTGAACGGCTACACCGCGCTCGGAATACCCGTCACGGAAGCTGTGGGATAAGTCCGTCCGGGGAAAGGGGAACCTCGGCCTTAAGCCGATTTGTGCAACAGAGCCACGCTCAGACATAACGCAATCCTTCGCTGAAGCCTGCGGCGCGCACTTCGCTGCGGGAAACCAGCTCCAGGTCCAGCGCCATGCGGACCTGTCCAACGCTCAGAATCCGGCACAGGGGGTGACGGGATTTGATCCAGTCGGCAGTTTTTGCCGCATGCGCCGGGGTCGGTTTCTGAGGCGGTTCCGGCTCGTCCCCGATGTAATCGCGCCAGCGGCCCACCCTGAACCAGTTATCCGAGAAGCAGACCTTTGAGCGCGTATAGCCTGCGGTCTCCAGCGCATAGCACTTGCCCGACCTCCTGCATGGCAGCCTCGACGTGGTGCAGGCAGGCCGCTTCATTGCGGCATCGGTCGGCGGGATAGGCCTTCAATATCTCCAGAGATTCCGCCGCCGCCTCGCGTGCACGCGCGCGCGAAGGTGGTTTATGGATGGTTTCAGGATGGTTTGGGGTCCGCTGTGGACGGGGTACCGGGTCCGCAGCGGACCCCGTTCCGGGTTCACGGCAGACCCCGTCCTCTGTGTACCCCGTCTCATCATCGGGTTCGGCAATGCCCTCCAGGGTGCGGACGGCGGCAAGAGGTCAAGCCGCAAAACTGCGGGACACCTGCGTCATAACCTATTGATTTGCATGTTACCGCATTGCACGAATGCGGGACACCACTTCGTTGATTTCGTTCAGTTTTCAGAAGAAGTGGTGGGCGACCCTGGAATCGAACCAGGCATGGGTCTCCCCGGCGGAGTTACAGTCCGCTGCCGCACCTTGCAGCACGTCGCCCGCCGAACGCTTCCGGCGTGTGGAGCGGTGATTAGCCGCCCGCGCCACGGGCGTCAAGCGGTCAGCGCCGGAAAAATCCGCGCCGCCCACACCCCGCCGCGAAACTTGCAATCCCCGGCGATTTCTGCGCTACCAGAAGCCCAAGGATAGGTGCGCCATGGCCGAGAAACCGCAGAAAACCAAGAAACCCACCTGGGTCATCGACAAGGAACGCGCGCGCCGCGCCGCGGCGGCGGAAACCGTCTGGCTGTTCGGCCTGCATGCGGTGCGCGATGCGCTGGCCAATCCGGCGCGGGAAAGGCTGCGGCTGGTGGTGACCCAGAACGCGCTGGACCGGCTGGGCGCCCTGCCCCCCGGCATCGAACCCGAGATCACCGACGCCCGCACCTTCGACCGCCATGTGCCGCTGCCGCCCGAAAGCGTGCACCAGGGCGCGGCGCTGGAGGTGAAGCCGCTGAAATGGGGAGGCCTGGCCGACCTGGCGCTGTCGGGGCCTGGCAAGCCGCTGCTGGTGGCGCTGGACCGCGTCACCGACCCGCATAACGTCGGCGCCATTCTGCGCTCGGCCGAGGTCTTCGGCGCCCGCGCCGTCATCGCCCCCGCCCGCCACAGCGCCCCCGAGACCGGGGCGCTGGCCAAGACCGCCTCGGGCGCACTGGAGCGCCAGCCCTATCTGCGCGTCACCAACCTGGCCGATGCGCTGATCGAATTGCAGGGCATGGGCTATGTGGTGATCGGCCTCGACGGCACCGGCGAGGAGGTCCTGCCCGACGCCCTGGCGCAGGTCTCGGGCCGGCCGCTGTGTCTGGTCCTGGGCGCCGAGGGCCCCGGTTTGCGCGACCGTACGCGCGAGACCTGCGACCGCATCGCCCGCATCCCCTTCGCGGCGGATTTCGGCTCGCTCAATGTCTCGAACGCGGCGGCGGTGGCGCTTTACGCGGTCTCACGCGGCTGAGCACGGCGCGGGGCATCGGGATCACATTGGCGCTAGAAAATCGCCGCCTCGGTTGAGAATCGCCGGGCGATTTGCCAGATCCTAGGCATCTTCCCATCGCCCGTGCCCATGATGATTCGCGCCCTGCTGACCAGCCTCCTGCTTCTTCCGCCCATTTCGCCGGCATTGGCGCAGAATTGGGCATTGGACGGCATGGACCCGGTGTCCTATGGCACCGACAATGCGGCGGTGCCGGGGCGCAGCGACCTGGTGACGCTGTGGCGCGGCAAGGCCTGGCATTTCGCCAGCGAGCAGAACCGCAATCTTTTCGAGGCGAATCCGGGTGCCTATGCGCCGGGGCTGGGCGGGCTATGCGTCGTCGCCCTGTCCGAGGGCCGTTCCGAGCCCGGCAATCCGCGCTATTTCGTGGTGATCGGCCAGCGCACCTATTTCCTGCGCTCGGAACGCGCGCGCGAGCGGCTTCTGGCCGATCCGCAGCGGGTGCTGATGCGCGCCAAGGCCTTCTGGGCCCGAATGAATCCCTGAGATCCTCACTTTTTCGTGAACATGGTGGAACTTTTTGGCCACGGTTCCCATTTATTTAGGGAACTTGACCACGGAACGGTCTTGTTCAGATCACTGTCCCTCGTTCCGCGACTTGCGCCCGGCCAGAACACTGGACCGGGCGCTTTTTACGTGCCACTCTAAGTTGAGATCTGGGGGAGGATCAGATGAACCTGGCTATTCTTCGCGACATCGGCTCATCGCCGGCCGATGACGACATCGCGCGTATTGCCCGCTCGACCCGCTGCATCGCCATCATCGGCCTGTCTCCGAATGAGGCAAGACCGTCTTGGGGCGTAGCGCGCTATTTGAAATCGCAGGGTTTTCGCGTGATTCCGGTCAATCCCGGCCATGCCGGCAGCATGATGCTGGACGAACATGTCTATCCCGACCTGGCCTCGATTCCGCCCGAGGCGGGCGTGGACATGGTCGACATCTTCCGCCGGGCCGAGGCGGTGCCGGGGGTCGTGGAGCAGGCCATGGCGCATCTGCCGCGCCTGCGCACGGTCTGGATGCAGCTGGGAATCAGTCATCCGCAGGCGGCGAATCGGGCCCGCGCCCGCGGGCTGACGGTGATCGAGGACCGCTGCCCCAAGATCGAGTTCCCGCGCTTCCTGTGAGCCCATGAAAAAGGCCCCGGACCTTGCGGCCGGGGCCCGTAATCGCACCGACGGCCTGCTCAGGCGCCGGTATAGAGGCCTTCGTAGATCGGCCCCAGGGTCTCGATCTCGAAGAGCGAGCTGACCGAGGTGCCGTTCCAGATGTTCAGGATCGCCTGGGCGAACATCGGCGCCGTCGGCACGATGCGGATGTTCGAGGCGGATTTCACCTTGTCGGTCGGCTCGATCGAATCGGTGATGACCAGCGATTTCATCACCGATTTCTGCACCCGCTCGACCGCCGGGCCGCTCAAGACGCCATGGGTGATATAGGCGTGGACCTCGACGGCGCCGTGCTGCATCAGCACCTCGGCCGCCTTGCAGAGCGTGCCGGCGGTGTCGCAGATGTCGTCGACGATGATGCAGGTCTTGCCGGTCACCTCGCCGATCACGGTCATCTCGGCCACTTCGCCGGCTTTCTCGCGGCGCTTGTCCACGATGGCCAGCGGCGCGCCGATGCGCTGCGCCAGTTCGCGCGCCCGCGCCACGCCGCCCACGTCGGGCGAGATCACCATCAGGTCCGACAGCCGGTCGCGGAAGTGATGCTTCACGTCCAGCGCAAAGACCGGCGCGGCATAGAGGTTGTCCACCGGAATGTCGAAGAAGCCCTGGATCTGCGCCGCATGCAGGTCCAGCGTCAGCACGCGGTCCACGCCGGCCTCGGTCAGCAGGTTCGCGACCAGCTTGGCGCTGATCGGCGTGCGCGCCTTGGCGCGGCGGTCCTGGCGGGCATAGCCGAAATAGGGGATGACGGCGGTGATCCTGTCGGCCGACGAACGCTTCAGCGCGTCGGTCATGATCAGCAGTTCCATCAGGTTGTCGTTCGCCGGGTTCGAGGTCGGCTGGATGATGAACATGTCCTCGCCGCGGACGTTCTCATAGACCTCGACGAAGATCTCCTGGTCGTTGAACCGCTCGACGCGGGCTTCGATGGGGGCGACATTCATCCCGCGATGCATCGACATGCGCCGCGCGATGGCATTGGCCAGCGGTCGGTTCGCATTCCCCGCGATCAGCTTCGGTTCGGTCATGGCCGGCATGGCTGGCTCCGTAAGGGTGGATTCGTGTGATTGCACCCCGCTTAGCACCGGGCTAGCTTGCCCGCAAACCCCGGAGGCCCCGCCATGGCGCATATCGACTATTACCTGAGCACGCAGAGCCCTTGGTGCTATCTGGCCGGCGACCGGCTGGAGCAGCTCGCGGCCCGGCATGGCGCCTCGGTCACCTACAAGCCGCTGGATGCCTGGCAGCTTTTCGACCGCACCGGCGGCGTGCGCCCGGCCGACCGCCATCCGAACCGGCTGCAGTACCGCGACCAGGAACTGGCCCGCTGGGCCGAATGGCTGGACCTGCCGCTGACGCCCAAGCCGGCCTTCTTCCCGGTCAATACCGCGCCCTCCTCCTATGCGATCATCGCGGCGCAGGAGGCCGGCGGCGGCGACCTGGGCGGGCTGGTGCAGCGTTTCCTGCGCGCGGTCTGGGCGGATGGGGAGAACATCGCCGAGGACGCGGTGATCCGCGCCAAGCTCTCGGCCTCGGGCTTCGACCCGGACCTGGCCGACAAGGGGCTGTTCCTGGGCGCCGAGACCTATGGCCGCAACCTGGAACAGGCGGCCGAGGCCGGCGCCTTCGGTGTGCCCTTCTATGTCGTGCGCGAGAGCGGCCAGCGGTTCTGGGGCCAGGACCGGCTGGACTTCCTGGACCGGCACCTGGCCAGCCTGTGAGCCCTTCCGTGAGCGGGCTGCATCTGCGGGAATGGCCGGGCCAAGCCGAGCGGCCGGCGCTGGCGCTGCATTGCATGATGGGCAACGCCTCCTATTGGCGGCCGATCGCGCATGCGCTGCGCGACCGCATCCAGGTCACCGCGCCCGACCTGCCCGGCCACGGCCTCAGCCCCGGTTGGGACGGCGGGCCGCCGGATTACCACACCGCCGTCACCCGGGCGGTGGCCGGGCTGGTGACGCGGCCGCTGGACCTGATCGGCCACAGCATGGGCGCGACCGTGGCCCTGCGCATCGCCGTCGCCGCGCCCGAGGCGGTGCGCAGCCTGACGCTGGTTGAGCCGGTGCTGTTCGCGGCCGCCCCCGACGCGGCGCATGACGCGCTGCTGGACCGCATCGACGCGCAGCTGGCCCAGGGCGACGAGATCGAGGCGACGCGCGCCTTCCTCTCGGTCTGGGGCGGTATCGACTGGCAGGCCCAGACCCCGACCGCCAAGGCGCGGCTGGTCCGGCAGATCCGGCTGGTGCAGGCCAGCAACGAAGCCCTGCGCAGCGACAGCGCCAATATCCTGCGCGAAGGCGGGCTCGAGGCCATCGACGCCCCGGTGCTGATCGTCATGGGCGCGGATTCGCCCCCGGTGATCCCGGCCATCGCCGATGCGCTGGCGGCGCGGCTGCCGGACGTGGGCCGCGCCCGGGTGCCGGGCGCCGGGCACATGCTGCCGATCACCCATCCGCAGCAACTGGCCGAGCTGATCGGGCTGAACCTCGACCGCGCCTGAGCCGGCCGGGTCGGGATTGCGACGCGGCGCGAACGGCCTGGGACGATGGCGGATGTCTCTTCGGTTCGCACCTCGCCCGGGCTTGGCGGGCGCTGGCGGAGCTCTGCTGCCTGTTCGCCATTCCGCACAGCACGCGCTTCCCGCATCCTCGCGGGAGAGCGGGAGAGCGGGTGTTACGGGACATCAGTTTTGAATAATGCGGGAATATCCGGTTGAGGGCGGGGACAGGCGAAAAAGACCACAAACACGAGGGGTTGCGTGGGTTCGTCGGTCTTGGCCCGGAAGGGCGCCGGGGACAACAGGATTGAAGGGTCGTGCGAAAAGTTGTCGCGACGCGCTGGCCTGGCCGATTTGAAGGGCGGCTTCGAAAGACGCTTTCGAGGCTTTCGAGAAGCTCTCCAAACCCTGCAAATGCTGGGCCTCCGCCACGGGGGTCCTTTTCAAATCGGGCTGCCGCAGGGCCGATCCGAGGGCCGCGAACAATGAAGTGACTTCATTGTTTGGCGAAAGGCCCATCGAAGGGGCGCAAACCCAGCAAAACAAGGGCGATCCGCGATGTCAGCGCCGCGCCGAGGCGCCCCCGAACAATGAAGTGAATTTCGGTGCTGCCATGCGGATCTTCAGCGCCATGTGCTGTGCCCCTCTACAGGGTCGACCATGGCCATGCTCTGCCAGATCACCTCGCCGAGGATGCGCTTGCGGTCGGACAGCAGGGTCAGAGAATAGGCCGGATTGTCTGCCCGCACCACGATCTTGCCATCGACCGGTTCCAGGCGTCGCAGGTTCAGGCCACCGTCCTCTCTGCGCAATGCGAAGACGCCATCCGGTCGCGGATCCCGGCGCTGCTGGTCGATCAGGACGATAGCCCCGGCGCGGATGGTCGGCTCCATCTCATTGCCGTAGGTGCGGAACAGGTAGCACTCGCCCGGCGACGTCGTGTAGCGGCGCAGCCAGGAACTGTGAAAGGCGAACTCGCCGATCTCCTCGAGGGCATCGTGCCGGCCTTTCGGCCACGCCCGCACCTGGACGAAGTCCGCCATCGGGACGCCGAGCATGCTGCGATCGACGGGCGGGGCCGATCGTTCGCCCGTGAGGATGTAAGCTACGTCGGCGCCGAATCCTGCAATAGCTGACAAATAGTCGGCCGTGGGCGCGCTGCCCTTTTCATAGAGTATTTGCGAACCCTTCGACACGCCGCCGACCTCTGCCAGCTGCGGTTGGGTCAACCCCAAACGGTTGCGTTCCTCTAACAAACGCGCGCCACGTTCAGAATTTTGCACCTTGCTGGTGACCGGTTCAAGATCTTGCACCATGATTGATCTAAGAGAAAAAGGCAGCATCTTTCATTGGAGGCAACATGTCAGAAAAGACAGCCCCTTTCCAGCCGGGGGCCATGCTTCACGACGCCATCTTTGGTGCGTTCCGCGCCTCGGGTGGCAGTTGCGAGCGCTGGTGCACGGAAAACAAAGTCACCCCCACGAATGCGCGCAACGCGACGTACGGGATCATGAAGGGCGCGCGCGGCAAGGAATTGCTGGCCCGCCTGATCGAGGCCGCGGGGCCCGAAGTGGCGCGGGCGGGCTATGGCGCCCGGCTGCGCGACCACGCTGCCACCTTCCGGGGGGCCGCGTGATGTCGATCTTCCCTAATGTCGAGCTGTATCTCTGCAATGTCAGCCCCTTCGTTAAGCGCGAGTTCGGTTCGACCAACGTCTTGCGGCATAGGCCCCGACCGGAGGAGGCTCGCGACTTTCGGATTGGCATGGTCGAAGCCTGTACCGCGACCGACGAGGAGATCGAGGAGCGTGCATCGGCCGGCGAATTCGGCTTCGACGTGATTGACGAGCACATGAGCCGGATCTGGTTTTGTGACCGCGAGAGCTTTCGGGCGGCATGGCGTGTCGCGCGACTGATCTGCAATCGCAACGTCAAGCTCAAGGGGATCGATGCTGATGAGGCATACGCCGTCAAGGAGATTGACGGTCAGGCAATCTTCGGCCTCTGCATATCGGCCTCCGAACACCATGTTGGGAAAGCCGCGATGCCGCGCCCCGCCCATGATGCCGCCGAGCTGGCGCGGCCCTGCTGGCGGAACTGCCGCCGGCCGAGCGCGCCGAGCTGCTGACCGAGCAACTGGTCAAGATCGGCGACCTGCGCGCCCTGACCACCGCCCGCAACATTCTGACCGGCGAAATCGACGATCTGATCGTCGCCCAATACGGAGCCCCGGAATGATGCCCCCTCTTTTCTTCCTGGCTGCTGGATCGCTCGCAGCGGCCTGCGCCTGGGCGCTGTTCAACGTGATCTGCATCTGCACCGACCCGCGCGAGCACGTTCGGCTTGCGTCGGGCTGGTGGGTCGGCCCGTTCGCCATCGCCGGCGTCTCGCTTATCGCCATGGTGATTGCCGGGGTGCTGTCGTGATCGCCCTGGCGCGCCGTTTCTCGCAGGCGTGGATGCGCTTTGAAAGCACCGGCTGGGCCGACGCCCTGGGCGCGGCGGCGGTCTGGGGCACGCTGGCCGCCGGGCTGTTCATCGTCCTGGGCTTCGGCGGCTGGGGGCCGCTGGACTGAAGCATCGCACGGCCAATCAATGGCCGGCGCAATTTTCTCTACCGGAAGTTCGAGGGAACCGAATTGATCTCCCCAAATGCCACCTTCCAGGAAATCCGCCTGGACATGATCGAGGCGGACGAGGTCCGTGCCCGCTTTCGGAACCCCGCGCGAGTGATGCGGCTGGCCGACAATATCGAAGAGGTCGGGCTGCTGAACCCGATCACCGTGCGTCCGTCCAAGGACGGCAAGCGCTTCCTGCTGGTCTGCGGCGGGCATCGTCTGGCTGCTTTCGAGGAGCTGAAGCGCGAAACCATTCCGGCCTTCGTGCGGCAGCTTACGGATGAACAGGCGCGGCAGGTTGAGGTTCAGGAAAACCTTGTCCGCGAAGACCTGACCGTCCTTGACCGGGCGCTGCATCTGGCGACCGAGAAGGCGATCTATGAGGTCAGGAACCCGGTCGCGAAGCGTGGCGGCGACAGGAAGAGCGATCAAATCCGCAACAATGCGTATTTGATTTCGAACCGCTTCACGCTGGAAATGGCGGAGGCCCTGGATTGCAGCGAGGACACGATCAGTCGCACGATCCAGATCGCTAAGGGGGTGACGCCGGAGCTTCAGGCTGAGATCACGGGAACCGATCTGGCGAACAACCAGGCGCAGCTGCTGAAGTGGTGAAATACCCCGAAGCCCGCCGCCCGCTGCTGGCGCGGATCATGCGCGAGGAAGGCCATGGCAAGGTCTCGGATGCCGACCAGCATGCCGAGGGCCGGCGCCCGAAGGCCAAGCCCAGCCAGTCCGACAAAGAGATCTGGATGCGCAAGATCCATGCCCTTTGGGCGCATGGTCGCAAGCACTGGCAGGACGATTTCCTGACCCTGATCGACGCCGTCCGCAAGGAGAAGGGCGGCGAGTGATGCAGGAATGGTATTCGATCAGCGAACTGCTGGCCCTGAAGGTCCGGGGCTGCCTGCCAGCCGCC
The DNA here is from genome assembly GCF_001546115.1 of Paracoccus aminovorans. Lineage (GTDB taxonomy): Bacteria > Pseudomonadota > Alphaproteobacteria > Rhodobacterales > Rhodobacteraceae > Paracoccus > Paracoccus aminovorans_B. Next base: position 1,025,332 of record NZ_KQ955208.1, read on the forward strand.
GAGGTCTGCTTGACCTCGCCAAGGCCGGGCGCTGGGACGCGGACGAACGCTATTGCCGCAAGCGCGACGGGCGCGGCGGTGGGAACGAGTACCATATCCGGCTGCTGCCGATCCACGTCCAGCGCCAGCTATCCCGGCAGGCCTATGTCGAAGAGGTGAACGCGCCGCCGCAGCCGGAAGCGCTGGATGACACGCGCCGCGACACGCTCTGGAACGCCTATGGGGCAGCGACCGACAAGCAGAAGCAGACCGCGCAGGAGCGCCTGGAACTGGTGCGCCTGGTCGACGGGCATATGGAAGAGATGGCACTGGCGCCGGCCTGCGATCTGGTCGCGCGGGAAAAGGGCACGCCCTCGGCCACCTTGCAACGCTGGATGCGGATGGTTCGTCCGCATCCGCGTTGCGACTGGCTGGCCGTTCTGGTGCCCCAGCATTCCGGCGGCACCCGTCGCGTCACCTGTGATCCGCGCGCCTGGGAATTTGTCGTCGGTGATCACCCTTCCGGCCCACGTCCGAACTGGTGCCCGGCTTCAACATCCAGCGCCCCGCCGCCGCCGGCGGCGCCGGCGCCGCGACCGCTGGCGCAACCGCGGCGCCCGTGAAGGTCGAGGAGACGATCAACCACGACTACAAGAGCGAGCACACGGTCACCGTCACCGTACCGGTCACCATTCGCTAGGAGATCAAGCGCGATGCAGGCGCGATCTCGCGCGACATCGGCGCCCGGACCGAGCGTGAGGTCCGCAAGGCTCTGTCCGATGCCTCTATCCCGGAGTGATCCATGCTGATGGCCCTCGGCCCCTTCCGCTTTTCCCTGGACCTCGTGCCGCTGGAAAGCATGACTGACCGCGAAACCGCGCGGATCGAACAGATGCAGCGGGCCAAGGTCATGCCCACGCCTCAATTCCTCGGCCCGGGCGACCGCACCCTGACGATCAACGCGGTGATCTATAAGGAGGTGCTGTCGCCCGGCGGGCCGCTTCAGGTCGACCTCATGCGCCTCGCCATTCGCAAGGGGACCCGCCTGCCGCTGATCTCGCGTGCGGGCGGTTTCTACGGGTTCTTCCTGATCCAGTCTCTGGCGGTCGAGAAAACGCATGTCCTGCCCAACGGCACCTTCCAGAAGATGGAAGTCGAGCTGCAACTGATTCGCTCGCCCAGCAGTCTGTCGCTGGCCGGCATCCAGCTATTCTGAAGGGAGCGCCATGGCGACCTACACCACCGCAGGCGGCGAGATGATCGACCAGATCACCTGGCGCTATTACGGCCACCAGATCGGCACCACAGAGGCCGTCCTGGCGGCCAATCCGGGGCTCGCAGCCGCGCCCAGCCTCTGGGGCCGGGCCTGGTCATCGAACTGCCGGTGATCGCGGCAAGCTCCGAAACGACCCGACCGGTGAAGCTCTATGACTGATGGCCGCTTTCCCGCCTTCAGGCTCACGGCTGATGGTGCGCCCTTTGCACCCGAGCGCGTGCTGTCCATAACGATTTCCGATGAGGCCGGGTTCGAGAGCGACGAACTGGTCATCATCCTGGACGATGCCGATCCGCAAATCGCGCGGCCACGGCAAGGCGCGCTCCTGACGATTGCCCTTGGCTATGACGGCGCGGCACTGACCGAGTTCGGAACCTACACCGTCGAGGAGGTCGAGCGCAGCGGCTGGCCCCGCCGGCTGACGCTCACGGCGAAAGCGGCCGACCACGCCAAGGCCATGAAGGAGCCGAAGACCCGCGCCTGGGAGGACAAGACGCTTGGCGACCTCGTGAAAGCCATCGCGGGGGAGCACGGACTGAAGGCCGAGATCAGCAGCGCCCTGGCTTCAGTGAAACTGCCCTACATCGCACAGACCGAGGAGAGCGATCAGCACCTGCTGACCCGCATCGGCAAGCGCGTGGGGACGGTGATCGCGCCCAAGGATCAGCGCCTCCTGGTGACTGCCCGGCACTCGGGCAAGACGGTCAGCGGCCAATCCATGCCCGAGGTCAAGGTGACGGCCGACATGCTGGTGGACATGGACGGCTACCGGATCGGATCGCGCCCGCGCGGGCGGTTCGGATCGGTCAGGACGCGGTGGCGCGACAGGCAGGCCGGCCTGACACGCAACGTCGATGTTTCAACCGGCCTCGAAGGGCCGCGAAAGACCTTCGAGAGGTCTATCAGGACGAGGCCGAAGCCCGCCGCGCTGCCGACGCCGCGGTGCGGGAGATCAAGGCCGGCGAGGGTGACATGCGGCTTCTGCTGGTCGGATACCCGCTGGCGCGGGCCGAGGCCCCGATCGTCGTCGAGGGCGTCAGCCTTGATTTGGATGGCCGATGGATCGCGACTCGTGTTAACCACGAATGGAACTTCGAAAGCGGCGGGGCCACAACCGAGATCATCGCGGAGTTCGGGGCGGACGATGACGATGCAGCGGCATCCTGAAGATCAAATCGGCAGAAAAAATTTTCTGCCAAACCTGTTGTCCCGAGACTTCAAAACGGATGTCCCGCTTCAGCGGCAGAGCGGCAGAGCGGCAGAGCGGCAGAGCGGCAGAGCGGCAGAGCGGTAGAGCGGCAGAGCGGCAGAGCGGCAGAGCGGCAGAGCGGCAGAGCGGCAGAGCGGCAGAGCGGCAGAGCGGCAGAGCGGCAGAGCGGCAGAGCGGCAGAGCGGCAGAGCGGCGCAAGATCACGGAACCATGGTGGGCGTCAACGCCGGGATGCGCCGCCACAGCCTTGGTCGCGGCATCGCATCACGCACGGCTCAGCCGGCGTCGAAATCGTCCTCGTGGCGCACCGGGCCAATGGCCAGCCAGCTGGCCCGCACCCGCGCGACGCGGGTATCGCCCCAGGTGCGGAATTGCAGCTCGAACCCCTGCGTGGTGACCTGCACCGCCTGGATATCGGCGCGCTGGTTGGCGTTGCGGTCCACGTCCCACATGCTGAGCGCGACATGCACCACCGGCGGCTCGGCGAAGCCTTCATCGAAATCCACGCGCTGCACCTCGAGCCGCGGCCCGTGCCCGGTCCACATCGGACCGCCGCTTTCGAAGGCCGAGAACATCTCGACCGAGCCCTGCTCGACCCCGACAGCAAAATGTCCGAAACGCCGCAAATTCCGCCTTCCCCTCGTCGAATGCCCCGCATCCTGATGATAAAAGGTTGAGAAACAATTGAGAAAGCCCCGGAATTTCCGGGGCTTGCTGTCTTTTTCGCCAGATGCCCGCGCTTAGTGCGGGAAATTCGAGTGGTTCGGGTCCAATCCGATATGGGTGCCAAGGGCCTCCATATCCGCCAGCAGCTTGACGGCGGCGGCGACGATTTCCTCGCCGGCCGAGTCGCGCTCCTTGGCGGATTGCACGCGGCGATGGGCTTGCGCCATCATCTCGTTGAAGACCTCTTGCGTCATCTCGGCCCGCGGATGGCCACGTTCGGCCAGCAGGGTGACGGAGTCGTTGTTGATCTCGGCGAAGCCGCCGGTCACCGCGAATTCCGTCTGGCTGCCGTCCGCCGCGACCACGGTCACCAGGCCGGGGCGCAGGTTGACGATGGCCGGCGCATGGCCGGGCATCGCCGTCAGGTCGCCGTCGGCGCCGGGCAGGCGCACCTCGCGCACCGGGACGGACACCAGGTTCCGCTCCGGCGACACCAGGTCGAACTGCATCGTGTCGGCCATGTCGCCCCCTTACGCCGCGTCAGCGGCAAGGCGCGCGGCCTTGGCTTTCACGTCCTCGATGCCGCCGACCATGTAGAAGGCCGCTTCCGGCAGGTGGTCGTATTCGCCGGCCACCACCGCCTTGAACGACTTGATCGTGTCCTCCAGCGGCACCTGAACGCCGTCCGAGCCGGTGAAGACCTTGGCGACGTCGAAGGGCTGCGACAGGAAGCGCTGGATCTTGCGGGCCCGGGCCACGGTCAGCTTGTCCTCTTCGGACAGCTCGTCCATGCCGAGGATGGCGATGATGTCCTGCAGCGACTTGTATTTCTGCAGGATGCCCTGCACCGCGCGGGCGGTGTTGTAGTGATCCTCGCCCACGACGGCCGGGTCCAGGATCCGGCTGTTCGAGTCGAGCGGGTCCACGGCCGGGTAGATGCCCAGTTCCGAGATCGCGCGCGACAGAACCGTCGTGGCGTCGAGGTGCGCGAAGGTCGTGGCCGGCGCCGGGTCGGTCAGGTCGTCGGCCGGAACGTAGACGGCCTGGATCGAGGTGATCGAGCCGTTCTTGGTCGAGGTGATGCGTTCCTGCATCGCGCCCATGTCGGTGGCCAGCGTCGGCTGATAGCCCACGGCGGAGGGGATGCGGCCCAGGAGCGCCGACACTTCCGAACCGGCCTGGGTGAAGCGGAAGATGTTGTCGACGAAGAACAGAACGTCGGTGCCGGTGGCGTCGCGGAACTGCTCGGCCACGGTCAGGCCGGTCAGCGCCACGCGCATCCGCGCCCCCGGAGGCTCGTTCATCTGGCCGTAAACCAGCGCCACCTGCGACTTCGACAGATCGTCGGGCTTGATGACGCCCGATTCCACCATCTCGTGGTAGAGGTCGTTGCCTTCACGGGTCCGCTCGCCGACGCCCGCGAACACCGAGTAACCCGAGTGCACCTTGGCGATGTTGTTGATCAGTTCCATGATGAGAACGGTCTTGCCCACGCCGGCGCCGCCGAACAGGCCGATCTTGCCGCCCTTGGAATAGGGCGCCAGCAGGTCGATGACCTTGATGCCAGTGACCAGGATCTCGGAGGCGGTCGCCTGCTGGGCGAAGTCCGGGGCCGGCTGGTGGATGGCGCGGCGGTCGGTGACGGTCAGCGGCGCACCCTCGTCCACCGGCTCGCCGACGACGTTCAGGATGCGGCCCAGCGTCACGTCGCCCACCGGAACGGTGATCGGCGCGCCGGTGTCGGTCACGGGCAGGCCGCGGACCAGACCTTCGGTCGCGTCCATGGCGATGGTGCGGACGGTGTTCTCGCCCAGGTGCTGGGCGACTTCCAGCACCAGGCGCTTGCCGTTGTTCTCGGTTTCCAGAGCGTTCAGAATCGCGGGCAGCTGGCCCTCGAACTGCACGTCCACCACGGCGCCGATCACCTGCGTGATTTTTCCTTTGGCCTCTGCCATGTGTTTAACCCCTACGTGTCAGAGCGCCTCTGCGCCCGAGATGATTTCGATAAGTTCCTTGGTGATCGCCGCCTGACGTGTCCGGTTGTATTCGGTGGTCAGCTTGTTGATCATGTCGCCGGCGTTGCGGGTCGCGTTGTCCATCGCGCTCATCCGGGCACCCTGTTCGGAGGCCGCGTTCTCCAGCAGCGCCGCGAAGACCTGGGTCGCCACGGAACGCGGCAAGAGGTCGTTCAGGATCGCGTGCTCATCCGGTTCGTAGTCGTAAAGCGACGAGGCACCGGCCTCGGCGCCTTCCTCGACCACGGCGGGGATGATCTGGCGTGCGGTCGGAACCTGGCTGATGACCGATTCGAAGCGGTTGTAGAACAGCGTCGCCACGTCGAACTGGCCGGCGTCGAAACGGTCCAGGATTTCGTCGGCGATGCCGCGCGCGTTCTCATAGCCGATGCGCTTCACCTCGCTCATGTCCACGTGATGGACGAAATATTGCGAGTATTCGCGCTTCAGCTGCTCGCGGCCCTTCTTGCCGACGGTCAGCAGCTCGACCTGCTTGCCCTGGGCTTGCAGCTCGGCCATGCGCTGGCGGGCCAGCTTGACGATGGACGAGTTGAAGCCGCCGGCAAGCCCGCGCTCCGAGGTCATCACCACCAGGAGGTGGCGGCGATCCTCGCCGGTGCCGGCCAACAGGCGCGGCGCGTTGTCCGAGCCGGCCGCCGCAGCGGTCAGCCCGGCCATCACGCTGGCCATGCGGTCGGCATAGGGACGCGCAGCCTCGGCCGCTTCCTGCGCGCGGCGCAGTTTCGCGGCGGCGACCATCTGCATCGCCTTGGTGATCTTGCGCGTGTTCTTGACGCTGCCGATCCGGTTTTTCAGATCCTTGAGGCTGGGCATCTAAAGCTCCCCTCTCAGGCGTAGGTCTTGGAGTAACCGTCCAGCGTCGCCTTGATCGCATCTTCCAGCTCGCCCGCGATCTTGCGGTCGTTGCGGGTCATGTCGTCAAGCAGGTCGGCCTTCTGGTTGCGCAGATACTGGATCAGGCCCTGTTCCCATTTGGTCACATCGGCGACCGGGATGCTGTCCAGATAGCCTTTGGTGCCCGCATAGATCACGATGACGATCTCGGCGTTGGTCAGAGGCGAATATTGCGGCTGCTTCATCAGCTCGGTCAGACGTGCCCCGCGGTTCAGCAGCTTTTGCGTCGCCGCGTCGAGGTCCGAGCCGAACTGCGCAAAGGCCGCCATCTCGCGATACTGGGCCAGTTCCAGCTTGACCGGGCCGGCGACGGATTTCATCGCCTTGGTCTGGGCGGCCGAACCGACGCGCGACACCGACAGACCGGTGTTCACGGCCGGGCGGATGCCCTGGAAGAACAGTTCCGTTTCCAGGAAGATCTGGCCGTCGGTGATCGAGATCACGTTGGTCGGGATATAGGCCGACACGTCACCCGCCTGGGTTTCGATGATCGGCAGCGCGGTCAGCGAGCCGGCGCCATGCGATTCGTTCAGCTTGGCCGAACGCTCCAGCAGGCGCGAGTGCAGGTAGAACACGTCGCCCGGATAGGCTTCGCGCCCCGGCGGACGGCGCAGCAGCAGCGACATCTGGCGATAAGCCACGGCCTGTTTCGACAGGTCGTCATAGATGATCAGCGCATCCATGCCGTTGTCGCGGAAATATTCGCCCATCGCGGTCGCCGAATAGGGCGCCAGATACTGCATCGGCGCCGGGTCCGAGGCGGTCGCGGCCACCACGGTGGTGTAGGCCATGGCGCCGGTCTCTTCCAGCTTCTTCACCAGCTGGGCCACGGTCGAGCGCTTCTGGCCGACGGCGACATAGATGCAGTGCAGGGTCTTCATGCCATCGGCCTCGCGGCCGTTGTAGTTCTGCTGGTTCAGGATGGTGTCCAGCGCGATGGCGGTCTTGCCGGTCTGGCGGTCGCCGATGATCAGCTCGCGCTGGCCGCGGCCGACGGGAATCATCGCGTCCACCGACTTCAGGCCAGTCGCCATCGGCTCGTGCACCGATTTGCGCGGCATGATGCCCGGGGCTTTCACGTCGGCGATGGCCATGACCGGGTCGGCGATCGGGCCCTTGCCGTCGATCGGGTTGCCCAGCGCGTCGACGACGCGGCCCAGCAGGCCCTTGCCGGTCGGGACTTCCACGATGGCGCCGGTGCGCTTGACGGTGTCGCCTTCCTTGATCGAACGGTCGTCGCCGAAGATCACGACGCCGACGTTGTCGGTTTCAAGGTTCAGCACCATGCCGCGGATGCCGCCCGGGAATTCGACCATCTCGCCGGCCTGAACCTTGTCCAGACCGTAGACGCGGGCGATGCCGTCCCCGACGGACAGCACCTGCCCGACCTCGGCCACCTCGGCGTCCTGACCGAAATTCTTGATCTGATCCTTAAGGATGGCCGAGATTTCGGCAGCCTGGATTCCCATTATCCGACCTCTTTCATAGCATTCTGGAGGGAGGCGAGCTTGGAGCGGATCGAGCTGTCGATCATCTGCGAGCCCAGTTTGACGATCATGCCGCCGATGAGGCTTTCATCGACGCGCGCGTTCAGTTTCACCTTCTTGCCCGATTTCGCGGCCAGCGCGTCGGTCAGGCGGGACTTCTGGTCGTCGCTCAGCGCCTGGGCGCTGACCACGTCGGCGGTGACCTCGCCCTTCGCATCGGCGATCAGGCCGCGCAGCTTGGCGATCAGTTGCGGCAGCGCGAACAGCCGGCGGTTCCGGGCCATCAGGCGCAGGACATTCGCCAGCTCGGACGAAAGACCCATCTTGTCGGCCAGGGCGCCGATGGCAGCCTCCTGTTGGCGGCGGTCGTAGAGGGGCGAGACGGTCAGATCGCGCAGATCCGCGCTGGCGTCATAGGCCGAGGCCAGGTCGTCGATCTGGGCTGAAAGGGTGTCGATCCCTCCCGCGTCCCGGACCAGATCGAACAGGGCCTGCGCATAACGCCCGGCGATATCAGCGGAAATCGAAGCGGAATTGGCCACGGTCATCCTTCCGGTTAGCGCAAGCTCCGCAGGCGGGCCGGCGTTCGGGCCGGTCTGTCGCGGAGCGCGGGTCAAATGGGGGCCATGGCACGGCGGGCTAGGGCCTTCCCGAAATCTGCGGCGTCTCTAGCAGGTGCTTTTCGCTGCCGCAACCGCCTTGAACACGGAAATGCGAGGGTTTGCGGCCCTTGCAGCGCCCATGTGCCGCCGGTCCCGACCCCGATTGCGCAAACAGTCGCCGAGCCGCCCCGCCTCGCGCGCGCGAAGCTAATTCCGGCCCGGCTCCGCGGCGGGGGATCGCGCCGCAGATTCGGGCTGCGTGCGGCCGCGCACCGTGCGCCCCGCGCCCTGCCCCGCCGGCCGCGGCCGGGCGATGCCTTCCAGCACGGCCAGCGGGCTCGGCACGCTGACCTTGCGGCCGCGCCCGACCGGGGCCTGCACCTGCTTGCTGAACTCGGACAGCACCACGCCCGCCACCAGCACCTGGCTGATGCGCAGCCCCGCCCGCTCCCACATCTGGGCGCTTTTCAGCCAGAAGCGCCGGTCCGAGGGCGGGATGTAGAGCGCCGCCCCGGTGCCCTCGGCGACGAAGCCCGCCGCGCGGGCCTGCGCATCGAGCTGCCCGGCGGTATAGCTGCGGCCGAAGCCGAAGGGCGTCGTCTCGGACCGCGCCCAGAGGCCGGCGCGGTTCGGCACCATGACCAGCATCCGCCCGCCCGGTCCCAGCACCCGCCAGGCCTCGTCCATCAGCGCCGCCGGATGGTCGGCGGTCTCGAGCGCATGCAGCAGCACCAGCCGGTCGACGCTGCCGGTGTCCAGCGGCCAGGCCGTCTCCTCGCACAGCGCCGAGCAATTCGGCAGCCCCGCCGGCCAGGCCATCACCCCCTGCGGCCCCGGCATCAGCGAGATCACCCGCCGCGCCCGCCCCAGCCAAGGCCGCAGCAGCGGCACCGCGAAGCCGTAGCCGGCGACGGTCATGCCCTGGGTCTGCTCGGGCGGCCACATCCCGCTCAGCCGGTCGCGCAGCACGCGCTGCACCACCCGGCCCAGCGCGCGGGTATAGTAGAACTTCCGTAGCTCATAGACGTCGTGATGCATTGCGTCCCCCGCTTCGCCCGGCCAGACTGCGGCAAAGAGAGGATTTTGCCAATGCCGCTGGAACTGGTCCCCGTCCGCTGCCTGACCGACAACTATGCCTGGCTGCTCAACGGCAATGGCCAGACCACGCTGATCGACGCCCCCGAGGCCGCGCCGATCCTGGCAGAACTGGCCGCGCGCGGCTGGACGCTGGACCTGATCGCGCTGACCCATCACCACGCCGACCATATCCAGGCCGTGCCCGAACTGGTCCGGATGACCGGCGCCCGCGTCATGGGCAATGCAGAGGACGCCGCCCGCCTGCCGCCGCTGGACCTGGCCGTCCGACCCGGCGAGACGGCGCGGATCTGCGGCGAGCCGGCCGAGGTCATCGACGTGCCCGGCCACACCATCGGCCATATCGCCTTCCACCTGCCAGAATCGGCCATGGTCTTTACCGCCGACAGCCTGATGGCGCTGGGATGCGGCCGGCTGTTCGAGGGCGACGCCGAGACGATGTGGGACTCGCTCTCGCGCCTGAATGCGCTGCCAGGGGAAACGCTGGTCTGTTCCGGCCACGATTATTGCCGCGGCAACGGCGCCTTCGCGCTTTCGGTCGAGCCGGACAATGCCGCATTGCAGAAGCGGCTGGCGGAAACCGCGGCGGGGGCGCGGCCCTGCGCACCTTCGACCCTGGTCGAGGAACGGGCAACGAATCCCTTCCTGCGCGTGGCGGAACTGCGGGATTTCCTGGGCTTGCAGGGCCAATCCGATGCCCGCGTCTTTGCCGAGCTGCGCCGGCGCAAGGACGTGTTCTGAGATGTTTCTGCAACGCGACAAGAGAATTCGAATGGCATCCCGTCCTTGTGGCGCCGGGGCGCCGCTGGCGGGCGGGCTGCTTGAAATTTCGCCTGCCGATCATCACATCTGCCTCAGCCGCGGGAAATTCGGCATGAGCGGAAGCAAATACCGCTTGAATTGCGCGAAAATCCACCAATTCTTAACTGTATCGTGACAGTCTGGTCAGGTGGACCGCTAGATATGGCGGCCCAAACCGCCAGCCGACTGACAGGAGCTTGAAGTGCCTTCCTTTTCGACCTCGCTGGAACAGGCCATCCATGGCGCCCTCGCGCTGGCCAACGACCATCGCCATGAGCTTGCCACGCTCGAGCACCTGCTGCTTGCGCTGACGGAAGAGCCCGATGCCGTGAAGGTGATGCGGGCCTGCAACGTCGATCTGGACGAATTGCGCCGGATGCTGGTCGAGTTCATCGAAGACGACCTGTCGACCCTCATCACCGATGTCGAGGGATCCGAGGCCGTTCCGACCGCCGCCTTCCAGCGCGTGATCCAGCGCGCGGCGATCCATGTGCAAAGCTCGGGCCGGACCGAGGTGACGGGCGCGAACGTGCTGGTCGCCATCTTCGCCGAGCGGGAATCGAACGCCGCCTTCTTCCTGCAGGAACTGGACATGACCCGCTATGACGCGGTGAACTTCATCGCCCATGGCGTCGCCAAGAATCCCTCCTTCTCGGAGAACCGCCCGGTCCAGGGTGCCGAGCACCAGGGCGAGCAGGCCCAGGCCGAGCCCGCCCCCAAGGACGAAACCGCGCTGGCGAAATATTGCGTGGACCTGAACCGCAAGGCCGCCAAGGGCGACGTCGATCCGCTGATCGGCCGCGCCGACGAGGTCGAGCGCTGCATCCAGGTGCTGTGCCGCCGGCGCAAGAACAACCCGCTGCTGGTGGGCGATCCGGGCGTCGGCAAGACCGCCATCGCCGAGGGCCTGGCGCTGAAGATCACCCGGGGCGAGACCCCGGACGTGCTGGCCGGCTCGACCATCTTCTCGCTCGACATGGGCGCGCTGCTGGCCGGCACCCGCTATCGCGGCGATTTCGAGGAGCGGCTGAAGGCCGTGGTCAAGGAGCTGGAAGAGCATCCTGACGCGATCCTGTTCATCGACGAGATCCATACCGTGATCGGCGCCGGCGCCACCTCGGGCGGGGCGATGGACGCCTCGAACCTGCTGAAGCCGGCTCTGGCCGGCGGCAAGCTGCGCTGCATGGGCTCGACCACCTACAAGGAGTTCCGCCAGCATTTCGAAAAGGACCGCGCCCTGTCGCGGCGCTTCCAGAAGATCGACGTGAACGAGCCGAACGTGCCCGACGCGATCAAGATCCTGATGGGGCTGAAGCCCAGCTTCGAAAAGCACCACGACCTGCGCTATACCAATGACGCGATCAAGTCGGCGGTGGAACTGGCCAGCCGCTACATCAACGACCGCAAGCTGCCCGACAGCGCTATCGACGTGATCGACGAGGCCGGCGCCGCTCAGCACCTGGTCAGCGAAAGCAAGCGCCGCAAGACCATCGGCCCGAAAGAGATCGAGGCGGTCGTCGCCAAGATCGCCCGCATTCCGCCGAAAAGCGTCTCCAAGGACGATGCGGCGGTGCTGAAGGACCTGGACGCGACGCTGAAGCGGCTGGTCTTCGGCCAGGACGCGGCGATCGAGGCCCTGGCCTCGGCGATCAAGCTGGCCCGCGCGGGCCTGCGCGAACCGGAAAAGCCGATCGGCAACTACCTGTTTGCCGGCCCGACCGGCGTCGGCAAGACCGAGGTGGCCAAGCAACTCGCCAGCACGCTGGGCGTGGAGCTGCTGCGCTTCGACATGTCGGAATACATGGAGAAGCATGCGGTCAGCCGCCTGATCGGCGCGCCTCCGGGCTATGTCGGCTTCGACCAGGGCGGTCTGCTGACCGATGGCGTCGACCAGCATCCGCATTGCGTGCTGCTGCTCGACGAGATCGAAAAGGCGCATCCGGATGTCTACAACATCCTCTTGCAGGTGATGGACCACGGCAAGCTGACCGATCACAACGGCCGGCAGGTGGATTTCCGCAACGTGATCCTGATCATGACCTCGAACGCCGGCGCCTCGGACATGCAGAAGGCCGCCATCGGCTTCGGCCGCGAGAAGCGCGAGGGCGAGGATACCGCCGCCATCGAGCGCACCTTCACGCCCGAGTTCCGCAACCGTCTTGACGCGATCATCAGCTTCGCCGCCCTCTCGCGCGAGGTGGTGGTCCATGTGGTCGAGAAATTCGTGCTGCAACTGGAAGCGCAGCTGATCGACCGCGGCGTCCATATCGAGCTGACCTCCGAAGCCGCCGACTGGCTGGCCGAAAAGGGCTATGACGAAAAGATGGGTGCCCGGCCGCTGGGTCGCGTGATCCAGGAAACGATCAAGAAGCCGCTGGCCGAGGAACTGCTGTTCGGTCGCCTGACCAAGGGCGGGATCGTGCGGGTGCGGATCGAGGACGACAAGCCCGTCTTCGACATCACCGGCCCTGAAACGCCCAAGATCAGCAATTCGAAGCCGCCGCTGCTGACGGCCGATTGATCCTGCGTCCTGTGAAAGAAGGCGGCACTCGGTGCCGCCTTTTTCACTTGCAAAGGCTCTATTGCGCAAAAATCTTTGGATTATTTCCGTTAGTCAAAGTGATGACCTGTCCTCGTATCAGACCGACAAGAGAAGATGACTGACCAACTCACAATCAAGCGCCAAGGCGCCATCCCGCACTGCTCCCCGATATGGAACGCCGCCCCGACGGGCCGTCGGGGCCGACAGCAGATCTATGGCGATACGCCCCGCAGATATGCCTGCCGGTGAAGGCGCTGTTCGGCATGGTCTTGCGCTCGACTGGACGGTGCCCGACATCAGCAGGGTCGCGCCGCCAGAAGGCGCTCGCCTTAACCATCGCGTATCGCCGCTTTGGAGACCGCTGCGTCTGCTGATCGACAGCATGCAGGCAAGCATGGTGGCGCCATTAGGCTCAAGGGATAGCGAGGGAACCCCGGATATCAAGGCTGCTGAAGATTACCGGATGTCCCATAGGCGGCACCTGTCTTTCTCACCTGCTAGGCAAAACCCGGTGACCAAGAAATCGGAAGTGTAACCGCAGACGGCACTTATCACACTCATGGTGCGTCGCCGAGCGCAGACCCGCCTTATCATCCCGCCGCGCAAGAATGCCAAGCCGTGGAAGACCAGCATTGCCGGCACGGTCACAGGAAATGCAGCGCTGCGCAGAGCGCGATTGCCTTGCCGGAGCGCTGTGGCGACGATGGTGCCACTGGTGCCGCGTCAAACGAAGATGGGCTGCGTGGAACTGCCGGGTCAGGGCCTCATGACCCAGGGCTTCGGCCGTCAAATTCCCGGTCCCCTTAGTCGCCTAACGGCGATCCGCGTTCAGAAATCCGTCGCCGAGCCTACGGGCACATATGCGCAACATGTGTAACCGCCCCAAGCGCAAGGGGGTTTTTGAAGCTGATTTTGGCGCGTCATCGGGTGCTGACATGTGTCCGGCCTCGTGATGCGGCGCGATACATGCCGCAGGGCCCGTATGGTGTCCGAAGGTCGGGTCCAGATCAAAGCCGCGTGCTCATAGGCACTCTGTTGCACCCTGGTTTTCCCGATCCCGTCTCACGATCGTTGCGCCAAACTGCTCCTTGCCCTCTTCCGCTCCGACGTCCTCGCGATCTGCGGCGGCTTACGCTGCCGCGACCGGAGACTGGCAGATGCCGCCCCGAGCCATCAGGGCCCAGACCATGCGCGCCATCTTGTTCGCCAATGCTACCCGCACCAGCATCGGTGGCTTGCGCAACAGCAGGCTGCCCAGCCATGTTCCGGGCTGCGCTTCCTTGTGAACGTTACGTTTGATCACCACGTTGTTGGCGCCGATGATCAGCAGGCGTCGCAAGGATCGTTCGCCCGTTCTGGTCGTCGCGCCGAGACGTTGCTTGCCCGTCGAATGTTGCCGGGGCGTCAGACCCAGCCAGGCGGCAAAGTCACGTGCCTTGCGGAACGTCTCGGGTGGCGGAGCCAGAGCAGCAATGGCCGTGGCGATCAGCGCCCCGATGCCGGGCACCGTCATCAGACGCCGGGCTACGTCATTCTCCTTGGCGCGACGGGCGATCTCCGCATCGAGCTTCCTGATCTCTGCCTCCAGATGCGCAAGTGCCGCGATCAAAGTCTTCAGCGTGGGGATGGCATCGGCAGGCAGAATGCCATCCGGATCTTCCACGATCGCGATCAGCCGCGTGGCATCGGGTGCCCCTTGTGGCACGATCTGGCCGAATTCGGCCAGATGGCCGCGCAAGGCGTTGATCGCCTGCGTGCGCTGCCGGATCAGCAGCTCGCGCACGCGGAAGACCATTGCCGCGCCTTGGGTCTCCTCGCTCTTGACCGGAACAAAGCGCATCGTCGGGCGCATTGCCGCCTCGCAGATGGCCTCTGCATCGGCGGCATCGTTCTTCTGGCGCTTTACGAAGGGCTTCACATAGGCAGGCGGGATCGGCCGCACCTCATGGCCCAGCTTGCCGATCTCGCGGCCCCAAAAATGGGCACCGCCACAGGCTTCCATCGCGACAACGCAGGCCGGAAGCTGTCCGAAGAATTGCTGGTCTCTTCTCAGCTTCTGGCGCAGCACCGCCCGGCCCGCAGCCTCGGCCTCGTGAACCTGAAACACATTCTTCGCCAAATCGAATCCGACCGTGATAATCTCCGACATGACCGCTCTCCTTTGTGGATCATTGCAGACCCACCTTGGCACACAGATGCCGTCGGGGGCGGTCACAGCATCAAGGCCCCAAAAGCGCATTGGATGAAGCACCAGCCAGCGTCATGGCTCGAACCGCCCAACCCCAGCACACCCGGCCCGATTGACGAATCTTCCGCGCAGATTTAGAACAAACAAGGAACATCGTGAACGAGCCATGACCGCCCACCCTTTCCTGCGCGGGGTGACGCCTTTCGGACGGGCGCCAGCCCCCGCGGTGCCGCGCATTGCCACCGCCACCCTGTCCGAGGCCTTCGATTCCCGGCACCCCTTGGATGCCGCGGCGGCGGGATTCGTGCTGGCGGCGCTGCCGCCGGGGCGGGTGCTCTGGGCGCAGGACCGGCTCAGCCGGGCCGAATTCGGCGCCCCCTTCCTGCCCGGCACCGGCCGGGCGCTGCTGCGGCTGGACCTGACGCGCCCCGCCGACGTGCTGGCCGCGTTGGAGGATGGCCTGCGCAGCCGCGCCCTGGCCGCCGTGGTCGGAGAGATCCATGGCGCGCCCCCGGCGCTGAGCTTTACCGCCAGCCGCCGCCTGGCCCTGCGTGCCGAAACGGCCGGCCTGCCCTGCTGGCTGATCCGCCATGCCGCCCGGCCCGATGCCAGCGCGGCGCGGATGCGCTGGCGGCTGTCGGCCCTGCCCTCGGCCCCCGACCCCGACGACCCCAAGGCGCCCGGCGATCCGCGCTGGCTCGCCGAGCTGTTCCGGGCGCGCGGCCAGCCGCCCTCGACCTGGGTGGCGCGCCATGACCGGGCGGCGGATCGTCTCGATCTTTCTGCCCCGCCTCGCGATCGAGAGCTGGCTGCACCGGCGCGCGCGGCAGGGCGCGGCCTGGCCTGACACCGTGCCGCTGGCGCTGGCCGCGCCCGGGCCGCATGGGCCCGTCATCCATGCCGCGAACCGGGCCGGCGAAGAGGTTGGCGCCCGGCCCGGCGCCCGCGTCGTCGATTGCCGCAGCATCTGCCCCGAGTTGCGGGTCGAGGATGCCCAGCCCGCCCAGGAGGCCGCCCGGCTGGCCCGCCTGACCTTCTGGATCCGGCGCTGGGGGCCGTTCAGCGCCGTGGACGGTGCGGACGGGCTGATCCTCGACACCACCGGCACCGCGCATCTGTTCGGCGGCGAGCCCGCGCTGCTGACGGACATCCAGGCCGGATTCGCCCGCGCCGGGTTGACCTGCCGGCTGGCGCTGGCACCGACGCGCGGCGCGGCCTGGGCGCTGGCCCGCTTTGGCCCCGAACGCGCGATCTGCACCGATCCGCTGCCCGCGCTGGCGCCCCTGCCGGTGGCGGCGCTGCGGCTTTCACCCGAAACCCTGCTGCTCCTGCACCGGCTGGGGCTGAAGACCATCGGCGATCTGGCCGCGATTCTGCGTCTGCCGCTGATGCGCCGTTTCGCCCGGACTGCGCCGGCCGACAACCCGCTGATCCGGCTCGACCAGGCGCTGGGACGCGCGGCGGAACCGCTGGACGCACCCGAGCCGCCGGCCGAATTCGCCGCCGAGGCCCGGCTGGCCGAGCCGGTCATGGACCCCTCGGACTGGCTGCCCGGCCTGACGGAGCAGCTTTGCGCCGGCATGGCGGCGCAGGATCGCGGCTGCCGGCGGCTCTGCCTGTCGGTGTTCCGCGTCGATGGCGAGCGGCGCGACATCCGCGTCGCGCTGGCCGCCCCGGCCCGCGATCCCGCGCATCTGCTGCGGCTGTTCCAGGGCCGGCTGGACCGGCTGGATCCCGGCTATGGCTTCGACCTGATCCAGCTTGCAGCCGAGGCGGTCGAACCCCTGGCCCAGGCCCAGCCCGCCCTGGACGGCAGCGCCCCCGAGGCGCTGGCGCTGTCGCGCCTGGTCGACCGGCTGGTCGCGCGCTTTGGCGCCGCCGCGATCAGCCGGCCGCTGCCGCAGGACAGCCATATCCCCGAACGCTCGGAAATCCCCGGCCCGCCGCTGGACGACAGCCCGGCGCCCCCGGCCCGGCCCGACCGCCCGCTGCGCCTGCTGACCCCGCCCGAGGAGATCCAGGTGCTTTACGCCATCCCCGAGGGCCCGCCGGCGCAATTCATCTGGCGCCGCCAGACCCTGCGCGTCGCCCGCCACGCCGGGCCGGAACGCATCGCGCCGGAGTGGTGGCAGGACCGCCCCGGCACCAGGCTGCGCGACTATTTCCGCATCGAGGACGACAGCGGCCGCCGGCTGTGGATCTATCGCGAGGGGCTGGCCCAAGACGGCCGCGGCGGCGCCCCGCGCTGGTTCCTGCACGGGATCTTCGCCTGATGCCCGACAGCCATCCCCGCAGCGCCCTGAAACTGCCCGAGGTGGCGGCGCCGAACCCGGCCTCGGCCTATGTCGAGCTGGGCGTGACCAGCGCCTTCAGCTTCCTGCACGGCGCCTCGCAGCCCAGCGAACTGGCCTTGGCGGCGCATCTGCTGGGCTATGACGCGCTGGGGATCGCCGACATCAACAGCCTGGCCGGCGTGGTGCGGCTGCATGCGGCGGCGCGCCAGCTGCACCTGCGGCCGCTGATCGGGGCGCGGATCGTGCTGGCGGATGGCACCGGCTTCCTGGCCTATCCGACCGACCGCGCCGCCTATGGCCGGCTGGCCACGCTGATCACCAAGGGCCGCCGCGCCGACCTGGAGGGGGCTTGGCAGAAGAAGGGCCGCTGCGACCTCAGCCTCGACGACCTCGCCGCCCATGCCGAAGGACTGCGGCTGATCTGGCTGCCGGGCGACGACCTGTCGCCCCTGCCCGATCTGGCCGCGCGGCTGCCGCAGCTGTCCCATGTCGCGGCCAGCTGGCTTTATCGCGGCGACGACCGGGCGCGGATCAACCGGCTGGACCGGGCGGCGCGGGCGGCGGGGCTCTCGATCGTCGCCACCAACGACGTGCATTACCACGCCCCCGACCGCCGCCCGCTGCAGGACGTGATGACCTGCATCCGCGAGGGCACCACCATCGCGAAAGCGGGCCTGCTGCTGTCGCAGAACGCCGAGCGGTACCTGAAATCCCCCGCGCAGATGCAGCGCCTGTTTGCCGACTGGCCGCACGCCATCCGCGCCACGCGCGAGATCGCCGACAGCTGCCGCTTTTCGCTGGACGAGCTGAAATACGAATATCCGCACGAAACCGTGCCCGAGGGTCTGACCCCACAGCAGCATCTTCAGGCGCTGACCTGGGCTTGCGCCGGCGAACGCTATCCCGACGGCATCCCGCCGCAGGTGCGGGCCACGCTGCGCAAGGAACTGGACCTGATCGGGCGCAAGGAATATGCGCCCTATTTCCTGACCATCCACGAGATCGTGAATTTCGCCGAGGAAAAGCAGATCCTGCACCAGGGCCGCGGCTCGGCCGCCAATTCCGCGGTCTGCTACGTGCTGGGCATCACCCCGGTCGATCCCGCCAAGCACCAGCTGCTGTTCGAGCGTTTCCTCAGCGACACCCGCAAGGAGCCGCCCGACATCGACGTGGACTTCGAGCATGAGCGCCGCGAGGAGGTCATCCAGCACATCTATGACAAATACGGCCGCCATCGCGCCGGGCTCTGCGCCACGGTGATCCATTACCGCCCGCGCAGCGCCATCCGCGAGGTCGGCAAGGTCATGGGCCTGTCCGAGGACGTGACGCAGGCGCTCGCCAATACCGTCTGGGGCAGCTGGGGCAATGACATGTCCGCCGCCTCGACCGATCAGGCGGGGCTCGACCTGCGCGACCCCCTGCTGCGGCGCACGGTGAAGCTGGCCGAGGAAATGATCGGCATGCCGCGCCACCTGTCCCAGCATGTCGGCGGCTTCATCCTGACCGAGGGGCCGCTGTCGGAAACCGTGCCCATCGGCAATGCCGCCATGCCCGAGCGCAGCTTCATCGAATGGGACAAGGACGACATCGACGCGCTGGGGATCCTCAAGGTCGACGTGCTGGCGCTGGGGATGCTGACCTGCATCCGCAAATGCTTTGCGCTGATCGGGACGCATTACGGCCGCGCGCTGACGCTTGCGGATTTCGACGACCACGACGAGCCGACCTTCGAGATGCTGCGGCGGGGCGACAGCCTGGGCACCTTCCAGGTCGAAAGCCGGGCGCAGATGAACATGCTGCCGCGCCTGCGGCCCCAGGAGTTCTACGACCTGGTGATCCAGGTCGCCATCGTCCGCCCGGGCCCGATCCAGGGCAATATGGTTCACCCCTATCTGCGCCGCCGCAACGGCGAGTCGGTGGATTATCCCTTTCCCAAAGGCGGCGACCCGGATGAGCTGAAATCCATCCTGGAACGCACCCTGGGCGTGCCGATCTTCCAGGAACAGGCGATGAAGATCGCCATGGTCGCGGCCGAGTTCAAGCCCGACGAGCTGGACGAGCTGCGCAAGGCCATGGCCACCTTCCGCTCGCGCGGCACCATCGAGCAATTGCAGGACAAGATGGTCGGCCGCATGGTCAGGCGCGGCTATGACCGCGAATTCGCCGAGCGTTGCTTCAACCAGATCAAGGGCTTCGGCGACTACGGCTTTCCCGAAAGCCATGCCGCGGCCTTTGCCCATCTGGCCTATGTCTCGTCCTGGCTGAAATGCCATTACCCGGCGGCCTTTGCGGCGGCGCTGCTGAACAGCCAGCCGATGGGCTTCTATGCGCCCGCCCAGATCGTGCGCGATGCGCGCGACCATGGCGTGACGGTGCTGCCGGTGGATGTGAATGCCAGCACCTGGGACAACCGGCTGGAGGCCGGGGCCGAGGGCATCGCCCTGCGACTGGGCCTGCGCCAGGTCGAGGGGCTGGGCGAGACGGCCGGCGACAGGATCGCCAGGCGGCGCGGGGCGGCGCCCTATGCCTCGCTGGCCGCAATGAAGGCCCGCGCCGGGCTCGACGCGCGCGCGATCCGGGTGATCGCGGCGGCGGATGCGCTGCGCTCGATGGGTCTCGACCGGCGGGCGGCACTGTGGCAGGCGCGCGCGCTGCGCGATGCGCCGGACCTGCCGCTGTTCGGGACCCGCGACGAGGGCGCCGAGCCCGCCGTCGCCCTGCCCGTGATGCCGCTCTCCGAGCAGGTGACCGCCGATTACCAGACCCAGCGCCTGTCGCTGAAGGCGCATCCCATGGCCTTCCTGCGTCGCTCGATGCAGGCGCAGGGCTATGTCAGCGCCGCCGGGCTGGCCGATCTGCCGAACCGCGCGCCCCTGCGCATGGCCGGGATCGTGCTGGTGCGCCAGCGCCCGGGCAGCGCCAAGGGCGTCTGCTTCGTCACGCTGGAGGACGAAACCGGCGTCGCCAACCTGGTGCTGTGGGAGAATGTCTTCGCCCGCTTCCGCCGCGTGACGATGACCGCCCGCCTGCTCGAGGTGCATGGCCAGGTCCAGCGCGCCGAGGGCGTCACCCATGTCGTTGCGCAATGGCTGGGCGACCGTTCGGATGCGCTGCTGCGGCTGGCGGGCGAAAGCCCGCGTGACCTGCCCGCACCCCGGCCGCAGCATCCGCGCCAGGTCAGGATGCTGCCGAAGTCGCGGGATTTCCATTGAGTTGCGCAGGAACGCGCCGGCAGCCTGCCTCAAACCCGCCGGCCCTGCCCGCATGGCAAAGGCCGCGTCCCTTTCCGGGGACGCGGCCTTGGCTGTTCGTCGCGAAGGGCAGATCTTACTTGATCTTGCCTTCCTTGTATTCGACATGCTTGCGGGCAACCGGGTCGTATTTGTTGACCGTCATCTTTTCGGTCATCGTGCGGGCGTTCTTCTTGGTCACGTAGAAATGCCCGGTCCCGGCGCTCGAGTTCAGGCGGATCTTGATGGTGGTCGGCTTCGCCATTGTCTTGCTCCTGCTGCGGGGACAGACGCTTCGCTCGCGAACCCCGTGGAATCTCTTGGAAGCCGCCTTTTAGCCGCCATGCGGGCGAAGTCAACCGGGAATCGCCGGATTTCGCCGGCACGGGCAGCGGATATGCGCGGATGGCCTGTAAGCCGGATTTTGTCCAGGGGTCGCCCCCATGGATGACCATTCCTCTGGCCCCGCCGTTGCCGACGGGATCTAGCTGCCAACCCGGACCTGCTGGGGCGAAGATGGCCCTGTCTTGCGACGCGCGGTCCCTATTCGGCATTGCTCCCGGTGGGGCTTGCCGTGCCGGTCCTGTTGCCAGGCCCGCGGTGGGCTCTTACCCCACCGTTTCACCCTTACCCGTGCAGGCACGGGCGGTCTCATCTCTGTGGCGCTTTCCCTGGGGTTGCCCCCGCCGGGCGTTACCCGGCACCGTATCTTCATGGAGTCCGGACTTTCCTCGACGTTGCCGCCGCGGTCATCCGGCCATCCGCGCGAGGCTCAGATAGGCCCTGGCGCGCGAGGGGTCAAGCGCCGGGGTGGCGGCACGGGTGCCGGGGTATTTGAGGAGCAAAGAAGCCATGGGCGCCGCGCCCTGCTTCTTCGTTCTTCAAATACCCATCTCGCGGCATCTGCCACCCGGCGATCCGGTCAAGGATCCGGCCAGTTGCGGGCGATGCTGGGCAGGCTGTCCTCGATCCAGTCGAGCAGCGCACCGACGCGCGCCGCCGCCTGCTGGCCCAGCGGCGTCAGTTCGTATTCCACATGCGGCGGCACGGTGCCGAAGTCGCGGCGCAGCACCATGCCGTCGGTTTCCAGCCCCTGCAGGGTCTGCGCCAGCATCCGTTCGCTGACGCCGCCGATGCGCTTGCGCAAGCCGCCGAAGCGTTGCGGGCCGGCGCTCAGCGCCCACAGCACCAGCATGCCCCAGCGCCCGGTCAGGCGCCGCAGCACGTCCCGCGACGGGCAGGCCGCCGCCAGCAGGTTTCCGCGCTGGAGGTTTTGCATACTAACATTTCCGTTCGTACTTACGGTTCGTAAGTTAGGCGCCTATCTTGCCCGGCACAAGAAGGAGAAACCCCATGACCATTGCCGTCACCGGAGCCACCGGCCAGCTGGGCCGCCTGACCATCGAGAAGCTGAAGACCCTGCTGCCCGCGGGCGAGATCGTCGCCCTGGCGCGCTCGCCGGAAAAGGCCGAGCTGGGCGTCGAGACCCGCGCCTTCGACTATGACCGGCCCGAGACGCTGGCGCCGGCGCTGGCCGGCGTCGCGCGGCTGGTGCTGATTTCCTCGAGCGAGGTCGGCAAGCGCGAAGCGCAGCACCGCGCCGTGATCGCGGCGGCCAAGGCCGCCGGCGTCGGGCAGATCGTCTATACCAGCCTGCTGCATGCCGACCGCTCGCCGCTGTCGCTGGCGGGCGAGCATGTGGCGACCGAGGCGGCGCTCGTGGAATCCGGCATTCCGCATGTGATCCTGCGCAATGGCTGGTATGCCGAGAACTATACCGGCGCGGTTCCGGCCGCCTTGCAGCACGGCGCACTGATCGGGGCGGCGGGCCCGGGCCGGATCTCGGGCGCGGCGCGGGCGGATTATGCCGATGCCGCGGCGATCGTGGCCGCGGATGGCAGCCACGCCGGCAAGACCCATGAGCTGGCAGCCGACGATGCCTGGACGCTGGCGGATCTGGCGGCCGAGGTCTCGCGCCAGAGCGGCAAGGACATCCCCTATCGCAACCTTTCCGAGGCGGATTATGCCGCGGCGCTGGTCGGAGCCGGGCTGCCGGAAGGGCTGGCGGCGGCGATCGCAAGCTGGGACGTGGGCGCCAGCCAGGGCGCGCTGTTCGACGACGGCCGGCAGTTGTCGGCGCTGATCGGACGGCCGACCACGCCCTTGGCGGATGTGGTCCGGGCCGCGCTCTAGAACGGCACGTCGTCGGTGGACGCGCCCGACGAGGCACCCGAGGCGGGCTGCACATAGCCCGCCTTGATGGTCTTGAAGCCGGTCGGGAATTCGACGGTCAGCGTGTCCTCGGCGATGCCCATCACCGTGCCATTGCCGAATTTCTGGTGGAACACCCGGTCGCCGACGGCAAAGCGCGCGGCCGGCTCGGCGTCGATGATGACCGGCGTGCGGTGCACGGGCTGTGTACGCGCGGTGGACCGTTCCTGCATGCGCTTCCAGCCCGGAGAATTGTAGACATCGGCCTTGGCGGCGCGGTCGTGCATGGACGACGCCGCGAAAGCCGCCGCCGCGCCATAGCCGCCGCCATAGAGGCCGGGGGGCGTCAGCACCTCGACGTGCTCCTCGGGCAATTCGTCGATGAAACGCGAGGGCAGCGAGGATTGCCATTGCCCATACATGCGGCGGTTGCCGGCAAAGGTGATGGTGGCCAGCTCCTCGGCCCGGGTGATGCCGACATAGGCCAGCCGGCGCTCCTCCTCGAGGCCCTTCATGCCGGATTCGTCCATGCTGCGCTGGCTGGGGAACAGCCCGTCCTCCCAGCCCGGCAGGAAGACGATGGGGTATTCCAGCCCCTTGGCGGCGTGCAGCGTCATGATGCTGACCTGCTCGGCCTGCTCGCCCTTGTCATTGTCCATGACCAGCGCGACGTGTTCCAGGAAACCTTGCAGGTTTTCGAACTCCTCCAGCGCCTTGACCAATTCCTTGAGGTTGTCGAGCCGGCCCGGCGCGTCGGGCGATTTGTCGTTCTGCCACATCGCGGTATAGCCGGATTCGTCCAGGATGCGCTCGGCCAGCTCGACGTGGTTCACGCGGGCGTCCAGCGCGTCGGCGTGCCAGCGGCCCATGGCTTGCGTGAACTGGCGCAGGGCGCCGGCGCCCTTGCCGCCCAGCGCGCCCACCGCCACCGCCGAGGCGGCGCCTTCCAGCAGCGACAGGCCGCGCTCGCGCGCCTCGGCCTGGATGGTCTGCACCGCCTTGTCGCCCAGGCCGCGCTTCGGCACGTTCACGATGCGCTCGAACGCGAGGTCGTCGGTGGGGCTGACCGCCAGCCGGAAATAGGCCATGGCGTCGCGGATTTCCTGGCGTTCGTAGAAGCGCGGCCCGCCGATCACCCGATAGGGCAGGCCGATGGTCATGAAGCGGTCCTCGAAGGCGCGCATCTGGTGGCTGGCGCGCACGAGAATGGCGATGTCGTTCAGGCTGCGCCGGCCGACGCTGTGGCGGTGGCCGCCGTGGAAGGCCTCGATCTCCTCGCCGATCCAGCGCGCCTCGGCCTCGCTGTCCCAATGGCCGATCAGGCGCACCGGCTCGCCGCCCTCGGCATCGGTCCAGAGCGTCTTGCCCAGCCGCCCCTTGTTCGACGCGATCAGCCCCGAGGCCGCGGCCAGGATATGCGGGGTCGAGCGATAGTTCTGCTCCAGCCGGATCACCTGGGCGCCGGGGAAATCGCTTTCGAAGCGCAGGATGTTGCCGACCTCGGCGCCGCGCCAGCCATAGATCGACTGGTCGTCGTCGCCGACGCAGCAGATGTTGCGATGCGCCTGGGCCAGCAGCCGCAGCCACATGTATTGCGCGACGTTGGTGTCCTGGTATTCGTCGACGAGGATATAGCGGAACCGCTCCTGCCACTGGCGCAGCACGTCCGGGTGGGCCTGGAAGATGGTGACGCAATGCATTAGCAGGTCGCCGAAATCGACGGCGTTCAGCTCGAGGAGCCGGCGCTGATAGGCGGCATAGAGCTTGCCGCCCCAGCCGTCGAAGGCACGTTCCTCGCCCTTGGGCAGCCGGGCGGGGGTGATGCAGCGGTTCTTCCAGCCGTCGATCAGCCCGGCCAGTTGCCGCGCCGGCCAGCGCTTTTCGTCGATGTTCTCGGCCGCGATCAGCTGCTTCATCAGCCGGATCTGGTCGTCGGTGTCGAGGATGGTGAAGCTGGGCTTCAGGTGCAATTCGGCGTCGCCGACCAGCTCGGCATGGCGGCGCAGGATCTTGACGCTGACGCTGTGGAAGGTGCCGAGCCAGGGCATGCCCTCGACCATCTCGCCCAGCAGGCGGCCGATGCGATCCTTCATCTCGCGCGCGGCCTTGTTGGTGAAGGTCACGGCCAAGATCTGCCCCGGCCGCGCGCGGCCCAGGGTCAGCAGATGCGCGATGCGGGTGGTCAGCGCCCGGGTCTTGCCGGTCCCTGCCCCGGCCAACAGCAGGACGGGGCCGTCCAGCGCCTCGACCGCCGCGCGTTGCGCCGCGTTCAACCCCTCCAGATAGGGCGCCGGCCGCGCCGACATGGCGCGCTGCGAAAGCGGCACCGGGGCGGCGGCGGCCTCGAAGGCGTCGGAATCGTCGAAATCGCTCATGCCGGCAGCATAGCGACGACGGGCCGCCGAGGGAAGCCCGTGTTCACGGCTTGTTCACGCCCGCAGCCCGGCAAAGATCGACGGATCCAGGCTGACCTGCGCGAAGGTCTCGCCCTGGGTCAGCACCGAGACCGCGTCATGCGAATGCAGCGATTCCTGGTGGCTGGCGACGACGCGGAAATCGCCGATGCGCGGCTCGGCCATCAGTTCGCCGGCAAAGGCGCGCACGGCATCCTCGACGAAGATCGGGTTCGCCGCGTTCAG
This sequence comes from Paracoccus aminovorans, assembly GCF_001546115.1. Classification (GTDB taxonomy): domain Bacteria; phylum Pseudomonadota; class Alphaproteobacteria; order Rhodobacterales; family Rhodobacteraceae; genus Paracoccus; species Paracoccus aminovorans_B. The sequence continues at coordinate 1,050,482 of NZ_KQ955208.1, forward strand.
CTCGGCAAAGGCCTGCTCGTCCTCGCGTTTCACCATGACCTGGGTTTCCGTGGCGACGGCGCGGCGGCAGAGGTCGACCATATCCTCGAACCACAGCGTATCGCCATGCATCACCACCGAGATGCGCGCCACCGAACGCTGCGAATGCGGCGTCGCCAACTGGCCGCGCATCTGGCGGGCATGTTCGCTGAGCTCCAGCGAGCAGGGGCAGGTCGAGGAATAGACATAGTCGAAATGCATGATGCGCAGCCGGTGGCCGGCGCGCTCGACCAGCTCCAGCGCCACGTCGTAATACTGCCAGCCCGACAGGCCCGAACGCAGCGATTCGACCCGGATCGGGTAGCTGAGCCGCATCTGGATGCGGGCATCGAAACTGTCCAGGTCGGACTTGTAGTCGTCCAGCGCCGCCTGCAGCACCCGCATCGAGAACTGCTTTTCGGCATGGGCATAGAACGAGCGCATGATGCGGCTCATGTTGATGCCCTTGCGGTCGGCCTCCAGGCTGACGGTACCGGTGACGCTGGTTTCCAGCGTGATGTCGCCGCCCAGATGCGTCGAATCGGGCCGGGTCTCGTAGCGGATCGGCAGGCGGAAGTTCGAGATGCCGACATGCTGGATCGGCGCGCGGGCGCCCACGATCAGGCTGGCCGGACCATTCTGCAGGTCCGGCAGGCTGGCCTTGTAGGCGTCGTCCACGCGGAAATCACTGGGGTATTCGCGCGACAGCGCCGGATAGGCGCGTTCGGTGGCGACGGGGCGGGCCTCGGTCATCGTCGTCTCCCTGGGGCAGGTCCGGCTGCAATGTGGGCATTATACAGCCAAAACAAAAGGGGCGTCCGACTTAATGCGGATGCACCCGGGTTCAGGCCAGCGCCTGACGCAGATCGTCGATCAGATCGTCGGCATGTTCCAGCCCGACCGACAGCCGCAGCAGGCCCGGGGTGATGCCCAGGCCCTCGCGCACCTCGGGGGTCAGGCGCGAATGCGTCGTGGTTGCGGGATGGGTGACGATCGACTTGGCATCGCCGAGGTTGTTCGAGATCTCGAAGACCCGCAGCCGGTCCATGGCGGCGAAGGCGGCCTCCTTGCTGCCGACATCGGCGGCGATCATCGTGCCGCCCGCCCCCATCTGGCGCTGCACCAGATCGAATTGCGGATGGTCGGGCAGGCCCGGATAGACCACCCGGGTCACGCCGGCCATGTCCTGCAGCGCCCGGGCCAGCGCCAGGGCGCTGTCGGTCTGGGCCCGGACCCGCAGGTCCAGCGTGTTCAGCCCGTTCAGCATCAGCCAGGCGTTGAAGGGGCTGATCGCGGCGCCGGTGTGTTTCAGATAGGGCTCGGCCACCTCGCGCACGAATTGCCGGGTGCCGCAGATCACGCCGCCCAGGCAGCGCCCCGAGCCGTCGATGTGCTTGGTCGTGGAATAGACCACCACGTCGGCGCCCTGCTCGACCGCGCGGCTGTAGACCGGGGTGGCGAAGACGTTGTCGACCACGACCAGCGCGCCCACGGCCCGGGCCAGCGCGGCGACGCCCGCGATATCGACCACCTCCAGCGTCGGGTTCGAGACCGATTCGAAGAACACCGCACGGGTGTCGGGCCTGATCGCCGCACGCCACTGGTCAAGGTCGGTGCCGTCGACATAGCTCACCTCGACGCCGAAGCGGGTCAGCACGTCGAGCACATAGAGACACGAGCCGAACAGCGCCCGGGAGGACACGATATGGTCGCCGGGCTTGGCGAAGCACATCAGCGCGCCATTCACCGCCGCCATGCCCGAGGCGGTGGCAAAGGCGTCCTCGGTGCCTTCCAGGCTGGCGATCCGGTCCTCGAACATGCGCGAGGTCGGGTTGCCGTAGCGGGCATAGATGAATTCGTCCGGGCCGGCCTTGATGAAGCGCGCTTCGGCCTGCTCGGCGCTGTCATAGGCAAAGCCCTGGGTCATGAACAGCGCCTCGGCCATCTCGCCATATTGGCTGCGGCGGATGCCGTGGTGGATGGCGCGGGTGCGGGGGTGCAGGGACTTGTCAGACATGGCGCGGACTCCTTGGGGCTGAATCCCCGATACGCCCCCGCCGCCGGCCGATCAAGGCGTCACTGATCCCCGGGCAGGGCGTAGCGTTCGAAAAGCCGGGCGTTCAGCACGAAGAAGGCCACCATGATCGCCGGCAGGCCGAAGGTCTTGAAGTTGACCCAGGCGGTTTCCGACATCAGCCGCCAGACCAGTTCGTTGGCAAGCGCCAGGCCCAGGAACAGCGCCACCATGCGGATGGTCAGGATGCGCCAGCCCTCGGCGCGCATCGGCAGCGCCTCGGACATGACCAGTTGCAGCCAGTTGCGGCCCAGCGCCAGGCTGATGCCCAGGAGACCCGCGAAGAGCAGGTAGATCAGCGTCGGCTTCATCTTGAAGAATTTCGGGTCGTTGAGCCAGACCGATAGCCCGCCGAAGACCACGACCAGCGCCAGCGTCGCGATCTGCATCGGCGCCAGCTTGCCGGTCAGCCGCCACAGCACCAGGGTCGAGGCGACCAGAACCGGGATGAAGACCAGCGTCGCCAGGATGAAGCCGGAATAGTCCCGTCCGCCAAAGCTGACCACGTGGTCGCGAAAGCGCGAGAAGACCAGGAAGAACAGGATCAGCGGCCCGAATTCCAGCGCGGCCTTGAGCCAGGGGTTGATCTTGCGGGCGTCGGACTTGCGGGCATCGGACACGGGCAGAGGTTCCTTTCATCGGCGGGATGCGCGCTTGTGCCCCGGATGGCGGGTTCAGTCCAGCCGGATCGCGGCCAGGATCGGGCCGCTGGCGGCGCGCGGGTCGCCCTCGCCCAGCTCCTGCGCCAGGATGGCATGGCGGGTGTCGGTGGGGAAGGCGTCGCCGCTTTGCGGATCGGGCTTCACGGTCATGCGCAGCGGCGCGCGGCCATCCCATTCGGCGACGCGCTCGGCCGCCAGGACGACATTGCGATAGTTCAGCGCCACGCCGCGGTTCTCGCCGGCCTTGATCGTGACCTTGCGGGCCGGGGCATAGCGCACCAGGATGATCGCCACCCGGTCGCGGATCGCGCCGCGCGGCGTCAGCTCGATGCGATAGCCTTCCGCCTGCTGGCTGGACGAGACCATGACCATGGGCGGGCGCGCCATCTGGCCCTGCACCAGCCCCATCAGCTCGGCCGGGCGCAGCGCGATCAGCGTGTCGCTGCCGCCGACGATCATCTGCGGGGTATAGATCGCCCGCTCGCCCGACTGATGCGCATAGGCCTGCTGGCGGCGGGTGAATTCGGGCCGGGCGAATTCGTCCGCCCAGCCGAGATAATCCCAGTAATCGACATGCCAGGACAGTGCCAGCACGTCGTCGCGGTCAGCCAGATCGCCCAGCATCTCGTCCGCGGGGGGGCAGGACGAACAGCCCTGCGAGGTGAAAAGCTCGACCACCACCGGCGGATGATCGATCGGGCCCAGCATGCGGCGGGCCTGCACCTCGGCGAAGGCGGCGACGCCGGGACCGGCCAGGTCCACGGGTTGCATCGGCGGCAGCAGGTCGGCGGGCAGGCCCGGCTCGCCCTCGGGCGCCGGGATCAGGCCGATGATGCCGTCATCCTCGGGCTCGGCGGGGGCGGAGGGTTCGGGACCGTCCGCGAGAGCGGCATCGGTCGGCGCGTCCATCGGCGCGGCGGGCGCCGTGCCCATCGGCGCCGAGGGCGGGTCCGACAGGGTCGAGACGCCGACATGATCCGCACCCATCCCCATGCCGCCGGCGACATTTTCGCCCGGGCCGCCACCCATGCCGCCACCGTCCTGCGCCAGCGCCGGCACCCCGGCCGCCAGCGCCAGGACCAGCGCCAGGATCCGCGTCCCGCCCGCCAGGCCCGGCACCCGGGCACGGGGTTTCCCGGACTCCGGTCCTGTCCTGTTGTCGCGAGTCTTCGGCATTGTCCTGTGCATTCCCGGCCCTTCCGATGCGGGTCAGCTAACCCGGCCGGGGCACGGACGACAAATCAATGCTTTGTTAGCGCCCCGTTCCGGCGCCGTGACCGTGTTGCAAATCCCACAACCCCGTCCCGCCGGCGGCCAAATCGGTATACTTTAGCATACAATTCGGCGCCGCCCCTCTTGAACCGCTCCGGGAAAAGGCGCACATGGTCAGTAAGCACCGCCATCAGCCACCTTTTTTCAGAAGATAGGGAGCCGGGACATGCCCATCGAAACAGGAACCGACACCGCCGGGACGCGCCGCCAGCTTCAGGTCGGCGGCGCGAATGTCGCCTATTACTCCATCGCCGCCGCGACCGAGGCCGGCCTGGGCGACTTTTCGCGCCTGCCCGCCTCGCTGAAGGTGGTGCTGGAAAACCTGCTGCGCTTCGAGGACGGCGGCCGCACGGTCAGCGTCGATGACATCAGGGCCTTCGCCGAATGGGCGGAAAAAGGCGGCCAGAACCCGCGCGAGATCGCCTATCGCCCGGCCCGCGTGCTGATGCAGGACTTCACCGGCGTGCCGGCCGTGGTCGACCTGGCCGCGATGCGCGACGGCATCAAGGCGCTGGGCGGCAACCCGCAGCGGATCAACCCGCTGAACCCGGTTGACCTGGTCATCGACCACTCGGTCATGGTCGACGAATTCGGCACGCCCCGCGCCTTCCAGATGAACGTCGACCTGGAATATCAGCGCAACATGGAGCGCTATACCTTCCTGAAATGGGGGCAGAACGCCTTCAACAATTTCCGCGTGGTGCCGCCGGGCACCGGCATCTGCCATCAGGTGAACCTGGAATACCTGGCGCAGACGGTCTGGACCGACACCGACCAGAACGGTGTCGAGGTGGCCTATCCCGACACGCTGGTCGGCACCGACTCGCATACGACGATGGTGAACGGCCTTGCCGTGCTGGGCTGGGGCGTCGGCGGCATCGAGGCCGAGGCGGCCATGCTGGGCCAGCCGATCTCGATGCTGATCCCCGAGGTCGTCGGCTTCAAGATCACCGGCGCGCTGCGCGAGGGCGTGACCGCCACCGACCTGGTGCTGAAGGTGGTGCAGATGCTGCGCAAGCACGGCGTCGTCGGCAAGTTCGTGGAATTCTACGGCGACGGGCTGGACCACATGCCGCTGCCCGACCGCGCCACCATCGCCAACATGGCCCCCGAATACGGCGCCACCTGCGGCTTCTTCCCGATCGACAACGAAACCCTGCGCTATCTGCGCCAGACCGGCCGCGACGAATCGCGCATCGCCCTGGTCGAGGCCTATGCCAAGGAGAACGGCTTCTGGCGGACGCCGGATTACGCGCCGGTCTACAGCTCGACGCTGGAACTGGACCAGGCCGACGTCGTTCCGGCGATCTCGGGCCCGAAACGGCCGCAGGACCACGTCGCGCTGACCGATTCGGCCAAGGCGTTCCGCGACTATATCCTGGGCATGCGCCCGGCACCCTCGGCCCCCAAGGCCGAGAAAGAGCTGATGACCCGCGAAGGCGGCGCCCCCGATCCCAAACCGTCCGAGATTCCGGGCGGCCATCACGGCCACCTGAACACCGGCACCGTCGAGGGCCAGGACTATACCCTGCGCGACGGCTCGGTGGTGATCGCGGCGATCACCTCCTGCACCAATACCTCGAACCCCTATGTGCTGATGGCGGCGGGCCTCGTCGCCCGCAAGGCGCGCGCGCTTGGCCTGACCAGCAAGCCCTGGGTCAAGACCTCGCTGGCGCCCGGCAGCCAGGTGGTCGAGGAATACCTGAAGGCGGCGGAGCTGCAGGACGACCTGGATGCACTGGGCTTCAACCTAGTCGGCTTCGGCTGCACCACCTGCATCGGCAACTCCGGCCCGCTGGCGCCCGAGATCTCGAAATCGATCAACGAAAACGACCTGGTCGCGGTCTCGGTCCTGTCCGGCAACCGCAACTTCGAGGGCCGGATTTCGCCCGACGTGCGCGCCAACTACCTGGCCTCGCCGCCGCTGGTCGTGGCCTATGCCATCGCCGGCGACATGAACATCGACCTGACCACCCAGCCGCTGGCCCATACGCCCGAAGGCCAGCCGGTGTTCCTGAAGGACATCTGGCCGACATCGAAAGAGGTCGCGGAGCTGGTCGAAAGCATCGTCACCCGCGAGATGTTCCAGCAGAAATACGCCGACGTGTTCAGGGGCGACGCGCGCTGGCAGGCGGTCGAGGTGACCGACAGCGAGACCTACGACTGGCCGCCGAGCTCGACCTATATCCGCAACCCGCCCTATTTCCAGGGCATGGGCCCGCAGAAGGGCCGGATCCACAATATCGACGGCGCCCGCATCCTGGCGCTGCTGGGCGACATGATCACCACCGACCACATCTCGCCGGCCGGCTCCTTCAAGCCGACCACGCCGGCCGGGAAATACCTGACCGAGCACCAGGTCGCGCCGCGCGACTTCAACAGCTACGGCTCGCGCCGGGGCAACCACGAGGTCATGATGCGCGGCACCTTCGCCAATATCCGCATCCGCAACGAGATGCTGGAGGGCGTCGAGGGCGGCTATTCCAAGGGACCGGACGGCCAGCAGACCTCGATCTACGACGCGGCCATGGCCTACAAGGACGCGGGCATCCCGCTGGTGGTGATCGGCGGCATCGAATATGGCGCGGGCTCCAGCCGCGACTGGGCGGCCAAGGGCACCAACCTGCTGGGCGTCAAGGCGGTCATCGCCGAGAGCTTCGAGCGCATCCACCGCTCGAACCTGGTCGGCATGGGCGTGATCCCCTTCGAGTTCACCGGCGGCGACAACCGCAAGTCCCTGGGGCTGACCGGCGACGAGGTGATCTCGATCGACGGCCTGGAAGGCGACTTCAAGCCGCTGTCGCTGGTCCCGGCGACGATCCGCTATGCCGACGGCACCGTGAAGGTGATCCAGCTCAAGGCCCGCGTCGATACCGAGGTCGAGATCGAATATCTCGAAAACGGCGGCGTGCTGCATTACGTGCTGCGCAATCTGGCGAAAGCCTGAGCCGCGAAAGGCCCCGGGAAACCGGGGCCTTTTCCTTCAATGCGCCTGCATCTCCTCGACGATCTGCCGCGGCGTCAGCGCGGCCGGGTAATAGGTCGGCCAGTTCGTCACCTCCTCCAGCAGCTTCGCCCGGTCGTTGCCCATGTAGAGGTGGTAGTGATCGGCCTTGGCCGGCGCGATCTTGTGGTCGCTGAACTGGAACCAGCCCGGCGCGTCCGCATCGCCCGAAACCTTCCTGAAGATGAAGCGCACGCCTCGGTTGCCCTTGGCATAGGTCAGGATCTCGTGCCCGTCCGAGGCATATTGCCCGGTCAGGACCTCGTCGCCGGCATGGAAGCTGACGGTGTCGCCGTGGATCTCGATCCGCTCGACCTCGGTGCGATAGCCGGTGTCGTAATAGGCCTTGTATTCGGCGGCGGTCTTGTCGCCATGCTCGGCCTTGTGCGCCATCACCGGGTCCAGCGTGCCGTCCTGCAGCAGCGGATAGACCGACTGCCAGTCGCCCTCCCAGTCCGACAGCGGCCGGTCGGCGACCTGGGCATCCTCGAAATAGCCCTTCTCGATCTGGGCCTGCTGCGGGTCGCCATGGCTGTGGTCATGGCCATGCTCGTGGCTGTGCCCCTTGCCCTGCTCGGCCATGCCCGGCCCTGCCGCCAGCAGCAGCGCCAAGGCCGCCGCACCCCATCCGATCCCTCGCATCGTCTCGCTCCATTTAGTTACGTTATTACATAACTAAATGGCTGCGGCACCCGGCGCAAGCCCCGAAAAGCAAAAGGCCGCACGCCTGCGCGCACGGCCCCCGAACCCCGCTGCGCGCGAAGCCCTATTCCTCGGCGCAATACCACATTGTGCCGCTCACCGCGGCCGAGCCGATCACCATCGACCCCACCGCGACCGGCGAGGCCGCGACGCCCATCGCCGCCGCCCCCGCCGCCTCCAGCGTGCCGACCATCGAGCCCGAGGTCGCGGCCAGGATCGTCGCCCCGGGCCGCTGCGTCACCGCGTCATAGCCGGCGACGGCCAGCGCATTGGCATTGCGGAAGGTCGCCTGCCGGGTCGAATTCACCCGCTCGCAGAAGGTCTTGCGGCACAGCGCATTGCCCTTGCGCGCGCCCTTCTGCGCCCCGATGTAGGTGTCCCCGGCCTTGTCCCACAACAGGCAATAGCTGCCGTCGTCGGCCATCTGGTTGCGGCGCAGGATCTCGCGCAGGGTGACGTAGCCCGGGCAGGAAATCCGCCCCCAGCCCGAGAGATTCTTCTCGAGCCGCCCGACATTCTCGCGGAATTCGGCGTCGCGGACATAGTTGATCTCGGTCTTCTCGCCCGCGATCGAGGTCTCGCAGGTCCAGAGCTTCTCCTCGGCCGCAGGCTTCTCCTGCGCCGCCGCCGGCAGTGCCAGCACCGCCATCAAAACCGCCACAAGCCGCATCGCATCCTCCGAGATCTGTCCGCGCAGCCCCTCATTCCAGACCGCGGGCCGAGGCCGCAATCCACGGGATCGTTACCAGCCCCGGCTGTGGCCCTGGGGGCACGGCCCCCGCTTCTTTGCTCCCGAAATACCCCCGCGACCGTGCCGCAAAACGAAAAGGCCGCCCCCGAAGGGACGGCCCTGCAACCCGTCTGACCCGAAAGGATCAGTTCTTGGCGTAGAACTCGACGACCAGGTTCGGTTCCATCTGCACGGCATAGGGCACGTCGCCCAAGGCCGGCTGGCGCACGAAATTCGCGGTCATCTTGTTGTGGTCGACTTCCAGATAGTCAGGCACGTCACGCTCGGTCAGCGCGACGGCTTCCAGCACGATGGCCAGCTGGCGCGAACGCTCGCGGATCGAGATCACGTCGCCTTCCTTGACGCGGTAGGAGGCGATGTTCACGCGCTTGCCGTTCACTTCCACGTGGCCGTGGTTCACGAACTGGCGGGCGGCAAAGATGGTCGGCACGAACTTGGCGCGATAGACCACGGCGTCCAGGCGGCGCTCCAGCAGGCCGATCAGGTTCTCGCCGGTGTCGCCCTTGACGCGCTCGGCTTCCGCATAGATGCGGCGGAACTGCTTCTCGGTCAGGTCGCCGTAATAGCCTTTCAGCTTCTGCTTGGCGCGCAGCTGGGTGCCGAAGTCCGACAGCTTGCCCTTGCGGCGCTGGCCGTGCTGGCCCGGGCCGTATTCGCGCTTGTTCAGCGGCGACTTGGCGCGGCCCCAGATGTTTTCGCCCATGCGGCGGTCGATCTTGTACTTGGCAGCGGTGCGTTTGGTCATCGCTGATCTCCTTCTTTCACGTTGTCGAAGGGCGTTGTCCTTTGGCATAATGCCCGACAGGGTTCCCCTTGCGGGGTCCACCAACACCAATGAAGCGGCGCTTATAGCCGCCCCGCGACCAGAGTCAAGCACCCCTTGAGCGGCAGCCCCGACGCCCCTAGATAAAGGGCAGCGAACAAGGAAGTCCCCGATGTTTTCCATCCCCGGCAAAAGTCCCGTCACCATCACCCAAGCGGCCGAGCGCCAGATCGCCCGGCTGATGGCCGCGAAATCCGCCAGCGGGCTGCGCATCGGCCTGAAGAAGGGCGGCTGCGCCGGCATGGAATACACCATGGAACTGGCCGAGACCGCCTCGCCCGGCGACGAGGTCGTCGAACAGGGCGCGGCGCGGGTGCTGATCGCCCCCACCGCGCAGATGTATCTGTTCGGGACCGAGATCGACTACGAGACCGGCATGCTCGAATCCGGCTTCAGGTTCCGCAATCCGAACGTCACCGACGCCTGCGGCTGTGGCGAATCGGTCAGCTTCGCCATCGCCGGCAACACCGCGGGTGCCGCGCCAAAGCTCTAGCGTGCCGGGCGTTAGCGCAGACATCCTTGATCCGCCCCGGCAGCCGGCCTAATCCCCTGGCAGCACAACAAGGGAGAGGCTGATGGCCCCGCGCAAACTCGCCGCCGGCAATTGGAAGATGAACGGAACCCTGGCCGCGCTGGCCGAGATCGACGCCATCCTGGCGCAACCGGCGGGCTGCGACGTGCTGATCTGCCCGCCCGCGGTGCTGGTCCAGGCCGTGGCCGCCAAGGGCATCGCCACCGGCGGCCAGGACTGCCATGCGAAAGCCTCGGGCGCCCATACCGGCGACATCGCCGCCCAGCAGCTGAAGGACGTGGGCGCGAGCCACGTCATCCTCGGCCATTCCGAGCGCCGCACCGACCATGCCGAGACCGACGCCCAGGTCGCCGCCAAAGCCGTCGCCGCGCATGAGGCCGGCCTGGTCGCGGTGATCTGCGTCGGCGAGACCGAGGCGCAGCGCGACGCGGGCCAGACGCTGGACGTGATCTCGGCCCAGCTCGCCGGTTCGGTGCCCGACTGCGCCACGGCGGCGAACACGGTGATCGCCTATGAGCCGGTCTGGGCCATCGGCACCGGCCGCACCCCGACGAACGACCAGATCGCCGAGGTCCATGCCCTGATGCGCGACCGCCTGGCCGCGCGCTTCGCCGACGGCGCCGACTTCGCCCTGCTCTATGGCGGTTCGGTCAAGCCGGGCAATGCGGCGGAAATCTTCGCCATCCCGCATGTGAACGGCGCGCTGGTCGGCGGCGCCAGCCTCAAGGCCAGCGACTTCGGCCCCATCGTCGCCGCGCTTTCCGCAGCGTAATCCCCGCGAAAGGAACGCCATTCCACCACCCGGGCCGGGTTTGGAATGGCATTGCCCCTTTGCGCGTCCCCTGCCCCTTGCCAAGCCCGGCCCGCCGGGCATAGGTCTGCGGCTGACATTCAAGGCACCGGGGCAGATGGCAGAGCCGGCAATCTCATTCCAGGGCGTGACGCGCCGCTATCCGCAAAAGGGCGGCAGCGACGTGGTGGCGCTGCACGACATCTGGCTGGACGTGCCGCAGGGCGCGATCACCGGCATCATCGGCCGCTCGGGCGCCGGCAAGTCGACGCTCTTGCGCATGGTGAACGGGCTGGAACGCCCCAGCTCGGGCAAGGTGATCGTCAACGACCACGACGTCGGCGCCGCCACCGGCACCGCGCTGCGTCGCGTCCGGCGCGAAGTCGGGATGATCTTCCAGCATTTCAACCTGCTCGCCAGCCGAACCGTCAGCGAAAACATCGCCCTGCCGCTGGAGATCGCCGGGGTCGATGCCGCAAAGATCGCCCCGCGCGCCGCCGAGTTGACCGAGCGCGTCGGCCTGACCGCCCAGGCGAACCGCTATCCGGCCGAGCTCTCGGGCGGGCAGAAGCAGCGGGTCGGCATCGCCCGGGCGCTCGCCACCGGCCCGCGCGTGCTGTTGTCGGACGAGGCGACCTCGGCCTTGGACCCCGACACCACCCGACAGGTGCTGGAGCTCTTGCAGGCGATCAACCGCGACCTCGGCCTGACCATCCTGCTGATCACCCATGAAATGGCGGTGGTGCGCGACATCTGCAGCCATGTCGCGGTGATCGAGGCCGGCCGCATCGTCGAGACGGGCGAGACCTACGACGTATTCTCGAAGCCCGCCCATGCCACCACGCGCTCGTTCCTGACCGGGGTGACCGGCGTCGCGGTGCCGCAATTCGTCGCCGGCCAGATGCGGGAGGCGCCGCAGGGCGCCGACGCGCAGGCGGTGGTGCAGATCACCTTCATCGGCGCCCATGCCACCGACCCGATGCTGGCGCGGCTGACCGCCGAACGCGGCGTCGGCGTCAACATCCTGGCCGGCGCCATCGAGGAAATCGGCGCCCGCCCCTTCGGCAGCCTGATCGTCGGCCTGCCCGCCGCGCGGCTGGACGAATCGCAGGCCTTCCTCGAGGAACACGGGCTTCTGACCGAGGTGCTGGGCTATGTCGGCTAACCTGATCCCGATCCTGTGGGAAGCCACGCTGCAGACGCTCTACATGGTCGCCATGTCGACGCTGCTCGGCACGCTGATCGGCGGGCCGCTGGGCGTGTTCCTGGCCACCTCGCGCCGGGGCGAGCTGCTGTCCGCGCCCTGGCTGAACACGGTGCTGGGCCTCGTGGTGAATGCGGCGCGCTCGACGCCCTTCATCATCCTGGTGGTGGCGATCATCCCCTTCACCCGGATGATCGCCGGCACCTCGATCGGGACCACGGCGGCCATCGTGCCCTTGACCATCGCGGCCGCCCCTTTCATCGCCCGGCTGATCGAAACCGCGATCCGCGAGGTCGATGCCGGCCTGATCGAGGCCGCCCGCGCCATGGGCGCCACGCCGGGCCAGATCGTCCGCAAGGTGCTGATCCCCGAGGCCATGCCCGGCATCATCCTGGGCCTGACGCTCGCCGTGGTCAGCCTGATCGGCTATTCCGCCATGGTCGGCGCGGTCGGCGGCGAAGGCCTGGGCGATCTCGGCATCCGCTACGGCTACCAGCGCTTCATGCCCGAGGTCATGCTGGCGGTGGTCGTCATCCTGATCGTGCTGGTGCAACTGGTGCAAAGCTGCGGCGAATGGATCGCCTCCCGCTTCGACAAACGCGCCCCGCGCAACCGGGGCCAATAACCGAAAGGACATATGATGCGTAAGATCGCCCTTCTCGCTTCGGCATTCGCGCTGACGGCCGCCATGGCCTCGGCCGAGGAAATCAAGGTCGGCGTCTCGGTCGGCGAGCATGCCGAGATCATGGAAGAGGTGGCCAAGGTCGCTGCCGCCAAGGGGCTGACCATCGACATCGTCGAGTTCACCGATTACGTGGTGCCGAACCAGGCGCTGAACGACGGCGACCTGAGCGCCAACAGCTTCCAGCACCAGCCCTATCTGGACAACCAGATCAAGGACCGCGGCTTCGATCTGGTGACCATCGGCAAGACCATCACCACGCCGATGGGGGTCTATTCCGAAAAGCTGAAATCGCTGGACGATCTGCCCGAGGGCGCCAAGGTGGCGATCCCGAACGACCCGACCAACGGCGGCCGCGCCCTGCTGATCCTGCAGGCCAAGGGGCTGATCAAGCTGGCCGAGGGCACCGGGCTGACGCCCTCGCCGCTGGATGTCTCCGAGAACCCGAAGAACCTGAAGTTCCTGGAACTCGAGGCCGCGCAACTGCCGCGCACCCTTGCCGATGCCGACATCGCCGTCATCAACACCAATTACGCGCTGGACGCCGGGTTGAACCCCAACGAGGACGCCATCGCCATGGAACAGGCCGACAGCCCCTATGCCAATGTCATCGTGGTGCGCAAGGCCGACGAGAATGCGGATTGGGCCAAGGAGCTGGTCGAGGCCTATCACGATCCGGCGGTGAAGACCTTCATCGAGGAGAAATACCAAGGCGCCGTCATCCCGGCCTGGTGAGCTTCTTTGTTCTGAAAATACCCCGGGGGACGCCGATCCGACCCCATCGAGGGGTCGGATCGGCGGGGGGCAGAGCCCCCGCCACCGCCTGACACGCAACGCGCCCGCGCAGGATCGCCGGGCGCGTCTGCCTTATTCCGGCCTCATGCTGCCGGTGCGGCGCAGCCGATCGTGCCAGCTCAGCGCCTCCTCGATCACATGCGGCGTATGCCCGCCGCGCGCCAGCGCCCGCGCGTGGTAATCCGCCAGCGCGTCGCGCCATTCGGGGCCCACGCAATGGGCCAGGATCACCCGCGCCCGCTCGCGCGGGGCAAGGCCGCGCAGATCGGCCAGCCCCTGCTCGGTCACCAGGATATCCACGTCATGCTCGGTATGGTCAACATGGCTGACCATCGGCACCACCGAGGAGATCCGCCCGCCCTTGGCCATGGATTTCGTCACGAAGACCGACAGATAGGCATTCCGCGCGAAATCGCCCGAGCCGCCGATGCCGTTCATCATCTGCGTGCCCATGACATGGGTCGAGTTCACATTGCCGTAGAGGTCGAACTCCAGCGCCGTGTTGATGCAGATCAGCCCCAGCCGCCGCACCACCTCGGGGTGGTTCGAGATCTCCTGCGGCCGCAGCACCAGCCTGGGCTTGTAGTCCTGGAACCGCGCCATCACCTCGGCATATTTCGGCGCCGACAGCGTGATGGACGAGCCCGAGGCAAAGACCATCTTGCCCGCATCCATCAGGTCGAAGGTCGAATCCTGCAAGACCTCGCTATACATCGTCAGGTCGTGGAACGGGCTGTCGATGAAGCCGTGCAGCACCGCATTGGCAATGGTGCCGATGCCGGCCTGCAAGGGATGCAGATGGCCGGGCATCCGGGAATGCGCCACCTCGTTCTTCAGGAACTCGGTCAGGTGGCCGGCGATGGCGCGGGTCTCGGCGTCCGGGTCCAGCACGGTCGAGGACGAGTCGAGCTTGGTCGAGACGACGATGGCCGCGATGCGCTCGGGCGGCACCGGGATGAAGGGATAGCCGACCCGGCTTTCCGGCGCCACGACTGGGATCGGCGTCCGGGTCGGGCGATAGGTCGGGATATAGATGTCGTGCAGCCCCTCCAGCGTCTCGGGCTGGCTCAGGTTGATCTCGACGATGACCTTGTCGGCCAGCAGCGCGAAACTGGCCGAATTGCCGACCGAGGTGGTGGGCACGATGCCGCCCTGCTCGGTGATCGCCACCGCCTCGATGATGGCGATGTCCACCGGCGGCAGCTGGCAGGTGCGCAGCTGCTCGACCGTCTCGGACAGGTGCTGGTCGATATACATCACCTCGCCCGCATTGATGGCGCGGCGCAGGGCCGGGTCGGACATGAAGGGGATGCGGCGCGACAGGAGATGCGCCTCGGCCATGGTCTTGTCGAGGTCGTTGCCAAGCGAGGCCCCGGTCATCAGCGTGACCTTCATCGGCTCACGCTTCGCGCGCTCGGCCAGGGCCATCGGCACCGCCTTGGCCTCGCCCGCGCGGGTAAAGCCGGACATGCCCAGCACCATGCCGTCGCGGATCAGGCCGGCGGCCGCCTCGGCGCTGACCACGCGGTCGCGCAAACCGGCGTGGCGGATACGATGCAGATAATCCTGGTTCATGAGCCCCTCCCTGATGCCGCGATGCTTAGGCTCAAACGGCTGCAACGACAAATCAACCCTGCCATGCGCGCAGGGAAAAGGCCGGCCCCGGGGCCGGCCTTCGCAGCAAGATTGCGCAGGCGTTACGAAACCGATTCAG
Organism: Paracoccus aminovorans; assembly: GCF_001546115.1. Taxonomy (GTDB): domain Bacteria; phylum Pseudomonadota; class Alphaproteobacteria; order Rhodobacterales; family Rhodobacteraceae; genus Paracoccus; species Paracoccus aminovorans_B. The sequence continues at coordinate 1,065,505 of NZ_KQ955208.1, forward strand.
CGGCGCTTGCCCAGCGACCAGGCCCCGTCGCCCAGCAGCGCCAGCGCCAGCATGGTCACGGCCCAGAACACCGGGTACTCCCAGCCGCCGCCCGGGTTGCCGAAGCCGAAGCCGTTCGCCGCATGGCCGAACCAGGCCGCACCCAGCAGCACCGCCGCCAGGACCAGCGCGACATGGCGCGTCGCAATGCCGGCGATCAGCGCCAGGCCGCCGGCGATCTCCAGCACCATGGTCAGATATCCCAGCGCGCCGGGCAGGCCCAGCGACTGGAAATAGCCCGCCGTGCCCGCCGGGGTGAAGACCAGGAGCTTGGTCAGCCCGTGGACCAGGAACCAGGCCCCGGCCAGCAGGCGCAGCAGCAGGGCGGCCAGGTCGGCCCGGTTTTCGCTGGCGGCCAAGCCGCCGTGGTTGAGGGTGCTCATCGCGATTGTCCTTGAAACCTGTTCACTGCCGGCAAGATAGCGCTTGGCCATTTTCGCAGAAATGGCCATATTCATGGAAACATTGTCGCCATGACGGGGATTTCATGGACAGGATCGACGGCATCCGCGCCTTCGTCGCCGTGGTGGACGCGGGCTCGTTCACCCGGGCCGGCGAAAGGCTGGGGATCTCGAACAAGCTGGTCAGCAAATATGTCGCGGCGCTGGAGGGGCAGCAGGGCGTGACGCTGCTGAACCGCACCACCCGCGCGCTGTCGCTGACGCCTTCGGGCGAGCGTTACCTGATCGCCGCGCGCCGGGTGCTGGCCGCGATGGAGGAGCTCGACGCCCAGGCCAGCGCCGAGGAGGGCATGCTGACCGGCCGGCTGCGCATCACCGCCCCGGTCACATTTGGCGAGATGTTCGTGACGCAGCTGACCCGCGACTTCACCCGCGCGCATCCGGGCATCAGCATCGACCTGCATCTCAGCGACCGCTACGTCGATCTTGCGGCCGAGGGCTTCGATCTGGCGCTGCGCATCGGGCAATTGCCCGATTCCAGCCTGATCGGCCGCCGCATCGGCCAGACCGAGGCCTGGGCCGTCGCCAGCCCCGCCTATCTGGCCCGCCATTCGCGCCCGACCCATCCCGAGGCGCTGCGCGACCACGTCTGCATCCGCGACAGCAATGCCCAGTCGCCCGGCCGTGCCGCCTTCCTGATCGAGGGCAAGGCGGTCAGCGTCGCCCTGCCCGGCCAGATCACCGTGAACAGCGCCCAGGCCGTGCGCCGGCTGGTGCTGGAGGGCGAGGGGCTGGGGCTGATCCCCGGCTTCGTCGTGGCCGAGGACGTCGCCGCCGGCCGGCTGGAACGGCTGCTGCCGGGCTACGGGCGGCCGCAGCTGGACATCCAGGCCCTGTATCTGCCGCAACCCTTCATCGCGCCGCGGCTCTCGGCCTATCTCGACCACCTGCGCGCGGCGCTTACGCCGCTGCTGAAAGCACCGCCCCCGGGTTCATGATGCCCAAGGGATCCAGCGCCTGCTTGATCGCCCGCATCGCCGCCAGCCGCGCCGGGTCGCCCCAGCGCTCCAATTCGCCGACCTTCAGCCGGCCGACGCCATGCTCGGCCGAGAAGGAGCCGCCGCGCGCCACCACCATCTCATGCACCAGCGCCGACAGCGCCTTGCGGCGGTCGTCGTATTCTCCGCGCTGGCGGCCGGGCGCCGGGAACAGGTTGTAATGCAGGTTGCCGTCGCCGAGATGGCCGAAGCAGTTGATCCGCACCCCCTCGCCCGCCAAGGCCGCGCCGGCATCGCGGATGAAGCCGGCGATCTCCGACAGCGGCAGGCTGATGTCATGGCTGGCGATGGCGCCGATGCGGCGGTTCGCCTCGGGGATATGCTCGCGCAGGTGCCAGAAATCCGCCGCCTGCTGACCCGACTGGGCGATCACGCCGTCCAGCACCAGCCCGCGCTCCATGGCCTCGATCAGCAGCCCCTCCAGCGCCTCGTCCGGGGCCAGCCCGGCGGGCAGGCCGACCTCGACCAGCACCGACCAAGGGACGCCCGGCAGCGGCTGGCGGATCTCGGGCAGCACCTCGGACAGGAAGGCCAGCCCCTGCCCGCCGATCAGCTCGAAGGCGGTGACGCCGCCGGCCATGCGGCCCTCGGCCAGCGACAGAAGCGTCAGCGCCGCCTCGGGGCCCGGCACCTGCAGCATGGCAAGGCCCTGGTTCGGCGGCGGCACCACCAGCTTCAGGCTGGCGGCGGTGACGATGCCCAGCGTGCCCTCGGCGCCGATCAAAAGGTCGCGGATGTCGTAGCCGGTGTTGTCCTTGCGCAGCCGCTTCAGATCGTGGACGATGGACCCGTCGGGCAGCACCGCCTCGACCCCCAGGCACAGCGCCCGCGCGGTGCCATAGCGCAGCGCGGTGACGCCGCCGGCATTGGTCGCAAGGCAGCCGCCGATGGCCGCCGTGCCCTGGCTGGCCAGCGACAGCGGGAACAGCCGACCCGCGCCCGCCGCCGCGTCGCGCACGGCTTGCAGCGTCATGCCGGCCTCGGCGACCAGCACGTTTTCCTCGGGCCAGATGCCGCGCAACGCGGTCATGCGTTCCAGCGACAGGATCAGCGGCGCCGGCCCCTCGGGCATGACCTGACCCGAGACCAGCCCGGTGCCGCCGCCGCGCGGCACGATGCCGACCCGCGCCGCGGCGCAGGCGCGCACCACGGCCGCGACCTCATCGGTGTTGCGCGGCGCGGCAACCAGGCCGGCCCGGCCGAAATAGCGGCCGCGCGGCTCTTCCAGATAGGCCGGAGCGACCGGGCGCAGCACGCCATCGGGCAGGCGCGCGGCCAGCGTTTCGTCGGCGGGATTGAGCATCAGCGCACCTCGGTCTTGCCGCGCCGGTCGTGGCGCAGGTTGGAATACAGCACATGGTTGCGCCAGCGGCCGTTGATCTGCAGATAGCTTTGCGCCACGCCCTCGTATTTGAAGCCGGCGCGTTCCAGCACCCCGCGCGAGGGCGTGTTCTCGGGCAGGCAGGCGGCCTCGATCCGGCTGAGGTCCATCTGCGAAAACGCATGGTTGACCAGCGCGCCGATGGCCTCGCGCATGTAGCCCTGGCGGGCGAAGGACTGGCCGATCCAATAGCCGATGGTGGCCGATTGCGCCGGGCCGCGGCGAATGTTGTCCAGCGTGATCGCACCCAGCAGCGTGCCGTCGCGGCGGATCAGGAACAGCGGCAGCGCGGTGCCGTTGCGGCTGGCGCGCAGCGCCCAATAGACCCGGTTGGTGAAGCTGCGCTTCGACAAGTGGTCGGCGGCCCAGACCGGCTCCCACGGCGTCAGGAAGGCGCGGCTTTCCACGCGCAGCGCCACCCAGGGGCCGAAATCCTGATGTGCGGGCAGGCGCAGCAGCATCCGCTCGGTCTCGAGACTGGGCGGACGCCTTCGGCCGAACATCAGGCGGCAAGCCTCGCGGCCAGTTCCTCGCGCGTGGGCGCCGCCTTGACCGGGCCGTAAAGCGCCAGCGCCGGGCGGGCATTGCCCAGCAGTTGCCGGGCATGGCCGCGGATCTGCGCCACGGTCACGGCGTCGATGCGCTCGGCCACCTCGGCGGCATCGGGCACCCGGCCCCAGATCGCCAGCGACCGCGCCATGCGCTCGGCCTGGCCGGTCGGGCTTTCCAGCCCCATCAGCAGCCCGGCCTTCATCTGCGCCCGAGCGCGGGCGATCTCGGCCTCGGTCATGTCATCGGCCGAGCGTTTCAGCTCGTCCACGGTCAGCATGGCCAGATCCGCCACCTGGTCGCCCGAGGTGCCCGCATAGATCGTCACCATGCCGGTGTCGTCGTGGAAACCGGACTGCGCGAAGATCGAATAGCACAGGCCCTTTTCCTCGCGGATCTTCTGGAACAGGCGCGAGGACATGCCGCCCCCCAGGGCCGAGGTCCAGATCTGCGCCGCGTAGAAATCGGCGTCCTGATAGCCCGGCCCCTCGAAACCCAGGGCGAAATGCGCCTGTTCCAGCTTCTTGACGCGCCGCGCCTCGGCGCCCTGCCAGCGGGCGGGCTCGCGCGTGGTGCCGGCGCGGGTGGCCAGGCCGCCGAAGATCGCCTCGACCTGGCGCAGGATGCGGTCGTGGTCCACGGCGCCGGCGGCGGCGACGATCATGCGTTCCGGCCCGTAATGCTCGCCGATGAAGCGCGAGAGGTCGTCGCGGGTGAAATGGCTGACCCGCTCGGCCGGGCCCAGGATGGTGCGGCCCATGGGCTGGTCGGGATAGGCCGCCTCTTGCAGCCAGTCGAAGATCACGTCGTCGGGCGTGTCCAGCGACTGGCCGATCTCTTGCAGGATCACGCCGCGTTCGACCTCGATCTCGCGCGGCTCGAAGACCGGGTTCAGCACGATGTCGGAGATCACGTCCAGCGCCAGCGACACATCGCCCGCCAGCACCCGCACGTAATAGCTGGTCACGTCGCGCGAGGTATAGGCGTTGATATAGCCGCCGACATTCTCGATGGTCTCGACGATTTCCAGGGCCGAGCGCGTGGCCGTGCCCTTGAAGGCCATGTGTTCCAGGAAATGCGCGATGCCGTTCTGTTCGGCGCGTTCGTCGCGGCAACCCGCGTTGACCCAGATGCCGATGGCGGCGGAATGCAGGCCGGGCATGTCGCGGGTGACGACGCGCAGGCCATTCGGCAAGGTGCTGATGCGGGGTTCGGTCAAGCTGCTCTCCGTTCAAGGATCAGCGATTTAAGCCTATCCGCGTCGTTTTCAATACGGGTGATGCGTTCGGCGCGCTCGAACAGGTCGGCCATCTGCGGCGGCAGGCCCGGGCGGAAGCCGATGGCCTGTTCCACCGCATCGGGGAACTTCGCCGGATGCGCCGTCGCCAGCGTCACCATGGGCACGCCGGGGCGCAGGTTCTCGCGGCCGATTTTCACGCCGACGGCGGTATGCGGGCAGATCACCTCGCCGGTCTCGGCGCGGATGGTGGCGATCATGGCCAGCGTTTCCGCTTCGGACACGCGGCCCGAGGCATAGGTCTCGCGCAGCGCCTGCAGCGCGCCCTGGCTGATGGCGAAGCCGCCGGATTTCAGCTCGTCCATCAGCTGCGAGATGGCGCCGCCGTCGCGGCCGTAGGCCAGCCACAGCGCGCGTTCGAAGTTCGAGCTGACCTGGATATCCATCGACGGGCTGATCGAGGGCTGCGCCTCGCCGACCCGGTATTCGCCGGTCGAAAGCGCCCGGTGCAGGATGTCGTTCTGGTTCACGGCCGCGACCAGCCGGCCGATGGGCAGGCCCATCTGCTTGGCGATGGAGCCGGCGAAGATGTCGCCGAAATTCCCGGTCGGCACGCTGAAGTCCACCTCGCGCCCCGGTGCGCCCAAGCTGACGGCGGCGGTGAAGTAATAGACGATCTGCGCCAGCACCCGCGCCCAGTTGATCGAGTTGACGCCCGCCAGCCCCACCGCGTCGCGGAAGGCGTGGTCGTTGAACAGATCCTTCAGCCGCGCCTGGCAATCGTCGAAGGTGCCGTCGACGGCCAGCGCATGCACATTGGCTTCCGAAGGCGTGGACATCTGCCGGCGCTGCACCTCGCTGACGCGGCCATGCGGATACATGATGAACACGTCGACATTCGGCAGGCCCCGGAACGCCTCGATCGCGGCCGAGCCGGTGTCGCCGGAGGTTGCGCCCAGGATCGTCACCCGGCTGCCCGACCGCGCCAGCGCCAGCTGGAACAGCTGGCCGATCAGCTGCATGGCGAAGTCCTTGAAGGCGATGGTCGGCCCGTGGAACAGTTCCAGCAGGTGATGGCCCGGCGCCAGCTGCACCAGCGGCGCGCGGGCGACATGGTCGAAGCCGGCATAGGCCCGCGCGATGGCGCCCTTCAGCTCGTCCTGCGAAAAGCTGTCGCCGACGAAGGGGGTAACGATGCGCAGCGCGACGTCCTCATAGGGCAGCCCTTCGAGCGCGGCGATCTCGTCGGCCGAGAACATCGGCATGGCCTCGGGCAGATACAGCCCGCCGTCGCGCGCGAGGCCGGTCATCATCGCCTGTTCGAAGTCCAAGACCGGAGCCCGCCCCCGGGTAGATACGTAACGCATCGCGTCCCCCTAGAATTTCCGCTGCCTGATACGCCAGATCAGGGCGACTGTCATCCCTGCCCAGACCGCGGCGAACATGAACCATTGCACGGCATAGCCCAGGTGGTTGTTCGGGATGCCCTCGACCGCGACCGGGATCGGCGCGACACCCTGCGCGTCGCCCCGCACCTCGGCCGCGACGACCAGCACCGGCGCGGTCCCGAGCTGCGCCGCCATGGCGGGCACGTCGCGGGCGAACCAGATGTTCTCGGACAGGTTCGGCGCGGGCGTGGCGCTGCCCTTTTCCTCGGGCCAATGCAGGTTGCCGGCGACCTCCAGCCGCACCGGCGGGCGCGGGTCGCGCTTGTGGTCCTGGTCGATGAAGCCGCGGTCCACGAGGATGCGGCGCCCGTCATCCAGCACGAAGCCCGAGACGACCTGGTAGCCGCCGCCGGATTCGCGGGTGCCGGACAGCACGTCGATCTCTTCCCCCGTGGTCCGGCCCGAGACCAGCACCGGCATGTATTTCATCGTGGGATCGACGGCGGCGGGCAAGGGCACGGCCTGGCCGTGGATGCCGCTTTCGATGCGGGCGATCATGCCCTCTTTCCACTCCAGCCGCTTGAGCTGCCACAGGCCCAGCGAGATCAGGATGGCGCAGCCGAGCACACCGACGATCAGCGGAAAGACATAGCGGCGCATCGGGGTCTCCAACGAAAAACGGCGCGGGACCGGGCCCCGCGCCGCCAGATTGCCGCCGGGCTCAGCGGCCCCAGATATAGATCACGACGAAGAGGAACAGCCAGACCACGTCGACGAAGTGCCAGTACCAGGCCGCGGCCTCGAAGCCGACATGCTGCTGCTGCGTCATCTGGCCGCGGATCAGCCGGATCAGGCAGACGAACAGGAAGATGGTGCCGATGATGACATGGGCGCCGTGGAAGCCGGTCGCCATGAAGAAGGTGCCGGCATAGACCGTGTCGGCCATGCCGAAGGCGGCGTGGCTGTATTCATAGGCCTGCAGCCCGGTGAAGCACAGGCCTAGGATGACGGCGACGATCAGCCCGTTGATGGTGGTCTTGCGGTCGCCCTCATGCACGAAGGCATGGTGCGCCCAGGTCACGGCGACGCCCGACAGAAGCAGGATCAGCGTGTTGATCAGCGGCAGGTGCCAGGGATCGAAGGTCACGATGCCTTCCGGCGGCCAGACGCCGTCCTTGATCGGGCTGTCCGGCCCCATCGGATAGAGCGCGTTCTTGATGAAGGCCCAGAACCAGGCGACGAAGAACATCACCTCGGACATGATGAACAGGATGAAGCCGTATTGCAGGCCGATGCGCACGACCGGGGTATGCTCGCCCGACTCGCCTTCCTTCACCACGTCGGCCCACCAGCCGAACATGACATAGAGCACGGCCACGAAGCCGATCAGGAACATCCAGGGCCCCTCGACCGGGGCACCGAAGACGGTGATGCCCTTCATCCAGGCCACCGCGCCGGTCAGCATGACGAAGGCGGCGATCGCGCCGAGGAACGGCCAGATCGAGGGTGGCAGGATCTGATAGTCGTGGTTCTTTACATGGGCCATGGCTGCGTTCCCGGCTGTTGCTGCTGGTTCTTGTTGCTCAGTTTACGGTCGGTCGGTTTCCGGCGTCCAGCGCCGCCTGCTGGGGCGCCGGCGGCTCGGTCCGGTGGAAGGTATAGGACAGGGTGATGTCGCGGATGCGCCCGGCGTCGCGGTCGGTGACGATCTCGGGATCGACATAGAAGCTGACCGGCATCTCGACCCGCTCACCGGGTTGCAGGGTCTGCTCGGTAAAGCAGAAGCACTCGATCTTGTTGAAGAAATAGCCGGCGGCATCGGGGGCGACGTTATAGCTCGCCGTGCCGGTGATCGGCTGGTCGGTGGTGTTGACCGCCTCGTAGAAGGCGATGGCGTTCTCGCCGATGCGCAGCTCCATTTCGCGCTGCAGCGGGCGGAAGGTCCAGCCCATGTCCGGATCGACGTTGGAATCGAAGCGCACGCGGACCTTTTCATCCAGCACGGTGTCCGAGGTCGCGGTCGCGACATTGGTGGTGCCGGCAAAGCCGGTGACGCGGCAGAACCAGGAATAGAACGGCACCGCCGCCCAGCTGAGCGCGCCCATGACCAGGACCACGGAAACCAGCTTCAGCACGGTGCGCCCGTTCGAGCGTTGCTCGGTCATGGCTCTGCCCCCTGCTCGGCGCCGGGCGTGCCGGGCGCCGCGACCGGGGCCGGATTGGCCGCCGGCGGGTTCGGGTCCTTCGGCAACATCGAGGCCTGCGGCCGGTGGTCATAGCCCTGCATCATGTCGCCCTGGGTGATCTTGACCACCGAGAGGCCGAAGACCAGCGCCACGAAGGCCGCCAACACCACCGCGAGGCCGATGTTGCGCGAGCGCCGGCGCTTGTGCAGCTCATGTTCGACATGCAGCGCCATCACCATCCTCCGATCCCGTGCTGAACCAGCAGCGCCAGGAAATGCAGGAACAGGTAATAGAGCGACAGCCGGAAATAGCGCTTCTCGACGCGGTAGCCGTCGGCTTGGGCCTGTTCCTCGTCCCGGCGCAGGATCTGCCAGCCGCCGGCGATGAAGAGCCCGTTCAGCACCGCCGAGACCGCGAGATACAGCGGCCCGCCGACCGAGGTGAAGCCCAGCCAGAGCGCGAAGGGCGCCAGCACCAGCGTATAGATGAAGATGTGCCGGCGCGTGACCTTGCGGCCATGCGTCACGGTCAGCATCGGCACGCCGGCCTTGGAATAGTCGTCCTTCATGAACAGCGCCAGCGCCCAGAAATGCGGCGGCGTCCAGAAGAAGATCAGTGCGAACATCAAGAGCGATTCGATGCCGATGCCGCCGGTGGCGCAGGCCCAGCCGATCATCGGCGGGAAGGCCCCGGCCGCGCCGCCGATGACGATGTTCTGCGGCGTCGAGCGCTTCAGCCAAATCGTGTAGACCACGGCATAGAAGAAGATGGTGAAGGCCAGGAAGCCCGCCGCGAACCAGTTCGCCGCCAGGCCCAGCATCATCACCGACAGGCCGGACAGCGCGATGCCCAGACCCAGCGCCTCGCCCGAGGCGACGCGCCCCGAGGGCACCGGCCGGCCGGCCGTTCGCTTCATCACCGCGTCGATATCGGCGTCGTACCACATGTTCAGCGCGCCCGAGGCCCCGCCGCCCAGCGCGATGAACAGCACCGCGCAGAAGGCCACGAAGGGGTTCACCGGCAGCGGCGCGATCCACAGGCCGACGAAGGCGGTGAACACCACCAGCGACATGACCCGCGGCTTCAGCAGCGCGACGTAATCGCCGAAGCCCGCCTCGGCGGGCCCCTCATATGCGTTGATGTCGGTCACGGCCCTTACTCGGCCGAGGCCAGCTTGACCGGGCTGGCGGGCAGGTAATCCGAGGCGTCGGCGGCGAACTCCTCCTTCGCGCCGGCCAGCCAGGCGTCGTATTTCTCTTGGCTGACGGCCTTGACCACGATGGGCATATAGGCGTGGTTGATGCCGCAAAGCTCCGAGCACTGGCCGAAATAGACGCCTTCCTTGTCGACCTCGAACCACAGCTGCGCGATACGGCCCGGCACGGCGTCCTGTTTCACGGCAAAGGCCGGCACGGTCCAGCTGTGGATCACGTCGGTCGCGGTGACCTGCACCAGCACCTTCTTGCCGACCGGCACCACGACCGGGTTGTCGGTGGCGAGCAGGTATTCGTCCTCGCTGTAGCCGGCGTCGGCCAGGGCGTCCTTCTCCAGCAGCAGCGCGTCGAAGGCGATGGCGTCGTTCGGATATTCATAGGACCAGTACCACTGGTGACCGATGGCCTTGATGACCAGGTCCGGGTCGTTCGGCATTTCCTGGCTGCGGAACAGCGCCGGCAGCGAGAAGGCGCCGATGGAAACCAGGATCAGCACCGGTACCAGCGTCCAGACCACCTCGACCGGAGTGTTGTGGGTAAAGCGCGCCGGGACGGGGTTCACGCGGCGGTTGAAGCGGACGATGCAGATCAGCAGCAGCAGGCAGACGAAGATCGTCACCGCCGTGATGATGTAGAGCACGAAATGATCCAGCCACTGCTGGTCATGCGCCAGCGGGCTCGACGCGGGCTGGAAGCCCATGCCGCCATTGTGCGGCTTGCCGATCACGGGCAGGTCGCCCAGCACGTCCTGCGCCAGCGCCGGCACGGCCGTCAGCCCAGCAAAACCAAGACCCGTAGCCGCCATTACCCCGCGGCGCATCGTCGCAATTGCCATCTTCCCATCCCGTTGCCTATCATGCCGCCGGCAGGGCCCTGTCTCCTCGGGCTGCCGGCATTCGGTCCTGAACCAGAACCATATCTTACCCCTACGGGCAAGCCATAGCTATCGACTTACGACCAAAAAACCCCTAGTCGAGGCTTCCAGGTCAGGAGCGATGACATGCCGGACGCAGCCTTTTCCCCGTTTCAAACCCATCTCGACCAGGATCGCGCGCTGCGTGTCCTGCAATCGGCGCTTGCAGGGGCGGATGATGGCGAGCTGTATCTGGAACGCTCCCGCTCGGAGGCGCTGGTCTTCGACGACGGCCGGCTGCGCACGGCAAGCTATGACGCCGAGCAGGGCTTCGGCCTGCGCGCAGTGCGCGGCGACGTGACCGGCTATGCCCATTCCACCGAGATCGGCGAAACAGCCTTGCGCAAGGCGGCGGAAACCGTGCGGCTGGCCGTCGGCGACGGCGGCGGCACGCTGGCCCTGCCGCCCGTGGCCGAGATCCGCCCGCTTTACGCCGCGATCGACCCGGCGGAATCGGTGCCCTTCGGCGCCCGCGTCGCGCTCTTGCGCGAGATCGACGCCTTCGCCCGCGACCTCGACCCGCGGGTGGTGCAGGTCTCGGCCAGCATCTCGACCTCGGTGCAGGAGGTGGCGATCCTGCGCCCCGAAGGCGGGCTTTCGACCGACATCCGGCCGATGGCGCGCATCAACGTCTCGGTCATCGTGGAATCGAACAGCCGCCGCGAATCGGGCAATGCCGGCGGCGGCGGCCGCGTGGCGCTGGACGGGCTGATCGCGCCCGAGCACTGGCAGGCCCAGGTGCGCGAGGCGCTGCGCATCGCCCTGGTCAACCTGCGCTCGGTCCCCGCCCCTGCCGGCGTCATGGACGTGGTGCTGGGCCCGGGCTGGCCGGGGATCCTGCTGCACGAGGCGGTGGGCCATGGGCTGGAAGGCGACTTCAACCGCAAGGGCCATTCCGCCTTTGCCGGGCTGCTGGGCAGCCGCGTGGCCGCGCCCGGCGTCACCGTGGTCGATGACGGCACCATCCCCGACCGGCGCGGCTCGATCTCGGTCGATGATGAGGGCACGGCGCCGGCCCGCAACGTGCTGATCGAGGACGGCGTGCTGACCGGCTATATGCAGGACCGCCAGAACGCCCGGCTGATGGGGGTCGCGCCGACCGGCAACGGCCGCCGGCAAAGCTATGCCCATGCGCCGATGCCGCGCATGACCAATACCTTCATGCTGGCGGGGTCCGAGGATCCGGCCGCAATCCTCGCCGGGCTGGAAGACGGCATCTATGCCGTGGGTTTCGGCGGCGGCCAGGTCGATATCACGAACGGCAAGTTCGTGTTCTCCTGCACCGAGGCCTATCGCGTGAAGAACGGCCAGGTCGGCGACCCGATCCGCGGCGCGACGCTGATCGGCGACGGCGCCACCGCGCTGCAACAGATCCGCGCCATCGGCAACGACCTGTCGCTGGACCCGGGAATCGGCAACTGCGGCAAGCAGGGACAATGGGTTCCGGTCGGCGTCGGCCTGCCCACCCTGCGCATCGGCGGGCTGACCATCGGCGGCTCGGCGGCCTGATTTCCGGCAAATTCAAGGGGTTGGCGGAATCTTTTCGCGGCTAACGCATTCTTAACCATTGCCATGGCATGACTCGTCCTGCGGATGAGGCAAAGGCAATGATGATGGCAAGACCGCTTCCTTTCGAACCCCACCACACCTCGCTCACACCGATGGGGGACGGGATCGCCTGCCTGCGACTCATCCGCTCGCGCCGGGTCGGACCGGCGACATTCCACCGGTTGCTTGCCGAACATGGCAGCGCCGAGGCGGCGCTGGCCGCCCTGCCCGCGATCGCCCGCGCCGCCGGGATCGAGGATTACGCCCCCTGCCCGCTGGCCGTGGTCCATGCCGAGCTCGAGGCCGGTCGCCGCGCCGGTGCCCGGCTGCTGACCTGGGACGACCCCGCCTATCCGGCCCTGCTGCGCGAGGTGGCCGAGGCGCCGGCGGCGCTGTGGCTGCGCGGCGATCTTGCGGTGCTGGACCGGCTGCCGGTGGCGGTGATCGGGGCGCGCAACGCCTCGTCGCTGGGGCTGCGCATGGCGCGCGGCATGGCGCTGGGCCTGTCGCAGACCGGCGCTGCGGTGGTCGCGGGCCTGGCGCGCGGCATCGACACCGTCGCGCATGAGGCATCTCTGCATGGCGGCACCATCGCCGTGATGGCCGGCGGCATCGACATGATCTATCCGGCAGAGAACGCCGCCCTGGCCGAATCGATCTGCGACACCGGCCTGTTGATGACCGAGCAGCCCCCAGGGGTCGAGCCGGTGGCGCGGCACTTCCCGGCCCGCAACCGCATCATCTCGGGCCTGTCGCGCGCCGTGGTGGTGGTCGAGGCGGCGCATCGCTCGGGCAGCCTGATCACCGCGCGTTGCGCGCTGGACCAGGGGCGCGAGGTGATGGCGGTTCCCGGCCATCCGATGGATGCCCGCGCCAGCGGCTGCAACAGCCTGATCCGCGACGGCGCGACGCTGGTGCGCAATTCGGCCGATGTGCTGGCGGCCCTGCAATCGAACGGCACCCCGGTCGAGACGGCCGCGCCCGCCCGGCTGCCGCAACCGGCGCCCCCGGTGGCCGAGCCCGCCCGTCCCGGCATGGCCCGGACCCTGCAACCCGCCGCCGTGGCCCGCCGGCTGGCCGAGATGGGCCACGGGCTGCGCCGCCGGCCCGGCCCCGAAACCCGCCAGGCGCAGGGCGGCCCGGTCAATCTCGAGGCGCGGATCCTGGCCAAGCTCGGCCCCAGCCCGACCGAGGAAAACCTGCTGATCCGCGACCTGGGCGTCCCGGCAGCGGTCATTGCCCCGGCGATCCTGGCGCTGGAACTGGCCGGGCGCGTGCAGCGCATGTCCGGCGGCCGGCTGGCCCTGCTGGGTTAGATCCCACCAGCGTCCGGACGGCGGCAATCCGCCGGCCGATGCGCACCGCCTGCGATCACGTGCTTGTGGGGGAACCTCGGCATTTCGCCGGGGTTTTTCCGATCATCACGCGACATTCGGAAGGGACCGACATGCGCCGCATCTTCAAGACCACAACCGCGCTTGTGGCTTGCCTGTCCATCATCACCCCGCAGCTTGCCCTGGCCCAGGACCAGCAAGCGCAGGACGGCCAGCAACTGATCCTGCCCAAGCAGAAGAAAAACCAGTCCGAGGAAGGCCAGGCGCAAAAGCCCGAACAACAGCAGCAAAACCAGCAGCCCCAGCAAAAGCCCCGCGCCGAGCGGCAGGCCAAGGAGCAGCCGCAGCAGCAAGAACCCGCCCAGGCCGAGCAGCAGCAGGAGCCGCGCCGGCAGGTCCAGCCCCGGCAGGAAGAGCCGCAGCCTGGAAAGCCCGCCGCAGGGCAGGACGCCCCGCAGGCCAAGCAGCAGCAGGCCGCCGAACCGGCCCGGGCGCCTGAGGAGAAGCCCGCCGTGACTCAGGCGCAGGAACCCGCTCCGAAACCGCCGGTGGTCGAGGCCGAGACGCCCCGAGCCAAGCCGGCCGATGCCGATCAGGCCGCCGGCCGCGCCGAGCAATTGCGCGAGGACGCCCAGAAGCAACCCGCGACCAAGCCCGACAGTGCCAAGTCCGTGACCACCGCCGACCCCGCCCCCGACCGCAAACCGGACGAGCCGCAACGCGACCAGCCCTCGGTCCAGGCCCGGCAACCGGCGGCCGAGTCCAAGGACATGCCTGACGCGGCGGCGTTGAAGGAACGGCTGGAAGCGCGCGACCAGGACCAGCCCGCTCCCGGCCAGCCCCAACCCGGCGAGGCCGCGCAAAAGCCCGAACCGCGCCGCCAGCAGGCCGATGGCGAGCAGCAGCGCCGGCAGGACGGTCAGCAGCAGACCGGCGAGGATCAGCCGCGCCAGGAGCAGGCCAGCGACCAGCAGCAGCGCCGGCAGGACGACCCGCAGCAGGCCGGCCAGGACACGCCCGCGGCTCCCGGTGCGGCCGAACTCGCCCGGCGCCTGCAAGAGCAGCAGCAGGATCAAGCAAGCGGCCAGCAACAGGACCAGCAGGGCCAACCCGGCCAGCCGCAACCTGGCGAGGTCCAGGCGCCCGAGGCCCGGGTGACCCCGAACGAGGTCGCCAAGCGCGCCGCCGAGAATCCGCCGCCGGTCGCCGCCGCGGCGCTCGCCGCCGCCGGGGCGCAGGAGCAGCAGCAGCAGGGTCAGGTGGACGAGGTGCAGATCACCAAGGACAACGCCCGCCGCTCGGACCAGGATTTCGAGAACGCGATCATCCAGGGCCTGAACGGCGACCAACAGCGCGAGGACCAGCGCAGCGAGGCCCGGCGCGACGATGATGACGACGACGACAACCTCAAGGACATCGGCAAGCTGCTGCTGGCCGGCGCCGCCGGCTTCGCGGTCGGCAAGATGCTGTCGAACGACCGCCAGGTGGCGCTGAACACCGGCGACCGCGTCGTCGTGACCCTGCCCGACGGCAGTCAGCAGGTGATCAAGGACGACAATGCGCTGCTCTACCAGCCCGGCTCGAACGTGCGGACCGAGACCTTCGACGACGGCTCGACCCGGACCACGGTCGTGCGCGAGGACGGCAGCCGCGTCGTCACCATCCGCGATGCGAACATGAACATCCTGCGCCGCACGCTGGTGCGCGCCGACGGCAGCGAGACCCGGCTGATCGACGATACCGCGGCGGAACCGGTGCGGATCTCGACCCTGCCGGCGCCGCCGCCGGTCGAGATCAGCCGCGGCCCGCTGGACGAGGCCGCGCTGCGCGAGGCGCTGCGCCGCGAGGCCAATGTCGACCGCCGCTTCACCCTGGGCCAGATCCGCGACATCCCCGAGGTGCGCGCGCTGGTCGCCCCGGTGAACGTGCCCGAGATCACCTTCGAGACCGGCTCCTCTGCGATCACGCCCGACCAGGCGCAGCAGCTGGCCACCTTGGGCAAGGTGATCCGCGACAGCGTCGACCAGAACCCGGCCGAGATCTACATGATCGAAGGCTATACCGACGCCGTCGGCTCGGACGCCGCCAACCTGGCGTTGTCGGACCGGCGCGCGGAATCGGTGGCGCTGGCGCTGACGGAATATTTCCAGGTGCCGCCCGAGAACATGGTGGTCCAGGGCTATGGCGAGCAGTTCCTGCTGGTGCCCAGCGAAGGCGCCGAGCGCGACAACCGCCGCGTGGCCGTGCGCCGGATCACCGATCTGATGGAGCAGAACTGAGGCTTACGGTCAAAACAGGGCTGAACAGGCGCGGGAAACCGCGCCTGTTTTCTTTGGGTTGCCAAGGCCATGGGTCGACGGCCTCGGTGAACAGCGCAGGACGCAACCGCCCCGTCTTTCGGCCGGGGCTGCTGTGGCGTTGGGCGCAGGCTAGTCGATCAGGTCCAGCCGGCGCTCGATTCACTCGACCCGCTGGGCGAGTCAGGCAGGCTGTCGTCATAGCGCCCCAGCATGGCCGCGCTATGGGCGTTGTGCTCCCGCGTCATAGCCGCGAGATCGTCCAGCCGGGTGCGCGTGAGTTGGGCAGGTTGTCGGGCATCACAGCGCCCCACCAGCCGCCGCACCAGCAGAGTCTGGTGCCAGATGCCGGCCCTCGGCTTCGAGCTTCATGCGCTCGGCGTCCAGCGCTGAGCTTGCGGGACAGTTTCTCCATGGCCTCGACGAGAGCCGAGGCCGGGCGGGCTGCTGGCGAGTTGTCGCAGCCGGCCTTTCAGCTTGGACGGCACGCGCCGCGGTCTCCGGCGTCGGGCCAGGCTCATCTGCGGGCCTCAGGTCAGCTTGGAGCCAAGGCTTGCATTGGACCCCGATCCCGCAGATGTGCGCCGCTGGCGAAACCGGGGGTTGGGAAGGCGTGCCTCACCGCGGCGCAGGACAGGTCCGCGTTTTCACGCCCGCAAATATCCGGGGACCGGCGCGGCGGCCGATCACGCCGCGCCCGGGGTCCTATCCCTCGGCCAGGGCCGCGCGCAGCGAGTACAGATGCGCCGCCGGTGGCTGCGTCGGGCGATACTCCAGCCCGACCGCCGGGCAGCCGGCATCGCGGAACCGGCGCAGGATCTCGGGCGCCGGCTCGGCGCGGGCGGGGACCGAGGCGGCCTGGACATGGCCGATCAGCGGCCTGTGGCGCAGCAGCGCCTTGGCCGCAGCGGGGGCGCCAAGCTCGGTCGCGACGTGGAACCAGTCGAACATCACCCGCAGGCGCGGGCCGATCGCCTCGGCCAGCTCCAGTGCGTCGGCGAGCCGCGACAGGTGATAGCCCGGCATCGCCTGCGGGCAGAGCGGCTCGATCAGGATCAGCCGGTCGGTGGCGTCGATGGCCCGGCGCAGGTTGGCGCGATAGGTCGCGGCATCGGTCGCGCCCTTGCCCGCCAGCACATGGATCGCCGGCGCGCCGACGCATGCGGCGGCGGCATGGGCGGCGGCGAGATCGGCCATGAAGCCGGCCTCTTGCCCCGGCAGCGCGGCGCGGCCGGCCGTCTCGCCCATATGCGCGTTGATCCCGCCCATGCGCAACCCCAGGCGGGCCAGCAGCGCGGCGACGGCGGGCGCGTCCTCGCGCTGCAATTCGTCGTGGAACTCGACCCCGTCGAAGCCGGCGGCGGCGGCGGCCTCGATGCGCTGCGCGAAGGGCAGGTCGGTGAACAGAAAGCCGGTATTGGCGAAGAGCGCCATGCCCCCGCCGCTCCGGTCAGGCACGTCTGCGGACATGTCGCGCTCCTCGGGAAACCTGCCGCGGGCTTACAGGCGCCGCAGCGGGCCGGCAAGGTCAGGCCGCGGCGCTCACGCGGACGAAGGCCGCGGCCTCGCGCACGATGGGATCGGCCTCGGCGCCCTGGTTGATCAGCGCCACGAAGTCCTGGCGCAGCTGCGGCGACCAGTTGTCGTTGATATGGGCGGCGACCGCCTCGGCCGGCGGCCGGCCAGGCTGGCTGCGGAAGAAATCCGCCATCTGCTTGGCCATGTGGATCAGCTTCATCGTGTCGTAGTGCAAGGCTCAGGCTCCGGCAATGCGGTCGGGGTGGGTGTAAAGGTCGAAGCTCGCGCCGCGGGCGCGGGCGATCAGGGTGATGCCGGCGCTTGCGGCCCAGTCCAGTGCCAGCCCGGTCGGGGCCGAGGCGCCGATCAGCACCGGGGCGCCCAGCCGCGCGGCCTTTTGCACCAGATCCACCGACAGGCGCGAGGACATGACGATGGCGCCCTGCCCGGCGTCGGTTCCGGCCCGCGCCAGCGCGCCGGCCAGCTTGTCCAGCGCATTGTGCCGGCCGACGTCCTCGCGCACCAGGGCGGTGCGGCCGTTCCAGAAGGCGGCGCCATGGATCGCCGGCGTGTCGCGGCGCAGGACCTGCCCCGCATCCAGCGCCGCCATGGCGCGGGCCACGTCCTGCGGCGGCATGCGCCAGGCCGAGGCGACCGGCACCATCTTCGGCAGCGCCGCGGCAATGCTGTCGACGCCGCACAGCCCGCAGCCGACCGGCCCGACCATGCTGCGCCGGCGCTCGGCCAGACCCGCCGCCAGGCCGGGGCGCAGCCACAGCCGCGCCTCGCGGGCGGGGAAGCCGCCGGCCTCGACCTCGGCCTCTTCGAAATCCTGCACATCGGCGGGGCTGGCGATCAGCCCCTCGGTCAGCGCGAAGCCCACGGCAAAATCGCGCAGGTCGCGCGGCGTCGCCATCAGCACCGCCTGGCTCATGCCGTCGATGACCAGGGCCACCGGCACCTCTTGCGGCGCGGGCGGCGGGGCGGCGTGGCGCCAGCCCGTGCCGTCCCAGCGCATGACGCCCGTCACGTCGCGCATGTCACTCGGCTGCGGTGGGCAGGATGCGGCGCGACAGTTCGGAATGGGCCTGATACTCCTCTTGCCAATCCGACGGGCCGTTCGAGGGGCTGACCTGCACCGCCGTCACCTTGAACTCGGGGCAGTTGGTGGCCCAGTCGGAATTGTCCGTCGTGACCACGTTCGCCTGGGTCGTCGGGTGGTGGAAGGTGGTATAGACCACCCCCGGCGCCACGCGATCGGTGATATGCGCGCGCAGCGTCGTGTCGCCCGAGCGCGAGGCTACCCGCACCCAGTCGCCCTCGCGCACGCCCCGGTTCTCGGCGTCCGAGGGATGGATCTCCAGGATATCCTCGGGGTGCCAGGCGACGTTGTCGGTGCGCCGGGTCTGGGCGCCGACGTTGTATTGCGACAGGATCCGCCCGGTGGTCAGCAGCAGCGGGAAGCGGGCGCCGGTGCGTTCCTCGGTCGCGACATATTCGGTGTGGATGAACTTGCCCTTGCCGCGCACGAAGCCGTCGATATGCATGACCGGCGTGCCCAGCGGCGCGGCCTCGTTGCAGGGCCATTGCACCGAGCCCTCGCGTTCCAGCAGCTCGAACGAGACGCCGGCGAAGCTGGGCGTGGTCAGGGCGATTTCCGCCATGATCTCGCGCGGGTGGGTATAGGTCCAGTTGCCGCCCATCCGGTTCGCCAGCATCTGGGTGATTTCCCAGTCCTCATAGCCGTTCTTCGGCGTCATCGCCCGGTTCACCAGGTTGATGCGGCGTTCCGCATTGGTGAAGGTGCCGTCCTTTTCCAGGAAGGACGAGCCCGGCAGGAAGACATGGGCATAGTTCGAGGTCTCGTTCAGGAACAGGTCGTGGACGATGACGATGTCCATCGCGGACAGCGCGCTGGTGACATGGCGGGTGTCGGGGTCCGACTGCACAATGTCCTCGCCCTGGCAGTAGAGACCACGGAAGCGGCCGGCCAGCGCCTCGTCGAACATGTTCGGGATGCGCAGGCCCGGTTCCGGCGACAGCTCGACGCCCCAGGCGCGTTCATAGATCGCCCTGGTCTCGGGGTCCGAGACATGGCGGTAGCCCGGGTATTCGTTCGGGAACGAGCCCATGTCGCAGGAGCCCTGCACGTTGTTCTGGCCGCGCAGCGGGTTCACGCCGGTGCCGGGCTTGCCGATATTGCCGCACATCATCGCCAGGTTGGCGATGGCCATGACCGTGGTCGAGCCCTGCGAATGCTCGGTCACGCCCAGGCCGTAATAGATGCTGGCGCGCGGCGCCCTGGCATAGGCGCGGGCGGCCTGGCGGATCAGCTCGGCCGGAACCTTGCTGAGCTTCTCGACCTCTTCCGGGGCGTGCTTGGGGTCCAGCACGAATTCGGCATAGTCCAGGAATTCGTCCCAGTCGCAGCGCTCGCGGATGAAGGCCTCGTCATAAAGCCGCTCGGCCACGATCACATGCGCCAGCGCGGTGACCACGGCGACGTTGGTGCCCGGGCGCAGCGGCAGGTGCAGCCCCTGGCCCATATGCGGGGTCTTCAGCAGGTCGATCTCGCGCGGGTCGATGACGATCAGCGAGGCGCCCTCGCGCAGCCGCTTGCGCATGCGCGAGCCAAAGACCGGATGCGCGTCGGTCGGGTTGCAGCCGATGACCAGCGCCAGGTCGGTTTCATCGACCGAATCGAAGTCATGCGTGCCGGCCGAGGTGCCGAAGGCGGTCTTCAGCCCATAGCCGGTCGGCGAATGGCAGACCCGGGCGCAGGTGTCGGTGTTGTTGTTGCGGAAGACGGCGCGCGCCAGCTTCTGCACCAGATAGGTTTCCTCGTTGGTGCAGCGCGACGAGGTGATGACGCCGATGGAATTGACGCCGTGATCGGCCTGCGCCGCGCGCAGCCGGCCGGTCGCGAAATCCAGCGCCTCGTCCCAGCTCACCACCCGCCAGGGATCGGTGATCTTCTCGCGGATCATCGGCTCCAGCTTGCGTTCCTTATGCGTGGCATAGCCCCAGGCAAAGCGGCCCTTGACGCAGCTGTGGCCGTGGTTCGCCTTGCCCTCCTTGGAGGGCACCATGCGCACCACCTCCTCGCCGCGCATATGCACGTCGAAGGAACAGCCGACGCCGCAATAGGCGCAGGTGGTCTTGACGACATGCTCGGGCGTGCCGATCTCGATCACCTTGTTCTCGATCAGCGTCGCGGTCGGGCAGACCTGCACGCAGGCGCCGCAGCTGACGCAATCCGACGACAGGAAGCTGTCCGAGGCCATCCCGGCCGAGACGCGGCTGTCGAAGCCGCGGCTTTCGATGGTCAGCGCGAAGGTGCCCTGCACTTCCTCGCAGGCGCGGACGCAGCGGTTGCAGACGATGCATTTCGCCGGGTCGAAGGTGAAATAGGGGTTCGACTGGTCCTTGGGCCGCCATTCCGGGTTCGGCCCCTCGGCGTCGCGCCTGGCGAAATGGTTCTGCCCCGGCTCATAGCGCACCTCGCGCAGCCCGACGGCGCCGGCCATGTCCTGCAATTCGCAGTCGCCGTTGGCGGCGCAGGTCAGGCAGTCGAGCGGGTGGTCGGAGATGTAGAGCTCCATCACCCCCTTGCGGATCTGCGCGATCTCGTCGGTCTGGGTATGGACGACCATGCCTTCGCCCACCGGCGTCGTGCAGGAGGCGGGCGTGCCGCGCATGCCGTCGATCTGCACCACGCAGAGCCGGCACGAGCCGAAGGCGGTCAGGTGGTCGGTGGCGCAGAGCTTCGGCACCGAGATCCCCGCCACGGCGGCGGCGCGCATGACGCTGGTGCCGGCGGGAACGCTGACGGGAATGCCGTCGACGGTCAGGTTGACGATGACATCCGACTTGACCGCCGGCGTGCCCATGTCGCGGTCGGGAATGATGAAGTCTTTCATTCTGCGGCCTCCCGGTAGGTGTTGGCGGGTCGGGGTGCGCCCCGTCCGCTGAAATCGTCAGGGAAATGGGTCAGGGCCGACATCACCGGGAAGGGCGCAAAGCCCCCCAGCGCGCAGAGCGAGCCCCATTTCATCGTGTTGCACAGGTCCTTCAGGATCGGAATGCCGTCCTGGTCGCCCTGGGCGATGCGGTCGATGGTTTCGACGCCGCGGATCGAACCGATGCGGCAGGGCGTGCACTTGCCGCAGCTTTCGACGGCGCAGAACTCCATGGCGAAGCGCGCCAGCTTGAGCATGTCGGCGGTATCGTCAAAGACGCTGATGCCGGCATGGCCCAGCAGCGCATCCTTGGCGCCCAGTTCCTCATAGCCGAAGGGCACGTCGAAATTCCAGTGCGGCACATAGGCGCCCAGCGGCCCGCCGACCTGCGCCGCCTTGACCGGCCGGCCCGAGGCGGTGCCGCCGCCGATCTCGTTGATGATATGGCCCAGCGTCATGCCGAAGGCGGCCTCGAACAGCCCGCCGTATTTCACGTTGCCGGCGATCTGGATCGGGATCGTGCCCTTGGACCGCCCGATGCCCAGCTTGGCGTATTCCGCGCCGCCATGCGCCAGGATCCACGGCACCGAGGCCAGCGAGATGACGTTGTTGACCACCGTCGGCCGGCCCAGGAAACCCTCCAGCGCCGGGATCGGCGGCTTGGCCCGCACCACGCCGCGCTTGCCTTCCAGGCTGTTCAGCAGGCTGGTCTCCTCGCCGCAGACATAGGCGCCGGCACCGGTGCGCACTTCCATGTCATAGACGTGGCCCGACCCCAGCACCGACTGGCCCAGGATGCCGGCCTGGCGGGCCTTGCCGATCGCGGCCTCCATGTTGCGGATCGCGTCGGGATATTCGCTGCGGATATAGACATAGCCCTGGACGGCGCCGACGGCGATGCCGGCGATGGCCATGCCCTCGATCAGCACCAGCGGATCGCCCTCCATCAGCATGCGGTCGGCGAAACTGCCCGAGTCGCCCTCGTCCGCGTTGCAGACGATGTATTTGCGCGGCGCCTGCGCGCCGGCCACGGTCTTCCACTTGATGCCGGTCGGGAAACCGGCGCCGCCGCGGCCGCGCAGACCGGATTCGGTCACGTCGGCGACAATGGCCTCGGGCCCGATCTCGACGGCGCGGCGCAGGCCCTCCAGCCCGCCATGCGCCTGATATTCCTCGACCGAGAACGGATCGATGACGCCGACGCGGGCAAAGACCAGTCGCTGCTGCGCCTTCATCCAGGGCAGTTCCTCGACCGGCCCCAGGGCCAGCGGATGCGCGGCGCCGCTGCGCAGCGCCTCGACCAGCCCGGGCACGTCGCCCGCCTCGACCGGGCCATAGCCGTAGCGCACGCCGTCGCGCTCGACCTCGACCAGCGGCTCCAGCCAGATCATGCCCCGGGTGCCGTTGCGGGTGACGGTGAAATCCGCGGCCAGCGCGGCGGCCACCTCATCGGCGCCCAAGGCCTTGGCGGCCGCGTCCAAAGGAACCCAGATCCTCATGCGCCCGCTCCCATTCCCGCTTCGGCAACCAGTCGCTGCACCTTCTCGACCGTGGCCCGGCCCAGCAGCCGCTCGCCCATCTGCGCCGAGGGCCCGCAGGCGCAAAGCCCCAGGCAGAACACCGGCTCCAGCGTCAGCCGGCCGTCCGGCGTGGTCTGGTGAAAGTCGATGCCCAGTGCGGCGCGCACCCGGTCGGCCAACTCGTCCGCGCCCATGGACTGGCAGGCCTCGGCCCGGCACAGCCGCAGCACATGCCGCCCCGAGGGATGATCGCGGAAATCGTGGTAGAAGCTGACGACGCCATAGACCTCGGCCCGGGTCATGCCCAGCGCCCCGGCGATCACCGGCTGCGCCTCTTCGGGCACATAGCCCCATTCCGCCTGGATATCGTGCAGAATGGGCAGCAGGGGCCCCTCGCGGCCGGCATGGGCGGCGATGATGGCGTCAAGGCGCAAAAGGAAGTCAGCGTCACTGGCTGGCGAGGTCATGGCTAGGTCGATCCGGGCTCATACATTTAGCCCAGATTAGGCGTCCACGATAGGCATAACAATCGTGATGTGCCGTTTATTGATTGAAAACTTCAATCGACAGGCAGGATATCCGCCCCGCCCTGCTGGCGCCCGACCAGCCGCAGCAAGGCTTCGACCAAGGGCGGATGCGGTTCGCGCCGGGCAACGACCAGCCCGACCATATGGCCCTGGCCGTCAAGGTCGCGCGCCACCACCCCCTCGGGCAGCGGCAGGCCGCGCGCCAGCGCCCGCGGCAGGATCGCCGCCCAGTCGCCGGTCGCGACATGCGCGAGAATCGCCAGCATCGAGGTCGATTCGACCCGCGGCATGGCATCCGCCCCCGCCTCCAGCAGGTGCCGGGTGACGATGCGACGGTTCTGCATGTCCGGGGTCAGCAGGCACAAGGGCCGGGTCGCGGCCTCGGACCATTCGGCGGGGCCGGCGGCGGTGCTGCGGTCGATCAGGCAATAGGTCTCGCGATACAGGGGTAGGCTCTGCACCCGGCCCAGCGGCTCGCTGTCCAGATAGGTCACGCCCGCGTCCAGCTCCAGCGACTCGATCTGGTCGCGGATCTCGTCCGAGCTGCGCGACAGGATCGAGACCCCGGCGCTGGGATGGCGCTTCAGGAACGGCCCGGTCAACTCGGCGATGCGCGGCATGGCGGTCGGGATCACCCCGATGCGCAGCCGCCCAGAGACGCCCTTGCGGCTGGCCTGCATCTCGGCCTGCATGGCACGGGCATCGCCGACGATGCGCCGCGCCCAGCCCAGCACCCGCTCGCCCTCGGGCGTCAGCCCCTGGAAACGCGAGCCGCGCCGCACCAGCTGCACGCCCAGCTGCTCTTCCAGCGCCCGCATGGCCGAGGACAGCGTCGGCTGGGTGATGCCCAGCGATTCGGCGGCGCGGCCGAAATGCTTCTCGCGCGCCAGCGCCATGAACATGGAAAGCTTGTCGATCACCGAACCGCCCTCCTGTTCTCTTTTGTGGAAAAATATCCCGGGGGTCCGGGGGCAGCGCCCCCGGCGCCGAAGGGATCAGACGATCTCGACCGCGTATTTCTCGATCACGGTATTGGCGAGCAGCCCCTCGCACATGCGCGCGACCTCGGCGCGGGCAGCCTCGGCATCGCCCCCCGAAAGTTCCGGGGCCAGGTCGAGCTCGATCACCTTGCCCTGCCGCACGCCCGAGACGCCGGCAAAGCCCAGGCCGCCCAGCGCGTGCCGGATCGCCTCGCCCTGCGGGTCCAGAACGCCGTCCTTCAGCATGATGGTCACACGGGCTTTCAGCGGGGCGGTCATGGTGGCGGTCCTTCAGTTGATGAGCGTGGGCTTGGTCAGCGAGGTGGTGTTGGCGGGCATCAGGCCCAGCCGGCGCGCCACCTCGGTATAGGCGTCGGTCAGGTTGCCCAGATCGCGGCGGAACACGTCCTTGTCCAGCTTCTGGCCAGTCTTGACGTCCCACAGCCGGCAGCTGTCCGGGCTGATCTCGTCGGCGACGATCAGGCGCATGAAATCGCCGTCCCAGATCCGGCCGATCTCGATCTTGAAGTCGATCAGCTTGATCCCGGCGCCGAAGAACACGCCCGACAGGAAATCGTTCACCCGCAGCGCCAGGCTGACGATGTCGTCCAGGTCCTGCTGGCTGGCCCAGCCGAAGGCGATGATATATTCCTCGGAGACGAAGGGGTCGCCCAGCTCGTCGTTCTTGAAGCTGTATTCGACGATCGGGCGCGGCAGGGGCGTGCCCTCCTCCATGCCCAGGCGCTTGGCGATGGAACCGGCGGCGAAGTTCCGCACGATCACTTCCAGCGGGATGATCTCGACCTGGCGCACCAGCTGCTCGCGCATGTTGATGCGGCGGATGAAGTGGTTCGGCACGCCGATATTGGTCAGCCCGGTCATGAAGAATTCGGACAGGCGATTGTTCAGCACGCCCTTGCCTTCGATGGTCGCCTTCTTCTGGGCGTTGAAGGCGGTGGCGTCATCCTTGAAATACTGGATCAGGGTGCCCGGCTCGGTGCCTTCGTAAAGGATCTTGGCCTTGCCTTCGTAGATTTTCTTGCGCCTTGGTGCCATGCTGCGCTTCTCCCGTCCGCAAGGTGACATTCTTTAATGGCGCTATAGGCCAGAAACGGGGTCAGGGGCAATACGGGCTTGCGATGCGCGGGCTTTAGGGCTCATATCTGGATCAATATTCAACCAGAGGCCGCCATGACCACCTTTGACGACCGCGAACGCGCGCAAGAGGCGAAATTCGCCCGCGACGAGGAACTGAACTTCAAGGCCGAGGCGCGCCGCAACCGCCTGCTCGGCGAATGGGCGGCGGGCCTCCTGGGCAAGACCGGCGACGACGCCCGCGCCTATGCGCTGACCATCGTCAGTTCCGATTTCGACGAGCCGGGCGACGAGGACGTCTATCGCAAGCTCAGCGCCGACCTGGCCGGCAAGGTGGACGAGCAGACCATCCGCAGCCAGATGGTCGCGCTGCGCGCCACCGCGCGCAACCAGATCGTCGACGAGAGCTGATCCGCCGCAAGCCGGACGCGCCATGAAAAACTCCCCGCCACGGCGGGGAGTTTTGCGTTTCAGGCCCGGGATCTCAGGCCACCGACCCGCCATGCGGCGTCACGCCGCCAATCCGCCATGCGGGTCCAGCACGTATTTCCTGGCCACGCCGGCATCGAAGCTTTCATAGCCCGCCACCGCCTGGTCCAGCGGGATGATCGTCGCATTGACGATATCGGCGATGGGCAGGCGGTCGTGCAGGATCGCCTGCATCAGTTGCCGGTTGTATTTCAGCACCGGGGTCTGGCCGGTGTGCAGCGACTGCGCCTTGGCCCAGCCCAGGCCGAAGCGCATCGACAGGCTGCCATGCTTGGCGGCATTGTCGACCGCGCCCGGATCCTCGGTCACGTAAAGCCCGGGGATGCCGATCTGGCCGGCGGCGCGGGTGATCTCCATCATCTGGTTCAGCACGATGGCCGGCTGCTCGCCGCCGGAATGGCCGCGCGCCTCGAACCCCACGGCGTCGATGGCCGAATCGACCTCGGGCGTGCCGGTGATCTCGGCGATCATGTCGCCCAGGCGATCGGATTTCGACAGGTCCACCGGCTCGAAGCCGACCTTGCGGGCGTGCTCCAGCCGCTCCTTGTTGAAGTCGCCGATCATCACCACCGCGGCGCCGAGGATGCGGGCCGAGGCCGCCGCGGCAAGGCCCACGGGACCGGCGCCCGCGACATAGACCACCGAGCCCACGCCGACGCCGGCCTTGACCGCGCCGTGAAAGCCGGTGGGCAGGATGTCCGACAGCATGGTCAGGTCGCGGATCTTCGACATCGCCCGGTCGCGATCCGGGAATTTCAGCAGGTTGAAATCGGCATAGGGCACCATGACATAGCGCGCCTGCCCGCCGATCCAGCCGCCCATGTCGACATAGCCATAGGCACCGCCGGCGCGCGACGGGTTCACCGTCAGGCAGACGCCGGTGTCGCCCTCGCGGCAGCAGCGGCAGCGGCCGCAGGCGACGTTGAACGGCACCGAGACGATGTCGCCGATCTCCAGCATCTCGACATCGGCGCCCTTCTCGATCACCTCGCCGGTGATCTCATGGCCCAGCACCAGGCCGGGCTCGGCGGTGGTGCGGCCGCGCACCATATGCTGGTCCGAGCCGCAGATATTGGTCGAGACCACCTTCAGGATCACGCCATGCTCGATCTTGCGCCCGTCGGGGGATTGCAGTTTCGGGTCGGCGATATCTTGCACCTCGACCTTGCCGGGGCCGATATAGACCACGCCTCTGTTGCTGCTCATGCGATCTCTCCTCCATGATCGTCTGCGGCGCGTGGCCTGCCCGGCCGCGCGCGTCAGCCCCTCGCCGCGCAAAGCGCGGGTCTCCTGCCGATCCTAATCCAGGAAACGGCGCAAAATGCGCCGATTGCGACATGCGGGGCGACGATTAAGACATGCGCGGCCTGCGCCGCCGCCGTCCTAGCCGCCCTGCGGCATCAGGAAATGCCCGGTCGCCTGGGCGAAAAGCTTCTGGCGATGGTCCTGCCAGCCCTCGACATGCACGCTGGCATAGCGCCGTCCGGACCGCACCACCCGCGCCCGGGCATAGGCGTCGCGCGGCAGGCCCGAGCGCAGGTAATCCACGGTGAAGTCGATGGTCTTGGGCAGGCGCGGCAGGCTTTCGGGCACGGCGGCATCGGGGGCGATGCGGCCCTGCTCCATGTCCTCCCAGATCTGGGTCCAGGTCAGCTCGACGATGGCCGCCACCTCCAGGAAGGCGGCCGTCACCCCGCCGTGGATCGCCGGCAGCATCGGGTTGCCGATCAGCTTCTCGTCAAAGGGCAAGACGGCGGTCAGCTCGTCGCCGCGCCGGTCGAAGCTGATGCCCAGCCAGCGGATATAGGGCACGCTGCCCACCAGGGCGTTCAGCGCATTGTTGCGGCGCGACTTGATCGCCGACAGCGGCTCGTTGCGATCCGCCATTTCAGCGCTCCACCGTGAAGGCGCCGGTGGCCGAGGCGACCGGGCGGCTGTCGTCGTCATCCATCGCCACCGCGCGCACGAAGGCGACCGAGCGGGTGATGTGATAGCAGCTCGCCTTGGCGCGGATCGCCTGGCCGGGCACGGCGGGGCGCATGTAGTCGATGCGCAGGTCGATGGTCGCGGTCGAGCGGGCGCCGGTCGGATGCGCCATCACCGCCGCCCCGCAGCAGGTGTCCATCAGCGCCGAGATCACCCCGCCATGGATCACGCCGCTGCGCGGATCGCCGACCAGATCCTCGCGCCAGGGCAGCGAAATCTCGGCCCCCTCATCCGAGAGCATGTCGAAGCGCATCCCCAGCGCACGCGCATGCGGGATCACCTCGATGAACTGGCGCGCGATGCGGCGGCGCTGTTCGGACAGGTCGGACGGGGCTTCCTCGGTCATGCGGCTGGGCTCTCCTGGCTGGTTGGCAGAATGGTAACAGCCCCTGTCCGGCTGGCAAGCCCGCCCGCCAAACCGGCACGACCGACCAAAGGTTGAGTTTGCGTCCGGCCCGCGATAGGCTCGCCCCCGATGCGCGCCCGCGGCGAGGTTCACGCGATGACCGGTAACGAATACATTGGCTTCAAGGAAATGTGTGCGCGTTTCGACGTGACGCCGCGCACGCTGCGGTATTACGAATACATCGAATTGCTCAGCCCCCGAAAAGAGGGCCGCTCGCGCTTCTACGGCCCGCGCGAGATCGCGCGGATGAAGCTGATCCTGCGCGGCCGCCGCTTCGGCTTCTCGCTCGAGGACATCCGGCAATGGCTGCTGATCTATGGCGAAAAGGGCACGCACGAACAGTATCGGGTCTGGATCGAACTGGCCGACCGCCAGCTCGACGTGCTGGCCCAGCAGCGCCAGGAACTGGAAGCCGCCATCGCCGACCTGCGCGACCTGCGCGACGAGACCGAGGCGCTGCTGTCGCGGATGGAGGCCGATCCCCGCGACGCCTGAGGGATGGCCTGACGCCACGTCGGGGCTTACGTGAACGTAAACCTCGCCTATATTCCATCCCGAGAGCAACGGCTGGGGAAAAGGAGGCATCGGCATGGGCGACACGTTGATGACCATCCGGCAGATGTGCGACGCCTTCGAGGTGACGCCGCGCACGCTGCGCTTCTATGAGGCGCGCGAGCTGCTGTTTCCGCAACGCAACGGCCAGCACCGGCTTTACGGCCGCACCGACCGGGCGCGGCTGAAGCTGATCCTGCGCGGCAAGCGCTTCGGCTTCTCGCTGGAACAGATCCGGCAGCTGCTGGAGCTCTATGACCCGGCCGAGCGCAATATCACCCAGACCGAGGCCACCCTGGCCACCGCGCGCGAGCGGCTGGCCGACATGGAACGCCAGCACCAGGAACTGGGCATCGCGCTTTCCGAGCTGCGCGACCAGATCGCCCAGGGCGAGACCTGGCTGCAAAACCTGAAATCCGGCGCCTGACCCGGCGCCAACCCTTTGGGAGGACCGATGACCACCTATGCCGCCCCCATCCGCGACATGCAATTCGTGCTGCACGACGTGCTGCGGATCTCGCAGCAGGACTTGCCCGGTCATGGCGATCTGGACCGCGAATTCACCGAAGCCGTGCTGGACGCCGCCGGCAAGCTGGCCGCCGAGGTGCTGGCGCCGCTGAACGCGGTGGGCGACCGCCAGGGCTGCCGGCTGGAAAACGGCGTAGTGCGCACCCCCGAAGGCTTCAAGGCAGGGTTCGAGCGCATGCGCGAAGGCGGCTGGACCGCGCTGGACTGCGACCCCGAATTCGGCGGCCAGGGCATGCCCTATGTGATCGGCCTGGCGGCGGGCGAGATGTTCTCGGCCGCGAACATGGCCTTCACCATGTATCAGGGCCTGACCCATGGCGCCTATTCCGCCATCCACGCCCATGGCAGCGACGAACAGAAGGCGACCTACCTGCCGAAGATGGTCAGCTGCGAATGGACCGGCACCATGAACCTGACCGAGCCGCATGCCGGCACGGATCTGGGCCTGCTCCGCACCAAGGCCGAACCGCAAGAGGATGGCAGCTACCGCATCACCGGGCAGAAGATCTTCATCTCGGCCGGCGACCACGACATGTCGGAAAATGTCATCCACCTGGTCCTCGCCAAGGCACCCGGCGGCGGCGAGGGCACCAGGGGCATCTCGCTGTTCATCGTGCCGAAATTCCTGGTGAACGAGGACGGGACCTTGGGCGAACGCAACGCCGTCTCGGTCGGGAACCTTGAAGAAAAGATGGGCATCCACGGCAACGCGACCTGCGTGATGAACTACGACGGCGCAAAGGGCTGGCTGCTGGGCGAACTGCACAAGGGCATGCGCGCCATGTTCACCATGATGAACGAGGCCCGCGTCGGCGTCGGGTTGCAAGGCTATGCCGTGGCCGAGGCCGCCTATCAGAACGCCGCTGCCTATGCCCGCGACCGGCTGCAGGGCCGCGCGGTGACCGGCGATGCCAATCCCTCCGGCCCGGCCGATCCGCTGATCGTGCATCCCGACATCCGCCGCAACCTGATGGACCAGAAAAGCTTCCTGGAGGGCGCCCGCGCGCTGGCCTTCTGGGGCGCGCATCTGATCGACCGCGCGCATCTGGCGCAGGACAGGCAGGCGGACGACCTGGTGTCGCTGCTGACGCCGGTCATCAAGGGCTTCCTGACCGACAAGGGCTTCGATTGCGCGGTGCAGGCGCAGCAGGTCTTCGGCGGCCACGGCTACATCGAGGAACAGGGCATGTCGCAATTCGTCCGCGACGCCCGCATCGCCATGATCTACGAGGGCGCGAACGGCGTGCAGGCGCTGGACCTCGTCGGCCGCAAGCTCGCGGCCGAGGGCGGCAAGCCGATCATGGCCTTCTTCGAGATGGTGAAATCCGAGATCAAGGCGCAGGAAACCGACGAGGTGCTGCAGGCCCAGTTCTGCGAGCCGCTGAAGGCGGCCTCGAAGGACCTGCAAGCAGCGGCGATGTTCTTCATGGAGCAGGGCATGAAGAACCCGAACGCAGCCTTGGCCGGGTCCTATGACTTCATGCATCTCTTCGGCCATGTGGCGCTGGGGCTGATGTGGCTGCGCATGGCCGCCGCGTCGCGCAAGGCGCTGGAGGAAGGCACGCAGGACGCCACGTTCCACGAAACCAAGCTGGCGACGGGGCGCTATTACATGGCCCGGCAATTGCCGGCGACCGCGATGCATCTCGCCCGCATCCGCTCGGGTGCCGAGCCGGTGATGGCGCTGGATGCGGCGCGGTTCTAAAGATCGAGATTGTCGCCAGACTGAAATGTCGCATGGGTATTTGTGCAACAAAGAAGCTGACAGGGTTGCGCCCCGGCCACCCCCGCTGTTCAGGCGGGACAGGTTTTCGCCAGATGACCGGGGCGGCTTCTTCGTTGGCGGTCATCGGCTCCCCAGCCTGTACCGCAGATGCGATCCTAACCCTTGGCCGTTAACAACAGGTTAAAGCGTTTCTTCGTTGTAAAAATACCCATTGCGACGACAAAGCCTGGTGCTACCCGGAAGAAAGGATGAACAGCATGACCGCCCAGCTTCATTGTTTCGGAGAATCCGGTCACTCCTACAAGGTGGCGCTGATGATGCAGCTGACCGGCTATCCTTGGCAGCCGGTCTTCGTGGATTTCTTCGGCGGCGCCACGCGCAGCCCGGAATACCAGGCGCTGAACGAGATGGCCGAGGCACCCGTCTTCATCGAGGACGGGCGCAGCCTGACGCAATCCGGCGTCATCCTGTTGCACTTGGCCGAGCAGACCGGCCGCTTCGCGGAGGGGGACAGGGACGAAATCCTGCGCTGGCTGTTCTGGGACAATCACAAGGGCTCGGCGCAATTCGGCGCCTTGCGTTTCCTGATGAACTTCCTGCCGCCCGAGAAACGCCCGGCCGAGGTGATCGGCTGGATGCAGGGACGCTGCAAGGCGGCGCTCAAGACCCTGAACCAGCATCTGCAGGGCCGCGACTGGCTGGTGGGCGACAGGCCCAGCATCGCCGATCTGTCCTGTTGCAGCTACCTGTTTTACCCCGAGCCCTTCGGCTTCGACCGCGCCGACTGGCCGCATATCGACGCCTGGCTCGGCCGCATCCAGGCCCTGCCTGGCTGGAAACACCCCTATGACCTGATGCCCGGCAGCCCCGCCGACCGGGCCGCGAAGGAGGACGCATGACCGACGCCTATATCTACGATGCCGCACGCACGCCGCGCGGCAAGGGCCGCGCCGATGGCAGCCTGCATGAAGTCACCTCGGTCGCGCTCTCGGCCCGGTTGCTCGATGCGGTCAGGGAGCGCAACGGGCTCGAAGGACCTGCGGTCGAGGACGTGATCTGGGGCAATGTCACCCAGGTCAAGGAACAGGGCGGCTGCCTTGCCCGCTCGGCCGTGCTGGAAAGCGGGCTGGACGAGAGCATCCCGGGCCTTTCGGTCAACCGCTTCTGCGCCTCGGGCATGGAGGCGGTGAACCTGGCCGCGAACCAGGTCAAGGCCGGCGCCGGCCAGGCCTATATCGCCGGCGGGGTCGAGATGATGGGCCGCGTGCCGATGGGCAGCGACGGCGCCGCCATCGCCGTCGACCCCAGCCTGACCTTCAAGACCTATTTCGTGCCGCAGGGTATCTCGGCCGATATCATCGCCACCGAATACGGCTTTTCGCGCGACGACGCCGACCGGCTGGCGGTTGAATCGCAGCGCCGCGCCGCCCAGGCCTGGCAGGAAAACCGCTTCGCCAGGTCCATCGTCCCGGTCAAGGACCAGAACGGGCTGGTGATCCTCGATCGCGACGAATACCTGCGCCCCGGCACCACGATGGAGGACCTGGCCAAGCTCCGGCCCGCCTTCAAGGAGATGGGCGAGACGATGCCCGGCTTCGACAAGGTGGCGATGCTGAAATACCCGCATCTGGACCAGATCGACCACATCCACCATGCCGGCAACAGCTCGGGCATCGTCGATGGCGCCGCCGCGGTGCTGATCGGCAATGCCGAATTCGGCAAGGCCCATGGGCTGAAACCCCGCGCCCGCATCCGCGCCACCGCCAAGATCGGCACCGATCCGACCATCATGCTGACCGGCCCGGTGCCGGTGACGGAAAAGATCCTGCGCGAATCCGGCCTTTCCATCGGCGACATCGACCTGTTCGAGGTGAACGAGGCCTTCGCCTCGGTCGTGCTGCGCTTCATGCAGGCCTTCCAGGTCGATCCCGGCCTGGTCAACGTCAACGGCGGCGCCATCGCGCTGGGGCATCCGCTGGGCGCGACCGGCGCCATCATCATCGGCACGCTGCTCGACGAGCTCGAGCGGCAGGACAAGACCATGGGCCTTGCCACGCTTTGCATCGCGTCTGGCATGGGCGCCGCCACCATCATCGAGCGCGTCTGAGGGAGGGCGAGATGACCGATTTCACCATGGATAAAGGCGCCGACGGCGTCGCCATCATCACTTGGAACGTGCCGGGCAAGTCGATGAACGTGCTGTCGCTGGACGGCGCGGCCGAGCTGAACGCGCTGATCGACGACGCGCTGGCCGATACGGCCGTCAAGGGCGTGGTCATCACCTCGGGCAAGGCGGATTTCGCCGCCGGGATGGACCTGAATGTCATCGCCGCGATGAAGGACGGCGGCGCGCAGGCGGTGTTCGACGGCGTGATGACGCTGCACCGCCTGCTGCGCAAGATCGAACTGGCCGGGATGGACCCCAAGACGAAAAAGGGCGGCAAGCCCATCGCAGCCGCCCTGCCCGGCACCGCGCTGGGGATCGGTCTGGAACTGCCGCTGGCCACGCATCGCATCTTTGCCGCCGAGAACCCGAAGGCCAAGATCGGCCTGCCCGAGATCATGGTCGGCATCTTTCCCGGCGCCGGCGGCACCACCCGCCTGGTGCGCAAGCTGGGCGCCATGGGCGCCGCGCCCTTCCTGCTGGAAGGCAAGCTCAGCGACCCGGCCAAGGCCAGATCCGCCGGGCTGATCGACGAGGTGGCGGCCGATCCGCTGGCCGCCGCCCGCGACTGGGTGCTGAAGGCCTCGGATGCCGATCTGGTGAAGCCCTGGGATGCCAAGGGCTACAAGATGCCGGGCGGCGAACCCTACCATCCGGCCGGCTTCATGACCTTCGTCGGCGCCAGCGCCATGGTGCATGGCAAGACGCTGGGCGTCTATCCGGCGGCGAAGGCGCTGCTGAGCGCCGTCTATGAAGGCGCCATGGTGCCCTTCGACACGGCGCTGAAGATCGAGGCGCGCTGGTTCACCAACGTGCTGATGAATCCCTCCTCGACCGCGATGATCCGCAGCCTGTTCATCAACAAGGAGGCGCTGGAGAAGGGCGCGAACCGCCCCGAGGCGCCGGACCAGAGCGTGAAGAAACTGGGCATCCTCGGCGCCGGCATGATGGGCGCCGGCATCGCCTATGTCTCGGCCATGGCGGGAATCGAGGTGGTGCTGATCGACGCCGCCCAGGACGCCGCCGACCGCGGCAAGGCGCATTCGGCCGACCTGCTCGACAAGGCGATTTCGCGGCGCAAGGCGACCGAGGCGAAGAAGGCCCAGGTGCTGGCCCGCATCACCGCGACGACCGATTACGCCGCGCTGGCCGGCTGCGACCTGATCGTGGAAGCCGTGTTCGAGGATCCCAAGGTCAAGGCCGAGGTCACCGCCAGGGCCGAGGCGGTGATCCCCGCTGACGCGATCTTTGCCACCAATACTTCGACCCTGCCGATCAGCGACCTCGCCAATGCCAGCGCCCGGCCGGAACAGTTCATCGGCATCCACTTCTTCTCGCCCGTCGACAAGATGCTGCTGGTCGAGATCATCAAGGGCAAGGAGACCGGCCCGCGCGCCGTCGCCAAGGCGCTGGATTTCGTGCGCCAGATCCGCAAGACGCCGATCGTGGTGAACGACGCGCGCTTCTTCTACGCCAACCGCTGCATCATCCCCTATATCAACGAAGGCATCCGCATGGTGGCCGAAGGCGTCAGCCCGGTGCTGATCGAGAATGCCGCCAAGATGATGGGCATGCCGCTGGGGCCGCTGCAACTGGTGGACGAGACCTCGATCGACCTCGGCGTCAAGATCGCCAAGGCGACGCGGGCGGCGATGGGCGACGCCTATCCCGACGATGCGGTGGATGCGGTGATCTTCAAGCTGGCCGAGCAGGGCCGGCTGGGCCGCAAGGCCAAGGCGGGCTTCTACGACTATGACGAGGGGGCCAAGCGCCAGGGCTTCTGGTCCGGCCTCGCCGCCGAATGGCCCGAAACCCCCGAGCAGCCCGAGCTGACCGAGATCCAGCATCGCCTGATGTTCGCGCAGGCCCTGGAAGCCGTGCGCGCCCTGCAGGACGGCGTGCTGGAGGACATCCGCGAAGGCGACGTGGGCGCCATCCTGGGCTGGGGCTTCGCGCCCTGGTCGGGCGGTCCCTTCGGCTGGCTCGACATGCTGGGCGCGCCGCGCGCGGTCGAAATCGCCGAAAACCTCACCGGGAAGTTCGGCCCGCGTTTCACCCCGCCACAGCTTCTGAAGGACATGGCGGCAAAAGGCGAAAGCTTCTACGGCAAGACCGCCCGCAAGGCGGCCTGACCCGGAACCACCGGACAAGGCCGCCAGCCTCGGCCTTGTCCGAAACGTCGCATGGGTATTTGAACAACAAAGAAGGCGCATGAGACGCGCGCCTCCTCCGCTTCAGGCTTTCTTCGTTGTCCAAATACCCATGCTGCCCGCGCCACGGGCGGCTAGATCAGCCCTTCGCTCCGAAAGGCCGCCAGCAGATCGCTTTCCGGCCGGGCGCCGACATGCGAGATCACCTCGGCCGCCGCGATGCAGCCCATGCGGCCGGCGACCGCCAGCGGCACGCCGCGCGCCAGACCGTGGATCAGCCCGGCGGCGAACTGGTCCCCGGCGCCGGTGGCATCGACCGGCACCACGCGATGCACCGGCGCCGTCACCCGTTCCTCGCCGCGGATCAGGATGGCGTCCTCGCCCGAGCGGGTGCAGATCACCGTGCCGCAATCGGCCTGCGCAAGGGCCAGCGCCTGTTCCAGATCCTCGACCTGATAGAGCGACTGCCATTCGTGGACATTGCCGATGACATAGTCCATCGGCCCGGCGACCAGCC
Source organism: Paracoccus aminovorans (assembly GCF_001546115.1). Classification (GTDB taxonomy): domain Bacteria; phylum Pseudomonadota; class Alphaproteobacteria; order Rhodobacterales; family Rhodobacteraceae; genus Paracoccus; species Paracoccus aminovorans_B. The sequence continues at coordinate 1,101,167 of NZ_KQ955208.1, forward strand.
GGCGGAAACCCTCGCGGTGGCGGTCGACGCAGAACGGATCCGACAGAGCGATGCCGCCCTGGCCGCCCGCGGCGTGGCAGGCCTCGGCCGCCTTCAGGAACGCGGCCTTGCCCTCGGGCTTGTCGAAGAGATAGCCTTCGAGGAACAGCCAGTCGCAGCCGCTGAAGGTGGCAGGATTGACGTCCTCGGGGCCGATCTCGCCGGAAATCCCCAGATAGGTGTTCATCGAGCGCTCGCCGTCCGGCGTCACGAAGATGATCGAGCGCGAGGTCGGCGCCACCTGCCCCGCCACCGGCGGATTGACGAAGACCGTGCCGGCCGCCTCGGTCTGCTCGGCATAGCTGAGGCCCAGCGGATCGCCCGCCACCTTGCCGATGAAGGCGGTGCGCAGCCCCATCATCCCCAGTCCCGCCAACGTGTTCGCCACCGAGCCGCCCGGTACCAACCGGGCCTTGCCGGCCTGCGGATCGGCCGATTGCGCCGCCATCAGGAACTCGGACCGCTCGCGGTCGATCAGCTGCATGATGCCGCGCTGCACCCCCAGCCGCGCCAGCGTCGCGTCGCGGGTCGGCGCGATCACGTCCATCACGGCATTGCCGATGCCGATCACATAGGGGGTGGTCATTCGGTCTTCTCCTCATAGGGGCAGAGGTCTTCGATCGGGCAGATCTTGCAGCGCGGGCGGCGCGCCTGGCAGATATAGCGGCCGTGCAGGATCAGCCAGTGATGCGCATTCTGCTGGAAGGGGACGGGGACATTGTCCTCGATGGCGCGCTCGACCGCCTCGACGTCGCGGCCCGGCGCGATGCGGGTGCGGTTGCCGACGCGAAAGATATGGGTGTCGACCGCCTGGGCCGGGAAGTCGAAGACGCTGTTCAGCACCACGTTCGCGGTCTTGCGGCCGACGCCCGGCAGGGTCATCAGCGCGGCGCGCGACTGCGGCACCTCGCCGCCGTAAACCTCGACCAGGATGCGCGACAGCGCGATGACGTTCTTGGCCTTCTGGCGGTAAAGGCCGATGGTCTTGATCTGCTCGGTCAGCGCATCGACGCCCAGCTCCAGCATCTGTTGCGGCGTCGAGATCCGGGCGAACAGCGCCTTGGTCGACTTGTTCACACCCACGTCGGTCGCCTGCGCCGACAGCGCCACCGCGACCAGCAGGGTGAAGGCATTGCTGTATTCCAGCTCGGTCACCGGATTCGGGTTCGCCTCGCGGAAGCGCGAAAAGACCGCCACCTGCGCCGCATAGGGCAAGGCCGGGGGGGTGCGAAGGGATGCGCTGCGTGCCATGGCCTCCAGATGCCCCGCCCCGCCGTGAAGCGCAAGCATTCCGGCATGGATTCCCGGCGCGCCCGCGCTAGTCTGGCCGCACGGACAGAAGCGAGGTTGCCATGAACCGGACGTTGTTTTCTCCTGCCACCCCCGCCGACGGGCTGCGTATCGTCCTAGCCACCCGATCCGCCAGCGATGCCAAGGTGCTGTGCCTGGGCCGGTTCGAGACGCCGCTCGGCACCGTGGTGGCGCTGGGTGCCGGCGGCGCGCTCTGGGGCCTGGGCTTTGCCGGCGAGATGGCGCCCGACGCGGTGCTGGCCGACCTGATGGCGCGCTGGCCCGGTGCCCGTGCGGTCGAGGCGCCCGAGGCGCTGGCCCCCGCCATCACCGCCTTGCTGACCGGCAGCGGCGAGATCACCGTCGCGCTGTCCGGCACCGACTTCCAGCTGGCCGTCTGGCGCGCGCTGGCCGAGGTGCCGGCCGGCCAGGTCATCAGCTATGCCATGCTGGCCGAGCGCATCGGCCGGCCGCGGGCGCTGCGGGCGGTCGGCACGGCGGTGGGGCAGAACCCGGTCAGCTGGGCCATTCCCTGCCACCGCGTTACCCGGACCGACGGCAGCATCGGCGGCTATCACTGGGGCGCCGCGGTCAAGCGCGCCCTGCTGGCCCGCGAAGGCGCGAGCATCGCGCCGCGCGCCATCGCCGCATTGTGACGCCGAACCGCCGGATTTCTTCGCCTTTCTGTAGCCTTGGCCGGGAACTCATGCCATGGTCGCGGTGTTTGGGCTCCCAGAGCCGGAGGCCATGCTCCGGACCAGTCGCAAGGACAGGCGGCGGTGGATCGCCCCGAAAAGAAAGGTAAAAGAATGAAAACCCGTATTCCGCTGCTTCTCGCCTCGGCCGGCGCGATCGCCCTGACGGCCTGCGCGCCGACCGACCAATATGGCAGCACCGGCAGCACCACCGGCCAGGGCATGAATCGTGCCCAGCAAGGCGCCATCGCCGGCGCGGTGGTCGGCGGCATCCTGGGCGCGACCCGCGACAGTGACAAGAACGGCCAGGGCAAGGACGCCATCAAGGGCGCCATCGTCGGCGCGGCGGTCGGCGGCGTCGGCGGCGCGATCCTCGACCAGCAGCAGAAGGCGCTGCAGCAGTCGCTGAACAACCCGAACATCCGCGTGGTGAACAACGGCAATCACCTGTCGGTGATCATGCCGGAATCGACGCTGTTCGCGACCGATTCGGCGGCAGTGGGCGCGCAGGGGCAGAACGACCTCTACACCATCGCGCGCAACCTGAACCAATACCCGAACAGCACGATCCAGGTCGTCGGCCATACCGACAGCACCGGCTCGGCCGCCTACAACCAGGACCTGTCCGAGCGCCGGGCGCGTTCGGTCGCCGGTATCCTGACCGCCGGCGGCGTGGCCTCGAACCGCGTCGCAACCGCGGGCCGCGGCGCGAGCCAGCCCATCGCCTCGAACGACACCGCCGCGGGCCGGGCGCAGAACCGTCGCGTCGAAATCCTGATCTTCCCCTCGCGCTGATCCGCGAGACTGCAGCCGCAGGGCGCGGGCCGGCAGCCATGCTGCCGGCCCTTTGCCTTTGCGCCCTCGATGGGCGGAAAGGCAAAGATCCGGGCATGAAAAAACCCCGCGACGTTGCCGCCGCGGGGTTCAAGATCACTGTCCGGCGGGAACGCTTGGGCGCGTCCCTCGTTCGTTTCAGTTCAGGCGACGCGCCACGTCGTCGATGGCCTTGTCGATGCCGGCCGCGCGCTGTTCGGCGGTGGCCTGCTTGCCCAGAATCTCGGTCGCGGCCGAGATCGCGGTCTGGATCGCCCGGTCGCGCACGGCGCGGACCGCATCGCCCTCGGCGCTGGCGATCTGCTCCTCGGCAGCCTTCAGCCGGCGCTCGATCGACAGTTGCAGCGCCTTCTTGGCCTTCTCGGCCTCCAGCACCGCCTCGCGCTTGGCATTGGCGACGATCTCGTCGGCCTGGGTCTTGACCTCGCGCTGGCGCCGTTCGTAGCTCGCATAGATCTCCTGCGCTTCCTCGCGCAGGCGGCGGGCTTCGGCCAGGTCGTTGCGGATGCCCTCGGCGCGCTTGTCCAGCAGGCCGCCGACGATCTGCGGCACCCGGAAATACACCAGGATGCCGACGAACAGCAGGAAGGCCAGCGTGACGATGAAGTCGGTGTTGCGCAGCGAGAAGAACGGGCCGGTGGCCGCCAGGGCCGGGCTCGCCATCAGAGCAAAGAGAACGCTCAGACGTTTCATTGCAGCGCCCCCTTCAGCCGCTGATCGACCGCCTCGCCGACCAGGTTCTGGTCCGCGGCGCCGCCGAAATTCTCAACCAGAGCGGCCGTCACCTCGCGGGCGACCGAGCGCGCATCCTCGACGGCCGAGGCACGGATCTCGCCGATGCGCTTCTCGGATTCGGCCGAGCGGGCACCGATTTCCGCATCCGCATGCGCGATGGCGGCGTCGAGTTCCTTCTGCATCTCGGCCTTGTTGGCGGCGATGATCTTCTGCGCCTCGGAGCGGGCGTCGGCCAGCGCCTTGTCATAGGCGGCCTCGGCCTCCTTGGCCTTCTGCTTGAATTCCTCGGCCGCCATCAGGTCGCCGGTGATCGCGCCCTGCCGGTCCGAGATGACCCCGCCGATGCGCGGCAGCGCGATGCGCGACAGCACCCAATAGATCACGGCCAAGACGACCAGCAGCCAGAAGATCTGGTTGCCGAAAGTGCTGAAATCCAGTTGCGGCATGCCGGGGGCGCTGGCGGCGTGGCCGGCCGCACCATGGGCAGCATCCGCAGCACCGGCAACGGCATGGGCCGCATCGGCGCCATGGCCCGCCGCTTCGGCGGATTCGGTGATGACCACCGTTTCGGTTTCTTCGACCACGACGGGCGCGGTCTGTTGCAACAGGCTGAACATATCCTACCCCATGCCGGTCGTTTCACAATCGGGTGGGCGCGTCACGCCCCCACCCAACCGCAAGGATGGCAAAGGATCAGACTGCGAACAGCAGCAGCAGCGCGACCAGGAACGAGAAGATCCCCAGGGCTTCGGCGAAGGCCATGCCGATAAACAGCGTGGCGGTCTGCGAAGCGGCGGCCGACGGGTTGCGAAGGGCGCCCGCCAGGTAGTTGCCGGCGACATTGCCCACCCCCATGGCCGCACCAGCCATGCCGACGCAAGCCAAGCCGGCGCCGAGGTACTGTCCCAGTTGACCCAGATTTTCCATATTCATGCTCCTTGAGGCTTTGGAAAGGGTTTTCGATATGGTCCCGACAGCGGCCGCTCAGTGCGACGGATGCAGCGCGTCCTTCAGGTAGACGCAGGTCAGGATGGCGAAGACATAGGCCTGGATCAGCGCGACGAGCACCTCGAGGCCATACATGGCGGTGATGGCGACGACCGAGATCGGCGCGATGGCGGCAATGGCGGCGAAGGCGGCAAAGACCTTGATCACCGCGTGGCCGGCCATGATGTTGCCCGCAAGTCGGATGGAATGGCTGACCGGGCGCACGAAATACGAGATCAGTTCGATCACCGCCAGAATCGGCCGCAGCGCCAGCGGCGCCGAGCTGACCCAGAACAGGCCCAGGAAATGCGCGCCGTTCTTGACGAAGCCCAGGATGGTGACGCCCAGGAAGACCATGACCGCCAGCACCGCCGTCACCGCGATATGCGAGGTCGGCGAGAAGGATTTCGGCAGCAGGGCCAAGAAGTTCGCGAACAGGATGAAGCAGAACAGCGTCATCACATAGGGGAAGTATTTCAGCCCGTCCTTGCCGGCCACGTCCTCGACCATCTTGCGGACCATGCCGTAAAGCAGCTCGGCGATGGATTGCAGGCGGTTCGGCACGATGGCGCGGCCGCGGGTGCCGAAGACCAGAAGCGCGGTGATCGCCAGGGCGGCCAGCGCCATCCACAGCGTCGCGTTGGTGGGCGTGTACCAGTTCAGCTCGCCGCCGAACAACGGCTTGACGACGAATTGATCCATCGGATGGAAGGTCAGGCCACCGGTTTCTTCTGCCATTTGTCACTCACCCTTGTCGTCGCCGGGCTGACCCGGTGTCTTGCCTATCTCATTGGCGGTCCGCATCATGGTCTTGATGCCGGCCGCAAGGCCCAGCAACACGAAGACCACCATGAAGACCGGCCGCAAGCCGGTCACATAGTCCAGCCCGAACCCGATCAGAAAGCCGATCCCCAGACCGGCCACCAGTTCCGTCACCATGCGCCAGGCCATGTTGGCCTGGCTGAAATGCTCTTCCCCGCGCGAAGGCGGCTCTTCCTTCGCCTTCTCACCCAGCCGGGTCTCCAGCGCGCGCAGCCGCTCCGCGTCCCGGGCCCGCGCGGCGTCATGGTCGTGCTCGGCCACGGCTCACACCCCCGTTATCGGTTGCGGCGGTGATAGGGGCTGATGCCCCCCGAGTCAAGCAACGCGGGTCGCGATGCAACCCATTGAAATTGCTTGGTTATGGAAATCGCGCCGGCGCGAAGAATCCCGGGCTTGCGGCGGGTGGCGCTTCCGGACCATATTCAACCGGATAGTTAAGCAAAGCCCGATGTCCGCGCCGCACCCCAGCCTCGACGCCATCTTCTCGGCCCTTGCCGACCCGACGCGGCGGGCGATCCTTGCCATGCTGCTGGAGGACGACATGGCGGTGACCGATGTCGCAGCGCCCTTCCAGGTCAGCCTGGCGGCGATTTCCAAGCATCTGGCGGTGCTCGCGGCGGCGGGGCTGATCCGGCAGGAGCGGCGCGGCCGCATCATCTGGTGCAAGCTGGAGCCCGACGGGCTGCGCAACGCCTCGGTCTGGATGCAGGGTTTCGGCCAGTTCGAGCCGGTGGATCTCGACGATTTCGAGCGTTTCCTGCGTCACGCCCTGCCGCTGGGTGACGAGCCGGAGACCTAATCAACTCGCGCAAAAGTTGCAAGATCGCCACATGCCCACCTTGCCGTGCGGCGACAAATTAACCTTTTATTGATAAATGGCGCATCGGATCCGTATCAAGCCTGACAACCTGTGATTGTTTCCGAGGCTGCCATGGAATACCGTATCGCGATGGCGACGTTCCCGAGCCAGGTTTACAACGACCCCGGCGCGACGGGGTCGGACAAATATCTGCCCTTCCTCTACCGCCGCGAGATCAGCTTTGCCGAGGCCCGGATGGGCGAGATCCGCATCGAGGACGACGACCCACGCTTCGGCTATCTCTCGCGTGGCGGTTCGGGCAGCTTCTACGACGATCCCGGCAGCGACGACGGCCAGGCGCTGCTGGAGCCCGCCAGCTTCGGCCCCGACAGCGCGGCCGAGGCGCTGGCGACAGGCCAGCGGATCTCGTTCCAGGATGCCGCGATCCTGCGGGACGCGGCGGGGAACGAATTCTATGTCTGCTTTCCGACCTATGTGGATTATGATATCTCGGGCTATCCGCTCGAGCTTGGCGGCCGCCACAGCGTCCTGATCCTGCCGAAGATGCGGCTGGATTCGGGTGGTCAACCCACTTGGCCGCAGTTCGATCCCGCGGCGGAATTCACCTATGTCGGCAGCTACAAGATCGGTGTCGGCCAGACCTCGGTCGCCTATGATCCGACGGTGCCGGCGGCGCCCTGCTTCACCCCCGGCACCCTGATCGAGACCCCCACTGGCGCGAGACCCGTCGAGGAGTTGCAGCCCGGAGATGCCGTCCTGACCCGCGATCACGGCATGCAGGCGCTGCGCTGGATCGGCGGGACGGCGCTGGACGGCCGACAACTGGACCTGCAGCCGAACCTGTGTCCCATCCTGATCCCGCGCGACGCGCTTGGCCCGAGCCTGCCGGCGCGCGACCTGCTGGTCTCGCCGCAGCATCGCGTCCTGCTGCGCTCGGCCATCGCGGCGCGGATGTTCGGTGCCGACCAGGTGCTGGTCGCGGCCAAGCACCTGACCGCGCTGCCCGGTGTCCGCGTCCTGCGACCGGCTGCGGGCGTGCGCTACCTGCATCTGCTCTTCGACCGGCACGAGCTGGTGCGCTCGAACGGCATCTGGACGGAATCGCTGCTGACCGGGCCGCAGGCACTGCTCGCGCTTTCGGCCGCCGCGCGGCGCGAGATTCGCGCCCTGCTGCCTACTCTGCCGCAGGACCCGGCGCGGCGCCTGACCACCGGCCGCCAAGGCCGCAAGCTGGTCGAGCGCCACCTGCGCCACGACCGTGCTTTCCTGCCGGCCTGAGCCGGACGCCAGAACGCAAAAAAGCCGGGCAAAAGCCCGGCCCGTTCTCATTTCACGGTGATGCGCCCGTCCAGCTTCGGCGTGAAGCCCGGCCCCTGCCGGGCCAGGTAGTCCGCCAGCACTTCCGCCAGGTCGGGCCCGAAGTCATAGGCATTGATCGCCTTCTCGGCAAAGACCTTGTAGCCGTCGCCGCCGCCGCGCATGTAGTTCTGCGACACCACGCCATAGGTCGCGTTCGGGTCGATCGGCACCCAGTTCGTGCCATCGCGGACCTGCACCTCGCTGATCCGGTGCCCGACCTCGGCCGCCGGATCGACGGTGTATTTCAGCCCCGCGACCTGCGCGAAGCGACCGGCGCCCTGCTCGATCTGGCTCGCACCGTTCTCCAGCGCCGCAACCACGTCCGCGCCTTTCAGCTGGAAGGTCGAGAGTGTGTTCTGGAACGGCAGCACCGACAGCACGTCGCCCATGGCAACCGGCCCAGCCTGGATCGAGGCCCGCAACCCGCCGCCGTTCTGGATCGCGATGGTGATGCCCTGGTCCTTGACCCGCGCCAGCATCGCCTCGGCCACCACGTTGCCCATCTCGCATTCCCTGGCGCGGCAGGTCTCGCGGCTGCCGTCGATGGGCGCGGCGATCTCGGCCACGCGCTTGGCCTTCAGCTCCTCGATGGGCGCCGCCATCTCCTTGACCCGCGCCGCCAGCTTGGGATCCGGCGCGACCGAGGCATCCAGCAGGATCGGCTCGCCCTCGACCTTGACCAGCTTGCCGGCGTCGTCCCAGGTCAGCACCAGATGGCCCAGGTATTTGCCATAGGCATAGGCAGTCGCGACCGGCACCTCGACGCCGTCCGCGCCCTTGACCATGGTGGGATAAGGCCCTTCGGCGCCCTCCATGTCACCCAGCAGCGTATGGCTATGCCCGCCGATCAGGGCGTCAATGCCCCCGACCTCGGCCGCGAACTGCTGGTCGCGCTGATAGCCGGAATGGGTCAGCGCGATGATCTTGGTGACGCCGGCGTCGGTCAGCTCCTGCACCTCGGCCTTCAGGCTGTCCATGTCGTCCTTGAAGATGACCTTGTCGCCCGGCGCCGCGGTCTCGGGTGTGTCCATCGCCAGGGCCGAGACGACGCCGACCTTCTCACCACCCACCTCCAGCGTCAGCGCGGCCCCGACCTTGCCCTTCAACTCGGGCGATTGCGACAGGTCCAGGTTGCCCGAGAGGACGGGGAACTTCACCCCTTCGGCCAGGATCTGCAGCCCGCCCGGGCCGTCGTCGAACTCGTGATTGCCGACCGCCATGGCGTCATAGCCGATGGCGTTCATGAACTCGACCGTGTCCTTGCCCTTGTAGGTCGTATAAAACAGGCTGCCCTGATACTGGTCGCCGGCGTCCAGCACGACGACATTCTGCCCGTCAGCCTTCAGCTGGTCGCGCAGTTCGGTGATCTTGGCGCCCAGCCGAGCGACGCCGCCGAAACATTCGTTCTTGGCCTCGGCCTCGGCATCGCAGGTGTTGTCGTATTTGGTGATCGGCTCGATCCGGCTGTGAAAATCGTTGGTATGCAGAACGTGCAGCGTAAAATCCGCCTGCGCCGCACCCGAGGACAGCACCACTGCCGCCACTGACACCAGGAGCCAACGTTTCATCTTAACCCTCTCGTCACGAAATGTCTGGACATGGGAAAGATTGGTCGAAGCCCTAGCAGGCGTCAACCAACGAAGCCGTATGTCGCCAAAGGTTCACGCTTGACGGCGCAGCACCCGCGACGCATGAACCGGCCATGCTGGCCTACAAGATTTTCCGCGATCCCGAATACCAGGCATTCCTGCGCGATGGCCGCAGCGCCGGCGCACCGGTGGACTTGGCCGATGGCTATATCCACCTGTCGACAGCAGCACAGCTGCCCGGCACGCTTGCCAGGCATTTCGCCGGCGAACTGGGCCTGCACCTGCTCGCCGTCGAGACCGAAGGTCTGGAGCCCCTCCGCTGGGAGCCATCGCGCGGCGGCGACCTCTTCCCGCATCTCTACCGCGACTTGCGGGCCGAGGACGTGCTCTGGTCCCGCGCCCTGCCCCTCGGCCCCGACGGCCACGACATCGGAGACCTGGCATGACCCCCATCGAACGGCTGGGCCTTGCCGCGCTGCACCGGCTGGACCCCGAGCGTGCGCATGACCTTTCGATCCTCGCGCTGCAACGCGGGCTGGTTCCCCTGCCCGGCGCGCCCGTCACCTCGCCGCGCCTGCGGCTTCAGCTGGCCGGCCTCGATCTGCCGAACCCGGTTGGCCTGGCCGCCGGCTACGACAAGAACGCCCGCGCGCTGCCCGCGCTGATGCGTGCAGGCTTCGGCTTCATCGAGATCGGCGCCGCCACCCCGCGCCCGCAGCCAGGCAACCCCAAGCCGCGCCTGTTCCGCCTGACCCAGGACCGCGCCATCATCAACCGCTTCGGCTTCAACAACGAAGGCGCGCAAGCCATCGCCCAACGCTTGGCCCGGCGCCCCGCCGGCATCCCTGTCGGGCTGAACATCGGCGCGAACAAGGACAGCACCGACCGCAGCGCCGATTTCGCCGAAGTCGTGCGCATCGCCGGCGCCCATGCCGATTTCCTGACCGTCAATGTCTCGTCCCCGAACACCGAAAAGCTGCGCGACCTGCAAGGCCCGCAGGCTCTGGCCGCGCTTCTGCAAGGCGTGCTGGCCGCGCGCGATGGCCTGCCGAACCGCCCGCCTGTCTTCATCAAGATCGCCCCGGACCTCGACGACGCAGGGCTGGCCGACATCGCCGCCGTGGCGCTGGCCGCGCCGGTCGATGCGATCATCGCGACCAATACGACGCTGTCGCGCGCCGGCCTCACCGCGCCCCACGCAAGCGAGGCCGGCGGCCTTTCCGGCGCGCCGATCTTCGACCGCGCGACCCGCGTGCTCGCCCGTCTCTACCGCGAAACGCAGGGCCGCGTGCCGCTGATCGGCGTCGGCGGCATCGGCTCGTCCGAGCAGGCCTGGCAAAAGCTCCGCGCCGGTGCCTCGGCTGTGCAGGTCTATTCCGCGCTGATCTACCAAGGGTTTTCGCTGGCCGCAGAAATCGCACGCGACATCGACGCCCGGCTCGCGCGCGAAAAGCTCACGCTGGCCGAACTGACCGGCAGCGGCAACGCCGACTGGCTCTAGAACAGGTCCTCGTGGCCCAGCAGCTGGTTCATGCTGCTGGAAGGCTCGGAACAGCCCGCATCGCCCACGATCCGCGCCGGCACGCCGGCCACGGTCTTGCAGGGCGGCACCTCGCTCAGCACCACCGAGCCGGCGGCGATGCGCGAATGATGCCCGACGCGGATATTGCCCAGCACCTTGGCGCCCGCCCCGATCATCACGCCATTGCCGATCTTGGGATGGCGGTCGCCGTCTTCCTTGCCGGTGCCGCCCAGCGTCACCGAATGCAGCATGGACACGTCGTTGCCGACCACGGCCGTCTCGCCGATGACGATGGAATGGGCATGGTCGATCATCACCCCGGTGCCGATCCGGGCAGCCGGGTGGATATCGACGCCAAAAACCTCGGAACAACGCATCTGCACGAAATAGGCCATGTCGCGCCGGCCCTGCTCCCACAGCCAATGGCCGATGCGATAGGCTTGCAGCGCCTGATAGCCCTTGAAGAACAGGATGGGCTGCATCAGCCGATGCGTGGCCGGGTCGCGCTCATAGACCGCCAGCAGGTCGCCCTGCGCCGCGGCCGACAGCTCCGGCGACCGCGCAAAGGCGTCGTCCGCGATCTCGCGCAGGATCTGCTCGCTCATCTCGCGCGAGGCCAGCTTCAGCGAAAAGCGATAGGCCAGCGCCGCCTCGAAGGTCGCGTGATGCAGCAGCCCGGCATGGATCAGCGCGCCCAGCAGCGGCTCGTCGCGCACGGCGATGCGCGCCTCGCGCTGGATGCGCCCCCAGACCGAATCGCGCGGAGCGTCGCGCATGTCGGAAAGCGGCTCGATCATGTCTTTTTGCAGGTTCATTCGGGGCCCGCCCGTCAGTTTCATCCTTCATTCTTAACTGAAACCGACGGGCGCGAAAAGCCGTCAGTCGGGCAGCCGCAACTCCCACCAATGCAGGACCAGCCGCACCCGGCCGCCGGCGAATTGACCGCCGGTCGCGGTCAGGCGCAGGGCGGCCGGCTGCCAGAATACGACCGGAGGCGACAGAAGCCCGCGCGCCCAAGACCCCTGCGCCTTGCCCAGGCCCTGCCCGAACTGGCGCAAGCTGTCGGCGGTGCCCTCGGTTCCCAGCGTCCACGAAGTCGCGCTGCCGGTGATCGCCTGCTGCACCCGTCCGGTGACGCCGATGACCAGCGCCCCCGCCGGAATCATCATCGAGCTCTCGGACCAGGCGCCCGCGCCCAGCGTCACGTCCTCGGACATCTGCCGTGCGATCATGCCCGAGCCATGCTGGCCCAGCGTCACCGCCCCCGGCACCCAGGCGGCACCGTCATGGATCGCCGCCACCCCCTGATCGGCGATCACCGCGCGCCGGCCATAGCCGGGCTGGACGAAGATCCAGCCGCCATTGGCGCCGATGGCGACCTTGCCGCTCTGCCCTTCCCAGGCGTTGACGGCACCCTGCGGCACGCCCCAGCACAGCCCGTCCACCACCGTTTCGGGCGGCGTGGTGCGGGTCAGGCTCTGCAGCACCAGGTCCAGCTGCCCGTCCAGGCGCATCAGCGCGTCATTCACCGTGACATGCTTCTGCGCCTGGGCCGGCAGCAGCAGCGGCAGGTCGCAATTCGCGGTCGTGTTCTCAGGCATCGATCATCCTCCTAGCAAACGGCCCAGCCCCGAACGTGTCGGAAAGCTGCGCCACCTCGACGGCGAAATCGCCCCCGGCCATGGCCTGCGTCCAGGCGTTCTCCGGAACCGCCCAGCGCGGCTCTGAAACCACCGCCTGCGCCAGCACCTGCCCGTCCCTGACCAGCCGGGCCGAGTAACGCTCCTGCGCCTCGCCCAGCGGCACATCGGGCCCGTCCCAGCCGTCGCCCTGCACCCGGGTGCGCCGGATCCAGGTCACGACCCGGCCGGAAATCTCCAGGTGACAGGGCGACAGCGGCCGCAGCCCCGCGCCGCGGAAGGCGGCGGCGATATGGCGATAGCTCGCGTCGTCCGGGCTGCGCGCCGCCGGCCCGATCCGCCAATGCCGCAGCTGGTTGCGGGCCGAGGGTGGCAGGTCCACCTGCTGCGCCGTCCCGTCCAGCAGCACCACGGTGCTGCCGGCGGGCCAGACCTCGGGCATGAAGGCATCCGTGCCCGCCTGCCCGCGCAGCCGGATCGCGATCTCCCACACCCCGGCCGAGACCAGACGCGCCTCGGCGAATTGCAGCAGCTCCCAACCCTCGGCCGAGCCATCACCGATGGCCATCAGGTTGGCCCCCGACATCAACGCCTCGACGCTCGCTGCTTCCAGGTTGCCGCCCTTGACCCGGACCCGCAGCGCCGGCCCGCGGTCCCAAACCCCCGGCCGCGCCGCAGACAGCGGCCCCATGGTCACGCCCATGACCGAAGGCGCCGCCACCGTCATGTTCAGCCCATAGCCGCCGACCTGCTCGGTCGAAACCCAGACCGCCGCCGCGCCCGGCCAGGGCGTCGCCGTCACCGCCAGATGCGGCGCATGCGGCGCCTCGTCGCCGCGCAGCAGCGGCAGGTCCAGAAACAGCGGCCAGACCGGAATCGGCGGCACGAAGGCCCGTGCCACCGCCTCGCCCTCGACCACCCGGGCCGGGCGATAGACCCCCGGCTCGACCCGCACGGCATCGACGGTGATCGCGCCGGCACGCTCGATGCGGTCGATGCGCCAGCGCCGCGCCCCGGCACGCGGCTCGGCCAGCCGCACCACGTCACCCGGGCCAAGATGGCTCAGCGAAGGCGGCAGCGCGAAACGCACCGCATCCCGCGCCACCAGCGACTCCGACAGCCAGCGCTCGGCCATGGCCTGACCCTCGCCCCGCGTCAGCGCCATCGACAGCTCGCTGTCCGAAACCGCCAGGAACTCCGCCCCCGGCATCAGCGTCTCGGCCGTGCGGGCGGCGTAATCCGCCCCCGCCTCGACATGGGTCAGCCGGATGCGCCCGACCATCTCGGCCTCCGCCGCGCGCGAGACCTCGACCGCTTCGACCTCCTCGGCCAGCGCCATGTCGTCCGGGCCAAGCTCGGCATCGACGCCCGCACCGCGCATGGCAAACACCAGCACGCCGTCGCGCTCGACCGCGTCGAAGCCATGCGCCAGCATCAGGGGCTGCAAGGCTGCACGCCCGCTTTCCGCCCCGGTCAGGGCATAGCCGCGCACCAGCCCGCGCAGGCCCTCGGTGTCGAATGCTCGCACCCCCGCCTCGCGGCAGATCTCGGCCACGACATCGGCCAAGGGCACGGCACCGGCACGACCGTTCAGCCAATGCCCCCGCTCCCACGCCGGGCCGTCCGACCACAGGTCGGTGCGCGCCGGAAATGCCGGATAGGGCCGCGCATCCCAGCACCAGACATGCGCCCGGGCCATGTCAATCATCCGCCCCGCCCCGGTCCGGCCAAAGGCCGCCCGCGGCGGATTGTTCGACGGATCGCCCCAGAACTCGGTCATGGCGCGGACATAGGCCGCCTGCATCGGATCGTCGCGCCGCCCGTCCGAGAAATACGGCAGCATCGATTCCGAGCTCATCGCATCCAGGAACTTGTTGGGCTGGTTGGTGCCCTTGTCCAGCGCCGCGCAACCCATCTCGGTGAACCAGATCGGCTTTGACCGAGGCTGCCACGCCGTCGCCTGCGCCTGCCTGGCGCCGCCGATGCGGTTGCGATGCTCGCTCAACCACCAGTTGCGGATGTCCTTGTAGCGCCAGACCCAATGCTCGCCATGCGCGCCATCGACGATCGGCGTGCGCAACTGCATGGTCCGGTCTAGGTCGCGGGCGTAATACCAGTCGTAACCCTCGCCCCCCGCGACATTGGCGCGCAGATAGTCCGGGTTGTCGATCCGCTTCCAGCCGGCGTCCAGATGGTCCTCACCCTCGCGCCAGTCGGACAGAGGCATGTAATTGTCGATGCCGATGAAGTCGATGTTCTCGTCGGCCCACAGCGGGTCCAGATGGAAATGCACGTCGCCATTGCCGGGATGATGGCCGAAATATTCCGACCAGTCGGCGGCATAGCCGATCTTGACCGCCTCGCCCAGAATGCCGCGCACATCCGCCGCCAGCCGCCGCAACTGCTGCACCGCCGGAAAGCTGTTCCCCGCCGCCATGATCGTGGTCAGCCCGATCATCTCGGAGCCGATCAGAAAGGCGTCGATCCCGCCCGCCGCGGCGCAAAGATGCGCATAATGCAGGATGAAGCGGCGATAGGACCACTCCTCCGGCCCATTGTAGCTGATGATCTCGCCATTGCGCGAGAAATGCCCGACCTCGGCCGCGCCGAAGAAGCGCGCGACCTCGGCCGCAGCCGCCGCCGTGCCGGCCGGACTGCCCTCGCGTCCCGCCGCAATGCTGGTGGTGATGCGCCCGCGCCAAGGCATGACCGGCTGATCACCCGCACCGCTCCACGGATCGGGGCGGCCATTGTTCGCCAGTTGCTCCATCAGGATGAACGGATAGAACACCGCCTTACGCCCGCCCTCGGCGATGGCCCGCAGCGCCTGGATGGCCGAGCCGTCCGCCGGCGTGCCGCCATAGATCGGCCGGTCGTTCACCCGCGCGACCTCGGCCGCGCCGCTGCGCCCGACCCCGCCCGCGCGCCAGGCCATTTCGCGCCCGTCCCGCGACAGGTCCTCGACCTTGGGCCGAACCGTGCATTCACCGACCCGCAGGTCGTCGCCGAACCAGGACACCACCAGCGAGATCGAGCCGACATTGGGCAGTTCGCGCCCCAACACCCGCATCGAGGCCTGGAAATCCGTCGGCGCCAGCGCGGTGTTGTGGTTGATGACCTGGGTCTCGCCCAGGCCCTTGTCATAGCTGACCGCCTGGGTCGCCAACGAATATTCGCCGGTGCCCGGGATCATCGCCACGGCCCGCACCTCGCGCGACAGCCCGCGGCCCTGTTTCGCCGCGCGCGTCACCTCAAAGGACAGCTGCGGCACGCGATTGCCCCATTTCTCCAGCGCCAGATCCTCGAAGACGACATAGGCGATGCCGCGATAGGCCGGCGCCGCGTCACCCTCTTGCGCGGCGATCACCGGGTCGGGCAGCTGCGCCTCGTCGCCCGGATAGACGCGCATGTTCAGATCATCGGCCGCGACCTCCTCGCCATCGGCCCAGACCCGGCCGATGCCCAGGATCGGCCCTTCGCAGATCGCCAGCGCGAAGCTCAGCCGATAGCTGATCGAGGTCACGCTGGGGCCCGTGCCCTTGCCGCCGCCCTGCTTGCGCCGCACCTCGACCAGAGGCCCGGCCCAGATCGCATGGCCCGGCACCCGCATCTGTCCCCACAGCCGCGGGATCGGCGTGCCCTCGCCTGCGGTCTGGATGCGCATGCGGTCCACGCGGCCGGTCTCGACCGCCTTCGAGCCCGAGCCCAGCAGGCGCTGGTCGATGACCCGGCCCAGGGTGGCGCCCACGGCCCGGCCGATGACGGCACCCGAAAGCCCAAGAATCGTGCCGCCGAAGCCGGCCCCCACCGATGCCCCGACCGCCGACAGCAGAATCGTCGCCATTGCGCCCTCACCTTTCCCTTACAGCGGCGGAAACCGGAACCGCCCGGCGATCCGCGCTCGCCACGGCGCCGACAGCGGGCTTTCGACCACGCCATGCCGGTCATAGGCATGGACGAAGCTCGGCGCCGCGCCGGTTTCCGCCAGAATTCCCATATGCTTGGCGACCGCCCCGACCCTCATGCGAAAGATCAGCACATCGCCCGGCTGCTCGTCCGGGGCCGGCCGCAGCAAGCGACCGGCCCCACCCAGCAGCAACTCGCTCCCGCCGGCCTCGCCCCAGTCGGGGGTATAGGCCGGCATCCTCTCGGGTTCGGGGCCATAAAGCTCGCGCCAGACGCCCCGCACCAGCCCCAGGCAATCCGTCCCGACACCCTTGACCGAGCATTGATGCACGTAAGGCGTCCCGATCCAGGCCCGGGCGGCATCGACCACCACGCTCATCGGTTCACCTTGGGCGCGATCAGCCAGTCCTCGGGCGGCAGATGCGGAAAGCCGCGAAAGTTCAGATAGTTCAGGAACTTCATGCGGCAGGTCTCGCCCCGCTTGTCGCAACCCGCGATCAGCTTGACGCGGTCGCCGGCGGCCGGATGGATGCCAAGCCCGGTCCAAAGCTCGACCTCGCGCCGCCCGCCGGCGGCGGCCAGGTCGATCTTGACCATGCCCGACAGCCCCTGCGCCACACCCGACAGCACCAGCAGCCGGCCATGCTCGAACCAGCGGGCATCCAGGCCCGAGACCCCGGACAACACGAAACGCTGCCCGTCCTCGACCGATTGCACCACGCCCTCGGCCGAATAGCCCGCCCGCGTCAGATCGAACCGGCACATGCCATCCCCAAGCTCGGCCGAGCAGCGGGGGTGATAGACCCGCCCCTGGCCCCGGTTCAGCGGCTCGGACAGCCCGCGCAACTCGGCCCGAAAGGCCGCGCCGCTGCGCACCACCTCGCCCAGGTGACCGCGAAAGATCAGCCGTCGGTTGGCGGTATCGGCCCAGTCCACCTCCCACAGCCGCACGTCGGCCGCGTCCCAGCGCCCGGCCATCAGATCGGCCTCGGTGATCGCCGTGTCGGACAGCGCCCCCACCGCCTCGCTGTTGTCCACCGACAGGCCCGAGCTTTGCACCACCGCCCGCGCCGTCAGCCCGCTGTCGGGGCGAAAGGCAATGCCGTCGAAGGCCAGCGCCCGGTCGTGGTCGGTAAAGCCCAGCACCAGCCCGTCGCTGCGGGAAACCGCCCAGGCCCGCGCAATCGTCTCGCTCATATCCGCACCTCGACCACCGGCACCTGCGGCAGGTCCCCCGCCTGGAAGGACGAGACCGAGACCGCGATCCGGTCCGTATCGAAGCGCACCGGCACGTCGAACTCGAACCCGGCCGTCACCACCGCCCCCGCATCGGGCGGCACGGCAAAGCTGATCTCGCCGCTCGCCAGATCGACCGTGAAATCGACCCCTTCGCGCTTCTCGACAGCCCCGACCCCGGCCAATACCGAGCCCTCGACCGGCTTCGCCACCGGCCGCCAATAGCGCGCCGGACCCGAGGCATAGGCCTTGCGCAGCGCAAACACCCGCTGCACCCCGTCGCCCACACCCAGATCCTGGTCCAGATGGCTCGGCGCCACGCTGGGCGCGCAGGATTTGAAATCCGCCCAATCCTTCCAGCGAAAGCCGTGCATCTGCCCGGCCCGCGCCTCGAAGAAGGCGATCAGCGCCGCCACGTCGTCCAGAGAGCGCAGCCCCAGCCCGGCGTCATAGCGCCGGCGCGAATGCGCCCAAGGCGTGCGGCGTTCCTCGTGGCCGTTGGTCAGCGTCACGATCTCGGTGCGCCGTTCCGGCCCGCCGACCGAGCCGAAGGACAGGTTCGCCGGGAACCTGATCTCGTGAAAAGCCATGGATCACCCGTTCCTTTCGCCGCGCGCCAAGAGCCGCCCCAGTTGCGAGGCGATCTGGCTCTGGCTGCGCTGGAACCCCGTCACGTCCGGGGTCGAGACATTGAAGGTCACGTTCACTGCCCGGCCGCCGCCACCAGCCGCCGCAACGCCCAGCCGGCCATCGGCGCCACGCCGCAAGGGCATGATCGCCTCGGCCCCGGCCTCGCCCATCAGCCCGGTCGCGCCGCGCATCGGGAAATAGGTCGGCTGGCTGATCACGCCACCCTTGGCAAAGGGCATCACCCGCCCCTGCGAGAAGGCCCCGCCATTGGCAAAGGGCAGCGCGCCCGACACCATGCCGTTCACCCCCTGCGCGATCGCGCCCGCCAAGGCCTGCTCGATCGGCTTCATCGCCACGGAAAACGCCGTGTCCGCCATGCTGCGCGCGATGCCCTTCAGCGCGTCGCTCAGCTTCAGACCGTCGAAGACCAGGCCCGAGAACGCCCGCCGCAGGCCGCTGCCGATGCCTTGGGTCAGCGTGCCGACCTCGCGCCCGGTATAGACCATCGACTCGCGCAGCCGGGCCAGTTCGGCCTCGAACTCCGCCGTCATGCGGCCGGTCTGGTCCATGCTCTTGCCCAGGTTGACCGGGCCGTCCTCGTCCAGCCGGTCGAATCCGTCCTTGTTCGCCACGACGGCGCCTCCTTCTTCGATGTTTCAGCCTGCTGGCCGGTCGGGATAGCGCGCGACCAGCTCCGCCAGCCTGTCGCGGGTCATCGCCCCGCCCTTGCCCGGCTCGATGCCCAGCATCAGCGCCAGTTCAGCCGGGGTCAGCGCCCAGAACGCGGCCGGCGTCAGCCCCAGCCCACCCAGCCGCGCCGGCCCGATGCCCATGCGCAGCAGGCCGGGCCAGTCCAGCCCGGCGCTCATGTGCCCTCGATGCGGAAGGCCCGCGCCAGCAGCGCCGCCGCGGCATGGGCGGCGCCCACCGGCCCGCCCTTGAACTCGGCCGCCATCAGCGCGTCCAGGTCGCCCGCCCAACCACCGCCGCGCAATCCCGCGACCAGCACGGCCAGAACGTCGCGGCTGGAAAAGCGGCCGCTCTCGAAGCGCTCGACCAGCGCGATCATGCTCTCGGCGCCCAGCTCGGCCTCAAGCCCCGCCAGCGCGCCCAGCGTCAGCCTGGCGACATGCGGCCGGCCGTCCAGCACGATCTCGACCTCTCCCGCCAGCGGATTGACCATCTCAGAACGCGACGAAGCTGATGACGCCCGCGCTGGCCATGGAAATCTCATAACTCGCCTCGCCATTGTAACTGCCCGCATATTCCAGAGAGGTGATCTGGAACGGCCCCTCGACCGCGCCGAAATCCGGGATCACCACCTGAAAGCGCGGCACCTCGCCGTCAAAGAACACCTGCCGCGCCCGCTAGTCCGTGGTCCCGTCCCGGAACACCCCGGATCCCGAGATGCTGGCCGAGCGCACCCCCGCCCCGCCCAGAAGCTCGCGCCAGCGGCCCTCGCTCTCCAGGCTCGTCACATCCACCGTCTCGGCGTTGAATCCCAGCCGGGTCGCGCGCAGGCCCGCGATGGTCTCGAACTGGCCGTCGCCGGTCATGTCCATCTTGATCAGCAGGTCGCGTCCGTTCTGCACCGCCATGTCCGTCTCTCCTCAACCCAGGTCAATGCGCGCGCGAAAGGTCAGGTCGACCCGCCGCCCCGCGCCGTTCTCGGCCCGCCGCGCGCGGGCGCGCAGGAACCACAGCCCCACCAGATGCCCGCGGGCCAGCGCGATCTCGGCCGCCTCCAGCGCGTCCGAAACCGCCACCGCCGCCGCCTTGATCGCGGCAAAACCGCTCGACTCGTCCGACCCCGACAGGACCGAGACCACGAAATCATGGCTCGCGCCCGCCGCCGTCATATCGCCGGCGTCGCGCACCTCCTCGGGACCCAGCGCGACATAGGTGCCGGCCGGCGCCGCGACCGGCATCGCGTCATAGATCGCGTCGCCGACCAGGTCGTGCAGCGGCTGGCTGCCGCGCAACGCCTCATAGACCGCCGCCTGAAGCGCGGCCGTCGCTGCATAGCTCATGCCAGGGACTCCTCTTTCGCGACGCAGACCAGCCAGCAGCCGGCCGCATCCGCCTCGGCCACCGCCTCGATGCGAAAGCGCCGCGCCGCCGCGCCCTCGCCCATGCGGAACCTCTGCTCCGGGCGCGGGCGCCGCGCGTCGCCGGCAGGCGCCGCCCTGACGGTGATCCGCCAGGCGACGACGCTCTGCGCCCCGACCTCGGCGAAACGCTCGGCCCCCGCGCCCGACCGCATCTCGGCCCAAAGCTGCCCGACATCCTGCCAGGCCAGCCGGAACCCGCCCATCCCATCCGGCTCGCGCACCGGTGTCTCGACCACCAGCGGCACCGTCAGCCGCGGCGCGCTCATGCCCGGCCGCGCGACCGGCCGCGCCCTCCCAGCACCCGGACCGAACGCCAGCGTTCGATCAGCGCGCTGACCCCGAAGGGCATCGCGCCCTGGCTGCCCTCGAAGCTGCGATCCTCGTGATAGCGCGCGGCGAGCATCAGCACCGCCTGCGCCAGATCCGCCGGCACCGAATCCCACCAGGGCCCGAACCCCGCCGAAAAGGTCACCGTCACGAAGCCGCCGCGGGGAACGGTCGGCAGCCATGCGCCCACCGGCAGCAGCATCGGCCGCTGCATGTCCTGCACCAGCCGCCAGCCGCCCTCGACCGGCACGACGACGCCGGCCGCATCGGTGATCTCGACCCGCTCGACGCTGCCGACCGGCGCCAGCGGCAGGGGCTGGCCCGCCGGGTCGCGCCATTCCTCCAGCCGCAGCCGGAACTGCCGCGTCAGCAGCACCTTGCCGGTCCGCGCCTCGATGGTGGCAATGGCGGCGCGCAGAAAGCCCGCCAGCGCGGCGGTCTCGGCCGCGTCCACAGCCATGTCAAAGCCGGTTCCCAACCGCAGGTGGTCGCGCAACCCTGCGACGGGCAGCGCCTCGATGGCGGGCGCCGTCAATTCCACAAGCATCATCTTCATCTCTCCCGTGCGCACGGAGGCTGCATCCCAAGGGCGGAAAAAGGGGGCCGCGCATGCCCGCCGTCGCGCGTGCGGACAGTTGCTTGGCCGGTTCGTCGGGCATCGCCCGCGCGGCCCCCGCTTCGGCCGTGGATCAGCCGAAGACCATCAGCTTGATGGCGCGGGCGTCGGTGACGCCACCGCCGACGCGCTTGGTGGCATAGAACAGCACATGCGGCTTGGCCGAGAAGGGATCGCGCAGCACCCGCAGGTCCGGCCGCTCGACGATGGTATAGGCCGAGCGGAAGTCACCGAAGGCGATCGAGAACGAGCCGCGCGCGATGTCGGGCATGTCCTCGCACAGCAGCACCGGATAGCCCAGCAGCTGCGGCGGCTGGCCCATGGCCAGGCTGTCGGCCCACAGGAAGCGGCCGTCGGTGTCGCGCATCTTGCGCACGGCGGCGGCGGTCTTCGAGTTCATCACGAAGCTCGCATTGGCGCGGTATTGCGCGCCCAGCGCATAGACCAGGTCGATCAGCGCATTGGCCGGGTTGGTCGCCGCGAAATCGCCGTCCCCGCCCGAGGCGATGGTGCCGATCTGCACATTGGTCGCGCTGGCATTGGCGGCCTTGGCATGGGTCAGGAAGCCCTTGGGCTTGTTCACGCCGTCGCCGCTGATAAAGGCCGTGGCCTCGGCGCGGGCGAATTTCTCGGCGATGCGGCCGGCAAGCCAGCTTTCCACGTCGAAGGCCGCGTCGTCCAGCAGGCGCTGGCTGGCCTTGGGCATGGCCGACAGCTCATGCACCGGGATCACCACGCGCTGCACGGTCGAGGTGCCGGTCTCGGCCTGGGTGCCGGCCTCGGTCGACCAGCCGCTGGCTATGTCGCCCATGTCGACCAGCATCTCGAAATTGGCCGATTCCACGGTGACGACATTCGCCACCCGGCGCAGCGAGGCGGTGACGTTCAGCGCGTCCTGCACCTGCAAGGCCACCGTCGGCGCCGCCAAGAAGCCGCCGTCCGAGCTCGAGGTCATCGCCTTGCCTTCCAGCGGCAACCCGCGCAGCGCACCGTCGTCGCCATGGCGGATATAGGCGTCGAAGGCCTTCTGATGCGGCGCGCCCTGATCGGCCTCGGCCGACAGAGGGGCGCGGGCGCGGGAAAGGGTCTTGCGGTCCAGCATGGTCATGCGTTGTTCCTGTGCTTCCAGTCGTTTCTGAATATCGGTGCGGAAAACCTTGAGTTCATTGACGAACCCCAGCATCTCGGCCCCCAGGTCGCCGGGCATGTCCGCCCCGGCCGCGGCTTTCACCTCGGTCATCGTCCCCTCCGCTTGGTGAAACTCACTCGGCGCGCAGCGCCTTGGTCGCGGCCCGAAAGGCCGCCGCCAATTCCAATGCACCGTCGGACTTGCGCCCGACCTTGGCCTCGGCCAGCATCGGGAAGGTGACCAGCGACACCTCCCACAGCTCGACCTCGGAAAGCAGCCGCCGGCCCTTGCCGTCGCGCTCGGCGGAAATGGTGCGATAGCCGATCGACAGCCCGTCGATGGCCCCGGCCACGATCAGCGCGGCGGCCTCGCGGGCCTGCGCCACCTCGGGCAGCAGGCGCCCCTTGACCCACAGGCCCTTGTCGTCCTCGCGGATCTCGTCCCAGACGCCGATGGGCCGGGCGGGATCGTGCTGCCACAGCATGCGCACCTTGTCGCCGCGCGCCTGCAGCCGCTTCAGGCTGGCGGCATAGGCGCCCTTGACGACAATGTCGCCGCCCTGGTCGGCCAGGCCGAACAGGCTGGCGTAACCCTCCAGCTGCGTGCCGTCCGACACCAGCGCCGCGCCGGCCGCATATTTCAGCTCCAGCCCGTAATCCTTTGAATGCACGTCAGCCTCCTTTCGGGGTAAAACTCAGGATCGACTGCACGGCCTGGGTCAGGATCACGGCGACGACGCCATAGACCGTCATCCACAGCCGCCGCTCCAGCCCCTCGATCAGCCCCTCGATCCGCTCCAGCCGCCGCTCGACCTGGCCGAATTGCAGCGCCATGATCCGCTCCTGCGTGTCGAAGCGCTGGTCGTGCCAGTCGAAGGGCTCCTTGACGAAGCGCGAGCCCTCCATCTCAGCCCTCCGCCAAGGGCGGCAGGCCCAGGGCGGCGCGCTTCTCGGCCTCGGTCAGGAAGCCCGCCTCGCCGATGCGGCGCCAATGGCTGTCGCGCTCCTCGGCCAGCGCCGGAACCTGGTCCGGATCGGCCCGCAGGTCGATCTCGGCGCCCAGATGCTCGCTGAGCCACCAAGCCACCGCGCTCGCGACCCGTGCCACCAGGGGCAGCACGGTCAGACGGTAAAACGCCCGATGCGCCTCGGCGTAATTGGCATAGGTCTCCTCGCCCGGAATGCCGATCAGCATCGGCGGCACGCCGAAGGCCTGCGCGATCTCCCGCGCCGCCGCCAGCTTGGTCTCGTGAAACTCCATGTCGCTGGGCGAGAACCCCATCGGCTTCCAGTCGAGCCCGCCCTCCAGCAGCATCGGCCGCCCGGCGTTCCGCGCGCCCTGGTGGTGCATCTCCATCTCGGTCACCAGCCGGTCATACTGATCCGGCGACAGCGCGCCCTGCCCGTCCGCGCCCTTGTAGACGATGGCCCCGCTCGGCCGCGCCGCATTGTCCAAAAGCGCCTTCGACCAGCTCGAGGCGCTGTTGTGCACATCCACCGCCACCGCCGCCGCCTGCATCGGCGACAAGCCGTAATGATCGTCCAGCGGATGGAAGCTGCGGATATGGCAGATCGGATCCGGACTGCCCGCCATGTCGAAACGGTACTTGCGCCCGCCCACCGCATATTCATAGGCCGAGGGCCAGCCATCCTCGCCCGGCACCACCGCCATCCGGTCCGAGCGCAGCACATGCAGCTCGGCCGGCAGCCCCTTGGCGCCCTCGCCCACGGCCTCCAGATAGCCGTTGCCGCTCAGCAGGACCTGCCCGAACAGCGCCTCGAACAGCTCGGCCCGGCCCTGTCCGGCATTGGGCCGCCGCAGCAGGTCCAGCACCGGATGCACGTCATAGCGCCGCTCGCGATCCTGGCAGACCAGCGGCACGGCCGCGGCGGCCTCGGCGATCAGCCGCACGGCACGGAACCCGACCGGATTGCCGACAAAGCCGGCATGGGTCAGGCTGACCGTGTCGCGCGGCGACCAGACCACCCGCCCCGAGCCTGCCGCCAGCGCCACCACCTTGCCCGCGGCGCTTGCCTTCTTCTCGACCTCCGCGGGCGCAGCCCCCCGCCCGAACCAGGGAAATGCCATCGGTCCCTCCTGAATCTCCAATGAAAAAGGGCCGCTCACGCGACCCTCCACGACCCCAAAAGGCCCTTCTTTCTTGCGTAAATATCCCGGGGTCCGGGGCAGAGCCCCGGTCCGGCGCTACAGCCCCCGCACCTGCGGTCGGCGCCAGGCCGCACCGGGCTCGATCACCAGCTCATGGATCGCCCAGACCAGCGCATCCAGCCGGTCGGGCGAGCCCTTGCCATCATAACCCGCGACGGTCATCCGGCACATCTGGTCCTCCAGCGCGCCCAGGCCGCGCAGGTGATGCACCCGCCCCTGCTCATAGAGCGCCGCAACCGGCTCGGCCCGCAGCCCCTTGCCGCGCCCGGCCCGCAAGGCCCGGAACGGCACCAGCGGATCGACCTGGCGGATCACGCTTTCGACCAGGTCGCCGCCCTGGTTGACCTCGGCCACCAGCCGTTCGGCGCCATGGCGCTGCATCGCCGCGATGGCGGCCCGCGCCCAGTCCACCGGCCCGCCCCGGACCGAGGCATCCTCCAGCACATAGACCCGCCAGTCGGTGATCGGCCCCTCACTGACCACGCCCGCCACGACGATGCCGCATTCGTCCGAAGCCGCGCCCGAGGTCACCGCCGGATCGACCGCCACCACGACGCGCGACAGCTTCGGGCAAGCCTCGACCCGACACCGCTCGACCATCCCGGTGGTCCACAGCGCCCCCTCGACATCCTCCAGCAGCAAGCCTTCCAGCTCCTGCCGGCCCAGCCGCGTCCCGGCATAGCGCGCCTCGACCTCGGCCAGAAAGCTCTCGGCCAGATAGGCACGGTTCGCCTCGGTCGGCGCATGGGTGGTCACGGTCGAGGCATTGCCCAGAATCCGCTTCAGCACCGCGACATTCTTCGGCGTGGTGGTGACGACCTGCTGCGGATGCGCACCCAGCCGCAACGCGAATTGCAGCATGTCCCAGGTCTCCTCGGCCTTCTTCCACTTCGCCAGCTCGTCGACCCAGGCCGCGTCGAACTGCGGCCCCCGCAGCGCCTCGGGTTCATGCGCCGAATAGACCTGCGCGGTCGCGCCATTCGGCCAGAGCAGCCGGCGCCGCCCGGCCTCCCAGACCGGGCGCCGGTCGGGCGGCGAACAGGCCAGGATGCCCGACTCGCCAAAGACCATCACATCCCGCGCCTGGTCGAAGGTCTCGGACACCAGCGCCACGCGATGCGCCCGCCCGGGCGCATCCGGCGTCGGCCCTTCGACCTGCGCGCGCACCCATTCGGACCCGGCCCGGGTCTTGCCCGCACCGCGCCCGCCCATGATGACCCAGGTCTTCCAGTCGCCCTCGGGCGGCAGCTGATGCGGCAGCGCCCAGAACTCGAACAGCCACGGCAGCGCGGCCAGGGCATTGTCGCTCAACCCCCCCAGGAATTCGTCAACCTCCCCCGGCTCGGCGGAGGCAAGCCAGGCGGCGCCCGATTTCATCTCGTGCCGCGACAAGGTCGAGTGCGCCTGCACCGACCTGTCCGGCAGCATCCTTGCGAAGCTTGTCAACCTTGGTCCTTTCCTCCAGCACCATCTGGGTCGCGTCCCGCAGGGCGCGCACCAGCTTGCCGGATTCCTTCAAATCGTCGGTCTCGCCCGCCGTGATCTTGCGGCGAAGCCGGTCCAGATCCGCCGCATAGGACCGAAACAGCCCGTCCGCGATCTCGACCACGCTGATGTCGGGCGCCCCGCCGGCGCCCAGGCTCATGTCAGGCGCCATGCCGGCGCCGGGCACGAAAGGCCCTTCCGGAGCCTCAGGCCCCGGATCGAAGTTCATCGTCATTCGTGTGTCGCCCTGCCCTCGTGTGCCTGTCCGCACGAGCGAGACATGAAAAAAGCGGCCTCAGGTCGCCCGACCCGGCCGCTTGCCCATTTCTCCCAGCATGGATAAGTTCTACTCTAAGGCGTGCGTTAAGTCAACGCAAAACCGAAGGTTGATCGACCTTCCATTAATCCTTGTTGAAAAACAATGAAGTAACCGGCGCAACACCAGCGCACGACCCGCGCAACAGCGGCCGAAAACCGGGCGGAATCGCCCGGGAATCGCCTCAGTCCGATTTCTTCAGCGCCTCGGCCTTGGCGCGCGCCTCGGCGGCGGCGGCGACGGCGGTGCTGGCCTCGTCCTGCATCTGCTGGGCATAGCTCACCATGGTCGCGGCATAGGCCTCGGACCAGTCGGCGTAATCCTCGGCCTGCATGGATTCGGCCTTGCTGCGCAATTCCTCGGCCTTGGCGCGGGTCTTGGCGACCTGCTCGTCCCAGCCCTCCTGCATCTGGCCCCATTGCGCGCGGACGTTCTCGCTCGCATCGTCCAGATAGCCTTGGATCTGCTTGTTCAGATCCTCCTGCCGGGTCTTGGCATTCTCCTGCCAGCGCCGGGCACTGGCCATCAGACCGTCGCCCTTGGCCTCCATCTCCTCCTGCCATTTCCTGACCCGCGTCTCGAAGCCGCGGGCATTCTCGGCCAGGCCGGACAAAAGATCGGACAGTTTCATCGCTGCATCTCCGTCACTGGAAATGCAGCGATGGTGCCCGGCGGGCGCGCGCTTGTCAAAGGCCGGGTCAGTCGCCCTGGACCGGAGACATCGCCTGGCCGCGCTGCCGCTCGATCTCGCGCCAGCGCTTCACGTTCTGGTTGTGCTCCTCCAGCGTGCGGGCAAAGGCGTGCCCGCCCGAGCCATCGGCCACGAAGAACAGGTAATCCGTCGCCTCGGGATTCAGCGCCGCCTCGATCGAGGCCCTGCCGGGGTTGGCGATGGGCGTCGGCGGCAGGCCCTCGATCTGATAGGTGTTGTAGGGCGTGCGCCGGCGCAGCTCGGACCCGCGGATGCCGCGATCCAGCACGCCCTCGCCCTTGGTGATGCCATAGATCACCGTGGGGTCGGTCTCCAGCCGCATGCCCTGTCGCATCCGGTTGACGAAGACGCTCGCGACCACGCGGCGCTCATCCGGCACCGCCGTCTCCTTCTCGACGATCGAGGCCATGATCAGCGCCTCCTCGGGCGTCTGATAGGGCAGCCCCTCGGCCCGCGTCTCCCAGGCCGCGGCCAGGCTCGCCGCCTGGCGCTTTTCCATCTCGGCGATCAGCGCGGCGCGGTCGGCGCCCTTCTGCACGTCATAGGTATCGGGGGCGAGGCTGCCCTCGGCCGGCAGCTTCGCGACCGTGCCATCCATGAAGCCGGCCTGCTTCAACCCCTCGACCACCTGCCAGCTGGTCACGCCCTCGGCGACGCTGATGCGTAGCCGCGAATCCGCGCGGGCCTCGGCATCGGCCAGCACCTGCGGCGCGGGCTCGGTCGCCGGGTTGTATTTCGCCTGCTCGGCCATCAGCCCGGTCTCGCTGTCGATATCGCGCAGGATCACCGAATTCTCGCGCACGCCGATGCGATAGACCACCTCGGTGCCGCAGGTCGAAGGCCCGCCGGCGGTGATGACCGCCACCACCTGCTCCATGCTGCTCTTCGGCGGCACCAGATAGCTGCCGAACTTCAGATCGCGCGATTTCCCGGCGTAATCCGCCCCGGCCCGAAAGATATAGGCGTTCGAGACCACGCCCTGATCGGCCAGCTGCTCGCTGACTGCGCTCAGGCTAGCGCCCGGCGCCACCCGCACGCAGGCGGCGGTGGCGCTGGGGCCCGGGGCCACGTATTGATGCTTGGCCCAGGCGATGGCCGCCGCGACCGCGATCAGGATCACGATCAGCAGCGTCAGGAAATTCGACGCGATGTGGCGCCAGATCATTCCCGGACCCGCCCCATCACCAGGCTGGCATTGGTGCCGCCGAAGCCGAAGCTGTTCGACAGCACGTAATCGACCTTGCGGCGCACGGCGGCATTGGCGGCCAGATCGACCGGAGTCTCGCGCGCCGGATCGTCCAGGTTGATGGTCGGCGGGCAGATCTGGTCGCGCAGCGCCAGGATGCAGAAGATCGCCTCGACCGCGCCGGCCGCGCCCAGCAGATGCCCGATGCTCGACTTGGTCGAGGACATCACCACATTGCCCGCCGCCTCGCCCAAGAGCCGCTCGACCGCGCCCAGCTCGATCACGTCGGCCATGGTCGAGGTGCCATGCGCATTGATGTAGTCGATATCGGCCGGCGACAGGTTCGCGCGCGCCAAGGCATTGGTCATGCTGCGGAAACCGCCGTCGCCGTCCTCGCTGGGCGCGGTGATGTGATAGGCGTCGCCCGACATGCCATAGCCCAGGATCTCGGCATAGATCTTGGCGCCGCGGGCCTTGGCGTGCTCGTATTCCTCCAGCACGACGACGCCGGCGCCCTCGCCCATGACGAAGCCGTCGCGGTCCTCGTCCCAGGGGCGGCTGGCGGCCTTGGGGTCGGCCTCGCGCTTGGTCGACAGCGCCTTGCAGGCGTTGAAGCCGGCGATGCCGATCTCGCAAATCGGGCTTTCGGTGCCGCCCGCGACCATGACGTCGGCATCGCCCAGCATGATCAGCCGCGCCGCGTCGCCGATGGCATGGGCGCCGGTCGAACAGGCGGTGACCACCGCATGGTTCGGCCCCTTGAAGCCGAAGCGGATCGAGACCTGGCCCGAGACCAGGTTGATCAGCGCCCCCGGAATGAAGAAGGGCGAGACCCGCTTGGCGCCGCGTTCCTTGATCAGCACGGCGGTATCGGCAATCGACGACAGCCCGCCGATGCCCGAGCCGATCAGCACGCCGGTGCGCTCGCAATCGGCCTCGCTCATCGGCTCCCAGCCGGAATCGCGCACCGCCTGGGTCGCGGCGGCCATGCCGTACAGGATGAAATCATCGACCTTGCGCCGGTCCTTGGGCTCCATCCACTCGTCGGGATTGAAGGTGCCGCCGGTGCCGTCGCCGAAGGGAATCTCGCAGGCGTATTTCGTCTGCACGCCCGAGGTGTCGAAGCGGGTGATCGGTCCGGCGCCGGATTCTCCGGCCAGCAGCCGGGTCCAGGTCTCTTCGACTCCGCAGGCCAGCGGCGTGACCATCCCCAGTCCGGTGACGACAACTCTGCGCATGCAAGGGGCTCCTTCCCAAGGCTCAATCGCGCAGGTTCTACACGCGGCCCGCCGGCCACGCAACGCAAAGCCGGCCGCCTGGGCGGCGCTCTGTCGTTGAACTTGCCGCGAATCCGCCTATTCTGCACGCGCAGCACGCCCGCACAGAAAAGGACGAAGCCGGATGACCTCGCAGACGCAGGCCAATGCCCAAGCCGCCTTGGACGAGATCCAGACCGTGACCTCGGTGATCCTGCCCGAGCCCCCGGCCGCCGTGCCGCCGCTGGAACAGGCCGACCCGGCGGTGGCCGCGCAGATCCGTCAGCGCATGGACGAGATCGACATCCGGGACTCGGGCTCGATCGTGCATTTCGGCGCCCGCGCCCAGAACGAGTTGCAGGAAATCAGCCAGGCCATGCTGGCCGACGTCAAGAACAAGGACGTGGGCCCCGCCGGCGAGTCGCTGCGCGAGATCGTCACCACCATCCGCGGCTTTTCGGTCACCGAGCTCGACGTGCGCCGCCAGCGCAGCTGGTGGGAAAAGCTGATGGGCCGCGCCGCGCCCTTCGCGAAATTCGTCGCCAATTACGAACAGGTGCAGTCGCAGATCGACCGCATCACCGTCGAGCTGGACCAGCATCAGCACCGGCTGCTGAAGGACATCAAGTCGCTGGACCTGCTCTATGACCGCACGCTGAACTTCTATGACGAGCTCGCGCTCTATATCGTCGCGGGCGAGCACAAGCTGGCGCAGATCGACCGCGAGGACATTCCCGCCAAACAGGCCGCCGTCGAGGCCGCGCCCGAGCCCGACAAGGTCATGGCCGCGCAGGAGCTGCGCGACCTGCGCGCGGCCCGCGACGACCTGGAACGCCGGGTGCATGACCTGAAGCTGACGCGGCAGGTGACGATGCAGTCGCTGCCCTCGATCCGGTTGGTGCAGGAAAACGACAAGTCCTTGGTAACAAAGATCAATTCGACGCTGGTGAACACGGTGCCGCTGTGGGAAACCCAGCTGGCGCAGGCCGTCACCATCCAGCGCGGCGCCGAGGCCGCCCGCGCGGTCAAGGAGGCGAACGACCTGACCAACGACCTGCTGACCGCCAATGCCAAGAACCTGCGCCAGGCCAATGCCCAGATCCGCACCCAACTGGAGCGCGGCGTCTTCGACATCGAGGCGGTGCGCACCGCCAATGCCGAGCTGATCTCGACCATCGAGGACAGCCTGCGCATCGCCGACGAGGGCCGCGCCCGCCGCGCCGCCGCCGAGGAGGATCTGCGCACCATGGAGAGCGAATTGCGCCAGACCCTCGCCTCGGCCAGCCCCCGCAACCCCAGCCCGACGCAGCCGTCGTGATCCGGCCGGCCCGCCCCTGCCTGGCGCTCGCGCTGCTGCTGGCGCTGGCCGCCTGCTCGGACCGGCCGCCCGAGCCCGAGACCTCGCCGCCCGCGGCCGAGGCGCCGCCGCCGCAACGCCCCGAACAACCCCGCGCCGACCAGGCTGCCCTGCGCCGCGAGCGTGCCGAGACCGCCCGCGCCGCCGCCGCCCGCGCCGATGTCGCCGCCAATACCCCCGCCAGCCGCAACATGCGCGACTATCTGACGGGGATCGAGCAGGCGCTGATCGCGCGCGGCCGGCTGCGCACCGATGACGGCAGCGACATCGCGCTGACGCCCGAGAAGCTGGCCGAGGATTTCGTCGAGGTCGCCCTGCATGACGAATACCTGCGCCAGGGCGGCAAGCTGATCTCGCGCCCGACGCCCGCGCCCTTGCGCCGCTGGCAGCAGCCGGTGGCGATCCGGCTGGAGTTCGGCGATTCGGTCGCGCCGGTGCAGCGGAACCGCGACCGCGCCGAGATCGCCGATGTCGCCGCCCGGCTGCAACGGGTCAGCGGCCATTCGGTCGGGCTGACCGGCGCCGCCGGCAATTTCCAGGTTCTGATCCTCAGCGAGGACGAGCGCCGCGCCATCGGCCCCCGGCTCGCCAGCCTGGTGCCCGGCATCCCCGAGGGCGACATTGCCGCCCTGCGCGACCTGGTGCCGCAGAACTATTGCACCGTCTTCGCCTATTCCAGCGGCAATTCGCCGGTCTATTCGCAAGCCGTGGCGCTGGTCCGGGCCGAGCTGCCGCCGCGCCTGCGCCGCTCCTGCATGCACGAGGAACTGGCGCAAGGCATGGGCCTTGCCAACGACAGCCCGCGCGCCCGGCCCTCGGTCTTCAACGACGACGAGGAATTCGCCTATCTGACCCGGCACGACGAGCTGTTGCTGAAGATCCTCTACGACCCGCGCCTGCGCCCCGGCATGACCGAGGCCGAAGCCCGCCCCATCGTCTTGCAGATCGCCCGCGAATTGCTGGGCACGGAGGTCTAGGGCAACGCCCCGCCGAGCCGTCCTCACGGCCCATGCACGCGAGATCACGCGCCCCACCCCGAGCAGGGCGCGTCGCAAAACCCCAAGGCCCGCGATTTTTTCCGTTTTCCAAATACCCCTGCCGACCGTGCCAGACGCGCGGCCCGCGCGCCGTCGCGCGGGGACCAGGGCATCATGACAGGACTCGGACGGAGACAGCATCCAGCGGGCTCGGCATTGGGGTCAGCTTGCCAAAGCCCTACCACCAACCCCTCAAGAAAAAGTAAACGCCGACCCGCCAAGCAATCCGGCCCCGCTGTGCCAGCTTGACGAAACCCATGCTCTGGGGCCTATCCTCACGCAGATCGAAGCCGCACAAGGAACGCCCCATGTCGCTTTTCAACATCCTCGGCGGCGAGTTCATCGAGATCATCGAATGGACCGACGACAGCCGCGACACCATGGTCTATCGCTTCCCGACCGTCGGCCGCGCCATCAAATACGGCGCCAAGCTGACCGTGCGCGAGGGCCAGGCCGCCGTCTTCATCCACGAAGGCCAGCTTGCCGACGTGTTCCAGCCCGGCCTCTACATGCTGGAAACCAACAACCTGCCGATCCTGACCCGGCTGCAGCACTGGGATCACGGCTTCCGCAGCCCCTTCAAGTCCGAGATCTATTTCGTCAACACCACCCGCTTCAACGACCTGAAATGGGGCACCAAGAACCCGGTCATCGCCCGCGATTCCGAATTCGGCCCGGTGCGCATCCGCGCCTTCGGCACCTATTCCATGCGCGTGACCGACCCCGGCCGCTTCATGACCGAGATCGTCGGCACCGACGGCGAATTCACCAAGGACGAGATCACCTTCCAGCTGCGCAACATCATCGTGCAGGAATTCTCGCGCATGATCGCGGGCTCGGGCATCCCGGTGCTGGACATGGCGGCGAACACGGCGCAATTCGGCCAGTTGGTCGCCAAGGCGATCAGCCCCACGGTCGCCGAATACGGCCTGACCATCCCGGAATTCTATGTCGAGAACATCAGCCTGCCCGACGAGGTGGAAAAGATGCTCGACAAACGCACCTCGATGGGCATCGTCGGCGACCTGAACCGCTTCGGCCAATACGCCGCCTCCGAGGCGATGCTGAACGCCTCGCAACAAGCCGGCGGCATGGGCGCGGGCATCGGGGCGGGCCTCGGCGCTGGCCTCGGCGCGGCGATGGCCGGGCGCGGTCCCTGGGGCGCGATCCCCGGCCAGCAGGCCCCGCAAACCCCGCCGCCGCTGCATCCCGAAACCGTCTGGCACATCGCCGTCGATGGCGCCGCGCAAGGCCCCTATGGCCGCGCCCATCTGGGCCGGCTGGCCCAGCAGGGCGGCTTCACCCGCGAAACCCTGGTCTGGACCCCTGGCCAGGACGGCTGGAAACCGGCCGAGGACGTGGCCGAACTGGCCCAGCTCTTCACCATCGCCCCGCCCCCGCCGCCGCCCCCGGTGCCCAAGGGCTGACGCATGCCGACACCGCCTTCGGAATACCGCTACCCGTGCGAGAATTGCGGCGCGAGCCTGGAATTCTCGCCCGGGCAGCAAAGCCTAGTCTGCCCCTATTGCGGGCATGAGCAGCATATCGGCCCCGGCCCCGCCCGCGCGCCCGCCCGGCAGGCGGCGCAGGGGCCCTGGGGCGACCGGGTCATCCTGAACGCCCCCTCGACCGGCCGCGCGCTGCAATGGGACAGCGGCCACAAGTCCGACCTGCGCGAGATCCCGCTGGAACAGGGGCTGCGCCTCGATGCCGGATCGGACCTGGCCGAGACCGTCCGCACCCTCTCCTGCCCGAATTGCGGCGCCAAGGTCGAGATCACCTCCGACCAGCACGCCTCGACCTGCCCGTTCTGCGCCACGCCCGTGGTCACCGATACCGGCGCCACAAGGCAGCTGAAGCCGCAGGGCGTGCTGCCCTTCGTCATCACCGAGGCGCAGGCGAAATCCGCGCTGGACGACTGGATGAAGGGCCTTTGGTTCGCACCCTCGGGCCTGACCGCCTATGCCAGGCGCGGCAAAAGGATGAACGGGGTCTATTCGCCGTTCTGGACCTTCGACGCCGACACGCGCTCGCAATACAGCGGCGCGCGCGGCGACTGGTATTACGAAACCGTCTATGTCACGCAGACGGTCAACGGCCGCCAGCAGCGCGTGGCGCAGCAGGTGCGCCGCACGCGCTGGACGCCGGTCTCGGGGCAAGTGGCGCGGAATTTCGACGACGTGCTGGTGCTGGCCGCCAGCGCCCTGCCGCGCCGCATCACCGATGCGCTGGCGCCCTGGGATCTGTCGCATCTGGTGCCCTACAGCCCGGAATATCTCGCGGGCTTCCTGGCCGAGGGCTATACCATCCCGCTGGCCGCCGGCCATGACATCGCGCGCCAGGAAATGGCCGGGGTGATCGCCATGGACGTGCGCCGCGCCATCGGCGGCAACGAACAGCAGATCGCCGGCATCCAGACCCGCTATGCGGATGAGAGCTTCAAGCATATCCTGCTGCCGGTCTGGACCGCCGCCTATCGCTACAACGGCCAGAGCTACCGCTTCGTGGTCAACGGCCAATCCGGCCGCGTGCAGGGCGAACGGCCCTGGTCGGTCTGGAAGATCGCCCTTGCCGTGCTGCTTGCGCTGGCGCTGCTGGCGGGGCTCCTCTGGCTGAACGAACGCGGCGGCTATGTGCGGATCGGGACCGGCCCGCTCACGCCGGATATTTCCATCAGCGGCAGTTACCGCTATCAGTCGGACAACGGACCTTGAGGGAGGGGGCGTCATGATCCTGTGCGCCGGCGAATCGCTGATCGACATGGTGCCCGAGGGCGCCCATTACCGGCCGCTGCCCGGCGGCGCGGTCTACAACACCGCCATCGCCCTGGGCCGCATCGGCGCGCCGACCGGCTACCTGTGGCCGATCTCGCGCGACGGCTTCGGCGAGATGCTGCTGCGCCCGCTGGCCGAGGCGAACGTCGACACCGGCCTCTGCCCGCGCAGCGACCGGCTGACCACCCTGGCCTTCGTGACCCTGACCGGGGGCGAGGCGCGCTATGCCTTCTACGACGAAGGCTCGGCCGGCCGGATGCTGGCGCCCGAAGACCTGCCCGAGATCCCCGAATCGGTCTCGGCCCTGTTCGTGGGCGGCATCAGCCTGGTGCCCGACCCCTGCGGCGCGGCGATCGAGGCGCTGGTCGAACGGCTGCACCCCCGCGTCCCGGTCATGCTGGACCCGAACATCCGCCCCTTCTTCATCAGCGACGAGACCGCCTATCGCGCCCGGCTGGAGCGCCTGCTCGCCCGGGCCGACCTGGTCAAGCTCTCGGGCGACGATCTGGAATGGCTGATGCCGGGGGCGCGCTTCGAGGAAGCCGCCGCCGCCATCCTCGCCAAGGGGGCGAAGGTGGTGCTGCAGACCGGCGGCTCGGCCGGGGCCCGGGCGCATTGGCAGGGCGCGCCGCTCGACGCCCCGGCCACGCGGGTCGAGGTCGCCGACACCATCGGCGCCGGCGACACCTTCAACGCCGGAGTGCTGGCGGCGCTGCACCAGTCGGGCGCGCTGAGCCGCGAGGGCCTGACGAACCTCACGCCCGAAACCCTGCTTCAGGCCCTGACGCTCGGTACCCGCGCGGCGGCGATCACCGTCTCGCGCCCCGGCGCCAACCCGCCCTGGCGGCACGAGTTGGACGCCCTGCCCGCCTGATGCCGGAACGGCCGCCCCCGGAAAGCGGCCGCGTGGCTTTTCTTCGTTGTTCAAATACCCATGGGACAGCGCCGCTGGAGCCGCCGCATGGGTATTTAAGCAACAAAGAAGATACTTGCGTTACGCATGACGGGCACCGATCCCGCGAATTACAGCGCCGCGAATTCCGCCTTCTGCCGGGCGGTCCAGCGCACCAGCAGGTGCACGCCGGTCTCGGTCATTTCCTCGGAAACGACGATGCCCTGGCGATGCAGCCAGGCGCGGCGGCGGCCGTCCTCGGCGGGCAGGCGCAGCTCGGCCTCCTCGGCCGGTTCGTCCAGTGCCTCGGCCAGGCGCGCATCGACGGCGGCCAGCAGGTCGGCGATACCCTCGCCCGACAGCGCCGAGATCGCCTGCACGCCCTCGGTGCGGGCATCGGTGCGGCGCAGCGCGGCGCGGGTTTCGGGCGACAGGGCGTCGATCTTGTTCCAGACCTCGATCAGCGGCACGTCTTCCTCGACGCCCAGCGATTCGAGGATCTCGCCCACGTCGCCCGCCTGCTCCTCGGTCTCGGGATGCGAGATGTCGCGGACGTGCAGGATCAGGTCGGCGGCCAGCACTTCTTCCAGCGTGGCGCGGAAGGCGGCGACCAGCTCATGCGGCAGGTCGCTGATGAAGCCCACGGTGTCGGACAGGATCACCCGGCGCCCGCCCGGCAGCACCATCTGCCGCATGGTCGGGTCCAGCGTGGCGAAAAGCTGGTCCTGGGCCAGCACCTCGGCCCCGGTCAGCCTGTTGAACAGCGTGGACTTGCCGGCGTTGGTGTAACCCACCAGTGCCACGATGGGATAGGGCACCTTGGCGCGGGCCTTGCGGTGCAGCTCGCGGGTCTTGACCACGCGCTCCAGCTGCCGGCGCAGCCGCACCATCTGCTCGTCGATGGCGCGGCGGTCGGCCTCGATCTGGGTTTCCCCCGGACCGCCGACGAAGCCCAACCCGCCGCGCTGGCGTTCCAGGTGCGTCCAGGCCCGGACCAGCCGGGTGCGCTGATAGGCCAGCGCCGCCAGTTCGACCTGCAACACGCCCTCGCGGGTCTGTGCGCGATCCGCGAAGATTTCCAGGATCAGCCCGGTGCGGTCCAGGATCTTGACGCCCCATGCCTTTTCCAGGTTGCGCTGCTGGACCGGCGTCACCGGC
Source organism: Paracoccus aminovorans (assembly GCF_001546115.1). GTDB lineage: Bacteria > Pseudomonadota > Alphaproteobacteria > Rhodobacterales > Rhodobacteraceae > Paracoccus > Paracoccus aminovorans_B. The sequence continues at coordinate 1,137,796 of NZ_KQ955208.1, forward strand.
CCGTCGATCAGCACCAGCTCGGCGCCCTCGCCCTCGGCGACGGCCTTCAGGTGCTCGCCGATCTCCTCGCGCTTGCCCTTGGAAAACAGCATCCCGGCATCGGGGTTGCGCAGCCGCGCCACCTCGGCGCCCGTCACCTCGATGGCGGGCAGGGCATGGGCCAGGGCCACGGCCTCTTCCAGCGCCAGCTCGGGCGAGCGGCGGGTGCGTGCATTGCCCAGGTCCGGATGGATCACATAGGCGCGGGTCGGCCGCTCTTGCGTTTCCGACAGCTCGGCCAATCAGTCCTCGCCGTTGTAAAGGCTGATCGGCTGGCCGGGCATGATGGTCGAGATCGCATGCTTGTAGACAAGCTGCGACTGGCCGTCCCGGCGCAGCAGCACGCAGAAATTGTCGAACCAGGTGATGACGCCCTGCAGTTTCACACCATTGATAAGAAAAATCGTCACCGGAACCTTGCCCTTGCGGACATGATTCAGAAAAGCGTCCTGGAGGTTCTGTTTGTCGCCGGCCATTCGATGCACCTTGTTCTTATCGCTGGTTTTCAAGACTTAGGCGAGGCGCGGGGCGCTTGCAAGCCGGTGATCGGCGCTAACGGCGCCAGTATTCGGGCGAGAACAGCGCCAGAATCGCCAGCGTCTCGAGCCGCCCGACGATCATCGCCGCCGCCAGCACCGCCTTGGTCAGCCCGGGCAGGCCGGCCCAGCCCTCCCAGGGTGCGCCCGCCATGCCGGCCGAGCCCTGGAAGGTCGGCGTCAGCGGAATCGCGCCGGCGAGCGGGCCGGTGTTCGTCAGCGCCGCGATGGACAGGATCGTCGCCGTGTCGAATTCGATCTGCTGGAGCGAGATCAGCATGACCGTCACCGCGATGGAACTGGCAAAGAGCATGAAGAAGATGAAGGCGAGATAGGCCCCCTCGCGCCGCAGCCGCCGCGCCATCAGCCCGCCGCCGCCGATGGAGCTGGGGTGGACGATTTTTTCCAGCTCGCGCTCGGAATGCCGGGCCAGGGCATAGACGCGCAAGAGCTTCACCCCGCCGGCCGTGGTGGCGACGCCGCCGCCCATCATCGCCAGCCCCGCCAGCATCAGCCCGGGCGAGCTGAGCCCCGACCAGTTGCGCGCGCCCTGCCATTCGACCGAGTTCCAGCCGGTCGTGGTCAGGTAGCTGAGCCCGTTGAAGATGCCGCCCCAGGCGGCGGACAGCGCGCTGTCCAGCGTCGCGAGCACGCCCTTGGCGCCCTGGGGTGAAACGCCGATGGCGCCGGCGAAATGACGCAGGAACAGCATGGCCGAGACCATCAGCACCACCCCCGCCGCCATCTGCAGCTCGGGGTCGCCGCGCCAGCTATCGCTGACGGTCAGCTCGCCGCCGCCGGGCCAGAAGCGGCGCGACAGCGCCGGGATCAGGAACAGGAAGATCACCATCTCGCCGGCGATGCCGCTGCCCTGCCCCGCCGGGCCATTGACCGGGCTGATGCCGCTGGTCGAGAGCGTGCCCAGCGCCCGGGTCAGCGCGATGAGCCCGGTCTCGCCCAGCATCAACAGCACCGTCCACATCAGCAGCGTCAGCCCGGCGTAAAGCGGAAACACCGCCCGGGCGGCGCGGATCACCCGATGCACCGGGTCGACCAGCTCGGTCTGGAAGGCCGGCGCCGAGAGATGCGTCACCACCGCAGCCGCCTCGGCCGAGCGCGGCAGCCGCTCGAAGCGCTCGCTGCGGCCATAGGGCGAGGACAGGATCTCGAACCCGCCGACACGCAAGGGCGCCAGCAGGGCCACGGCGGCGATCAGCATGAACAGCCCGCCCATCCAGCCGACCAGCGCCCGCCACAGGTGGAGCGGCGGCGCCAGCAGGTCGGCGGCGTAAAGCGAGGCGCCGGTGGTGGTCAGGCAAGAGATCATCTCCCACCAGGCGTTGAAGAAGCCGGTGTCGGGCAGCGCCAGCGCAAAGGGCACCGCCAGCGCCGCCGGCAGCACCGCCATGGTGCCGAGCATGGCCAGAAGCACGCTGCGCGCCTGCGGCCCGGCCGGCCTTTCGGCGGTGGCCAGCCCCAGGATCGCCGACAAGAGCACGACCAGCCCGGCGCAGCCCAGGAAGATCGAGCCGATCTTGTGCTGGTCGGTGGCATGGGCATAAAGCCCGGGCAGCACCATCGCCGCCCCGCCGATCCCGGTCAGGACCACCATCAACGGCAGGCGCGCCAGCCACCCCATGCCCCGGCCTCAGAAGAAATCGATCGAGACCTGAAGCAGGCGCTCGACCTCGGGGACGTCGGATGTCAGGGCAAAGATCACCACGATGTCGCCCTCTTCGATGCGCAGGTCGCCGGTGGGCTTGACCACGCGCTCGCCCTTCTGGACGGCGCCCATCAGCGCGCCCTCGGGGAATTCGATGTCGCGCAAGGCGCGCCCGGCGATGGGCGAGGTGGACAGCACCTGCGCCTCGATCACCTCGGCCTCGGCATCGCCGATGGAATAGATGTCGCGCACCCGGCCGTGCCGGATATGGCGCAGGATGGTCGAGACCGTGCTGGCGCGCGGGTTGATGAAGGCATCGATGTCCAGGGGCTCCATCAGCGACATCAAGGTCGGGTCATTGACCAGCGAGATCGCAAGTTTGGCGCCGGCCTGCTTGGCACGCACGGCGGCCAGGATATTGGTCTTGTCGTCATCGGTAATCGCCAGCACCGCATCGGCGCGCGGCACGGCCGCCTCCTCCAGCAGCTCGGCCGAAAGCCCGTCGCCGTTCAGCACGATGGTGCGGTTCAGCGCGTCGGCGGCATCCTCGGCCCGGCCGCGCGAACGCTCGATCAGCTTGACGCGCACCCGCTCGGGCCGGGCCTCCAGCGCCTGGGCCACGGCAAGGCCGACATTGCCGGCGCCGATGATGACGACGCTTTCCTGCCGCGCGGCGGGCTTGCCGAAGATTTCCAGCGTGCGCGGCACGTCCTCGGTGCGGGTGAAGACATAGACTTGGTCACCGTCGAACAGCTGGTCGCCCGGTTCGGGCGCGAACAGCCGCCCGCCGCGCCGCACCCCCGAGACGATGGCGCTGAGGCTGGTGAACATCTCGTTCAGCTGCCGCAACGGCGTGTTCAGCACCGGGCTGTCGGGGTCGAGCACGATGCCCAGCAGGTGCAGCCGGCCGTCGAGAAAGGTCTCGGCATCGAAGGTCGAGGGCGCCGACAGCCGCTGGATCGCCGCCCGCGCCACCTCGCGCTCGGGGCTGATGACCACGTCGATGGACAGGTGGTCGGTGCGGTAGAGGTCCGACCAGATCGCATCGAGATAGGCCGGGCTGCGCAGCCGCGCGATCTTTCGCGGCACCTGGAAGACGGAATGCGCCACCTGGCAGGTGACCATGTTCACCTCGTCCGAATGCGTGGCGGCGATGATCAGGTCGGCGTCGCGGGCGCCGGCGCGGTCCAGCACGTCGGGATGGCTGGCGAAGCCGGTCACGCCCTGGACGTCCAGCGCATCGGTGGCGCGCCGGATCAGCTCGGCATTGGTGTCGATGATGGTGACATCGTTGCGCTCGCCGGCGAGATGGCGGGCGATGTGCCAGCCGACCTGCCCCGCTCCGCAGATGATGATCTTCATTCCGGCCCCGGTTCATGCCCTTCGTGAAGCGCGATCCTAGCGCGCCCGGGACGCGACGGATACTGGGAAAGCGCCGGGACCAGCTGGGCAAGCCTGGCGATAGTGGAGATGTCGCATGGGTATTTGTGGAGCAAAGAAGCCGTTAACCGCCCCTTCATGTTTTTCAGCCATATTCCACGAGCGGTACAGGCTGGGGAGCCGATGACCGCGAGCGAAGAAGCCGCCCCGGTCATTTGGCCAAAACCTGTCCCGCCTGATCCGCGGGGGTGGCCGGGGCGCAACCTTCCGGCTTCTTTGTTCCACAAATACCCATGCGACCGTGCAACCGGCGCAGGTCCAGGGTCACTTCCCCATCATCTCTTCCTCGACGCGCACGCCGCCGACGACGCCGAGCGACTTCAGCTTGCGATGCAGCGCCGAGCGTTCCATGCCGACGAATTGCGCCGTGCGGCTGATATTGCCGCCGAAGCGGTTGATCTGCGCCAGCAGGTATTCCCGCTCGAACAGCTCGCGCGCCTCGCGCAGCGCCAGGCTGGTGATCTGCGGGCCCAGCGCCAGGGCCTCGCCGGTGCTGGCGCCGCCGTTCTGGGTTTCCAGCTCCGAGGGCAGGATCGGGCCCGGGCCGTCGCCCAGGATCAGCACCCGCTCGATCACGTTGCGCAGCTGGCGGATATTGCCCGGCCAGTTCATCGCCTGCAGCGCCGCGCAGGTTTCCTCGGGCAGGGCGCGCAGCGGCAGGCCCTGACCGGCATGGAAGCTCTCGATGAAATGTTCGGCCAGCATCGGGATGTCGTCGCGGCGGTCGGCCAGCGACGGCACCGGCACCGGCACCACATTCAGCCGGTCGTAGAGCTCCTGGCGGAAGCGGCCGGCGGCGATCTCGGCCGCGAGGTCGCGGTTGGTCGAGGAAATCACCCGCAGGTCGACCCGCACCTTGTCGGTGCCGCCCGCGCGCTGGAACTGCTGCTCGGTCAGCACCCGCAGGATCTTGGGCTGGGTGCCCAGCGGCATGTCCGCCACCTCGTCGAAATAGATCACCCCGCCATGCGCCTGCTCCAGCAGCCCCGGCTCGATGCCGCGCTCGGGGGTCTCGCGGCCGAACAGCACCTCCTCCATGTGGTCGGGCTCGATGGTGGCGCAGGGCACGGTGACGAAGGGTTCGCGGGCGCGCGGGCTGTGGGCGTGGATATAGCGCGCGGCGCTTTCCTTGCCCGCCCCCGGCTCGCCGGTCAGCATGATGCGGCCGTTCGACTTCGACACCTTGTCCAGCTGTTCGCGCAGCCGCCGGAACGGCGCGGAATTGCCCAGCATCTCGGCCGCCCGCGCCTCGACCCGCTTCAGCGTCGCATTCTCGTGGCGCAGGCGCGAGGCTTCCATCGCGCGGCGGATCACCACCAGCAGCTGGTCGATGTTGAAGGGCTTCTCGATGAAGTCATAGGCGCCCTGCTTGATCGCCGCGACCGCGATCTCGATATTGCCATGGCCCGAGATGATGACCACCGGCACGTCCGGGTTGTTGCGCTTGACCTGCTTGAGGATGTCGATCCCGTCCATCTTGCTGTCCTTCAGCCAGATGTCGAGGATCATCAGCGCCGGCTCCGAGAGGTTCAGCTCGGCCACCGCCTGGTCGGAATTGGCGGCGAGGCGGGTCGCATAGCCCTCGTCGCGCAGGATGTCGGAAATCAGTTCGCGGATGTCCCGCTCGTCATCGACAATCAGAATATCGCTCATTTTGTTGTTTCCTGCTCGTGTTTCTGGCGTCGTGTGGACAGGCGCACCGGCTGGCGCTCGCGCGGCAGGCGGATTTCGGCCATGGCGCCCTGTCCGTCGGGGGCGTCGGTCAGGGACAGGCTGCCGCCATGTTCCTCGACGATCTTCTTGACGATGGGCAGGCCGAGGCCGGTGCCGCCGGGTTTCATCGTCACATAGGGCTCGAAGAGCCGGGTGCGGTCCTCGGGCAGGCCCGGGCCGTTGTCGGTGATGCGGATGGTGACCGCATCGGGCGCGGCCAGCATCTGGACCGCGACCCTGGGCTGCCAGCCCGCGGGCGGGGCGGGGCGCAGCTCGTCCAGCGCCTCGCCGGCGTTCTTCAGCAGGTTGGTGAAGACCTGCCCCATCATCCCCGCATCGGCATCGACGATCACCGGCTGCTCGGGGATCTCGGCGACCAGCGCGCCTTGCAGCGCGTCGCGCTGCATCAGCGCGCTGTCGCGCAGCAGCTTCGCCAGGTCGGTTTCCCTGCGGTCGGGTTCGGGCATGCGGGCGAAGCGGCTGAATTCGTCGACGATGCGGCGCAGGTCGCCCGTCTGGCGGATGATGACGCCGGTCAGCTGCTCCAGCGCCTCGGCATCGTCGCCGGCGACGGGGGCGAACTTGCGCTTCAGCCGCTCGGCCGAAAGCTGGATGGGGGTCAGCGGGTTCTTGATCTCATGCGCCACCCGCCGCGCCACGTCGCCCCAGGCCGCCATGCGCTGCGCCGAGACCAGGTCGGTCACGTCGTCCAGCGCCACGACATAGCCTTCCAGGCCGCCCGCCGCGCCGCGCCGGATCGCCATGCGCACCAGCAGGCTTTCGACGCGGCCCTCGCGGGTCAGGCGGATCTCGTCCTGCACCGATTCGGCGACGGAATGCTCCAGCCGCTGAAACAGCGGGGCGAATTCCGGCACCGCATCGGACAGCAGCCGGTCGTGCGCCGCCGCCGGGTCCAGGCCCAGCAGGCGCGTGGCCGAGCGGTTCAGGAAGTCGATCTCGCCCGCCGCGTCCAGGCCGATCACCCCGGCGGTGACCGAGGACAGCACCGAATCGAACAGCCGGCGCTGGTCGTCGGCGGTGCGATAGCTTTCGACCAGTTCCAGCCGCTGCTGCTTCAGCTGCCGGGTCATGCGGTTGAAGGCCTGGCCCAGGGTCTGGATCTCGTCGCCGGTGTCGGGCTCGGGGATCTGCAGGTCCAGGTTGCCCTCGCCCACCTGCTCGGATGCTTCGGCCAGCCGGCCGATCGGGCGCGACAGCCGGTCGGCGAACCACAGCCCCAGCCACATCGCCGCCGCCACCAGCAAAAGCGCGAAGCCCAGATAGACCAGCGAGAATTCCAGCAGGATGCGGCCGCGTTCCTTTTCCAGCCGCTGATAGTCGCCGACGGTCTGGCGGGTGTCGTCCAGAAGGCCCAGCAGCTTGCCGTCCACGTCGCGGGTGACATAGAGATAGCGGTCGGCCAGCGGCGTCAGCGGCACCAGGGCGCGGAATTCGTTGTTCTGCCAGTCCTCGATCAGCACCAGGCCCTTGGCCGCCGCCTCGTCGAACTCGGCGGGCGTGGGCTGTTCGTACCAGAACTGATAGCTGCGCTCGCCGCGGGCGCGGATGGTGCCGCTGCCGTCGATGACATAGGCTTCGCGCAGCCCGCGCTGGATCTTGCTTTGATAATCCGTCAGCAGCAGCCGCAGGTCGCCGTCGTCCAGCAGCGGCTTGCGCCGCACCTCCTGCATCAGCGCGCCGGCCAGCAGCTTGGCGTCATTGGTCAGGTCGCGGCGATGCTCTTCCTGATAGGCCTCGGCGGCGGAAAGCGAGCTGGCCACCACCGACTGCACCTGCCCCGAGAACCAGCCCTCGAGGCCGATGTTCAGCGTCAGCCCGGCGAACAGCGCCACCAGCACCGTGGGCACCAGCGCGATGGTGGCAAAGACGCCGACCAGCCTGGTGTGCAGCCGCGAGCCGGCGGCGGATTTGCGCCGCGCGGCAAAGATGCGCGCCATGCGCGCCACCACCAGCCCCGTCAGCACGATCAGGTAGAGCAGGTCCGCCAACAGTACCAGCCGCAGCGCCGAGCCGCCCGGCTCGGCGGTCGAGAACGGGCCCATGACCGCGAAGGTCAGCGCCGCCAGCACCGGGCCCAGCAGCGCCAGCCCCAGCGTCGCGGCGTTGCGGTAAAGCCGCACCCGCCGCAGACGCGCGACGCGTTCCCATGTGCCTTTGGACAATGTGCCTGCCACTGTGCCCGCCTTCGCCTTCGCCGCTGTGTCGCGGCCTTGCTGTGGCCGTTCAGCGACTAGCGTGCGGCCATCTGTGGCCGTTTTACATCAGCTTGCGGCGCCTTGTCACTTCGATATTCAGGTCGGTGAGCTTCTTGCGCAACGTATTGCGATTTATCCCCAGCAGATCGGCGCATCTCAGCTGATTGCCGCCGGTGGCATCCAGCGCGATCTCCAGCAGTGGCTTCTCGATCTCGCGCAGGATGCGGTCGTAAAGCCCGGGCGGCGGCAGGTCGTCGCCATGCAGGTCGAAATAGCGTTGCAGATGCATCTCGACCGATTGCGCCAGCCGCATGGTCGCCGGCTCGGCCAGCGCCGCCGGCGTGCCGGGCGCGGCGGGGCCGTGTCCGGGCTGGCTCGGCGGCGGCGGCGTGAGGGGCGCGGCCTGTGCCAGCGGCGCCGATTCGCTCAGCGCGGCGCGGGCCTCGGCTTCCGAGATCTCGGCCCCGGCGGCGGTCAGCGCCATGCGGCGCATCATGTTTTCCAGCTCGCGCACATTGCCCGGGAAGGCATAGGCGCGGATCAGCGCGGTCGCGCCTTCGGACAGGCTGCGCGCGGGCAGGCCCTGCGCGGCGGCGCGGGCCAGCAGGTGCCGCGCCAGCGGCGGGATGTCGTCCACCCGCGCCCGCAGCGGCGGCACGGTGACCGTCACCCCCGCCAGCCGGTAATACAGGTCGGCGCGCAGCCGACCGGCCGCGACATCGGCCTGCGGGTCGGGCCCGGTGGTCGAGACCAGGCGCGGCATCTGGTTGCGGCCGGGGCCGACCTCCCAAGCCTCGATCATACCGATCAGCCGGGCCTGCGCCGCGCTGTCGAAGCCGGCCGGATCCTCGATCAGCAGCGTGCCGCCCTGGGCGCGGTCGCCGGCGCGGTGGATCGCCTCCTCGGACAGGTCGGCCGAGGTCAGTACGACGAAGCCCGCCTCGCGCCGGTCCGACAGGTCATGGAACGAGCGCGCGACCACGGTCTTGCCCACCCCGGCCTCGCCCGCGATCATCACCGGCAGGTCGGCGTTCAGCACCCGCGCCACCATGCGGAACAGGTTCTGCATCGCCGGCGCATGGCCGATCAGCGGCAGGGTCGGGTCGGCGGCGCTTTCCGGCGCGGGCGCGGCCGGCGCCGGGTCCGACTTGCGCACCCGCCGGGCCAACGCCTGCCCGGCCCGCGTCATCAGGTCGGGCAGGTCGAAGGGCTTCGGCAGATAGTCGAAGGCCGCGGCCTCGGTGGCGCGGATCGCGGTCACGATGGTGTTCTGGGCCGAGATCACGATCACCGGCAGGTCGGGCCGCGCCTTGCGGATGGCCGGGATCATGTCGATGCCGTTGCCGTCGGGCATCATCACGTCGGTGATGACCAGGTCGCCCCGACCCTCCTCGACCCAGCGCTGCAGCTGCGCCAGCGAGCCGGTGGCATGCACCCGGCAGCCGGCGCGGGTCAGGGCCTGGGTCAGCACCGTGCGGATGGTGCGGTCGTCGTCGGCGATCAGAACGGTGCCGTCCATGGGGAAACCTCAGGCTTTGGGCAGGGAAAGGCGAAAGACGGTGCGACCGGGGCGGGTATCCAGCGCGATCCAGGCGCCATGGTCGGTGATGATCTTCGAGACCAGCGCCAGCCCCAGGCCGGTGCCGTTCTCGCGTCCCGAGACGAAGGGCTCGAAGACCTCGGCGACGATGGTCTCGGGGATGCCGGGGCCGTCGTCCTCGATCTCGATCTGCAGGGGCAGGCTGCGGCCCTGCGGCTCGGCCTCGGTCGGCGCCAGGCGCAGCGTGCCGTCATAGAAGCTGCGGATGCGGATGGTGCCGCCCTGGCCGGCGCGCTGGATCGCCTCGGCGGCGTTCTTGACCAGGTTCAGGCAGACCTGCACCAGCTGGTCGGCATCGATCAGCGCCGGCGGCAGCGAGGGGTCGTATTCCGGCACGATGCGCAGCCCGCGCCCGAAGCCGACCGAGGCCGAGCGGCGCACCCGTTCCAGCACGTCATGCACGTTCACCGCCGACAGCCGCGGCGCCGAGGTGTCGCCGAAGCGTTCGACCTGGTCCAGCAATTCGACGATGCGGCGCGATTCCGCCACGATCAGGTCGGCCAGGTCGCGGTCCTCGGCCGCGAGGTTCATGCCGATCAGCTGCGCGGCGCCCCGGATACCGGCCAGCGGGTTCTTGATCTCATGCGCCAGCATCTCGGCCATGCCGATGGCCGAGCGCGCGGCCGAGCGTGCGGCCTGGCCGTTGCCCAGCCGGCCGCCGCCGTCCTGCGGCGCGATCAGCACGGCGATGCCGCCCGCGGGGCTGGGCGCGGCGCCGGCGTGGATGGTGCCGAAGCGGTCGGTATGCCCGCCCGAGCGGTCGCCGATCTCGAAGCGCACACCGGCGCGGTTCAGCGCGTCATGGCCTTCGCGCACGCGGTCGAGGATCGAGCCCAGCGTCGGCACGATGCGCAGCCGCTTCAGGAGCTCGGGCCCCTCCAGCGCCAGGCCCAGCGACGAGCGGCAGGACAGGTTCAGGAAGGCCTCGGCCAGGTCGTTCATCGCCGCGATGCGACCCTGGGCGTCCAGGATGATCGCGGGCAGAGGCAGCGCCGCCCAGTTGGGGCCAACCTCGGCCGGGATGAAGCCGGCGCCGGTCTCGACCTCGGGGTCGCGGGCCATGTCGGACCTGGGCCGGGCTGTCACGAGGGCACCTCGGTCGCGGGGGAAAACACCGGCGCCGCATCGCCGAAGCCGGCGCGGATCGCGGTCAGCGCCGCCTCGGGACTGGGCGCGCGCAGCAGTTCGGCGCGGTTCGGGGCGCCGTTCGCCTCGGCATACCAGCCCAGGTGCTTGCGCGCGACGCGCAGGCCCAGCTCGCGGCCGTAAAGCGACAGGATGTCGTCGTAATGCTCGGCCACCGCCTCGGCCAGCGCGGCGCCTTGCGGCACCCGCGGCGCGGGCGTGTTCCATAGTTCATGCGCGATCTGGGCCAGCCGCCAGGGCGCGCCCTGGGCGCCGCGGCCGACCATGACCGCCTCGGCGCCCGATCGCGCCAGCGCCAGCCGCGCCGAGGCCGCATCGACCACGTCGCCGTTGGCGACCAGCGGCGGCCGGCCCGGCAGGTTCGCCACCGCCCGGATCGCCGCCCAATCGGCGCTGCCGGTATAGAATTGAGCCCGCGTCCGGCCGTGCACGGTCAGCATCCTGATCCCGGCCCCGGCGGCGCGGGCCGCCAGTTCCGGGGCGTTCAGGCAATCGCCATCCCAGCCCAGCCGCATCTTCAGCGTCACCGGCAGGTCTGGCACGGCGGCGACCACCGCCTCGATCAGCCCCAGCGCGTGGTCGAGGTCGCGCATCAAAGCCGCCCCCGACAGCCCGCCGGTGACCTTCTTGGCCGGGCAGCCCATGTTGATGTCGACGATGCGCGCGCCCATGTCGGCGACGATGCGGGCGGTCTCGGCCATGGCCCCGGCCTCGCGCCCGGCGATCTGGACGCTGACCGGCGCCGCGCCCTCGGTCAGCGCCTTGGCGCGGACGGCGGCGCGGGTGGACGGGCGCGGCGTCACCATCTCGGTCGAGGCGACCATCTCGCTGACCATCAGCCCGGCCCCGCCGTGGCGCTGGACGGCGCGGCGAAAGGCCAGGTCGGTGATGCCCGCCATCGGCGCCAGGAAGACCGGGGCGCCAAGGGCGATATCGCCAAGAAGGATCGGTTCGGGTCGCGTCATGAAAGAACTCGTAGGCCGGGCAGTGGGAATGCGAAAGAAAACGGCTGCTGCCCGATCCGTGGGCGGTCGCATGCCGGGGAGATTTGCCGTGATTTTATGCTTGATGCCGAAATAACGTGCAGGCGGCGACTCGTCAAATGTCGCGACGGTTCCTAAGTGCCGTCGCAGCCGCGCTGGCCGCAGGGGCGCGGTCCGGCTAGACTGGGGCGCTACTGACAACGGGAGCCGGCGCATGTTTCTTTCGGTCTTCGACATCTTCAAGATCGGGGTCGGCCCCTCGTCCTCGCATACCATGGGGCCGATGGTCGCCGGCGGGCGCTTCCTGGATGCGCTGCGGGCGCAGCCGTTCAAGGCGCATGGCCTGCGCGCCAGCCTGCACGGCAGCCTGGCCTTTACCGGCAAGGGCCATGCCACCGACCGCGCCACCATCCTGGGCCTGGCCGGATTCCTGCCCGAGACCATGGATGCCGAGGCCGCCGAGGCCGTGCTGGAGGCGAACCGCCAGAGCCACCTGCTGACGCCGCGGGACCTGGGCGAGCTGCATTTCGACCCAGGCCGCGACCTGGTCTTCGACTTCGACCGGGCGCTGGCCGGCCACGCCAACGGCATGATCCTGATGGCGACCGACGCCCAGGGCGACGTGATCTTCAGCGAGACCTATTATTCCATCGGCGGCGGCTTCGTGCTGACCGAGGCGGAACTGGCCGCGCGCGGCGACGACACCCGCACCGATGCCTCGCCCAAGGTGCCCTATCCCTTCGCCCAGGCCGCCGAGATGCTGGAGATGGCCGCGAAATCGGGCAAGTCCATCGCCCAGATGAAACGCGACAACGAGCGCGTGTTCCGCAACGACGCCGAGATCTCGGCCGGCATCCACCGGATCTGGCAGGTGATGCGCGACTGCATGGACCGGGGCCTGGAGGCGCGCGGCATCCTGCCCGGCGGGCTGTCGATCCGCCGCCGCGCCGCCGGCATCCACGAGGCGCTGAAGGCCGAGGCCGGCATGAACCTGACCGCGCCGCATGTCATCAACGACTGGATGTCGATGTATGCCATGGCGGTGAACGAGGAGAATGCCGCCGGCGGCCAGGTCGTCACCGCGCCGACGAATGGCGCGGCGGGCGTGGTGCCGGCGGTGATCCGCTATTGGCTGGACCATGTCCCGGGCGCCTCGGAACGCCAGCTTGACGATTTCCTGCTGACCGCCTCGGCGGTGGGCGGGCTGATCAAGCACAATGCCTCGATCTCGGGCGCGGAATGCGGCTGCCAGGCCGAGGTGGGCAGCGCCTCCGCCATGGCGGCGGCGGGGCTTTGCGCCGTGCTGGGCGGCAGCGTCGAGCAGGTGGAGAACGCCGCCGAGATCGCGCTGGAGCATCACCTGGGCATGACCTGCGACCCGGTCGCCGGCCTGGTGCAGGTGCCCTGCATCGAAAGGAACGGCCTGGGCGCGATCAAGGCGGTCAGCGCCGCCAGCCTGGCGCTGCGCGGCGACGGCAAGCATTTCGTGCCGCTGGACGCCGCCATCGAGACCATGCGCCAGACCGGCCGCGACATGATGGACAAGTACAAGGAAACCTCGCTGGGCGGGCTGGCGGTCAACGTGCCGAACTGCTGAGGGGCGCGGATCTTTGCTGAAATCCCTGCGCCGGCTGGCCGAAAGCCCTGTCGGCGCTTGCCCAATCCCGGGCCTTCCTGTAGCCAATAAGGCATAAGGAAAACCCATGGAACCGGGACAGAGCAGATGAAATTCCGTTCGGCTTTCGCCGTTCTCTCGATGACTGTTGCCTTGGCCGCTTGCGGAAACCTGCCTTGGCAGCAGGAAGACCGCGCCGCCGACACCCCCGCCCATTCCGGCCCGCCCGGCGTGTCGCCGCTGGAGCAGCCGATCGAAACCGGGGCCGACCAGAAGCCGGTCGCCACGGCCGAGGCCAGCACCATGGGCACCGCGATCTTCCGCGCCGCGGGCGCCGGCTGGACCGCCACCGCCGGCGACAAGACCGCCGTCTATGAGCGTCCGGGCGCCAAGTCGGTGGGCGTGACCGTGCGCCGCATGACCTATGCCAAGGGCGTCGAGTTCATCGGCAACATGAACGGCCAGGTCTTTGCGCTGAACATCCGCGCCGAAGGCTGCGAGGTCGGCGGGCAGAAGACCCCGTTCACCGCCAACCTGCGCGTCGGCAGCCAGCGCCTGACCGGCTGCGCCATGCCGACCGACAGCCTGCCCAAGGCGCAGGTCAAGGCCTCGTCCGCCGCGCCGAAGCCGAAGTCGACGCCGAAGCCCGCCGCCCCGGCCGCAAAGCCGGCCGAGCCGAAGCCCGCGCCGACCACCGCGCCGGCGACGCCGGAAACCCCGGCGACCACGACTCCGGCCACGACCGCGCCGGAAACCGCGCCGACGACGACCCCGGCCACGACGACGCCCGCCACGCCGGCCCCGGCGACCGAGGCGCCGGCGGCCTCGACGCTCCCGGCCACGACCGAGGCCCCGGCCGCAACCACGACCGAGACCCCGGCTCCGGCCGAGACCGCTCCCGCCACCACCGAGACGCCGGCGGCGCCTTCGACCGGCAGCGGCACGACCGACAGCGCCACCACGCCGGCGCCGGTCCTGCCGGTGCCCGAGGCGACGGATTCGACCACGACCACCGAGTAAGCCCGACGATCCCGGCGCCGCGCGGACAGATCCCGCGCGGCGCCGGCCCCTCCGCCAGCACCAGGCTGCGCGCCATGACCTGAAAGGATCCGCCGATGCGCGCCCATTCGCTTCTTACCCGCCGCCTGCTGGCCACGACCGTGCCGGCCCTGCTGCTTCTGGGCCTTGCCGCCGGTCCGGCCCGGACCGATCCGATGATCGGCGACGTGATGAACAGCTACGGCCTGGCCGGCGGCGTCGAGACGCCGACCGCCGAGATGCTGCCCGACGCCACGCTGGGCGGAACCGTGTCCTACAACAAGGCGGCGCGGCGCCATAACGTGATCTTCCAGCTGCATCCGCGGATCACCACCGCGCTCCGCTATTCCCGGGTCGAGGGCATCAACGACCACAACGAGCTGGGCCACCTGTGGGACCGTTCGTTCGATGTGCGCTTCCAGTTCCTCGACGAATCCGGCTGGCGCCCCGCCGTGGCCATCGGCCTGCAGGACTTCCTGGGCACCGGCATCTATTCCGGCGAATACATCGTCGCCACCAAGACCATCACGCCCCGGCTGCGCGCCAGCGTCGGCATCGGCTGGGGCACGCTGGGGGGCGATCCGCGCCTGATCGAGATCGGCGACACCGGCGGCAAGCCGCAGGTCGACGAATGGTTCCGCGGCAAGGCCCGGCCCTTCGGCTCGGTCACCTGGCAGGCGACCGACAAGCTGCGACTGGTGGCGGAATATTCCAACGACAAGTATCTGGTCCGCAACCTGTTCCCCGACGGCCATGTCGAGGAGATCCCGCAGGGCGACGGCGAGCCGGGCAGCAAGCTGAACCTGGGCGCCTATTACACCTTCAGCCCCAGCTATCAGGTCGGGCTCTATACCATCGGCGGCGACATGTTCGGCGCCCAGTTCAGCTTTGCGCTGAATCCGCGCAACGCGCCCTTCCCCTCGGGCCTGGAAAAGGCGCCGGCGCCGGTGAAGCCGCGCCCCGCGCCCTCGGCCGATCCCGAGGGCTGGTCGGGCGCCTGGTCGGCCGATCCGACCGCGCAGCCGGCGATCCAGACCGCGCTGGCCGGGGCGCTGAAGGACGAGGGCCAGATCCTCGAATCCATGTCCCTGTCTGGGAACCGGGCCGAGGTGCGCATCCGCAACACCCGCTATATCCAGCAGTCCGAGGCCGTGGGCCGCACCGCCCGGTTGATGACCCGCGCGCTGCCGCCCTCGGTGGAAACGCTGGTCATCACCTCGAACACCGACGGCATGGCGACCTCGTCCGTGGTGCTGAAGCGTTCGGACGTCGAGCGGCTGGAGAATACCGAGGCCGGCCGCATCGCCGATGCCTCGCAGCTGGTCGATGCCGATCCGCGGCCGGGCGACCTGGTGACGACGCCGGGCCTGTTCCCGCGCTTCCGCTGGAACCTGGCGCCCTATCTGGACATCGGGCTGTTCGATCCGCAGGACCCGCTGCGCTATGAGACCGGCGCGCAGTTGAAGGCGAGCTACGAGTTCATGCCGGGGCTGATCGTCTCGGGCACCATCCGCCAGCGCGCCTTCGGCAGCATGGAGCAGCGCGGCCCCGGCATTCCGCCCGAGCTGAACGGTGGCGTGCGCGGGGACCATTACACGCCCGATGAATATGTCTCGGACCCGGCGAACGAGTATTTCCGTGGCGTGCCGCGGGTCCGCTCCGACACCCGCATGTACACCGGAAACGAGAGCCCGACGGTCCCCGAGCTGACGCTGGCCTGGTATGCCCAGCCGACCGAGGCGATCTATTCCCGCGTCACCGTCGGCCTGCTGGAGCGCGCCTATGGCGGCGTCTCGACCGAGGTGCTGTGGAAGCCGGCGAATTCGCCGCTGGCCTTCGGCGCCGAGGTGAACCGGGTGAAGAAGCGCGACTTCGAGGATGTCTTCGGCTTCCGCGACTACGAGGTCACCACCGGCCATGTCTCGGCCTATTACGAATTCGCCAATGGCTTCACCGCGCAGCTGGACGTCGGCAAATACCTGGCCGGCGACAAGGGCGCGACCTTCACCCTGACCCGCGAATTCGCCAATGGCTGGCGCATCGGCGCGTTTGCCACCAAGACCGACCTCAGCGACGAGGAATTCGGCGAAGGCTCCTTCGACAAGGGGCTGACGATCTCGATCCCGGTGGCCTGGGCCATCGGCACGCCGACCCGCGACCGCGCCGGCAGCACGCTGCGTTCGCTGTCGCGTGACGGCGGCGCGCGGCTGAATGTCGATGGCCGGCTCTACGACAAGGTCCGGGACGCGCAATCGGTCAAACTCTATCAAGGCTGGGGGAGGTTCTGGCGATGATTTCGGCCCGCATGACCAAGGCGGCGCTGTCCGCGGCTCTGATCGCCGGCCTGGCCGCCTGCGGCAACGACGACAGCGGCAACCAGACCAACCCGGTGCTGATCGCCGCCAAGGCGGCCGGCAGCACCGCGGCCCGGATCCGCGGCGACAAGGCCGAGGCCCCGGCCGAAGCCCCGCGCACGCCCGAGCAGATGGCCGCCGAGGCGCTGCGGGTCAACCCGGCGCCGCTGGTCATGGTCGGCTTCGAATCGCTGGGCCGCACCCAGGTCATGGCGATGACCGGGCAGAACGGCGGTTTGCGCACCTATATGGCGCCCTCGAAAGAGGCGCTGATCCTCCGCGACGGCATGGTGGTCGGCACGCGCGGCTTCGGCCACGACCTGTCGGTCGCCGAGCCGCAGACCGAGCCGCTGATCCGCGCCGGCCGGGCCGGCAGTGCGTCGCGCGTCATGCGCTATTTCAGCGGCGACGGGCTGGAGCGGCCGCTGAACTTCGACTGCGCGGTGGCGCCCGGCCCCAAACCGGGCGTGGTGGTGGAAAGCTGCGAGGGCCATGGCGCGCGGTTCCAGAACAATTACGCGCCTCAGGGCGGGCATTTGCCGGTGTCGCGGCAATGGCTGGGCCCGCAACTGGGCTATGTCACCATCCAGACCCTGCGGCCCTGACAAGGGCCGGGCGGCAGCGCAAAACCGGCCTCTTGGGGCCGGTTTTTTCATGGGTGCGGCGTTGCGACGGTGGCACCGCCGGCCGCTGGGGTATCTGGACAACAACGAAGGCACGAGGCCGGGCCTTGCAGTGGCGGGTCCGCGCAAAAAGAAAAGGGGCCGGCACGAGGCCAGCCCCTGTACGCTTACGGAACCGAAGCCCCGTTGAGCGATTAGCTGTCGTCGTCGTCCGAAGCGACGGCGGCGATGACGCCCAGCAGCAGCAGGGCCGGGACGACGAGGCCAGCGTTCGACGAAGCGGGCTTCTCGTCGACGACGACCGGCTCAACTTCCACGACGGGGGCAACGTAACCGCCGGCCAGAGCCGACGAAGCCGTCAGGCCGAGGGCCAGGGCGAGGGTAGCGAATTTGGTCATGATCATGCTCCGTTCAGTACTTTGAAGGCTGCCGTTTCCGGCAACATCATTGGGACAGTCGCATAAACCCAAGGACTTGGAAAGCGGTCTTGATGGGAAGCTTCTGCGCGCCACAGGCAACTGTTGCATAATAGCCAACACCTCGCGCTCTAGGCGAGATGCCGCCGGCCCGCCGGCCGAAACCTGCCGGCCGCCGGGACGGGTCAGCATGGGGTCATTTCCGGCAAAGCACCAGAGTAAAAGCATAAATCAGCGCGGAAATCGCCACGATGGACGGGCCGGCCGGCGTATCGAGCCACAGGCTGGCCCAAAGCCCGCCCAGCACCGCGACGGCACCGATGGCGGTGGCGGAACCGGCCATCTGTTCGGGCGTTGCAGAGAATCCCCGTGCCGCCGCGGCCGGCACGATCAGCATGGCCGAGACCAGCAGCGCCCCCACGATCCGAATCGCGATCGCCACCACCAGCGCCAGCGCGAGCGACAGGATCAGCCGCTCGCGCGCCGGGTCGATGCCGGCGGCCATGGCCAGTTCCTCGTTCACCGAGGCCGTCACCAGCCGCTGCCAGCGCCAGGCCAGCAGCGCGATCACCGCCGCCGCTCCGCCCCAGATCCAGGCCAGGTCCGCCTTGCCCACCGCCAGGATGTCGCCGAACAGGAAGGCGTCGAGCCCGGTGCGCAGCGCGGGCACGAAGCTGACCGCGACCAGCCCCAGCGCCAGCGCGCTATGCGCCAGCACCCCCAGCACCGTGTCCATGGACTGGCCCCGCCCGGTCAGATGCGCCACCGCCAGCGCCATGGCCAGCGCCACGCCCAGCGTGCCGAGATAGACCGGCAGCGAAAAGGCAAAGCTCAGCGCCACGCCCAAGATCGCCGCATGCGCGGTCGAATCGCCGAAATAGGCCATGCGCCGCCAGACCACGAAGGAACCCAGCGCGCCGGTCGCCAGCACAAGGCCAAGCCCGGCCAGCACGGCACGGGTCAGGAAATCGTCAAGCATGGGGCCTCAGTGTTCATGGGCGCAGGCCGGGCCGTGGTGATGGCCCTCTGCGACGTGATCGTGATCGTGATCGTGGTGATGCTGGTAGAGCGCCAGCGTGCCCTGCGCCTCGGCGCCGAAAAGGGCGCGATAGGCGGGCGCGGCGCTGACCGCCTGCGGCGTGCCCTCGCAGCAGACATGGCCGTTCAGGCAGACCACCCGGTCCGAGGCCCGCATCACCACCAGCAGGTCGTGGCTGACCATCAGCACGGCGGCGCCGGTCCGGGCGCGGACCTCTTCGATCAGCTTGTAGAAGGCGACGATGCCGGGCTGGTCCAGCCCCTGCGTCGGCTCGTCCAGCACCAGCAGCTGCGGATCGTTGAGCAGCGCGCGGGCCAGCAGCACGCGCTGGAACTGCCCGCCCGAAAGCTGGGTGATCTGGCGCGATTGCAGGCCCGGCACGCCGGTGCGGTCGAGCACCGCCGCCGCCTCGGCATCACCGACGCGGCGCGGCAGCGACAGGAAGCGGCGCACGGTCATCGGCATGGCGCGCTCGATGTTCACGCGCTGCGGCACGTAGCCGATGCGCAGGCCCGGCGCGCGCTCGACGCGCCCCGAATCCAGCGCCAGATGGCCCAGCAGCGCCCGGATCAGCGTCGACTTGCCCGAGCCGTTCGGGCCGACCACGGTGACGATCTCGGCCGGGGCGATGCGGAAATCGACATGGCTCAGCACCGGCAGGTCGGCGCCGGCATGGCTGACCGACAGGTCGGCGGCGCGGATCAGCGCCGTCACAGCCCGGCCTCGCGGCAGCGGGCGCAAAGCCCCAGCAGCTCGACCGTGCTGCGCTCGATCCCGAAGCCGGCGCTGGCGGCGAGGCCGCTGAGCGCGGCGCGAAGCTCGGCCGAATCGGCCTCGGCCACCTGCTCGCAGCCGCGGCAGATCAGGAAGGCGGGCGAATGGTCGCGCTCGGCCGAGAGGCAGGCGGCATAGGCGTTCAGCCGCTGCACGCGATGGGCAAGCCCTTGTTCGACCAGGAAATCCAGCGCGCGATAGGCGACGGGCGGCTGCTTGCCGAAACCCTCGGCCGAGAGGCGCTCCAGCACCTCATAGGCGCCCATGGCGCGGTGCGATTCCAGCAGGATTTCCAACGCACGCCGGCGCACCGGGGTCAGGCGCACGCCCTCGGCCTTGGTCTGGCTTTCGGCGCGGGCCAGGACGGCGGCGGCGCAATGCGCGTGGTCGTGGTCGTGGAACGGGTCGGCGGGGTCATCCTGCATGATGTGATACTATTACAATTTCACTTGACGAGTTACGATATAACATAAATAACTCTGGCGTTTCCGCAAGAGAGCCCAGACATGACCCGACACGCCCTTCTTCTTTCCGTTGCCCTGGCCGCCCCGGCCCTGCCCGCCCTGGCCGAGGTGCCGCGCGTGCTGGCGGATACGCCGGTCACCGCCGCGCTCGTCCAACAGGTCATGGGCGAGCTGGGCCAGCCCGAGGCGCTGCTGGCGGCGGGCAGCGATCCGCATCACTATCAGCTGCGCCCGAGCCAGGCGCGCAGCCTTCAGGACGCCGACCTGCTGGTCTGGGTCGGCCCGGCGCTGACGCCCTGGCTGGAGCGGCCGGCCGCCGGCCTGGCCGCCAGGGGTGCCGCGCTGGCGCTGCTGGAGCAACCGGGCACGCAGCTGCGGGATTTCGCCGGCGGGGACGAGCATGAGCATGAGCATGAGCATGAGCATGAGCATGAGCATGAGCATGAGGACCATGCCGGGCACCACGGCCATGACCACGGCGACGACGGCCACCATCACAGCGGGCTCGACCCGCATGCCTGGCTTGACCCCTACAATGCCGCGACCTGGGTGCAGGGCATCGCCGCCGCCCTGTCGCAGCGCGACCCCGACCATGCCGAGACCTATGCCGCCAATGCCAGCAAGGCGGCGGCCGAGATCGCCGCGCTGGACGGCGCGCTGAAGGCGCAGCTGGCGCCGGTGCAGGGCAAGCGATTCGTGGTCTTCCACGATGCCTATGGCTATTTCACCGATCATTACGGGCTGCAGCCGGCCATCGCAGTCAGCCTGGGCGATGCCTCGACGCCGTCGGCGGCGCGGCTAAAGACCATTCGCGACCAGATCGCGGCCGAGGGCGCCGCCTGCGCCTTTCCCGAGGCGAATCACGACCCCCGCCTGATCGCCGCCGTGACCGAGGGCAGCGCCACCCGGGCCGGCGCCGCGCTGGACCCCGAGGGCAGCACGGCCGAGCCCGGCGCCGCGCTTTATGCCACGCTGCTGCGCGGCATGGCTGCGGCGCTGGCGGATTGTCTTGGACAGGAATGAATCATTATCTCCGGCCAAACCAAACGGGCGCCGCATCGGCGCCCGTTTTATTTATATAGAACAGCCGGTTACTGAATCCGAAAATTCCCGACTATTTTCCTTTGACATCTCTTAGCGAATTTGTCAGGTTACGCTTACCGCGACAGAAACCAACACGAGGACATGGACATGACCGCGACCCGCCCCGCCGAATTCACGCGTCCCGGCGTCATCGCCCTGCAGCGCCTGCCCGAACATGATGCCGAAGCCCTGACCGCGGGCGGCAACCAGGCGCTGATCGTCCTGGGCGACCAGGTCTATAACCTGCGCATCACCCGCGCCGGCAAGCTGATCCTCACCAAGTAAGCGTCCACGCCGCGCCAGCACCGCAGCCAGCATGCGCCTTGGGTCGCGCGGCCGGCGCCTGCGCAGGGCCGTGAAATTCCGGGCGGCGCGGTTTCCCGACGCCACCCGCCATGCCGATGCGGTCAGCCGCGTCTCGGCCCCTTTCCCTCAGGCCGCGCTCCCTTGCCGGGGGCGCGGCCGCTTTTTGCCGGGCCGCCCGGACGTTGGCCGGTTTTGGGGCCGGGTTTGCCGCCGGGCTTGGGGCCGCGCATCGGCTTGCCCTCGCCCCGCGGCTTGAAGCCACCCTCGGAACGCTCGCCGCGCGGCTTGAAGCCGCGGCCGCCCTCGGCCGGGCGCGGGCCGGATTTGAAACCGGGCTTGCCGGGGCGCTCGGGACGATCCGAATCGTCGCGGCGGGCGAAGGGCTTGCGGTCGGCGTCGCCCCGCTTGGCGAACGGCTTGCGGTCGCCGTCCTCGCGTTTGGCATAGGGCTTGCGGTCACCGTCCTCGCGACGAGCATAGGGTTTGCCGTCACCGTCCTCGCGCTTGGCGAAGGGCTTGCGATCACCGTCGCCGCGCTTGGCGAATGGTTTCCGGTCACCGTCCTCGCGCCGCGCGAACGGCTTGCGGTCGCCATCCTCGCGCTTGGCATAGGGCTTGCGGTCGCCGTCCTCACGACGGGCAAAGGGCTTCCGCTCGCCGTCCTCGCGCCGCGCGAAAGGCTTGCGCGGCCGCTCATCAGCCTCGCCGCGCGCGGCGCCGCGTTCGCGGAAGCTGCGCGGCTTTTCCTCGGTCTCGCCGGTCAGCAGCCCGCCCAGCTGGTCGCGCAGCACCTTGCGCTTGACCTCGCGCACCTCGTTCTCCTCGAGCCCGGTCAGCTTGAACGGCCCATAGCCGATGCGGATCAACCGGTTCACGATCAGCCCGACATGGGACATGGCGCGGCGGATCTCGCGGTTCCTGCCCTCGCGAATGCCGACGGTCAGCCAGGCATTGGCGCCCTGCTGGCTGTCCAGGCTGATCTCCATCGGCGCGAATTCCTCGCCCTCGATGGTCACGCCCCGGCGCAAAGGCGCGAAGGTCAGGTCGTTCGGCGTGCCGTTCACCCGCACGCGGTAGCGGCGCAGCCAGCCGGTGGTCGGCAGTTCCAGCCGCCGCTTCAGCTCGCCGTCGTTGGTCAGCAGCAGCAGCCCCTCGGAATTCAGGTCCAGCCGGCCGACGGTCATCACCCGCGGCAGGTCGCGCGGCAGGGCGTCGAACACGGTCTGGCGGCCCTTCTCGTCGCTTTCGGTCGTGACCAGGCCCAGGGGCTTGTAATAGAGCCACAGCCGCGTCTCCTGCGGCGCCTCCAGCGGCTTGCCGTCGACGCGGATCTTGTCCTGGGGCGTCACGTCCAGCGCCGGGCTGTCGATCTTTTGCCCGTTCACGGTCACGCGGCCCTCGACGATCATGCGCTCGGCCTCGCGGCGGCTGGCGACGCCGGCGCGGGCCATCACCTTGGCGATGCGATCGGATTGCGGATTGGCGGACGGAGTCTGGGCGGTCTCGGGGGTGTCTTCGGTCATGGCGATCTCCTGCGCATCGCTGCGGTGGCAAAGCGGGCAATCTAGGCCGAACGCATGAGGATGGAAAGCAGTTCTTGCACGGGCGCCGCACGCGCGCGAAAAGCACCGCCATGGATTTCGCCTCGCATATGCCCGATGCGCTGGAGGAGGCGCGCGCCGCCGCCCGCCGCGACGAGGTGCCGGTCGGCGCTGTGCTGGTCGGCGCCGATGGCCGCGTGCTGGCGCGGGCCGGCAACCGCACGCGCGAGCTTTGCGACCCGACCGCCCATGCCGAGATCCTGGCCATCCGCGCGGCCTGCGCCGCGCTGGGGTCGCAACGCCTGCCCGGCACGCGGCTGTGGGTGACGCTGGAGCCCTGCCCGATGTGCGCCGCGGCGATTTCCGCCGCCCGCATCGCCGTGCTCTACTACGGCGCCGAGGACCCGCGCATGGGCGGGGTGCGCCATGGCGCCCGGGTCTTCGACCATCCGCAATGCCACCACCGGCCAGAGATCATTGACGGCATTTCGGCAGGAGAATCGCGCATTCTGCTGAGAAACTTCTTTATCGCGCGGCGATCTGACGACATGACCGGCGCATGACACTGCCGAAACAGACTGCTTGCGCTGCAGCGCAGCATCTCTAATGTGCCCGCTCGGGCGAACACAGGGGGGCGATATGTTCCGCAAGATCTTGGTTGCGAACCGTGGCGAGATTGCGATCCGCGTGATGCGGGCGGCGAACGAGCTGGGCAAGAAGACGGTGGCGGTCTATGCCGAGGAGGACAAGCTGGGCCTGCACCGCTTCAAGGCGGACGAGGCTTACCGCATCGGCGAGGGGCTGGGGCCGGTCGCGGCTTATCTGTCGATCCCCGAGATCATCCGCGTCGCGAAGGAATCCGGCGCCGACGCCATCCATCCGGGCTATGGCCTGCTCAGCGAGAACCCCGATTTCGTCGATGCCTGCCAGGCCGCCGGCATCGCCTTCATCGGGCCGAGCGCCGACACCATGCGCGCGCTCGGCGACAAGGCCAGCGCCCGGCGCGTCGCGATCCAGGCCGGCGTGCCGGTGATCCCGGCGACCGAGGTCCTGGGCGAGGACATGGAGGCGATCAAGCGTGAGGCGGCCGAGATCGGCTATCCCTTGATGCTGAAAGCCTCCTGGGGCGGCGGCGGGCGCGGCATGCGCCCGATCATGGGCGAGGGCGAGCTGCCCGAGAAGGTGCGCGAGGGACGGCGCGAGGCCGAGGCCGCCTTCGGCAATGGCGAGGGCTACCTGGAAAAGATGATCCTGCGCGCGCGGCACGTCGAGGTGCAGCTTCTGGGCGACAGCCACGGCGGGCTTTACCATCTTTACGAACGCGACTGCACCGTGCAGCGCCGCAACCAGAAGGTCGTCGAACGCGCGCCCGCGCCCTATCTGACCGAGGACCAGCGCGCCGAGGTCTGCGCGCTGGCGCTGAAGATCGGCCGCGCCGTCGGCTACCAGAACGCCGGCACCGTCGAATTCCTGATGGATATGGACAGCCAGCAGTTCTACTTCATCGAGGTGAACCCGCGCGTCCAGGTCGAGCATACCGTGACCGAGGAGGTCACCGGCATCGACATCGTGCAGTCCCAGATCCTGATCGCCGAGGGCGCGACCCTGGCCGAGGCCACCGGCGCCGCCAGCCAAGCCGATGTGCATCTGAACGGTCACGCCCTGCAATGCCGGGTCACGACCGAGGACCCGCTGAACAACTTCATCCCGGACTACGGCCGCATCACCGCCTATCGCTCGGCCACCGGCAACGGCATCCGGCTCGACGGCGGCACCGCCTATTCCGGGGGCGTCATCACCCGCTTCTACGATTCGCTGCTGGTCAAGGTCACCGCCCATGCCCAGACCCCGGAAAAGGCCATCGCCCGCATGGACCGGGCCTTGCGCGAATTCCGGGTGCGCGGCGTGGCGACGAATATCGAATTCGTCATCAACCTGCTGAAACACCCGACCTTCCTCGACGACAGCTACACGACCAAGTTCATCGACACCACGCCGGACCTGTTCGCGTTCCGCAAGCGCCGCGACCGGGCGACGAAGCTCCTGGTCTATATCGCCGACATCACCGTCAACGGCCATCCCGAGACCGCCGGCCGCCCCCTGCCGCCGGCCGAGGCCCGCGCCCTGGTGCCGCCCGCAGCCAAGGCCGAGCCGGCGCCGGGCACGCGGCAACTGCTGGAGAGCCAGGGCCCGAAGGCCGTCGCCGCCTGGATGCTGGCGCAAAAGCGGCTCTTGATCACCGACACCTCGATGCGCGACGGCCACCAGTCGCTTCTGGCGACGCGGATGCGCTCGATCGACATGATCCGGGTCGCGCCCTCTTACGCCGCGAACTTGGCCGGCCTGTTCTCGGTCGAATGCTGGGGCGGCGCGACCTTCGACGTCGCCTATCGCTTCCTGCAGGAATGCCCCTGGCAGCGGCTGCGCGACCTGCGCGCGCGCATGCCGAACCTGATGACGCAGATGCTGCTGCGGGCCTCGAACGGGGTGGGTTACACCAATTACCCCGACAATGTGGTGCAGGAATTCGTGCGCCAGGCGGCCAAGACCGGCGTGGACGTGTTCCGGGTCTTCGACAGCCTGAACTGGACCCCGAACATGCGCGTCGCCATGGATGCGGTGATCGAGGCCGGCAAGATCTGCGAGGGCACGATCTGCTATACCGGCGACCTGCTGGACCCGGCGCGATCGAAATACGACCTGCAATACTATCTGAAGATGGCACGCGAACTGCGCGACGCCGGCGCGCATGTGCTGGGGCTGAAGGACATGGCGGGGCTGTTGAAGCCGGCCTCGGCGCGGGTCCTAGTCAAGGCGCTGAAGGACGAGATCGGCCTGCCGGTGCATTTCCACACCCATGACACCGGCGGCATCGCCGGGGCGACGATCCTGGCCGCGGCGGCGGCGGGGGTCGATGCGGTCGACTGCGCCATGGACGCGCTGTCGGGCAATACCTCGCAGGTCTGCCTGGGTTCGGTGGTCGAGGCGCTGCGCCACACCGAGCGCGACACCGGGCTCGACATCCGCGCCATCCGCGAGATCTCGAACTACTGGGAGGCGGTGCGCGAGCAATATGCCGCCTTCGAAAGCGGCTTGCAGGCCCCGGCCTCCGAGGTCTGGCTGCACGAGATGCCGGGGGGCCAGTTCACCAATCTCAAGGCGCAGGCGCGTTCGCTGGGGCTGGAGGAACGCTGGCACGAGGTCGCCCAGGCCTATGCCGATGCGAACCGGATGTTCGGCGACATCGTCAAGGTCACGCCCAGTTCCAAGGTGGTGGGCGATATGGCGCTGATGATGGTGGCGCAGGGTCTGTCGCGCCAGCAGGTCGAGGATCCCTCGGTCGAGGTCGCCTTCCCCGACTCGGTCGTCGACATGATGAAGGGCAACCTGGGCCAGCCGCCCGGGGGCTGGCCCGCGGCCTTGCAGAAGAAGGTGCTGAAGGGCGAGGCCCCGCTGACCACCCGCCCCGGCGCCAGCATGCCGCCGGTGGACCTGGAGGCGACCCGGGCCGAGGTCGAGGCGCTTCTGGAAGGCAAGGCGGTCGATGACGAGGACCTGAACGGCTATCTGATGTATCCCAAGGTGTTTTTGGACTACATGGGCCGGCACCGGATGTATGGCCCGGTGCGGACGCTGCCGACGCGGACCTTCTTCTACGGCATGGAGCCGGGCGAGGAGATCGCGGCCGAGATCGACCCCGGCAAGACGCTGGAGATCCGCCTGCAGGCCATCGGCGAGACCGACGAGACCGGCGAGGTCAAGGTGTTCTTCGAGCTGAACGGCCAGCCGCGGGTGATCCGGGTGCCGAACCGTCTGGTCAAGGCGCAGACCGCCGCCCGTCCCAAGGCCGACCCCGCGAACGAGGGCCATATCGGCGCGCCGATGCCCGGCGTCGTCGCCTCGGTCGCGGTCGCGGTCGGGCAAAAGGTCAATGTGGGCGACATGCTCTTGACCATCGAGGCGATGAAGATGGAAACCGGCCTGCACGCCGACCGCGCCGGCACGGTCAAGGCGCTGCACGTCACCCCAGGACAGGCCGTCGACGCAAAGGACCTGCTCGTCGAAATCGAATAGGGCGCCGTTTCGGCGTCAGCAGAACGGGCCGGATGCCGCGCGCATCCGGCCCTTTTTCATGCGCGAGGCCCGCGACCGCGACGAAGCCGCGCAGGTGTCGCGGTCTCTTGCATACATTCGCATAATCGAATATATCACGGATGAAATTCCGTATCCCGCCCGCCAAGCACGAGGTTTTCCCATGAATGCGCATCCGGAAGTGACAGGGTTCTACGAGGCGCGGACCGGCTCGGTGCAATATGTGGTGGCCGACCCCGCGACCGGGGATTGCGCGATCATCGACCCGGTTCTGGACTATGACGAGAAATCCGGCGCCACCGCCACCATCGAGGCGGACCGCATCCTGAACTTCGTCGCCGACAAGGGCTATCGGGTGCAGTGGATCCTGGATACCCATCCCCATGCCGACCATTTCTCGGCCGCCGACTATCTGCGCCGCAAGACCGGCGCGCCGGCCGCCATCGGCGAAAAGGTGGTCGAGGTGCAGAAGCTGTGGAACGGCTTCTACAACCGCGAGATGCCCGCCGACGGCAGCCAGTGGGACCGGCTGTTCGCCGAAGGCGACGGCTTCAGCGTCGGGACCATCCCGGCGCGGGTCATGTTCTCGCCCGGCCATACGCTCGCCTCGGTCACCTATGTCATCGGCGACGCGGCCTTCGTGCATGACACGCTGTTCATGCCCGACAGCGGCACGGCGCGGGCCGATTTCCCCGGCGGCAATGCGGCGGTGCTGTGGCGCTCGATCCAGGCCATTCTGGCCCTGCCGGACGACACCCGCATCTTCACCGGCCACGACTATTGTCCGGGCGGGCGGCCGCCGCGCTGGGAATCGACCGTGGCCGAGCAGAAGCGCCAGAACCCGCATGTCGCCGGCATGGACGAGGCCGGCTTCGTCGCCACGCGCGAGGCGCGCGACAAGACCCTGCCGATGCCCAAGCTGATCCTGCACGCCTTGCAGGTGAACACCAATGCCGGCCGGCTGCCCGAGCCGGAATCGAACGGCCGGCGCTATCTGAAAATCCCGCTCGACCTGCTCGACGCGGCCTGGGACTGAGGAGGGAGACGAGGATGAAGACGAATATCGGCGGTATCGACCGCAGCCTGCGCATCGCCCTTGGCGGCGCGCTGATCCTGCTGGGCCTGCTCGCTGGGCTGACCGGGCTGGCGAAATGGGCGGCGCTGGTCGTCGGCGCCGTGCTGGTGCTGACCGCGCTGGCGCGGGTCTGCCCGGCCTATGCGCTGTTCGGCATCAGCACCTGCGGGCGGCGGTGACGGATTTCACGCCCCTGCACTCGGCGCTGGGGGGCGCGCTGATCGGGCTGGCCGCCGTCCTGCTGATGGCGGCGCTGGGGCGGGTCGCCGGCATGACCGGCATCCTGTCCGGCGCCATCTTCGAGCGCGGGCGCGGCTGGCGGCTGGCCTTCCTGCTGGGCGCCGTGGCGGCGCCGGCCCTGATGCGGGCGGCGGGCGTCGAGATCGCCTTCGACAGCCCGGTGCCGCAACCCTGGCTGGTGGTCGGCGGATTGCTGGTCGGGATCGGCGTCAGCTATGGCGGCGGCTGCACCTCGGGGCATGGCGTCTGCGGCAATGCCCGGCTGTCGCCGCGGTCGCTGGTGGCCACCGGCTGCTTCATGGCGGCGGCCTTCGCCACCGTCTTCGTCATCCGCCACCTGATCGGAGGGTTCTAGGATGCCGATCCTCGCCGCCCTGCTGTCCGGCCTGGTCTTTGGCGCCGGCATCGCGCTTGCCGGCATGATCAACCCGGCCAAGGTGCTGAATTTCTTCGATCTTGCTGGGGCCTGGGATCCGTCGCTGGCCTTTGTCATGGCCGGCGCGCTGCTGGTCACGTTCATCGGCTACCGGCTGGCGCTGCGCCGCCCGCGCCCGGCTCTCGCGCCCGCCTTCCAGCTGCCGGCGCGGCGCGATCTCGACCGCGGGCTGGTCGGCGGCTCGATCCTGTTCGGCATCGGCTGGGGCATCGCCGGCTTCTGTCCCGGAGGCGCGATTCCCGCGCTGGGGCTGGGCCAGCCCGACGCGGTGATCTTCGTCGCGGCGATGCTGGCGGGCATTGCGCTGGCGCGGATCCTGCGCGGATGAGGTTGCCGGCGCTGGACTGGGCGCGGGGCTATGACGGGGCCACGCTGTCCTCGGACCTGCTGGCGGCGGTGATCGTGACCATCATGCTGATCCCGCAGAGCCTGGCCTATGCCATGCTGGCGAACCTGCCGCCCGAGGTCGGGCTTTACGCCTCGATCCTGCCGCTGGTCGCCTATGCCGGCTTCGGCACCTCGCGGGTGCTGGCGGTCGGGCCGGTGGCGGTGGTGTCGCTGATGACCGCCTCGGCCATCGGGCCGGTGGTGGCGCAGGGGTTGGCCGGCCCGCTGGTCGCGGCGGCGGCGCTGGCGCTGATCTCGGGCGCGATGCTGCTGGCGGCGGGGCTGTTCCGGCTGGGGTTCCTGGCGAATTTCCTCAGCCATCCGGTGATTTCCGGCTTCATCACCGCCTCGGGCATCCTGATCGCCGCCGGGCAGGTGAAGCATCTGCTGGGCATCCAGGCCGGCGGCACCACGCTGGTCGAGATCCTGCCCGCGCTGCTGGCCGGGGCCCGCCAGGCGAACGGCTGGACGCTGGCGATCGGCTTCGGCGCGCTGGCCTTCCTTTACGCGGCGCGGCGTTGGGCGCGGCCGGGCCTGGCCGCGCTTGGCCTGCCGGCGCGGCTGGCCGACATGCTGGCACGGTCGGCGCCGATCCTGGCCATCGCGGTCGCGGTCCTGCTGGTCAAGGCTTTCGACCTGGGCGCGCGCGGCGTGGCGCTGGTCGGTGCCATCCCGCAGGGCTTGCCGACGCCCGCCCTGCCCGCCCTGTCGCTGGAGCTGCTGGCCGCGCTGGCGCCGGCGGCGGCGCTGATCTCGGTCGTGGGCTTCGTCGAGTCGGTCTCGGTCGGGCAGACGCTGGCGGCGCGCAGGCGCCAGCGCATCGCCCCGGACCAGGAGCTGATCGGCCTCGGCGCGGCCAATCTCGCCGCCGGGCTCAGCGGCGGCTATCCGGTGACCGGGGCTTTGCCCGCTCGGTGGTGAACGACGATGCCGGCGCGCGGACCCCGGCGGCGGGGATCTTCACCGCCATCGGCATCGCCGGCGCGGCGCTGTTCCTGACGCCGCTTCTGGCCGACCTGCCGCAGGCGGTGCTGGCCGCGACCATCATCCTGGCGGTGCTGTCGCTGGTCGATCTGCGCGCCATCGCTCGCACCCATGCCTATTCCCGCCGCGATTTCGCCGCCATGGCCGCGACTATCCTGGTCACGCTGCTGGTGGGGGTCGAGCAGGGCATCAGCGCCGGCGTCATCCTGTCGCTGGTCATGCAGCTTTATCGCAGCGCGCGCCCGCATATGGCGGTGGTGGGCCAGGTGCCGGGCACCGAGCATTTCCGCAATATCGACCGCCACCGGGTCGAGACCTGCCCCGGCATCCTGTCGCTGCGCGTGGACGAAAGCCTGTATTTCGCCAATTCGCGCTTTCTCGAGGACCGCATCGCCGCGCTGGTGGCGGGCGATCCGCGCATCCGCCATGTCGTGCTGATGTGCCCCTCGGTCAGCGACATCGACGCCAGCGCCCTGGAAAGCCTGCAGGAGATCAACCGCCGGCTGGCCGAAGCCGGGGTCAAGTTCCACCTGTCCGAGGTCAAGGGCCCGGTCATGGACCGGCTGGGCCGCAGCGATTTCCTGCGCCACCTCTCGGGCCGGGTGTTCCTGTCGCAGCACGAGGCGACCTGCGCGCTGCGCGGCGACTGCGCTCAGGCGCAGAAGCTCTCATAAAGCACGGCCATCACCCGCCGCGCCGGCTCGCTTTCGATGCGATACCAGATCACCTGCCCGGCGCGCCGCCCGGCGATGATGCGGTCGCGGCGCAGAAGCGCCAGGTGCTGCGAGACGGTGGAATCGCGGATGCCCAGGAAGGCCGCAAGCTGGCCCACCGATTTCTCGCCCGAGCTCAGCGCGCAGAGGATCATCAGCCGGTGCGGATTGCCCAGCATCTTCAGGAACTCGCCCGCCTCGGCCGCCGCCTGGCGCATGGCTTCGGGGTCGATGCCTTCCGGCAGCGGCAGGGTCTGGGGCAGGGTCTGGGTGGTCATGGCTTCATACCTACAATATTTCGAAGATATCGTCAAGCCACGCCCCGGTTGCCGACGCGGCGCGGCGGGCTATGCTGGGGCGGCAGGCAGCAAGCGGGGGACGGCATGGGACAATTGGTGGACGGCACCTGGCACGACGAATGGTATGACACCGAAAGCACCGGCGGGCGGTTCCAGCGCAGCGTGACGGCCTGGCGCAACTGGATCACCCCGGACGGCAGCCCCGGCCCGACCGGCGAGGGCGGCTTTGCCGCCGAAAGCGGGCGCTATCACCTCTATGTCTCCTATGCCTGCCCCTGGGCGCATCGCGCGCTGATCTTTCGCGCGCTGAAGGGGCTGGCGCCGCATATCGACGTCTCGGTCGTGCATCCCGACATGCTGTCCGAGGGCTGGACCTTCGGCACGGATTTCGCCGGCGCGACCGGGGACCGGCTGTTCGGCCTGCCCTTCCTGCGCGACATCTACCTGAGGGCCGACCCCAAGGCCTCGGGCCGGGTGACGGTGCCGGTGCTGTGGGACAAGGCGCGGAACACCATCGTCAGCAACGAAAGCGCCGAGATCATCCGCATGCTGAACGGCGCCTTCGACGGCCTGACCGGCAACCGCGACGACTATTGCCCGGCCGATCTGCTGCCCCGCATCGACGCGCTCAATGCCCGCATCTACGACCGGGTGAATAACGGCGTCTACAAGGCCGGCTTCGCCACCTCGCAAGCCGCCTATGACGAGGCGGTGTTCCCGCTGTTCGAGACGCTGGACGGGCTGGAAAACCAGCTGGCCGAAAACCGCTATCTGTGCGGCGACCGGGTGACCGAGGCGGATTGGCGGCTGTTCACCACCATGGTCCGGTTCGACCCGGTCTATCACACGCATTTCAAGTGCAATCGCAAATGGTTGCGGGAATATCCCAACCTCTGGGGCTGGACGCGCGAGCTGTATCAATGGCCCGGCGTTTCCGAGACGGTGCATTTCGACCATATCGTGCGGCACTATCACTATAGCCACGCCACGATAAACCCGCATCGCATCATCCCGATCAACCCGCTGATCGACTGGCAGCAGCCGCACGGGCGGGGCTGAGGCACGGCGTCGCGGAACTTTCCTAGCGTTTCGCTCTGGATTGACTTTGCCGATTTCCGTCTTAATGACTCGGGAAAACCGGGCCATGTCGGTCCGGTCCATTGCCGCCAAGCCCGCCCGACTGGCCCTGCCAGCGGACCCGCTGCGTGACAAAGCTGGGAAAGGCCGATGCTCGCACCATTCCTCATCATGCTGCGCGAGGGACTCGAGGCCGCGCTGATCGTCGGCATCATCGCCAGCTACCTGCGCCAGACCGGCCGCCGGCAATGGCTGCCGGCGATCTGGGTCGGCGTGTTCCTGGCGGTGGCGCTGTCGCTGTTCGCCGGCGCCGCGATCCAGCTGCTGGCCAGCGGCTTTCCGCAAAAGATGCAGGAGCTGTTCGAGGCGGTGATCGGCCTGATCGCCGTCTGCGTGCTGGTCGCCATGGTGTTCTGGATGCGCCGCGCCGCCCGCTCGATCAAGGCCGAGCTGCATGCCGGCATCGACGAGGCCTTGGCGCAGCAGGGCAGCGCCGGCACCTGGGCGCTGATCGGCATGGTGTTCCTGGCCGTCGCGCGCGAGGGGCTGGAGTCGGTGTTCTTCCTGCTGGCGATCTTCCAGCAAAGCCGGGACGGCGCGGCGCCGATCGGCGCGGCGCTTGGCGTGCTGGTCGCCGTGGGCGCCGGCTGGGGGCTTTACGCCGGCGCCTTGCGGCTGGACCTGCGCCGCTTCTTCCGCTGGACCGGCATCTTCATCCTGCTGGTCGCGGCGGGGCTCCTGTCCGGCTCGGTCAAGGCGCTGCACGAGGCGGGGCTGTGGAACGGCTTGCAGGACCGGGTCTATGACCTGGGCCGCTTGCTGCCCGAAACCAGCCCGCTGGGCACGGTGCTGTCGGGCCTTCTGGGCTATCGCGAGGCGCCCACGGTCGGCGAGGCGCTGGCCTGGGCGATCTTCCTGACGGTGACGCTGTATCTTTTCCTCAGGCCGATGAACGGCGCCATGCCGGCCCGGCCGCAGACTGCGGGACGTAAATGAGTTCTCCGTCGAAAGGCCTTGCCCTGGCCATCCTGGGCGCGGCGGTGCTGGCCGTGGCCGGGGGCGCCGCCTTCTGGTATGCGACGCAAAAGAATGCCGGCAGCCAGACCGCCGCCGACCAGCTGGTCACCGTCGGCGCCACCACCTGCGATCCGAACGCCATCACCGTCGCCGGCGGCCGGCGCAGCTTCGAGATCGTGAACGCCTCGGACCGTCCCATCGAATGGGAGATCCTGGACGGCGTCATGGTCGTGGCCGAGCGCGAGAACATCGCCCCGGGCTTCCGCGCCACGCTGGAGGTGCAGCTGCAACCGGGCGAATATGCCATCACCTGCGGGCTGCTGTCGAACCCGCGCGGCACGCTCAGCGTCACCGCCTCGGACGAGGCCAGCGCCGCCGCCTCCGAGGTGACGCTGCGCAAGTTCCTGGGGCCGCTGTCGGAATACCGGGTGTTCCTGGTCATGCAGGGCAATGCCGCCGTGAAGGCCGCCGAAACCCTGCGCGAGGCCATCGCGGCGGGCGATGTCAAGGCCGCGCAAGCCGCCTGGCGCGAGGCGCGCCTGCCCTATCGCCGCATCGAGCCCTTGGCCTATCGCTTCTCGGATCTCGAGGACCGGATCGACCCGCGCGCCGCCTATCTGGAAAAGCGCGAGCAGGATCCGGGCTTCACCGGCTATCACCGCCTGGAATACGGGCTTTTCGCGCAAGACAGCACCGAGGGGCTGCTGCCCGTCGCCGATGCGCTGCTGGCCGACCTCAAGGAACTGGCGCAGCGGCTGAAACAGGCGCCGCTGGACCCGGGCCTGCTGATCGAGATGCCGGGCGCCAGCGCCTTGCAGATGGCCCAGGCCCAGGTGCCCGAGGGCGAAAACCTCTATGCCGGAAACGACCTGCAGGATTTCGCGGCCGGGGTCGAGGGCATCGGCAAGCTGGCCGGCCTGCTGCGGCAGGTCGTGGCCGGCGTCGATCCGGCGCTGGACACGGTCATCGGCCAGGACCTGGACGCGCTGGACGCCCGGCTGGCCGCGCTGCGCGACAAGGGCTTTGCCAGCTATGGCGACGTGCCCAAGCCCGAGCGCGAGGCGCTTTCCGCCGACCTGACCCGGCTCTCGGAATCGCTGGGCCGGCTGCAAACCGCCATCGGGATGAACTGACATGGACGACCACCGCACCCTGCCCCGCCGCGCCTTGCTGAAGGCGCTGGCCCTTGGCGCGGCGGCGGGGGCGATGCCCGCCCTGCCCGCCCGCGCCCAGCAACCCGAACAGGCCCGCAACGTCGATGCCGCGCCGCACGGCCATGCGGAATCGGCCAAGCAGAGCGTGCCCTTTCACGGCCCGCACCAGGCCGGCATCACCACCCCGCGCCCGGCGAACGGCATCGTCGCGGCCTTCGACCTGGTGCTGGGCTCGCTCGACGATTTCGAGCGCATGCTGCGGCTGCTGACCGAGCGTGCCGCATTCCTGACCGCCGGCGGCCCGGTGCCGCAGCGCGACCCCAAGCTGCCGCCGGCCGATTCCGGCCTGCTGGGCCCGGTGATCTCGCCCGACAACCTGACCATCACCGTGGCGCTGGGCGACAGCCTGTTCCAGAACCAGCCCTGGCTCGCGGGCCTGAAGCCGGCGCGGCTGCAACGCATGGTGCAGTTCCGCAACGACGCGCTGGACCCGGCGCTGTGCCACGGCGACATGTCGATCCAGTTCTGCGCCAACCTGCAGGACACCTGCCTTTACGCGCTGCGCGACATCCTGAAGAACCTGTCGGAATTCGTGGTGCTGCGCTGGATGGTCGAGGGCTCGGTCCCGCCCGAACTGCCGGGGCCGGACGGCACCACCCCCAGCGCGCGCAATTTCCTGGGCTTCCGCGACGGCTCGGCCAATCCCGACGCCACCGACGCGGCGGCGATGGACCGCATCGTCTGGACCGGCGGCAAGGACGAGCCGCAATGGGCGCATGGCGGCAGCTACCAGGCGGTGCGCATCATCCGCAACCTGGTCGAACGCTGGGACCGCACCCCCCTGCGCGAGCAGGAGCGGATCTTCGGCCGCATGAAGGACAATGGCGCGCCGCTGGACGCGCCCGAGGCGGGCGAGCGCCATGTGCCGGACTATGCCGCCGATCCCGATGGCGATACGACACCGCACAGCGCGCATATCCGGCTGGCCAATCCGCGCACGCCGGACAGCCAGAAGCACCTGATGCTGCGCCGGCCCTTCAACTATTCGCGCGGCGCGCTGAAGAACGGCCAGCTGGACCAGGGCCTGCTGTTCATCGCCTGGCAGGCCGATCTGCAGGCCGGCTTCATAGCCGTGCAGGAAAAGCTGAACGGCGAGCCGCTGGAGGAATACATCAAGCCGATCGGCGGCGGCTATTTCTTCGCCCTGCCCGGCGTGCAGCCCGGGGACTATCTCGGTTCGGCCCTTGTCACCGCAGCCAGGCGGAGCTGATCCGCCCAGCCGTCACCTTGCATCAACGGGAGATCTGAACATGCTTGCAAGACATCTGAGGAGCACGGCGCTGGCGCTGGCCCTGACCGGCTGGGGCGGCGTCGCCCTTGCCGCCGACCCGTCGCTGGACCTGGTCGCGCCGCTGGCGGATTATAAGATCTATGTCGCGGAAAACACGGCGAAACTGGTCGAGGACACCAAGGCCTTCACCGCGGCCGTCAAGGCCGGCGACGTCGAGAAGGCCAAGTCGCTGTTCGCGCCCACCCGCATGAGCTATGAGCGCATCGAGCCGATCGCCGAGTTGTTCTCGGACCTCGACGTGTCGATCGACGCCCGCGCCGACGATTTCGAGAAGGCCGAGGCGGACGACGCCTTCAGCGGCTTCCACCGCATCGAGCACGGGCTCTGGGAAAAGGGCTCGACCGAGGGTCTGGAGGGCTATGCCGACAAGCTGCTGGCGGACGTGACCGACCTCGACGCCCGCATCAACGGCCTGACCTTCCCGCCCGAGGTGGTGGTGGGCGGCGCGGCCGTGCTGATGGAGGAAGTCGCCGCGACCAAGATCTCGGGCGAGGAAGACCGCTATTCGCACACCGACCTGTGGGATTTCGACGCGAACTTCGAGGGCTCGCAAAAGATCTACGAGCTGCTGCGCCCGCTGATCGCCGAGAAGGAGGCCGATTTCGTCGCCAAGGTCGACGGCAATTTCAAGGCGGTGGACGAGGTTCTGGTGAAATACCAGAAGGACGGCGGCTATGTCTCCTACGAGGAGCTGACCGACGCCGACCGCAACCTGCTCTCGACCAAGGTGAACACGCTGGCCGAGGACCTGTCGACGCTGCGCGGCAAGCTGGGCCTGGGCTGATCGCCCGCCGGAGGCGCGCCCGCCGCGCCTCCAGCGCCTGTGGGGGGCGCCTGGAAAAGCGTTGCATTTCAGTTGGAAGCGAGGGTTTTCGGATTTTTTCCGGCGCGGGGTGTTTTTCCGCTTGCACCCCTTCGGCGGCCCTTCTATACGACCCCTCACACGGGCGACGGAGACGCCGCCCGAGACCTCCGGTGGGGCCATAGCTCAGTTGGTAGAGCGCTTGAATGGCATTCAAGAGGTCAGGGGTTCGACTCCCCTTGGCTCCACCAGTTATTTCGCGCATCATATTTTATGAAGAGAAATCAAGGCGCTAGAGCCTGTTCCTACCTTCTCCCCTTCCTTCATTCTGACCAGCCATTCTGACCAGTTTTAGGACGCCTCCTCGGCATCCGGTCGGGCCCCAAAGGAATCACCTCTGGTCATCCTGCGTCGCCGCTGGAAGCGTTGCGGCTGGACCAGCCCCGGTGCCTGACTGAGCCTTTCAGCACCTTCTCGGCCTGTTTCCGCCAAGCATGATTTTGTGATGCAACGGAGTGTGCATCCGCTGGTATATGCCTACGAAACGACCTCGGATTGTGAACGATGAAACTGACAGCAAAATTGACGACTGCACTGGTGCTAGCCGCCCTTGGAGTTAGCCCGGTTGCCGCTGATCCCGGACGCGGTAATGGGAACGGGAAAGGTGCTTTGGCCCACCGCCAACAGAATGAGCACGGTCCCAAGGTCATCCACCGCGTTCAAACGCGCTATGTAAGCAACTGCCCTCCCGGCCTTGCCAAGAAGAACCCGCCCTGCGTTCCGCCGGGGCAGGTCGGCAAGCGGTACGGCACCCGAGTGGGGGACACGCTGCGCATCGGGGATTACCGGATCATCCGCGACTTCGACCGCTATGATTTGGAGCGCCGCCGGGGGTGGGACTATTATCGTGACGAGGATCGGGTCTATCGGGTTGACAGCGGCACCCGGAAGATTCTTGCCGTCCTGAACCTGATCGACGCTTTCTCGCGGTGAGACGACCAGATTGCCACAGGAGGGCTGTGGAGGCGATCCTTCCCCATCCCCTTACCCCACCCTAGCAGAGAACCTTCACGCCCCTGTACGGCCCTCTCCGTGACTCTGTGGGGCTATCGCAGTTAGGGCCTGCCATAGGTTCGGCCAGGGTTCACCAAGGGGAACAGGAGGCGGGAACAACGTGCAGGCCACAGGAGCCCCGGAGAGCGCCGTAGAGAGGCATCTCCGGTCCTTGGCTGGGCTGGTACCTGAACCCCTCTCATCGCCCTGTACGGCTCACCAGTGCAGGCCGGAGAGGGGCATCTGGGGCGGAGCAATTACCCCTCCCTATAGGACAGACAGACTGTTCAACCAGATCCCAGCCATGGCCCGCAGTTACCTTCCCTATAGCACCAGACAGGCTGATTAGGCCGTACTATAGCTCAGCCTGAGGGGCTCAGGAATTAGGGCACCCTATAGGACAGCCCAGGGTTCAGCCATGGTTCTGAGGGGTGAGGGAGGAGGGAGGGAATTATGACCACCTATAGCTCCAGGCTGGGTTGATACAGGACCCCAAGGTGAACTGAGGAGCAACCTAAGGAGCACCTAGGTCATGTTGACAAATGGCGGAGCCAGAGGCGGATCGACGTGATATCGATGAAGCCAAGGAAGCTTTCGGCGGTCTTGTCGTAGCGGGTGGCGACACGGCGAGCGTTCTTGAGCTTGTTGAAGCACCGCTCGACAAGGTTCCGCAGCCGGTAGAGCCTGCGATCGACAGCGACACGGAGCCTGCGAGACTTGCGCATCGGGACCACCGGCAGGATGCTACGCGCCTCCATGGTTTTGCGAACCTTGTCGGAGTCATAGCCGCGATCGGCCAGCAGGATGCAAGGCTCCGGCAGGTTGTCGTCCATGACCAGATCAAAGCCCAGGTAGTCCGATGTCTGGCCCGGCGTGATGTCCGACCTCATTGGCAGCCCGGCAGCATTGACGCGCAGGTGGACCTTGGTCGTGAAACCACCTCTTGAACGGCCAAAACCCTGTCTTGGAGTCCCCCTTTTGCGCCCGCTGCCTGATGATGGGCGCGGATCACGGTGCTGTCGATCATCTGGAGCGCATCCGGCACGATCCGACTTTCGTTCAGCGCTTCGAGGATCTGCTCCCACAACCCCGCCAGGGTCCAGCGCCGGAACTGGCGGTAGACACTGGACCACTTCCCGAACTCTTCTGGGAGGTCGCGCCAAGGAGAGCCGGTCCGCGCGATCCAGAAAATCCCATCAAGAACAAGGCGGTGATTTGCGGGCTTGCGCCCGTTCGGGGCGCGCACGGCCAGAATGAAGCGCTCATGAAACGCCCATTCCTCGTCCGACATCAGGTCTCGTGCCAAGCTGGTCTCCATTGCAGGTACCAGCTTGAATCACGATCAGGCCACCCTGTGAATCCCTTTTGTCAACACCACCTAGCGGAGGCTCATCGACCTGCTGCGCCACGAGAAAGGGCCGGTGGTATGAGAAGAATCCGGCTCGTCTCGGCGCTCACCGGCGCAACCGCAACGAACAGGGCAAGGATAGCGCAGGTTCCGCATGCGAGGACAAATGATCTTCATGCCGGTTGGTGCGCCGAAGCGATTCCCCCTTTGACCGGGAAGAGCAGCTTGCGCCCGGTCCCGTCGCGGTTCCAGCCCGCCGCAGGACGATGGCAAAGCCCTGCCTTACCCCGTCTTCAACCGGCTTTCGATCAGCAGGTCGGCCTCGTCCAGGATCGGATGCGCGACCGACACGATATGCGCGTTCACCCGCTTCAGGTCGCGCAGGATGTCGAGATGCAGCGACGAGGTCTGCTGGCTGTCCTCGCGCCCCTCGCGCAGCCGCATCAGGTGGCGCTGCGCCGACAGGCGCTCCAGCCGGCGGATCTCGACCTTTTCCTCCATCAGCTGCCGCGCCAGGTCGCGGTCGCGGGTCATGAAGACGGTCTGCGCCACGCGCAGGTTCTCGATCGTCATCAGGAACAGCCCGTCGAGTTCGCGATAGCCCTCCTCGGAAAAGCGCAGCGCCAGGCCCGCCTTCTTGCGGATCTCGGGCGCGAGGCCCTTGTCGATGATGTCGCCGACATGCTCCAGGTTGATGACGTAGTCGAGGATGGTGATGGCCTGGCGCCGCTCGTCCTCGCCCGCCTCGCGGCCCAGGCGCGACAGGAAGCCCTTCACCTCCTGCTGCATGCGGTCCACCCGATCCTCGAGCACGCGGACCTCGGCCAGGGGCGCGTCGTCGCCATGCGCGAATGCGGTCCGGGCCTGCTGCAGCATGCGCTCGACCACGTCGCCGATGGCGAGCGCGGCGCGGCTGGCGCGGGCCAGGGCCACGGCGGGCGCATCCAGCGCCGAGCCGTCCAGCAGCTGCACCTCGATCGGCGGGGTCTGCTCGGCCTCGGGCATCAGGATGGCGGTCAGCCGGGTCAGCAGCTCGGCAAAGGGCCAGATTGCCGCCGCCAGCACCAGGTTGAAGGCCAGATGCGCCTCGACCGCCAACCCGGTCTCGGGCAGCGGCAGCGCGGTCAGCAGCGCCGCCGCCTGGCCGGCGAGCGGCAGCGCCAGAAGGCAGCCGATGCCGCGCACGATCAGGTTGCCCAGGGCCACGCGCCGCGCCGCCACCCCCTGCCCCGC
Source organism: Paracoccus aminovorans (assembly GCF_001546115.1). Lineage (GTDB taxonomy): Bacteria > Pseudomonadota > Alphaproteobacteria > Rhodobacterales > Rhodobacteraceae > Paracoccus > Paracoccus aminovorans_B. The sequence goes on from NZ_KQ955208.1 coordinate 1,177,646, forward strand.
GGTCGCCAGCAGCGGCGGGATCGCCCCGCCCAGGTTCGCGCCCAGCACCAGCACCACCGTCAGCGCCGGCGCCATGCCCAGGGACAGCACCAGCATCACCACCGCCAGCGACGAGGAACAGACCACCGCCAGCCCGGCCGCGAAGGCCAGCGCCACCGGCCAGGCATCGCCCAGCATGGCAAGGAACGCGGCCATGGCCGCCGAGTCGCGCAGGGGTTCGGTCGCCCCGGTCAGCAGCGACAGCGACAGCAGCATCAGCCCGATGCCGATCAGCGCCAGCCCCGCCCCCGACCATGTCCGCTGGTCGCGCCGGCGCAGGACATGGCCCAGCAGCAGCAGCGCCGGCACCAGCGCCTCGATCCCCGAGGCGACGATCCAGGCGGTCAGCGCCGTGCCAAGGTTCGCGCCCAGCAGCACGACCTGGGCCATGCGCGGCCGGATCATGCCGCGATCCACGAAAGAGGCCGTCATCAGCGCCGTCGCGGTCGAGCTTTGCAGCCCCAGCGTCGCGAGCAGCCCCGAGACGAAGGCCCGCAGCCCGGTCCCGGTGCCCCGTCCCAGCGCCACCTTCAGCTTCATCCCGAAGGCGCGCAGCATGCCGTCGCGCACCAGCCCCAGGCCGAACAACAACAGCGCCACGGCACCCGCCAACTGAAGGATCACGGATAGGGACTGCACGGCGCCTCACCTCCTGGCGTCGGGCGAAGGGGCCGGCGCCTGAATGTCATGATAACGTCATATTTGGCCCCTGCCCGGCCTGCGTCAATGGATGCCCTTGATTTTAGGGATTTCACGCCTGCGCGATGGCCGCGGCGCCACAGGATCAGGCAGCGGCCAGAGGCCTGCGCCCCTCATCGGTCAGCAGGTGCAGGCCGGTCTCGTCGAAGACCACCACGCTCAGCGGCCCGCCATGGCCGGCGCCGGTGTCGATGGCCAGGCGGTTGCCGAAATGCGTGACCCGCTCGACCACGGTATGGCCATGCACGACCAGCGGGCCATGGTCGCGGGCGTCGTCAAGAAAGCCCTTGCGGATCCAGACCAGGTCCTGCTCGGTCTGCCGCGCCAGGTCGACGCCCGGGCGGATGCCGGCATGGACGAACAGCGCCCGCGGGGTCAGGTGCCACAGCGGCAGCGCCTCGAGCCAACGCAGATGCGCCTGCGGCACCCGGTCCAGCACCGCGGCATGGGTGCCGGCGTGGTCGCGCAGGTCGATGCCGTATGATGCCAGCGTCTCGGCCGCGCCCAGCTTTTCATGGTCCAGCCAGTGCCGCCCCGAGGCCAGCCCGGCGTCGATCCAGCCCGGCTCGGCGGCAAAGCGCGGCAGGAAGCGGTCGTGATTGCCCTTCAGCACGATCCAGGGCCGGCCCTCGGCCTGGCCCTGCATGAGATAGTCGATGACACCGCGCGAATCGGGGCCGCGATCCAGCAGGTCGCCGACATGGACCAGCTGCGAGACGCCGCCCCGCGCCGCCTCGTCGCGGGCGATGCGCGCATGCGCCTGCTTCAGCAGCCCAAGCTGGCCGTGGATGTCCCCGATGGCATAGGTCCGCATGGCGTCTCCTGAAGGTCGAACCCCCGGGAAACATGCCCCGGGGGTTCGCAAGGTTCAAACCTCGAATTGCAGCGGCCGGACCTGCAGGAACTTGCCGGTGGCCCGCAGCGCCTCGACCGTCTCGGGCGCCATGGCCTCGTCCAGGTAGAGAATGGCGATGGCATCGTCGCCGGCATGGGTCCGGCCCAGGGTGAAGTTGGCGATGTTCACGCCCAGGTCGCCCAGGGTCATGCCCAGCGCGCCGATCACGCCCGGCACGTCCTTGTTGCGGGTATAGAGCATATGCGCGCCGATCTCGGCATCGACATTGATGCCGCGGATCTGGATGAAGCGCGGCTTGCCGTCGCTGAACACCGTGCCGGCGATCGAGCGCTCGCGCTTGTCGGTCACCATGGTCACCTTGATATAGCCGTCGAAGACACCGGTCTTGGCCTGGGTCGTGGTCTGCAGCTGCACGCCGCGCTCGGCCGCCATCACCGGCGCCGAGACCATGTTCACGTCCGGGTTTGTCGCCTTCATCACCCCGGCGATCACCGCGGCATTCAGCGCCTTCAGGTTCATCTCGGCGACCGAGCCGTCGTAGAGCACGTTGATCGCCTTGATCGGCTCGTCGGTCATCTGGCCGATGAACGTGCCCAGATGCCCGGCCAGCTTCAGCCACGGCCCCATGGTCGCAGCCTCCTCGGCGGTGACCGAGGGCATGTTCAGCGCGTTCTGCACCGCGCCGGTCAGCAGATAATCCGACATCTGCTCGGCGACCTGCAGGGCCACGTTCTCCTGCGCCTCGGTGGTCGAGGCACCCAGATGCGGCGTCACCACCACATTCGGCAGGCCGAACAGCGGGCTTTCGGTCGCGGGCTCGGTCGCGAAGACGTCCAGCGCCGCGCCGGCGACATGGCCCGACTTCAATAGCTCGGCCAGCGCCTCCTCGTCGATCAGCCCGCCCCGCGCGGCGTTGACGATGCGCACGCCCTTCCTGGTCTTGGCCAGGTTCTCGCGCGACAGGATGTTCTTGGTCTTTTCGGTCAGCGGCACATGCAGGGTGATGAAATCGGCTTTGGCCAGCAGCTCGTCCAGCTCGACCTTCTTCACGCCCAGTTCCTTGGCCCGCTCCTCGGACAGGAAGGGGTCATAGGCCAGCACCTTCATCTTCAGCCCCAGCGCCCGGTCGATGACGATCGAGCCGATGTTGCCGGCGCCGATGATGCCGAGCGTCTTGTTGAAGACCTCGACGCCCATGAAGCGGTTCTTCTCCCACTTGCCCTCATGGGTCGAGACGCTGGCCTCGGGCAGCTGGCGCGCCACCGCGAACATCAGCGCGATGGCATGCTCGGCCGTCGTCACCGAGTTGCCGAAGGGCGTGTTCATCACGATCACGCCCTTTTTCGAGGCGGCCGGGATGTCGACATTGTCAACCCCGATGCCGGCGCGGCCGATCACCTTCAGGTTGGTGGCATGCTCCAGCAGCTTCGCCGTCACCTTGGTGGCCGAGCGAATGGCCAGGCCGTCATACTGACCGATCACCTCGGCCAGCTTCTCCTTGTCCTTGCCGAGATCCGGCAGGTAGTCCACCTCGACGCCGCGATCGCGAAAGATCTGCACGGCGGTTTCCGACAGCTTGTCCGAAACAAGAACCTTGGGCATTTCTCTATCCTCTGGATATGCAGGGGCCGGCAGCGCACCGCACGCGCTGCAACTCGGCTTCTTTCTTGTCAAAATATCCCGGGGTTCGGGGCAGAGCCCCGGTCCGGCAGATCAAGCCTCGACGGCCTGCGCCTCGATCTCGGCCTCGAAGGCATATTCGATCCAAGGCATCAGCGCCGCGACATCACCGGTCTCGACGGTCGAGCCGCACCAGATCCGCAGCCCGGGGGGCGCATCGCGATAGGCGCCGGCGTCCAGCGCCACGCCCTCCTTCTCCAGCCGCTTGGCGACGGCCTTGGCGAAGGCCGCACCGTCCTTGATGCGCGCATCTGTGAACTTCAGGCAGACCGAGGTGGTCGAGGCGGTGGCCGGATCCTCGGCCAGGTCGGCGATCCAGTCGCGGGTGGCGATGAAGTCGCGCACGGCCCTGGCATTGGCCTCGGCCCGCGCGATCAGCGCCTTGCGGCCGCCCAGGGCTTGCGCCCATTTCAGCGCCACCAGGTAATCCTCGACACACAGCATCGAGGGCGTGTTGATGGTCTCGCCCTTGAAGATGCCCTCGATCAGCTTGCCGCCCTTGGTCATGCGGAAGATCTTCGGCAGCGGCCAGGCCGGGGTATGGCTCTCCAGCCGCGCGACGGCGCGCGGGCTCAGGATCAGGATGCCATGCGCACCCTCGCCGCCCAGCACTTTCTGCCAGCTGAAGGTCACCACGTCGAGCTTGTCGAAGGGCAGCTCCATGGCAAAGGCGGCCGAGGTCGCGTCGCAGATGGTCAGCCCGGCGCGGTCGGCCGGAATGGCGTCGCCGTTCGGCACCCGCACGCCCGAGGTGGTGCCGTTCCAGGTGAAGACCACGTCATTGTCGAAATCGACCTGGGCGAAATCCACGATCTTGCCGTAATCGGCCTTGCGCACCACCGCATCCAGCTTCAGCTGCTTGACCACGTCGGTGACCCAGCCCTCGCCGAAGCTTTCCCAGGCCAGCATCTCGACCTTGCGCGGACCCAAGAGCGACCACAGCGCCATCTCGACCGCGCCGGTGTCCGAGGCCGGCACGATGCCGATGCGGTAATCGGCCGGCACGTCCAGGACCGCGCGGGTCAGCTCGATGGCTTCGGCCAGCTTGGCCTTGCCCACGGCGGCACGATGCGAGCGGCCCAGCGGCGCACCCTCCAGCATGTCCAGCGAAAATTGGGGGATCTTGGCACAGGGGCCCGAGGAAAAGCGCGGATTGACCGGACGCGCGGCCGGAGCAGTCATGCTCATTCTGTATAGCCTTCCAGCTAGATAGCGCCGCGTTGGGGCGGCGTGTCCCACGGACGGCTCTACAACCCGGCACGGATTCCCGCAAGAAGAAATTGCAAGCCCCGGATGCGACAGATCCATGGCACGAATCCGACCGATTGATCCGCCGCCGCGCTTTGGCTAGTGCTGCCCGAAACGACCGCCGAAACGAACCGCCGAAGGGGCAGCCATGTTCACCGTTTCCGTCCTTGCCGCCCCCGACCGCGCCGACCTGACCGCGGCCCTGGTCGACGCCCTGCGCAGCCGCTGGGACGCCGGCCACACCATCTGGCTCGATGACCGCATCGCCGCCGAATTCCCGGTCGAGGCACCGCCGGCCGATTTCTGGGACGCTTGGGAAAGCCTGCAGGCGCAGGGCTTCGACCTGGCCATCCAGCCGACGCGCGGCCGGCGCAAGGCGGTGCTGCTGGCCGACATGGATTCGACCATGATCCAGCAGGAATGCATCGACGAACTGGCGGATTTCGCCGGCGTCGGCGAGCGCGTCGCCGCCATCACCGCCGCCGCGATGAACGGAGAGCTGAATTTCCACGAATCCCTGATCGCCCGCGTCGGCCTGCTGGCCGGCCTGCCCGAATCGGTCATCGGCGAGGTGCTGGACAGCCGCATCACCCTGGCCCCGGGCGGGCGCACCCTGGTCGCCACCATGCGGGCGCAGGGCGCGCATAGCGCGCTGGTCTCGGGCGGCTTCACCGTCTTCACCGGCCCGGTCTCGACCGCGCTCGGCTTTGACGAGCATCGCGCCAACACGCTGCTCGCCGAGGACGGCGTGCTGACCGGCCATGTCAGCCTGCCGGTGCTGGGCCGCGAGGCCAAGGTCGAGGCGCTGGAACAGATCACCGCCGCCCGCGGCCTGACCCCCGCCGATGCGCTGGCGGTGGGCGATGGCGCCAACGACCTCGGCATGCTGCAACTGGCGGGCATGGGCGTCGCGCTGCATGCCAAGCCCGTGGTCGCGGCGCAGGTCGACCTGCGCATCAACCACGGCGACCTGACGGCGCTTCTGTATCTGCAAGGCTACGCGGCCGAGGAATTCGTCCGCTGACCACGCCGCTTTCCTGCACCACCCGGGGCGAAATGCGCGGGGCTGCAACCATCACGAACTTGCGATCATGACCGTTCGGTGACAGAAGCATAGGATGAATTCCCGCCTCAAAGCCCTGTCCGTGCACCTCTTGACCGCCACCGGCGCGGTCCTGTCGATGCTTGCCCTACTGGCCGCGGCCAATGCGGAATGGTCGAAGATGTTCTTCTGGCTGGTGATCGCGCTGATCGTCGACGGCGTCGACGGCCCGCTGGCGCGCCGCTACCACGTCAAGAAGAACTGGCCGACCTATGACGGCGTGTTGATGGACCTGATCATCGACTACCTGACCTATGTCTTCATCCCGGCCTATGCGCTCTTCATGTCGGGCCTGCTGCCCGGCTGGACCGGCTGGATCGCCATCATCGCCATCACCTATGGCAGCGTGATCTATTTCGTCGATACCCGCATGAAGACCAAGGACAATTCCTTCGCCGGCTTCCCGGCCTGCTGGAACATGGTGGTGCTGGTGCTTTTCGCGCTCAAGCCGAACTTCTGGGTCATCCTGCTGATCGTGGTGGCGCTGGCCGCGACCATGTTCACCAACGTCAAGTTCATCCATCCGGTGCGGACCGAGCGCTGGCGGCTGGTCTCGCTGCCGGTCTGCGCGGCCTGGGTCGGCTTCGCGGTCTGGGCGGTGCTGGTCGATTTCCACCCGCAAAGCGTGGCGCGCTGGGGGCTTCTCTTGACCTCGCTCTGGCTGATGTTCGCGGGTCTCGCCCAGCAGCTGACCGAGAAGCGGGCTTGATCGCCGGGCGTTTTGCCCGGAATGTGCCCCGGGAAACCGGCCCAGGGGGAAGGATGTTCGCAAGATTGATGCAGGCGGCGGCCACGGCCGCGCTTCTCGCCACGCCGGCCATGGCCGCGCAGGACGCGATCACGCTGGCCATGGTGCTGGAACCGCCGAACCTCGACCCGACCGGCGGCGCCGCCGCCGCCATCGACGAGGTGGTCTATGCCAACCTTTTCGAGGGCCTGACCCGCATCGGCCCCGATGGCAGCGTCAAGCCCGGCCTCGCCGAACGCTGGGACACGGCGGACGGCAGGACCTACACCTTCCACCTGCGCCCGGGCGTCCGCTTCCACGACGGCAGCGCCTTCGACGCGCAGGACGTGATCTTCTCGCTGAACCGCGCCCGCGCCCCCGACAGCACCAACGCCCAGAAAGCCCTGTTCGAGGGCATCGAGACGGTCGAGGCGCTGGACCCGCAAACCGTCCGCATCACCCTGAAGGCCCCGGACGGCGGCTTTCCCTTCAAGCTGGCCTGGGGCGACGCGGTCATGGTGGACGATGCGAGCATCAAGGATATCGCCACCCGCCCCATCGGCACCGGCCCGTTTCAGTTCGGCGAATGGAAACAGGGCGACCATATCCGGCTTGATGCCTTCGACGGCTATTGGGGCGCGAAGCCGGCGCTGAAGACCGCGACCTTCCGCTTCATCGGCGATCCGACGGCAGCCTTCGCGGCGATGATGGCCGGCGACGTGGACGCCTTCCCGATCTATCCGGCGCCCGAAACCTTGGCGCAGTTGCAGGCCGATCCGCGCTTCAAGGTGCTGGTCGGCACCACCGAGGGCGAGACCATCCTCGCCATGAACCACAAGACCGCGGCGCTCTCCGACAGGCGCGTGCGCAAGGCCATCGCCCATGCCATCAACCGCCAGGAACTGATCGACGGCGCCATGTTCGGCTATGGCACCCCGATCGGCACGCATTTCGCGCCGCACAATCCCGATTACCTCGACCTGACGGCGCAATCGCAATACGACCCCGCGCTGTCGAAGACACTGCTGGCCGAGGCCGGGGCGGAAAACCTGACCCTGCGCCTGGCGCTGCCGCCCACGCCCTATGCCCGCCGCGGCGGCGAGATCCTGGCGGCCGAGCTGCGCGCCGTCGGCGTCCAGACCCAGATCACCAATATGGAATGGGCACAGTGGCTGGAGCAGGTGTTCAAGAATGCCGATTACGACCTGACGATCATCAGCCATGTCGAGCCGATGGACATCGGCATCTACGGCCGCGAAAGCTATTACTTCAATTACGCCAATCCCGATTTCAACGCCGCGATGGCGAAACTCGACGCCGCCACCGACCCGGCGGAACGCGCCTCGCTGCTGAAACAGGCGCAAAAGATCATCGCCGAGGACCACGCCAACGCCTACCTGTTCCAGCTGGCGAAAACCGGCGTCGCCAAGGCCGAGATCGAGGGCCTGTGGGAAAACGCCCCGATGCCCGCCAACGACCTCACGGCGGTGCATTGGCGGGACTAGCGCTTCTTTGCTCCCCAAATACCCACAGCAGCCGCGCCACCGGCACTGTCAGTTCTTCAGCACCAGGCAGCGCCCGCCGACGCCGCGCAGCCGGTTGCAGAAGGCATAGGCCTCGGTCTTCGAAGAATAGCCGATCTGCGCGGTATAGACCTTCCTCGGCCCGCCCGAGATCTTGCGGCGCACATAGCTGACCCGCTTGCCGCCCAGGATCGGCCGCAGCTGCCGGTTCAGCCGCGAAACCTGGGCACTCACGCCCGACTGGCTGGGATGGGTGGCCACGATCACGCCCCAGGGCCAGGGATGCTCGGGCGTGTTGAACTCGCGCAGCTTGCGTTTGCCGGCCAGGTCGATGCAGGCCTCGCGAAACGAGCGCTGCTTGTCCAGCCGGATGTCCAGCACCTTGGGCGGGCTTTCGCGCCAGCTGGCGGCGGTCAGGCCGGTGATGGCCTGGACATAGTCCTGCGTCTCCCAGGGCAGGCTGCCGCCCTGGGCCAGGTAGCGCGCGGCGCGGTTCTCGCCGCCGTTATAGGCCACCGCGGCCATGCCGACGCTGCCGAAACCGTCGGTCAGCTTGCGCAGATAGCGGGCGCTGGCCTCGATGGCCTTGGCCGGGTTGAACGGGTCGTCAAGCCCGACCATCTCGGCCGTGCCGGGCATGAACTGGGCGATGCCCATGGCGCCGACCGGACTGATCGCGCCCGGCTCGAACAGGCTTTCCTTCCACAGCAGCCGGGCAAAGAAATGCGGATCGAGCCCGTGCCGCCCCGCCGCCCGCTCGATCGCCATGCAGACATCGGGGACATAGGTCGCGACCGAGATGCAGAAGGCGCCGTCGTCGGTGCAGCGCAGCCGGTCCGAGAGGCGCGGCGCCTTCAGCCCATGCACCGCATCCACCGCCTCATAGGCCAGGGCGGGGCTCAGGGCGGACAGCAGGGCGGCGACAAGGACCGGAACCAGACGGCGCATCGGGAACTCGAAACGAGGAAGGCTGCGCCCCAGATAGCAGGCAAGGCGCGGCTTGGGAACCGCGCCCGCGCGTTCATTCGGCCTTCTTGCCCTTGGCCTTGCCGGGCTTGCCGGAACCCTTCGCCCCGGCCCCTGCCGCAGCCCCCGCCCCGGCAGGCTTCGCGGGCGTGTCCCCGCCCTGCCCGGACAGTTTCGCGGCCTTGCGCGCGGCCTGCTTCTCGGCCTTGCGGGCGGCCTGGCGCTCGGATTTCTCCGCCTCCCTGACGCGCTTCTTCTCGGCCTGCTCGGCCTCCTTCAGGCGCTTCTTCTCGGCCCGGTCCGCCTTGTCAGCGCCCGCGGGTGCCGGGGCTGGCGCGGCCGCGGCGCCGGCCTCGGACCCCGCACCCTCGCGGCGGCGCTTCTCGGCGGCGATGCGCTGCACCGCCTTGGCCAGCGTCTTGCGCATCGGCTCGTCGGCGGCGGCCTCCTTCATGGCGCGCAGCTCGCGCTGCAGCCCGGTCAGCGCCGCCGGCTCCAGCAGGCGCAGCGCGGCGGCCTGGGTCTGGGTCACGATGGCGTCGAGATCCCGCGATACGGCCGGACTCTGATCGGAAACGGTCATGGCATACTCCTGAAACACGCCTTGCGCGCGGAACCTGCCACGCCGCAGCGGCTCTGGCCAGCGCGAAACGCCCCGGCCTTGCGGACCGGGGCGTCGATTGGCGCATCGCGGCGACGGGCGGTTACTGCGCGGCTTCGGCGGTCTCGACCGCGCCGCCGGCCGGGGCCAGATAGCCGTTCGGCTGCTCGACCAACGGCCCTTCCAGTGCCAGGCTTTCGGCGCGGGTGCGCACCTTGACCGGGGTGCCGCTGGGGATCTCGTGGAACAGGTCCATGATGTCCTGGTTGAACAGCCGGATGCAGCCGGCCGAGGTGGCCTTGCCGATCGAGGACGGATCCATGGTGCCGTGGATGCGATACATGGTGTCGCGGCCGCCGCGGTAGAGATAGAGCGCGCGCGAGCCCAGCGGGTTGTCGACCCCGCCCGACAGGCCGCCCTTCAGCGGGCCGTAAAGCTCGGGCTGGGTGCGCACCATATTGGCGGTGGGGGTCCAGCTGGGCCAGGCCTGCTTGCGGCCGATGGTGGCATTGCCCTGGAAGTTCTTGCCGGCCTGGCCGACCGCGACGCCATAGCGCATGGCCTGGCCATTACCCTGCACGTGATAGAGGAAGCGCGCATAGGGATCGACGACGATGGTGCCGGCGGCCTCCGGGCCGTTATAGGCGACCTGCTGGCGGCGGTTGCGGTCGGTCAGATAGGCGGGGCGGACGGCGTGGATCTCGATCGGCTGGCCGCTCGGGCCCTCGTCGGTGCGGGCGCCATAGGGGCCCATGTCGACGGGCGCGGAGGCCGGGGTCTGCGAGGTGGGCGCGCAGGCGGCAAGGCCAAGGCCCAGGGCCAGCATCAGCGGTGCAAGGCGCATCGGTATTTCCCTTCGTAACGAGCCCCGTCCCGGCAGGGACGCGGCCGTGGCAGCGTGACATTGCGTCGCGGTCGCACCGGCACCGAGCAGCAGGCCAGACACGATCTTGACACGATTCGGATCGGTCCATCAGCCTTCGCGACCCGTCCGCCGTCAAGTGGCCGGCCTTTTCGCGGACGCAATCGTTACCGGACTGTTGCCGAATCGCGCGCCATCAGCGGCTTGCGGGCGGGTGGCGGAACCTGTGCGGCGCAATCGGCGTTTTCCCGCCAGACCGGCTTTCCGCCGCCGCGGCGCGAAACCGCAAGCCATGCAAAGGAAGCCTTCCCATGACTTTGACCGCTCTGCTCATCACCCTCATCATCGGCGCGATCGCCGGCTGGCTGGCCGGGCTGATCGTCAAGGGCCACGGCCAGGGCCTGCTGATGAACATCGTCGTCGGCATCGTCGGCGCGGTGATCGCCGGCTGGCTGTTCCCGATGCTGGGCATCGGCATGGCCGCCTCGGCCCCGATCCTGGGCACGATCATCTTCGCCACCATCGGCGCGGTGATCCTCTTGGCCATCATTTCGCTGATCCAGCGCGCCTGACCTGCGGCAGAACAGAAGCAAAGGGGCCCGCGCGGGCCCCTTTTTCATGCGGCGGGATCAGGCGTTGGCCGGTTGCAGCACGCCCGGAGCGGCGGGTTTGCGGCCCTTCAGATAGCGGGCATAGCCCAGGTCCTCGGACTGGATGTCCGGCCGCCGCCCCGAGATCAGGTCGGCCAGCACCCGGCTCGAACCCGCGGACATGGTCCAGCCCAGCGTGCCGTGGCCGGTGTTCAGGAACAGGTTCGGGATCGGCGTCGCGCCGACGATGGGCGTGCCGTCGGGCGTCATCGGCCGCAGCCCGGTCCAGAACTCTGCCTTGTCGGGATCGCCGGCGCCGACGAACATCTCGCCGACCGATTTCGCCAGCGTGGCGCGGCGGCGCGGGTTCAGGCTCAGATCGTAGCCGGCGATCTCGGCCAGCCCGCCGACGCGGATGCGGTCGCCCAGCCGGGTGATCGCGACCTTGTAGGTCTCGTCCATCACGGTCGAGATCGGCGCGCGGCTTTCGTCCTCGATGTCGATGGTCAGCGAATAGCCTTTCAGCGGATAGATCGGCAGCTTGATGCCCAGGGGACGCACCAGCAGCGGCGAATGCGGGCCCAGCGCCAGCACATAGCGGTCGGCCTGCATGCGGCCCCGGTCGGTGCGCACGGCGCTGATCCGGCCGCCCTCGGCTTCCAGCGCCTCGATGCCGACGCCCCAACGGAAGGTCACGCCCGCCGCCGCGGCCATCTCGGCCAGGCGGTTGGTGAACTTGAAGCAGTCGCCGGTCTCGTCACCCGGCAGGCGCAGCCCGCCGACGATGCGGTCGGCGGCCCCGGCCAGCCCCGGCTCGGCGGCGATGCAGCCGGCGCGGTCCAGCACCTCGAAGGGCACGCCGTCGGCCTTCAGCACTTCGATGTCCTTGCCGGCGCCGTCCAGTTGCTCCTGCTTGCGGAACACCTGCAGCGTGCCCTGGGTGCGCTCGTCGTAGTGGATGCCGGTCTCGGCCCGCAGCTCGCCCAGGCAGTCGCGGCTGTATTCGGCGACGCGGACCATGCGGCTTTTGTTCACGGCATAGGCGGCCGAGGTGCAGTTGCCCAGCATCCGCGCCATCCACGAGAGGCGCTGCCAGTCCAGCCGCGGCTGGATCACCAGCGGCGCGTGGCGCTGGAACATCCATTTCAGCGCCTTCATCGGAATGCCGGGCGCCGCCCAGGGCGAGGAATAGCCGGGCGAGATCTCGCCGGCATTGGCAAAGCTCGTCTCCAGCGCCGGGCCGGTCTGGCGGTCGATGACCGTGACCTCATGCCCCGCCTTGGCCAGATACCAGGCCGAGGTGACACCCAGAACGCCGGCCCCCAGAACGATGACTTTCATGTTCGCGCACCCTGTCGAAGAAGATTTCCGCAAAGATAGCAGCAGCGCCGGAAATGAAATCCCGAAGTTGCGGCGAAATGGCGCGGTATGCGCAAGAATCGATGCATCTTGGACCGATTTTCCGCAGCTTCTTCGGCGTATATCGGATATGACACAAGATATGGCGGATGGACGCGGAATCGGCGGCGGCGATTGCGGCCCGGGCTGGGGCTGCCTAAGGTTGGGGCCAAGCGAACCAGGTTACCCCGATGCCAGCGACTGCCCGCAAGAACCCCTTTGCCCCGTTCCGCCACAACGACTTCCGCCTGCTGTGGTCGGCGACGCTGATCTCGAATTTCGGCGCGCTGGTGCAGGCGGTGGGCGCGGCCTGGATGATGACGCAGCTGACCGACTCGGCCACGCTGATCGCGCTGGTGCAGGCCTCGAACACGCTGCCGATCATGCTGTTCGCGCTGCTGTCGGGGGCGCTGGCCGACATTCTGGACCGGCGCACGCTGCTTCTGGGGGCGCAGCTGTTCATGGCGGCGGTCTCGGTGCTGCTGGCGGTGCTGACCTGGCAGGGCTGGATGACGCCGCTGCTGCTCTTGTCGCTGACCTTCCTGATCGGGGTCGGCCAGGCGATCTACAACCCGCCCTGGCAGGCCAGCATGCAGGACCTGGTCCCGCGCGAGGACCTGCCGGCGGCGGTGTCGCTGAACTCGGTCGGCTTCAACCTGATGCGCAGCGTCGGCCCGGCGGTGGGCGGCATCATCACCGCGGCCTTCGGCGCCGCCGCCGCCTTCGCGGTGAACGCGGTCAGCTATATCCCGCTGCTGGGCGCGCTGGCGCGCTGGCATCCGGTCACGCCGCCGCGCACCACCACGCCCGAGCCCTTCGTCGCCGCCGTCGGCGCCGGGCTGCGCTATGTCGCGCTGTCGCCTAACCTGGTCCGGGTGATGTCGCGCGGCGCGCTTTTCGGCTTTTCCGCCATCGTCATCATGGCGCTGCTGCCGCTGGTCGCCAAGCAGAACCCCTCGGGCGGCTCGCTGCTGTTCGGCCTGTTGCTTGGCTGCTTCGGGCTGGGGGCGATCGGCGGCGCGCTGATCAACCCGATGGTGCGCGAGCGGCTGAACAACGAAAACGTCGTGCGCCTGGCCTTCGCGGCCTTTGCCGGCGCGGCGCTGCTGCTGGGGCTGACCGAACAGACCTGGGTCCACGCGCTTGCCATGCTGCCCGCCGGCGCCAGCTGGGTGCTGGCGCTGTCGCTCTTCAACGTCACCGTGCAGCTGTCGACGCCGCGCTGGGTGGTGGCGCGCGGGCTGGCGCTCTATCAGACCGCGGTCTTCGGCGGCATGGCGGCAGGCAGCTGGATCTGGGGCTCGGTCGCGAACAATTACAGCGTGAATACCGCGCTGATCGCCGCCTCGGTGCCGCTGATGCTGGGCGCCGTCGCCGGCTATTGGCTGCGCATCCCCGAGTTCGGCACGCTGGACCTGGACCCGGTGAACCGCTTTCGCGAGCCCGAGCTGGCGCTGGACCTGCGCGGCCGTTCCGGCCCGATCATGGTGATGATCGACTATGAGATCGACCAGCTGGACGTGCCCGAGTTCCTGCGCCTGATGGCGCTGCGCCGCAATATCCGCCGCCGCGACGGCGCGCGCGGCTGGGCGCTGCTGCGCGACCTGGAACACCCCGAGCGCTGGACCGAAAGCTATCACATCGCCACCTGGGACGAATATGTCCGCCACAACCTGCGCCGCACCAAGGCCGATTTCCAGACCTATGAGGACCTGCACCGCCTGCACCGCGGCGCCGAGCCGCCGCAGGTGCATCGCATGATCGAGCGTCACAGTATCAGCCTGGACGACGACGTGCCGTTGATCGGCAAGATCGAGGTTCCTTGAACCTTATAGCCACCTTTACCGCCGCCCGGCCGCGGATTAGCGTTTGGCCATGCTGCGCTATGTGACCAGACGCCTGATCTCGCTTGGCCTGAGCCTGCTCGTGGCCTCGGCGCTGATCTTTGCGGTGGTGGAACTGGTGCCGGGCGACCCGGCCAGCTTCATGCTGGGCACCGGCGCGCAGCCCGAAACCGTCGCCGCGCTGCGCGAACAGCTGGGCCTGGATCTGCCGCTGCCGCTGCGCTACCTGCACTGGCTCGGCGGCGTCGTGACCGGAGACATGGGCCACAGCTTCACCTACAAGACGCCGGTGGCGGGGATGATCCTCGACCGGATGCAGGTCTCGCTGCCCCTGGCGCTGCTGGCGCTGGTGCTGGCGGTGGCGGTGGCGCTGCCCATCGGCATGTTCGCCGCCGCGCGCCGGGGCCGGGCGGCCGAGACGGCGGTGATGGGCGCGACCCAGATCGGCATCGCGCTGCCGAATTTCTGGTTCGCCATGCTCTTGGTGCTGGTCTTTGCGGTGAACCTGCGCCTGCTGCCCGCCGGCGGCTTTCCGGGCTGGAGCCACCCCGGCGCGGCGCTGAAATCGCTGATCCTGCCCGCCGTCGCGCTGGCGCTGCCGCAGGCGGCGATCCTGGCGCGGGTGCTGCGCTCGGCGCTGGTGGAAACGCTGGGCCAGGACTATATCCGCACCGCCCGCGCCAAGGGGCTGACCGCCGGGCAGGCGCTGTCGCGCCACGCGCTGCGCAATGCGCTGATCCCGGTGCTGACCATTCTCGGCATGCAATTCTCGTTCCTGCTGGCCGGGGCGATCATCATCGAGAACGTGTTCTACCTGCCCGGCCTCGGCCGGCTGATCTTTCAGGCCATCACCCAGCGCGACCTGATCGTGGTGCAGGGCGCGGTGCTGGTGCTGGTCGCCGCCGTGATCCTGGTCACCTTCCTCGTGGACCTCAGCTATGCGCTGGTCGACCCCAGGCTGCGCAGATGAGGTGGTCGCTGATCTTCGGCGGCACCTTGGCCGGGCTGGCGCTGGCCGCGGCGCTGCTGTCCTTCGTCTGGACGCCGGGCGACGTGACGCAAATCGCCATTGCGCAGAAGCTGCAACCGCCCTCGGCCGCGCATTGGCTGGGCACCGACCATTTCGGCCGCGACATGCTGGCGATGATCATGGTCGGCGCGCGGACCTCGATCGCGGTGGCGCTGGTCGCCGTCGGCATCGGCATGGGCTTCGGCGTGCCGCTGGGCCTGCTTGCCGCCGCGCGCGCGGGCGGCTGGATCGACGAGGTGGTGATGCGTGGCAACGACCTGGTCTTTGCCTTTCCCAGCCTGGTCATCGCCATCCTGATCACCGCGGCGCTGGGGCCGTCGGCGCTGAACGCGATCATCGCCATCGGCATCTTCAACATCCCGGTCTTTGCCCGGGTGACGCGCGGCGCGGCGCTGCCGATCTGGACGCTGGACTATATCCGCGCCGCGCAGGTGGCCGGCAAGGGCCGGGCCCGCATCAGCACCCAGCACATCCTGCCCAATATCGCCAACCTGCTGATCGTGCAGGCGACGATCCAGTTCAGCCTGGGCATCCTGGCCGAGGCCGGGCTCAGCTATGTCGGGCTTGGCGCACAGCCGCCCACCCCCAGCTGGGGCCGCATGCTGGCCGAGGCGCAGACCATGATCTCGCTGGCGCCGCATGTCGCCATCGTGCCGGGGCTGGCCATCGTGCTGACCGTGCTGGGGCTGAACCTCTTGGGCGATGGCCTGCGCGATGCGCTGGACCCCCGGCTGCGCAGGACCGCGCCATGATCGAGGTGAGCCGCCTGACCCTGCGCATCGGCCGGCACGAGGTCCTGCAAGGCATCGACCTGGCGCTGCCGCCCGGGCAGGTCACCGGGCTGGTCGGCGAATCCGGCTCGGGCAAGTCCATGGCGGCGCTGGCGATCATGGGGCTGCTGCCGCAGGGCGCGCAGGCCGGCGGCCGCGTCGACCTCGATGGCCGCAACCTGCTGGACCTGCCGGAAAGCGCGCTGTGCCGGATCCGCGGCAACCGCCTCGGCATGGTGTTCCAGGAGCCGATGACGGCGCTGAACCCGCTGATGAGCATCGGCGACCAGGTGGCCGAGGCGCTGCGCATCCACCAGTCCCTGCCCCGCGACCAGGCGCTGGCCCGCGCCCGCGACCGGCTGGACCGCGTCGGGCTGGAAGCGCCGCGCTTTCCGCTGACGCTTTATCCGCACGAGCTGTCGGGCGGCCAGCGCCAGCGCGTCGCCATTGCCCTGGCCATCGCCCAGCGCCCCGACCTGCTGATCGCGGACGAGCCGACCACGGCGCTGGACGTGACGACGCAGGCCCGCATCCTCGACCTGCTCAAGGGGCTGGTGCGGGACGAGGGCATGGCGCTGCTGCTGATCACCCACGACCTCGCGGTGCTGGCCGGCATCACCGACCGCGTGGCGGTGATGCAGCGCGGCCAGATCGTCGAGCAGGGCCCGACCGAGACGCTGTTCCGCGCGCCGGCGCACCCCTATACGCAGGCGCTCATTGCCGCCTCGACCCAGCAGGCGCGGCTGGTGCTGCCGCCCGCCCGGCCGCACCGCCTGCTGCAGGTCGAGGATGCGGTGCGTGATTATCCCCTGCCCCGCGCCGGGCTGATGGCGCCGCCGGGGCGCCTGCGGGCCGTGGACGGGGTCAGCTTCGACATCGCCGCCGGGGAATCGGTCGGGCTGGTCGGCGAATCCGGCTGCGGCAAGTCCACCCTGACGCGGGCGATCCTGGGCCTCGATCCCTTGCAGGGCGGCCGCATCCTGCTGGACGGCCAGCCGGTCCAGGCCGGCCGCGCCATGGCGCCCGAGTTGCGGGCACGGATGCAGGTGGTGTTCCAGGACCCTTTCGGCAGCTTCGATCCGCGCTGGCGGGTCGAGCGGCTGGTGGCCGAGCCGTTCCACCTGACCGGCCTGCCGCGCGACTGGCGCGAACAGGTCGCCGAGGCGCTCTATGAGGTCGGCATCCCCGGCGACGCCATGCGCCGCTATATCCACGAATTCAGCGGCGGCCAGCGCCAGCGCATCGCCATCGCCCGCGCCCTGATCATCAGGCCGCGGCTGATCGTGCTGGACGAGGCGGTCAGCGCATTGGACGTGCAGGTCCGGGCGCAGGTGCTGGACCTGCTGGCGCGGCTGCGGGTCAGCCATGGGCTTGCCTATCTGTTCATCAGCCACGACCTGGCGGTGGTGCGCCAGGTCACCGACCGGGTGCTGATCATGCAGCAGGGCCGCATCGTCGAATCCGGCCCGACGCATCAGGTGCTGGAGGCGCCGCAGCACGCCTATACGCAAGGCCTGCTGGCGGCGAGCCCGCGCATCCCGGCGGCATGGCAGGCTCACATTCCCGCCAGCCCCCTTGCGCTGCCCCCGCCCGGCCCATAACTGCTGCGGGCTTGTTCGAAGCGAGACGCAAGATGGAAGCCAAGGCCCCAGACCCCGCGCCCGTTGGCGCCCGGAAAGCATTCCGCGGCGTCGCCGGCACCGGCCTGCCCGCCATGCCCGAATCACCGATTCCCGACCTGGCGCCGCGCAACCGCACCCCGGACCCGGCCCAGCGTCACGCCAGGCCCGAGCCGGTCGAGGGCTGAAGCCCGTCGCAGCCAGCCAAGTATCTGCCGCCGCCGAGCGCATAAATGTATTGAATTTCTATGACAATTTCATGACCCGGCAAGGCCGGTGCCCTGAATGACAACAGGCCCTGCCTGCGGCAGAGCCTGTTGCTCCTCCCCTGTCATGGCGACCAGCCTCCCCGCGTGGTCGCCCAGGTATTCCGTTGTGGTCAGGCGCCGATCAACTCTGCCTGCCGCACGATCACTTGTGCCTGACGGATCGACGCGATGTCAACCAGTCGGCCCTTGTAGACGGTGGCGCCGGCGCCGGTTTTCGTGGCTTCTTCCATCGCGGCCAGGATCTCGCGCGCCTCGGTGACGGCCTTGTCGCTGGGCGAAAACACCTCGTTCGCCAGTGCCACCTGCTTGGGATGGATCGCCCATTTTCCGACCATGCCCAGCGTGGCCGAGCGCCGCGCCTGCGCCCGGAAGCCCTCGTCGTCGCTGAAATCGCCGAAGGGGCCGTCGACCGGCAGCACGCCATGGGTGCGGCAGGCGGCGACGATGGCGGCCTGCGCCCAATGCCAGGGGTCGGACCAGTATTTCGCGCCCTCATGCGCCATGTAGTAGTTTTCCTGCGTCCCGCCGATGCCGGTCGTGGCCATGCCCATGCTGGCGGCGAAATCCGCGGCACCCAGGCTCATCGCCTGCAGGCGCGGGCTGCTGGCCGCGATCTCTTCGACATGGGCGATGCCGGCGGCGGATTCGATGATCACCTCCAGGCTGATGCGTTTCGAGCGGCCCTTGGCGGCCTCGATGGCGGAGACCAGCGCATCCACGGCATAGACATCGGCGGCATTGCCGACCTTGGGGATCATGATCTGGTCCAGCCGCTCGCCCGCCTGTTCCAGCAGGTCAACCACGTCGCGATACCAATAGGGCGTGTCGAGCCCGTTGATGCGCACCGACAGCGTCTTGTCGCCCCAGTCGATGTCGCCGATGGCCTGAATGATGTTGCGGCGCGCCTGCGCCTTGTCGTCCGGCGCCACCGAATCCTCGAGATCCAGGTTGATCACGTCGGCGGCCGAGCCGGCCATCTTCTGGAACAGCGCCTCGCGCGAGCCGGGACCGAACAGCTGGCAGCGGTTCAGGCGGGCGGGAGCGGCGGGTTGCAAACGAAACGACATGGCTTGCCTTTCGGGTAAGGATATTTCAAAGGTGTCCCGCAAACCGATAGATAATTGCTGCGGCTGCATCAAGCCTGTTTTGCAGCCGCGAAAGAGCCAAGGCCGTGCCGCCCATCTTGACGCCCCGCCGCTTTGGGCGCAGGACCGCGCCAGCAGCCGTTGCGAATGGAGAGAATGATGACCCGCACCGTCTATCTGAATGGCGAATATCTGCCGGAAACCGAAGCCCATGTGTCGATCTTCGACCGCGGCTTCGTGATGGGCGACGGCGTCTATGAGGTGACGAGCGTGCTGCAGGGCAAGCTGCTGGATTTCGACGGCCACTGCTTGCGGCTGAACCGCTCGCTGGACGAGCTTGGCATGAAGAACCCGCTGTCGCGCGAGGCATGGCTGGAGATCCACCGCAAGCTGGTCGAATTGAACGGGATCGACGAGGGCATGGTCTATCTGCAGGTCACCCGCGGCAATCCGGGCGACCGCGACTTCGCCTATCCGCCCGAGGGCACACCGCAGACCGTTGTGCTGTTCACGCAGGCAAAGCCGGGCCTGGCCGACAATCCGCAGGCGCGTCAGGGCATCCGGGTGATCTCGATCCCCGACCTGCGCTGGGCGCGGCGCGACATCAAGACAGTCCAGTTGCTCTATCCCTCGATGGCCAAGATGGAGGCCAAGCACCGCGGCGTCGACGACGCCTGGTTCACCGAAGACGGTTTCGTGACCGAGGGCACCTCGAACAACACCTATATCGTCAAGGGCGGCAAGATCATCACCCGGCCGCTGTCGCAGGACATCCTGCACGGCATCACCCGCGCCTCGCTCTTGCGCTATGCCGCCGAGGCGCAGATGCAGATCGAGGAACGCCCCTTTACCATCGCGGAAGCACAGGCCGCCGACGAGGCCTTCTTCACCTCGGCCTCGGCCTTCGTCATGCCGGTGATCGAGGTCGACGGCGTCACCCTGGGCGCGGGCCGGCCCGGGCCGGTGGCGACGCGGCTGCGCGAGCTTTACCTGGAGGAATCGCTGAAGTCGGCGATCTGAGGCGGCGTCGCGCCGGGGGCTGTCTGCCCCCGGACCCCCGGGGGTATTTGCAGAACGAAGAAAAATGGAGAGCGCGGTCCGGGCAAGGGCCGCGCTTTTTCGCGTCAGGTGGCGGTGGCGCTGACCACGTCGATCGTGCCCACCGCATCGACCAGCGTGTCGCGCAGCACCGCGACGGCATTGCCGTCCAGCAGCACCTGCACGTCGTCGCCGTCCTGCTCCAGCGTATAGTCGCCCTCGCCGGCATAGCCCTCGGCCAGGGTGATGGTGATGGTGTCGTCGGTGCTATAGGTGATGACCGCCGCACCGCCCGCCTCGGAGCTGAGCATATAGCTGTCGTCGCCGTCGCCGCCGTCCACAAGGTCGTTGGCACCGGCATGGATGGTGTCGTTGCCGTCGCCGCCCAGCAGCGTGTCGGGCGCATCGGCAACGGAATCGTCGGGCGACAGGATCAGGTCGTCGTCCTCCTCGCCGTCGATAGAGACCGTGCCGCCATTGTCGGTGATGGTGTCGTCGCCATCGCCGCCGGTGATCGCGTGATTGCCCAGGTTGGTGGTGATGCTGTCGTCGCCGTAACCGCCGTCGATGGTGTCGTCGCCCTCAGCCGCGCCGTCGTCCTCGGCGCCATAGAGGTCGTCGCCATAGCCTAGGTAGATCTCGTCGTCGCCGGCATCGGCGCTGACGCTATCGTCGCCATAGCCGGTCCAGACCAGGTCGTCGCCGGCGCCGGCATCGACGGAATCGTTGCCGTCATAGGACTGGATCGCGTCGTCGCCGGCGGTGCCGGCGATGGTCTCGGCCTCGTCCGTGCCTTCGATCAACTCGCGGTCGCCATAGGGATCGCCCGGATCCTCGGGGGCATGGTCGTCGTCGTTGCTCGCCACCAGCGAGCCGATACCGACAAGGCCCAAAAGGCCCAGCATCAGGAAAATGGTCTGGTTCATCGTCGTTCTCCGAAGCGCTTGCCGGCACGATAGACCGGCCGCACCCCGGCCCGCAACCGGCGCCACAAGGTGTTTCTCCGTTTCGCAAATACCCCGCAGGGGGAGTCCGCCGCGCCAGCGGCGGGCGGGGGACGCGAAGTCCCCCCTTTCAGTGCCCCAGGATCTGCGACAGGAACAGCTTGGTCCGCTCGCTCTGCGGATTGTTGAAGAACTCGCGCGGCGTGTTCTGCTCGACGATCTGGCCCTGGTCCATGAAGATCACCCGATGCGCCACCGCCTGGGCGAAACCCATCTCGTGGGTGACGCAGAGCATGGTCATGCCATCCTCGGCCAGTTCGATCATCGTATCCAAAACTTCCTTGATCATCTCGGGGTCCAAGGCCGAGGTCGGCTCGTCGAAGAGCATGATCCGCGGCCGCATGCAAAGCGCGCGGGCGATGGCCACCCGCTGCTGCTGCCCGCCCGACAGCTGGCCCGGATATTTCAGCGCCTGGTCGGGGATCTTGACCTTGGTCAGGAAATGCATGGCGGTCTCCTCGGCCTCGCGCCGGGGGATCTTGCGCACCCAGATCGGCGCCAGCGTGCAGTTTTCCAGGATGGTCAGGTGCGGAAACAGGTTGAAATGCTGGAACACCATCCCGACCTCGGAACGCACCTTGTCGATGTTCTTCAGGTCATGGGTCAGCTCGGTACCGTCGACGATGATCTTGCCGGACTGGTGTTCCTCCAGCCGGTTGATGCAGCGGATCAGCGTCGACTTGCCCGAGCCCGAGGGGCCGGCGATGACGATGCGCTCGCCCCGGCTGACGGTCAGGTCGATGTCGCGCAGCACGTGAAAGGTGCCGTACCACTTGTTCAACCGGCTGATCTCGATGGCCGGGGTGTCGGTCTGGCTCTGGGCTTGCGTCTGCATGGGAGGGCCTCAGCGATGGTCGCGCTTCAGGCGGCGTTCGAGATACATCGAGTAACGCGACATGCCGAAGCAGAGGATGAAGAAGATCGAGCCGACGAAGATATAGGGCTCCCAATAGGCGCCCTTCCATTCGAAGCTCGCGCGGATGGTGTCGGCCATGGCCTTCAACGGGTCGAATAGCCCGACGAAGACCACCAGGGTGGTGTCCTTGAACATGCCGATGAAGGTCGAGACGATGCCGGGGATCGAGATCTTCAGCGCCTGCGGCAGCACGATCAGCCGCTGCGCCTTCCAATAGTCCAGCCCCAGCGCGTCGGCGGCCTCGTATTGGCCCTTGGGCAGGGCTGCGAGCCCGCCGCGGATCACCTCGGCCATATAGGCGGCGGCGAAGAGCGTCACCATGATGATGACCCGCAGGATGATGTCGAAGCTCGTGCCCGGCGGCAGGAAGTAGTTGAGCAGCAAGGAGGCCACGAACAAGAGCGTGATCAGCGGCACGCCGCGGATGAACTCGATGAACATCACCGCCAAGAGCTTGATCACCGGCAGGTCCGAGCGCCGCGCCAGCGCCAGCACGATGCCTAGGGGCAGCGACAGGGCGATGCCGGCGACGCCGATGGTGATCGACAGCACGAAGCCGCCGAACTGGTCGGAACTGACCGGCTGCAGCCGCAGCGGCAGCATGCCGGCCAGCGCAGCGGCGACCGGCCCGGCCAGGAACAGCCACCACAGCACCGCGACCACGGCGGCCGCGGCGACGGCGAAAAGCCCGAAGCGCGCCCCTGCCCGCCAGACCCCGAAGCCGATGCCGAAACCCGCCAGCACGGCGATCTCGCTCCACAGCGAGCCGCCCCAGAGCAGCCAGACCGCCAGCAGCGGATAGACCAGGCTCGCCAGTAGCGCCCAGGCAGGCCGGATCTCGATCAGCACCGCCCAGGCCAGCATCAACAGGGCCATGCCCGCGAGCGCCGGCATCGGCGCGCCCAGCACCAGGGCGATGGCAAAGCTCAGCACGGTCGCCAGCGCCAGCACGATGCGCCGCGCGCGCCGGCTTTCGGAAAACAGCACCGGCGCCAGCGCCAGGAACAGCAGGCCGAAGGCCAGCACCGGCCGCCAATACAGCGCCGCCGGATAGAAGCCGAAGACGAACTGGTTCCAGCGATGCTTGATCAGGGCGAAGCAGGCGCCCGTGGCGTCCGGCCCCCAGGTCTCGGCGATGATCTTGCGGCAATCGGCCATGCCATTGGCGTTCCAGACCGAATGCGACAGCCAGGGCCCGATGGTGCTGACCAGAAGCCATAGGATGCCGAGCCCGATCAGCGTCAGCACGATGTTGAGCGGCCCCGAGAACAGGTTCTCGCGCAGCCATTTGATCGCGCCGCGCTCGGTCACCGGCGGCGGCGCCGGCGGCAGCATGGTGTCGCGGACATAGGCGACGGTCTGGGCGTGGGTCTCGCTCATCTCACCGCTCCCTCAGCTTCACGCGACTGTTGAAGACATTCATCCCGCCCGAGATCAGCAGGCTGAGAACCAGGTAGATGCCCATCATCAGCACCATGCATTCCATCTCGCGCCCGGTCTGGTTCAGCGTGGTGCCGCCCAGCGTGCCGCGCAGGTCCATGTAGCCGACCGCGATGGCGAGCGAGCTGTTCTTGGTCAGGTTCAGGTATTGCGAGATCAAGGGCGGGATGATGACCCGCAGCGCCTGCGGCAGGATCACCAGCGACATGGTGCGGCGCGGGCGCAGGCCCAAGGCAAAGGCGGCCTCGGACTGGCCGCGGCTGACGGCCAGGATGCCGGCGCGGACGATCTCGGCGATGAAGGCGCCGGTATAGAGCGTCAGCGCCAGCCACAGCACCACCAGCGCGTTGTCCATGTTGATGCCCTCGGCGAAGTTGAAGCCGCGCAGCACCGGCGGGATCAGGTGCAGGCCGAACCACCAGGTCAGTAGCAGGAGCGGCACCGCGAACATCGCCAGCGTGATCCACCAGGTCGTCGGGCGCTTGCCGGTCGCGTCCTGGATGCGCTGCGCCCGGGTGCGCAGCAGCCGGTTGCCGATGAAGGCCAGCACGATCACCGCGACATAAGCCACGAAGGCCCAGCTGATCCCCTCGCGTCCCAGGGCGATGGTGCCCGGCGGGTTGGTCATGCCCAGCGAGGGGATGGCGGTATAGCGGTTCGTCGGCGCGATGGTGTCGAACAGGATCATGCTCGCGGCCGGGTTTTCGCCGCGATAGGCGTTGGGCGGCGGCATGACCTCGGTGAAGATCGCCAGGATCACCAGGATCCACAAGAGCAGCGGGATATTGCGGAACACCTCGACATAGACCGTCATCAGCCGCGCGATCAGCCAGTTCGAGGACAGCCGCAAGACCCCCACCACCACGCCCACGATGGTCGCCGCGATACAGCCCAGAAGCGAGACCAGCAGCGTGTTCAGCAGCCCCACCACCGTGGCGCGCAGATGCGTGTCATCGGAATTATAGGGGATCAGCTGCTGCGGAATGTCATAGCCCGCGCGGCGGAACAGGAAGTCGAAGCTCAGCGTCTTGCCCATGGCGGACAGGTTGCGCAGCGTGTTGTCGATCAGCCAGCTGGCCAGCAGCATCACCAGGATGAAGACGATCGCCTGCAAGGTCAGCGAGCGATAGCGCCGATCATAGATCAGCATCGACCATCGGAATGGTGGATTGTCCACCCCCGGATAGGAAACCATGTTGTAACCCCCTGTGCCGGACGGGATGCGGGCCTTGTGGCCTCTGTGCGCCGGCGTCGTTCATGCGGCGGGCGGAGGTCTTGCGCCCCGCGCCGCCCGTTCTTCAACCGCGATCAGCGGAAGGGCATGGCATACATCAGCCCGCCCTGGGTCCATTGCGCGTTCAGGCCGCGCGCCAGGCCGATGGGGGTCTGCTCGCCGATGGTGGCGGCGAAGATCTCGCCATAGTTGCCGCTGGCCTTGATGGCGCGCTTGGCCCATTCGGCGTCCAGGCCGATCATCTTGCCCAGCTCGTCGGTGGTGCCCAGCAGGCGCTGCACCTCCGGGTTGGTCGAGGATTTCGCCAGTTCCTCGATATTGGCCGAGGTGACGCCGTATTCCTCGGCCGCGATCAGCGCGAACAGCGTCCAGCGCGCGATGTCGCCCCAGTTGTTGTCGCCATGGCGCACCGCCGGCCCCAGCGGTTCCTTCGAGATGATCTCGGGCAGGATGATGTGGTTTTCCGGGTCGGCGAAGCTGGCCCGCGTCGCGGCCAGGCCCGAGGCGTCGGTCGTATAGGCGTCGCAGGCGCCGGCCATGTATTGCTGCTCGCCCTCGGCGTTGCTGTCGATGTTGACCGGCTGATAGGTCATGTTGTTGGCCTTGAAGTAGTCGGCCAGGTTCAGCTCGGTCGTGGTACCGGTCTGGATGCAGATCGTCGCGCCCTCGAGCTCCTTGGCCGAGCTGACGCCCAGGTCCTTGCGCACCATGAAGCCCTGGCCGTCGTAATAGTTCACGCCGATGAAATCCAGCTTCAGGTCGGTGTCGCGCTGGAAGGTCCAGGTCGAGTTGCGCGCCAGCAGGTCCACCTCGCCCGAGCTGAGCGCCGTGAAGCGGGTCTGGCCGGTGGTCGGGACGTATTTCACCTTGGCCGGGTCGCCCAGCACCGCGGCGGCCACGGCCTTGCAGAAGGCCACGTCGAAGCCCGACCAGTTGCCGTTCGCATCGGGGGCGGCGAAACCGATCAGGCCGGTGTTGACGCCGCAGTTCAGCACGCCGCGCGACTTCACCTCTTTCAGCGTGTCGCCTTCGGCGGCCATGGCACCCGAAGCCGCAAGGGCCAGCGCCGTAACCGAGCCGAAGAGTGCAGTATGTTTCATGAATTTCCCCTCTGTTGTTCCCGGGTCGGGTCACGGGTCCATCCGCAGACTGCCCGTGGCGAGCCCGTGTTGAAGGGGGCCAGGACTGCCCCCCTTGCAGGCATTGTGCCGATGCAGGGCGAAGCGTCAAGAAAGAAGAAAAACGATCTCCTCAGCGCCGGCTGAGCTGCCAGAAACGCTCAGAATCGCGCATGGCGGCCAGGCGGGCGGCGGCGGCCGCGTCGGCCTCCTCGTCGCGGCCCCAGCGTTGCGCCTGAAATTCCTCGTCAATTCGCGACAGGGCATGGGCGGTTTCGGCGTCGATGCGGCCGCGGATCACCGCCAGCCCCAGCACCAGCGAGCCGGGCAGCGTCACCAGATCGTGCAGCGCCGTCAGCCCGAAGGCATCCAGCGCCGCGACCTCGGCATGCAGTTTCAGCAGCGCCGCCGGATCCTGCGGCACCGGGATGACGCCATGGGTGATGCGCAGGAGCGCGCGCAGCTCGGTCGCGGCCCAGTCGATCAGCGGATCCCAGCCCTCGGCCTGGGCGCGGGCCAGCTCCTCGGGCGCGTCGGCGCGATAGGACAGAAGATCGGTGCCGCCGTATTCGGCCAGCATGGTGGCGACGTCATGGAACTGCGGCGTCACCTTCTCGATGGCGGAATTCGCCGCGCGGGTCAGCGGCATCCGGTTCGGGTCGATCACGTCGGCCTGGGCGTCCCATTCCGCGGCAACGGCGCGGGCCAGCGCCTCGGTCGGCAGGACCAGGGGCTGCTTGCCCGGCGTGCGCAGCGGGCGGTCGTCCAGCACCACCTCCCAGCCCGCGCCGGCCGGCCGCACCGAGGCGGCCTTCCAGAATCGCCGCGCCTTCCATTCGCTCATGGCTGCCCTCCTTCGGCCCAGTCCAGCAGCGCCAGCGTCAGGTTGGCATAATCCGGCGCGATCAGCACCGCCCCCGCCGCCCGCAGGTCGGACGCTGAATGAAACCCCCAGCCGACGCCATAGCCGGCCACTCCGGCCGACTGTGCCATCGCCATGTCAAAGGTACTGTCGCCCACCATCACCGCGCGGCCCGGCGGCACGCCGGTTTCGGCCAGCGCGCTTTGCAGCATCGCCGGATGCGGCTTGGAGGGATGGCCGTCCGCCGTCTGCCGGGTCGCGAAACGTTCCGTCAGCCCATGCGCCGCAAGGATCGCCACCAGCCCCCGCATCGGCTTTCCGGTGGCGATGCCTAGCGTGACCCCCCGCAGCCCCGCCAGCGTGTCGAGGCAGTCCAGCGCGCCGGGATAGAGCTGCGGCAGATGCCCGGCCTCGCGCGAGGCGATGAAATGGCGGCGATAGCCCTCGACCACGCGGTCGCGCAGTTCGGGGGCGGCGGCGGGCAGCAGGTGCGCCACCGCGACCGGCAGCGACAGGCCAACGATGGACAGGATCGTCGCCCGCTCCATCTGCGGCAGGCCGGCGGCGCGCAGCCCGGCGTTCATCGACTGGACGATCTCGTCCTGGCTGTCGATCAGCGTGCCGTCCACGTCAAAGACGACCAGCCGCATTACGCCTCCTCGAACGGGTCTTCGGGCACGTCGTTTTCCGACCAGCCGAGCGTGTCCCAGGTGCGCCGCATGTGATCGGGCAAGGGCGCGGTGACGGTGACCGGCTTCTTGCTGATCGGGTGCTCGAAGCGGATCATCCGGGCGTGCAGGTGCAGCTTGCGGCTGATCTCGCCGCCCAGCTGGGCGCCCCAGCCGTCGCCCAGGTTCTCCTGCCCCGAGCCGCCATATTTGCCGTCGCCGACGATCGGGTGGCCGATCTCGGCCATATGGGCGCGCAGCTGGTGGGTGCGGCCGGTGACCGGCACCATGGCGGCCCAACTGACCCGGCCGCCAAGCGCCGACAGCACGGCATAGTCGGTATGGGCGCGCTTGGCGCCCTCGGTCGTCGCCACCTCCGAAGGGTGGACGGCGACCATCTTCTCGCCCTCGCCCATACGACCGCGGCCCGGCGCCTTCACGAGGCCGTATTTGATCGAGCCCATGCGCGGATGCGGCACGCCCGCCACGGCGGCCCAATAGATCTTGCGGGTCAGCCGGTGCCGGAACGCCTCGGACAGCGCGCGGGCAATGCGGTCGGTGCGCGCCAGCAGCAGGACGCCCGAGGTGTCCTTGTCCAGCCGGTGCACCAGCTTCGGCCGGTCCTTGTAGCCGAACATCAAGGCCTCGGTCAGCCCGTCCACATGGCGGTCGCCCTGCCCCGAGCCGCCCTGCGAGGGCAGGCCCGGCGGCTTGTTCAGCGCGATGATATGCTCGTCGCGCCACAGCACACAGGACTGGATCATCTCGGCATCGGATTGCTTGACGCGGGCCTTGGGCGTCGGCGCCGGCGCCTCGCCGTCCGGGATCGGCGGGATGCGAACCTCCTGGCCCGCCTCGATGCGGGTATTGGCCTTGACCCGGCCGCCGTCGACGCGCAGCTGGCCGGTGCGGCACATCTTTTCCACCGCGCCCTGCGTCAGCTGCGGGAACCGCTTCTTCAGCCAGCGGTCGATGCGCTGCTCGCCCTCGTCGGCGCCGATGCGGAGGATCTGCACGCCGCTCATGCAAAGATCCCCCGGCCAAGCGCCAGGCCCGCCGTCACCGCCGCCAAGGACAGCAGGACCGAGGCCGCCACATAGCCCAGGGCCAGCCCCGCCGCGCCGCGTTGCCACAGGGTCAGCGTGTCCAGGGAAAAGGCGGAGAAGGTGGTGAAGCCGCCCAGCACGCCGGTCAGCAGCAAGGGCGCCAGATGCTGGCCGCCCCGCAGCGCCAGGACCGAGGCCAAAAGCCCCATGGCAAAGCAGCCGGCGATGTTCACCGTCAGCGTGCCCAGCGGCAGGCCGGTCACGCGCCCGGCCAGGATGTTGACGCCGTAACGCGCCATCGAGCCCAGGGCGCCGCCAAGCGCGACCTGGAGGAATGTGTGTTTCATGCTTTGCCCTCTGTCTGCCGCTTCTGCCGCAGGCTGGCGAACCATTCAACGCGCTTTTTCAGGTCGCGCTCGAATCCACGCTCGACCGGCAGATACAGCACCGGCCGCTTCATCCCCTCCGGGAAATAGTTCTGGCCCGAGAAGGCGTCCTCGGCATCATGGTCATAGGCATAGCCGGCGCCATAGCCCTGGTCCTTCATCAGCCCGGTCGGCGCGTTCAGGATGTGGGCCGGCGGCATCTGGCTGCCCGACTGGCGCGCCAGCGCCCGCGCGCCCTTGTAGGCGACATAGCCGGCGTTGGATTTCGGCGCGAGCGCCAGATAGATCACCGCCTGCGCCAGCGCGAGTTCGCCCTCGGGGCTGCCCAGGCGTTCGTAAAGCGCCCAGGCGTCCAGGCAATGGCGCTGCGCGGCCGGGTCGGCCAGGCCGATGTCCTCGACCGCCATGCGGGTGATGCGGCGCGCAAGATAGCGCGGGTCCTCGCCGCCCTCGAGCATGCGCGCGAACCAGTAAAGCGCGGCATCGGGGTCGCTGCCGCGCACGGATTTGTGCAGGGCCGAGATCAGGTTGTAGTGCTCGTCGCCCGACTTGTCGTATTTCGCCGCCCGCCGCATCAGCCGCTGCGACAGCTGGCCGGGGGCGAGCTTGCCGGTGACCTTCCAGGCCATGACCTGCTCGATCAGGTTCAAGGCGGCGCGGCCGTCGCCGTCCGCCATCTCCAGCAGCCGGTCGCGCGCCTCGGCGGTCAGCGGCAGGGCGCGGCCCAGCTCCTGCTCGGCGCGCTGCGCGAGGCGTTCCAGATCGGCAAGGCTCAACCGCTCCAGCACGATGACCTGGGCGCGCGACAGCAGCGCGGCGTTCAGTTCAAAACTGGGGTTTTCGGTGGTGGCACCGACCAGGGTGATGGTGCCGTCCTCCATATGCGGCAGGAAACTGTCCTGCTGCGCCTTGTTGAAGCGGTGGATCTCGTCCACGAACAGCAGCGTGCCGCGGCCCTGGCTGCGGCGCAGCCGGGCGGCGTCGAAGACCTTGCGCAGTTCCGGCACGCCGGAAAAGATCGCCGAGATCTGCACGAAGGCCAGGTCGGTCTGCTGCGCCAGCAGCCGCGCGATGGTGGTCTTGCCGACCCCCGGCGGCCCCCAGAGGATCAGCGACGACAGGCTGCCGGCGCCAAGCATGGCGCCCAGCGGTCCCTCGGGGCCAAGCACCTTGTCCTGGCCGATGACGTCGGAAAGCCGTGCCGGACGGATCCGGTCGGCCAAGGGGCGCGTCGCGTTGCGCGCAGGGTCGCCCTCGGCGGGCGCGGTGTCGAACAGGTCTGCCATGCGGGCGGTATGTTACGCCGCCCGCATCACCTGCGAAAGGCCCTCCTCCTGGCGGCGGGCATCAATGCATCTTGGTCGCCAGGTTGATCGAGACGCATTGGAAATAGCCGTCGTCGATCCAGATCACCGGGCCCATGGCCTGCGCGTCAAGGCCGCAGGGCTTGAGCCAGCGCGGCCAGGTCGAGGCGACCAGGCAGACGAGCCGCGTCGCCCCCAGCGCCCGGGCCGAGTTGGTCATTTCCTGCACCAGGGCCAGCTGCACCCGGCGGCGGTCGCGCTGCGGGATGGTGTGATCGACGAAGAGCCGGCTGGCTTCCCAGGTGCCCGGCTCGACCGGCGCGGGGCCGTCGAGCAGGTTCTGCGGGATCGAGCCGCCCAGCAGGTCCAGCTGTGCATCGCGGATCATGTAGGAATACATGCCGCAGCTGGCCGTGGTGGGGGTCAGCCGCACGCCGGCCATCACCCGGCCATGCTCGTGGATCGCGACCCAGCGGCTCATGGGCGTGTCGTACTGGTCGAACTCCATGTCGTCCGTCTGGGGCAGGTTCCAGCGCTTCTGGACGATGAAGCTCTGCTTGCGGGCGCGGAAGATGTTCGCGAAGAGTTCGCCGTGGTTGTGCAGGTTGGCGAAGGAAAGTGTGGTGGTCTGCATTGGTCTTCTCCTGGGGTTTGTGGTGGTGGTGGCCCCCAGGTGTAAACCGCAACGGTGGACGGACCGTTTATAGCAAGCGGTAGTCCTTGGCCCGTTGCAGCGCCTCGGCAGTCGTGCGCGCCATCAGTCTTTCACGCGCCGAAATGAGACGAGCCTTGAATGCGCTTTCCGTAATACCAAGTTTGGCAGCCGCCGCTGCATGACGATCCCCCTCTGCGATACACCGAAGGGCCTCTTGCTGAGCCTTCGTCAGGCTCTCCGGCGGCTCCGTGATCTCGTGAAGCCGGCGTAGCGTGGTCGAGATCGCTTCGATCTCGTCATCCGTGAATTCCCGTTTGTCATGGGCGAAGTCGGCGATGGTGCGCGACTTGATCGGGCCATGGGCGACCGCCAGCCCGTAGCGCAGCCCGTGATCCGCCGCATCCTGCAGGATGGAAAACGGGTCGGGAATCGGCAGCACGCTCCACCGGCAGGTGCCGGTGGTCGAGAAGCCCCAGGCGATGGTGGGGTCGCGGAGCGCATAGGCCCGCTCGGAATAGCGCTGCGCCCATTCCTTGTTATAGGTCTGGAACTGCATCAGCGGTGCAGCGAAGCGAATGTGAAGCCCGATGAAATACCCCGCGGGAGCGAGCTTTTTCAGCTTGGCGAGTGCTGCATTGATTTCCGCGCGAGATGACATGACTTTTTGGACAGATTGCGTTTTTTCAGGGTTACCACGAAAAATGGCACGGTTCGCAATGTATTCAAGCAATACCGTGCTTGTACGCGACGTTTTTCGGGACGCCGCAGGGTCACCCTGCCGGCGCAACCATCCTTACCTGCATGGTGCGCCAAAAGGCAAGCGCCCGGCCGGAAGCACAATTCCCGTTAGTTTTCTGCGCCCGCACGCTCAGCCAGGGGGTGAAAGCCCTTCGCACCCACCCTGCCCCGGGTCGGAAAGTTTCGCTTTCATGTGGCAAAAATGCCCGCAGCCATCGACTGGCTGCGGGCATGAACCTTCGCTTAACCCTAAGTAAGAGTTAATTTTCTTACGATTCGTCGGCGGCCGATTCGGCTTCCAGGCGGGCGTGGTCGGCGGCACCCTTGGCCGAGGGATCGCGGTCGACCAGTTCGATGATCGCCATCGGCGCCATGTCGCCATAGCGGAAACCGGCCTTCAGGATGCGGACATAGCCGCCCTGGCGGTCCTTGTAGCGGGCGCCGAGAACATCGAACAGTTTCGCGACATGCTGGTCTTGTTTCAGCTGCGCATCGGCCTGACGGCGGGCGTGCAGATCGCCGCGCTTCGCCAGCGTGATCAGTTTCTCGACGATCGGGCGCAATTCCTTGGCTTTCGGCAGCGTGGTCTTGATCTGCTCGTGCTCGATCAGCGAGCCGGCCATATTGGCGAACAGCGCCTTGCGGTGTTCGTGGGTGCGGTTGAGGCGGCGGTAGCCACGGGCGTGACGCATGATTGATCTCCTATGACGTCTTTTGCTTTGTCCGGCAGCCCATGCGTGCGGGCCGCTCTCCTTGGGGCGGGATTGCCCAGATTTCCGGGGGCGCGCATCGCGTACACCGCGCGTACACAGGCCGTGCACCGGGCGTATGACGCCCCCGGATAGTTCTTAGAACTGGTCGTCGAAACGCTTGGCCAGGTCCTCGATGTTCTCCGGCGGCCAGTCCACGACATCCATGCCGAGGTGCAGGCCCATGCCCGAGAGCACTTCCTTAATCTCGTTCAGCGACTTGCGGCCGAAGTTCGGGGTGCGCAGCATCTCGGCTTCGGTCTTCTGGATCAGGTCGCCGATATAGACGATGTTGTCGTTCTTGAGGCAGTTCGCCGAACGCACCGACAGCTCCAGCTCGTCGACCTTCTTCAGCAGGCGCGGGTCGAATTCCAGACCGTCCTCGGCATCCGAGCGGGTCGCGGTTTCCGGCTCGTCGAAGTTCACGAACACCGAAAGCTGGTCCTGGATGATGCGCGCGGCATAGGCCACGGCGTCTTCCGGGGTCAGCGAACCGTCGGTTTCGACCTTCATGGTCAGCTTGTCATAGTCCAGCACCTGGCCCTCGCGGGTGGGCGTGACTTCGTAGCTGACGCGCTTGACCGGCGAGAAGATGGCGTCGATCGGGATCAGGCCGATGGGCGCGTCCTCGGGACGGTTCTTGTCGGCGGCGACATAGCCCTTGCCGTTCGCCACGGTCAGTTCCATGTGCAGCTCGGCGCCGTCGTCCAGGTGGCAGACGACGTGGTCGCGGTTCAGGATGGTGATGCCGGCGGTTTCCTGGATGTCGCCGGCCTTGACCTCGCCCGGGCCCTTGGCCGAGAGCGTCAGGCGCTTGGGCGCGTCCACGTCCATCTTCAGCGTCACGCCCTTGAGGTTCAGGACGATGTCGGTCACGTCCTCGCGCACGCCGGGGACGGACGAGAATTCATGCAGCACGTTGTCGATCTGCACCGAGGTGATGGCCGCGCCTTGCAGCGAGGACAGCAGCACGCGGCGCAGGGCGTTGCCCAGCGTCAGGCCGAAGCCGCGCTCGAGCGGTTCCGCCACCACGGTGGCGACGCGGGACGAATCGGCGCCCGGCTTGACTTCAAGCTGGGTGGGCTTGATGAGTTCGGCCCAGTTCTTGTGGATCATGCGTTTGCCTCCATACCAGTTCCCGACCCATGACCATTGGCCGGAAACGCCCGAGGTGAAATGCGAAAAGCGCGCCCCGCACGGGACAGCCCCGCGCGGAACGCGTCAAAATCCCGAAGGTTCAGACCCGGCGGCGTTTCGGCGGACGGCAGCCGTTATGCGCGATCGGGGTGACGTCGCGGATCGCCGTGATGTTGAAGCCGACGGCGGCCAGCGCGCGCAGCGCCGATTCGCGGCCCGAGCCGGGGCCCTGGACTTCGACTTCCAGCGTGCGGACGCCGTGTTCCTGCGCCTTCTTGCCGGCGTCTTCGGCGGCCATCTGCGCGGCATAGGGGGTCGATTTGCGCGAGCCCTTGAAGCCCATGGTGCCGGCCGACGACCACGAGATCGCGTTGCCCTGCACGTCCGAGATCAGGATCTTGGTGTTGTTGAAGGACGAGTTCACATGCGCCACGCCGGTGGCGATGTTCTTGCGTTCCTTGCGCTTGATACGGGTTTTATCGCGTGCCATGTCCGTTCCCCCTTATTTCTTCTTGCCGGCGATGGGCTTCGCCGGGCCCTTGCGGGTGCGGGCATTGGTGTGGGTGCGCTGGCCGCGGACCGGCAGGCCGCGACGGTGGCGCAGGCCACGATACGAGCCCAGGTCCATCAGGCGCTTGATGTTCATCTGGGTTTCACGGCGCAGGTCGCCTTCGACGGTATAGTTGGCGTCGATATATTCGCGGATCTTCAGAACTTCGGCATCCGAGAGTTCGTTCACGCGGCGGGCCGGCTCGATGCCGACGGCGGCAACGATCTCATCGGCGAATTTCGGGCCGATCCCGTGGATATAGGTCAGTGCGATCGGGACGCGTTTCCCGGTCGGAATGTTGACGCCAGCAATACGAGCCACGCGTTTTCCTTTTCCTTGTTGCGGTTCCGTAGCACCGGAACCTTTTTTCACAACCAAAGACCCGAAAGCATCGCCTTCGGGCCTTCAACGGCCACCCCTCGCGAGGTGATTCTCATGCGAGATGCTGCGAATTAAGGGATTCGCGCGGGGGCGTCAACCCCGGCCCGCCTCCTTGTCGAGGATGGCGCCGATCTGGGCCGCCACCGCGTCCATCGCCGCCATGCCGTCGACATGGCGCAGCTGGCCCTTGGCGTAGTAATAGCCCAAGAGCGGCGCGGTCTTCTTGTAATATTCGCGCAAGCGGTCGGCAAAGACCTCGGGCGTGTCGTCCGGCCGCACCGGCTGGCCGGCGGCGCGCATCTCGTCGGCGCGCTTGACGATGCGCGAGACCAGCGCCGCGTCGTCCACGCGCAGCTCGATGGCCGCGTCGATGCGCTGGTCCATCTCGGCCATCAGCGCCTGCAGCGAATCGGCCTGGGCCAGGGTGCGCGGGAAGCCGTCGAAGATGAAGCCCTTGCCGCCCTGCCCCAGCTTTTCGCGGATCAGGCCCACGACGATCTCATCCGTGACCAGCTCGCCCCGGTCCATGACCTCGGCCACGCGCTTGCCCATCTCGGTGCCCGAGCTGCGGGCCTCGCGCAGCATGTCCCCGGTGGACAGCTGCACCAAGCCGCGTTCCTGGATCAGACGCTGGGCCTGGGTGCCCTTGCCGGCGCCGGGCGGGCCCAGCAGAATGATGTTGATCGCCATGTAATCGTCCCTCTCCTACCCTTTTGGTGGGCTTAACCCCTCAGCGACGTGCCGGTGCCTTGCGCGGCTTGGCCGCGCCGGGCTTGCCGCGTTTGCCGCGCAGCTGCGATTTCTCGATCAAACCTTCGTATTGATGGGCAAGCAAGTGGCTTTGCACCTGGTTGATCGTATCCATCACGACACTGACCACGATCAGAACGGAAGTCCCACCAAAGTAGAAGGGGATCGCCAGCTGGTGCCGGATCACCTCGGGCAGCAGGCAGACCGCGGCCAGATAGGCCGAGCCGATGACCAGCACCCGGTTGACGACATAGGTCAGGTAATCCTCGGTCCGCTTGCCGGGCCGGATGCCCGGGATGAAGCCGCCCTGGTTCTTCAGGTTCTCGGCCACGTCATCGGGTTTGAAGCTGACGTTGAAGGTGTAGAAATAGGCGAAGAACACGATCATCGCCGCGAAGAACACCAGATACAGCGGCTGTCCGGGGCCGAAATAGGCCAGGATCGTCGACATTACCGGGCCGGTCTGGTTGCCCGAGAAGGTCGAGATGGTGATCGGCAGCAGCAGGAGCGAACTGGCGAAGATCGCCGGGATCACGCCGGCCGGGTTGACCTTGATCGGCAGGTGCGAGGACTGGCCGTCATAGATCTTCATCCCGACCTGGCGGCGCGGATACTGGATGTGGATCTTGCGCAGGGCGCGTTCCATGAACACCACGAAGGCGATCACGGCCACCACCATCACGATCACCCCCAGGATCACCGGGGTCGAGATGGCGCCGGTGCGGCCCTGGGCCAGGAACTGCGCCAGATGGCCCGGGATCTCGGCGACGATGCCGACGAAGATGATCAGCGAGATGCCGTTGCCGATACCGCGGGCGGTAATCTGCTCGCCCAGCCACATCAGGAACATGGTGCCGCCGACCAGGGTGATGACCACCGAGGCGCGGAAGAACAGCCCCGGCTCATGCGCGAGGTTGCCGTGTTCCAGGCTGACCGCAAGGCCCCAGGCCTGGAACAGCGCCAGCGCCACGGTGCCGTAGCGGGTATACTGGTTGATCTTCTTGCGGCCGGTCTCGCCCTCTTTCTTCAGCTGCTCGAGCGCCGGCACCATCGAGGCCATCAGCTGCACGATGATCGAGGCCGAGATATAGGGCATGATGCCCAGCGCGAAGACCCCCATCCGCCCCAGCGCGCCGCCGGTGAACATGGAAAGGATGCCGCCGATGCCGGCCTGGGCCTGGTCCATGAAGTTGCGCAGGCTCGCGCCGTCGATGCCGGGCACCGGGATATAGGTGCCGAGGCGGTAGATGATGAGAAGACCAAGCGTGAACCAGATCCGCTGGCGCAGCTCGGTCGCCTTGCCGAGCGCGCCCCAGGACAGGTTCGCGGCCATCTGTTCTGCGGCTGACGCCATTGATGTGCCCCTTCATGGCAGCGCCGCCGGATCGTTTTCCGATCCCGCGGCGCTAAGGAAAACTTGGATAGCTATCTATTGGGCGCGGGCGGCCCCTTCAACAGCTTATTCGGCCGCGGCTTCTTCTTTCGCCGCGCGGGTGACGGTGATCTTGCCGCCGGCCTTCTCGATCGCCTCGGCGGCGGCTTTCGACGCACCGGCGACGGTCAGGGTCAGGGCAGCCGTCAGCTCGCCCTTGGCCAGCACGCGCACGCCGTCCAGCTTGCGGCGGATGACGCCGGCCGCGACCAGCGCGTCCTCGGTCACCTCGGCTTTCGCGTCCAGCTTGCCGGCATCGACGAAGGCCTGCAGCTGGCCCAGGTTCACCACGGCGAAGTCCAGGCGATTCGGCTTCGAGAACCCGCGCTTCGGCAGGCGGCGATAGAGCGGCATCTGGCCGCCTTCATAGCCGTTCAGCGCGACGCCCGAACGCGAGGTCTGGCCCTTGATACCACGGCCGGCGGTCTTGCCCTTGCCCGAGCCCGGGCCGCGCGCGACACGTTTCTTCTTGCGGTTGGCGCCTTCGTTGTCGCGGATTTCATGCAGTTTCATATCGCTTCTCCTTGAGCCGGAAGCGCCCCATGAAGCGTAAGGGGGCGGACACGGCATTTCTTGCTTGTTGAGTCGTGGCCTGTAAAACCACCCGCTGCACCTATCCGATCCCGTCAGCCGAGGCAAGCATGATGCACGACGACCACGACGACACCCCGGCCGAGACGCTGCGCGAGATCGTCCTCGCACGCCGGCCCGCGCTTGCCGATGCGCCGTGGCAGTTGCATGAGCGCGGCTTCGATTCCCGCGCGCTCTCGATCGGCACGCAGCTGTTCAAGTTTCCGCGCCACGCCGCCGGCGCGGCCAGTCTGCGGCGCGAGGCGGCGATTCTGCAAGTGATCGCCCCGCATTTGCAGATGCGGGTGCCTGACATGGTCCTGCACGAGGAACCCCGGCTGCATTCCGAACATCGGCGGATCCCTGGCGGAATGCTGACGCCGCAGGTCTATGCCGGGCTGCCCGAATCCGACCGGCAACGGCTGGCCGAGCAACTGGCAGGCTTCTATCGCGACCTGCACGGAATCGATGCCGCGCCGCTGCGCGCGGCCGGGGCCGGGCCGGTCGGGGACTGGAACCCGACCAAGCAGATCGAAGCGCAGGCTCTGCCACTGCTGCCCGCCGCGTTGCGCGACCGGGCGGGCAGGCTGCTGCGCAGACAGGCCGCGCTCGGCCCCGACCCGCTGGGCCAGACTTTCGGCTTTTTCGACGGCCACGGCTGGAACATGGCCTTTGCCGACGACCGATTGAACGGCATCTACGACTTTGCCGATTCCGGCTTCGGACCGCTGCACCGCGAATTCATCTACAGCGACTTCATCTCCCGGGACCTGACGCGGCGCATCGTCGCAGCCTATGAGCAATTGCGCGGACTGGCCCTGGACCGCGCCCGGCTCGAGGCCCATATGGCCACCCTGCTGCTGGACGAGCTTGCCGGGACGCTGGAAGAGCCGGAACGACGCGGCGAAACCCTGGAGATCGTGCTGCGCTGGTTTGCCGAGGGCTAGAACTTCAACCACGTTCCCAGCTTCACCGCCCGCTCGCCCTGCCCCGTGAGCGGCTCGATCAGTCCCAGCTCCAGCTTCGCCGGCCCCCAGAGGTCGCGCACCGCCGAGATCGCCAGCTTGCCCGAGAAGCCGGTATCGTCGCGCTGCTCGAAGCGGAACTGGTTGATCAGCATCAGATCGTCGCGCGCGTGCCAGCCCAGGGTCAGGTCCAGCTTGTGCGTGGTCTCGGGGGTCAGATAGGTCGGGTCCTCCCAGATCACATTGGGCTCCTCGGGGTATTCGCGGGTGATGGCGGCGAGTTTCGAGCGGGTCTCGACCGCGAGCCAGCCGCCGCCGGGGATGCGGCGCAAAAGCGGGATGCTGTCGAAGCCCCTGCCCCAGGCCGTCATTATCTGCCCCATCGGGTGATAGCGGCCGTCGCGTCGGATCGCGCCGAGGCCGAGCGATACCGCCCAGCGGTTCGGCCCCTCGGCCCGGCCGAGCGCGCGCTGCCACCAGAGAAGCAGCGTGGTCTCGTCCCGGGTCCGGCCCAGTTCCAGCCCCAGCGTGTTGCGCGGGCCGAGCCCGTATTCGGCATAAAGCCCGCTGTGGCGATTGTTGTCGCGGTCCTGCTCGACCGAAAGCGCGGCGAAGAAGCCGCCGGGGTCGCGCGCCCAGGGGCCGGCCGCGGCGGCCGAGGCCAGCAGCCACAGCGCCGCCAGACAGCAGATTATGCCGCGCATGTCCTGTCCTTTCACTCCCGACCCGACGCCAGACTAGGCGCGGCGTGGTTAGCAAAAGGTTAACGCGGCAAAGAAAAACGCGCCCCGGATTGCTCCGGGGCGCGTTTCCATGAAACCGGGGCTGAAATCAGCCGCGTTCCTCGATGATGGTGGCCAGATGCGGGATCTTGGCGACCATGCCGCGCACGGCCGGGGTGTCTTCCAGCTCGCGGGTGCGGTTCATCTTGTTCAGGCCCAGGCCCTTCAGCGTCTCGCGCT
This sequence comes from Paracoccus aminovorans, assembly GCF_001546115.1. Taxonomy (GTDB): domain Bacteria; phylum Pseudomonadota; class Alphaproteobacteria; order Rhodobacterales; family Rhodobacteraceae; genus Paracoccus; species Paracoccus aminovorans_B. The sequence goes on from NZ_KQ955208.1 coordinate 1,216,459, forward strand.
GGATGGCGGGGCGGCGGATCGGCGAGCCGATCTGCTTGACGACGATGGTTTTGGCCATTGTTGCCTCTCCTTACGCTTCGACAGCGGCGTCAGCCGGCTTGTCGTTCGAGGGCAGGATCTCGGCCACTTTCTTGCCACGACGCTGGGCGACGTTGCGGGGCGAGGCCTCTTTCTTGAGACCGTCGAGCGTGGCGCGGATCATGTTGTAGGGGTTCTGCGACCCCTGCGACTTGGCGACGACGTCCTGGACGCCCAGCATCTCGAACACGGCGCGCATCGGGCCGCCGGCGATGATCCCGGTCCCCGGAACGGCGGTGCGCATGATCACCTTGCCGGCGCCGTGGCGGCCCTCGATGTCGTGGTGCAGGGTGCGGCCGTCGCGCAGCGGCACGCGAACCAGCGAGCGTTTCGCCTGTTCGGTGGCCTTGCGGATCGCTTCCGGGACCTCTTTGGCCTTGCCCTTGCCGAAGCCGACGCGGCCACGCTGGTCGCCGACGACCACCAGAGCGGCGAAGCCGAAGCGCTTGCCACCCTTGACGGTTTTCGACACACGGTTGATCGCGACCAGACGGTCGGCGAATTCCGGGGTTTCTTCGCGCTCTTCGCGGCGGCCCCGACGGTTTTCACGTTCTGCCATGAGGCATTCCTTATCAGGTTGGCGACAAGCGCCGGTTCATGCAATCCAGGTGGGCGCCCACGCAGGAGCGCCCCCGGATCATCGGGGCGGCAGGGTGCCGCCCACAGGATCAGAACTTCAGGCCGCCTTCGCGGGCTGCGTCTGCCAAGGCCTTGATCTTGCCGTGGAACAGGAAGCCGCCACGGTCGAAGATGACTTCCTCGACACCGGCTTTCTTGGCCCGCTCGGCAATCGCGGCGCCGATTTTCGCGGCGGCCTCGACGTTGTTCTTGCCGACGACGCCCAGGTCCTTCTCGAGCGACGAGGCGGCGGCCAGGGTGACCCCCTTCGCGTCGTCGATCAGCTGGACGCTGATGTTCTTGGAAGAACGGTGAACGGACAGACGCGGACGGCCGTCCGAGATCTTCCGCAGTTTGTTCCGCACGCGCAGGCGGCGCTTCAGGAACAGCTCTCGTTTGTTCAGTGCCATTTCTCGCGCCCCTTACTTCTTCTTGCCTTCCTTGCGGAAGACGACCTCACCCTTGTAGCGGATGCCCTTGCCCTTGTAGGGCTCGGGGCGACGCCACTCGCGGATGTTCGCGGCGACCTGGCCGACCAGCTGCTGGTCGATGCCTTCCACCACGATTTCGGTCTGCTTCGGCGAGGTGATCGTCACACCGTCCGGCGTTTCGAAGTTCACGTCATGCGAATAGCCCAGAGCCAGTTTCAGGGTCTTGCCCTGCATCGAGGCGCGGTAACCCACGCCCTGGATTTCCAGCTCTTTCTTGAAGCCTTCCGACACGCCGACGGTCAGGTTCTCGACCATCGAGCGGGTCATGCCCCACTGCTGGCGGGCCCGCTTCGAGGTGCCGCGCGGCGTCACCTTGACCGAACCTTCTTCCAGCGACAGGGTCACGTCGTCGGTCGCGGTGAACGTGCGGGCGCCTTTCGGCCCCTTCACCTCGATCGTCTGGCCCTTGATCTCAGCGGTCACGCCTTTCGGGAGGGCGACCGGTTTCTTACCAATCCGAGACATCTCTGCCCTCCTTAGAACACGGTGCAGAGCACTTCGCCGCCGACGTTGGCGTTGCGCGCTGCTGCATCAGACATGACACCCTTCGGCGTCGAGACGATGGAAACGCCCAGGCCGTTGCGGACCTGCGGGATTTCCTTGGCGCCGGCATAGACGCGGCGGCCGGGTTTCGACACGCGGGCCAGTTCGCGGATGACCGGAGTGCCTTCGTAATACTTCAGGCTGATTTCCAGTTCCTTGTGACCGGCTTCGGTCGTGGTTTCTTCATAGCCGCGGATGTAACCTTCGGCTTTCAGCACGTCCAGAACCCAAGCGCGCAGCTTGGAAGCCGGAGTGCGAACGGTCGATTTGCCGCGCATCTGAGCATTGCGGATGCGGGTCAGCATATCGCCGAGAGGATCGTTCATCGACATATTGCCCCCTTACCAGCTCGATTTGACCATGCCGGGGATCTGGCCGAACGAGCCGAGCTCGCGCAGCATGATCCGCGACAGTTTCAGTTTACGGTAATACGCATGCGGGCGGCCGGTCAGCTGGCAGCGGTTGTGCAGGCGCGTCGCCGAGGAGTTGCGCGGCAGTTCGGCCAGTTTCAGGCTGGCCTTGAAGCGCTCTTCCATCGGCAGGGACTGATCGTGGACGATCTCGTTCAGCGCGGCGCGCTTGGCGGCGTATTTCTGAACCAGACGCTCGCGCTTCTTCTCGCGCTCGACCATGGATTTCTTAGCCATATCTTCTTCCCTCCGCGATCAGCTGTTGAACGGCATGTTGAAATGCTTCAACAGCGACTTCGCTTCCGCGTCGGTCGGCGCGGTGGTGCAGATGATGATGTCCATCCCCAGAACTTCGTCGACCTTGTCGAAGTTGATCTCCGGGAAAACGATGTGCTCCTTGAGGCCCATGGCATAGTTGCCGCGGCCGTCGAAGGAGCTGCCCTTGACGCCGCGGAAGTCGCGGACGCGCGGCAGCGCGATGTTGACCAGGCGGTCCAGGAATTCATACATCCGGTCGCCGCGCAGGGTCACTTTCGCGCCCAGCGGCATTTCCTCGCGAACGCGGAAGCCGGCGATGGATTTCTTGGCATGGGTCACCACGGCCTTCTGGCCGGCGATGAGCGAAAGCTCCTCGGCGCCCTGCTTGACCTTCTTGGTGTCCTTGACCGCTTCGCCGATGCCCATGTTCAGGACGATCTTGTCCAGGCGCGGGATCTGCATGTCGTTCTTGTAGCCGAACTCTTCCTTCAGGGCAGCGCGGATGCTGTCCTTGTAGAGCGACTTCAGACGCGGGGTGTAGGTGGCTTGGTCCAGCATCAGATCACGTCTCCGGTGGTCTTGGCGAAACGGACCTTCTGGTCGCCTTCCACGCGGAAGCCGACGCGGGTCGCTTTGCCGTTCTTGTCCAGCAGCGCGAGGTTCGACAGGTCGATCGGCATGGCTTTCGCCACGCGGCCGCCCTGCGCGGTCTGCGTCTGACGCTGGTGACGGATGGCGATGTTGACGCCGTCAACCACGGCCTTGTTCTCTTTCGGGAACACCGCGGTGATCTCGCCCTGCTTGCCCTTGTCCTTGCCGGCCAGCACGACGACCTTGTCGCCTTTTTTCAGCTTGGCAGCCATCACAGCACCTCCGGCGCAAGCGAGATGATCTTCATGAAGTTCTTGGCGCGCAGCTCGCGCACGACCGGCCCGAAGATACGGGTGCCGACCGGTTCGCCCTGGTTGTTCAGGATGACGGCGGCGTTGCGGTCGAAACGGATCGAGGTGCCGTCCTCGCGCTTCACTTCTTTGGCGGTGCGCACGACGACGGCCTTGCGGACGTCACCTTTCTTCACGCGGCCGCGCGGGATGGCCTCCTTGACGGAGACGACGATGATGTCGCCCACCGACGCATAGCGACGGTGCGAACCACCCAGGACCTTGATGCACTGCACCCGGCGCGCGCCGGAGTTGTCAGCGACATCCAGATTGGTCTGCATCTGGATCATAGGGTTACTCCCGACCTTTGGGGACCGGCCTGACCGGCCCCAGGGTATCGATTAAACTGGTGTCAGGCTTGGGCTTCGGCAGCGTCAAGCAGGACGGTCCAGCGCTTGGTCTTCGAGATCGGCGCGCATTCGACGATGCGAACGGTGTCACCGACCTTGAACTGGTTTTCCGCGTCATGGGCGCGGTATTTCTTGGACGACCGCACGGTCTTGTGCAGCAGCGGGTGCTTGAAGCGGCGTTCGACCAGAACGGTGACGGTCTGTTCGTTCTTGTCGCTGACCACACGGCCTTGCAGGATGCGTTTGGGCATGGACCGGACTCCTCAGTTCGCCGCCGCGGCTTCCGCCGCTTTCTGGTTCAGAATGGTTTTCACACGGGCGACGTCGCGACGGACGGCGCGCATGCGGGCGGTCGATTCGAGCTGGCCGGTGGCCTGCTGGAAGCGCAGGTTGAACGCTTCCTTTTTCAGCGACAGAAGCTGCTCGCGCAGCTGTTCCGGCGTCTTTTCTTTCAGTTCCTGCGCTTTCATGCGCCTGTTCCTTTCAACATCACCGGAGAGCCCCTGCATCCGCAGGGCCACCCTGATTCCGGTGGAGTTTCGTGATGAAGCCGTGCCTATAGGCGCGTTTCCCCGCAAACACAAGGGAAAACTTGGGCGCCTGGCGATGCCGGGCGGGCTTGCAGCCGCTCACGCCGCTGTTAGCATCTGCCGGCATATTGCACGAAAGGATATTGCAATGGAACCTGCTGGCCTGTTGATCGGCGGCATCCTGGCGCTGGCGCTGGGGTTTGCCTTTTTCGGCGACGACGATGACGAAGCCCCCGCGCAGCCCGAGCCCGAGATGGACGACGAGGGCCGCGTCACCGGCACCGATGGCGGCGACGAGATCGCCTATGACTATACGGACCACCCCTACCCGACCGAGATCCGCGCCGGCGCGGGCGACGACAGCGTCAGCCTGGCCATGGGCGTCGACACCTATGGCGAGGCCGGAGATGACGTGATCCGGATGGAAGACGCCAATGTGAACGTGATCGACGGCGGCGACGGGAACGACCGGATCGTCCTCGACCGGGCGATCCGGGCCGATGTCCGGGGCGGCGACGGCGATGACACCATCAGCATGAACGACCGCTCGGTCGAGGGGACGAGCAGCATCGACGCCGGCGCCGGCGACGATATCGTCCAGATCGGCAAGGATCCGTCGCTGAGCAGCGACTGGAACCATACCATCCCCGTGGAACTGGGCGCGGGCGCCGACAGCCTGCAGATCGACTTCACCGCCGGCACCATGAGCCCGGGCCAGGCCGGCTCGGGCACCAGCGCCGAGGTTTCGGACTTCGACCCCGCCGAGGACATTCTAACCATCAACATCGCCGAGGGCGACGAGTCCTTCCTCGGCTATGAGGTGGTCGAGCGCGACGGCAATTCCGAGGTGGTACTGACCTATCGCGGCATCGGCTCGGACGAGCAGCCCATGGAATACAGCGCCGTGGTGCGACTGCTCGGCGTGTCCGAGCTGCCGGCCTCGAGCCTGCAGGTGGTGACCGGCCAGGCGGCCTGACGAAACGGGAAAGCCCCGCCATTCGCATGGCGGGGCCTTTTTCTGTGACGCGGGGCCGGAGATTACCAGTCTTCGCGGGCGACGATGCGGGTCAGCACCGGCAGCTTCTGCGCGCCCAGGCGCAGGGCCTCGCGGGCGATGACATCGTTCACGCCGTCGATCTCGAACATGATCCGGCCGGGGTGGACGCGGGCCGCCCAGTAGTCGACCGAGCCCTTGCCCTTACCCATCCGCACTTCAGTCGGCTTCGACGAAACCGGCACGTCCGGGAAGATCCGGATCCAGACCCGGCCCTGACGCTTCATGTGGCGGGTGATCGCGCGGCGGGCCGCCTCGATCTGGCGCGCGGTGACGCGCTCGGGCTCGATGGCCTTCAGCGCGTAGGAGCCGAAGTTCAGGTTAAAGCCGCCCTTGGCTTCACCGTGGATGCGGCCCTTGAACTGTTTGCGGAACTTGGTCCGTTTCGGTTGCAGCATCTTCTTCTCTCCTTAGCGCGCGTCGCGGTCGCGATCACGGCGCGGACCACGCGGAGCCGGGCCGTCCTGCGCCTCGGTGGCGCGGCGGTCGCGGGCCTGCGGGTCGTGTTCCATGATCTCGCCCTTGAAGATCCAGACCTTCACGCCGATGATCCCGTAGGGGGTCGTGGCTTCCGACAGCGCATAGTCGATGTCGGCGCGCAGGGTGTGCAGCGGCACACGGCCTTCGCGATACCACTCGGTGCGGGCAATCTCGGCGCCGCCGAGGCGGCCCGCGACGTTCACCCGGATACCAAGCGCACCCATGCGCATGGCGTTCTGCACGGCGCGCTTCATGGCGCGGCGGAACGACACCCGGCGCTCGAGCTGCTGGGCGATCGACTCGGCCACCAGCTGGGCGTCCAGCTCGGGCTTGCGGACCTCGACGATGTTGAGGTGCAGTTCCGAGGCGGTGAAATTCGCCAGCTTCTTGCGCAGGGTCTCGATATCGGCGCCTTTCTTGCCGATGATGACGCCCGGACGCGCGGCATGGATCGTCACGCGGCACTTCTTGTGCGGACGCTCGATGATCACGCGGCTGACGCCGGCCTGCTTGGCTTCATCATGGATGAAGTCGCGGATCTTCAGGTCTTCCAGCAGCAGATTGCCGTAGTCCTTGTCGTCCGCATACCAGCGGCTGTCCCAGGTGCGGTTGACCTGAAGACGCATCCCGATGGGGTTGACTTTCTGACCCATTACGCGCGCTCCCCTGCTTCGACGGCCTCGACCTGACGAACCTTGATGGTGATTTCCGAGAACGGCTTCATGATCTTGCCGTAACGGCCACGGGCGCGCGGACGGCCGCGTTTCATGACCAGGTTCTTGCCGACCCAGGCCTCGGCGACGATCAGGTTGTCGACGTCCAGGTTATGGTTGTTCTCGGCGTTGGCGATGGCCGATTGCAGGCACTTCTTCACGTCGCCGGCGATGCGCTTGTGCGAGAAGGTCAGGTCGGCCAGGGCCTTGTCCACCTTCTTGCCACGGATCAGCGCCGCGACGAGGTTCAGCTTCTGCGGCGAGGTGCGAAGCATCTTGGTCTTCGCAAACGCCTCGTTCTCCGCCACGCGGCGCGGATTCTGTTCCTTACCCATGGGGATTACTTCCTTTTCGCTTTCTTGTCGGCGGCGTGACCGTAATAGGTCCGGGTCGGCGAATATTCACCGAACTTTTGGCCGATCATCTCCTCGGTCACGGCGACCGGGATGTGCTTGTGACCATTGTAGACGCCGAAGGTCAGGCCGACGAACTGCGGCAGGATGGTCGAACGACGCGACCAGATCTTGATGACGTCGGACTTGCCGGCTTCGCGGGCTTTCTCGGCCTTGCGAAGCACATAAGCGTCGACAAAGGGGCCCTTCCAGATAGAACGTGCCATGGATTAACGCCCCTTCTTCGCGTGACGCGACCGCAGGATATACTTGTCGGTCGATTTGTTCGAGCGGGTCTTGGTGCCCTTGGTGCCTTTGCCCCAGGGGGTCACCGGGTGACGGCCACCCGAGGTCCGGCCTTCACCACCACCATGCGGGTGGTCGATCGGGTTCATGGCGACACCGCGCACGCTCGGGCGGATGCCCTTGTGACGGTTGCGGCCAGCCTTGCCGAGGTTCTGGTTCGAGTGGTCCGAGTTCGACACGGCGCCGATGGTGGCCATGCATTCCTGACGGACCAGGCGCAGCTCGCCCGAGGACAGGCGGATCTGGGCATAGCCGCCGTCGCGGCCGACGAACTGGGCATAGGTGCCCGCCGAGCGGGCGATCTGGCCGCCCTTGCCGGGCTTCAGCTCGACGTTGTGGACGATGGTGCCGATCGGCATGCCGCTGAAGGGCATGGCGTTGCCAGGTTTCACGTCGACCTTGGCGCCGGCGATGACCTTGTCACCCACGGCCAGACGCTGCGGGGCCAGGATATAGGCCTGCTCGCCGTCTTCGTATTTGATCAGCGCGATGAAGGCGGTGCGGTTGGGATCGTATTCGATCCGCTCGACCGTGGCCGAAACATCGAACTTGGTGCGTTTGAAATCGACGATGCGATAGAGACGCTTCGCCCCGCCGCCCTTGCGGCGCATCGTGATCCGTCCGGTGTTGTTCCGGCCGCCGTTCTTGGTCAAACCCTCGGTGAGGGATTTGACCGGGCGCCCTTTCCAAAGCTCCGAACGGTCGATCAGAACCAGCCCACGCTGGCCAGGCGTCGTCGGCTTATACGACTTGAGTGCCATGCTCTCTGTCTTCCGTTGCTTTGGACCGTAGCTGGTCCGTTTCAGTCAAAAATGGACGGCCCCGCTGCCGGGGCCGTCGATTCGCGGCTGTTTATCAGAGGCCGGTCGAGACGTCGATGCTGTTCCCAGCCTCCAGCGTCACATAGGCCTTCTTGACGTCCGAGCGCACGCCCGGGCGACCGCGGAAACGCTTGGTCTTGCCCTTGGTGATGGTCGTGTTCACGGCCTTCACCTTGACGTTGAACAGGGCCTCGACGGCCTGCTTGATCGCCGGCTTGTTCGAATCCTTGGCCACTTGGAAGACATAGGCGTTGGCATCAGCCACCAGCGTCGCCTTCTCGGTGATCAGCGGCTTCACGATCACGTCGTAATGTTCGGGTTTCACGCTCATTTCAGGCGAGCCTCCAGAGCTTCGACACCGGCGCGCGTCAGCACGAGCGTGTCGCGACGCAGGATGTCATAGACGTTGGCACCGATCGAGGGCAGCACATCGACGCCTTCGAGGTTGCGGGCGGCGCGGGCGAAGTTTTCGTTCACTTCGGCACCGTCGATCACCAGCACGCGCTTCCAGCCGTTTTCCTTGACCGCCTTGGCGACGGCCGAGGTCTTGGCTTCGGCAATGTTCAGGCTGTCCACGATGACCAGCTCACCCGCCGCGACTTTCGCCGACAGCGCGTGTTTCAGGCCAAGCGCGCGGACCTTCTTCGGCAGGTCGAAGGCGTGCGAGCGCGGGGTCGGGCCCTTGTAGACGCCGCCGTGACGGAAGGTCGGCGCCTTGCGGGAACCGTGGCGGGCGCCGCCGGTGCCTTTCTGGCGATAGATCTTCTTGGTCGAATAGCTGACGTCCGACTTGCCCAGCACCGAATGGGTGCCGGCTTGGGCTTTCGCACGCTGCCAGCGCACCACGCGGTGCAGCAGGTCGGCGCGGGGCTCCAGACCAAAGATGTCGTCGCTCAGGTCGATGTCGCCGGCCTTGCCGGAATCGAGCGAGATCACATCGAGTTTCATTTGCTCTCTCCTTCGGGCGCAGCATCGTCGGCGGACTTGTCCGCTTCGATCGAGGCCTGGGCTTCGGCCAGAGCAGCCTCTTGCGCGGCGGCTTCGGCTTCAGCGGCGGCCTTGCGGGCGGCTTCTTCCTCGGCGGCAGCGGCAGCGGCGGCTTCTTCGGCCAGACGCGCGGCTTCCTTGGCCTTCGAGCGGGTCGCGGCGGGGAAGATCGTGGTTTCGGCCAGCGGCTTCTTCACGGCGTCCTTGATGGTGACCCAGCCACCTTTCGAGCCCGGAACCGAGCCCTTGACCATGATCAGGCCGCGGTCGGCATCGGTGCGCACGACTTGCAGGTTCTGCGTGGTGACGCGAACGGCACCCAGGTGACCCGCCATCTTCTTGCCCTTGAACACCTTGCCGGGGTCCTGGCACTGGCCGGTCGAACCATGCGAGCGGTGGCTGATCGACACGCCGTGCGAGGCGCGCAGACCACCGAAGTTGTGGCGCTTCATCGCACCGGCAAAGCCCTTGCCGATCGAGGTGCCGGCGATGTCGACATACTGACCCGCGAAGTAGTGGTCGGCGATGATCTCCTCGCCCACTTCCACCAGGTTTTCCTCGGCGACGCGGAATTCCGCGATCTTGCGCTTGGGCGCGACATTCGCCTTGGCGAAGTGACCGCGCAGCGCGGCGGTCGTGCGCTTGGCTTTCGCCTCGCCCGCGCCGAGCTGCAGCGCCACGTAACCGTCTTTGTCGGTCGTGCGCTGAGCGATGACCTGCACGTTGTCCACGTGCAGGACGGTCACGGGCACCTGACGCCCGTCTTCCAGGAACAGCCGGGTCATGCCCAGCTTCTTGGCGATAACACCAGTCCGAAGCATGATGACCCCCTTAAACCTTGATCTCGACATCCACGCCGGCGGCGAGGTCGAGCTTCATCAGGGCGTCAACGGTCTGCGGGGTCGGGTCGACGATGTCGAGCAGACGCTTGTGGGTGCGGATTTCCCACTGGTCGCGCGATTTCTTGTCGATATGCGGGCCGCGCAGAACGGTGAATTTCTCGATCTTGTTCGGCAGCGGGATCGGACCACGAACCGTAGCGCCGGTGCGCTTGGCGGTGTTCACGATTTCCTGCGTGCTGGCATCCAGGACGCGATAGTCGAACGCCTTCAGCCGGATGCGGATATTCTGGCTTTGCATAGACTTCCCTCTTGCGGGGAGTTCCAGTCGAGAGGCTGACAGCGCACCATGCCCCGCCAGCGTCGGACCGTATAAAACAACAGCAGGCCGCCTTGGCGGCGGCCCTGCCCGATGGCCGCCGATTCTCGAGAAACCGGCAGCGATGCGGTCCTATGCCGGAAAAGCGGGGTGGCGTCAAGCAATGTGTTCTGCTTGCCGGCCGGGTATGGGCCGGCTACCTCCGAGAGCAATACTTCGCCCCTTAATTCAAGCGCAAGAATCATGTCAATCGCCCCGTTCCACCTCATCAGACGTTACCCGGGCTTGCTGCGGACCGCCCGCGCTGCACGTGACCTCGTTCGCCTGGACTGCCCCCACCGAGTGGTCCGGGTTGATTGTTAGTGCATCGTCGGCCGCTGGTCTATTGGGATGACGGCTTCCGGTGCGGGTGGGCGGTATCCCAGGGAGCTGTGCGGCCTGACAGTGTTGTAGTGGCTGCGCCATCGCTCGATGAGGATCTGGGCCTCCCTGAGCGAATAGAAGACTTCTGCATCCAGGAGTTCGTCGCGGAATCGAGCGTTGAAGCTCTCGCAATACCCGTTCTCCCAGGGTGAACCCGGCTCGATGAACGCGGTCTTGGCACCAACTGCGCCGATCCAGCCCTGCACCTTCTTGGCAATGAATGCCGCGCCATTGTCGGACCTTATGAACGCAGGCGGGCCACGCAAGATGAACAGATCCGTCAGGGCGTCGATTACGTCGGTGGAATTGAGCCTGCGGTTTACACGGATCACCAGCGCCTCCTTCGTGAATTCGTCGATGATATTGAGCGTCCGAAACAGCCGTCCGTCATGTGTCCGGTCCTGAACGAAATCATAGGACCAGACGTGGTTCGGGTGCTCCGGCCGGAGACGGACGCAGGACCCGTCGTTCAACCAGAGCCGACCCTTCTTTGCCTGCTTTTGCGGGACCTTCAGCCCTTCACGCCGCCATATCCGTTCCACGCGTTTATGATTTACATGCCAACCGGCGTTGTTCAGCAATCCGGTGATCATCCGATAGCCATATCGCCCGTAGGTGCGAGCGAGCGTGATGATGTCTTCCGTCCGCCGTTCTTCGTCCGGGGCGCCGCAAGGAACCTTGCGCTGCGTCGAGCGGTGCTGCCCGAGGATGCGGCAGGCGCGGCGCTCGGATATGCCGAGCGCCTGCCGCACATGGTCAATGCACTGACGACGGCGCGAAGGGCTTAGAAGTTTCCCCGTGCAGCCTCGCTCAGGATCATCTTGTCCAAGGTCAGATCTGACACCGCGCGCCGCAACCGCTGGTTCTCCGCCTCAAGCTCCTTGAGACGCTTCAGCTGATCCCGGTTCATGCCGCCATACTGCTTGCGCCAGCGATAATACGTCGGCTCGGTCACGCCGATCTGCCGCACCGCGTCGGAAATTGCCATTCCCTGTCCATGAAGCACTTCAATCTGTCGAAGCTTCAGAACGATGTCTTCCGGTTTGTCTCGCTTGCCTGCCATCTGATGGTCCTCCTGAACAGGATATTTCTATCCCAGTGGGTGGACCACTTCAGTGGGGGCACTCCAGGGGCACTCCACGCCTTCGGTTCATGGACTGCCTGGCCCAAGATGGCGCGACCGGGATCGAGGGGATAGTTTTCGATGATAAAACTCCGGACGATATGCTGGATCGGTCGAAGTTCCTTCGGGGCTCGGCTTGCTGACAGCCAGTGGTAAAAGACCCCCAGATCGGCGGCATGCTGGAAGCCGCCTTTGCGGATCACATCGCCTTTCAAACCCTCAAGACGGAGTCTCAGCGCTGCCGGGCCGTCCTTGATTGCTGCAAAACCGGATCCCCCCGCTCGATGCAGCATGTCCTCGGTCAGATCTACGGCACGGACCGAAGGGCCAAACTCAATGCGGGAACCCAGCATCTCGGAGAGGCGAGAAACAACATGCAGCGGGAATGCGTCCAGCCAAAAGCCAGGCCGGGTACCATCGAGCCGCCGCCTCAGGTACGCCTCCAGCGGGGTCGAAAAGGCACCGTCGCTTGCCTCATCAACCAGTGTTCTATGCCGTTCGATGCAGCGAACGACATCGTAGTTGTCGATCGTGTACTTTTCGTGTGGCAACGAGGTCAGCCAGATCCCGTGCCGCTCGCAAGTTCTGATTGAGACAAGCTGCCAGTCGGCTGAACGAAACGCGCCGGAGATGCCGTGCCGACGCAGACCTTCCGCGACACACTCGATGCAGATCTTTGTACGCGACCTGTGAATGGTTGCGATCGTCCCCGTTTCCCTGCCAATCCGGAAGCACGAGGGGCCGGCCGTCCGCAGAGCGTAGCGCTGAAGCTCACGACGATCTGCTCCCGCAAGTGCCGCAAGTTTGTCGATCTCAACCGCTGAACCCCTGATGACAGCCTTCCAGTCGAGACCGATATCGAGGCAGAAGTCACTGGCTGTAGGGCACAGGTTGAGTACAGCGAGGCGCGACACGAATGAAGTGGGTGTCTCCCGAAGCATCGGCACATGCGTCAGGGCCAGTTTTCTGCCGCTCATGTATCTTCCCCATCATCAAGAAGGCGCCGAACATCAATCCTTTCAAAATCGTCGGCAACGAAGACGTTGAGGCCGTCCACGCAGCCGGTTCGCTTGCGGAACATCGACGTGAAATGCCCTCGTGAGAGCCCCTCGTCGCCTGCGTTCATGGCTTCTTCCAACGACGCGATGATCATCTCGATCATCAGGCCGAACTCGCGATCCGCCGCATGGGCGAGCCGCGCAGCGATGTCCGGATTAAGGATGTGGGCAGAAACAGCGATCCCGGCAGCTTCCGCATAGCGATTGATGGCCTTTAGGATGCGGTCGCTGTCCAGGAGGATATTCAGCCGGGCGAACTCGATCGGATAGACCCGCCGCGCCAGTTGCGGATCGTGATTGATCAGCGTTTTCAGTTCGGCGGTGCCGGTTAGGATCAGCCCCACCGGCCAGGATTTGTGCTGCAGAAGGGATTTCAGCGTGCTGACGACAGCGTTGAGCTCCCTGGGCGTCTGGTGACGCATGAGATGCCGTAACGGGGCCTGCGTCGCGACCCGCCCGTTACCGTTGCAAGATTGAGGGCAAGCTGGCGCCATTCCCGTATCGGATCTACATGGAGGACTGCGGGATGAAGCTGTTTGTCGGGCTGGATGTGTCGCTGGAGAAGACCGCGATCTGCGTGATCAGCGAGCATGGGAAGATCGTGAAGGAGGCGCAGGTGGCCAGCGAGCCCAAAGCGCTGTCGTGCTGGATCTGCGACCAGGACGGCGCAATTGCCGCCGTCGGGCTTGAGGCTGGCCCCTTGTCGCAGTGGCTGCATCGCGGGTTGTCAGATGCGGGACTACCTGTCGTTCTAGGTGGTGTTGACAAAAGGGATTCACAGGGTGGCCTGATCGTGATTCAAGCTGGTACCTGCAATGGAGACCAGCTTGGCACGAGACCTGATGTCGGACGAGGAATGGGCGTTTCATGAGCGCTTCATTCTGGCCGTGCGCGCCCCGAACGGGCGCAAGCCCGCAAATCACCGCCTTGTTCTTGATGGGATTTTCTGGATCGCGCGGACCGGCTCTCCTTGGCGCGACCTCCCAGAAGAGTTCGGGAAGTGGTCCAGTGTCTACCGCCAGTTCCGGCGCTGGACCCTGGCGGGGTTGTGGGAGCAGATCCTCGAAGCGCTGAACGAAAGTCGGATCGTGCCGGATGCGCTCCAGATGATCGACAGCACCGTGATCCGCGCCCATCATCAGGCAGCGGGCGCAAAAGGGGGACTCCAAGACAGGGTTTTGGCCGTTCAAGAGGTGGTTTCACGACCAAGGTCCACCTGCGCGTCAATGCTGCCGGGCTGCCAATGAGGTCGGACATCACGCCGGGCCAGACATCGGACTACCTGGGCTTTGATCTGGTCATGGACGACAACCTGCCGGAGCCTTGCATCCTGCTGGCCGATCGCGGCTATGACTCCGACAAGGTTCGCAAAACCATGGAGGCGCGTAGCATCCTGCCGGTGGTCCCGATGCGCAAGTCTCGCAGGCTCCGTGTCGCTGTCGATCGCAGGCTCTACCGGCTGCGGAACCTTGTCGAGCGGTGCTTCAACAAGCTCAAGAACGCTCGCCGTGTCGCCACCCGCTACGACAAGACCGCCGAAAGCTTCCTTGGCTTCATCGATATCACGTCGATCCGCCTCTGGCTCCGCCATTTGTCAACATGACCTAACAGAGCTTGGGTGCCTTGCTGAAACACTTGTGATCCTGCGCCACCGACTGTGGGAGTAGACCCAGGAGCACTTGTCAAAAAACTTTAACCGACTTGTAGCCGATCTGACATCTCTACGTGGAACACGCTCCTTCGAAAAAGGAGCGCGCATGTCGCAACAATCCATCGACCTCCGAGGCATACGCAAAAGCTTCGGAGCCACGCAGGTTCTGACGGATATCGACCTTTCGGTGAAGGAGGGTGAGTTCCTCTCTCTGGTCGGAATGTCCGGCTGCGGGAAATCGACGCTGCTGCGCGTCATTGCCGGTCTTGAAGCGCCCGACCATGGCTTGGTCTTCATTGGCGCCGAGGATGTGACCTCACGCGATCCGTCCGACCGAAACCTTGCGATGGTGTTCCAGTCCTACGCGCTCTATCCGCATATGAGCGTCCGTCAGAACATTGCGACGCCCTTGCGGATGCGGCTTCTGACATTGCCCGCCCGGCTGCCGCTGTTGGGCCGGCTGCTGGCGCCGAAGGCGGTGATGGCCCAGATCGACGCGGCCGTCGCAAAGGCTGCCGAGACGCTTCAGATCACCCATCTTCTGGACCGCAAACCGGGGCAGCTGTCGGGCGGGCAGCGGCAACGGGTCGCGCTGGCGCGGGCGCTGGTCCGCCAGCCGGCGGCATTTCTGATGGACGAGCCGCTGTCGAACCTCGACGCGAAGCTGCGGGCGCATATGCGGGATGAGCTGGCGGCCCTGCATCGCCGCCTTGGGGCGACCTTCGTCTATGTCACCCACGACCAGACCGAGGCCATGACGATGTCGGACCGCATCGCGCTGATGATCGACGGAAGGATCGAGCAGCTAGGCACTCCCGACGATCTTTACCAGCGACCGGCGACCCTGGCGGTGGCGCGGTTCATCGGCTCGCCCGGCATCAACCTGCTGCCGGCCGAGGCAGATGCCGAGGGCCGCGTTAACATCGCGGGACAGGCGACGGGCATCCGAGCGCGGCCGGGCCCCCTGACCGTCGGCATCCGCCCCGAGGACCTGCAGGCCGGGGACGAGGGACTGGCCGCCGAGGTCCTCCGCGTCGAGACGCACGGCCCCGACCGTTTCCTGACCTGTGCGCTGCAGTTTGATCACGCAACCCTCGTGTTGCGACAGGGCGCCAGCGCCCGGCCGGCGCGGGGCGACATGCTGCGGCTGAGCATCCCGCCCGAGCGGGCGCATCTGTTCGCGGCGGACGGGCAGCGGCTGTCCGCATGGGCTGCCGGCCAGGTGGCCGCATGACCGACGCCGTCCTGCCCGCCGCCGCACCCGCCCACCGTGCCATCGCCCTGCCGCGGGGTCTGTTCTTTGTCGCGCCCGCGGTGCTTCTGATGCTGGCGATCTATATCCTGCCGGTCCTCGTGCTGACCGGATTTTCCATCACCGATTACCGGCTTGGCGCACTGGAGTGGCGGTTCGTGGGTCTCGGTAATTTCCGGGCCGCCTTTCAGGACCCGGTGTTTACCCGCGCGCTGGCGAACACCGCCCTTTATGCCGTCTTGGTGATCCCCGCCGGAGTCTTCCTCGCCTTGGGCATCGCGCTGCTGGTGCATGGGCGCCGGCGGTCCCGCGCGCTGTGGGAGACGGCATATTTCCTGCCCGTCACCGCGACGCTGGTCGCGATGGCCACGGTCTGGCAGTTCCTGCTGCACCCGACCCTGGGGCCCGTCAACGCGGCGATCACCTGGGCGGGTTTCGATCCGGTGTCTTTCCTCGGCAATCCGGCGCTGCTGATCCCGACGCTGGCGCTGATCGGCATCTGGCAAGTGCTTGGCTTCAACATGGTGCTGTTCCTCGCGGGGCTGACCGCTATCCCGAACGACCTGATCGACGCTGCGCGCATGGACGGGGCCCGCAGCCCCATCGACCGATTTCTGACAGTCACCTGGCCGATGCTGGGCCCGACGACGATGTTCGTGATCGTCACAACATCGATCTCGGCCTTCAAAGTTTTCGAGACCGTGGCCGTGTTGACCAAGGGCCGCTCGGGGTCTGAAACGCTGCTCTATGCGCTTTATCTTGAGGGGTTTGAGTATTCGAACACGGGCTACGCTGCCGCGCTGACGCTGATCTTTCTGGCAATCGTGCTGGTCCTGTCGATCGGCCAGACCATGCGCATGGACCGGAAGGTGCATTACTGATGCGGCGGTTTTTTCCCCACCTGGTCTTGGGACTTGGCGCGGCGCTGATGCTGCTGCCCTTCTACTGGATGATCCTGACTTCGATCCGCGCGCCGGCCGAAATCTTTGATGTCTCTCTCTGGCCAATCCCGCGCGAGTTCAGCGCAGTGCAGAACTACAGTCAGGCCGCCAGCACGGTGCCAATGGCGCGGTTCATGCTGAATGGCTTGATCGTCTGCGGTGGCATTTTGATCGTGCAGGTCCTGACGGCGGTGCCGGCTGCCTATGCCCTGGCCAAGCTGCGCTTTCCTGGCCGGCGTCTTCTGATGGCGCTGGTCATCGGCGCGCTGTGCATCCCGATGCAGGCCCTAGCGCTGCCACTGTTCGTCGGCCTCGCCCGCACCAATCTTCTGAACACCTACTTCGCGCAGATGATGCCGTTCTTCCTGTCGGTCTTTGCGATCTTCCTGTTCCGCCAATCGTTCCGTTCCTACCCCGACGAGATCATCGAGGCTGCCCGCATGGACGGCTTTTCCGAGATGGAGATCTGCTGGTGCCTTGTGCTGCGTGGCTCGCTGCCCTCGTTGGCGGCCTTCTCGGTCTTCTCGGTCGTGGCGCATTGGAACGACCTCTACTGGCCGCTGATCGTCGTCTCGGACATGGCGATCGCCCCGCCGCCCCTGGGAATGCTGTTCTTCTCGGATGTCGAATCCGGCGCGAATTACGGCGCCTTGATGGCGGGCGCGGCCATGATCACCGCCCCGATGATCGTCTGCTTCCTGCTGGCTAGGCGCAGCTTCATCGCGGGCATCACCATGACCGGGGTCAAATAGGGCCCCCGACCCGGAGAGCAAAGATGACTTTATCCCGCCGTTTCACCCTGGGCGCCGCCGTCTGCGCGCTGGCGCTGCCAAGCCTCGCCCAGGCCCAGCAGGTCACGCTGGACGTGCTTTACAACCTGCCCGGCTTCACGCGCTTCCACCAGCCGCTGGCCGATGCGTTCATGGAAAACAACCCTGACGTGACCATCAACTTCCTGGCCCCCGCCGTCGGCTATAACGAGGGCCAGCAGCAGATCCTGCGCTCGGCCGTGACCGGCAACCTGCCGGATGTCTACTTCTCGGGTTACAACCTGACGGCGGAGCTGGTCGAGGCGCTGGCCCCGCGCGATCAGATCGTCGATCTGGCCCCCTTCATCGAGGCCGAGGGCGGGCAGACCTTCCTCGACGAGAACTTCGCACCCAGTATGCTGGCGCTTGGCGTGGTGGACGGCAAGCAATACGGGCTGCCGGTCAACGCCTCATCGCCCATCATGTATGTGAACGCCGATCTGGTGCGCGCCGCGGGCGGCGATCCCGAAAACATGCCGACCACCTTCCCCGAGCTGATCGAGTTGGCCAAGACCATCCACGAGGCCGATCCCCGCGTCGCCGGCATGTCCTATGACATTGCGGGCTGGCCCGATGACTGGCTGTGGCAGGCGATGGTCTACCAGCAGGGCGGCAAGCTGATCGACACCGAGACGAATCAGGTCGCCTTTGACAACGAGATCGGCCTGAACGGGCTGACGATGATCCGCCAGATGGCGGCCGAGGCCGGCGCGCCGACCTTTGACTGGGATCAGGCCCGCCAGCAGTTCGGCGCCGGCATGACGGGCTTCCTGTTCTCGACCCCCGCCCATGTCCAGACCATCGAGGGTCTGGTCGGCGACCGCTTCGAGCTGATCACGACCACCTTCCCGCTGGACGATCCCGAAAACGGCGGCGTGCCGACCGGCGGCAACTCGGCCGTGATGCTGACGCAGGACGAGGCCAAGCAGCAGGCGGCGTGGGACTACATCAAATGGGTGACCGGCCCCGAGGCGCAGGACATCATCGTGCGCATCACCGGCTATCTGCCCACCAACAAACGCGCCACGGGCGAGGATTACCTCGCGCCCTATTACGCCGAGCATCCGAATGTCGCGACAGCCGCGCGCCAGGCCGACCGCTCGCTGCCCTGGGCTGGCTATCCGGGCGGCGACTCGGTCCGCGTCTGGCGCACGCAGCGAGACATCATCGGCACCGTCATGCGCGGCGAGGTCTCGCCCGAGGACGGGCTGGCCCAGATGGTCGAGCAGACGAATGCGCTGATGCAGTAAGGCGCGTTCGCGCCGTCACGGATGCGGGGCGCGCTGCCCCGCATCTTTTCTTTCGCAGGGACCACCATGAAGATCATCCAGCTGACTGACACGCATCTGATGCCGCCGGGCATCCCCGCCAATGGCGTCGATCCCGAGGCGCGGCTGCGCGCGGCGATGGCCGACATCCTGGGGCGGCACGCCGACGCGGACCTTCTGGTGATCACCGGAGATCTCTGCAATCACGGCGATGCCGAAGCCTATGCGCTTCTGCGCGAGATCCTTGCGCCTGCGCCCTTTCCGGTGCGGCTTCTGCTGGGCAATCACGACCGCCGCCCCGAATTCGTCGCCGCCTTCCCCGATCACCCGCGCGACGCGAACGGTTACATCCAGTCCGTCCTTGATACCGATTCCGGCCGGCTCCTGTTCCTGGACACGCACGAGGCCGGGGTGATCGGCGGCATCTACGGCGCCGATCGCCTTGCCTGGCTGGACGCGGCGCTGGCCGAAGCGGGTCCGGCGCCCGTGACGGTCTTCGTCCACCATCCCCCCGTCGCGGACGGCATCCGCCATTTCCGCGACATCAGCCTGCATGACGACGGCGCCCTTCTGGCGCGCCTTGTCGCCCATTCGGCTGGGGTGCGCCACATCGTCTTCGGCCATATCCACATGCCCCTGTCGGGCACCAGCCCCGAGGGAATCCCCTACAGTTCCGGCCAGTCCTGCACGCATCGCTTCATCACCGATCTCACCCTGCCAGACCCTTGGTGGACCGACGGCAACCCCACCTATCGCATCCTGTTGATCGACGAACTCGGCTTCCGGGCGTTCACGGTCGAGGTCGGACAAGTCCCGACAGTCCGCGCTCCTATCTGCGAGGGACCGTGAGACATGGTCAACGGGGATAGAATCAGGCGCCTGTGGGCGATCACGATCTACGCGTCGGGGTTAAGCTGTCGATTGCCGTGGTGGCCTTCACGCCGGTGTCGCTACGGGCGGTCGTAGTCTGGACGCGGCAAGCGAGAACATTCGGCAGTTGCTCCAGACAAGCGGTGGTTTCAGGTCTTTAATCTAACGATCGCAGCATGCGGTCGCATGTGATATTCGCAGCTGGCATGACCTTGATGCTCCGTGCCGAGGTAACCGGACATGGCCCGATGGTCCACGCTGCGACCTGCACCAATGTCTGGTCTGGGAAAGCCGCACCGCGGCGTTGCTGCTCTCCCGACCGACCGCAAAGGGCCGAGGACGCGGGTCGGAGCCTGCCGCGCCTCCGTGCCGTCGCCGTGAGCGGTTGATCGACGTGGGGAGCCAAAGCTGACGTTTATCAATCAATCGTATTAGCGCATAGCTCGACCGTTCGAGACATGCGCTCCATTGGCAAGGCGCCGCCCTGTAAGCCGGCGCCTCAATCCGTTCGCGCCTATGAACCCACGGCATCCTCTTCCACGGGAATGTAAAGATCGCCTCCGTCGCGATACCGTTTCGCCATCTCGACCATCCCCGCCTGCGCCCGCGCCTCTTCTCGGATGTCGTGGCTGATCTTCATGGAGCAGAACTTCGGCCCACACATCGAACAGAAATGCGCGACTTTGTGCGCCTCCTTCGGCAGGGTCTGGTCATGGAAAGACCGTGCGGTATCCGGGTCCAGCGAAAGGTTGAACTGGTCCTCCCACCGGAACTCAAAGCGGGCCCGTGACAACGCGTCGTCGCGGATCTTCGCCGCGGGATGCCCTTTGGCAAGGTCGGCGGCGTGCGCCGCGATTTTGTAGGTGATGACCCCGGTTTTCACGTCGTCACGGTCCGGCAGACCCAGATGTTCCTTTGGGGTCACGTAGCAAAGCATCGCGGTGCCGAACCAGCCGATCATAGCGGCCCCAATGCCGGAGGTGATGTGATCGTAACCCGGCGCGATGTCGGTTGTCAGCGGCCCAAGCGTATAGAAAGGCGCTTCGCCGCACACCTCCAGTTGCTTGTCCATGTTCTCCTTGATCTTATGCATGGGCACGTGGCCCGGGCCTTCGATCATGACTTGGCAATCGTGCTTCCAGGCGATCTGGGTCAACTCGCCCAGCGTCTCCAGCTCCGCGAATTGCGCCGCATCGTTGGCATCGGCGATGCAGCCTGGCCGCAGCCCGTCCCCGAGGCTGAACGTTACGTCATACGCCCGCGCAATCTCGCAGATTTCCTCGAAGTGCTCGTAAAGAAAGCTCTCGCGGTGATGGTGCAGGCACCATTTGGCCATGATTGAGCCGCCACGACTGACGATCCCCGTCACGCGGTTCACCGTCAGCGGAATGTGCCGGAGCAGCACCCCCGCATGGATGGTGAAGTAGTCCACTCCTTGCTCGGACTGCTCGATCAGCGTGTCGCGAAAGATTTCCCATGTCAGGTCCTCAACCACGCCGCTGACCTTTTCAAGAGCCTGATAGATCGGCACGGTTCCGATCGGAACTGGCGCGTTGCGGACGATCCATTCGCGAATATTGTGGATGTTACGGCCCGTCGAGAGGTCCATCACGGTGTCGGCCCCCCAGCGGATGGCCCAGACCATCTTCTCCACCTCTTCCGCCATCGAGGAGGTGACGGCCGAGTTGCCGATGTTGGCGTTGATCTTTACGAGAAAGTTCCGGCCGATGATCATCGGCTCCAGTTCCGAGTGGTTAATGTTGGCAGGAATGACCGCACGGCCGCGGGCCACTTCGTCACGGACGAACTCCGGGGTCACGTAATCGGGCACCGAGGCACCATACATCTCGCCGTCACGGGCCATCTTCTCTCGGATAGCCTTGCGGCCGAGGTTCTCGCGGATCGCGACAAACTCCATCTCCGGCGTCACGATACCCGCCCGGGCGTAGGCGATCTGTGTGACGGCCTTGCCCTCCTTCGCACGCATCGGTCGATGCGGCGCCGGGAACACGGGAGTCAGCCCATCTGGTGAAACGAACCCGTTATCCGCAGGTTGAACCGGGCGGCCTTCATAGGCCTCGGTATCCCTGCGCGACGCAACCCAGCCTTCCCGAAGACGTGACAAGCCGCGCTCGATGGCAATCTCCGCCCCCGGATCAGTGTAAGGGCCGGAGCAGTCGTAGACGGTCACCGGCGGCTCGGCTGCACTCGGATGCAATGCGATCTCGCGCATTGGCACCCGCATGTCGGGATAAAGAACACCCGGCCTGAACGCCTTGGTCGAAGCGGGCAGCGGTCCAGTGGTAACGGTGAGGGTGGGGTGGGATGTCATGTCAGGCTCCTGGCTTTGTAAAGCATCGGAGACCCAGCACGAACTGGAAGGGGGAATGAGTGCTGCCAACGCGTGACCGAAGCCGGCCACCAGAGCACCCGCACCGTCCCTACGCCAGTGTGAACTGGATCAGGTTCATAGGGTCCCTGCGCTGCCTCGCGGCCTAGCAGTATCTCAGCTCCTTGTCGGAACACCCCTGGTGGAGACGCGAAATTGCCGGCTGCGCGGATCAATGTCAACGGCCGACCAAAAGGTTGCGGCGCTTGCAGACGCAGCCCCGGCCTGCCAATGGCTAACCTTGTGTGCGCCACATCGCGACTGCAAGCCTTCACGACCGAATTGATCAGGGCAGTGTAACGCAACGCTGAATGTCCGGATTGTCCCGTAATAGCAGCCTGTAATTCGTCAATCTCGCTGCACCGAGCGCGAATGTCCGGTCTGGGGATGCCGCAAGGCAGCGCCCGACAGGGGCCGTCTGGCAGCTAAGGGCCGGGCGTGCCATGTCGCTCTGCCAGGATGGTCACACGGCCTGCCGCACCGCCGCATGACCGCATCGAGCCCGTAGCGGACAGTCATCGACCAGTCGCTGGACTTCGCCCTGACACTGCGGTCAAGCGACCTGAGCGCGTATCCAGCTCAGCAGCAGGTCGGTCGCGGGGGTCATGCGGCGATCCTCGGGGATGGTCAGCCAGTAGCCGCCCAACGTGACTGAAGCAGGAAAGGGCCTTACAAGCCGTCCTGCAGCCTGGTCGCGTTCGAACATCGGCAGCGGCAAGAGCGCGATGCCCAGACCTTCGGCCGCGATATCCGCCATTGCCACCGAACTGTCGAGCACCGGGCCGGTCAGCGGCGGACAGGTCTCGCCAGCTTCTGCAAACCACTTCGGCCACTCATCGGCGCGATAGCTGCGCAGCAGGGTGTGTCGCCGCAGGTCTGATGGCGAGCGCAGATCCAGATGCGGGGCGCAGAGCGGCCCCATTGGAGCATCAAGGATGTGATGCGCCTCGAGCCCCGGCCAGCGACCGGAGCCGAAACGGATCGCGGCATCCAATCCCTCCCGCACAATCTCGACACGGTTGTTGTTGGTGGACAAACGCAAGGTGATTTCAGGATGGTCGCGGCGCAAATTTTTGAGTCGGGGGATCAGCCAGCCAGTCGCAAAAGTTGTCACTACGCCGAGGCTCAGCACCTCGGCCCGTTGCCCGCCCGTCACACGGTCCAGCATGCGGGCAATATCGTTCAGACCGCGCTCCATCACCGGAAACAGCTCTTTTCCGGCATCGGTCATCACCAGCCCGTTCGGCGTGCGGCGAAACAACGTGGCGCCTAAAGTATCTTCCAGCCGCGCGATCTGGTGACTGACGGCAGCCTGCGTCACGCGCAACTCTATCGCGGCGCGTGTAAAGCTGCCCTGACGGGCGGCGACCTCAAAGGTGCGAAGGGCGTTTAAGGGGATGTCGGGACGGTCAGGCATGAGTTGATCTTATGTGCAGTCCAATGCTTTGTCGTCTCCCTTATGCGAAAAGATCTGAATATCCGGGATGCAGATCATTTCGGAGCTGACATGAAACATGTTCCCACCTGCCTCGTTCTCCTGACGACAACCTTCTCTGCGCCTGCGCCTGCGCTTGCACAGGACAGTCAGCAGCACTTCGAAGACATCGCGAGTGCGGCATTTGAAAGCGCGATCAGGGAATACGATATTCCTGGTCTGATCGTGGGCGTGACCCGCGACGGCAAGCACAGCTTCTATCAGACCGGGCTGGCATCGAGAGAAGATCAGCGGCCTGTAACGCCCGACACCCTTTTCGAACTCGGTTCCATCAGCAAAATCTTCAATGTGACCTTGGCCGCCATCGTCGAAGGGCTCGGCAGGCTGTCACTCGATTCCCCGCTCGCGACCTATCTGCCAACCCTGAAGGGGACCTCGGCCGGAGGGCTGCGTCTAATGGATCTTGCGACACATCATTCCGGCGGATTGCCTGTGCAGGTGCCGGATGAGGTGGAGAATGTCGATCAACTGATCGACTGGCTCGCGGGCTGGCAACCACCGGAGCCGGGCGCGCGCAGCTACTCCAATATCAGCATTGGCCTCTTGGGGCATATTACCGCAGACGCGATGGGTATGAGCTATGCTGATGCCCTGCAAACGGAGATCTTTCCCGCGCTCGGGCTGTCCAACACATGGATCGATGTTCCGGCCAGTGCGGCGGGAGACTATGCCTTCGGTTATGACCGCAAGACGAACGCACCGATCCGCGTCACAGCCGGTGTGCTTGATGACGAGGCCTATGGTGTGAAATCGTCAGCGCGCGACATGCTGAAGCTGCTCGATGTCGCGCTTGGGAATGGCGAAGCCAGTGCAGAAATCCGCGAGGCAGTGTCCCGCACGCAGCAGGGGCAGTTCCAAACCCGGCTGTTCACCCAAGCCATGATCTGGGAGGCTTATCCCTGGCCAGCCGACGCAGAACATCTGGTCGAAGGGAACGGCTATGGCTTCATCTTCAACCCGCAGCAGATGACTGGAGTTAAAGGGCTGGCCCCCGAGGATGTCATCCTGAACAAGACCGGCGCCACAAACGGCTTTGGTGGTTACATCGTCATGCTGCCTGCTGAGGATCTGGGCGTCGTGGTTCTTGCGAACCGCAACTATCCCAATGAGGCCCGGGTGCGCGCGACCTACGATCTGATCACGCACATTCTGGCCGATTGAGACAATGGCTGGAGCGACTTCGGCGCGGCAGAAAGGGCTCGCCGAAGGTCTGCTTCGTCCGCAGTGCGGACCTCAGACACTAAAGAAATCGAGCACCCGCAGCGAATGGCCGGTCTGGAGAAGCTGCAACGCGGCGCTCGGCGTCGGGATGAAGGTCCGCTTTGGGCCGAACTGTCCGGCGACTCGAGGGATTGCTTGCTGCCGTAGCGACCAGCCCTATCCTGCGAAGCTGCAATGAACTCTGCTCGATCTGCTTTCGCATTCGAGAGCCTCTGATTGCTTCTTCCCATGCCGCTGACTCGAAAATCAAAGCTGGGAGGATAGTAGACTGCTGTCTCAGGTAATTGCTGTAGTGCAGGGTGCCGACTGCAACACTTCCAAACTACGTCAGCCTTGCTGCCGCAAAGGAAGAATTGTGGCCACTTGAGGAAGACTTCAGTGGCAATCAACACACCGGGTGGCAATAATCACAAAGATTTTCCGCTTGCGCGGAAAATTTCCGAACAATATCAACTACAGGCCGAGTGGATCGACAGTTCGTCCTGCCCTTTTTCTCAGATAGCGTTACCTCACCGCGCCCATGAAAAAGCCGGCGCGTGACCAGCTTTGTCAGATCATGGGTTTACGCAACATCGGCGCGTCGAAAGATCATTGTGCTACGTAATCCCAACGGGAGCGGCAGCACGCCATTGGAGATCTGATGGTTGAACTCGTCGTCAGCTGATCGACCTGACCGTTCGATCAGTTCAGTCAGGGAAATATGCACCGCCTGAAACTCCTCAAAAGATTTT
>NZ_KQ955208.1:1241999-1248965 GCF_001546115.1 Paracoccus aminovorans
GTCGACCTTTTCCCATATTCGGATTGCTTTGGGATGAGGCCATGGCATGCAAGCCGCGCAAGCACCACTGTTTCAACTCCAATCTCTTTCGCAGCTTCTTTTGCACTGATGCGTGTTCCGAGCTCTGCGATGATGTCGGTCAGCATGGCAGTCGGAATATATCGCGTCAGCGTGTAGAATCTGTCGCTCGCATGCGGTTTTGCCATTCCCAAGGTGACCAGTTTCTGACCGAGCCTATGGTGAGGGATGCCGAAAACCTGCTTTGCCGTTGAGAAAGAATGCACCAATTGTTCCGGACAGGGCTTGCCGAGAACAATCGATCCAACCGTAACCGGAAAATTTTCAAAAATGAACTCCCGGACAACGTCACGCACAACGTCAAAATCTGGGTCATCATCGCGAGAGCGCAGCCAATCGAAGAAGACGCCGTAATGTGACCGGTAGAGTTTTTCACCGACTGGATGAGAATCTTGAATGTCCTTGAGCTTTTGACGCAACGCATCCGGACCTCCACGAAGGATACTCAAACCAGCGGTGCCGGCCGCTGCCCACTGCGCGTCCGTAGGTTCTGTTCGCTTTACCCTCGGACCCAAGGTCAGCAGGGCGCCAAACATCTCGCAGGTTTGTGCGGCAATATGTAATGGTAGACGGTCCAGCCAAGTTTGTCCGGGTCCGTTCTGGATCCGCTCGGTCAAATACCGCTCCAGTTCCATATTCTGAGACACAGCCAAATCACCACCTGTCGGTTTAAAGCTGTCGAGCATGGGGACGTGATCAAAGCAATCATTGCCGTTCTTTGGCTTGGGAGCCGCAACGAGATGGCACCCATGTTTCGCACAGGTGCGGATCGCTGCGAGTTGCCAAGCCCCATGATGGACGATTCCCGTCCTGTCTGGCGCTTCGTGAACGCACCTCGGGCAGACCCGAAGTGTTGTCCGTATGAACCCCGTGAATTTGATGCGTTCCTTCCCAAGCCGAAACCACCCCGGCTCAACCAAAGCAGGTGTTGCCGCTTGCAGTGGGACAGGATCGATCCCACCCAGAACTGCCAACCGCTGGATTTCGACTGGATCGCCGTTCACAAGCGCGAAGTAGTCGATCCCCACATCCGAGCAGAAAGTGATCATCCGGGGCACGCCGTTCCGTCGAGCCAGGCGAGAGGCGAAGGATGTCGCAGATTCCCCTACAACCGTGGGGACCGTCAAGGGTAGCGGGTTTGTTGCCGTGAACATCAGCGTTTCTCCCGTGAAAAGACCTGCCGCGCATCAACCCGATAAAAATCGGGTATGACAAATGGATTGAACGAGTCGTCGCAGGCGGTCCGCAGGTGATAGGCACGGGCAAAATCCTTCGATCCCAGCTGGCCGGCCCCGCTGAGAAACGCCTGTTCAATGGCGGCGAGGGTCAGTTCGATGACCAGGCCGAACTGATTGGCTGCCGCGTGGATCAGCCGTTCGCCATGTGCCAGTTCGACAATGCCGGGGGCTGGCGGCAGTCCGGCGCGCTTGCAGTAGTTTTCCACGAGATCCAGCACGTCATTGCCATGCGCAACCGGCGACAGGCTATTGAAGTGCACCGTCTGCATCCGCCTTGCCAGCTGGGGGTCATGGTTCAGAATATCTTCCAGTTCCGGCGTCCCAGACAGGATAATCCCGACTGGCCAGTCGGGATCGGTCATCAGGGTCTTCAGCATCGAGGCTACCGCGTTCAGCTCGTGCTTTGTGCCGCGCGAGGCAAGATCCTGCGCCTCGTCCAGATGGACGAACAGCACCTGGCGCTCTTTCAGGTGATGCCGGACCAGATCCCAGATGTACCAGGCCTGCCGCTCCGAGCTGATCTGATAGCCCAGGGCGCGCAGCAAGGTATAACCGAGGAATTTCAGGGTGGCTGGTGATGGCACGCGAAGGCTGATGATCGGGGCATCCAAATGGCGGGTCGTGGACAGCAGCTGACCAACGCCGGCAAGCAGGTGATTTATCGCGGCGCTTTTCCCGGTGCCAGACGGGCCGGACAGGGTGAGTCCGTGCGCTTCGCTTGATCGGCCTGCATCAAGATCGGACAGGCGCTTTGCGACCAGCATGGCGAAGCGCGCCTCCAGCGGCTCGAACCGCTCGTGGTGGACAAAATGGTCCCGCAGCGCGGCCACTTTCTCGGCGGCCTTGCGAATGTTGTCATTGCTCATCGTCAAATCTCCAACGGTTCCGGCGCTCGCGCGCGGGCGGTTTTTGGTCATGGTTGTCAGTGGGGTTCTCGGATGATCCACCTTTGCACGGCACGATCTGGATGCCGTCGGAGAGAGGGTCGGAAGACGGTCGGGCATGCCCGAGGCGCTCGGCATCGGAGCGCAAGGGGAAGTGCAGTGCGGATTGATTGCGCTCGACGTCCAGATCGGTGACATGGAATGGTGTCAACTCACGCAGCGCGAAAGCACGGCGGTTGGTTTCCGAAATCCGCTCGATCGCCCGGCGGACGGTCGGCGCATCCAGCTCGGCATCCCGCCGGTGCTTGACGCGGAGCGCCCGGGTGGCTTCCTGAAGCTCGTCATAGCTGACATCGTCGAAGCCACTCTGATTGGCCATGGCGGGATGCCATGTCGCGCCCACCTTGACGGCGATCCAGCCTATATCCCGCAGATCGGCGCGGATTTCGACGCTGCGCACCGGTGCATGCAGGAAAGCTTCGCGCAATGCCCTGCAGTTATAGGTCAGGCCCGCGAACAAAACGCCATCTCCGCGGAGCTTGCGTTGCAACGGCCTGCCGAAAGCCTTGCGCAAGGCGAGACCATCGGGAAGTGGAGGCGTGCCGTGCTCGGCAACCAGCCGCGACCACGCCTGGTTCGGCGTTTCTCCACCCAGCGATCCGTGGGGTTGATTGTGGTAGATGTCGACGACATAGGTCAGCAGGATCCTGATCAGGTCGTCGTCGCAGAGGCAAGCCAGCTGCTCCGATGGGTAATCGCCGCGCTCAACGGTATCGAAGAAGGTCCGGCCGACCAGAAGGGGCATAAGCTGGTGCCCATAGGTTCGGAAGAAGGTTTCGATATGGCCTCGAAGCCAAGGCAGGCCCGCAGGCGGAAGGTGCGTGGTGATACCGAGTGAAGAGACTGTCCCCTGAAAATCGTCGGACACGAAGGCGCCGCCCTGGTCCGTCGCCAGGGTGCTAATCCCACCATGATGGTGCCAGGTGCTTTCGCATCCTGCCGCCTGTGCGATCGGTGTCTTGTCGACGAAAATGTCGCGCAGCGCCTTGATCGCATCGCTCGAGTTCGGTGTCTCGGCCAGACGCACGGAGAGAATACACCGGGTCGCACAATCAATAGCGACGTATAGCCACCGGCGCCCGGCCTCGAATCGTGCCTGCCTCTCTGCGGGGAGATGGTCCCAAATGCCGGACAACGTCAGCAGTGAGATCACATCGAGGCGGTTTTCGTCCATTTCGACACGTTCCAGCGGCTGCCGGACGTCAGGGCCATTCTCGTAAAGCGTGAATCTGGCATTTGCCGCCGCCGTGCCATATCGCTTGGCATGCACATAGTATGGATCGGCCTGGGCAAGACGGCGCTTGATGGTTTGGCGCGACGGCACAACCAGTTCGGACAAGCCAGCCTCAGCCCGCCGTCGGTTTTCGCGGCAAAAAAGCTCCAGCGTTTCGGCAACGGCCTGCGTTCTGGTTGGGCGTTGCGTATCGGCATAGATTTCGATGACCTGATTCATCAGCGCCTCAGCGCGATGACACCAGCGCGGCTTGCGATTGCCGCAGCGATGGATCTCCGGAATCAGCACTACCGCCGAATATCCGGCCCGTTCATAGCGCCGCACCCATCCGAAACCTGTCCGGCTACAGGGAAGCTGGCGGGTGATGATGTCTGCGCCCGGTCGAACAACCTTGCCGCTGGCAGCGCCCTCACCGACCCGTCGTTGGATTTCGGCGGCAAGCCGCTCGCGTCCTTTCAGATATCCTTCCTGCGTGCGGTTGATGAAGCCAAGCGATTCCAGGTACAGGAACGCATCGCAGAAAGCCTTGCACCAGAGCACGAACCGCCGAACCGACTCGCGCAACTCATTGACGACATCAACCGGCTTGCGACTGCGTATTTCTTGCGTCGAACGACCAAAATAGCCTGCAATATAAGTGGTATCCGGTCGACGCAGCAATTCGGCCAACTTCTCATGGGAATACCACTCGGTGATTCCGGGCTGCCCGACGCGTTCGAACAGACCGCCCTTGTCGTCGATCTCCAGCGGGCGCATCGCAACGCCCGCCGTGGTGATCAGATCGGATTTGGAGAAACGGAACCGGATCGTCATACCGCCACCTCCGTCAAAACGGGACGGGTCCGTGCAAGTTGGCGTGCCGCCGCCGCAGCGGCCGCGCGGTCAAGGTGCTGGTCGGTGATCAGCATCACCCGGTCGGCAAATTGCTTCGGTGTCGCGGCGGCCACCCTCTCCAACTGGGCGAGAAAGTTGCGCGCGATGACGCGCTGCATCGGCTTCACCGCCACGGCGATGCGTTCACCGTCCGTCTTCGTCACAAGGAAATCGAAGATATGCTTGGCCGGACGGCCATCACGACCAACATAATGCACGACCGGCGGCTGGTCCCAGATGTGCTGGATATCGTCACGCACCAAGGTCAGGCACAGGAAGGCATATTCCAGCACGCTTTCGAACTGCAGGATGCGCGGTCGGGGAAAGCCTGGCAGCTTGGCGACCATGGCGCCCCGGAGACTTGCCCGGGATCGGCGCGATATCGTGCGGGTCGCATGGCTCGGTTCCGGCCCGCGATAGATCAGGTTTTGGTTCATGATGTTCGGAGCGCGGCCGCCACCGCCTCATCGGCGGTGACGGGGCGATCTCCCCCTTTTGGACGTGTTGAACAGCCCTGCCGGCCACGGCGACCGGCAGGTTGACTTTTTGTTCGACTCGGGGGATGAATGAGGTGTCGCGACCAAACGACAACCAAAAGGGGCGCCTGTGTCAGCAGGGGCCCTTTTTCATATCCCGTTGTCAGCTATGTCCGGTCTTCATGCCCTCCTCTGCCTCGTAACGATCGGGAAAGAGTTGCTGCGGCGTGGTCCCAAGCTGGTCTGCGATCTCGCGCTGCACGCGGTGCGACCGACGGTAGCCTTGGCTCACAACGGTCACGCTGCTTTGCGAGATGCCGAGCGACCGGGCGATCTTTGCCATGGATGATCCCACCAGCCGAAGCCGGCATTTGAGAATTTCATGGCCCTCGAGATCGACCTTCATGGGGATGTAAGTCCTTGGTCTGCAGAGTTGCTTTACGAATCAGAGATTCGGAAAACCTCCGCCTATGCAACGATTTCGAGCATTGACTCTCACTTTTGCAGAATTTGACTGGCGATACATCTGGTCAAACTGAGAATTTACCACGACGCCTGGCTTATGTTGTGCTAACCTCGCCATGAGCCTCAGCATATGGGGCGGTCGAGACCTCATTGCGTAGCAACCAACCGATCCGGAGGTTTGAATGATTGGGTTGTCTGAGGAAGAAGCAGCCGCTCTCGCGGCCGCCAAAGCGTCTGCGCTCGCAGCGAAGATTATTATTGATCGTCTGCAGAAGAAAAGCCGCGACGCCCGCCTGGAGGAAATACTGAAGTTGAAGAGAATGCGGCGTTCTACCAAGCCGAGTATCTTGCCGGAGAAGCTCCAGGAACGACAAGATTTTCCAAAACCTGCTTCGCACATGCCGCAGCATCGCAAGAATCGCTGGAACTGGAAGCCACCTGCATCACCTGAAAGTAAGGCCGTTCGTGAAACCTTCGATCTTGTGAGATCGTTCGGCGGGCTGGCAGCCGCCTATTCGCTCGATCGCGCTCAAACCAAACAGGCGCTGCAAGACGCCGGAATCGATATCTGCGAAGAGGTCGCGCGGGACTGGGATCGCGGTATTTCCATTCATGAACTGAGCCGTCGCCACGGAACAGGTCGCGACACCATCGCCAGGTGGATCAAAAAGACGGGCCGAGCAATCATTCCTCGTAACGGAAATTGGCGCTATGATGAAGCGCTCATCGCAAAAACTTTTGACGAGACCGGTTCGGTCAACAAGGCTGCCAAGGCGGCAGAGGTATCGTGGGATACCGCGCGTTCCGTTTTGTCGCGATATGGAATTCGGGCGGAGGGAAGATCGAAGCATGTTTCCGTCTCACGGCTTGGAGCGGAAATTACACGTCAGTCTTCACCCCATTCTTGATCAAAGAATCGCTTTTCGTTCTCCCAATCGGACGG
Source organism: Paracoccus aminovorans (assembly GCF_001546115.1). Classification (GTDB taxonomy): domain Bacteria; phylum Pseudomonadota; class Alphaproteobacteria; order Rhodobacterales; family Rhodobacteraceae; genus Paracoccus; species Paracoccus aminovorans_B. The sequence continues at coordinate 1,248,251 of NZ_KQ955208.1, forward strand.
GCCGCTAAACCCCAGATTCTTCGCGAGCTTCTGAAGCTCAGCGACCCGCTTCGCCATATCGCTTGGTGGGTCGGCCGGGGGATCAGGCTGATCGTGCGGTTTGCTGTCCATAGTTCATCCTAGGTCATGTTGACAAATGGCGGAGCCAGAGGCGGATCGACGTGATATCGATGAAGCCAAGGAAGCTTTCGGCGGTCTTGTCGTAGCGGGTGGCGACACGGCGAGCGTTCTTGAGCTTGTTGAAGCACCGCTCGACAAGGTTCCGCAGCCGGTAGAGCCTGCGATCGACAGCGACACGGAGCCTGCGAGACTTGCGCATCGGGACCACCGGCAGGATGCTACGCGCCTCCATGGTTTTGCGAACCTTGTCGGAGTCATAGCCGCGATCGGCCAGCAGGATGCAAGGCTCCGGCAGGTTGTCGTCCATGACCAGATCAAAGCCCAGGTAGTCCGATGTCTGGCCCGGCGTGATGTCCGACCTCATTGGCAGCCCGGCAGCATTGACGCGCAGGTGGACCTTGGTCGTGAAACCACCTCTTGAACGGCCAAAACCCTGTCTTGGAGTCCCCCTTTTGCGCCCGCTGCCTGATGATGGGCGCGGATCACGGTGCTGTCGATCATCTGGAGCGCATCCGGCACGATCCGACTTTCGTTCAGCGCTTCGAGGATCTGCTCCCACAACCCCGCCAGGGTCCAGCGCCGGAACTGGCGGTAG
>NZ_KQ955208.1:1249384-1253486 GCF_001546115.1 Paracoccus aminovorans
GCCGTTGTCCGTCAGGATCGTGTGGATGCGATAGGGCACGGCTTCCAGTAGATGCTCCAGGAACTCCCAAGCGGTCTTCCTGTCAGCCTTTTCGACGAGTTGGGTGACCGCGAACTTGCTCGTTCGGTCGATGGCCACGAAGAGATAGAGCTTGCCCTCGGCCGTCTGCACTTCGGCGATATCCATGTGGAAGAAACCGATGGGATAGCGCTTGAACCGCTGACGCTTCGGCTTGTCGCCGCCGATCTCAGGCAGGCGCGAGATGCCGTGCCGCTGAAGGCACCGATGCAGCGCTGACCGTGTCAGGTGAGGGATCGAAGGCTGTAGAGCATAGAGACAGTCGTCCAGCGGCAAGAGCGTGTGACGCCGAAAGGCAACGACCATTGCTTCCTCAGCCTCGCTGAGCACGGAGGATCGGGGCTCCTTGGGCCCAGTCTTCAAATCCTCGACCGTCTCGCGGTTACGCCATTTCGCCACGGTCTTCGGATTGATCCCAAACTCCTGGCTCAGTGCCGCGATCGAAGCTTGCGATCGCTGTATTGCTGCTCGAATGGCGTGCGTGGTCGTGGCGCAGCCGTGACGAACTTGTCCCATAGTGCTTCCTTCCATTCCGACGAATGGATCGCACCATCAAACCGTGGGATCAAACACCTAGCCTGATCGACTCCCAATGCCCGGGCTATTCTGATTGTTAGTGCAACGTTGGCCGGGTTTCCAGCGCCGGCAGCCTCGCGGAGCAGGGTTGCAGAGTCGCCCACGCCGGAAGCCCGGAGGTGAAGACTTCCGGAGTCGGCGGTTTGTCTCCGAGCGATACATGCGGGCGAACAGAGCATTACCTCGATCTGCACAGGCCGCGCGGCATCGACCGGATCGTCATGGCCAACCTAATCAACGGCGGCTGTATCACCACCTCCGATTTCATCGCCTCGCTCCCACCGCAGCAGACTGAGAAAGATCATATCCCGGCCCCCGTCAGCGCCAGATATTCTGGAACCGCACCGCCGCCGTGCGGGTATAGCGGGCGGTATGGCGGGGATCGCGATGGCCGAGATAGTCCTGGATCAACCGCAGGTCGCGCCCGGCATGGGCCAGGGCGTGACCGCAGGAATGGCGCAGCATATGGGGATGCACCGCGCCGAGTTCGGCTCGCGCCGCGATGCACCTCAGGAGATAGTTCACCGCCTGCCGGGTCAAAGGCTGACCGCGCTCCGACAGAAATAACCAGGGCAGCAGATCTGCGCGACCGGAGAGATGCCGACGCAATGTCCGAAGTTCATCACAGGTCAGCGGCTGGCTGGTCGAGAGGCCGCGCTTCAGCCGCTGCACCCAGAGATGGCCGGAGGTCAGGTCGAGATCCTCCCGCCGCAATGCGACCAGTTCGCTGACCCGCAGCCCGTGTCGGTACATCAGCAACAGCATGAGATGATCGCGCGCCCCGTGCCGGCCCAACCTGGCCGCAGCCAGCAGGCGCTTGACCTCATCTGCGGTCAGGTAATCTCGGCGGCGCAGATGCGCATCGACCGGCGCCCTGCCGTCACTCTTGACAAAACGCCGGTCGGTGTGCTGTCGGGTCATGTGATTTTGTCCCGCGATTGCTGGTGCTGTCGCAGTTCACTCTTTACAAAGCGCTCATTCTGTAAAGAGTTTGCTGTGGATTGCGACGTTGCGACCCGGCACAGCTCTGAAATCGCTTGGAATTCCAGTCTTGTAGGAATCCGCAAATTTCCATAGAAATCTCAAAAAGGATGATTCTGGGAAAGCGCTTCACATGGCAGCTGACATCATGACCATTGATGAAGTCGCCGACTATCTCAGGATCAACAAGAAAACCGCTTACCGCCTTGCGGCCGACAGCAAGCTGCCCGGCTTCAAGGTTGGCGGCACCTGGCGGTTTCGGCGCGTGGATATTGAGGACTGGATCGAGCGTGAAGCCAGTCCGAAGAAGGACAAAAAGAGATGACCGGCCAGGAACAACGCGCGGCGCTACAACGGAAAATCTGGGAAATCGCAAACGACGTGCGCGGCTCGGTCGATGGCTGGGACTTCAAGCAATATGTCCTCGGCACGCTCTTTTACCGCTTTATCAGCGAGAATTTCGCTGCGTATATCGAGGCGGATGACGAGAGCATCAACTACGCTGGTCTTCCTGACGATGTGGTCACTGATGACATCAAGGACGATGCCATCAAGACCAAGGGCTATTTCATCTATCCCAGCCAGCTGTTCGCCAATGTGGCGGACGGTGCCAACACGAATGACAGCCTGAACACAGATCTGGCGCATATCTTTGCGGCAATTGAATCCTCGGCCAATGGCTATCCGTCTGAGCTGGATATCAGGGGCCTGTTCGCCGACTTCGACACGACCAGCACGCGCCTCGGCAATACCGTCACGGAAAAGAACAGCCGATTAGCCAAGGTACTTAAGCGCGTTGCGGAATTGGACTTCGGCAGCTTCCACAACAGCCAGATTGACCTGTTCGGCGATGCCTATGAATTCCTGATCTCGAACTATGCCGCCAATGCGGGCAAGTCCGGCGGCGAGTTTTTCACCCCGCAACATGTCTCAAAGCTCATCGCGCAGCTCGCCATGCACGGGCAGGAAAAGGTCAACAAGATCTATGACCCGGCCTGCGGCTCCGGCTCGCTGCTGCTGCAAGCCAAAAAGCATTTCGATGAACACATCATCGAAGAGGGCTTCTTCGGGCAGGAGATCAACCACACGACCTACAACCTCGCCCGCATGAACATGTTCCTGCACAACATCAATTACGACAAGTTCAATATCCAGCGTGGCGATACGCTGACGCAGCCCCACTTTCAGGACGACAAGCCCTTCGATGCCATCGTTTCCAACCCGCCCTATTCGGTGAAGTGGATCGGTTCGGACGATCCGACCCTGATCAACGATGACCGCTTTGCTCCGGCGGGCGTGCTGGCGCCCAAATCAAAGGCCGATTTCGCCTTTGTGCTCCATGCGCTCAGCTATCTCTCGGCCAAAGGCCGCGCGGCGATCGTTTGCTTCCCGGGGATATTCTATCGCGACGGGGCGGAGAAAAAGATCCGGCAATATCTGGTTGATAACAACTACGTCGAGACGGTGATCGCGCTTGCCTCCAACCTCTTCTATGGCACGACCATCGCGGTAACGATTCTAGTCCTTGCCAAGAACAAGACCGATACGGCCATCCAATTTATCGACGCAAGCGGCGAACAGTTTTTCAAGAAGGCCACCAACACCAATCTGATGACGGACGATCACATCGCGCGGGTGATGGAGATTTTTGATCGAAAGGAAGACGTCGATCATGTCGCCGCATCGGTGCCGTATGAGACCATCGTAGAGCGCGGCTATAACCTCTCAGTCAGTTCCTATGTCGAGCCGCGCAACACGCGCGAGGTTGTGAACATCGGTGAGCTCAATGAGGAGATCAGAACCACGGTTGAGAAGATCGACCAGTTGCGCGCTGACATCGACGCCATCATCGCGGAGATTGACGCATGAGTGCGGCGGGTTTTCTGGAGAAGCTGTTGGACGGGGTTGAAGTGGCTTGGGTGCCTTTGGGGGACGTCACTCAACCCACCGCGAACATCAAGTGGTCTGAAGCCGAGGGCGTTTACCGATATATTGATCTCACGTCCGTCGACATCAAAGCCAAGCGCGTTACCGAAACCAGCGAGATTTCAGCCGAAACCGCGCCAAGCAGAGCGCAGAAACTCGTCGAGGACAATGACGTCATTTTCGCCACGACGCGCCCCGTTCAACAACGATACTGCCTCATCGACTCGAAACTGGCCGGAAACGTCGCCAGCACGGGTTACTGCGTGCTCAGGGCAAAGCAGGATCAGGTTCTACCCAAGTGGATTTTGCATTGGCTTAGCACAACAGAATTCAAGAATTATGTCGAAGAGAATCAGAGTGGTGCTGCATATCCAGCGATATCAGACGGCAAAGTGAAAGCGTTCAAGATCGCCATTCCATGCCCCAATGATCCGCAGAAGTCGCTGGCGATACAGGGGGAGATTGTTCGGATACTCGACAGCTTCACCGAGCTTACCGCCGAGCTTACCGCCGAGCTTACCGCCGAGCTTACCCAGCGCAA
>NZ_KQ955208.1:1257004-1749685 GCF_001546115.1 Paracoccus aminovorans
GGGTGCAACCGCAGGACGCTCTGCCATCAACAAGATTCCATTAACCACAAACCAGCACTGTTGCTGCCTTGCGATTGATCCGTCACAGGCGAACTATCGCTATGTGTTCCATTGGGTGAGTAGAAACTATGAGACTCTGAGGGATATGGGGCAAGGTGCACGCGGGGACTTGAATTCAGGTCTTATCAAAGGGTTCAAAATACCTATCCCATTCGCTGACGACCCGAAGAAGTCTCTTGAGGACCAAGCCCGCATAGTCGTCATTCTCGACAAGTTCGACACGCTGACAAACTCCATCACGGAAGGCCTGCCCCGCGAAATTGAGTTGCGCGAAAAGCAATATGCTTTTTACCGCGATCAACTGTTGAGCTTTCCCAAGCCGGACGCGGAGGCTGCGTAGATGGGACAGACGCTGACCGAAACCGCTGCAACGCTGCGGGATGCCGACAAGAAGGTGCAGTTGATCTATGCGTTCAATGCCTCCGGCAAGACGCGCCTTTCACGTGAATTCAGGGAGCTGATCGACCCGAAGACCGAGGAGCGGGACGACGATCATCGCCCCAAGGTGCTCTACTACAACGCCTTCACCGAAGACCTCTTCTACTGGGACAATGATCTGACCGGTGATACCGAGCGGAAGCTCTGTATCCAGCCGAATGCGTTCACCAGATCCGCCTTCGAAGATCTCGGGCTCGACCTCAACGTCATCACCGTTTTTCAGCGTTACACACAGCCGAACCTAACGCCCCGCTTCAACGAGGAGTACAAAGCCAAAGACAGGGATGGCAACGAGATCACCGTGCCTGCGTTTTCGGAAGTAACTTTCTCACTTGAACGCGGTGACGATGAAAGCGTCGGAAATCTAAAAATCTCGAAGGGTGAAGAAAGCAATTTCATTTGGAGCGTGTTCTATTGCCTGCTGGATCAGGTCATCAGCACTCGGAACGTCGTCGAAGTGGACGAGCGTGAGACGGATCAATTCAATGACCTCGAGTACATATTCATCGATGATCCTGTCAGCTCCCTTGATGAGAACCACCTCATCCAGCTTGCGGTCGATGTAGCTCACCTCGTAAAAAGGAGTATTTATGTCGAAGGCGTAGGTTTGAGGTTTGTCATTACAACGCACAACCCATTATTTTTTAATGTACTTCACAATGAATTAAATGGTGATGACAAAGCGCTGAGCTACAAGGGAAAAACGTACTCAAAATATCGCCTTGAAAAAGAAGAAGATGGAACTTTCAGTTTGTCGTCACAGCCGAACGACTCTCCGTTTTCTTATCACCTGTACTTGCTCCGTAAGCTTCAAGAAGCTTCAGAAAATGGGGAAATAAAAAATATCACTTTAATTTCATACGAAATATTTTGGAAAAGAGCTCGACATTTCTCGGTCACAATCGTTGGAATGAACTTCTTCCCAAAACAACCGACGGTAGGCCAAATCCTTATCAATCAAGAATTCTGAATATTTCAAGTCACTCCAAGCAATCTGGCGAAGAGAATCAGTACATAAGCGATGATGACAAACGGGTTTTTCGATACTTAGTCAGAAATATTGCTAAGAATTATCAAACTTGGCATTGGGAAGGTGAAGATGCCTGAGCAGACAACGCCGATCGCCGAGACCAATCGCTTTATCGTTCTCGATAAATATGTGCGCGCTTGGGAGGCGGCTAACAGCTATCAGTCTGAGACAGACCTAGAGCGCGAGCTTGTTCAGGACCTGCACGATCAGGGCTATGAGTATCTGCCTGACCTGAAAACAACCGACGCCATGCTGGCCAATGTTCGCGTTCAGTTGCAAGCTCTCAACGATGTTCAATTTACAGATAAGGAATGGGCGCGCTTCGTTGAGACCTATCTGGATCGGCCCAGCGACAGTGCCACTGATAGACCCGCAAGCTTCACGACGACTACATCTTTGACTTCGTCTTCGATGATGGCCGTATCCAGAACATCTATCTGGCTGATAAGGCCAATGTCTGCCGCAACAAGGTTCAGGTCATTAAGCAGTTCGAGCAAGCGGGCGCTCATGCGAACCGATACGATGTGACCATTCTGGTGAACGGGCTGCCGCTGGTGCAAGTCGAGCTTAAAAAGCGCGGCGTTGCCATTCGGGAAGCGTTCAACCAGATCCACCGCTACAGCAAGGAGAGCTTCAACTCGGACAGTTCGCTCTTTAAGTACCTTCAGATCTTCGTAATCTCGAACGGCACGGATACGCGCTACTTCGCCAACACGACCAAGCGCGATAAGAACAGCTTTGACTTCACGATGAACTGGGCGCAGGCCGATAACAGCTTGATCCGGGATCTAAAGGATTTTACGGCGACCTTCTTCGAGAAGCGCACGCTGTTGAAGGTGTTGCTGAACTATTCGGTCTTCGACGTTAGTGACACGCTGCTGGTAATGCGCCCCTATCAGATCGCGGCGACGGAACGAATCCTAAGGAAAATCAGAAGTTCCTTCGAAGCCAAGACCTCCCAAGGCAAGATTTTGGGCAAGCCCGAAAGCGGCGGATTTATCTGGCATACGACGGGATCAGGCAAGACGCTGACCAGCTTCAAGGCCGCCCGCTTGGCCACTGAACTCGATTTCATCGACAAGGTCTTTTTCGTGGTCGACCGCAAAGACCTCGATTACCAGACGATGAAAGAGTATCAGCGCTTCTCGCCTGACAGCGGCAACGGTTCCGACAGCACAGCAGGGTTGAAGCGCAACCTCTCCAAGGACGATAACAAAATCATCGGCACAACGATCCAGAAGCTCAACAATCTGATGAAGAGCGAGGGCGACCTGCCGGTCTATACCCAGCACGTCGTCTTCATTTTCGACGAGTGCCATCGCAGCCAGTTTGGTGAGGCACAGAAGAACCTCAAGCGTAAGTTCAAAAAGTTCTGCCAGTTCGGCTTTACCGGCACGCCGATATTTCCGGAAAATGCTTCGGGTGCGGAGACGACGGCCAGCGTATTCGGGAGCGAACTTCATTCCTATGTGATCACGGACGCAATCCGCGACGAAAAGGTGCTCAAGTTTAAGGTCGACTACAACGATGTGCGCCCGACGTTCAAAGCGATCGAATCCGAACAGGATGAAAAGAAGCTGACCACCGCCGAAAACCGGCATGCTCTTCAGCACCCCGAACGAATCGCCGAGATTTCCCAGTACATTCTCGATAACTTTCGCCGCAAGACGCATCGTCTCTATGGAGACAATAAGGGCTTCAACGCCATGTTCGCGGTGAGCAGCGTTGATGCAGCCAAGCTCTATTATGAAAATCTGAATACGCTGCAGGACGGTAGCGACAGGCCGTTGAAGATTGCGACCATCTTTTCATTCGCGGCTAACGAAGAACAGGATGCGATTGGCGACATCCCTGAGGAGAGTTTTGAGGTTTCGGCGCTGAACAGCAGCGCCAAGGAGTTTTTGAACGCTGCCATCGCGGACTACAACGCCCGTTTCCGAACGAATTTCAGCGTTGATAGCAAAGGCTTCCAGAATTATTACCGGGATCTGGCGAAGCGGGTGAAGTCCAAGGAAGTCGACCTGCTCATTGTGGTTGGCATGTTCCTGACCGGCTTTGACGCGCCAACCCTGAACACACTGTTTGTGGACAAGAACCTGCGTTTTCACGGCTTTATACAAGCCTACTCCCGCACCAACCGCATTTATAATGCGACGAAGTCTTTCGGCAACATCGTTACCTTCCGCGACCTAGAAGAGGCGACCGTAAAGGCGATCACACTCTTTGGCAACGCCAATACCAAGAACGTCGTTCTGGAGAAGAGCTACTCAGAAGACATGGAAGGTTTTACGGACCAGACGACAGGCGAGGCGCGGCGAGGCTTTGTTGATGTCGTCCGTGAGCTGGAAGAGCGTGTCCCGAACCCCGCCGCCATCGAAAAGGAAGCGGACAAGAAGGCCTTTGCGAAGCTGTTCGGCGAGTATCTCCGTGTTGAGAATATCCTTCAGAATTATGATGAGTTCTCCAGCCTAAGAGAGCTTCAGGAGATTGACGAGAGTGATGTCGAAGCGGTGAGAGCGTTCAAGGAGCGGCATCATTTGAGTGATGATGAAGTTGACGAGCTCAAGAGCATCGAGATGCCTGCTGACCGAAAGGTCCAGGACTACCGTTCGACCTACAATGACATCCGGGATTGACTTCGCCGTGAAAAGGCGAGCGCCGAGCAGATTGAGTCAACGACCGACTGGGATGATGTCGTCTTTGAGGTCGACCTCTTGAAGTCCCAGGAAATAAATCTGGATTATATCCTTGAGCTAATCTTCGAGCACAGCAAAAAAACGAAGAGCAAGTCAGAGCTCGTTGGCGAAGTGCGCCGTGTCATCCGCGCCAGTATTGGCAACCGCGCGAAAGAAAGCCTCATCGTCGATTTCATCAATCAGACAAACCTTAACGAGCTGGAGGACAAGGCCGGGGTTATTGAGGCGTTCTTTGCCTTCGCACAAGCCGAACAACGCCGGGAAGCGGAAGAACTGATAAACGATGAAAAATTGAATTCGGATGCCGCCAAGCGCTACATCACGACCTCGATTAAGCGCGAATATGCAAGCGAAAACGGCACGGAGTTGAACTCCATCCTTCCCAAAATGAGCCCGCTCAATCCACAATACCTGACCAAAAAAAGAGACGTGTTCCAGCGCATCTCTGCGTTCGTTGAGAAGTTCAAGGGCGTTGGCGGAAGAATTTAGGCGTGATCATGATGGATAGTCGCGAACCACTGCATACCAGCTCTGGTTTTCGACACATCGTTAGGCACCGCCGTTAACGCCGATACCAGCACTCAGTCGACCCACCTGCACACTCGTCGAGTGGGTAGCACTATTCTGTTATAATTCAATTAGTTGGGAAAGCGCCGACATCTTCAAGAGGCAATTTTCGTGATCAAAAAGGCAGAACTATCTGCCTCTTATCACCGGGAAAATGGTCGGAGCGAGAGGATTCGAACCTCCGACCCCCTGCTCCCGAAGCAGGTGCGCTACCAGGCTGCGCTACGCTCCGACCGTGAGGCGGCAGGTAGCCCGTCGCGCCGGCGAATGCAAGGGGGATCTCGCAGATTTCGTCAGCCTATCAGTCACGCCGCCAGAGCCGGCCCAGAAGGCTGGGACGCGGCGCGGTTACCGTCTCGGAACGCAGCCGCGCCTCGGTCACCGGGCGCAGCCGGGACGAGCCGGTGCGCTCGCGCATCAGGATGTAGAGCCCCGAGCCGATGATCAGCCCCGCCCCCAGCAGCGTCATCGCATCCGGCCGCTCGTCGAACAGCAGCCAGCCGAAGCCGATCGCCCAGAGCATCTGCGAATATTGCATCGGCGCGACATTGGCGGCCTCGCCCGCCTGATAGGCCAGGATCAGCAGGAAACCCGCCGCCAGGCCCAGCACCGCGATGACGCCGGTCAGCGCCAGGTCCCCGGCCAGCATCGGCCGATAGGCGAAACCCAGCGAGGCGCCGGTCAGCAGGAAGTTCCCGATCATCGGCCACAGGAGCAGGATCACCGTCCGCTCGGACCGGCCCAGCTTGCGCACGGCGATGGCCGACAGCGCCGTGGCCGTCGTCCCCATCAGCGCCGCAAGATGGCCCAGGCCCAGGGGCGTCACCCCCGGGCGCAGCACGACCAGCACGCCGCAAAGCCCGGCGACCACGGCCGCCCAGCGATGCAGGCCAACCCGCTCGCCCAGAAGCGGCACCGAGAGCACCGTCACCAGCAGCGGCGCCGCGAAGAGGATGGAATAGACCTGCGCCATCGGCAGGGTCGAAAAGGCATAGAAGCCGCCCACGCCTGAGCCGACGATGCAGATCGAGCGCAACCCGACCCAGAACGGGTTGCGCGGCCGCAAGGTGCCATGCGTCCGATCGCGCAAGAGCAGCACCGCCAGCGGCGGGAATGACAGCAGGGCCGAGAAGAACAGGATCTGCAGCGCCGGATAGGTCTCGCCCAGCAGCTTGATGATCACGTCATGGGTCGAATAGATGCCCATGGCCAGCAGGGCCAGCAGCGCGCCCTTGATATTGCCCGCCGTCATGATCCTCCCCGACGGTGATGATGGGGCCGCGCCCGCCGGGCAGGCGCGGCCGATGCCTTATTGCGCCGAAAGCGCGGCCAGGATGTGGTCGCCCATCTCGGCGGTCGAGACCGGCTTGCCGCCCTCGGGGCCCATCAGGTCGCCGGTGCGCAGGCCGTCGGCCAGAACCTTCTCGACGGCCTTCTCCAGCATGTCGGCCTCGGCGCCCAGGTCGAAGGAATAGCGCAGGCACATGGCAAAGCTCAGGATGCAGGCGATGGGGTTGGCCTTGCCCTGCCCGGCGATGTCGGGGGCCGAGCCATGCACCGGCTCATACAGCGCCTTGGGCCGGCCGTTCGCCATCGGCGCGCCAAGGCTGGCCGAGGGCAGCATGCCCAGGCTGCCGGTCAGCATCGCCGCCGCGTCGGACAGGATGTCGCCGAACAGGTTGTCGGTCACGATCACGTCGAACTGGCGCGGGTTCCTGACCAGCTGCATGGCGCCGTTGTCGGCATACATGTGCGACAGCTCGACATCGGGATATTCGTTGTCGTGGACCCATTGCACCTCTTCGCGCCACAGGATGCCGGATTCCATGACATTGGCCTTTTCCATCGAGCAGACGCGGCCCGCGCGCTTGCGGGCCAGTTCGAAGGCCGAGCGGGCGACGCGGCGGATCTCGCCCGAGGTATAGCGCTGGGTGTTCACGCCGACGCGGCCGCCCTCGTTCTCGGGGTCGTTGTCGTCGGAAATGCCGCGCGGCTCGCCGAAATAGACGCCCGAGGTCAGCTCGCGCACGATAAGGATATCGAGCCCGGCCACCACGTCCCGCTTCAGCGAGGAGAAGTCGGCCAGCGCGTCGAAACATTGCGCCGGGCGCAGGTTGGCGAACAGGTCCATCTCCTTGCGCAGGCGCAGAAGGCCGCGCTCGGGCTTCACCGAGAAATCCAGGTTGTCGTATTTCGGCCCGCCCACGGCGCCCAGCAGCACGGCATCCACCTCTTGCGCCTTCTGCATGGTCGCGTCGGCCAGGGGCTTGCCGTGCTTGTCATAGGCGGCGCCGCCGACCAGATCCTCGCTGACCTCGAAGGACAGGCCGCGGTTCTGCTCGAACCAGCCGATGACCTTGCGCACCTCGGCCATGACTTCGGGGCCGATGCCGTCGCCGGGCAGAATCAGCAGGGAAAAGGGGGTCATCGCAGGCATCCTCTATGCTTCTGGCTGTCGCCAATCGCGTATCCTTGCGCATTCCCTGCGTCAAGTTCACGGCGAATTGGCTTGCGATCGCGGGGTGGATCGGGCCGGATGGGCCGCGTTCGGGAATGCCGAAACCAAGGGGGACAGCCCATGAAGACGAAAGCGGCCGCGGCGAGAATCACACTGGCGGGGGCGATGCTGATGCTGGCCGGGGCGGCGCTGGCGGATGGCGGCATCACCGTGCAGCTTCCCGACGTCTCGGGCCTGTCGGAGGCCGAGGCGAAGGCGCTGATCGCCGAGCTTGCGAATGTGAATGTCATCACCTCGAACTGCCCGGCCTATCCGGTGACGGACGGGGAATGGACGCTGATCACCGGCACCGGCGACCGGCTGGCGGCCCGGCTGGGGCTGGACGCCTCGGCCTATGACCGGACCTATTACGGCCCGGCCTTCAAGCTGCTGGACGATCCCGGCGCCTGCGACCGCATCGGGCCGACCGCCAGGCCGCTGATCCAGCGCCTGGTCGGCATGGGCGGCGGCACCACGCCCCTGACGCAGTCGCAATAGCCCCCGGCGGATCGCCGCACCTTGCCGGCGCCCGCCCGGCGGCCTAGCCTGCGCGCATGACCGCAGATCCGACCTACAGGGGATTCGCGCTGGATGCCGAGACGGCGCTGGCGCTCTTGCAATGGCAGGCCGAACTCGGCGCGGACGAGCCCTGCCTCGACGCGCCGCTCGACCGCTATGACCAGCCCGCGCCGGCCCCTGCCCCCGGCCCGGCCGCCCCCGCACCCAGGCCGCCCGACACCGCCCTGGACCTGGCCGCCCAGGCCGAGGCCATGGCCGCCGCCGCGACCAGCCTGGCCGAGCTGGCCGCCGCGCAAGAGGCGTTCGACGGCATCGAGCTGAAGAAGGGCGCGCGCAATTTCTGCTTTGCCGACGGCAACCCCTCGGCCCGGGTGATGGTCATCGGCGAGGCCCCGGGCGAGGAAGAGGACAACCAGGGCCGCCCCTTCGTCGGCCGCGCCGGCCAGCTTCTGGACCGCATGTTCGCGGCCATCGGCCTGTCGCGCGAGGCGGTGGATGCGGAAAGGGCGCTCTACATCACCAATGTCCTGACCTGGCGCCCGCCCGGCAACCGCCGCCCCGAGCCGGCCGAGATCGCCGTCATGCTGCCCTTCCTTCGCCGCCATGTCGAACTGGCGCAGCCCGAGGTCCTGGTGCTGATGGGCAACACGCCCTGCATGGCGGCGCTGAACCGGCAGGGCATCCTGAAGCTGCGCGGCACCTGGACCGAAGCCTTCGGCCTGCCGGCGCTGCCGATGACGCATCCTTCCTACCTGCTGCGCACCCCCGCCGCCAAGCGCGAGGCCTGGGCCGACCTTCTGTCGCTGGCGGCGCAGCTGGACGGCCAGGGCTGACCCCGGCCGGCGCTTTCCCCCGCGGCAGGCCCCGCCGCCGCGATCACAACTGCAAGCGGCGACATGCCGAGCCGGCGACGAAGCCTTGACGCTTGCGCGGCGCAGCTTCTATCAGACTGCTTGCTGCCGATTCGGCCTTTTTCGGGGCTTTCGGACACAATCCAATTTGACGAGGCGGTTCCTTTGCTTGTCCCCCAGTTCACGCGCATCGCCGCCGGCCTTGCCCCCGAGCGCGCCGCGCGGGAATCGGCGCAGCGCAAGTTCGGCAATTTCAAGCTGGACGCGAACAACTTCAGCCATCCCGACCAGCTTGCGGCGCTGCTTGGCCCCTATCGCATGGTCAGCTTCGACCTGTTCGACACGCTGCTCTGGCGCGAGATCGCGCTCGAGGACGTGCATGCCAAGACCGCCGCCTTCGGTGAACGCCTGATCCGGGGCGACGACGGCCCGCTGCCGCGCGGCCTGCTGCTGCATTCGCGCAGCCGCCATCAGGAGACGCTGAAAAAGGCCGGCATGGCCTCGAAGACCGCCTATCGCAACGAGATCGACCTGGCCGATGTCTTCGACACCGCGCTGGCGCCCTATATCGCCGACGACGCGCGCCGCGCCCGGGCGGTGGAATCGTTGCTGGCCTATGAGATCGAGACCGAGCATCGGGTGCTGACCGTCGATCCGGCGATGCGCGACTTCCTCGAGCGGCTGCGCGTGCAGGACAAGGTGCTGGTCCTGGCCTCGGACATGTATTTCTCGGAACGCTGGCTGCGCGAGCTGCTGACCCGGCTGGACCTGCTGAAATATTTCGACCATGTCTTCGTCTCGGCCACGGTGGGCGTGACCAAGCACAGCGGCAAGCTGTTCGACCATATCGACGCCACGCTGGGGTCGGCCGACTGGCGCCGGCTGCACCTGGGCGACAACTGGAACAACGACGTGGTGCAGCCGCGCAAGCACGGCTGGGACGCGCTGCACTACATGAATCCCGAAAACGAGATGCGCAAGCACCGGCTGGAGCTGCTGCACAGGCTCGACGCCCATCGCCGCCCGGCGGCGGCGCAGGCGCTGCTGGCGCAGATCCGCGGCGACAAGCCCGAGGACGGGCTGGTGCGGCTGGTCACGGCCGGCTTCCTCAGCTTTTCGCGGCAGGTGCTGGCCACCGCGCAACAGGGCGGCTTTGACCGGGTGCTGTTCCTGACCCGCGACGGCACCATCTATCACCACCTGATCCGCCAGCTGATCGCCGACACCGGCGCCGGGGACACGCTGGACCTGCCGCAGCTGGCCGACTTGGCCTTCAGCCGCCGCGCCGGGGTGCTGCTGACCTGCCCGCCATGCTCCGACCCGGATTGGGAGCGCTATATCCGCCACCACATCGGCTGGCTGCGCGGCGGAGGCGCCTCGCTGGGCAGCCTGATGCGGACCTTCGCCCTGTCGCGCGAGGATATGGCCGGCGCGCGCGGGCTCGACAAATGGGTCGACGCCTATCTGGACGGGCGCGACGATTGCGACGTGGATTTCGCCGCCATCCTGGCCCAGCCGGAGCTGGCGCAGGCGGTCGATGCCGCGGTGCAGGTCAAGCGCCAGCGCGTCATCGACTACCTCGACCAGCAGGACCTGTTCCTGCCCGACCAGCGCGTGCTGCTGGTCGACATCGGCTATTCCGGCACGGTGCTGAAATCGCTGTCCGAGCATATGTATGCGCTCGAGGCGCAGGGCCAGCGCCTGGGCAGCCGGCTGGTGATGATGATGTTCGCCGCCAACCGCTATTTCGCCGGCAACCTTGGCCAGATGCATCCGCGCGCCAGCATGCTGGATCCGGTGATGATCGGCCGCGAGGACTGGCGCCAGCGCGCCGCGGCGCTGAACTTCGCCTGGCTCGAGCCCTTCGCCGTGGACCGCACCCGCGGCAGCCTGCGCGACTTCCAGCCCGATGCGCAGGGCGTGATGCAGCCGGTCTTCGGCCCGGCCGGGCTGGACCGCACCCCGATCACCCGCGAGCGCATCCTGGCGACCGCGCGCGAGGTCGATGCCGTGCTGCGCCGCTCGCCCATGCCCGACCGCGAGGCCGAGGCGACGATCGGTCGCGGCATCTCGGACTGCTTCTCGCACCCGCGTCGCGACACGCTGCAGGCCGTGGACGGGCTGACCCATCACGCCGGCCTGACCGAGGTGGTCGAGGGCGGCATGCTGGCCCGCGTCCGGCCCTGGCGGCTGCGCAGCGACCTGGCGCGCTGCATGCGCGAGGATCGCTGGGTGCAGGGCAGCATGGCCGCCAGCCGGCTGGGCTGGCTGAACCCGCTGCTGAACCGCATCATCGGTATCACCACCCGATGAAAATCCTGTTCTACAACTGGGCGCAGTTCGACAACCCGACCATGGCGGGCGGCGGCGTCACCATGTATCTGCGTAACATCATCGACGAACTGCTGTCGCGCGACGGCATCGAGGTCTATTTCCTGTCCTCGGGCGACAAGTATCGCTTCTTCGACCGCAAGCCCCGGATCGAGCCGACCGCGAACGTCTATGGCAACCCGCGGCTCAAGACCTTCACGCTATACAATTCGCCGATCAAGGCGCCGGCGCATGACGCCTTCTATTCGGTCGACCAATGGTTGCGCGACGATGTCACGCCGCGGCTGATCGGCGCATTCATCCAGGCGCATGGCCCGTTCGACGCCTTCCACATCCACAACCTGGAAGGCATCGGCTCGGGCGTGCTGGCGCTGCCCAAGGGCGACAAGCTGCGGCGGCTGTTCTATACCTTCCACAATTACATGCCGGTCTGCCCGCAGATCGAGCTGCTCTACGACAACCGCCTGCCCTGCACCGATTATCACGACGGCGCCCGCTGCACCGGCTGCCTGGGCCACGACCGGCGCATGGCCGACCTGATCGCCTTCGACCGCGTCGGCGCCGCGCTCAAGGGGCGCGGGCTGGCCGGGCATCCGCTGGGCGGCTTCCTGTTCGACGCCTTCGCCGGCACCAAGTCCTGGGCCAAGGCGTTGCGCAACCTGTTCAACGACCTGCGCCACGGCTTGCGCACCCGCTTCCGCCACTGGCACCTGCGGCCCAGGACCGAGCCGGGGCGCACGAACTCCTGGCAGGCGACGCCGCGCACGCCCGACCCGGTGCCGCTGCCGCCGCGCGACCCGATCCTGGACAGCACCGCCTATCGGCAATGGCGCGAGGCGAACGGCCGCGCGCTGCATGACAATGCCGACGGCATCTTCGCGGTCTCGGACCTCTGCGGCCAGACCGCCATGCGCTTCCTGCCGCCCGGCACCCGGGTCGAGACCCTGCTCTTGCCCATCGACATCGAGATCCCGCTCTCGGAACGGCAGGAGCTGCGCGACACGCGCGAGATCCTGCGCGCCAAGGTCAATCCCCCGGCCGCGGAGGACGAGGACGACATCGCCCCGGCCGGCGCCCGCCAGGCCTCGAACGCGCCCGAAGGCGTCACCCTGTCCTTCATCGGCTATGACATCCCGTCGAAGGGCCTGCCCTTCCTGATCGACGCGCTGGCCCAGATCGACGATCCGTTCTATCGCGACCATGTCGACCTGTTGATCGTCGCCCGCATGGGGCCGCAGCGCGAACGCCAGCTCGCGCAGCTTGAGACCCGGTTCCGCAGCGTGCGGATCGTGCCCAGCTATGCGCGCGAGCAGATCGCGGCGCTGTCGCAGCTGATCGACCTGAACGTGGTGCCCTCGATCTGGTGGGAGACCTTCAACCAGGTCACGGTCGAGCTGGCGCGCCTGGGCGTGCCCTCGCTGGTTTCAAGCCATGTCGGCGCCAAGCAGACCCTGACCCGGCCCGAGGACTTCGTCTTCGAGGCCGGCGACGCCGCCGATTTCCGCGCCAAGCTGGACCGGCTGGTGCGCGACCCGGCCCTGCGCGACAGCTTCTTCGACGAGGAACTGCAGATGCCCTCGCTGGCCCAGCACGTGGACTGGCTGCTGGAGCGGTATCGGGGAAAACAGCAAGACGAGGCAGGTCACATCGGTGACGTTACTGAAAGGATGACAGGCTAGAACATGCGCGGATATCTGTTCTGCATCGGAGCGGCGAAATCAGGGACGACCTGGCTTTATGAGCAATTGCGCCACTCGCCGGAGATCTATTTCAGCCCAGAAAAAGAGCTGCATTATTTCTTCTCCCGCTATGGCAGTTTCGATCGCCTGCCCAACAACACCCGCTTCAGGTCGCTTCAAGCCTTTGTCAATCTGGCGGCACAGAACTATCAGTCAAAGCTTCCCGACGGCGAATATGCACGCAAGTTTTCGTTCTTCGAGAAGAACCTCAGTTGGTATCAGAATTTCGCCAGGGGTCCGGTCTGCGACAGCTGGTATCGTCAGCTTTTCGGCGACGCCCGCCCGCATCAATATGCCTGTGACTTCAGCCCCTCGACCAGCAAGATCGGCCTTGATGGCGTCCATGCCATCCGAGCGCTGGGACCTAATGTCAAACTCATCTACATCCTGCGCAATCCGGTAAAGCGGCTTTGGTCGCATCTGAAGTTCCATGCAGAATTCATGGGCCGCTGGGAGGAAGTCAGAAACTATTCCCCTGACCAGATGCTTCGTTTTATCAAGGACTTCGATCTGGATGAGGACGGTAAGTATGCGCGGCATCTGGAGCGGTTCCTTCAGGTCTTTGACCGCAAGGACGTTCTCGTGCTGGACTTCGACGATATCAGATCCGAACCGACCGGTCTGATGGCCAAGGTTGCAGACTTCCTCGATATCCGTCCCTTGCAGCTTCCCGAAAGCGCGCGCGAAGCCGTCAACGTCAGTTCGCGCATGGATATGCCGCAGGGCCTGCTGGATGGCTTCAAGTCCGAGATGCTTAGGGACACCCGAATCCTGGACGGTTTGGGCGTCGACTTCGTGCGGAAATGGTATTCCAGCTTGGAATAACAGTCGTCCTACCTCGGCGCCGCCGCCCGGCGCAGGCGGTCGTTGACCGCGGCGCCGAGGCCGGTCTCGGGCACCGGCGCCACCGCGATGGGGCGGCCGTCCGCATCGGCGCGGTGCAAGAGCTCGAACAGCCGCGCCGCCGCCTCGGTCGGGTCGCCCGCCTCGCTCAGCGACATCTCGCCGGCGATGGGGCCGAAGCCGATCAGCAGCTCGCCCGGGCGCGCCTCGCGCGCGTCCAGCCGCACCGGGGCACGGGGCGCGTAATGGCTGGTCAGCTGGCCGGGCGCGCTCGGCGCGGCGGCGTCCAGCACCGGACGGGCCAGCGGACGGCCCAGCACCGCCTCGATCGCCTCGGCGGCGACGCCGCCCGGGCGCAGCAGCGCCGGCGCGCCATCGACCCAGCCCAGGATCGTCGATTCCACCCCGACCGGACAGGGCCCGGCATCCAGGACCGCGGCGATGCGGCCGCCAAGCCCGGTCTCGGGGTCGGCGACATGGGCCGCGGCGGTCGGGCTGATCCGCCCCGAGGGGTTGGCCGAAGGCGCCGCCAGCGGCCCGCCGAAAGCGCGCAGCAGATCGCGCGCCACCGCCAGCGCCGGCACCCGGATCGCCACCGTGGAAAGCCCCGCCGTGACCAGTCCGGCGATGCCCGCGCCCGGCCGCAAGGGCAGCACCAGCGTCAGCGCCCCCGGCCAGAAGGCCCGCGCCAAGGCCAGC
Organism: Paracoccus aminovorans; assembly: GCF_001546115.1. GTDB lineage: Bacteria > Pseudomonadota > Alphaproteobacteria > Rhodobacterales > Rhodobacteraceae > Paracoccus > Paracoccus aminovorans_B. Next base: position 1,271,275 of record NZ_KQ955208.1, read on the forward strand.
GCCGGGGCGTCGAACACCGCGATGCGCTCGGCCGCGGCCAGGTCGGGCAGATGCACGATCAACGGGTTGAAGGCGGGCCGGCCCTTGGCCTCATAGATCGCGGCCACGGCGCGCGGGTTGCGCGCGTCGCCGGCCAGCCCATAGACCGTCTCGGTCGGGATCGCGACCAGCGCGCCCTGCGCCAGCAGCGCGGCGGCGGCGGCGATGCCGTGGGAATCGGGCTTCAGGATCCGGGTCTTCATGCCGTTACGTGAGGTTGCGGTTGCTGGCCACCGGCCGGCACCTATGATCGGGAACAAGGGATCAGTTACGCGCCAGAGCCGCATTTGCCAAGGCGCCAGAGGGAGAGAAGTCGGATGGCTTACCAGGCGCCGGTCGAGCAGATCGCATTCATCCTGAACCGGATCGTGGCCTTTCCACAGTTGGCCGAAACCGAGACCTTTGCCGAGGCCACGCCCGAGACCCTGGCCGCCGTGCTGTCCGAGGCCGGAAAGCTGGCGACCGAGGTGATCGCGCCGGTCAACCGCGCCGGCGACCTGACGCCCGCGCGGCTGGAGAACGGCAGGCTGCGTTCCTCGCCCGGCTATGCCGAGGCCTTCCGGGCCCTGGCCGAGGGCGGCTGGATCGGCATCGCCGCCAATCCGGAATACGGCGGCATGGGCCTGCCGCAGGCGCTGAACATGGCGGTCGGCGAGATGGTCGCCTCGGGCTGCCTGGCCTTGCAGCTGAACCCGCTCTTGACCCAGGGCCAGATCGAGGCGCTGGAGCATCACGGCAGCGACGCGCTGAAATCGCTCTATCTGCCGAAGCTGATCTCGGGCGAGTGGTCGGGCACGATGAACCTGACCGAGCCGCAGGCCGGTTCCGACGTCGGCGCGCTGACCACCCGCGCCGAACGGGCCGAGGACGGCAGCTATCGCGTCACCGGGCAAAAGATCTTCATCACCTGGGGCGACAGCGACGTGACGGAGAACGTCTGCCACCTGGTGCTGGCCCGCCTGCCCGACGGCGGCAAGGGCACGCGCGGCATCAGCCTGTTCATGGTGCCGAAGTTCATCCCCGACGCGGACGGCAACCCCGGCGTCGCCAACGACCTGCGCGTCGTCAGCTTGGAGCACAAGCTGGGCATCCACGGCTCGCCCACCTGCGTGATGAGCTTCGAGGGCGCCAAGGGCTGGCTGGTAGGCGAAGAGCACAAGGGCATGGCCGCCATGTTCACCATGATGAACTGCGCCCGTTTGGGCGTCGGCGTGCAGGGCGTGGCGCAGGCCGAGGCGGCATTGCAGCAGGCCGTGGCCTATGCCGCCGAGCGCAACCAGATGGGCCCGATCATCCGCCACCCCGACGTGCGCCGGATGCTGGCCGAATCGCGGGCCGAGGTCTTTGCCGCCCGCGCCATCTGCATGGCCTGCGCCGTGGCGCTGGACATGGCGCGGGCCACCGGGTCCGAGGACTGGGCGGCACGCGGCGCGCTGCTGACCCCGATCGCCAAGGCGCATGGCACCGATGTCGGCATTCGCGTCGCGGATACCGCGGTGCAGGTGCATGGCGGCATGGGCTATATCGAGGAGACCGGCGCGGCGCAGTATCTGCGCGACGTGCGCATCACCGCGATCTACGAGGGCACGAACGGCATCCAGGCCATGGACCTGGTCGGCCGCAAGCTGATGGACGGCGGCGCGGCGGCGATGGCGCTGCTGGACGAGATCCTCGACGGTGCCAAGGCGGCGCAGGCCGAGGAGCCGGAACTGGCGAATCAGGTCTGGCAGGCGGCCGAGACCCTGCGCGAGGCGACGCTGGAACTGCTCGACCGCGACCTGGACGAGCGTTTCGCCGGCGCCGTACCCTATCTTGCCGCCTTCGCCCGGGTGCTGGGCGGGCATTTCCACCTGCGCGCCGCGACCGGCGGCGGCAGCAAGGCGCTGGCCCGGGTCTATATCGCCCGCATCCTGCCGCATTTCGCCGCCGACCTGGCCGCCGCCCGCGCCGGGCTGGCCGATCTGCAAGCGCTTGACGAGGCGGTGTTCGCGGGCCAAATGGCCGGGTGATACGCAGCGAGACCCATACCATTCCGCCCGAGGGCGAGGCGCATGAGATCGCCCCCGGCGTGCTGTGGCTGCAAATGCCGCTGCCCTTCAAGCCCGATGCGGTGAACGTCTATGCCTTCCGTGACGCCGAGGGCTGGACGCTGGTCGATACCGGGCTCGACAGCCGCCGCGGCCGGGCGCTGTGGCAAAGGATTCTGCAAGGCCCGCTGGCCGGGGCGCCGGTGACGCGGGTCATCGCCACCCATCACCATATCGACCACATGGGGCTGGCCGGCTGGTTCCAGGCCCAGGGGGCCGAGCTCTGGACCTCGCGCACGGCCTGGCTGATGGCGCGGATGGGGGTGCTGGACCTGCAGGAGCGGCCGACGCCGCAGGCGCTGGCCTTCTGGCGCCGCGCCGGCATGCCGGCCGAGATCATCGAGGAGCGCAGCGGCGAGCGGCCCTTCAACAGCGCCGATTTCTGCGCCCCGCTGCCGCCCGGCTATCGCCGGCTGCGCGAGGGCCAGCAGATCGCCTTCGGCAACCGGCGCTGGATCGTGCGCATGGGCAATGGCCATGCGCCCGAGCATGTGACGCTGTGGTCCTTGGACGACGATCTGGTCATCGGCGGCGACCAGCTTCTGGCGACGATCTCGCCCAATCTTGGCGTCTATCCGACCGAGCCCGAGGCCGATACCGTGGGCGACTGGCTGGAAAGCTGCGCGCGGCTGGCGGAGTTCGCCACGCCGCAGCAGCTGATCCTGCCCGGCCACAAGCTGCCCTATCGCGGCCTGCCGACCCGGCTGCGCCAGCTGGCCGAGAACCAGCGCGCCGCGCTGAACCGCGTGGTCGAGGCACTGCGGCCCGGCCCGCTCAGCGCCGCGGGCTGCTTTCCGGCGCTCTATCGCCGGCACATCGCCAAGCCGGAATTCGGCCTCGCGCTGGCCGAGGCGGTGGGCCATATCAACCACCTGCGCGCCAGCGGCCGGGTGTGGCACGCCGGCACATCCGAAACCGGCGCCGCGCTTTGGGGGGCGTGACAGGCCGGCCGGCTTGCGCTATCCCTTGGCCCGACGCATCGCATTCGACGGACAGGATCATGGCCTCGCATCACGAAATCACCGAACACAAGCACGGCGAAATGGACATCCGCGCCCACCAGGCGACCTTTGCCGGCTTCATCAAGGCCGCGACCTGGGTCTGCGTGCTGAGCATCGCCGTCCTGGTGTTCATGGCGCTCAGCAACGCCTGACCCAGACCGGAGATCCGAATCATGCAAAGGCGTGCCTTCCTTGCGCTGGCGCTGCCGGCCGCGCTTGCGGCTTGCGGTGCCGACCACAAATGGGCCAGCGACGAGGCCCTGCGCCAGGCGCGCTATGTCACGAACGAGCCGCCGTCGATCACGCTTTTCACCGTGATCGGCATTCCGCGCGGCGAAGGCGGGCATTCCGCGCTGATGATCAACGGCAGCCAGCGGGTGATCTATGACCCGGCCGGCAGCTGGGAACATCCCGCCATCCCCGAGCGGGGCGACGTGCTTTACGGCATCACCCCGAACTTCAAGAACTTCTACATCGACTACCACGCGCGCGAGACCTATTGGGTCGCCGAGGACACCGTGCCGGTGTCGCTGGCCGTGGCCGATGCCGCCATCCGCGCGGTCGAGGCGCAGGGCGCCTCGAACAAGAGCTTCTGCGCCGTGAACACCGGCCAGGCGCTGCGCAAGGTGCCGGGCTTTGCCGGCGCGCCCACGGGGCTGTCGCCGCTGAAGCTGCGCGACTGGTTCCTGACCCTGCCCGGCGTGCAGTCCAGAAAGCACATGGACGGCGATCCGGCCAACAACCACAACGTGCTGGTGCGGCAGAAAAGCGGCGTGATCGAGGGTTACGGCCAGGACGGCCAGCTTCACCCGATCAGGTAAAGCGACAGGTAAAGCGCGGTCATCCCCGACAGGATGGCCGCCAGCGCATTGCGCGTCGCCACCCCCGCCACGATGGCCACCGCCGCCGCGAACAGCCGCGCCGGATCGGGCTGGCCCTGGGTCGCCGCCGGCCAGGCCACCAGCGGCGCGACGATGGCCGGCAGCACGCCGACCGCCGTATAGCGCAAGAGCCGCTGCGCCCAGACCGGCAGCGGCCGGTTGCCGAGCGCGCCGAGAAACGACCAGCGCAGCCCATAGGTGCCCAGGCCGATGGCGATGATGATGCCCCAGATCGTCGGGTCGGAATAGGTCATGGCAGGGATGCTCCGATCCGGGCGCGGCGGCGCTCCAGCGCCAGTTCGGTCAGGGCGCCCGACGCCATCGCCAGCGGCGCCGCGACGAACAGGCCCATCCCCGAGGGCAGGAAGGCAAAGACCAGCGCCGCCGTGACCGCGACCAGCGCCGCCACCAGATGCGGCAGGCTGCGCAGCGCCGGCGCGATCAGCGCGATGAAGGTGATCGGCACCGCGAAATCCAGCGCCCAGCTTTCCGGGATCGCCTGGCCCATGATGGCGCCCAAGGCCGCGGCCACGAACCAGGGCACGCAGGTCGCCAGCGCCGCGCCCAGGAAATAGCCCAGCCGCTGCGGCATGCTCAGGCGCGGGTTGCGCTCGTAATGCTGGACCGACAGCGCATAGGTCTGGTCGATCAGCACATAGGACACCCAGGCCCGGTCGCGCGGCCGCGCCGCGCCCAGCCAGGGCACCAGCGCGGCGGAATACATCGCCATGCGCAGGTTCACCGCCACCGCCGAAACGATCACCACCAGCGCCGGTGCCTGGTCCGTCATCAGCTGCACCGCGGTGAACTGCGAGGCCCCGGCCAGCACCAGCACGGTGAAGCCCATGGTCTTCGCCAGATCCAGCCCCGCGTCCGAGGCGACCACGCCGAACAGCAGGCCAAAGGGCAGCAGCACCAGGATGAAGGGCAGCGCCTGCAGAAAGCCGTGCCGGACGCATTGCCGGGGCGTGCGCGCCAGGGCACGGGCCTGATCGGGCGTCGGCTCGGTCGCGCTGGCTGGGGTGGGGGCTGGCATGGAATGGGCTCGTCAAACGCCTTGGACTGCGGCAGATAGGCGCATCCGCCGCCGAATGACAAGCCGCCCATGATCCCGCCCTTGCCCCGCCCCTTGCCGCCGCCCCGCATCGCGCAGGGTGTGCCGCCCGCGCTGCGCCGGGCGGCGGCGGCGCTTTACTGGCGGCATTTCGGCCGGCAAATCCTGCCGGTCCCGGTCCCGGCGCGGCAGGGCATTGCGCTGGTTGCCGCCGCCATGCGGCCCGGCCAGGCGCTGGTCGCGCTTTCGGCGCAGGGCGGGCTCGTGGGTCTTGTCGGGCTGCGCGATGCCGGGGGCGGCTTTCTCGACCCCGGGCCTGGCAGCTTCGTCGCGGTCTGGGGCCGCGCGGGCGGGCGGCTGCGGCATCTGTCGACCGCCCTCTACCGTCCCGGCCAGGGCACGACCGACCTGGTTCTGGACGGGCTGGCAACGCATCCGCGCTGGCGCCGGCAGGGGATCGCCCGGGCGCTGGTCCGCGCGGCACTGGCCGAGGCACGGGCGCGCGGCCATCACGGGCTGCGCGTCGAGGTCGAGGCCCGCAACCACGCCGCCCTGGCCGCCTGGCGCGCGCTCGGCTTCCAGCCGCTGCCGCGGCAGCGGCTGGGCTGGCCCTGGGCGGCGCCGGCGCATGTGCTGCGCCTGCCGGTCTAGGGCTGTTCGTCTTCGGTCATGCCCTCCGGCCCGGCGCCGGCGCGGCCCAGCATCCCCGTCACCTGCGCCAGCAGCGTGAAGGCCCGGCCCGAGCGGCTTTCGGCCAGCACGGCCAGCAGCTGCGGCTCGCCGTCCTGCGCCTTGCGGCTCAGCAGCCGGTCGAAATGGCGCAGGAAGTGATGCGCGACATCGCGGAACACCTCGTCGCCGCGCAGCATGGTGCCGGCGATGCGCAAGGCGTTCTCGTCGCCGATGACGGCAAGGCCGGCGACCGGCTCGCCGCGCGCCCCTTCGGCAAAGCGGCGCCACAATGCGGCATCGGTCTCGGGGACGACCAGCTCGTCCATATAGACGCCCTGACCGGCCAGCAGCGTGACCACATCCTGCGCGGCGCGGATCAGCCGGGCCATGCCGGGATCGGCCAGCGCCAGCCGCAGGCAGCGAATCGCCTCGCGGTCCTCGGGCCCGTCGGGAAAGTTCAGCGCAAAGAAAAGCTCGGGCCCGGTCAGCTCGGCGGCGGGCGGCGAGTCGAGCTCCAGCATCGCCTGCCGGCTGTCGGCGGCCGGGCGGGGCGGTGGCGCGGGGATCGCGGCGCGCCGCGGCAGCGGGGCCGGCGCCGGCGTCGGCCGGGGCTCGGGGCGCGGCTCGGCCAAGGCGGGCGGCAGCGGCTCGGCGCCCCCCTCGCTTTGCATCCGTGCCAGGGTGGCGCGCAATTCCTCGGCCTCGGCCCGCAGCAGCAGCAGCGCGCGCGCCGACCAGACCGCCAGCCAGATCAGCGCCAGCGGCAGGAGCAGGCCCAGAAGCCAGATCAGCCAGCCGGCGCCGCCCTGGGCCTCGGTCTCGGGGCTAAGCAGCGCCAGCAGCCCGGCCAGCGCCAGCCAGCCGAGGCTCGCCGCGACACCGAAGGCCAGCACCCGGTCGCGGGCCTGGGCGGTGGCGAGACGGCGCAGGACATCAAGCGAACTCATGCGCCGCCCCCCGCGTCAGACGAACCGGACCGCGATGATCTCATAGGACTTGCCGCCGCCGGGCGTGACCACCTCGACGCTGTCGCCCTCGTCCTTGCCGATCAGCGCGCGCGCCAGCGGCGAGCGGATGTTCAAGAGCCCGCGCTCCAGGTCGGCCTCGGCCTCGCCAACGATCTGATAGGTGCGCTCTTCCTCGGTATCCTCGTCCACCAGGGTGACGGTGGCGCCGAACTTGACGCTGCCCGACAGGCGCGAGGGATCGATGACCTCGGCGCGCGAGATGATCATCTCGAGCTCCTTGATCCGGCCCTCGACGAAGCTCTGCTTCTCGCGGGCGGCGTGGTATTCGGCGTTTTCCGACAGGTCGCCGTGTTCGCGCGCCTCGGCGATGGCACGGATCACCGCCGGACGCTCGACCGCGCGCAGCTCGCGCAGCTCCTCGTCCAGCTGGTCATAGCCCGCGCGGGTCATCGGTATCTTTTCCATTCCAGTCCTTCCGGTCGCGACAGGGCGACACCACTCAACGCGAAACAAGGTGTTGGAACGCCCCCGAGCCGATGGCCGGGGGCGTCCGCAGAAATCCGGGGGGCATCGTGGCCGGTTCCGCCCCCTGTTTCAAGCCCCGCCGGCGCGCATCCGCGAAGCTCCGCGCAGAAAGGTCGCAGAATTGCAATTGTTCGTCGCGTTCCGATTGCCCGCAACAATATGACGCGCTAGGTGTTCCGCCCAGATTGATGAGCCAGGGAAGCGGGGGCCGAGCCATGTCTGAGATCGAACGCGAATCCATGGAATACGACGTGGTGATCGTCGGCGGCGGCCCGAGCGGGCTGTCTGCGGCGATCCGGCTGAAGCAGGTGAACCCCGAACTCAGCGTCGTGCTGCTGGAAAAGGGCTCGGAGATCGGCGCGCATATCCTGTCGGGCGCGGTGCTCGACACCTCGGGCCTCGACCGGCTGATCCCGGACTGGAAGGACCGGGGCGCCCCCATCGAGACCGAAGTCACCCAGGACAATTTCTACATCCTCGGCCCGCATGGCCAGGTCCGGGTGCCGAACTGGCCGATGCCGCCCTTGATGTCGAACCACGGCAAATACATCGTCAGCATGGGCAATGTCTGCCGCTGGCTCGCCGAGCAGGCCGAGGCGCTGGAGGTCGAGATCTTCCCCGGCATGGCCTGCTCGCAGCTGGTCTATGAGGGCAGCCGCGTCGTCGGCGTCGTCGCCGGCGAGATGGGGCTGAATGCCGACGGCACCCCCGGCCCGGGCTACGAGCCCGGCATGGAACTGCGCGGCAAATACGTGCTGATCTGCGAGGGCGTGCGCGGCTCTCTGGCCAAGGAACTGATCGGCAGATACGACCTCTCGGCCGGCCACGAGCCGCAGAAATTCGGCCTCGGCATGAAGGAGATCTGGGAGATCCCGGCCGAGAAGGCCCGCCCCGGCACCGTCACCCACACCATGGGCTGGCCCTTGGGCAAGAATGCCGGCGGCGGCAGCTTCATCTATCACCTCGGCGGCAACCAGGTGCTGGTCGGCTTCGTCGTGCACCTGAACTACAAGAACCCCTATCTCTACCCCTACATGGAGTTCCAGCGCTTCAAGCATCACCCGCTGGTCGCGGACCTGCTGGAAGGCGGCAAGCGCGTCGCCTATGGCGCCCGCGCCATCTCCGAGGGCGGCTGGCAGTCGATCCCCAAGCTGACCGTGCCGGGGGCGGCGCTGCTCGGCTGCTCGGCCGGGCTGGTGAACGTGCCGCGCATCAAGGGCAACCACAACGCCATGCTGTCAGGCATCGCCGCGGCCGAGGCGGCGGCGGCGGCCATCGCCGCCGGCCGCGCGGGCGACGAACTGGCCGATTACGAGGCCGAGGTCCGCAGCGGCGCCATCGCCCGCGACCTGAAGCCGGTGCGCAACGTCAAGCCGGTGTGGTCGAAGCTGGGGCTCTGGCCCTCGCTGGCGCTCGGCGGCTTCGACATGTGGGTGGCGAACCTGACCGGCTGGAACCCCTTGGGCACCTGGAAGCACGGCAAGACGGATGCGCAGGCCACCGGCAAGGCCGCGGATTTCCAGCCCATCGACTATCCGAGGCCGGACGGCAAGCTGTCCTTCGACCGGCTGACCAACGTGGCGTTCTCCTTCACCAACCACGAGGAAAGCCAGCCCTGCCACCTGAAGCTGAAGGATCCCGCGATCCCGATCGCGGTGAACCTGCCGCTTTATGCCGAGCCGGCGCAGCGCTACTGCCCGGCCGGGGTCTACGAGGTGCTGGAGGGCGACGACGGCCCGCGCTTCCAGATCAACTTCCAGAACTGCGTGCATTGCAAGACCTGCGACATCAAGGACCCGTCGCAGAACATCAACTGGACCACGCCCCAAGGCGGCGACGGGCCGAACTACCCGAATATGTGATCGCACCCGCCGGCACCGCCCCGGTCGCGGCGTTGCCCAATCGCGCCGCGCCGGCTAGGGTCGCGGCGCGAATTGCGAAGGACTGGGCCAAAGCCGTGACCACAAGACTGATCCCGCTGGCGCTGATCGCGCTGACCGCGACGCTGCCGCTGCAACAGGCCGGCGCCGCGCCGCTGATGGCCCAGACCCAGCCGGCACCAAAGCCCGAGCGCCCCGCCCATCGCCCCGGCGAGATGGCCGTGATCCACGGCTTGGCCGGCCCCTATCTGGCGGCGCGCATGGCGGCGATCCAGAACGACTATCGCAGCGCCGCCGACTACTACCTGCAGGCGCTCGCCCAGGACGACACCGACGCCTATCTGCAGGACAGCGCGATGGTGGCGCTGATCTCCGCCGGCGAGATGGAGCGCGCCACGGCGCTGGCCGTCACCATGTCCGACCAGGGCCGCGCCACCGAGCTGGCCCGGCTGGTGCAGCGCGCCGAACTGGCCCGCGCCGGGCGCTGGGACGACCTGGTGGCCTCCATCGACTCGGCCCCCACGGCCGAGAACGCCGCCGATGCCCCCGGCGGCGCGGCGCTGGTCGACGGCATGATCCGGGCCTGGGCGCTGCTGGGCGCCGGCAAGGCGGGCGAATCGCTGGCCGCCTTCAAGAAGCTGGCCACGATGCGCGGCGCGGCGCCGATGGTGAACTACCACCTGGCGCTGGCCAAGGCCAAGGTCGGCGATTTCGAGGGCGCCGAGGAACTGCTGGCCGACCCCGCCACCGGCGCGCATATCCTGGGCGTCGTGGCCCGGGCACAGGTCCTGTCGCAGCTGGAACGCGACAAGGACGCCGTCGCCATGCTGGACGCCACCCAGGGCCTGGCCGAGGAACCGCATCTTCTGGCCATGCGCGACCGGCTGGCCAAGGGCGAGACGCTGGCCTTCGACAGCATCCGCACGCCGGCCGACGGTATCGCGCAGGTGTTCCTGACCTTCGGCTCGGTGCTGGCCTCGACCGAGGAGCCCGACCCGCTGGCCCTGATCCATGCCCGGCTGGCCGAATACCTGGCCCCCGACCTGGGCGAGGCGCGGCTTCTGGCCGCGCAGCTCTTGCAAGGCTTCGGCCAGTTCGACCTGGCCGAGCGGGAATTCGAGAAGCTGCGCGAGCTTGGCGACATGCGGCCGGTGGCCGAGCTGGCCCGCATCGACGCCCTCGCCCGGGCCGAGCGGCTGGACGACGCCGAAAAGGCGGCGCTGGCGCTGACCGCCACCCATCCCGAACTGGCGCAGGGCTGGATCGCGCTTGGCGACCTGCTGCGCCAGCAGGACAAGTTCGGCCAGGCGATTCCGGCCTATGACAAGGCGCTGTCGCTGATCGGCGACAAGGCGCCCGAGGCGCGCTGGTTTCCGCTTTACGCCCGCGGCATCGCGCTGGAACGCGCCGGCAAGTTTTCCAAGGCCGAGGCCGATTTCCGCGAAGCGCTGAAGATCCGCCCGGATTCGGCGCAGGTGCTGAACTATCTCGGCTACAGCCTGGTCGACCGCAACGAAAAGCTGGACGAGGCCCTGAAGCTGATCCAGCGCGCGGTCGAGCTGCGGCCGGACGACGGCTATATCCTCGATTCGCTGGCCTGGGCCTATTTCCGCCTCGGCCGCTATGACGAGGCGGTGGCGCCGATGGAACGCGCCGTCGCCGCCATGGCCGGCGATTCGCTGGTCAACGACCATATGGGCGACATCTACTGGATGGTCGGCCGCCACCGCGAGGCCGAGATCCAGTGGCAGCGCGCCCTGTCCCTGAAGCCCGAGCAGGAGGCCGAGGCCCACCGCATCCGCGCCAAGCTGGAGCGTGGCCTCGACGCGGTGCTGGACGAGGAAAAGGCCAATGGCGGCAAGCTGCCCGAGGCCCCTGCCCCGGAACCCGCCAGGGCCGACTGAGCCATGCCCCTGCCCCGGCGCGAGCGGGCGCCCGCCAAGCTGAACCTGACGCTGCATGTCACCGGCCGGCGTGCCGACGGCTACCACCTGCTGGATTCGCTGGTGGTGTTCCTGGATGTCGGCGACGTGGTGACGGTCACGCCCGGCCCGCTGTCGCTGGAGCTGACCGGGCCCTTCGCCGCCGGGCTGGCCGCCGAGCCCGACAACCTCTGCCTGCGTGCCGCCCGGCTGGCGGGGCGCGAGGCGCGCATCACGCTGGAAAAGAATCTGCCGGTCGCCTCGGGCATCGGCGGCGGCTCGGCCGATGCGGCGGCGGTGCTGCGCGCGCTCGACGCCCGGCCCGAGGGCGCCGAAACCCTGGGCGCCGACGTGCCGGTCTGCCTCGCCGGCCGGCCGACGCGCATGCGGGGTTTGGGCGAGATCCTCGACCCGCTGCCCGCGCTGCCCGAACTGCATCTGCTGCTGGTGAACCCGGGCCGGGGCCTCTCGACGCCGCAGGTGTTCAAGGCGCTGGAAAACCGCGACAATGCAGCGATGCCCGAGCCGCTGCCCGCCTTTCCGGACGCGGCGACGCTGATCGGCTTTCTGCGCACCTGCCGCAACGACCTGGAAGCCCCGGCGATCCGGTTCATGCCGCAGATCGCCGCCTGCCTGGCCGCGATCCGCGCCCAGGGCGCAGAGCTTCAACGCATGTCCGGCTCGGGCGCGACCTGCTTCGGCCTCTTCGCCAGCCGGGCCAAGGCCGAGGCCGCCCGCACCGCCATCGCCCGGGCCCATCCCGAATGGTGGCTCGCCGCATCTGGACTTGCGCCGGCAAATCCCTAAACCTGCAAGCAATTCCACCAGGGGGGACCATCATGCTGCGCCTCGGCGTCAACATCGACCACGTCGCGACCATCCGCAACGCCCGGGGCACGCCCTGGCCCGACCCGCTGCGCGCCGCCGAACTGGCCGAGCAGGCCGGCGCCGACGGCATCACCGCCCATCTGCGCGAGGATCGCCGCCACATCACCGATGCCGACATCGAGCGGCTGATCGGGCTCAGGCTGCCCTTGAACCTGGAGATGGCCGCCACCCCGGAAATGCAGCAGATCGCGCTGCGCCACCGCCCGCATGCCGTCTGCCTGGTCCCGGAAAAGCGCGAGGAGCGCACCACCGAAGGCGGCCTCGACGTCGCCGGCAACGAGGCTTTCCTTCGGGATTTCATCGCGCCCTTGCGCGAGGCCGGCTGCCGCGTCTCGCTGTTCATCGGCCATGAGCAGGCCCAGATCGATGCCGCCGCCCGCATCGGCGCCGCCGTGGTGGAACTGCACACCGGCGCCTATTGCGACCTCGACACCGAGGGCCGGCTGCCCGAACGCGACGCCGAACTGGCCGCGCTGCGCCAGGCCGCGGCCCAGGCCCACCTGCTGGGGCTCGAGGTCCATGCCGGCCACGGCCTGACCTTCGACACGGTCGGCCCCATCGCCGCCATCCCGGAAATCCGCGAACTCAACATCGGCCATTTCCTGATCGCGGAAGCGGTCTTCATGGGCCTTGGCGCCGCCATCACCGAAATGCGCCGCCGCATGGACGCGGTGCGCCCGTGACTTCTTTGCTCTGCAAATACCCCGGCAACGGAGCCGCCTGGCGATGATCCTGGGCATCGGCAGCGACCTCGCCAATATCGAGCGCATCGAGCGCGTGCTCGCGCGCCACGGCGACCGCTTCCGCAACCGGGTCTTTACCGAGACCGAACTGGCGCTCGCCGCGCGCCGCAAGCAGGAGGCCGCGACACTGGCGAAACGCTGGGCCGCCAAGGAGGCCTGCTCCAAGGCGCTCGGCACCGGGCTTGCCATGGGGATCGCCTGGCGCGACATGGCGGTCAGCAACCTGGCGACCGGCCAGCCCAGGATGCAGCTGACCGGCTGGGCCGCGGAACGGCTGGCCGCGATGACGCCGCCCGGGCACCGGGCGCATGTCCACGTCACCCTGACCGACGACCATCCCTGGGCGCAGGCCTTCGTGCTGATCGAGGCGCTTCCCGAGGGCGCAAGCCCGCATCCGCCGCGGCTTGACTTTGCCGCCCCGCGCGGCCCATGAACGCGCGACTTTCGCAGGAAGGAACGGCCATGGCCAAAAGCGACGCCCGCACGGATGGGGGCATCTGGGAAACCGTCAAGACCATCTTCTGGGCGCTGCTGATCGCGGGCGTCTTCCGCACGCTGTTCTTCCAGCCGTTCTGGATCCCCTCGGGCAGCATGAAGGACACGCTGCTGATCGGCGATTTCCTGTTCGTGAACAAGATGGCTTACGGCTATTCCGCCGTCTCCTGCCCCTTCGGCATCTGCCCGATCTCGGGCCGGATCCTGGGCTCGGAGCCTGCGCGCGGCGACGTGGTGGTGTTCCGCCATCCGCGCGGCGACGATTTCATCAAGCGGCTGATCGGCCTGCCCGGCGACCGCATCCAGATGAAAGAGGGCGTGCTGTGGATCAACGGCGAAGCCGCGCCGCAGGTCCCGGCGGGCGAATTCGTCGAGGCGCAGGAACCGCAGGGCCCCGCCGGCAGCCTGCCCTGCCCCGGCCCGATCCGCGAGGCCGAGAACGGCCAATGCGTTGCCCAGCGGTTCACCGAGACCCTGCCGGGCGGTGTCAGCCACGACGTGCTGAACCTGACCGACAACGGTCCGGGCGACAACACGCCGGAATTCACCGTGCCCGAGGGGCATTACTTCTTCATGGGCGACAACCGCGACAATTCCGGCGACTCGCGCTGGCCGGCCGCGGCGGGCGGCGTCGGCATGGTGCCGGCGGATGCGCTGATCGGGCGGGCCGACCGGATCATGTTCTCGTCCGCCGGCAAGTCGCTGCTATACTTCTGGACCTGGCGCGCCGACCGCTTCTTCAAGGCCGTGGACTAAGGGACATTGCCGCGGCGGCCCCGCCGTGGCAGGATGAGACATGAAGATTTCCGCCGACCTGCGCGCTTTCTCGGACCGTCTGGGGCATGAATTCTCGCGCCCCGAATTGCTGGTCCGCGCGCTGACGCATGGCTCGATCTCGACCGCGACGCGGCCCGACAACCAGCGGCTGGAGTTCCTGGGCGACCGCGTGCTGGGCCTGACCGTGGCCGAGGCGCTGTTCGCGGCCGACCGCGCCGCCACCGAAGGCCAGCTGGCGCCGCGCTACAACGCGCTGGTCAAGGGCGAGACCTGTGCCGAGGTCGCGCGCGAGATCGGCCTGGGCGAGGTGCTGAAGCTCGGCCGCTCCGAGATGATGTCGGGCGGGCGCCGCAAGGAGGCGCTGCTGGCCGATGCGATGGAGGCGGTGCTGGCCGCGATCTATCTCGACGCCGGGCTTGAGGCGGCGCGCGCGGTGATCCTGCGGCTCTGGGCCGACCGGCTGGCGCGGGTCGAGGACGACGCCCGCGACCCCAAGACGGCATTGCAGGAATGGGCCCAGGCCCAGGGCATGAGCCCGCCGCGCTATGTCCAGACCGCGCGCAGAGGGCCGGACCACGCGCCGGAATTCGAAATCACCGTCCGGCTGGACGACGGCCGCGAGGCCCAGGCCAGCGGCAAGGGCACCAAACGCAGCATCGAACAGGCGGCCGCGGCCGTGCTGCTGTCGCAAATCGAAGGAACGACATGACCGAAACGCGCGCGGGCTTCGTCGCCCTGATCGGCGAGCCGAATGCCGGGAAATCCACCCTGCTGAACCAGATGGTCGGGGCCAAGGTCTCGATCGTGACGCATAAGGTGCAGACCACCCGCGCCCGCATCCGCGGCATCGCCATGCACGGGCCGGCGCAGGTGGTTTTCGTCGACACGCCCGGCATCTTTCGCCCGCGCCGCCGGCTGGACCGCAGCATGGTCAAGGCGGCCTGGGGCGGCGCTGCCGATGCCGACATCATCCTGCTGCTGATCGAGGCGCATCGCGGGCTGACCGAGGGCGCGCAGGCGATCATCGCGAGCCTGCGCGAGCATGCCGGCAAGACTCCGGTCGCGCTGGTCATCAACAAGATCGATCGGGTCAAGGCCGAGGTGCTGCTGGCGCTGTCGCAACAGGTCAACGAGAGCTTCCCCTTTGCCCGGACCTTCATGATCTCGGCCGAAAAGGGCTATGGCTGCAACGACCTGATGGATTGGCTGGCCGCCGAAGTGCCCGCCGGCCCCTGGCTTTACCCCGAGGATCAGGTCGCCGACCTGCCGATGCGCATGATCGCCGCCGAGATCACCCGCGAGAAGCTGACCCTGCGCCTGCACGAGGAAATCCCCTATCAGCTGACGGTCGAGACCGAGGCCTGGGAGGAGAAGAAGGACGGCTCGGCCCGCGTGGACCAGATCGTCTATGTCGCCCGCCCCGGCCACAAGGGCATCGTGCTGGGCAAGAGCGGCGAGACCATCAAGGCCGTGGGCCAGGCGGCGCGGGCCGAACTGGCCGAGTTCATGGGCCGGCCGGTGCATCTGTTCCTGCAGGTCAAGGTGCGCGAGAACTGGCTGGACGAGGCCGAGCGCTATAACGAGATGGGCCTCGACTTCCGCGACGGCGATGCCTGAGGCCGCCGATGGCTGAGGCGAGGCTCGCGGCGGGGATCTGGGTCGCGGCCTATCTGCGCCGGCTGGGTCTGGCCGACATCCCGGCCTATGTCACCCGCCACGGCGACGACACCGCCGGCAGCGTCATGGTGAAATGCGCGACGCTGGACGGGCGGGCCAGCCTCTGGGTTCGGGAATGGGACCTGGAAACCGACCGGCGGGTCTGGATCCGGCTGAACGAGGCGCCCGAGCGCGACATCGACGCCGAGATCGCCCGCAATGCCAGCCGCGACCCCGACCTGTGGGTGATCGAGATCGAGAGCCGCGACGGCAGCACCCTGCTGGACCAGGACGGGCTGGCTTGAACCCTTGCCGGGAGTATTCGGAAAACGGCGAAAGCGCGCCGGGAACGCCCGGCCTGGCGCTTGGCGTGGGTATTTGGCGAGCAAAGAAGCCGGGTCTGGAGCAGTTCCGTAGCCGTGGCGACGTGACGTCGCGCGCGCGGCGCGCGGACCGCTAAATCTTGTGGCTTTCCCGTGACATTCCCCGGCTTTGCCCCTATAAGATGCGAGCCCAAGGCAGGATAAGAAAACCATGACGACCCCCGCCCCGCAGCCCTCGGAATATGGCGCAGATTCCATCAAGGTTCTCAAAGGCCTGGAAGCCGTGCGCAAGCGTCCCGGCATGTATATCGGCGACACCGACGACGGCTCGGGCCTGCATCACATGGTCTATGAGGTGGTGGACAACGGCATCGACGAGGCACTGGCCGGTCATGCCGATTTCGTCCGCGTCAAGATCCACGCCGACAGCAGCGTCTCGGTGCGCGACAACGGCCGCGGCATCCCGGTCGACCTGCACCCGACCGAGGGGGTTTCGGCGGCCGAGGTCATCATGACCCAGCTGCATGCCGGCGGGAAATTCGACCAGAACAGCTACAAGGTCTCGGGCGGCCTGCACGGGGTCGGCGTCTCGGTGGTGAACGCGCTGTCGGACTGGCTGGAGCTGCGCATCTGGCGCAATGGCAAGGAACATTACGCCCGCTTCGAGAATGGCGACACGGTCGAGCATCTGCGCGTGCTGGGCGACGCCGAGCCGGGCGAGAAGGGCACCGAGGTGCGGTTCCTGGCCTCGTCCAAGGAAGACCGGGCCGATGGCACGTTCTCGAATCGCGACTTCGTCTTCAAGACGCTGGAGAACCGGCTGCGCGAGCTGGCCTTCCTGAACTCGGGCGTGCGCATCATCCTGGAGGACGAGCGCCCGGCCGAGCCCTTGCGCACCGAACTGTTCTACGAAGGCGGCGTGCGCGAGTTCGTGAAGTTCATCGACCGCTCGAAGACCCCGGTCATGGCCGAGCCGATCTTCATCCAGGGCGAGAAGAACGGCATCGGCGTCGAGGTGGCGATGTGGTGGAACGACAGCTATCACGAGACGGTGCTGCCCTTTACCAACAACATCCCGCAGCGCGACGGCGGCACGCATCTGGCCGGCTTCCGCGGCGCGCTGACCCGGGTCATCAACAATTACGCCCAGACCAGCGGCATCGCCAAGAAGGAAAAGGTCGATTTCACCGGCGACGACGCGCGCGAGGGGCTGACCTGCGTGCTGTCCGTGAAGGTGCCCGATCCGAAATTCTCGAGCCAGACCAAGGACAAGCTGGTCTCGTCCGAGGTGCGCCCGGCCGTCGAGGGGCTGGTGAACGAGAAGCTGGCCGAGTGGTTCGAGGAGAACCCCGCCGAGGCAAAGGGCATTGTCGGCAAGATCATCGAGGCCGCTCTGGCCCGCGAGGCGGCGCGCAAGGCGCGTGAGCTGACGCGGCGCAAGACCGCCATGGACGTGGCCAGCCTGCCCGGCAAGCTGGCCGACTGCCAGGAGAAGGACCCGGCGCTGTCGGAACTGTTCATCGTCGAGGGCGACTCGGCCGGCGGGTCCGCCAAGCAGGGCCGCTCGCGCCAGAACCAGGCCGTGCTGCCCCTGCGCGGCAAGATCCTGAACGTGGAGCGCGCGCGCTTCGACCGGATGCTGTCGAGCGACCAGGTCGGCACGCTGATCACCGCGCTGGGGACCGGCATCGGCCGCGACGAGTTCAACCTGGGCAAGCTGCGCTATCACAAGATCGTCATCATGACCGATGCCGACGTCGACGGCGCGCATATCCGCACCTTGCTGCTGACCTTCTTCTTCCGGCAGATGCCGGAGCTGATCGAGGCCGGGCATCTCTATATCGCGCAACCGCCGCTTTACAAGGTCGCGCGCGGCCGCTCCGAGGTCTATCTGAAGGACGAGGCGGCGCTGGAGGATTACCTGATCGAGCAGGGCATCGACGGCGCCACGCTGCGGCTGGGCAACGGCGACAGCATCGCCGGCGCCGACCTGGCCCGCGTGGTGGACGAGGCCCGGATCGCGCGCCGCATCCTGCGCGCCTATCCGACGCATTATCCGGCGCATATCACCGAACAGGCCGCCATCGCCGGCGCGCTGGTGCAGGGCCGCGTCGATGCCGATGCGCAGGGCGTGGCCGCAGCCGTCGCCGCGCGGCTGGACATGATCGCCGAGGAATATGAGCGCGGCTGGACCGGCCGCCCGACCCAGGACGCCGGCATCCGCCTGACCCGCCTCTTGCGCGGGGTCGAGGAAAGCCGCACCCTGGACGGGTCGATGCTGCGCAGCGGCGAAAGCCGGCGGCTGGGCGCGATGACCGAAGGGTTGCAGGATATCTATGGCCAGACCGCGCATCTGATCCGCAAGGACCGCGACATTCCGATCCACGGCCCGCTGAGCCTGCTGCAGGCCATCTTCCTGGAAGGCGAAAAGGGCCTGTCGCTGCAGCGCTACAAGGGTCTGGGCGAGATGAACCCCGAGCAGCTGTGGGAAACCACGCTGGACCCGGCGGCGCGCACCATGCTGCAGGTCCGAATCGAGGATCTGTCCGAGGCCGACGATATCTTCACCAAGCTGATGGGCGATGTGGTCGAGCCGCGCCGCGACTTCATCCAGCAGAACGCCTTGAACGTCGAGAATCTGGACATCTGACCAAATTCCGGCAGTTGCAGGGGACAGGGTCGCCAAAGGTTAACGCAACCGCAGATTGATTGTTGCTATCATGCCGCGCATCGTGCGAGACAGTGCCCAATCAGTGCCCCGCGGCTTGCAGCGCGGCGTTAGCGAGACTAGTTCTGGTTCAAATCCGACGCCCGCGAGACTTGCTCCTGTGCCGGGCCTTGTCACATTAGGAGAGATGAATATGCGCGCAGCTTACCTGACCGCTCCCCTCGCCGTCCTGGGCGCCTTTGCCGCCAATGCCGGTGGCTACACCCCCCCGGTGGTCGAGAGCGGCGTCGTGGCTCCGGTGGTCGAAACCGCTCCGGTCGGCGACTGGGCCGGCGGCTATGCCGGTCTGACCCTGGGCTATGCCTTCGGCGGCGAAGACGATGTCGGCGTCAACTCGGTGGGCGGCCTCGGCGGCACCCCGGACGAGCTGAAGCTGAACGGCGTCAATGGCGGCGTGCATGTCGGCTATCGCTGGCAGCGCGACCGCTGGGTCTTCGGCCCCGAGCTGGGCTATGAAGGCGGCAGCGTCGAGGACAGCTTCTCGACCGACGGTTACGACGCCGAATCGAAGGTCAAGAACGTCCTCGCCCTGCGCATGAAGACCGGCTACGAAGTCAGCCCCGGCATGCTGGTCTATGGCATCGCCGGTGTGGCGCGCGCCAAGGTCGACTATTCGGTCGAGGGCACCGGCGGCGCTGGCGCCATCGACCTGAACGACAGCTATTCCAAGACCGGCTACATCGTCGGCCTGGGCGCCGAGAAAAAGCTGAACGACCGCATGTCGGTGACCGGCGAATATGAATTCGCCAACTTCGGCAAGGAAACCCTGGAAGACGGCCTCGGCGCCTCAACCAACGCCACGGCGAAGTTCCACAACGTCAAGCTGGGCCTGAACTTCAAGTTCTGATCCGCAAGATCTGATCCGGCTCCACGGACGGGACAGGGGTCGCCTTCGGGCGGCCCTTTCTCGTCAGCGCCGCCGCGGCTGGCCGATGGGCAGCGGGATCGCCCGCGGTCCGCAGGCGATGGCCAGTCCACGCGGGACCAGCGCCTGCACGGCCGCATGGTCATGCGCCAGGCCGCCGGTATAGGCGCCGAAGGCCGGCAGCAGCAGATGCTGCGGCCCCAGCAGGAAGGCGCGCCGCCGCTCGCCGGCCAGGCGCACCACCGGGTGGAAATGCCCGGATATATCCGGCCCCGGCCCGGCCTCGTGCCGCAGCGCGACCGGGCCAAGCCGCAGCTCCGCCGCCGAGCGGCCGGGCAGGTGCCGCGGCGCGGCCGGGTCGTGGTTGCCATGCAGCCAGACCCAATCCCGCCCGCGCGCCAGCGCCAGCAGCGCGCCCGCGACCAGTGGATCCAGCGCCTGCGCCGCCGCCAGGTCGTCGAAACCGTCGCCCAGGCTGACGACGACCTCGGGTGCCAGAGCCGCGATCTCGCCGGCCAGGCGCTCCAGCGTCGCAAGCCCCTCATAGGGCGGCAGCAGCGGGCCGCCGCGCCGGGCCAGGCGCTCGGATTTTCCCAGGTGCAGATCGGCCACGACCAGCCAACGCCCGCCCGGCCACCACAGCACGCCCGAGCCCCGCGCCTCCAGCGACAGGCCATGGAAATCGAACAGGTATCCGGTCATCCGATGCCTTCCAGCCCGGCCTCGCGCATCAGCGCCTCGGCCTCGATCCGGGCCAGCCGCTCGCGGCCCTCGCCGCGGATCGGCACGCGGCCCATTTCCAGCAGCAGCGGCGCGGCCAGGGGCGAGACGCGGTCGAGCAGCCGGTGCTCGCGCCGGGGCGAGCGCGCCAGCATCTCCTCGATGCGGCCGAAATCGACCAGGCCGCGCCCGGCCTCCTGGGCGGTGACGCGCAGCATCAGGTGGTCGGGGTCGTATTTGCGCAGCGTGTCATAAAGGATGTCGCTGGAAAACGTCGCCTGCCGCCCGGATTTGCGCAGCCCGGGCATATTGCGCTGGATCAGCCCGGCCACGATCGCGACATTGCGGAAGGTGCGCTTCATCACCGCGTTCTCGCCCAGCCAGTCGCCCAGGCCCGCGCGCAGCCGTTCCGCATCCAGAAGCGGCGCCGGATCCGCGACCTTGTCCAGCGACCAGACCAGCAGCGCGTAATCGGTCGAAATGAAGCCCAGCGGGCCCAGCCCTTCCTGCTCCATCGCGCGCGTCAGCAGCAGGCCCAGCGTCTGCAGGGCATTGCGCCCGGCAAAGCCATAAAGCGCGAAATGCCACAGCCCGGCATGGGGAAAGCTCTCGGAGAGCAGCAGCCCCGGTTCGGGCAGGCGCGAGACCTCGGCCTGCAAACCCAGCCAGTCGCGGGTGTCGGGCGGCAGCGCCGCATGATGGGCCGGATCGCCGATCAGCGCCAGCACCCGATGCGCAAGCTGCGTCGACATGGCCAGCTTCACCCCGGAATAGACCGCGATCTTCGGCTGTCGCGAGGGATCGGGCGTGACCTCGACCACCATCTCGCGCAGCGCGTCCATGCGCACCACGCGGCCGCCGATCAGGAAGCTGTCGCCCGGCGTCAAGCCGGCGGCGAAGGCTTCCTCGACCTCGCCCAGGGGGGCGCCGCCACGGCCGCGCAGGCGGACCTTCAGCATCTCGGCCTCGACGATGGTGCCGACATTCATGCGCAGAAGCTTCGCCGCACGCGGGTCGCGCAACTGCCACAGCCCCCCGCGCAGCATCAGCCGCTGCCAGCGGTCATAGGCCCGCAGCGCATAGCCGCCGGTGGCCGCGAAATCCAGGCAGGCGTCGAAATCGGCGCGCGCCAAGCCCCGATAGGGCCCCGCCGTCACCACCTCGGCATAAAGCGCATCGGCGTCGAAGGGCGCGGCGCAGGCGGTCAGCAGCATATGCTGGCAGAGCACGTCCAGCGGCCCCGGCCCGCGCGGCTCGCCGTCCAGGTCGTGCGCGCGCACGGCCTCCAGCGCCGCCACGCATTCGATCTGCTCGAAGCGGTTCGCCGGCACGATCCGCGCCTTCGAGGGCGCGTTATAGCGGTGGTTCGCCCGGCCGATGCGCTGCACCAGCCGCTTGACGTTCTTCGGCGCGCCGACCTGGATCACCAGATCGACCGCACCCCAGTCGATGCCCAGGTCCAGGCTGCCGGTGGCGACCACGGCGCGCAATTCGCCTGCCGCCATCGCCGCCTCGACGCGAGCGCGCTGCTCGCGCGCCAGGCTGCCGTGATGCAGGCCGATGGGCAGGTTTTCGTCATTCGCGGCCCAGAGCGCCTGGAAGAACAGCTCGGCCTGCGCCCGCGTGTTGATGAAGATGATCGTGGTGCGCGCCGATTTCACCGCCGCCAGCACCTCGGGAACCGCGTAATGCCCGCCGCCGCCGGACCAGGGCGCGGGGCGCGCGGTTGGCAGCATGGCGATATCCGGGTCCGGCCCCGGATCGGCCTCGACGATCTCGACCGGTCCCGCGCCGGCCATGAAGCGGGCCAGCGCCTGCGGATCCTCGACCGTCGCCGACAGCCCGGTCACCCGCAGCCCGGGCGACAGCGCCCGCAGCCGCGCCAGCCCCAGCATCAGCTGGTCGCCGCGCTTGCTTTCCGCCAGGGCATGCAGCTCATCCAGCACCACCCGGCGCAGCCCGCCAAAGATCGCCGGCGCCTCGGGATAGCTCAGCATCAGGGCCAGGCTCTCGGGCGTGGTCAGCAGGATCTCGGGCGGATCGACGCGCTGCCGGCGCCGCTGCGTCTGGCCGGTGTCGCCGGTGCGGTCCTCGACGCGGATGCCCAGACCCAGCTCGGCCACCGGCCGGCCCAGGTTGCGGGCGATATCCGCCGTCAGCGCCTTCAGCGGCGAAACATAAAGCGTATGCAGCCCCTTCCGGCTTTCTCTGTTTTCCAAATACCCATCCGGCCCCGCCACCGGCGCCAGCTCCACCAGCGAGGGCAGGAACCCCGCCAGCGTCTTGCCGCCGCCGGTCGGCGCGATCAGCAGGCTGTCGCCCGGCGCCGCCAGCAGCGCCAGCTGATGCGGATGCGGCTGCCAGCCCTGCCGCGCGAACCAGTCCGAAAACAGCTCCGGCAGGATCACAGCATCGCCTCGAGCGTGTCCAGCCGATCCGCCTCGGCCGCGGGCTTGTCCCAGCGGATGCGGCTGATGCGCGGAAAGCGCATCGCCACCCCCGAGCGGTGCCGGGTCGAGCGGTTCAGCCCCTCGAAAGCCACCTCGACCACCAGCTTCGGCGCCAAGGCGCGGACCGGGCCGAAGCGCTCGGTGGTATTGGCGCGCACGAACTTGTCCAACTCGCGCAGCTCGGCATCGGTGAAGCCGAAATAGGCCTTGCCGACCGGCACCAGCTCGTCGCCCTGCCACAGGCCAAAGGTGAAGTCGGAATGAAAGCCCGAGCGCTTGCCATGGCCGCGCTGCGCATAGATCAGCACCGCATCGACCACCATCGGGTCGCGCTTCCACTTGAACCAGGGCCCGCGCGGCCGCCCGGCGACATAGGCCGAATCGCGGCGCTTGATCATCACCCCCTCGATCACCGCCGCCGGAGGATCGGCGCGCAGGGCCGCCAGATCGTCCCAGCTCGCGAAATCCAGCAGCGGCGAGATGTCGATGCCCGGCCCGAAATCCGCGCCTTCCAGCACGGCGCGCCGCACGGTCAGGGGCTCGGCGCGCAGGTCGCGGCCCTGCCAGATCAGCAGGTCGTAAAGCCGCAGGCCGGCCGGGTGGCTTGCCAGCAGCGCGCGCCCCACCGCCTTGCGGTTCAGCCGCTTTTGCAGCTCGCCAAAGGGCGCCACCTCGCCCTCGCGCCGGACCAGCAATTCGCCATCGGCGCTGCCGTCGAAATGCATTGCGTCGATCACGTCGGGAAAGGCATGGGAAATATCCTCTCCCGTCCGGGAATAAAGCCGCTTGACCCCGCCGTCGCTGACCGCCTGCACGCGGATGCCGTCCCATTTCCATTCCGCGACATGCTCGGCCGGGTCCAGCGCGCGAAGCTCGTCCAGATCGGTCGGTGTCGACAGCATCACCGGCCGGAACGGCGCCAGCGCCGCGCTTTCCGGCCGCGCCCCGCCGCCGATCCAGCCGAAAAGCGGCGCATAGGGTGGCGCCAGCCCGTGCCAGATCTCTTCCAGATCGGCGACCGAGGGCGCGCCCATTCCGGCCAGCGCCATGCGCGCCATCCGCGCCGACAGGCCGACGCGCAGATTGCCGGTGGCGAGCTTCAGGAAGGCCAGCCGCTCGGACGGTCCCAGCCGGTCCAGCATCCCGGCGATCGCGCCGGGCAGCCCGGCCTTGCCGGTGGTCTGCAGCAGTTCGACCGCCTGCGACAGCGGCGGGTCGTCCTCGGCACCCTCGGGCCAGACCAGCGCGATGGTCTCGGCCAGGTCGCCGACGAAATCATAGCTCAGCGCCAGCAGCTGCCCGTCGATGCGCTCGGCCGCCAGCCCGCGCAGCAGAGAGGGCGTGACCCGGCGCAATTCCAGATCGCCCGTCAGCGCCGCCAGGGCCCAGCCGCGATCCGGGTCCGGCGTGCGTTCCAGGTAATGCTGCACATGTTGCAGCTTCGCGTTGCGCGCCGGCGTGAAGGCCAGGCGTTCCAGCAGGGCGGCGAAGGCCTTCATTCCTCGGCCTCGTCCTCATAGCCGACCAGCCGCAGCGGCCGGGCCGGGATCTGCGCCAGCTCGCACCAGCGGATCACGCCATCCTCGGTGCCATGCGTGACCCAGACCTCGGACGGGCCCAGCTCGGTCAGCGTGCCGGTCAGCATCGGCCAGTCGACATGGTCGCTGATGACCAGGGGCAGCTCGACGCCCCTTTGCCGCGCCCGCGCCCGCACCGTCATCCAGCCCGAGGCGAAGCCCAGCACCGGGTCGCGAAAGCGCTGCACCCACAGGCTCGCGAAGGCCGAAGGCGGCGCGATGACCAGCTGCGCCGACACCTCGTCGGCCGTGGCCGGGACCAGTTCGCCCAGATCGACGCCCTGCTGGACGTAATAGTCGCACAGCGTCTTCAGCGCGCCATGGATGGCGATGGGCGCGTCATAGCCCGCCGCGCGCAGCAGCGCGATCACATGCTGCGCCTTGCCCAGGGCATAGGCGCCGATCAGATGCGGGCGGTCGAGAAACTCGGCCATGCTGGCCAGCAGCTTCTCGACCTGCGTTGCGGGCTCGGGGAAACGGAACACCGGAAGGCCGAAGGTCGCCTCGGTCACGAAGATGTCGCAGGGCACGGCTTCGAACGGCGCGCAGGTCGGGTTCGGCTGCCGGGTGTAGTCGCCCGAGACGACGATGCGGCAATCGCCCGAGGTCACCGCGATCTGGCTGGAGCCCAGCACATGCCCGGCCGGGTGAAAGCCGACCGAGACGCCGCCCAGCCGCATCTCGCCCGCCGCGACCTGGGTCGAGCCGGCGAAGTCCGGCCCCATGCGCAGCCGCATGATGTCCAGCGTCTGCCGCGTCGCCAGCACGGCGCCATGGCCGGGGCGGGCGTGGTCGGAATGGCCGTGCGTGATCAGCGCGCGCGCGACCGGGCGCAAGGGGTCGATGTGGAAATCGCCCTCGGGGCAGTAAAGCCCGGCCTCGGTCGGCAAAAGGATCGGATCGGCGCGCATGAGCCCAAGATGTAGAACATTTCGTGAAAATCAACCCGGCGCCAGCGGGCGGCCGTGAAAGATCGTCTCCATCGAGAAAACGCCGGTGACCCGTTCCAGATCCATGTCGGCGATCAGCCGCTTGTAAAGCTGGTCGTAACCCGCCATGTCGCCGACCACCGCCTTGGCCATATAATCCCACTCGCCGCCGATGCGGTGGAACTCGGTGATCTGCGGCAGGGACTCGATCCGGGCGCGGAAACGCCGCGCCCAGGCGTCGTCGTGATGGCGGGTGCGGACCATGATGAAGACCGTCAACCCCAGCCCCAGCCGGCCGGCGTCGATGACGGCGCGGCTGCCCTGCAAGACGCCGGCCTCGGTCAGCCGCTGCAACCGGCGCCAGCAGGCGTTCTGCGACAGGCCGATACGCTCGGCCAGTTCGCGCTGCGACAGGCTGGCGTCCTGCTGCAAGAGCCGCAGCAGCTGGTTGTCGGTTTCGTCTATTTCGAGAGTTTTACCGTTCATTTGACAACAATATTCGCGGTTTTCGCCAATATCCAGCGGTGATTTTGCGGTGATCCCGGGTCAAGATCCGGCAAAAGCGCGAAAGGACCGAGCCATGACCCCGTTTGACAGCTATCTTGCCGCCCTTGGCCCCGATCCGCTGGCAAGCATCCATGACGGCATCATCGGCCGCGACGCGGTGATCCAGGGGCCGTTCGGGCCGCGCCGGATGATCTATGCCGATTACATCGCCTCGGGCCGGGCGCTGCGCCCGCTGGAGGCCTGGATCATGGAGAATGTCCTGCCCTGGTATGCCAACAGCCACACCGAGGCCAGCCATTGCGGCGGCACCATGACCCGGATGCGCCGGGCGGCGCGGGCGGCGATTGCCGAAGGCGTCGGTGCCGGGCCGGAGCATGCGGTGGTCTTTGCCGGCGCCGGGGCGACGGCGGGGATCAACCGGCTGGTGCATCTGTTCGCCGCGGGGCCCGGCACCACGGTGCTGATCGGCCCCTACGAGCATCACTCGAACATCCTGCCCTGGCGCGAAAGCGGCGCAAGCGTGGTCGAAATCCCCGAGGCCGGGATCGGCGGCCCGGATCTGGACGTCCTGCGCGCGGCGCTGCGGGCCGCGCCCGGCCCGGTGATCGGCGCCTTCTCGGCCACCTCGAACGTCACCGGGACGCTGACCGATGTGGCCGGGGTGACGGCGATCCTGAAGGCTAAGAGCGCACGCGCGGTCTGGGACTATGCCGGCGGCGCGCCCTATCTGGCGATGGACATGCGCCTCGGCATGGATGCCATCGTGTTCTCGCCGCACAAGTTCATCGGCGGGCCGGGCGCCTCGGGCGTGCTGGTGCTGCGCCGCGATGCGGTCGTGGCCGACCGGCCCAGCCTGCCCGGCGGCGGCACGGTGCGCTTCGTCTCGCCGCACGGCCACGACTATGCCGCGAGCGTCGAGGCGCGCGAGGAGGGCGGCACGCCGAACGTGGTCGGCGACATCCGCGCCGCGCTGGCGCTGCTGACCAAGGCGGCGGTGGGCCAGCCGCGCATCGCGGCGCGCAATGCCGAATACCTGGCGCTGGGGCTGGCGCGGCTGGGTGCGCATCCGGGGATCGCGCTGCTGGGCAAGCTCGACGCGCCGCGCCTGCCCTTCTTCAGCTTCCGCATCCGCGACGGGCGCGGCGGCTTCATCCACCAGCAGCTGGCAACGCGGATGCTGTCGGACCTGCATGGCGTGCAGGCGCGCGGCGGCTGCGCCTGCGCCGGGCCCTATGTGCACCGGCTGCTGGGGCTGGATGCGGCGGAATCGGACCGGCTGCGCGCGGCGATCCTGAAGGGCGACGAGATCGAGAAGCCCGGTTTCGTCCGGCTGAACCTGTGCTGGGCCGCAAACCGCGCCGAGGTCGAGGCGATCCTGGATGCCGTCTGCGACCTGGCCGATCACGCGGGCGATGACCTGGCGCAGTATCGCTGCAACCGCGCCACGGCGATCTTCACGCCGATTGCGGCGGAATAGCCGCGCGGGCGCAGACATAGTCGCGCACCAGCGCCACCCGGCGCGGCCGGAAGCTGGCGCCGCCGGACCGCATCGCCTGGATGCGCGCGACATGGAAGATGCGGAAATCCTCGCGCAGCTTGCAATGCGCCAGCAGCATGACGTGGTTCTCGCTGTAGCTCAGGCCCAGGGGCCAGATCTCGCGCGTGCTGCGGGCCTCGGCCAGGTCCAGGTAGTCGATCTCCAAGCTGCGCTCCTGCCACAGCGCCTCGCGCAGCAGGGCCATGTCGATCCGCGGCGCCGCGCGCTGGCTGGCGGGGCGGAACAGGCGCATGGTCGCATGCATGGCGTGGCGGCCCTGGCTCTCGGGCAGGGTGGCGAGGATGCGGGCCATGGCGGCCTCGCCCGCCTCGGTCAGCTCGCCGTCGCCCAGCGCGCGCAGGGCCGAGATCGCCAGCAGCAGCGCCTCGATTTCCAGGCGCGAGAAGCTTTGCGGCGGCAGGGCCGGATCCTCGGTCAGGCGATAGCCGACGCCCGCCTCGCCGTCGATCAGCGCACCGCCGGCGCGCAGCGTGGCGATGTCGCGGTACAGCTGGCGCGGCGAAACGCCGGTCTCATGCGCCAGCCGCGCCGCCGTCACCGGGGCCGGCAGGCGACGCAGCGCATCCATCAGTCGCATCAGCCGGTCGGTGCGGGCCATGCTGTCACCTTCTGTCAGGGTTTCCGGGCCATTCTGGCCGCATCATCACAGGAGGCCAAGATGCTGACGCTTTACCACGCCCCGCAAAGCCGCTCGTCCAGCGTGATCGTGCTGCTGAAGGAACTCGACGCGCTCGACAAGGTCGAGATCCGCCAGGTGACGATCCCGCGCCAGGACGGCAGCGGCGGGCGCGATCCGGCGAACCCGCACCCCGAGGGCAAGGTGCCTTTCCTGGTCGAGGGCGCGGACCATGTCCGCGAACGCGGCGCCATCATGCTGTATCTGACCGACCGCTTCCCCGAGGCCGGGCTGGGGCCGCTGCCCGGCGATCCGGCGCGCGGGCGCTATCTGGGTTGGCTCAGCTGGTATCAGGGCGTGCTGGAGCCGGTGGCGATCCTGAATTTCTTCAAGATCGAGCACCCGGCGCTGGACGCGACCTTCCGCGACTACGACACCGCGATCCAGCGGCTGGAGGAGGTGCTGTCGCGGCAGGACTACCTGCTGGGCGACCGCTTCTCGGCCGCCGACCTGCTGGTCGCCTCGCCCTTCGCCTTCTTCGGCGAGGGCATGCCGCGCCCGCCGGCGGTCGATGCCTGGGTGCAGCGGATTCAGTCGCGCTCCTCGATGGCCTGGGCGCGCGAATTCGACGGCTGAGCCGGGACGGCGCCGGGAAGGCGTGCCAGCTGCACCATCAGGATGCCGGCCGCGACGACCAGCGCGCCCAGCACGTCCGAGGCGCCGAAGCGTTCGCCCAGCAGGGCGGCGGCGATGGCGACGCCGAAAAGCGGCGACAGGAAGTGGAATGTCGCCGCCCGCACCGCGCCGACGCGGTTCACCAGCAGGAACCACAGCCAGGTCGCGCCGATGCCGGGCGCGATCACGGTATAGACAAAGGACCAGACCAGGGTGCCGCTCCACAGCACGGGGCGGCCCCATTCCAGCATCGCGGCCGGGACCAGCAGCGCCGCGGCGCCGACCGCCATCTGCAGGCCGACGATCATCATCATGTTGCGGCTGCCGCCGGCGCCGCGCGCCGCCAGCGTGGCGAAGGTCAGCGCCACCACGCCGCCCAGGCACAAGAGCAGCCCCGGGATGTCGAGCCCGTGGCGCAGGCGCACGCCCATGACCAGCGCCACGCCGATCACGCCGGCGACCAGCCCGGCCACCGCCATCGGCCGCAGCTTTTCCGCGTAGAGCAGCCAGCCCAGGAAGGCGACCAGCAGCGGCATCATCGAGGCGATGATCGCGGCGGCCGAGGCCTCGACATGCTGCATGGCGACCCAGTTCAGGCCCAGATACAGCGCGTTCTGGCACAGGCCGAAGACGATCACCGTGCGCCACTCGGCCCGGCTGAGCCGCCAGCTCTGCCCCATGGCCCAGGCCAGCGGAATCGCCACCAAGGCCGACAGCGCGAAGCGGATCACCAGCGCGGTCAGGGGCGGCGCGGCCAGGACGATGATGCGGGTGGTGGTAAAGGCCGAGGCCCAGACGAGGGCAAAGCCCGTGCCCATCAGGATGGCTTTCAGGTCCATCGCGCTTTCCCTTGCTGCCTGCCCCCTTGGGCTAGCAGATCGGGGGGCGGGCGCAAGGGCAAGGCGCGGCGCGTACACCGCGCGTACACCGGCCGTGCACCGGGCATGCACCGGCAAGCGGGGGCCGGGCATGAAGAAGGGCCGCGCATCCCCTGCGCGGCCCCTCGTGACGCGAGCGCCGGAGCTCAGGCGTTCACGCTGTCTTTCAGGGCTTTCGCGATGGTGACCTTGACCACCTTGTCGGCGGGCTTCGTCATCATTTCCTGGGTCTGCGGGTTGCGGACCTGGCGTTCGGGACGGGCGCGGCAGGCGACCTTGCCGATGCCCGGCAGGGTGACGGCGCCGCCCTCGGCGACGGTTTTCGACACGACGGCCGACAGCGCATCCAGAGCCGCGGCGGCGGTCTTCTTGTCGCTGCCCATCTCATCGGCCAGGGTGGCGACGAGTTGGGTCTTGGTCATCGGTTTCGAAGCGGCCTGGGCCATGTTCTGTCTCCTCGTTGTTCCCCGTTCGGGAAATTTTCGGACGCCACCTTGGCGGCACGAACGCCGCTACACAAGCTTTTTGCGCGCAGTTCAAGCGTTTTCCTGTGGATTCCGCGGTTGGACGCAGCGAAAAGCCGCGGAAAACGGCCTGTCAGAGGAAAGCGGTCTCGTTGAACGACCTCAACTTGCGCGAGTGGATGCGTTCCAGCGGAGTCGCGCGCAGTTTCTCCATCGCCCGGATGCCGATCAGCAGGTGGTTCGCGACCTGGGTGCGATAGAAATCCGTGGCCATGCCGGGCAGCTTCAGCTCGCCATGCAGCGGCTTGTCCGAGACGCAGAGCAGCGTGCCATAGGGCACCCGGAAGCGGAAGCCGTTCGCGGCGATGGTGGCGCTTTCCATGTCGAGCGCGACGGCGCGCGACTGCGACAGCCGCTGGACGGGGCCGGACTGGTCGCGCAGTTCCCAGTTGCGGTTGTCGATGGTCGCCACCGTGCCGGTGCGCATGATCGCCTTGAGGTCGTAGCCGTCAAGCTGCGTGACCTCGGCCACCGCCTCTTGCAGCGCCACCTGCACCTCGGCCAGGGCCGGGATCGGCACCCAGACCGGCAGGTCGTCGTCCAGCACGTGATCCTCGCGCAGATAGGCATGGGCCAGGACGAAATCGCCCAGCGACTGCGAGTTGCGCAGCCCGGCGCAATGGCCGACCATGAGCCAGGCGTGGGGGCGCAGCACGGCGATATGGTCGGTCGCGGTTTTCGCATTCGAGGGCCCGACGCCGATATTGACCAGCGTGATGCCGTCGCCGTCCGGGCGTTTCAGGTGATAGGCCGGCATCTGCGGCATCTTGGCGCCGGTGGCAATGATGTCCTCGGGCCGCTCCAGCACCTGGTTCCCGGGCGCGATGAAGGCGGTATAGCCCGACTCGGGATCGGACAGCGCGCGGCGGGCGAAACCCTCGAACTCGTCGACATAGAACTGGTAGTTGGTGAACATCACGAAATTCTGGAAATGCTCGGGCAGGGTCGCGGTGTAATGCGACAGCCGCGCCAGCGAGTAATCCACCCGCTGCGCGGTAAAGGGCGCCAGCGGCTGGCTGCCGTCCGGGTTCAGCCCCGCGGTGCCGTTGACGATATCGTCGTTCATCGTGTTCAGGTCCGGCACGTCGAAGACGTCGCGCAGCGAATAGTTCAGCACGCCCTCTTGCGGCACGTTCAGGTCGCTTTGCGTCGCCACGGCGAAATGCACCGGCATCGGCGTGCCGCTGTCGGCGACCGAGACCGGAACGCCGTGGTTCTTCATCAGCAGCCCGATCTGCTCGGTCAGGTAGCCGCGGAACAGGTCGGGCCGAGTGATCGAGGTGGCATAGACCCCGGGCAGCGCGACATGGCCGAAGGACAGCCGCGAATCCGTCTTGGAATGCACCGGCACCCGCAGCCGCAGCTCGGGGTAGAAAGCGCGATAGCGCGCCTGCGGCCGGGCGCCCTGCAAGGTGGCGACGAAGCGCTCCAGCAGGAAATGCGAGGCGCGTTCGTAAAGTTCGATCAGCCGCGCGACGGCGGCGGCGGGGTCGTCGAAGGACTGCCGCTCGGCGGGTTCGGGCGTTTCCAGGGGAAGGGTCCGGCGGTCGGTCGTCATGCGCGCTCTCCAATTTGGCGCCAGAGTGCCAGCGCGCCCCGCCACTGGCAAGCGGCAGGCCCAGTGCCTATCTGGGAAGGCAAAGGAGTGATCCGCATGGAATTTTCCGTTCTCGACCTTGCCGTCGTCGCCGAAGGCGCGGACGCCCGGCAAGCCATCGCCAATTCGGTTTCGCTGGCGCAGGCCGCCGAAGGCTGGGGCTACAAGCGCTTCTGGCTGGCCGAGCATCACAATATGCCCGGCATCGCCAGCGCCGCGACCGCGGTGCTGATCGGCCATGTCGCCGGCCATACGCAGACGATCCGCGTCGGCGCCGGCGGCGTCATGCTGCCCAATCACGCGCCGCTGGCGATTGCCGAACAATTCGGCACCCTGGCGACGATCCATGGCGACCGCATCGACCTGGGCCTGGGCCGCGCGCCCGGCGGCGACGGCGCGGTCATGCATGCGCTGCGCCGCGCCATGCAGCGCAACGACGATTTCCCGAACGACGTGGTCGAGCTGATGCGCTATCTGGGCCCGCCCCGCCCCGGCGCCCCGGTCGCGGCCCATCCGGGCGAGGGCACCAACGTGCCGGTCTGGATCCTGGGCTCGTCGCTTTACGGCGCCAGCCTTGCCGCCGTGCTGGGCCTGCCCTATGCCTTCGCCAGCCATTTCGCGCCCGGCGACCTGGAGCAGGCGGTCGGGCTTTACCGCGAGCGGTTCGAGGCGACCGAGTTCGGCACCCGCCCGCGCTTCATGCTGGCGGTGAACGTCATCGCCGCCGACACCGACGCCGAGGCGCAGCGGCTGCGCACCAGCCAGATGATCTCCTTTGCGCGGCTGCGCACCGGCATGCCGGGGCTGCTGCCGCCGCCGGTCGACGACATCCATGACGCGGTGCCGGCCGCGGTGCTGCCGATGGTCGAGCACGCGCTGTCGGTCAGCGCCGTCGGCGCGCCCGAGACGGTGGCGGCGCAGCTGGACGCGCTGATCGCGACATACCGCCCGGACGAGCTGATCCTGGTCGGCAACATCTACGACCAGGCGGCGCGGCACCGCTCCTTCGCCATCGCGGCCGAGATCCTGCGGGGCCGGACGTGAGGGCGCTGGTCTTCGGCCACGGCTATTCCGCCGGCTTCCTGACGCCGCTGCTCGTGGCCGAGGGCTGGCAGGTCACCGGCACCACGCGCGGCGACACCGCGCGCGTGGCGGCGGCGGGGGCCGAGCCGCTGCTCTGGCCCGGCGACGATGCGGCCGTGCGGCAGCAGATCGCGGCGGCGGATGCGATCCTGGTCTCGGTCGGGCCGGAGGGTGGCGCGGACCCGGTGCTGGCGGCGTTCGGCGCCGAGATCGGGCGCGCGCGGCCGCGCTGGCTGGGCTATCTCTCGACCACCGGGGTCTATGGCGACCGGGACGGCGGCTGGGTCGACGAGGACAGCCCCTGCACCCCCACCACCCGGCGCGGGCGCGAGCGGGTCGCGGCCGAGCAGGGCTGGCAGGCGCTGGCGGCCGAGCACGGGTTGCCGCTGCACATCTTTCGCCTGGCCGGGATCTATGGCCCCGGGCGCGGGCCCTTTGCCAAGCTGCGCGCCGGCACCGCGCGGCGCATCGTCAAGCCCGGCCAGATCTTTTCCCGCGTCCATGCCGAGGATATCGCCCGGGTGCTGCTGGCCTCGATCAAGGCGCCCTGCCCCGGCGCGGTCTACAATGTCTGCGACGACGATCCCGCCCCGCCCGAGGCGGTGATCGGCCATGCCGCGGCCCTGCTGGGCCTGCCCCTGCCCCCGGCCGAGGATTTCGCCACGGCCGAGATGACGCCGATGGCGCGCAGCTTCTATGCCGAAAGCAAGCGCGTGGCGAACGACCGCATCAAGCGCGAGCTGGGCGTCGCGCTGCGCTATCCCGACTATCGCGCCGGGCTGGCGGCGCTGGCCCGGGCCGAGGGGCTGATCTAGGGCGCGATCGAGCAGCAGCCGGTCAGCATGCGCGACGGCTGCTCCTGCCCGTCCAGGATCACCGTGACCGCCAGCGCATAGCCGCGGTCCGACATGCCGTCCGAACATTGCCGGGGCTGCATCACCGCGGTCAGCCGGCCCTTGTCGTCGCCGGCGATCATGCCGCGCATCGGCTCGCCCTCGATGCCGCGGTCCATGACCTTGCGCAGCGACAGCGGGCGCTCGGGCTGGTCGGGCTCGCTGAACACCAAGCCCTTCTCGACGGTCTTGAAGGACCAGAACGGCTCGGTGCCGCTGCAGCGCAGGGTCAGCGGCAGCGCGTTCGGCTTCCAGGCCGAGGGCTGCGGCTTCAGGAAGCGCAGCGCCACCCAGCCGGTGCTCTCGCCGACATTGACCCGGCCCCATTTGCCCGAGCCGTCGCGGTCCAGAAGCTCGACCCCCTTGGCGGTCGAGGGCAGCGTGCCGACGACCTTGGCCTTGCCGTCCGGCGCCTCGCGCACGTTCAGCGTGTCCCAGGTTTCCACCACGGTCACGTCGAAGAGATTCGGCAGATAGTCCCCGGCCAAGGCCGCCGGAGCCGCCAGCGCCAGGCCGGCCAGAAGGGTCGTCAACAGGTTCATGGGAGCACCGTGTCGGAGTCAGGTCACATCGAAGAAATTAGCATCAACCGAGCGCAGGACATAGGTCTTGTCGATGCGCACGCCGACGCCGTGGTCGATCAATTCGCCGCATCAGCATAGTGGCACAGCGGTGGACGGGGCGCGCCTTTTTCCGTCGCGGCCACGCCCTCATACCAGTCGGATGGATAAACGATCATGAAGGCTTCGAACCACAGCCACGCATGGTGCGAGGTGCCCCGGAGGTCATTGTGCATGCGCTCTCTTTCGGTGGTGCTTGGCCACGTGCTGCCGTATTCGCAGGGGACTTCGCGCAGGTTCCTGCGCACGATCCTGTCGAAGTTCTGGACGAGATGGTCATGCGCACGGCGGGCATCGTCCCGATAGGGCAGCGCCTCTCCGCAGCTTCCGGTCATCAGATGGGAACCGTATGGCGTGCGCAGCGGACTATCGGCATATAATGTCATGGCACCGCTGGCCATCGACTGTCCGACAAGCCGCAGATATTCGACCGTGGCCTGATCCCTGGTCCAGCCTCGTGCAGCGGCCGTCGTGTCCAGCAACCGGTCCTGATCCAGAAAGCAGCCGGGCGAACCGTCGTTTGCATGGGCATCCACGGCCGAGAACGCCGCCCGCACGTCCGGATCGGTCAGCTTCAGCGCACTTTCGACAACCGGCGGCTTGATCGTGCAAGCCGCTGGCGGCAGGACGAGCCAGTCGCCGGTCAGCACGGTTTCCGGGTCGTCGCGCCATCTGTCGCCCAGCGCATCGACAACCGCGCGGTCAAGGCCGGCGGCCTCGGCCCGTGCAGCCGTCGCGGGGCCGATAGCGCAGCCCTCGGTCGCGAGGAAATCGGCCAGATCGTCGGCAAGGACCGGAGGCGTCAGCGCCAGCAAGGCCGCAACGGCGGCAGCGGACCTCACGCGCGCCTCTCCATCTGCGCCACGCCCAGCACCTCCAGCACCTTCGCCTCGATGTCCGGCGCCGACATGCGGGCGCAGCGATACATCGCCTCGGGCGAGGCGTGGTCGATGAAGGTGTCGGGCAGCACCATCTGGCGGAAGCGCAGCCCGCCGTCGAACACGCCCTCGTCGGACAGCAGCTGCGCCACCAGCGAGCCGAAGCCGCCGACCGCGCCCTCTTCGATGGTGATCAGCGCCTCATGCGTGCGGGCCAGGCGCAGGATCAGCGCGCGGTCCAGCGGCTTGGCGAAGCGCGCGTCGACTACGGTGGGGGTGACGCCGCGCGCGGCCAGCGATTCGCGGGCGCGCATCACCTCGGCCAGGCGGGTGCCGAAGGACAGGATCGCGACGCGCTTGCCCTCGCAGATCACCCGGGCCTTGCCGATCTCCAGCGGAATGCCGCGCTCGGGCATCTCGACGCCCATGCCCTCGCCGCGCGGATAGCGGAAGGCGATGGGGCCGTCGTCATGCGCGGCGGCCGTCGCGACCATATGCACCAGCTCGGCCTCGTCGGCGGCGGCCATCACCACGAAGCCGGGGAGATTCGCCAGGAAGGCAATGTCATAGGCGCCGGCATGAGTCGCACCATCGGCGCCGACCAGCCCGGCGCGGTCGATGGCAAAGCGCACCGGCAGCCGCTGGATCGCCACGTCATGCACCACCTGATCGTAGCCGCGCTGCAAAAAGGTCGAGTAGAGCGCACAGAAGGGTTTCATCCCGCCCGCCGCCAGCCCGGCCGAAAAGGTCACGGCATGTTGTTCCGCGATGCCCACGTCGAAGCAGCGGCGCGGGAAACGCTCGGCGAACAGGTTCAGCCCGGTGCCGTCCGGCATCGCCGCCGTCACGGCGACGATCTTGTCGTCGCGGCTGGCCTGGTCGACCAGGGCGCGGGCAAAGACCGAGGTATAGCTCGGCGCGTTCGATTTCGCCTTGGCCTGCGTGCCGGTCGCCACGTCGAATTTGGCGGTGGCATGGCCCTTGTCGGCGGCACGCTCGGCCGGGGCATAGCCCTTGCCCTTCCGGGTCACGGCATGGATCAGCACCGGACCGTCGGCGCGGGCCTTGACCGTGCGCAACAGCGGCAGAAGCTGGTCGAGGTCATGGCCATCGACCGGGCCGATATAGGAAAAGCCCAACTCCTCGAACAGCGTGCCGCCCACGGTCATGCCCTTCAGCATCTCCTTGGCGCGCTTGGCGCCTTCCTGCATCGGGCCGGGCAGCAGGCTGACGGCGCCCTTGGCGGCGGCCTTGAGATCCTGGAACGGGCCGCGGGTATAGAGCCGCGTCAGATAGGTCGAAAGCGCCCCGGTTGGGGGCGCAATGGACATCTCGTTGTCGTTCAGGATCACGAACAGCCGCTTGCCCAGATGGCCGGCGTTGTTCAGCGCCTCGAAGGCCATGCCGGCGCTCATGGCGCCGTCGCCGATCACCGCCACGGCGTCGCCGGGATCGCCGCCCAGTTCCCGCGCCATGGCAAAGCCCACGGCCGCGCTGATCGAGGTCGAACTGTGGCCGGCCCCGAACGGGTCATAGGCGCTTTCGCTGCGCTTGGTGAAGCCGGACAGCCCGCCCTCGGTGCGCAGGGTGCGGATGCGGTCGCGGCGCCCGGTCAGGATCTTGTGCGGATAGCACTGGTGGCCGACGTCCCAGATGATCTTGTCGCGCGGCGCGTCGAAGACGGCATGCAGCGCCACGGTCAGCTCGACCACGCCCAGGCCCGCGCCCAGGTGGCCGCCGGTGACCGAGACCGCGCTGATCGTCTCGGCGCGCAATTCCTCGGCCAGCTGCCGCAATTCGCGGTCGGTGAGCGCCTTCAGGTCCGAAGGCAGGGCCACCCGATCCAGCACGGGCGTTTTCGGGCGATGGTCGTCTTCGGTCATGGCTTGCCCCTTTCCGGGCGGGCTTCAGGCGTCGCGTTCGATAACGAAACGCGCGAGCTGTCGCAAGTTTCCGGCGAGTTCGCCATAGGGGTCCAGCGCCGCCTCGGCATGGCGCGCCAGCTTGCGGGCCTTGTCGCGCGCGCCCTCGAGCCCCAAGAGCGACACGAAGGTCGCCTTGTTGGCGGCGGAATCCTTGCCGGTGCGCTTGCCGGTCTCTTCCTCGTTGCCGGTCACGTCCAGGATGTCGTCCTGGATCTGGAAGGCCAGGCCCAGGTTCCTGGCATAGTCGGCCAGGGGCGCCGCATCCTCGCCCGCCATCACCGCCCCAGCGGTGGCCGAGAACTGGATCAGCGCGCCGGTCTTGGCGCCCTGCAACCGCTTGATCGCGACGATGTCCAGGGGCTCCAGCGCGGTCTCGGCGGCGATGTCCAGGGCCTGGCCCCAGACCATGCCGCGCGCGCCGATGGCCTCGGACAGGCCGCGCACCAGCGCCAGGCGCACCTCGGCCGAGCTGATCGCCGGATCGGTCAACAACCCGAAGGCCAGCGATTGCAGCGCGTCGCCGGCCAGGATCGCCGTCGCCTCGGACCATTGCACATGCACGGTCGGCAAGCCGCGGCGCAGGTCGTCGTCATCCATCGCCGGCAGGTCGTCATGGACCAGGCTATAGGCATGCAGCGCCTCGACCGCCGCCGCCACGGGCAGCGATTCCTTGTCGCGCAAGCCGAACATCCGGGCCGATTCCATCACCAGCAGCGCCCGGATGCGCTTGCCGCCGATACAGGCATAGCGCATCGCGTCGGCCAGGTCGCCCGAAGGCAGGCCGGCCATGGCCTCTTGCAGCGCGGCCTGGACCTGCGCCTTCACATCCTCAAGGCGGTCCTGCATCACAGCCCCTCGACCGGCACGGTCCCGGTGGGCTGGCCGCCGGCGGCCAGGGTGATCTTCTCGACCCGCTCCTCGGCAGCGCGCAGCACCTTGTCGCAATGCGCGCGCAGCTTGGCGCCGCGTTCGTAAAGCGCGATGGATTCCTCCAGCGTGGCCTCGCCATGCTCCAGCCGGCCGACCGTGGCCTCAAGCTCCTTCATCGCCTCTTCAAAGGACATCATCTCGATCTCGGTCACGCGGCGGTCTCCCTCAGCACTGCGACATGGGCGCGCGCCGAGCGGCCCAAAGCGCCGAGATCATAGCCGCCTTCCAGCGCAGACACCACCGGGGCCGAACAGGCGGCGGCGGTATCGCAGATCATCCTGGTAATGGCGGTGAAATCGCTTTCGTCCCACATCAGCCCGGCCAGCGGATCCTCGGCATGGGCATCGAAGCCGGCCGAGAGCAGAATCAGCTGCGGCCGCCAGGCCTCGACCCGGCCGCAAAGCCCGCGCCAGATCGCGCGCGCCGCATCGCCGCCGCTGCCGGCAGCCAGCGGCACGTTCACCACCTGGCCATGCGCCCCGGTCTCCGAGGCTGCCCCGGTGCCGGGGTAAAGCGGCGACTGGTGGGTCGAGACGAACAGCGCCCGCGCCTCGTCCCACAGCACGTCCTGGGTGCCATTGCCGTGATGCACGTCGAAATCCAGCACCGCCACGCGGTCCAGTCCGTGATGCTCCAGCGCCCGCTTCGCCCCGATCGCGACCGAGGACAGGATGCAAAAGCCCATCGGCTTCATGCGCTCGGCATGATGGCCGGGCGGGCGCATGGCGACAAAGGCATTGGGCGCCTGTCCTGCCAGCACGGCATCGACGGCGGCGCAGACCCCGCCCGCGGCATGGCGCGCCGCCAGCAGGCTGCCCGGCGCCAGATAGGTGTCCGAATCCAGCATCGCCCAGCCCTCGGCCGGCTGCTTGCGGCGCAGCATGGCCAAGTATTCGGGCGGATGCGCGCGCAGCAGGTCGGCCGCGTCGGCCTCCGGTGCCATGCGCCGCTCCAGCGCCAGCCCCTCCAGGGCCGCCAGCACCGCATCCAGCCGCGCCACCTGCTCGGGGTGGCTCGGCGGCGTCACATGCGCCTGTGCCGAGGCATGGGTGTAAAGCAAGGTCATCGGCCCAAGGATTATGTGCCGCCCCGCGCCCCGGCAAGCAAATGTTCCGCGAGCTGCCGAAATCGACGCCCCGGGCGGAACCGCCGCCGCCAAGTCGCATTCTCTTTTGTGCCAAATATCCTCGGGGGTCCGGGGGCAGACAGCCCCCGGCGCGACGGCGAAGGATCAGGCCGTCAGCCGCTGCCCGTCATGCCCGGCCATGCGCAATTCGACCAGCGTGCCCTCGGGCATGTCGCGGTCGAAAGCCACCTCGGTGAAATGCTCGGTCCGCCCCAGGCGCGGACCCTCGGTCAGCACCATGCGCCGCTGCCCGACCTCCGAGCCCAGATGCCGCAGCAGCGCCGCGTCGCCCTCGGCCCGCAGCCGGGCGGCCCGCTCCTTGATCGCCGGTCCCGGCACGCGCGGCATCCGCGCCGCCGGCGTGCCCTTCCTCGCCGAATAGGGGAACACATGCAGGAAGGTCAGCCCGCAATCGCCGACCAGCTTCAGGCTGTTTTCGAACATCGCCTCAGTCTCGGTCGGGAAGCCGGCGATGATGTCGGCGCCGAAGACGATTCCCGGCCGCAGCTTGCGGGCCTCCTCGCAGAAGCGGATGGCGTCGTCGCGCAGGTGCCGGCGCTTCATCCGCTTCAGGATCATGTCGTCGCCGGCCTGCAGGGACAGGTGCAGATGCGGCATCAGCCGCGGCTCGCTGGCGATGGCCAGCATCAGGTTCTCATCCGCCTCGATCGAGTCGATGCTGGAGATCCGCAGCCGCGGCAGGTCCGGCACCAGCCGCAGGATGCGCATCACCAGATCGCCCAGCCGCGGCGTCCCCGGCAGGTCGGCGCCCCAAGAGGTCAGGTCGACACCGGTCAGCACCACCTCGTTGAAGCCGCGATCCCGCAGCCGCTTGATCTGGTCCACCACCACCCCCGCCGGCACGGAGCGCGAATTGCCGCGGCCATAGGGAATGATGCAGAAGGTGCAGCGATGGTCGCAGCCGTTCTGCACCTGCACATAGGCGCGATGCCGGCCGAAGCCGTCGATCAGGTGGCCGGCGGTTTCCTTGACCGACATGATGTCGTCGACCTGCACCTTCTCGGTCGCGCCGATCAGGTCGGGGGCCTGCATGCGCTGCCAGGTCTCGGGCAGCATCTTTTCGTGGTTGCCGATGACCCGGCTGACCTCGGCCATGGCGGCGAAGGTCTCGGGCTCGGTCTGGGCCGCGCAGCCGGTGACGATGACCGGGGCGCCGGGGTTCTCGCGCGCCAGCCGGCGGATCTCCTGCCGGGCCTTGCGCACCGCCTCGGCCGTCACCGCGCAGGTGTTCACGATCACCGCGCCGGACAGCCCGGCGCTTTCCGCCATCTCGCGCATCGCCTCGGTCTCATAGGCGTTCAGCCGGCAGCCGAGGGTGGCGAACACGGGCGCCTTCAGATCCTTCATCCGCGCCAGACCCCGTCGAAGACATGCGCGGTCGGGCCGGTCATCCAGACCCCGTCCTCACGCCAGTCGATTTCCAGTTGCCCGCCGGGGACGTTCACCTTGACCCGGCGCCCGGTCAGCCCGCGCCGCGCCGCCGCCACCACCGCCGCGCAGGAGCACGAGCCCGAGGCCAGCGTGATGCCGGTGCCGCGTTCCCAGATACGCAGGATGATCTCGCTGTCCGAGACGACCTGCACGAGTTCGACATTGGCGCGCTGCGGGTAGAGCGGGTGATGCTCATGCAGGGGGCCGAAGCGTTCCAGCTCGACCGCCGCGGCGTCGGGCACGAAGAAGGTCATATGCGGATTGCCCATGCCGGTCGCCACCGGATCGCCCGCGATCGGCAGGTGCAGCAGGTCGACATCCTCGGCCAGCGGGATCCGCGCCCAGTCCAGCACTGGCGCGCCCATATTGACGCGGGTCAGGCGGTTGCCCGCATCCTCGGCCAACAGCACGGCATGGTCGGTGGCCAGCCGCAGCGCCGAAGCGCCCGATTCGTCCATCAGGAAACGCGCCACGCAGCGCGTGGCATTGCCGCAGGCCGCCGAGCGCGAGCCGTCCGCATTGAAGAACACCAGCCGCGCATCGGCATTCTCGCCGGGCAGGATGACGGCCAGCTGGTCGAATCCGACGCCGCGATGGCGGTCGGCCATGGCGGCGACGACACCGCCCTCGGGCAGGAGGCCCGTGCCGCGCGCGTCGAGAACGACGAAATCATTGCCGAGCCCATGCATCTTCATGAAAGGCAGGCCGGGGTTTTGCTGGTGTTCCATGAAAGCCCTTTACGCCCGCCGCGAAGTTTTTGCCAGAGGCGGCGTTTTTTCCGCTTGACCCCACCCGCCGCCGACCGTAGTTAGCCCCCCGTGCGATGGGCCCGTAGCTCAGTTGGTAGAGCAACTGACTTTTAATCAGTGGGTCACAGGTTCGAATCCTGTCGGGCTCACCACTGAACTTCCTTACATGACAAGCGGTTACGATAAACTGCCTGCGAGGCGGTTTCGGCGCTAACGATGTGCCAGCGGACATTTTCACGGTGATGCGCTTGGCTCGAATCTATCGCCAGCGCGCCGCGCGCCAACGGGCGGCGATAGCCTCGGCCTCGTCGCAAAACCAGCGCTCGCCCTTGCTTAGGCCCGGCGACCAGGGGCGTGTGATAGATTCGTTCGCCCTTGTTGAAGATGTTGCCCTTGATCGGGCAGCCATCGCCCAGCGGTCGCGGAAGACATTGCCTCGATGGATCACAGTCCATACGTCAAACCGGACCGCTCGGACGGGGACAGTCAGCATTCGAAGGCAAAGCTGCTTCAACGCTTCACGACGACCTGCTCGATGGCGCGCTGGCCCGCGACGACGACCGGCTCCCTGACAGAAGCGGTTGCGATTCGGCCCGGCTCCGAGCGCGCGGGGTTGGTCGGCCGGCCGCTGCCGTCAGAACGCCTTGAAGGTCATCGTGGTTAGCGTGCGCACGATGTCCGGGATGTCGAACAGGTTTTCCGACAGGAAATGGCCCACGTCCTTGTCCTCGGGGACATAGATCTTGGCCAGCAGGTCGTATTCGCCCGAGGTCGAGTAGAGCTCACTGACGATCTCGCGGTCATAGATCGCGTCGGCGACCTCATAGGTCTTGCCGGGGGTGCAACGGAACTGGACGAAAACCGGGCGCATGAGCGGGCCTCCTGACTTCTGCGGCGGCAGGTTAGACCGCGGGCGCCGCGCGGGTCCAGTCCCCGCGGCGCAAGCCCAGCCAGAAACGCCGCATCAACAGCACCGCCGCAAAGCTGAGACCCGCGACCAGACCCAGCCACAGCCCCGCCGGCCCCAGCCCGGCCGGAAAGGCCAGGCCCCAGGCGACCGGAATGCCGACCAGCCAATAGCTGATGCCGGCGATGACCATGGGCACGCGGGTGTCCTGCACGCCGCGCAACAGCCCCAGCCCGATCACCTGCATCGCGTCCATCAACTGGAACAGGCCGGCATAGAACAGCAGCCCC
This sequence comes from Paracoccus aminovorans, assembly GCF_001546115.1. GTDB lineage: Bacteria > Pseudomonadota > Alphaproteobacteria > Rhodobacterales > Rhodobacteraceae > Paracoccus > Paracoccus aminovorans_B. Next base: position 1,313,663 of record NZ_KQ955208.1, read on the forward strand.
GCCGCCAGGGTGACGATGGCCGGCGTCTCGGGGTGGGTGGCGTCGAGGTAGAGCCCGACCAGCTGCCGCGGGAACAGCTCGAACGCCGCCACCGCCAGCAGCGCCCAGACCGCCGAGACCGCGGTCACCGTCACCGCCGCGTCGCGCATCCAGGCCGCGTCGCCGCGCCCCTTGGCCTGGCCCACGCGCACCGTCGCGGCGTTGGACATGCCGAGATGCAGCATGAAGGTCAGCGAGGCGAGCTGCAGCGCGATGCCATGTGCCGCAAGCTCGCGCGTGCCGATCCAGCCCATCATCACGTTCGAGCCGACGAAAAGCCCGCCCTCGGCCACCATGGTCAGGCCGATGGGCATGCCCAGCAGGAAGACCTGACGCATCGCCACCCAGTCCGGGCGCCAGAAGCGCTGGAACAGGTGGTATTTGCGGGCGGCGGGCAGCCAGGCGGCATAGGCAACGATGGCGAGAAGCTGGCTGAACTGCACGATCACGGCGGCGATGGCGGCGCCGCGCACGCCCAGCTCGGGCGCGCCGAGGTTGCCAAAGATCAGCACCCAGTTCAGCGCGATGACCAGCGGCAGGCCGGCCAGCGTGATCCACAGCACGACCTGCGTGCGCTCCATCGCGGCAAGATAGCTGTTCAGCGTCAGCTGGCACAGCACGGCGATGAGGCCGATGCCCTCGATGCGCAGATAGTCCTGGCCCAGCCGGGCCACCTCGGGCGCCTGGCCCAAGGCCAGCAGGATGGGGCCGGAATGCCACAGCGCGGGCAGCATCAGCACCGCGAAGACGATCGAGAGCCACAGCGCCATGCGGGCGGCGCGGCGCACCTCGACCTCGTCGCCGCGGGCGATGGCGGCGGCGATCAGGCCCATGACGCCGATGCCGAAGCCCATGCCCAGGAAGAACAGGATGTTGAAGAAGCTGACCGCGATCACCAGCGCCGCCAGCTCGGTCACGCCATACCAGCCCATCATCACCGTATCGGCGACATGGATGGCCATGCGCGCGAGGTGGCTGCCGACCAGCGGCAGACCCAGCGCCAGCGTGGCGCGCAGATGCGGGGCGTAACGGGCGATCGTCATGGCTCCTGCCTTATCGCCGGGCAGTCGGGGCGGCAAGATGTCTGGACATATTTGCCGCGACGGCAGGCTTCGGGCCGGATCTCGCCCCCCCCGCCGGCCGTCAAGGCCGGATCTCGACCTCGGTGCCGATGGCGGCATGGGCGAAGATCTCCTCGATCTCGGCATTGGTGATGGCGATGCAGCCGGCGGTCCAGTCGCCCTTGACCTTGTAGCCGTCGGGCACCTGGTTCGGCTGGCCGTGGATCATGATGTCGCCGCCCGGGTCGTAGCCGCCGCGCCGCGCCGCCTCGCGGTGGTGGCGCTGCGGATAGTCGAGGCCCAGCGACAGGTGATAGGCGCTTTGCCGGTTCACCCGGTCGATGCGGAAGATGCCCTCGGGGGTGCGGCCGTCGCCCTGGCGGCTCTTGTCGCCCTCGGGCGCGAAACCCAGCGCGATGCGGAAGCTTCGCGGCCCGCCCTGGCGTTGCCAGACGGTCATGCGGCGGGCGGATTTCTCGACCAGGATGCGCGCGACGGGCGAGGCGATGGGCGCCTCGGGCCGCGCGGGCGGGCGCGGCAGGATCGGCGGCAGCCTGGGCAGGCGCCATTCCGGCAACCGCCAGTCCGGCAGGCGCGGCCAGTGCCAGCCCTGCGCCGGGGGCGGCACCTGCGGCGGCACGGGCTGCGGCGCCCAAAGCACCCACAGCCCCCAGACCAGCGCCGCCAGGCAGAGCGCCGAGAAAAGCCCGCCCAGCCGCTTCATTGCAGGTCGCGGAACGCCTCTTGCAGCCGGGCCACCGCCTCGGTCACCCGGGCGCGCGGCGTGGCGAGATTGAAGCGCAGGAAGTCCTCGCCCCCGGTGCCGAAGCTGCCGCCGTGGTTGGCGGCGATGCGGGCGCCCTGTTCGACCCGGCGGGTGAACTCGGCCCGCTCCATGCCGGTGCCCGAGAAATCGACCCAGGCGAGATAGGTCGCCTGCAAGGGCATCGAACGCAGCCCCGGAATCGCCGCCAGGCCTGCGTCGAAGATGCGTCGGTTGCCGTCGAGGTAAGCCACCAGCGCATCGACCCAGGCCGCCCCTTCGGGCGAATAGGCGGCGGCGACCATGCCGAGGCCGAAGAGCCCGGGCGAGATCCCCAGCGCCATCATCCGGCCTTGCAGCCGCTTGCGCAGCGCCTCGTCCGCGACGATGACATTGCCGATATGGGCGCCGGCGATGTTGAAGCTCTTGGTCGCCGCCGTCAGAGTCACCAGCCGCGACGCTATGCCGGGCACCGCCTTGGCCATGACCGTGTGGCGCGGCGCGCCGGGCATCACCAGGTCGTGGTGGATTTCGTCCGAGACCAGGATCAGGTCATGCGCGGTGCAGAAATCGGCGACCTGGCGCAGCTCTTCGGGCGACCAGACCCGGCCGCCGGGATTGTGCGGCGAACACAGGATCAGCATGCGCTCGCGCCCGGTCAGCTGGCGGGCCCAGCCGTCCCAGTCCATGCGGTATTGGCCGTCCTCGATGGCCAGCGGGAATTCCGCCACCTCGCGACCCGCGGCGCGGATCACCCGGGCAAAGGCGTGATAGACCGGCGTCATCACGATCACCCGGTCGCCGGGCTGGGTGAAGGCATCGACGCAGATCGCGGTGCCATTGACCAGCCCGTGCACGGTCAGGATCCAGTCCGGCTCGATCGCCCAGCCGTGCCGGTTCGCCATCCACCAGCGGATCGCGTCCAGATAGGCCGGGTTCGCGCCGGGATAGCCATAGACGCCATGCGCCGCCATCCGCTCGACCGCGCGCTGGACCGAGGCCGGCGGGCGGAAGTCCATGTCCGCGACCCACATGGCGATGCCGTCCTTCGGCGAAACGCCATAGCTCGCCTGCATGTCGTCCCATTTCGAACAGGCGGTGCCGGTGCGGTCGATGATCTCGTCGAAATCGGGCTGGGCCATGGTCCCTCTCATTTTCAATGCCCGGCCACCATAGCGCGTTGTTGCGCAAGGCCAAGGCTTGGCCTAGATCACGGTCATGACATTGCGCAGCATCATCCTTCACCCCGATCCGCGCCTGAAGAAGCCGTGCGAGCCCGTGGCCCGCATCACGCCCGAGATCGAGACCCTGGCCGCCGACATGTTGGCCACCATGTATGACGCGCCGGGCGTGGGCCTGGCGGCGCCGCAGGTGGGCGTGCTGTCGCGGCTCTACGTCATGGATTGCAACAAGGACCCCGAGGCCGAGCCGCAGCCCGTCGTCATGCTGAATCCCGAGATCACCTGGCGCTCCGAGGCGCTGAACACCTATGAAGAGGGCTGCCTGTCGATCCCCGACCATTACGCCGACGTGACGCGGCCGGCCCAGGTGCGGGTGCGCTGGCTGGGCCTGGACGGCAAGACGCAGGAGCGTGACTTCGACGGGCTCTGGGCCACCTGCGCCCAGCACGAGATCGACCATCTCGACGGCAAGCTGTTCATCGACTACCTCGGCCCGATCAAGCGCCAGTTGATCACCCGCAAGATGGTCAAGCTGAAGCGCGAGCGCGCCCGTGCCTGAACCGCTGTCCGGCGAGGATCAGGCCGCCCAACCGCAGGGCCCGGACCCGGCGGCGCTGGCGGGGCTGGGCCGGGTGCGGCCGATCCTGATCCATCCCGACCCGCTGCTGCGGCAGGCCTGCCTGCCGGTCGGCCGTCTGGGCTGGGACCGGATCCTGCCGCTGGCGGCGGATCTGCTGGCAACGATGTATGACGCCGGCGGCCGTGGCCTTGCCGCGCCGCAGATCGGCGAGCCCTGGCGGATCTTCGTGATGGACCACGGCTGGAAGACCGGCACGCCCTTGCCCCGCGTGGTGCTGGACCCCGACATCGCCGCCCTGGGCGCCGAGACCGAGGCGCTCGAGGAAGGCTGCCTGTCGATCCCCGGCCATCCCGTCACCGTGACGCGGCCCGCGGTGATCTCCATGCGGTGCTTCGACCTGACCGGGGCGCTGCTGACGCTGTGCCTGTCGGGCATCGAGGCCCGCATCGCCCAGCACGAGGCCGACCATCTGGACGGCCGGCTGATCCTGGACTTCGCCGGCCAGGCCGATCGCTGAAGGTTGCGCATTACGAAACTTGGACGTGACGGTCCCTGCGCCCCGCTGCGGTCTCGACCCGCTTGTCGGGGTGTCGTCGATGACGTGCGGGAAGGCCACGCCGTCCTCATGCCCAGCAGACGACCACCGCGCCATGCGCATCAAGGCCGGGGCGCGGGCATGATCAAGGGCATCGTCATCGGCAAAGCCGTCCTGCCGGACGTCGTGATCCAGCGGGAAGCCCTGGCGGCTTCGATCTCGTCGGGCGTCAGTTCGTCAACGAGGCTGGCCCGTTCCAGGGCGATCATGCGGCGGTGGGCAGCAAAGCGCCCGTCCACCTCGGCAGCAGCCAGACGGACCAGCCGCAGGGAGTCGGCATAATCCTTGGCCTTGAGCGAGAACACCTCCTCAGCCTTGGGATGGCTGGACTTGATGTCCTGCGAGACAGCGGCGCGGGATCGTCCCGCGGCGGGCCAAGCGGGTGCGTCCGGGCACAGCTGCGAGCCACTCCGCTGTAACACCTTCCCGCGTCACAAGCCGAAGTTCACCCGAGCGCTGCTGGAAGATCTTTTAACTTCGATGCTTTGCGAGTGATTGGTGGAGCCGAGCGGAGGCGTGTCTGGTTGCAATTTTCCTACGAAAAATCAACATGAAGCAGCTTTGATCGCCTGTCAACGCAGCGGTTCGCTGTAGCATCCGAGGCCCGGATATTTCCGCAGAAAATCCGTGAAGCCATATCATATATAAGCAATTCCACAGCTACCCCCGGTGGCCCCATGGGGCGGCTGAGGGCAGCGCCTCCAGCTTGACGCCTGCCTTGATTACCTGCGGGAGGGTGACACTCTGGGGCTTCTGCCGTTTCGGGGATAGCCCCGCTGGTCCGAAACCTGAGCTACTCCCCGCTCCTTGGACAGTTTTCGGGGATATTTAAGCTACTGCCTGCGCTTGCTGATCGATTTCGATATTGTTGAAGTAAACCACGGCGGGTGGCCGTCCACCATGGGCGGTGTGGGGCCTCTGGTGGTTGTAGAAGGTGATCCATCGGCCAATGGCAGCCTTGGCCTGTGACCCCGTTTCCCAGGCATGCAGGTAGACGCATTCGTATTTCAGGGACCGCCACAGGCGCTCGATGAAGACATTGTCGATGCACCGCCCCTTGCCGTCCATCGAGATGCGGGTGCCGACGCGCTTTAGCCGATCTGTCCAGGCGAAGGACGTGAACTGGCTGCCCTGGTCAGTGTTCATGATCCCCGGCGCGCCGAAGCGGTGGATGGCCTCCTTCAGCGCCTCAACGCAGAAGTCGGCCTCCAGCGTGTTCGAGATGCGCCAGGCCAGAACCTTGCGTGTGAACCAGTCCATGATGGCCACCAGATACAGGAAGCCGCGCCGCATCGGCAGGTAGGTGATATCGGCGCACCAGACCTGGCCGGGACGATCCACCCGCAGCCCGCCCAGCAGGTAGGGCCAGGTCTTGTGGCCCTTCCTCGGCTTGCTGGTGTTGGGCTTCTGATAGATCGGCATCAGGCGCATAAGTCGCATGAGCCGCCGAATGCGCTTCTGGTTCACGCCATGGCCTTCGTTCTGCAGGTGCCAGGTCATCTGGCGAACCCCATAGAACGGCGTGTCGAGGAACTGCCGGTCGATCAGCCGCATCAGGCCGAGGTTCTGATCCGTCTCTCCAGCCGGCTCGTGGTAGAACGACGAGCGCGAGATCGACAGCAGGCGGCACTGCGCCCCGATGGACAGCGCCGGGTGGTTCCGTTCGATCATCCCACGCCTCACTTTCCGGTCCACGGCTTGAGCTTTCGTGACAAAAAATCGTTGGCGACAGCCAGCTCCCCGATCTTGGCATGCAGTGATCGGACCGTCTCTTCATCCACCTCCGTCGAGGGCTTCTTGCCGCCGCGCTCGAAGATATCCGCAGCTCCGTCGAGCAGCGCCTTCTTCCATTGATGGATCATCGTCGGATGCACGCCGTATTCGCCCGCCAGCTCTGACACAGTGCGCTCGCCCTTAACGGCCTCGAGCGCCACGCGCGCCTTGAAGCCCGCGTCATGGTTTCTGCGTTTCCGCATTCCTGATCTCCTCGTTCTTGGAGACCAGCAAACGTCAGATCGTAGCTTCCGTCACTGTCCGATTTCCGGGGAGCAGCTCACTCCCAGCACCCGCGAGATCCATGACGCGAAGCTCGTCACAGCGAGACGAGCTTCAAGGCCAGTGACCGGACCTATGGCGCGCGCCGCGTCTGGCCTGATGTCCTGGAAGAAGGGCTGGCCTGCGGCAGAAGGCTGGCTCCATGTCGCAGTCGTGCTGGATCTCTTTTCCCGGCGTGCCGTGGGCTGGTCCATGAAGGCTGACAGGGATGCCTCACTGGTCATGGACGCGCTGATGATGGCGGTCTGGCGACGCGGGAAAGTCGATGCGCTGCTTCATCATTCGGACCGGGGATCGCAATACACAAGCGAGCAGTTCCAGCGGCTTCTGGCCGACAATGGGATCACCTGCTCGATGAGCCGTGCGGGTAACGTCTGGGACAATTCGGCAATGGAGAGCTTCTTCTCAACACTGAAGACCGAACGGACAGCCAGCAAGGTCTATCGAACCCGAAACGAAGCGCGTGCCGACGTCTTCGATTACATCGAGCGCTTCTACAACCCGCGAAGGTGGCACTCGAAACTGGGCTACATCAGCCCCATGGAGTTCGAAGCCCGCGCTATGCTAGCTTAACCCGCCGTCCACGAAACCGGCAGAAGCTCAAGTTTCCGCCTTCGCATGATTCAGGCACCGCAAGGAGACCTGATGATGAGCAGCCTTTTCTGGCTGACTGAAGCGCAGATGACGCGGCTTGAGCCCTTCTTTCCCAAGAGCCATGGCAAGCCGCGCGTCGATGACCGTCGGGTGTTGAGTGGGATAATCTTCATCAATCGCAATGGCTTGCGGTGGCAAGATGCGCCCCGAGGGAATACGGCCCGCCGAAGACCCTCTGCAACCGCTGGAAGCGATGGAGCGACAAGGGGGTCTTCGCCCGGAGGATGGACAGTCTGGCGTCCGAGGCGACCGTTCCGAAGACGGTGATGATCGATGCAACCTCCCTGAAGGTGCCCCGCTCGGCGACCAGCCTGCGGCCGAAAAGGGGGACCCGGCGATCAAAGGGGCCGTCTGATCGGTCGCAGTCCGAGGGCCAGAAAACAGTCCGGGGGACTGTTTCCCGAGGACGGGCGGCATGAACACCAAGCTGCATGCCGTGGCGCAGGCTGTGGAAGGCCGTCTTGTCGGCCTTGATGCCAATGGCCTCCATGTAGGGCGAGAAGAACTTGGTCACGTTGTGCGAGTAATAGCCTTTGCCACCCATTTTCAGATCGGGGAACAGACGGGCATTTGGCGGGGAGTTCCTGCGGCGGTCCTCCACCAGGGCCATGAAGCCCAGCGCTTTTAGCTGGTCATGGATGGGGACCATGCGCCGGGCGTTGGCAGTCTCGACCCGCTTGCCCTCCGCGTCATCGGTCACATGCAGATGGCCATTCCGTCCTGTTCCTTGACATCCGACAGAGGAGTTGCCCGAGTTCATTGGACCGGGCACCTGTCCATAGGCCCAGCAGCACAAGCCAGAACCGCCAATCCTCGGACATGACCACATTGCCGGTTTCGTGGCGGAAGCGTGTTGACCGGCAGGACCGCCAAACAGGGCTTCTGCACAGCTTGCCCAGTTCTTCGGGTGACAGCGGGTCGCGCTTGTCCTTGGCGCTGACCCGATCTTTGAGCCGCAGCCCGGACACAGGGTTCAGGACTGTTCCGACCGTGTTTGGGTCGGCCCAGCGAAAGAACGACCCGACACGCAGCAGGGCCTTGTTGAAGTTCGCGACCGACATGGGCGCCATGCCCAGCGCCTCGGCCTTCTCTGCGGCATCGGCATAGGAGAGCCCGCGCAGCACCTTGGACTTGGCGACGTTGGGCGGCAGTTTCATCAGCACCGCCTTGAAGCGCAGCCCATCGGCCTTGCCATAGGCGGTCACGGGTTGTCCCCGGCGATCTCGGCAAAGACCCCGAGCCAATGCCGGTGGTCGTCCCGGGCCTTCTCGGACCAGTCGGCACGGGACTTCTCGGCGATCCATTCCTTGACCTTTTCGGACAGCAGCGGGGCCGAGGCGCTGGGCGCTGAGGGGGCTTGCGGGGTTACGACCACAGCACCCTGATGCCGTCTTTGCATGGCCTCTGCGGCCTCCACAGCGGCAGCCCGCAAGGCAGCGACAAGGCGGGTCCGGGAGGGTGACGAGGGCGACAGCCGCAGCCCGAGGCCAGCCAGGACCGCATCCGCTTCGGCATCCGCAGAGGGGCTGCGGCCACCACGGGCATAGTCGCGGCGGGCCATGCCCAGCAGGCCAGAGACCCCCGCGCCATGAGCGTCAAAGCCGGGGCGGGCATCCTCGGGGGCATCATCATCCGCAAAGCCCTCCTGCCGGATGTCATCATCCAGTTCCAGCAGGTGGCGGTAATAGGCGGCTTTGGCGGCTTCAATTTGGTCAGGTGTCAGGTCATCAAGGAGGCTGCCCGTTCCAGGGCGATCTTGCGGCGGTGGGCTTGAAAGCGCCCGTCTACCTCCACCGCAGCCAGACGGACCAGCCGCAGAGCCTCGGCATAATCCTTGGTCCTGAGCGAGAACACCTCGGCGGTCTTGGGGTAGCTGTCCCTGATGTCCGTGGGGGTGGTGGCGCGGTGGTAATAGACCGCCCCACGGTGGGCCAAGCGGGTGTGTCCGGGCACGGCCATCAGCCTCTCCACTGTAACACACCACCGTGACACAAGCCGAAATTCAACCAAGCATTGCTGAGAAGTATTTAGATTTCAACGCTTTGCGACTGACTGGTGGAGCCGAGGGGAATCGAACCCCTGGCCTCATCATTGCGAACGATGCGCTCTACCAACTGAGCTACGGCCCCATCCGGCTGCTATCTCGCCCAAGGCCCGGGGGTTGTCAAGGGCGGAATGCCGGGAGCCCCGGCATTCTTTTTTCCCAGCACGCATCCCCGCCGACCGGCCGCCGGGCACCCCTATTCCGCCGCCTCGGCATAGCTTTCCAGCGGCGGGCAGGTGCAGACCAGGTTGCGGTCGCCATAGGCATTGTCCACCCGCCCGACCGGAGGCCAGTACTTGTCCACCCGGAACGCCCCGGGCGGGAAACAGCCCTGTTCGCGCGAATAGGCGCGGTCCCAACCGGCGACCAGGTCCTCGACCGTATGGGGCGCGTGGCGCAGCGGGCTGGCATCGGGCGCGATGCGGCCATCGGCCACCGCGGCAATCTCGTCGCGGATCGCCAGGAAGGCGGTGATCAGCCGGTCGATCTCGGCCTTGGTTTCCGACTCGGTCGGCTCGACCATCAGCGTGCCGGCGACCGGCCAGCTCATCGTCGGTGCGTGGAAGCCGTTGTCGATCAGCCGCTTGGCGATGTCGTCCACGGTCACGCCATGCTCGGCAAAGGGCCGCATGTCCAGGATGCACTCATGCGCGACCCGGCCACGGTTGCCCATGAACAGCACCGGATAGGCCGAGGCCAGCCGGCTGGCGATGTAATTCGCGTTCAGGATCGCGACGCGCGTCGCCTGGGTCAGCCCGGCCCCGCCCATCATCAGGATATAGGCCCAGGAGATCAGGAGGATCGAGGCCGAGCCCCAGGGCGCCGCCGAAACCGCGCCCGCGCCCGTCCGCGGATCGGCCGGCAGATAAGGCGTCAGATGCGCCTTAACCCCGATCGGCCCCATGCCGGGACCGCCGCCGCCATGCGGGATGGCGAAGGTCTTGTGCAGGTTCAGGTGGCTGACGTCGCCGCCGATCTCGCCCGGCCGCACCAGCCCGACCAGCGCATTCATGTTGGCGCCGTCGATATAGACCTGGCCGCCGTGGCGGTGGGTGATGTCGCAGACCTCGCGGATGGTGTCCTCGAACACGCCATGCGTGCTGGGATAGGTGATCATCACCGCCGCCAGCCTGTCCCCCGCCTTCGCGGCATGGGCGGCGAAATCCTCGAGGTCGATGTCGCCGTTCGGCGCCGACTTCACCACCACGACCTTCATCCCCGCCATCTGCGCCGAGGCCGGGTTGGTGCCATGCGCGGACACCGGAATCAGGCAGATGTCGCGATCCTCGCCGCGCGCCTTGTGATAGGCGGCGATGGTCAGCAGGCCGGCGTATTCCCCCTGCGCGCCGCTGTTCGGCTGCAGGGAAAACGCGTCATAGCCGGTGATCGCGCACAGCTTCCCGGTCAGGTCGGCAAAGACCTCGTGATAGCCGGCGGCCTGGTCCTCGGGGGCAAAGGGGTGCAGCGCGGCGAATTCGGGCCAAGTGATCGGCATCATCTCGGTCGCCGCATTCAGCTTCATCGTGCAGGAGCCCAGCGGGATCATCGCCCGGTCGAGCGCCAGGTCGCGGTCCGACAAGCGGCGCATATAGCGCATCATCTCGGATTCCGCCCGGTTCATGTGAAAGACCGGATGGGTCAGGTAGTCGCTTTCGCGCAGCAGGCCCTCGGGGATCGCCGGCGCCCGGGCCGGCACCGCCGGCTCCGAAATGCCGAAGGCGTCCAGCACCCGCGCGATGACGCCCGCATCCGTGGTCTCGTCGACCGCGATGCCGACCCGGTCGCGGCCCACCTTGCGCAGGTTGATGCCGCGATGCCGGGCGGCGGCGAGGATGCCGGCCTGCCCCACGCCCACCCGCACGGTCAGCGTGTCGAAGAACGCCTCCGGCGCCACCTCGGCCCCGGCTGCGCGCAGGGCATCCGCCAGCGTCACCGCGTTCAGATGCACGCGCTGCGCAATGGCGCGCAAGCCCTCGGGCCCGTGGAACACCGCGTAGAAGCTGGCCATCACCGCCAGCAGCGCCTGGGCGGTGCAGACGTTGCTGGTCGCCTTCTCGCGGCGGATGTGCTGCTCGCGGGTTTGCAGGGACAGGCGATAGGCGCGGTTGCCCTTGGCATCGACCGAGACGCCGACGATGCGCCCCGGCATCGCCCGCTTCATCTCGTCGCGGCAGGCCATGAAGCCGGCGTGCGGGCCGCCATAGCCCATGGGCACGCCGAAGCGTTGCGCCGAGCCGACGGCGATATCGGCGCCCATCGCGCCCGGATCCTTCAGCACGCAAAGCGCCAGCAGATCGGTCGCCATCACCGCGACCGCCCCCGCCTGGTGCAGCGCGTCGATCTCGGCGGAATAGTCCCGGATCTCGCCGAAGGTGCCGGGATACTGGAAGATCGCGCCAAAGACCGCCGAGGGGTCATAATCGCCGCGCAGGATCTCGATGCCCAGGGGCGCGGCCCTTGTCTCGATCACCGAGACGGTCTGCGGGTGCAGCCCGTCGCTGATAAAGAAGCCGCGCGCCTTGGACTTCGCCACGCGCTGCGCCATGGCCATCGCCTCGGCCGCCGCCGTCGCCTCGTCCAGCAGGCTCGCATTGGCGACGGGCAGGCCGGTCAGGTCCGACACCATGGTCTGGAAATTCAGCAGTGCCTCCAGCCGCCCCTGGGCGATCTCGGGCTGATAGGGCGTATAGGCGGTATACCAGGCCGGGTTCTCCAGGATATTGCGCTGGATCGCCGGCGGCGTGACGGTGCCGTAATAGCCCTGCCCGATCAGGCTGGTCATCACCCTGTTGCGTCCCGCCACCTCGCGCATCCGCGCCAGCAGCGCGGCCTCGGACAGCGCCGGCCAGTCCAGCGCCTCGGCCTGGCGGATGCCGGCGGGCACGGTCTGCGCGATCAGTTCGTCCAGGCTCTCGACCCCGACGGCGGCCAGCATCGCCTGCATCTCGGCCGGAGACGGCCCGATATGGCGCCGGTTGGCGAAATCGTCGGGGTTGTAGTCAGTCGGCGTCCACTTGCCCATCATCGGCCTCGTCGGAATAACATTTGCCTGGAAACCGCCCGGGAAGCCCCGGCCTTCTCCGTTGTGAAAATACCCTCTGGGGGTGCGGGGGGCGAAGCGCCCCCGCCATCGCCGGGCCGTCAGGCCCGGCAAAACATCACCCGATCAGCGCCTGATAGGCGGCCTCGTCCATGAAGCCCGACAGATCGGCATCGGCCGGCTTGATGCGAAAGAACCAGGTGCCCATGGCGTCCTGGTTCACCGCGCCGGGATCGTCGGGCAGGCTTTCGTTCACCGCGGTGATCACCCCCGCCAGCGGCGCCACGATATCCGAGGCCGCCTTCACCGATTCGATCACCACGATCTCCTCGCCGGCCTCGACCTCGCGGCCGACCTCGGGCAGCTCGATGAACACCACGTCGCCCAGCTGCTCGCTGGCGTGGGCGGTGATGCCGACGGTGATCTCGTCGCCCTCCGGCTTCAGCCACTCATGGTCTTCGGTAAATTTCAGCATCTCTGGCCTCTCAACGCTTGTAGCCGGGTTGGTGGAAAGGAAGCGGGGTGATCGTCGCTGGCAGCCGCTTGCCGCGCAGCTCGGCCCAGACCGTGTCGCCGGGCGCCAGCGCCGCCGGCAGGATCGCCATGGCGATGGGCGCGCCGACCGAGGGGCCGAAGCCGCCGGAACAGACCGTGCCGATCTGCGCCCCGCCCTCGGCCGCATCGAAGATCGCGACGCCTTCGCGGATCGGCGCCCGGCCCTCGGGGCGCAGGCCCTGCCGGACCCGCGCCGGACCCGCGGCCAGTTCCGCCAGCACCGTCTCGGCGCCCGGGAAGCCGCCGGCCCGCGCACCGCCCGCGCGGCGCAGCTTCGGAATCGACCAGCCCAGCCCCGCCGCGCCCGGCGTGGTTTCGGCGTCCATGTCGTGGCCGTAGAGCGGCATCCCGGCCTCCAGCCGCAGGCTGTCGCGGGCGCCCAGGCCGATGGGCGCCACCTCGGGCTGGTCCAGCAGCGCCCGCGCCAGCGCCTCGACCTGCCCCAGCGGCACCGAGATCTCGAACCCGTCCTCGCCGGTATAGCCCGAGCGGCTGATCCAGAGCCGCGCGCCCTGCCAGTCGAATTCGGCCACGTCCATGAAGCGCATCGCGGCGACGCCCGGCAGCAGCCGCGCCAGCACCGCCTCGGCCTCGGGGCCCTGCAAGGCCAGCAAGCCGCGATCCGTCACCGGCTCGACCGTCACGCCCTGGGCTTCCAGCTGCCGCAGATGCGCGATGTCCTGCGCGGCGCAGGCGGCGTTCACCACCAGATACAGGTGGTCGCCCTTGTTGGCGATCATCAGGTCGTCCAGCACGCCGCCCGCCGCATTGGTGAACAGGCCGTAGCGCTGCCGCCCCTCGGCCAGGCCCTGCACATCGGCGGGCACCAGGGTTTCCAGCGCCCGCGCCACATCCGGCCCGCGCAGGATCACCTGGCCCATGTGGCTGACGTCGAACAGCCCCGCATGCGCGCGGGTATGCAGGTGCTCGGCCAGCACGCCCATGGGATATTGCACCGGCATCTCCCAGCCGGCAAAGGGCACCATGCGCGCACCCAGCGCGACGTGCAGATCGTGAAGCGGCGTGCGCTGTAGCTCGGCCATGGGCATCTCCTGTTTCCCGGACAGGGTGATCCCGCCCGCATCAGATGCCCCCTCTGTCCCTGCCCCGACCGGGGCGCCTGAGATCGTTATCCCTTCGGCGGGCGGCCCTGGGCCGCCTCTCTCCAGAGTCTTCGGCGGAAAACGGTCCCTTTGCCTGAGAGATTCCCGGGGCGGTTGCTCCTTCGGCCCTGACTTGCGCCAGCGTCTCCCGATTTCCGACTTAAGTCGTAGCCGGCACGCGCGAAGCTGACAAGAGCCCTGCACCGTTTTGTCGCATCGGTTCCATGGCTCAGATCGAGATATTCGAGGCGCCGCCGTCCAGCAGCAGGTTCTGGCCGACGATGAAGCGGGCATGCTGGCTGCACAGGAAGGCGCAGGCGGCGCCGAAATCCTCGGGCAGGCCATAGCTGTGGGTCGGGATCGTCGCCTCGCGCCGGCGCCGGGCCTCGGTGATCTCGATGCCCTCGGCTTGGGCCACGCCCTTGTCCAGCGCATAGGCGCGCTCGGTCGCATGGATCCCGGGCAGCAGGTTGTTCACCACCACGCCCGAGCCCGCCACCTGCCGCGACATGCCGGCGACAAAGCCGGTCAGCCCGGCGCGGGCGGCGTTCGACAAGCCCAGGATGGCGATGGGCGTGCGTACCGATTGCGAGGTGATGTTGACGACCCGGCCCCAGCCGCGCTGCATCATCCCCGGCACCAGCGCCTGCATCAGCGCCACGGCGGTCAGCATGTTGGCGTCCAGCGCCCGGATGAAATCCTCGCGCGACCAGTCGGTCCACTTGCCGGGCGGCGGCCCGCCGGCGTTGTTGACCAGGATATCGGCCGCGCCGCCCAGGGCCGCCAGCACCGCGGCGCGGCCCGCCTCGGTGGTGATGTCAGCCGCAACCGGCGTCACCCGGACGCCGTGGCGCGCGGCGATATCGTGGGCGGTGGCCTCAAGCGCCTCGGCGCCGCGGGCGTTGATGACCAGATCGACCCCGGCCTCGGCCAGCGCCTCGGCGCAGCCGCGGCCAAGTCCCTTCGAGGCCGCGCAGACCAGCCCCTTCTTGCCCCTGATGCCCAGATCCATGGCGTTCCTTTCGCTGTCGGTCACCCGACAGGGAAGCGCGGGCGCGGGCGATTGTCCAGTTCAGAAACAGAGGATCTCGGCCTCGGCCTCGGCCCGGCGATAGTTCGCGACCATCTCGTTGCTGCCGGTGCTGCGAAAGGCCGCGGCGCGGTCGCCGCCCATATGCTGCATCGAGAGCACCGTCTCGGCCTTGACATAGTCGTCATAGGACAGGACCGAGGCGATCTGGTCGATGGCGCAGCTGCATTTTTCCAGCATGTCGCGGGTCTGGCCGTTCGCCGCCATGCAGACGAAGACGTAATCGGCCCGGGCATTGGTGGGATAGTCGTTCACCGCCTGCGCCCCGGCCGATCCGGCCCAGATCGCAAGCGCCGCCGTCAGGATAGGCCGCAGCATCATTTCAACACCATCGCGCTGTCATAGGCGGGCTGTCCGCCCGCCAGGGGGCCGGTGCGCGCCGCCATGGCGCGGATCGGTGCCTTGGGCTCGTCCAGGGTGAAGCGCAGTTCCAGCGTCTCGAACCCCAGCATGCGGCCGCTGTTCTTGTCGCCCTGGAACGGGACGAAGACCGCGACGGTGGCGCCATCCTCGCGCCGGACCTCGCCGCCCCGGAACAGCGCGTCCTTCAGCCGGTTGCGGATATAGAACGGGCTGCCGCCGGTCAGCGCCGCCATGTCGCGCGACACGGTTTCCAGGAAGAAGGTCAGCGCCGGATCGCCGCCCGAAACCGGGAACGGCCCGATCCTGCGGTCGATGCGCGCGGTCTTTTCCAGCAGTTCCAGCACCGGCTTGCCGTCCGAGGCGTCGGTGGTCTGGGTCAGCGAGATCGTGCCCTGACCCAGCGGGGTGAAGCCCTCGACCTCGGGGCCGGTCTGGGTCAGCGTCCAGACCAGCGGCTTGCCCTCCAACTGCCAGGGGCCGCGTTCGGCAAAGACCAGATCGCCCGCTTCGTCCGCCATCAGCGGCGTCGCGGCGACCAGCGCCAAAAGGGCGATGCGGATCAGAAACCTCATGAACGTCTTCCTTCTCCCACCGGGGAACTTGCCCCCTGGCCCGGCCGCGGGAAAGTCCGCGTCGGGCTTTATCCGGCTTTGGTCTTAGGCCAAGAGCTGTTGCAGCATGGCGGCCAGATCCTCGGGCCGCACCGGCTTTTCCAGCAGCGGCACGTCGATGGCATGGCTGGCGCGGGCCAGTTCCGGCGCCCGCTGCGCCGTGACCAGGATCGCCGGCACCGGCTGCCCCGCCGCCTGCCGCAAGGCCTGGATCGCCTGCAAGCCATTGTCGCCATTGTCGAGATTGTAATCCGCGATCACCACGTCCGGCGGCTCGTCGCCCATCTGGGCCAGCGCCTCGGCGATGCCGCCCGAGACGCGCGGCACCATGCCCAGGCGGTCCTTCAGCACCAGCTCCAGCGCCCGGCGCATGGCATCGTCGTTTTCCACCACCAGCGCCACGCGGCCGCGCAGCGACGGGCCGGCGCGGGCGCCTTCGCTGCGGGCAGGCTCGGCGCAGGGCGCGACCAGCGGCAGGCTGACGCGGAACACCGTGCCGCGCCCCGGCTCGCTGTCCATGGCGATGGGATGGCCCAGCTTGGCGCAGGCGCGGCGCACGATCGACAGGCCCAGCCCCATGCCCGGCACGCCGCCGCCCTCGCGGCCGATGCGCTGGAATTCGTCGAAGATGCGGGCGCGGTCGGTCGCCGCGATGCCGATGCCGGTGTCGAAGATCTCCAGCCAGGCGCGTTCGCCGCGCCGCCTGACCCCGACCAGCACCCCGCCGCGGTCGGTATATTTGATCGCGTTCGAGACCAGGTTCTGCGCGATCCGCCGCAGGAAGGTCGGGTCGCTTTCCACCAGGACCGAGGTCGGCGCGAAACTCAGCCGCAGCCCCTTGGCCTCGGCCATGGGGGCATATTCCACCGCCAGCCGGCGGAACATGTCGCCCAGGTCCACGGGCTTGCGCTGGAACTCGATGCGCTGGCTGTCGAGCCGCGAGATGTCCAGCACCGCGTGCATCAGCTCCTCGACCGAATCGAAGGCGCCGGACAGCCGGTCGGTCAGCTCGCGCTGGAATTCGTCCAGTTGCGTGTCCTTCAGCGCCGACAGGAACAGCTTGGCGGCCGAGAGCGGCTGCAGCAGGTCGTGGCTGGCCGCGCGCAGGAAGCGGGTCTTCGAGCGGTTCGCCTCTTCGGCCGAGGCGCGGGCCACGGCCAACTCGCGGTTGCGTTCCGAAAGGTCGGCCAGCGCCTTTTCCAGCTCGCGGGTGCGGACCTGCACCTCGCGCTCCAGCGCCACGGCGGCCTGGAACATCGACCAGGCCGAGCCGCGCGATTCCTCGAGCCGGTCGATGCGGTCCACCAGCACGTCGGTGATGCGGGCCAGTTTCTCGGCCCGGCGGGCGGGGGGCTCGTCCTCGCGCAGGAACATGGCTCAGCCCGCCTCGGGCGGCATCAAGGCCATGCCGACGAAGGTCTGGTTCACATGCATGCCGCTGTGCTGCTCGCCATAGGTGTTGAAGCCGGCGACGCGATAGCGGGCCAGCAGTTCCGACATCTGCGGGATCATGCCGGCGCGTTCCAGCGCCAGCCGGCGCAGGATGCAGTCGAAGCCCAGCACCATCAGCGGCGGGCGCGGCAGCGCGTCCATCACCTCGGCAAAGCCGCGCGTCATGTCCATGGCCCGGCCCAGCGTCAGGATATGGCCCGGCTCGGTTCCCGACATCAGCTGCAACCCGCCCGAGGGCGTGACGGCACGGATGGCGCGGACATGATGGCGCTTGCCGGTGCGCAAGAGCAGCGGGTGGCGGGCGAATTCCGTCGGCGTCAGCGCCTCGGGCGCCAGCCCGGCCAGCCGGGCGTATTCCTGCGCCGCGGGCTCGGCGTTCAACTCCAGGATGATGCGGTTGTGCGGATCGGCGGCCGTCACCACCGCCCGCTTGTCGGTCGGGCTGAAATGCGAAAACAGCACCTCGGCCACGGCAAGGTCGGTTTCCAGCAGCAGGAACAGCGCCGCGCCCTCATGCACCGCGCCGTCGACCATCTGGCAGCTGGGCGCGAACAGGATGCCCTCGGCGCTGGAGCCCCCGACCACCGGCAGGCCGGGGATCGCCGCATCCAGCGTCGCGGTCAGCACGTCCTCCTGCCGGGCATGGGCGTCAGGCAGCACCACGCCAAAGACCGAGCGGCGCAGGTCGGGCCGGAAATCGGCGTGGAAGCGGCGCAGCGTCGCCATCCATTCCGAGGCCGGCACCAGCGCCTGGTTGCGCAGCACGCAGACCCCGACCCGGAAGCTGGCCGAGGGGAAGCCGACCGCCGTCACCGTCGCCGCGCAATAGCCGCGCGGGCCGATCTCGCCGGCCGAGGAACAGCCGACGACCCGGCAACCCGTGCCCAGGCGTTCGCGCAGTTCGGTGCCCAGCGCCGGCATGCCGCGCGCGGGCATGCCGAACAGCAGGACCAGCGCCGGTTCCAGCGGCGCCATCTCGGCGGCGATGCGGGCGGCAATGTCGGAGGCGCCGGCCGCGACCGACAGCACCCGCGGCCCCGGCGGCTGCGCCGCGGCCCCCGGACGGACGCCGCCCGGCCAGGGCGCGGGCGCGGCCTGGCTCGTCATGCCGGCTCGAACAGCCGGACGCTATTGGCCAGGAGCACCGCCTGGGTGCGCCGGCGGGCGTTGATCTTGGACATGATCGCGGTGATGTGGGTCTTGACCGTGGCCTCGGCGATCGACAGCTCGTAGCTGATCTCCTTGTTCGCCTTGCCCTGGCAGATCAGCCGCAGGATCTTCATCTGTTGCGGCGTCAGGCTGGCGAAGCGGCGGGCCAGCTCGACGCGGGCGGCGTCCTCCTCGCCGACGCTGTCGGGCTGATAGCTGTCGGGGGTGACGCGCTCGCCCTCCCACATGCGGCGCAGGCTGTCGACCAGCGCCTCGCGGCCCAGGGACTTGCTGACATAGCCCTGCGCCCCCGCCGCCATCGCGGCCGAGATCATGGCGTTCTCCAGATCGGCCGAGATCATGGTGATCGGCACGTCCGGGATCTGGCGCCGCAGGGTGACGAGCCCCTCGGCGCCCTTGGCATCGGGCAGGTTCAGGTCCAGGATCACCGCGTCCGGCGCGCCCTGCGCGCGGATCTGTTCCTGGGCCGCCGCCAGGCTGCGGGCGGTGCGGACATTGCGCAGCCCGAAGCTGATCTTCAGCGTCAGGGCCAGCGCGTCGCACATCAGCGGGTGGTCATCGACGATCAGGATCTCGCGGACCCGGTCGGCGGTGAGCCTTGGCGATGCTGCGCGGTCCTGCGACTGCATTTCGGCTGAGGCCATCGTTCTCCTCCCAAAGAAACGACAGGGGCGGGGCGTGTTCGCCCGCGGCCCGTTCCCGTCCATCTTACGGCCCCGGGGCGGCAGCGCAAGCCCGTTGGTCGCGGGGGCTGGCGCCGGCCTGCGACTTCGGATGTATTGGCCCCGGCGCGGACAGGTGGCAGTTTGACCGTCAGCAGGGGGGAAAATCGCATGCAACTTACCAGAAGAACGGCCTTGATCGGCCTGGGGCTGGCCTGCGCCTCGGCCGCGCTTCCAGGCCGCGCGCAAGAGGCCGGACTGCCGGCGATCCGGGTCGGCACGCTGGAGAACGGCACCGTCAACTGGGAGCTTCAGACCATAATCAAGCGCGGTTTCGACCGCGCGAACGGCTTTCGGCTGGTGCCGATGGTGCTGGCCGGCAACCCCGCGACCCAGGTCGCCATGCAGGGGGCCGAGGTCGACACCATCGTCTCGGACTGGCTTTGGGTGGCGCAGCAGCGCGCGCGCGGCACCGGCTTCGCCTTCTTGCCCTATTCCACCGCCGTGGGCGGGCTGATGGTGCGCGCCGACAGCCCGGCCAGGACGCTCGCCGACCTGCGCGGCAAGAAGATCGGCATCGCCGGCGGCCCGGTGGACAAGAGCTGGCTGATCCTGCGCGCCTGGTCGCGCGAGGAACTGGGCGAGGACCTGGCCGACATCACCCAGCAGGTCTTCGGCGCCCCGCCGATGATCCTGAACGCCGCCGAAACCGGCGAGGTCGATGCCGCGATCAACTTCTGGCATTTCCAGGCCAAGATGCAGGCGCGGGGCATGCGCGAGCTGATCTCGGTCGCGACGGCGGCCGAGGCGCTGGGACTGGACCCGGGGACGCCGCTCTTGGGCTATGTGCTGCGCGACGACTGGATCGCCGCCAATCCGGCGCTGGCGACCGGGCTGGCGCGGGCCTCGCGCGCCGCCAAGGCGCTGCTGGCCAGCGACGATGCCGCCTGGGAGGATCTGCGCCCGCTGATGGAGGCCCGGGACGACGCCGAGTTCCAGGCGCTGCGCGCCGGCTGGCGCGCCGGCATCCCGCTGCCCGGCCCGGTCGATGTCGCCAATGCGCAGGCCATGTTCGCCACCATGGCGCGCCTGGGCGGCGACGAGCTGACCGGCGGCGTCACCGCCCTGCCCGAAGGCCTGTTCTGGTCGCCGGAGTAACCCATGCGCCTCGGCCGCCCTTCTCGCGCCCTGCTGCCGGGGCTGCTGTCCGTCGCGGCGATGCTGCTGGTCTGGACCGTCGCCTCGCAATTGACCGACCGGCCGCAGACCCTGCCCGCGCCCTGGCATGTCGCCGCGCGCATCGCCGGGCTCGCGGCCAGCGGCGAGCTGTGGCTGAACGCCGGCATGACGCTGTTCCGCGTCGCCGCCAGCTTTGCGCTGGCCATGGTGGTCGGCATGGGTCTGGGCCTGTGGATGGGCCGGTCGCGCGCCGCCGACGACTGGCTGAACCCGGGGCTCATCATCCTGCTGAACGTGCCGGCGCTGGTGGTGATCGTGCTGTGCTACATCTGGATCGGCCTCAACGAGACCGCCGCCATCCTGGCCGTGGCGCTGAACAAGATCCCGGTGGTGACGGTGATGATCCGCGAGGGCACGCGCGCGCTGCGGCCGGACCTCGACGACATGGCGCGGGCGTTCCGCATGGCGCCCCTGCCCCGGCTGCGCCATGTCGTGCTGCCGCAGCTTGCGCCGCAGATCGCGGCCTCGGCCCGGGCCGGCATCTCGCTGATCTGGAAGATCGTGCTGGTGGTCGAATTCCTCGGCCGCTCGAACGGGGTCGGCTTCAAGATCCACCTGCTGTTCTCCAGCTTCGACGTGACCGGCGTGCTGGCCTGGGCGCTGGCCTTCGTCGCGGTCATGCTGGCCATCGACCTGTTCCTGCTGCGCCCGCTGGAATCGCGCGCCAACCGCTGGAGGCAGGATGCGGCTTGATCTGCAAGGCAAATCCTTCGGCAGCCGCGCGGTGCTGGGCCCGCTGTCGCTGACGGTCGGGCGCGGCGAAAGGCTGGCGGTGCTCGGGCCCTCGGGTATCGGCAAATCGACGCTGCTGCGCATCCTGGCCGGGCTCGACAGCGATTATCGCGGCCGGTTGCAGGGCGGCGACCGCCTGGCCGTGGTGTTCCAGGAACCCGTGCTGCTGCCCTGGCGCGATGCGGTCGGCAACATCACCCTGCCCACGGGCTGCGATGCGGCGGTGGCGCGGGACTGGATGGCACAGGTCGGACTGGCCGGGCACGAGGACAAGTTCCCGCGCCAGCTGTCGCTGGGCCAGCAGCGCCGGCTGGCGCTGGCCCGCGCCTTTGCCGCCGGCCCCGACATCCTGCTGATGGACGAGCCCTTCGCCTCGCTGGACGAGGACACGCGGGCGCGCATGCTGGCGCTGACCGGCGCGCTGCTGGACCGCTCGGGCGCCGGTCTGGTGCTGGTGACGCACGATCCCGCCGAGGCGCAGGCGCTGGCCGCCCGGCCGCTGCATCTGTCGGGCAGCCCGGCGCGGCTTCAGAACGACTGATCCCAGACCCTGCCGTCGGTATCCTGGGCATGGACCGTCACCGGCCCCTGCCCCGGCGCATAGGCAAAGCGGAACACCGGATCCTCGGAAATCGAGATCCCGGCGTCCATGGTAAACAGCGCCGTATCGCCCTGCTTGACCTCCAGCGTCTGGATGAACTCGGCCGGGATGGTCAGCAGCGTCACCTGGTCGCGCTGCAGGCCCGAGAAATTCGGGTGCCGGATCATCAGCGTGCCGATCTGCCGGCCGGCCTCTTCGGTCTGGCGGAACTTCATCTGGCCCATGGTGGCGCGCACCTGGTCCATGCTTTTCCCGGCCGGCGCCGCGCAGCCGCCCGAGGCCTTGACATAGCGCCCGGCCATGACCTTGCGCCCGTCCTCCAGCGTGGCGATGGCGCGCAGGTCCGAATAATTGTCGACCCGCACCCGCACCTCGAAATCCAAGGGCATCAGCGCCTTGCCAAAGATGAACTCGGCCGCGACCGGGGCCGGGTTGCCGTCCACGACCAGCGTCAGCGCGGTGATCGCCGGCGCGCCGGGCGGCTGGGTGACATGGACCGGCACCAGCGCCGGATTGTCCGCCCGCTTCGGCGCGTCGAGGTCGAAGACGGCCGGGTCCACCGGCGGCTCTTCCTCGGTGCCGATGATGCTGGAGCGCAGGTCGTCCCACAGGGGCGAGGGCAGCATCGGGTTTTCCACCTCGGCCGCCAGGGCGGGGGCGGCCAGCAGGGTCAGGATCAACGCAAGTCTCATATCCGCCTCTCTTTCGCCATGCGGCGATAGACCAGCGCGGTGTCGTCGCTGGTCGCATCGGCCTCGGCCTCGGCGCGCAATTGCGCGTTCAGGCCGGACCGCGAACAGACCGGGTCGGTGGCGCGCGCGTCGCCGGCCATGGCCATGGCCTGGCAACGGCAGCCGCCGAAATCCACCTCGCGCCGGTCGCAGGACTGGCAGGGCTCGGGCAGCCAGGCGGTGCCGCGAAAGGCGTTGAAGGCGGCGCCGTCGCGCCAGATCGCGGCCAGCGGCGCCTCGCGCACGGTCTGGAAGCGCAACCCGGTGATGGTCTGGGCGGCGTGGCAGGGCAGCACCGTGCCGTCGGGCGCGATGTTCAGCCCGGTCGAGCCCCAGCCGCCCATGCAGCTTTTCGGATAGATGGCGTGATGGTCGGCGGGGACATAGTCGATGACCATGCGCCCGCGCAGCCGCTGGCGGGCGGCATTCACCACCTCGCGCGCGCGGGCCGCCTGCGCCATGGTCGGCATCAAGGGCCGGCGGTTCAGGTCGGCCCAGCCGTGGAACTGCACGGTCGCGACCTCGATGCGCCGGCAGCCCAGCCGCTCGGCCAGGTCGATCATCTCGGGCAGGCGGTCCAGGTTCTGGCGATGCACCACCGCGTTCAGGGTCAGCGGAAAGCCGATGGCGCCGATCCATTCCGCCACCTGCATCTTGCGCGCGAAGCTGCCGCCATAGCCGCTGATCCAGTCCGCCATCTCGGCGTCGATGCCTTGCAGCGACAGCTGCATGTGATCGACCACGCCGTCCAGTTCGCGCAGCCGCGATTCCGTCAGCCCGATGCCCGAGGTGATCAGGTTGACGTAAAGCCCCGCATCCCGCGCCGAACGCGCGATCTCGGCCAGGTCGCGGCGCGAGGCGGGCTCGCCGCCCGACAGATGCACCTGCAAGACGCCCAGATCGGCGGCCTGCCGGAACACGTCGGCCCATTCCGCCGCCGTCAATTCGGATTGCACCCGCGTCAGCTCGACCGGGTTCGAGCAATAGGGACAGGCCAGGGGGCAGCGATGCGTCAGCTCGGCCAGCATCGCCATGGGCAGGCCGACGCGGACCGGGTTGCCGTCGATGTCGCGGGGAATCGGCTCATCCTTCATCCTGGCACCCCTGCTGGGCGTCGCCCTCGGCGCAGGCGAGGAACACCATGCGCCGGTCGACGAGGCCGCGGATGAACTCCTGCACGTCGCCCTCGATCTGCTCGGCGGGGGCGGCGTAGCGTTGGCACAGCGTCAGGACCACCTCGGCCAGGCTGCGCTTGCCGTCGAGCTCGGACAGGATCGCGTCGCCGACCGGGTCCAGCCGCATGGCCCGTTCCGGCGCCAGCAGCACCCGCATGCCGCGCACCCGGTCGTCATGCAGCCGCACCCCCCGGGGCAGATAGGGCACGCAGCCGCCGCTGATGCGATGCCCGGTCACGAGGCAGCCGCCTGCGCGGGCCGGACCAGCAGCCCCTCGCCCGGACGCCATGCGCCGGGCGGGATGCGGCCCTCGACATAGCCGTGCCACAGCGCGTCGAGCTGCGCCCAGAGCACGTCGGTCTTGAACTCCAGCGCCGCCGCCGCCGCATCCTGCTTTTCCAGCGTATCGGCGTGGTCGAGGACATAGTTCAGGCCGAATTCCACGTCCTTGGGCGCCTCGGCCAGGCGCTTGCGGAAATAGGAAAGGCTGGTCTCGTCGGCGAAATCGTAATGCTTCAGCAGGCCCTCGATGCGCTCGGCGTGGATCTTGGGGGCGAACATCTCGGTCAGGCTGGCGGCCACGGCGTCGAGCAAGGGCATGTCGCGCACGAAGCGGACATAGGCATCGACGGCGAATCGCGTCGCGGGCATCACACCGGCGCCGCTCGCGACATAATCCGGGTCCAGCCCCACGGCGCGGGCCAGGGCCAGCCAGCGCCGGATGCCGCCGCCCTCATCGACGCCGCCGTCGTGATCCTCGATGCGGCTGCGCCAGATGCGGCGCATCTGCGGATCGTCCAGCCGCGACAGGAAGGCCGCGTCCTTCATCGGGATGCGCGACTGGTATTGCCAGCGGTTGATGACCCAGGCCCGCACCTCGTCGGGCGAACATTGCCCGCCGTGCAGGCGTTTGTGGAACGGGTGGCGGTCGTGATAGCGCTCGGCGCCGATGCGGCGCAGGCGTTCGTGGAATTCGGCCCGGCTCTGGGCGCGGTGGTCGGCGATCTTCATGGCACGATCTCCATGCCGTCGCGGCCGACCTGCCAGCCCGCCGCCTCGGCAGCGGCGCGTTCGGGGCTGGAAGGATCGACCAGCGGGTTGGAATTGTTCAGATGCACATAGATGCGGGCGCGCAGCGGCACGTCGCGCAGCGCGTCCAGGCTGCCCTCGGGCCCCGAGACCGAGACATGGCCCATGCGGCGGCCGGTCTTGCGGCCCAGCCCCTCGCGCAGCATCTCGTCATCGCTCCACAGCGTGCCGTCGAACAGCAGCGCGTCCGCGCCCGCGATCCGCTCGCGCAGCCAGCCCGGCACCGAGGCGCAGCCGGGAATGTAGAACACCCGCCGGCCGTTCGCGGACAGTTCCACCCCCACGGTCTGCTCGCCCATCAGGCCGGTGTCGACCTCGTCCCCTTCCAGGTAAAGCGGCACCTTGCCCGGCACGGCAAACAGCGTCGCCATCAGCCCGGGCACCAGCTGGAAGGGCTGGTCCAGCGCCAGGTCGCGGCGCGTCACCAGCCGGGCGTCCAGCGCCGAGAGCATGGGGTTGGCGGCCAGCACCGCATGGATGGCGGGCGTGGCGTAAAGGTCGAAGGGCTGGCCCTCGCGCAGGGTCAGAAGGCCGGCCACGTGGTCGATGTCGCCATTCGTCAGCAACACCGAACGGATGGGCGAGCCGCGCAGCCGCTGCGGCCGCAGGTGGACCGAGGCGGCAAGCTGCTGGCGCAGGTCGGGCGAGGCGTTGATCAGCGCCCAGTCGCGGCCATTGGCCGATATGGCGATGCCGCTCTGGCTCATCGCCGGGATGCGGCCGTCGCGTGCGGCATCGCAATTGCGGCAGCCACAATTCCATTGCGGCAGGCCGCCGCCTGCGCCGCTGCCAAGGATCACGATACGCATGTTTGCCCCTTCCGGCAGACCCGGCCGCCCGTCACCGGGCAGCCGAGCCCGGAAATCGCCGGGTCAGGTCAGAACAGAACCGGCTCGTCCTCGGCCGGGGCATACATGTTGATTTCCATGCCGCAGGCGATTTCCGTCAGCGCGGGTTTGGTCCAGGCCATATAGATCTCCTCCTCCAGTTCACCGCATGTCGCGGTCCCTTGAATGCTAGGCCGGTCCGCCGGCCAGTCAACGCGCCAAAGGTCGTAGATGACCGCCCCCGCCCCGCGGTGCTAGGCTGCGCGCGAAAGGATGCGGGCCATGTTTCACCTGATCCTCAGCGCCTGCCTCGCGGCGCAGCCGGGGGTATGCGAGGGCCGGCTTCTGCCGGCGGGCGACGCGCCCGCGCGCGAGGCCTGCGAAGCGGGCGCGGCGGCGATCGCGCGCGACTGGCTGGCACGCCATCCCGACCTGACCCCGGGCGAAGGCGGCACCCGCTGCGTCGAGACGGCCGAGCTGCCGGCGCTGTCCATGCAGGAAATCGCCGCCGGCGTGCATCTGCACCAGGGCGCCATGGACCAGCTTTCGCCGCAGAATCGCGGCCGGATCGCCAATTCCGGCTTCATCGTCGGCGACACGGTGGCGGTCATCGACAGCGGCGGCAGCCGGGCCGAGGGCGAGGCGCTTTACGCCGCGATCCGCCAGGCCACCGACCTGCCCGTCAGCCACCTGATCCTGACCCACATGCACCCCGACCACATCCTGGGCGCCGAGGTCTTTGCCGAGGCCGGCGCCACCGTTGTCGCCGACGCCCGCCTGCCGCAGGCGGTGGCGCTGCGGGCCGAGGCCTGGATGATCTCGGTGCCGCGCCAGATCGGGGCGGGGAATTTCGCCGGCACCCGCATCGCCGCCGTCGATCATCCGGTGACGGCCCCAGAAACGATCTCGCTGGGCGGGCGCGACTTGCGGCTGGTGCCGGTGCCGCCCGCCCATACCGACAGCGACCTGACCGTGCTGGACCAGGACAGCGGCACGCTGTTCGCGGGCGATCTGGTGTTCCTGGGGCTGACGCCCTCGCTCGACGGCTCGCTGGCGGGCTGGCTGGGCTGGCTGGACACACCGCCCGACCCGGCCCCCGCGCGCATCGTGCCCGGCCATGGCCCCGTGACCGAGCTGTGGGAGGACGCCACCGCGCCCGAGCGGCAATACCTGACCGCGCTGCGCGATGCCGCGCGGCAGGCGATTGCCCGCGGGCTGGCGCTGTCCGCCGCGATTCCCGCCATCGTGCAGGCGATGCGGCCGTTCTCGGAAGGCTGGGCCGATTTCCAGGCCGTCACCGCGCGCAATGCCGCCACGGCCTTCGCCGAGCTGGAATGGGAATAGATTGCCTCGCCCGCGCCCCGATGCCACAACTATGCCGAGCGCATCGGGAGGAAGGTCATGGCACCTCGGCACGGTTTCATCGCAGCGGCGCTCGCCGCCCTGCTGCTGGTCGGAAACGCACAGGCGCAGGAGGCGCCGGTGCCCGAGCGGCGGCTGTCGCTGCAGGCCGACACCGACCTGCCCGGCGGCGACCTGGGCCCGATCTTCGACACCACGCTGCAAGCCTGCGTGCAGGCCTGCGTCGCGAACGACGCCTGCACCGCGCTGACCTATAACGAACGCGCCCGCGCCTGTTTTCCCAAGGGCGAAGGCACCGGCGCCGCCGCGGGCTTCGTCGGCGCGATCTCGGGCCATGTCGTGACGTTGGACAGCGAAGCGCGGCTGCGCGCGCAGTCCCGCGCCGCCGCCGCCCCCTTCATCGCGCCGCAGGACCTGAGCCAGGCGCAGGCGCAGGCGCGTTCCTTTCCGGCGCTGCACCCGCCGATGGCCGACTATCCGCAGGGCAGCGCACAAGCGGCCGAGAGCGGCGGCGACCTGGCGCTGGCCGCCCGCATCACCGCCTCCGAGGCCGCGCGCTATGACCGGGCCGAGGACTGGACCAATCTCGCGCGGCTGACGCTTTACACCGGCGACCAGAACGAC
Source organism: Paracoccus aminovorans (assembly GCF_001546115.1). Lineage (GTDB taxonomy): Bacteria > Pseudomonadota > Alphaproteobacteria > Rhodobacterales > Rhodobacteraceae > Paracoccus > Paracoccus aminovorans_B. Next base: position 1,341,061 of record NZ_KQ955208.1, read on the forward strand.
AGCGACGCCTCGAACGCGGTCGCCGCGATGGCGATCAACGGCTATCTGCGCGCGGGCCAGGATGCCATCGCCGGCCGCGCGCTGTCCTGGCTGGCCATGGCCTGGGAGCGCCAGGGCCGGGGCCGCGATGCGCTGGCGGCGCTGCGGCTGGCGGCGAAACTGTCGCCCGCCGACAGCGAGATCGCCTCGGCGCTGGAGGAATCCGAGGCCCGCAACGGGTTCCGCGTCACCGACACCCAGGTCGAATCCGAAGGCAAGACGCCGCGCTTCTGCGCCGTCATGTCGCGCGGGCTGTCGACCAGCACCGATTACGCGCCCTTCCTGCGCCTGCCCGGCCGCGACCTGACGGTCGAGGCCAATGACGACCGGCTTTGCGTCGCCGGGCTGACCCACGGCCAGGAGGTCGAGTTGACGTTGCGCGCCGGCCTGCCCTCGGCCGATGGCGAGGTGCTGGCCCGCGACGTGACGCTCAAGGGCTATGTCCGCGACCGCAGCCCCGAGGTCCGCTTCCCCGGCCGCGCCTATGTGCTGCCCGCCTCGGGCGACCAGCGGCTGTCGATGGTCACGGTCAATGCCGATGTCATCGACCTGCGCCTGCTGCGCATCTCGGACCGCAACCTGATCCGCGCCATGGCCGAGGACATGTTCGCGACCCCGCTCGACAGCTGGCAGAGCAACTATTTCAGCGACAGCATGGCGCGCGAGATCTGGAAGGGCACGGCCACGGTCGCCAAGCCCGTGGGCCAGGACGGCCTGAACCGGGAACTGACCACCAGCCTCGCCATCCCGGCCGAGGCCGGCCCGCTGGAGCCCGGCATCTATATCGTCGAGGCCGGCGTCGCGACCGAGAACGCCTCGGACAGCGGGCTGGCGACGCAATGGTTCGTGATCTCGGATTTCGGGATTTCCACCTTCAGTGGCACCGACGGGCTGACCGTGGCGGTGCGCAGCCTGAACGACACCGCGCCCAAGGTCGGGGCCGAGGTGGCGCTGGTCAGCCGCTCGAACGACGTGCTGGCCAAGGCTGCGACCGACGACCAGGGCATCGCGCATTTCGCCCCGGGCCTGGCGCTTGGCAGGGACGGCGCGGCGCCGGCGCTGGTCACCGTCACCGACTGGCAAGGCGAGGGCGCCGCGCGCGCGCCGCGCGACATGGCCTTCCTGTCGCTGTCGGATCCCGAATTCGACCTGTCGGATCGCGGCGTCGAGGGCCAGCCTCCGGCGCCGCCGATCGACCTGTTCCTGACCACCGACCGCGGCGCCTATCGCGTCGGCGAGACGGTGAACGCCACCGTGCTGGCCCGCGACGCCGAATCGCGCGCCTTGCCGGACTTGCCGCTGACCGCGGTGATCCTGCGCCCCGACGGGGTGGAACAGACCCGGATGCCGGCGACCCCCGCCGGCGCCGGCGGCAGCGTGGTCGCCTGGGCCATCCCCGGCAACGCCCCGCGCGGCACCTGGCGGCTGGAGCTGCGCACCGAGGCCGACGGACCGGCCCTGGCCACGGCCCGCCTGCTGGTCGAGGATTTCCTGCCGGAACGCATCGACTTCACCCCGAAACTGCCCGCAGGCCCGGCCCGCGCCGGCGGCGAGCTGGCGCTGAGCCTGAACGCGCATTGGCTGTTCGGCGCGCCGGCCGCGAACCTGCCGGTCGAGGGCAGCCTGCGCCTGGCCCCGACCCGCGCGCTGGCCGGTTTCGACGGCTATGTCTTCGGGCGCGAGGATGACGACACCTCGCCCGTCACGGACAGCCTGCCGCCCGGCCAGACCGATGCGCAGGGCCATTACCAGGCGCAGATCACCCTGCCCCCCGCCACCGAGCTGGGCCCGCGCCCGTTTGAGGCCGAGGTGGTGCTGGACATCCGCGAAGGCGCCGGCCGCCCGGTCGAGCGCGTGGAATCCCGCGTGGTCATGCCCGAGGCGCCGGTGATCGGCATCAAGCCGCTGTTCGAGGGCGACACCGTGGCCGAAGGCGCGGAGGCGCGTTTCGCGCTGCTCGCGGTCGGCCCCGACCTGAAGCCGGCCGCCGCCCCGGTGCGCTGGGTGCTGAACCGCATCGACACCGACTACCAATGGTATTCGCTGGGCGGGCAATGGAACTGGGAGGCGATCACCACCCGCACCCGTGTCGATGAAGGCGTGGCCGAGCCGGGCGAGGCCCCGGCCGAGATCGCCGGTGCCGTCGAATGGGGCCAGTACGAGCTGGTGGCCGAGCCGGCATCTGGCCAGGGCGGGCAAAGCTCGACGCAATTCTATGCCGGCTGGGGCGCAGTGGCGAATGCCGGCACACAGACGCCTGACCGCTTGCAGGTGGTGCTGGACAAGCCCGCCTATCGCAGCGGCGACACCGCCCGGGTCAAGGTTCAGGCGCTGGCCGACGGGCTGGGCCTGGTCTCGGTGCTGTCGAACCGGCTGGTGTCCATGCAGACCGTGGCGCTGAAGGCCGGCGAGAACAGCCTGGAGCTGCCGGTGACCGACGCCTGGGGCGCCGGGGTCTATGTCACCGTCAGCGCCATCCGTCCGCTGGGCGAGGCCAAGGCCGAACGCACCCCGGTGCGGGCGCTGGGCCTGGCGCATGCCGCCGTCGATCCGGGCGAGCGCAAGCTGGCCGCCAGCATCGCGGCACCGGCCGAGACCCGCCCGCGCGGCGTGATCCCGGTCACGCTGAAGGTCGATGGCGCGGCGGGCGAGACGGTGCAGGCCACCATCGCCGCCGTCGACCAGGGCATCCTGAACCTGACCGGCTTCCAGCCGCCGAACCCTTCCGACCATTACTTCGGCCAGCGCCGGCTGGGGGTGGGGCTGCACGACCTTTATGGCCGGCTGATCCTGTCCAGCGGCGCCCCGGACGGCGCGCTGCGGACCGGCGGCGACGCCATGCAGGCCACGGCCGAGGCGCCGCCGCCGACCGAAAAGCTGATGAGCTGGTTTTCCGGCCCCGTGACGGTGGCTGCGGACGGCACCGCGACCGTCGAGGTGCCGGTGGGCGACTTCAACGGCGAGGTGCGGGTCATGGCCGTGGTCTGGTCCGACAAGGGCGTGGGCCAGGCCGATGCAAGCGTGCTGGTGCGCGATCCGGTGGTGATGACCGTGACCGCGCCGGCCTTCCTTGCGCCCGGCGACCAGGCGCAGGTCGGGCTGCGGCTGACCCATGCCTCGGGGCCGGCGGGCGAGATCAGGCTGGCGGTCGAGCAGGTCGGCGGCGCCGTGCCGCTGACCACGACCCTGGCGCAGGACAGCGTGACCCTGGCCGAGAAGGCCGAGGCGCAGGTCCAGATGCCGGTCACGGCCGGCGAGGCCCTGGGCCATGCCGATCTGCGCCTGACCCTGACCACGCCCGACGGCCAGGCGCTGACCAAGGACATCACCATCCCCGTGGCGCTGAACGAAGCCGACATCCAGCGCCAGGACCGCATCCTGGTCGAGCCGGGGCAGAGCATCGCCGTGCCGCCGACGCTGACCGAAGGCATGCTGCCCGGCGCGCTGCTGACGGCGGCGGTCGGGCCTTACGCGCGGCTGGACGTGGCGGGCGCGCTGGCGCGGCTCTCGCGCTATCCCTATGGCTGTACCGAGCAGCTGACCTCGGGCGCGATGCCGCTGCTGTATCTGCCGAGCCTTGCCGCGCTGGAGGGCGTGGACGGCGGCGACACCGGCGAGCAGGTGCAGAATGCGATCACCCAGATCCTGACCCGGCAGGGCAGCAATGGCGGCTTCGGCCTGTGGTCTGCCGATTCGGGCGACCTGTGGCTGGAAGCCTATGTCACCGACTTCCTGTCGCGCGCTCGCGCGGCGGGCTATCAGGTGCCGGACACCGGCTTCCGGCTGGCGGTGGACAATCTGAGGAACCGCGCCAATTACGCCACCGAACCCGGCGCCGCCTCGGCCGAGGAGAACGCCGCGTTGGCCTATGCGCTGGCGGTGCTGGCGCGCGAGCGGGCGGCGACGGTGGGCGATCTGCGCTATTACGCCGATACGGCGGCGGGGTCGTTCTCGACGCCGATGGGCGCGGCGAACCTGGGCGCGGCGCTGGCCTCATACGGCGACCAGGGCCGGGCCGACCGCATGTTCTCCCAGGCGCGGAACCTTCTGAACCTGGGCGCGCCCGAGCCGCAGGTCTTCCGCGCCGACTATGGCACGCGGCTGCGCGACGCGACGGCGGTGCTGGCCCTGGCGGCCGAGGCGAAAAGCCGGGCAGTGGACGAGACCGACCTGACCAGCCGCATCGCGGAGCAGATTCAGCGGGCCGAGGAGGACGGCCGCAGCCTGTCCACGCAGGAATCGCTCTGGACGGTGATGGCGGCGCAGGCGCTGGCGCAATCGGTGCCGCCGGCGGCGCTGAACGGCGTGGCGCTGACCCAGCCGATCACCAGCCTGTCCGATGCCGACGCGAGCCTGGCCAACAACGGCGAGCAGGCGCTGGAAGTGACGCTGACCGCCACCGGCAAGCCCCGGGGCCAGGTGGCGGCGGGCGGCAAGGGCTACAGCATCGCCCGGCGCTATTACAGCATGGAGGGCGAGGCGCTGGACCCTGCCTCGGTCAAGCAGGGCACCCGCATGGTGGTAGAGCTGGAGGTGACGCCGCAATCCGAGGGCGGCGGCCGGCTGGTCATCGCAGATCCGCTGCCGGCGGGATGGGAGATCGACAACCCGAACCTGCTGCGGGCGGGCGATGTCTCGGCGCTGGACTGGCTGGAGGGCGAGAGTTCGGCCGAGATGACCGAATTCCGCGCCGACCGGTTCGCGGCGGCGCTGACCTGGACCTCGGCCGAGAGCTTCCGGCTGGCCTATATCGTCCGCGCGGTGACGCCCGGGCAGTTCCGCCACCCGGCCGCCAGCGTCGAGGACATGTATCGCCCCGAATTCCGCGCCTGGAGCGACGGCGGCAACGTGACCGTCACGCCCTGAGGACGGCGCGGCGGCGGTGGCGCCGTCGCGTGGGTATTTGGGGAGCAAAGAAGACCGGGCGGGGCGACCGGCGCGGCCTGGCGTCGCGCCGGGAAAGCATTGCTTGCCGGATGGCCGTCCGCGCGCAATAATCCCGCGACCGACAGGGAAGGGAGGAGACCTTGCCCGAACGCCATGAGGATCGCGTCGCCTCGGCCTCGCAATCGCCGGGGGCGGTGACGCGGCTGGCCGCCAGCTGGCGCCGCTCGATGGTCAAGCACGGGCTGGACCCGGCCCGCCCGCCGCAGCTGCGCCGCCTGACCGCGCGCGAACTGGCCGAGCGGCGCGGGCGGCTGGACGAATTCATCGCCGTGGCCCGGCCGCAGCTGGACCAGCTGTTCCAGCTGGTCTGCCCGACCGGCTGCAACGTGCTGCTGACCGATGCCACCGGCATCGTGCTGGAACAGCGCGCCAATGCCGCCGATGCCGGGGTGTTCCGCGACTGGGGGCTGTGCGCCGGTACCGACTGGTCGGAACAGGCCGAGGGCACCAATGGCATCGGCACCTGCCTGGCCGAGGGCCGCCAGGTCACCATCCACCGCGACGAGCATTTCTATACCCGCAACACCGGCCTGTCCTGCATGGACGCGCCGATCTGGGGCCCGGACGGGCGGCTGATCGCGGCGCTGGACGTGAGCTCGGCGCGCTCGGACCATACCGAGCGCTGGAACGCGCTGATCGCGGCGCAGGTCGCCCATAGCGCGCGCGCCATCGAGGCCGCCTTCTTCCGCGTCAGCTTCCCCGGCGCGCGCATCATCGCCGCCCAGGCCGAGGGGGCCGAGGATGCGACGCTGCTCATTGCCGTGGACAAGGACGACCTGGCCATCGGCGCCAACCGCGCCGCCCGCCGCGCCTTTGGCCTGGAGCGCGAGGGCCGGCTGCGCCCGCGCCCGGCCTCGGACCTGCTGGGCCGCGACGACGAGGCCACCGGCTTCGAGAAGGCCGAGCGTGCCGCGGTGATTCGCGCCCTGGCGCGGGCCGAGGGCAATGTCTCGGCCGCCGCGCGCGCGCTGGGGGTCGGGCGCGCGACGCTCTATCGCCGCATGCAGCGGCTGGGGATCTCGGAAAATCCGGGGCGACTGTCTCGGCCCTGAAACACATTCGGCGGAGGGCCGCGGCTGCGGCGTTGATTTGCGGGGCGCGACGGCCCACCCTTCTGGACGAACCGGCTGGAGGAGCCGGGTTGACAGGAGGAAACGATGCCGAACGACCAGACGCATGACTTCAAGGGCGTGAACGTCCTGCCCTTCGCCAAGCGCTATGACAACTATATCGGCGGCACCTGGGTCGCGCCGAAATCCGGCAAGTATTTCACCAACACCACGCCCATCACCGGCGCCGAGATCGGCGAGATCGCCCGCTCGAACGCCGATGACATCGAGGCGGCGCTGGACGCCGCCCATGCCGCCAAGGACAAATGGGGCCATACCGCCCCGGCCGAACGCAGCAACATCCTGCTGCGCATCGCCGACCGCATGGAGCAGAACCTGGAGCTGCTCGCCACCGCCGAAACCTGGGACAACGGCAAGCCGATCCGCGAGACCATGGCCGCCGACGTGCCGCTGGCCATCGACCATTTCCGCTACTTCGCCGGCGTGCTGCGGTCGCAGGAAGGCAGCATCTCGGAGATCGACAGCGAAACCATCGCCTATCACTTCCACGAGCCGCTGGGCGTCGTCGGCCAGATCATCCCGTGGAACTTTCCGCTGCTGATGGCCTGCTGGAAGCTGGCGCCCGCGCTGGCGGCCGGCAACTGCGTCGTCATCAAGCCCGCCGAGCAGACCCCGGCCAGCATCATGGTCTGGATCGACCTGATCGGCGACCTGCTGCCGCCGGGCGTGCTGAACGTCGTGAACGGCTTCGGGCTGGAGGCCGGCAAGCCGCTGGCCTCGAACCCGCGCATCGCCAAGATCGCCTTTACCGGCGAGACCTCGACCGGCCGGCTGATCATGCAATACGCGGCCGAGAACCTGATCCCGGTCACGCTGGAGTTGGGCGGCAAGTCGCCGAACATCTTCTTCGCCGACGTGGCGCGCGAGGATGACGACTTCTTCGACAAGGCGCTGGAAGGCTTCGCCATGTTCGCGCTGAACCAAGGCGAGGTCTGCACCTGCCCGTCGCGCGTGCTGATCCAGGAATCGATCTATGACCGCTTCATGGAGCGCGCGGTGAAACGGGTCGAGGCGATCAAGCAGGGCGACCCGCGCGATGCCGCGACCATGATCGGCGCCCAGGCCTCGAGCGAGCAGAAGGAAAAGATCCTGAGCTATCTCGACATCGGCAAGAAGGAAGGCGCCGAGGTGCTGACCGGCGGTGCCGCCGCCGACCTGGGCGGCGAGCTGTCGGGCGGCTTCTATATCCAGCCGACCATCTTCCGCGGCCACAACAAGATGCGGATCTTCCAGGAGGAAATCTTCGGCCCGGTGGTGTCGGTGACCACCTTCAAGGACGAGGCCGAGGCGCTGTCCATCGCCAATGACACGCTCTATGGCCTCGGCTCGGGCGTGTGGTCGCGCGATGCCAATACCTGCTTCCGCATGGGGCGCGGCATCAAGGCCGGCCGGGTCTGGACCAACTGCTATCACGCCTATCCGGCCCATGCGGCATTCGGCGGCTACAAGCAGTCGGGCATCGGCCGCGAGACGCACAAGATGATGCTGGACCACTACCAGCAGACCAAGAACATGCTGGTCAGCTACTCGCCGAAGAAGCTGGGCTTCTTCTAAGGCAGACGGGCACCAGCCTGACAGGGCGCGCGCCGAGGTCGCGCGCGCCCGCTTCCTCCCCACCCTTCCCAAAAGTCATTTCAAGGAGACCTTCATGGCTAAAACCATGAAAGCCGCCGTCGTGCGCGAATTCGGCAAGCCCCTGACCATCGACGAGGTGCCGATCCCCGAACCGGGTCCCGGCATGATCCAGGTCAAGATCGCGGCCTCGGGCGTCTGCCACACCGACCTGCATGCCGCCGAGGGCGACTGGCCGGTCAAGCCCAATCCGCCCTTCATTCCGGGGCATGAGGGCGTCGGTTACGTCTCGGCGGTGGGCGCCGGCGTGCGCCATGTCAAAGAGGGCGACCGCGTCGGCGTGCCGTGGCTTTACACCGCCTGCGGCTATTGCCGGCATTGCCTGGGCGGCTGGGAAACGCTGTGCGAAAGCCAGCAGAACACCGGCTATTCGGTGAACGGCGGCTTTGCCGATTATGTCGTGGCCGATCCGAATTATGTCGGCCACCTGCCCAAAAGCGTGGATTTCCTGGAAATCGCCCCGGTGCTCTGTGCGGGCGTCACGGTCTATAAAGGGCTGAAGGTCACGGATACCAAGCCGGGCGACTGGGTGGTGATTTCCGGCATCGGCGGGCTGGGTCACATGGCGGTGCAATATGCCAAGGCCATGGGGCTGAACGTCGCCGCCGTGGACATCGACGATGCCAAGCTGGAACTGGCGCGCAAGCTGGGCGCGACGCTGACCGTGAACGCGGCGACCGACCCCGATCCGGCCGGCACCATCCGGCGCCAGACCGACGGCGGCGCGCGCGGCGCGCTGGTCACCGCCGTCGGCCGCAAGGCGTTCGAGCAGGCCATCGGCATGGTCGGGCGCGGCGGCACGGTGGCGCTGAACGGGCTGCCGCCGGGCGACTTCCCGCTGGACATCTTCGGCATGGTGCTGAACGGTATCACGGTGCGCGGCTCGATCGTGGGCACCCGGCTGGACCTGCAGGAATCGCTGGACTTCGCCGCCGAAGGCAAGGTCAAGGCGACCATCCAGACCGCCCGGCTGGAAGACATCAACGACATCTTCGCGCAGATGCACAAGGGCCAGATCGAGGGCCGCATGGTGCTGGACATGACCGCCTAGAAAGGACGCGAGCCGATGGACAAGGAACTGGACCAGGTCGAGGCGACCCCGGCGGCGCTGGAGCTTCTGGCGGAGATCGTGGCCGAACACGGCCCGGTCCTGTTCCACCAGTCCGGCGGCTGCTGCGACGGCTCCTCGCCGATGTGCTATCCGCAAGGCGAATTCCGCATCAGCGAACGCGACGTGAAGCTGGGCGAGATCGGCGGCATGCCGTTCTACATCTCGGCCAGCCAATACGAGGCATGGAAGCACACCATCCTGACCATCGACGTCGTCCCGGGCCGGGGCGGCATGTTCAGCCTGGACAACGGGCGCGAGAAACGCTTTCTCGTGCGGTCGGACATCTGCCGGACCTGACCGCGCGGGCGCGGGCGCACGGGCCTCCCCCAAGATTTCCGTGCGCCCCCGTCCCCCTTTTCGCCCTTCAGGCGCGGATCTGGCGCGCCTCGCCCAGCAGCATGATCGGGATGCCGTCGCGGATCGGAAAGGCCAGCCCCGCCGCCTCCGAGATCAGCTCCTGCGCCGCCGCGTCATAGCGCAGCCCGGCATGGGTGACGGGGCAGACCAGCGCCTCGAGCATGTGGCGGTCGAAGCCGCGTTCGGTCGTGGTGTCTTCGCTCACTGGATCGTCTCCTCGTTGTCGCCGCCGTGCAGGGCATATTCCAGCAACCCGTCCAGCAACTGGCGGCGCCCGGCCAGGGTCTGGCATTCCAGAAGGGCCTGCTTTTCCTCGGGCGCCAGCGGCAGCAGCATCGCCATGGAATTCACCAGCGTCTCGTCATCGGTCGCCTCGGCGGATTCCCAGTCGGTGGACAGGCCGCGCTGCTCCATATAGCGGCCCAGCCGGGCCATGAATTCGGCGCGGTGAAAGCCCCGGTCCTGCTCCGGCTCGGGGCTGAGATCCGAGGCATAGTCCGCCCAGTCCACCTGCCCGCGCAGATAGGGGGTGAAGCCCGGCCGCAGCTCGATCAGCCGGAAGCGCGAGATCGCCTTCAGCGAGATCATCAGCCGGCCGTCGTCCAGTTCGGAAAAGGCGACGATGCGCCCGGCGCAGCCGACCTGCGCCAAGGCGTCGAGCCCGGCCGCCGCCGGCTGGATCATGCCGATCAGCCGCGAGGGCGTCTTCAGCACGTCCTCGACCATCTGCAGATAGCGCGGCTCGAAGATCTGCAACGGCAACCGGGTGCGCGGCATCAGCACCGCACCGGGCAGCGGAAACAGCGCGATGACCTCGTTCAGGCCGATGCCGCGCGACATGTCAGGCGAAGATCAGCGAGGACAGCCGGCGCCGGCCCTTCTGCGCCAGCGGATCGGTGGGCTTCAGCGCATCGAAGATGGTCAGCAGCTGCGCCTTGGCGGCGCCGTCGTTCCAGTCGCGGTCGCGGCGGAAGGCGTCCAGAAGCTGGTCGATGGCCTCCTCGACCTGGCCGGCGGCATGCAGCGCGGTGGCATAGTCCAGCCGCGCCTGCTGGTCGGCGGGATCGGCCTCGACCTTGGCGCGCAGCTCGTCCAGCGGGCCGGCATTGGCGGCCTGCCGGGCCAGCTGCAACTGCGCGCGCGCGGCCTCGACGGGGGCGGCGCCGGCAACGGCGGTCGGCACCCGGGCCAGTTCCTGCTCGGCCCGGGCGGTGTCGCCCGCCGCCACCAGGGCGCGGATCAGCCCGCCCCAGGCCACGGCATTCTCGGGCTCTTCCTCGGCGATGGCGGCAAAGGTCTCGGCCGCGTCCTCGGCGGCGCCCTCGGTCAGCATGGCCTCGGCCGCGTCCAGCGCCTCGGCCAGCCCGCCGTCATCGCCGCCCATCGCGGCCAGCTTCTCGACGAACTGCTTGACCTGGCTCTGCGGCACCGCGCCCTGGAAGGCGTCGACCGGCTGGCCCTGGAAGAAGGCATAGACCGTCGGGATCGACTGCACGCGCAGCTGGCCGGCGATCATCTGGTTCTCGTCCACATTGACCTTGGCCATGCGGACGCGGCCCTTGTGGCGGGCGACCTCGGCCTCCAGCTGCGGGCCAAGCGTCTTGCAGGGGCCGCACCAGGGCGCCCAGAAATCGACGATGACCGGCACCGTCATCGAGGCGTCGATGACATCGGCCATGAAGGTCGCCTCGGTCACGTCCTTGATGATGTCGGCGGGGGCTTTGTCGGCGGGGGCTTGGCCAAGCTCGAGCATCGGGGTTCCTCTTGCGAATGGGTTGCCTTCTAGATGGAGCAGCGACCGGGGCGATGCAAGCCGCCTCGCAGCCGCAGCCGCGCGGCTAGAGGTCGAAGCGCGCCAGCACCGGGACGTGGTCGCTGGGCTGTTCCCAGCCGCGCACCGGGCGCAGGATGCGGCTGCCATGGCCGGCATTGGCGATGTCCGGCGTCGCCCAGATGTGATCCAGCCGCCGACCCTTGTCGGCGGCATCCCAGTCGCGGGCACGATAGCTCCACCAGCTGAAAAGCCGGCCGTCGGGGATGTCCTTGCGGGTGATGTCGACCCATTTTCCGGCATCCTGGGCCGCGCCCAGATGCTCGACCTCGACCGGCGTATGGCTGACGATCTTCAAAAGCGCCTTGTGGTTCCAGACGTCGTCCTCGCGCGGGGCGACGTTCAGGTCGCCCACCATGATGGCGCGGGCGGGGGCGTCGGCATGGAAGGCGTCGCGCATCTCGGTCAGGAAATCCAGCTTCTGGCCGAACTTGATGTTCTGCTCGCGGTCGGGAATGTCGCCGCCCGCCGGCACGTAGAAATTATGGATGGTCACGCCATTCTCCAACCGCGCTGCGACATGGCGCGCATGGCCGAGGCTGGCATAGTCGCGGTCGCCGGCATCCTCGATCGGCAACTTCGACAGGATCGCGACGCCGTTATAGCCCTTTTGCCCGCGCGCGACGATGTGGCGATAGCCCAGGGCGTGGAACCCCTCCAGCGGGATCTTCTCGACCGGGCTCTTGATTTCCTGCAGGCACAGGATGTCGGGCGCCTCCTCGGCCAGAAGCCGCGTCACCAGCGCCTCGCGCAGACGGACGGAGTTGATGTTCCAAGTGGCGATGGTGAACATGGGCGGCTCCTTTTTCGCGGGCGGAGCCTAGGCGGCACGGCCCGGCTTGTCCACCACGCCCGGCGCCGGGGGTTTCACACCCCCGGAACCCCCGTGGGATATTTCGACAAGAAAGAACATTGCCAAAAGCCGCTTCTTTCTTGGACAAATATCCTCTGGGGGTCCGGGGGGCGAAGCGCCCCCGGCTGCGGCGCGGCAAAGATAAACCCGGCCGCCTGTTCGGGGGCCGGGTGATCATGGCCGCATCCACCGGCCACTGGGCTTCGCAGGCAGAACCCGCCACCATGGGCCTGGTTCCGCCGCTTAGCCTTTATCAAGCCACCAGGCGATAGCCGCCCGATTCCGTCACCAGCAGACGCGCATTCGAGGGATCGGGCTCGATCTTCTGGCGCAGGCGGTAGATGTGGGTTTCCAGCGTGTGGGTGGTCACCCCGGCATTGTAGCCCCAGACCTCGTGCAGCAGCACATCGCGCGGCACCACGCCGTCCTGGGCGCGATACAGGAACTTCAGGATGTTGGTTTCCTTTTCCGTCAGCCGGATCTTGCGGTCCTTGCCGTCGATCAGCATCTTCATCGCCGGCTTGAACGTATAGGGGCCCAGTTGGAAGATGGCGTCCTCGGACTGTTCATGCGTGCGCAGCTGGGCACGCAGCCGCGCCAGCAGCACCGGGAACTTGAACGGCTTGGTGATATAGTCGTTCGCCCCGGAATCCAGGCCCAGGATGGTGTCGGCATCGGTATCGTGGCCGGTCAGCATGACGATCGGGCATTTCACGCCCTGCTTGCGCAGCTTCTTGCACAGCTCGCGCCCGTCGGTATCGGGCAGGCCCACGTCCAGCACCACCAGGTCGAAGATCGCCCCCTTGGTCCGCTCCACCGCCTCATGGCCCGAGCCCGCCTCGATCACCTCGAAATCCTCGGTTGCGGTCAATTGCTCGGCCAGGGCCTCGCGCAGGTCGTCCTCGTCGTCGACGAGCAGGATCTTTTTCAGTCCGGCCATTCTTGCCTCCTTTGGCTTTATGGCGGAAAGGTGATGAGGCCTGGGGCGGGCGTCCAGCGCCTTGCAGCAATTCTCACATGGAGTTGTCGGGAATCCGCCCTATGTTTCAGATTGTTTCAACCTTGCGGCTGCCATGACCCTGATCCCGACCCTGACCGAGACCCTGTCGCGCGCCCGCGCCGACCTGCGCATGGGCCTGCCGGTGGTCGTCGGCGACCAGCTGGTCGCCGCGGTCGAGACGCTGCGCCCGGACCGGCTGGCAGCGATGCGCGCGCTCGGCCCCGCCACGCTCGCCATCACCCTGCCCCGGGCCGAGACGCTGAAGGTCCGGGTCTATGACGGCGACCTCGCGCGGATCGCGGTGCCGGGGGATGCCGACCCGGCCTGGCTGCGCGCCGTCGCCGATCCGGCGGGCGACTTGATGACACCGATGAAGGGCCCGTTCCAAAGCCCGCGCGGCGGCGATACCGCGGCGCATCGCGCCGGCATCGCGCTGGCGAAATCGGCGCAGCTGCTGCCCGCGGTGCTGGTCGTGCCGGTGGCCGCCGCGCCCGAGGGGCTGACCCGGCTTTCGCCCGGCCCGGCGCTGGCGCAGATGGCGGCCGAGGCGGCCATGGCGCCGGTCGCCGCCGCCCGGCTGCCGCTGCTCGCGGCCGAGAATTCCAAGCTGCACATCTTCCGCCCCGACAATGGCGAGGCCGAGCATTACGCCGTCGAGATCGGCGCCCCCTCGCGCGATGCGCCGGTGCTGGCCCGGCTGCATTCGGCCTGTTTCACCGGCGACGTGCTGGGCAGCCTGAAATGCGATTGCGGGCCGCAGCTCAATGCCGCGCTGCAAGCCATGGGCCAGAACGGCTCGGGCGTGCTGCTGTATCTGAACCAGGAGGGGCGCGGGATCGGCCTCGCGAACAAGATGCGGGCCTATGCCCTGCAGAACCAGGGGTTCGACACGGTCGAGGCCAACCACCGGCTGGGCTTCGACGACGACGAGCGCGATTTCCGCATCGGCGCCGGCATCCTGCGGGAGATGGGTTTTCAATCGGTGCGGCTGATGACCAACAACCCGCGCAAGGTCGCGATGCTGGAGGGCCACGGCATCCGGGTCGCCGAGCGCGTGCCGCTGGTCACGCCGCGCAACCGCCACAACACCGGCTATCTGGACGTCAAGGCGGCCAAATCGGGGCATCTGCTGTGATCCGGCTGACGCCGCTGGGGCTGTGGGCGCGCGGCCGGCTGCTGCCCTGTTCGGTCGGCCGCGGCGGGCTGACGCGCGCCAAGCGCGAAGGCGACGGCGCGACCCCCGTCGGCCGGCATCGCATCGTCGGGCTGCTCTACCGTCCCGACCGGGTGGCCCGGCCCTCGGGCTGGGCGCGGCCGATCCTGCCCGGCGACCTGTGGTGCGATGCCTCGGGCGATCCGGCCTATAACCAGCCGGTGCGCGCACCCTTCGCCCCCAGCCACGAGGCGATGCGGCGGGCCGATCCGCTTTACGACATCGTGCTGGTCACCGACTGGAACTTTCCGCAGGCGCGGCCGGGTGCCGGCTCGGCGATCTTCCTGCACCAATGGCGCCGGCCGGGCTTTCCCACCTCCGGCTGCATCGCCATGGCCCGGCGGGATCTGATCTGGCTCGCCTCGGTGGTGCGCCCGGGCGAGCTGCTGGAGGTGCCGGACCTGCCGCGCTGGCCGGCGCGTTGGGCTGGCGCGCGCCACGGGAAAGACTAGATGGACGCCAGATCGACCCGATCCAGGCATTGCCGGATGCGATTTAGCAGAGCCTTCACTGCGGAGGTGTCATCACTGAAAAGACGGAGAAAGTCTGTATTTTTATGCGGCGCCATATCAAAATGATCGCGCGCGATTTCACAGTAAGCCAAGATGTCGCGATGAATCAGAAGATCGACTCTTGAACCCTGCCGCTTGATTCTGAACAAGCGTCGTTGCAACGGCGCCCAGAGGCTTATTTGAGAGCTGCCGGATCTTAGCTCGAGCTCGGGATGATCGGCAAGAAGCAGATCCAACCCCCGTGCTGCCGCCTGCAAAGCCGTATCAGTTCCAACCAGCAAGACGATAGGTGCCGGCCGCTGGAGCGGCTGTCGTGGCGACAGGGCTGGCCCCGCCCGCTGGATGTTCGGCCTGCACTCGCCATTATTCGGCTTTGCCAAATCAAGATCGTCCAAGGCGCTGACACACCGGCTCACGCAACGCCAGACCGAGGACCTGTAGCCCGGATACGCAAGCGTCGGAATGACGAAAAATGGCTTTCCACCCAGCAACCCCGCTATTGGTTGCGCATCGGCATCGGCCATTGGCGGCATCTCGACGCCCGTGATCCTCCGGAACCTCTTGGCGGCTCCGCTGCCGAAAATTACCATCGCTCGCCAAGGCACATGATTCATGACGGCTTTGAACAGCTCCGTGCCGTTTCGGCGCGCTTCCGGTGAAATCTGGCTATCGAGCGCCGCGCTCGCACAGGTGACATTTGTCTTCATGACCCGCCATCCCGCATCTTCCAGCACCTGGATCGCTCGATCCAAATTCTGGCGGGAGGGTGAAGGCGATGCCACGAAGCGTTGGTAAAGATCGCAGCACGACGTGCCAGCACGATTGAAAAGCGCGTTCATGAGATCGCTCTTTTGCAAGTCGCCGGCGGGAAACGATTTTGCCGAACTGGCTCCGACGAGCAAAAGCGTACAGTCCATGGGGTCGTGCCGCGTGAACCACGGACGCGGAAAGTACCCGTCCACCGTCTCGACAAAGGGGGATATCGCATCCTCAAGAATGCGGTGGCGCTCGTTTGACATCTCAACCTCGGTGCGCAACGCTGTGGCAGCCGAGCATGTCTGGCCGGTGGTCACGTCCGTCAAGGTGGTGTAATTTCCCGGATGGCCTGAGGGCATGATCAGGCGGCTTTCGTTGTAATGCTGAGAATGGGGTCGATTTCCTCCTTGTCGATCTGGGCAAAGGCCTCGACCATCATGTAGCGGCTGGCGGTCTGCCATTCGTCGTTCTGCTCGGAGAGCACGGCGCCGATCAGGCGCATGATGGAGGCCTCGTTCGGGCGTGAGGGCATGACTGCCATTGGTCCGAAGGAGTGCCCGAACGCCGACGACATCGGCGCGGCGCTTCACTTCCTTGTTCAGGCGTTCGACCGGGTTCGTGCTGTGCAACTTGGTGCGGTGCTGGCGAGGAAAGGACATATAGGCCAGCACATCATGCTCGCTCCTCGCCATGGTCACTCGGACCAGTGGCGTTCTCATGGCTCGATCCATCAGATCAGCCAGCTTTGGCCAGCGGGGGCGCAGCTGCCCGGCCACCTTGCGCCATGTCTCGCCGGCATGGGCGCGGTCGGGTTGGTCGAAGGCCTGCCGGATCGCGGCGGCGATGACGGTGTGCTGGCCGCGCGAGGCATGCGCGAGGGCGTTGCGCAGCCAATGAACCCGGCAGCGCTGCCAGGTTGCCTCGAAGACCCGGGCGATGGCCGCCTTGAGGCCGCTATGTGCATCGCTAATCACCAGCCTGACCCCGCCAAGGCCGCGGGCCCTCAGGGAACGCAGGAACTCGGTCCAGAAGGTCTCGGCCTCCGACGGGCCGATGCCCAGGCCGATGATTTCTCTGCGCCCTTCGGTGTTGGCGGCGACCGCGATTATGGCCGCGACCGGCACGATGCGACCGCCCTGGCGCACCTTCAGGTAGGTGGCGTCCAGCCAGAGGTAGGGCCATTCGCCGGTCAATGGACGGTTCAGAAACTCGCCGACCCGTTCATCATTCGCCGGGAAAACGATCCACCGGATCGTTTTCTGGCCCGGCTCATTCCTTGCACAGTTTCGACACCGTGCTCTTCGAGATGCCGCTGAGACCCATTGCCTGCACCAGGTCGTCGACGCGACGGGTCTAGACGCCGCCGATCCCGTTCGCCAGCGGTCTTGAACCGGTGGCGACTCGCTGGCTCACCCTGGATCACCGCAACCAGCGCCTGTTCCGAAGTCTTCCGGGCTTCGAGGAAGCCGGGGAAATAGCTGCCCTGCCTGAGCTTCGGCACCCGCAGGTTCAAGGTGCCCAAACGGGTATCGAGAGCGCGCTCTCGATACCCGTTCCGCCAAGTCGTGCGTTCGCCGTTGCGCTCATGTCGACCGGCGCCGATCAGGCCGTCGACATCGCTCTCCATGATCAGCTGAAGGGCGGCCTCGGCAATGCCGCGCAGGAAGTCGCCCTGATCGTGCTTGGCCAGAATGGGGTCTCCGTAGGGTTCGTGGTTGAAGCGTCGAAACTCCACCTCGACCATACACCTCGATGGCCACCCGGGATTACACCGATGCAGGCGCAGAAATTACACCACGTCATCGGACGCTAACCTGGCCGGTTCAGGTCAAGACCGCGCGTCTTGTCGAAATGCCTTATTAAAGCGGCCCCGTCTGCCACAGCCGCACCTTCAGCCCGCCATGCGCGACATAGGGCCCCGGCTCGCGGAACGGCAGGCCGGTGGCGCGGGCCAGCGGCGCCTCGCTGGTGACCAGGCCGACGCGCCAGCCGGAAAAGCCTGTGCGCAGCACCTCGCCCATCGCCGCGTGCAGGCCAAAGAGCGGCCCCTTGTTGCCGATGCGGGCGCCATAGGGCGGGTTGATGATGACCAGGCCGGGCGGGCCTTCGGGCCGTTGCAGGTCGGAAAAGGCGCAGGTCTCGAACCGGGTCAGGGCGGCGATGCCGGCGCGCTCGGCATTCTCGCGGCTCATGCGGATGGCGCCGGGGTCGCGGTCGCTGCCGTGAAACAGCAGCTCCGGCGCTGTCGGGACGGTCCCGCGCAGGGCGTCGAAACCGGCGGCGTCGAAGCCGGGGAACTGCTGGAAGGCAAAGCCGCGTAGCCGGCCGGGGGCAAGGCCCGACGCGATCTCGGCCGCCTCGATGACGAAGGTGCCCGAGCCGCACATCGGGTCCAGCACCGGCTCGCGCCCGTCGAAGCCGCATTGGCGCAGGAACATCGCCGCCATGGTCTCGCGCATCGGCGCCTTGCCGACCGCCTGCTTGTGGCCGCGCTTGTGCAGGCTTTCGCCCGAGGTATCGAGGCTGAAGGTGCAGAGATCGTCCTCGAGCCGGATCTTCAGCGTGACCGGCGCGTCGTCGGCGAAGCTGGCGCCGATGCTGTCGCGGATCGCGGCCTCGACGCGCTGGGTGATGGCGCCGGCGTGATAGATGCGCGACTTGCGGCTGACGGCCTCCAGCCGCAGCGGCACGTCGGGGCGCAGCCAGTCGGCCCAGGGAAAGCGGCGGGCGCGCTTGTCGAGCTGCGCCGGATGCATGGCGCGAAAGGCGCCGATGCGGGCCAGCACCCGCGTCGCGCCGCGCAGCTGCAGGTTGGCGCGCCAGACCTCGGGCCAGCCGCCGGTGAAGGTCACGCCGCCGGGCTGGACCTGCACGTCGAAGCCAAGGGCGCGCGCCTCCTCGGCCAGGGGTTCCTCAAGGCCCGGGGTGGCGACCAGGAAGATCTCCATCCGGGCCGGGTCGGCGGCCAGCGGGGCGGCTTCGGGCGGTGCCGCGACGGGGGCGGGCTTGCGGGCGGCTTTGGTCTGGCGGGGCGTCATCGGGATCCGGGAAGGCGAAAGGCCCCGCATCATGCGCCCTGCCGCCGGCAAAGTCCATCCGGCGGCATTGTCGGCGCCACGGCGACGGTGTTCCCCGATTGGCGCCATTTCATGGCATGCGGCCGGCACCTATCTTGTCGGTCAAGGGATCGAAGGAGATCATCATGGCCACGAGCGACGCCCCCATCCAGATCGGCCAGGTTGCGCTGGTCGTCAACGACCTCGACCGCGTCGGGGATTACTACCAGTCGGTGATCGGGCTCGAGCGCCTTTCGGGCAGCGGCGAGGAGCGGGTGCTGGGCGCCGGCGGCCAGCCGCTGGTCGCGCTGCGCCGCGACAGGGCCGCGCGCCATCGCCCGCGCGAGGCCGGCCTGTTCCACACCGCCTTCCTGCTGCCCGACCGCAAGGTGCTGGGCCGCTGGCTGCGCCATGTCGCGGACCGGCAGATCGGGCTGGACGGCGCCTCGGATCACCTGGTCAGCGAGGCGCTCTACCTGCGCGACCCCGAGGGCAATGGCATCGAAGTCTATGCCGACCGCCCGCGCAGCACTTGGCAGACCGACGGGCGCGCGGTACGCATGGACACCATCGCCCTGGACCTGAGCGCACTCGCGGCCGCGGCGGATGCGCCCTGGCGCGGGGCGCCCGAAGGCAGCGTAATCGGCCATGTCCACCTGCAGGTCGGCAATGTCGCCGAGGCCGAGGCCTTCTACATGAACCGGCTGGGCATGGACCGCAGCGCGCATCTGTTCGGCGCCAGCTTCTTTGCCAGCGGCGGCTATCACCACCACCTGGCGGGCAATATCTGGAACAGCCGCGGCGCCGGGCTGCGCAGCGCCGATGCCACCGGCCTGGCCGAGGTGGTGCTGGCCGCCGACGCCCCGTCCTTGGCGGCGCTCGGCGCGCGCGATTTCACAGATCCCTGGGGCACCCGGATCCGCGTGACCGCCAAGGGCTGAGCTTGGCCCGGGGGCTCTGCCCCCCGCGCCTCTGCGGCCCCTCGATGGGGCCGCAGAGGCGCTCCCCCGGGATATTTCGACAAGAAAGAAGCAGCCTGCCCACGAAAAAGGGGCGGCGCGAGAGAGATGCACCGCCCCAGTCTCACACGCCAAGAGGGAAAACCTGACGATAAAGGAGCAACGCCCCTCGCTGGCTTCGGGTTCATCACGATTGCGCGACACCGCCCGGCCCGCGGTTTCCCTTGCTTTGGCGGGGCAAAAGCGCAAGCCTGCGCCAAATCCCGCCGCAAGGAGACCGACAATGAACACGCAACCGACCGACCTGAGGATGATGCTGAAGGACCCTTCGCTGCTGGAAACGCGGGCCTATGTGGCGGGCGAATGGATCAATGCCGACGACGGCAAGACCTTTGCGGTGGTGAACCCGGCGCGCGGCGACGTCATCGCCGAGGTGGCGGACCTGTCCCGCGCCGAGGTCGCCCGCGCCATCTCGGCCGCGGCCGCGGCGATGCAGGACTGGGCCGCGCGCACCGCCAAGGAGCGCGCCCAGATCATGCGCAAATGGTTCGACCTGATGATGGCGAACCAGGACGACCTAGGCCGCATCCTGACCGCCGAACAGGGCAAGCCCCTGCCCGAGGCCAAGGGCGAGATCGCCTATGGCGCCAGCTTCATCGAATGGTTCGGCGAGGAGGCGAAGCGCATCTACGGCGAGACCATCCCCGGCCACCAGCCCGACAAGCGCCTGACCGTGATCCGCCAGCCGATCGGCGTGGTCGGCTCGATCACGCCCTGGAACTTCCCCAATGCCATGATCACCCGCAAATGCGGCCCGGCCATCGCCGCCGGCTGCGGCTTCGTCGGCCGCCCCGCTGCCGAAACCCCGCTCTCGGCGTTGGCGCTGGCCGTGCTGGCCGAGCGCGCCGGGGTGCCCAAGGGGCTGTTCAGCATCGTGACCTCGTCGCGATCCTCGGACATCGGCAAGGAGTTCTGCGAGAACCCGCTGATCCGCAAGCTGACCTTCACCGGCTCGACCGAGGTCGGCCGCATCCTGCTGCGCCAGGCCGCCGACCAGGTGCTGAAATGCTCGATGGAGCTGGGCGGCAACGCGCCCTTCATCGTCTTCGACGATGCCGACCTGGACGCCGCGGTCGGGGGCGCCATGGCCTCGAAATTCCGCAACAACGGCCAGACCTGCGTCTGCGCCAACCGCATCTATGTCCAGGCCGGGGTCTATGACGAATTCGCCCGGCGGCTGGCGGCGGCGGTGGACAAGCTGCGCGTCGGCGACGGGCTGGAGGAGGGCGTGACCACCGGCCCGCTGATCAACCGCGACGCCGTCGAGAAGGTCGAGGAGCATATCGAGGACGCGGTCGCCGGCGGCGCCACCGTGCTCACCGGCGGCAAGCCGATGCAGGGGCTGTTCTTCGAGCCGACCGTGGTGACCGGGATCACCGATTCGATGAAGGTCTCGACCGAGGAAACCTTCGGGCCGCTGGCACCGCTCTTCCGCTTCGAGACCGAGGCCGAGGCGATCGAGCGTGCCAATGCCACGATCTTCGGCCTCGCCTCGTATTTCTACGCCCGCGACATCGGCCGCATCACCCGCGTGCAGGAGGCGCTGGAATACGGCATCGTCGGCGTGAACACCGGCATCATCTCGACCGAGGTGGCGCCCTTCGGCGGCGTCAAGCAATCCGGGCTGGGCCGCGAGGGCTCGCGCCACGGCATCGAGGATTACCTGGAGATGAAATACATCTGCCTGTCGATCTGACGAAAAACCCCCGGGGCCAGGCTCCGGGGGCGGATCTTCCGGACGGGATCAGTTGTCCTCGTCCTCGTCGTCATCCGCCTCGGGCAGGTTGAAGAAGCTGTCGGCGTCCAGATCCTCGGCCTGGGGCTTGTCCTCGTCCTTGCTGAGGCTGAAGTTCTCCAGCCCGGCGATGCTCGAGGGCAGGCGCGGCTCGTCCGACATCGCCAGCGAGGTCTCGGTCGACAGAAGCTTGCGACGCTCGTCATCGGTCATGGCGCCGCCCTCGGCCGCCTTCTTCTTGGCCGCCTTCTGCACGGCGGCGTCCAGCTCCGACTGCCGGCACAGGCCCAGGGCGACCGGGTCGATGGGCTGCATGTTCTGGATGTTCCAATGCGTGCGCTCGCGGATCGAGGCGATGGTCGGCTTGGTGGTGCCGACCAGCTTCGCGATCTGCGCATCGGCGAGTTCCGGGTGGAACTTGACCAGCCACAGGATGGCGTTCGGCCGGTCCTGGCGCTTGGACAGCGGCGTGTAGCGCGGGCCGCGGCGCTTTTCCTCACCCTCGGCGGCGGGGTTGTGCTTCAGCTTCAGCCGATACAGCGGGTTCTTCTGGCCCTTCTCGATCTCGCCGGCATCGAGCTGGTTCGAGGCGACCGGGTCGAAACCCTTGACGCCCGCCGCCACGTCGCCATCGGCGATGCCCTGCACTTCAAGCTCGTGCATGCCGCAGAAATCGGCGATCTGCTTGAAGCTCAGCGTGGTATTGTCGACCAGCCAGACAGCGGTGGCCTTGGCCATCAGCGGCTTGTTCATGACCTTCTCCTTAACAATATCTCTTCCGGCCGGGGAAAACGGCTTTCGGCGGCTGCCATTCCATTTTCAGGGGGATTGACAGGCTGTATAGGGCCAGAACGGGGCGAAATAAAGCCTGAATTTCGTGGCGCAAGCCGGACGGCGCGACTAGGTTCGGGGCATGAGAACGCTCGCCCTGCTCGCCGCCCTGCTGCTGCCCGGCCCTGGCCATGCCCAGGATGTCGCGGGCCGGTTCGACTATTACCTGCTGTCGCTGAGCTGGTCGCCCAGCTGGTGCCAGGCCGAGGGCGAGGCCGACGGCCAATGCGCGTCGGGACGACGCATCGGCTTCGTGGTCCACGGTCTCTGGCCGCAATATGAGCGTGGTTGGCCGCAGGACTGCCACAGCGCCGCCCGCGACCCCTCGCAGCGCGAGACCCGCGCCATGACGGACCTGATGGGTTCGCCCGGGCTGGCCTGGTATCAATGGAAGAAGCATGGCCGCTGCGCGGGCCTGGCGGCAAGCGATTATTTCGCCCTGACCCGCGAGGCTGCAAAGACCATCGTCATTCCCGAACCCTTGCGGCGGCTGGGCCGCGACGTGACCCTGCCCGCGACGGTGGTCGAAGACGCCTTCATTGCCGCCAACCCCGGCTTGTCGCGCGACGCGATCACCGTGACCTGCCGCGACCGTGCCTTGCAGGAGGTGCGCATCTGCCTGACACGCGAGCTCGAGCCCCGCAGTTGCGCCCCAGATGCGCGGCGCGATTGCAGCGGCAGCTTCATGATGTCGGCGCCGCGCTGATGGCGATGTCGTTGGCCTCCGGCGGGGATATTTAAACAAGAAAGAAGCCGTTAACCGAATCGCAAGGATTTGCGGGCAATCTGGTCTCACGGTACAGGCGGGGACGCCGATGACCGTCAAGAGAGAAGCCACACCCCGACCCTTTGCTCCGGCGGGCGGGGTGTGTGCTTTTCTTTCTTGCTTAAATATCCCCGCCGGAGGCCAGCCACGACGCAACCGGCGCGATCGGCTCAATCCTCGGCCGAAACCTGCAACAGGATCTTGCCGATATGGCCGTTGCCCTCCATGCGGCGATGGGAATCGACCGCCTCGCGCAGCGGAAAGCTGCTGTCGATCTGCGGCAGCACCACGCCGGCCTCGATCAGGGGCCACAGCCTGTCCTGCAGTTCCCGCGCGATCTGCGCCTTGGCCAGGTCGGATTGCGGCCGCAGCGTCGAGCCGGTCACCTCCAGCCGCCGCGTCATGATCTGGGCGAAGTTGATCTCGGCCTTGGGGCCGGCCAGGAAGGCGATCATCACCAGCCGGCCGTCCTCGGCCAGGCACTTGATGTTGCGGGCGATATAGTCGCCGCCCACCATGTCGAGGATCAGGTCCGCGCCCCCGGCCTTGCGCAGCAGGGTGACGAAATCCTCTTCGCGGTAGTTGATGGCGGTGGCGCCCAGCCGGGTGCAGGCCGCGCATTTCTCGGCCGAGCCGGCCGTGGCCCAGACCCGCGCGCCCAGGGCGCGCGCCACCTGGATCGCCATGGTGCCGATGCCGGACGAGCCGCCGTGGACCAGGAACTTCTCGCCCGGTTGCAGGCGGCCGCGCATGACGACGTTCGACCAGACGGTGAAGGCGGTCTCGGGCAGGGCCGCGGCCTCGCGCAGCGACAGGCCGGCGGGGATCGGCAGGGCGTGCTCGGCCGGGCAGGTCGCGTATTCGGCATAGCCGCCGCCGGGCAGCAGCGCGCAGACCCGGTCGCCCGGCTTCCAGCGCGTCACCCCCTGCCCCACCGCCGCGACGATGCCGGCGCATTCCAGCCCCGGCAGGTCCGAGGCGCCGGGCGGCGGCGCATAGGAGCCGGCGCGTTGCAGCACGTCGGGCCGGTTCACCCCGGCCCAGGCGACCCGGATCAGGATCTGGCCGTGGCCCGCCACCGGCACCGGCCGCGTGGCCGGCTTGAGCACCTCGGCCCCGCCCGGAGCGGATATTTCGATCGCCTGCATGACATCGGGAATCACCCTCGGCCCCCTCCAGCTTCGTGCCTCCGCGCGGCGCCGCGCAGATCTCCGGGCAGATTGCGACGTTCCGGCCGCTTAATCCAGCCCGTTGCGAGCTCGGTCAACACCGAGACGCCCGGCAGCGCGCCGATCCGGCCCTTGAGGGTTTCGAATCGCATCACCCCCTCGATGCGGCGGTCCAGGAAGTCCCGGGTGTCGTGCAACTCGGGCGAATCGTCGCCCAGCCAGTAAAGCACCGTCGCGCCCCAGACCGCCGACAGCGTGGCGCGCTTGGAATACCAGTTCACGTCCTCGGAGCGATCACCCAGACCGTCCCAGATCGCGTCGGCCGTCTCCCAGACCAGCCGCGCGCCCAGGCTCGCGTGCTGCGGCAGCGCCAGCACCGAGGCGCCGGCCCGCGCCAGCTCGCGGTCGCTGAACGACAGCCGCTGCATCACCGCCGCCGCCACCCGGTCGCGGAACCGGCCCTGCGGCGGATGCTGCGCCAGCCAGTCGCGCAGGGCGGCATCGCCCTGGCGGTGATAGGCCGCCGCCAGATCGGCGCCGCCGCGCGGCAGCAGCGCCCGGGCCAGCGCCGGCGCCATGCCGATGTCGCGGGCGCCCTCGGCGATGGCGCGATCGCCCATGCCCTCGAAGGCGACATGGCCCAGCGCCGCCTCGATCAGCCGTGCGCGTTCGTCGGTCATGGCCCTGTTCCTCCCTGGTTGTTGCAAAGCCGCCCGGAAAATCTGGACAAAGGCGATTCGTCCTGCTAGAGGGCGGCTTCCTGCAAATCTGCTCAACTTTAACCTAGGAAGGTGGTGACAACCACATGCAGGTAAGTGTTCGCGACAACAACGTCGAACAGGCGCTTCGTGCTCTGAAGAAAAAACTTCAGCGCGAGGGGGTGTTCCGTGAAATGAAGCTCAAGCAGCATTTCGAGAAACCCTCGGTCAAGAAGGCCCGTGAAAAGGCCGAGGCCGTTCGCCGCGCCCGCAAGCTGGCCCGTAAAAAGGCCCAGCGCGAAGGCGCGCTGTAAGACGAGCGACACGTTCGTTTCAGGAAAACCCCCGCCCGCGCGGGGGTTTTTCATTTTAAACCGGCAGCGCCGTGGTCTGCGCCACCGTGCGCAGCGAGAAGGACGAATGCATCTGCTGGACGCCCGGCAGCTTGGCCAGGAACTGCCGGTGGATGCGGGCGAAATCGTCGGTGTCATGCGCCACCACCTTCAGCAGGTAGTCGGCCGAGCCCGCCATCAGGTGGCATTCCAGCACGTCGGGGATCTTGCGCACCTCGCGCTCGAAGGCTTCCAGCAGCTCGTCCGCCTGGCCGGACAGCGTGATCTCGACGAAGACCGTGGTCGGGCGCTCCAGCTTGCGCGCATCCAGAAGCGCGACATAGCCGCGGATCACGCCGGCCTCTTCCAGCCGCTGCACGCGGCGATGGCAGGCGCTGGCCGACAGGCCGACCTCGGCCGCCAGGTCGGCATTGGTCCTGCGCCCGTCGCGTTGCAGCACGGTCAGGATGCGGCGGTCCGTTGCGTCAAGGTCGATCATCGCTGAAGATCCCGTCGTGACGGGCGCCGGTTCGCGCCAATTCTTCGAAACTAGCCGGTTTCGCCGCGCAGTTTAAGCATGAACTGTCGGCCGCGGCGTGCCAGCATGGAACGACAGGGAAAGGGAGGATACCCATGAAGATCGGATGCCCGACGGAGATCAAACCGCAGGAGTTCCGCGTCGGCCTGACGCCCGAGGCGGTGCGCGAGGCCACGGCCCGCGGGCACGAGGTGCTGGTCCAGGCCGGCGCGGGCAACGGCTCCGGCTTCCCGGACCAGGATTACATCGACGCCGGCGCCCGCATCCTGCCCGACGCCGCATCGGTCTTTGCCGAGGCCGAACTGATCGTGAAGGTCAAGGAGCCGCAGGCGGCCGAGCGCGCCATGCTGCGCCAGGGCCAGCTGCTTTTCACCTATCTGCACCTGGCGCCCGACCCGGCCCAGACCCGCGAGCTGCTGGAAAGCGGCGTCACCGCCATCGCCTATGAGACGGTGACCGATGCGCGCGGCGGGTTGCCGCTTCTGGCGCCGATGTCCGAGGTCGCGGGCCGGCTGGCGCCGCAGGTCGGCGCCTGGACGCTGCAAAAGGCCAATGGCGGCTCGGGCGTGCTCTTGGGCGGCGTGCCCGGGGTGCGGCCGGGCAATGTCGTGGTGATCGGCGGCGGCGTCGTCGGCACGGCGGCGGCGCGGGTGGCGGTCGGCATGGGCGCCAATGTCACGGTGCTGGACCGCTCGGTGCCGCGGCTCAGTTACCTTGACGACGTCTTCATGGGTCGGCTGACCACGCAATATGCGACGCAGGGTGCCATCGCCGAACTGCTGCCCGGTGCCGACATGGTGATCGGCGCGGTGCTGGTGCCGGGCGCCGCCGCGCCCAAGCTGGTGACGCGGGCGCAGCTTTCGCTGATGAAGCCCGGCTCGGCCTTGGTCGACGTGGCCATTGACCAGGGCGGCTGTTTTCAGACCTCGCGCCCGACCACCCACCAGGACCCGGTCTATGAGGTGGACGGCATCATGCATTACTGCGTCGCGAACATGCCCGGCGCGGTGGCCCGCACCTCGACCCGGGCGCTGGGGAACGCCACCCTGCGCTTCGTGCTGGCGCTGGCGGACAAGGGCTGGCGCCGGGCGCTGGCCGAGGACGCGCATCTGCGCGCCGGCCTTGCCACGCATGCGGGCGTGCTGGCCTCGGCGCCGGTGGCCGAGGCGCAGCGGCTGGCCTGGCAGCCGCCCGAGACGCTGATCGCCTGAAGGCTGGCGCGGCGCGGTTCCCCCGCGCCGCGCCGGGGGTCAGGCGCGCTGCGCGCGCAGCTCGTCGCGGATCTGCAGCAGCAGTTCCTCTTGCGTCGGGCCGGCGGGTGCGGCGGCCTCGGCCTCTTTCTTGCGGATGGCGGCGGATTGCAGCTTGTTCACGCCCTTGACCAGCAGGAACACCGCCCAGGCGATGATCAGGAAATTGATGACCGCCGACAGGAACGAGCCATAGGCAAAGACCGAGGCGCCCGAATCGCGGGCCGCGGCCAGGCTGGCGCCCTCGGGGACAGTGCCCTTCAGCACGAGGTAATGGCCGCTGAAATCGGTGCCGCCGGTCAGAAGACCGATGATCGGGTTGATCAGATCGGCGACCAGCGAATTGACGATGGCGGTAAACGCCGCGCCGATGATGATACCGACGGCAAGGTCGACGACATTGCCCCGGGCGATGAATTCCTTGAATTCCTTGATCATGTGCTTACCTTTTCGAACCTGTCGCACGTGTTAACGAATGTGCTCATAACACGCTGCCGGAATCCAGCCCAGACGGAACGGAACCATGACCGCACCGATCGGCTGTCCCGTCGCGCGTCGCCGGCCGCCGAAGCGGCGCGGCCTGAACGCAAGCGCCCCGCCGGGACGGGGCGTTCTCCAGGCACGGCGCCTTACTTGCGCAGCAATTGCTCCAGCAGCTCGTTCGTGCGCTGGGTGTTGCGATAGATACCAAAGAACAGATACATCATCCCGCCCATGATGATCGCGTAAAGCAGCCCGAAGACCAGGACGAGCAGGCCTTGCAGGAAGCCACCCTGCGGCGCCGGGGCGAACATGGTGACGAAGCCGGCGATCACGATGGCCAGCACCATCAGCGCTACGAAGACGGTAATCAGCTTTTCGGCCCAGTTTATGAAAAAATCGCGCATTTACAGACCTCTGTTTGAAATCATGCCAAGATGATCGCAACAAGAGACCGGATCGCACAGCGCCGTCAAGCCGGGCGGCTCGAATTCCATGAAAACAGTCGGGAATCGGCGCCCTGCCGCAGCGGGCGGGCGGGGCGCCGGATGTCCTAGCCGCGCAGCGTGCCGCCGGTGGCCTTCGAGACCTTCTCGACGATCTTCGCGCTGACCGCCTCGATCTCGGCATCGGTCAGGGTCTTGTCCTTCGGCTGCAACCGGGCGGTGATGGCGATGGACTTCTTGCCGCCCTCCAGCCCGGTGAACTGGTCAAAGACCGTGACCCGCTCGATCAGCGCCTTGTCGGCGCCGGCCGCCGCGTTCACCAGCGTCAGCGCCTCGACCTGCGCATCCACGACAAAGGCGAAATCGCGCTCGACCGCCTGCAGGTCCGACAGCACCAGCGCCGGGCGCGACGGCGTGCGGACTTTGGGCAGCGGCACCGCGGCGATGCGGACGGTAAAGCCGACCGCCGTGCCCTTGATGCCGAAATGCTTCAGCACGCGCGGGTGGATCTCGCCGAAACTCGCCAGCGTGTTCGGGCCCAGCGCGATATTGCCGGCGCGGCCGGGATGCCACCAGCCGTCCAGCTTGCGGTTGACCTGCGCCTTGGCCGGCGCGCCCACGGTGGCCAGCACCGCCTCGGCATCGGCCTTGGCGTCATAGATGTCCACCTTGCGGCGCGAGGCATAGGGGTCGCGCGGCGCCGTCGCGCCGACCAGGATGCCCGACAGATGCAGGTCCTGCTCGCCCGGCTCGCCGCCGCTGAAGACCGGGCCGCATTCGAACAGCGCCAGATCCATGAAGCCGCGCGCCTGGTTGCGCGCCGCCGCCGCCAGCAGGCCGGGCAGCAGGTCGGGGCGCATATGCGTCATCTCGCTGCTGATCGGGTTCTCGATGCGCACCGCATCGGACCCGCCGCCGAACAGCGCCGCCGCCGGCTGGTCGATGAAGCTGTAGGTGACGCATTCGTTATAGCCCAGGCTCGCCGCCATGCGCCGCGCCGCCGATTCCCGGCGTTGCAGCGGCGTCAGCACCGGCTGCGGCACGCCGGCCTGCGGGCGCGGCAGCCGCTGGCCTTGCAGCTTGGTCAGGCTGGCGATGCGGGCGACCTCCTCGACCAGGTCGGCGCTGCCCTGCACGTCCGGGCGCCAGGACGGCACGAAGGCCTCGTTGCCCTCCAGCCGGAAGCCCAGCGCCTGCAGCGTGGCGCGCTGTTCCGCCTCGGGGATCTCCATGCCGACCAGGCTGATGACCCGGGCCGGATCCAGGGTATAGCTGCGGGTGGTGTCGGGCACGGCGCCGGCGGTGACGACTTCGGAGGCCTCGCCGCCGCACAGGTCGAGGATCATCCGCGTCGCCAGTTCCAGCCCCTTTTGCGTGAAGGCCGGGTCCGCGCCGCGCTCGAAGCGATAGCGGGCATCCGAGTTGATCTTCAGCGCCCGGCCGGCGGTGGCGATGGCGATCGGGTCCCAATAGGCGCTCTCCAGGAAGACCTCGGTGGTCTCCTCGGAACAGCCCGAACGCTCGCCGCCCATGATGCCGGCAATGCTTTCCGGGCCCTGTTCGTCGGCGATCACCATGGTGCCGGGGGCGAAGGCATAGGTCTTGCCGTCCAGCGCCAGCAGTTCCTCGCCCTCGGCCGAGGGTCGCACCACCAGATCGCCCTTGACCTTGGCGGCGTCGAAGACATGCAGCGGCCGGTTCAGGTCGAAGGTGAAGAAATTGGTGATATCGACCAGCCTGTTGATCGGGCGCAAGCCGATGGCGGTCAGGCGCTTTTGCAGCCAGTCCGGCGAGGGGCCGTTCCTGACGCCGCGGATCAGCCTTCCGCTGAAGAACGGCGCCTTTTCCGCCACTTGCGGATCGATCACCACCTTGATCGGGCTGGGGAAGCTGCCCGGCACGGTGACGTCGGCCACGGGTTTCAGCCTGCCCAGGCCGCGCGCGGCCAGGTCGCGGGCGATGCCGTGCACGCCCAGCGCGTCGGGACGGTTCGGGGTGATCTTGATCTCGATCACTGGATCGACCGCCTCGGGGCGGTTCGCGGCCAGCCAGTCGACGAACCTCTCGCCGACCTCGCCCGAGGCCAGCTCGATGATGCCATTGTGTTCGTCCGAGAGCTCCAGCTCGCGCTCGGAGGCCATCATGCCATGGCTCTCGACGCCGCGGATCTTGCCGACGCCCAGCGTGGTGTCGAGCCCCGGGACATAGTCGCCGGGCTTGGCCAGGACCACGGTGATGCCGGCGCGGGCATTCGGGGCGCCGCAGACGATCTGCTTCTCGCCCTCGTCGGTCATGACCTTGCAGACCCGCAGCCGGTCGGCGTCGGGGTGCTGCACGGCCTCGAGGACGCGCGCAATGGTAAAGGGCGCCAGCCTGGCGGCGGGGTCCGTGACGCCCTCGACCTCAAGCCCCAGGTCGGTCAGCGCCTCGGTGATCGCATCCAGCGAGGCGGTGGTGTCGAGATGCTCCTTGAGCCAGGAGAGGGTGAATTTCATCGGCGAGCGCTCCGTCGGGTTTGGCCGTCCCTTAGCGCATGGCGCGGCGGATTGGTAGGGGCGCGCGGGCGCCCACCTGGCCGGCGGCCGGTGTACGGCCGGTGTACGCGCGGTGTACGCCCCGTGCGCGCCCGCATCTTGCAGGAAACCCGGCCCGCCCTATATGTGAAGAGGATTAACATGGGCATGGGAGCCGATGGACACGCAACGGGAAATGCTGATCGAACAACGGGTCGCGAATGACGCCAAGTCGCCGCTGGTCGCCTATCTGCTGGCGATCCTGCTGTGGGGCTTCGGCGCGCACCGGATGTATCTGGGGCGCTGGGCCAGCGGGCTTTTCATGCTGGTTTTGTGGGGTTTGGGCTGGCTGACGGCGCCGATCCTGATCGGCTGGCCGCTGGTCGGGCTGGTCTGCCTCTGGGCGCTGATCGACCTGTTCCTGATCCCCGGCATGATCCAGGAGGACAAGGACGCGATGCGCCGCAGCCTGGGCTCGCGCTGGTAGATCAGCCGGTAAACAGGCCCGGCGTCACGAACAGCGCCGGGCTGGCCGGCCCGGCTTGTTGCGCAGGCCGAGGATGCCGCCGGCCAGGCAGGCGCGGCCAGCGCTGTGGCTGTGGTACTGGCGCGGGATTCCCGGTAGGGACGGCTGATCGCGGCGCTGTGGGGCGTGCTGCTGGCGATGAGCGTGATCGCCGGGCCGCCTTGGGTGCTGGTGATGGGGGCGGCCACGGTGATGATGGGGATCTGGGTCTACGGGACGTGGCGGTACTGGTAAGCGCGCGCAGTCAGCCCGAACCACGGACCCGGCGCGCCGCAGTTCGAGCCAGTCAAGGATCGGCTTTTTCGATGTATCGGACGCGGGGCCAGCGCGGCATGGCCGCCTCGATGCCTTGCGCAAGCAGCAATGACCCGAGGATGGCGAAAATTCCCAGCGCGAACCCTGATAGCCCCGCTGTCGTCCCACCACGAAGACCAGAGGATGTGCCAGGTAGACCCACATCGAAAGCCCGGCGCACCAGCTTGAGAGCCGCGTCGGCGCGACTCTGACAGCCAGAACCACGAGTGCGACCCCGGTTCCGGCAAGGATCGTGATATTGTCCGCCGAGGGCCGCCCAAGCGTCAGCATGAGCCAGCAGAGGATGAGGGTTGCCGCCGCAATCCGCCAACCGTTCGTGAAATAGGCAATACCGACAAGCACGGGGATCAGGCCGAAACTCCATTGTGCAAGCGGGATGTTTTCAGGGGTGCCGAACAGGCAGAATGCTGCGGCCCCCGACAGCGCCGCGATCGGAGCCACGTTCCGGCGCGTCAGCATCGGCGTGAGCATCGCGACCAGGAAGGCGAAGGGCAGGAACCAAAGATGCAGCGAGCTGCCAGTCAGCAGCATGTGCCAATCCCACCAGCCAAGCGGCGGCTGGTGATGGCGCAAAAGGGTTAATAGAATGGCCTTGAAAGCTATACTAAAAAGAACTTCTCCCGGCCTGTTCGATTGCATCAGACGGTAAACGACTTTTGCCTCGATGACCAAAAGCTGACCAAGAGAATGCGTCTCGCCGCATTTCTAGGTGGTGTTGACAAAAGGGATTCACAGGGTGGCCTGATCGTGATTCAAGCTGGTACCTGCAATGGAGACCAGCTTGGCACGAGACCTGATGTCGGACGAGGAATGGGCGTTTCATGAGCGCTTCATTCTGGCCGTGCGCGCCCCGAACGGGCGCAAGCCCGCAAATCACCGCCTTGTTCTTGATGGGATTTTCTGGATCGCGCGGACCGGCTCTCCTTGGCGCGACCTCCCAGAAGAGTTCGGGAAGTGGTCCAGTGTCTACCGCCAGTTCCGGCGCTGGACCCTGGCGGGGTTGTGGGAGCAGATCCTCGAAGCGCTGAACGAAAGTCGGATCGTGCCGGATGCGCTCCAGATGATCGACAGCACCGTGATCCGCGCCCATCATCAGGCAGCGGGCGCAAAAGGGGGACTCCAAGACAGGGTTTTGGCCGTTCAAGAGGTGGTTTCACGACCAAGGTCCACCTGCGCGTCAATGCTGCCGGGCTGCCAATGAGGTCGGACATCACGCCGGGCCAGACATCGGACTACCTGGGCTTTGATCTGGTCATGGACGACAACCTGCCGGAGCCTTGCATCCTGCTGGCCGATCGCGGCTATGACTCCGACAAGGTTCGCAAAACCATGGAGGCGCGTAGCATCCTGCCGGTGGTCCCGATGCGCAAGTCTCGCAGGCTCCGTGTCGCTGTCGATCGCAGGCTCTACCGGCTGCGGAACCTTGTCGAGCGGTGCTTCAACAAGCTCAAGAACGATCGCCGTGTCGCCACCCGCTACGACAAGACCGCCGAAAGCTTCCTTGGCTTCATCGATATCACGTCGATCCGCCTCTGGCTCCGCCATTTGTCAACATGACCTAGATCAAGATAAGCCTCGTTAGGCTCAGGGCAGCGTCGCAGAAATTCTTCATAAATACGACGCTTTTCGGAGAGAATTTTCTCCGGCTCGGAAATTTGACGACCGAGCAAATAGGCAATCACGGAAAGCAACAGCCCACCGACGGAAACAAGCGCCGATATCACCTGCTCAACCCGCCCGCCACGCTCGGCACATCCCCCGCGGCAAAGCCGTAATGCCGCAGCCAGCGCAGGTCGCTTTCGAAAAAGGCCCGCAGATCCGGGATGCCGTATTTCAGCATGGCGATCCGGTCGATGCCCATGCCGAAGGCGAAGCCCTGCCATTGCTCGGGGTCGATGCCGCCGGCGGCCAGCACCTTGGGATGCACCATGCCGGAGCCGAGGATCTCGAGCCAGGAATTGCCCTGGCCCAGCGTCAGCTTGCCGCCCTCCCAGGAGCAGCGGATATCGACCTCGGCCGAGGGCTCGGTGAAGGGGAAATGCGAGGCGCGGAAGCGCAGCTCGACCTCGTCGAGCTCGAAGAAGGCGCGGCAGAATTCCTCGAGCGTCCATTTCAGGTTCGCCATGGAAATGTCGCGGCCCAGCGCCAGGCCTTCGACCTGGTGGAACATCGGCGCGTGGGTCTGGTCCATGTCCATGCGATAGACCCGGCCGGGGGCGATGACGCGGATCGGCGCGCCGGTTTCCTGCATGGCGCGGATCTGCACCGGCGAGGTATGGGTGCGCAGCACATGCGGCGGGCGCGGGTCGTCCGCGGCGCGCGCCATGAAGAAGGTGTCGTGCTCCTGCCGGGCGGGATGCTCGGGCGGGATGTTCAGCGCGTCGAAGTTGAACCAGTCGGATTCGATCTGCGGCCCCTCGGCGACGCGGAAGCCCATGTCGGCAAAGATCGCGGTGACCTCCTCGGACACCTGGCTAACCGGGTGGATGGTGCCCTGCGGCCGCGGCCGGCCGGGCAGGGTCACGTCCAGCCATTCCTCGCGCAGGCGGGCGTCCAGGGCGGCGTCCTCGAGGCCCTGGCGGCGGGCGCGCAGGGCGGCGTCGACCTCGTCCTTCAGCCGGTTCAGCGCGGCGCCGGTGGTCTGGCGCTCTTCCGGCGTCATGCGGCCCAGTTCCTTCATCATGCCGCTGATCTCGCCCTTCTTGCCAAGGGCGGCCAGGCGCACCTGTTCCAGCGCATCGCCGTCACCGGCGGCCGAGATGCGGTCGAGATAGGTCTGGCGAAGGGCGTTCAGGTCGGACTGGTCGGACATGGGGCGGGCTTTCCTTGCGGTTTGCCCGCCGATTAGCATGCGGGGCAGGCCGGGAAAAGCCTTGCGACGGCTCTAGCGGGTCAGGGTTTCCAGCGCCAGCTCGGCCGGGCGGCACAGGCGCACGCCGCCGGGGCCGCAGACGATGGGGCGCTCGACCAGAAGCGGGTTCTCGACCATGGCGGCAAGGATCGCCTCGTCGCCGGCCTCGGGCAGGCCGCGCTCGGCGGCGTCGGTGCCCTTGACGCGCAGGGCCTCGCGCGGGGTGACGTCGGCGGCGGCGAACAGGCCCAGCAGCTGGGCGCGGGTCCAGCCCTCGCGGGCATAATCGACGATCTCGGGCTCGTGCCCGGCATCGCGGAGCATCTGCAGCACCTTGCGCGAGGTCGAGCAGGTCGGCTTGTGATAGATGGTGATCATGGCGGCGATCCTGCCCCGGCGCGGGCCGGCTTTCAAGCCCGGCGCGAGACCTGCAGCCAGACGCCGCCATGCGGGCGCAGGGTCAGGATCATGCGCGGCTCAGGCCGGCGCCCGGTCAGGGCAAAGCGCAGCCGCGAGAGCAGCGTGGCCAGGATGATGACCGCCTCTTGCAGGGCGAAGCTGGCGCCGATGCAGATGCGCGGGCCGGCGCCGAAGGGCAGGAAGGCGAAGCGGTCGCGGCTGACGCCGGGGGCAAAGCGGTCGGGGTCGAAGGCATCGGGGTCGTCCCACAGCAGGCGGTGGCGGTGCAGCGCATAGATCGGCAGCATGATGGTGTCGCCGGGCCGCACCTCGCGCCCGCCCAGCGTGTCGCGACTGCGGGCGGTGCGCGACAGGAAGGCGGCGGGCGGATAGAGCCGCAGCGCCTCCTCGACCACCTGGCGCAGATAGGGCAGGCGCGGCAGGTCGGCGGCGGTCGCGACGCGACCGCCCAGGGCCGCGTCCGCCTCGATGGCGCGCGGGCCTGGACCCCGGGATCGAAGGCCAGCAGGTAAAGCGACCAGGCCAGGGTCAGCGCCGTCGTCTCATGCCCGGCGACGATGAAGGTCAGCAGGTTGTCGCGCAGCTCGGCGGCCGTCATGCGCCGCCCGGTCTCGGGATCGGCACCGGCGCGGAGCAGGTCCAGCAGATCCGGCACCCGGCGCGGCCCGGCGGCGGCCCGGGCACGGATCGCCCCGTCCGCGACCCGCTTCATCCGCCGCAGGTCGGCGCCCGCGAACAGCCGGCCCGGCCGCGGGATCCAGCCCGGCAGGCCCAGGACATCCAGGACCGAGATCCGCGCCGCCCCGGCGATATAGGCGTCGATGGCATGATGCACGGCGGCGCGGTCGAAGCCCTCGTCGCCGGAAAAGGTCACGTCCGAGATCACCTCGAAGGTCGCGGCCACCATCTCGGCAAAGACATCGACCGGCCCCTCGGCCGAGACCAGCCGCCGCGCGCTCGCCTCGGCAGCGGCGCTCATCACCGGCCCCAGCGCCTCGACATGGCGCTGGGCAAAGGCCGGGGCGGCGGCCAGGCGCTGCCAGCGCCAATGCGCACCCTCGGCCACGAACATCGAACAGCCCACCGCCGGTCCCAGGATCAGCCGCGTCACCAGCGACTTGGGATAGTCCTCGACGCGGTCCTTCAGCACCACGCGCAGCGCCTCGGGATCCATGACCATGTGCCAGCGCTTGCCGGTCTTGCCCGAGACCATGGGCTGGCGCACAGCGATCTCGGGGATCAGCTCCAGCACATTGCGCCGCGCCACCATGGCCGAGGCCAGCACCCCAAGCGGCTTGCGGTGCAGGGGCACGCGGACGGGAAGATCATGCGGCAAGGACATGCCCCGCAACCCCGCCCTGCCCCGCCGGGTTCCAGGGACAGCTTCTCTTTTGTGGACAAATATCCCGGGGGAACGCCGGGCCTGCCCGGCGTGGGGGCAGAGCCCCCCGGACGCAACGAAAAAACCCGCGCCAAGGCGCGGGTTTCCGTGTCTCTGCCAAACCCGAAGGATCAGGCGGCGGCTTTCGCCTGCGCGACCACGGCGGCAAAGGCCTCGGGCTCGTGCACGGCCAGGTCGGCCAGGACCTTGCGGTCCACCTCGATCCCGGCTTTCGCCAGCGCGGCGATGAAGCGCGAATAGGTCATCTCGGCATCGACGGCGCGCACGGCGGCGTTGATGCGCTGGATCCACAGCGCGCGGAAATTGCGCTTGCGCGTCTTGCGGTCGCGGGTCGCATATTGGTTGGCCTTGTCGACAGCCTGGGTCGCGGTGCGGAAGTTGCGCGAACGGTTGCCGTAATAGCCTTTCGCCGCGTCAAGAACCTTCTTGTGGCGGGCGTGGGTGATCTTACCCGATTTGACTCGTGCCATGTCCGGTTCTCCTTAGCGGTTGTAGGGCATGTATTTCTTGACGATCTTCGCGTCCGCGTCGGACAGGATCATGGTCCCGGTCACATCGCGGATGAATTTCGTCGAGCGCTTGATCATGCCGTGGCGCTTGCCGGCCGGGCCGGCCTTGACCTTGCCCGAAGCCGTCATCGAGAACCGCTTCTTGGCGGCCGCTTTGGTCTTCATCTTCGGCATTTTACTCTCCTTGCGGTCAGAGTGAACGCGCGACTCGGCAATGCCATATCGGCCGGCCGCGCGGGTGGAAGCGTGCCCTATAAGGGCGCGCCGCGAATTTGACAAGCCTTATTGGCTGGCGGGCGCCGCCGGAGCGCTCTCGGCGGCCGGCGCCTCCGCGGGGGCCTCGACAGCAGGGGCCGCCGGGGCTTCCACGGCCGGCGCGGTCTCGACAGGTGCAGGCTCGGCGGGCGCAGGCTCGGCGGGGGCGGTCCCGGCCGGGGCGGCAGCCTCGGGCGCGGGCGCGCTCACCGGGTCGGTGCCCAGGGTGACCTGGCCATCCAGCAGGCGCTGCCAGCTTTCCTTCAGCCCCGCGACGCCGAAGGGGCGCGGGTCCAGCCAGGCGCCGGCAAAGACCAGGACCAGGCCCAGCACCAGCGCGATGGCCGCGCCGCGCGGCGCGCGGGTGCGCGCCACCGCGACGATGGCCAGCAGCACCGACAGCACGCACAGCGCCACGCCGGCCAGCAACAGGATGTCGATCATCGGATCACCTTTCCGTAACAGCTCGTTACGCGGGGCTTATTCCGGATCGGTGCGATAGATCAAGCGCTCGTCGCAGGGCGCGATGCGCAGGATGTTGGTGGTGCCGGGCACGTTGAAGGGCACGCCGGCCATGACCACGATCTGGTTGGTCTCGTCGGCAAAGCCGAAGTCGCGCGCCGCCTTGGCGGCGTTGACCACGGCCTGCTTGAAGCGCTCCAGCTCGGGTGTCAGCACGCAATGCGTGCCCCAGGTCAGGCACAGCCGGCGCAGCGTCCGCTCTTCCGAGGACATGGCGACGATCGGCACGCGCGGGCGCTCGCGCGCCACCAGGCTGCCGGTGGTGCCGGACTGAGTAAAGGCGCAGATGGCGGAGATGTCGGTGGTCTCGGCGATCTCGCGCGCGGCGGCGACGATGCCGTCGGCCACGGTCTGGCGCTTGGCCTGGCGCGAGCTTTCGATGATCTCGCGATAGGTCGGGTCGCTTTCGACCGAGCGGGCGACGTTGTCCATGGTCGCCACCGCCTCGACCGGATAGGCGCCGGCGGCGCTTTCGGCCGAAAGCATGATGGCGTCGGTGCCCTCGTAGATCGCGGTCGCGACGTCGCTGACCTCGGCGCGGGTCGGCATCGGGCTTTCGATCATCGATTCCAGCATCTGGGTCGCCACGATCACCGGCTTCGCGGCCGCGCGGCAGGCGCGCACCAGCCGCTTCTGGATCGGCGGCACCGAATGCACCGGCAGCTCGACGCCCAGGTCGCCGCGCGCCACCATGATCCCGTCCGAGACCTTCAGGATCTCGCTGAAGGCACGCACGGCGGCGGGTTTCTCGATCTTGGACAGGATGGCGGCGCGGCCGCGGGCCAGCTCGCGCGCCTCGATCACGTCCTCGGGGCGCTGGACGAAGGACAGGGCCAGCCAGTCCACCCCCAGCCCGCAGGCGAATTCCAGGTCGTCGCGGTCCTTGTCCGACAGCGCCGCCAGCGGCAGCACCACGTCCGGCACGTTCACGCCCTTGCGGTTCGAGATCGGCCCGCCCGCCGTCACCACGCAATCGGCGAAATCGGCACCGCAATTCTCGACCCGCAGGCGGATCTTGCCGTCGTTGACCAGCAGTTCGGCGCTGGGTTCCAGCGCGGCGAAGATCTCGGGATGCGGCAGCTGCACGCGGCTCGCCGTGCCCGGCGTCGCGTCGAGGTCGAAGCGGAAGGCCTGGCCGTCGGCCAGGTCGTGCGGCCCGTCGGCGAAGGCGCCCACGCGCAGCTTCGGCCCTTGCAGGTCGGCCAGCACGGCGATGGGCCGGCCCGATTCGGCCTCGACCTTGCGGATGATGTCGTAGCGGGCGCGCTGCTCCTCATGCGTGCCGTGGCTCATGTTCAGGCGGAACACGTCCGCGCCGGCCTCGAACAATGCCCGGATGGTGGCGAAATCGCTGGATGCCGGTCCCAGGGTTGCCACGATCTTGACCTTGCGATGCCGTCTCATCCGTCTCTCCCGCCTCTTGTTTGCGCTATCGGCTCTATAGACCCATTCGCCCGCGCGCGGCAACCGCGCCTTGCGCAAGGCTTGCACTAAAGCGTGCCCGATGCGAGGCAAAGCCGACATGACACACGA
Source organism: Paracoccus aminovorans (assembly GCF_001546115.1). GTDB lineage: Bacteria > Pseudomonadota > Alphaproteobacteria > Rhodobacterales > Rhodobacteraceae > Paracoccus > Paracoccus aminovorans_B. The sequence goes on from NZ_KQ955208.1 coordinate 1,379,608, forward strand.
ATCGCATTCCATCATCGGGCCTTCGCGCGGGTCGCGCTGGCTGATCACCTGCGACCACGCCACCAACCGCGTGCCGGACTGGGTGGGCGGCGGGTCTTTGGGCATCGCGCCCGAGGACATGGCCCGCCACATCGCCTATGACGTGGGCGCCGCCGGGCTGACGCGGAAGCTGGCCGAACGGCTGGACGCGCCGGCGATCCTGACGGATTTCTCGCGCCTGGTGATCGACCCGAACCGGGGCGAGGACGATCCGACGCTGCTGATGCGGATCTATGACGGCACCGTGATCCCGGCGAACCGCCACGCCGGGCCGGCCGAGCGCGCATTGCGGATGGAGCGGCTCTATCGCCCCTATCACGCCGCCTATGAGGCCCTGGCCGCGGCCCGGCCGGACCGGGCGATCTGCGCCATCCACAGCTTTACCCGCCAGTTGCGCGGCCGGCCGCGCCGGCCCTGGGCGGTGGGCGTGCTCTATTCGCATCGCGACGAAAGGCTGGGCAAGGCGCTGGTGCGCGAATGCCGCGACCTAGGCTGGATCACCGGCGACAACGAGCCCTATTCCGGGCATCTGGACGGCGATTCCATCGACCGCCACGCCCTGGCGCAGGGCCGCCCGAACGTGCTGATCGAGGTCAGGAACGACCTGATCGCCGACGAGCCCGGGCAGGCGCTTTGGGCCGAGCGGCTGGGGGACGTGCTGGAGGGATTCCTGGACAGGTGCGGGCTGTGATGCGATCCGCCATGGCCCGCCGGACCCTGACCTTTGCCCTGGCCGCGGGCGGCGGCGCGCTGTTCCTGGCGCTGCACCTGCCGCTGCCGCTGCTCTTGGGCCCGATGCTCGCCTGCCTGATCGCGGCGCTGGCGGGGGCGCCGCTGATGGGCGCGGGCGGGCTCGGCACCTTCATGCGTACCTTCCTGGGCGTCGCGGTCGGGGCCTCGATCACGCCCGAGGTGCTGGGCAAGATCCCCGAGATCGCCGCCTCGCTGGCCTTCGTCCCCGCCTTCATCCTGGTGATCGCACTGGTCGGCTATCCGCTGTTCCGGCGCGGCTTCGGCTTCGACCACCCGACCGCCTGGTATGCCGCCATGCCGGGCGGGTTGCAGGACATGCTGGTCTTCGGCGAGGAGGCCGGCGGCGACGTCCGCGCGCTGTCGCTGATCCACGCCACGCGGGTGCTGGTCATCGTCACCGTGGCGCCGCTGATCATGCAAAGCTTCTGGGGCGTGGACCTGTCGCAGCCGCCGGGCACCTCGATCCGCGCCACCGATCCCGCCGAGATCGCCATCATGGTCGCGGCCGGGCTGATCGGCTGGAAGGCGGCCGAGCGGCTGGGCCTGTTCGGCGCCTCGATCCTGGGGCCGATGATCCTGACGGCGGCGCTGTCCTTGTCGGGCGTGATCCAGCACCGCCCGCCGGCCGAGATCATCCAGGCGGCGCAATTCTTCATCGGCGTGGCGGTAGGGGTGAAATACGTCGGCATCACCGGGCGCGAGCTGCGCATCGACGTCAGCGCCGGGCTGGTCTATGCGCTGTTCCTGGCGCTCATCAGCCTGATCTTCATCGAGCTGATCATGCAATTGGGCCTGGCGCCGGCGCTCGACGCCTTCCTGGCCTATCTGCCGGGCGGGCAGGCCGAGATGGTGGTCATCGCCATCATCGCCGGCGCGGACCTGGCCTATGTCGTCAGCCACCACCTGCTGCGCATGGTGATCGTCATCACCCTGGCGCCGCTGGCCTCGAAACTGATCGAGCGGCGGCGCTAGAAAAAGCTCTGCGGGTCGATGTCCACGGACAGCCGCAGGTTCGTCGGCGGCTTCGGCGCCTGCGCCAGCCATGAAGCGATCGCCGCCTGCACCGGCGCCTGGCGCGGGGCGCGGATCAGCATCCTGACCCGGCAGCGGCCGCGGATACGGGTGATCGGCGCCGGCGCAGGGCCGAAAAGCTCGGCCCCCACGGCGCGCAACGGCTCGGCCCGGCGGGCCAGCGCATGGGCGTAATCCTCGACCACCGGCATGTCGGGATGCGACAGGATGATCCCCGCCAGCCGGCCGAAGGGCGGCATGCCGGCCGCCTGGCGCTGCGCCGCCTCGGCGTCCCAGAAATCCTCGTCCCGGCCCGAGAGGATCGCGCGGATCACCGGATGTTCGGGCTGATAGGTCTGCAGCAGCGCCAGCCCCCGCGCCTCGCCGCCCTCGCGCCCGGCCCGGCCGGCGACCTGGCGCATCAGCTGGAAGCTGCGCTCGGCCGCGCGCAGATCGGCGCCTTGCAGGCCCAGGTCGGCGTCGATCACGCCCACCAGCGTCAGGCGCGGGAAGTTGTGGCCCTTGGCGACCAGTTGGGTGCCGATGATGATGTCGGTTTCGCCGGCCCCGATCTCGGCGATGGCCTCCTTCAGCGCCCGGGCCGAATGGAACAGGTCCGAGGACAGCACCGAGGCGCGGGCCTCGGGGAAACGCTCGGCGACCTCCTCGGCCAGCCGCTCGACGCCGGGGCCGATGGCGGTCATCTTGCCCTCGACGCCGCAGGCGGGACAGGCGGTCGGGATCGGCTTGGTCTCGCCGCATTGGTGGCAGACGAGGCGGTTCTGGAAGCGGTGCTCGACCATGCGGGCGTCGCAATGGTCGCAACCGATCTGCTGGCCACAGGCGCGGCAGGCGGTGATCGGGGCATAGCCGCGCCGGTTCAGGAACAAGAGCGACTGCTCGCCGCGCTGCTTGCGGGCGGCGATCTCGGCGGCAAGACGCGGGCTGATCCAGCGGCCCTTTTCCATCTCTTGCTGGCGCAGGTCGATGGTGCCCATTTCCGGCAGCTCGGCGGTGCCATAGCGCGACCGCAGGTCCAGCCGGCGGTATTTCCCGGTGGCAGCGTTGACCCAGCTTTCGACCGAGGGCGTGGCCGAGGCCAGCACCACCTGCGCCTGTTCGATGCTGGCGCGCAGCACCGCCATGTCGCGGGCGCTGTAATAGACCACGTCCTCCTGCTTGTAGCTGGAATCGTGCTCCTCATCGACGACGATCAGGCCCAGGTCGGCAAAGGGCAGGAACAGCGCCGAGCGGGCGCCGACCACCATGCCGACGTTATGCGTCGCCGCCATGGTCCACAGCCGGCGGCGCTCGCTGCGGGTGATGCCGGAATGCCATTCGCCGGGCCGGGCGCCGAAACGGGCCTCGACCCGGTCGAGGAACTCGGCCGAGAGCGCGATCTCGGGCAGCAGCACCAGCGCCTGCCGGCCCTGGCGCAGACATTCGGCCACGGCCTCCAGATAGACTTCGGTCTTGCCCGAGCCGGTGACGCCGCGCAGCAGCGTGGTGGCATAGGCGCGGCGGGCGACCTCGGCCCGCAGGGCGTCGGCGGCCTCGGCCTGGTCCTGCGCCAAGGGCTTGCCGGGCAGGCCGGGGTCAAGGCGCGGATAGGGCACATCGCGCGGCGCCAGCACTTCGGCCAGCGTGCCGGATTTGACCAGACCCTGCACCACGCCCGGGCTGACGCCGGCCAGCTGCGCCAGCTCGCCGGGCGCGAAGCCGGCGCCGCCGTGATCCTCGATCACCCGCAGCACGGCGGCGCGGGCGTCGGTCATGCGCTCGGGCGGCGGGCCGGCGCGATGGATGATGCGCCGGGCCGAGGGCGGCTGGTCCAGGTCCGGCGCCCGCGTCGCCATGCGTAGCATCGCAGGCAAGGGCGTCAGCGTGTATTCGCCCATCCGGGTCAGGAATTCGATCATGCCCCCCGACAGCGGCGGCGCATCGACCAGCCGCGCCACCGGGCGCAGCTTGGCCATGTCGAAATCGCCCATGCCCGGTCCCCAGACCGCCCCCATCACCCGGCGCGGCCCCAGCGGCACCACCACCAGCTGGCCCAGCCGCACCCCGCCCTCGGGCGCGAGATAATCCAGCACGCCGACGACTTCCTGCGTCAGCACGGCGATGCGCGCGCCATGGGGATAGAAGGCCGGCGGCATCGGGTTCAGGGCACCGCAGCCCAGCCGACGAACAGCAGCAGCGGCCAATGCCCGACCAGCACCGGGCCGGCGGCCAGCAGCGGCAGCAGATCGAACAGGTCGGGGTTCAGGGCTTCCAAGGGCGCTCTCCTGCGGACAAGGCCGGGATCTTGCACAGGGCCGCGCCCGCCCGCAAGCCGCGCGGACTTCACGCGCCGATTGTTATGCGCTAAACCCTCGGCAAATCCGCAAGAGGGGGCCCCCGCGCATGAAATTCTTTGTCGATACCGCCGACGTCGCCGCGATCCGCGAATTGAACGACCTGGGCATGGTGGATGGCGTCACCACCAACCCCTCGCTGATCCTGAAATCCGGCCGCGACATCCTGGAAGTCACCAAGGAAATCTGCGACCTGGTCGAAGGCCCGGTCAGCGCCGAGGTGGTGGCCAGCGACGCCGCCGACATGATCCGCGAGGGCGAGCGCCTGGTGAAGATCGCCTCGAACATCACCGTCAAGGTGCCGCTGACCTGGGACGGGCTCAAGGCCTGCAAGGCGCTGTCGTCGCAGGGCCACAAGGTCAACGTGACGCTGTGCTTCAGCCCGGCGCAGGCGATCCTGGCGGCGAAAGCCGGCGCGACCTTCATCAGCCCCTTCCTGGGCCGGCTCGACGACATCAACCTGGACGGCGTCGAGCTGATCGCGCAGATCCGCGAGATCTATGACAATTACGACTTCCAGACCGAGATCCTGGCGGCCTCGATCCGCTCGGTGAACCACATCACCGACGTGGCCCGCATCGGCGCCGACGTCATCACCGCCCCGCCGGCGGTCATCAAGGCGATGGCGAATCACGTGCTGACCGACAAGGGCCTGGAACAGTTCAACGCCGACTGGGCCAAGACCGGGCAGAAGATCCTCTGATGCCCGACAGCCAGCCGCTTTCCGACGAGACCCGCGCCCGGCTGCTGGCGCAGCCCGAGCTGATCCTCGCCGACCGCGACCTGATGCGCGCGCTGATCGGCGCGCGCGAGGCCGAGGTGGGCGAGAACGTCATCGACATCCGCGGCCGCGCCATGCAGGCGCTGGAATCGCGGCTGGACCGGCTGGAATCGGCGCATGAATCGGTGATCTCGGCCGCCTATGACAACCAGTCGGGGATGAACACCATCCACCGCGCCGTGCTGTCGCTGCTGGAACCGATGGAGTTCGAGGGCTTCCTGGAAAACCTCGAACTCGCCGTCGCGCCGATCCTGCGGGTGGAAACCCTGCGGCTGGTGATGGAATCGGGCGGCGCCCTGCCCCAGCCGCAGGCCAGCGGCCCGCTGATCGTCGCCCCCGCCGGCACGGTGGCCGAGCTGATCTCGGGCGGCCGGCGCATGCCGCGCGGCGACGACATCGTGCTGCGCCGCGCCGCCAGCCAGGCCCTGCCCTTTCACGGCGAAGCGCGCGCGCCGATCCGCTCCGAGGCGCTGTTGCCGCTGGACCTCGGCCCCGGCCGCTTCCCGGCGCTGCTCTTGATGGGTTCCGGCGATGTCGGGCGCTTCAACCCGGCCCAGGGTACGGACCTGTTGCGCTTCTTCGGCCAGGTGTTCCGGCTGGTGCTGATCTCCTGGCTCCGGGCATGAGCCAGCCGGCCGGCCCCCTGGCGCTGGCCCCGGCCATGGCCGACAATCTCGCGCGCTGGCTCGACAGCGAAAAGGCGACGCGCGACCGCTCCGAGCACACGATCCGGGCCTATCAGGGCGATCTGCTGGCTTTCCTGGCCTTCCTCGGCGGCTATCACGGCACGCCGGCCCTGCCCGCGACGCTGGGCAGCCTGACCCAGACCGACATGCGCGCCTTTGCCGCCGCCGAGCGCACCCGCGGCCTTGGCGCCCGCTCGCTGGCGCGAAGGCTCTCGGCCGCGCGCAGCTTCATCCGCTGGATGTCGGACCGGCACGGCTTCGACGCTTCCAGGGCGCTGGCGGCGCGCAGCCCGAAATTCACCCGCTCGCTGCCGCGCCCGCTGGCGCCGGACCAGGCCGAGGCGGTGCTGGACATCGCCGGCGACACCCACGCCGAGCCCTGGATCGCCGCCCGCGACACCGCCGTCCTGACCCTGCTCTACGGCTGCGGGCTGCGCATCTCCGAGGCGCTCAGCCTCGACGGCCGCGACTGGCCCTTCCGCGAGGCGCTGACCATCCGCGGCAAGGGCAAGAAGGAACGCCAGGTGCCGGTGCTGCCCATCGCGCAGCAGGCGACGGCGGCCTATCTGCAGCTCTGCCCCTGGCCGCTGGAACCGCAGTCGCCGCTGTTTCGCGGCGCGCGCGGCGGCCGGCTGAACCCGTCGCTGATCGCGGCGGCGATGCGCCACGCCCGCCAGGTCATGGGCCTGCCGCCGACGGCGACGCCGCATGCGCTGCGCCACAGCTTCGCCACGCATCTGCTGGCGGAGGGCGGCGATCTGCGCACCATCCAGGAACTGCTGGGCCACGCCAGCCTCTCGACCACCCAGGTCTATACCGGCATCGACGACGCCCGGCTGCTCGAGGTCTATCGCGCCGCCCATCCCCGGGGCTGATCGGCTTCTTTGCTCCACAAATACCCCCGCCGCCCGTGCCACAGACCCGGCCGCCGCACCCCGGCCCCAACGGCTTTCACCGTTTCCCAAATACTCCCGGCCACCGCGCCGCACGCGCGGCCTTTACAATTCGGCCGCCGCGCCGCAAAGCCCGGGCCATGGACCTCTCGCTCGACCTTCTGCTGATGCTGATCGGCGCCGCCTTCGCGGCCGGCTTCGTCGATGCCATCGCCGGCGGCGGCGGGCTGATCACCGTGCCGGCGCTGATGCTGGCGGGCCTGCCGCCCGCGCAGGCGCTGGCCACCAACAAGGTGCAGGGCGTGTTCGGCGCCGCGACGGCGGCGATCTCCTATGCCCGCCGCGGCCTGGTCGACCCGCGCGCGCAACTGCCCGAGGCCGCCGTGGCCTTCATGGCCGGGCTCTGGGGCGCGGCGCTGGTCAGCTTCCTGCCGACGCAGGCGCTGCGCTACGGCCTGCCGCTGCTCTTGATCGGCATCGCGGTCTTCTTCGCGCTGAAGCCGGGGCTCGACGACACCGACCGGGCGCGGCGCCTGCCGCATGCGGTCTTTGCCGCGACGGTGGTGCCGGCGGTCGCCTTCTACGACGGGCTGCTGGGACCGGGCACCGGCTCGTTCTTCATGCTGGGCTTCGTGATGCTGGCGGGCTACGGCATCCTCAAGGCCACGGCGCATACGAAGCTGCTGAACTTCGCCTCGAACCTGGGCGGGCTGGTGGCCTTCGCCCTGGTCGGCAAGCCGCTGTGGCTGGTCGGCGCCGCCATGGCGGTGGCGCAGATCGCCGGCGCCAGCCTGGGCGCGCGGCTGGCCATGCGCATCGGCGCCCGGGTCATCAAGCCGCTGCTGGTCGTCACCTCGACCGCGCTGGCGCTGCGGCTGATCTGGCAACTCATGTAACGGGGCGGGACCACGCCCGCCCCGAAAGCCTTGGGCAAGGCTCAGACAAAGACGAACATCGAATCGTCCAGCTCGGCCAGCGCGACCCCTTCCAGCACCAGCCGGTTGCCGCCGCCCAGGTCGAAGACCGCATCCGCCCCGTCCTGCCGGGCCGCCGCCATCAGCGCCGCGTAATCGTCGGTGCCGGCCAGATCGACGCGGATCACCTCGGCCTGGTCCGCACCGCAACCGCAGCCGCCGGTCTCGAAATCGATGATGCGGTCGCTGCCGCCGTCGAAGACGAAGGTATCGCGGCCATAGCCGCCCGAGAGCAGGTCGTTCCCCGCCCCGCCATCGACCAGATCGTCGCCGAAACAGCCGTTGAGGGTGTCGTTGCCCGAACCGCCCGACAGCTGGTCATTGCCGAAACCGCCATGCAGGAAGTCGTTGCCGGCCTCGCCCTTCAGCGTGTCGTTGCCGAAGCAGCCGTGCAGGCTGTCGTTGCCGGTCCCGCCCCACAGCGCATCATTGCCCAGCCCGCCATGCATGAAGTCGTGGCCGGCCTGGCCCCACATGCGGTCGTTGCCATTGCAGCCATGCATCGAATCGCGGCCGTCGCCGCCCCAGAGGCTGTCATTGCCGAAACCGCCGTGCAGGAAGTCGTCGCCGCCAAAGCCGCGCAGCCGGTCACTGCCGCCGCCTCCCAGGATGCCGTCGTCGCAATCGGTGCCGTCCAGAATCTCGGGGCCGGAAACGCCGCGGATCACGTTCAGCACGGGCAGCCGGCCCATCTGCCGCGCCAGCTCGGCAGCCACGTCGGCCAGGGTCTCGGAATAGACCGCCCAGTAATAATCATAAGACAAAGTCGCCATGGATCTTACCTCGGTAACATGAAAAACCGCCCGAGTTCTTCGGGCGAAACCACATTCCCATATTCCCGCGGAAGGTGACATGCCGCGCCGGCCGACCGGCGCAAAACCGCCGGATCAAGCGGTTCGGAACCCGGCGATTCCCGAAACGATCAGTTCGGAAAGCCCGAGGCGCGGCGCATCTCGCCCGTGGCCATGCCGCGCCAGTTGCGGATCGGGTCGGTCAGGTATTTCCCGACCACCGGATGGCCCTCCTCCAGCAGCCCCAGATGCACCATCAGCGCGGTGATCGCCGCCTCGGCGCCGCGCGTGCCGCCGTCCGAGACTTTCAGCGCGATGCCCAGGCCGCGCTCGGGCACGATGCCGACGAAGACCGCCTCGGCCCCGGTCTTGACGGCGGCGCGGCCCTTCATGGCGCGCATCAGCTCGGTGCAGGCGCGACCTTCGCCGGCGACCAGCGCGGGATGCGCGATCATTGCCTCGACCAACCGGCGCTGCGCCGCGCCGCGCGCCCCGGCGCCGGGCCGGGCAAAGGACGCCATGGCGCGGGCCAGCCCCTCGACCGTGCAGGCGAAATTCGGCGCGGCGCAGCCGTCGATGCCCCAGCCGGCGGCGGTCTCGCCCGTGACCTCCTCGAAGGCACGGCGCACGGCGCGCTGCACCGGATGGTCGATCTCGACATATTCCGGCCCGGCTTTCATGTGCCGCTTCAGCGTCAGGAAGCCGGCATGCTTGCCCGAGCAGTTGTTGTGGATCTGGCAGGGCGTGGTGTCGGAACAGAGCAGCCGCCGATGCTCGGCCGGGTCGCGCGGCATATGGGCGCCGCAGCGCAGATCCTCCTCCTCGAGCCCCAGGCCCGAGAGCCAGGCCGAGACCCGATCCACATGCGCCCGCGCGCCGTTGTGGCTGGCGCAGGCCAGCGCCAGCTGCTCGCTGCCCAGCCCCGCCGCATCGGCCGCGCCGCTTTCGACCAGCGGCAGCGCCTGGATCATCTTGCACGAGGACCGCGGGAAGATCACCGTGCCCGGATTGCCCCAGGCCTCGACCACGCCCTCGGCGTCCGAGATCACCACATGGCCCAGATGGCTGCTTTCGCGCAGGCCCCCGCGCCACAATTCGATCAGTCTTGCGGCCGTCATGGCTCCCCCTTGCTCTGACAATCGCGCGATGTTCCGCAAAAAAGGGGTTTTTCCCCCGTTCAATTTCGCATTATCTTGCAGCCAGATGGTTGAAAATACCACCGTCATCGGCAACAAGCCGGATCGAACCGGACCATGGCAGGAGACCAGAGCATGTTGAAATCCGCGCCGCGCGCCGCAGCGGCTGCCGCTGCAATCGCGATCGCCGCGTCTTCGCCGGTCCTGGCCCAGGACTCGACGAATGTGATCGGGACCGAGGGCGACTGGACCGTCTTCTCGGCGTCGAGCCCCAAGGAATGCTGGGCCGTGTCGGCCCCGAAATCGACCCAGAACGTCGATGCCTCGGGCAAGCCCAAGGAAGTGACGCGCGGCGACATCCGCCTCTATGTCGCCTATCGCCCCGGCCAGGGCGGCGAGGTCTCGTTCTCGGGCGGCTATCCCTTCGCACCGGATTCGACGGTCGAGGTGAATGTCGGCGGCAATGTCTTCAAGCTGTTCACCGAGGGCGAAAGCGCCTGGACCGGCTCGCCCTCCGAGGACAGCAAGCTGGTCAGCGCGCTGCGCGGCGGCTCGTCGGCGGTCATCTCGGGCCGCTCGGCCCGCGGCACGGTGACCAAGGACACGTTCAGCCTGTCCGGCATCACCGCCGCGACCAACAAGGCCCAGGCCGCCTGCAAATAAGCCACGGCCACGCCACGACACGGGAACGGGGGCTTCTGCCCCTGTTTTCTTTTGGGCCGCTTTCGCCTATATAGGGGCCTTGCCCAACGCCCGGATCCGCCCAAGCCATGAACGCCCCCATCCCCGCTGCACCGATCACGCAGGATCTTCTGACCATCCCGCGCAAGCTGCCGGAATCGGCGCTGACGAATATCGTCGGCCTGACCCGCGACCAGCTGCGCGACGCGCTGGTCCAGGCCGGGACGCCCGAAAAGCAGGCCAGGATGCGCGTCGGCCAGATCTGGCAATGGGTCTATCACTGGGGCGTGCGCGATTTCGCGCAGATGACCAACCTCGCCAAGGATTACCGCGCCTTCCTGGCCGAGCGGTTCGAGATCGCGCTGCCCGAGATCGTGACCCGCCAGATCAGCGCCGACGGCACGCGCAAATACCTGCTGCGCATCGCCGGCGGGCATGAGGTCGAGACGGTCTATATCCCCGAGGAATCGCGCGGCACGCTGTGCATCTCGTCGCAGGTTGGCTGCACGCTGACCTGTTCCTTCTGCCACACCGGCACGCAGAAGCTGGTGCGCAACCTGACGGCGGGCGAGATCGTCGGCCAGGTCATGGTCGCCCGCGACGACCTGGGCGAATGGCCCAAGCCCGGCGCGCCCAAGGACGAGACCCGGCTGGTCAGCAATGTCGTGCTGATGGGCATGGGCGAGCCGCTGTATAACTTCGACAATGTCCGCGACGCCATGAAGGTGGTGATGGATGGCGAGGGCATCAGCCTGTCGCGCCGCCGCATCACGCTGTCGACCAGCGGCATCGTGCCCGAAATCGCCAAGACCGCCGAGGAGATCGGCTGCCTTCTGGCCGTCAGCTTCCACGCCACCACCGACGCGGTGCGCGACACGCTGGTGCCGGTGAACCGCAAGTGGAACATCGAGACGCTGCTGAACGCGCTGCGCGAATACCCGCGCCTGTCGAACAGCGAACGCATCACCTTCGAATATGTCATGCTGGACGGCGTGAACGACAGCGACGAGGACGCCCGCCGCCTGGTCAAGCTGATCCGCGGCATCCCGGCCAAGATCAACCTGATCCCGTTCAACGAATGGCCGGGCGTAGCCTATCGCCGTTCGAGTTGGGAGCGGATCGAGGCCTTCGCCGACATCGTGCACAAGGCCGGCTATGCCTCACCGATCCGCACGCCCCGGGGCGAGGATATCATGGCCGCCTGCGGCCAGCTGAAATCCGCGACCGAGCGCGGCCGCAAGTCCCGGGCCGAGATCGCGGCCGAGACCGGCAGCGCGGCCTGAGCGGACCTGCGAAAGGCCGCGTCAGCATCCGCTTACGTGCTCCATCGTCAGCGTTTCGCCAATCGACGCCAGGGCTCTGGCGCCGTTTCCTCAGCCTGTCGCCGCGGCAATCCGCCCGGCGCTTGCAAAGGAAAACAGCCCATGGAACTGAAGCGATTCACGCTGGCCCTGGCCCTGGCCGCCACGCCGCTTTCGGCATTCGCGATGCCGGCCGTCGGGGATATGGTCGGCACCAACCCGGCCGATGCGACCGCCGCCCTTGAAAAGGCCGGGTGCAAGGTCAAGGAATTCGAGCCGGAAGGCGGCAAGATCGAGGCCAAATGCACCGATGCCGACGGCAAGAGATGGGAGGTCTACATCGACCCCAAGAGCGGCGCCGTCACCGAGATCAAGGCTGATGGTTGAGCATGTCGCGCCTGGCCAAACCCGACACCGGGGGCGCCGTCGCGCCCCCCAATCCCTGGGATCCGCTGATCCGCATTTCCCATTGGGGCATCGCCGCCGCCGTCTTCGTCAACGGATTGATCGTCAAGCCCGGTGGCACCATTCACATCTGGATCGGATGGGCGGCGATGGCACTGCTGGCCGCCCGCCTGGTCTGGGGCCTCGTCGGCCCCCGCGAGGCGCGGTTTGCCGCCTTTCCGCCCGCTCCGCTGAGCGCGCTTCGGCATCTGGGACAGGTGCTGCGCGGCAGGGCGTGCGAATACCCCTCGCATAATCCGGCGGGGGCGATGATGGTCTATGCGCTCTGGCTGGGCCTGATCGTCGTCATCGCCACCGGTCTGGTGATGACAGGGGGCAAGACCCCGATCACCATCGCCGAGGAACGGGCGGCGGTCGCGGCGGGCGACTGGTCCGTCCTTGTCAAGGACGATGCCGCAGGCGATGATCGCCCCCAAGACACCAAGCTTGTCGAAGAGGTGCATGAGATTGCCGCCAACCTGCTGCTGTTCCTGGCGGTGCTGCATGTGCTGGGCGTGGCGGCCGAAAGTCGGGCCCTGGGGCGCAACCTGGTGCGGCCGATGATCCGCGGCAAAGACCGGTAGAGACGATGGACGGGCGCAAAAAGACCTCGTGGCGGAATCAATCCGCCGCCCTGGCGCTGCTCTTGCTGCTTCAGACGGTGGCGGCCGTGTTCTTCGTCGGGGATGCCCTGACCGATTTGCTGAGCTTTCCCGGCACCGCCCACGCCATCATCGAGGCCCTGGTCGCGCTGGCCTTGATCCTGGGCATCGTCATCGGCGGCTGGCAATTGCGGCTGACGCTGGAGCGGCTGCGCGACCAAGAGCGGATGCTGGACGCCGCGCGTGGCGACATGGCCCGGATCGTCGAGGGCCAGTTCGAGATCTGGGGCCTTACCTCAGCCGAGCGTGACGTGGGAAGGCTGGCGCTGAAGGGCCTGGACGTGGCCGAGATCGCCACCATTCGCAGCGCGGCGCAGGGCACGATCCGGGCGCAGTTGACGCGCATCTATGCCAAGGCGGGCGTCTCGGGACGGGCCCAGTTCGCAGCCTGGTTCGTCGAGGACCTGTTCAGCGACAGACCGGCGGCGAAGGAAGACGGCGCGCGCGCCGTCCCGCAGGAGCCCTAGCCCCCGCCCGCTTCCCGCCATCACGCCCGGTTGATCTTTCGCCGTGATTCTTGCCCCTCGCGCCCCTAGGTCGTAGAAGCGTCCCGACCCGCGAGTGAGGCGCCCCATGACCCATCCCAAACCCGTCGTCCTTTGCATCCTTGATGGCTGGGGCATTTCCGCCCGACCGCAGCAAAGCGCGCCGGACCAGGCCAGCACGCCGAACTTCGACCGGCTGATGCGCGACTGCCCGCATGCCACGCTGACCACCTTCGGCCCCGATGTCGGCCTGCCCAAGGGCCAGATGGGCAATTCCGAGGTCGGCCACACCAATATCGGCGCCGGCCGCGTCGTCGCCATGGACCTGGGCCAGATCGACCTCGCCATCGAGGACGGCAGCTTCTACCGCAACACCGGGCTTGGCGAATTCATCCGCAAGCTCAAGGCCTCGGGCGGCACGGCGCATCTGATGGGCATCATCTCGGACGGGGGCGTGCACGGCCATATCCACCATGTCGTCGCCGCCGCCCGCGCCCTGACCGAAAAGGGCGTGCCGGTCGTGGTCCACGCCGTCACCGACGGCCGCGACGTGCCGCCGAAATCCGCCCTGGGTTTCCTGACCGAACTGCAGGGCAGCCTGCCCGAGGGCGCGCGCATCGGCACCGTGGTCGGGCGCTATTTCGCCATGGACCGCGACAACCGCTGGGAGCGCGTCGCCCGCGCCTATGCCCTGATGGTGCAGGGCAAGGGCCTACCCGCGCCGGATGCCGCCACCGCGGTCGCCGATGCCTATCGCCAGGACGAGACCGACGAATTCATCCAGCCCCGGGTGATCCGCAACTATCCCGGGGCCAAGGACGGGGACGGGTTCTTCTGCCTGAACTTCCGCGCCGACCGGGCGCGCGAGATCCTGGCGGCGGTGGGCGAGCCCGGCTTTTCCGCCTTCGACACCGGGCGGCGACCGGAATGGGCGGCGCTGCTGGGCATGGTCGATTATTCGGAGCGCCACGACCAGTTCATGGACGCCGCCTATCCCAAGCGGCAGGTGGTGAACACGCTGGGCGCCTGGGTGGCGCGGAAGGGCCTGCGCCAGTTCCGCCTGGCCGAGACCGAGAAATACCCGCATGTCACCTTCTTCCTGAACGGCGGCAAGGAGACGCCGGAGCCGGGCGAGGACCGTTTCATGCCGCAAAGCCCCAAGGTCGCGACCTATGACCTGGCGCCCGAAATGGCCGCACCCGAGGTCAGCGCCAAACTGGTCGAGGCCATCGGCGCCGGCTACGACCTGATCGTGGTGAATTTCGCCAATCCCGACATGGTCGGCCATACCGGCAGCCTGCCCGCCGCGATCCGCGCCTGCGAGGCGGTGGACCAGGGCCTGGGCATGATGCTGGACGCGCTGGACCGCGCCGGCGGCGCGGCGGTGGTCATCGCCGACCACGGCAATTGCGAAACCATGATCGACCCCGAGACCGGCGGCCCGCATACCGCCCATACCGTGAACCCGGTGCCGGTCATCGTCTATGGCGGCCCGGCCGGCGCCAGCCTGCGCGACGGCCGGCTGGCCGATGTCGCGCCGACGGTGCTGGAGCTGATGGGCCTCGACCTGCCGGAGGAAATGACCGGCCGCTCGCTGATCGCGCGCGCATGAGACTGACGCTGCTTCTGCCGGTGGCGCTGGCGCTGGGGCTGGTCTCGATGGCGCCGGCGCAGACCGCGACCCCGACCCAGGGCGACGGGCAGCTGGGCCAGGCCGCGGCCGAGGCGGCCGAGGCCGCCGAGATGCTGCGCGCCGCCGTGGGCCAGCTGGACCAGGCGCTGACCGAGGACGACCAGGTCGCCTCGCTGACGCGGATGATCCGCGCCTATGAGCAGGGCCTGTCGGCGCTGCGCGACGGGCTGCGCCGCGCCGGCGTGCGCGAGCAGGAAATCCGCACCGAATTCGACGCCCGCCGCGACCGGCTGGGCCGGGTGCTGGGGGTGATGACCTCGATGCAGCGCTCGCCCGAGACCATGCTGCTCTTGCATCCCTCGGGGCCCGAGGCTTCGGCCCGGGCCGGGATGATCCTCGCCTCGGTCGCGCCGGGGCTCGAGGCCGAAGCCAAGGAGATGCAGCAGAAGCTCGAGGAGATCCGCACCGTCCGCGCCATCCAGCTGAGCGCCGCCAATGTGCTGGCGCAGGGCCTGGGCCAGGTGCAGGAGGCGCGGCGGCTGCTGGCCTCGGCCGTCACCGACCGTTCCAGCCTGCCGGTGCGCTTCGGCGAGGACCCCAAGGAACTGACCGCGCTGGTGCAATCGGCCGATACGCTGGACGCCTTCGCCTCGGGCATCACCGGGATGGAGCAGGACGTGGGCGCGCCCATGGCCGATTTCGAGGGCGCCCAGGGCAGCCTGGCGCTGCC
Source organism: Paracoccus aminovorans (assembly GCF_001546115.1). GTDB lineage: Bacteria > Pseudomonadota > Alphaproteobacteria > Rhodobacterales > Rhodobacteraceae > Paracoccus > Paracoccus aminovorans_B. The sequence continues at coordinate 1,394,962 of NZ_KQ955208.1, forward strand.
CGCCATCGGCAAGGTGATCCGCCGCTACAACGAACCCGACGCGGCCGGGGTGGAACGCCCGGGACTGGTCATCGCCACCGCGCCCGCCGCGCTGGTCACGACCCCCTGGCCCGCGACGATCCGCTATCGCGGTCCCTTGCTGGATTACGGCAATGTGATGATCCTTGAACCCGCGCGCGACTATCTGATGATATTTGCCGGCCTCGCGCAGGTCTTTGGCGAGACCGGCGACGTGCTGGCGGCGGGCGAGCCCGTCGGGCTGATGGGCGGCGCGGAACCGCCGGCGCAGGAATTCGGGGCCGAGTTCGTCGCCAATGCCGCCACCGGCGGCGGCGCCGGGCAAAGCGAAACACTGTATGTTGAACTGCGCCGGGGCAAGGAAATGCTGGACCCGGCCGAGTGGTTCGTGATGAATCCGATTATCGGCGATGCCACGCAGGGTGGAACGGGCCAAAACGCAACCGGGCAGGACGGGACGGAATGAAACACTATCTTCTGGCAGGGGCGATCGGCACGCTTGCGGGCGCCGTGGTCGCCACGCAATTCGCCGGCCCCCTGGTCGCGCAGGAAACCGGCAAGAACGCCTCGGTCTATGAGCAGCTCGACCTGTTCGGCAATGTCTTCGAACGGGTGCGCGCCGATTACGTCGAGTCGGTGGACGACAAGAAGCTGATCGAGGCGGCGATCAACGGCATGCTGACCTCGCTCGACCCGCATTCCTCCTTCCTGGCCGCCAAGGATTACGAGGACATGCAGACCCAGACCCGCGGCAGCTTCGGCGGCCTCGGCATCGAGGTCGGGCAGGAAGACGGGCTCGTGAAGGTCATCTCGCCCATCGACGACACGCCGGCGGCCGAGGCGGGCGTGAAGGCCGGCGATTTCATCACCCATGTGAACGGCGAATCGCTGATGGGGCTGAACCTCGACGAGGCGGTCGAGAAGATGCGCGGCCCCATCGGCTCGGAAATCAAGATCACCATCCTGCGCGAGGGCGAGAAGGAACCCTTCGACCTGACCATGACGCGCGACACCATCAAGCTGACCGTGGTCAAGACCCGGATCGAGGGTCACGCCGTGGTGCTGCGCGTCACCACCTTCAACGACGAGACCATGGACACGCTGCGCACCGAGATGGCCAAGGCGATCAAGGACGCCGGCGGCATCGACAAGGTCACGGGCTTCGTGCTGGACCTGCGCAACAACCCGGGCGGGCTGCTGAACCAGGCCATCGACGTCTCGGACGCCTTCCTCGACAAGGGCGAGATCGTCTCGACCCGCGGCCGCAAGCCCGAGGAATCGGAACGCTGGAACGCCAAGCCGGGCGACCTGGCCGAGGGCAAGCCGATGGTGGCGCTGATCAACGGCGGCTCGGCCTCGGCCTCGGAGATCGTCACCGGCGCGCTTCAGGACCACCGCCGCGCCATCGTCGTGGGCACCAAGTCCTTCGGCAAGGGCTCGGTCCAGACCGTGATGCCGGTCACCGCCGACAGCGCCATCCGCCTGACCACGGCGCGCTATTACACGCCGTCCGGCCGGTCGATCCAGGCGCTGGGCATCCAGCCCGACATCATCGTCGAGCAGCCGACCCCGCTCCAGGCCGCGGAGGGCGAGGACGAGAACAAGCCCAAGACCGATTCGAAATTCCTCAGCTCCGAGGCCGACCTGCGCGGCGCGCTGAACAACGACGCCGTGTCGGACGAGGAGAAGAAGCAGATGCAGGAGGAGGCCAAGGAGGTCGAGGCCACCGCCAAGCTGCGCGAGGAGGATTACCAGCTGGCCTATGCCGTGGACATCCTGAAGGGGCTGGCGGCGATGGACTACAACGCCAAGGCCGTGCCCGAGGCGGCCAAGCCCGCCAATACCGGCGAGAACGCGGCGCAGGGCGCGCAGACGCAATGACCGGGCTGTTGGGGCCTTCGGGCCTGCCCTATCGGCCCTGCGCCGGGGTGGTGCTGATCAACCCGGCCGGGCTGGTCTTTGCCGGGCAGCGCATCGACAACCCGACCCCGGCCTGGCAGATGCCGCAGGGCGGCATCGACGCGGGCGAGACGCCGCGCGACGCCGCGCTGCGCGAGCTGGTCGAGGAGACCGGCGTCACCACCGATCTGGTGGACGTGCTGGCCGAGACCGCCGACTGGGTGACCTATGACCTGCCGCCCGAGCTGCTGGGCAAGGTCTGGAAGGGCAAATACGGCGGCCAGAAGCAGAAATGGTTCGCCATGCGCTTCCTTGGCCCGGACGAGGCGGTGCGGATCGCTACCGAACATCCCGAATTCGACCGCTGGCAGTGGATGCGCGCGGCCGATGTGCTGGAATCCATCGTGCCCTTCAAGCGCGATGTCTATGCGCGCGTGTTGGGCGAGTTCCGCGAGATTCTGGCCTGATCGCGCCGGTGGCGCGGCCGGTTTGGGTATTTACAGAGCAAAGAAGTCGAAGGGCGGCCGGGGTGGGCCGCCCTTTGTCGTTCAGCTGCGCAGCAGGGCCAGCAGGCTTGTGTCGGCATAGCCGTCGGGCGTGACGCCGCGGGCGCGCTGGAAAGCCTTGATCGCCTCGGTCGACTGGCTGCCGAGCTTGCCGTCCACCCCGCCGGTGTCGAAGCCCTTGGCCATCAGCAGGCGCTGGATCTCGGCCTTTTCGCTGGTCGAGAGCGTGCGGTCGCCGCGCGGCCATGACCCTTGGATGCCGGGGCGGCCGGCGATGGATTCGCCCAGGTAGCTGACGGCCAGGGCGTAGCTGTCCGAGGCGTTGTATTTCAGGATGGCGCGGAAGTTTTCCGTGATCAGGAAGGCCGGGCCGCGCGATCCGGCCGGGACCAGGATCGAGCCCGAGGGCATCGCGCTGCCGTTCCGCGTCCGCACGCCCATCGCCGCCCATTGGCTGCCCGAGCGCTGCACCGCCTTGCCGGCGTTGTTGAAGTCGAAGCCGGGCGGCAGGATGACCTCGGTCCCCCAGGGCTGGCCGGGGCGCCAGCCGTTCTGGCGCAGGTAATGCGCGGTCGAGGCCAGCGCGTCGGTCGGGTCGTCCGACCAGATGTCGCGGCGGCCGTCGCCGTTGAAATCCACCGCATGCGCCAGGAAGGACGAGGGCATGAACTGCGTATGCCCCATGGCGCCGGCCCAGCTGCCGACCATATGGGCGCTGTCGACGTCGCCCGACTGGATGATGCGCAGCGCCGAGACCAGCTCTCCGGCGAAGAATTCGCCGCGCCGGCCGTCATAGGCCAGCGTCGCCAGGGCCGGCACGATGCGGGTATTGCCGCGACCCGCGCCGAAGTTCGATTCCATGCCCCAGACCGCCAGCACCACCTCGCGCGGGACGCCGTAGCGCGATTCGATGGCGGCCAGCGTCGAGGAATATTGCGCCGCCTTGCTGCGGCCGGTGGCGCCGCGCGTGCCGATGGCGCCGTCGAGATAGTCCCAGACCGGTTTGGCGAATTCGCTCTGCTTGCGGTCCAAGGCGATCAGGCTGGGCATGAAATGCGCATCCGCCATGGCGCGGTCGAAGGTCGCGCCCGAGATCCCCGCCGCCAGCGCGCGGGGCCGGAAGCTGGCCACCCAGGTCTGGAAGCCGGATTCGCTGCCCTGGCCGCCGGCGGTGGGCAGGCCGGCGAAATTGCCGCCGGGGGCGCCGGGCGTGCGGTTCATCGACACCCCGCAGCCGGCCAGGCTGGCAATCAGGATCGCGCCAAGGGCGATGCGGGAAATCCGTCTGGTCATGCTGCCTGTCCGCTCGTGCTTGTTCTGGTTGCGGGCCAGTCTAGCGGCGGTGGCGGGCGATGGATAGTCAATCCTCGCCGTAAAGCGGCTCCATCTGCGCCACGATCACCGCGTTCTCGGCCAAGGCGCGGTCCATCAGGGCGCGCTCCTCCTCGGGGATCTCATGGCCCTCGGCCAGGCGCTCGTCGATGCTGCCGTGGCCGGTGACCTCGATCGGGGCCAGGCCCGCCTGCTTCAGAATGGCGACGGTTTCGCGCACCGCCTCGTCCTCGTCCTTGCCCGAGGCGTAGCAGACCAGCGCGGCGCCCGTCGCACCTTCCGGCAGGCCGTCATCCCTGGCGCGGCCGACCTCGACCAGAAGCGTATAGACCTGCTGGGTCATGGCTTTCCCTTCCTGCGGTTTTGCCGTCATATCGCCCGAAACCAAGGAGGGGACAATGAGCAAGAGCCTGCGCCGCGTGCAATCGGCCCTGGAGGCCGCGGGCCTCGCGGTCGAGATCCGCGAGACCGACGACAGCGCCCGCACCGCCGAGGGCGCGGCGGCCGCAGTCGGCTGCGCGGTCGACCAGATCGCCAAGTCGATCATCTTTCGCGGCGAGGACTCGGGCCATGTCGTCCTGTTCCTGACCGCCGGCGGCAATCGCGTCGATCCGGCCAAGGCCACGGCGCTGGCCGGGCAAAGCCTGGGCAAGGCCGATGCCGAGCTGATCCGCGCCGAGACCGGCTTTGCCATCGGCGGCGTCGCCCCGGTCGGTCACCTGAACCGGATCGAGGCCTGGCTGGACCCGCGCCTGCTGGATTTCGAGCAGGTCTGGGCGGCGGCGGGCACGCCGCGCCATGTCTTTGCCATCGCCCCCGCAGAGCTGCTGCGGCTGACCGGGGCCACGACGGCCGATTTCACCGCCTGACATGAAAAGGGGCGGGATCGACCCGCCCCGTTTTCGCTATCCGGCCACCGCTCGATAGAGCCAGATCAGCACCACCGCGCCGATCAGCCCGGCCACGCCCTGCGCCAGCCAGCTGCCGGCCTGGGCGTTCAGGCCCACGAGACCCAGGAGCGCGTTGCCGACCACGGCCCCGACGATGCCCAGGATGACATTGAGAAAGACCCCGGTGTCGGCCTTCATGATATTGCTGGCGATCCAGCCCGCGAGACCGCCGACGATGATCGCGGCAATCCAACCCAAACCCTGCATGTGAAACTCCGCTTGCTGCTGAGGCTGCGGAATTGAACGCGGCCGGAGCGGATCGGTTTCACATCGGATTCACGCCAGGGTGAATCCGATGCAGGCGCGCAACAGCTCAGTCGCGCAGCAGTTCGTTGATCGAGGTCTTGGAGCGGGTCTGCGCATCGACGCGCTTCACGATCACCGCGCAGTAAAGGTTCACGCCGTTCTTCGACGGCAGCGAGCCCGCGACCACGACCGAGCCGGCCGGAACCTCGCCATACATCACCTCGCCGGTCTCGCGGTCGACGATCTTGGTCGATTTGCCGATGAAGACGCCCATGCCCAGGACCGAGCCCTCGCGCACGATGCAGCCCTCGACCACCTCGGACCGCGCGCCGATGAAACAGTTGTCCTCGATGATGGTCGGGCCGGCCTGCATCGGCTCCAGCACGCCGCCGATGCCGACGCCGCCCGACAGGTGGACGTTCTTGCCGATCTGCGCGCAGCTGCCGACGGTGGCCCAGGTGTCGACCATGGTGCCCTCGTCGACATAGGCGCCCAGGTTCACGAAGCTGGGCATCAGCACCACGCCCTTGGCGATATAGGCCGAGCGGCGCACGATGCAGTTCGGCACGGCGCGGAAGCCGGCCTCGCGCCAGCGGTTCTCGCCCCAGCCAGCGAACTTGCTGTCCACCTTGTCCCACCAGGTGCCGTTCTGCGGGCCACCCGGCTGCATCTCCATGTCCTTCAGGCGGAAGCCCAGCAGCACCGCCTTTTTCGCCCATTGGTTCACGTGCCAGTCGGCGCCGCGCTTTTCGGCGACGCGCAGCGCGCCCTTGTCCAGCGCCTCGAGCGTTGCCTCGATGGCGTCACGGGCCTCGCCCTTGGTGACCGGGGTGATCTGGTCGCGGATCTCCCAGGCGGATTCGATGGCGGCTTCAAGGGCGTCATTCGACATGGTCTGGCCTCTCTCGGGATGGAAACTCGTGCCCAAGGGCTATAAGCCGAGGGTTGCGGCCGCGCAATGTGCGGCGACCCGTGCCAGAGGTTTGGATGATGGACGAAGAAGAGCGCAGCCACCCCTTCCGCGACAGCCAGCAGGACGTGGCAGCGGCGCGCATCACCCCCGACACGCCGCAGACCCGCGCCCCGGCCTATCGGCTGGCCTTCACCGATACCGAATTCATGCTGCGCGAGGAGCTGCGCCCGGTGCGGTTGCAGCTGGAACTGCTGAAGCCGCAGATGATCATGGACGCGCGCGGCATCCGCTCGACCGTGGTGATGTTCGGTGGCGCTCGCATTCCGGCGCCGGCGGAAAGGGACAGCGCCCGCACCCCGGAACTGGCGGCGCTGTCGCGCTATTACGACGAGGCGCGCAGCTTTGCCCGCCAGATGACCGAGCGCAGCCTGGAAAGCTATGGCGCCGAGAACGTCATTTGCACCGGCGGCGGCCCGGGCGTGATGCAGGCCGGCAACATGGGGGCATTCCAGGCCGGCGGAATCTCGATCGGCCTGTCCATCGTGCTGCCGCATGAACAGGCGCCGAACCAATATGTGACGCCCGACCTGTGCTTCAACTTCCACTATTTCGCGATCAGGAAGATGCATTTCCTGATGCGCGCCAAGGCGGTGACGGTATTCCCCGGCGGCTTCGGCACGCTCGACGAGATGTTCGAGGCGCTGACCCTGATCCAGACCGGCCGCATGGCGCGGGTGCCCTTCATCCTGTTCGGCCGCGAATTCTGGCACAAGGTCATCAGCTGGCAGGCGCTGGCCGAGGCCGGCACCATCAGCCCCGAGGATCTGGAGCTGATCAGTTTCGTCGAAACCGCCGAGGAAGCGGTCGCGATCATCGACAACTGGGTCGTGCCCTGCCCCTGAGGCGGGTCACTTCGGCCACCAGGCGACGAAATCGTTCGGCCCGACGCTGACCGGCGGCCCGCCGGTGCGGCGCTGCACCTCCTCTGCCGCGGCCAGCGCCGCGCCTTCGCGATAGATCGCATAGGTCAGCTCGGGCCGCATCTCGGGCTCGGGCTGGTCCTCGACCGCGCGCACGACGATGGTGCCCAGCTTCAGAGCGCGCTGGAACGCCTCGTCGTCGCCATACATCGCGTTGAGGAACTTGATGACCTTGGCGCGGAACACGGCGCGGTCCTGCGGCCCGTCGGAATCCTCGACGGCGGATTTGGTCGGTGCGACGCGCCGGGTCTCGCCCTGCGTCGCCTCGCGGGCATGGCCGATGCCTTCGTGGCCCAGCTGCACGTCGGCGCTGGCAGCGGCGGATTCCTCGACCGGCGGGATCTCGGCCTCGGCCGCGGCGATGGCCGGGCCGGCGTCGTCGCCGGGACGGAGCTGCGGCGCGGCGGCGGGTCCGGCGCGGCTTTGGATCGGGTTGGCGAGAGGGATCATGGCATACCTGGCGACTCATTGACGGAATGCCGCATCATAACCCGAAAGCCGCGGTTTTCAGCCGCCCCTCCCGGGATAAATGCGTAAAACCTTAATGGTTATAGAGGCTTGCCGGGTTGCCAAGGCGGCAAGCCAGAGCTTCTTGCGCGTCGCCGGAGATTGCATTCCGGCAAGCGGCCGAGCCATCACCGGCCGGCACCCTGTCGCTCACGACTTGGACGGCTGAGATCAGAGCGAATGACGGCTCTCGACCCGCTGATCTGGGACACATCCCGCGGGATCGCATGAGCTGCGCGTCCGTCGCCGCAACGAAACTGGTTGCCGGCAGCAGAACCCGGCGGCCATGCGCGCTAAACCCGTGGGGGTGGTTTCACCCCCGAAACTCGGAACACACATCAAGGCTCTGACAGGAAACGGGAATTCCAATCTCGGAGGTTGGTTTCGGTCGATCCTGCCGAAACTGGGTGCGGCGTAGCCGTTGCGCTATCCGCACAATCCTGCAGGGGCAGTTTCGGAAGCGGGCCGAAACTGGTCACAACTGGACCTGCGTGGTCCTGCGCGGGGATGGCGAGGCAGTGTAGGCAGCGTGGCCAATCTGGTTCAAACTGATCCCTGCGCAATTCCGCGCAAAGCTCCGGACCAGCCGCAGCTTTCGGCACCGCTATTCGCGGTGATAGGGGCTGCCGGCCAGGATGGTGGTGGCGCGATAGATCTGCTCGGCCAGCATGACCCGCACCAGCATATGCGGCCAGACCATGCGGCCGAAGCTGATGGCCAGGTCGGCCCGCGACCGCAGGCCGGGGTCGATCCCGTCCGCGCCGCCGATCATGAAGGCCAGGTCGCGCGCCGCGTCGCGAAAGTCGGCGATGCGGGCGGCGAATTCGGGCGAGCTGAGCATCTGCCCGCGTTCGTCCAGCACCACCAGCGCGGCACCGTCGGGAATGGCCTTGGCCAGCAGCGGCGCCTCGGCCGCCATGCCGCCGCCGCGCTTGTCCTCGACCTCGACCAGGTTCACCGGCGGCAGGCCAAGCGCGCGGCCCGCCTTGGCGTGGCGGTCAAGGTAATCGGCGATCAGGCTCGCCTCCGGTCCCTGCCGCAGCCGCCCGACCGCGGCAATGACCATGCGCATGGCTCAGTTCTGGGGCTTGCGGGCCGCTTCCTCGGCGGCGTGGTCGGCGCGCAGCCGGTCCAGCGTGGCCGAGCGCAGCGCGTCGGCGGGCATCCACATCTTTTCCAGCTGATAGAATTCGCGGACCTCGGGGCGGAAGACATGGACGATCACGTCGTCGGTGTCGATCAGCACCCAGTCGCCGGTTTCCTTGCCTTCGACGCGGGCCGAGCGGCCGGTCTGCTCTTTCAGGCGCTCCACCAGCTTTTCGGCGATGGCGGCCACCTGGCGCGCATTGCGGCCCGAGGCGATCACCATGTGATCGGCCATGGCCGAACGGCCGCGCAGGTCGATGGTCACGACATCCTCGGCCTTGTCGTCGTCGAGAGAGGCAAGAATGCGGTCCAGCAGCTGATCGCTGGTCAGCCCGGGCTCCGCGGTGGTCGCTGCCGGCACGGGGGCCGACGGGACGGTATTGGACAGGGGTTCATCCTCCGGTCAACGCGCCGTTCACCCCCGGCGCCGGGCCCTTTCAATGTAGCACGGAATCGCGCCCGCTCAATGCGGGGGCGCAGGAATTCTGGGCGGGTTCGCGTAAAGACAGGCGGAAACCGGCAGATTTCCCCAGGGATCGGGGCAGCGCACCAGGCCCGCGCTCCAGGCCAGCCGGGGGTGGTCCAGCCGCACCAATTGCCGCGCGCGCTCCATCGGCGTGTCGGCCAGATAGACAGCCAGGGTGAAAATTGCCACGCAGATCAGCGGGATCACCCGCAGGACGATGCGAATCAGCATGCCCGATCCTTTCCCTCAGTTCCGGGAGCAAGATAGAGGCGAATGCTAAACATGGAATTAACAGCCGCGTGTGACGATGTTGAACGCGGGCCAAAACCGGCGTATGACTGCCGACATGCAAGGATTCGTCTATTTCGATATCCATGACCGCGCCCGCCTGCCCGGCCGGTTCTACGGCGAAAGCCTGTCCGTCACCGCGCGACTTTGACGGGTGGCGGCGCCTGCGCGCGCGCCCCTGGTCCAGCGGACCACCAGCGATTTTCCCTAGCTACTCTTTCGGAAAGAGACAGCCATGACTGGCAAGACCAATGCGGGCGCGCCCCGCACCCTGTATGACAAGATCTTCGACGCCCATGTAGTGGACCGGCAAGAGGACGGCACCTGCATCCTCTATATCGACCGCCACCTGGTGCATGAGGTGACCTCGCCCCAAGCCTTCGAGGGCCTGCGCATGGCCGGCCGCAAGGTGCGCCGCCCCGACCAGACCATCGCCGTACCGGACCACAACGTGCCCACCACCGCCGACCGCGTGGACGGCATCGAGAACCCCGAGGGCCGGATCCAGGTCGCGGAACTGGACAAGAACGCCCGCGAATTCGGGCTGAACTATTACCCGATGAACGACATCCGCCAGGGCATCGTGCATATCGTCGGGCCGGAACAGGGCTGGACCCTGCCCGGCATGACGGTGGTCTGCGGCGACAGCCATACCGCGACGCATGGCGCCTTCGGCGCGCTGGCGCATGGCATCGGCACCTCGGAAGTGGAACACGTCCTGGCCACCCAGACGCTGATCCAGAAGAAATCCAAGAACATGAAGGTGGAGATCACCGGCAAGTTGCGTCCCGGCGTCACCGCCAAGGACATCACCCTGGCGGTGATCGGCAAGACCGGCACCGCCGGCGGCACCGGCTATGTCATCGAATATTGCGGCGAGGCGATCCGCGACCTGTCGATGGAAGGCCGCATGACCGTCTGCAACATGGCCATCGAGGGCGGCGCCCGCGCCGGCCTGATCGCCCCGGACGAAAAGACCTTCGACTATTGCAAGGGCCGCCCGCACGCCCCGAAAGGCGCCGCCTGGGAGGCCGCGGTCAGCTGGTGGAAGACCCTCTTCAGCGACGAGGGCGCGCATTGGGACAAGATCGTCACCATCCGCGGCGAGGACATCGCCCCGGTTGTGACCTGGGGCACCTCGCCGGAGGACGTGCTGCCGATCACCGGCACGGTCCCCGCCCCCGAGGATTTCGAGGGCGGCAAGGTCGAGGCCGCGCGCCGCAGCCTCGACTACATGGGCCTGAAGCCCGGCACGCCGCTGAACGAGGTTAGGATCGACGCGGTCTTCATCGGCTCCTGCACCAACGGCCGGATCGAGGACCTGCGCGCCGCCGCCGGCATCCTGAAAGGCAAGCACCTGGCGCCGGGCGTGCGCGGCATGGTGGTGCCGGGCTCGGGCCTGGTGCGCCTGCAGGCCGAGGAAGAGGGTCTGGACAAGATCTTTACCGACGCCGGCTTCGAATGGCGGCTGGCGGGTTGCTCGATGTGCCTGGGCATGAACCCCGACCAGCTGGCGCCGGGCGAGCGCTGCGCCGCGACCTCGAACCGCAATTTCGAGGGCCGCATGGGCCGCGGCGGCCGCACGCATCTGATGTCGCCGGTGATGGCGGCGGCGGCGGGCATCGCGGGTCACCTGACCGACGTGCGCGAACTGCTGGCGGAAACCGTCTGATGCCTGCGGGCGGGGTTTTAGCGGCCCCGCCTCAGCAGCATCAGGGCGTTGATCGCGATCAGCACCAGCCCGGCGTTCTCGAACCAGAAGTTGAACTTGAGGTTCGCGAAATCCAGGCTGAGGAGCCTGTCGACATGATGGAAACCCACCGCGCGCACCAGCACGAAACCGCACAGCACGGCCAGCCCGACCAGGGCCAGGCCATTGCCGCGCATGCGCCCGCGCAGGGATTTCGTCGCCCAGAGCAGCGCGCCCGCCACGCCCAGCACCAGCCCGGCGATGAAGGCCAGCTGCACCAGCCAGCGGTTGTCGTACCAGCCTTGGGCATGGGCCATGCAGCGCCCGGTGGCGGTCAGCGCGGTCTGCAGGTCGAGCTGCTTGTTGACGGCCAAGGCCGCCATCAGCACCGCGATGGCCAGCCACAGCCCGCGCGCCGCGCGGGCGGGGCGGCGGCGCAGCACCAGGGTCGCCAGCGCCAGGCAGGCCAGATAGGACAGCACCGTCAGCCAGCCGGTGATCTCGGGATCGCCGATCTGCGGCGTCCAGTCGCGCGCAATGCAGGCGCGCAGGGCGGAAAGGCTGGAAAAACCGAAAAACATCAGCGAAACCCGTATGCACATGGCGCCGCGCGCCGGACGGGTCTCGGTTAACGGGGGCTGCGCCCCCAAGTCAATTCTGCGAGGATCAAGAAATGGACAAGTTCACCACCCTGACCGGCATCGCGGCCCCCATGCCGCTGGTCAATATCGACACCGACATGATCATCCCGAAACAGTTCCTGAAGACGATCCACCGCTCGGGTCTGGGCAAGAACCTGTTCGACGAGATGCGCTTCAACCCCGACGGGACCGAGGTGCCGGATTTCGTGCTGAACCAGCCGGCCTGGCGCGACAGCCAGATCATCGTCGCCGGCGACAACTTCGGCTGCGGCTCGTCGCGCGAACACGCGCCCTGGGCGCTCTTGGATTTCGGCATCCGCTGCGTGATCTCGACCAGCTTCGCCGACATCTTCTACAACAACTGCTTCAAGAACGGCATCCTGCCCATCGTCATGCCGCCCGAGGTGGTCGAGGTGCTGATGGAGGACGCCCGCAAGGGCGCCAATGCCCGCATGACCGTGGACCTGGAGAACCTGACCGTGACCACCTCGGACGGGCAGAGCTTCCCCTTCGAGCTGGACCCGTTCCGCCGTCACTGCCTGCTGAACGGGCTGGACGACATCGGCCTGACCATGGAAAAGGCCCCGTCGATCGACGCCTATGAGACCCAGATGGCCCAGAGCCGGCCTTGGGTCTAAGGGCGCTCGCCCTTGCCTTGGCGGTCGCTGCCCTGCCGGCGGCGGCCGGGCCGTTGCGCATCGCCACCTACAGCCCCGACCTGTCGCGCGACGGGCCGGGGCTTTTGCTGCGCGATCTCGGCCGCGAGGATGCGCAGGTCGCCGCCGTCGTCGCCGTGCTGGCCGAGACCCGGCCCGACGTGCTGCTGCTGACCGATTTCGACTGGGATTATGAGGACCGGGCGCTGGACGCCTTTGCCGCCCGGCTGGCGCAGGCCGGGCTGGATTATCCGCATCGCTTCGCCGCACGGCCGAACAGCGGCATGGCGACCGGGCTGGACCTGGACGCGGACGGGCGGCTGGGCACGGCGGACGATGCCCAGGGCTTCGGCGAATTCACCGGCCAGGGCGGCATGGCGATCCTGTCGCGCCACCCCATCGGCCCGGTGACGGATTACACGGATGTGCTGTGGCGCGACCTGCCCGGCAACCTGATGCCCAAGCTGTCCGAGGAGGTGCGGGCGATGCGCCGGCTGTCCTCGACCGGGCATTGGGACGCGGTGGTGACGGTGGCGGGCTGGCCGCTGCACCTGCTGGCCATGTCGGCCACGCCGCCGGTCTTCGACGGGCCCGAGGATCTGAACGGCCGCCGCAACCACGACGAACTGGCCTTCTGGCTGGGCCACCTGCCCGATGCGCCCTTCGTGCTGGCCGGGAACCTGAACCTGGATCCCCAGGACAGCGAGGGCCGGCCGCAGGCGCTGGCGCAGGTCATGGCCCATGTCACCGACCCCCTGCCCCGCAGCGCCGGCGGCGCGGCGGCCAGGGGCGGCGTCAACGACAGCCACAAGGGCGATCCGGACCTCGACACCGGCGACTGGCCCGACGACAAGCCGCCGGGCAACCTGCGGGTGGATTACGTGCTGCCCGCGAAGGGGCTGAAAATCACCGATTCGGGCGTGTTCTGGCCGGCCGAGGGGCCGCTCGCCACGGCGGCGCTGACCGCTTCCGCGCATCGCTTGGTCTGGGTGGAGCTGGACTGGCCATGACCCAATTCGACGATGCCGACCGCGATACGCTCGACCGCATCCTGCGCTGGCGCCGCGACATGCGGCATTTTCGCACCGACCCGGTGCCCGAACCCTTGCTGGAGGAATTGCACGCCGCCATGGAGCTTGCGCCCTCGGTCGGCAATTCCCGGCCCTGGCGGGTGATCCGGGTCGAAAGCCCCGACCTGCGGGCCGAGATCCGCGCCGATTTCCTGCGCTGCAATGCCGAGGCCGCCGCGGGCTATCAGGGCGAGCAGCGCCGCGCCTATGACGCGCTGAAGCTGGCCGGGCTGGACCGGGCGCCGGTCTGGCTGGCGGTCTTCACCGACACGAGCCCTGCCGAGGGCCACGGGTTGGGCCGCGCCACCATGCCCGCCACGCTGCACCAGTCCACCGCCATGGCGATCCATACGCTGTGGCTGGCGGCGCGGGTGCGCGGGCTGGGGCTGGGCATGGTCTCGATCCTGGACCCGGCGCATGTCGGCCCGCTGCTGCAGGTGCCCGAGGGCTGGGAGTTCACCGCGCTTCTGTGCCTCGGCTGGCCCGAGTTCACCGACGACACGCCGCTGCTGCATCGCACCGGCTGGCAGGCCAATACCGCGCCGGCCTGGCAGACACGCTAGGCCCCGCCGGGGTCGCGGCGGGGCCCGTTTTCTGGGGACGGCGGCTTACTGCTGCGGCGCGGGCGGCGGGCCCATCGGTTGGCCGTTCACGCTGATCTGCCCGCCTTCGGGCATCTGGATGTCCCAGACCGCATCGCCGCCCTCGCCCGGCTTGGACATGGCGCGGGCCATGCGCAGCATCATCAGCGGCTGCGCGGCCTCGTCCTGCGGCGCGGCGGCCAGCGCCGATTCCAGCGTGTCGAGCCCGCTGGCCGAGATCAGCGCCGCGCCCACCGGCGCCGCGCCCGGACCGACCGCCACATCGGCGCGATAGTCGATCCGGTAGCCGTCGCCCTTGATCTGCGAGGGCGCCAGTTTCAGCACCGCCTTGCCGTCGGGCAGAAATGCCTGCTGCATCTGCTCGGGCGACAGCCTGGCCAGCGGCTCCTCGGCATTCAGGTCGAAGCTTTCGATCAGCAGCTTCGCCGGCGCCGCCAGGTCGAAGTCCGAGGCGGCGAAGTCCAGCGACACCTCTTGCGGCAGGATCGGCGCGACCCAGGGCGGCAGCACGCCCTCGGGCACGGTCAGGCCGGAAAGCACCAGCTTCTCGGCCAGCCGCCCGTCCGGCACAGCGCCGCTGAGCCCCAAGCCCAGCGTGGCCGAGGCCAGGCCGAATTCGCCGATGGGCGAGCCGATCGTCATGTCGCGGATCGCCATCTCCAGGCTCAGGTCGTCCCACAGCGGCATGGCGGCGGCCAGCCGGTCGCGCAGCCCGTCCTGCGACTGCTTGATCTGCGCCTCGGACGGATGGGCGACGAACCAGGCCAGAAGCGACAGCATGCCGTCCGAGCGCGCGCCGGCCATCAACCCCTTGCCATCGTAGCCGGGGGCCGACACCTCGATCAGCATCGGCGCGCCGCCGGGGCCGGACATCAGCTCCTGGCTCTGCTTCAGGTCGGTGGCGGTGAACGTCATCGCCTGGTCCACGCCGCCCGCCTTGCCGGCGGTGCCGGTCATTTCCACCTCCATCCGCGCCGTGGTCTGGTGGTCGCGCGAGACGACCTGCGGCGCGGCATCCGGCGCGGGCGCGACGGGCATGCCGTCCGGCCCCACCGCCTCGGGCGGGGCATATTGCACGGAATCGATGACGTAATCGGTCATCACCGCCTTCTGCTCGCGGAAGCCCTTCAGCGCCGCGTCCCAGGTGCCGGTGGATTGCACCTTGGCGGTGCCCTTCTGCTCGAACATCTTCGGCACCACCACCGACCAGCTGAGCACCTGATCCTCGCTGACGCCCCAGCTGCCGTCGCCGTTGTCGGTCAAGGCATAGGTCAGGGGCGAAACGGTGATCTGCGCTTGCGCATCCGGCACCTGCGCCAGAAGCGGCGCCGGGTCGATCTTCAGCTGGTAGCTGTCGCCCTGCGGGGTGACGCTGACCACGCCCTCGGTCGCGCCCAGGTAGGTCTGCAGGACGCCGGTCAGCCGCGCCGCGCCCTCGTCGGTCGCCGGCACCGCCCAGGCGGCCGAGACCGGCCCCAGCGCCAGCAGCGCCACAAGTCCTTGTCTGAAATGGATCATGAATATTCCTCTCGCACGCAGGCAAAGCCGTTCAACGTCGTCAGATGAGCCGATTCCGGCCTAGAACTCCACCCCTGGCTGGGCCTTGATGCCGTCGCGGAACGGATGCTTCACCATCTCCATCTCGGTCACGAGATCGGCGGCCGCGATCAGTTCCGGCTTCGCATTGCGCCCGGTCAGCACGACATGGGTCATTGGCGGCTTTTCGTCCTGGAGAAAGCCCAGCACCTCGTCCAGGTCCAGATAGTCATAGCGCAGCGCGATGTTGATCTCGTCCAGCAGCACCATGCGGACCCTCGGGTCGCGGATCAGTTCCTTGGCCTTGTCCCAGCCGGCGCGGGCGGCGGCGATGTCGCGGGCCTTGTCCTGCGTCTCCCAGGTGAAGCCCTCGCCCATGGCGTGGAACTGGCACAGATCGGCGAAATGCGTGGTCAGGAGCCGGCGCTCGCCGGTGTCCCAGGCGCCCTTGATGAACTGCACCACGGCGCAGGGCATGCCATGGGCGATGCAGCGCAGGATCATGCCGAAGCCGGACGAGGACTTGCCCTTGCCCTTGCCGGTATGGACGATGAGCAGGCCCTTTTCGCCCTGCTTTCCGGCCATCATCCGGTCGCGGGCGGCCTTGACCTTGGCCATCTTCCGGGCGTGGCGGGCGTTGTCGTCGGTTTCCATCGGGACTCCTTTGCTTGACAAGCGGGGGCCGGCAGCGCAGAGCATGAGGCGCGCCGGTTCCTGTCCTATGACAGGTGAAAAGGGAATGCGACGGGTGAAAGCCCGAAAGCAGCCGCCCCCGCGACCGTGACCGGAAAGGTCGCCCGATGCCACTGGCCCGCAAGGCCGGGAAGGCGGGCGCCCGTGGGCCATCAGCCCGAATCCGCAAGCCGGGAGACCTGCCGCGCAACGAAGGATTGACCGGCGGACGGGGTGTTCCTGCTGGGGTTCGGGCGCCTGCGCCCTGCCTCATGCCGCCATGACCAGGGGACTTGAGGCATGACCGTGACGCTGCATGTTTGCATCACCTGCCGCGCCGGCGAGCCGGTCGTCGACGGCCAGCCCGTGCCGGGACAACGCCTGATGGCGGCGCTGCTGCGCCACCCCGATCCGGCGGGCGTGGTGATCCGCCCGGTCGAATGCCTGTCCGCCTGTTCGAACGGCGCCGCCATCGCGCTCTCCGGCCCCGACCGCTGGACCTATGTCTACGGCCGCATGGAGGCCCAGGACGCCGCCGAGATCCTGGCGGGCGCCAGCGCCTATGCCGCCGCGCCCGACGGCATCGTGCCCTGGCGCGAGCGCAGCCCGATTTTCCGCAAGCGCAGCATCGCGCGCATTCCTCCCCCCTTGGCCCCCCGACTGGATGAATCATGACCGACCTGACCAAGACCCCCGTCACCGTCATCACCGGCTTCCTGGGCGCCGGCAAGACCACGCTGATCCGCCACCTGATGGCGAACCCGCAGGGAAAGCGGCTGGCGGTGCTGGTCAATGAATTCGGCACCATGGGCGTCGATGGCGAGATCCTGAAATCCTGCGCCGATGCGAATTGCCCCGAGGAGAACATCCTCGAGCTTTCGAACGGCTGCATCTGCTGCACGGTGGCCGACGACTTCATCCCGACGCTGGAAAAGCTGATGGCGATGCCCGCGCGGCCCGACCACATCCTGATCGAGACCTCGGGCCTGGCGCTGCCGAAGCCGCTGCTGAAAGCTTTCGACTGGCCGGCGATCCGTTCGCGCATCACCGTGGACGGGGTGATCGCGCTGGCCGACGCCGAAGCCGTGGCCGCCGGCCGCTTCGCCCCCGACGAAGCCGCGGTCGCGGCCCAGCGGGCCACGGATCCCGGCCTGGACCACGAGACGCCCTTGTCCGAGGTGTTCGAGGACCAGATCGCCTGCGCCGATATCGTGCTGCTCAGCAAGGCCGACCTGGCGGGCGAGGACGGGCTGGCCGCCGCCCGCGCGGTGATCGAGGCCGAAACCCCGCGCCGCCTGCCGATCCTGCCCTTGACCGACGGTGTCATCGACCCGCGGCTGATCCTGGGCCTGGCGGCGGCGGCCGAGGACGACCTCGCCGCCCGCCCCAGCCATCACGACGGCGCCGATGACCACGAACACGACGATTTCGATTCGGTGGTGATCGACCTGCCGGAAATCGCAGACCCCGCCGATCTGGCCGCCCGCATCCAGCGGCTGGCGCGCGAGCAGAAGGCGCTGCGGGTCAAGGGCCATGTCGCCGTCGCCGGCAAGCCGATGCGCCTGCTGGTGCAGGCGGTGGGCGAGCGCGTGCGCCATCAGTTCGACCGGCCCTGGGGCGATCGGCCGCGCCTGTCGCGCCTTGTCGTCATCGCCGAGCATGACGACATCGACGAAGCCGCGATCTGGGCGGTTCTGGTGGGTTAGATGCACGTCGTTTTCCGCGAAAGCCGGGGGCTCGAGGAAACCGAGACCCCCACCGATCCCGGCCAGACCCCGGCCGATCTGGTGGTGCTGTCCTATTCCGACAGCGACCTCGGCGCCTTCGCGGCCGGCTGGCATCGCGCCAAGGGCGGCCTGCCCGCGCTGCGGCTGCTGAACATCTCGGCCCTGCGCCACCCGGTTTCGGTCGATCAATATGCCGATGCGGTGCTGTCCCATGCCCGCGCCGTGCTGGTGCGGCTGATCGGCGGCGAGGCCTATTGGCCCTATGGCATCGCCACGCTGCAAGACCTGGCCCGCCGGCAGGGCATCGCGCTGGCGCTGCTGCCCGCCGACGGCCGCCCCGATCCGGTGCTGGAGCGGTTCTCGACCCTGCCGGGCGAGACGCTGCGCAACCTGTCGGCGCTTTGCGACCAGGGCGGCGCGGTGGCGGCGCAGATGGCGCTGGCGGAACTGGCGCGGGTCGCGGGGCTGGACGCCGCGCCGGTCGCCGGCCAGCCGCAGGTGCCTGACTTCGGCTTCTACGACCCCGACCGGGGCGTGACCGACCGGCCCGAGCCGGGGGTGCTGGTCAGCTTCTATCGCAGCTACCTGACCAGCGCCGACCTCGGCCCGGTCGATGCGATGATCCGGGCGCTGCGCGCGGCGGGCCTGCCGGCCAGCGGGGTCTTCGCGCCCTCGCTGAAGACGCCGGGCTTCGCGGACTGGCTCGCGCCGCATCTGCCGGGCACGCGGGCGGTGGTGAATCTGACCGCCTTTTCCGCGCGCGACGATGCCGGCGCCACGCCCTTCGACGCGGCGGATTGCCCGGTGTTCCAGGTCGCGCTCTCGACCGCCACGCGGGACTTGTGGGCCGCCGAGGATCGCGGGTTTTCCGCCGCCGATCTTGCCATGCATGTCGTGCTGCCCGAGGTCGACGGCCGCATCTTCCTGGGCGCGATCAGCTTCAAGGCGGCCCAGGCCCGCGATCCCGACCTGCAATTCGCCCGCCTGGTCCACGCCCCCGACCCGGCGCTGGTCGCGCAGGCGGTGGCGCGGATCCGGGCACGGCTGGCGCTGCCCGCGGCGCGGCGGGCGGTGGTGCTCTCGACCTATCCCGGCAAGGCGCATCAGCTGGCCCATGCCGTCGGGCTGGACGCGCTGGCATCGGCGGGCGCCATGCTGGGCCTGGACCACGCCGGGCTGGCGCAGAGGCTGCTGACCGAGCGCATCGACTGGCCCGCTGCCGACTACCGCGCCGCGCTGGCGACCCTGCCGCAGGGCCTGCGCGACGATCTGCATGCGGCCTGGGGCCCACCGCCCGAGAGGTTGGGTTTCGCCGCCATCCGCCACGGCGCCGACCTGATCGCGCTGCAGCCCGAACGCGGCGCGGTGCAGAGCCGCGCCGACGACTATCACGATCTCAGCCGCACCCCGCGCCACGAATACGTGGCCTTCTACCTGTGGCTGCGGACCCAGGCCGAGGCCCTGGTCCATATGGGCGCGCATGGCACGCTGGAATGGCTGCCGGGCAAGTCGGTCGCGCTGTCGCCGGCCTGCTGGCCGCAGGCGCTGCTGGGCGACCTGCCGGTCGTCTATCCCTTCATCGTCAACGATCCGGGCGAGGCGGCGCAGGCCAAGCGCCGGCTTTCCGCGGTGACGCTGGGCCACCTGCCGCCGCCGCTGGTCGCGGCCGAGATGCCGGAGAACCTCGCGCATCTGGAACGGCTGCTGGACGAATATTCGACCGCCGACGGGCTGGACCCGCGCCGCCGCGACCGGCTGATCGGCGCCATCCGCGACGAGGCACGCGCGGCGGGCGTCGAGGCCGACCTGGGCCTGCCGCCCGCGGCCGCCGCCGCCGAGGCGATCCCGCTGATCGACCGCTTCCTCTGCGATCTCAAGGACAGCCGCTTCGGCGACGGCCTGCACGTCTATGGCACCGCGCCGGGCGAGACGCAGGGGCTGGCCCGCGCGCTGGCCGGACGGCCGGTCGCGCCGGGTCCCTCGGGCTCGCCCGCACGGGGCCGGCCGGACGTGCTGCCGACCGGGCGCAACCTGTTTTCCGTGGACCCGCGCGCCGTGCCCAGCCGAAACGCCCATGCCCAGGGGTTGAAGCTGGCCGAGGAGCTGCTGCGCCGCCACCTGCAAGACCACGGCGACTGGCCGCGCGGGCTGGTCGTCGATCTGTGGGGCAGCGCCACCATGCGCACGGCGGGCGAGGAATTCGCCATGGCGCTGCATCTGGCGGGGCTCGCGCCGCGCTGGGATGCGGGCTCGGGCCGGGTCGCCGGCGTCGAGGTGGTCCCGCTGGCGGAACTGGGCCGGCCGCGCATCGACCTGACGCTGCGGGTCTCGGGCCTGTTCCGCGACATCTTCCCCGGCCTCGCGCAGCTGTTCGAGACCGGCGCCGCCGCGCTGGCCACCCGCGACGAGGCGCCCGCGGACAATCCCTATCTGGCGCGCGCCCCCCGGGTCTTTGGCCCGAAGCCCGGGCTTTATGGGATGGGCATCGGCGATCTGGCCGAGACCTTCACGGCCGAGGCGCGGGCGGCGGCGGGCGAGGCCTGGCTGGCCGCATCCTCGCATGCCATCGGCGCCGACGGGCACATCTCGCACCGGCCGCAGGCGCTCCGCGACCGGCTGGCCGGGGCCGACGCCTTCGTCCACGCCCAGGACCTGCCGGAATCCGACCTGCTGCTGGCCGCCGATTATGCCGCGCATGAGGCCGGTTTCGCCGCCGCCATGGCGCGGATCGGGGCCGCGGTCCCGGCGCTTTATCATCTGGACGCGACGCGGCCCGACGCGCCCCGCGCCCGCACGCTGACCGAAGAGATCGCCCGCGTCACCCGCGCCCGCGCCGCCAACCCCGCCTGGGCCAACGGCATGATGCGGCACGGCTTTCGCGGCGCGGCTGAGATCGCGGCGACGCTGGACCATATGGCGGCCTTCGCCAATCTGGCGGGGGTGGTGCCGGGACATCTGTTCGACCTCTATCATGCCGCGACGCTGGGCCGGCCCGAGGTGGTGGCGTTCATGGCGCGGGAAAACCCGGCCGCGCTGGACGCAATGCGGGCGCTGTTCGCGCGGCTCTTGGAGGCGGGCCTCTGGGTCAGCCGGCGCAACTCGGTCCTGGGGGTGGCATGAGCTTTCAGGTCAAGGGCTGGTGTCCCGGCGCGCTGCGGCCGATGCAATCGGGCGACGGGCTGGTCCTGCGCATCCGTGCGCGCAATGGGCGGCTGGCGGCGGAGCAAGTGCAGGCCATCGCCGACCTGTCCTGGAGCCACGGCAACGGGCTGATCGACCTGACCAGCCGCGCCAACCTGCAATTGCGCGGGCTGGACGCAGTCGGGCATGCCAAGGCCGTCGCGGCGCTGGCGGCGCTGGACCTGCTGGACGCCACGCCCGAGGCCGAGGCGCGGCGCAATGTCATGCTGTCGCCGCTGGCCCGGGTGGGCGGCGCGGCCTGGGCCGAGGCCGCGCGGCTGGCCGCCCTGCTGACCGCGCCCGACGCCCCGGCGCTGCCGGGCAAGTTCGGCTTTGCCGTGGACGAGGCCGCGCCGGTGCTGGCCGAGGCGCCGACCGATATCCGGCTGATCCCCGGCCCCGGCGGCTGGCGCTGCTGGCCCGAGGGCGCCGACTGGTCGCTGCCGGGCGGGGCCGAGACCGCGCTGGCGCTGGCACGCTGGTTCGTGGCGCAGGGCGGCGTGAAGGACGGGCGCGGCCGCATGGCGGCGCTGGCGGCCCGCGTGGCGCCGCCGCCGGGCGCCGCCCCGGGGCCGCGACCCCGGCCTGCCGCACCGCCGCAGTCCGGAGCGTGCCGCGGCGGCTGGCTGATCGGCTTTGCCTTCGGGCAGGTCACGGCGGCGCAGCTGGCCCGGATCGCCGCGCCGGTGCGGCTGACGCCCTGGCGGATGCTGCTGGTGGAATCGGAGGCGCCGGTCCGGCTCGCCGGGGCCATCGAGGCCCCGGACGATCCGCTGCTGCGCAGCCACGCCTGCACCGGCGCGCCCGGCTGCCCGCAGGCGCTGGCCGATGTGCGCGCCCTGGCCCGCCGGTTGGCGCCCAAGCTGCGCGGCACGCTGCACGCCAGCGCCTGCGCCAAGGGCTGCGCGCGGCAAGGCCCGGCCTCGGTCACGCTGGTCGCGGTCGGACCGGACCGCTTCGACCTGATCCGCGACGGCACGCCGTCCGATCCGCCGGCGGCGCGGCAGCTGAGCGCGGCAGAGATCCTGCGCTTGCCCGATTTCGCGCCGCGTGCCATCCCCACGAAAACCCAAGGCCCGACCATGCACCATTACGAAACCGACGGCGCCGCGATCTATCGCCAGTCCTTCGCCACCATCCGCGTCGAGGCCGATCTGGCGCGCTTTTCCCCCGAGGAAGAGCCGGTCGTGGTGCGCATGATCCATGCCGCCGGGCTGGTGGGGCTGGAACGCGACGTGCAATTCTCGGCCGGCATGGCCGAGGCGGCGCGGGCGGCGCTGGCGGGCGGCGCGCCGATCCTCTGCGACGCGCGCATGGTCAGCGAGGGCATCACCCGCCCGCGCCTGCCCGCCGCGAATCGCGTGATCTGCACCCTGCACGACCCGCGCGTGCCCGAACTGGCCGCGCGCATGGGCAATACCCGCAGCGCGGCGGCGCTGGAACTGTGGCGCGACGACCTTGCCGGCGCCGTGGTCGCCATCGGCAATGCGCCGACCGCGCTGTTCCACCTGCTGAACATGCTGAAGGACCCCGCCTGCCCGCGCCCGGCCGCGATCATCGGCTGTCCGGTGGGCTTCGTCGGCGCCGCCGAATCCAAGGAAGCGCTGATGGCCGACCTGCCGGCGCCGGCGCTTGTCGTGCGGGGTCGCCTGGGCGGCTCGGCCATCACCGTCGCCGCCGTCAACGCGCTGGCCAGCCGGAAGGAATGACCATGGGCCCGAAACCCGGAAAGATCATCTGCGCCGGCCTTGGTCCGGGCGATCCCGACCTGATCTCGGTCCGTGCCGACCGGGCGATCCGGCAGGCGCGCCAGATCGCCTATTTCCGCAAGAAGGGCCGGCCGGGCCAGGCCCGCCGCATCGTGGCCGAGATGCTGGCCCCGGGCGTCATCGAGCACGCGATGGAATATCCGGTGACGGTCGAGATCCCCTTCGACAGCCCGGAATACAACCGCCTGCTGTCGGCCTTCTATGACGACTGGACCGCGCGGCTGGCGGCGCTGGTCGCGACCGGCGACGTGGTGGTGCTGTGCGAGGGCGACCCGCTGTTCTATGGCTCGTTCATGCATCTGCATGCGCGCTTGCAGGGCCTGGCCGAGGTCGAGGTGATCCCCGGCATTCCCGGCATGACCGGGTGCTGGAACGCCATCGGCCAGCCGATGACCTGGGGCGACGACGCGATGACGGTGCTGATGGGCACGCTGCCCGAGGCGGAACTGGCCCGCCACATGCAGCAAGCGCAGGCGCTGGTGGTGATGAAGACCGGCCGCAACCTGCCCAAGATCGCCCGCGCGCTGGCGGCCTCGGGCCGCATGGCCGACGCCTGGCTGGTCGAGCGCGGCACCATGCCGAACCAGCGCGTGACCCCTCTGGCGCAGGCCGACCTGGACGCCTGCCCCTATTTCGCGACCGTGCTGGTGCATGGCAACGGCCGCCGTCCACTGGTCGATTCTGCGGCGGATGCCGCCGAATGAGCGGCTGGGTCGCGGTCGCCGGCCTGGGCCCCGGCGCCGGGGATCTGGTCACCCCCGAGGTCGCGGCCGCGCTGGCCGAGGCGACCGACGTGGTCGGCTATATCCCCTATGTCGCCCGCATCGCGCCGCGGCCGGGGCTGGTGCTGCACCCCTCGGACAACCGCGTCGAGCTGGACCGCGCCCGCCATGCGCTGGACCTGGCCGCAGCGGGGCGGCGGGTGGCGGTGGTTTCCTCGGGCGATCCGGGCGTCTTCGCCATGGCCTCGGCGCTGTTCGAGGCGCTGGAGGGGCGCGGGGATGCGCCCGAGATCCGCATCCTGCCCGGCATCACCGCCATGCTGGCGGCCGCCGCCCGGCTGGGCGCGCCGCTGGGGCATGATTTCTGCGCCATCAACCTGTCGGACAACCTGAAGCCCTGGGCCCTGATCGAGAAGCGCCTGCGGCTGGCGGCGCAGGCGGATTTCGCCATGGCCTTCTACAACCCGCGCTCGCGCGCCCGCCCCGAGGGCTTTGCCCGCGTGCTGGAGATCCTGCGCGAGGAATGCGGGCCCGGGCGCCTGATCAGCTTCGCCCGCGCCGTCTCGACCCCGGACGAGGCGATCCGCACCACCACGCTGGCCGAGGCCCGCCCCGAGATGGCCGACATGCGCACCGTGGTCATCCTGGGCAACAGCGCCACGCGGCGGGTCGGCCCTTGGGTCTATACGCCCCGATCGGCGCCATGAAGCCAGGCCATCACCTCGGCCACCGTCGCCACGCTGCGGCGGCGGGGCAGCGCGGGCCGGTCGATCATCACCACCGGCAGGCCCAGCTGGCGCGCGGCGGCAAGCTTGGCCTCGGCCGCGCGGCCGCCGGCATTCTTGGCGACGACATGGGCGACGGCATGGCGCTGCATCAGCGCCACGTCCCCGGCCACCGTATAGGGCCCGCGCGAGGCGATCAGCGTCGCGTCGCGCAGGGGATGGGCCGCGACCTCGGCAAAGCGCAAGAGCCAGCGGTGGTTCAGCCCGACGAAGGGCGCCAGGTTCTGCCGGCCGATGGCCAGGAACACGGTCGAGCCGTCGCCGGGGAGCGCCCGCGCCGCCGCCGCGTAATCCGCCACGCGGGTCCAGCGGTCGCCGGGCTGCGGGGTCCAGGCCGGGCGCTCCAGCGCGATCAGCGCTACCCCGGCCCGTCCGCAGGCGGCGATGGCATTGCGGCTCATGCCCTCGGCAAAGGGATGCGTCGCGTCGATGACATGGCTGATGCCGTTCTCGCGCAGGAACAGCAGCAGCCCCTCGATCCCGCCGAAGCCGCCGATGCGGGTCGGCAGCGGCTGCGGGACGGGGTTCTCGGTGCGGCCGGCATAGGAGAACACCGCCTCCGTCCCGGCCTCGGACAGGGCGCGGGCCATGGCGCCGGCCTCGGTCGTGCCGCCCAGAAGAAGGATGCGCCTCATGGTTGAGCCCTGGCTGTCGATCATCGGTCTGGGCGAAGATGGACCGGCAGGTCTGACCGACGCAAGCCGCGAGGCGCTGGCCGGCGCGGAAATCGTCTTCGGCGCGCACCGGCACCTGGCGCTGGCGGGTGTCCCCGGGCAGGCCTGGCCGGTGCCGTTTTCGGTGGCGCCGCTGCTGGCGCAGCGCGGGCGGCGGGTGGCGGCGCTGGTCTCGGGCGATCCGTTCTGGCATGGCGCCGGGGCCATGCTGGCCGAGGCGCTGGCGCCCGGCGAATGGCGCGCCTATCCCGCCCCGGGCACGTTCTCGCTGGCCGCCGCCCGGCTGGGCTGGCGGCTGGAGGAGGTGGCTTGCCTGGGCCTGCACGCCGCGCCCTTCGCGCGGCTGCGCCCGCTGCTGGCGCGGGGGGCGCGGGCGATCTGCCTGCTGCGCGACGGCGACGCCCCGCGCGGCCTGGCCGAATGGGTGGCGGCGCAGGGGCTGGGTGCAACGCGCATGGTGGTGCTGGAAGCCCTGGGCGGCCCGCGCGAGCGCATCCGGCAGGTGCGGGCGGATGGCTTTGCGCTGGACTGCGCCGCCCCGGTCGCGGTGGCGCTGGACGGGGCGGACCTGCCGCCGGGCAGCGGCTTGCCGCGCGGCTTCGGCCTGCCCGACGATGCCTTTGCCCATGACGGCCAGATCACCCGGCAAGCGGTGCGGGCGGTGACGCTGGCGCATCTGGCGCCCCGGACCGGGGAACTCTTGTGGGACATCGGCGGCGGTTCGGGCTCGGTCAGCGTGGAATGGTGCCTGAACGGCGGGCGCGCGGTGACGGTCGAGCCGCGGCCCGGCCGGCTGGCGAACATCGCCGCCAATATCGAGGCCTTCGGGCTGGCCGGCCGCATGCGCAGCGTCGCCGGCGCGGCGCCCGCGGCGTTGGCCGGCCTGCCCGCGCCCGATGCGATCTTCGTCGGCGGCGGCGCCAGCGCCGAGGTCATCGCCGCCCTGCCCCCGGCCCGGCTGGTCGTCAACGCCGTCACGCTGGAGACCGAGGCGCTGGTCGCCCAGCTGCACGCCCGGCTCGGCGGCCGACTGACCCGCCTATCGGTCGAGGAGGCGGCGCCGCTCGGCCGGATGCGCGGCTGGACCCCAGCCCGCAGCGTCACCATCTGGAGCCGGCCATGAGGGTCGCGGGCCTGGGCTTTCGCAAGGCGGCCGGCACCGCCTCGCTGGCCGACGCGCTGGCCCGGGCGGGCGCCGCCGATGCGCTGGCCACCGCAACGGCCAAGGCCGAGGCGCCGGCGGTCCGCGCTCTGGCCGCGCAACTGTCCCTGCCGCTGCTGGCGGTCGATGTCGCGGGCCGCGCCACCCCCACGCAATCGCCGCGCGTCCGCGCCCTTTTTGCCACCGGCTCGCTGGCCGAGGCGGCGGCGCTGGCGGCGCTGGCCCCCGGCGCCCGCATCGTGACCCCCCGCGTCCTTTCGCAAGACGGCATGGCGACCTGCGCCATTGCCGAAGGAGACCCCGCATGACCGTCCATTTCATCGGCGCCGGCCCCGGTGCCGCCGACCTCATCACCCTGCGCGGCCGCGACCTGATCGCCGCCTGCCCGGTCTGCCTTTACGCCGGCAGCCTCGTGCCGCAGGCGCTGCTGAGCCATTGCCCGCCCGGCGCGCGGATCGTCAACACCGCCAGCATGGACCTGGACCAGATCATCGCCGAGATTGCGGCGGCGCATGCCGCAGGCCATGACGTGGCGCGGCTGCATTCGGGCGACCTGTCGGTCTGGTCGGCGATGGGCGAGCAGTTGCGGCGGCTGCGCGCGGCCGGCATCCCCTATGACGTGACGCCGGGCGTGCCCAGCTTTGCCGCTGCCGCCGCCGCGCTGGGGGCAGAGCTGACCCTGCCGGGCGTGGCGCAATCGGTGGTGCTGACCCGGACCTCGGGGCGCGCCTCCGCGATGCCAAAGGGGGAAATCCTGGCGAATTTCGCCGCCACCGGCGCCACCCTGGCGATCCACCTGTCGGTGCATGTGCTGGACCGCGTGCAGGCGGAACTGATCCCGCATTACGGCCCGGATTGCCCGGTCGCGGTGGTGTTCCGCGCCAGCTGGCCCGACCAGCGCATCATCCGCGCCACGCTTTCGACGCTGGACCCCGGCATCGGCGCGGGCGAGCGCACGGCGCTGATCCTGGTCGGCCCGGCCCTGGCGGCCGAGGGCTTCGACGAAAGCCGGCTTTATGCCGGTGATTACGACCGCCGCTTCCGCCCGGTCGGCACCGCGCCGCGGTTCCCGGAATGAGGGGGATCCTGGTCAGCGCGCCCGCTTCGGGCTCGGGGAAAACCACGGTCACGCTGGGGCTGATCGCGGCCCTGCGGGCGCGGGGCCTCGCGGTCCAGCCGTTCAAGAGCGGGCCGGATTACATCGACCCGGCCTTTCACCGCGCGGCGGCGGGGCGCGAGTCGGTCAACCTGGACAGCTGGGCCATGGGCCGGGCGCAGATCGCGCATCTGGTCGGCAGCGCCGGACCGGCCGACATCGCGGTGGCCGAGGGCTCGATGGGGCTTTTCGACGGGGTGGCCCGGCCGGGCGGCTGCGGCAATGGCGCCAGCGCCGACGTGGCCGCGCTGACCGGCTGGCCGGTGCTTCTGGTGATCGATGCCAAGGGCCAGGCGCAATCCGCCGCCGCCGTGGCGCTGGGGTTTCGCGAGATGCGGCCCGACGTGGCGCTGGCCGGGGTGGTGCTGAACCGCACAGCCTCGCCCCGGCACGAGGCGCTGATGCGGCTCGCCTTCGACCGGCTCGCGATCCCGGTGCTGGGCGTGCTGCCGCGCGAGGCTGGGATCGAGCTGCCCGAGCGCCACTTGGGCCTGGTGCAGGCGCGCGAACATGCGGCGCTGGACGCGCTGCTGGCCCAGGCGGGCGCGGCCGCCGCCCGGCACCTGGACCTGGACGCGATCATCGCGGCGGCGCGGGGCGGCCTTGCGCCCGAGCCGTTCCGCCCGCTGCCGCCGCCGGCCGAGCGTATCGCGCTGGCGCAGGACGATGCGTTTTCCTTTGTCTATCCGCATCTGGTCGCCGGCTGGCGCGCGGCCGGGGCGGTGATCCTGCCCTTCTCGCCCCTGGCCGATCAGGCGCCCGACGACAGCGCCGGGGCCTGCTGGCTGCCCGGCGGTTATCCCGAGCTGCACGCCGGCCGGCTGGCCTCGGCCGCGCGCTTCCGCGCCGGGCTGCGGCGCTTCGCCGAGACCCGGCCGGTGCATGGCGAATGCGGCGGCTATATGGCGATGGGCGCCGGGCTGGTCGATGCGCAGGGCACGCGGCACCAGATGGCCGGGCTCTTGGGGCTGGAGACCAGCTACGCGCAGCGCCGCATGCACCTGGGCTATCGCCGGGCCATGCCGATGGGCGGGCTCTACCCGCAGCCGCTGGCGGGGCACGAGTTCCACTATGCCACCATCCTGGCCCAGCCCGACGCGCCCTTGGCCCGCGTCACCGACGCCAATGGCGATGCGGTGCCCGAGACCGGATCGCAGCGCGGCCATGCCTCGGGCAGCTTCTTCCACCTGATCGGAGAGGCGCCATGATCGCGCTGACGCTGATCGGCATCGGCACCGGCAGCCCCGGCCACCTGACCCGCGACGGCATCGCGGCCATGGCGGCGGCCGACCTGATCCTGATCCCCTCGAAGGGCGAGGACAAGGCCGACCTGGCCCAGCTGCGCCACGCGCTGGTCCGGCGCGTTCTGGCCAGCCCGCCGCCCATGGCGCTGTTCGACATGCCTGCCCGCGACGCGCAGGACGGCTATCGCCAGGGCGTCGAGGTCTGGCACGACGCCATCGCCGAGCAGTGGGAAAAGGTCATCCGCAGCCATGGCGCCATCCGCCCGGCGCTGCTGGTCTGGGGCGATCCGTCGCTTTACGACAGCACGCTGCGCATTGCCTCGCGCGTGGCGCGGCGCCTGCCGCTGACCCTGCGCGTCATCCCCGGCATCACCGCGATCCAAGCGCTTTGCGCAGCGCATGCCATCCCGCTGAACGCGGTCGCCGAGCCGGTCACCATCACCACCGGCCGGCAGATCCGCGACCACGGCTGGCCCCCCGGCACCGATCACGCCGTGGTCATGCTGGACGGGGATTGCGCGTTCCAGAGCCTCGACCCCGAGGGGGTGGAGATCTGGTGGGGCGCCTTCCTGGGCATGCCCGAGGAGCTGCTGATCGCCGGCCCCCTGGCCGAGGCCGGCCCGCGCATCCTGGCCGCCCGCGCCAGGGCCCGCGCCGTGCATGGCTGGATCATGGACATCTATCTGCTGCAACGCCGCCGCCCGGCTGGATGAAAAGCCGCCGCCCATGTCCGCGTGGAGGGAGGAGACGCGGGCATGAACGGCGGTCTGCCATGAAGACCCCGTGCGGCCCGGGGTAGACGAGGGATGCGGCCCCGTCCCCTTCAGGTTGCGCCGCAATGCAGCATCAGGCAAGCAAAACCGTCCGCACATCCGGCTGCCGCGCGCCGCTGCCCGGATTTTGCGCAAAACCCGGCGCCCACGGCCCAAAAAGCCGGAGGAAGGGCGCGGCTCTTCACGGAATCGGCATTGCAGCCGCGTTGGCAGAACCGGCCGGTTGTGCGACGCTTGCCCCACGCGCGCCTTTGAAAATGCAGCCGAAAGCCACATGAGAGGAATTGATATGCGCCTGATCCTCGCCGCCGCGCTGGCCACGATGCCGCTGGCCGCCATCGCCCAGGACGACGACCCGATCCACCAGGCCATCGAGGCCCGCCACGGCTTCTATCAGATGCTGGCGATCAACATGGGCATGCTCGCCGGCATGGCCAAGGGCGACGTTGCCTATGACGAGGCCGCGGCCAGCCGCGCCGCCGCCAATATCGAGGCGCTGACCCATTACGACCTGCCCAGCCTGTTCATCGAGGGCAGCGCCCATGGCCAGGCCGAGGACAGCGCCGCCAAGCCCGACATCTGGAACAACCTGGACGAGTTCCGCGCCAAGTTCGCCGGGCTGCAAGAGGCCGCGACCGGCGCCTCGGAGGCGGTGAAGGGCGGCGCGGCCAATGTCGGGCCGGTGGTGCAGAAGCTGGGCGGCGCCTGCAAGGCCTGCCACGACAATTTCCGCGAAAAGAGCTGATGCCGGGGCCGGTGCGAGAGGTCCGGCTGTGGGACCCGCTGTTGCGCGGGTTCCACTGGCTCTTGGCGTTTTTCGTCACCGCCGGCTGGTGCCTCGGCCAGTTCGGCCCCGCCAAGATGACGCTGCATTTCTGGTGCGGCTATGTCGTGGCGGGGCTTTTGCTGTTCCGGCTGCTCTGGGGCTTTGTCGGCCCGGCGCCGGCGCGGTTCTCGCATTTCATCCGCGGACCTGGCGCCATCGCCGGCTATATGCGCGGCATGTTCCTGCGCGAGCCCAGCCACTGGCCCGGCCACAACCCGCTGGGCGCGCTGTCGGTGATCGCCATGCTGGCGGTGCTGGCGGCGCAGGTCAGCAGCGGCCTGATCTCGGACCCCGACGACTATATCAACGTCGGGCCGCTGGCCTCCTCTGTCAGCAGCGCCACGCGCGCCAAGGCGGTGGGCTGGCACGGGCTGGGCGCCAACCTGATCCTGCTGCTGGTGGTGCTGCATATCGGGGTGATCCTGTTCTATCGCTTCTGGAAGCGCGAGGATCTGGTCCGGCCGATGCTGACCGGGGTGAAGCAGGTGCGCGACCGCGAATCGTGATTTGTTCGAATCGCCCCTGCGTGTCAGCCTGATGCCGTGCAAGCGAGAAAAGGAGAGTGCGAGATGATCCGCAAGACCGCCGCCGTTGCCTTGGTGCTGGTGGTGACGGCGCTGCCGGCCCTGGCCGATTGCCCGGGCCACAAGGTGAAACAGGACCAGTCGGCCCAGACCCAGACCGAAAGGCCTGTGCTGCCGCAGACCACCAACAGCTAGGCGGGGAATTTCCCCCGCCTTGGCTCAGTTGAACTTGTTGTCGCGCGGGAAGCCGCGCGGCGCCATGTAGCCGGTGCCCGCCCGCTTGCCCAGCCATTCGGTCAGGTCGGGCTCGGTCCTCGTGCGGCCGCCGCTTTCCTGCCAGCGCAGCCCTTCGGCCAGGGTGATGCAGATCGCATCCGACAGGCCGCCGTCCTTGTATTTCTGCAAGCGCACACCCTTGCCGCGGCCCATCTCGGGCAGCTCGTCCAAGGGGAAGACCAGCAGCTTGCGGTTGTCGCCCACCACCGCGAGATGGTCGCCGGTCACGGGGCGGCACAGCGCGGCATCGCCATTCAGCACCTGCTTGCCGGCGCGGGTCTGCGCCAGAATGTCGGCCGCCGGCACGATGAAGCCGTCCCCGGCCTTCGAGGCGACCAGCCAGCGCCCCTCGCGCCAGGGGAACATGGCGATCACGCCGGCGTCGTTCGGCAGGTCGATCATCAGCCGCAGGGGCTCGCCCATGCCGCGGCCGCCGGGCAGGTTGTTGGCCGGCAGGGTATAGAAGCGGCCGTTGGCGCCGAAGACCATCAGCTTGTCGGTGGTCTCGGCATGGAAGGCCATGAAGGGGCCGTCGCCGTCCTTGAACTTGACCTCGGCATCCAGCGGCTGGTGGCCCTTCATGGCGCGGATCCAGCCCATCTTGGACAGGATCACCGTGACCGGCTCGCGCTCGATCATCGAATCCATGTCGATCTCGGCCACCTCGCCGGCCTCGCCGATCTCTGTGCGGCGCTGGCCACCGGGGGCGGACTTGCCGAATTTCGTCCGCGTCTCGCGCAATTCGCCGGCGATGCGGCCCCATTGCGCCGATTCGTCGGCGAGCATCGCCATCAGCTCGGCCCGCTCGGCGGTCAGGGTCTCGTGCTCGGTGCGCAGCTCCATTTCCTCGAGCCGGCGCAAGGCGCGCAGGCGCATGTTCAGGATCGCCTCGACCTGCACCTCGGACAGCCGGAACTCGGCCATCATCACCGCCTTGGGCTCGTCTTCGTGGCGGATGATCTCGATCACCCGGTCGAGGTTCAGGAAGGCGATCATGTAGCCCTCCAGCACCTCCAGCCGCGCCGCGATCTTGTCCAGCCGGTGGTTCGAGCGGCGCAAGAGCACCTCGCGCCGATGGTCGAGGAAGGCGCGCAGCACCTCTTTCAGCGAGCAGACCTTGGGCACGCGGCCGTCGATCAGCACGTTCATGTTCAGGCCGAAGCGCACTTCCAGGTCGCTGACCCGGAACAGCGCCGCCATCAGCTGCTCGGGGTCCACGGCGCGGGTGCGCGGCTCCAGCACGATGCGGATGTCCTCGGCCGATTCGTCGCGGACATCGGCCAGGATCGGCACCTTCTTCAGCTGGATCACCTCGGCCAGCCGCTCGATCAGCTTGGATTTCTGCACCTGATAGGGGATCTCGGTCACGACCACCTGCCAGTTGCCGCGGCCCAGGTCCTCGACCGACCAGCGCGCGCGCAGGCGCAGGCTGCCGCGGCCGGTGCGGTAGGCCTCGGCGATCACCTCGCGCGATTCGACCAGCACGCCGCCGGTCGGGAAATCCGGGCCGGGAATGATGGAAACCAGCGTCTCGTCGCGGGCATCCGGCGCCTTGATCAGATGCAGGCAGGCGTCGATGACCTCGTGCAGGTTATGCGGCGGCACGTTGGTCGCCATGCCGACGGCGATGCCCGAGGCGCCGTTGCAGAGCAGGTTCGGAAAGGCCGCGGGCAGCACGATGGGCTCTTCCAGCGTGCCGTCGTAATTCGGGCGGAAATCGACCGCATTCTCGGCCAAGCCCTCCATCAGCGCCTCGGCGGCGGCGGTCAGACGGGCCTCGGTATAGCGGCTGGCGGCAGGGTTGTCGCCGTCGATATTGCCGAAATTGCCCTGCCCGTCCACCAGCGGATAGCGCATGGCGAAGGGCTGGGCGAGGCGCGCCATGGCGTCATAGATCGCCGCGTCGCCGTGGGGGTGATAGTTGCCCATCACGTCGCCGCTGATCTTGGCCGACTTGCGGAACGCGCCGCTGGGCGACAGCCGCAGCTCGCGCATGGCGAACAGGATGCGGCGATGCACCGGCTTCAGCCCGTCGCGGGCATCGGGCAGCGCCCGGTTCATGATCGTCGACAGCGCATAGGTCAGGTAGCGCTCGCCGATGGCGCGCGACAGCGGCTCGGAGCTGGTCTGATCGGGCTGAACCGGATCGGAGGTGTTCGGATCGTCTGACATGGCCGACAAATAGGCCCGCCGCCGGCGCCGGTCCAGCCGGAAATGCGCGGCTTGCGCGAAGCCCCGCCATGCCCCAGAACAGCCGCAAAACCGGAGGCGCGATGAAGACCGTCCTGATCACCGGCTGCTCCTCGGGCATCGGCCTCGACGCGGCGCATCACCTGCGCGACCGCGGCTGGCGGGTGATCCCGACCTGCCGCCGCGAGACGGATCTGGAGGCCCGCCGTGCCGAGGGCTTCCAGCCCCTGCACCTGGAACTGGCCGATGAGGACAGCGTGGCCCGCTGCGCCGAGGCGGCAGCGGCGCAGGGCGTGACGGCGCTGGTCAACAATGCCGCCTTCGCCATTCCCGGCGCCGCCGAGGACCTGCCGCGCGGCGCCCTGCGCGCGATCTTCGAGGCGAATCTGTTCGGCACCCACGACCTGACCACGCGGCTGATCCCGCATTTCCGCACGCAGGGCGGGCGGGTGGTGAATATCTCCTCCGTGCTGGGGCTGGTCGGCATCCCCTGGCGCGGCGCCTATGTGGCGACGAAATTCGCGCTGGAAGGGCTGACCGACGTGCTGCGCGTCGAGATGGCCGACACGCCGGTCAAAGTCGTGCTGATCGAGCCCGGCCCCATCGGCACGAAGATCCGCCTGAACTCGATCCCGCATTTCGAGCGGTGGATCGACTGGCGCGCCAGCCCGCGCCGCGCCCAGTACGAAGCCAGCCTGCTGAAACGGCTCTATGAACCGGCGGCAAAGAAGGATCGCTTCGAGCTGCCGCCCCGCGCCGTCAGCGAAAGGATTGCGCTGGCGCTGGAATCGGCGAACCCGCGCCCGCGCTATTACGTCACCACGCCCACGCATGTCTCGGGCATCGGCCGGCGGCTGCTTTCGACGCGCGCACTGGACTGGTTCGCGCGGCGCAGCTAGTGTCACCGCCGAAAAGGGGCCCGCGATGCGAAACGATCCGCTGTTCTACCTGCTGGTGATCTGCTGCCTCGCGGTGGTGGTGATCCTCGCCACCGGCATCGGCGGCTTCGCCAAGGGCGGCGAGTTCAACCGCAAGCACGGCAACCGCATGATGCGCTGGCGCATCATCGCCCAGGCCGTCGCCATCGCGGTCTTCCTGCTGTACCTCTGGGCCCGCAGCAAGTGATGGGGAGCAAGTGATGGTCGTCCTGAACAAGATCTATACCCGCACCGGCGACAAGGGCGAGACCGCGCTCTCGAACGGCGAGCGCGTGCCCAAGGATTCGCTGCGGGTCGAGGCCTACGGCACCGTGGACGAGCTGAACGCCACGCTGGGCCTGGCGCGGCTGCACGCGACGGGCGCGCTGGCCGAACGCATCGCGGTGATCCAGAACGACCTGTTCGACCTTGGCGCCGACCTGTCGCGCCCGCGCATGGAAGAGGACGCCGAGGCGCCCTATCCCGTGCTGCGCATCATCGACGCCCAGGTCACGCGGCTGGAAGCGGAAATCGACGCGATGAACGCCGATCTGTCGCCGCTGCGCAGCTTCATCCTGCCCGGCGGCAGCGCGCTTTCGGCGCATCTGCACCTGTCGCGCACCGTGGCGCGCCGTGCGGAACGCGCCGCCGTGACGCTTTCGGCCGCCGAGGGCGCCAATCCGGCCGCCGTGAAATATCTCAATCGCCTGTCGGACTGGCTGTTCGTGGCGGGGCGCGTCGCCAATGAAAACGGCGCGCAGGATATCCTGTGGGTTCCAGGAGCCAGCCGTTAGCGGCAACGTCGGGGAATGAAAATGTAACGACACGTCCTGGTCGTTTTTCCCCTGTCAATGCTGTTCTCGGCCCGCTAACAAAACCCCCGAACAGGTGACGCAACCAAGGGGAAGAGGCTGATGAAGGTTCTCGTGCCAGTGAAGCGCGTGATCGACTACAACGTGAAAGCCCGAGTGAAGGCTGACGGCACGGGTGTCGATCTTGCGAATGTGAAGATGTCGATGAACCCGTTCGACGAGATCGCGGTCGAGGAGGCGATCCGGCTGAAGGAGAAGGGCCAGGCCGAGGAGGTCATCGCCGTTTCCATCGGCGTCAAGCAGGCCCAGGAGACGCTGCGCACCGCGCTGGCCATGGGCGCCGACCGGGCGATCCTGGTCGTCGCCGCCGATGACGTGCAGACCGACATCGAGCCCTTGGCGGTGGCGAAGATCCTCGCCGCCGTGGCCAAGGCCGAGGGCACCGAGCTCATCATCGCCGGCAAGCAGGCCATCGACAACGACATGAACGCCACCGGCCAGATGCTGGCGGCGATCCTGGGCTGGGGCCAGGCGGCCTTTGCCTCGAAGCTGGAACTCGACGGCGGCAAGGCCAAGGTCACGCGCGAGGTCGACGGCGGGCTGCAGACCATCGAGGTCGCGCTGCCGGCGGTGGTCACCGCCGACCTGCGGCTGAACGAGCCGCGCTATGCCTCGCTGCCGAACATCATGAAGGCGAAGAAGAAACCGCTCGATGAAAAGACCCCGGGCGATTACGGCGTCGACGTCGCGCCGCGGCTGGAAGTCGTCTCGGTGCGCGAGCCCGAGGGCCGCAAGGCCGGCATCCGGGTCGGCTCGGTCGACGAGCTGGTGTCGAAACTGAAAGAAGCGGGGGTGATCTGATGGCCGTTCTTCTGTTGGGTGAAGTCACCGATGGCGCGCTGAACCGCGACGCGACCGCGAAAGCTGTTAATGCCGTCAAGGGTTTGGGCGACGTGACGGTGCTGGTGGCGGGCGCGCAGGCGCAAGCCGCCGCGGCCGAGGCCGCGACGATCGCCGGCATCTCGAAGGTGCTGGTGGCGGAGAATGCGCTCTACGGCCACCGCCTGGCCGAGCCGACCGCGGCGCTGATCGTGGGCCTCGCCGGCGACTACAGCCACATCGCCGCGCCGGCGACGACCGATGCCAAGAACATCCTGCCCCGCGTCGCGGCGCTCTTGGACGTGATGGTGCTGTCGGATGTCTCGGCGGTGATCGACGCCGACACCTTCGAGCGCCCGATCTATGCCGGCAACGCCATCCAGGTGGTGCGCTCGAAGGACGCGAAAAAGGTCTTCACCCTGCGCACGGCCAGCTTCGACGCGGCCGGCGACGGCGGTTCGGCCGCGGTCTCCGACGCGGCGCCGGCGGCCGATCCCGGGCTGTCGAGCTGGATCTCGGACGAGGTGGCGCAATCGGACCGCCCCGAGCTGACCTCGGCCAGGCGCGTGGTCTCGGGCGGGCGCGGCGTCGGCTCGAAGGAAAGCTTCGCGGTGATCGAGGCGCTGGCCGACAAGCTCGGCGCCGCGGTGGGTGCCTCGCGCGCGGCGGTGGACTCGGGCTATGCGCCGAACGACTGGCAGGTCGGGCAGACCGGCAAGGTGGTAGCGCCGGAACTTTACGTCGCGGTCGGCATCTCGGGCGCGATCCAGCACCTGGCCGGGATGAAGGATTCGAAGGTGATCGTGGCGATCAACAAGGACGAGGAGGCGCCGATCTTCCAGATCGCCGACTACGGCCTGGTCGGAGACCTGTTCACAACCGTCCCGGAACTCACAGGGAAGCTCTGAACGCTTCACCGTTTCGACAAATACTCCGGGGGGAGCGCCTTGCGCGTCCCATCGAGGGACGCACAAGGCGCGGGGGGCAGAGCCCCCCAACCGCCCTGGAAAAGACGCAAACCGCCCGGGCCCCGGCCCGGGCGGTTTTCCATTGAACAGCCCTGACCTTCTGCCTATCGTCCCGGCTGACCGACGAAAGGGGCAGTTCATGGCGATTCAATCGGTGGGCATAATCGGCGCCGGACAGATGGGCAATGGCATCGCGCATGTCTTCGCCTTGGCCGGATATGACGTGCTGATGACCGACATCTCGCGCGAGGCGCTGGACAAGGCCGTGGCGCTGATCGACCACAACCTCGAGCGCCAGGTCAGCCGCGGCAAGATCTCGGCCGAGGACAAGGCCGCCGCCATGAAGCGCATCGCGACCACCATGACCCTGACCGACGTCGGCCAGACCGACCTGGTGATCGAGGCCGCGACCGAGCGCGAGACCGTCAAGCAGGCGATCTTCGAGGACCTGCTGCCGCATCTGAAGCCGAACACCATCCTGACCTCGAACACCTCCTCGATCTCGATCACCCGGCTGGCCAGCCGCACCGACCGACCGGAACGCTTCATGGGCTTCCATTTCATGAATCCGGTCCCGGTCATGCAGCTGGTCGAGCTGATCCGCGGCATCGCCACCGACGAGGCCACCTACAAGACCTTGGTCGAGGTGGTGGAAAAGATCGGCAAGACCTCGGCCAGCGCCGAGGATTTCCCGGCCTTCATCGTCAACCGCATCCTGATGCCGATGATCAACGAGGCGGTCTATACGCTTTACGAGGGCGTCGGCTCGGTCAAATCCATCGACCAGTCGATGAAGCTGGGCGCGAACCACCCGATGGGCCCGCTGGAACTGGCGGATTTCATCGGCCTCGATACCTGCCTGGCGATCATGAACGTGCTGCACGAGGGGCTGGCGGATACCAAGTATCGTCCCTGCCCCCTGCTGGTGAAATATGTCGAGGCCGGCTGGCTGGGCCGCAAGACCGGGCGCGGCTTCTACGACTATTCGGGCGAAGAGCCGGTTCCGACGCGGTAGGGGGGCTCTGCCCCCACGCCTCGGTCGCCCCTCGATGGGGCGTCCGAGGCGTTCCCCCGGGATATTTGCGCAAGAAAGAAGATCAGGCCTTCTTGCCGATCCTGGGCTCGGTGCCGGCGAGGATGCGGCGGATATTGGCGTGGTGGCGGACCAGGATCAGCACCGCCATGAAACCGGTGACCGCCGCCATGCGCGGCCCGTCCAGCCACCAGGCCAGCGCCGGTGTCAGCACCGCTGCGACCAGCGCCGAGAGCGACGAGATGCGCGACACCGCCGCCGTAAGCAGCCAGATCACGCAGGCCGCCAACCCCAGCCGCCAGTCGAGCGCCAGGATCGTGCCAAGGAAGGTGGCGACGCCCTTGCCGCCCCGGAACCCCAGCCAGACCGGGAACAGGTGACCCAGGAAGGCCGCCGCGCCCGCGACCAGCGCCGCATCCGGCCCGGCGAGCCAGCGCGCCAGCAGCACGGCGATGGCGCCCTTGCCGCTATCCAGAAGCAGCGTCGCCAGCGCCGCCGGCTTGTTGCCGGTGCGCAGCACGTTCGTCGCGCCGATATTGCCCGAGCCGATCCGGCGCAGGTCGCCCAGGCCCAACGCCCGGGTGATGACGATGCCGAAAGGGATCGACCCCAGCAGATAGCCGACGACGGCCCAGAGGATCAGGCTCATGCCGCGCCTCCGAACACCCGCCGGCCGCCGACCCAAGTGCCCAGCACCCGACCCTGCATCCGCGCGCCGTCGAAGGGGGTGTTCTTCGACTTCGACAAGAGCGTGAAGCGGTCCAGCACGAAGGGCGCCTCGGGGTCGAACAGCACCAGGTCGGCCGGCGCACCCGGCGCCAGCCGGCCGGCATCGAGGCCGAGCCGCCGCGCCGGGTTCAGCGCCATGGCCCGCCACAGCTGCGGCAGGCTCAGCCCGCCGGCGTGGTAGAGCCGCATCGCCGCCGGCAGTAGCGTCTGCAGCCCGACCGCGCCGGGTGCGGCCTCGGCAAAGGGCAGGCGCTTGCTTTCCTCGTCCTGCGGGGTGTGGAAGCTCGCGATGACGTCGATCAGCCCCTCGGCCACCGCCTCGACCATGGCCATGCGGTCGTCCTCGGACCGCAACGGTGGGGTGAAGCGGAAGAAGGTGCGATAGCCGCCGACGTCGTATTCGTTCAGCGTCAGGTGGTGGATCGAGGTGCCGGCACTGACGTCCAGCCCCGCCTCGCGCGCACGCCGCAACGCCGGCAGGCTGGCCGCGACGGTGATCTGGTCGGCGTGATAGCGCGCGCCCGTCATCGCGACCAGCGACAGGTCGCGGTCGAGCCCCATCACCTCGGCCATGGCCGAGACCGCCGGCAGTCCGTAGAGCGAGGCGAACTTTCCGGAGGTCGCCGCCGCGCCCTTCGACAGGCCCGGCTCCTGCGGATGGCCGACGATCAGCGCGCCAAGGCCGCGGGCATAGGT
This sequence comes from Paracoccus aminovorans, assembly GCF_001546115.1. Classification (GTDB taxonomy): domain Bacteria; phylum Pseudomonadota; class Alphaproteobacteria; order Rhodobacterales; family Rhodobacteraceae; genus Paracoccus; species Paracoccus aminovorans_B. Next base: position 1,434,122 of record NZ_KQ955208.1, read on the forward strand.
CATGCAGCGCGACATCAGCCTTGTATCGGCCACGACCCGCACGCCATCGGTAAAGGCCACGGCGCCGGCGTCCTGCAGGAAGCCCATCTCGACCATCTCGCGGCCCTGGCGGCCCTTGGTCAGGGCGGCCATGTGGCGGATGTTGACCGGCGCGTCGGCGGCGCGGCGGGTGGCGAATTCCAGCGATTCCGGCGCATCGACCGGCGGCAGCGTATCCGGCCGGGCGATGACCGTGGTCACGCCGCCGGCCGCCGCCGCCAGGCCCGCCGAGCGGAAGCTTTCCTTGTGCCGCTCGCCCGGTTCGCCGATCTTCACGCCCCAGTCGACCAGCCCCGGCGCCAGGTGCCTGCCGCCGCAATCGACCAGCTCGGCGCCGGCGGGCGCCTCGGCCCCCACCGCCTCGATGCGCCCGTCGCGCAGGGTCAAGGTGGCCTCCTCGACGGCCAGCGCCTCGGGGTCGACCAGGCGGGCGTTCTGGAAATGCAGGATCATGCCATCATCTCCGAGGCCTTGGCGCCGCGCTCGGCGCGCAGGTTCCGCGCCAGCAGGTCCATCGCGGCCATGCGCACGGCGACGCCCATCTCGACCTGGTCCTGGATCACGGAACGGTTGATGTCGTCTGCGATGGTGCCGTCGATCTCGACGCCGCGGTTCATCGGGCCCGGATGCATGACGATGGCATCGGGTGCGGCCAGCGCCAGCTTCTCGGCATCCAGCCCCCAGCGGTGGTAATATTCCCGCTCGGACGGGATGAAGCCGCCGTCCATGCGTTCCTTCTGCAAGCGCAGCATCATCACCACATCGGCGCCCTTCAGCCCCTCGCGCATGTCCTCATAGACCTCGCAGCCCCAATCCGCCGCGCCCGAGGGCATCAGCGTCGCCGGCCCGACCAGCCGCAGCCGGTTCTCCATCTTGCCGAGCAGGAACAGGTTCGAGCGCGCGACCCGGCTATGCGCGATGTCGCCGCAGATCGCCACGGTCAGCCGGTGCAGCCGGCCCTTGGCGCGGCGGATGGTCAGCCCGTCCAGCAGCGCCTGGGTCGGATGCTCGTGCCGCCCGTCGCCCGCATTGATGACGGCGCAATTCACCTTCTGCGCCAGCAGATCGACCGCGCCCGAATCCGGGTGGCGCACCACCAGCAGGTCCGGGTGCATGGCGTTCAGCGTCAGGGCGGTGTCGATCAGCGTCTCGCCCTTTTTCACCGAGGAATTCTGCATCGCCATGTTCATCACGTCGGCGCCCAGCCGCTTGCCGGCCAGTTCGAAGCTCGACTGCGTGCGGGTCGAGTTCTCGAAGAACATGTTGATCTGGGTCATGCCTTCCAGCGCGTCGGAATGCTTCACCGTGCGGCGGTTCAGCGCGACGTAATTCTCGGCCAGGTCGAGCAGCGTGGTGATTTCGGCCGGGGCGAGAGGCTCGATCCCCAGAAGATGGCGGGCGCGGAACATGGCATGGATCCCCCGGATGCGGTCGCGCCCTCTATGGCAAATGCGCGGTCACCCGGCAAGCAGCCCCTTGCCAATACGCGGATTTTGCCGCATCGCGGAGCCATGAACAGCCAGGGCCACGTCAGCTTCGTATCCTCAGGACCGGGAGACCCCGAGCTTCTGACCCTGCGCGCCATCCGCCTGCTGCAAGCCTGCGACGTGGTGCTGTACGACGACCTCGCCTCGGGGCCGGTGCTGGACCAGGCCGGGCCTCAGGCCGAACGCATCGCGGTCGGCAAGCGCGCCGGGCGTCCCTCGGCCAAGCAGGAAAGCGTGAACGCGCTGCTCGTGGAACATGCCCGCGCCGGCAAGCATGTCGTGCGGCTGAAATCCGGCGATTCCGGCCTCTTCGGCCGGCTCGAGGAAGAGCTGACCGCGCTGCGCGCCGCCGGCATCCCGCATGAGATCGTGCCGGGCGTGCCCTCGGCCATGGCCGCCGCCGCCGTCGCCGGCCTGCCGCTGACCCGGCGCCTGACCGCGCGGCGGCTGCAATTCGTCACCGGCGCCGACGTGACCGGCGGGCTGCCGGCGGACCAGAACTGGGCGGCGCTCGCCGACGACCGCGCCACTACGGTCGTGTTCATGGGCCAGCGCACCTTCCCGCAGATGGCCGAAAGCCTGATCGCGAACGGCCTGCCGCCCGAGACCCCGGCGCTGCTGGCCGAGGCCGTCGGCCACCCGCACCAGCGCCTGGTCCGCAGCACCGTCGCCGAACTGGCCCGGCTGCTTGCCGCCGAGGGGCCCAGCCCGCATCCGGCGCTGATCCTCTATGGGCCGCTGGCCGAAAGCCCCTGACCGGCTTTCTCTGTTTTCCAAATACCCATGTTGCGCCGGCCGCCGCCGGGACTATTCTGGCCGCCTGAACCGTCACGGAGGCATCATGCTGGGCTTCGTCACCATCGCCGAGGGCGCCGGCGCCGCCGACCGCCTGCTGGCCGCCACCGCCGAGACCCTGCAGGCGCGCGGCTTGCGGCTGGCCGGCGCCGTCCAGCACAATATCGAACGCGCCGACCGCGACTGCGACATGCAGCTGCGCATCCTCGGCACCGATGCGGTGATCGGCATCACCCAGGACCTCGGCACCTGCTCGGAAGGCTGCCGGCTGGACGGCGGCGCGCTGGCCCAGGCCGTGGCCTTGGCCGAATCGGTGCTGGCGCGGGGCGCCGACCTGGTCATCGTCAACAAGTTCGGCAAGCAGGAATGCTTCGGCAACGGCTTCCGCGCCTTCATCGCCGAGGCGCTGGCCCAGGGCATCCCGGTGCTGCTGTCGGTCGCGCCCGAGCAGCTTGCGGGCTTTCACGACTTCGCCGGCGAACTGGCCGAGCCCGTCGCCCCCGAGGCGGCGATGCGCTGGTGCGAGACCCGCACCCGGGCGGCAGCGTGAGCGAACGGATCGACGCGCGCGGCCTTCTGTGCCCGCTGCCGGTGCTGCGGCTCAGGAAGCGCCTGCTGGCCCTGCCGCCGGGCGCGCGGGTCACGCTCCTGGCGACCGACCGCGCCGCGCTGATCGACGTGCCGCATTTCTGCGCCCAATCCGGCCACCTCCTGCTGGAAACCGTCGAGACCGCGCCGGGCCAGACCGAATATACCGTGGAACGCGGCCCGCACGGCGATGCTTGAGATCTTTCTCAAGACCCTGCCGTTCTTCCTGCTGATCGGCACCGGCTGGGCGGCCGGGCGCAGCGGCGTCTTCCCGGCCGAGGCGACCGCCTGGCTGACCAAATTCGTCTTCTACTTCGCGCTGTCGGCCATGCTGTTCCGCTTTGCCGCGACGCTGGACGTGGCCAGCCTCTTTGACCCGCGCTTTGTCGCGGCCTATCTGGCCGGCTCGCTCGCGGTCTGGCTGATCGGCTTCGCCGTCGCCCGCGCCAGGGGCGAAACCCTCGCCGCCAGCGCCATGGAGGCGCATACGGCGATGACCGGCAACACCGGCTTCCTGGGTGTGCCCATGCTGGTGGTCCTGCTGGGCGAGCGCGCGGTCGGGCCGGTGCTGATGGTGCTGACCATCGACATGGTGGTGTTCTCGACACTGATCACGCTGATCGTCACCGCGGCGCGGCAGGGCCGGATCGGGCTTGGCACGGTCATGCCGCTGGCGCGCGGCATCATCGCCAATCCGATGATCGTCTCGATGCTGGCGGGGCTGGCCTGGGCCGGGGCGCATCTGCCGATGCCGCGCCCGGCAGAGGAATTCCTGGCGCTGCTCGGCGCCGCCGCCACGCCCGGCGCGCTTTTCGCCATCGGCGCCAGCCTGGCCGGGCGCGGCGCGGAACGGCCGGGGCCGGCGATCTGGCTCAGCTTTGCGAAACTGGTGCTGCATCCCTTGGCGGTGGGCGCGGCGGCGCTGCTGGTCTTTCACGTCGAGCCCTTCGCCGCCGGCGTCATGATCGCGGCGGCCAGCCTGCCGGTCGCGGGCAATATCTATATCCTGGCGCAATATTTCGGCGTGGCGGTGCAGCGCGTCTCGACCGCGATCCTGATCTCGACCGCCGCCGCCATCGTCACCCTGCCGCTGGTGATCCTGCTGGTCCACTAGGCCCTCGACCGCGAGGAAATGAACGGATATTCAATTCCTGCGAGACATCCAAGGGGACCCCGCCATGCCGGATATTTCCGAACTGCACCTTCAGAACCTACTCTTCGACATGGACGAGGACGGCGTCGCCACCGTGACGCTGAACCGCGCCGCCAAGCGCAATGCGCTGGACGCCCGGACCATCGAGGAGCTGGTGGCGCTGTTTTCCGCCTTGCCCGCCGCGGGGGCCCGCGCCGTGGTGCTGCGCGCCGAGGGCCCGCATTTCTGCGCCGGGCTGGACCTGGTCGAGCATGGCCGCGCCGAACGCAGCCCGGCCGAGTTCATGCGCCTCTGCCTGCGCTGGCACGAGGCCTTCAACAAGATCGAATACGGCGGCATCCCGGTCGTGGCCGCGCTGAAGGGCGCGGTGGTCGGCGGCGGGCTGGAACTGGCCTCCTCGGTGCATATCCGCGTCATGGACGAGACCACCTATTTCGGCCTGCCCGAGGGCCAGCGCGGGCTTTTCACCGGCGGCGGCGCCACCATCCGCGTGCCGCGCCTGATCGGCCAGGCGCGCATGATCGACATGATGCTGACCGGCCGGCTGTATGCCGGGGACGAGGCGGTCGCGGTCGGCCTGGCGCAATACCGCGTCCAGGACAGCGAGGCCAAGGCGCTGGAGATCGCCCGCCGCGCCGCGCAGAACACGCCGCTGTCGAATTTCGCCATCTGCTCGGGGATATCCCACATGCAGAACATGTCCGGGCTGGACGCGGCCTATGCCGAGGCGACGCTGGCGGGCATCGTCAACACCCAGGACGCGGCCAAGGGGCGGCTGGACAGTTTCGCGCAGGGCACAGCGGTCAAGATCCGGCCGGATTAATCGACCGGGCGGATCAGCTTCTTTTCCAGCACCCGCAGCACCACGGGCAGGTCGTGGCCGCGCTTCAGGATGCGGCCGTCCATGCCGATCACCGCATATTGCCCCTGCGCCGCCCGCAGCCGGGGCCGCTTTTCGATGCGATACAGCGGATGTTCGGCGGCACGGCGAAAGACCGAGAAGACCGCGGCCTCGCGCAGGAAGGACATGGCATAGTCGCGCCATTCCCCCGCCGCCACCATGCGGCCGTAAAGCGACAGGATCACGCCCAGCTCGGCCCGGTCGAAGGCCACCCGATCCTGATCCGCGTTGAAGCCGAAGGGCATGTTCATGTCGCAATGGTGACACCCCGCCTGCGCGCAGGCAATGAAAAAGGGCGGCTGCGCGCCGCCCCGGCCGGAATGCCCGCGATCTGTGCCCTTAAAGACCCGCCCGCCGGCGCCCCGCCATGCGGGCCAGCGTGCCGTCGCGCCACATGCCCTCGTGCAGCCCGACCATGACGACATGGCCGGCAATCAGCGCCAGAAGCAGCCAGCCCAACTCGCCATGCAGCGCCTCGCCGGCGCGGACCATCCAGCCGATCTCGGGCAGCTGCGGGGCAAAGACCTGGAAGCCGAAGGGCGCGAAGCCCCGCTCGGAGCCATAGGCGCGCAGCAAGGCCGCGACCGGCACGATCGCCATCACCGCGTAAAGCAGCAGGTGGCCGAAGCGCGCCGCCAGCCCCAGGGCGCCCGCGCCATGGTCGGGCCGGTGGCCGCGGTTGGCAAAGGCCCAGGCGAGCCGCAGCGCGATCAACAGGAACAGCACCGTGCCGACCTTCTGATGCGAGCCGACGAAGACCGCCGCGACCGGGTGCCGGCCCAGCGCCAGTTTCAGCCCCATGCCGACGAACTGCCAGGCCAGCAGCGCCGCGATGCTCCAGTGCAGCAACCGCGTCACCTTGCCATAGACCCGGTCGGTATCGCGCAGCGGCAGGTTGGGGATGGAGGTCATGCTGGCTCCTGGCGGGCAAAGTTGACTAATTTCCTTAGCGACATTATGGGCCTATCCCCGAGCGGGCAAGTCCTGCAAACCCTCGCGCGGGGTAACATGGTCGTCAGGACCGTGGATCGCCGTTTCCCGTGCCCCAGCCAAGGCAGGACCGCCATGAACGCAGCACAGCGCGACGACCCCAGCAGGACGGGCTGGCCGCTGACCGAGCCGCAGCAGGGCCTGTGGTATGTCCGGGCGCTGGACCCGGCAAACCCGATCCTGAACACCGGGCAATATCTGGAACTGACCGGACCGCTGGACCGCGACGCGCTGGCCCAGGCGGTGACGCGCACCATCGCCGAAAGCCCGGCGCTGAGCCTGCGCTTTCGCGACGGCGCCGAGGGGCCGCGCCAATGCGTCGGCCTGCCGCCGATCCTGGGCTTTGCCGACCTGACCGCCCAGCCCGCGGCCGAGGCGCAGGCCATGGCGCAGATGCTGGCCGACAGCCGGCGCGCCCTCGACCTGGCGCAGGAGCCCGCCGCCGCCTTCACCCTGATCGCGCTGGGGTCCGATCGGCATTTCCTCTACGAGCGCATCCATCACCTGGCCATCGACGGCTATGGCATGGTGCTGGTCACCAACCGCATCGCCGCGCATTACGCCGCCCTGCTGGGCCGGGCGCCCGAGCCCGAGCCCTTCGGCCCGCTGGCGCTGGCGCTGGAGGAGGATGCGGCCTGGCGCGCCTCGCCCCGGCGCGCGGCCGACCGCGACTGGTGGCACGCGCAGCTGGCCGACCTGCCCGAGGTCACCGGCCCCGCCCCCGGCCGTGCCGTCAGCGGCCCCGAGTTCCTGCGCGATTCCCGGCAGGTGCCGGCGGCGCTGCTGGACCGGCTGGCCGGGCATGCCGCGCAGCACCGGCTGGGCTGGCCCGACGTGCTGAACGCGCTTTGCGGCGCCTATCTGGCGCGCTGGACCGGCGGCGAGGCGGTGATCGGCCTGCCCTTCATGGCCCGGATGGGCCGCAAGATCGCCCAGGTGCCCTGCATGGCGATGAACGTGCTGCCGCATCGGCTGCGGCTGGACGAGGACGCGCCGCTGCCCGAATGGCTGGCGGCGCAGTCGAAGGCCATGGCGCAGGGCCGCCGCCACGGGCTTTACCGCAGCGAACTCTTGCGCCGCGAACTGGGCCTGGTCGGCGGCACCCGCCGGCTTTATGGCCCGATCGTGAATGTGCAACCCTTTGACCGCGCGCCGGAATTCCCGGGCCTGGACTGCCGGCTGCATATCCTGGGCGCGGGCGCCGTCGATGACCTGACGCTGACCTTCCGCGGCGATCCGGCCTCGGGGATGATATTCGAGGTCGACGCCAACCCGGCGCTTTACGCATCGGACGAGGTGCGCGGCCATGGCGACCGGCTGCTGGCCTTCATCGCCGCCGCGCTCGAGGCCCGGACGCTGGCCGAGGTGCCGACCGCCAGCCCTGCGGAGATCGCGCTTTTCGCCGCCCGCTCTGACGCGACCCGCCACCCGCTGCCCGACACCACGCTGACCGCGCTGATCGAGGCGCAGATGGCCGCCACGCCCCAAGCGCCCGCGCTGAGCTTCGGCACCGAGACACTGAGCTTTGCCGCGTTGGACCGCCGCAGCGCCGCGCTGGCCGGGGCATTGGCGGCCCGCGGCGCCGGGCGCGACCGCATCGTCGCCGTGGCGCTGGAGCGTTCGCTGGAGCTGCCGCTGGCGCTGCTCGCCACGCTGCGCGCCGGGGCGGCCTATCTGCCGCTCGACCCCGAGCATCCGCCCGACCGCATCGCCCGCATCCTGGCGCTGGCGCAGCCGGTCGCGGTCCTGACCACGCCGGATCTGGCGCCTCTGTTCCCGCCCGGCACGCCGTTGATTTTCCCGGAAGATTGGCCCGCCGAGGGACAGGTCGCCGCCGATCCGCGCCCCGGCGATCTGGCCTATGTGATCTTCACCTCGGGCTCGACCGGCGAGCCCAAGGGCGTCGCCGTCGAGCATCGCGCCATCGTCAATCGCCTGATGTGGATGCAGGCGCATTACGGCATCGCCACCGACGACCGCATCCTGCAAAAGACCCCCGCGACCTTCGACGTCTCGGTCTGGGAGTTCTTCCTGCCGATGATCGCCGGGGCCGAGCTGGTCATGGCCCCGCCCGGCGCGCATCGCGACCCGGCAGCCATCGCCAGGGCGATCCGCGACCGCGGCATCACCACCTGCCATTTCGTGCCCTCGATGCTGTCGGCCTTCCTGGCCTCGCCCGCCTCGCAGGGGCTGGCGATGCGGCGCATCTTCTGCTCGGGCGAGGAACTGACGGCGGACCAGCGCGACCGCTTCCATGCCCGCATGACGGCGGAACTGCACAACCTCTACGGCCCGACCGAGGCGGCGGTCGATGTCAGCTATTGGCCCGCCGCGCCCGAGGACCGCTCGAACCCGATCCCGATCGGCTTTCCGGTCTGGAACACCGCGCTGGCGGTGCTGGACGACCGCATGCGCCCGGTGCCGCCGGGGCTGGCTGGCAACCTGTATCTGGGCGGCGTGCAGCTGGCGCGCGGCTATCTGGGCCGGCCCGACCTGACGGCGGAACGCTTCATCGACAGCCCGCTGGGCCGGCTCTACGCCACCGGCGACCTGGCGCGACTGCGGCCGGACGGGGCGGTGACCTACCTCGGTCGCTCGGACCACCAGGTCAAGATCCGCGGCCTGCGCATCGAACTGGGCGAGATCGAGGCCGCGATCATGGCATCCGGCCTGGCGCGCGAGGCGGTGGTGATGGCGCGCGAGGATCACGCCGGCGAAAAGCGCCTGGTCGCCTATCTGGTGCCGGGCCCCGACTACCGCCCCGGCCTCTTGGCCGAGCGGCTGGCGGGATCGCTGCCCGGCTATATGGTGCCCTCGGCCGAGGTGGCGCTGGCGGCGCTGCCGGTCACCGCGAACGGCAAGCTGGACCGCAAGGCGCTGCCGGCACCGGAGTTCTCTGCCGCCGGCCGCGCTGCCGCCGGCCCGACCGAAGAGCTGCTGGCCGGGCTGTTCCAGCAGATCCTGCACCTGGACGCCCCCGCCCCGGCCGAGGCGGATTTCTTTGCGCTCGGCGGCGATTCGCTGTCCGCCGTGCGGCTGGCGCAGGCGCTGGAGCAGGCGACCGGCCGCGACCCCGGCCTGGGCACGATCTTTGAAAACCCGATCCTGGCCGCGCTGGCCGCCGCGCTGGAGGCGCAGGGGCCGCGCGACGACGGGCTGGGCCCGGTGATCCTGCTGGCCGAGGGCGCAGCCGAGGCCGCGCCGCTGTTCCTGATCCACCCGGCCGGCGGGCTGGCCTGGGGCTATCGCACACTGGCGCGGCTGATCGCGCCGGCGCGGCGGGTTTATGGGTTGCAGCATCCGGGGTTGGACCCGGCCGCGCCGATGCCGGACAGCCTGTCGGCGCTGGCGCAGGATTATGCCCGGCGCGTCGCCGAGCTGGTGCCGCAGGGGCCGGTGCACCTGGCCGGCTGGTCGGTCGGCGGCATCCTGGCGCAGGACATCGCGGTGATCCTGGCCGGCATGGGCCGCGAGGCGGGGCTGGTCGCCATGCTGGACAGCTATCCCGCCGACGCCTGGCGCAACGAGCCCGAGCCCGATCCGGTCGCCGCCCTGCGCGCGCTTCTGGCCATCGCCGGCTACGACCCCGAGGGCCACCCGGAACTCGACAGCCGCGACAAGGTCGTGGCCTTCCTGCGCCGGGGCGACAGCGCGCTGGGGGCCTTGCCGCAACAGGTGCTGGACGGCGTGGTGCGCACCGTCACCGCCACCAACCGGCTGATCCGGGCGCATCATCACCGCCGCCTTGCCGGCACGGTGACGCATTTCCGCGCCGCGCTGGACCACAAGGACCGCAACCTGCACCCCGAGATGTGGGCACCTCATGCCGGCGCGGTCGAGGTGATCGACCTGCCCTTCCTGCATGCCGGGATGACCTCGGCCGAAGCCTCGGCCCTGATCGCGCCGGAACTCAACCGCCGGATGACGCAGGGCTAGACGTCGGACCCGGCACCGCGCCGGTTCCGCCGGAAAGACCAGGGAAGGCCAGCGCGAACACGCCGCTGGCCAGCCCGCCGATCAACCAGGCGATCCCCAGCAGCAATGCGTTCGCATCCGATTGCAGTTCGGCAATGCCGCGCGAGTAATAATAGCCCGGCAGCCCTTCCTGGATCTGGACCAGGCCAAGGCAGCACAGGACCACCCCCAGCAGGACCAGCGCAAATCTGACGATCGCCATTCCGAATCTCCTTACTTTCTGCCGCCAGATGAGCGCGAAAGCCTGAAGATCCAGTTAAGCCGCGGCGGCGAAGGGCAGCGCCAGCGGGAAAGACCCGGCAAGGGTCTGGATATGGATATGCTCGCGCAGCACATGCACCTGGGCGTCATGGCCGGGATGGGCGCGCAGGTCGGCGATGAATTGCATGGTCGCGGGCGCCGGGCCGTCCGGTGGCGGGCCGTCGCTGCCCGAGCGCTTCTCGCGGTCGCCCAGCGCCACCAGCAGCGGCAGCGTGGCGGGCGCCGCGGCCTGCGCGACGCGGCGGATCAGCCCCTCGTCCCACCAGATCGAGGGGCTGATCGCCGCATAGCGCGCAAACCCCTCCGGGCGCGCCAGCAGCGCGTAAAGCGTGAAGAGCCCGCCGAAACTGTGGCCCCAAAGCGTGCGGCGGGCCGGATCGACCGGCAAGCCGGCCTCGGCCGCGGCGCGCAGGGGGCCGGTCAGGCGGTCGTGGAAGATCGCGGCGCCGCCGGCCGTGCGGCCCTGATGCACAGGATCGGGACGCAGCCCGTCGCCCGGCCCGTCCGGCGCGGTGAAATCCAGCGTGCGCAGCTCGCGTGCGAACTGGCGGTCGATGTCATAGCCGACGCCGACCAGCACCAGGCCGGGCGCCAGCGCCAGATGCTCGGGCGTCAGGAAGTCGAAGGCGGCGTTGCCGTCCAGCATGTAGAGCACCGGCCAGCCCCCGGCCGGCGCCGGCGCCTTGGGCACGGCCAGGAACAGCCGGTGCCCCGGACCCACGTCGACGACCCGCTGCGACAGGTCATGCGTCGGCGCCCCGGTCTGGAAGATCTGCAAGCCCGCCTGCCCCTGCGCGTGCCCCGGTCCAACCTTGCCGAATTGCGACATTTCGCGACATCCTTTTCTGCCCGCATCCCCTTTGCCCCGGTGCGTCTTAGTTGACAAGGACTGTCGGAAATATAGGTTGCCCGGCGAATGAAGCCAGCCCAAGCGGTCAGCGATCCCCGTCCGTCCTTGCAGGAGTTTCCCATGACCACCCCATCCCGCCCCTCGATCCGCGCGCTGCTGGGCGCCTCGGCGCTGACCCTGTCGCTGCTGGCCGGCCCGGCCCTGGCCGAGACCATCTTCACCAAGCCGCTGGTGAGTTTCGCCGGCGATGTCGGCGTCGGCGGCGTCGAGCGCGCCCCGGTCGTCAAGGGCGGCAAGGCGGTGATCGAGGGCGAAGACCTGATCCCCGGCCAGACCGTCACCCTGCTGCGCGGCGCCAAGCCCCTGAACGCCGAGCCGATCAGCATCGGCCAGGACGGCAAGTTCAGCTTCCCGCTGGACATCGACGCCGAGGCCGAGACCGGCTTGCAGCCCATCGTCGTCGTGACCGAGAACCCGGCTTCGGCCGAGGTGGTCGAGCTGAAGATCTCGCCCGAGGTGCCGGTCGGCGGCGCCGAGAAATACACCATCGCCAGCGAGCCGGTGGTGCGCGGCCTCTACCAGGTGCGGCTGAACGGCGCGGGCGACGCGGTCTTCGTGACCAGCGCGGTCGGCCGGCCCCCGGTCAAGGAATCGAAGCTGGTCAAGATCGACCCCGAGACGCTGAAGATCCTGGCCGAGATCACCCCCGGCGCCGCCCCCGCGCGCCCGGACGGCAGCGACGGCGGGCTGTTCGCCGTCTATGGCGTGGACGTGGACGATGCCAACGGCAATGTCTGGGTGACCAACACCCGCCAGGACACCGTCGCGGTCTACAAGCAGTCCGACCTGTCGCTGGTCAAGCAGTTCGAGCCGGGCGCCGTGCCGCATGCCCGCGACGTGGTGGTCGATGAGGCCAACGGCCGCGCCTATGTCGCCGCGACCGGCGCGCCCGAAATCAAGGTCTTCGACATCAAGACGCTGGAGCCGCTGGAGCCGATCGTCATCAAGTCGGGCGTGCGGGGCGAGGAATTCTCGACCATGGCGCTGGACATCGACGAGACCGGCGGCAAGCTGGTCACCGTCAGCATCGCCACGCCCGAGGCCGCGCTGGTCGACCTGAAGTCGGGCGAGGTCAAGGTCATCCCGCTGCCGGGCGTCAAGGCCGCCTCGGGCGTGGCCTATGACCCGCAGGACGGGCTGATCTTCGTCGCCTCGCAGGCGACCGACAACCTGTTGATCGTCAAGGCGGAAACCGGCGAGGTGCTGCATGATGTCGCCGTGGGCGCCGGGCCGCTGAACGTCGCCTTCGAGCCCAAGGGCCGGTTGGCCTATGTCGCGAACCGCGGCGCCGGCACGATCACCGTGGTCAACCCGCAAGGCGAGATCGTGGCGAACCTCGATGCCGGCAGCATGCCGAACCAGCTGCGCGCCGACCAGAACGGCAATGTCTGGGCGGTGAACAAGTCCAAGGGCGAAGGCGACGAGGCCGGCGACCGCATCTGGCGCATCGCCCCGGTTGCCGAGTAAAAGGGCCCGGACCGCGGGGCGCGACGGCGCGCCCCGCCTCTCCTGAGGACCGACGCCATGACCCTGACCCGCGCCCTGCTGGCCGCCCTTGCCCTGATCTCCTCGCTGGCCGCGGCCCGCGCGGATGTGACGGCGACCGACATCCTGGGGCGCGAGGTCACCCTGCCCAAACCGGCCGAGCATGTCGTCTTGGCCGAGGCGCGGCATCTGGCGGTTCTGGGGCTGATCCATGACGATCCGGTGGCGCTGGTTTCGGGCTGGCGGCTGGCGCGGGCGCTGGACGAACCGACGCTGGCGGCCTATCGCGCGAAATTCCCAAACCTCGACCAGATCAAGCCGGTCGGCGCCGGCGCGCGCGGCCTGTCGGCCGAGGCGATCATTGCGCTGCATCCCGACCTGGTGGTGTTGACGCTGGTCGACCAGAACGACCCGGCGACCGACCTGGCCCGCCAGCAGATCGAGGCCGCGGGCATCCCGGTCGCCTATGTCGATTTCTTCTCGCATCCGCAGGAGAACTCGATGCCCAGCCTGCGCATCCTGGGCAAGCTGACCGGCGCCGAGGAGCGCGCCGAGGAATTCGCCGAATTCTACGAAACCCGGCTGGACCGCATCCGTGACCGCCTGCCGCCGCAGGTGCCGCGTCCGCGCGTGTTCTTCCACGTCCATGCCGCGCCGACCGGCTGCTGCGCCACCGTGGGCACCGGGGTGTTCCACGATTTCATCACCACGGCGGGCGGCGCGAACATCGGCAACGAGACCGTGAAGACCGTGCAGGGCAATGTCAGCCTGGAAGCGCTGATCGCCGCCGACCCGGACGTCTATGTCGCGACCGGCGGCACGCATATGGCGGCGCGGGGCGGGCTGGTGCTGGGCTCGGGCGTCGATGCCGAGACGGCGCAGGCCAGTTTCGACGCGCTGGTCTCGGCGCCCGGCTTCTCGGCGCTGCGGGCGGTGCAGGACGGCCGCGCGGCCGGCGTCTGGCATATGTTCAACGATTCGCCGGTGCATATCGCGCTGATCGAATACCTGGCCAAGACCTTCCACCCCGACCTGTTCCAGGACGTGGACCCGAATGCCACCCTGGCCGAGATCAACGCCCGCTTCTCGCCCGTGACCGTGCCGGGCACCTGGTGGGTGACCAAGGCGCAATGACCACGGACACGCTGGAACGCTATCACCGGCAGGGCCGGCGCCACGCGGTGCTGGTCGGCGTGCTGGCCGTCGCGGCGCTGGCCGCGTTGCTGCTGGATCTCGTGACCGGCCCGGCCGGCCTGCCGCTGTCCGATACGCTGCGGGCCCTGACCGGCGGCGAGGTCGCGCGCGGCACCGAGGTCATCGTCTGGGCCGTGCGCCTGCCCGTGGCCTGCATGGCGCTGCTGGTCGGCGCGGCGCTGGCGCTGGCCGGGGCCGAGATGCAGACCGTGCTGGAAAACCCGCTGGCCGAGCCCTTTACCCTGGGCGTCTCGGCCTCGGCCGCGCTGGGCGCCGCCGTCGCCATCGTCCTGGGCCTGACCATCCCCGGCCTGCCGCCGGTCTGGAGCGTCTCGGGCAATGCCTTCCTGTTCGCGTTGGGCGCCCTGGCGCTGCTGCAACTCCTGGGCCGCATCCGGGGCGGCGGGCCCGAGGTGCTGATCCTTTTCGGCGTGGCGCTGAACTTCACCGCCGCCGCGCTGCTGTCGCTGGTGCAGTTCATGGCCTCGGCCGATGCCCTGCAACAGCTGGTGTTTTGGACCATGGGCAGCCTCGCCTCGGCGCAATGGCCGGGCGTCGCGATGCTGGTCGTGGTGCTGGTCGCGGCGGTGCCGTTTTCCTTTCGCGCCGCCTGGCGGCTGACCGCGCTGCGGCTGGGCGAGGACCAGGCGCGCAGCTTCGGCGTCGATGTGACCGGGCTGCGGCGCTGGACGCTGTTCCGTGTCAGCCTGCTGTCGGCCGCCGCCGTGTCCATGGTTGGGGTGATCGGCTTCGTCGGCCTGGCCGGTCCGCATATCGCGCGAATGCTGGTGGGCGAGAACCACCGCGTCTTCCTGCCCGCCAGCCTCTTGACCGGGGCGCTGGTCATGTCGCTGGCCTCGACGCTGTCGAAGACGCTGGTGCCCGGCGTGCTGCTGCCGGTCGGGCTGGTCACCTCGCTGATCGGCCTGCCGATCTTCTTCGCGCTGATCCTGCGCGGGCGGAGGCGCTGATGCAGGGCTTGCTGGCGCAGGGCATTTCGGTCCGCTTCGGCGCGCGTCCCGTGCTTCAGGGGCTGGACCTGCCGCTGCTGCGCCCGGGCGAGGTCACGGTGCTGGCCGGCCCCAATGCCGCAGGCAAGTCGACCCTGCTGCGCGCCATCGCGCAATTGCAGCCGCATGGCGGCCGGGTGGTGCTGGACGGGCAAGACCTGGCGCATATGCCGGCCCGGGATCGCTCGCGGCTGGTCGGCTTCATGCCGCAGACCCTGCCCGGCGCCTCGTCGCTGGTGGCGCTGGAAAGCGTGATCGCGGCGCTGCGGGCCGGGGCGACCATCGGCGCCCGCCAGGCCGACCACGCCGCCTTGGCGGTGATGGAGACGTTGGGCATCGCCGCCCTGGCGCTGGAGCCGCTGTCGGCGCTGTCGGGCGGGCAGCGCCAGATGGTCAGCCTGGCCCAGGCCATCGTCCGCGACCCGCGCCTGCTGCTGCTGGATGAGCCGACCTCGGCGCTGGACCTGGCGCGTCAGGTGCGGCTCCTGTCGGAACTGCGCCGGCTGGCGGGCGAGGGGCGGATCGTTGTCGCGGTGCTGCACGACCTGGCGCTGGCGGCGCAATGGGCCGACCGGATCGTGCTCTTGCACGACGGCCATACCCATGCCGAGGGCCGGCCCGAAGACGTGCTGACCCCGGCCCTGCTGGCGCAGGTCTATGGCGTCGAGGCCCGGGTCGAACGCTGCTCGCGCGGGCGGATCATGGTGCTGATCGACGGCGAGCACGCCCCGGGTTAGAGCAGCCGCCCGATCCAGACCAGCGCCGCCGCCAGCGCCGCCGCCGCCGGCACGGTGATCAGCCAGGCCCCCAGGATCATCCGCATGTAGGAGCGCCGCACCAGGTGGCGCCGCCTTCGTTCTTCGTCCGGCAGCGCGGGCCGGGCGGCGGCCAGCCGGCGGTCGCGCCATTCGCGATAAAAGCCGATGCCGAAGACGCCGCCCACGGCGATATGCGTGGTCGAGACCGGCAGCCCCGCCGCCGAAAACCCCAGCACCGTGGCCGAGGTGGCGAGCGAGATGCACAGCGCCCGCGCCGCGCTCAGCCTCGTGATCTTGCTGCCGACCATATGCACCAGCCGGCGCCCGAACAGCAGCACCCCCAGCGCGATGCCCATGCCGCCCAAGAGCAGCACCAGCCGGCCCTGCGGCAGCAGCGCGGTCCGGGTCGGCAGGCTGTCGAGGATGATGCCCAGCGGCGCCGCGACGTTCGAGGTGTCGTTCGAGCCATGCGCGAATCCCATGACCATCGCCGCCGTGACCAGCGGCACGCCCAGCAGCTTCTTCAGCGCCAACTGGTCGCCGCGATTGGCCGCGATCTCGCGCTGCAGGCGCAGCCGGGCATAGGCCCAGCCGGCAGCACCGGCGCCAAGGCCCAGCGCCAGGATGGCGACCAGCGGCAGCCCGTGCCAGGCCACCCCCGCCATCGAGCCCAGCAGCGCCGTGGTCAGCGCCACCATGACCGGCAGCCAGACCCGGCCGGCGGCGACCCGGTCCGCGCGGTCGATGACGCGGTTGCGCAGCGCCGCCAGGAACAGCGCCGCCAGCGCGCCCGAGATCAGCGGCGAAACCACCCAGCCGATGGCGATCATGCCAAGCTCGGGCCAGTTCACCGCGCCGGGGCCGAAGCTGGCGAGCCCGGCGCCGGCGATGGCGCCGACGACCGAATGGGTGGTGCTGACCGGCGCGTCGAGCCAGGTCGCCAGCGTGATCCAGCCCCCCGCCGCCAAGAGCGCGGTCAGCATCATGCGCGCCGTCGCCTCGCCCTGGCCCAGCGCGTCGCCGACCAGCCCCTCGGTCAGGGTCTGGGTGACCGAGCCGCCGGCAATCACCGCGCCCAGCACCTCCATCACCGCGACCAGCACCAGGCCGGTGCCCATGCCGATCGCCCCCGCGCCCACGGCGGGGCTGAGCGAGTTCGACACGTCGTTGGCGCCGATCGACAGCGCCAGCCAGGCCGCGACCGCCATGGCGGCGGCGACGATGCCCAGCGCCGGCTGGCCGGCAAAGATCGCCGTCGCGGCATAGGCGGCCGCGGCCATGAAGATCAGCGCCAGCCCCAGGCGAAACACCGGGCGGCCGGATTGCAGCATCGCCCGCTCGCTATGGGTGACGCGGCGCAAGTCCTTGTCCAGCGTCCGATATTCCCGGGTATAGCGCGCCATGCCCCGCGTCACGATCCGGCGGCGGCGGGCAGCGCCCGCAAGATCTGCTGCAGCCCCGGCTCGGCCACCATCCGCGCCGCCTCGGCGGGCGGGAACCAGCGTCGATCGCGCTGCTCGGCCTCGGGATAGTCCTCGGCCAGGCTCTCGACATACAGCGGAAATACCCGCACCTCGACCGGGATGGCGAAGCCGCGCTCCTGGTCCTTGTCATAGCGATAGCGGCCGATCTCGCCGGGCCCGGCGCGGCCGCGCACGCCGGCCTCCTCCCAGGCCTCCTGCATGGCGGCGCCGGCCAGGCTGCGGCCGGGCATGGGCCAGCCCTTGGGCACGATCCAGCGCCCGGTGCCGCGGCTGGTCACCAGCAGCACCTGGCCGGTCGCCTCGTCCAGGCACAGCGCGGCGACCTGCATCTCGGGCGGGCGGCGGCCCAGCAGGCGGGCCAGCCTGTCGCGGAACTCGACGATCATTCGCCGCCCTCCGCGTCGCGGATGCGGGTGCGGCCGGCCTTGACCTCGCCGCGCTGGGTCTTGGCGGCCAGGCGGCGGCGCTGGCTGCCCAGCGTCGGGCGCGTGGGGATGCGCTTGCGCGGCGCGACCAGGGCCTGGCGGATCAGCTCGGCCAGCCGCTCGCGCGCCAGCTCGCGGTTGCGGGCCTGGCTGCGGGTCTCTTCGGCGCGGATCAGCACGGCGCCGTCCAGCGTCCAGCGCCGGCCCGCCAGCCGCTTCAGCCGCGCCTTGACCGGTGCGGCCAGATGCGGCGAGCGCTCGGCCTCGAAGCGCAGCTCGACCGCGGTCTCGACCTTGTTCACGTTCTGCCCGCCCGGTCCCTGAGACCGGGTGAATTGCTCGGACAGCTCCCATTCCTGGATCGTGATCTGGTCGTTGATATGCAGCATGGTCGGAATATGTCGCAAAATCCGGTTAAGAAAAGGTCAAGCGAATCACGAAACGCGCAAATCGCGTCAGTGCAACCGTATTGTCGCAGTCGCCGAGGCGCCATCGGCATCGACCACCGTCAGGCGGGCAAAGCCGGGACCGGGATCGGGCAGCTCGGCCCAGGGCTGCGGCCGGGCGATGGCGGCGGGCGCGCCATTCAGCAGAAAGGTCCAGGGCGCGCGCCCGCCCCGCGCCTTGGCGGTCAGCGGCCCGCGCCGTTCCAGCTCGGCCCCGTCCGGCGGATAGGTCAGGCGCAGCGCATCGGGACCGGCCGGACGGGCGGCGGCGGCGCTGGCCTCGCCCGGGGCGGCAAAGCGGCGCAGGGGCAGCGGCAGCGCGCTGTTCGGCAGCGTCAG
Source organism: Paracoccus aminovorans (assembly GCF_001546115.1). Lineage (GTDB taxonomy): Bacteria > Pseudomonadota > Alphaproteobacteria > Rhodobacterales > Rhodobacteraceae > Paracoccus > Paracoccus aminovorans_B. Next base: position 1,452,362 of record NZ_KQ955208.1, read on the forward strand.
CGCTTGCGGCGGCGGCGGCGGCAGCGCGACCGAGGGCAGCGCGTCGAACAGGTCGAACAGCACCGGCGCCGCCAGGTCGCCGCCAAAGCCGCCCGGGACCGGCGTGCCATCCGGCCGGCCCAGCCAGACCGCGCCGACATGCGCCCCGTCAAAGCCCACCGCCAGCGCGTCGCGAAACCCGTAGGAGGTGCCGGTCTTATAGGCCAGCACCCGCTGCCGCACCCCATGCGGCGCCGGGCTTGAGGCCAGGACATGGCCGACCTGCCAGGCCGCGACCGGGCCGAACATCGGCGCCTGCCCGGCCGCCGCGCCGCCGGGCAGCGCCGACAGCGTGATGCCGCGCCCGCCCCGCGCCAGCGCGGCATAGCCCTGCGCCAGCCCCTCCAGCGTCACCCCGGCCCCGCCCAGCACCACGGCCAGGCCCGGCGCATCGCCCGCCAGCCGCAGCTCGACCCCGCCGCGCCGCAGGGCCTGGGCGATGCGGTTCGGTCCGACCGCATCGGCCAGCTTCACCACCGGGATGTTCAAGGACCAGATCAGCGCGTTCTTCAGGCTGACCGTGCCGCGGAAATGCTTGTCGAAATTCTGCGGCTGCCAGCGGCCGAAGGCGGTCGGGCGGTCCTCGATCAGCGTCTCGGGATGCGCCAGCCCGTCGTCGAAGGCGAGGCCATAGACAAAGGGCTTCAGCGTCGAGCCCGGGCTGCGCCAGGCCCGCGTCATGTCCACGAAACCGGCCGAGGCGCCGTCGGTCCAGTCCGCCGCCCCGACCTCGGCCAGGATCTCGCCCGTCCGGTGATCGGCCAGCACCACGGCCGCCGACAGCCGCCGCCCGGCGCCGCGCACGGCGCGCGAGGCCAGCTCCTCGGCCCGGCGTTGCAGGCGCGGGTCGATGGTGGTCTCGATCCGGCTGGCGCCGGGATGCTCGCGCATGAGCCGCGCTGCCAGCAGCGGCGCCAAGGCCGGAAAGGCACGGCGCGCGCGCGGCACCGGCTCGGCCATCGCCGCCCGGGCATCGGCGGCCGAGATCAGCCCGGCCGCCGCCGCCCGCGCCAGCACCCGGTCCCGCGCCGCCTTGGCGACCAGCGGAAAGCGGTCGGGCCGCCGCGCCTCGGGCGATTGCGGCAGGGCGACCAGCAGCGCCGCCTGCGCCGGGCTCAGCCGGCGCGGCTCCTTGCCGAACCATTGCAGGCTGGCAGCGCGAATGCCCTCGACATTGGCGCCATAGGGGGCGAGGCGCAGATACAGTTCCAGAATCTCGCGCTTGCCCAGATGCCGCTCCAGCGCCAGCGCCAGCCGCAACTGCCGCAGCTTGCCGGCCCATTGCCCGGTCGGCCCGGATTCGATCAGCCGCGCCACCTGCATGGTCAGGGTCGAGCCGCCCGAAACCACCCGCCCATGCCGCAGCGCCTGCCCCGCGGCACGCAGCATCGCCAAGGCGTCGACACCGTCATGGCGCTGGAAGCGCCGATCCTCCCACAGCAGCAGCAGGTCCAGGAACAACGGATCGACCGGCCCGGCGTCCAGCCGCCAGCGCCCGTCGGCCACCTGGAACGGCCGCAGCAAGCTGCCGTCCCGCGCCACCACCTCGACGCCGACCGCCACCTCGAGCCGCGGCAGCACGGTCGCATCGACCCAGGCGTCCAGCCGGTCGCGCAGCCCGGCGCCCAGCCCCAGCAGCAGCACGAGAGACATCAGAAGCAGGGCAAGGCGGCGCGATCTCATGATCGAACCATACGCCAGTGCCACGGCGCGGGAAACGGCCGCTTCTTTGCTCTGAAAATACCCAAACGGCGGCGCAGATGCGCGCGGCCGGATGGGTATTTGGGGAGCAAAGAAGACGGCAGGCCCTGCGCGTTTCACCGTTTCCCAAATACTCCAGCAACGGGGCGCCTAGCGCGGCTCGTCCTCGCCGAACAGCCCCTTCAGCCCGCGCGCGATCAGGTTGCCGACCTTGGGGCGTGGCTGGTGGATGAAGGGCAAGGGCCGGCAGACCTCCATCGCGGCAATGCCGACGCGGGCGGTCAGCGCCCCGTTCACCACGCCCTCGCCGAAGCGTTTCGAGACCTTGGCCAGCAGGCCGCCGCCGGCGACGGTATGGATCAGGTCGTCCCCGGCCGCGACGGCGCCGGTCGCGACCAGATGCGTCATCACCGTGCGCGCCAGCCGCCAGCCGCCGACGGCACCGGCGCGGCCGCCATAGATCTCGGCCATGCGCCGGATCATGCGCAGGTTCGCCGCCAGCGCGGCGAAGACATCGGCCAGCGCCAGCGGGATCAGCGCGGTGGCGGCGGCCACGGTGCGGGCGGCGGCCTCGATCTCGCGCCGGGCCTGCTGGTCCAGCGGGGCCAGCAGCTCGCCCTCGGCCAGGGCGATCAGCGTCTCGGGGTCATAGGCTTCGGATTTGCGCTCCTTGAGCCGGGTCAGGCCCCATTCCAGCTCGGGCCGGGCGCGATAGAGGCTCTCCATCCGCCCCACCACCTGCTGCGCCGCCGCCAGATCGCCCGAGGCCAGCGCCGCACCGGCGGCGCGGTTGATGCCGTCGATGGCGCCGAAGCGCGCCCAGGCCCGGTATTCGCGGAACGCCATGGCCAGCGCCGCCAGGCAGAACAGCACCATCAGCCCGATGCCGATCCAGCCGAGCAGCGGATAGGCGTTCAGCAGGTCGGTCAGATAGCGCAGCGCCGCCACCGACAACAGGAAGGTAAAGAGCGCCACCCCGGTATTCAGGAAGAACCGCGTCAGCCGCGACGGGCCGGCGCCGACCAGCCGCGCCACCATCTGCATGGTGCGGGGCTGCGGCAGCGGCGCGAGCGGACCGTCCTCGATTGCCGGGGCATCGGCGGGCGAGGGCGCCGCGCCCTCGCGCGTCTCGCTGCGCGGCGCACGCCGGTCGCGGCGGTCGCCCGAAGGCGGCAGCGGCGGCGTCTCGGGCATGACCTGGGCCATGGCCTCGGGCTCGGAGGGCGCGGCATCGGGGGCGGTCTCCATCTCGATCAGGACCGGCCCGCGCCGTTTCGCGAGGTCTTTCGGGGGTTCAGCCATCATGCCTCCTCAGATCCGGTCGCCGATCAGGAATTCCGCCGCCCGGTCCAGCCGGATATGCGGCGGCCCGTCGCCCGGGCGCAGCGTGGCCGGCGCCGGGGCGAAGTCCATGATCGCATAATCACCGTCCAGCCAGCGCGCAGCACCTTGGCTTGCCGGCACCAGCAGTTCGGCCGGGTTCGACGGCAGCTCGCCCGGATAGAAGGCCGCCTGCCGCCCGTCCATCAGCGTCCCGCGCACGGCGGGCAATTCCTCGCCGTCCTGGCGGATCATCTCCTCGGTGGTGCAGCGCAGCGAGGCGATGGACATGGCCTCGGTCCGCGCGCCCGAAAAATCGGCGCGGTCGCGCGCCTCGCGCAACATGGCGGCGGTGATCGCGGTCAGGCGCGGGTGCTGGATGTGATGCAGATGGTCGGCCTTGGTCGCGGCGAACAGGATGCGCTCGACCCGCCTTGTGCCCAGAAGCTGCGCCAGCCAGCCGGCGCGGCCGGGGCGGAAGGCGGTCAGGATGTCGGCCATGGCGCGGCGCATGTCCTCGACCGCCTGCGGCCCGGCATGGATGGCGCCCAGCACGTCCATCAGCACCACCTGCCGGTCGATGCGGGCGAAATGCTCGCGGAAGAACGGCCGCACCACCCGCGCCTTGTAGGCGCCGAAGCGGCGGGCGAATTCGCGGCCCAGGGCCGTGTCGCGCATCTGCTGCGGCAGCGGCGTGAAGGTCAGCGCCGGCGAGCCCTCCAGCTCTCCGGGCATCAGGAAGCGGCCGGGGGTGCAGTCCGACCAGCCGGCCTCGCGCGCCCGGTGCAGGTGGCTGGTATAGGCGGCGGCCAGCGCCTGCGCGGCGCCTTCCTCGAAACGCGCGGGATCGGTCGAGGCCAGCGCGGCCAGGAACTCCAGCGCGCCGGGGCGGCCCTTCATGCGGTCCAGAACCTCCTGCGACCAGGTGTCGAAGTCGCGCTCCATCAGCCGCAGGTCCAAGAGCCACTCGCCCGGATAGTCGACGATGTCGAGATGCAGCACCTGCGCGCCGCGCCAGCCGGCGATCAGGCCGCGCGGCTGCACCCGCAGCGACAGGCGCAGCTGGCTGACGTGGCGCGTGCCCTCGGGCCAATGCGGGTCGGGGCCGGTCATGGCGGCCAGATGGCGTTCGTAGTCGAAGCGCGGCACGGTGTCGTCGGGCTGCGGCTGCAGCCACGCCGCCTTCAGCGAGCCGTCCGCCGCCGCGCGCAGCGCCGGCATCCGGCCCCGGTCCAGCAGGTTCGCCACCAGCGAGGTGATGAACACGGTCTTGCCGGCGCGCGACAACCCCGTCACGCCCAGCCGGATCACCGGGTCGGAAATCCCCAGGCCCTGCATCAGATCGTCGGCAATTCCCATCCGGTCCCCCGCCTGTCGCCCGGCCAAGATATGCAGCCGGGCGGCGGATGTGTAGGGCTCAGGTATAGAGCGTCAGGTAGTTGTTGATCACCACGTCTAGCGAGTCGCGGTCCACCTCGTTGCCGTCGAGGTCGGTGAAGATGGTGTCATCGTCCAGCACCTCGCCGTCGCCCTCGCGGTATTCGCCCTCATGGATGCTGCCGTCGGACCATTCCTCGCGCCAGCGGTCGGTCTGGAAGCCGATGTTCAGGCCGGTGGCGTTCTCGATGCGCATGATCTCGGCATCGCCCAGGCGGATGACGGTGTCGCCGTCTTCCTCGATGACCGAGACATTGCCAAAGGGATCGGCCTCGGTGCCGGCCTCGGCGGGCGGGATGTTGACGCGCAGCCGGTCCTCGGCGGGGTCGAAATCGGTGACGGTCGCAGCGTCGCGGCTGTCCACGTAACCGTCGATGATGTCGGCGCCAGAGCCGCCGGTGATGGTGTCACCGCGGTCATAGCCGATCACGTCATCGCCGTCGCCGCCATCCAGGCTGTCGCTGGACGCACCGACGCGAAAGCGATAGCCATCCTGCGCCGTCATGGCATGGTTGCCCCAGGCATCGTTGCCGATGATGGTGTCATTGCCCGCGCCGCCGATCAGCGTGACCGAGCTGTCGTCGTGATAGTCATTCGTCAGCGTGTCATCGCCACCACCGCCATCGGCGCGCGAGCCCTCGCGGGCCACGAACTCCTCGTCCGAGGCATTGCCGGTGAAATCGGCACCGTCATGCAGGCGGAAGCGCAGCCCGTCCGCACCCTCGCCGCGCCCGGTCACCACATCGCCCCGGCCCAGCACGATCTCGCTGTCGGTCAGGCCGGCGACGTGAATGGTATCCGCCCCCTCGCCGCCGTTGATGACCATGTTCTCGCCCGAGACGCTGATGAGGTCGTCACCGGCATCGCCCAGCACCAGCGCGCCGCTGCCCGAAAGGATGATCTCGTCATTGCCCGCGCCGCCCCGGCCCAGCAAGGCGTAATCGCTGCGGCCATCGCGCAGGTCGCCCGGCTCGCTGTGCAGTTCCAGACGGTCGTCGCCGGCATCGCCGTCGGCATGGATGCCGCGCCCCGAGCCGATGATCGTATCCGCGCCATCGCCGCCGCGCGCCATGACGACGCCGGGCGGCACGCGGCCGGGCGCATCGGGATCCCAATCCCGCCAGGCGTTCCAATGGCCATCGTCGGTCGTCAGGTTGGTCGAGTCGTGATAATAGCCGGGATTGTCAGGCGAGCCGACCGTGATCCGGTCGTCGCCGTCACGCCCCATCACCCGGCCGCGAAAGCCCTCGGGCGCGGTCAGCGTGTCGTCGCCGGCGGTGCCGCCGGTCTGCGGCTCGGGTTCCGGTTCGGGCTCGTCCCGGTTGTCATCGTCATCATCCTGGAAAAGCTGACCAAAGGCCGCAGCCCCCAGCGGCACCAGCAGCAGCAGCAACCATTCGTTCATCGCAATCCCCTTCCGCTCAATGCGATCACGCAATCGCGAGATCCCGGCCGCTGTCAATGGGCTCGCGCTGGCCTTCCCCCGCCGTGGCGCTTTTGCCATAAGGCGCCATGCAACTGCCCATCGACGCCGTTCTGCCCGACCTCATCGCCGCGCTGTCGGCGCATGGCCGGGCCGTGCTGATGGCGCCCCCGGGCGCCGGCAAGACCACGCGCGTGCCGCTGGCGCTGCTGCCGGTCACCGCGGGCCGCATCCTGATGCTGGAACCGCGCCGACTGGCCGCCCGTGCCGCCGCCGCCCGCATGGCCGAGACGCTGGCCGAGCCCCTGGGCCAAAGCGTCGGCTATCGCATCCGCGGCGAATCCGTGCCGGGCAGCCGCATCGAGGTGGTGACCGAGGGCATCCTGACCCGGATGCTGCAATCCGACCCCGCGCTCGACGGCATCGGCTGCCTCATCTTCGACGAATTCCACGAGCGCAGCCTGAACGCCGACCTCGGCCTGGCGCTGGCATGGGAAGCGCGGGCGGCGCTGCGCCCGGACCTGATGCTGCTGGTCATGTCGGCGACGCTCGACGCCGAGCCGGTGGCGGCGCTGCTGGACGGCGCGCCGGTGATCCGCTCGGAGGGCCGCGCCTTTCCGGTCGAGACGCGCTGGCTGGACCGCCCCCTGCCCGCCGACGCGCGGCTGGTCCCCGAGGCCGCGCGACTGATCGCCGAGGCCGAGGCGGCGACGCGGGCCTTGGGCGGCACCGTCCTGGCCTTCCTGCCCGGCGAGGGCGAGATCCGCCGCACCATGGCCGCGCTGGACCTGCCGGCCGAGGTGGTGGCGCTTTACGGCGCCATGGAGTTCAAGGCCCAGCAGGCGGTGCTGCGCCCGGCGACGGGGCGGCGGGTGGTGCTGGCGACCTCGATTGCCGAGACCTCGCTGACCATTCCCGACGTCAAGGTGGTGGTCGATGCCGGCCGGGCGCGGCGGGCGCGCTTCGACCCCGGCTCGGGCATGTCGCGGCTGGTCACGGAGCGGGTCAGCCGGGCCGAGGCCGAGCAGCGCCGCGGCCGCGCCGGCCGGGTCGCGCCGGGGATCTGCTACCGCATGTGGGCGCGGGCCGAGGAAGGGGCGCTGCCCGCCTTCGCCCCGCCCGAGATCGCGGTGGCCGACCTGTCGGGGCTGGCGCTGGAGCTGGCGATCTGGGGATCGGACGGCGCCGACCTCGCCTTCCTGACCCCGCCGCCCGAGGCCGCGCTGGCCGAGGCCCGCGCCCTGCTGCGCGACCTTGGCGCGCTGGATTGGGGCGGGCGGATCACCGATCACGGCCGCCGGCTGGCCGCGCTGCCGCTGCATCCGCGGCTGGCGCATATGCTGGCCGTGGCCGGACGCAAGGCCGCCGACTTGGCGGCGCTGCTGGCCGACCGCGATCCGCTGAGCGGGGCTCCGGCCGATCTCGCGCCCCGGCTGGCGGCGCTACGCGACCTGCGCGCCTATCGCGACCGCCATCCCTGGCCGGTGAACGACGCTGCCTTGCACCGCATCCGCGACGAGGCAAAGCGCCTGCGCCGCATGGCCGGAAACGGGGCAGGCGACAGCGCCGACCTGTCGCCCGGCGCCATGGCGGCCTTGGCCTATCCCGACCGCATCGGCCAGCGGCGCCGGGACGACCAGCCGCGCTATGTGCTGTCGGGCGGCAAGGGCGCCGTGCTGCCCGAGGGCGACGCCATGGCCGCGCACCGCTTCATCGTCGCGACCGACCTCGACGGCGACACGCGCGAGGCCCGCATCCGCCTGGCCCTGCCGATCCATGAATCCGAGATCCGCGCGCTTTACGCGGGCCGCATCGAGACCGTCGAGGCGGTGGAATGGTCGCGCCGCGACAGCCGCGTGATCGCGCGCCGCCAGGAACGCCTGGGCGCACTGGTGCTGTCGGACCGGGCGCTGGATGCCCCCGATCCGCAGGCGCTCGCGCGCGCGGCTTTCGAGGGGCTGCGCCAGCACGGCCTGACCTGGACGCCCGGCGCCGCGCGGCTGCGGGCGCGGATCGCGCTGGTGCCGGACCTGGGGCCGGTCGATGACGCGAGCCTGCTGTCGGATCCCGACTGGCTGCTGCCCTGGCTGACCAAGGCGCGGACGCTTTCCGACCTGCGCGGGCTCGACCTGACCGAGGCGCTGAAATCCCGCATCGGCTGGGACGGCCAGCAGGCGCTGGACCGGGCGGCGCCCGCGCATTTCACCACGCCGCTGGGCCGCAAGGTCCCCATCGACTACGACCACGAGACGCCCTCGATCGAGCTGAAGCTGCAAGAGCTGTTCGGCGTCTCGCGCCATCCTACGGTCGGCGGGCGGGCGCTGCGCATTGCGATGCTGTCGCCGGGCGGCAAGCCCATCGCGGTGACGACCGACCTGCCGGGCTTCTGGGCCGGCGGCTATGGCGATGTCAGGAAGGACATGCGCGGCCGCTATCCGCGCCACCCTTGGCCCGAAAACCCGCTGGAGGCCGACCCGACCCTGCGGGCCAAGCCGCGCGGGACCTGACCCTCTTCACCATTTCCCAAATACTCCGGCGGCCGTGCGGTCTAGGCCGTCTTCAGCCGCTTCAGCCGGAAGGCCAGCACGATCAGCACGACGCCGATCAGCACCGCCAGGGTCCCGATCATCCAGGCAAGGCCCAGCAGCCCCGCCGCCGGCAGCAGCACCAGCAGGATGCCCCAAAGCGCCAGCAACAACCCGCTGAGGCCCAAGGCCCATTCGCCCTCGATCTCGCGCCGCAGGCGGATGGCCGCGATGATGCGGAAGATGCCCGCGACGATGGCCCAGGCCGCCATCCACAGCACGAAGACCACGGCCGTCGCCGCCGGCCAGAACAGCGCCATCAGGCCGATCAGCACCGACAGCAGCCCGTCGAGCGCCCAAGCCCACCACTGCTCGTCCTGACCCTTGCGGCGAAAGCCGGTGACGATGGCCAGGATGCCGTCGAAGACCGCATAGACCCCGAAGGTGATCAGCAGCACGAACAGCGTCAGCCCCGGCATGGCCAGCGCGATCAGGCCAAAGACCACGGCGGCGATGCCGCGCAACAGCAGCACCCACCAGTTCTCGGACATGATGCGAACAAGATTATCCATGAATTCACTCCTTGGGCGGAAACGGATTTCATCGCTGGAGCGGCACCCGGCCGCGGTGTCTTGCCACGGCCGGATGCTACCACGGGATGAGCGGATCCGGCTGTCGCAGCGGCCGGATCCGGCACTTTCGTGGCGAAAAGGCAACAGGTTCAGTTCAGTAGCGGCGGCAGGGTTAGCCCGCGCAGCACCTCGGCGGCGGGCATTGGCCGCTTGCCCTCGCGCTGCGCTTCCAGCACCTCGATGGCGCCCGTGCCGCAGGCCACGGTAAAGCCCGACAGCACCGTCCCCGCCGCGCCCGAGCCCGCGGCCAGGCGGGAACGCAGGAGCTTCACCCGCTCCTCCCCGACCAGGCACCAGGCACCGGGAAAGGGCGAAAGCGCGCGGATCTGCCGGTCCACGACCTCGGCCGGCCGGGTCCAGTCGATGCGGGCCTCGGCCTTGTCGATCTTCTGGGCATAGGTCACGCCCTCGGCCGGTTGCGGCACGGCGGGCAGCGGCAGGCGGTCCAGGGTCGCGGCGATCAGCTCGGCCCCCATCCCGGCCAGGCGGTCGTGCAGGTCGGCGGTGGTGTCCTGCGCGCCGATGGCGGTGCGCGCCTCGGCCAGCACCGGGCCGGTGTCGAGCCCGGCCTGCATCTGCATGATGGCGACGCCGGTTTCCGCGTCGCCGGCCATGATGGCGCGATGGATCGGCGCCGCGCCCCGCCAGCGCGGCAGCAGCGAGGCGTGGATGTTCAGGCAACCCAGCCGCGGCGCGTCCAGAACCGCCTGCGGCAGGATCAGCCCATAGGCCACCACCAACGCGACATCGGCGCCAAGAGCCGCGAAATCAGCGCGGTCGGCCGGGTCGCGCAGGGTTTCGGGGGTGCGGACCGTCAGCCCCAGCGCCTCGGCCGCGCGCTGCACGGGCGAGGGGCGGGGCTTCTGCCCGCGTCCCGCCGCGCGGGGCGGCTGGGAATAGACCGCGACGACCTGATGCCGCGCGGCGACGGCCCGCAGCGCCGGGACCGAGAAATCGGGTGTGCCCATGAAGATGACGCGCATTGCTGCCCTCCGTTCCTGCCTGGCCGTCATAGCCCCTCGGCGGCCAGGGCAAAACCCCGGACGAAGGCCAGCACGCGCGCCCGGGCCCAGGCGGTGGCTTCGGGGTTGAAGGCCAGGGGCGATAGGCGCGAGCGCTCGCTCTGGTCGAAGCCGTGGTCGGCCTCAGGGTCGATGCGCAGGGTCAGGTCGGTGCCGCGCGCCAGTTGGTCGGCCGCCGTGGCGCGGCAGGCGGCGGGGTCGGTGATGGAATCCCGCCCGGCCAGCAGCATCAGCACCCGGACCTGCGCGGGCCAGGGCCCGTCCGCCGTGCTGACGAGGCCGCAATAGGGATAAAGCAGCACCGCCGGGCCCAGCTGCGCCGCCAGGCTGGCGGGCGGCGCCGGCCAGTCGGTCAGGCCGGGCGGCGGCACGGGCGCGGAAAGCGCATGCAAAAGCTCCATCGCCGTCCAGCCGCCATGCGAGGCGCCCAGCACCGCCACCTGCGTGGCGTCGATGCCCGGCATGTCGCGCAGCGCGGCCAGCGCCACGGCCAGGTCTCCGGCCCGTTCGGACCCGGGCAGCACCTGCGCCGCGCAGACCGCGCGCCAGGCCTGGGCCTTGTCCAGCCCGCGCGGCGCGTGGCTGTCGAGGATCAGCGCCGCCCGGCCCATGGCGGTGAACTGCCGCGCCCAATAATCCATGTTGTCGCGCACCCCGTCGCAGCCCGAGAGCAGCACCACGACCGGATGCGGGCCGGGCGTGTCGGGCCGCAGCAGCCGCCAATGCGGCGCGAGCCGCGCCAGCCGCGCCGCCGGCGTGTCGGGAGCGGGCTGCCAGCCGGCATAGTTGCGCGCCGTGTTCAGCCCCAGCCCTGCCAGCACCAGCCCCAGCAGCGCCGCGAGCAGGATCAGCGGTTTTCGCATCCGGTCAGCCCGTTCACGCCGCAGATCGCCTTCAGCCGCACGGTATCCGCCGCCGTCCAGTCCTCAGGCGCGGTGACCGAGACCCAGCCGTCGATATAGTCGTGCGCGTGGTAGATATGGCCGAAGCCCGGCGGGGCCGAGGTCGCGACCAGCATGTCCGCCGCCAGCTGGAACTGCGTGACGATGGGCGTGAAGCGCAACAGCGGCGAGACATCGGGCGCCGGCGGCTCGCGCATCCATATCGGCGCGCGCCAGACCGAGGTCGCGTCGTAGAAGACGATGGGATCGCTGCCATATTGCAGGAACAGGATGCGCAGCCGCCCCCAGGGCTTGCCCGAGCGGTCGGGGGGCGCGAACTGGCTGGCATAGCGGATGACCTCGCCCTGGTCGATCTGCGGCAGCACGAAGGGGCTTTGCGCCTGCCGCGCCGCATTGGCCTGGCGCCACAGCGTCGAGGGAAAGGGCGGCCCGACCCAGAAGGCGCCCGAGACCGGCTCGTTCATCATCTGGAACGGGTTGAAGGCATGCATGGACGACCAGGCCCCGAGCGAGATGCCGTGCAGGTAGAGCCGGGGCCGCCGCTCGGCCGGCAGGCCGCGCCAGTGGTCATAGACCAGCCGCATCAGCGCCTCGGTCTGGGCCAGGCCGGCGTCGGTTTCGAAGATCAGCGCCAGCGGGCTTTGCAGATAGGAATACTGGACCGCGACCGTCGCCACGTCGCCGCCCTGCATGTATTCCAGCGCGTCATAGCTGGCTGGGTCCATCCAGCCGGTGCCGGTCGGGCTGGCCAGCACCAGCACCTTGCGGTCGAAGGCGCCGACCCGCAGCATCTCATCGAGCGCGGTCCTGGCGCGGGTCTCGGGGTTCTTGTCCTGGGCAAGGCCCACATAGATGCGCAGCGGCTCGCGCGCCGGCCGGCCGGTGAAGCGGGCGATGGCGGCGGCATCGGGGCCGCCCAGCACGAAGTCGCGCCCCGGCTTGCCCATCAGGTCCCACGCGATCCCGGACGCGGCCGAGCCCGCCTGCCAGTCCTGCGCCGGCGGCGCGACCGAGACGTCGGTCAGGTGCTGGGCCGCGACATAGGAGCTGTCGGCGATGCGCATGGCCCAGTTCACCACGCCGTCGCGGGTGAGGGTGACGGTGATCAGCGCCGCCAGCAGCAGCCCCAGCACATTGGCGCTGCGCACCGGGATATAGCGCGCCAGCCGCAGCCGCAGCAGGTCGAACAGCGCCTGCACCGCCTTGCCGATCAGGAACAGCAGCAGAAAGACCGCCAGCGCCGTCGCCAGCATCTTGGTGGTGTTCGAGACCTCCAGCGCGGGCATGCCCATGCGGGCGCGGATGCTGTTCTGCCAGTCGCCGGCCATGAAGACGCAAGCCCCCAGCAGCGCCAGCACCGGCACCGCCAGAAGCGCATGGCCGATGCGCGCCGCCCGGCCGCGCAGGACCGGGATTTCCAACGTGCGCCAGATCGCCAGCAGGAATTGCATCATCGCATAGCCCGCCGCCATCGAGGCTCCGGCCAGCAGCCCCTGCACCAGCCAGTCGCGCGGGATCAGCGAAGGGGTCAGCGAGGCCGCGACGAGCAGCAGGCCGGCAAGCAGCGGAAGCATGGAAAACATCTGCGGCCTGCCGCCTCCTCCGGTCGTGCTGTCGTGCGCCCTCGCGGGGCGACGGTTCGGTCGGGATGTTATGGGCGGCGCCGGGGAAAGGGAAGCGTCGGGCGCCGTGCTTCGTCTCGCGCCGGCCGGGTGGTGGCGCGGGAGGCGCGGGGGCTCTGCCCCCACGCCTGGTCGGCCCCTCGATGGGGCCGGCCAGGCGTTCCCCCGGGATATTTTCCACAAAAGAGAAATCAGGCCGGGCGCCAGAGCCCGCCGCGCCGGGTGAAGCGGATTTGTTCGGGCCGGCGGAAGCCCTGTTCGTCCATCGGCGCGACATGGCGTTCGACCAGCAGGTCGGGGCCGTCGAAATCCAGCGTGGCGAATTCATTCTGCCGGTCGTCCGGCCGGGCGCAGAGCGCGGTTCCGGCCTGCAGCTGCAGGACCGGCCGGCCGGCTTCGGCCTGGAAGGCGCCGATGGACCACAGATGCAGGTGGCCGGTCAGGACCAGGGCCACGCCATGATCCTCGAACCGGGCCAGCGCCTCGGGCGCGCCCTTCATCAACGCCTTGTCGATCTCGGGGCGTTGCTGCATCGGGTGGTGCAGCGCGGCGATGTTGACGCAATCGGGATCGACGCCCTTCAGCACCCGGCCGACCTGTTCGGGCGTGATCACGCCGCGCTGCCAGGCCATGGGATCGACGCTGTTCACGCCCTGCACCCGCACCGCGCCGACATGGCCCACCGGTTCCAGATTGCGGGCGATGGCGCGATGCCAGCGGCTGTAGGGCCGGATCATCCGGTCGGCGAGCTTGTAGAGCGGGATGTCGTGATTGCCCGGCACCGCGATCAGCGGCGCCTCGATCCGGCGCAGGAAGCCGGCCGCCTGGGCGAATTGCGCCGAGCGGCCGCGGTGGGTCAGATCGCCCGTCACCACCACCAGGTCGGCGCGGGCGGCATTGACCCGGTCCAGCAGCGGCTCGACCAGGCCCTCGCGTTCATAGCCGAAATGCAGGTCCGAGAGATGCAGGATCCGCGTCATGCCGCGTCACGACCGCCGCTTTCGGCCGGCACCAGCAGCTTCAGCGCGCCCTTGCGCACGCGGATCTGGAAGGGCGAATCCATCCAGGTCTTTTCGCCGTCATGGGCGACGTATTCATGGGCGGGCTCGGTTTCCAGCCGGATCTCCTCGGCGCAGACCAGGTTGAAGTCCTGATAGCGCGCGCTCTTGCCCATGGCCAGCCGCATGGCCGAGCGCACCAGCGGCCCCGGCCGCCGCGCCCGCGCCACCAAGAGCGCCAGCTGCCCCTTGCGCACGCAATCCGCGCCTTCCAGTCCGAAGCTGTCCAGCTGATAGGCGCTTTTCGCCACGAAGGCGAGCGCGGTGGTGAAGCGGCGTTCCTCGCCATGGCTGCGCACCACCAGCCTGAGCGGGTGGCGCAGGTTCCACAGCGCCACCGCCGCCGACCAATAGGCGGCGACGCGCGAGCGGCCCCAGCGCTTGTAGATGCTTTCGCGGCGGCGCAGGATCTCGGGATAGGCGCCGAAGCTGACGTTGTTGAGAAAGATCATCCCGTTCATCTCGCCCACGTCGACGCGGCGCAGGGCCGGGGCGTCGAAGATCTTCAGCGCCGCCTCGACCGTCTCGCCCGAGCCGATGTCGCGGGCGAAATAGTTGAAGGTGCCGCCGGGGATCACCGCCATGGCGGTCTCGGTTCCGGCAACGGCGCTGGCGACCGCCGCCTGGGTGCCATCGCCGCCGGCCGCGACGATCAGGTCAAAGCCGCGCCGGACGGCGTCGCGCGCCATGTCGGGCAGCGCCGTGCCCTCGTCGGTGCCGTGAATCTCGAGCTCGGCGACGCGGCCCTGCAGCACCTCGCGCAGGGTTTCGGCGATGTCGGCGCCCTGCTTGCGCCCCGATCCCCGGTTGGCGATCACGCAGACCCGCGCCCGCCCCAGGTCGAAGCCGCCCGCTTCCGCCTCATCCGCCGCGCCGTCGCCCTGTGTCGTCATGCCCTGTCCCCTGGCCCTGATTACGCCTTGCAACACGCGGCGGCGTCTCCGGGTTCCGGCCGCCGCCCTGCGGGATTCCGCCGCGGCGGGAAAATCCTGATCTTTTTACTTGCCTTTTGTCGGCCGCTTTGACAGGTTGCGCGCGGGAAGCCCAAGGGTGGGGCCATATGCCTTGCCCTCTCCCCGCGGGTTGCGGGGTCGCCACCCGATGCCGCCGCAACCTGATCCAATGCGAGAAACTCCGCCCCGTCCTTTTCCCCGCCACGCCCGGCCCGCGCAAGTCGGAAAAGGGATTGATCGGGGAGGAAAATCCTTTGAAACGAGATGCATCATGAATGTCCGCCTGTCCGAGGCGCCCAAGACATCGGCGTCGCCTGTGCCTGATCCAGTTCTTTTCGGTTTTCACGGCCCTTCGGGTCATGTCCTGGCGCGCGGCCCGGCCCGGCGGCTTGCCCCCGGCAATGCCGCGACGCTGGGCGCGCGGGTCGCGGCGGCGCTGGATAAGGCCGGCGCCGACGACCTGATCGGCGGCGCCCTGCCCTTCGACCGCCAGGCCGAGGACTGCCTGTGGCACTGCCGCCGCGCGCCGGCGCCGCAGCCCAGCGGCGTGGCGCCGCAGGGGCTGCCGCTGGCCGGCTGGCGCCTGGCGGCCGAGCCCGCCGCCACCGACTATGCCCGCGCCGTCGCCCGCGCACTGGCGATCATGTATGAGGAATCCGGCCGGGCGAACGCGCTGGAGAAGATCGTGCTGGCCCGCACCCTGCTGGTCGAGGCCGCGGCCCCGATCCCGGTCGAGGCGCTGATGTCGCGCCTGCAGGCCGACCGCACCGTCACCGCCTTTCGCGTCGCCCTGCCCGCGGGGCTCGCGCATCCACTGGGCCGGATGCTGTGCGGCGCGACGCCAGAGCTGCTGGTCGAAAAGACCGGCCGTCTGGTCAGCTCGCATCCGCTGGCGGGCTCGGCCCGGCGGCTGGCCGATCCGGTCGCCGACCGCGCGGGCGCCGAGGCGCTGGCCGGCTCGGCCAAGGACCACCGCGAGCATGCGCTGGTGGTCGAGGCCATCCTCGACACGCTCTCGCCCTGGTGCCGCGAGCTGAGCTGCCCCGAGGGCACGCGCGTCACCTCGACCCGCAGCATGTGGCACCTGGGCACCCGCATCGAGGGCCGGCTGCGCGACGAGGACACGCCCTCGGTCGTGCTGGCCTCGGCGCTGCATCCGACGCCCGCCGTCTGCGGCGTGCCGACGCCGCGCGCCGCCGGGCTGATCCGCGAGCTTGAACCCGTCGCCCGGGACTTCTATGCCGGCGCCGTCGGCTGGTGCGACGGCAAGGGCGATGGCGCCTGGTATGTCGCCATCCGATGCGCCGAGATCAGCGGCCGGCAAGCGCGGCTTTACGCGGGCGCGGGGATCGTCCCCGGCTCGGACCCGATGGCCGAGGCTGCCGAGACCGGCGCGAAATTCGGTGCCTTCCTGGCCGCGCTGGGCCTGCCGGCCGATGCCGGGCTGGAGGGCCTGCGCAAGGACGGAGAAGACTGATGGCCCTGCCCGGCATCGCCCCCTATGACCCGCCGACCCAAGGCGAGCTGCCACAGCCGCGCGGCCCCTGGCAGCCGCGCCGCGACCGGCTGGCGCTGCTGGTCCATGACATGCAGCGCTATTTCTGCCGCCCCTATCCCCAAGGTGCGCCGCTGGCGCCGGTGGTCGGCAATATCGCCCGGCTGATCGGTGCGGCGCGGGCGGCGGGCGTGCCGGTGTTCTATACCGCGCAGAAGGGCGACCAGTTCCGTCCCGACCGCGGCTTGCAGGCCGATCTGTGGGGGCCGGGGATGAGCGCCATCCCCGAGCATGAGGAGATCCTGCCCGAGCTCGCGCCCGCCGCCGGCGATTTCGTGCTGCACAAGCACCGCTACAGCGCCTTTCAGCGCTCCAACCTGGAGCATCTGATGCGCGCGCGCGGCCGCGACCAGCTGATGATCTGTGGCATCTATGCCCATATCGGCTGCCTCGCCACCGCCGCCGAGGCGTTCCAGCGCGAGATCGAGGCCTTTGCCGTCGCCGACGCCCAGGCCGATTTCTCGCGCGAGAAGCATGACCTGGCGATGGGCTGGATTGCGGCGACCTGCGGCGTGGCTCTGACCACGGATCGCGCCTTGGCCGCGCTGGTGGGGGAATGACATGCAGCTGACCGGATTTCAGGGCAAGACCGCCATCGTGACCGGCGCCGCCGGCGGCATCGGCCGCGCCGTGGTCGCGGCGCTGGTCGAGGCCGGCGCCCAGGTCACCGCCACCGACACCATGGCCGCGCTGGAGGCTACGCCGGTGCCGGACGCGACGAACCGCGTGCTGGACGTGCGCGATGGCCCGGCGGCCGAGGCGCTGGTGGCCGAGGTCGAGGCTCGGGACGGCCCGCTGGCACTGGGCGTCCATGCGGCGGGCGTGCTGGCCATCGCGCCGCTGCTGGATCTGCCGGCGGCGGAATGGGACCGGGTGATCGGCGTCAATGCCACCGGCAGCTTCAACGTGACCCGCGCCTTTGGCCGGGCCATGGCGCGGCAGGGCCGGGGCGCCATCGTCGCGGTCAGCTCGAACGCGGCGGGGATTCCGCGCGCCAACATGGGCGCCTATGCGGCGTCCAAGGCGGCGGCGACCATGCTGATCCGCTGCCTGGGGCTGGAACTGGCCGGCCAGGGCGTGCGCTGCAATATCGTCGCGCCGGGCTCGACCCTGACGCCGATGCAGACCGGCATGTGGACCGAGGACGGCGGCGCGGGCGAGCGCGCGGTGATCGAGGGCAGCCTGGAGGCCTATCGCACCGGCATTCCGCTGAAGAAACTGGCGACGCCCGAGGATATCGCCGGCGCGGTGATGTATCTGCTGTCGGAGCAGGCCGGCCATGTCACCATGGCCGACCTTTACGTCGATGGCGGCGCAACGCTGCGGGCCTAAAGCCTAGCCGCGATCAGCGCCCACCAATTCTGCAGCGTCGGCTCGCGGGCCAGCTCCTCGAAGCTGGCCTCGACGCCGATCTGCTTCAATTCGCTGGAAAAGGTCATCACCGCGATGGAATCGAGCCCATAGAGGACCAGGTTCTCGGCGGGCTCGATCTCGCAATCGTCCTCGATCATCGCGGCGACGCGGGCGGCCAGCCATTCCGGGCTGAGTTGGGTCTTGTCGAGCATGTCGGTCCTTTCAGGCGGTGACGGCTGCGGCGGCGAGGCTGTCGCGCAACCGGCGCTTGTCGATCTTGCCCACCGCCGTCAGCGGCAGTTCGGGCAGTTGGCGGAAACGGTCGGGCAGCTTGTATTCCGCGATGCCCAGATCCAGCAGATGCCGGCGCAGCGCCGGCGGCGACAGTTTCGCGGCGCCGTCGCGCAAGACCAGGAAAGCGCAGCTTTTCTCGCCCAGATGGCTGTCTTCGACCCCGACCAGCGCGGCATGGGTGATGTCGGGATGGCGCAGAAGCAGGTTCTCGATTTCCTCGGCGGCGATCTTTTCGCCGCCCCGGTTGATCTGGTCCTTGATCCGGCCGACCACGCGCAGGTTGCCGCCCTGGCGCACCACCACGTCGCCCGAGTGATAGAAGCCTTCGGCATCGAAGGCCTTCGCATTGTGCTCCGGGCTGCGGTAATAGCCGCGGAAGGTATAGGGGCCGCGGGTGGCCAGCGCGCCGGGGGTGCCGTCCGGCACCGGGTTGCCGTCCTCGTCCAGGATACGCAGCTCGTCGTCGGGGCTGATCGGGCGGCCCTGGGTGGTGAAGATCACCTCGGCCGGGTCGGTCAGGCGGGTATAGTTCACCAGCCCCTCGGCCATGCCGAAGACCTGCTGCAAGCGGCAGCCCAGCCGCTCGGGCACCTGCCGGGCGGTCGCCTCGGCGAAGCTGGCGCCGCCGACCAGCATCAGGTCCAGGCTGTCCAGCATGGCGCGGCGCGCGGGGTCTTCCTCGACCGCGCGCAGCCACAGAGCGACGGCGGGCGGCACCAGCGCCGCCATGGTCACGCGCTGATCCGCGATCAGCTGGAAACAGGCCAGCGGCTCGGGCGAGGGCGCCATGACCACGGTGCCGCCGGCATGGAACACGCCCAGCGTGCCCGGCGAGCTCATGGTGAAGTTATGCGCCGCCGGCAATGCGCACAGGAAGCGCGTGGCGGCGGTGACGCCGCTGATCTCGACGCTGGCGCGGATGCTGTAGTCATAGTCGTTATGGGTGCGCGGGATCAGCTTCGGCGTGCCGGTCGAGCCGCCGGACAGCTGGAAGAAGGCGACCTGATCGGCCGGCGTCGGGCCGGCCCCGGGCGGCAGCGCGCCCGGCCGCGCCAGGCGCTGCGCCAGGCTCAGCGCCGGCGCATCCTCATCCAGCAGCAGCACATGCTGCGCGCCGCCGGCCCGCAGCTCGTCGACGAAGGCGTCGTCGCGGAACAGCTCGTGCCGGCGCGAGGCGATCACCACGCGCGGCGCGATCTGCTGCGCATAGGCGGCCAGCTCCAGCCGGCGGTGGCTGAAGAGCGCGTTCACCGGCACCACGCCGATACGCAGCAGCGCAAAGAACACGACATAGAATTCGGCCACGTTCGGCAGCTGCACCAGCGCAGTATCGCCATGCCCCAGCCCCTGTCCGGCCAGATGCGCCGCCAGGTTGCGCGACATGCGGTCCAGGTCGGCATAGCTGAAGCGGCGCGCGCCGCAGACCAGCGCCTCGGCCTCGGGCGCCGCGGCCATCTGCGCATCCAGGATATGGGTCAGCGGCTGGTCGATCCAGTAGCCGGCCTGACGATAGCGCTCTGCGAGCTCTGGCGGCCAGGGACTGAATTCGATCATCTGTGACATCCTGCGATTCGAGACGGCAATATCCCGCGCAGGCGACGCCATGGCACCTTGCGCGGATCTGAATAGTTGAGTATTTTTATTCCGCTTTCTCTCTTGAAGCAAGCCAGCCGCGTGCCCTGAGCATTCACAGCCAGCCCTCTCTCGTTCGGAAAGACTGCCACCTGGCCTAAGCACAGGATTTTCATGACGAATCACGATGCGCAAGGGCTGTGGATGCCCCTGACCCTGGCACAGCTGGATTTCTGGGAAGAGTTCCGCTTTCACCCCGGAGAATCGGTTTCCACCGTCGCCCATGCTCTTGAATTGCGCGGCGTGACCGACATGGCGGCGCTGACCCGCGCCATCGAGGCCACCATCGCCGAGACCGACATCATGGCGCTGCGCTTCGCGCTGGACCCGGACGGCCAGCCGGTGCAGCGGGTCGAGCCCGGCCGGCAGCCGGTGCTGCGCCAGATCGACCTGTCGGGCGACCCCGACGGCCGGGCCCGGGCCTTCGCGATGATGCAGGCCGATGTCGATGCCCCCCTGGACCTGCTGTCGCAGCCGCTTTCGGCGCAATGGCTGGTGCGGCTGGCCGAGGGGCATTGCCTCTGGTTCAACCGCGGCCATCACATCGCGCTGGACGGCTATGCCATGGGCCTGATCGAGCAGCGTTGCGCCCGGCTTTACGGCGCCGCGGTCGAGGGCAGCGAGCCCGGCCCCGGCCTGCGCCCGCTGGCCGCCTATCTGGCGGAAGAGACCGACTATCGCGCCAGCGCCCGCCATGCCGCCGACGGCCGGCACTGGGCCGAGGTGCTGTCGGCCGAGCCGCGCGCGCCGGTGCTGGGCAAGGGCTGCGAGAACTATGCCCAGGCGGCACTGGAGGCGGCGCATGACCTGGCGGCCCTGCGCCCGGCGCTGATGCGGCAGGCGCAGGCGGCGGGCATGGGCTGGCCCGATCTCCTGACCGTGCTCTGCGCGATCTGGGCGGCCCTGAATCTGCGCGACGGCTCGGCCGCGCGGCACGAAAGCGGCGGGCAGATCGCCATGCCGGTCTGGCTGCCTTACATGAGCCGGATGGGCAGCGTCGCGGTCTCGGTCCCGGCGCTGGTGGTGAACATCCTGCCCTTGGACGTGGCGCTGTCGCCCTCGGAGCCGCTGGGCGAGGCGCTGGCGCGGCTGGGCGCACGGCTGCGCAAGCTGCGCCGGCACGGTCGCTATCGCATCGAGCAGATCGCCGCCGACCAGGGCATCGCGCCGCGCAGCCGCTTCTTCTTTTCGCCCCTGATCAACGTGCTGCCCTTTGACGAGGCGCGCTTTGCCGGCTGCACGGCCGAGCGGCACGTGCTGTCGAACGGCCCCGGCGACGGCTTCAATATCACCATCCGCGGCGATGGCGAGGCGCAGGGGCTGGAACTGCTGATCGAGGCCGATCCCGCCCTGACCGGCGCCGAAGATTTCGCCCGTCTGGCAGCCGGCCTGCCGCGCTTCCTGGCCGAGGCGCTGGCACCCGAGCGCCTGTCACAGCCGCTCTCGTCCCTGCCGGGACAGGCTCAGGGCCGATAGAGGATGCCCGCATCGCCGCCCGGCGTCGCGGCCGGGCCGGGCACATAGTCGCGGCTGACGCAGCCGGCGTCGTCGCGGTCGCGCAGGTCGGGCGGCCGGTTCTCGGGCAGTTCGAAATCGGCGCAAAGCCGATAGCGGCGCGGGCCGATCACCTCGTAGCGATAGGGCTTGCCGGTAAAGCGATCGTTGAGCTGGACCTGCCAGTTGCAATCGGGCGTGCTCTCCAGCCGGTCGGGCAGGCGCCGGCCGCCCGCTTCGGCCAGGCAGCGCACCAGCACGGCAAGGCGCGACAGGTCGCTTTCGCGGCTCTGGTCGCGGCGCTCTTGCCGGGCCTGGCCGGGGCCGCCGGTCAGAGCCAGCCCGGCGCCGATGGCCAGCGCGGCCAGCACGGCGATCAGGATGGCGGGCCAGCCCCGGCTAGTCATTCAGCTCGTCCCGGTAATAGGCAAAGACCAGCGCCGCCACGCCCGCGACCAGCACCGCCTTGGCGGCGAAGCGCGCCGTCAGCTCGCCGTTCAGGAAGGCATAGACGGCATAGATCCCGTCGCCCAGGAACACCAGCGAGGCGACCAGCAGCGTCATCGAGGCGAACCACTTGCGCACCAGCGACCGCCGTCGCCCGGCGTCGCCCATGCTCATCCGCGCCACCTTGCGGTTCAGAAACAGGAACAGCGGCGCGAATCCGATCAGCGAGGCGATGGACCAGCGCGCCGAACTGCTGCCGCCATAGGTCCAGCCCTCGGTCGGGTCGGCGATCAGCCGGTCGATCAGCCCCATGCCCAGGTCGCAGACATGCCAGGCCACCATGCCGAGCGACAGGAACAACAGCCCATAGAGCAGCGCCTCCTGCGCCGAGGCATAGGGGCGCGGGCGCGGCACCGGCGGCAGGCCGGGCGACACTTCCCAGCCGTGCAGCGCCTCGGCGATCTCGGGCGCCGACCAGCCGGCATGGGTCAGCGCCTGCGCGATCTGCGCGGGCTCTCCGCCCTGGGCCAGGGCCTCGCGCACGAATTCGGAAAGCTGGTCGGAGGGTTTCATCGGTCTTCCTTCGCGGGGCGCGCCGGCCTGCCCCTGGCCTTGGGAAGCATCGCCAGGACGCCGCCCGGGTCAAGCCCGCATGGCGCCATGGCGGCGGCGCGAATTTTTCGAAATCTCGCGATTTTCCCCCTTGCACCCCCCGGCGCGCTTCCGTAAATGACGCCTCACCGAAGGCGACGCGCCATCGGGATACGGAGTGCGGGCGTAGCTCAGGGGTAGAGCATAACCTTGCCAAGGTTAGGGTCGTGAGTTCGAATCTCATCGCCCGCTCCAGAATTCTTCCTTCGGGAACAGCGAAAAGCGGCCTTCGGGCCGCTTTCGGCTTTTCGGCATCCGGTGATGGCTGGCCTCTGGCCTTCCGGGGCGAATCGGCGCTAGTATGGCAGGGTTGTTGCCCCGTCTGTCACATCCCGGGACATCCGTCAGGAACCAGCTGCCGCGCAACCATACCGGAACCGATTCGCGGTCAGCCCTAGCGTGAGGTGCTCATGCCGGCTCTGGAATCACTCATCGAAAGCAAACTGCAAGGCCTGGAGGGCGTGCTGGCGCTGCGCCTGCCCTCGGGGCAAAGGCTGGGCCCGGCCGAGGCGCCGGTCACGCTGGCCTTCCGCCAGATCTCGGCGCTGCGCCACCTGGCGGCAGGCCAGCTCGGCCGGCTGGGCGACGACATCGTGCGCGGCCGCGTCGCCGTCGAGGGCAGCCTGCGCGACCTGATGCGGGTGGTCGCGGCCCTGGTGCCGGCCGGCGGCGAGGCCTTGGCGCCGGGGTTGTGGCAAAGGCTGCGCTATCGCGGCGAATCGCTCTTGCGCCACAGTCGCGCCCGCGACGCCGAACAGATCCGGGCGCATTACGATGTCTCGAATGATTTCTATGCGCTCTGGCTGGACCCGCTGCGGGTCTATTCCTGCGCCTATTTCGCCACGCCGGGGATGGACCTGGCGGCGGCGCAGGTCGCGAAGCTGGACCTGATCTGCCGCAAGCTGGACCTGCGCCCGGGCGAGCGTTTCCTGGACATCGGCGCCGGCTGGGGCGGGCTGATGCTGCATGCCGCGCGGCATTACGGCGTCGACGCCACCGGCATCACCCTGTCGCAGAACCAGCACGCCCACGTGACGCGCCTGATCGCCGAAGAAGGCCTGTCGGACCGCGTCCGCATCGAGATCCGCGATTACCGCGACCTGCACCCTGAACGGCCCTTCGACAAGCTGGCCTCGGTCGGGATGTTCGAGCATGTCGGCCGCGCCAATATGGCGACCTATTGCGACACGCTCTATCGGCTGGTCCGGCCCGGCGGGCTGGTGCTGAACCACGGCATCACCGCCTCGGGGCTGGACGATGCCACGGTCGGCGGCGGCCTGGGCGATTTCATCGAGGAGCACATCTTTCCCGGCGGCGAGCTGATCCACGTCAGCCAGGCGTTGCGCACCCTGTCGCAGGCCGGGCTGGAGATGGTCGATACCGAGAACCTGCGCCCGCATTACGCCCGCACGCTCTGGGCCTGGTCGGACGCGCTGGAATCGCGGCTGCCGCAGGCCGAGGCCGTGCTGGCCCGCGCCATGCCGCCCGCCCGCGCCGCCGAGGTACTGCGCGCCTATCGGCTGTATCTGGCCGGCTGCGCGCTGGCCTTCGAGCGTGCCTGGGTGGCGCTGCACCAGATCCTGCTGATCCGCCCCGACCCCGACCAGTCGAGCGCCGACATGCCCGGCGCGCATTCCGCCTATCCCTTCCGCCGCGACCACATCTATCGCGCGGCGGAATTGTAGCCGCCGGCTGTTAACGGTAACGTCCACCGGAAACGCTGGAACGGAAAGGACGGGTCATGACGCAGGCAAGCATCGGGTTGATCGGGCTGGGCACGATGGGGGCGGCGCTGGCGCTGAACATCGCCGAGAAGGGCTTTCCCATCGCGGTCTGGAACCGCACCCCCACGGTGACCCGGCGCTTTCACGCCGAGGCCGGCGCGCTGGCCGGCCGCATCATCCCGACCGAAAGCCTGGCCGAGCTGGTCGCGGCGATCCAGCCGCCCCGCGCCATCATCCTGATGGTGCCGGCCGGCCCGGCGGTGGATGACCAGATCGCCGCGCTGGCGCCGCTGCTCGGCCCCGAGGATCTGGTGATCGACGCCGGCAACGCCAATTTCCACGACACCGACCGCCGCGCGAGCGCCGGCCTGCCGATGCGCTTCCTGGGCATGGGCGTCTCGGGCGGCGAAGAGGGCGCGCGCCACGGCCCCGCCATCATGGGCGGTGGCGACCGCGCCGACTGGGACCGCGTCGCCCCCATCATGCAGGCCATCGCCGCCCGGGCCGAGGACGGCACCCCCTGCGCTACCTGGATGGGCGAGGCCGGCGCCGGCCATTTCGTCAAGGCGGTGCACAACGGCATCGAATATGCCGACATGCAGATGATTGCCGAGGTCTATGGCGTCATGCGCGACGGGCTCGGCCTCTCCGCCGTCGAGATCGGCCGGACCTTCGCTAGCTGGAACCAGGGCGTGCTGAAATCCTATCTGGTCGAGATCTCGGCCGCCGTTTCCGAGGCCGTGGACCCGCTGACCGGCCAGCCGATGCTGGACGTGATCCTGGACGCCGCCGGACAGAAGGGCACCGGCCGCTGGACCGCGATCGAGGCCCAGCACCTCGCTGCGCCGATCCCGGTGATCGAGGCGGCGGTGATGGCCCGCAACGTCTCGGCCCGCCTCTCCGAGCGCAAGGCCGGCGAGGCCCGCTTCGGCGCCGCGCCCCAGCCCTTGGCGCTGCAGATCGACCAGCTGGAACAGGCGCTGATCGCCGGCAAGATCCTGTGCTATGCCCAGGGCTTCGCGATGATCGAGGCCGCCGGCCGCGCCTTCGGCTGGCAGCTGGACCTGCCCGGCATCGCCCGGGTCTGGCGCGCCGGCTGCATCATCCGCTCGGCCATGCTGAACGACATGGCGACGGCCTTGGCCGAGGATCCCGCGCGCAACCTGATCCTGGCGCCGTTCTTTGCCGAAAAGCTCGCGGCGGCGATGCCCAGCCTGCGCGCGGTGGTGGCGCAGGGCGTGCTGTCGGGCCACGCGCTGCCGGCGCTGACGTCGGGCTTGAGCTGGTTCGACCTGATGCGCACCGGCCGGGGCACGGCAAACATGATCCAGGCGCAGCGCGATTTCTTCGGCGCGCACGGTTTCGACCGGCTGGACGGCCGCGACGCGCATCACGGCCCCTGGGGCGAGCACGGCTGAAGAGCGCGGCGGGCGCGCGATACCCCCTTGACCGCGCGCCCCGAAAACCCTAGCAAACCCGAGGCTCCGGCGGGTTGGCGGAGAGGTTACGCAGCGGATTGCAAAGCCCTGCGGTTTTCCTTTGAGAACAACCCGGAAGCCTTGGCCAGTTGCGCAGACAAAGCGCGAACAATCCCCGAATCTGATAAACGGCCTTCTCCGGCGCTGGGCACCCCTCGGCCGTCGCCGGATGGGCTGTGCACATGGGTGCCGAACGACTATCGCGACCTGCGGGACCGCATTCTCGGGGAGGGTGCGGAATGAGCCGGAAGGTTGCCACTCTAGTCTATGAGCGCCGGGTCGGATCATCGGCCCGCAAGGCGGTCTTGGCCTATTTCGCCGACTGCGCCGACGACTACGGCCGTGGCATATGGGCGTCGAAGAAGACCATCGCCGATGAAACCGAGCTTGGTCGTTCGACCGTCATCCGCGTCGTCAACGAATTCGTCGCAGAAGGCATACTGATCATGTCCGGCCACCGCCCTTGCCGCAACGGCGCGACGGTCAACTATGATATGAACCTCGACGCCATCCGCAACCTCCCCAGCATCAATGCTTCACCCAACCCGTCCCAGAGCGGGACTAGTTCAGATCGGGACCCGTCCCGTAGCGGGACCCAACCCGTCCCAGAACGGGACCTCATGGGGTCCCAGAGCGGGACCCAAACCGTCCTTGAACCGTCCTTGAACCAAGATGATGATGATAGCGTGCGCGAACCAGACCACTTTCGGGGAAAGATCCTCGAGGCGATGGGGCTGGCCCCGGAAGCGCGAACGGCCCTTGGCAATCCTGCCGACATGGCCGAAGCGCGCCGCTGGCTTGAGCTGCCGCATCTCACCGAAGAGCTGGTTTGCGAGCAGATCCGGGCTGTCATGGCCCGGAAGGGCGACGGGCCGCCTCACAGCCTGGCCTATTTCACCCCCGAGATGCAGCGCGCGAGCGCGGCCCTGGAGGCCAGGAAGGCCCCGCTCGCGCCGGCACCGCGGAGGCGTCCCAGCGGAGGCGAGGCGGTTCCGATGGCCGCGAGTTCGGGCAAGGTCGACCTGGACGCGCTGGCAGGCCTGTGGGTGCCGGCGCTGACCGAGGGCAGGCCGGTCCCGCCCTCGGCCATCAGCCCGCGGTTGGCGCGGCACATGCTCGACAAGGGGCTGGTGACCGCAGGCGATCTGCGGCGCGCCGGGGTGACGGCATGACCGTCGCGACATCAAAGCGATGCTCGATCAGTTGGGACAGAACGATCAGGGGTATGTCCAAAGTTGGACGAACCCCCAGAACGGCCAGGGGCGGTTCGTCAACCGCATGCCCGGTCGGTCGGGCCGCCCCGGGGCACCCCCCCTGTTGCGGGTCCTTTCGAGGCCCCCACGCCATGCGGGTCGCAAAACCCCGCGAAAACTCGCATGTGCGTGGGTCTCGAAAAGCGGTTTCCGTTTCTTCCTTCCCGCCGCCCGGCGCCTCCCGACCCCGGCATGAAATCGCGCCAGAGGAATGGAAAGGCGAAATCCCGCAGGATGCAGCTAACCGAAACACAGGGCTTTGAAAAAATGGCCAAAACCATGAAAACCAGCATCGTGGTCGATCCCGACGTGGCCACGCTCCTGGCGGCCGAGCGCCGCCGTCTGGCCGATCAGGCCGGGCTTCGGAACGTCTCGGTGGCGGCCTGCATCAACGCGGTTCTGCGCCGCGCCCTGCAACCTGCCGAGGCGCGCGACCATGGCTGAGCGTTCCGCGGATATTCCCGCCGAAACCCGGCCGGTCTGGGCGCGCGAGGCCAGATTCCTCGCCGAGGAATGGGGCGTCACCATCCGCCGCGTCCGACAAATGGCCGAGGAAGGCCGCCTGCGCCGCTCCGGCCGGGGCTTGTTCGACTGGACCCATGGCGAGCTGGTGAAGTTCGGCGCGAGCTTTCTGGGGCAGGATCGGGCGCGCGGCATCGACGGCGACACGCTGGCCGCTGTGGGCTGGCTCGGCCATTTCTGGGGCCGGAAACCTGCACCCGTCACCGCCGAAGAGCTCGCGGTCTGGCGCGGTCTCTGCGCGCGCTGGGGCCTGTCCGAACATGACGCCTCGGCGCTGATTGCCCGCGCCGCCGCCATGCGCGGCGAGCATTGCCCCCCGTTTGCAACCTCTGCCCACTGACCTTCACCCAGGAGCCGCCATGCCGGTCAAACCGAACAACGCCCCCTTCGACCGCAGCCAGGGCCGCAATCGCGCTGTCGGCCAGTATCTGACCCGCAGCACCGGGGCGCCCCAGCCCGCCGAAAGCGCGGCCATGCACCTGCTGCGGCTGGCGCATGAGGAAGCCAGCCGCCTTCTGCCGCCAGCTCCAGACCAGCGTTCCACTCCCGTCGAGCCTGCGGAGACGCCCCGTCATGGAGCGGCTCACCGATGCCGTCGCGCATGCGCGCCGCGCGCTGCCTTTTGTCGAACACGCGCCGGGTCGTGACCTGGACCGCACCCTACGCATTCCGATGCCGGCGGCGCGCATGGTCACGCTCGACATCGGCGCCGATCATCTGCCCGTCTTCGATGCGCCGTCAGGCAACCAGCCCAGCGAAGCCATGACCCTGGCCGAAAGCCTGCTGACCCATGCCCGCACGTTGCAAGCCGGGGCGCATCTGCTGATCGAGCCCAAGGGCCGCGTCATCGAGACCGGCACCGGCGTGCCCGCGCTTCAGGTGGTGCCCATGGGCCTCGAGGTGGTGCGGGCCGCGCCCTTCGCGGTGGTGACGGACCCGGATGGCGATCTGGACCCCGAGAACCCGGGCACGGCCGCGCTGACGCCGCTTGCCTCTGTCTTGGTCGGTGATCGTATCGACCGGCCGGACGATCTGAAAAACTACGTGTTCCGCGTCTCGCTGACCCGCCGTGAACAGAAGGACCGTCGCGACGGCGAGCTGCTGGCCGCTCTGCTGCACGCCATCACGCTGGGTCTGGCGCAGGCGGCCGATGCCGAGCTTCTGGGCGCGATCCTGGCGGCTGATCCGGGGGTGTTCAGCCTGGGCGCCGCTGCGGCCAAGGGCGTGCGCTTTCACGAGCTGCGCGCTATCGTCGGTACCGATGAGGCGCTGAACGGTTCGGATTTCGGCCCGGGCTATGGCGACCAGGCCGGCCGGTTGTTCGTCCATTCGATCCCGGCCGAGCTGTGCGCCGCCGCCGACCGGACGGTGATCGGCGCTTTCGACCGCTTCGGTCTGGCCATCGGCGGCGAGCTCCGGCTGTTGATCGACCGCACCGCCGGCGATGGCAGTCTGACCGCCACCTGCTGGTGCGCGATGAAGGCCGTCCTGCCCGACCCGGGCTTTGCCTGGCGCTTTACCCCGGTGATGCCGTGATGGGCCTGCGGGACTGGTTCAGCCCCCGCAGCGCGCATCGGCCCGCACCTGCGGCGCCGGGGAACATGCTGCCGGCCGAGGTCGTGGCGGTGGTGCGGGCGGCAAGCATCCGCAACGCCAACCGCCCGGATGCCGAGGGCAGCCCGATCATCCATGTGACGGCGCCGGCGCTGGGCCGGTTCCGCTGGGTCGATCTGGACAAGGCTGCCGACCGCATTTCGGATGCCTGACCCGAGCTGACGCCCGCCCAGTGCTTCCGCGCGGCCCAGCTGATCGAGGCGGCGGTGGGTGATGATGTTCGAGATCGAGATCATCGGCCAGACCCGGCCAGCCTCGCCCCTGCGCTCCGCACCGCGGGCAGGGATCATCCTGCATGGTCAGGCCCGCTTTGCCGGCGAGTGCATCAGCGTGGACTGGGCGACTGCGCTGCACCTGATCGCCAACGGCCGCGCCAAGCCCGCGCCGGGCGTGGTGATACCGCTGGTGGACCCGGAGCGGCGCCAATGAGCCGATGGAGCCGCCGCATCCCCAGCCCGCAAGTTTCCATCGAGGTTGATCTTCACCAGGTCAAGATGGTGATTGATGAGCTGAAAAGTACCAAGGAGGAGGTCGGCGCTTCCCTATCCAAAGCGCTGCGCCGTACCGCCAGCGCCTTGCGCGTCATGTCGTCCAAGCGCCTGATTCCCGAACTTCAGCTGCGCCGCGCTATGGACCTGCGCAAACGGCTGAAAACCATGAAGGTACGGGCCAAGGGCAAGGACGCCGAACAGGTGATCGGCTTGTGGTTCGGGCTGTCCAGGATGCCGGTCTCGGCCTTCAAGGGCCGGCCCGTACAGACCGGCAAAGGCGTGAGCTTTCGAGGCAGAGAATATGAGGGCCGATTCCTGGCAACCATGCCAGGAAAGACGCATGCCGGAATGTTCCGCCGCAAGGGTCGTGCGCGTTTGCCGATTGTCGGTCAGAACGTCGAGATCAAGGATATGGTGGACCCGATCATCGAGGATGAAATCTTCCCGAAGGCGACGGAAATATCCATCCGGAACTTCCTGCATGATCTGAAGTGGCGTGCCCGCCAGCGGAACAAGCCTTCAGCCGGGGAATAGCATCAGGATACCCGGCGCGTCGCTCATGGGGCGGGACGGGCGGACGGGCGGGATGCGCCTGGCCTCTCTTCATCAGCCGAAGCATCCGGGCAAGTCGGCGAGTGCCCCATAACCCCGACATGGCGCGGCCGTGGCCTTGTCGGCGCGGCGCCACAGCCCCGGTGCAGCACATGCTGGCCGGGGCTTTCTTGTGCCGCGCGGCTGGGTCCGGTTCATCCACCGCTGGCGGTTGGATGCCTTGCCTCACGCGCGGCGCTGGGCTTTCCCCCAATGGGGGAATACCTCGACAGCTTGGGCATTACCTAGCGCGGCGCTGGGCGGGATTGTTCAACCTGCAATGCAGGGCGAGCCCCGGCACCGACAGCACGGGCAGGCCACGATGCCCTCAATTTGAGAACGGATGCCGCTGGCGGTTGGACCGTTGCACCCACATCCACCAACGGTGGTTGTTGCAGCCTTACCACATCCCCCATTGGGGGTTGTCGTAGAGCGCGGATCACTTCCGCCAACGGCGGAAGTCCTCAGGCTGAGGATGGATCAGACCCCGGCCAGCTTGCGCAGCGCCTCGTCTATGCGGCTTTGCCAGCCCGGGCCGCCGGCCTTGAAATAGGCGATCACCTCGGGGCTAAGCCGGATGGTGGTGCTGACCTTGGGGTTTTCCAGCTTCGGCCGGCCGCGCTGGACCGTGGCCTTGGCGGCGCGCCTTTCCCAATAGGGCGTCGCCAGGTCGGGCGCGTCGTCGTCAAAATCGGGGGGCATAGGCTTTCTGTTCGCGGTCATTGGCCTTCCTCATGCTGATGACGTGGGCGGTTTCGCCGCGCGGCGTCCAGACCATCACCACCATGCGGCCGCGCAGGAAGCCGATGCTGATGAGGCGGGTTTCGCCATAGTCGAAGCGATCATCCTCGAACGTCAGGGTCGCGCCAGCCAGAACCTCGGCGCCGTCCGCTTCAAGATCGATCCCCCGCTCGGCAAGGGTCTTGGCGCGCTTCGCCGGGTCGCTGGTGCATTTCATGTAGTAACAATAATTATGAGGGGCACGGGCGTCAATATCTGTAGTAACGGAAAGCGGTAGTCAGGGCTTGAGGCGCAGCACCACGGCTTTGCCAGAGAGGCGCGGCGAGGTGCCGTCATGCTTCGACGAAGCCAATCGCTCTTTTGTCTCCTGCTTGGGTAAGGATCAAGCGCCATTGAAGGTTTGTTTTGGCAAGAACCTCATTTCCAGCCTGAATGGCCATCAGCGCCTCTTCGTCTGACGTGGCCGCGCGAACACCAGGCAACGCCAGATCGATTGCCGCTGCAAGAAGATTTCTACCAGGTTCGGGAGCCGGAAATGCCTTTTCCAAGGCGTTCAGAATTTCGCTGTTCTGGCTTCGGCCGCTCTTCTCTGCGGCAGCTTTGATCCTGTCACGTAGCGCAGCGGACATCCTTACCATCATGCCGACAGTTTCGCCGTCGCCTATTCTCGGTTGGACCATAACAAACCCCTTTTGCAACTACTGTGAAAACAGGCCTTGACTGTCAATGCAGTCTCGGTAGTGTCAGACACTATAGTAGTTTCATAAGGACTAGGTGGTGTTGACAAAAGGGATTCACAGGGTGGCCTGATCGTGATTCAAGCTGGTACCTGCAATGGAGACCAGCTTGGCACGAGACCTGATGTCGGACGAGGAATGGGCGTTTCATGAGCGCTTCATTCTGGCCGTGCGCGCCCCGAACGGGCGCAAGCCCGCAAATCACCGCCTTGTTCTTGATGGGATTTTCTGGATCGCGCGGACCGGCTCTCCTTGGCGCGACCTCCCAGAAGAGTTCGGGAAGTGGTCCAGTGTCTACCGCCAGTTCCGGCGCTGGACCCTGGCGGGGTTGTGGGAGCAGATCCTCGAAGCGCTGAACGAAAGTCGGATCGTGCCGGATGCGCTCCAGATGATCGACAGCACCGTGATCCGCGCCCATCATCAGGCAGCGGGCGCAAAAGGGGGACTCCAAGACAGGGTTTTGGCCGTTCAAGAGGTGGTTTCACGACCAAGGTCCACCTGCGCGTCAATGCTGCCGGGCTGCCAATGAGGTCGGACATCACGCCGGGCCAGACATCGGACTACCTGGGCTTTGATCTGGTCATGGACGACAACCTGCCGGAGCCTTGCATCCTGCTGGCCGATCGCGGCTATGACTCCGACAAGGTTCGCAAAACCATGGAGGCGCGTAGCATCCTGCCGGTGGTCCCGATGCGCAAGTCTCGCAGGCTCCGTGTCGCTGTCGATCGCAGGCTCTACCGGCTGCGGAACCTTGTCGAGCGGTGCTTCAACAAGCTCAAGAACGCTCGCCGTGTCGCCACCCGCTACGACAAGACCGCCGAAAGCTTCCTTGGCTTCATCGATATCACGTCGATCCGCCTCTGGCTCCGCCATTTGTCAACATGACCTAACGATGAACACCATTCAATCCCGTGCAGGCGGCAAGACTGTCGGAACCACCCTGCGGATGTCGCGCGAGCTTCACGATGAAATGAAAATCCAAGCCATCAAGGCTGGTCGGTCGTTCAACACGCATGTCGTCATGCTGCTGAAAGAGGCGATCCCCGCCGATGCCCAGCGCCCGCAATCCTGAAATGAAAGCGGCCGGGCAGCGTTGCACCGCTGACACCGGCCTTGATGTCCCCGAGAAAGGACATTTCCCCATGAATATCCCCGAAAATCCCTGCAAAGGCAACCTGCCGGTTTCGCCAGCGCCCCGGCGCCGGCCCGGCCAGCCCAAGCGCAAAGCCACCGAAAAGCGCGTCAGCCGCGCTGCCAGCCTGATCCAGGACCATATCGCACTGCTGACCGCCCAGCGCATCACGCTGCCCGTCCTCGGTCTCGAGGTCGCGCTGGCCGAGCTATGCCAGATCGGGGGTGCGCAATGAACCGCCGCGATCTGATCGCCCTGCCGGCCGTCGTCGCGTTGGCACCTGCGCAGGCGCTGGGCGCTGCCGCCGCTCCGGCTTCCTTGCTGGCGCTGTGGCAGCACGCGAAGGCGCTGAACGACCGCCTCGAGGCGACCGAGCGCGCCGAGGATCCGGTCGCCTGGGATGCCGGCATGGCGCAGCTCATCCATCTTCAGTACCGGATCGCCGCGGCGCCGGCCTGCTCGCCCGAGGCTTGGGCGATCAAGGTGTTGAGCGCCGATGACGGCGGTGCCATCCAGAACGCCAGCGATCTGGGCCGCGCCTTGGTCGACCAGGCGCGCAGCATGATCGGGGGTGCGCAATGAGCCGCCGTCCCACCGCCGCCGGCACGGCGCTGTCCGCAGCCGCGCGCCAGCAGATCGACACCATCATGGCCGCGGCGCGCAACCAGATCGAAACCGTTCTGCAGCGCGAGGTTTCGCGACTGGTCATGCGCGCGCAAGAGGACGCAAGGGAAGCGGCTGGGCGGTGCCGCGAGGCCGCCCGTGGCGTTCTTCGCGGTCAACATGACGCAAGCGCCGAAAGCCACCGACAGCATGGCCCGGCCTCTCTCCAACCCATGCTGCTGCGCGATGTGCAGATTGCCCAGGCGCTGGGCGTCCATCGCAACACGATCTGGAACCGGGTGAGAGAGGGCAAATTCCCCGCGCCGATCAAATGGGACGGCATCACCGTATGGCGCAGAGCGGATATCGAAGATTTCGTTGGCGCGCTGATCGAAGGAAACCAGCCATGACCCATCCGGCCGACCTGCCACTCCCCGCGAACGACCAGACCGAAGCCGTCATCATCGCCGACGACATCCTGCGCCGCGTCTATGCGATGCCGGCCCCTCAACAGCGCCGCGTGGTCGAATGGCTGCGCGGGCATTCCGACCCCGGCCTGCGCGATCTTGCCGCGCCGCTGGCGGAGGTGCTTATCCTTCGCCGGCTGATCGGGGGTGAACCATGATCCGGCTTGCCCATCCTGCCCCGCCGCTCTGGCGCCGGGCGGTGGTCTTCACCGCTTGCCTCACCCTGATCCTTGCCTTCGGCGCCGCGGCGCTGGGCGCCCTGCTGGCCCCGCATCTCGACTGGGCGGGCCTCTGGGGCGATCTGTCCGACTTTGCCGCCCCCACGGCCGCCCAGGCGCGCGGCGAGGGCTGGGCGGCCCTTTCCGAAAGGGCATGACCATGGGTAAGCTGACCCCGATCTTGGCGAGCGAGAAAGCCGCAGCCGAGTTGCTGGATATGAAGCCGGCTGATTTTCGTGCCCTTGTCGCCTCGGGCCACCTTCCCAGGGGCCGTGAAATCGCGCCTGGCTTGGTTCGCTGGGATGCCGAACAGCTGCGAACGCTCGGCCGCGGTGACGCAGTTGACGGAGGGATCGACTGGTGAGGAAGCATGGTCGCAAGCCTCACGTCCGAGAGGTCAAGCCGGGGTTCGTCTATTTCTACCGCGGCGGCAAATACCTGCACCGCTTCACCGCGCCCGAGGGCACGGCCGAGTTCGACCGCCAGTATTGGGAGGTCATGAACGGCAGAACCATGGAAGCAAAACGGTCCTGGTCGGCGGCTATCCAGATCCTTCGCGAATCGGATCGGTGGGCCGCGAAGTCGGTCCGCTATCGCCAGGACCTTGAGCCAGTGCTTGCCTATCTGGCCGAAAAGATCGGCAAGCGGGAGGTGTCCAGGCTGACGCAAGCCGACATTTACGAGGCGATGGACAAGAATAAGCATCGGGTCCGGTTCGCCAACTACATTCCTGTCGCGATCAGCATGATCGCCAAAGAGGTTATCCGACGGCGCTGGCTGGCGGATAACCCGGCCAAGGGTATCGAGCGGCTCGCTGTCCCGAAGGATCGGCAGCAACCGCATCTGCCCTGGCCCGATGCGGCCGTAAAGAAATGGCGGGCCGAGGCCGGGCCTATGGAACGTCTGATATTCGAGATCGGCGTGGGCAGCGTCCAGCGCCCCGGCGACTGGGTGGGCTTCACCTGGGGCGCCTATGACCCGGCCGGCGACGGCACGCTGAGCCTTCGCCAAAGCAAGGGAGGCAAGCCCCTGATCCTGCCCTGCACCGAAACCCTGAAAGCAGCGCTGGACGCCGCGAAGGCAGCTCTGCCCTTCGCGCCCCTGCCGTCCCGACACATCATCACCAAGCAGGACGGCAGCCGGATGGATTACCGGCGCATGGCCGAGGTGATGCTGGCCGAGCGGCGGCGCCTCGGGCTGGAGGCCTATGACCTGCATGCTCTTCGCTATCGCGGGGTGATGGAGCTAGCCTGGGCCGGCTGCGACGACGACGAGATCATGTCCTACAGCGGCCACAGCACCAAAGCCATGGTGCGGAAATATGCCGGTGAGGCCCGGCAGATCATGCGGGCAAAGCAAGCCCGTGCCAAGCGATCCTGACCCGAGAACGGAACAGGACCAGAACATGAAAGTGATAACCGGAGTGATAACCCCCTTGACCGCGCGCCCCGAAAACCCTAGCAAACCCGAGGCTCCGGCGGGTTGGCGGAGAGGTTACGCAGCGGATTGCAAATCCGTGAAGACCGGTTCGATTCCGGTACCCGCCTCCAAGTCTTTTCAAGAGCTTGTGCCATTTCGGGCTTTCCCCTCATTCCGGCGTTTACAGTTTCGTTCTCTTTGCGCGCCCTTTCGCTTGTGCAAGCTTGACCAAAATGCTGTCCGATTCATCCGGCGAGACGCGGGCGTAATGCGCGATTACGGCTGCCGCGTAACGCACCGACCAGCCCATGTGCGAGGCGATATGCGCCAGTTCAAGCCCCGCATTCAGCAGACGTGTAGCAGGGGTCCCCCGCGTGTCCTGGAGCCGCAGATCATACCCTAGAGCTTCGGGTGTCAGCCCCGCCTTGTTTCGCCAGTAGCGCAGGCCTGTCCGAGGCGTGACGGCCGGTCATGGCCCGCCCGCGATCGCTGACCAGGATCAACATGCGGTCGACCGGCGTGGCATTGATCAGCGCGACCATGGCCGGCGCGATCGGAATCGTGGCAGTGCGCTTGCGCTTGTTCGTCCTGATGCGAATGCGGCGTCCTTGCGGCGTCTTCCCGATCTGGTTGCGATGCAGGCGCACCAGGTCGGCCGGCCGCAGCCCGGTTTCGCAGCCGGCCGTAAGGATGCGCTGCACCCACTCTGGCGAATGCACGCAGCTATCCAGCCCCGCCTCGGCCCGCCAGCCCTTGGGAAACGACAGATCCACGCCCGCCTCGATCAGGCTGGTCGCGATCAGCCGGCAGGGCACGCCGGATTTCAAGCGCGCGCGGATCTCTTCCAGAATCGCCCGCCGATGCACCGGATACTGCCGCGTGGTTAGGTGGACCAGCCCCTCGAGTTCCTCGGCCTTGGCCGCGTTGAACAGGTCCAATGCATGGCCACGGCTGTTGACGATGACCATCCCTTGTGGCGTATCGCGCAATGCCTCGATCAGGGCAGCGTCGTCCATCTCGCCGCCCTGCACGATGCCGGCGCGGCGCAATTCGTAGGCAAGCCGCACCGGATCAGGCGCCAGTTCGCGCCCCTCCAGCGGCAAGCCGCCCTGCTTCAGCTGGCGGCTGTCGAAGGCGGGTTGCGTCGCCGTGCAAAGCACCACCGAACAGCCGTAATGCGCGCAAAGCGTGTCAATCATCCGTAGCGCGGGCATCAGAAGCTTGCGTGGCAGGGCCTGCGCCTCGTCCAGCACGATCACCGACCCGGCGATATTGTGCAGCTTGCGGCAGCGCGAGGGCCGCGCCGCGAAAAGGCTTTCAAAGAACTGCACATTGGTCGTGACGACCAGAGGCGCGGCCCAGTCCTCCATGGCGAGGCGCAGCTTGTCCTTGCGCTCCGGGTCGGTCCTTTCGTCGTCGATGGCCGAATGATGCTCCAACACCGCATCGCCGAAAAGCCCGCGGAAAATGGCCGCGGTCTGGTCGATGATCGAGGTATAAGGGATCGCGAAGATAATCCTGCGATGCCCATAACGTGCCGCGTGGTCCAGCGCAAAGCCCAGTGAAGCCAGCGTCTTGCCGCCGCCGGTGGGCACGGTCAGCGTGAAAAGCCCCGGCGCCATCGCCGCAGCCTGCCGGACATGGATCAGGATCTCGGCGCGCAGGCGGTTGATGCGGCCATTCTGGCGAAATCCCGCCATATGCGCATCGAAGGCGTCTCTCCATTCCGGCAACAGATCGGCCAGGGCCGGCCAGTCGCGATCCGGCCGCGTGCCGTTCAGCCCGGCATAGAAGGACTCGGTGTCACGGAAATCCGCGTCGACCAGACAGGAAAACACCATGCGCGCCGCGACCGACAGGTCGAAGCCGCAAGATGCCGGGCGCATCAGCTCAGCCAGCTCCCTGGCAACCGGGCCAAAATCTGGGCTGGCCGCGGCCGAGATTTCCGGCGCGATCGGGTCGCGGAAGGCATCGAGCCGGCGCTCCATACTGCTGTCGGCGCCATGGCGATCAGGCAACCCGGCGTGATGGCCCAGGATGGCATAGCCGATCACTTCAGAAATTGGTCGCAAACCGGCAGGCGTCCGGGCATGCAGCAGGGCAGCCCCAGCCGTCGAATGATCCACACGCAATTTTTCGCCGGACAGGACACGATCAAAGGCGGGGTCATATTTGCCAAAGTCATGGAAAAGGCCAGCCATATCCGCCGCTGCCCGCAACCCGAGGGGTGCAGCTCGCTCGGCAGCCAGAGCAGCCGTATTTTCGAGATGGTCGGTCAGCAATTGCCAATCGCTTCGATCCTCACGAATACCCGTATGCGCATAGTATTTCAAAATCTTCCCTCCTCCAGCCGCAAGCTATTGGCTGGTAATGATTCGAGCAACGAGTGCTATCAACGTTTGGGGCAGAGCTGCTCCAACCCGCAAACCAGTGCGCCAGGCCTCAACCTTCATGCTCGGCGTGGCCGCATTCTTCATGCTGTTTGCGGGCAGCATTGGCCTGTTCCTGCGCTATGTGATCCCCCGGATGCAGGAAAGCTGGTATCGGTGAGAGCCGCGAAACGGAAACCAACCGCCGGCCCGAAGCGCACCTCGATCTGCCTCAGCACCGAGGCGCACAAATCGCTGCGGATAGAGCCCGGAAGTCCTCATGGCAGCGCCTGGCGTCCATGCGCATATTGTTATCTGCACATAGGTGCACGGCCAGAACATGCACATGTGGATGGGCTGCGTCGATGCTCGACGATGCTCAGCACCTCGGCCCCGTTCTGCGCCGCATCGGCCTTGGCAAAGGCGATCACGTCCCTGCACCAGCGCAGATACTCAGCCTGGTCCATGTCCTCGACCGGATCGGGAAAGCTGAAGACGCTGCCGATCATCACATGGGTATCGACGCGGATGCCGCGCAGATCGTCCTTGCGATCCGGCTGCTCCTTGCGCAGTTGACGCAGCAGCTTGTTCTATTCGGCGATGCGCTGTTCGATCACGGCGACCACCTCTGAAGGCCGCATGCCTTCGAGGATGGTGGGCGGCTGCGGGTTCGCGACATGCGGACAGGCTCCCTCCAGCCGCTCGGCCTCATCCGCGACATCACGGACCGGGCGGCTCTTGCTGTTGCC
Source organism: Paracoccus aminovorans (assembly GCF_001546115.1). GTDB lineage: Bacteria > Pseudomonadota > Alphaproteobacteria > Rhodobacterales > Rhodobacteraceae > Paracoccus > Paracoccus aminovorans_B. The sequence goes on from NZ_KQ955208.1 coordinate 1,490,530, forward strand.
CTTGCGCGAATAGATCTGCTTGTGCGCGAAGATGGATTTCCCAGTACGCTCAGACATAACGCAATCCTTCGCTGAAGCCTGCGGCGCGCACTTCGCTGCGGGAAACCAGCTCCAGGTCCAGCGCCATGCGGACCTGTCCAACGCTCAGAATCCGGCACAGGGGGTGACGGGATTTGATCCAGTCGGCAGTTTTTGCCGCATGCGCCGGGGTCGGTTTCTGAGGCGGTTCCGGCTCGTCCCCGATGTAATCGCGCCAGCGGCCCACCCTGAACCAGTTATCCGAGAAGCAGACCTTTGAGCGCGTATAGCCTGCGGTCTCCAGCGCATAGCACTTGCCCGACCTCCTGCATGGCAGCCTCGACGTGGTGCAGGCAGGCCGCTTCATTGCGGCATCGGTCGGCGGGATAGGCCTTCAATATCTCCAGAGATTCCGCCGCCGCCTCGCGTGCACGCGCGCGCGAAGGTGGTTTATGGATGGTTTCAGGATGGTTTGGGGTCCGCTGTGGACGGGGTACCGGGTCCGCAGCGGACCCCGTTCCGGGTTCACGGCAGACCCCGTCCTCTGTGTACCCCGTCTCATCATCGGGTTCGGCAATGCCGTCACTGATTGCCAAGATCGTCTCTTCATGGCTCATACCGGCACCCCATCACTGACAGGGTTGCGACCAGCTGCATCGGCCGAGCCGTTTACCGTCGAAACGTAAGCCGTTGATTCATCACCGTGAACAAAGCAGGGACGTTTACAGAGCTTGCCTTTGCTTTCAGCAACCGGGGCAGGATTGCAAATCCGTGAAGACCGGTTCGATTTCGATCCCCGCCTCCAATGTAATTTGCAATCAATTGATTCTCCTTGTGATTTGTGAATGTTGGATTTTCTACCGCTTGCGCGACGGAACCGTGCACCCGCCTGTGCGCCGAGCGGCCTGGCCGCCAGGTCCCTGAAAGCCTGATCGCGCCGCCTTGGACCGCGCCTCTCCGGCTTGCCTCTGCCGTCGAACCTCGCCTCCGGCAGCGCCCTGCTCACGTCGGGACAGTCACGCGCCGCAGCCGCTTGCGGGTTGCACCAGTCCATGACCAAAAACCTCGTCCGGGCCGGGCCGGCCTAGATCGCGGGCCCTTTCCTGCAGGCGCGCCCGCGCCTGGGCGGGGGTCAGACCGGCTTCGGATTGCAGCAGCAGGGCCGCGGCCGCCGTGACGAAGGGCGCGGCGAACGAGGTTCCGGTCTTGGTCCGCGCCCCGCTGATCGAGGCGGCGGTCCAGACGTCGACCCCCGGCGCCGCCAGGTCGATATGGCTGCCCCGGTTCGCGCGGCGATAGACCTGGCTGCGGCGGTCGACGGCGGTGACGGCGATCACCGGCCCATAGCCTGCGGGAAAGGCGGGCTTCGCCGCGGGGCCGCCATTTCCCGCCGCCGCCACCAGCAGGATGCCCTGCCGGTCCATCTCCCGGATCTGGCCGCCAAGCGCCTGGTTCGCCGGTCCGGCCAGCGACAGGTTAACGATCTGCACCTTCTGGCTGGCCAGATAGTCCAGCGCCTCGACCAGGGCGAAGGCGTCGGCGCGCTCGTCCTGTTTGGCCTTGTGGAAGGCATCCACCGCGATCAGTTCCGCATCGGGGACCAGGCCAGGGCTGCGGCTGTCGCTGCGCCCCACCAGCAGGGCGGCGACGGCGGTGCCATGCACCGCGTCCGAAGCGGCACGCTTGCCGCCGGGCTCGATCTGGTGAACCCGCAGCCTGGCATGTTCCAACGCGGCGTGATCGGCGTTCACACCGGTATCGACCATGCCGATCCGCACCGTCTTGCCGCAGCCGCCTTGGATCGCGGGCCAGGCGATCATCTGCCGCGCCGGGCAATCGCCGCCGGAGCAGACCGCCGCCCCGCCCGGCCGATAATAGTGGTTGAAATCCGCCGCCGTGGCCGAGCCGATCTGCCGCACGCGCTGGCGGGCGGCTGGCATCGTCAGCCCGGCGGGTTTGCGCAGCCGGTGCATCGGCTGGCCATTGGCCAGGGTGACGGTGCGCAGCAGCCGGAACCCCTCGGCCTGCAAGCGCTGCAGGTCGGCCGGCGACAGCCCGCGGGCGATGACCTCGTCCGGGGCCCGGACCGGCAAGGGCGCGGCACGCAGGGCGGCGGGGGCCACAGGGCGGCGGCGCACCGGCGCATCATCGTCATCGTCCCGGTCGTCGTCGTCATCGGCCCAGGCCGCCGATGGCCCCCAGCCCGACGATTGCGGCATGGCGCCGATGGTCAGCGCGACCAGGAACAGGGCAAGGAACGCAAGGGCACGCGGCAGGATCATCGGACGACTCCAGACGGTTTCTGGACATTCTACGTTCATCACTTTCTATTATTCCCCGGTTTCGTCAATTTTTCGGTTTCGGGGAGATGGCATCTGATGGACGCGGCCTTTGCCGAGGCGCTGATCGCGCTGCTGCCCAATTTGCGGCGCTATGCCCTGTCGCTGACCCGGCGACCCGATCAGGCCGACGATCTGGTGCAGCAGACGGTCGAGCGGGCGATTGCCGGCGCCTCGGGCTATGATCCGGCCCAGCGGCTGGAACCATGGCTGTTCCGCATCATGCGCAACGGCTTCATCGACCAGACCCGGCGCGTCCGCAGCGCGGGTGTTCATGTCGATGTCCATGACATGCCCGAGGCGCTGCCGACCGATCCCGGCCCGGCGCTGGAGGCGCGGCTGATGCTGCGCAGCGTCGAGGCGGCGATGGCCGAACTTTCGCCCGAACAGCGCGAGATCCTGCATCTCGTCTGCGTCGAGGAGATGAGCTATGCCGAGACCGCGCGCATCCTGGACATCCCGCAGGGCACGGTGATGAGCCGGCTGTCCCGCGCCCGCCTCGCGCTTTCCGAAAGATTGGGAATAAGATGAGCGACGGGACGTATACGGGCAAAGGCGGAAAGGACGGGCCGATGCAGATCGACGACGAGACCCTGATGGCGCTGGCCGATGGCGAGCTGGACCCGGCCCGGGCCGAGGATCTGCGCCGTGCCATTGCCGCCGATCCCGGGCTGCAGGCCCGGCTGCACCGCTTTGAGGAGACCCGGCGGCTGCTGGGCGGGCTGCGGACCGCAGCGCCGGCCGGGGGTTCCCTGGCCGAAAATGCGCTGGCCGCGACCATTCGCGCGGCGGTCAGGCCGGATGCCGGGGCCGCGCCCCCGGTGCAGGTTCCACCACCGGCCGCCGGGGTCCGCCTGGGCGCGGCCGGGCAGCACCCGCCAACCTCTGCCAACCTGAACCGCCGGCCATGGATGGCCGCCGCTGCCTCGGCCGCCATCGTGGCGCTGGGGCTGGGCTGGTGGGAATGGGCCGGCACGCCCGGTCCGCAATCGCTGTCGGCGGCCGAGCTTGCGGCGCTGGACGGCCTGCCCTCGGGGCAGGTCCGGCCGCTGGACGGCGGGGCCGAGCTGGCAATGATCGCCTCGTTCCGGGCGGCGGACGGCGGGCTTTGCCGCGAATATGAAACCGCGCGCGGTGCAGAGCGGCGCACGGTGCTGGCCTGTCGCGAGGCCGGTGGCTGGGCCCAGCGTTTCGCCGCCGTCTCGCAGGATGGCGGCCAGGAATACCGCCCGGCCTCGGGCGCGGCGACGATCGACGCCGCGATCGCGGCCATCGGGGCCGGGGCGCCGCTGACGCCCGAGGACGAGGCCGCCGCATTGCGGGAATAAACCCGGGTCGCTGTCGTAATCCTGTCACCCGACGCACAGGAGAACGCCATGACCGCCCGCAGCCTGCCTGCCCTTGCCGAACTGCCCCGGCCCACGCCGCGCCATCTGGCGTTGGCGGTGCTGGCCGCGCTGATCGCCTTTCTGTCCAGCCTGCCGGGCGATCTGGCGCCGCCCGGACGGATTGCGCTGGCCGTCTCGGGCCTTGCGATCCTGGGCTGGGTCGGCACCCGCATCCCGGAATCGCTGGTGGCGCTGGCCGCCGTGCTGGCGCTGGTTCTGGCGGGCGTGCTGACCGAGGCGCAGCTTTTTGCCGCGCTTGGCAGCGAGCTGATCTGGCTGCTGCTGTCGGCCTTCGTCATCGCCGCCGTCGCGCGCGATTCCGGGCTGACGCAAAGCCTGGTCGCGCCGCTGCTGACGCGGGGGATGCGCGTCCTGCCGTTCTTTCTGTGGCTGACGCTGGCCATCGCCGCGACGGGTTTCGTGCTGCCTTCGACCTCGGGGCGGGCGGCGCTGCTGCTGCCGGTCTTTGCGGCCATCGCGGCGGCCGTGCCGGACGCCCGGCTGAAGAAGCCGCTGGCGCTGCTGTTTCCGACGGTGATCCTGCTGTCGGCGGGCGGCTCGCTGATCGGGGCGGGCGCGCATCTGCTGGCCGCACAGGCGATCCGGGGGGCGAGCGGCATCCGGCTGGGCTATCTGGACTGGGCCATGCTGGGCCTGCCATTTTCGCTGCTGGCCAGCCTAGTCGGCGCGGTCCTGATCCTGTGGCTTTTCGTGCCGCGCGACCTGCTGCGGGCGCCCTTGCCCCGGATCGAGACCCCGGCGCCCGATCCGGCCACCCGCACCCGCCAGCGCCGTATTGCGCTGGTGCTGGCGTTGGTCGTGATCCTGTGGCTGACCGTCGGGCTGCATGGCATCGGCATGGCGCTGGTGGCGCTGATCGGGGCGCTGGTGCTGCTGACCCCACCGTTTTCCAGCCGCAAGCCCAAGGAAATCTTTCGCGCCGTCGACACCGAGCTGCTGCTTTACATGACCGCCACCGTCCTGCTGGCCGAGGCAATGGTCGCGACCGGCACCGACCGCTGGCTGGCCGGGCAGGTGCTGGATGCGCTGCCCGCCCGGCTGTCGGGCAGTCTGGCGGCTGTTGTGGTGCTGCTGGCCCTGACCTCGGTCGCGGCGCATCTGGCGATCACCTCGCGCTCGGCCCGGGCGGCGGTGCTGATCCCGGCACTGGCGCTGCCGCTGGCGGCGCTGGGGCATGATCCGGCGCTGATGATCCTGGTCGCGGTGATGGGCACCGGGTTTTGCCAAAGCATGATGGCCTCGGCCAAGCCGGTGGCGATCTTCGGCAATGCCGAGGAGGCGGGTTTCGACCAGCGCGACCTGATGCGGCTGGCGCTGCCGCTGGCGCCTCTGGTGACGGCGCTGCTGATCGGCTTTGCATTGCTGGTCTGGCCGCAGCAACTGGCGGGGTTGCGGCCGGCCGCGACGCCCGCGATGCAGCCCGCCGCCAGCCTTGTCGCGCAGGCGGTGGCACTGACCCCGGGCCGGGCCGCCCCGATGCTGGAGGCGACCCGGCCGCCGCCGCGACCCGTGCTGGCCCGACAGCCGGCGCGGCAGAAGGCAACCCCGGTCCGGCGCCGCACCGATCCCGGCCTGCAACGCCTGAACCGCCTGTTGCGCCCGGCCGGAATCCGGCTGGTGATCCGCTGAGTGCGAATTTTTTCGCACGGGCCGGGAATAACCATCCGCCCCGCCCGTAAACCCATCAGACAGCAGGAAAGGAGAGCTGAGATGTCTCTGACTGTTCTGATCGCCCCTTCGGGTTTCAAGGAATCGCTTTCGGTCAAGGACGTGGCCGAGGCCATCGGCCGCGGTATCCGCCGCGCCGCACCCCATGCGACGATCCTGACCGCCCCGATGGTGGACGGCGGCGAGGGCACGACCGAGGCGCTGGTCGCCGCGACCGGCGGGCGCATGATCGCCACCACCGTGACCGGCCCGGTGGGCCAGCCGGTGCCCAGCTTCTGGGGCATGATGGGGGGCGACGGGCCGCGCACGGCGGTGATCGAGATGGCGGCCGCCGCCGGCCTGTCGCTGGTCCCACGCGAGCGCCGCAACCCGACGCTGACCACCAGCCGGGGCGTGGGCGAGCTGATCCTGCAGGCGCTGGACCAGGGCGTCGACCGCATCCTGATCGGCTGCGGCGACAGCGGCATCAACGACGGCGGCGCCGGCATGGCGCGGGCGCTGGGGGCGCGGCTGCTGGACGCGCAGGGCATTGAGCTGCCCGAAGGCGGCGGTGCCTTGCCGGATCTGGCGCGGATCGACGTCTCGGGGCTGGACGCGCGGCTGGCCGGGGTGCGGATCGACGCGGCGGTGAACTGGCACAACATGCTGCTGGGCCCGCGCGGCGTCGCCCGTGTCTTCGGCCCGCAAAAGGGCGCCACGCCCGAACAGGTCGAGCTTCTGGACCGCGGCATGATCCGCTATGCCGAGGCGATCCGCGAGGCGACGGGCCAGGATGTGGCGCCGATGCCGGGCGCCGGGGCCTCGGGGGGCTTGGGCGCGGGGCTGATCGGCTTTGCCGGCGCGACGCTGCATCCGCGTTTCGACATCATCCTCGACTATCTGGATTTCGACCGCCAGCTCGGCCGCGCCGATCTGGTCATCACCGCCGAGGGCGCGCTGGACGGGCAAAGCCCCTTCGGCAAGGTCCCCTGCGAGGTGGCGCGCCGGGCCGAAGCCCTGGGCGTGCCGACCGTGGCGCTTGCGGGCACCATCGGCAAGGGCGCACGCCAGACCTATGAGCACGGGATCGGCGCCTATGCCTCGATCATGCGGCGGCCCTGTTCGCTGCGAAAGGCCATCGACGACGGCGCGAAGCTGCTGCGTCATGCGGCCGAGAACACCATGCGCATGCTGCTGGTCGGCGAGCGGTTGGCGCGGCGCGAGCGCGCCTGAACAGCCTTCGCCCCCGGTCCCACCGGCAGCCGGGCGGCGGATGACGGCACGGCCGTCCCTTTCAGCCGGACACATCCAAATGACGGAGAGAAACCATGGCCAATATCCGTGGCAATGATGGCGACAACCTGCTGCGCGGCACCAGCCTCGCGGATCGCATCTGGGGCATGTCCGGCGACGACCGGATCCTGGGCGCGGGCGGCAACGACACCCTGGACGGAGGCGAGGGCAACGACCGCATCGATGCGGGCCAGGGCCACAACCGCGTCTTCGGCGGCGAAGGCAACGACGTGATCCTGGCCTATGCCGGCAATGACGTCATCAACGCCGGCGAAGGCAATGACCTCGTCCGCGCCGGCAACGGCAACAACGCCGTCTCGCTGGGCGAGGGCAACGACCTTGCCGTCACCGGAACCGGGCGCGACACCATCAATGCCGGCGAAGGCAACGATACCGTCCGCGCCGGTGCCGGCAACGACATCGTCCATGGCGGCGAGGGCGACGACCGCATCTGGGGCGAGGCCGGCGCCGACCGCCTGATCGGGCATGAGGGCAATGACACGCTGAATGGCGGTGCCGGCAATGACACCATGACCGGGGGCGAGGGCGCGGATGTCTTCGTCTGGAACGGCGGCCGCGACCGGATCACCGATTTCGATCGCGACGACGACACCATCGACCTGTCAGCCTATGCCCGCTTCGACAGCTGGGGCGACGTGCGCGGCGCCGCAAGCCAGGTCGGGAGCGACGTGGTGATCCGGGCCGGTGCCGATACTTTGGTGATCGAGGACACCCGCCTGAACCAGCTTGGCAGCGATGATTTTGATTGGTGAGAGGCAGGAGAGCACGGGCCGGCGTCTTGCGCCGGCCCTTTGGCTTTGGCTACGGGCTTCGGTAACGGGGCCGTTCCGATCAAGCGCTTTTGCGCAGGTCGGGCAAGGCGCCCTGCAACTCGGCCCGGATCTGCGGGCAGTCAACCGGAACAGGCCGGGTGCGGACAGCCGCAGCACCATATCCGCACCGCGCCCGAGGACCGGCACCGGCAGCACCGCGCCGGGCGCAACGCTGTCCGCAGCGCCCATGGCATGCCCGCTGCACCCGACCGAAACAGGCAGGTCCAGCATTTGCGCAGGGCCCTGCAGCGGCAAGGCGTCGAAGGTGGCGAAAACCGGCGGACCGCCCGAGCCGCGGCCAGAGGTCGATGGACCCGACATGACAGCTGCCGGGATTGGCCGCCCAATCCGCTGCACACGGCCAGAACTGCCATGGCAACACGCCTTTCGGCAGGAAAGCGCGACAGTGCCGTCGACAGCAGCATCAGCGCCAGCCGGCGCGACTGATGCAGCAGCGGCATGACAGGAGCGTGCCGTTCCGTAGCCTTGATGAACCTTGCGGTTCAGGGGCGGCGGGACAGCGAAGCCGGCGCTATTGGCACGCATTCCGCGCGAAGGCCGGCTTTTCACCGGACTGAGCCAATAGGGCCCGTCCATCCGCCGCGCTTTTCGGATCGGGTCAAGGCTGGGCACGAAGGCCGCGCGGCCCGCGGCCTCGCCCGCGATCTAGATGAAATGATGTCCGGTCCGGGGCGGATGCTGCTTAGCGCTTTCTCAACCGCCGCGCGGAACGAGGTTGAGCGAGCGTGGCGCTTGAGCGCTTCGTTGCAGGCGGGCCCGTTCCGGGTCTTGCAGGTCGGCGATGACGGTCTGCGCATGCGATCCATGTACGACGCTGGAATCAGGAGATGAATCCCTCTCGGGATTTGGGCAGCAGAGCCCTCCTCCTGCCAAGGCCGAGGTGGCGGCCGGACGGTTCGCGGTGTCTTGAACCGACAGCGGTGCGAAATGCTTCCGGTAACGTCCCAACAAGAAGGGCGCGAGCCAGAGCAGTATCGATTCTCGCTGTCGTCGAAGGAACTGCCATTCACCCTCAACGCGCGGCGAAGATCATTTCCTTCAGCCAGTTCAGCAGCAGGTTGTCATAGGCGCGGATGCAATCGGCGTCGTTCAGGGCATGGTCCGCGCCGGCCAGAATGCGATAGGTCATCGACCGCGCGTTCAGGAAGGCGGCGAGATAGCTGGACAGCACCGGCCGCGGCACGATGTCGTCAAGCTCGGATTCCACCAGGAACACGTCGCCCCGGAAGGCGCGGCATTGCTGGAGCACGCTGTTTTGCGAGGTCTCGACCAGGCTCTGCCGATAGACGGCAAGATCCTCGCGGTTCAGCTCGGCCTTGGGAACCGTCCAGCCCTTGTCGCGGTAAAGCGCCGGCGCGCGCAGGCCCAGCCAGCGCACGGGGCGCGTCCTGGTCAGCATGCAGGCCAGGTAACCGCCATAGCTGCTGCCGATCACCGCGATGGAACCCGGATCCACCCCCGGCACGGCGACGAGCCGGTCATAGGCCAGCGTCAGGTCGGCAAGATTATCCTCGCGCGTGACGCGGCGCAGGTCGTTGCTGGACTTGCCATGGCCGCGCAGGTCGAAGGTCAGGCAGATGAACCCCAGCTGCGCCAGGGTGCGGGCGCGTTTCGCATCGCGTTCCTGGCTGCCGCCCCAACCATGGACGAACAGCACCGCAGGCACGCCGGTGGCGGGGGCGATCAGGCTGGCGGACAGGACATCAGACCCGATCGGCAATTCAACGGATTGGGTCGGCAATGCATTCTCTCCCCAGGATCGCGTATTTCAGCATCGGCCCCTGTTCGGGGTCTTCGCCATGAAACAGAACGAAGGCCCCGGGCGGAGGTTCCAGCCCCGGACCATAGAGCTCGACCGTCGCGGCCCGGACCTTGCCTGCGTCCGGCGAGGCGGCCAGCGCTTCCAGCGCCAGGATCTCGGCCGGGGTCGCGCCGCCGATGCGCCAGGACTGTTCCAGCACCGCCACCCGCGGGGCACTCGCCGCGCCGCGCCCCAGCGCGACGTCGTAATTGCGCCGCGATGCGATCAGGCCCAGATGGCGGTCGGCCAGCCGGTCGAAGGCGGCGGCGCGCGCGATGGCCAAGCCGAAGTCGCCCGCAAAGCCGAGATTGGCCAGTTCCGCGAAACCGCCGCGAATGGCCAGCAGGCGCGAGCCGCCATAGGCCGGCTCGCCGCGATTGTTGCCGGTCACGGCCTGCTCGCCGATATAGGCGATGGTCTGGCCCGGGATCTCGACCTGCCCGACGCTGAGAGTGCGGACATCGGCCAGGTTCTCCTCGATCACCAGGCCCTGCCCCACGACCTCCTCCCAGCGCTCGAGCGCGGCGCGCAGCTGGGCCAGATCGTCCACGACACATTGCCCGCGCCCGCCATCGGCCTGGACCTGCTTCAGGCGCAGGCTGGTTCGCGGCGCACGATGCCACAACGCCTTGCCCGCCCGCAGCGCATCGGGGACGGAAAACACCGTCGCCCCCGGCAGCACCAGATCCGCCAGCTCGGGCCCCAGCGCGGCGGGCCAGTCGTCGGGCACGGCTTGCGCCCCGTCGCCGATCGGATGCATGACGGCCTTGGTGGCATGCAGGGGGCTTTCCGTCCAGCCGCCCAGGAAGTGCCGGCCGCTGGGCGGGCGGCTGTCCCTGCCTGCCAGCGCGGCGCGGGGCACCTGGTAGTCGCCCGGCCCCGCCGCGCGTTCCGAAAGGCCGGCATAGCGCAGGCCCAGATGCGCAGCCAGCCGCTGGCCGACGGCCTGGAACGACGCGCCTTCGTGATGCGATGCCTTGGAATGTCCGATCAGTCTGACGCAATCCAGCGCCGCCGGATGCCGGTTTGCCTGTGATGACGGTTCCATTCGCGCGCCCTCCGTTGATGTTGTGCTGAACCTCGGTTGCGAAGGGATGTTCCCGTCCGCTGGGCAGAAGGCAGGCCGGCGCCCGGTTGCACCGGGACGGGGGGCGTTTGGCGTTTTGCCTGAACCACCCAGACATGTGGTCGCGCCGAATGGCTGATCGGCCCGGGCCAAGGCCAGAACGCGGCGGCCAGAGATTGATTGTGCAGACAAGCGTGGTGCCAGCGCGGGTCCAGTTGCAGCATGTGCGCTCTACAGCACGAAAGAGATCTGTCGCCTGCCCGCCAAGCGGGTAGGATGGTTCCAGCAAGCGGCTTGTGACTCATTGACCAGAGAGGGCTTCGAAGGTGGACCGACCGATGCAGCGCAGGGCGCAGCGACCGAATGGACCCGGCAAGGCGCTGCGCGACCTGGGGCGGGCGGCGGGCGGGGCGCTGGTCTTTGCCCTGCCGATGCTGATGACCACCGAACTGTGGGTGATGGGCTTCTATCTGGACCGGCTGCGGCTTTTCACGTTGCTGGTGACGGCCTTCCCGCTGCTCGTCTTGCTGTCGCGGCATATCGGTTTCGAAAGCACCTCGGCCTGGGCCGATGACATCCTGGACAGCTTTCTGGCGCTTGGCCTGTCCTGCGTGGTCTGCGCAATCCTGCTGGCGATCTTCGGCGTGATCGACCACGAAACCCCGGCCGGCGAGATCGTCGGCAAGATCGCGATCCAGATGATCCCGGCTGCGATCGGCGCGCTTCTGGCGAAAAGCGCGTTCTCCTCGGTCTCGGCCGAAAAGCCGCCGGTGGAGCGCGAGGAGACCTATGGCGGCGAGCTTTTCCTGATGATGATCGGCGCGCTCTTTCTGGGTTTCAACGTGGCCCCGACCGAGGATGTCATGATCATCTCGTATCAGATCACGGAATGGCACAGCCTGCTTCTGGTCGTGCTGTCCATCACGATCATGCATGGCTTCGTCTTTGCCGTGGGCTTCGCCGGTGGCTCGGAGGTCACGCCTGAGGAGCCATGGTGGAGCCCGTTCATCCGGCTGACCCTGCCGGGCTATGTGATCGCCTTCAGTGCCAGCTTCTATCTGTTGTGGATCTTTGCCCGCACGGATGGTCTTTCCGTGACCGGTGCCGTGATGGCGGCGATCGTGCTGGCCTTTCCGTCCGCGATCGGGGCTGCGGGCGCGCGGCTGATCCTTTGAGGCGGGTGCAAGATGACTTCGAATGAAAGCGACAGGAAATCCCCGATCGAATGGGTCATTGGCGGGCTCTCTGGCGTCGTCGTCCTGACGATCATGCTGTTTCTGGCGACGCAGGCGATCTTTTCCGCCAGCGGCCGGCCGGTGCTGTCGATCTCTGTCGAACAGGTCGAGCGCGCGGGGCAGGGCAGTATCGTCAGCATCAAGGTGATGAATGCCGGCAAGGAGGCCGCCTCGGACATCTCGGTCAGCGCGACGGCAGCGGAACCGGGCGCAGGGACGAAGCGGCTGGAATTCGGCTATCTCGGCTCGGGATCCGAACAGCGGGGCGCGTTCGTGTTTGACACACCTGTCGATCCTCGCCGGCTGAAGGTGCAGGTCGACGGCTATCTGCAACCGTGAAGGCGGGGCGTCCCGAGACGCCCGGAGGCTCGGCTTCCGGCACGGGAATGGTCGAGACGGGTCCAGCCATCGGAAGTGCCGTGCAGGGGGCGGGGGCAGACGAAGCGGCAATTTCGGACTGGCATTGGGGCGCGGTCTTTCGCCGACCTGGCAAAGGCAGGAACATTCATGCGGCCGCTGGTTCTAAGGGCTGGGCGCTGCGGGCGCGCCGATGTCAGCCAGGAGGAGATGACGGCAGACGATCGTTGGGACCATCAGGAGCGGGATCGCGGAAACGCGGCTAGGCGTCTCCGAAAGTGTTCTCGCCGCCGATCCCAAGTGGTTGCTCCTACGCCCTTCACAGCGCCGATGCGAGGGTGATGCAGATCCAAGGTGCCAATCGGCCCGCAAAGCTGACCGCCTATCGGCGCGCAATATTGGCGTCAGGTCAAGCGCTAGCGAGCAACACGCCGCTGTGGGTCTCGGTCGTTCGCGGGCTCTTGCTTCTCTTCGGGATCAGCACTTCGGCACTCCCATCATGGGATCAGAAGAGCGAGGCGGTCCAATCTGACTCGTGGTCTGACAACATGTGCTGTCGGAACTGGACTTCGGTAACGGGGTCGTCCCAGTCAAGCGGTTTTGCGCATACGGGATGTGCCGCCGGAGCGCGCGGTCTTGTTCTTTGAGAAAGTGATCTGCTTCCCTGTTCGGCAGCCTTCGCCTGAGATCGACCCGGGTGCATGCTTCGGTCCGTGGTCAGCGCTGTGGCTGCCAACATGATGCTGGTTCAATGCAATTCCGATGTGCCCATCTCATTGGCGTGCTCGATACGATCGGCATCAGTCCTGAGCACGGCATCACCGGAACCGCGTCCCGTGGGGACCTCGAAGGCCCGCGATCAGGCGGGCAGCAGTCTGGAATCTGTGTCTTCAGCCGGCATGAAGCACGGGAATGTCAAAACGGAAGTCGGTGTCATCCTTCCACATCCGGTGCAGGATCACGGCGATGCGGCGGGCCAGCGCAACCATCGCGCGCTTGGCACCCCGACGGCGCGCAAGTTTTGCCGCCCAGGTTCGCAGCCAGCTCGCCCGTCCACGATGCATCATGACGGTTGCGGCCTGGCACAGCGCGCGTCGAAGGTTGACGTCGCCTGCCTTGGTGATCCCGCCCGAGATGTCGCGCTCGCCCGACTGGTTGCGAGACGGCGTCAGGCCGACCCATGGTCCGACCTTCTTCGAGGATGTGAAGCGGGCGGGATCATCGACAGCGGATCGATAGGTCAACGCCACGACGGCGCCGATCCCGGGCATCGACATCAGCCGACGACAGACCGGATCTTCCTGGGAGAGTTGACGGACATTGCGTTCAAGACCCGCCAGCTCTCGCCGCAGCGCCGCGCGCGCGCGAAGCATGGGTTCGGTTGCCGCTTCCAGCATCGGGTTGCCCGCCGCCAGTTCGCGGATACGCTGTTCGAACCTGCCGCGGGATATGGTGCCAACCTTGAGCCCGAAGTTCCGCAGCAGCCCGCGCAGTGACATTTCCAGCGTGATAAACCCTTGTTGCACAGCCTTACGAGCGCTGAGCACCGCTCTAACCTCCTGTGCAGACACCGATTTGCAATGAACGGGTCGGAACCAACCAAGATGAATCAGACGTGCAATACCCTCTGCATCCCGCCGGTCCGTCTTGATCGGCATGGCCTTCAGGGCGCCTTTTACCTGTCTGGTTTCCATTAGAACGACAGGTAGTCCCGCATCTGACAACCCGCGATGCAGCCACTGCGACAAGGGGCCAGCCTCAAGCCCGACGGCGGCAATTGCGCCGTCCTGGTCGCAGATCCAGCACGACAGCGCTTTGGGCTCGCTGGCCACCTGCGCCTCCTTCACGATCTTCCCATGCTCGCTGATCACGCAGATCGCGGTCTTCTCCAGCGACACATCCAGCCCGACAAACAGCTTCATCCCGCAGTCCTCCATGTAGATCCGATACGGGAATGGCGCCAGCTTGCCCTCAATCTTGCAACGGTAACGGGCGGGTCGCGACGCAGGCCCCGTTACGGCATCTCATTGCGAACTCGTCTCGCCCTTCGTCCCGAAGGACACCTTCCCACCGGTGGTGAAACTCTTGCTTCTTTCCTAGACAATTATGTCTGGCGTAGCTTACTCCCGTAACCAGCGAAAATCGCTGCCATAAACCCACATGAGAAGGGTGTCGAACTGGCGGATGGCGGGGATGGATTTTGGGCGGCGAAGTTGTGGAGGCACGACGGCGCAACCGGCGCTGGCCTGACGCTGTCAAGGCGCGGATTGTCGCGGCGACCTTTCAACCTGGGGCGACGGTGGCGGCTGTAGTACGGCGTCATGACATGCAGCCCCACCATCTTCGGAATGGCTAGGTGTTTGATCCCACGGTTTGATGGTGCGATCCATTCGTCGGAATGGAAGGAAGCACTATGGGACAAGTTCGTCACGGCTGCGCCACGACCACGCACGCCATTCGAGCAGCAATACAGCGATCGCAAGCTTCGATCGCGGCACTGAGCCAGGAGTTTGGGATCAATCCGAAGACCGTGGCGAAATGGCGTAACCGCGAGACGGTCGAGGATTTGAAGACTGGGCCCAAGGAGCCCCGATCCTCCGTGCTCAGCAAGGCTGAGGAAGCAATGTTCGTTGCCTTTCGGCGTCACACGCTCTTGCCGCTGGACGACTGTCTCTATGCTCTACAGCCTTCGATCCCTCGCCTGACACGGTCAGCGCTGCATCGGTGCCTTCAGCGGCACGGCATCTCGCGCCTGCCTGAGATCGGCGGCGACAAGCCGAAGCGTCAGCGGTTCAAGCGCTATCCCATCGGTTTCTTCCACATGGATATCGCCGAAGTGCAGACGGCCGAGGGCAAGCTCTATCTCTTCGTGGCCATCGACCGAACGAGCAAGTTCGCGGTCACCCAACTCGTCGAAAAGGCTGACAGGAAGACCGCTTGGGAGTTCCTGGAGCATCTACTGGAAGCCGTGCCCTATCGCATCCATACGATCCTGACGGACAACGGCATCCAGTTTGCCGAGCAGCCCAGGAACCGAAACACTGCCTACTCCTGGCCGATGCGCTTCGACATGATTTGCGAAGCCAACGGGATCGAACACAGGCTTACCAAGCCCAACCATCCTTGGACCAATGGCCAGGTCGAGCGGATGAACCGAACGATCAAGGAGGCTACCGTCAAACGCTTCCACTACGACACCCACGACCAACTCCGCACACATCTCATGGACTTCATGGCTGCCTACAACTTCGCTCGCAGGCTGAAGACGCTCAGCGGTCTCACGCCCTACGAATACATCTGCAAAGTCTGGACTTCAGAGCCGGACAGATTCATCGTCGATCCGATCCACCAGATGCCGGGACTGAACACTGACGGTGACAGCCGAGGTCATCCGTTATTCCGAGGAAACTCGGCATCTCTTCGAAGAGGCCGAAATTCTGGTCTATTACACCGAAGGCGGGGCGGCGCTGGGGGTTCGCCGCGGCGCCAGGCCTGGGACGCCATGTTGATGATCTTGCCGCCCTTGCCGCCCGCGATCATGTGTTTCGCGGCCGCTTGCATGCAGAAGAAGACCCCGGTCATGTTCACGGCGATGACGCGGTCGTAATCGGCGCGGGTCACTTCCTCGACCGGGGCGGCGGTGAACAGCGCCGCGTTGTTGATGAGGATGTCGAGATGGCCGAACCGAGCCACGACCTCGGCGAAGCCCGCGTCGATGCTGTCCTGTTTCGTGACATCCGTCTGCACCGCGATGGCCTGCGGGCCAAGGCTTTCGGCGGCAGCGCGCACGGAATCGGCTTTGATGTCGGCCAAGGCCACACGGGCGCCCTCGGCGATATAGGTGCGGGCGAATTCCAGCCCGATGCCGCGTGCGGCGCCGGTGATGAGGGCGGTTTGCCTTGCAGTCTCATGTCATGGACCTTCCATCTTCAGAGAAACGACAAATGCGGTCGGGGCGGGGTGTCAGCCGAACCTCGTCACCAGGATTCAGCCCGCACTCGCCGCTGACGCGGACGGTCAGCTCGCCCAGCTCGGGACTGTCCACCTTGAGGAAGGTGTCCGAGCCCAGATGCTCGGCCAGATGCACCCTGCCCTGCCAGCCGCCCTCGGCCGCGATCTCCAGATGCTCGGGGCGGACGCCGATGGTATGGGCACCGTGTTTCGCCGCCTCGGGACCGGTGACGAGGTTCATCTTCGGGCTGCCAATGAAAACCGGCGACAAAGATGTTCGCGGGCGCGTTGTAGAGTTCCAGCGGGCTGCCCACCTGCTCGATGCGTCCGGCGTGCAGCACGATCTTGTCGGCCATGGTCATCGCCTCGACTTGGTCGTGGGTGACGTAGATCATCGTCGTCTTGAGCTTCTGGTGCCGCCCGGTGATCTCGTGCCGCATGGTCACGCGCAGCGCGGCGTCCAGGTTCGGCAGCGGCTCGTCAAACAGGAAGGCTGCCGGTTCGCGCACGATGGCGCGGCCGATGGCAACGCGCTGGCGCTGGCCGCCGGAAAGCTGGCCCGGACGGCGGTCGAGATAGTTCGACCGGTTCAGGATGCGCGCCGCATCCTCGACGCGGCGGTCCTGCTCGGCCGGCGGCATGCCGGCCATCTGCAGCGGAAAGGCGATGTTCTTCAGGATCGGGGCAATGCCCATGGTCGAGGCCGCCGAGAGTTTCGCATAGAACAGCCCCTCGGGCGAGGAATAGCTGGCGAAGGCCGTCAGCGGCGCCGCTTTCGAGGTGCTCAGCTGCAGGGTCCAGAACGCCTCGTTCCAGGCCAGGATGACGTTCAGCAGCAAGGTCGAGGCGATGCCGGGCACCGCCATCGGCGTCAGCACGTAAAGGTTTTCCTTGCCAAGGCTGGCGCCGTCCATCCGTGCCGCCTCGAGGACGGGATCTCGCGGAAATAGGTGTAGAGCATCCAGATCACGATCGGCAGGCTGATCAGCGTCATCACCACCGTCAGCCCGATCCGCGTATCCAGCGCCTGAGATATGCCGGCAATCGACCCGGGGGCGATCATCCGTCAGCCCAACAGGCCGCTCGCAAGACGGTCCTCTTGCGAAGACCGGATCATGCCGCTGCCGCAGGATCAATGGACCCCGATCCTGGGCCGGATGGGTCGACAGCCTGGCCGTCCTGCGACCGATTTTCCGTTGACGAATGTCCGAACGCGCCCCATCAGACCGCAAGCCCAATTTCAAGGTCGCGTCATGCTGCGCATCATCGTTCTTTTCCTTGGCCTCGTCATACCGGTACAGATTTCCGGCACGGCTTTCGCAGAGCAGAAAAGCTGGTCGGGAATTGCCGAACCCAAGAACCGGAAGGAATGGGTTCGAGCGGTCCAGGTCCGTGTGCGGGCCAATCTGGAAAACATATTCCGGACGAGCAGAGTGGCGGGCACCGGAAAGATCAGCGGCAAGGGCTTGCTGACGATGAGGATCGACTCGGATGGCCGCATCACGGGGGTCGCCATTCGCCAGGGCAGCGGGTCGGAAAAGCTCGATGAAAGCATGGTTCGGGGTATGGCGGGCCTGCCGCAAATGCCCCGGTTCACGCCGGATATGCCTGACGATGCCATATTGGTAAACCTGCCCATCAACGTCGAGTGATAGGCGGATGGGACTCGGCGGCACATTGCGAACTGTCGCGGCAGGGAGGATCGCCCGCTCTGGACCAAGCCCGCCCCGCCTTCGGTCGCCTCACCCCGTCAAGGCATCGCTACCCTCGCGATCCCGCGCATAGCACCGCTGCACCGGAAACGCCGGCAGCCAGGCCTCGCGGCGGATGGTCCAGGCTTCATACTCCGGCACCAGCTGGTCCGGCGCATCCAGCGCGCCCAGGTGGACCTCGATCTCCTCGCCGCTGCGGGCAAAGACCGACGAGCCGCAGGTCGGGCAGAAGCAGCGCCCGCGCCAGTCGCGCGCCTCGCCCGTGACCGTCACCGCTTCGCGCGGAAAGATCGCGGCGGCATAGAACAGCGCGCCGTGATGCTTGCGGCAATCCAGGCAATGACAGATAGCGACCCGGTCCGGCCGGCCCCGCGCCACCACCCGCAAGGCGCCGCACAGGCAGCCGCCGTTGAATTCCTCCATGCCGCGTCCCTCCCCCGGCCATCCTGGCACGACCCGCAGCCGGCTGCACGCGCCCTGCACGGCCGGTGTACGCGCGGTGTACGGCTGTCACACCCGGTTTTCCGGCGGAATCAAGGACATGCGGCCCGCGTTGCACGAGCGGCGCACGCCCCTGTTGCGGACATGAAAAAGGCGCGCGGCCGGTCCCCCGGCACCGCGCACCCGAATCATGTGACGGCCGTCAGAGCGTGCTGACGCCCACCGGCGCCGGCGCATAGCCGCCCGCCATCGGCATCGCCATGCCGCCGCCCGCGCCGCCGGTGATCAGCACCCACCAGATCTTGCCCGAGGGCTCTTGATACCAGCCGACGCCGAACTCGCTCGCCTTCGGATCCATGACGACGTCGCGGGTGTCGCGGTTCTGCATCCAGGCGTTCAAGGTGGTGATTTCGTTCTCGTAGGTCTCCGAGATGTTCTCGCCGACCAGGTGGCCCGAATAGCCTTGGCGCCGCACCCGGTCCAGCGGCGACGAGCCGTCCGAGCCGAAATGCCAGGCCCGGTTCTGCGCCGCCATGTCGCGCGCATGCACCTTGGCCGCGGCGTCCAGCATCGGGTTCTGCACCAGCCCGACGGCGCCGGAATTGGCGCGCAGCGCGTTGATCTGGCCGACCAGCCGGGCCGGGATCTGCGCCTCTTCCTTCGGGGTGATCTTGTAGGCCACCGGCAGCGGCTGCCCGTCGGGGCCCAGCTGCTGCTGCGGCGCCCGCTGGCAAGCGGTCAGCGCCAGCACCGAAACCAGCGCCAAGGTCGTGAATTTCAGCATGATGTCCTGTCCCAGATATTTTGCGCCAGCCATACAAAAGCCCGGGCCCCGCTTCAAACCCAAGATTGCGTGAGCGCCACAGTCTGCGACTCTGTTGCGACAATGACGCTTGTTTGAATTGCAAGCCACCCGCCCCGGGCGTAAGCCCCGCCTTGTAACGACTTCTCGCAAAACTCGGGCAGAGAAGGCCGCGTCAAGCGGCCCGTCATATATCAGGAGCGACAGATGATGACGCCGAAGAATCCGATCTCGCGTCGGACATTCCTATCCACCTCGGTGGCGCTGGGGGCTGCGGGCCTTGCCGCCCCGGCCATCGCCCAGCAGATCGACCCCTATACCGGCCAGGTGCTGCAGGGCAGCGGCGGCGGCGCCACGCCCGATGCCGGCATGGTGCAATACGACGCCAACCAGGATTCGCGCCGCAATATCTCCAGCTTCCGCATGCAGGACTGGCAGCCCTATTTCAGCACGCTGACCAATGGCGCCATCCTCGTGGACCTGCCCTCGCGCTGCCTGCATTTCTGGTCCGAGGACCAGTCGGTCTACAAGCTGTTCCCGACCTCGGTCCCGGTCAGCCCCGACCTGACCCGGACCGGCCGGACCGAGATCATCAAGAAGGTCGAAGGTCCCAGCTGGGCGCCGACGCCCGAGATGCGCAAGCGCAACCCGGAATGGCCGGAATTCGTCAAGCCGGGCGACCCGCTGAACCCGATGGGCACCCATGCGCTGTGGCTGTCCTGGCAATATTACCGCATCCACGGCACCCACGACACGCGCAAGATCGGCCGCAAGTCCTCGAACGGCTGCATCGGCCTCTACAACGAACACATCAAGCAGCTCTACGACCTGACCAAGGTCGGCACGCAGGTGATGCTGATCTGACGAAAGGCCCCGCGCGGGGCCTTCTTCACAGCTTCTTTCTTGTGAAAATATCCCGGGGGCTTTCGAGCGCCCGGAAAAAGGTCCGGCGGACCTTTTTCAGCGAGAAAGGGGCCGGCAGGCCCCCGGGGGCAGCGCCCCCGGCAGCAGCGGTCCCTCAGACCCAGCCGCCCAGGTTCTCGGCGATCACCGCCGCCAGCACGTCGATATGCGCCGGCTCGGCGTTCAGGCAGGGGATATAGGTGAATTCCTTGCCGCCGGCATGCTCGAAGGCCTCGCGGATCTCGCCCTGGATCTCTTCCAGCGTCTCGATGCAATCGGCCGAAAATGCCGGGGAAATCACCGCGATCTCGGTGATGCCCTGCCGCGCCAGTTCCGCCACATGCTCGACGGTATAGGGCCGCAGCCATTCCTCGGTGCCAAAGACCGACTGGAAGCTGGTGTCGATCACGCCCTCGGGCCAGCCCAGCCGCTCGCGCAGCAGCCGCGAGGTCTTCTGGCACTGGCAATGATAGGGGTCGCCCTCCAGCAGATAGCGCCTGGGCATGCCGTGATAGCTGGCGACCAGCTTTCGCGGCACCTTGCCGCCCAGGGCCCGCTCGACCGAGCCGGCCAGCGCGTCGATATAGTCGGCGCGGTCGAAATAGGCCGGCACGGTGCGCGATGCCGGCTGCCATTTCTGCGCCATCAGCGCACGGAAGAACTGGTCGTTCGCCGTCGCCGTCGTCGCGCCCGCGTATTGCGGGTAAAGCGGAAAGAACAGGATGCGGTCGCAGCCGGCCTTGACCATGCGCTCGACCACATCGGGGGTCGAGGGGTTGCCGTAGCGCATGCAGAAATCCACCATGACCCGGTCGCCCCATAGCGCCGAGGCCCGCTCGCGCAGCGCCGCCACCTGCGCCTTGGTGATGGTCATCAGCGGCGATTCATTGGCCTCGTTGTTCCAGATCAGCCGGTAGTTCGCGCCAGAGGTAAAGGGCCGCTTGCTCAGGATGATGGTCTGCAGCAGCGGCTGCCATTTCCAGGCCGGATAGTCGATGACGCGCTTGTCGGACAGGAACTCGCTCAGATAGCGCCGCATCGACCAGTAGTCGGTGGCATCCGGCGTGCCGAGGTTCGCGACCAGCACGCCGATCTTGCGGGCCGGGATCGAGGGGTGGCTGGCGGGGGCGTACTCGGGCAGGGTCATCGGGGCTTTCTCATGCTGGCAAGGGCCTCGGCCAGGGGAACCTTGGCCGAGCCCGGGCGGAGCGGTTGCTGCTGGCTGGCATCGGGCGCCCAGCCGGTCAGGAAGACCAGCTCGAACGTCGCCCGGATGCGCGTCGCGTCCTGCGGGTCGGGATGCGTTTCGGCATAGATCTGCGCCGCGCGCAACAGGACATCGCGTCGCGTCGGGCGACGCAGCCGGCCGGCCAGCGCATTGCCCTCGCCCATGGCGCGCAGGTCGCGGGCCAGGTGGAACAGGCTGCGGTAGCTGACGGTCTGGGTGATCTGGTCGGCCACCGGCAGCGCCAGGCCGGCGCGCGACAAGAGCCCGCCCAGATCGCGGATCTCGGCCATGGGCAGGACGCGGGGCGAGAGGCCGCCCGCGACCTCGGCCTCGGCCCGGGTCAGGGCCTCGCGCAGCTCGTGCAGGCTGCGCCCGCCCGGGCAGGCGGCGACAAACAGCCCGTCGGGACGCAGCGCGCGGGCGGATTGCGCGATCTGACCGACCGGGTCCTCGGCCCAATGCAGCGCCATGGCGTGGATCACCAGGTCATGCGCGCCGGGCGCCAGGTCCAGTACCGGCGTGTCGGCGACGATGCGGGCCTCGGGCAGGACAGCACGCCAGAAATCGGCATGGCCGGTCACCACGGCGGGGGCGGTAAACCTTCTGTTAACCTCGGAGAGCCTATCCTGGATCTCGTCGGCGGTGATTCGATGCAGGAAATCCACCAGGCCCAGCGCTTCGGCCCGGGTCCGGTTCCGGTCGAGCGCGGCGCGATCTGTCAGGCTGGGAACGGGATGGGGACTGTCGGACATCATGGGGGCGCAACATAGGGGGCTTCGCGGCCTGATGAAAGGCGCATTGCGGCTGGTCTATCCGCCGCAATGCCTGTGCTGCGCCGCCCCGGTCGGGCAAGAGGGCGGGCTCTGCCCCGATTGCTGGCGCGAGGCCGAGTTCATCCAGGCCAGCTGCTGCTCGCGCTGCGGCGTGCCGCTGCCCGGCGACGGGCTCAGCGAAGAGGCGGACGCGGCGGCAGGGCTTCTGGTCTGCGACGACTGCCTTGCGGTGCAGCGGCCCTGGCTGCGCGGCCGGGCGGCGCTGGTCTATCGCGGCACCGGGCGCAAGCTGACGCTGATGCTCAAGCACGGCGACCGGCTGGACCTGGCGCCGGCCTTGGGCGACTGGGTGGCGCGCGCCGCCCTGCCGCTGGTCCGGCCCGAGATGCTGGTGGTGCCGGTGCCGCTGCATCTGCGCCGGCTCCTGAAGCGAAAATACAACCAGGCCGAGATGCTGTCGCGCGCCGTGGCCCGCGCGCACGCCCTGCCGCACGAGCCGCGGCTGCTGCGCCGCATCCGGCATACGCCGATGCAGGACCACGGCTCGGCCGGCGACCGTTTCGCCAATCTCGACGGCGCCCTGGCGGTGCCGGCGCGGATGACGCCGCGGGTGCAGGGCCGCGCGGTGCTGCTGGTCGATGACGTCATGGCCTCGGGCGCGACGCTGGCGGCGGCGGCCGAGGCCCTGCGGGCGGCCGGATCGGGGCCGGTCTCGGTCGTGGTGCTGGCGCGCGCGGTCAAGGATACCTAGATAGAGGGTCCAGACATGAACACGGGACCCCATGATGGCCAAGGTCGAGATCTATACCACCCCCACCTGCCCCTATTGCATGACCGCCAAGGCGCTGCTGCGTAAGAAGGGCGTCAGCTATGAGGAAACCGACGTCAGCCGCGACCCGGACCTGCGCGCGGCGATGACCCGGCGCGCCGGCGGGCGCCGCACCGTGCCGCAGATCTTCATCGACGGCCAGCATGTCGGCGGCAGCGACGACCTGCATGCGCTGGAGCATCAGGGCAAGCTGGACGGCATGCTGGCCGCATGACGGACCCCGTGGGCGCCGCCTTTTCCGGGTCCGGCCCGCTGACCGCCGGGCTGGTGCAGCTGTGCGTTTCGGACGACCCGGCGCGCAATCTGCCGGTCACGCGCGACCTGGTCCGTGCCGCGGCAGCCGGCGGCGCGCAATGGGTGCTGACGCCCGAGGCCACCAACCTGCTGGGCGCCAGCCGCGAATTGCAGGACCGCATCCTGCATATCGAGGCCGAGGACCCGACACTCGCCGCGCTGCGCAACGAGGCGCGGGATCTGGGCATCTGGCTGCTGATCGGCTCGCTGTCGCTGAAGACCGGCGTTCCGGGCGAGACCCGCTTTGCCAATCGCAGCTTCCTGATCGCGCCCGATGGCGGCATCCGGGCGCGCTATGACAAGCTGCACATGTTCGACGTGACAGTCTCGGACCGCGAATCCTATCGCGAATCGGCGGCCTTCCGTCCCGGCGACCGCGCCGTGCTGGCGCAAGGGCCGCTGCCGGTCGGCATGACGGTCTGCTACGACCTGCGCTTTCCCTATCTCTATCGCGCGCTGGCTAAGGCCGGGGCGCAGGTTCTGACCGTGCCCGCCGCCTTCAACGACACCACCGGCGCCGCGCATTGGGAGGTGCTGTTGCGCGCCCGCGCCATCGAGACCGGCTGTTTCGTGCTGGCCCCGGCGCAATGCGGCACGCACAGGGCGCATTTCGACCCGGAGCGCCGCCCGCGGCGCAGCCACGGCCATTCGCTGGCCGTCGGTCCCTGGGGCGAGGTGCTGGCCGATGGCGGCACGGAACCCGGCGTCACCATCGTCACGCTTGACCCGGGGGCGGTCCCTGGGGCACGGTCCCGCATCCCGTCGCTGACGCATGACCAAGACTTCACCGGCCCATGATCGACAAGACCCACGACAGCCCGCACGGCGCCGAGGCCTCGGCCGATTCGCTGGCGGCAAGCCTGTTTTCCGAGGTGTTCATCGCCGACCAGCTGGCGCGTGACCTGATCGGCAAATCGCTGCCCAAGGGCATGCAGATCTCGCATTTCTCGGTGCTCAACCTGCTGGCGCATCTGAATGTCGAGCGCACGCCGGCCGAACTGGCCGAGGCGTTCCACGTCACCCGCGGCGCCATGACCAACACGCTGTCGCGGCTGGAATGGGCCGGGCATATCCATATCCGCCCGGACTGGGACGATGCGCGGCGCAAGTTCGTGGCGATCAGCCCGGCGGGACGGGCGGCGCGGGACGCGGCGCTGGCCGCCTTCATGCCGCGAATCGCCGATGTGGTGCGCGACGTCGGCGCCGACCGGGTCCGTGCGGCGCTTCCCGTGCTGCGCATGCTGCGCAAGCAGCTGGAAGAGACGCAACGTCAGGTCACCCGCCCCCGCTGAACGCGCCGGTTGCGCGGTCGCGGGGGTATTTGCACAACAAAGAAGGTCAGGCGCCGCGTAGCGCGGTCATCGCGTAATTGACCGAGAGGTCGCGATGCGACAGCGACCAGCTCCAGCCCAGCGGGTTGAAGACCATGCCGCAGCGGTCGACGACGCTCAGGCCGGTGGCCTCGGTCATCTGCGCCAGTTCGTCCGGGGTGATGAATCGGTGCCAGTCATGCGTGCCCTTGGGCAGCCAGCGCATCACCCATTCCGCGCCGACGATGGCCGCCGCAAAGCTGCGGGCGGTGCGGTTCAGCGTGGACTGGATCAGCATGCCGCCGGGCTTCACCAGATTGCGGCAGGTGGCGATGAATTCGGACGGCTCGGCGACATGTTCGACGATCTCCAGCGCCATGACCACGTCATAGGCCCGCCCCTCGGCCGCCAGCGCCTCGGCCGTGGTGGCGCGGTAGTCGATGGGCAGATCCTGTTCCTGCGCGTGCAGGCTGGCGATGGCGATGTTGCCTTCCGCCGCGTCGGCGCCGGTCACGGTGGCGCCCAGCCGCGCCATCGGCTCGGCCATCAGCCCGCCGCCGCAGCCGATGTCGAGCAGCGTCAGCCCCTGGAACGGCAGCGGCGCCGCCAGGTCGCGGCCGAATTGCGCCGCGATCTGGCGGGTGACATAGTCCAGCCGGGTCGGGTTGAGCATGTGCAGCGGCTTGAACTTGCCCTGCGGATCCCACCATTCCCGCGCCATGGCCTGGAACTTGGCCACTTCGGCGGGGTCGATGCTGCTGGGGGCTGCTCTTTCGGTCATCTGGCCGTCCTTCATGTGGCGGGCGCGCGCGAGGCGTTATATAGTGGGGGCATGGACAGATTGGCAGGGCAAATCGGCGGCATGCCGTCGCATGGCAGGTTGCACCCGATGGTCGAGCCCTTCGACCGCCGCATGGTCGAGGTCGGCGGCGGCCACCGCCTGCATGTCGAGCAGAGCGGCAATCCGCAGGGCGTGCCGGTCATCGTCCTGCATGGCGGCCCGGGCGGCGGTTGCAGCCCGTTCATGCGCCGCTTCTTCGATCCGGCGCATTACCGGGCGGTGCTGTTTGACCAGCGCGGCTGCGGCCGGTCCGAGCCGCATGCCTCGGTCGAGGCCAATACCACCCAGCATCTGATTGCCGACATCGAGCGGATCCGGCGCGAGCTGGGCATCGGCCGCGCCATCCTGTTCGGCGGCAGCTGGGGCGCGACCCTGGCGCTGGCCTATGCCCAGGCCCATCCCGAAGCGGTGCTGGCGCTGGCGCTGCGCGGCGTCTTCCTGGGCCGGAGGAGCGAGCTCGACTGGTTCTATGGCGGCGGCGTCGCGCGCTTCTTTCCCGACCGCTGGGCGGAATTCCAGGCCCCGATCCCCGAGGCCGAGCGCGGCGACATGATCGCCGCCTATCACAAGCGGCTGTTCAGCGGCGACCGCGGCCAGGAAGGCCGCTATGCCCTGCCCTGGCTGGTCTGGGAAAACGCCCTGGCCGGGCTGGAGATCAGCGGCCCCGGCCATGCGCCGCCGGACTATGCCCGCGCCTTTGCTCGGCTGGAAAACCATTATTTCGTCAACGGCTGCTTCCTGGACGAGGGCCAGCTGCTGCGCGACCGCGACCGCATCGCGCATATCCCGGCGGTGATCGTGCAGGGCCGCTATGACATGGTCTGCCCGCCGGCCAGCGCCTGGGAACTGGCCCAGGGCTGGGACCGGGCCGAGCTGCGGCTGGTGCCCGCCTCGGGCCATGCGCTGAGCGAGCCGCGAATCGCCGCGGAACTGGTGCGGGTCATGGATGGTTGGCGGGATGCGGCCCGCGAGCGTGGCCGCGCCTGAATCCGAGGCCGCCATGAATTTCGTGTTCTTCCTGCTCGCCTGCACCGCCGCCGGGGCAACGGGAATCTTTTTCCAGCCCGGCAGTTGGTATGCGGGATTGCGAAAGCCCGGCTTCACCCCGCCCGGCTGGGTGTTTCCCGCCGCCTGGACCACGCTCTACGTGCTGATGGCTTGGGCTGCGGCGCGGCTCTCGGGCCTGCCCGGCGCCGGGACGGTGCTGGCGCTGTGGGCCTTGCAGATCGCCTTGAATTCCTTGTGGACTCCGGTCTTCTTCGGCGCGCATCGGCTGGGCGCGGCCATGCTGATCCTGGCGGCGCTGTGGCTGGTGGTGGCCGTGCTGATGGTCATGGCCTGGCGGCTGGACCGGCTGGCCGGGGCGCTTCTGCTGCCCTATCTGGCCTGGCTGACGCTGGCCGGAACGCTGAATTTCAGCATCTGGCAGAACAACCCGGGCACGACCGGATAAAGGCGCGGCGGCTTTTCCTTGCAAATCGCCGCGACCGGGCCTATATGCAGCTTCAACAGCGGCGCAGGTGTCCACAACCTGCCCACCGGTAAGACGCACGGGCCGCCCAATCGGCCCGTTTTTTCGTATCTGGGGTATCACCAATGTCCGACCTCATCGCCAAGACCGCCATCGACCGGCGCCTGGCCGAGATCATCGCTCCGGTGATCGAGGATCTGGGCTTCGAGCTGGTCCGCATCCGCCTGCAAGGCGGCAAGACCGCCACCTTGCAGATCATGGCCGACCGCCCCGAGGGCGGCATCAATGTCGACGACTGCGCCGATATCTCGACCGCCGTCAGCGCCATCCTCGACGTCGAGGACCCGATCGAGGACAATTACCACCTCGAGGTCAGCAGCCCCGGCATCGACCGCCCGCTGACCCGGCTGAAGGATTTCGCCACCTTCGAGGGCTACGAGGCGCGGCTGGAGACCAACCAGCCCATCGACGGCCGCAAGCGCTTCAAGGGCGTGCTGGCCGGGGTCGAGGGAGACGAGGTGCTGCTGAACATCGAGGAAGCCGGCGAGGAACAGACCATCGGGCTGAACTTCGACTGGCTCTCGGATGCCAAGCTGGTGCTGACCGACGAATTGATTGCCGAGATGCTGCGGCAGAAAAAGGACGCGGGCGTGCAGATCGACAATCTGGACGAAACCGCTTTTGACGAGATTGAAACGGAAGCCGGCGAAGACAACGCCGCCGCGAAGGAGTGAGCAATGGCCATCACCTCTGCCAACCAGCTTGAACTGCTGCAAACCGCCGAGGCTGTCGCGCGCGAGAAGATGATCGACCCCGATCTGGTGATCGAGGCGATGGAGGACAGCCTGGCCCGCGCCGCCAAGTCCCGCTATGGCAGCGAGATGGACATCCGCGTCCACATCGACCGCAAGACCGGCAACGCCACCTTCACCCGCGCCCGCACCGTGGTCGAGGATGAAGAGGTCGAAAACTATCAGGCGCAATTCACCGCCGACCAGGCCCGCGCCTATTTCGAGCCCTCGAAGACCGGCAATGCGCATTGGCTGCGCGACGGCCAGGCGCTGACCGATTTCTCGGGCAAGCCGCAGCCGGGCGACGTGTTCCAGGAACAGGTGCCGCCGGTCGATCTGGGCCGCATCGCCGCGCAATCGGCGAAACAGGTCATCCTGCAGCGCGTCCGCGAAGCCGAGCGCGACCGCCAGTATGAAGAATTCAAGGACCGCGCCGGCACCATCATCAACGGCGTCGTCAAGCGCGAGGAATACGGCAATATCATCGTCGATGTCGGCCGGGGCGAGGCCATCCTGCGCCGCAACGAAAAGATCGGCCGCGAGAGCTATCGCCCGAACGACCGCATCCGCGCCTATGTCAAGGACGTGCGCCGCGAGGCCCGCGGCCCGCAGATCTTCCTGTCGCGCACCGATCCGCAGTTCATGGCCGAGCTGTTCAAGATGGAAGTGCCGGAGATCTATGACGGCGTGATCGAAATCAAGGCCTGCGCCCGCGATCCGGGCTCGCGCGCCAAGATCGCCGTGATCTCCTATGACAACTCGATCGACCCGGTCGGCGCCTGCGTCGGCATGCGCGGCAGCCGCGTGCAGGCCGTGGTGGGCGAGCTTCAGGGCGAAAAGATCGACATCATCCCGTGGTCCGAGGATCAGGCAACCTTCCTGGTGAACGCGCTGCAACCGGCCGAGGTGGCGAAGGTCGTCTTCGACGAGGACGCGACCCGCATCGAGGTGGTGGTGCCGGACGAGCAGCTGTCGCTGGCCATCGGCCGGCGCGGCCAGAACGTGCGGCTGGCGAGCCAGCTGACTGGCCTCGACATCGACATCCTCACCGAAGAGGAAGAATCGAAGCGCCGCCAGGCCGAGTTCAACGCCCGCACCAAGCTGTTCATGGACGCGCTGGACCTGGACGAGTTCTTTGCCCAGCTGCTGGTGGCCGAGGGCTTCACCAACCTGGAAGAAGTCGCCTATGTCGACCTGGACGAGCTTCTGTCCATCGACGGCGTGGACGAATCGACCGCCGAGGAACTGCAGACCCGCGCCCGCGAGCATCTGGAGGCGGCAAACAAGGCCGCGCTGGAAAACGCCCGCGCTTTGGGTGCCGAGGACAGCCTGATCGAGTTCGAGGGCATCACGCCGCAGATGGCCGAGGCTTTGGCCAAGGACGGCGTCAAGACCCTGGAAGACTTCGCCACCTGCGCCGATTGGGAACTGGCCGGCGGCTGGACCACGCAGAACGGCCAGCGCGTCAAGGACGACGGCTTGCTCGAGCCCTTCGGCGTCAGCCTGGAGGATGCGCAGAACCTGGTGATGACCGCGCGCGTCATGCTGGGCTGGGTCGATCCGACCGAGCTGGAAGCGGCCGCGGCCGATGCCGGCGAAGAAGAACAGGAGGCCGGGGTGTAACGCCCCGGGAGGCTGATGACACGCGGGGGCCGTATCAAGGACCGCGAGACGCCCGAACGGCGCTGCATCGTCACGGGCGAAGTCCAGCCGAAGGCTGGGCTCATCCGCTTTGTCGCGGGCCCCGATGACGCGGTCGTGCCGGATCTGGCGGAAAAGCTGCCGGGGCGCGGCTTCTGGGTCGTGGCCGACCGGCAGGCGCTGGACAAGGCGGCTGCCAAGGGCCTGTTTTCGCGCGGCGCCAAGGCGCGCGTGACGGTGCCGCCCGAGCTTCTGGCGATGATCGAGGCGGGGCTGGCGAAACGGGTGACCGACACGCTGTCCCTGGCGCGAAAGGCCGGGCTCGCGGTGGCGGGATTCGAGAAGGTCAAGGACTGGCTGGCCGGCGGCAGGGCAAAGGTGCTCCTGCAGGCCAGCGACGGGTCGGACCGAGGCAAGGGAAAGCTGTGGACGCCGCCCGGCGGACGCTGGTTCGGCTGCATGACTGCAGCAGAATTGGGTTTGTCCTTTGGGCGCGATCATGTCATACACAGCGCGCTTGCGCCGGGGGGCCTGACCGAAAAATTGATCAGGGACGCGAGCAGACTGACGGGTCTGCGCGGGCATGACGGTGGCGCTTCGGCCGCCGGGAAGGAATGAAGATCGGATGAGCGATACTGACGGAAAGAAACCCCTGGGTCTTGGTGGCGGCACTGGTCGTTCGGGCCAGGTGAAGCAAAGCTTCAGCCATGGCCGGACCCATAATGTCGCGGTCGAGGTCAAGCGCAAGCGCGTCATCGTGCCGGCCAAGCCCGGCGCGGCGACGGGCGGTGCGCGCTCGGGTTCGCCCTCGGCCGTGTCGGGCGACCCGTCGAAGCGCCCGGCCGGGATCTCGGATGCGGAAATGGAGCGGCGCATGGCCGCCCTGCGTGCCGCCAAGGCCCGCGAGGTCGAAGAGGCCGCGCAGCGCATCGCCGATGAAAAGGCCCGCGAGGAAGAGCGCGAGCGTCGCCGCCTTGAGCTGGAAGCCAAGGAGCGCGAGGAGCGCGAGCGCGAGGAAGCCCTGCGCCTGAAGGCCGAGGAAGACGAGCGCCGCGCCCGCGAGGCCGAGCTGCGCGAGAAGAAGAAGGCCGAGGTCACCAAGCCCAAGGCCGATGCCCGCCCCGCCGCGCCCGCCGACCGGGCCGCCGCCGAGGCCGCGGCCGCGCGCGCCGAGACCAAGGGCGTCAGCGCCGCCGCGCCGCGCCGGACCGACCGCGACCGCGACAACCGCGGCCCGGCCGACGACCGCGACAGCCGCAAGAAGGCCGAGGACAACCGCCGCACCGGCAAGCTGTCGCTCTCGCAGGCCATGGACGGCGAAGGCGGCCGCCAGCGGTCGCTGGCCGCGATGAAGCGCAAGCAGGAAAAGGCCCGGCAAAAGGCCATGGGCGGCAGCCAGCGCGCCGAAAAGCAGGTCCGCGACGTGCAGCTGCCCGAAACCATCCTGGTTTCGGAACTGGCGAACCGGATGGCCGAGCGCACGCCCGACGTCATCAAGTCGCTGATGCGCATGGGCCTGATGGTCACCGCGAACCAGGCCGTCGATGCCGACACCGCCGAGCTGGTGATCGACGAATTCGGCCATCGCGCCGTCCGGGTCTCGGATGCCGACGTGGAGCAGGTCATCGACCAGGTCGAGGACAAGCCCGAGGATCTGCAGCCGCGCGCCCCGATCATCACCATCATGGGCCATGTCGACCACGGCAAGACCTCGCTTCTGGACGCGATCCGTCACGCCAATGTCGTGGCGGGCGAGGCCGGCGGCATCACCCAGCACATCGGCGCCTATCAGGTGAAGGCCTCGAACGGCGCGCTGCTGACCTTCCTCGACACGCCCGGCCACGCGGCGTTTACCTCGATGCGGGCCCGTGGCGCGCAGGTGACGGATATCGTCGTGCTGGTGGTGGCGGCGGATGACGCCGTGATGCCGCAGACGGTCGAGGCGATCAACCACGCGAAAGCGGCGAAGGTGCCGATGATCGTGGCGATCAACAAGATCGACAAGCCGGCCGCCGACCCGCAGAAGGTCCGCACCGCCCTGCTGCAGCACGAGGTGGTCGTCGAGGCCATGTCGGGCGACGTGCAGGACGTCGAGGTCTCGGCCAAGACCGGCCAGGGCCTGGACCAGCTGCTGGAAGCCATCGCGCTGCAGGCCGAGATCCTGGAGCTGAAGGCCAACCCCGACCGCCCGGCGCAGGGCGCGGTGATCGAGGCGCAGCTGGACGTCGGCCGCGGCCCGGTCGCGACCGTGCTGGTGCAGAACGGCACGCTGAAGCGCGGCGACATCTTCGTCGTCGGCGAACAGTGGGGCAAGGTCCGCGCGCTGATCAACGACAAGGGCGACCGCGTTGACGAGGCCGGTCCCTCGGTCCCGGTCGAGGTGCTGGGCCTGAACGGCACGCCCGAAGCCGGCGACGTGCTGAACGTGGTCTCGACCGAGGCGCAGGCGCGCGAGATCGCGGATTACCGCGAGCAGGCCGCCAAGGACAAGCGCGCCGCCGCCGGTGCCGCGATCACGCTGGACCAGATGCTGGCCAAGGCCAAGGCCGACGAGAACGTCGCCGAACTGCCCGTGGTGGTGAAGGCCGACGTGCAAGGCTCGGCCGAGGCGATCGTCCAGGCGCTGGAAAAGATCGGCAACGACGAGGTGCGCGTGCGCGTGCTGCATTACGGCGTCGGCGCGATCACCGAATCCGACATCGGCCTGGCCGAGGCGTCGCAGGCGCCGGTGATCGGCTTCAACGTCCGGGCCAATGCCCCGGCGCGGAACGCCGCCAACCAGAAGGGCGTCGAGATCCGCTATTACTCGATCATCTACGACCTGGTGGATGACATCAAGGCGGCGGCCTCGGGCCTGCTGTCGGCCGAGGTGCGCGAGAACTTCATCGGCTATGCCGAGATCCGCGAAGTCTTCCGCGTCACCGGCGTCGGCAATGTCGCCGGCTGCCTGGTGACCGAGGGCGTGGCCCGGCGTTCGGCCGGCGTGCGCCTGCTGCGCGACAACGTGGTGATCCACGAGGGCACGCTGAAGACGCTGAAGCGCTTCAAGGACGAGGTCAAGGAAGTGCAGTCCGGCCAGGAATGCGGCATGGCCTTCGAGAACTACGACGACATCCGCAAGGGCGACGTCATCGAGATCTTCGAGCGCGAGGAAGTGCAGCGCCAGCTGTAATCTTCGCCCGCGCGGCGATCTGGAAAGGGCGGGTCATCGACCCGCCCTTTTGCGTCCGAGGTTCGCCAAAACGATAGACGGGGCCCCGATCCGGGACCCCGTCAGTTTACTGGGCACATTTTTCTGTTCTTTCAGGCCAGGCCGACCGGCTTGCCCTCGTAGGTCTTGCTTCCCACGCGGACGACGATGTTTCCGTTGGCCTGCTGGCGCTCGAAGACGCCCTGGACAGAAATGCAGCTGCCGATCGTGATCGTGCGAATCATGTCCTCGTTCCTCCTTCTCCTCAGGATTTCAGAATTGCCACAAAACTGTAAAAAGTTAATTAATATTGTCCAATAATACGGCTTATTTCCGAGGCGTGGTAACGAGGTGACGGTTCGCACCGGCTAGAGCCAGTCGCGCAGGATCGGGATCAGCGGCACATCCGCCGGCGGCATCGGGTATTGGCCCAGGTCGGCGGCGCGGGACCAGGCCAGCACCTGCCCCTCGCGCGGGATCGGCACGCCCTGCCAGCGCCGGCAGGCGTAAAGCGGCATCAGCAGGTGGAAATCCTCGTAGCTGTGGCTGGCGAAAGTCAGCGGCGCCAGGCAGGATTGCCAGGTGTCGATGCCCAGCTCCTCGTGCAGCTCGCGGATCAGCGCCGTCTCGGGGGTTTCGCCCGGCTCGACCTTGCCGCCGGGGAATTCCCACAGGCCCGCGAGGGACTTGCCCTCGGGGCGCTGCGCCAGAAGCACGCGGCCGTCGGCGTCGATCAACGCCACGGCCGCGACAAGGATGATCTTCATGAACGGTAATCGGCGTTGATGTCGATATAGCGATGCGTCAGGTCGCAGGTCCAGACCGTGCGCTTGCCCCTGCCCAGGCCCAGATCGACGCCCAGCACCAGGCTGTCGCGCTTCATATAGGCGCTGGCCGCGGCCTCGTCATAGCTGGGCGCGCGCCAGCCGTTCTCGGCCAGCACCATGTCGCCGAAGCGGATGGTCAGCCGGTCGCGGTCGGCCTGGGCGCCGGACTTGCCGACGGCCATGACCACGCGGCCCCAGTTGGCATCCTCGCCGGCGATGGCGGTCTTGACCAGCGGCGAATTGGCGATGGCCATGGCGACGCGATGCGCGTCGGCATCGTCCGCCGCGCCCGTCACCCGGACCTCGACGAATTTCGTCGCACCCTCGCCGTCCTTGACCACCTGCTGCGCCAGGTCCAGCATCACCTGGTCCAGCGCCCGGCCAAAGGCCCGCGCCGGCGCCGAACGCAGGTCGGCCAGAGGCGCCGCCGGCGACTTGCCGGTCGCGGCCAGGATCAGCGCGTCCGAGGTCGAGGTGTCGCTGTCCACGGTAATGGCGTTGAAAGTCCGGTCCATGCGCGCCGACAGCATCTTCTGCAGCACGGCGGGCGCGATCTGCGCGTCGGTGAAGATATAGACCAGCATCGTCGCCATGTCGGGCGCGATCATGCCCGAGCCCTTGGCGATGCCGACGACATTGATGGTGCCGCCGTCGCCCTGGAAACTGACCGCCGCGCCCTTGGGAAAGGTGTCGGTGGTCATGATCGCCCGCGCCGCCGCCGCCGCGCCGCCGGCGTCCAGCGCCGCCGTCAGCTCGCCGATCACGGCGGTGATGCGCTCGGCCGGCAGCGGCTCGCCGATCACCCCGGTTGACGAGGAAAACACCCGCTCGCGCGGAATCCCCAGCGCCGCGGCCACGCCGCCGGTGACCTTGTCCACCGCCTCCTGGCCGTTCCGGCCGGTGAAGGCATTGGCATTGCCCGAGTTCACGATGATCGCCGCGCCCTGCTGGTCATCCTGCTTGCCGGCAAGTTTCGCCTGGCAATCCAGCACGCAGGCCGCCCGGGTCGAGGAGCGGGTGAAGGCGCCCGCGATGGCGGTGCCCGGCGCCAGCCGCACCAGCATGACATCGGTGCGGCCCTTGTATTTCACCCCCGCCGCAGCCGAGGCGAATTCCACCCCCGCGACCACCGGCAGATCGGGAAAACCGGCCGGCGCCAGCGGCGAAACCGGGTTCTTGGGCTTGGTCGCCGCCGCCACGGCCGCCTCGGCGCCCTTCTCGACGCGCGACTCGACGCTGGCCGCCGCCTCCTTGAAGGCGGATTTCAGCTTCTTCAGCTTCTTCTCCAGCGACTTCAGCTTGTCGGCATCCGAAAGCTTGGGTTTCTTGTCCAGGGCTTTGGCCATCGCTCACTCTCCCAGGATGTCGGTCTTGTTCAGCAGGTCGGGGGCCAGCCCTTGGGTCTTTTCGATCTTGGAATCGGCCACGCGCTTCTCGATGGCGGCCTGGACCTTGTCGCGGCGCACCTGCACGGCCAGCTGCTCCTTGACCTCGTCGAAACTGGGCGGCGTCACCTCGCGCGAGTCGATCAGCTTGATGACATGCCAGCCGAACTGCGTCTCGACCGGGGCGGAAACCTCGCCCTTCTTCAGCGTCTTCACCGCCTCGGCAAAGGGCGCGACCATCTGCTCGGGCTGGAACCAGCCCAGGTCGCCCTTGTTCGGGCCGGAATTGTCGGTCGATTTTTCCTCGGCCAGCTTGCCGAAATCGCCGCCGTCCGCGATCTCTTTGGCAATGGCCTCGGCCTCTTCCTTGGTCTTCACCAGGATATGGGCGGCATTGTATTCGGTCTTGGGCTCGGTCTGGCCGCCGAAGGCCTGGTCATAAGCGGCCTTCAGCTCGGCCTCGGTCGGCTCGGCGCTCGCGACCTTTTCCAGCACGGCCCCGGCCAGATAGGCGCGCTTCTCGATCTCGATGGCGGCCTGGTTGCGCTTGCTCAGCGGCTCGGCCTGTTGCGCGACGGCGGTCTGGCGGATCATCTGGTCCAGCATCAGGTCCCACAGCGCCGTATCCGGCAGGCCCTGCGTGGTATGCGCGTCCAGCCCCTGGCGCATGGCGATCATCTGGCCCAGGGTGATCGTCTCGCCATTGACCGTGGCGACGACGGTATCGGCATCCTGCGCCGACGCGGGCAATCCGCCCAGCAGGACAGAGGTCAGGGCGGTTGCGGCAAGAAGCGGTCGGAGCATGGTTTTCCCTTTCATGCGGGCGCGCATCCACGCACAGGTGAACGGGCGAAAACATTGACACTCAAGCGCCCGGCGCATACATCCGGCCCAACCGAAAATGCGCGCCCGTCGCCTTTTTCCGGCCCAAGTGATAGGGCAAGGCGAATGGTGGCGGCAAGTGGGCGGAACGTCCCGCGCACCCCCAGATACGCGATTTTGAAGGCTCACATGCTCGGCATCGGAAACTTGGCGAAACTGGTCTTTGGCACACCCAACGACCGCAAGGTGAAATCGGTCCGCCCGCTGGTGGTCCAGATCAACGCGCTGGAGGAACAGTTCCGCGCCCTGTCCGACGCCGACCTGATCGGCAAGACCCGCGAATTGCAGGGCCGGGCGCAATCGGGCGAGGATCTGGACAAGCTTCTGCCCGAAGCCTTCGCCAACTGCCGCGAGGGCGCGCGCCGCGCGCTTGGCCTGCGCGCCTTCGACACCCAGCTGATGGGCGGCATCTTCCTGCACCAGGGCAATATCGCCGAGATGAAGACGGGCGAGGGCAAGACCCTGGTCGCGACCTTCCCGGCCTATCTGAACGCGCTGGCCGGCAAGGGCGTGCATGTCGTCACCGTGAACGACTACCTGGCGAAACGCGACGCGCATTGGATGGGCAAGGTCTTTGCCCATCTCGGCATGACCACCGGCGTGGTCTATCCCTTCCAGGAGGACGCCGAAAAGCGCGAGGCCTATCGCGCCGACGTGACCTATGCCACCAACAACGAGCTGGGCTTCGACTACCTGCGCGACAACATGAAGGGCTCCATCGACCAGATGACCCAGCGCGGGCATTTCTTCGCCATCGTGGACGAGGTCGACTCGATCCTGATCGACGAGGCGCGCACGCCGCTGATCATCTCGGGCCCGTCGCAGGACCGCAGCGAGCTTTACATCACGCTCGACAAGTTCATGCCGGAACTGATGCCCGAGCATTACAAGCTGGACGAAAAGGCCCGCAACGCCACCTTTACCGAGGAAGGCAACGAATTCCTTGAAAAGCGGCTGCAGGCGGCGGGTGTGCTGCCCGAGGGCCAGACGCTCTACGACCCGGAATCCACCACCATCGTGCATCACGTCAACCAGGCGATGCGGGCGCACAAGCTGTTCATGCGCGACCAGCATTATATCGTCCGCGACGGCGAGATCGTGCTGATCGACGAATTCACCGGCCGGATGATGAAGGGCCGCCGCCTGTCCGACGGTCTGCACCAGGCCATCGAGGCGAAAGAGGGCGTGGCGATCCAGCCCGAGAACGTGACGCTGGCCTCGGTCACCTTCCAGAACTATTTCCGGCTTTACGACAAGCTCTCGGGCATGACCGGCACCGCCGCCACCGAGGCCGAGGAATTCGCCGAGATCTACAAGCTCGGCGTGGTCGAGGTGCCGACCAACCGTCCGGTGCAGCGCATCGACGAACACGACCGCGTCTATCGCACCGCGGCCGAGAAATACGCCGCCGTGATCGAGGCGATCAAGGAAGCCCATGCCAAGGGCCAGCCGATCCTGGTCGGCACCACCTCGATCGAGAAATCCGAGATGCTGTCGCAGATGCTGACCAAGGAAGGCATCCCGCACAATGTGCTCAACGCCCGCCAGCACGAGGCCGAGGCGCAGATCGTCGCCGATGCCGGCAAGCTCGGCGCCGTGACCATCGCCACCAACATGGCCGGCCGCGGCACCGACATCCAGCTGGGCGGCAATGTCGAGATGAAGGTGATGGAGGCGCTGGCCGCCGATCCCGAGGCCAATCCCGACGAGTTGCGCGCCCGCATCGAGGCCGAACACGCCGCCGACAAGCAGGCGGTGCTGGATGCCGGCGGTCTGTTCGTACTGGCCACCGAACGCCACGAAAGCCGCCGCATCGACAACCAGCTGCGCGGCCGCTCGGGCCGGCAGGGCGACCCCGGCCGCTCGCTGTTCTTCCTGTCGCTGGAAGACGACCTGATGCGCATCTTCGGCTCGGAACGGCTGGACAAGGTGCTGTCGACGCTGGGCATGAAGGATGGCGAGGCCATCGTCCACCCCTGGGTCAACAAGTCGCTGGAACGCGCCCAGGCCAAGGTCGAGGGCCGCAACTTCGACATCCGCAAGCAGCTGCTGAAATTCGACGACGTGATGAACGACCAGCGCAAGGCGATCTTCAGCCAGCGCCTGGAAATCATGCATACCGAAGAGGTCGCCGAGGTCGCGGCCGACATGCGCGCCCAGGTCATCGACGACCTGATCGACGAACACCTGCCGCCCCGAGCCTATGCCGAGCAATGGGATATTCAGGGCCTGCACAAGGCGGTGATCGAGCGGCTGAACATGGACCTGCCCATCGCCGACTGGGCCGCCGAGGAAGGCGTGGACCAGGACGCGCTGCGCGAGCGCGTGCAGCGGGAAACCGACACTTATATGGCGCAAAAGGCTGAACAGTTCGGCCCCGACAACATGCGCCAGATCGAAAAGCAGGTGCTGCTGCAACAGATCGACGGCAAGTGGCGCGAGCATCTGGTGACGCTCGAGCACCTGCGCTCGGTGGTGGGCTTTCGCGGCTATGCGCAGCGCGACCCGCTGTCGGAATACAAGACCGAGGCCTTCCAGCTGTTCGAGACCATGCTGGACGGGCTGCGCTTCGACGTGACCCAGCAGCTGGCCCGCATCCGGCCGCTGACCGATGCCGAGCGTGAGCAGATGCTGCGCGAATACCAGCAGCAACAGGCCGAAACCGAGGCGCAGATGCACCCCGAGCACGAGGAAGCCGAGGGCGGCGAGGTCTCGGGCCGCGTCGCGGGCTTCGACGCCACCGACCCGACCACCTGGGGCAACCCCAGCCGCAACGACCCCTGCCCTTGCGGCTCGGGCCAGAAGTTCAAGCATTGCCACGGCGCATTGGTGTGACCTGGGGGCCTTCGGGCCCCTTTTTCATGCGGTGGCACGGGTGGAAAGGTTCTTTGGGTATTTGAGAAACAGAGAAGGATGAGCGCAGCACTTCGTCCTTCTCTGTTTCTCAAATACCCATACAGCGGCGACGAAGCGCGCGGTGCTCAGTCGGGCACCAGCATGTAACCCGTGCCGCGCACGGTCTGCAGATAGCGCGGCTCCTTCGGGTCCGGCTCGATCTTGCGGCGCAGGCGGGTGATCTGCACGTCGATGGCGCGTTCGGAGTTCTCGCCCGGTTCCTCGACCGGATTGCGGCCCAGGTCTTCGATCAGCTCGGCGCGGCTGACCGGCTGGCGCGGCGTATCGGCCAGGCGCTTCAGCAGCGCCTGTTCGGTGCCGGTCAGGCGCAGCGGCGCCTCGCCCTGCCACAATTCGCCCTTGTCGGCATCATAGCGCAGCGGCCCCAAGGACAGGAATTTCGGCCCGCGCGCCTCGGCCGTCGGCATGCGGCGCAGGA
Source organism: Paracoccus aminovorans (assembly GCF_001546115.1). Classification (GTDB taxonomy): domain Bacteria; phylum Pseudomonadota; class Alphaproteobacteria; order Rhodobacterales; family Rhodobacteraceae; genus Paracoccus; species Paracoccus aminovorans_B. The sequence goes on from NZ_KQ955208.1 coordinate 1,529,154, forward strand.
TGGCGGCGATGCGCAGCAGCAGTTCGCGCGGCTCGAAGGGTTTGGGCAAGTAGTCGTCGGCACCGCTTTCAAAACCCTCGATGCGGTCGCCGGTCTCGCCCCTGGCGGTCAGCAGCAGGATCGGCGTCGCCATGCGCTGGCGCAGGTCGCGGGTCAGGGTGAATCCGTCCTCGCCCGGCATCATCACGTCGAGCACGATCAGGTCGAAGTCGAGCCCGCCCAGCAGCCGCCGGGCCTGCGCGGCATCGCGCGCCGTGGTCACCAGGAAGCCGTTGCGCATCAGGAAGCGGCGCAGCAGGCTGCGGATGCGTTCGTCATCGTCGACGACCAGGATATGGGCCGCCGGCTGCGGATCAGGGGTCATGGCGTCTCCGGCAGGTCTTTCAGCGCGCGATACTGGCGCAGCGTGTCGCGGTCCATCATCGCCTCGAGCACCTGGCGAAAGCCCGCGACCGCCTGCGGCCCGGCGGCGCGATAGGCGGCGCGCATGCGGGCGCGCTGGGTCTCGGTCAGGCGCCGCTCCAGCGCCGCGCCCTGCTCGGTCAGGTAGAGCTGGCGCTCGCGCCGGTCGCGGCGACCGATGCGGCTTTCGACCAGCCCGTCCTCGATCAGCGTGCGCAGCACCCGGTTCAGCGACTGCTTGGTCACGCCCAGCACGTCCAGCAGCGCCGTCACCGTCAGCCCCGGCTCGCGGTTGATGAAATGGATCGCGCGGTGATGGGCGCGGCCATAGTCCAGCTCGGCCAGGATCAGGTCGGGATCGGCCGTGAAGGCGCGATAGGCGAAGAACATCGCCTCGATCCCGCGCCGCAGCTGGTCGTCGGTCAGAAACAGCAGGCTTTCGCCTCCCGCCCCCGATACGCTCACCTTGTTTTGCATGGCATCCCCGTAACGCATGGCTCTTATTACGTCAGGCTTGTTGACTTTCCAACCATGAATGGATAGCCAAAGGCCCAAGTTGCGCAATTTTCTTTGCCGGATGCGACAAGGACACGCAACATTCCGAAAACAGAACCGGCCGGAGGGAAAAATGGCAGGCGCGTATGACGATCGTGACGGCAAGATCTGGATGGATGGCAAGCTGGTGGAGTGGCGCGAGGCGAATGTCCACATCCTGACCCATGCGCTGCATTATGCCAGCTCGGTCTTCGAGGGCGAGCGCTGCTACAGCGGCAAGATCTTCAAGGGCCACGAACATTCGCTGCGGCTGATCGAATCGGCCCGGCTGCTGGACATGCAGTCGCCCTATACCGCCGATGAGATCGACGCCGCCAAGGAGGCCGTGCTGAACGCCAACGGCTTCAAGGACGCCTATGTCCGCGCGGTGATGTGGCGCGGCTCGGGCGAGGACATGGGGGTTTCGGCCCGCCGCAACCCGGTGCGCATGGCCGTCGCCGCCTGGGAATGGGGCAGCTATTACGGCGACGCGAAATGGCAGGGCGCCAAGCTCGACATCGCCAAGTGGAAGCGGCCCAGCCCCGAGACCATCCCCACCGCCGCCAAGGCCGCCGGGCTTTACATGATCTGCACCATGTCCAAACACGCCGCCGAGGCGAAGGGCTGCTCGGACGCGCTGTTCATGGACTGGGAGGGCTATGTCGCCGAGGCCACCGGCGCCAATATCTTCTTCGTCAAGGACGGCGAGGTGCACACGCCCCTGGCCGACCGCTTCCTGAACGGCATCACCCGGCAGACCGTCATCCAGATGCTGAAGGACAATGGCACCCCGGTGCATGAGCGCCGCATCAAACCCGAGGAACTGGACGGCTTCCAGGAATGCTTCCTGACCGGCACCGCGGCCGAGGTGACCCCGGTCGGGCAGATCGGCGACTGGCATTTCCAGGTCGGCGACCACACCCGCAAGATCGCCGCGGATTACGAAGAGCTGGTCCGCGCCTGAGCGCAGGATCCCATGCCGAAAACCAAACCGGCCGGGCAGCGATGCCCGGCCGGTCTCGATTGTGCCGACGATTTCGGGGTGCCGGGTGTCAGGCCTGGCGCCCGCGCTCGATGCGGGCGAATTCGGCGGCCCGGCGGTTCCCCGATTCGTCGCGGGACCGCGGCCGCATGCGCAGCGCCGCGATGGCGGGATGGGTGCCGGATTCCCGTTCCTGCCGGGTGAAATTGCGGGTGCGGCTGCTGCCGCTTTCCCGCATGTGATCCGCGATATGTCTGGTCATGCGATAGTCCTCCCACCGGGGACTATAGCCTGTCCGGGCGCCGATTTCACCCCCGAAGGCGGTCAGGCGGCCTTGATCCCCGGGGCCGCCGCCAGCATGGCATGCAGCGCCACCGGGTCGTCATTGGCGCGCAGCTTGGCGCGCAGGTCCTGGTCGCGCAGCGTCCGCGACACCAGCGCCAAGGCCTTGAGATGATCCACGCCCGAGCTTTTCGGCGCCAGCAGCGCAAAGATCAGGTCCACCGGCTGGCGGTCCACCGCGTCGAAATCCAGCGGCTTTTCCAGCCGCAGGAACAGCCCGACCACGCGGTCCAGCCCGTGCAGCCGGGCATGGGGCAACGCCACACCATGGCCAACGCCGGTCGGCCCCAGCGTCTCGCGCTCCTGCAAGGCGTCCAGCGTCTGCGGGGCGTCGACGCCATAGACGGCGCGCGCCTGCTCGGCGATTTCCTGGAACAGCCGCTTCTTGCTGGTGGTCTGGCTCATCGTCCGCACCGCGGCGGGAGAGAGAATGTCGCTGATCTGCATGTCGCCCGAAATTGTGCTAGTCCCGGCCGCAGGTGCCACGGCCGGGACGTTTGGTTTTCTCAAGACTGTTCCGTGCAGTCTAGCCCAGGTTGCGGGGGTCGATCCAGCCCACGTTGCCGTCGTCGCGGCGGTGAACGACGTTCACGCCCCCATGTTTCTCGTTGCGAAAGACCAGCAGCGGGCTGCCGGCCAGTTCCATCTGCATGACCGCCTCGCCCACCGACAGGGTGGGCACGCGGGTCTCCATCTCGGCGATGATCATGGGCTGCAGGCGGTCGTCCTGCGTTTCCCATTCGTCCTCATCAGCGGCCAGCACATACATGCCGGCGGCTTCGAAGGCAACCGGCTCGACCCGGTCCTTGTGGTGGTCCTTCAGCCGGCGCTTGTAGCGGCGCAGCTGCTTGTCCATGCGCTCGCGGCACTGCTCGAAGGCGGCGTAGACCTCGGTCGAGGCGCCCTTGGCCGAGACGTTGAGCCCGGTCGACAGATGCACCACGGCATCGCAGATGAATTCATGCGCGTTGCGGGAAAAGATAACCGTCGCATCGGTGGGGCGCTGGGAATACTTGTCAATGGTCTCGCCCAGTTCGGTCTTCACATGCGTCGAAAGCGCGTCGCCGACGTCGATCTGTTTTCCGCTGATCTGGTAGCGCATGGTTGTCCGTCCTTTCGGTTGCCCGGTGTGGTCGCGGCCCTCGCGCAGGCGCCGCCCGGGTTTGTCGGGCCGGGCGTTCTTGCCCCGCCGTCCCTTCATTTGGTGACAGCCGCGGGCCTGTGTCAACGGCTGCGCGAAGGGAACGCGCGAAGCCGCCGTCAGTTCATGCGGAAGGCTTCGCCCAGGTAGACGCGGCGGACCTGCGGATCGGCCACGATCTCGGCCGTGGTGCCCGACATCAGCACATGGCCGTCATGCAGGATATAGGCGCGGTCGACGATCTCCAGCGTCTCGCGGACGTTGTGATCGGTGATCAGCACGCCGATGCCGCGGCTTTTCAGGTCGTGGACCAGGCCGCGGATCTCGCCCACGGCGATGGGATCGACGCCGGCGAATGGTTCGTCCAGAAGCAGATAGGCCGGATCGGCCGCCAGGCAGCGCGCGATCTCGACCCGGCGCCGCTCGCCCCCCGACAGCGCCATGGCCGAGGCACCGCGCAGATGCCCGATCGAGAAATCGCCCAAGAGCTCCTCGAGCCGCTCGCGGCGCTGGTGGACATGCGGCTCGACCAGTTCCAGCACGGCCATGATGTTCTGCTCGACCGTCAATCCGCGAAAGATCGACATTTCCTGCGGCAGATAGCCGATGCCCATCTGGGCGCGGCGATACATCGGCAGCCGCGTCGCGTCCTGGCCGTCGATCAGCACCTGCCCCGAATCGGGCGCGACCAGCCCGGCGACGCAATAGAAGCAGGTCGTCTTGCCCGAGCCGTTCGGGCCCAGCAGCGCCACCACCTCGCCCCGGTCCAGCCGCAGCGCCACGTCGCGGATCACCGGTCGGTTGCGATAGGATTTGCGCAAGCCGCTGACCCGCAGCCCCTGTTCCGGCTGGCTCATTTCTGGCTTCCCGGTTGCAGCACGCTGCGCACCCGGCCCGAGGCCTGGGCGGTGCCGGTGGCAAGGTTCACCGTGACCTTTTCGCCCGCCAGCACATTGCCGGCCTGGGTCAGCAGCACGTCGCCGGTCAGCACGACATTGCCCGATTCGACGTCGTAATCGGCGGCCTTGGCCTCGGCCGCGTCCTCGCCGCTGACCAGGGTGACGTTGCCCTCGGCATGCAGCGCGCTGATGCGGTTTTGCCCGCCCTGGGCATAGGTCACGGTCACGCTGTCGGCGGAAAGCCGCATCGCGCCCTGGCCGATCAGCACATTGCCGCTGAAGGTCGCCCGGCCGGTCTTCTGGTCCACCGACAGCGCGTCGGCGGTGACCTCGACCGGCTGCTTGACGTCCTGCGCATTGCCGAAGCCCGCGGTCGCCTGCGCGCCGGCCGCGCCCGTTTGCCCACACACCAGCGCAAGCGACAGGATCACGGGCAAAAGCGGTCGCAGCCGGATCATCGGGTTTCCTTTCTGGCGCATGAGAAGCCCCGAAATGCGGCGGAGGGGCGCGAAAGTCATGGCCGGTATATCAATCGAACTCCGCCGCTCAAATCAAGAACGTGATCGCCGCTGCCGTCGCCCAGCGGGCGCAATTCGGCCCGGCCGGCGGTCAGTTCGCCGAAGGGCGCGCGGACGTTGACCTCGTCGTCGGACACCACGGTGCCGGCGGTGGTCGAGGCCAGGAACTCGGGCGCGGTCAGCACCCAGCCGTCGGCGGTGGTCATGCGCGCGCCCTCGCCCAGCCGGACCTGGTCGCCGGCCAGCGAGGCGGCCCCGGCGCTGACATCCGCCGCCCGGCCGTCGCGGGCGCGCAGCGTCATGCGCACCGCGGTCGCGCTGCCGCCGCCGTCCTTGCCGGGCACCGCCTCATCGCCGGTGACGTTGATCTGGGCGCCGTCCTCGGTCACGCCGGCATAGCTGGGGCTGGTCACCACCTGCCGCTCGGCCAGCTCGCGAGGGTCGACGTCGGCGTAGGGGATGCTGGCCTCGGGGTCGGGCTTGCGGCCCAAGAGGAACAGCACCGACAGGATCGCCAGCGCCGTCAGCGGCAGGATCACGCGCAGCAGGGCCACGATGCGCGAGCGGGTCATGGCCTAGACCATCCCGGTGCGCAGGAAGTCGTGGATATGGATCAGCCCGACCGGCTGGCCGTCCTCGGCCACCACGAACAGGCTGGTGATGCGGCGGTTCTGCATCTCGGCCAGCGCCGCCTCGGCCAGCTGCCCGGGGCCGATGGTGCGCGGGTTGCGCGTCATCACCTCGGCGGCGGTATGGTCCAGCAGGCCCTGCATGTGGCGCCGCAGGTCGCCGTCGGTGATGATGCCGGTCAGCCGGCCCTGCGCATCGGTCACGCCGGTGACGCCGAAGCTTTTCTGGCTGATGGTCAGCAGCGCGTCGGCCATCGGCGCGGTTTCCGGCACCAGCGGAATATCCTGATGCATCAGGTCGGCGACGCGCGACAGCTTGGCGCCCAGCTTGCCGCCGGGGTGGAAGGTGCGGAAATGCTCGGGCGTGAACTTGCGATGCTCCATCAGCGCCACGGCCAGCGCATCGCCCAAGGCCATGGTCATGGTGGTCGAGGTGGTGGGCACGATGCCCGTGCCGCAGGCCTCGGCCGCGGCGGGCAGCACCAGCGCCACGTCGGCCTGGCGCAGCAGGGTCGATTCGGCCCGGCTGGCGACGCCGATCAGCGGGATCTGGAAGCGGCGGGTATGGGCGATCAGGTCGGCCAGCTCCGGCGTCTCGCCCGAGTTCGACAAGACCAGCGCCACGTCGCTTTGCGTGACCATGCCCAGGTCGCCGTGGCTCGCCTCGGCGGGGTGGACGAATTGCGCCGGCGTCCCGGTCGAGGCCAGCGTCGCCGCGATCTTGCGCCCGACATGGCCGGACTTGCCCATGCCCGAGACGACGACGCGGCCGCGCGCGACCAGGATCGCCTCGACCGCGCGGTCGAAGCTGTCGCCCAAGGCCCCGGCCAGTTGGGCCAGCCCCTCGGCCTCGGTCAGGATCACCCTGCGGGCGGTGTCGAGATATGCGCTCATGCCCGGCATCCTAATGGCGGAAGATGTCGTTTTCATCCCCCCAGCCCAGCAGGTCCAGATGGGCCCGGGCGGGAAGGAAGTCGAAACAGGCCTGCGCCAGGCCCATGCGACCCTCGCGTTCCAGCCGCTTTTCCAGCTCGGCCTTCAGCGCATGCAGGTGCAGCACGTCCGAGGCGGCATATTCCAGCTGCGCGTCGGTCAGGTCGGTCGCGCCCCAGTCGCTGGTCTGCTGCTGCTTGGAAATATCCACGCCGACCAGTTCCGAGAGCAGGTATTTCAGCCCGTGCCGGTCGGTGAAGGTGCGCACCATCTTGCTGGCGATCTTGGTGCACCAGGCGGGCTTGGTCACCACGCCCAGGTTCGCCTCCAGCGCGGCGATGTCGAAGCGGCCGAAGTGGAAGAGCTTCAGCACCTTCGGGTCGGTCAGCATCCGGGTCAGGTTCGGCGCCTTGCGCTGGCCCCTGGCGATCTGCACCAGATGGGCGTTGCCGTCGCCGCTGCTCAGCTGCACCAGGCACAGCCGGTCGCGGCGCGGGTCCAGCCCCATGGTTTCGGTGTCGATGGCCACGACCGGACCCAGGTCCAGGTCGTCGGGCAGGTCGTTCTGATAAAGGTTGATGCTCATCCTGCGCTTTCCGCGGTGCGAATTGCGCCTGCTCTAGCGCCTTTGCCCGGCTTTGGCAAAGCCAGGCTGCAAGGGGCGGCGCCCAGGCGACTGCGGCAGGAATGCCACAAACCCTAGCTTTTCTCTCACCCATTCGTGAGAATTCTTGAGAGATTTTATTGCCTATTCTGGCGAGCTGCCTATGAAGTCGCGGCAAAGTTCCAACTGACGAAGGCCTGGCCCATGAGATTGTCGCAGCTTCTTCCCCTTGCCGGGGTCTCCACCCTTGCCCTTGCCTCGGCGCTTCACGCGCAGGATCTGGCCGGTGCCGACCAGGCCCAGACCGTGGTGCTGAACCCGATCACCCTGGTCGCCGGCGGCCAGGAGAACGTCGAGGCCACCGGCGGCGTCACGGTCACGCCCGAGGACCTGGAGGCGATGCAGCCCGCCGACGTGTCCGAGCTGTTCGCCCGCGATTCCGCCATCACCGTCTCGGGCGGCGGCGGCCCTGCGAAAAAGGTTAGTGTTTTCGGCATCGAGCAATCATTGCTCGCTGTTACAGTGGACGGAGTGCCGCAAGCACAGACAAGCTGGCACCACACCGGCTCGAACGTGATCGACCCGGCCTTCCTGAAGTCTGTCGAGGTCGAGGCGGGCGCGGCAGCAGCCGATTCCGGCTTTGCCGCCGCAGCAGGTGCGCTGCGCTACGAGACGGTCGGCGCACTCGACATGCTGGAAGCCGGGCAGAACACCGGCGGCCGTGTTGGGCTTTCCTATGGCTCAAATGGTCGCGGTTTCTCGGGCAGCTTGGCCGGCTATGGCCGCAGCGGCGGGTTCGATTGGTTCATCATGGCCCATGGCTCGAACGGCGACAATTACGATAGCGGCGACGGCAAGGAGATTCTCGGCACCGAGCCTGCTGCGCGGAATATCTTGGCCAAGCTGGGTTATGAATTCGAAGGGCACCGGATCGAACTTGGTCTGGAACGCAGCCGCGACGACGCCGATCGCCTGATCAAGGCGAACATGGGTCTTGCCGGCGACGAGGTCCATCCGCTCAAGGTCAGCCGCGATACGGTCAAGCTGACCTATACCTCAACCGATCCGACCGACATGTGGGATCCCGAGGTTTCGCTTTACTTCAGCCAGTACGAATACTGGCGGCCGAATTATCCGACGTTGCGAGGCGACGACTATCTCTACGTGACGAACGGAAACGCGATCTTCAATGAGGATCAATTCGGCGGCAAGGCGCAGAACACCTTCACGGTCGGCGCCGGCAAGATCACGGCGGGGATCGATTTCAACGAACACGACTACTCCACCGACAACTATGGCAACAACAACCGTCGTTACCGCAACTTCTCGACGAGCCAGATCGGAATCTTCGCCCAAGGGCGATTCGAGTTCGAGAACGGCCTCAGCCTTTCGACCGGCGCCCGCTACGACGCGCATCGCTTTACCGATTGGAACGGCGAGCGGTTCAGCGATTCCGGCGCCAGCGTGAACGGCACCGTCGCCTATCGCGTCAACGACAGTATCGAGGTTTTCGCCGGCGCTTCGCGCACCTGGCTGGGTTACGTCATCGGCGATTATGGCTATGTCCATGCCCGCGACGACGGTTTCGTCACCGATCCGAGCCTGGACACGGGCACGGCCAAGAACCTCAAGGTGGGTGCGAACTTCAACGGCAGCGCCTGGCAGGGTGGCATCACCGTCTTTGACACCAAGATCGACGGGTTGCTGAGCTATGAATCCCCGACCCTGCTGACCAACCGCGCCGAGGAGTACCGCAGCAAGGGTTTCACCCTGCACGGCACCTATGATTTTGGCAACACCCGGATCGGCGCCTCCTTCACCAAGGCGGATGTCACCGGCGACGACGAAGAAGTCGTGGCGAACAATGGCGTCTATTTCATGCCGGTGGGCGAGACCGCCGCGCTGTGGGTCGATCACGACGTGTCGGCATGGAACACTGTCCTCGGCGCTTCGGTGGAGTGGGCTGGTTCCATCGACGAGCGGATCGTCGAGGGCACGACCTATTACAAGCAGCCGTCCTATACGGTGGTTAACGCCTATGCAGAATGGACGCCCCAGGCATACGAGAAAGTGGCGGTCCGGCTCAGCGTAGACAACCTGTTCGACAAGAACTATTATGAGCGTTCGGGCTTCGGCGCGAATGATGGACGCGGGGGGATCGAACCGGTTTGGGCCCCCGGCCGCACGGTCACGCTGGGCGCGACGATGAAGTTCTGACTTCTCGCCAACCCGCGCATGGCACGAAAGGCCCTCCTTCGCGAGGGCCTTTTTCCTATGCGTAATCCTCTATAATGATATTTGAAATATCAATATACCTATGATAGCCATGCGTCATCAAGGATTGGGAATCAGCGCATGATGACCTCGGCCCAGATGCGTGCGGCGCGTGCCCTGCTTGGCATCGACCAGAAGCGGCTGGCCGAGCTTTCCGGCCTGTCGGTCCCCACGATCCAGCGCATGGAAGCCAGCGACGGCAATGTGCGCGGCGTCGTCGACAGCCTGACCCGCGTGGTCGAGGCGCTCGAGGCCGCCGGGGTCGAGCTGATCGGCGAGGGTGCGGCCAGCGCCTCGGGCGGGCGCGGCGTGCGGCTGAAATCCGGTCCGACGAGTTAATCGCGACGGCGACCGCCGACGACAGCCGACGATCCCGCCGCCTCCTTTGCGAAGGTGCGGCCCAAGATGATGCAGCAAGCCCGTGCGAACCCCGGTTTCGCGCCGCTTTTCACCCCGAAACTGGTCACCGTCCTGCGCGAGGGCTATGGCGCCGGCCAGCTGCGCGCCGATGCGCTGGCCGGGCTGACCGTCGCCATCGTGGCGCTGCCGCTGTCGATGGCCATCGCGATTGCCTCGGGCGCGACCCCGGCCCAAGGGCTTTACACCGCCATTGTCGGCGGCTTCCTGGTCTCGGCGCTCGGCGGCTCGCGCTTCCAGATCGGCGGGCCGGCCGGGGCCTTCATCGTGCTGGTCGCGGGGATCGTCGCGCAATACGGCATGGAGGGGCTGATCCTCGCCACCTTCATGTCCGGGATGATGCTGGTCGCGATCGGGCTCTTGCGGTTGGGCACCTTCATCAAGTTCATCCCCTTTCCGGTGACGGTCGGCTTCACCGCCGGCATCGCCGTCATCATCTTCGCCAGCCAGCTGAAGGAAATCTTCGGCCTGGACATGGCGCATGAGCCGGGGGAACTGCTGGAGAAGATCCCGGCGCTGTGGAGCGCGCGGGCCACGCTGACGCCCATGGCCCTGGCGCTGGCGCTGACGACCGTCGCGGTGATCCTGGGGCTGAAGCGCCTGCGGCCGCATTGGCCGGGCATGCTGATCGCCGTGGCGCTGGCGGCCGGTATCGTGGCCCTGAGCGGGGCGGATGTGGCGACCATCGGCAGCAAGTTCGGCGGCATCCCCTCGACCCTGCCCGCGCCGGCGCTGCCGGATGTTTCGTGGCAGAAGGTGCTGGCGCTGCTGCCCGCGGCGCTGTCGCTGACGCTGCTCGGCGCCATCGAATCGCTGCTCTCGGCGGTGGTCGCGGATGGCATGACCGGCCGCCGCCACCGCTCGAATTGCGAGTTGGTGGCGCAAGGGGTGGCGAACATGGGCTCGGCGCTGTTCGGCGGCATCTGCGTCACCGGCACCATAGCGCGGACCGCGACCAATGTGCGCTCGGGCGCGCATGGGCCGGTGGCGGGCATGCTGCATGCGCTGTTTCTGCTGGCCTTCATGCTGGTGGCGGCGCCGCTCGCCGCCTATATCCCGCTGGCGGCGCTGGCCGGGGTGCTGGCGGTGGTGGCCTGGAACATGATCGAGAAGCCGGCGATCGCCATCCTGCTGCGCTCGGGCCGGGGCGAGGCGGCGGTGCTTCTGGTGACCTTTGCCCTGACCGTGTTTCGCGACCTGACCGAGGCCATCGTCACCGGCCTGGCGCTGGGATCGGTGCTGTTCATCCAGCGCATGAGCCAGGCCACCGGCATCGAGGATCAGACGCCGCTGGTCGCCCCGGACCGGCCTGACGGCGAGGCGCGGCCGGATCAGCCGCAGCCGCGCGACGTGGTGGTCTATCGCATCTCGGGGGCGCTGTTCTTCGGGGCAACGGCCAGCATCGGCTCGGTGCTGGACAATATCCACGACGGCGCGCGCCGGCTGGTGGTGGATTTCAGCGCCGTGCCCTTTCTGGACGCGACCGGCGCCAATATGATCGAAGGCCTGGCGCACAAGGCGCATCGGCGCGGGGTCGAGCTGTGGCTGACCGGCACCCGCCGCGACATGCGCCGCCTGCTGCTGACGCATGGGCTGCGCCGGCCGCTGGTGCGCTATGCCGCAAGCGTGGACGCCGCCCTTGCTCCCCGCCCTGCGTGATCCTGGCCGTTGCCGGCCTCCGGCGGGGGTATTTTTGCAACGGAGAAGACATGCGCTGGGCAAGGGCGGCTCGATGGCCGCCCTGCGTGGGCTTTTCACCCCATGCGCTCGGAGGCATAGGACCCCGGGGAGGGCGGGAAGACGACGGTCTTGTTGCCGTTGAGGAAGACGCGGCGGTGGATATGGGCGTGGATGGCGCGGGCCAGGACCTGGCTTTCGACGTCGCGGCCCAGCGAGACATAGTCGTCGGGCGACTGGGCATGGGTGACGCGGATGATGTCCTGCTCGATGATCGGGCCCTCGTCGAGATCCGCGGTCACGTAATGCGAGGTGGCGCCGATCAGCTTCACGCCGCGCTCGAAGGCCTGCTTGTAGGGATTGGCGCCCTTGAAGCTGGGCAGGAACGAGTGGTGGATGTTGATGATCCGCCCCGACATCGCCTTGCACATCTCGTCCGACAGGACCTGCATGTAGCGCGCCAGCACGATCAGCTCGGCGCCGGAATCGCGCACGATGCGCATCTGCTCGGCCTCGGCCTGCGGCTTGTTCTCCTTGGTGACCTTGATGCAGTGGAAGGGGATGTCGTGGTTCACCACCACCTTCTGATAGTCCATGTGGTTCGAGATCACCGCCACGATCTCGATCGGCAAGGCGCCGATGCGCCAGCGATACAGAAGGTCGTTCAGGCAATGGCCGAAGCGGCTGACCATGATCACGACCTTCATCTTCTCGGCCTCGTCATGGAAGGCCGAGACCATGCCGAAGGCCTTGGCGGTCTCGGCGAAATCGGCGCGCAGCTCCTCGAGGCCGACGCCCTCCTCGGACAGGAAGCTGACGCGCATGAAGAACTTGTCGTTCTCCATGTCGTCGAACTGGCTCGAGTCGGTGATGTTGCAGCCCTTCTCGGCAAGATAGCCCGAGATGGCGGCAACGATGCCCCGCGTCGTCGGGCAGGCTACGGTCAGGCAGTATTTGGTCATCGTGCTCTCCACTGTGCCCGGGCGGGGCCCGGCTTCTTTCTTGTGCAAATATCCCGGGGGAACGCGCCCGTGGCCCCACCCTGGGGCCGCGGGCGGGTGGGGGCAGAGCCCCCGGCCCCCGGCAATCTCAGCCGACCAGCTCGGGGTCGGGCAGCCCGTTCGCCCGGCAGCAGGCGGTCAGCGTATTGGCCAAGAGGCAGGCGATGGTCATCGGCCCGACGCCGCCCGGCACCGGGGTGATGGCGCCGGCGACCCGGGCCGCGCTGTCGAAGTCCACGTCGCCGACCAGCCGGGTGCGGCCGTCCTCCTCGATGCGGTTGATGCCGACGTCGATCACCGTGGCGCCGGGCTTGACCCAGTCGCCGGGGATCATCCGCGGCCGGCCGACGGCGGCGACCAGGATGTCGGCGCTGCGGCAGACCTCGGCCAGGTTCTTCGTGCGGCTATGCGCGATGGTGACGGTGCAGCTCTCGCCCAGCAAGAGCTGCGCCATCGGCTTGCCGACGATGTTCGAGCGCCCGACCACGACCGCGTTCAGCCCCGAGAGATCGCCCAGCCGGTCGCGCAGCATCAAGAGGCAGCCCAGGGGCGTGCAGGGCACCATGCTCTTCTGCCCGGTGCCCAGAAGGCCCACGTTCAGGATGTGGAAGCCGTCGACGTCCTTTGCCGGATCGATGGCGTTGATCACCGCCTCGGCATCCATATGCGCGGGCAGCGGCAGCTGCACCAGGATGCCATGCACCGCCGGGTCGGCGTTCAGTTTCTCGACCAGCGCCAGCAGCTCCGCCTGTCCGGTCTCGGCCGGCAGCTTGTGCTCCCAGGAGGCCATGCCGGCCTCGCGGGTCTGGATGCCCTTGTTCCGGACATAGACCTCGGAGGCCGGATCCTCGCCCACCAGCACCACCGCCAGCCCCGGCACGATCCCCCGCGCCGCCAGCCCGGCAACCGCATCGGCAACGCGACCGCGCAAAACAGACGCAAACGCCTTCCCGTCAATGATTTCTGCCGTCATACACTATCCTCCTTCGCTTTCCGCCCCTACCGGCCGGTTCGTTCCGACCGCCATTGCGGATAGCGCAGGCACCGAGACCTGCAAACCCATACCTTGGCTGAGGCTTGCCCGGTTCCGGCCGCGCATGTCTTGCCATTTTCGCAACCTTTTTCAGGCCGATCCCCACCGGGGCCGGGCAGTTTTGCGACGGAAGGATGCGATTTTGCGACCCGGCCTGCGTCAGCCGAGCAGAGATTTTGCGACGGTGACGAGGCCGGTTGCCATCAGCCCGATGGCGATCAGCCCCAGGAACCAGCGCAGCGCCTGCGGCAGCGTGCCGCGGCCGCGCAGCCAGCGGCCGAAGCAATAGAGCACCAGCCAGACCGCCACCGACAGGACCAGCACGAGCCAGCCCGCCCGGGCAATATCCGAGCCGGTCCACCAGCCGAGAAACCCGACCAGCAGCCCGGCGAACATGGCCAGATACAAGAGCTTGTCCGCAACCATGCGCCGATAGCTGCCCGGCATGGCAAAGCGCGTGAAGCCCGAGATCAGCCCGCCGCCCGCCCGCAGCGCCGCCGCCGCCCGGGCGCCCAGCATGCCCAGGATGCCGTCGTCGGGCAGGTCGTCGATCATCCGCGACAGGATCGCCATGCTGCGGCTGCTCCAGCCGGCGATCTGCGGCGCGCGCGGCCCGATCGGCTTCAGCTCGCTGTAATTGTCGCGAAACCGTCCCAGGTCCAGCGCCGGGGCGTCCTTGACCCCCAGCGCGCGGGCGGCGGTGTCCTCGAAGGCGTCCTCGTCGATCTGGGCGTCGCGCAGCTTGGCCTTCAGCAGCGCCAGCCGGCGGGTCTGGCCGGGCTTGTCGGCATATTCCTCGGCCAGGATGCGGTTCTGCAGCCGGTCGGTCCAGAGCTGGCGTTCCTCGGGCGTGCGGTCCGACATCAGCGCGGCGACGATGCGCTCGGCCCCGTCGAGCCGGCCCCAGAGGATGTCGTGTTCGCGCCAGTCGCGGTTCAGGAAGCCGCCGAAGGCGCCGACCGCGATGCCGGCCAGTTTCGCGGGCCGCGGGTTCAAGGCGCTGTCGGCCGGGCTGATGCGGAACACCTCGACCTGGGCATGTTCCTGCACGTCCGAGCCTTCGAGAAAGGGATAGGTCATCACGTCGTGCCAGTGGAAATCCTCGTAATCGGCCAGGATGTCCGGCAGGTCGTGCAGCCCCTCGCGGATGCGGGCGCTGCCCTTGTCGAATTCCCGCCGCATGTCGGTGCCGAGTTGCCGCAGCGCCCGGTTGACCAGCGGCCGGATCGCCGGCAGCTCATAGACCCTGCGCGCCAGCCCGTAGCGCCGCTCCAGCGTCGGCTGCTGCATGGCCTCGCTGTAATGGGCCGCGATCTCGGCGGTCAGCCGCGCAATCTCGTCCGGGGTCAAGAGCTTCTCGGCATCGGCCCCGCGCGGGTTGGCCAAGCGGCGCACCGCGACCAGTTCGCGCTCGACCAGCTTGCGGGCCGCGCGCAGCAGCGCGGGGGATTGCGGCGCCGGCGGACTGTCCGCGTCCAGCCTGTCGTCGATCTGCCGGCGCAGGTGGATTAGCCGCCGCAGCCGGAAGCCGATGTCATAGCGCGACAGGAAGGCGTTCTCGGTCTCCCGCCCGTCCTCGCGATAGGCCGAGAAATGCCGGTCGCGCCAGGCGCGCAGGATCTGGCGCAGATACAGCGCCTCGTCCGAATCCGGCGCATAGCCCGCCAGCCGGGCGACGATGGCGGTCAGGCTGTCGGTCGTGTCATAGACCCGCAGGTGGTGATAAAGCGCATAGCTGTCGCCGTAGTCCCGGCCCGTCAGCAGGTCGGCCAGGTCCAGTTCGGTCAGGTCGCGGGGCTTTTCGCGCAATTGCTGCTCATGCGCAGACCGATGGATATGGCCCTTGTCCTGCTTCCAGCGCGCCTGCAGGGTGCCCAGCCGTTCCAGGCGGTTGTTCATCCGGGTGATGGCGCGGATGTCGTCGCGGATCACCTCGGTCCGCGGCAGGGTCGAGGCGGCCAGCCGGGCGTTCTGCAGGAAATCCACCGGCTCGGGCGGTTGCGGCTTGACGGCGCCCGTCGCCGGGTCGCGCTCGGGTCGCGGCGCCGGGAAGGGGTCGATGAACAGCAGCTTGCGTTCGCCCGGCAGGGTGGTGGGGCGGAACGGGATCAGGTCGATGGCATGGCTGAAGGGACGATTGTCCAGATAGCCGCCGTCGGCATAGATGCGCTGGTCGTAATCCGCCAGCCCCTTGCGGAAGAAGCGGCTGAACGCCTGGTCCTTGGCGCCATGCGGCATGTCGGCAAAGCGCATCGGCGGAAAGGCCACCGGAAAGGACGAGGTGCAGCGCGCCGCAAAGGCCAGCATGGCGTCGTTATCCGGGGTGAAATCGTTGTGCCGCTCCTGCTCGAAGGCGAAGTGAAAGACGGTCTTGTGGACCTTTTCCTCAAGCCGCGCGCCGGTCAGGTGGATTGGCGCCGGCACGCCGCGCAGGTCGGTGGCGGTCACGAACAGGTCGACCATTTCCGCCAGCGGCTGATCGTCGCCGCGGATCGCCGCGATGGTTTCCAGCAGCACGTCATACATATGCGCGCCGTCCAGAAGCGACTCGGTCGGGGCAAAGGGGTTCAGCGTCCCGGCGCCGTCGTTCAGCAGCTTGTCGATGTCGGCATCGACGGTCCAGGCCTTGCGCAGCACCGCCATGTCGCGGCTGCCGACCACCAGCGCCTTGGCCAACGCCACGCCGTTGATGCCGCCGGCCGAGGTGCCCGAGATGATGTCGATGACGAAGCGCTTGCGCCCGCCGCGCGGGCCGGCCAGGGCGCGCGACAGATCGCGATAGATCCTCTCGCCCTCGTCCAGCGCCGTATCGGGCAGGTTCGAGCTGCCGCGCACCATGCGCAGCAGTTCCTGTGCGATGCCGTTCATGTAGATGGCAAGCGAGACGCCGCCGTAAAGCACGACGGCGAAACGCACCTCGCCGGTGGCCTCTTCAACCATGACACGCTCTCCCGAACCAAGGCGGCCCCGGTCGGCAGTCCCGAGAGCCCTTCCGTTTCAGCAGGATAGGCGGATATGCCGCTTTTGTCTTGGCGAATTTCGCGCCTCAGGCGAGCGGGCGGTCGGCCAGGTCCAGCTCTTGCAGCGCGTCATAGGCGGCGATCACGGCGGCGCGCTGCGCCTCATGCGCGGCGGTGAAGGCATCGCCCAGCAGCGTCTGGTCGGGGTATTCGGTGATCAGCAGCAGCGGCGTCGCGGCGCGGGCATCCTCGGTCAGCACGCGGGCAAAGCCGCCGGGCGCCTCGGCGGTCAGGCCGTGCTGGCGGGCCAGCGCCAGCTGCGCGGCATTGCGCGCCGCAAGGCCGGGCACCTGGCGCAGCCGGGCCGCGACCGCCTCGGCCAGCCGGGCGGCGATGGCGCCCCAGCCGGGATGATGGCGCAGGATCAGGAAGAAGCCGCGCGGCATGGTCCAGCTTTCAAAGCCACGCGGGACATAGCCGCTGAACGGCCGCAGCCATTCATGCCCCGGATAGCCGTGCAGGCTGACATGCAGCAGCGCCCCCGACAGGTGATGCGCGACGGCGCGGATCTCGGCCTCGGCCCGGGGCGCATCGCGATATTCCAGATCGTCGCCGAGCGCGGTGTAGCGCGCGGCATGCAGCAGGTGGCGCGGATTGTCGCGGGCCAGCTCCTGGCGCAGCGCATAGCCGTCGGGGTTTTCCAGCGGGCAGAGCGTGAAATGCGCGCCCTCGCGTCGCGCCAGGTCGCGCGCCGCCCGCAGGGCGCCGACCGGCCCCGAGACCTCGTTCGCATGCTGCCCGGCCGAGATCATCATCGCCCGGTCGCGCCCCGGCAGATACAGCGCCGGCACCGCCCGCCCGGCGGCCGAATGCGCCTGGAAGCGCCGGCCCGGCAGCCGCGCCAGCTCCTCGGCGATCTGCCCGGGCGACAGCGGCTCGCGCGCATCGTCCAGCGCCTGCTGGCCGGGATCGGCCGGGCCGCTGTCCCAGGGCCGGGTCGCGATGCGCAGGCTGTGGTCGGGACCATGGCGGACGCTGGGCACGATCTGGCCCGGCCGCAGGCTGCGGTCGCCCGCGGGACGCGCCAGCCGCTGCCGGAACTGCTCCAGCGCCGAGAAATACAGGTCCTCGTGCAGCGCCTCGATGACCGAGACCGCCTCGTCGCCATGCCCCAGCGCCCGGTCGCGCACCGGCAGCGTCACCGCGATGTCGAGGCGCTGGAAGAACGGCTCGGCGAGCCAGGGCTGGGTGGCCAGGCAGCGCATGGCATCGCGGAAGATCGCCTCGCAATCGGTCAGCAGCGGCCCGCCCTGCCCGTCCTGCACCAGCCAGCCGCAGGGCGACAGCGCCGGATGGCCCGACTGGTCGCGGTGCATCCGGTTCGGCGCCAGCACCGTGAGCTCGCGCCGCTCGCCCGAGACATAGCCCAGGCTGACGCGATAGGCCGGCATGGCGGCGCTGTCCGGGCCTTCGTGGAAATCGAAGGCGGTCAGCGGGAACAGCGCCGGCAGCGGATAGGCTTCCAGCAGGAAGCGGCCCGGCGCGGCCTCGGGGTGGCACGGGCAGGTGATGCTGGCCTCGGCCAGGCCGGCGGTCTCGATTTCCTCCAGGAAGGCGTGCAGCAGCGGCTTCAGCGCCGAGCGGCAGCGCGCCTTGACGCCGCGCCGGGCCAGGGCCAGCTCGGTGGCGCGGCGGGTGGGCGCGTCGTCGAAGCTCCAGATCTCGGCCCGGGTGCAGGTCAGGTCGCGGATCAGGCAGGACAGGGTGGCGGGATAGCGCGCCTGGAACAGCAGTTTCTCGGTCATCAGCCGGCCTTGCGCAGAACCTCGCAAAGCTGCGCGACCGAGGGCGCGAAGGGGTTGCCCTTCATCGAGGAACTGGCCAGCGAGGCCTCGGCCACCGCCTGGTGCCGCGCCGGGTCCAGCCCCTGCGCCTGCAGGCCCGGCAGGCCGGCGGCGCGCGCCCAGCTCGCCAGGGTCTGCGGCGCATCGGCCGCCGTGCCGCCGAAGCCCTCGGCGATGGCGTGGCAGATTTCCTCGACGCGGGCGGGGTCGGGGGCGTGGTCGCGGTTCATCGCCAGCACCGGGCCCAGAGCCGCGCCGCAGATCGCGCCATGGGGGGCGGTCGTCACGCCGCCGATCACCCCGGCAAGGCCATGCACGGCGCCAAGCCCGCCATTCGCCAGCGCGATGCCGCCGCACAGGCTGGTCCAGGCCATGGTGTCGCGCGCCTGCGCGTCCTCCTCCTCCATCAGCCGCTTCAATGCCCTCAGGCCCGGAAGGATCACCGGCCGCACCAGCGCATCGGTGAAGGGCGTGGCCTTGGCCGAGACATAAGGCTCGATCACCTGCGCCAGCGCGTCGAGGCCCGAGGCCAGCGTCACCCCGCGCGGGCAGCCGTCGGTCAGCGCCGGATCGACGATGGCGAGGCGCGGCAGCATGCGTTCGTCGCGGATCGAGACCTTGCGGCCATGTTCGGGCAGGCCGATCACCGCGTTGCGCGTCGCCTCGGCCCCGGTGCCGGCGGTGGTCGGCAGCGCGACATAGGGCAAGGGCGGCGCCGCCAGCGGCAGGCCCCTTCCCACGACCTCGAGATGGTCCATGATGCCGCCCGGCGCCGGGATCAGCCCGGCCAGCGCCTTGCCCAGGTCCAGCACCGCGCCGCCGCCCAGACCCGCGACCCAGTCGGCGCCGAAGGTCTTGGCGCGGGCCAGCGCCTCCTCCAGCATCGGCAGCGTCGGCTCGGCGCCGCAGGCGATGGGCAGGACCTCGGCCCCGTCGGCCCGCAGCGCCTGCAAGAGCCAGGCCGCGCGGGCCGGGTTCGCGCCATGCACCAGCACGCCGCGCGGCCCAAGCGCGCGGATCGCCGCCGGCGCCTTCTGCGCCTCGCCCCGGCCAAAGGCGATGCGGGCCGGCAGGGAAAAGGCGAAGGGCGCGATGGGGGTCATGGGGGCCTGTCCTTGAAAAACCGGCGGCAGGCTGCACCGCCCCTGCCGCGGGGTCAAGCGGCTTTCGTTTCGCCCGGGTTCCGCCCGCATCCGAACATCGGCGCCGCTGCATCGCGGCGTAGGGAACGCTTGCGCGCGCCCGCGCTTCGCCTAAGGTGAAACCGTTCCAGCCATGGAGAGCCCCTTGGCCCTCAGCATCCGCCAGAGCGAAATCCTTGAGCTCGCCCGCGCCGAGGGCCGGGTGCTGGTCGACGACCTGGCCCAGCGGTTCGAGGTGACGCTGCAGACGATCCGCCGCGACCTGGGCGAAATGGCCGAGGCCGGGCTTCTGGACCGCGTCCATGGCGGCGCGGTGCCGCGCGCCGGGGCGGTGAACCTGGGCTATGAGGCGCGCCGGCGCATGCATGCCGAGGCCAAGGCCGCCATCGGCGCCGCCTGCGCCGCCGAGATTCCCGACAATTGCAGCCTGATCCTGAACCTCGGCACCACGACCGAGGCGGTGGCCCAGGCGCTGGTGCATCATTCCAACATCACCGTCGTCACCAACAACATGAATGTCGCCAATATCCTGCTGGCCAATCCGGGCTGCGAGATCATGGTCGCGGGCGGCGCGCTGCGGCGCTCGGACGGCGGGCTGGTGGGCGAGCTGACGACACAGTTCTTCGAACAGTTCAAGGTCGATTACGCGGTGATCGGCACCTCGGCCCTGGACCATGACGGCGACCTTTTGGACTTCGACCTGGCCGAGGTGCGGGTCAGCCGCTCGATCCTGCGCCAGTCGCGCCATGCCTTCCTGGTCACCGACCATTCCAAGCTGGGCCGCCCGGCGCCCGCCCGCATCGGCAGCCTGTCCGAGCTTGACGCGGTCTTCACCGACCGCCCGCTGCCCGAGGATCTGGCCCGGCGCTGCGCCGAATGGGGCACCGAGGTCCGGGTCTGCCCGCCGGGCTGAGCGCGCTCAGGTCACCGCCGTGCGCAGCGCGAAACGCGGGTCGCGCCAGCTTTCGGTCGCCAGCACATCGGCCAGCGTCTCGGCGGCGTCCAGCACGTCGATGTGGCGCGTGTAAAGCGGCGTGAAGCCGAAGCGCAGCGTCGCGGGCGCGCGGAAATCGCCGATGACGCCGCGCGCGATCAGCGCCTGCATCACTGCGAAGGCATGGTCGTGCCGGAACGCGACCTGGCTGCCGCGCAGCGCCGGATCGCGGGGCGATTCCAGCACCAGGCCGCGGCCTGCGCAAAGCCCCTCGACCAGCTGGATGAACAACTCGGTCAGCGCCACGCTTTTGGCGCGCAGCGCCTGCATGTCGACCCGGTCCCAGACCTCCAGCGCGCCCTTCAGCGCCCGCATCGACAGCATGGGCTGGGTGCCGCATTGAAAGCGGCGGATGCCGGGATCGCCCTGGAAGCCGGTCTCGAAGGCGAAGGGCCGCGCGTGCCCCCACCAGCCGCTGAGCGGCTGCCGCGCCTGGTCCTGGTGCCGCGTCGCGACATAGATGAAGGCCGGCGAACCCGGCCCGCCGTTCAGGTATTTATAGGTGCAGCCGACGGCGAAATCCGCCTCGGCCGCGTCCAGCGCGACCGGCAGGGCGCCGGCGGAATGGCACAAGTCCCAGATGGCGAGGGCGCCGGCCTGATGGATTCTTGCCGTCAGCGCCGCCATGTCGCGCAGGGCGCCGGTCTTGTAGTTCACGTGATTGACCAGCACGGCCGCCACGTCGCCGTCCAGCATGTCCTCGATCCGCGGCGCATCGACGCCCTCCAGCCGCAGCCGCGTGCCGGGCAGGGTCGAGGCCACGCCCTCGGCGATATAGAGGTTGGTCGGGAAGCTGCCGGATTCGGCGACGATGCTGCGCCGCCCCGGACGCAGCGCCAGGGCGGCATGCAGGGCCTTGTAGATATTGACCGAAGTCGTGTCCGCCACCACCACCTGCCCCGGCGCCGCGCCGACCAGCCGGCCGATGCGGTCGCCCAGGTGCAGCGGCAGGTCGAACCAGCCGGCGCTGTTCCAGCTGCGGATCAGCCCCTGCGCCCATTCCTGCGTCGCGGCCTGGGCCAGTTCGGCTTGCGCCGCGTGGGTCGCCGGGCCCAGCGAATTGCCGTCCAGATAGACCTCGCCCTCGGGCAGGATGAAGGCGTCGCGCAAGCCGCGCATCGGGTCGCTGGCATCCATCGCCGCGATGGCGGAACGGTCCGGCAGGGTCATGGCATGGTCCTTGCGACGGCCCGGTCAGACGATGTCGACGAAGGCGTCCACCGCGGGGTCGTATTGTTCGAGCAGCCCGCCGGCGATGTCATGCAGCACGCCATGCAGAGAGAGGTCGCCCGATTCCACCGCCGTCCTGATGAAGGGGAAGGTCATCAGGTTCTCCAGCGACACCAGCACCGCCTGCCGTTCCAGAGCGCGGACCTGCTGTTCGGGCGGCAGCTCGGCCACGCGGTCGTAGCCGGGGCGCAGGATGTCCATCCAGCGACCGACGAAGCTGGATTTCTCTTCCAGCTCCGGGGCATGGCCCGAGCACATGGCCAGGCAGCCCTGCACGCCGCCGCAGCTGGTGTGGCCCACCACCACCAGATGCGCGACCTTGAGCGTGTTCACCGCATATTCCACCGCGGCCGAGGTGCCGTGCTGCTGCCCGTCGGGCGCATAGGGCGGCACCAGATTCGCAATGTTGCGGTGAATGAAGAACTCGCCGGTATCGGCCCCGAAGATCGAGGTCACATGCACCCGCGAATCACAGCAGGCAATGACCATGGCGCGCGGATGCTGGCCGTCCTCGGCCAGGCGGCGGTACCAGACGCGGTTTTCCTGAAAGGCGGTCGCCCGCCATCCGTGATAGCGTTGCACCAGGTAATTCGGCAGTGGACGGGCTTGGTTCATGGCTTCCTCATCTACCGTTCGTGCGATTTGATAACCGCTGAACCGATAAAGTTCGAGAGGTTTAGCGCACCGCCCATAACCTTTTCTTGAGGGATTGGTGACAGATTGCGCTGACGTGACCGCCGCAGCTGCCGGAAGATGAAATGTCGAAAATCGCCATCCTGTCCATGAACGACGCCATTCGCATCGACCTGCAGCGGCTGGAACAGATCGTCCGCGAGCTGGGCGAGGATTGCGCCGCCCAGGTGATCGGCGCCGCGCTGGAGGAGCTGGCGCGGGCGCTGCGCCGCACGGTGCTGGCGGCGCAGGAACGCGACCTGGGCGCGGTGGTCAACCATGCCGACCAGCTGTCGCGGCTGGCCTGGCAGGTCGGGCTGGTGACGCTGGCGGGCGTCGCGATCGACGTCGGCGCCTGCGCCGAACGCCGGGATGCGACGGCGCTCGGCTCGACCGTGGCGCGGCTGGAACGGATCGGCAACCGCTCGCTGACCCAGATCTGGGATCCCGGCGCGCCGTCGTGACTTGCGACCCGCGCGCCCCGAACGCTAGGCTGCGCGCAAGCAAACCCATGACGAGCCCTGCCGATGATTCCCGAATTCGCCGATCCCGCCGCCCCGTCGCTGCCGCTCTGGCTGGTGCATAGCGGCGATGCCGGTCCCATGCTGCCCCCGGGGCTCGGCGCGTTCGCCGAAAGCTGGGCCCGGGCGCAGGGCTTTGCCGGCAAGCCGTGGCAGATCTGCCTGCTACCCGCGGCCGACGGCGCGCTGGCCGGCGCGCTTTTTGGTCTGGGCGCGGCAGACCAGCCGCCGGGGCGCGAGCGTTTCCCGCTGGCCCGCGCGGCCGAGGCGCTGCCGGCCGGGAACTGGCGGCTGGAAAACCTGCCCGAAGGCTTCGATGCCGGCCGTGCCGCCCTGGGCTGGCTTTTCGCGCAATACCGTTTCGACCGCTACAAGGCGGCCGAGCCGGCGCGCGCCCGGCTGGTCTGCCCCGCGGGCGTGGAGCTGCGCCGGCTGCTCGCCATGGCGGCGGGCGAATACCTGGCCCGCGACCTGATCAACACCCCGGCCTCGGACATGGGCCCTGCGGAGCTGGAAGAGGCCGCCCGCGCCCTTGCCGCCCGCCACGGCGCCACGGTCGAGGTGACGCGCGGCGCCGACCTTCTGGGCGCAAATTTCCCCATGATCCATGCCGTCGGCCGCGCCGGCGCGCAGGAACCGCGGCTGATCGACCTGCGCTTCCCGGGCAGCGGCCCGCGCCTGACGCTGGTCGGCAAGGGCGTCTGCTTCGACACCGGCGGGCTCGACATCAAGCCGCCCGCCTCGATGGCGCTGATGAAGAAGGACATGGGCGGCGCCGCGAATGTGCTGGGCCTGGCCGAGACCATGGCGAGCCTCGGGCTGACCCGGGGCCTGTCGCTGCGGGTGCTGATCCCGGCGGTGGAAAACGCCATTTCTGCCAATGCCTTCCGCCCCGGCGACATTCTGACCAGCCGCAAGGGCCTCACGGTCGAGATCAACAACACCGATGCCGAGGGCCGGCTGGTGCTGGCCGATGCCCTGGCGCTGGCCGCCGAGGAAGCGCCCGCGCTGCTGATCTCGATGGCGACGCTGACCGGCGCGGCGCGGGTGGCGCTGGGGCCGGAGCTGCCGCCCTTCTTCTGCGACGACGACGCCACCGCCGCCGCGATCCAGTCGGCGGGCATGGCTGCGGCCGACCCGGTCTGGCGCCTGCCCTTCTGGGAGCCCTACGAGCCGATGATCGAGCCGGGCATCGCCGATCTCGACAACGCGCCCTCGGGCGGCTTTGCCGGCGCGATCACGGCGGCGCTGTTCCTGCGCCGCTTCGCCGCCGGCGCCGGGCGGTATGCGCATTTCGACATCTACGGCTGGCAACCCTCGGCCGCGCCCGGCCGGCCCAAGGGCGGCACCGGCCAGGGCATGCGCGCGCTGCTCGACGCGCTGCCGGAGCTTTTGGCATGAGCGCCGGCTTCGACCGCCGCCTGACCCCGGCGACCGAGCGGGTGGCGCTGGAATCCCTGCGCGGCCGGCTGGCCCGTCCGGCCTATACCGCCGGGCGCCCGGCGCGGCTGGCGGTGCCGGTCGCCGACCTGTGCCGCGCGCCGCAGGGCACCCGCGACCGCCAGGTGAATTTCGGCGCCGATCTGGTGGTGATCGACCAGCAGGACGGCTGGGCCTTTGTCCAGGCCATGGCCGACGGCTATTGCGGCTGGCTGCGGGCCGAGGCGCTGGAGCACGACCTGCCACAGGTCACCCATCGCGTCAGCGCGCCCGCGACGCATGTCTACAGCGGCCCCGACCTGAAGACGCCCGAGACCATGGCGCTGTCGCTGGGCGCGCGGCTTTCGGTGACCGGCGTGCAGGGCGGCTTTGCTCGGCTGGCCCGCGGCGGCTGGGTGCCGGAGCAGCATATCGCCGACCAGCCGGCGCCCGACCCGGCCGCGGTGGCCGAGACGCTGCTCGGCACGCCCTATCTCTGGGGCGGCAACAGCCGCTGCGGCATCGACTGTTCGGGGCTGGCGCAAGGCGCGCTGATGGCCTGCGCCATCGCCTGCCCCGGCGATAGCGACATGCAGCAGGCGGGTTTCCCCCCGGTCGAGGGCGAGATCCGCCGCGGCGACCTGCTGTTCTGGCCCGGCCATGTCGCCATGGCGCTGGACGCCCTGCGCATGATCCACGCCACCGCCTTCGCCATGGCCGTCATCATCGAGCCCATCGCCGATGCCATGGCCCGCATCGACGCCGCCGGGCAGGGCCCGTTCGGGGGCGCCCGCCGCCCCCCGGCGGGCGCCTGCGCCCCCTTCCCCTGACGCCCGAAAGGAAGCCCGCCATGGTCCATCTCTGGCTTCGCAGCGAATCGCGCGGCAACGAGCAGCGCGCCGGCCTGACGCCCGAGGGCACGCGCCACCTTCGCGCAGGCGGCTTCCGCATCACGGTCGAGGACAGCCCGCATCGCATCCTGCCCACCGCCGATTACGCCGCCGCCGGGGCCGAGATCGCCGCCCCGGGCAGCTGGTCCGAGGCCCCCGCCGATGCCATCGTCTTCGGGCTGAAGGAGCTGCCCCCGGGCGGCGCTCTGGTCCACCGCCACATCATGTTCGGCCATGCCTTCAAGGGCCAGCCGGCCGGGCAGGCGCTGCTGCGCCGGTTCCGCGACGGCGGCGGGCGGCTGCTCGATCTGGAATACCTGACCGACGACAGCGGCCGGCGGCTGGCGGCCTTTGGCCATTGGGCGGGCTTCGCCGGGGCTGCGGTCTCGCTGAAGGCCTGGGCGGCGCAGCGGCGCGGCACCATCTGCGGCCCGGTCGCGGCCTGGCCGACGCAGGAGCAGCTGAAGGCCGAGCTGCGGGCCGAGCTCGACGCGACCGGCGCGCCGCGCCCGCGCGCGCTGGTCATCGGCGCGCTCGGCCGGGTCGGCGGCGGCGCCTTGGAACTGCTGACGGCGATGGGGGTCCAGGCGACGCGCTGGGACATGGCCGAGACCGCGGGCGGCGGCCCCTTCCCGCAGGTCCTGGCGCATGAACTCTTCATCAACTGCATCCTCGCCGGGCCGCAGACGCCGGTCTTCGTCGCCCCCAACGCGGTCGAGCCCGGCCGGCTGCTGACGGTGATCGGCGACGTCGCCTGCGACCCCTCCAGCGATTTCAACCCGGTGCAGGTCTATGACCGCGTGACCGACTGGGCGCAGCCGGTCACGCGGGTGGCCGAGGCGCCGCCGCTCGACGTGATGGCGATCGACAACCTGCCCTCGCTGCTGCCGCGCGAAAGCACGCTCGATTATGCCGCGCAACTGCTGCCAGTGCTGGGGGAACTGGACCGCGGCGGCCCGGGGCCATGGGCGCGCGCCGAGGCGACGTTCGCCGCGCATCTGGCGCGGCTCGACTGAATGGCCCGCCGGGTCGGAACAAGCCGCGCCGCCGGGGGTTGGGTCGCAGACCTGCGCCGCAGCAGAAAGGACGACGACATGACACCATTGCGACGCCCCGCGGCCCTTGCCCTGCTGGCCCTGCTGCTGGCCGCCCCGGCCGCGCGGGCCGATTTCAACGACGCACCGCCGAACGCCAAGGGCCAGACCCCGGCGTTTCAGGGCCAGACCCGGGCGCCGGTCATGCCGCAGGCCCTGCGCCTGGCCCGGACCCCGCTGGTCGAAGGGCTGCACGACCCCTGGGGCATGGCGCTGCTGCCCGACGGCAGCCTGCTGATCACCGAAAAGCCGGGCGCCATGCGGCTTTACCGCGAGGGCAAACTGTCCGCGCCGCTGAAGGGCCTGCCCGCGGTCGACGACGACGGCCAGGGCGGCCTTCTGGACGTGGCGGTGGCAGCGGATTTCGCCCGCACCCGGCAGGTCTGGTTCAGCTTCTCGCAACCGCGCCAGGGCGGCGAGAACGGCACCGCCGTCGGCACCGGCCGCTTGTCCCGGGACGGCACGGCGCTGGAAGAGGTCAAGGTGATTTTCGAAGGCCAGCCCGGCATCGATTCGCAGCAGCATTTCGGCTCGCGCCTGGTCTTCGACCGCGACGGCGCGCTGTTCGTGACCACCGGAGAGCGCGGCCTGCCGCCCGAGATGCCGGTCGCGCAGGACAAGAACAACCACCTGGGCAAGGTGCTGCGCATCGACCCCGCGACCGGCGCGGCGCTGTCGGGCAATCCCTTTGCCAAGGGCGGCGGCCAGCCGCAGATCTGGTCGTTCGGCCATCGCAACATCCAGGCGGCGGCGCTGGACCCGCAGGGCCGGCTCTGGACCGTCGAGCACGGCCCGAACGGCGGCGACGAGCTGAACCAGCCGCAGCCCGGCCGCAACTACGGCTGGCCGGTCATCAGCTATGGCCAGAACTACGACGGCAATCCCATCGGCGCCGGGCTGACCGCGCAAGAGGGGATGGAGCAGCCGGTCTATTACTGGGATCCGGTGATCGCGCCCAGCGGCATGACCTTCTACCAGGGCGCGATGTTCCCGGAATGGCAGGGCGACGCGCTGATCGGCGGCCTGCGCGCCGAGGCCGTGGTGCGGCTGAAGATCGAGAACGGCCGCGTCACCGGCGAGCAGCGCCTGGCCGAGGGCATCGGCCGCGTCCGCGACATCGAGGTGGCGCCGGATGGCGCGCTGCTGGTGCTGATCGACGGCGATCCGGGCAGCCTGGTGCGGCTGACGCGGCGCGGCCGTTAGCCTGGCTAGACCGGGCGCTGCAAGTCGTCCTCGGCCGCTTCGGGGGAAATGCCCAGCGCCTCCATCCCGGCCTCCAGATAATCGGCCAGCTGCGGTTCGCCCAGCAGGTAATCCTCGGTCGGGCTGCGGCGCTCGGCCTTGGCGGTGGCGATGGCCTCCTCCAGGTCCTCGGGGCCGAAGGTGTCGCGACCGATCCACATCACGGCGACCAGGCTGGCCTGCTCGTCCTCGTTCAGGCTGGCGATGAACTCGGTCAGCTCGGTCTCGGTGCCGCGCCCGGTGCGCTGGCCGCTATGCGCCCAGGCGTTGACGCCGCTGTCGTATTCGCGGGCGCGGATTATGACATGGGCAAGTTTTTCGGGACTGATTTCCAGCATGGCGGCACCTCTCTTTCCCACTGTCGCGCCATGCGCGGCCGGGGTCAATCGGGATCGAAGCGATAGCCGAAGCGGGCGATGTCCTCGGCCGCCAGCCGCGCCAGCAGGGCGGCGCCCGCGTCGTCATAGGCCGCGCGCCAGTCGCCTTGGCCCGAGCGATTCTCATGCGGC
This sequence comes from Paracoccus aminovorans, assembly GCF_001546115.1. GTDB lineage: Bacteria > Pseudomonadota > Alphaproteobacteria > Rhodobacterales > Rhodobacteraceae > Paracoccus > Paracoccus aminovorans_B. The sequence continues at coordinate 1,557,057 of NZ_KQ955208.1, forward strand.
AAAGGGCGCAGCGAGAAACCCAGATGCGCCTCCAGCGCCGGCAGGTCGGCGTCCAGATGCTCGAGCCGCAGGCAGAGCCCCGCGACCGCGCCCGTGCTGGCGGTCAGGTAATGCCGCGCCGGCACCGCAAGCTGGCGCTGCGTCAGCGGATGGCGCAGGAAATCGCGGAATTCCAGCGCCTTGGCCAGCCGGACCGAGGCGTGGTCGAAGCCCTGCCCGCGCAGCCAGCGGTGATAGCTGACCGCCCGCGCCCAAGGGTTCCTGACCAGCGTGAACACCCGGTAATCAGCAAAAATCGCCGGATCGACCAGCCCCTCGATATCGGCCAGCGTCGAATGCTTCCACAGCCGCCCCCGCGCCGGCGCGTCCTTGACGCGGCTGCGGCGATTGCGGCCCTTGGGCGTGTCGGACAGGATGATGTCGTCCTTTCCCACCCGCGCCTCCAGCGCCAGGGTCAGCGAGGTGCCGCCGGTTTTCGGAATATGCACGAAGACATAACGATGCCGGTGCGAGACGATCATCGCCCGAAGAGCCGCTCGATGTCCGAGAGCTTCAGCTCGATCCAGGTCGGGCGGCCGTGGTTGCACTGGCCGGATTTCGGCGTCCGTTCCATCTCGCGCAGCAGCGCGTTCATCTCGTCGCCGGACATGCGCCGGCCCGAGCGCACCGAGCCGTGGCAGGCCATCGAGGACAGCACCGCATCGACCCGCGCCCGCAGCCGGTCCGAGGCGCCCTGGTCGGCCAGGTCGTCCAGGATGTCGCGGATCAGCCGCGCCGCATCCAGCCGCCGGACCAGCGCCGGCACCTCGCGCACCGCGACGGCGCCGCCGCCGAAGGGCTCGATCACCAGCCCCAGCCGGGCCAACTCGTCGGCGATGGACAGGATGCGCTGCGCATCGGCATCGGAAAGCTCGACGATCTCGGGGATCAGCAGCGCCTGGGATGCGATGCCATTCGCCTCCGCCTGCGCCTTCAGCCGCTCATAGACCAACCGCTCATGCGCGGCATGCTGGTCGACGATGACGATGCCGCCGGCGGTCTGGGCGATGATCCAGTTCTCATGCAGCTGCGCCCGGGCGGCCCCCAGCGGTGCATCCTCGGCCAGCGCTTCCGGCTCGGGCTCGACGCGGGCGGTCGGGGTTTCGGCAAAGCCCGGCGCCTGGAAGGCCAGGCTCGCCGCAATCGCCGCTGCCGAAGGACGCGCCGGGGCATAGCTTGCCTGATATTGGCGCGGCGCCGGTTCCGGCCGCGCCGCCGCCAGCGCCGCCGTGGCCACGGTGGTGGAACTGCGATGCCCGGCGCCGGCCAGCGCGTGGCGCAGGGCGCTGACCACCAGCCCGCGGGCGATGTCGGGCTCGCGGAACCGCACCTCGGCCTTGGCGGGATGCACGTTGACATCGACCGCATGCGGCTCGCAGGTCAGAAACAGCACCGCCGCCGGATGCCGGCCCGAAGGCAGCACGTCCATATAGCCCGCCCGCAGCGCCCCGGTCAGCAGCTTGTCGCGCACCGGCCGGCCGTTCACATACAGGTGCTGCGCCACGGCGGCACCGCGCGAATAGGTCGGCAGCGCGGCGAATCCGGTCAGGCTGATGCCGTCCCGCTCGGCACCGATGGGCAGGGCATTGTCGATGAACTCGCGCCCCATGACCCGCGCCAGCCGGGTCTGCAGGGCGCCGAACAGTTCGCCCTGCTCGGCATCGGCGCGGAACAGCAGCCTGCCCTCGTCCTCGTCGGTCAGGGTGAAGCCGACAAAGGGCTCGGCCATGGCCAGGCGGCGGATGACCTCGGCCACGGCCTGGGTCTCCGCCCGCTCGCTGCGCAGGAATTTCAGCCGGGCGGGGGTGGCGAAGAACAGGTCGCGCAGCTCGACCACGGTGCCGCGATTGCCGGCGGCGGGCCTGACCGGGCCGATGCGCCCGCCCGAGACCGCGATCTGCGCCGCCTCGAAGCCCGGCGCGCGGCTTGTGATCACAAGCCGGCCGACCGCACCCAGGCTGGGCAGCGCCTCGCCGCGAAAGCCGAAGCTGCGGATGTCCAGCAGGTCGCTGCCGTCGATCTTGCTGGTGGCGTGGCGGGCCAGCGCCAGCGGCAGGTCGTCGCCTGTCATGCCGCAGCCGTCGTCGCGGACCCGGATCAGCGCCTTGCCGCCCTTGGCGATGGCGACATCCACCCGCGTCGCGCCGGCATCCAGCGCATTCTCGACCAGCTCCTTGACCGCCGAGGCCGGACGCTCGACCACCTCGCCCGCCGCGATGCGGTTGGCGGCGGCCTCGTCCAGCTGCCGGATCACAGGGCGCATCTTGTTTGCGTGACTGTTCATGCCCCCAGATCTAGCATCTCGGTCACAGATTCGCCAGCCGCCCGCGCGCTTCGCTCCGGCCTTCTTTGTTGTTCAAATACCCCAACTACCGCGCCGTCAGTCGCTGGCGGTCACGCCCTCGGGCCGACCGACCAGCACGAAGCGGATCTGCTCGGAATGCAGCAGCCGCTTCGCCACGCGCTGCACATCGGCCGCCGTCACCGCCTCGACCTTGGCATTGCGGGTGTTGACGTAATCGGCGGGCAGGCCGATCAGCTGCATCCCGGCCAGGATGCCGGCGATCTTGCCATTGCCGTCGAAACGCAGCGGGTATTCGCCGGTCAGGTAGGTCTTGGCGTCGTTCAATTCCTTCTCGGTGACGCCGCCCTCGGCGAAGCGGTCCCATTCGCTGCGGATCAGGCCCACCGCCTCGGCCACCTTGTCATTGGCGCTGGCCATGCCGCCCTGCCAGGTTTCGCCGTAAAGCCCGTTGGCCAGGCCGGTGCCGACGCCATAGGTCAGCCCGCGCTTCTCGCGGATCTGGTCCATCAGGCGCGAGGAAAACCCGCCGCCGCCCAGGATATGATCGGCGACATAGGCGGCGAAATAATCCGGGTCCGACATCGGCAGGCCTGCTTGCGCAAAGCTCACCACGGTCTGCGGGCTGTCCCAGTCGATCACCGTCACGCCGCCCTTCAGCGCCAGCGTGGCCGGCTGCGGCAAGGGCGCCGAGCCCTTCTCCGGCAGCCCGCCCAGCACCTTGTCGATCAGCTTGCCCAGGTCCTCGGCCGAAATGTCGCCGGCGGCGGCCACGACCACGCGGTCGCGGGCCAGCACCCGGTCCTTGGCCGCGACCAGGTCGTCGCGGGTCAGCGCCGCCACCGATTCGGCGGTGCCGTTGATCGAGGTCGCATAGGGATGCGCGCCCCAGGCCAGCCGGGCCAGTTCCTTGGTGGCGATGCTCTGCGGATCGGTCGCCTCGGAACGGATCACCGCCTGCAACTGCGCCCGCACCCGCTCGACCGCATCGGCGTCGAAGCGCGGCTCGACCAGGGCCGCGCGCAGCAGGTCGGCGGCCTGGTCGCGGTTCTCGGTCAGCATGCGGGCGTTGACGGTCAGCGCGTCGTCGCCGATGTCGAAGCGGTTCTGCGCGCCCAGCCCCTCGACCGCCTCGGCATAGGCGACCGAATCCATCGCGCCCGCGCCCTCTTCCAGCAGCGCGGTCATCAGGCTCATCTCGCCGCGCTTGCCGGGCGCGTCCAGACTGGCGCCGCCCTTGAACATCAGCGACAGCGCGGTGAAGGGGATCGAGTGATCCTCGACCAGCCAGGCCTTGATGCCGCCGGGCGAGGTGATCTGCTGGATCTCGATGGCGCTGGCGGGCAGGCCGGCCAGGGCGACGAAGACGAAGGTGACAAGCGCGCGGATCATTCGACGTCTCCGGTCTGGGCGGCGGGCAGGGGCTGGGGCGCGGCCGAGGCATCGGCGCCGGGCTGCGGCAGCAGCCAGCCGGTCACGGTGGCGGGGTTTTCCAGCACCAGCTTCGCGGCGGCGGTGATGTCCTCGGGCGTGACGGCGGCCAGCACGTCGGGCCAGTCGTTCACGTCCTCGACCGTCAAGCCGGTCGCCAGCCCCTGGCCATAGTCATAGGCGCGGCCATGCGCCGAATCCTGGGCATAGACCCGGGCGGCGCGGATCCGGGTCTTGACCCGTTCCAGCTGCGCCGCATCCGGGCCGTCGGCCAGGAACTTCTTCAGCGCCGCATCCAGCGCCGTCTCGGCATCGGCATTCTCGACCCCCGGCGCCGGCACCAGCGACAGGCCGAAGGTGGTCGGATCGACCGAGAACCCGTCATAGGAGGCATCGACGTAAAGCGCCTTGCCGGTCAGCACCAACTCGCGCGCCAGCACCGAGGTCTGGGACGAGCCGGCCAGCAATTCCGCCAGCACGGTCAGCGCGGCGGCGGTCTTCTGATCCTCGTGCCGGCGCTGCGGCGCGATCACCGTGCGCAGCATCACCGGCTGGGCGACGCGGGCATCGACCCGCTCCATCCGGCGGGGCGAGCGTTGCACCGGCTCCTGCGGGCGCGGCAGCCTGGTCGAATCGGGCTTGGCGGCAATGGGGCCATAATATTGTTCGGCCAGTTCGCGGGCCTTCTCGGCCGTCACGTCGCCGGCGATGACCAGCACCGCGTCGTTCGGGGCATAATGCGCGTCATACCAGGCGATGGCGTCGTCGCGGGTCAGCCCCTCCATTTCCTGTCGCCAGCCGATCACCGGCCGGCCATAGGGATGGTTGTAGAACTGCACCGCGCTGCGCTCCTCGGAGAACTGCGCGCCGGGGTCGCTGTCGGTGCGCTGCGAGCGTTCCTCCAGCACCACCTGGCGCTCGGCCTGCCAGTCGTCCTCGCCGATGCGCAGGTTCGCCATGCGGTCGGATTCCATCTCCATGACCAGCGGCAGGCGGTCGGCGGCGATGCGCTGGAAATAGGTGGTGTAGTCGTAGCTAGTAAAGGCGTTGTCCATGCCGCCGTTCGCGGTCACGGTCTTGGACAGCTCGCCCGGCCCCAGCTTGTCGGTGCCCTTGAACATCAGGTGTTCCAGGTAATGCGCGATGCCCGACTTGCCCGGCTGCTCGTCCGCCGAGCCGATCTTGTACCAGACCATCTGCACCACGACAGGCGCACGGTGATCCTCGATCACCACGGCCTCGAGGCCGTTTTCCAGGGTGAAATGGCTGATGCCTTTCGGCATTTCGGCCAGCGCGGGGCTGGCGGCCAGCACCAGCGCCAGCGGGGTCAGGCGGGCAAGGCTCGTCATGGGCAGGCTCCGGTTCCGGGTCGCGCCCAGACCCTGCCCGCGAAGCCCCGGCCGCGCAAGCCCGGGCCCCGTCATCTAAGCGTGATCTAGTCGAGCAGCACCGGCGCGTTGTCGGCGGGGCGCACGGCCTCGACCTTGGCCACGCCCGCGGGCGGCGCCGAGGGCAGCAGCACCCCGGTCGGGCGCCAGCGCTCCAGCTCGGCCCAGCTGTCCAGCGTCATCGGCTCATAGGCGCGGTAATAGACATTGGTGCGCGCCAGCACCTCGAGCAGGCGGCGCGAGTGGCGGCTGCGCCAGGCGACATCCTCTTCGGCCGTGACCTGGCGGATGCCGGCGTCGCGACCCAGCCGCGAGGCATAGGAGATCAGCGCGCCATCGGCGGCGCCCACGCCCTGCGCCGCCAACTGGCCCGGATTGCCGCCCAGCGCCGCCACCGCATCGGCCTGCGGCGTCGGATCGGTGCTATTCGCGCCGCCCGGCGTCGGGGCCGGCAGCGCCGACAGGTCGGTCGGCATGGTCAGCGGCTTGGTCGGCAGGATGGCGAATTCGTCGGGGCTGGAGCGGCCGGACGAGATGTTCATCAGGTGCGGATCGGTGCTGCAGGCCGCAACGCCCAGCACGGGGCCCAGCATGGTCATCATCAGCGCGATCGCCCGCATCTTTGCGTCCCTCATGTTCTTCTGGCGCCGTTCTAGCGTGAATTCCCGGCCCCGTCACGGGTCTTGTCGTCCAGCGCCAGCTCGGGCTCGTCGGGGCCGGCCGGGGCCGGGTTTTCGGCCGGCGCGGGCTTCGGCACCCGCGGCTTGGGCGGCGGGCGGCGCTTCTTCGGCTCGGGCTTCTTCTGCGGCGGCAGCAGCACCAGCCCCAGCGCGCCCGCAAAGATCGCGATGTCGGCGACGTTGAAGCTGTAGGGATTCTGCCAGCCCGGCAGCGACATGTTCAGGAAATCCGCCACGGCGCCATAGGCCAGCCGGTCGACGACATTGCCCAGCGCCCCGCCGATCAGCAGACCGGCCGAGACCTGGGCAAAGCGCGAGGGCTTGGCCCGCCCGATCCAGACCGCGACCCACAGGCAGACCGCCAGCGCGATGGCGATCAGCACCCAGCGCATCACGTCCACGTCGCTGGCGAACAGGCCGAAGTTCATGCCCTGGTTCCAGGCCATGCGCAGGTTCAGCCAGGGGTCGATCAGGTCGATCTCGCGGATGCGGTCCAGCTGCATGACATGCACGACCAGGTATTTCAGCGCCTGGTCCAGCAGAAAGACCAGTGCCGCCGTCAGCAGGACCGGCCGCCAGACGCGCGGCGGCGGCGCCTTCCTGCTGCGCCGCTTCGGGGCCACCGGGCTTTTCCGGGGCTTCGGAGTCGCCGGCGCCGCCATCAGTGCCGGAAGTGCCGCTGGCCGGTAAAGACCATCGCCAGCCCCAGCCGGTCGGCGGTCGCGATCACCTCGTCGTCGCGCATCGAGCCGCCGGGCTGGATCACCGCCTTGGCCCCGGCCTCGGCCAGCGCCTCGATGCCGTCCGCGAAGGGGAAGAAGGCGTCCGAGGCCACGGCCGATCCGATGGTCAGCGCCTGGGCCAGGCCCAGCACCTCGGCCATGTCCTCGGACTTGCGCTTGCCGATGCGGGTCGAATCGACCCGGCTCATCTGGCCGGCGCCGATGCCGACCGTCGCCAGGTCCCTGGCATAGACGATGGCGTTCGATTTCACATGCTTGGCCACGGTCCAGGCAAAAAGCAGGTCCTGAAGCTCGGCCTCGCTGGGCTGGCGCTGCGTCACCACCTTCAGGTCCGAGGGCAGGATCACGCCATTGTCGCGGCCCTGCACCAGGAAGCCGCCGGCGACCTGGCGGAAGCTCAGGCCCGGCGCCCTGGCATCGGGCAGCCCGCCGGTGGTCAGCAGCCGCAGGTTCTTCTTGGCCGCGAAGATCTCCTTCGCCTCGTCGGTGGCGTCGGGGGCGATCACGACCTCGGTGAAGATCTCGGTGATGGCTTTCGCCGTCTCGCCGTCGAGCCGGGTGTTCAGCGCGATGATGCCGCCGAAGGCCGAGGTGCGGTCGCAGTCGAAGGCGCGGCGATAGGCATCGACGGCGCTGTCGCCGCGGGCCACGCCGCAGGGGTTGGCGTGCTTGATGATCGCCACCGCCGGGCCTTGGCCTGGGTCGAACTCGGCCACCAGCTCGAAGGCGGCGTCGGTGTCGTTGATGTTGTTGTAGGACAGTTCCTTGCCCTGCCATTGCAGGGCGGTGGCGACGCCCGGGCGGTCCGAGCCGTCGCGATAGAAGGCCGCCGACTGATGCGGATTCTCGCCATAGCGCAGGGTCTGGGCCAGCTCGCCGGCGAAGGCGCGGCGGCGCGACGCCGCTTCGCCGATCTGCGCCGCCATCCAGGTCGAGACCGCCGCGTCATAGGCCGCCGTCCGCGCATAGGCGATCTGCGCCTGGCGCTGCCGGAAGCCGAAGCTGGTGGTGTCGTCGTTCGCGTCCAGCTCGGCCAGCACGGCGGCGTAGTCCTGCACATCCACCACCACGGTGACGAAGGCGTGGTTCTTGGACGCGGCGCGGATCATCGCCGGGCCGCCGATGTCGATGTTCTCGATACAGTCGTCGTAATCGGCGCCCTTGGCCACGGTGGCCTCGAACGGGTAGAGGTTCACCACCAAGAGGTCGATCATCTCGATGCCGTGGCTGCGCGCCGCCGCCATGTGCTCTTCGTTGTCGCGCAGCGCCAGCAAGCCGCCGTGGACGACCGGATGCAGCGTCTTGACGCGGCCGTCCATCATTTCCGGAAAGCCGGTGACCTCGGCCACGTCCCGGACCGTCAGCCCGGCCTCGCGCAGCGCCTTGGCGGTGCCGCCGGTCGAGAGCAGCTCGACCCCCCGCGCCGAAAGCGCCCGCGCGAAGTCCAGAAGGCCGGTCTTGTCGGAAACGGAAATCAGCGCGCGCTTCAGCGGAATGCGGTCGGTCATCGGTCTCGGGCCCCGTGATGGATTGGCGGATTTGGCCCGTCACCTAGCGCCGGAACGGGCCAAGGTCCAGCCGATCTGGATGGCGCGGCCCTGCAAGCTGGCGGAAATCACGATCTGGCGCGACGGGCGCGGCTCGGCCAGCGCCCGGTCCAGCAGGCAAGAGGCTTCGAGCCGCGCCTGCCCGACGCCGTCATGGGCAAAGACCCATGCGTCGCCGGTGGGCAGGGTCAGATGCACCTCGGCGCCGGTCATGCGGGCCTGCACCTCGGGATGCAGGTGGAAGCGGATCTCGAAACCCAGCCCTTCCTCGGGGCGGACCTGGTCCAGCCGCGCCTGGGCGCTGGCGTCCAGCGCCGCCAGCGAGTCCTCGCCCTTGAGGCCCAGCCCGTCGGGGTCGAGCCAAAGCTCGCGCAGATGGGTCAGGCCGTGGCTCGCCAGCCAGCCGTCGTGGCCGGCCAGCAGATGCGCGGGCTCGGGCGCATGGGCGGGGCCGAAATCGGGCGCGGTCAGGTTGCCCAGCGCGTCGCAATCGCCGGCCCAGACCAGGTCCGGGCGCTCGGTCAGGATGTCGGGCTCGCCCTCTTGCCGGTTCGGGTTCAGCCGCGACGACGAGAGGCCCGCAAGGCACAGCGCCGAATGGCAGGGCGTGGCCCGGCTGGCCTTGGCCCAGAGCGGGCCGAACCCGTCGCCGGGGCCGCAGTTCACGATCAGCGGCTGCCGCGCCACGGTGAGTTCAAAGGCCAACGTCGAGGCATGTGCCCGCACCGCCGCCGGGCCGCCGGGCGGCGGCGCCGCGTCCAGGATCAGCGTCGTGCGCGCCCGCGCCATGCGGGCAAACCCCATGGCAAGCCCGTGCGCGGGCAGCGCCGCGCCCTCGGCCGCACGCAGGCAGCGGTCCAGCCGCCCCGCCGCGCCGCGCCCGCCGCCGTGGAAACAGGGCAGCGCGCCATCGGCATGGCGCAGCGCCCGCAGGACCGGCGCGATCTGGCCGATGATGCCGCGCAGTTCGGCCGGCGCATCCAGCCCGGCCTCGTCCGCGACCTCCTGCGCCCAGACCAAGAGCGCCATAGCATCCAGCAGCGATTCGGGCGCCCGAGCCTCGGCCAGGGTGTCCAGCCCCATGGCGTCGGCCTCTTCGGCCAGCGCGATCAGCGCCGGCAGCGCCAGCGTCTGGCGGTCGCGCAGATACATGGCGCCGATGGCGAGCCCGGCCAGCGCCTCGAGCCGCGCCAGCCCGTCCTCGCTGTCATACCAGCTGTCGCGCAGGTGGTTCAGGTGCTGGTCGAGGGCGCGGAAATACGGCCCGGCGCCGTCGCGGTCGAGCCCGGGCAGGATCATCCCGGCATGGAAGATCCAGCGCAGCACGCGGCGGCCGGCGATCTCGGGCGCCCATTCCGGCGCATCGGGCCGGGCCTCGGGGTGGCGGCGGATCCAGCGCAGCACGTGATCCTGCGCCACCGCGCGGGCCTTGGGCGTGCCGACCGCGGCCAGGTCGTCGAGCCAGCCGAAGCCATTCAGCTCGGCCGCGATGCTGGCGGGCAGGTCGGCGGCGAAGAAATCGCCGCCGACGGCGATGCCGCCCAGGTGCATCTCGCCGGCGACGATATGCTCGCCCCGGCCGGGGTGTCCTATGGCCTTGGGTTCGGGGCGGCGCAAAAATCCCCTGGGCGCGGCAGCGATTTCGGTCATGGGCAACGCATTGATTAGGACAGCGCAACCTTAGGGCGGCTAAGCGGATTTCCGCAAGCGCGCGATGAAGAAGCCGTCCATACCGCCGCGTTCCGGCCACAGGTCCGGCCGCAGCCGCAAGCCGCCCTGTTCGGTGATCCAGCCGGGCTCGATCCCCGGCGCCTGCGGCGGCTCGACGGTCAGGCCGGGGTGGCGCGTCAGGGCGGCAGCCAGTTGCTCCTCGCCCTCGGCCGGCAAGAGCGAGCAGGTGGCATAGACCAGCCGGCCGCCGGGCTTGAGCAGGGAGGCCGCGTGGTCGATCAGCTGGGCTTGCAGCGCGGTCAGGTCGGCCAGGCCGGCGCCGTCGCGGATCAGCGGCAGTTCGGGGTGGCGGCGGATGGTGCCGGTGGCCGAGCAGGGCGCATCCAGCAGCACCGCATCGAGCGGCGCCTCGGGGCGCCAGGTCAGCGCGTCACCGGCGACGATTTCGGCGGCAAGGCCACAGCGGGCAAGGTTTTCGGCCACGCGGGCCAGCCGCGATTCCGAGATGTCCAGCGCCGTGACCCGCGCCCCGGCGGCCGCCAATTGCAGCGTCTTGCCGCCCGGCGCGGCGCAGAGATCGGCCACGGTCTCGCCCGGCTGCGGGTCGAGCACCCGCACCGCCAGCGCGGCGGCGGCATCCTGCACCCACCAGTCGCCGGCATCATAGCCCGGCAGGGCCGAGACCTGGGTGCCGGCCGGCAGCCGGTGCGAGCCGCTAGGCAGCGCCTCGCCCGGGCAATCCGCGGCCTTGGGGGTCAGGTCCAGGGGCGCGCCGGCCTCATGCGCGGCCTCGATGGCGCGGGCGGCGGGTTTGCCCCAGGCGGCGATCACCGGCTTGCGCAGCCAGCCGGGCATGTGCTGCGGCGGCAGCCCGGCCCAGGCCTCGGCCGAAGCCGACACCTTGCGCAGCACCGCGTTCACCATGCCCGAGGCCGCCTGCCCCTTGGGCCCCGAGGCGCGGGCCAGCGCCACGGCGGCATTGACCGCGCCATGCGGCGCCTCGCCCAGCGCCAGCATCTCGACGGTGGCGAGGCGCAGGATGCGCTGGATCTCGGGTCGCGGGCGGCGGGCGAGGAAGGGGGCGAGCAACGCATCGGCGCGGGCCTGGCGGCGCAGCACCTCGCGCGCGAGGCGGCGGGCGCGGGCGCGGTCGGGGGGTGCGGCGCCCTCGATCAGCGCCGCGGCCTCGTCGAGCGTCGCGCCCTCTTCCACCGCGGCGAGCAGGCGCAGCGCGCCCGAACGCGCGCCGTCCCTGCCCGATCTGTCCTGTGACTTGTCCAAACCCGACCCCTTGCCTAGATTGGCAGGGTCTAGCGCGAAGCAGGGGAAACCGCCATGACCGACCGCAAGGATCTGCCGCCCGCCGCGCAACGCGCCCTGGCCGAGGCCGAGGCGCGCCGCAAGGCTGCCGCGCCGCTGGAACTGCCCGTCGAACTGGGCGGCCGCGACGGGCCGGAGCCGGTGCGTTTCGGCGATTACGAGAAAAAGGGCCTCTGCGTCGATTTCTGAACCGTTTTCGCCCCGCCGCAAGGTCGGCATGGGTATTTGGAAAACGGAAAGAATCCAGCCGCTGGCGAATCCGTGATCCGCTGCGGGGTGGTCGTTTACTTGCCATTGGGATTTGGCCGCTAAACAATGCGGCAAACCACCAAACCGCAAGGGACGGCAGATGGCCTTCGGGCAAGCGATCTTGAGACAGGCGGCGCTGGCCCTGCTGCTGGCCGGGCCGGCCTTGGCCCAGCAGGGCGAGCGCGGGCCGCAGGGGCCGCGCGAGGTGGGCGTCATGGTCGCGGCCGAACAGGACGTGCCCTATACCGTCACCCTGCCCGGCCGCGCCATCGCCTTTCAGCAGACCGGCATCCGGCCGCAGGTCGGCGGCGAGGTGCTGGAGATCGCCTATGATCCCGGCAAGCCGGTCAAGGCCGGCGACGTGCTGTTCCGGCTGGACCCCGAGACGCTGGCCGCCGCGCTGGCCGCCGCCGAGGCCGCCGTCGCCGGGGCCGAGGCCAGCCTGACCCAGGCGCAGAACACCGTCACCCGCTATCGCCGGCTGGAGGGCTCGGGCGTGTCCGCCGTGGACCGCGCCAATGCCGAGGTGGCGCTGAAACAGGCCGAGGCCGATCTGAAATCCGCCGAGGCCGCGCGCGACGCCGCCCGGCTGTCGCTGGACCGGACCGAGATCCGCAGCCCGCTGGACGGGGTGCCGGACGTGCCGCAGGTCTCGGTCGGCGACCTGGTCACGGCGAGCCAGTCCGAGGCGCTGACCACCATCACCCAGCTGGACCCGATCTATGTCGACGTCTCCGAAAGCTCGGCCCGGCTCTTGCGCAACCGGGCGCGCATCGACGCCGGGCAGCTGATGACCAATGGCGAGACGCCGGCCGAGCTGATCCTGGAGACCGGCGAGACCTACCGCGGCAGCGGCCGCATCGTCAGCCCCGGCATCCTGGTGTCCACCACCACCGGCACCGTGCCGATCCGGCTGCGCTTCGACAATCCGCAGGCGCTGATCCTGCCGGGCCAGTTCCTGCGCGTCCGGCTGACCCAGGGCAGCACCCGCGCCGTGCTGGTGCCGCAGCGCGCCACGCGGCGGGCCACCGACGGCACCCTGACCGCCTTTGTCGTGCGCGAGGGCAAGGCCCAGCAGGTCACGCTGAGCGAGCAGGGCAGCTGGAACAACAGCTGGATCGTCAACCAGGGCGTCAGCCCCGGCGAGCAGCTGATCCTGGACGGGTTGCAGGACCTGCGCCCCGGCACCGAGGTCACGACCGTCCCCGTCACCATCGACGCCGAGGGCGTGGTGCGCGAGGCGGTGGAAGGCTGATGGCAAAGTTCTTCATTCACCGCCCGGTCTTTGCCTGGGTGCTGGCCATCGTGACCATGCTGGCCGGGGCCTGGGCGGTTCTGGGCCTGCCGATCTCGCAATATCCGGACATCGCGCCGACCACGGTACGCATCACCGCCAATTATTCCGGCGCCACCGCGCGGGCGGTGCAGAATTCCGTCACCACGCCGATCGAGGACGTGCTGACCGGGCTCGACGGGCTGCTCTACACCACCTCGATCTCCTCGACCGGGCGCTCGGCGCTGGTGCTGACCTTCGACGACAGCGTGACGCCGACCGATGCCTTGAACGAGGTGCAGGCCAAGGTGCGCTCGGTCGAGGGGCGGCTGCCCGGGCCGGTGCAGAACGACGGGATCAGCATCAGCCGAACCTCGACCTCGACGCTGATGGTCGGCGCGCTGGTCTCGACCAGCGGCAAGCAGTCCACCATCGAGCTGGGCAACCTGCTGGAGCAGGTGGTCGAGGGGCCGGTCAAGCGCACCGAGGGCGTCGGCGGGGTCAATGTCTTCGGCTCGGGCTATGCGATGCGGATCTGGATGGACCCGCTGCGGCTGGCGCAGTTCCAGCTGACGCCGACCGACATCACCACCGCCGTGGCGCAGCAGAACAGCACCGTCTCGGTCGGCGCGCTGGGCAGCCAGCCGGTGGTCGCGGGCCAGCAGTTCACCGCCACGGTCACGGCGCAGAGCCAGCTGACCTCGGTCGAGGATTTCCGCAACATCCTGCTGAAGACCGGCGCGGACGGCGCCGCCGTGCGCCTGGGCGACGTGGCCGAGGTGGCGATCGGCCAGGTCAGCTATGGCCGCGATTCGCGCTTCAACGGCATGAACGCCTCGGGCTTCGCGGTGCAGCTGGCCTCCGGCGCGAATGCGGTCGAGACCTCGAACGGCGTGCGCGCCACGCTGGACGGGCTGGCCTCGGCGCTGCCCGAGGGGGTCGAGCTGCGCGTCGCCTATGACACCGCCCCCTTCGTCGAGCTGTCGATCGAGAAGGTCTGGCACACGCTGCTGGAAGCCATCGTGCTGGTCTTCCTGGTCATCCTGATCTTCCTGCAGAACTGGCGCGCGACGCTGATCCCGATCATCGCCATTCCGGTGGTGCTTCTGGGCACCTTCGCCATGCTGGCGGCGCTGGGATATTCCATCAACACGCTGACGATGTTCGCCATGGTGCTGGCCATCGGGTTGCTGGTCGACGACGCCATCGTCGTGGTCGAGAACGTCGAGCGCGTCATGGCCGAAGAGGGGCTGGACCCGGTCGCCGCCACCGAAAAGAGCATGGGCCAGATCAGCGGCGCGCTGATCGGCATCGCCCTGGTGCTGTCGGCGGTGTTCCTGCCGATGGGCTTCATGCCCGGCTCGACCGGGGTGATCTACCGGCAGTTCTCGGTGACCATCATCACCGCCATGGTGCTGTCGCTCGCCGTGGCGCTGATCCTGACCCCCGCCATGTGCGCCACGCTGCTGCGCCGCGGCCACGGCGCGCCGCGCTTTGCCCCGGCGCGCTGGTTCAACGCCGGGTTCGAGCGGCTGACCGCGGGCTATTCCGCCACCGTGCGGCGCAGCCTGCGCCGGCCGCTGCTGGTCATGCTGGTGCTGGCGGCGATCAGCTATGGCGCCTTCGACCTGTTCGGGCGGCTGACCACGACCTTCATTCCCTCCGAGGACCAGGGCGTGCTGCAATCGCGCATCACCCTGACCGAGGGCTCGACCGCGCAGCAGACCGCCGCCGTGGTGCGCGAGATCGAGGATTACATGCTGACCGAGGAAAAACACGTGGTCAGCTCGGTCTTCGTGGCCATGGGCTTCGGCAGCTCGGGCACGGCGCAGAACCAGGCGACGATCTATGTCCGGCTGCATCCCTTCGACCAGCGCGCCGATCCCTCGCAATCGGCCCGCGCGCTGGCGCAACGCGCGAACCGGCATTTTTCCGGGCACCGGGCGGGGCGGATCTTCTTCATGCAGCCGCCGGCGATCCCGCGGCTGGGCGACACCTCGGGCTTCACCATGTATGTCATGGACCAGGCCGGCGCCGGCATCGAGGCCCTGACCGAGGCGGCCGAGCGGCTGGAGGAACAGGCCGGCCAGGATCCGCGGGTGCAGAACCCCGAGGCGCAGAACTCCGAGGACGACGCGGCGCTGAGGATCGACATCGACCAGCAGAAGGCGGAAAGCTTCGGCATCTCGGTCCCGGCGGTGAATTCGATGCTGTCGACGATCTTTGCCGGCACCGAGGTCAACGACTTCGCCCTGGGCGCGCAGCTGCGCCCGGTGATCGTGCAGGCGGCGGCGGCGAACCGCATGCAGCCCGAGGATATCGACAGCTGGTATGCCCGCAATGCGCAGGGCGAGATGGTGCCCTTCAACGCCTTCATGACCACGCGCTGGGAGCCGGTCGAGCCGCGGCTGGCGCGCATCGACGGCGTCGACGCCATCGAGATCGAGGGCGAGCCCGGCCCGGGTTTCAGCTCTGGCGGCGCCATGGACGCGATGGAGGAGCTGGTCGCCGCTCTGCCCGGCAATTACGGCATGGCCTGGACCGAGCTGTCCTATCAGGAACGCCAGGCCGGCAACCAGGCGCCCTGGCTGTTTGCGCTGTCGGCGCTGGTGGTGTTCCTGTCGCTGGCGGCGCTTTACGAAAGCTGGTCGATCCCGTTCTCGGTCATGCTGGCGGTGCCGGTGGGGGTGCTGGGCGCGGTGGTGGCGGCCCTGGCCTTCGACCAGTCGAACGACGTCTATTTCAAGGTCGGCATCCTGACCACCATCGGGCTTGCCGCCAAGAACGCCATCCTGATCGTCGAATTCGCCCGCGACCTGCAGCAGTCGGGCCGCTCGGCCGTCGAGGCGGCGGCGCTGGCCGCGCGCCAGCGGCTGCGGCCGATCCTGATGACCTCGCTGGCCTTCATCCTGGGCGTGCTGCCCCTGGCGGTGGCGCGGGGCGCCGGGGCCGGGGCGCAGAATTCCATCGGCATCGGGGTGATGGGCGGCATGATCGCCGCGACCTTCCTTGGCATCTTCATGGTGCCGGCCTTCTACGTTACGGTGCGCCGGCTGACTGACAGGAGGGCCTCGCGATGAACGACCACCCCAGACTGACCTCGCTGGCGCATGGCGGCGGCTGCGGCTGCAAGCTGGCGCCCTCGGTGCTGCGGGAGTTGCTGGCGGGCCAGCCGGTGGCGCAGGCCTTTCCGCAGCTGCTGGTCGGGACCGAGACCTCGGACGACGCGGCGGTCTATCAGGTGGACGAGAACACCTGCGTCATCGCCACCACCGATTTCTTCATGCCGATGGTGGACGACCCGCGCGCCTTCGGCCGCATCGCCGCGACCAATGCGATCTCCGACATCTATGCCATGGGCGGGCGGCCGATCATGGCGCTGGCGATCCTGGGCATGCCCATCGACAAGCTGGCGCCGGACCAGATCCGCGAGATCCTGGAGGGCGGCCGCGAGATCTGCCATCAGGCCGGCATCCCGGTCGCCGGCGGCCATTCCATCGACGCGCCCGAGCCGATCTATGGCCTCGCGGTGATCGGCCTCTGCCACCCGTCCGAGCTGCGCCGCAATGCCGATGCGCGGCCGGGCGACGCGCTGATCCTGACCAAGGGGCTGGGCGTCGGCATCTATTCCGCCGCGATCAAGAAGGGCGCCTTGGACCAGGCCGGCATCGACGAGATGGTCGCCTCGGCCACCACGCTGAACAAGGTCGGCGCCGATCTGGCCAAGCGGGCCGATGTGCATGCCCTGACCGACGTGACCGGCTTCGGCATCCTGGGCCACGGGCTGGAAATCGCCCGCGGCGCCGGGCTGCAGCTGCATCTGGACCAGGCGGCGCTGCCCTTGCTGAGCCGCGCGGCGGAGCTGGCCGAGGCGGGATTCGTCACCGGCGCCTCGCTGCGGAACTGGGCCGCCTATGGCGCCGAGGTGGCGCTGCCCGAGGGGCTGGCCGATTGGCGCCGGCATCTGCTGACCGACCCGCAGACCTCGGGCGGGCTGCTGGTCGCCGTGGCCCCCGAGGCGGCCGAGGCGGTGCTGGCGCAAATTCGCGCCGCCGGTCACCCGCTGGCCGCCGTGGTCGGGCATTGCGCGGCGGGCGAGCCGGGAATTGCCGTCGCCTGACGGTTCTTTGGGTATTTATGGAGCAAAGAAGTCCGGTCTGGGGCAGGAACCGCCGCCGCCGGCCGGCGTTGGGCCGGCAGGAGGATCGACCCCATGTCCCGGATCACGTCCCTGATCGCGATGCCCGCCGCCCTGCTCGGCCTGACGCTGGCGCTGGCCGCGCCGCTGGCGGCGCAGACGGCCCCGCAGACCCCGGCCCAGGCCGCGCCGGAGAAGGGCGTCGCGCCCAGTTCGGTGCCCAGCCCGGCGCAGCCGGTGGCGTCGCGCGCCGGCAAATGCCCGCCCGCGGCCGCCAAGGCCGAGCCGGCGACGCCGCAGCAGGGCGGCGCGGGCGACGGCACGGCGCCCGAAAATACCGGCTCGACCGGCTGGACCGGCGGCACCGGCGGCTCGCAGATCGGCACCAACCCCTCGGGCGCCACCCATGCCACCAAGACCTGGCATGCGCCGACCGCGCGCGGCCTGGACCTGAAGGGCCGGCCCGAGCCCGCCCCCGCTTGCTGAGCACAGATTGACGCGCTCGCCCGCGGCGCCGAAGATGCCGGCGCAACAAACCGGGGACCGCGATGACCGAGAGCCAAACCGCCTTTGGCGAGATCCATTCGCCCTATTCCGAATCGCTGGGCATGCAGATCGTCTCGGCCACGCTGGAGGAGGTCACGCTGCGCATGCCGGTCACCCGCGCCCTGACCAACCGCAACGGCGTGCTGCATGGCGGCGCCATCATGAGCCTGGCCGACCACGCCGCCGGCACCGCGACCTATCTGCGCCTGCCCGAGGGCGCCGCCACCACCACGCTGGAAAGCAAGACGAATTTCCTGCGCCCGATCCGGCTGGGCGACGTGGCCGAGGCGCGGCCGAAGCCCCTGCACCTGGGCCGCACGACGATGATCTGGCAGACCGACATCCTGCGCGGCGACGGCCAGCTGGCCGCGGTGGTGATCCAGACCCAAGTGGTGCTGGAGTGGCAGGATCCGGCCTAATCCGCCGCGCCGAGCACCAGTTCGACCGGGGCCAGCCCCTCGATACCGCCCGCCAGCCGGTCGCCCGGACCCACCGCGCCCACGCCCGCCGGCGTGCCGGTCATGATCAGGTCGCCCGGCGCCAGATGATAGTAATGCGACAGGTCGGCGATCAGCTCGGGAATCGACCAGACCATGTCGTCGATGCGGGCCTGCTGGCGCAGGGTGCCGTTGACCGCCAGCCGGATCGCCTGCGCCGCCGGGGTGAAATCCGCGGCCGGCGTCAGGGCAGCCAGCACCGCCGAACCCTCGAAATCCTTGCCCAGCGACCAGGGCCGCTGCTTGGCCTTGGCCTTGGCCTGCAGGTCGCGCCGGGTCATGTCCAGCCCGGCGCCATAGCCCCAGACCGCCGCCATCGCCCGGTCCGGCGCCACCCGGAAGGCCGGCGCGCCGATGGCCACGACCAGCTCGATCTCGTGATGCAGATCCGCGGTCCCGGGCGGATAGGGCAGCACCGCGCCACTTTCCAGCACCGCGCGGGCGGATTTGGTGAAATAGAACGGCGCCTCGCGGTCGACCTCGCCGCCCATCTCGGCGGCATGGGCGGCATAGTTGCGCCCGACGCAGAAGATGCGGTCCACGGGAAAGCGGCCGGCCTGCCCGGTGACGGGCAGCGCGGCGACGGGGGGCGGGGGAAAAAGATAGGCGCTCATGCCTGCGACCTTGCCACGGCCACATCCTTGCGGCAATGGCGTCGCCCGCCGTTGCCCAGCCGGGAATTTCGTGGCAAGAGGTGCCATAGCCAACCGAAAGCAGAGTTCGCAGAATGACCGATTTCGCGCAGCGACGCACCATGATGGTCGACACCCAGGTCCGTCCGAACGAGGTGACCAGCTATCCCGTGATCGAGGCGATGCTGACCGTCCCGCGCGAACAGTTCGTCCCCGATTCGCGCCGCGACGTGGCCTATGCCGGCGAAAACATCGACCTGGCCCCCGACCGCGTCCTGCTGGAGCCGCGCACGCTGGGCCGGATGATGGATGTGCTGGCGCTTCAGAACAGCGACCTGGTGCTGGACGTGGCCTGCGGCTACGGCTACGGCGCCGCCGTCATGGCCCGCATCGCCGAGGCCGTCGTCGCGGTCGAGAGCGACGAGGCCATGGCCGCCGAGGCCGAGTCCCGGCTGGCGGCGCAGGACGTCTTCAACGTCGCCGTGGTCAGGGGCCCCCTGGCCGAGGGCTGCGCCAGCCAGGCCCCCTATGACGCCATCCTGGTCGAGGGCGCCATCGAGATCTTCCCCGACGCCCTGGCCGAGCAGCTGCGCGAGGGCGGCCGCGTCGTCGCGCTGTTCCGCGAGGGCAATCTCGGCACCGTGCGCCTGGGCCGCAAGCTGGACGGCCGGGTGAACTGGCGCTTTTCGTTCAACGCCGGCGCGCCGCTTTTGCCGGGCTTCGCGAAGCCGCGGGGCTTCGTCTTGTGAGTGCCGACAGGAAAGGCCATGGCATGTTTCGCGATACGCTGAGGAAATGGCGGCGCCCGCTGCTGGCGGCCCTGCTGGCGGGGGCGACCGCGCTGCCCGCCACGGCCGAGACCCTGGCCGACGCCATGGTCGATGCCTATCGCCACTCGGCGCTGCTGGACCAGAACCGCGCCGTGCTGCGCGCCGCGGACGAGGATGCGGCGGCCGCCATCGCCGCCCTGCGCCCGGTGCTGCAATGGGTCGCCGAATACACCTATCAGAACATCGAGGGCTTCGACGCCAACAGCGCCGGCATCGGGCTGCAGGCCTCGATGACGCTCTACGACTGGGGCCGCAGCGCCATTGCCATCGACATCGCCAAGGAAAGCGTGCTCGGCACCCGCGCCGCACTGGTGGGCGTCGAGCAGGACGTGCTGCTGGGCGCGGTCGAGGCCTATCTGAACGTGCGCAGCGCCACCGAGCAGGTCGAGTTGCAGGCCAATTCCGTGCGGGTGATCGGCCAGGAACAGCAGGCCGCCACCGACCGTTTCGACGTGGGCGAGATCACCCAGACCGACGTGGCGCAGGCCGATGCCGCGCTGGCCGAGGCCCGCGCCAGCCTCGCCTCGGCCGAAGGCGACCTGCAGATCGCGCGCGAGAATTACCGCGCCGCCACCGGCAAGATGCCGGGCACGCTGGCGCCGCCGCCGCCCTCGCCCAAGCTGCCGGCGACGCTGGAGACGGCGCGCGACATCGGCCGGCGCACCCATCCACTAATCCGCCAAGCCCAGCGCGAGGCCGCCGCCGCCGAGCTGGGCGTCGCCGCCGCCGCCGCCGAGCGCAACCCCGAGCTGACCGGCTCGGCCGGGCTGACCAAGCAGCATAGCCGCTCGCAGGGTGTCCTGGGCGGGGCGAGCTCTACGTCCCGGGACAGCGCCTCGGTGTCGCTGAGCCTGTCGCAGACGATTTATTCCGGCGGCCGCCTGCCCGCCGCGCATCGCAAGGCAATGGCGCAGCGTGATTCGGTCCGGGCGGCGCTGCTGAACGTCTCGCGCCAGGTCGATCAGGCCGTCGGCACCGCCTGGGCGGGAATCGACGTGGCCCGGGCGCAGATTCGCGCCATCGATGAACAGATCGTTGCCGCGCAGCAGGCCTATAACGGCGTGCGCGAAGAGGCGACGCTGGGCGCAAGGACGACTTTGGACGTCCTGGACGCCGAACAATCGCTGCTGGAGGCCCGCGCGAACAAGATTACGGCGGAAGCCAATCTCCAGTTAGCACATTATCAACTATTGTCCGCTATGGGTTTGTTGACGGTGGAAAACCTGAAACTGGGGATACCGACCTATGACCCATCGGCCTATTACAATGCGGTGCAGGACGCACCCTTTACCAGCAGGCAGGGCGAAAGCCTCGACCGCGTCTTGCGCGCGATCGGCAGGGACTGAGCCCGCCCTCGAATCCGGGGGCGCATCATGCAGCATGAGCTGATGCGCCATCCGGCGCCGCCCCCCGGGGCGGACAATGTCGGCGACGTGCTGGCCTCGATTCGCCGGCTCATCGCCCAGGATGAGGCGGGCTGCCGCATCCCGAACCAGGCGCTGAACACGCTTCCCGCCCAGGACATCGCGCCGCGCATCCGCGTCGAGCCGATGGCTCCGGTCCCGCCCGCGGCTGCGCCGCTGGTGCTGGACAGCACCGACCTGATCGCCACCGCTGCGGATGAGGAGGCGCGCGAAACCACCGCCGCGGCGGCCGACCCGGAGACGGCGGTGGCGGAACGCGGGACGGAAATGCTGTCAGCCATGCCGGCGGATGTCATGGACGAAGCCATGGCGGAACCCGTGGCCGAAGCCCCGGCCCAGCCCGAACCCCAGCCGGAGGCCCAGAACAGCGACTTCGGCGACTGGCTGAAGCTGCCCCTGACCGGACCGACCCATGCGGCCTTTGCCGCCGCCTGGCCGCAGCCGCTTGCGGCCGAGGCCGGCGCGGACGATCCCGTCGAAACCGCATCGCCGGACACGGCCGCCGAGCCGATCCAGGCCTTCGGCCCCTTCTTCGAACACACCACCACCACAAACGCGCAAATGGAGGAAACCATGCTGCATGCACATTCCACCGTGACCCCGATCAATCCCCTGGCCGAGGCGCATGCCGCCGCCGAGGCGCTGAACCGCGAAAGCGAACAGCACCTGTTCGCGCCGCAGGACAAGGACACCCAGAAGGGCACCCACCTGCGCGGCATGATCCGCGAGGCGATCCGCCAGGAGTTGCAGGGCGAGATCGGCAACCGGCTGAGCCGCAACCTGCAACAGATGATCCGTCACGAGATCGAACTGACCCTGCGCCAGATGTGCGAACAGGAATGACGGCCCCGACCGGCGGTCCCGCATCCCCGGATCGGAACCGCCGCGTCGCCGCGCAGCCGCAGGGCTGCGGCATGGCCCGCCGATGAGGGCGGCAAAGCTGCGGCGTTCGGGCATCGCAAAACGACGCGGGGCGCCAGCGGGACCGGCAGCGGCGGCTCGCGCCGGGCCATCGGCCCAAAGCGGCCCCAAGGGCACCGGCTTCGCGGCGCCGCACCGACCCAGCCTCCAGCCCCCTGACCCGGACTGCCTTTGGCCCTGCCCCGTTCAGTTCAGGTATTTCTCGGGATCGACGCTGTCGAAGCCGTTGCGGACCTCGAAATGCACGACGCCCTGGCTGCGCACCTTGCCGAGGCTCGTGCCGGCGCTGACGGCCTGGCCCTTGCTGACGGCGACATCCTCAAGGCCGGCATAGACGGTCATCAGGTTGCCGTCATGACGCACCACCACGATCGGCACATTGTCCGTGTCGCGGGTGATCGCCGCCACGGTCCCCGACCCGGCGGCGGCCACCGTGCTGCCGGCAGCGGCCGAGATGTCGATGCCTTCGTTCTTGCCCTTCTGATAGGTGCGGATGATCGCACCATTGGCGGGCATGCGGAACCGGCCATTGCCCGAGGCGGCGGTGCGCGTCTTGCCCAGGTCCGGGCTTGCGGGCTTCGCCACCGGGCTGCCGGCGGGCGTGGTCCTTTCGCTGGGCAGCGGCTCGGCCGAGGAGGGCGGGCGCGGCGTCGGGCTGCCGCTGCCGGGCGCGGTCACCACCGCGGTGGCCGAGGGCGCCTTGCCGCCCGCCACCGGGATCAGCAGCCGCTGCCCGGTGCGCAGCGTCATCGACGACGACAGCCCGTTCCACGCGGCCAGGTCATTGACCGAGACATTGTATTTGCGGGCGATGGACCAGGCGGTTTCGCCGGTGGCGACGACATGCTGGCGCGGCTGGCTTGCCGCCGGCTGGGTCGGCGTGCCCGTGCCCCCAGCCGCCGCCGGCTGCCGGACGCCCTGGCCGGCGAAGGGATCGCTGACCATTCCGGTCGAGGTGGCGACCGGCGCTCCGCCCGCCACCCGGCGCGGCAGGGCGACCACGGCGCCGGGGTTCAGCACGGTATTGGCATTGATCGCATTGTAGCTCGCCAGCTCGCCGGCGTTCAGCCCCAGCCGCGCCGCGATGGTGGCGACCGTATCGCCCTGGCGGGCGATGGCGACCTGGTAGCCGGGATAGGAGATCACCCCGCGCTGGTCCGGGGCCGGCCGCGGTTGCGCCTGCGCCGCCGCCTGAGCGGTGTCGAAGCCGCCGCCCCAGCCGCGCAGGTCGGGGTCGAAATTGCTGAAATCCAGCCCGCCCTGCGGCCCGCAGGAGACCAAGCCCGCCACGGCGCCGGCGGCCAGCGCCCATTGCCTGATTTTCGCCATCTGCCCGTTCCTCACTCAGTACGGCCGGGGGTCATGTCTGTCCCAACCCCTCGACCAGCGGCACGAAGCGCACCTGCCGCAATTCGTCGTAATCATAGCCGTTTTCGTCGCGCCGCACCCGGATCAGCGTCTGCACCGCATCCGACTGCCCGACCGGCACCACCATGATACCGCCGATCTTCAACTGCGCCAAGAGCGGCCCGGGTGGATCCTCGGCCGCCGCCGTCACCATGATGCGATCAAAGGGCGCCTGCTCGGGCAGCCCGTGCGAGCCGTCGGCAACCATGGCGGTGATGTTGGTCAGGCCGAAATGGCGGAAGATCGCCTCGGCCTCGGCGACCAGCCGGCGGTGGCGGTCCAGCGTATAGACCCGGCGGCACAAAAGCGACAGGATCGCCGCCTGATAGCCCGAGCCGGTGCCGATCTCCAGCACCTTGTCGCGCGGCCCGACCTGCAGGGCCTGGGTCATCAGCCCGACGACCGAGGGCTGGCTGATGGTCTGGCCGCAGGGGATCGGCAGCGGCGTGTCGTCATAGGCGCGATCCTCGAAATGGCCGCGCACGAATTCGCCGCGGTCGATGCGCTCCATCGCCTCGAGCACGCGCGGATCGGTGACCCCGCGCTGCCGCAGCGCGAACAGGAAGCGCATCTTGCGTTCGGCAGTCTGGGGATCGTCGCTCATGCCCGGGTTCAGCCCTCGTCCAGCAGGCCGCAGAGTTCGGCCAGGGTCTTGTGACAGGTCAGGTCCGGCCGCATCGGCGTCAATGAGATATAGTCGCGCATGTTCGCGTCCACGTCGCTGTCCGGCGTCGCCGGCGCGGTCTGCGAGCCGCCCATCACCCACAGGAAGCGCCGGCCGTTCGGCGCATGATAGGGCTCGATCTCGAAGCGCACGCCGTGGCGGCGGCCCTGCGGCGCGACGCGGGTGCCCTTGACCGAACCCGCATCGCAGGGCGGGAAGTTCAGGTTGTAGAACAGCCGGAAATCCGCGTCCGAGGTCCAGTCGCCATGGTCCAGCAGCCGCCGGATCAGCCGCGGCCCGTGCACCCGGGCGCATTCGAACGGATCCTCCAGCCCGGCGGTGCGGCTGCCCATGTATTGCGACAGCGCGATGGCGGGGAGGCCTTGCAGCGCCGCCTCCATCGCGCCGCCGACGGTGCCGGAATACATCACGTTCTCGCCCGAGTTGTTGCCCCGGTTCACGCCCGACAGCACCAGGTCGGGCGGGTTGTCCTTCATCACGTCCATGGCCGCCAGCACGCAATCGGCCGGAGAACCCTCGGCGGCAAAGCGGCGCGGGCCCAGCTCGGCGATCAGCGTCGGGTGGACATAGCTGATGCAATGCGCCACGCCCGATTGCTCGAAGGCGGGGGCCACGGTCCAGACCTCGCCGCCGGGACCGGCGACCTCAGTCGCGATCTCGTGCAGGGTCACGAGGCCCGGAGCGTTGATGCCGTCGTCATTGGTGATCAGAATGCGCATGTTCGTCCCTGTGCGGCGACGCGCGCGGGCAGCGCCGGTGCCGCCCGCATCATCGCCGGTTATCTGCCGGTGGTGCAATGCTTATCCATGCCACGGCGCTGCGACAACCCGCAGGCGACATGCGCGGGACGTTTGACGCGAAGCCCGGGCCGAGGCAGGATCAGGGGAAGAAACGGGCCGGGCAGGATATGCAGATCTATCTTCCCATCGCCGAGGTGGTGGTCAACAGCTTCACGCTGGTCGGCCTGGGCGGCATTGTCGGGCTGATGTCGGGCCTGTTCGGCGTCGGCGGCGGCTTCCTGATCACGCCGCTTCTGTTCTTCATCGGCATCCCGCCGGCCATCGCGGTGGCGACCGGCGCGAACCAGGTCGTGGCCTCGTCCTTTTCCGGCGTGCTGGCGCATGTGAAGCGCAAGACCGTCGATTTCCGCATGGGCTGGGTCCTGCTGGGCGGCGGCCTCGTCGGCTCGTCGCTGGGGGTGCTGCTGTTCAACCTCTTGTCGCGGCTTGGCCAGGTCGATCTGGTGGTGCAGCTCTGCTATGTCGTGTTCCTGGGCCTGATCGGGGCGATGATGCTGCAGGAAAGCCTGCGCGCGCTGCGCCGCACCCGGGTCAGCGGGCCGTTGAAGCCGATGCGCCGCAACCAGCACGGCTGGGTGCACAAATGGCCGCTGAAGATGAAGTTCCGCGCCTCGGGCCTGTATATCAGCGCGATCCCGGTGCTGCTGGTCGGGGCGGCTGTCGGCGTGCTGGGCGCGATCATGGGGGTCGGCGGCGGCTTCATCATGGTGCCGGCGATGATCTATCTGCTGGGCATGCCGACCAAGGTGGTCATCGGCACCTCGCTGTTCCAGATCACCTTCCTGTCGGCCTATACCACGCTGATGCACGCGGTCTCGTCGAACACGGTCGACGTGATGCTGGCGGTGCTGCTGATCGTCGGCGGCGTCATCGGCGCGCAGGTCGGCACGCATTACGGCGCCCGGCTGCGGGCCGAGCAGCTGCGCATCCTGCTGGCGCTTCTGGTGCTGGCGGTCTGCGGCAAGCTGGCGCTGGACCTGTTCCTGCGCCCGGACGACCTCTATTCCATCACGCCGGGGATCCTGAAATGATCCGGCGCGCCGCCCTGGCCTGGCTGGCCCCGCTGCTCCTGGCGCTGCCGCTGTCGGCGCAAGAGGCCGAGCGGCCGGAACCGCCCGAGCGGATCGTCGCTGGCCTGTCGCGCGACGACGTCGACATCACCACGAATTTCGACGGTTCGGACATCATCATCTACGGCGCCATCAAGCGCGAGACGCCGATCCCGCCCGGCGAGCCGCTGGACGTGATCGTCACGGTCGAGGGGCCGGCCCGCGCCATCACCGTGCGCCACAAGGAGCGGCGCTTCGGCGTCTGGGTCAATACCGGCCGGGTCGGCATCGGCGCGGCGCCCAGCTTCTACGTGGTGGCGACGACGCGGCCGCTGGGCCGGATCCTGAACCCCAAGGACGACCAGCGCTTCCGCATCTCGATCCCGCTGGCGATGCGGGCCTTTTCCGGCCAGGCCGACGTCCCCGACGTGGTGCCCTATACCGAGGCCTTCGTGCGCCTGCGCCGGCGCGCCGACCTGTATCGCCAGGACGACGGCGCCGTGCTGCTGGCGCAGCAGACGCTGTTTCGCGCCGATGTGCGCCTGCCCGCCAACCTGATCGAGGGCTTCTACAGCACCCGCATCTTCCTGTTGCGCGACGGGCTGGTCACCGACAGTTTCCGCGCCCCGATCGAGGTGCGCAAGGTCGGGCTGGAGCGCTGGCTCTATCGCCTGGCGCTGGACCAGCCATTCCTTTACGGCATCATGTCGCTGGCCATCGCGGTGGCGGCGGGCTGGGGCGCCTCGGCCGCGTTCCGGCAGATCAAGCGGCCCTAGGGCGAGATCTCGCCGCGCCGGAACGGGCCAAGCTCGGCCAGATAGCCCATCTCGGCGTCCACCGCCTGCCGCTCGCGGTGCAGGAAATCGGCGATGGCGTCATGGAAGCCCTGGTCGCGCACCCAATGCAGCGAATGGGTCCGGGTCGGCAGGTAGCCGCGCGCCAGCTTGTGCTCGCCCTGCGCCCCGGCCTCGACCCGCGCCAGGCCATGCGCGATGGCCCAGTCGATGGCGCGGTGATAGCACAGCTCGAAATGCAGGAAGGGGTGGTCCTCGACCGCGCCCCAATAGCGGCCGTAAAGCGCGTCCGGCCCGATCAGGTTCAGCGCCCCGGCGATGGGACGGCCGTCGCGCTCGGCCAGGACCAGCAGGCAATCGTCGCGCATGGTCTCGTGCAGCCGGTCGAAGAAGGCCCGCGTCAGATAGGGCCGGCCCCATTTGCGCCCGCCGGTGTCTTGGTAGAAGCCCCAGAAGGCGTCCCAATGCGCGGGCTCGATCTCGTCGCCGCGCAGGCTGCGGATGGTGCCGCCGAAACCCTGCGCCCGCTCGCGTTCCTTGCGGATCGCCTTGCGCTTGCGCGACGACAGCTGCGCCAGGAAATCCTCGAACGTGCCATAGCCCTGGTTCAGCCAGTGGAACTGCTCGCTGGCGCGGGACAGGAAGCCGGCGGGTTCGGCCAGCTCTGCCTCGGCTTCGGTGCAGAAGGTGACATGCGCGCCCGACAGGCCGGATTGCCGGGCGATCTGCGCCATGGCCTGCAGCAGCGCCAGCCGCACCGGCGCCTCGGGCGCGATCAGCCGCGGCCCGGTCACCGGGGTAAAGGGCACCGCGCATTGCAGCTTGGGGTAATAGCGCCCGCCGGCACGCTCATAAGCCTGCGCCCAGGCGTGGTCGAAGATGTATTCGCCCTGGCTGTGGGTCTTCAGATAGCAGGGCGCGACGCCCGCGACGCGGCCATCGACCCGCGCGACCAGATGCGAGGGGTACCAACCCGTGCCCTCGCCGACCGAGCCGGACGCCTCCAGCGCCGACAGGAAGCGATGCGTGGTGAAGGGATTCGCCGCCGCACCGCAGCCGTCCCATTCGGCGGCGGGCAGGGCAGAGATCGCGGGCAGGACGGAGACGGTCATTTCGCTCATGCGGCGAAACATAGGCGCGCCGCCCGGCTTTGTCAGCGGGCGGCGGCGGATTCAGGCGGTTTCTTCAGGCCGTTTCGGGCCGGTAATGCTCGAAGGTGATGTTGTCGGCGACGCGCCGCGCCTCGGCTTCTTCAGCCGGGCTGCGGATGGTCCAGCACAGCACCGGCACATTGCGCGCCCTCAGCGCCGCCACCGCCGGATTGCCCAGATCGACCCGGTCATGCGAGATGAAGCTGGCGCCCACAGCGTCGAAATCCGCGATCGCCGCCAGCCGGGCGCGCGCCGCCTCGTCCAGCATCTGCCACTCGCCCTCCTCATAGCCGCAGGTGGTCAGCCCGACCGCGATCTCGGGCGCCGCCTCGTGGAAGGCCGCGACGACATGCGGGTTGAAGGACATGACCGCGACCGGCCCGTCATAGCCGGCCAAGGCCTCGGCCACCCGGCGCGGCAGCGCCCCCACCTCGAGCCCCGAGGCGATGGTCGGATCCTTGATCTCGATCAGCAGCGGCACCCGGCCGGCGACCTCGTCCAGCATCTCGCGCAGGGTCGGGATGGTCTCGTCGGTTTCCAGCAGGTGCAGCCGCGCCAGCTGCGCCGGGGTGCTGGCGGCAACGGTGCCGTTCTCGATATCGGTCAGCCGCGCCAGTTCGTAGTCGTGGAACACCATGGGGGTGTCGTCCATGGCGCGCTGGATGTCGCATTCGATGGCATAGCCCTCGGCGATGGCGGCGCGGAACGCCGCCATGCTGTTTTCCGGCCGGCTGTCACTGTGCAGCCCGCGATGCGCGATGGGCAGGCGCAGGAAATCGGGATGCAGGCCCATCATTCGATCTCGAAGATGGCTTCGATCTCGACCGCGACGCCGCGCGGCAGCGCCGGGGCCGAGACGGCGGCCCTGGCGTGCAGGCCCTTGTCGCCAAAGACCTGGACCATCAGGTCCGAGCAGCCGTTGATGACCTCGGGCTGTTCGGTGAAATCGCCGGTCGAGTTGACGAAGCCGCCCAGCTTGACCACGCGCTTGACCCGGTCCAGCGAGCCCAGCGCCGCCTTGGCCTGCGCCAGCAGCGACAGCCCGCAGCCGCGCGCCGCCTCGGCGCCCTCGGCCGTGGTCAGCTCCGCGCCGACCCGGCCCTTGGCGGCCGAGATCTGCCCCGAGACGAACAGCATCTGCCCCGAGATCACGTAAGGGACATAGTTCGCCGCCGGCGCCGGGGCGTCGGGCAGCGTGATCCCAAGCTCTGCCAGTTTCGTCTCGATGGTCATCGCATCCTCCTACCAGTCGATGTAATCGCGGAATTCGCTCATGGCGAGCCGCCAGCTCGCCAGCGTCTCGTCGAAATTCTTGCGCCCGATGCCGTCGCCCGCAAGGCCAATGTCCATTTCCAGGAAGGCGTCGCCGCTATCCGACACCACGACTGTCGCAAACGGGTTCGACAGGTTCCACTGATTGGCCAGCTGCGGCGTCATCGGCGCCGGCAGGGTGAAGCCCGACACGAATTGCATCCGCTGGCACAGCGGCTGGCAGTCGTAGAAATAGACGTTGAAGCGAATGTCGTCGATCTGGCTTTCCAGCACCGGCAGCCCTTCCAGATCGGCGCCCCGGCTGACCGGCAGCCCGCTTTGCGCCATCAGCTCGCCGATCTGCTTGGGATCGCCCAGCACCGGCGCGGAAAGCTCGGCCATGGCCGGAAAAACCGGAAGAAACGCCAGAATGGCGAGGGGAAACAGGGCACGCATCACGGACTCCGGGGAAGCTCAGCGCTGATAGCGCATCGCGCGTCAGGCGACCAGAGCCTCGGCGCGTTTCAGGTCCACGGAAACCAGCTGGCTGACGCCCTGTTCGACCATGGTGACGCCGAACAGCCGGTCCATGCGCGCCATGGTCACGGCATGGTGGGTGATGACCAGGAAGCGCGTGTCGGTGCGCCGCGTCATCTCGTCCATCAGGTCGCAGAACCGGGTGACGTTGGCGTCGTCCAGGGGCGCGTCCACCTCGTCCAGCACGCAGATCGGCGCCGGATTGGCGAGGAAGACGGCAAAGATCAGCGCCAGCGCGGTCAGCGTCTGCTCGCCGCCCGAGAGCAGGCTGAGCGTGCTGAGTTTCTTGCCGGGAGGCTGGCACATGATCTCCAGCCCGGCCTCCAGCGGGTCGTCGGATTCGACCAGCACCAGCCGCGCCTCGCCGCCGCCGAACAGATGCGTGAACAGCGTGGTGAAATTGGCGTTGACGGTATCGAAGGCCGAAAGCAGCCGCTCGCGCCCCTCGCGGTTCAGGCTGCCGATGCCCTGGCGCAGCTTGCGGATCGCCTCGGTCAGGTCGGTCTTTTCGGCGGCAAGCCGGTCGCGCTCGGTTTCCAGCTCGCGCTTGTCCTCGTCGGCGCGCAGGTTGACGGCGCCCAGGGCGTCGCGTTGCTGGCGCAGGCGGGCGATCTGCTCCTCCAGCGCCTCGGGAGCGATGTCCTCGACCTCGCCCAGCAGTTGCAGCAGCGATTGCGGCGTGGCCTCCAGTTCCTCGTGGATGCGCGCCTTGGCGGCGGATTCGGCCTCGGTCGCGGCCTCGGCGCGGGCCTCGCGCGCGGCGCGCGTCTCGCGCGCGTCCGAGGCGGTGCGCTCGGCGTCGCGCTCGGTCTCGGCGGCCAGGCGCAGCGCCTGGTCGGCGGCGGACAGCGCGGCGCGCGCACGGGCCAGCCGGGCGCTGGCCTGCGCCTCGGCCTCGGTCAGAACCGCGCGGCGCTCGGCCAGGATCTCGGGCTGGGCCTCGGCCGCTTCCAGCTCCTCGGCGGCGGCCTCGCGCCGGGCCGAGAGTTCGGCCGCACGGCTGCCGGCCTGGTCCAGCCGCAGGCGCCAGCCGGATTCCTCCTTGGCGATTTCCTGCTGGCGTTTCGTGCGGGCCTGGGCCTCGCGCCGCAACTCCTCCAGCGCGCCGCGCCGGGTCATGGTGGCGATGCGCGCCGCCTCGACGCCGGTGCGGGCATATTCCACCGCCGCCGCCGCGGCGCCGCGGTCGGGCAGCTCGGCCAGCGCGCGCTCGGCCTCGGCCAGCCGCGTTCTCGCATCCGCGGCGTCGTCGCGGTGGCGCGCCAGTTCGGCCCGGGCCGATTCGGCGCGGCTTTGCGCCATGGACAGGTCGGATTCGGCCCGGGTCACGGCGCGCACGGCGTCGGACAAGCCGCGCTCGGCCTCGCGCCGGTCGTCGCGGGCACGTTTCTCGGCCTCGGTCGCGGCGACATGACGGTCGCGGGACGCCTGGTGTACGGCCTGTGTACGCGCGGCACGCTCCTGCGCCGCCTCGGCCTGGGCGGTCAGCTCGGCCAGCTGGTTGACCTTCTGCAGATGCAGCGTCGCGGCGGACGAGGCCTCGCCCGCCATCACCCGCAGCCCGTCCCAGCGGAACAGATCGCCCTCCCGCGTGACCAGCCGCTGCCCCGGCAGCAAGCCGGCCTGCAGCGCCGCGCCGGTCGCGGCATCGGCCACCAGCCCGACCTGCGACAGCCGCCGGGCCAGCGCGGCCGGGGCCTCGACATGCGCGGCCAGCGTATTCGGCATGGCTTCGTCATAGGGCGGCAGCGCGTGCCAGCCCGAGCCCTCGGTCGCCAGCCCGGCGCGCAGATCATCGCCCAGCGCCGCGCCAAAGGCCGCCTCATAGCCGCGCGCCACGCGCACCAGATCCAGCACCGCGCCGCCGCCCTGGCCGCGCTCCACCAGCCGCTTCAGCGCCGCCATCTCGGCATTCAGCGCCGAGACCTCGCCTTCGGCCTCGGCCCGGGCGGCGCGGGCCTCGGCTTCCTCGGCCTCCAGCCCGGCGCGGGTTTCCTCGGCAGCGGCCAGCCGGTCCTCGGCCTGCTCGACGCGGTCGCGGGCGGCCTCCTGCGCCTCTTCGGCGGCCTCGCGCGCGGCCTCGGCCTCGGCGCCGGTGTCGGCGGCGCGGGCTACGGCGGCCTCGGCCTCGGCGGCGGCGCGGGTGGCACGGTCCAGCATCTGGCGCAGGTCATGGGCCAGCCGCTCGGCCGAATGGTGCCGCGCGGCCAGCCGGGCGGATTCGTCGGTCAGCTCGGCCAGCTTGGCCTCGACCTCGCGCAAGGCCTCGGCGGCCTCGTCGGCGGCTTCCGAGGCGATGGCCAGCCGGTCGTCATGCCCCTGCCCGGCCTTGTCGAGTTCGCGCTTTTCCCATTCCAGCCGGTCGACCACCTCGCCCGCGTCGCGGTTCAGCGCCGATTCCCGCTCGATGTCGCGGTCGAGCTGGGCGATGCGCGCCAGCAGGGTCTGGATCGCCTGGCTCGCGCGGGCCTCGGCCTCGTCCAGCGCCTCGCGCTCGATGGTGGCGCGGGACAGGATGGCGCTCGCGACCTGCTCTTCTTCGCGCAGGGGCGGCAGCTTCGCCTCGGCCTCTTCGCGGCCGGCGATGGCGCGGCGGGCCTGCGCCTCGGCCTCGCCCGCCGTCCGGATCGCCTCGCGCAGGGCCTCGGCCGTGGCCGCCTTGACCTGCTCGGCCTCGGCCCAGCGGCGATAGAGCAGCACCCCCTCGGCCCGGCGCAGGGCGGCGCCGATCTCGCGATAGCGCGCGGCGGCGCGGGCCTGGCGAGCGAGACTGGCGGCTTGGGTGGACAACTGGTCCAGCGTATCGTCGACGCGGGTCAGGTTGGCCTCGGCCGCATTCAGCTTCAGCTCCGCCTCGTGCCGGCGCTGGTAAAGGCCCGAGATCCCCGCCGCCTCTTCCAGAATCCGTCGGCGCGCCTTGGGCTTGGCGTTGATGAGTTCGGAAATCTGCCCTTGCCGCACCAGCGCCGGCGAATGCGCTCCGGTCGAGGCATCCGCGAACAGCATCTGCACGTCCCGCGCCCGCACCTCCTTGCCGTTGATGCGATAGGCCGAGCCGGCGTCGCGGGTGATGCGGCGGGTGATGTCCAGCGTGTCGGCATCGTTCATGCCGGCGGGGGCCAGCCGGTCGTGGTTGTCGATGGTCAGCGTGACCTCGGCATGGGCGCGGGCCGAGCGGCGCGCGGTGCCGGCAAAGATCACGTCCTCCATGCCCTCGCCGCGCATGGCGGTGGGGCGGTTCTCGCCCATGACCCAGCGCAGCGCCTCCAGCAGGTTCGACTTGCCGCAGCCGTTCGGGCCGACCACGCCGGTCAGGCCCTCGTGGATGACCAGGTCGGTCGGGTCCACGAAGCTCTTGAATCCGTTGAGGCGAAGGCGGTCAAAGCGCAAAAGCGGCCATCCGGCTGGGGCAGAATTGGGGAATTCTTGGCAATCGCACCCGCAAAGTCAACCGAAACCCCCAGATGTGGCGGGATCGGCCCGGTTATCCACAAGATTTAAGGGCTCAACACAAGACCAAGGCGGTGCTAACCTGCCGCCATGATCCCTGCGCTTGCCATCCTTCTGTCGTTCCAGCTTGTCGGTGAGGTCGCCACCCGCGGCCTGGGCCTGCCGCTGCCCGGGCCCGTCTTGGGGCTTCTGCTGCTGGTCGGCAGCTGTGCCCTGCGCCCGGCGCTGGCCGAGATGCTGCGCCCGGTCGTCACCGGCCTCTTGGCGAACCTGTCGCTGTTCTTCGTGCCGGCCGGGGTCGGCGTCATCGCGCATCTGGGCCAGTTCCGCGACGACGCGCTGGCCATCGTGCTGGCGCTGACCGTCTCGACGGCGCTGGCCATCGCCGTGGGCGCGCTGGTCTTTGCCGCCGTGGTGCGCTGGCGGGGCGGGGCCGAGGAATGACCGACGCCGCGCTGATCTGGAGCTATCTCTCGCAAGAGCCGCTGTTGTGGCTGACCGCGACGCTGATCGCCTATTTCCTGGGCGACAGCTTCTTTCGCCGCATGAACCGGCAAAGCTGGGCCAATCCGGTGCTGGTCGCGGTGATCCTGCTGTCCTTGGTGCTGTGGCTGACCGGGACCGGCTACCAGACCTATTTCGAGGGCGCGCAATTCGTGCATTTCATGCTGGGCCCGGCCACGGTCGCGCTGGGGATGCCGCTTTACGACAACCTGCGCCGGGTGCGCAAAGCCCTGGCTCCGCTGGTCGCGGCGCTGGTCGCCGGCTCGGTGACGGCGGTGGTCTCGGTGCTGGCGATCGGCAAGGCCTTCGGGCTGAACGAGGTGATGCTGGCCAGCCTCGCGCCGAAATCGACCACCGCCCCGGTCGCCATCGGCATCGCCGAGGGGCTGGGGGGCGAGCCGACGATCACCGCCGTGCTGGTGCTGCTGACCGGGATCTTCGGCGCGATCATCGCCACGCCGCTCTTGAACGCGCTGGGGATCCGGGACTGGCGCGCGCGCGGCTTTTCGCTGGGCGTGGCCGCGCATGGCATCGGCACCGCCCGCGCCTTCCAGGTGAACGAGACCGCAGGTGCCTTCGCCGGCATCGGCATGGGGCTGAACGCGGTGCTGACCTCGATCATCGCACCGCTGGCGCTGCACCTGTTCCAATAAGAAAGGCCGCCCCGAAGGACGGCCGGAAAGGCGCGGTTGCGAGGGGGCTCAGGCCGCTTCGGCTTCCTCGGCGGCGTGGCGACGCTCGCTTTCCTCGCGCGACAGCGCGACCGAGGTGCGCACGCCCTTGGCGACGAATTCCATCAGGCCCTTCACCACCCGCTCGTTCGGGTCGATGCCGGCGCAGGACAGCACCTCGCGCCCATCGCGCGAGCGCGCCCAGCGGGCGATCTGGTCGGGGCCGTTGCCATATTTCTTGTCATCCGCGATCGCGTCGTCGAGCGCAGCCAGCACCACGGCCGCAAACAGCTTGCGGGCACGCTGACCTTGTTCGAAATTGAAAGCCGAGCCATCCACGAAATCGCGCATATTCGTTATCCTGTTGTTCTTTTATTGCCTTGCAGCCTGGCCTTATTGCCAAACTCGCTGCACCTCTTGCCTCGTTAGGCGGCAGGGGCCGGCTTAGCCGATCCGTGCCGTGATTCGGTATGCCCTGCGCCGCATGACCGCCATGCACCAGATGCAAGCCCCGGCGGATTAGCCTCAATAACCGCGAAAAGCAACGATCTTGCGACAGTTGGACACCCCCTGCCGCCCTTGACAACGCCGTAAAGGCGTTTCGGTTGCCTTGGGACACGGCAATGGATATAGGTCCCCGCAAAGGCGGTTCAACCCCGTGACCCGCCAATGATTCCTCAATATTTCCAAGGTAATCCGAATGGCCAAGATCAATGGCAACGAAATCAAGCCGGGTGTCGTCCTGGAACATGACGGCGGGCTCTGGGCCGCGGTCAAGGTCAGCCACGTCAAGCCCGGCAAGGGCGGCGCCTTCGCCCAGGTCGAGCTGAAGAACCTGCGCGATGGCCGCAAGCTGAACGAACGCTTCCGCTCGGAGGACAAGGTCGAGCAGGTCCATCTGGAGTTCAAGGACCAGCAATTCCTTTACGAAACAGACGGCAAGCTGGTCTTCATGGACAGCGAGACCTTCGAGCAGACCGAGCTGGACGCCGACCTGCTGGGCGACCGCCGCCCCTTCCTGCAGGACGGCATGATGGCCGCCGTGGAATATTACGGCGACGAGGCGCTGTCGGTGCGCATTCCGCAGAAAGTGATCTGCAAGGTCGCCGAGACCGAGCCGGTGCTGAACGGCCAGACCGCCGCGAAAAGCTTCAAGCCGGCGATCCTGGACAATGGCGTGCGGGTGATGATCCCGCCCTTCGTCGGCGTGGACGAGGCCATCGTCATCAATACCGAACTGTTCGAATATTCCGAGCGCGCCTGAGTGCCGCCGCGGGCCGGGGTCCGATGGCGCAACGTCACGGATCCGGCCCGGCTTTCATGCGTTACCTCCGCCGCATCAACACGGAGCAATCGCATGAGCCAACCCACCATCCCCGTCGCCCATGAGGACTATGGCAGTTCCGGCCGCTATGTCGTCAGCCTGCCCGGCGTCTCGGGCGAGGCAGAGCTAACCTGGCGCAACGGCGGCCCGGGCATCATCGTCGCCGACCACACCTATGCCCCCGACGCCATGCGCGGCACCGGCGTCGCCGCCGCCATGGTGCGCCGGCTGATTGCCGATGCCCGCGCACGCGGCGTCATGATCGTGCCGGCCTGCAGCTATGTCCGCGCCCAGTTCGAGCGCCATCCCGAGTGGTCCGACCTGCTGGGCGACGGCTGACGGAATTCCCGCTCCGGCCATGTTAGCGCCAACCATCATGACGATTTTGATATGCAGATCTTCTTTCAGAATATTTGACGGACATATCGGGCAGGACTAGCCTCGCGTT
Organism: Paracoccus aminovorans; assembly: GCF_001546115.1. Lineage (GTDB taxonomy): Bacteria > Pseudomonadota > Alphaproteobacteria > Rhodobacterales > Rhodobacteraceae > Paracoccus > Paracoccus aminovorans_B. The sequence goes on from NZ_KQ955208.1 coordinate 1,592,759, forward strand.
CAGGCCGGCGGTCCATGACCGTTGCGGCGCCGAATGTCCGGGCCCGCCCGCATTCGCGTCCCGCGCCGACACAAGGGAAGGCTCCGGCCGGACAGGACCGTGGAGGCGGCCACCGGCACGGCGCGCAATCGACAGGGAATCGATAGGGAGGAGTCATGCTGAATCTCAGGAAACTCGCCGGGGCGCTGGCCTCGGTCGCGGTGCTGTCTCTGCCGGGGCTGGCCGCGGCCGAAGGCATGGTCGGGATCTCGATGCCGACCAAGACCTCGGCGCGCTGGATCGACGACGGCAACAACATGGTCAAGCAGTTCCAGGAAGCCGGCTACCAGACCGACCTGCAATATGCCGATGACGACATCCCGAACCAGCTGTCGCAGATCGAGAACATGATCACCAAGGGCGTGAACGTGCTGGTGATCGCCGCCATCGACGGCACCACGCTGTCGAATGCGCTTGCCAATGCGAAGGCCGCCGACATCAAGGTCATCGCCTATGACCGGCTGATCCGCGACACGCCGGACATCGACTATTACGCCACTTTCGACAACTTCAAGGTCGGCGTCGAGCAGGCCAATACGCTGGTCGAGGGGCTGAAGGCCAATTTCCCTGACGTGAAGCCCTGGAACGTCGAGCTATTCGGCGGCTCGCCCGACGACAACAACGCCTTCTTCTTCTACGATGGCGCCATGTCGGTGATCCAGCCGCTGATCGACGACGGCTCGATCGTGATCCCCTCGGGGCAGATGGGCATGGACAAGGTCGGCACGCTGCGCTGGGACCCGGCCACCGCCCAGTCGCGCATGGACAACATCCTGTCGGCCAACTACACCGACAAGCATGTGAACGGGGTGCTCTCGCCCTATGACGGGCTGTCCATCGGCATCCTGTCCTCGCTGAAGGGCGTCGGCTACGGCTCGGGCGACATGAAGATGCCCATCGTCACCGGCCAGGACGCCGAGCTGCAATCGGTCAAGTCGATCCAGGCGGGCGAGCAGTATTCGACCATCTTCAAGGACACCCGCGAGCTGGCGAAAGTCACCGTCGGCATGGTCGACGCCATGATCAAGGGCGAGGAACCGCAGGTCAACGACACCAAGACCTATGACAACGGCGTCAAGGTCGTGCCCTCGTTCCTGCTGGAGCCGGTCGCCGTCACCGCGAAGAACCTGCAAGAGGTCCTGGTCGGCTCGGGCTACTATACCGAAGACCAGCTCAAGTGATCCTGGCGCGCGCCGCCGGCCCGACCGGCGGCGCGCTTCCTAAGAAGGGGGGACCGGGATGGACGCCATTCTGGAAATGCGGGGGATCACCAAGGAATTCCCCGGGGTCAAGGCACTCGACAACGTCAACATGACCGTGCGCCGGGGCGAGATCCGCGCCCTGGTCGGCGAAAACGGCGCCGGCAAGTCCACGCTGATGAAGGTGCTTTCGGGCGTCTATCCGCATGGCAGCTACCAGGGCGAGATCCTGTACAACGGCCAGCCCATGGCCTTCCGAGACATCAAGGACAGCGAGGAAAAGGGCATCGTCATCATCCACCAGGAACTGGCGCTGGTGCCGCAGATGTCGATCGCCGAAAACATCTTCTTGGGCAACGAGATTGCCACGCGCGGCGTCATCGACCGCCAGGAAACCAACCGCCGCACCGCCGAGCTGCTGGCCAAGGTGGGCCTGCGCGAAAGCCCGGAAACCAAGGTCGGCAGCCTCGGCATGGGCAAGCAGCAGCTGATCGAGATCGCCAAAGCGCTGTCGAAAAAGGTCGACCTGCTGATCCTGGACGAACCGACCAGTTCGCTGAACGAACATGACAGCGACGCGCTCTTGCGCCTGCTGGCGGGGTTCCGCGACCAGGGCATGACGGCGATCCTGATCTCGCATAAATTGAACGAAATCAGCCAGGTCTGCGACAGCATCACCGTGCTGCGCGACGGCTCGACCGTGGCGCATCACGACGGCATGGTCGCGGAATCGCAGATCGTCCGCGACATGGTCGGCCGCGCCATGGACGACCGCTATCCGCCACGCGAGCCGAAGGTCGGCGAGGTGGTGATGCATGTCCGCGACTGGAACGTCGCCGACCCGCTGCGCGAGGGGCGGCTGCTGGTCAAGAATGCCAGTTTCGAACTGCGCCAGGGCGAGGTGCTGGGCATCGCCGGGCTGATGGGCGCCGGCCGCACCGAGCTTGCCATGAGCCTCTTCGGCCGCTCGATGGGCGACTGGAAATCGGGCAGCGTCCGCATCCACGGCCGCGAGGTCGAACTGACCACGGTGCCCAAGGCCATCGCCGCCGGGCTCGCCTATGTGACCGAGGACCGCAAGTCGCTGGGCCTGGTGCTGGAGGACTCGATCCGCCGCAATATCCCGCTGGCGAACCTGGCGGGGATTTCCACGCGCGGCGTGGTGGACCGGCAGCGCGAGGGCGCCGTCGCCCGCGACTATCGCAAGCGCATCAACATCCGCTCGCCCTCGGTCGAGCAGAAGACGGTGAACCTGTCGGGCGGCAACCAGCAAAAGGTCGTGCTGGCGAAATGGCTGTTTTCCGAACCCGAGATCCTGATCCTGGACGAGCCGACCCGCGGCATCGACGTCGGCGCCAAATACGAGATCTACACCATCATCCGCGATCTGGCGGCCTCGGGGAAATCCATCATCGTGATCTCGTCCGAGATGCCCGAGCTTCTGGGCATCACCGACCGCATCCTGGTCATGAACGAGGGCCGGCTGGTCGGCGAACTGCCCACCGCCGAGGCGACGCAGGAAAAGATCATGTCCATCATCATCCGCTCGGGCCACGACCTGACCGACGAATCGGTCACGGCCCAGGAAATCGAGGCAGAGGCCGCCCATGTCTGACACGACCGAGACCCGCCAAGGCGACACCTTCGGCTTCATCCGCCGCAATATCCGCGAATACGGCATCCTGTTCGCGCTGATCATCATCATGGCCTTCTTCCAGGTGGTGACCGGCGGCATCCTGTTCCGGCCGGTGAACCTGACCAACCTGTTCCTGCAGAACAGCCATATCGTCATCATGGCGGTGGGCATGCTGCTGGTGATCGTGGCCGGCCATATCGACCTGTCGGTCGGCTCGGTCGCGGCCTTCGTCGGCGCGCTGGCGGCGCTGATGATCGTGCGCATGGGCCTGCCGATCCCGCTGGTCGTGGTGCTGGCGCTGGTCGCCGGCGCGGTGATCGGCGGCATCCAGGGCTATTGGATCGCCTATTGGAAGATCCCCAGCTTCATCGTCACCCTGGCCGGGATGCTGGTGTTCCGCGGGTTGACCATGTGGATCCTGCAGGGCCAGAACATCGGCCCCTTCCCGCGCGGCTTCCAGATGATCGCCTCGGGCTTCATTCCGGACCTGTTCGGGCCGGACAAGCCCAACACCCTGTCGCTGATCCTGGGCTGGGGCGCGGCGGCGGTGATCCTGTGGCTGCAGATCCGCGGCCGCAAGCGCGAGGAGGCGGTGGGCATCGCCGACGAGCCCTTTGCCTTCTTCGCCGCCAAGAACGCGCTGATCTTCCTGGCGATGGTCTGGATGACCTGGGCGCTGGCGAATTTCCGCGGCCTGCCCAATGTCTTCATGGTCATGGCGGTGCTGGTGGCGCTTTACGCCTTCCTGTCTGAACGCACGACCATCGGCCGGCGCATCTTCGCCATCGGCGGCAATGCCAAGGCGGCCAAGCTCTCGGGCATCAACTCGGAACGGGTGGTGTTCCTGACCTTCATGAACATGGGCATGCTGGCGGCGCTGGCGGGGCTGGTGGTCTCGGCCCGGCTGAACTCGGCCACGCCCAAGGCCGGCGTCGGCTTCGAGCTTGACGTGATCGCGGCGGTGTTCATCGGCGGCGCCTCGATGGCGGGCGGCGTCGGCACGGTGATCGGCGCGGTGGTCGGAGCCTTCATCATGGGGGTGATGAACAACGGCATGTCGATCCTGGGCATCGGCATCGACTATCAGCAGGTCATCAAGGGGCTGGTGCTGATGGCCGCGGTGATCTTCGACGTCTCGAACAAGTCGAAATCGTGACACCCGACTGGATCGCCGTCGACTGGGGCACGACCCGGCTGCGCGCCTGGGCCATGCAGGGCGCGCAGATGCTTCAGGCGCGCGCCTCGGACCAGGGCATGGGCCGGCTTCAGCCCGAGGGGTTCGAGCCGGCGCTGCTGGCGCTGGCCGCCGACTGGCTGCCGGCCCAGGGCACCATCCCGGTCCTGGCCTGCGGCATGGTCGGCGCCCGCGGCGGCTGGGCCGAGGCCGCCTATCGCCCCGTCCCCTGCCCGGCCCTGGACCCGCGGCAGGCGATCCGCCCCCCGGTCACGGACCCGCGCCTGGACCTGCGCATCCTGCCCGGCCTGTCGCAGGCCGACCCGCCCGACGTGATGCGCGGCGAGGAAACCCAGATCGCCGGTTTCCTGGCGCAGAGCCCCGGGTTTCGCGGCGTGCTCTGCCTGCCCGGCACGCATAGCAAATGGGTCCGGATCGCGGATGGCGCCGTCGCCCGCTTCGCTACCTTCATGACCGGAGAGCTTTTCGCCCTGCTCGCCCGGCAATCCGTGCTGCGCCTGACCCAGGCCGAAGCCACGCCCGACGCCCAGGCGCTGACCCAGGCCGGGGCGCAGGCGCTAGCCGATCCCGCCTGCGTCCCGGCCGCGCTCTTCGCCCTGCGCGCCGGGGCGCTGCTGCATGGGCTGGCGCCGGAACAGGCGGCCGGGCGGCTTTCCGGCCTGCTGATCGGCGCCGAACTGGCCGCGGCCCGCCCGTTCTGGACTGGGGCCGAGGTCGTTCTGATCGGCGCCCCCGACTTGACGACGCATTACGAAACGCTCTTGCTGGCACAGGGCGCCCGGGCCCGGCGACAGGACGGCGGTGCGCTGGTCCTGGCCGGGCTGACCGCCGCCCACCGGCTTCTGCACGAGGACCCATGACCCAGCCCATCATCGCCATCCTGCGCGGCCTGACCCCGCCCGAGGCCCTGTCCGTCGCCCGCGCCCTGATCGAATCCGGCATCACCCGCATCGAGGTGCCGCTGAACTCGCCCGACCCGCTGGAAAGCATCCGGCTGATGGCGGCGGCCTTCGGCGGCCAGGCCACGCTGGGCGCCGGCACCGTGCTGACGCCGGAGCAGGTCGGCCGCGTCGCCGATGCCGGCGGCCGCATGATCGTCTCGCCCAATGCCGATCCGGCGGTGATCCGCGAGACCCGGGCGCGTGGCTTGGAAAGCTGGCCCGGCGTCTTTACCGCCACGGAATGTTTCGCCGCCATCGCCGCCGGCGCCACCGGGCTGAAGCTGTTCCCGGCCGACCAGGCCGGCCCGGCGGCGCTGAAGGCGCTGCGCGCCGTGCTGCCGCCCGAAATCCCGGTCTATGCCGTGGGCGGCGCCGGGCCGCAGAATTTCGCCGAATGGCACGCTGCCGGGGCGCAGGGCTTCGGCATCGGCACGGCGCTGTATCGCCCGGGCGACCCGGCCGAAACCGTCGCCACCCGCGCCCGCGAGATCATCGCCGCCATGCAGGCCCTGGCATGAGCGCCGCGGTCTTCGACCCGCGCATCTGCGAGCTGGGCGAAGGCGCCTTCTGGCACCCCGAGCGCGCGCAGCCCTTCTGGTTCGACATCCTCGGCCGGCGGCTGATGTCGCAGCTGGACGGCGCGCCGCTGGAATGGCAGTTCGACGAGATGGTCTCGGCCTGCGGCTGGATCGACCGCGACCACCTGCTGATCGCCAGCGAGACCGCGCTCTTGCGCTTCGACCTGAGGAATGGCGAGGCCAGGCGGCTGGTGGCGCTGGAGCCCGACCGCCCCGGCAACCGCTCGAACGACGGCCGCGCCGACCCGCAAGGCGGCTTCTGGATCGGCACCATGTCGCGCAGCGCCGAAACCGGCCAGGGCGCGATCTACCGCTTTTTCCGGGGCGAATTGCGCCAGCTTCGCGTCGGAATCTCGATCCCGAATGCGATCTGCTTTGCGCCGGACGGGCGGCTGGCCTATTTCGCGGATACCGCCGCGCAGACGGTCTGGAGCCAGCCGCTGGACCCGGACGGCTGGCCCATGGGGCAGGCGCGGGTCTTTCTCGACCTCGCCGGCACCGATCAGTTCCCCGACGGCGCGGTGACCGACGACCAGGGCCGGTTCTGGAACGCGCGCTGGGGCAGCGGCTCGGTCGTCTGCCACGCGCCGGACGGGCGGCTGCTCAGCCGCCTGACCCTGCCGGCGAGCCAGCCCAGCTGTCCCTGCTTCGCCGGCCGCGACCTGTCGCGGCTGATCGTCACGAGCGCCGCCGAGGGCCGCCACGGCCCGCAGGACGGCCGCACCTGGCAGCTGGACCCCGGCCCCGCGCGCGGCCGGCCCGAGCCGCGGGTGCTGGCGTGATGCGCGCGACCTTCGGCACGCTGCCCGATGGCCAGGCGGTCACGCGGGCCACGATCTCGGGCCACGGGCTGACCGCCTCGGTGATGACTCTGGGCGCCTCGCTGCAGGATCTGCGGCTCGCGGGCGTCGCGCATCCGCTGGTGCTGGGCTATCCGCAGCTCGCCCCCTATCTGGACGAGGGCCGCTATTTCGGCGCCATCGTCGGCCGCTATGCCAACCGCATCGGCCAGGCCCGCGCAGTGCTCGACGGGCAAGAGCTGCAGTTTGACCGCAACCAGGACGGGCGCCACATCCTGCATGGCGGCAGCGACGGCAGCGGCACCCGCAACTGGATCCTGGCCGAGCAGACCGAGGACATGGTCACGCTGATCGACCTGCTGCCCGACGGTCACATGGGCTTTCCCGGCACCATGCTGGTGCGCGCGACCTATCGCATCCTGCCCGGGCCCACGCTTTCGCTGACCATCCTCGCCACCTCGGACGCGCCGACGCTGTGCAATTTCGCCCAGCACAGCTATTTCAACCTCGACGGCCGCGACACCGTGGCCGAGCATCGCCTGAGCGTGCCGGCCCGGGACTACCTGCCGGTGGATGCCGACCTGATCCCGCTCGGCCCCCCGGCCCCGGTGCGCGGCACGGCGCTGGACTTCCGCCGCCCGGTGCGGCTGGGCGAGCGGCTGGCGGGACCGGCCATCGACCATAACCTGTGCCTCGCCCCGGCCCGCCACGCCAGGCCGCGCCAGGCCGCGGTGCTGCAGGCAGCAGACCTGCGCCTGATCCTGCGCTCGACCGAGCCGGGGCTCCAGGTCTATACCGCCAATCACCTCGGCCCCGGCGCCCCCGGGCTTGCCGGCCGGCCCTATGGCCGCCACGCCGGAATCGCGCTGGAATCGCAGCTCTGGCCCGATGCGCCGAACCGGCCCGGCTATCCATCCGCCCGGCTGGAGCCGGGTCAGCTCTACCATCAGCAGACCATGATGCGCTTCCAGCGGGCGCGAACGGTTGACGTGGAGTAAATTAACCAATTACAGCGAAGCAGGGGGAAGAGATGAATCCTGCATCGACCATGGCGGCGCCGGTCCCGGCGCCTTTCGCGGCCCAGCTGCACGCCCGGCTGCGCCAGCGTATCGTCGGCTGCGAACTGTCCCCCGGCACCCGGCTTTCGGAACAGGAAATCGCCGACCAGTACCAGCTGTCGCGCCAGCCGGTGCGCGAGGCCTTCATCCGGCTGACCGGCGACGGGCTGATCGAGGTGCGCCCGCAGCGCGGCACCTTCGTCACCCGCATCGACCTGGAATGGGTGCTCTGCACCCGCTTCATCCGCGAATCGGTCGAGGCCGACCTGGCCCGCCGCGCCGCCCGCCGCGCCACGCCAGCCCAGCTGCAAGCGCTGTTCGCCCAGGTCGCGCAGCAGGAGCAGGCCGCCGATGCCGCGCAGCTCGCCCGCCTGGACGAGGAGTTCCACGCCCAGCTCGCCGCCATCGCCGGCAAGGCGATGGTCTGGACGCATCTGCAGCAGATCAAGATCCACCTAGACCGCGCCCGCCACCTGCTGACGGCGCTGATCGCCCGCGACGCCATCATCGCGCAGCATCGCGCCGTGGCCGAGGCGGTGGCCTCGGGCGATCCCGACCGGGCCGAGGCGGCGATCCGGCTGCACCTGCGCCGGGTGCTGCGCGACCTGCCCGCGCTGCTCGACCTGTCGCCGGACTATTTCACCAAGACCGCGCTGCTGGCCGAATACCTGGAAGCCGAGGGCTGAGCCCGGCTTTCACTGTTTCACAAATACCCCTGCGACGGCGCGCGCGACGCGACGCCTCAGCCGCGCCCCACCAAGGGCATGTTGGTCGCCATCACCGTCATGTGCAGCACGTTCGCGCCCTCGGGCAGGCTCGCCATGTGGAACACCGCATCCGCGACATGGGCCGCGTCCATCAGCGGCTCGGCCCGGATCTGCCCGTCGGCCTGCGGCGCGCCGACGTGGCCCACCGCCGAGATCATCTCGGTCGCGGCATTGCCGGCGTCGATCTGGCCGCAGGCGATGTTGAAGGGCCGGCCGTCCAGCGCCAGCGTGCGCGTCAGCCCGGTCACCGCATGTTTCGACATCGTATAGGGCACCGAGCCGGGACGCGGCGCCTCGGCTGCGATCGAGCCGTTGTTGATGATGCGCCCGCCCATCGGATCCTGCCGCCGCATCTGGCGAAAGGCGGCGCGGGCGCACAGGAACATGCCGTCGATGTTGACGCGCGACACGCCCTGCCAGTCCTCCCAGGAAATCTCGTCGATCAGGCGCGAGATCAGGATGGCGCCCGCGTTGTTGAACAGCACGTCGATCCGGCCCCATTCCGCCACCGCCCGGGCAAAAGCCGCGTCCACCGCCTGCGGGTCGGTCACGTCGCAGGGCAGGATCAACGCCCGGTCATCGCCCGCCGCCGTTTCGGCCAGCGCCGATTCGCGCCGGCCGATCAGCCCGACGCGCCAGCCGGCATCAAGGAAACGGCGCGCGGTCAGCCGGCCGATGCCGCTGCCGCCGCCGGTGATCAGGATGGTCTTCATGGTATTCCCCCTTGTCCCGGCGCGGATGCTAACGCCGCGCCGGGACAAGGAAAAGCGTCACGCCTCGGGATCCCAGCCGCTGATCTGCTTGCTGTCCATGAACTCCTCGAGCCCCCAGACGCCACCCTCGCGCGCCCGGCCCGAGGCCTTGACCCCGCCGAAGGCCGAGCCGCGTCCGCGCGACTGGCCATTCGTCTCGACCATGCCGGCGCGCAGCTGCCGGGCCAGCCGGTTGCGGCGCTTGCCGTCCTGGGTCTGGACGTAGTTCGTCAGCCCATAGATCGTGTCATTGGCGATGGCGACGGCTTCCTCTTCGCTGTCGAAGGGGATGATCGACAGCACCGGGCCAAAGATCTCCTGCCTTGCGATGGTCATGTCGTTCGTCACATCGGCAAAGACCGTCGGGCGCACGAAATAGCCGCGGTTGACGCCCTCGGGCAGGCCGGGACCGCCAGCGACCAGGCGGGCGCCCTCGTCGATGCCCTTCTGGATCAGGTCCTGGATCTTGTCCCATTGCTGCTTGCTGACCACCGGGCCGATATGCCTGCCGGGCTGGTGCGCGGTGGCGACCGGGGTCTCCTCGGCCACCTTCCTGGCCTGCTCGACGGCGGTGTCGTAGAAGCTGCGCTCGACCAGCATCCGGGTCGGCGCGTTGCAGCTTTGGCCAGAGTTGTAGAAGCAATGCCGCGCGCCGCGCGCCACGGCCTTTTCATCGGCATCGGCAAAGACCAGGTTCGCGCCCTTGCCGCCCAGCTCCAGCACCACCTTCTTGACCGTATCGGCGGCGGCCTTGGTGATGGCGATGCCGGCGCGGGTCGAGCCGGTGAAGCTGATCATCTCGACGTCGGGATGCACCGAAAGCTGGGTGCCGACGCCGACCCCGTCGCCATTCACCATGTTGTAGACGCCCTTGGGCAACCCGGCCTCGTCGATGATCTCGCTCCAGACCACCGAGCTCAGCGGCGCGATCTCGCTGGGCTTCAGCACCACGGTATTGCCGGCCAGGATGGCGGGGATCACCTTCAGCGTGACCTGGTTCATCGGCCAGTTCCAGGGCGTGATCAGCCCGACGACGCCGACCGGCTCCCATGCGACCATGCTGGTGGGCGTGTCGGGATGCAGCGGGCGGATGAATTCGAAGGTGCGGAAGGCGTCGATGAAGGTCTGGATGTGATAGGTGCCGACGCCGACCTGATCCTCCAGCGCCAGGTCCTGCGGCGCGCCCATCTCGGCGGTGATGGCATCGGCCATGTCCTGCGCCCGGCGCTTGTAGACCGCGAGGATGTTTTCGACATGGGCCAGCCGTTCCGCCGGCGGCACCGCCGACCAGCCCGGGAAGGCGGCCTTGGCGGCGGCCACGGCGGCATCGGTATCGGGCTGGTCGCCCAGCGAGATCACCGCCACCGGCTCTTCGGTCGAGGGGTCGATGACCTCGAGGTCGCGCGGCGCGGCCGGCTCGACCCAGGCGCCGTCGATGTAGAATTTCCGCTTGTCTGCAATCGCGCTCATGAGCGGCTCCTTTCGGTTTATGGCCGCTAACGTGGCACCGCCGGCCGGGCTTCGCAAGCGGCTCGGGGTGCAGGCCGGCATAACACGACTTGTAAGGTCGTGTTGGCAATCCTTCGCGCATTGCCTATGTTGGGCGGCGAAGCAACTGAAAGGACGGACCCATGTCCCTGCGCATCAACGACATCGCCCCCGATTTCACCGCCAATTCCACCGAGGGAGAGATCCGCTTCCACGACTGGATCGGCGACAGCTATGCGATCCTGTTCTCGCATCCGCGCGATTTCACCCCGGTCTGCACCACCGAATTCGGCGCCGTGGCCCAACTGGTGCCGGAATTCGAGCAGCGCGGCACCAAGGTCCTGGGCGTCTCGGTCGATTCGGTCGAGGACCATGGCAAGTGGAAATCCGACATCGAAAAAGTGGCGGGCGTGCCGGCGAATTTCGCCATCATCGACGACAGCGACCTGACCGTCGCCAAGGCCTATGACATGCTGCCGGCCGACTATTACCTGCCGACCGAGGGCCGCACCCCGGCGCATTCGGCGACGGTGCGCACGGTCTTCATCATCGGGCCGGACAAGAAGGTGCGGCTGACGATGACCTATCCGATGTCGGTAGGCCGCAACTTCGCCGAGATCGTCCGGGCGCTGGACGCGGTGCAAAAGACCGACGGCGTGCCGCTGGCGACGCCGGCGAACTGGGTGCCCGGCCAGGACGTGATCGTGGCGCTGGCGCTGGACGACGCGGCGGCCGAGGCGAAATACGGCGCGCTCGACAAGAAGCTGCCCTATCTGCGCTTCGCCAAGGACCCGGCGTAAGGCCGGGCGAGGCCGCGCCTTTCGGGCGCGGCTTTTCACAGGGCAGTCCTGGCGTCCTGCCGCTCGCCGTGGCAAGCGCGGCGGATGCAGCTGCAATGTTGCCCGGAATGGAAAAGTCCCATATCACGGACCAGTCCCGACCCGGAACGAACGGAGCCTTCGTTGACGACGCCGCCCCGCACGGTCAAGGTTGCCTATGTCACCGACCGCGGCTTTCTCAGGCCGACCCTGGTTTCCGTCTGGAGCCTGCTGCAGCATCTGAAGGGCCCGGCCGAGTTGCACGTCTGGGGCGACGGGTTGCAGGCCGCGGACTGGGCCGATGTCGAAAAGGTCGCTGCGGAAAACCCCCGGGTCGCGCTGCATTGCAGGGATATCGGCAGCGGCTATCTTGATGGCGCGCATGGTCCGCAAAGCTATATCTCGGCCGCCACCATGGGCCGCCTGTTCATTCCACGCCTTATCGACGGCTATGTGCTCTATATCGATGGCGACACGCTGGTGACCGGCGATGTGTCCGAACTGTTCCGGCTTGACCTGGGCAGGGCCTATGCCGGCGTGGTGCGGGATTACACGGTCGCGCATTGGCTGTCCGATCAGGGTGGACGATCAGGCTTGCGCGAGGAGCGGCTTTCCGAAATCCGGCAGCTGATGGATCCGGCCCCGGTTCAGGATTACTTCAACGCCGGGGTGCTCTTGCTGAATTGCGACGCCCTTCGCGCGGAACCGGCCCTGCTGGAGCGGGTCGCGGATGTCCTCGCCGCCTCCGCCTGCAGCCATGGCGATCAGGACCACCTGAACGCCCTGTTCCGCGGCAATGTCGTCCAGCTGGACCTGGGATGGAACGCATCCTGGGGCCGCATCCGGAAACACCGCGCACATCTGTCGCGCAACGGCACGCCGGCAACCGGCGCCCTGCCCGGCAGGGGATCAGTCATCCTGCACTATCATGGGCCGGAAAAGCCTTGGCGGGCCACGGGCTGGGATATCTGGTCGTCTCGTGGTCGGGCGACCAGGATCTACAAACGCGCCCTGCGCCGTTTTCTGCGCAGGTATCCCGATCTGCGCCCGACCTGATCGAGACGACACGCATCACGCGCCGCGCCGCAGAGGCAGGCTTCAGGAGCTGGATTTGACGCAAGACCATCGCGCCCCCTCGCAAGGCAAGCCCGCCCGCGCGCTTCTGGTGGGGCATCTTTCCACCGTGGGCGACGTCGAGGTCCTGCGGCAGATCGAGCGGCGGCTCGATGCCCTGGGCATGGATTACGACGTTTCCCCCTTTACCGATGCCCGGCTGACCGTGGACCGGTCCTGGCTGGACAAGCACAAGCTGGACCCGCGGCGCTATACGCATCTGATCGTGATCTGCGGGCCCTTCACGCCCCAGATGGCCGTGCAGCACGACAGCATCTTCGGCCGGTTCCAGCATTGCGTGCATATCGGCGTCAATCTGACCATGGTGGAGAAGCTTCAGGACTTCAATCCGTTCGAAGTCCTGCTGGAACGCGACAGCGACAGGACCGTGCGCGCCGACCTGAGTTTCCTTGAAACCCCGGAGCCGATGCCGGTCGTGGGCCTGTGCCTTGCCAGCCCGCAGCGCGAATATGGCGCGCGTCGCCGTGGCGATCTGGCAGCCCAGAGGCTGCGCCGCCTGATCCGGGATGCCGGCGTGGCCTTCATCGAGCTGGACACGTCCGTGCCCGTCGAAACCAACCGCTTCGGCCTGTCCAGCGGCGCCGAGTTCGAGGCGATCTGCCGCCGGCTTGATGCCATGCTGACGACAAGGCTTCACGGCATGGTGCTGGCGCTCAAGAACGGCATTCCAACGCTGGCGATCGACCCGGTGGCCGGGGGCGACAAGGTCACGCGCCAGGCGCAGGAACTGGGCTGGCCCGAGGTATTCGACGCCGACGCCGCAAGCGATGACGACCTCGCGGCGGCGCTTGCGCGTTGCCTTTCCCCGGAAACCCGCGAAAGGGCGGCGCGCATCCGGGACGCGGCGGTTGCGTCGCTTGCGGATTTCGACGCGCAGTTTGCCGCCGCGCTGACGGTTCCCGCCAATCCGGCGCTGCGTGCGAACCTCGTGCCGCCGGTCGGCCGGATCCAAGCCTGGCGCAAGCGGTTCAAGGCCTGGAAGCGCGCGCGAAGAAACCGGCGCCGCTAGGCCCCGATCCGTTCCATTGCGGGCGCAGCGCCGGCAGCAATGAAAAAGGCCCCGCAAACGCGGGGCCTTTCCGGAACCGCCGGCCGATCAATCGGCCTGCGCGTCCTCTTTCTTCTCGGGGGCGATTTCCTCGCCGGTCTCCTGGTCGACCATCTTCATGCCCAGGCGGACCTTGCCGCGGTCGTCGAAGCCCAGCAGCTTGACCTTGACCTCTTGGCCTTCCTTCAGGATCTCGTTCGGATGGTTCAGGCGCTTGGAGGCGATCTGGGACACATGCACCAGGCCGTCGCGCTTGCCGAAGAAGTTCACGAAGGCGCCGAAATCGACCAGCTTGACGACCTTGCCGGTGTAGATCTTGCCCTCTTCCGGCTCGGCCACGATCGAATAGATCATGTCATAGGCCTTCTTGATCGAATCGGCATTGGCCGAGGCGATCTTGATGACGCCGTCGTCGTTGATGTCGACCTTGGCGCCGGAAACCTCGACGATCTCGCGGATGACCTTGCCGCCCGAGCCGATCACTTCGCGGATCTTGTCGGTCGGGATGGTCATGGTCTCGATGCGCGGGGCATGGGCGCTGAACTCGCGCCGGCCTTCGGTCAGGGCATGGGACATCTCGCCCAGGATGTGCATCCGGCCGTCCTTGGCTTGCGCCAGGGCCTGCTCCATGATCGCCGGGGTGATGCCCGCGACCTTGATGTCCATCTGCAGCGAGGTGATGCCGTTTTCGGTGCCGGCGACCTTGAAGTCCATGTCGCCCAGGTGATCCTCGTCACCCAGGATGTCGGTCAGCACGGCATAGCGGCCGTCGTCTTCCAGGATCAGGCCCATGGCGACGCCGGCGACCGGCGCCTTCAGCGGCACGCCCGCATCCATCATCGACAGCGAGCCGCCGCAGACCGAAGCCATCGAGGACGAGCCGTTCGATTCGGTGATCTCGCTCACCACGCGGATGGTATAGGGGAAGTCGGTCGCGGCCGGCAGCACGGCCTGCAGCGCGCGCCAGGCAAGCTTGCCATGGCCGATCTCGCGGCGGCCCGGGCTGCCGACGCGGCCAACCTCGCCCACCGAATAGGGCGGGAAGTTGTAGTGCAGCAGGAAGTTCGAGCGCGAGTTGCCGTGCAGCGCGTCGATGATCTGTTCGTCGTCGCCGGTGCCCAGCGTGGTCACGACCAGCGCCTGGGTCTCGCCGCGGGTGAACAGCGCCGAGCCATGGGTGCGCGGCAGGATGCCGACTTCGCTGTCGATGGCGCGCACAGTCTTGTTGTCGCGGCCGTCGATGCGGGCGCCGCCGTTGATGATGTCACCGCGCAGGATGCCCGATTCCAGCTTCTTCAGCGCCGAGCCCAGATTCGGGTCCAGCAGTTCTTCCTCGGTCAGGCCGGCCTTGATCGCGGCCTTGCTGGCCTCGATGGCGTCGTGGCGGTCGCCCTTGTCGCGGATGGCATAGGCGGCGCGCATCTGGTCCTCGCCCAGCGACTTCACGCGGGCGTAGAGCGCGCTGTAGTCCGGCGACTGGAAGTCGAAGGGCTCTTTCGCGGCGACTTCGGCCAGCGCGATGATCAGGTCGATGACCGGCTGCATCTGCTCATGGCCGAATTTCACCGCGCCGAGCATCTCTTCCTCGGTCAGCTCATAGGCTTCCGATTCGACCATCATCACGGCGTCCTTGGTGCCGGCGACGACCAGGTCCAGGCGCTGCTCGGGGTTCGAGCGCAGGTGGTCCATGTCCTGAACCTCGGGGTTCAGCACGTATTCGCCATTGGCGAAACCGACGCGCGCGGCGCCGATCGGACCCATGAACGGCACGCCCGAGATGGTCAGCGCGGCCGAGGCGGCGATCATCGCCACGATGTCGGGGTCGTTGACCAGGTCGTGCGACAGCACGGTGCACATCACCAGGACTTCGTTCTTGAAGCCGGGGGCGAACAGCGGGCGGCAGGGGCGGTCGATCAGGCGCGCGGTCAGCGTCTCTTTCTCGGACGGGCGCGCCTCGCGCTTGAAGAAGCCGCCCGGGATCTTGCCGGCGGCGTAGTATTTTTCCTGGTAGTGCACCGTCAGCGGGAAGAAGTCCTGCCCGGGTTTCGGTTCCTTCGCGAAGGTCACGTTGGCCATGACGCTGGTTTCGCCCAGGGTGGCGATGACCGAGCCGTCGGCCTGGCGGGCAACCTTGCCCGTTTCCAGCGTCAGCGTTTCCTGACCCCACTGGATGGATTTCTTGACTTCGTCAAAATGCATCTGATTTCCTCTGGGAGCGACCGGCCCTCCGGCCTCCCGTGTCTATGGCGGCCCCATTGCCGCCCGCCCCTATCCTTGCGCATGTGCCCCGGGGCTGGGGGCGTCACGTCACAGATGGGGCCCCATACAGGAAAACAGGGGCTGTGAAAAGAGTTTTGGCGGGGTCCGCCCGCGCCGGCCGTCCCATGGCGGCCCACCGCCCAGGGCGCTGCGTCCCGCCCGGCGCCGGGCGGGACGCGCCGGATCATGCGACCAGCAGCGCGGGGCGCGTGCTGGCTTCGGCGGTCGCGGCGGCGGTCTCGGCGCGCTTTTCAGCCTGAACGGTGGCGTGCTTCTCCGCCGCCTCGGTCAGGGTGGAGGCGAGGTTGAGCATCCGCTCCTGCTGCAAGGCCTTGATCGCCATGGCGCGGGCATGGTCCTCGTCCGACCAGGCATCCGCGGCCTGCGTGACCAAGCCGCTGTCGGCGGCCTGGGCGGCTTCCGCCGACGCAGAGCCGGCGCTGGTCCCGGACCGGCCGGTCGAGGCAGGCGCGATCTGCGCGGTCGAGCCCGCGGCGATGGCCGACGCATCCGCGGCCTGCGACGCCGTGTCGAGCTGTGCCTTGGTGTCGGCAGCCGCGTTCGTCCCAGGGGCCGGCTGCTCGGCGTTGAGGACCACGGTCGCTGTGGCAGGCGCGGGCTCGGCTTCCGCCATCGCCGCCGGCACGTCCGGTATCGCCGCGGGCGGGGGCGGCGGCGGATAGGCAGCCACCGGCGGCGCGGCATCTGCCGCTTTTTCCGGGACGTTCAGGTCGATGCGGTCCTGGCTGACATCCGTGATCGGCGTGCTGCCTTGCGGCGCCGGCGCCTGGTTCTGGGGGCTGTTCTGGGCCGTGCTCTGGTCGGTGCGCACGCCCGTCAGCCCGGTGAGCGTGGAATTCAAGACACTCGTCAATAATCCTAACGGCATTGGCCATTCTCCTGTTTACGCAGGATTAGCCAATATCGAAATCAGGTCAGCTTCCAGAAGGAACTATGGCGAATTTTATCCTTCGGCCGTTCGGCTCGACTGGCCCAGCCACAAAGAAAAACGCCCGCGGCATAGCCCCGGGCGTCCGTCTGTCAGCGGCGAGAGACGCCTTAGCGGCGCAGGCCCAGCTTGCCGATCAGGTCGGTATAGCGGGCTTCGTCCTTGCGCTTCAGATAGTCCAGCAGCTTGCGGCGCTGCGCGACCAGCTTCAGCAGACCACGACGCGAATGGTTGTCTTTCTTGTGGGTCTTGAAGTGCTCGGTCAGGGTGGCGATGCGCGACGACAGGATGGCGACCTGGACCTCGGGCGAGCCGGTGTCGCCTTTCTTGGTCGCGAATTCGCTCATCACGCGGTTCTTTTCCTCGACGGTGATCGACATCGGGGTCTCCTTTCGAAGTCAAAGGGTTATGGCTCCGGCCGGGATGTCGTCCAGCGCAGGCCCATGGAGAGATCCACCGGATTCGGTCCAGCGGATGCGCGGCTATAGGCGGAATCGGCGGGAAAGGAAAGGCTTTTCTCGGCCCTGCCGGTCAGGCGGCGGGCCGGATCGCCGTCAGGGTGATGTCGCTGACCCGCAGCCCCTGCACCCCCAGCAGCTTGCCCACGGCCAGCCCGTCCATGCGCACCAGCGTCGAGCCGTCCGGGTGCAGGTCCAGCGTCACCTCGGGCGGGATGCCGTCGCCGTCATCCTCATAGCGCAGCTCAAGCCGGTCCTGGTCCGGGTCGAAGTCGCCGATCAGCGGCACGGTCTCGCCCGGATCCTCCAGCGCCGGATCGGGGGCGCCCAGCTGGAACAGGTCCTCGCCCTCGCCGCCCTCGGCGAAATCGCCGGCGCCGGCCATCAGCGTGTCATGGCCGGCGCCGCCATGCAGCCAGGCCGCATCAGGATGGGCCGAGCCGATCAGCAGGTCGTCGCCCTCGCCGCCGTCCAGGTCGTCGGTGCCGCGCCCGGCGACCAGCGTGTCGTTGCCGGCATTGCCGGTGATCCAGTCGTCGCCCTCGCCACCGGTCAGGCTGTCGTCACCTTCGCCGCCGAAGATCGTGTCGTCGCCGGCGCCGCCATGCACGGTGTCATGGCCGCCCTGGCCGGCCAGGGAATCGGCGCCGGCGCCGCCTTCGATCGAATCGTCGCCGCCCTCGCCATAGTCGCCATCGCCATAGATCCAGTCGGTGCCGTCGCCGCCCAGCAGCGTGTCGTCACCCAGGCCGCCGTGCAAATCGTCGTTGCCGCCGAACCCGCTGAGCCGGTCGTCGTATTCGCTGCCGGCGAGCCAGTCCGAACCCTCGGTGCCCTCGGTCTCGACGCCCTCGGGGTCGTCGTCCGGGTCCGGCTCGACGGGGCCGGGATTGTCGGGATCTTCCTCGCCTGGCTCGGGCCGGGTCGAACTGACATCGACCGCCAGCCCGACCACGAGCATGCTCAACAGACTTCCAAGAAGCAACATGGCGGCACCAGACAACCGAATCATACAACCTTTACGGGCAGAGTAGCGGTTGGCGCCTGGCTCCGCATCCTGTTTGTTAAGAGAGGGTTAATTCCACGCCGCCGCCGTCGCCAATGCGGCCATGGCGCGGGCGCGGCCCGGTCCGGCAACCGTCTCTCGGAGCGTTTTGAACGCAGAGCGCGGCGGATGCTGGCGCAGGGCCATCGAGCGCCGCCGGGCGAGCCGATTCGCCGACCGCGTGCGTCCAGACTCATGCGCGGGTCCGGATCTCGCAGCGCAATCGTTTCGGCGCTGGAGAGCGTTCCCGGGAGGCGCTGGCAATGCAACCGCGCGGGCTGCATATGCAGGCCAATGAGCCGCGGAAAGCCGCGCGCTCGCGTTGGCGCCAGATGAGGCAGCTCAGCCGTAGTCGCGCGCGCCGAAGATCGCGCTGCCGACGCGGACATGGGTGGCGCCCTCGGCGATGGCGGTTTCGAAATCGGCGCTCATGCCCATCGAGAGGCTGCTTAGCCCGTTCCGCGCCGCGATGGCGCGCAGAGCGCGGAAATGCGGGGTGGCGTCCTGATCCTCGGGCGGGATGCACATCAGGCCCTGCACGTCCAGGTCCAGCGCCCGGCAGTCGGCGATGAACCCGTCTGCCTCGTCGGGCAGGATGCCGGCCTTTTGCGGCTCGGAGCCAGTGTTCACCTGCACGAAAAGCTGCGGACAGCGCCCGGCCGCCTGCACCTGCCGCGCCAGCTTCTCGGCCAGCGAGGGGCGGTCGAGCGTATGGATGGCGTCGAAAAGCTGCAGCGCCGGCTTCAGCTTGTTGGTCTGCAAGGGGCCGATCATGTGCAGTTCGACCCCAGGGAAACGGTCGCGCCAGGCGGGCCATTTTCCTGCCGCCTCCTGCACGTAATTCTCGCCGAAGACGCGCTGGCCGGCTGCCAGCACGGCCTCGACCCGCTCGGGCGGCTGCACCTTGCTGACGGCGATCAGCGTCACCGCGCCCGGCGCACGCCCGGCGGCGGATTCGGCCGCGGCGATGCGGCGCCTGATGTCATCCAGTCCCATGGACGGCATGATTCGCAAAAGAAAAGAGCGGGCGCAAGGCCCGCTCTTTCGCATTCCGGTTCTGACGGATCAGAACGAGAACTTGATACCGAAGTCGGCGACGGTGTCGTCGAGGTAGTCGGTGTCGATGATGCCACCGGCCAGAACGGCGCCGCCGCCCAGGTCGTAGTCGGCACCGATGCCGAACGAGTCGTATTCTTCGTCGAAGCCGGCGACTTCGACTTCGTCACGACGCCAGAAGCCTTTCACAGCGATCGCGTCCATCTGGTAGGTCGCGCCCAGGCCATAGGTCTTGGCATCGGCGTCGGCGATCGAGTCGATGCTGTAGTCCATGTACACGCCTTTGATGGCGAAGTTGTTGAACTTGCCTTCGGCAGCCAGACCGATTTCGCTGTCGTCGCCGTTGTCCGAGTAGGACAGCGCGGCCCAGAAGTTCGAGCCTTCGTATTTCGCAGCGACCGACCAGGCGGTGTCGGCGGTGTCAACCTGATTGCCGTCCAGGTCGAACACGTCCGAGCGACCGACCACGCCCGGGCCGGCAACGTTCGAGCCGTCGGTGGCCGAGGCGTAGAACGAGATGTTGTTGACGGTGTATTCATACAGGATCGTCGGACCCTGGTCTTCGTTCTCACCGTCGCCGACCAGGAAGCTGATCTCTTCGATGTCGCCACCGAATTCACCGTCGGTGTAGCCGATTTCCGGCAGGTCGCCGATCGCGGCTTCCGCGGCGCCGACAACGTCACCCATCGACAGCTTGCCGTAGGTGCCCGAGATCCAGACGGCGCCGGCGGTGCCGCGGGCGGCCGAACGGTTGGACTCGGTGTTGCCAGCGGTGTAGTCGCTTTCCTGGTCGACGCGGAAGGCGCCGCCGAACGACAGGCCGGCATCCGATTCACCGGTCAGGGTGAATTTCACGCGGGCGCGGCTCGAGAACTGAGCGTCGTTGCCGTCATAGATCACACCCATACGGCCGTCGCCCGAAACGGCGACTTCAGCCGAGGCGAAGCCAGCCGAAAGCACCAGCGCGCTGGTGGCGAAAAGAACCTTTTTCATGGTTTTCCCTCTTGTCTCTCTCGTGTGCCCCAGCCAGAGAACCGACCGAGGTATAGGCAGTTGTGTCGCCCTTTCCCCCCCGCATTGCAACGGAATCGCATCGGCTTAGCCCGTTTCGGGCCTGCTGTGATGCACAAGGGCCACAGTCCGTTGCAGCCCGGGCAAGCGCGCCCGCAAGGCCGCGCCGGCAGGGTTTTCGCAGCCCCTACGCGCGCGTGCCATATCACCCGCCTTGCGGATCGCGGCACGACCCGGCGGGCGGCGGCGCGGCCTCTCTTGTGGCAAGGGGCGGAATTGCGCTATGGCTCGGCCAAGACGATCCGGGGGACACCAGATGACCAGACGCGCCGCACGGCTGACCGCCGCCCTGCTTCTTTCGGCCGGGCTTGCCGCTTGTTCCGGCGGTGGATCGGGCTCGGCCGGTTCCGCGACCTCGGGGCCGGGCGGGAACCGGCAGGCGCAGGCCGCGCAGCCGCAGCGGCAATCGACGATCTGGGACCTGTTCTCGAATCGCCGCAATCCGAACGACACCGTGGCGGTGAACAAGTATCTGTGGAACGCCAGCCTCGAGGTGCTGAACTTCCTGCCGATCCAGTCCATCGACCCGTTCACCGGCGTCATCGTCACCGGCTACGGCACGCCGCCGGGCGGCGTGCGGTCCTATCGCGCCACGGTCAACATCACCGACCCGGCGCTGGACGCGCGGGCGCTGAAGCTGTCGCTGCAGGGCGCCGGCGGCGCGGCGGTCGCCCCCGACACCGTGCGCGCGGTCGAGGATGCGATCCTGACCCGCGCCCGGCAGATGCGCGTGCGGGACGGCAAGCTCTAAGCCTTCTGGACCTGCGCACGCGCAAGGGATATGACCCTGCGGGCAATCTGACGCCCGGAGGTTTCCATGCCCTATGATCCCGCAATCAGCGAGCCGCGCTGGCAAAAGGCGTGGGACGACGCGGAGACCTTCCGCGCGGTGCGGGACGAACGGCCCAAGTATTACGTGCTGGAAATGTTCCCCTATCCTTCGGGGCGCATCCACATGGGCCATGTGCGCAACTACACGATGGGCGACGTGGTGGCGCGGTTCAAGCGCGCGCAGGGCTTTTCCGTGCTGCACCCGATGGGCTGGGACGCCTTCGGCATGCCGGCCGAGAATGCGGCCATGGAGCAGGGCGGCCATCCGCGCGACTGGACCTATGGCAATATCGCCACCATGCGCGGCCAGCTGAAGCCCTTGGGCCTGTCGATCGACTGGAGCCGGGAATTCGCCACCTGCGACGACGCCTATGTCGCCCAGCAGCAGGCGCTGTTCCTGGACATGCTGGAGGCCGGGCTGATCACCCGCAAATCGGCGCAGGTGAACTGGGACCCGGTCGACATGACCGTGCTGGCGAACGAGCAGGTGATCGACGGCAAGGGCTGGCGTTCGGGCGCCACGGTCGAGCGCAAGGAACTGACGCAGTGGTTCTTCAAGATCTCGGATTACTCGGACGAGCTGCTGACCGCGCTGGACGGGCTGGAGGGCTGGCCGGAAAAGGTGCGGCTGATGCAGGCCAACTGGATCGGCAAGTCGCGCGGGCTGCAATTCCGCTTCGACACCGTGGACAGCCCCGATTTCCCGCAGATCGAGGTCTATACCACCCGCCCCGACACGCTGATGGGCGCGAGCTTCGTCGCCCTGTCGCCGGATCATCCGCTGGTCAAGGCGCTGGCGGCCAAGGACACGGCCGTCGCGGCTTTCG
Source organism: Paracoccus aminovorans (assembly GCF_001546115.1). GTDB lineage: Bacteria > Pseudomonadota > Alphaproteobacteria > Rhodobacterales > Rhodobacteraceae > Paracoccus > Paracoccus aminovorans_B. The sequence continues at coordinate 1,614,708 of NZ_KQ955208.1, forward strand.
TCGAGGAATGCCGCAAGATCGGCACCACCGAGGAAGCCATCGAGACCGCGCCGAAGCTGGGCTTCGACACCGGGCTGACCGTGCGCCACCCGCTGGACCCGGATTGGCAATTGCCGATCTGGATCGCGAATTTCGTGCTGATGGATTACGGCACCGGCGCGATCTTCGGCTCTCCGGCGCATGACGAGCGCGACCACGAGTTTGCGACCAAATACCGGCTGCCGATCCGCGCCACCTTCGGCGAGCGCGGCATGACGCTGGAACAGGCCGACGCGCTGGTGGCGAAAGCGCCCTATGTGCCGCTGAAATCCGAAATCGTGACCTATGTCCGCGGCTTCGCAGGCCACGCCGACCAGACCGGCGAGGCGGCGGTGGATGCCGCCATCGCCCATGCCGAGGCCGCCGGCTATGGCGAGGGCGTGACGAAATTCCGCCTGCGCGACTGGGGCATCTCGCGCCAGCGCTATTGGGGCTGCCCGATCCCGGTGGTGCATTGCGAAAAATGCGGCACCGTGCCCGAGGCCAAGGCGAACCTGCCGGTGCTGCTGCCGCAGGACGTCAGCTTCGACGTGCCCGGCAACCCGCTGGACCGGCACCCGACCTGGCGCAACACCACCTGCCCGCAATGCGGCGGCCCGGCCCGGCGCGAGACGGATACCATGGACACTTTCGTCGATTCGTCCTGGTATTACGCCCGCTTCACCTCGCCCCACGCCGATGTGCCGACCGATCGGCCCGAGACCGATTACTGGATGAACGTCGACCAGTATATCGGCGGCATCGAGCATGCGATCCTGCATCTGCTCTATTCGCGCTTCTTCGCCCGCGCCATGGTCAAGACCGGGCACCTGCCCGAAAGCGCCCGGGAGCCGTTCGACGCGCTCTTCACCCAGGGCATGGTCACGCATGAGATCTACATGACCCGGGACGCGCGCGGCCGCCCGGTCTATCACCTGCCCGAGGATGTCACCGACGGTAAGCTGGCCGACGGCACGCCGGTCGAGGTGATCCCCTCGGCCAAGATGTCGAAATCCAAGAAGAACGTCGTCGATCCGGTGAACATCGTCGCCAATTTCGGCGCCGATACGGCGCGCTGGTTCATGCTCTCGGACAGCCCGCCCGAGCGCGACGTGGAATGGACCGCCGCCGGGGCCGAGGCGGCGAACCGCTTCCTCGCCCGGGTCTGGCGGCTGGCCGACGAGATCCCCGAGGGCGGCGACGATCCCGATCTGCCGCGCGCCGCGCATCGCGCCATCGACGAGGTAACGAAATCCATCGAGGGCTTTGCCTTCAACAAGGCCGTGGCCAAGCTTTACGAACTGGCCAATGTGATCGGCAAGTCGAAGGCCGGCGGCGATGGCCGGCGCGCGGCGCTGCGCATCCTGGCGCAACTGCTGGCGCCGATGGTGCCGCACCTGGCCGAGGAAGTCTGGGCCAAGGCCGGCGGCCAGGGCATGGTGGTCGATGCGCCCTGGCCCAAGGCGGACCCGGCGCTGCTGGTCTCGGATTCGGTGGTGCTGCCGATCCAGATCAACGGCAAGCGCCGGGCCGAGATCGAGGTGCCGAAGGACATGCCCAAGGAACAGATCGAGGCGCTGGTCATGGCCGACGAGACCGTGCTGCGCTTCATGGAGGGCGCCCCGGTCAAGAAGCTGATCGTGGTGCCGGGGCGGATCGTCAATGTCGTGGTCTAGGCGCAGCGTGATCCTGGCCGCCCTGGCGCTGGCCGCCTGTGGCTTTTCCCCGGTCTATGGGCCCGAGGGCGTCGGCGGCAAGCTGTTCGGCCAGGTCCGCACCGCCGACCCCAAGACGCCGGACGATTTCAGCTTTGCCGGCCGCATCGCCGAGCGGCTGGGGCCGGACAGCAACCCGCGCTTCGAGTTGGGCTATCGGCTGCGCATCGCCGTGGTGCCGCAGGCCATCACCCCGGATGAGATCACCACGCGCTATGCGCTGAACGGCAGCGCGGATTTCGTGCTGACCGAGCAGGCTTCGGGCAAGGTGGTGACGCGGGGGCAGGTCAGCAGCTTCACCTCCTACTCCACCACCGGCACCACCATCGCCACCATGGCGGCGGAGCAGGACGCGCATGAGCGGCTGGCGCGGATGCTGGCCGACCAGGTGGTGACGCGGCTGATGGCCGTGGACCCGGCCGCAGTTCCATGATGCTTGTCCCGTGATCCTGAAGGGCGCCGAGATCGGACGCTACCTGGCGCGGCCCGATCCGACGCGGCCGGCGCTGCTGGTCTATGGCCAGGACGCCATGCGCGTGGCGCTGAAGCGGGCCGAGGCGGTCAAGGCCCTGGTCGGACCCGGCGCCGAGGAGGAGATGCGCCTGACCCGCATCCCCGGCGCCGATCTGCGCAAGGACCCGGCGGCGCTGCTGGATGCGGTCAAGGCGGTGGGATTCTTTCCGGGCCAGCGCGTGGTGCTGGTCGATGACACGCCCGACGCGGCGGCGCCGGCGGTGGCCTCGGCGCTGGGGGAATGGCGCGCGGGCGATGCGGTGATCGTGGTGGCGGCGGCGGCCTTGGGGAAATCCTCGGCGCTGCGCAAGCTCTTCGAGCCGCATCCGGCAGCGGTGACCGCGCCCATTTACGACGATCCGCCCGGCGAGGAGGAAATCGAACGCTGGCTGCGCGACGCCGGCCTGCGCGAGGTGCCGCGCGACGCCATGCGCGACCTGATGGCGCTGTCGCGCGCGCTGGACCCCGGCGACTTTCGCCAGACGGTCGAGAAGATCGGGCTTTACAAGCATGGCGACGACAGTCCCCTGCGCCCGGCCGAAATCGCGCTCTTGGCCCCTGCCACCATCGAGGCCGAGCTGGACGAGCTGATCGACTGCGTCGCCGAGGGCCGGGCCAAGGACTTCGGCCTGCTGATGCGGCGGATCGAGGGCCAGGGCACGGCGCCGGTGACGCTGTGCATCGCGGCGCTGCGGCATTTCCGGGCGCTGCATGCCGGCGCCTCGGACCCCGGCGGGCCGGGGGCGGGGATGGCGCGGCTGCGGCCGCCGGTGTTTGGCCCGCGCCGCGACCGGATGATCCGGCAGGCGCAGGACTGGGGCATGCGGACGCTGGAGGACGCGATCCACCAGCTGATCGAGACCGACCTGCAGCTGCGGTCCTCGTCCAAGGCGCCGGCGATGGCGGTGATGGAGCGGATGCTGCTGCGGCTGTGCATGATGCCGCGCGGCGGGCGCTGATGCACGCGCTGGTGATCGGCGCCGGCCCGGCCGGGCTGATGGCGGCCGAGGTGCTGGCCGGCAGCGGCGCGCGGGTCGTGGTGGCCGAGGCGATGCCGACGCCGGCGCGGAAGTTCCTGATGGCGGGGAAATCCGGGCTGAACCTGACCAGGGCCGAGCCGTTCGCGGATTTTGCAGCGCATTATGGGGGCTCTGCCCCCGTCCTGCGGACTCCCCCGGGGTATTTGCAGAGCAAAGAAATCGGGCCCGAGGCGGTGATGGCCTGGGCGCGCGGGTTGGGGGTGGAGCTGTTCACCGGCTCGACCGGGCGGGTGTTTCCGGTCGGGATGAAGGCCTCGCCGCTGCTGCGGGCCTGGCTGGCGCGGCTGGCGGGCGCAGGCGTCGAGCTGCGGACGCGCTGGCGCTGGAGCGGCTTCGACGGCGACGGCTGGCGCTTGCAGACGCCGGGCGGGATCGCGGTCTTGCGGCCGCAGGTCGTCGTGCTGGCGCTGGGGGGCGCGAGCTGGCCGCGGCTGGGCTCGGACGCGGCCTGGGTGCCGTGGCTGCGCGAGCGGGGCGTCGAGGTGGCGCCGTTCCGGCCGGCGAACATGGGCTTCCGCACCGCCTGGTCGGCGCAGATGGCGCGGCATTTCGGCCAGGCGGTCAAGGGCGTGGCGCTGCATGTCGGCGGCCAGGTCGGGCGCGGCGAATGGGTGGTCACCCGGCATGGCATCGAGGGCGGCGGCGTCTATGAGCTCGCGGCCTTGATGCGCGACGGGGCCGAGGCCTTCGTCGACCTGGCGCCCGACGTGGCCGCCGAGGAACTGGCGCGGCGTTTCGGCAGGGCGCCGGCGAAGCTGTCGGTGGGCAACCGGCTGCGGCGGGGGCTGGGCGATCCCCTGCGGGCGGCGCTTCTGCTGGAATGGGGCCAGCCGCTGCCGGCCGAGCCCGAGCGGCTGGCCGCCCGCGCCAAGGCGCTGCGGCTGCGCCACGATGGGCCGATGGGGTTGGAGCGGGCGATTTCGTCAGCAGGCGGCATCACCGGCGCGAGCCTGACCGAGCGGCTGGAGCTGCGCGCGCTGCCCGGCGTCTTTGCCGCCGGCGAGATGCTGGACTGGGAGGCGCCGACCGGCGGCTATCTGCTGACCGGCTGCCTGGCCAGCGGCCGCCTGGCGGGCCAGGGCGCCGCCGCCTATCTGGCCGAGGCGCGCAGGTAGCCGGGCCGCGCCCGCATCCGGTCCAGGTAATCCGTCAGCCGGTGTTCGACGATCGGAAAGCGCGCCGTCAGCGCCCAGGTCAGGCAATGCGCCAGGATGATGTCGGGCACGGTCATGCGCTCGCCCATCAGGAAGCCGTCCTCGGCCATGCGATGCACCAGGGTCTTCTGGCTGCGTTCGAATTCCCAGCGCAGCGTGTTCTTGATCGCCGCCAGCCGCATCTCTTCGGGCAGGATGAAGCTGTGCCGCGCCGCGAGCCACAGCGCCGCGTCGAATTCGTCCAGCACGAATTGCGTCAGGCTGTCCTGGCGCGCCCGGTCCAGTGTGCCCGCGGGATGGGTCAGCGCGCCATGCTTGTCGGCGAGATAGGTCAGGATCGCCGTCGAATCGGTGATCGGCGTGCCGTCCGCCACCAGCACCGGCACCTTGCCGGCCGGGTTGAAGGGCGTGACCCTTTCGCTATGCGGGTTCACCGCCAGGTGGTCGTAGGGCTGGCCCAGTTCCTCGAGCATCCACAGCACGCGCAGGGCGCGGCTTTGTGCGGTTCCAATGACTTGATACATGGCGGCCTTTTCACGATCCCGGAACTTCACCATCCCTTTCCCAAACCTATCGCCCGCCGGCCCGCCAGGCAATGAGCGGCATTGACGCCGCCCCCGGCCCGGCGCAGGAATGGCGGGCTGCAAGGAGGGGGCGCCATGTCCGCAAGCACATCCGCAAGCGCGCGCGCGCCGCTGTTCACCGCCGTCCTGGTCGGCGGGTCCATCATCCTGCTGATCAACTTCGCGCTGCGCGCCAGCTTCGGCGTCTTCCAGATCCCCATCGCGCAGGAATTCGACTGGCCGCGCGCCGAGTTCAGCCTGGCCATCGCCATCCAGAACCTGGCCTGGGGCATCGGCCAGCCGATCTTCGGTGCCCTGGCCGAACGCTGGGGCGACCGCTGGTCGGTCATCATCGGCGCCTTCCTCTATTCCGCCGGGCTGATCCTGACCTCTTGGGCCAGCGACCCGCTGACCATGCAGCTTCTTGAGGTGATGGTCGGCTTCGGCATCGCCGGCACCGGCTTCGGCGTCATCCTGGCGGTGATCGGCCGCGCCGCCAGCGACGAGAATCGCAGCCTCGCCCTGGGGATCGGCACCGCCGCCGGCTCGGCCGGGCAGGTTTTCGGCGCGCCCCTGGCCGAGGTGCTGCTGCTGCATTACCCGTGGCAGTCGGTGTTCGTGATCTTCGGCGTCATCGTCTTGGCCTGCCTGTTCTTCCTGCCGCTTCTGGGCGGCGGCAAGCCCGCCAGCCGCAGCGAGCTCGAGGAAAGCATGGGCGCGGTCTTGAGGCGCGCCTTCACCGATCCGTCCTATCTGATGATCTTTGCCGGCTTCTTTTCCTGCGGCTACCAACTCGCCTTCATCACCGCGCATTTCCCGGCCATGGTGACCGAGATGTGCGGCCCGATCGCGCCGGGCGGCATGCTGTCGGGGATCGGCATCACCACCACCTCGACGCTGGGCGCGGCGGCGATCTCATTGATCGGGCTGGCGAATATCGCCGGCTCGATCTTCGCCGGCTGGCTTGGCAAGCGCTACAGCAAGAAATACCTGCTGGCCGGGATCTATACCCTGCGCACCATCGCCGCCGCCGCCTTCATCCTGATGCCGATCACGCCCGGCAGCGTCATCGTCTTCTCGCTGGTCATGGGGGCGCTTTGGCTGGCGACGGTGCCGCTGACCTCGGGGCTGGTCGCCTATATCTACGGGCTGCGCTACATGGGCACGCTCTATGGCTTCGTGTTCCTGTCGCATCAGCTCGGCTCGTTCCTGGGCGTCTGGCTGGGCGGCAAGATGTATGACATCTATGGCGATTATACCCTGGTCTGGTGGGTGGGCGTCGGCGTCGGCGCCTTCAGCGCGCTGATCCACCTGCCGGTGCGCGAGGCGCCGGCCCGGCTGGCGGCGGCCTGATTTTGTTTGACGGGTCAATCAACAAAAATTAGCCTCCCCGGTCAGGCGCAGAAAGCGCCGTCATGAACGGGGAGTTTTCCATGTCTCATCCTCTTGCCCGCCTGGTGCCGGGCGTGCTGTCCCTTGCCCTGCTGGCCCCGGCCGCCATGGCGCAGGATGCCGTGTCCCAGGACACCATGGCGCAGGACGCGGCGCAAATGCCGCAATGCCAGGTCCGCGAATTCGCCATGGGCCTGCGCTATCAGCAGCAATCGGCCGAGGTGCGGGCCCTGCAATTGCAGGCCTATGCCCTGGCCAAGGCCAATCTGGAAGCCGCCATCGCCAAGGCCGAGGATCCGGGGAAGCTGGCCATCGTCACCGACCTGGACGAAACCGCCATCGACAACAGCGCGCTGCTGGTGCGCGACATGCAGGAATGCCACGTCTACGACACCTGGGACACCTGGGGCGACTGGGAGTTGAAGGGCCATCCGACCCCGATCCCCGGCGCGCTGGCGTTCTTCGATTTCGCCGACAAGGCCGGCGTGGCGATCTATTACATCTCGGACCGGTTCGGCGAGCCCGAGAACAAGGCCGCGACCATCGCCACGCTGAAGGAGCTGGGCTTCCCGCAGGTCAGCGACGACACCGTGCTGCTTTACGGCACCAGCAAGGCCGAGCGCCGCGCCGTGGCCGCCAAGGATCACCAGATCGTGCTGCTGCTGGGCGACACGCTGGCCGATTTCGACGCCGCCTTCCGCAAGGTGCCGCTGGATGTGAAGCGCGCGGCTGTGGACAGCAACGCCGCGCATTTCGGCGCCGACTGGATCGTCTTCCCGAACGCCACCTATGGCGACTGGAGCGAGGCGCCGTTGCAGGCCTGGGACTCGCCCCTGGTCACGCAATAAGGCCGGGTTGAACTTTCCGGCGGCGTGACGCAGCTTCGCCGGCGCAAAGGGGGAACCATGCGCTGGATCATGTCGCCGGGACTGATGTCCCTCGTGCTGGGCTATACGCTCAGCCAGTTCTATCGCGCTTGTCTCGCGGTGCTGTCGCCGACGCTGCATGCCGAGCTGGCGGCGGGGCCGGCCGATCTCGCGCTGTCCTCGGGGCTGTGGTACATCGCCTTTGCCGCCATGCAGATCCCGGTCGGCTGGGCGCTGGACCGCTGGGGCCCGCGCGAGACCGTCTCGGTGCTGCTGGCGCTTGGCGGCGGCGGCGGGGCGGCGGTCTTTGCCCTGGCGCAGGCGCCCTGGCACCTGCATGTCGCCATGGCGCTGTTGGGCATCGGCTGCGCGCCGGTGATGATGGGCAGCTTCTTCATCTTCGCCCGCACCCTGCCCCCTGCCTCGATGAGCGCGGCGGGCGGCGCGGTGGTCGGGCTGGGCTCGCTGGGCAACATGCTGGGCGCGGCGCCGCTGGTCTGGGTGGTGAACGGCATCGGCTGGCGCGAAACGCTGGCCATCCTGACCCTGATCACCCTGGCGGTCTCGGCCACGATCTATGCCTGCGTCAAGAACCCGCCGCGCCCCGAGGGCACGCATCCGACCGGCTCGCTGCGCGCCCTGCTGAAGGTGCGCGAGCTCTGGGCGATCCTGCCGCTGCTGGGCATCACCTATGCCGCCTCGGCCTGCATCCGCGGGCTCTGGGCCGGGCCCTACATGGCCGAGGTCTTTGGCGCCAGCGACTACCTGATCGGCTGGGTCACGCTGGGTATGGGGCTGGCCATGGTCACGGCCAACCTGTCGGTGGGGCGGGCAGTGCGGCTGCTTGGTTCGGACAAGCGCACCTCGCTGGCGAACACGCTGCTGCTGTGCGCGGTGCTGGCAAGCCTGTGGCTGGCGCCCGGGCTCAGCCTCGGGCTGTCCTCGGTGCTGCTGGTCATGGTCTGCATCTCGGACAGCAACTATTCGCTGATCATGTCGCATGGCCGGGCCTTCCTGCCGCCGCATCTGGTCGGGCGCGGCATCACCTTCATGAACATGGTCTCGATCTCGGGCGTGGGGGTGATGCAGTTCCTGTCGCGGCCGGTGTATCTGTCGGCCTCGGCCAGCCAGCCGCCGGCCACGGCTTACGGTTACATCTTCCTGTTCTTCCTGATACCGCTGGTCATCGGATTGCTTGTCTATCTGTTCAGTCCCGAGGATCGCCATGGCTGAGATCGAGGTCGTCGCCCCGAACCTGAAGCGCCGCCTGTCGGGCGTCACGGCGACCGTGGTGCGGCTGATCCCGGTGCAGGCGCGAATGATCGGCATCGTCGCCACCGGGCCGGGTCTGCCGCCCGAACTGCCGCATATCCCGCTGGGCCGCGCCGCCACCCTGCCCCGCGACCGCTGGCGGGTCTGGCACGCCCGACGCAATACCGAGATGGCGCTGGGGCTGATCCTGCGCCGGGTTCTGCGCCGCAAATACAAACTCTTGTTTACCTCGGCCGCGCAAAGACAACATACGGGGTTCACCCGCTGGCTGATCCGGCAGCAGGACGCACTGATCGCCACCTCGCCGCAGGCCGCCAGCTATCTGGAACGCCCGGCGACGGTGATCCTGCATGGCGTCGATCTGGCGGTCTTTCATCCCGCCCCCGACCGCGCGGCGCTGCGGGCGGATTTGGGCTTTGCGCCCGAGGATATCGTCATCGGCTGCTTCGGCCGCGTCCGGGCGCAGAAGGGCGTGGACCTGCTGGTCGAGGCGGCGCTGCGCCTGTTCCCGACCCGGCCGCGCGCCCGGCTGATCTTTACCGGCCGCGTCACCGCCGACAACCAGACCTTCACCGCCGAACTGCAATCCCGCATCGCCGCCGCCGGCCTATCGGACCGCATCCGGTTCCTGGGCGAGGTGCCGTGGGCGCAGGTGGTGCGCAACTACCAGGCCATCGACCTGTTCGCCGCCCCGGCGCGGTGGGAGGGCTTCGGCCTGACGCCGCTGGAAGCCGCGGCCTGCGGCGTCCCCACCGTCGCCGCGCGCGTCGGCGCCTATGAGACACTGATCCGCGACGGCGAGACCGGCAGCCTGGTCGCGCGCGAGGACGTGGACGCGCTGACCGATGCTCTGGCGCGCTGGCTCGACGACGACGCCGGCCGCCGGGCCGCCGGCAATGCCGCCCGTACCCATGTCGCCGCCAACCACGCCATCGAGGGCGAGGCCCGCGCCATTGTCGAGGTCTATCGCAGGCTGCTGGCGTGACCCGCCTCGGCTTCCTGATCGCCCGCACCCTGCGCGACGAATCCGCGCTGCAACGCCTGTCGGTGCCGCAATCCGCGCTGCTGGCGGATCTTGCGGGCAAGCGCATCGCGCTGATCGGCAATGCTAGGGCGCTGGCGCAGACCGATCACGGCACCGCCATCGACGCGGCCGAGCTGGTGGTCCGCATCAACCGCGCACCCATGCCCGCGGCCGCCAGCCACGGCAGCCGCACCGACTGGCTGGCGCTGGCGGTGCGGCTCTCGGATGCCGACCGCACCCGCATCGCCCCGGCCCGCATCCTGTGGATGTCGCCCAAGCGCAAGCGGCTGGACTGGCGGACCGCGACCAGCCCCGGCTTCTACCTGCATCCGCTGGCCGACTATCGGGCGCTGAAGGACCGGCTGGGCGCGCCCCCGACCACCGGCGCCATGATGATCGACCTGATCGCGCGGTCGGACATGGCGCGGCTCGACCTTTACGGCTTCGATTTCTTCGCCTCGCTGTCGCTGTCGGGCCGGCGAAGCGCCGAACAGGTTCCCCATGATTTTTCAGGGGAATCCCGCTGGGTCCAGGAACTGGAACGGGCAGATCGACGAATTCATCGGCATTAAGGCGGAATTCTGCCATATCATCAGTCGTTTCGCCGAAATCTCGCTTTCCCTTTGCCGGGAAACGCCCTATATCGCGGCGTCCTTTAGAAGGAGACCCCCAATGGGCTACAAGGTCGTTGTCGCCGGCGCCACGGGGAACGTGGGCCGTGAAATGCTGAACATTCTCGCCGAGCGCGAGTTCCCTGCCGATGAGGTTGTCGCTCTGGCTTCGCGCCGGAGCATTGGCACTGAGGTCAGCTATGGCGACAAGACCTTGAAATGCAAGGACATCGAGGGTTTCGACTTCACCGGCTACGATATCGCGCTGTTCGCCATCGGCTCGGACGCGACCAAGACCTATGCGCCCATCGCGGCCAGCCAGGGCTGCGTGGTGATCGACAACTCGTCGCTTTACCGCTACGACCCGCAGATCCCGCTGATCGTGCCCGAGGTGAATGCCGACGCGATCGAGGATTACCGCAACAAGATGATCATCGCGAACCCCAACTGCTCGACCGCGCAGATGGTGGTGGCGCTGAAGCCGCTGCATGACCGCGCCCGGATCAAGCGCGTCGTCGTCTCGACCTACCAGTCGGTCTCGGGCGCCGGGAAAGAGGGCATGGACGAGCTCTGGAACCAGACCAAGGGCATGTATGTCCCGGGCCAGGAGGTCGAGCCGAAGAAGTTCCAGAAGCAGATCGCCTTCAACGTGATCCCGCAGATCGACGTCTTCCTGGACAGCGGCGACACCAAGGAAGAATGGAAGATGGTGGCCGAGACCAAGAAGATCCTCGACCCCGCGATCAAGGTCACCGCGACCTGCGTGCGCGTGCCGGTCTTCGTCGGCCATTCCGAGGCGGTCAACATCGAGACCGAGGATTTCCTGGACGAGGACGAGGCCCGCGACATCCTGCGCGAGGCGCCGGGCATCCTGGTCGTCGACAAGCGCGAGCCGGGCGGCTACACGACGCCGATCGAATGCGTCGGCGATTTCGCCACCTATATCAGCCGCATCCGCCAGGACGTCACGGTGGAAAACGGCTTGAACCTGTGGTGCGTCAGCGACAACCTGCGCAAGGGCGCGGCGCTGAACGCGGTGCAGATCGCCGAGCTTCTGGGCAATCGCATCCTGAAAAAGGGCTGAGATGCCGATGCGGGGGCGCCTTGGGGCGCCCTCTTGCATTTCGCGCCCGCGTCGCGGACCCTGTCGGCCGTTATCAACGAGGGGTCCGATGCGTCATCTTCTGCTTTCCACCGCCATCCTGTTCGCCGGCCCCGCGCTTGCCGACCGCATCGAGACCACGGCGCGCGTGACCGATGTCACCGTCTATCCCTGGGGCGCCGGCGTCACCCGCGAGGCGGCGCTCGACCTGCCCGCCGGCGCGCATGAGCTGGTCATCCCCGGCATCCCCGAGGGCGTGGCCCCGGAAAGCCTGCGCATCAGCGGTGAAGGCGCGGTGATTGGCGCCGTCGGCTTCCAGCAGGAACGCGCCCTGCCCGAAACGCCGGCGAAATCGCCCGAGCTCGCCGCGGCCGAGTATCGGGTCCGGCAGCTGAAATCCGAGCTTTCGGCGCACGCATCCCGCGTCTCCGGCATCAAGGCCCAGGGCGAGGCGGCCGAGGACCTGATCGAATTCCTGATGAAGCTGGCGGAATCCGATGGCATGGCCGGCAATGACATCGCCGCCCTGTCGGGCACGGTCGGCCAGCAATTGCTGCAGGCGCGCCAGACCGCGATCCGCGCCGAGGCCGAGGCCGAAGCCGCCGACCAGGGCCGCGAGGACCTGGAGGAGCGGCTGGAGACCGCCGAGGCCCGGCTCGAGGCGCTGCGCGGCCCGGAATCGGCGCGCGGCGCGCTGGTCGTCGCGGTCCAGGGCCAGGGCCAGCCGGCGCGCATCCGCATCACCAGCCTGACCGGCGACGCCAGCTGGCAGCCGGTCTACGACCTGTCGCTGGCCCGCAAGGAAGGCAAGCTGCGCCTGGATCGCGGCTTGCTGGTGCGGCAGAACACCGGCGAGGATTGGTCCGGCGTGCATCTACTGCTGTCCACCGCCCGGCCGATGGACCAGTCGGCGCCCAGCGAATTGCAGCCGCAATTCCCCCGCATCGGCGAGAACGAGGCCAGGCTCTACAGCCGCTCGGCCGCGCCGATGGCCGAGGCGGCGATGGATTCCGCCGAGCGCTACGCGGTCGAGCCGGTGGTGCTGGACGAAGCCGCCGTCGCCGGATCGGCCCTGGCGGGCGTGGTCGGCGAGACGGTGGTCTATGACTACCCGACTCCGGTCACGCTGCGCGACGGCGCCGATGCGCTGCGCCTGCCGCTGGATTCGCATGAGCTGACCCCCGAGGTGGTGGCCGAGGCGGTGCCGCGACGCGACGACACCGCCTATCTGGTGGCCGATACGGTGAATTCGACCGGCGCGGTGATCCTGCCCGGCAGCGCCAGCTTTTACGCGGACGGCGCCCTGGTCGGGCGCGGCGGGCTGGAACTGACTGCCGCCGGCGACAAGATGAAGCTGGGCTTCGGCCCGCTGACCGGCATCAAGCTGGAACACCGCACCCCCGACGAGACCGAGGGCGCGCGCGGGCTGATCTCGAAATCCTCGGAACGCCAAGAGGTGGCCGAGCTGCGCATCCGCAACCTGACCGCCGAGGAGTGGCCGCTGCGGGTGATCGACCGGGTGCCGGTCTCGACCCAGAAGGACCTGCGCATCGACTGGCGCGCCGACCCCGCGCCCGACGCCACCGACCCCGAGGGCAAGCGCGGGCTGCTGGTCTGGAACCGCAGCATCGCCGCCGGAGAGGAGCAGGTCATCACGCTGAGCACCACGCTGCGCTGGCCCGAGGGCCAGATGCTGATCGGCGCCGACGACTGAGCCAGGCGAATCCCGGCGCCTGAATTGCGGCATCGTCGCCCGAGAGGCAGCCACCGCGCGGCGTGCTCTGGGCAAGGTCTTGGCCGTGCCGGCGCCGCGACCAGGTCCAGCGCGGGGTCGGCGGCAAGGGCGACGCCGCTGCAGCCGGCCAGGGCCAGCGCCAGCGTGCTCCCAGGTGTCATGCGAGCATTTTTAACTCCCGTTGATGCGAGGCGGCGTCTGGACGGTTCGACTTGGTCTGGCGGCAGCACCGCTGGGTGATCCCATTGCGCTGCGCCTCGCGCCGATCGCGAGCCCGGTGCGGATCGGGCCCGAGGACAGGCGATGGCCCCGGCAAATCCGAGGCGTCTGGAGCCGCGGTGAGGAACCCGGCTATCGCCTGGCATTCGGTCATGGGCCAGCCGAGCGACGAATGGCGCAAGCTGCGCCAAGGCAAGCGCCCGTCTGCACGTCAGCAGCACCGCTGGGGGGCGCCTTGCGCCAATCACGAGCCCCGGATCGGCGCTGACGGCTGGCGCAGGACGAGCGCCCGGACTGCAATGCGCGGCGCCTGGCGCCTCCGCCCTGCGGAATGAGAGGAGCCCAACGCGGCCACCGCTTGGAGGCCCGGGGCCAGCTGTTTGCCGGCGCCGCAAGAGGGCGCGATAGGCGTTCGGCGAGGTCACGACACCGCCCGGTGACCCTTGCGCACCGTCTTCCGCCCCGGTGCTGGCCGACGCCAAGGATTAGGCGTCGGTCGCTGGCAGCACCAGTGCGCCCGAGGCCAGCGCCTCGCCCAGCCGATCCACGGCCTCGGCCAGGTTTTCATCGACGAGATGCAGATATTGCGTCCAGTCGGACAGCTGGCGCAGCTCCTCGGCCCCGTCCGAGATGCCGCGCAGGCCAATCAGCGGCAGGCCGAAGCGCTGGCAGGCCCGCAGCACCGCATAGCTCTCCATGTCGACCATCTGCGCCGTGACCGCGTCATAGCCCGCGCCGCTGACGATGCTGGCCCCGGTGGCGAGGCTCGCCTCGGCAAGGCCCGGGATGCGATGCGGCAGCGGCTGGCGGGCGGGCAGGCCCAGAAGCGGCGTCTCGCCGCGCGCGAAGCCCAGGGGCGAGGCGTCCATGTCGCGATATTCCAGCGCCGAGACCTGATAGACCCGCAGCTGTTCCAGCTGGCGCGAGCCGGCCGAACCCAGCGAGACCACTAGCTCGGGCAAAGCGCCCCGGGCCTCGAGCCGCGCAAGCGCGGTGCTCAGCACGACGGCGGCCTCGACCGGGCCGACGCCGGTCATCAAGGGCGCGATGCGGGCCCGCAGCTGCGGCCCGTATTCGGAGTCGAGCGCCATCACGAACAGCACGCGGCGCCCGGCCACGACGTCCGGGACCACCGGCCGGCTGCCGTCCTGTCGCGCCTTATCCATCATGCCCAGCCTCCTGCGATCCGGCGCAGGGAAGCGCAGGGCGGGTCCGGAGGCAAGGGAGATTTCATCCACTCATGCTGCGGCGCAGCCGCGCCGTCTCGGCCGGATCCGCCAGCGCGGTCCTGGCCGGCGGCTCGACCGCAAGCGGCGGCGTCGGCATCGGCGCGGCAAAGCTCAGAAGCAGCCGCCCGCCCGACAGGCCGCGCAGGCCCCAGGATAGCAGGCCGCCGGCCGGGCCGGCCATCGCGCCGCGCACCGGCTGGTCGGGCAGCGCGGCATGCAGCGCCTCGCGCAGCGCGGCAAGGCCGGGGCTTTGCCCGCAAGCCTGGGTCCAGATCGCGATATGGTCGTCCAGCGTCGCCGGCGCGGCGGCACCCCAAAGCTCGCCATAGCGGCGGTTCGAGATCAGCAGCTCGCCATTCGCGGCAAAGACCACCACCGCGTCCTCGAGCGAATCCAGCACCTCGGCGCCCAGCGACAGGTCGGCGCGGAACTTGCGGGTCAGCGAGATTTCCGAGGTGATGTCCTCGAACAGGAAGGCCACGGCGCCATCGGGATGCGGCCGGCCGGTGACGCGATAGGTCTGGCCGCCGGGCAGCGACCACATCTCGACATGATGCCCCGACGACGCCGCCGCTTCCAGCGAGGCCATCTGGCTGCGCCAGCTGCGGTAATCCTTGGGCTCGGGCACCATGCGCGCCTCGCGCAGGCGATCCAGAAAGGCGTAAAGCGTCGGGCGCGCGGTCAGGAAGCCGGTGGCGAGCCCGGTCAGGTCGATCAGCGCCGGGTTGAACAGCTGCAGATTGCGGTCGCGGTCGAAGATCGCCAGCCCGATGGGCAGGTCGGCAAAGGTCTTGGTCAGGGTCTGGACGAATTCGCGCAGCGCCCGCTCGGCCCGGACGGCGGCATCGGCGGGCAGGGCGATGGCGACGGTCTGCTCGGCAACCTCGTGCACGTGGCAATCATACCAGCGGCTCTGCCCGTCATGGTCGACCTGGATGCGCCGGGCGCCGCCGCCGCTGGCCGGGCGCGCGCTGAGGTCGACGATCTGCGGCAGGGGCCATTGCGTCTGGTCGGGCAGCCGGGCATCGGCCAGGTCCATATAGGCCGAGTTCGCCCAGGTGACCTGGCCCTGGCGGTCCTGGCGCCAGGCCAGCATCGGCGAATGGTCCATGGTGCTGCGCAGGATCTCGAGCTCTTGCTCCATGACGCCCAGCGACAGCGAATCGACCAGGATGCCGGCATTCTCGGCCGCCGGATCGGCCAGCGTCAGGCGGATCACGCCTTCGCCCAGATCCTCGGCCAGCAGGCGCAGCGGATGCCCTTCGGCGCGTTCCTTGAACTCCAGCCGCGCGGCGCCGGAAAGATCGGGCAGCAGCGCGCCGAAATCCGGCAGGCGCATCGCCAGCCAGCTGGCCAGGCCCTGCCAGTCGCCCTGGCCGGGCAGCGTCGCCAGCAGCGCCCGGGCCGGGCCGGTGGCATCGATCAGCACCTGGTTGCGGAACAGGAAGACGATCGGCTCGATCCCGCGTTCCAGGCCACGCGCCGGACCGGCGCCGCCGAAGCGCCGCTCAAGCTGCCGCATCAGCAGCAGCGCCAGGCCGACGGCCAGCGCCGCGGCAGCAAAGGCGATCAGGAAATGCGCAACCATCGCAACAACCCATCATGGACCCACCCGTTCAACTATAGCGCGATATTTTAAGAAGTGGTTAACGGGCGCCGAATTCAGCCGAGAATTTCGGGGTTTCGCCCCAGGGCGCCGCGGTTGTCGGTCTCGATCAGCTCGCGCGGCCAGATCACCGTGACCTCGGCGCCCTGCGCGCCATTGCCGAAGCGCAGCCGCGCGCCCGAGCGTTCCAGCAGCGCCTTGGCGATGAACAGGCCCAAGCCCATGCCCTCGTAGCTGCGGCCGTCCTCGGCGCGGGGGCGGGTGGTCAGAAAGGGGCTGCCGATGCGCGGCAGCAGCGTCGGGGGAAAGCCCGGGCCGTCGTCGCTGATGCGCAGCCAGATCTCGCGCCGGTCGGCGCCGGTGCGCACGGTGACGCGCTCGGCCGCGAAATCGACGGCGTTCTGGATCAGGTTGCGCAGCCCGTGGATGACCGCGGCGTCGCGATGCACGATCGGGTCGGCCGCGGCGCTGTCCAGCACGATCTGCGCGCGCCGGTCGCGATGCGGGGCGGCGGCCTCGGCCAACACCTCGGACAGCGGCGCCGAGCGGATCAAGAGGTCGTCGCGGCCCGAGGCGCCCATGGATTTCAGGATGTCGCGGCAGCGGTCGGCGGACTGGCGCAGCAGCGCCAGATCCTCGGCCAGGTCGTCGCGATCGGGCAGCGCCTCGGCCAGCTCGTCCGAAAGCTCGGCGCTGACCAGCTTGATCGTGGCCAGGGGCGTGCCCAGCTCATGCGCGGCGGCGGCGACGACGCCGCCCAGGGTCTGCAGCTTCTGTTCCCGCTCCAGCGCCATGCGCGCGGCGAAAAGCGCGTCCGAGGTGGCGCTGACCTCGGCCGCGACCAGCCGCGCATAGGCCGCGAAGAACAGCGCGCCGATGACGATGGCGAACCAATGCCCGACCAGCAGCGGATATTGCAGCGCTAGCCGGCTCGGCCGGAAGGTCAGTGGCTGGGCAAAGACCGCCGCCAGCGTCACCATGACGAAGGTCGCCACGCCCAGGGCCAGCAGGTGCCGGCCCGGCAAGGCGGTCGCCGTGATGGTGACGGGCGCCAGCAGCAGCAGCGCAAAGGGGTTTTCCAGCCCGCCGGTCAGCGCCAGCAGCGCCGCGATCTGCGCCAGGTCGAAGCCCAGCTGCCAGGCCGCCTCGCGCGCGGTGATGCGCCGGCCGGGGCGCAGCGACAGCGCCAGGTTCAGCGCGATGGCAAGGCCGATCACCGCCAGGACCGCCGGCAGCGAGAATTTCGCCCCGATCGCCAGCGCCGCGCCCACCGCGGCCAATTGCCCGGCGATGGCGACCCAGCGCAGCAGGATCAGGGTGCGCAGCCGGATCGGCTCGGGTCCCGGCTGGCCGGGCAAAAGGTCGATGCGGCGGGAAACGAGGCCAAGGGGCACGCAGGGTCTCCGGTTTCGGGGGCTTCGACCTTGATAGGGCGGCGACCGGCGGCAATCAATGCGCGGACCGGGCACGAATTGGCGCCATGTTTGACCAGGCCTGAAAAACCGCCTAAGCAAATCCAAAATCAAAGGCGAAAGCGATATGGCCGAGGAATACCAGATCGGACCGGACCCCAGCCTGCTGCTGGTCGACGATGACGAGATCTTTCTGACCCGGCTGGCCCGGGCGATGGAAAAGCGCGGCTTTGCCGTCAGCCGTGCCGCTTCGGTGGCCGAGGCGCGCGCGCTTCTGGCCGAAAAGGCCCCGGCCTTTGCGGTGGTCGACCTGCGGCTGGAAGATGGCAACGGGCTGGACGTGGTCGATGCGATCCGCGAAACCCGCGCCGATGCCCGCATCGTCGTGCTGACTGGATATGGCGCCATCGCCACGGCGGTCGCGGCAGTGAAAATGGGCGCCACGGATTATCTGTCGAAACCCGCCGACGCCGATGACGTCACCCGCGCCCTGCTGGCGCGCGGCGAAACGCTGCCGCCGCCGCCGGAAACGCCGATGTCGGCCGACCGGGTGCGCTGGGAGCATATTCAGCGCGTCTATGAACAATGCGACCGCAATGTCAGCGAAACCGCGCGACGGCTGCATATGCATCGCCGCACATTGCAGCGGATTTTGGCCAAGCGCAGCCCGCGTTAATAACGGCGCCCTCGAAAACATTTGCAATTCCGAGCGGAATGCAAATATTGGGGGCACAACAAAACCGGGATGCCGATATGACCGTTGATCTGGACGCAATGTCCCTGAAAGAACTGCGTGAACTGCGCAACAAGCTGGACCGCGCCATTTCCACCTTCGAGGATCGCCGCAAACGCGAGGCGCTGGCCGCCGTCGAAAGCGCGGCGCGTGAATTCGGCTTCAATCTGGCCGAACTGACCGCCGCCCGACCGGCGCGCAGCAAGGTGGCGGCAAAATATGCCAATCCCCAGGATCCCTCGGCGACCTGGACCGGGCGCGGACGCAAGCCGCGCTGGGTGCAGGAAGCCCTGGACAGCGGCAAAAAGCTGGAAGACCTGGAAATCTGAACCTGAAACCCCGCGGAAAACCGCGGGGTTTTTTAATGCCCTGACCGGTCGATTTCCGCGAGCAATTCGTCAAATCGCGCCAGATAGGCGGCACGGGTTTCGCGCGGCGGCCGCAGCCTTATCTCCAGCCCCTGCAACAGGCCGGGATCGTGAACCGGAAACAGCCGATCCGCCTCGGTTCGGGAAAAACCGGCGATCTGAATGGCTTCCAGCCAAGCCGAGATCCGGTCGGCGCGCTTGATGGCACGCTTGACCGGCGCCGGCAATTGCGCCGGCAATCCGAAGCGCCGATGGATCGCCGCCGCCAGGCGCGAGTCCATTTCACCATATTCGCGTCCCAGCGCCGCCTTCACCGGCGAAATCATGTCGCCGATGACATATTCCGGCGCGTCATGCAGCAGCGCCGCCAGGCGCCAGCGGGGCTCGGCCCCGGCCTCGGTGCGGGCGTGGATCTGCTCGACCAGCAGCGAATGCTCGGCGACGCTATAGGCCCAGTCGCCGTGGGTCTGGCCGTTCCAGCGCGCGACAAAGGCCAGGCCATGCGCGATATCGGCGATCTCGATATCCATCGGCGTCGGGTCCAAGAGGTCCAGCCGGCGCCCCGAGAGCATCCGCTGCCAGGCCCGTTTCGCGGCTTTCGCCATCGCTCTTTCTCCGGTTGCGGCACGAAGAAGGGCCCGCGACGCCTCCGCCACGGACCCGGGATCACGCAGAAGTGAACACGCTCAGGACAGCGGCTGGTCGGCCGGCCGTTCAGCCTGCATGCGGCGGGCGATCTCCTGGCGATACAGCGCCACGAAGTCGATCGGGTCCATGTTGAAGGGCGGGAAGCCGCCGTCGCGGGTCATGTCCGAGACGATGCGCCGCACGAAGGGAAACAGCATGCGCGGGCATTCGATCATCAGGAACGGGTGCAGCTGGTCCTCGGGCACGCCCTCGACGTGGAAGATGCCGCCATAGTCCAGCTCGCACAGGAAGATCGGCGACTTGTCGGAAGCATTGGTCGATTGCACGCGGAACTTGCTGATCACCTCGTACTGGTGATCGGCCGGACGCTTGCGGGCGTCGAGGCTGACCTGGACGCTGATCTCGGGCTGCACCTCGCCCGAGGGCAGGCCCTTCTGCGCGACGGCGTTTTCAAACGACAGGTCGCGGATGTATTGCGTCAGCACTTGCAGCCGCACGCCGGCCTGGGCCTCGGGCGCCTGGCCGTCGGGCGCGGCGGCATTGTTGGTCTCGTCGCTCATTGCGTTCTCCTCGGATTTGCCGGGGTTCTAGCACCCCGGCGCCGGGCGCTCAATGCCGCGTCCAGCCCGAGGTGCCGGGGCGTTTCGGCGCGGACTGGTCGGTCAGGCCTTCGCGCACCGGGGCGGGCGGGTCGTCCTGCACGGAATATTCGCCGTCGATCACGCCTTCGTCGGGCCAGCCGCGGGCCGGGCGAAACCCGGCCGGATCGGCACCCAGGTCGGCGTCGGGAAAGCGCGGCGGATAGCCGAAGCCGGCCGAGGCCACCGTGACCCGCCGGCCCATCCAGCGCAGAAGCAGCGCCCGCACCCCGGGGATCAGCAGCAAAAGCCCGATGGCGCTGGTCAGCAGGCCGGGCACCATCAGCAGCAGGCCGGCGATCATCACCAGCGCGCCATGCGCCATCGGCCGGGCCGGGTCGCGGAACTCCTGCATCGCCTGCTGCAGGTCCAGCATGGCGCGGGCGCCCTGGCGGCGCATCACCGCCGCGCCCAGCACCGCCGAGCCCAGCACCAGCGCCAGCGTCGGCAGCACGCCGATCAGGCCGCCCACCTGGATGAACAGCGCGATCTCGACGATCGGCAGGATCACGAAAGGCAACAGCAGCCACATGCGAAACTCTCTCCCAAGTCTTCCATTTTCCGGCGCCAAACTGGACTTGGGCCGGTGCTCACCCTACATAAGCATCCAAACCGCCGTTACAAAGATTGTCAGGCCCGCCCATGTCGAACCCCCTGCTGCAACTGCTCGTCCTGGGCGCGATCGCCGTCTTCCTGATCCTGCGCCTGCGTGGCGTCCTGGGCACGCGCGACGGGTTCGAGACGCCGAGCCTTCCCGAGGAGCCGGCGCCGCGCAAGCGCTTCGACGTGATCGAGGGCACGGCCGAGCCCGGCGACAGCGACATCGCCGACCATGCCGAACCGGGCAGCCCGACCGCCCAGGCGCTGGCGCAGATGAAACGCGCCGAGCCCGACTTTGCCGTCGGCCCGTTCCTGGCCGGCGCCAAATCCGCCTATGAGATGATCCTGATGGCCTTCGAGCGCGGCGACATTGCCGAGGTGCGCGGCTTCCTTGCGCCGCCGGTGGCCGAGGCCTTCGACAGCGTCATCGCCGACCGCAAGGCGCGCGGGCTGACCACCGAGGCGCAGTTCCTCGGCACCCGCGAAACCGCGCTGGCCAGCGCCGAATTCACTCCCGCCACCGGCATGGCCGAGCTTTCGGTCCGCTTCGTCGGCGAGATGATCGCCGCCACCCGCGACGCCCAGGGCAATGTCGTCGACGGCGACCCGAAATCGGCCCGCAAGCAGCGCGACATCTGGACCTTTGCCCGGCGCATGGGCGAGGACGATCCGAACTGGCAACTGGTCGCCACGGCCTGAGCCATGGCAAGGAAGCGGCGCGGACTCTCGGCCGAGGACAAGGCCCTGTGGTCGCGCGTCGCGGCCAGCGCCGTGCCCATGCATCCTGGCCGCAAGCCCGAGCCGCCGCTGCCCGAAACCCTGGCCCCGCCGCCGCAAGCCCCCCGCGCGGTCGCGCCGCCGCCGCTTTCGCTGCATGACCTGCGCATCGGCAAGCTGGCAGCCGCCCCCGCAAGCCGCGTCGCACTGTCGCCTTCGCCGCCGGCCATGGTCCATGCCCAGCCGCTGCGCATGGACCACAAGACCCATCGCCAGATGACCCGCGGCAAGCTCGCCCCCGAGGCGCGCATCGACCTGCATGGCATGACGCTGAACATCGCCCAGCCGGTGCTGACCCGCTTCATCCTGCAGGCCCGGGCCGAGGGCCGGCGGCTGGTGCTGGTCATCACCGGCAAGGGCCGCGAGGGCGGGCCCGACGCCCCCCTGCCCGTCCGCCCCGGCGCGCTGCGCCACAACGTGCCGCATTGGCTGCACATGCCGCCGCTGAACCAGGTGGTGCTGCAGATCCGTCCCGCGCATCGCCGCCATGGCGGCGAGGGCGCCTATTACGTCTACCTGCGCCGCTAGAAACCGGGCGAGATCACGACCTGCGCCGCCCGCTCGACCCGCAGCGCAGTCTGGGTCAGCGGCCCGACCCCACCCGCCACATCCGACGAGAATACGGTGTTCAGCTCTCGCGCCTGGCTCAGGATCCGCATCAGCGCGGGCGAGGTGGCGACGTTGAAATGCCCGTCGCCGCTGCTGAAGGCGCCGACGTCGACCAGCGTCACCGGCAGGTCCGCCACCGCCCGCGCATCGGTCAGGTTGCCCAGCCGCACCGGCTCGGCCGAGATCAGCGCCGACAGGTTCAGCGCCCGGTCCCGGCCCGAGGTGAAGATGATGAAAGGTTGCGGCAGCCTGCCGATGGCGCGGGCCTGGCTGCGGAACACGCCGACGTCGATGTCGGGCGACAGCAGCACCACCGCGCCGATCCGGTCCAGCGTGCGCCGGTCGCCGGCGATGGCCATCTGGCGCAGGCTCTCCATCATTAGCAGCGCGCCCATGGAATGCGCGACCAGGATCGCCTTGCCGCCGCCCGCCTCGGTCGCGATCTGGATGCTGCGCGCCAGCCCGTCACGGGAATAAAGCACGCTGTCGCGGTCCCCCGCATAGGCCAGCGGCTGCCCGCGCGACGGCCACGAGAAATGCATCGGCACCCCCGGCAGCTTCAGGTCACGCTCGATCTGGGCAAAGCGATACAGGCCCTCGGCGAAGGTGTTGTTGTAGCCATGCACGAACAACACAACATCTCGATCCCCGCGCGGCCTTTCCGCCACGGCGCGCCGCAGGTCGGCGCGGAAATCCTCGGGCCGGGCGAACCGCCGATAATCCGAGACCAGGAAATCCGTCTGCGGATCGGGCGTCGCGCCCTTTTTCGGATAGGTGATGGTTCCCGGCCGCCGCTGCGGCGGGACCGAGACATCGACCCTGCCGAAGCTGACCCCCTCCTGCCGGCTGTCCTGCAGGGTCCGGTTGCTGGCGACATAGATCCGCTCGACCGTGCCGATCCCGGCGGCCTCGGGCGCCAGGGTGATCGCGCCGCGCGGCGCGCAGGCCGCCACGGCCAGCACCAGTCCGATCATCAGCCGCCTCGGCATGCCGTCCCCCTGTCGATCCGGGGCAACATGCCATCACGCGGGCGGGTCGAAAAGCCCTAGCCGTATTTTGCCTTGGGTCCGGCCAGCCACCAGATGATCAGCCCGACCACCGGCAGGATGGCGACCAGCGCGATCCAGATCAGCTTGGTCGTGGTCGTCTCGTTGGTGTTGATGATCGAGGCGATCGCCCAGACATCCAAAGCGAAGATGATGATGCCGAGAATATAGCTCATGGGGCGCCCTCGTCCGTTATCCGCCAGCACAACGGCGAAAGCGCCTGCCGGTTCCGCTAGTTGTTTGATCCCATGGTTTGATGGTGCGATCCTTTCTCAGGAACGGAGGGGCCCTATGGGACAGGTTCGCCACGGGAGCGCCCGACCACGCACGCTATCCGAGCAGCAATAATGAAGGCCGACCCGCCATTGGTCCGAGGCTGGCCCGAATGATCGCAAGCTTCTCTCGCGGCGCTGAGCCGGGAGCTCGGCATCAACCCGAAGACAGTGGCTAAGTGGCGCAAGCGCCAGAGCGTCGAAGATCTGAACCGGGCCGAAAGCACCACGGTCAACGACGCTGACCGAAGACGAGGAAGCGATGGTGATAGCCTTCCGGCGCCATAGCCTGCTGCCTCTGGACGACTGCCTCTATGCCCTACAGCCGTCGATCCCCCATTTGACGCGGTCGGCTTTGCACTTGGTCATAGACCGGACCAGCAAGTTTGCTTCACGCGGCTGGTCGAAAAGGCCGGCAAGATGGCCGCCGCCCAATTTCTACGTGATCTGGTTGCCGCCGTTCCCTACCGACGGCATACGGTGCTGACAGACAACGGCGTCCAGTTCACCAACCATGCCCGCCACAAATACGCTTTCCACCACATCTTCGGGCGTGTCTGCGACGAGAACGGCATCGAACACAGACTCGCCAGAATCAATCATCCATGGACCAATGGGCAGGTCGAGCGGATGAACCGCACCATCAAGAAGGGTGAAGCGGATCAGAAAACGATCCAGGGATCGTTTTCCCGCTGAACGTCAAACGCTTCCACTACGACAGCCACGATCCACTGCAGACGCATCTCGCCGACGTCATGGCGGCCTACAACTTCGCGCGCAGGCTCAAGACCCTCACCGGCCCCACGCCCTACGAATAGATCTGCAAGGTCTGGACTTCGGAGCCAGACAAATTCATCGTCAATCCGATCCACCAAATGCCGGGACTGAGCACCTAGAGCACATAGCGCGACAGATCGGTCGAGCGCGCAAGATCGCCCAGATGCGTCTCGACGAAGCCGGCATCGACCAGCACGGACTCGCCCGAGCGGTCGGGGGCGCTGAAGGACAGCTCCTCGAACACCCGCTCGATCACCGTGTAAAGCCGCCGCGCGCCGATGTTCTCGACCGAGCCGTTGACCTCGGCCGCGATCCGCGCCAGCGCCCGCACGCCGTCCTCGGCGAAGGTGACGGTGACGCCCTCGGTCGCCATCAGCGCGGTATATTGCCGGGTCAGGGCGTTGTCGGTTTCGGTCAGGATGCGGATGAAATCCTCCTCGGTCAGGGCGCGCAGCTCGACCCGGATCGGCAGCCGGCCCTGCAATTCCGGCAAGAGGTCCGAGGGCTTGGCGATGTGGAACGCCCCCGAGGCGATGAACAGGATATGGTCGGTCTTCACCGGCCCGTATTTGGTGCTGACGGTGGTGCCCTCGATCAAGGGCAACAGGTCGCGCTGCACCCCCTCGCGCGAGACGTCGCCGCCGCGCGCATCGGTGCGCGTCGCCACCTTGTCGATCTCGTCGATGAAGACGATGCCGTTTTCCTGCACCGATTCCAGCGCGGCGGCCTTCACCGCCTCGTCGTCCAAGAGCTTGTCCGCCTCCTCGGCGATCAGCAGCTCATAGCTTTCCGAGACGGTGACCTTGCGCCGCACCCGCCGGCCGCCAAAGGCCTTCATCAGCCCCGACAGGTCCATCATGCCGCCCATCGGCTGGCCGGGCTGGCCCGGCACCTCCATCATGCCGAAGGGGTTGGAATTGTCCTGCACCTCCAGCTCGATCACGGTGTCGTCCAGCTCGCCGCGCTTCAGCTTGTCGCGAAACATCTGCTTGGTCTGCTCGCGCGCGCCCTCGCCGGCCAGCGCAGCCACGACGCGATCCTCGGCCGATTTGTGGGCGCGGGCCTTGACCGCCTCGCGCATGCGCTCGCGGGTCTCGACGATGGCGGCATCGGCCAGGTCGCGGATGATCTGCTCGACGTCGCGGCCGACATAGCCGACCTCGGTGAACTTGGTCGCCTCGACCTTCAGGAAGGGGGCGCGGGCCAGCTTGGCCAGCCGGCGGCTGATCTCGGTCTTGCCGACGCCGGTCGGGCCGATCATCAGGATGTTCTTGGGATAGACCTCGTCCCGCAGGTCATCGCCCAGCTGCCGGCGCCGCCAACGGTTGCGCAGCGCCACGGCCACGGCGCGCTTGGCGTCCTTCTGGCCGATGATGAACCGGTCCAGCTCGGACACGATCTCGCGCGGGGTCAGGTCGGACATCGGGGACTCCTGTATCATTCGCGCATCACTTAAATCCGGCGCAGCGGCGTTTCAACCAAGCGGCTGGACAGAAACGCCGCCACGCGCCAGTCTGGTCGCCTTTTCCGCAAACATGAAGGAACCGGAACCATGCGACCCGGTCGCGACCTGCCCGATGCCCCGATGCTGACCCGCCGCGCCCTGGCGCGCGGCCTTGCCGCCGGAACCGCCGCGCTTGGCATCGGCGCCGGCCGGAGCCAGGCTGCGATCCCGCCGGCCATGGACCCGGGGCTGCGCGACGCGGCACTGCGCGGGCTGGCGCTGGCCGGCCAGCGCGGCGACCCGGTCGGCGCGGCGGCGGCGCAGGCGACGGCGGCGCGGCTGGCCGAAAGCGACCCCGAGGGCGCGCTGCTCTTCCGCCTCTACCGCAAGCTCGACGTGCGCCCGGCAGCGCATTACCGCCCCGACATGCCCGCGGCGGCCGAAGCCGATCTCGCGCTGCTGCACGACGCCATCGCCGCCAGCACGCCGGTCGCCTTCGGCTATACCGACCTGCACGACAACCGCAGCGAACGCACGGTGCTGCCGCTGGCGCTGGTCCACCCGGCGCAGGGCGTGAAGCTGCTGGCCTTCTGCCTCCAGGCGCAGGATTTCCGCCAGTTCTTCGTGCGGGCAATGTCCGGCCTGGCCCCGCAGCCGGGCGATTTCGCGGCCGGGCGCATGGCGCTCCTCACGGGGCTCGCGGAAAAGGAAGGCGCCTGACCAGCTTCTTTCTTGCGTAAATATCCTGGGGGGAGTCGCCGCAGGCGATGGGGGGCAACGCCCCCCTTACCCCAGGACCTCGACCGTCAGGTTGCCATTGGTATAGACGCAGATGTCGGCGGCGATGGCCATGGCGCGCCGCGCCACCGCTTCGGCATCCAGCTCGCTCTCCATCAGCCCGCGCGCCGCGGCCAGGGCATAGTTCCCGCCCGAGCCGATGGCGGCCACGTCATGCTCGGGCTCCAGCACGTCGCCGGCGCCGGTCACCACGAAGATCTCGCGCCCGTCGGTGACGATCAGCATGGCCTCGAGATTGCGCAGGTACTTGTCCATGCGCCAGTCCTTGGCCAGGTCGACACAGGCCCGCGCCAGCTGCCCCGGCGCCGCCTCCAGCTTCTTCTCCAGCCGCTCGAGCAGGGTGAAGGCATCGGCGGTCGAGCCGGCGAAGCCCACCACCACGTCATGCCCGCCGGGCTTCAGCCGCCGCACCTTGCGCGCCGTGCCCTTCATCACCGTCTGGCCGACGCTGACCTGGCCGTCGCCGGCGACGACGACCTTGCCGCCGCGCCGCACCGCCAGGATGGTGGTGCCGTGCCAGCCGGGAAGTTTCTCCTGCGCCATCGTGCTCTCCGCATTCCTGTTGCGGCTCAGATATGACCGGCCCGCCTCTTTCGCAACCCGCTCGGCACCGCTAGCCTGCCGGCCATGACTCACGCTCCGATCCTGCGCGTCTACCTGGAGGGCCCGCTGCTGCACATGACGCGGGCGGGCAAGATGAATTTCCTGAACGTGCTGAAGGCGGCCGTGGAATCGCGGGGCTGGCGCGTCGAATGGCACGAGACCGGCCCCGAGGCGCGCCGCACCGCCCCGCGCCGGGACGGCTATGCGCTGTTTCACATGCAGCCGCCGACGCATGACCGGGCGCTGAGCTTTCGCCGCGCCTATCACTATCCGTTCTGGCGCATCGAGACCACGCAGCAGCGCTGGCGCTTCCGGGTGGCGCAGGCCCGCTTCGACCCGGCGACGGTGGACCCCGCCCCGGCCGAGGCATTCGCCCGCGCCCTGCGCGAACGGGTGCTGCCCGGCCCGCCGCCTGCGCGGACGGGGCCGGTGCTGGTGCCGCTGCAGGGGCATATCCGCCGCTGCCGCTCGTTCCAGACCATGAGCCCGGTCCAGATGCTGGAGCATGTCGCCGCCAGCGGCCGGCCCACCGTTGCGACCCTGCATCCCAGGGAAAGCTACGATGCCGCCGACCATGCCGCGCTGGCCCGGCTGGCCAGGCGCCACCCGAACCTGCGCATCGGCGGCGACACGGGCCAGTTCTTGCGCGACTGCGCCTTCGTCGCGACGCAGAACAGCGGCGTGGGTTTCGACGGCTATATCCTCGGCAAGCCGGCGGTGCTGTTCGGGCAGATCGACTTTCACCATATCGGGCTGAACGTGGCCGACCTCGGCCCCGGCCCGGCGCTGGCGGCGGCCGGAAGCCACGCCCCGGATTTCGCCCGCTATCTGTGGTGGTTCCTGCAAGAGCAGTCGATCAACGCCAGCCGCCCCGAGGCGCCGGAGCGCATCCTGGCCGCCATGCGAAAGGGCGGCTGGCCGATCTGACCCGCCGCCCTTTGCGGAAATCCGTCCCGATCAGATCGAATCGTCGATCCAGGCCTTCAGCGCGGCCTTGGGCGCGGCGCCGATCTTGTTCGAGACCACCTGGCCGTCCTTGAACAGGAACAGCGCCGGAATGCCGCGCACGCCCAGGGCGGCCGGGCTTTCCGGGTTCTCGTCCACGTTCACCTTGACGATCTTGACGCGGCCTTGATACTCGGCCGCCAGCTCTTCCAGCGAGGGGCCGATCTGCCGGCAGGGGCCGCACCACTCCGCCCAGAAATCCACGACGACGGGGGTCGCGGACTGGCGCACTTCGCTGTCGAAATCGGCGTCGGTAACGGCTTGGGTATTGGCCATGGGATGCTCCTGCGCAATGCCGGAGGGATCCGGCAGGAATGTCTCCAAGAGCTAGGCACCCGCGGCACCGGGGTCAAGGGCCGCCAGCACCGCATCCAGCTGCGCATCGGGCAGCGGCATCAGGCTGCGCGTCGCCGTCCACAGCACGGCCATCTCGACCCGGTGCCCGGGCCAGATCGCCCGCAGCGCGTCGCGATAGGCGGCCATCTGGCGCAGGATGCCCAGCGGCACCTCCCCGGGACCGGCCGGCACCTCGCGGTTCGACTTGTAGTCCACCGCCAGCAGCCGGTCCTTTGTGATCACAAGCCGGTCGATCTGGCCCAGCACCACGCCGATGCCCGGCACCGGCGCGGCCAGCGCCAGTTCGCGGAAAAGCGCGCCGCCTTCGGGCAGCGCGAAGACCTGGGAAAGCTCGGGCGCCTCGGTCACGGCCCGGGCCTCGAAGAGAAGCTGCGCCAGCGCGTCCGGGCCGGGCAGCCCGCCCTCGGCATCGGCCAGCAGGTCGCGGGCCAGCACCGGCCATTCGGCGGGGTCGCGGCCGGGCAGATGCTCCAGAAGCAGGTGCAGCCGGGTGCCGAACAGCATCGCCGCCTCGGCGTCCCCTGCCCCGCCGCCGATCACCTTGGCGCCGCCCAGACCCGAGGCCGACACCGGACGCCGCTTGGCCGGAACCGGCGGCAGCGGCGCCGACAGCCAGTCGGGCAACGCGGCCACGGGCCGGGTCCGGGGCGGGCTGTCGGGCGCCGCCTCGGGCCAGTCGCCCCATTCCAGGCGCCGGATATCGCCCCAGAGCGACGGGATGCGGCGCTCAGCCAGGCTGCTGCGGGCAAAGCCGGCCTCGACCATGCCATGCCAGCTTTCGGCATCGGTCTCGCCCGCCGCGGCGACGATCAGCCAGCTTTCGGCGCGGGTCAGCCCGACATAGAGCAGGCGCTTCCTTTCCTCGAGCTGGCGGCCGGTCTGTTCCTCGGCCAGCGCCTCGACCGGGTCCGGCCGCTCGCCCTTGCGGCCGCGCCACAGCGCCAGGCCATCCGCGCCCGGCAACACCGGCGCCTCGCGCGGGGCGCGGCGCTTGGCGCAATCGGGCATGATGACGATGGGGCTTTCCAACCCCTTCGAGCCATGCACGGTCATCACCCGGATCAGCCCCTCGCCATCGCCGGCGCTGCCGGGCTGGCGGCGCACCTCGATCTCGTCGCCGGCCAGCCAGACCAGGAAGCCGGTCAGCGAGGGCGTCTCGCTGGCCTCATAGCGCAGCGCCTGCGACAGCAGCTCATCGATGCCGTCCTGCGCCTCGGGACCCAGCCGGGCGATCAGCCGCGCGCGGCCGCCGTGGCGGATCAGCAGGCGCTGGATCAGGTCATAGGGGCGCAGGAATCCGGTCTGACCCATCAGGTCCGACAGGATCTCGACCGCCTCGCGATGGTCCGAATCGCGCAGGCGCCGCCACAGGTATTCGCCGCGCTTGCGGCCCCGGGCCAGCCAGTAAAGCTGTTCCTCGCTAAGGCCGAACAGCGGCGAGCGCAGGATGGCGGCCAGCGACAGGTCGTCCTCGGGCGTGGCCAGCACCGAAAGCAGCGCACGGATGTCCTGCACCGCGATCTCGCCGCCCAGCTTCAGCCGGTCGGCGCCGGCGACCGGCAGGCCGGCGGATTTCAGCGCCGCGATGATCTCCTGGAACAGGTCCGAGCGGCGCTGCACCAGGATCAGCACATCGCCGGCCCGGATGCGGCGCACCGCGCCGGTCTTGCCGTCCAGGATCGGCTGCCCCAGCATCGCCGCAATGCCTTCGGCAATGGCGCGGGCCAGCTGCGTGGTTTCCGCGTTCTCGGCCGGCTTGTCC
Organism: Paracoccus aminovorans; assembly: GCF_001546115.1. GTDB lineage: Bacteria > Pseudomonadota > Alphaproteobacteria > Rhodobacterales > Rhodobacteraceae > Paracoccus > Paracoccus aminovorans_B. The sequence continues at coordinate 1,644,616 of NZ_KQ955208.1, forward strand.
ACCGGGTCGGTCCAGTCGCCGGGCGCGGGCTTCTCGGGCTTGGGAATCGCCGGCCACAGGTCCACCCGGCCGGGCATGGCGGCGCGAAAGGCGCGGTGCTGCGGCGGATCGCCCAGCCCCCGCGCGGCATCGCCGGCAAAAACCTGGTCGACCAGCGCCAGGATCGCGGGCGAGCTGCGGAAGGAATGGCGCAGTTCCAGCACCTGCATCGGCTGCTCGACCGCCTCGAAACCGGCGGCGAAACCGGCGCGGCGGGCCTCGAAGACGGCGATATCGGCGCCCTGGAAGCTGTAGATCGACTGTTTCGGGTCGCCGACGACGAAAAGGCTGCGCGTGTGATCCCGCGCGCCCTGCCCGGCGGTGAATTCGTCGGTCAGGCGCTGGATCACCTGCCATTGCGCCGGGCTGGTGTCCTGCGCCTCGTCGACCAGGATGTGGTCGATGCCGCCGTCCAGCCGGAACAGCACCCATTGCGCCATGCTGCCTTCGGACAGAAGCCGCGCCGTGCGCTCGATCAGGTCGTCGAAATCCAGATGGCCGCCCGCCGCCTTCTGCGCGCGATAGCGGGACAGGAAGGCGTGGCCGAAACGGTGCAGCGCCAGGCACTTCTGGGCATGGGCCAGGGCGATGCGCGGCAGGCGGGCATCGGCCACCCGCTCCATCAGGATCGCCAGATCGTCCATCAGCCCGGCGCAGGGGCCGCTGCGCAGCGCCTTGGTCGGGAAGCTGTCGTATTTCGGCGCAAAGGGTTCCTTGGCCCCTGCCCCGTTCAGCAGCACCGATTCCAGGATCGCGAGTTCCGCCGCGCCCGGCTGCACCCAGTCGCCGGCCGCCAGCCTCGCCGCCGCCTTCTGATCGTTGGGCCCCGATTTCAGCAGATGCGGGATCAGCGCCGGGATGACCCGCGCGCCGTCGGCGAAGGTCTGGGCCAGCAGCCCGGCCATGTCGGCGCCCGGGGCCAGACCGCAGGCCGCCCAGAGCGCGTCCCGGTCCGCGGGGGCATCGAACCCCCGCAGACCGGCCAGGAAAGCGTCGAGCTTCTCGCCCGAATGCAGCGCCAGCAGGTCTTGCAAGGCGGGATGATCCTCATGCGCCATGTCCTCGATGATCTCGGCGCGGATCAGCGCGGCGCTGCGGTCGTCAAGCTCGGTGAAGCCATGCGGCACGCCGGCCTCGATCGGAAAGCGGCGCAGCACGCCGGCGCAGAAGCTGTGGATGGTCTGCACCTTCAGCCCGCCCGGCGTCTCGATGGCCCGCGCGAACAGCCGGCGCGCGGCGGGCAGGTCGGGGGCGGCGCTCTCGCCCAGCCGGGCCAGTTCGGCGCGCAGGGCAGGCTCGGGCAGCATGGCCCATTCGCCCAGGCGCTTCAGCAGGCGGTTCTGCATCTCGCTGGCGGCGGCCTTGGTATAGGTCAGGCACAGGATTCGCTCGGGCGCCGTCCCGGCCAGCAGAAGCCGCGCCACCCGGTCGGTCAGCACCCGGGTCTTGCCCGAGCCCGCGTTGGCGGTGAGCCAGGTCGAGCGCAGGGGTTCCGCCGCCCGCACCTGCGCCAGGGTGGCCTCATCCATCGGCAAACCTCTCGGGCGTCGCGGGGTCGGTCGCGTCCCATTCGCCGTGCCGCGACAGGTGGTCGTAATCGCTGGCATGGTCGCTGCGCTCCATCGCCAGGCGGGCGGTGAAGCCGCGCTCGCCGCGCAGGTAAAGCCCGATCAGCGCGACGAAACCCTGCCAGGTTTCAAGGGCCTGGCCGGGGCCGAAGTCGCGCGGCTCGGTCCTGCCCTCGCCACCCAGCTGGATATAGCTGATGCCGGCGACCTCGGCCGGGCCAAGGCGCGGAAAGCCGCCCAGCTCGACCATTGCCGCCTCCAGCGGCAGCTGCTTGTCGAAATGCGCGACCTGCTTGTCGGTCGGCGGCTTGCCGGACTTGTAGTCATAGACCTGCACCCGGCCATCCGTCAGCCGGTCCAGCCGGTCGGGCCGCGCGGTCAGGCGGAAATCGGCGCCGGGCACGGCCAGCGCGCCGCGGTCCTCGACCAGCACCGGGCGGCCCTGTTGCAGCCGCACCGCCTCGTCCGCCATCAGCCGATCCGCGACGCCATTGATGCGCGCGCGCCAGAACAGCCGGGCCGAGGGCCAGGGCACCTGTTCGGCCAGCACCGCGTCTGTGATCACAAGCAGGCGGTCGCGCATCACCTCGGGGGTTTCCGGCAGGTCGGGCAGGCCGCGCAGGAAGCGGTCCATGATCGCGTGCAGCGCATTGCCGCGGTCGGCGGCGTCGGGTTCGGGACGCAAGGGCTCGAGCGCCCGCAGCCCCAGCACGCGGCGGGCATAGACGGCATAGGGGTCGCGGATCAGCGTCCGGACCTCGGTCACCGACATTTCCGCCAGCGCCGGGGCGGGCGGGATCGGCGAGGGCCGCGCGGCGCGGGGCAGGTGCTGCGCCGGCCGGGCCTGGGCCTCGGCCAGGTCCAGCCAGAACCGTCCGCGCGCGCGCATCTCGGCCAGGGCGCGGGGGCCGTCCTGCGCGGGCAGGCCGCCCAGCAGGTTGGTCAGCCGGTTCAGCCAGCGCGCCGGGATGGTCTCGGCCTCGGCGTCGCGGCGGGCGCGGGTCAGGATCACCTGCGCGGCGCCGGCGGCCTGCTGGAAGTCATGCGCGGACAGGCCCACGCGCCGCTCGGGCAGGGTCAGCCCGGCCGCCAGCCGCATCGGCCGCGACAGCCAGGGGTCCGGGGGCAGGGCCTGCGGCCAGCCGCCCTCGTTCAGGCCGGCCAGGATGACCTGGCCCACCGCCTCGGAGCGGGCCTCGCGCGGGCCGCGGAAGCGGACCAGCGGATGCGCGGCCACGTCCTGGCGCACCGCCTGGGCCTGCAATTCGCCATGCAGCAGGTCGCGGAATTCGCCGGGGCGCAGGTCGTGGCCCAGGGCAGCATGGGCGGCCAAATGGTCCAGCACGCCGCGCGCCAGACCGCCGGCGGCCTTGCCCCAAAGCTCGGAGGCATCGGCGCTGCCGCCCGGGCCGGCGGCCAGATCCTCGGCCAGGGCGCGCAATTCGGAGAGCCGCGCCGCCAGCGGACGCGGGGCGCGGTCGCGGGCCAAGGGCACGATCCGGTCCAGCAGGCCGGCCAGCCACAGCGCCCAGGGCTTGCTTTTCTCGTCACCGCGCTCGGCCCATTGGCGCAGGGCCGCGCCCTCGGGAAAGGCCGGGCCGTCGCGGCGCAGCGCCAGTTCCAGGTCGCGGCTGTGGAGGTTGTGATCACGGCGGTATTCCGCACCCAGCCCTGTCGCGGTGACCGGATGCTTCAGCAGCACCAAGAGGCCGTCGATCATCAGCTCGGCCCCGTTCAGGTCGGCGACATGGCGCAGGAACAGGCCCGGCGCGGTCAGCGGCAGCGGCTGGCCGGCCGAATCGTCCGGGATGATGCCCCAGCGGTCCAGCGCGGATTGCACGCGCCGGGTCAGCATCCGGTCGGCAGCGATCAGCGTGACGGGCTCGGCGTGCTCGACCGCCTGGCGGATGATCAGGGCGATGGCCTCGGCCTCGTGGCCGGGCTGCTCGGCCTCGATCAGGGTCAGGTTCGCGGTGGCGGGCGGCAAGGGGCCGAGCGCAGGGCCCTCGGTGATCCATTGGTCGGTGACCGGGGCAGGGCGCAGGGCCAGGGAAATCAGGCGGTTGCGCGCCGGGTCGGGGGCGGCGCCGGGCAGCCAGTCGCGCGGCGGGCCGAACTCGGCCAGGAAGGGGGCATAGCGGGCCTGCGGGTGATCCTCGGCCCGGGCGTCGAGGCTGTCCCAGACCGGCTGCGGCAGGTCGGGGTCGAAGCCGGGCAGCACCACGGCGCCCATCGGCAGCCGGGCGACGGCGCGCATGAAGTCCCGCGTCGCGCCATGCGAGCCGGTCGAGCCGGCGACCAGCACCGGCCCCTCGGGCAGCATTTCGCCCCGCGCCCAGGCGGCCGCCAGCCGCTCGGCCGCGGCGCGCTGCCGGCTCTCGCGATCCTGCGGCGGGTCGGTCAGGTAATAGCCGGCGGCGATCTTCAGGAAGGCCAGCGCCCGGCCCCAATGCTGGGCATGCTCGCTGGCGTCGATGCGGTCCAGCGCCGTGGCGTCCAGCCCTTCCAGCTGCATCTCGGCCATCAGCCCGGCCAGCGAGGCCGCGAGTTCCGGCACCGACTGGCCCTGCGCCAGGTCGGGCTGGGCGCGCAGCGCGGCGTCGATCAGCCGGCCCAACTCCAGCCGCCGGGCCAAGGGCGCGGTCGCCGCGCCGCCGCCGATGTCGGCAATCAGCCGCAGCTGCGGCAGCACCAGCGGCCCGCGCCAGACCAGCGCATCGCGCAGCGCCAGCAGCGACTGGCCCGCGTTGGCATAGACCGTCACCCGCGCCATGTCCTGCGGCGGGCGGTGGCGCATCCGCGCGATCAATCCCTCGGCAAAGGCGCCGGCGAAATCGGCGCCGCAGGGCAGGGCGTAAAGGCCGCCTTGCCAGTCAGCCACCGAGCAGCTCCTCGGCCAGCGGGATGCAGTCGGGCCGGCCGACGTCGCACCATGCGCCGGCATGGACCAGGCCAAAGGCGCGGCCCTCGGCGATCAGCCGGTCCCAGAGCAGGTTCAGCGAGAACACCGTCTCGGGGATCTCCTCCAGCCGGTCGGGGCGGATGATCTGCGCGCCGCCATAGACCAGATCGCCCTTGCGGATCAGGTGGTTGTCGGGGCCGAGGCTGAAATCGCCGCCGCCCTGGCGGCCATGCGTCCGGGCGATGGGCACCAGCATCAAGAGCGCGTCCATATCCTCGCGCCAACCCGCAAGCAGCGCGCGGATCGGGTTCGGGCCGGTCCAGATCACATCGGGGTTCATTGTGATCACAGGACCGGCGCCCAGCAGCGGCAAGGCCTTGCGCAGGCCGCCGCCGGTGTCCAGCAGCAGGTCGGTTTCATCGGAAATCGCCGCCTGCGCGCCGATGTGATCACGGACCTGGTGGCCGAGATGGTGGATATTGACCACCACCGGCCCGACCCCTGCCGCGCGACCCAGATCCAGCGCCCGGTCCAGCAGGGTGCGGCCGGCAACCGGGATCAAGGGTTTCGGCACGGTATCGGTCAAGGGCGCCATGCGGGTGCCCTTGCCCGCGGCAAAGATCATCAACGGCAGGCTCATCCGGCGATCCTTTCGATCACCTCGGGCGTGGGCGCGGGAATGCCCGCCATGGCCTCGGCCAGCGGCGCCAGCGCCGGATGCGCCAGGTCGCGCCGGATGGCGTCCCAGACCCGGGGCATGAAGGCAAGATAACGCCGCTTGCCCTCGCGCTGCGCCAGCCGGGTGAAGATGCCCAGGATGCGCAGGTTCCTCTGCGCGCCCAGAAGCGCATAGGCGGCGCGGAAGCGCGCGCCATCGACCCCGGCCGCGGCGATATAGCGGTCGATCTGCGCCTGTTCGACCTCGGGCGCCACGTCGCGGCGGGCGTCCTGCAGGGCCGAGACCAGGTCATAGGCCGGATGCACGGCCACCGCGTCCTGGAAATCCAGCAGGCCCAGGGGCGCGTCGCCCCGCCAGACCAGGTTCTCGGCGTGGAAGTCGCGCAGCCCCAGCACCGGCGGCGCATCGGCACAAAGCGCGCCATGCAGCGCCTCGACGGTCGGCGCGATCCCGGCGCCGAAGCCCGGCGCGCCGGCGGCGGCGGGGTAGTATTCGGCGAAAAGCCCGACCTGCCGCGCCAGTTCCGGCCCGTCGAGGCGCAGGACGAAATCCGGCGGCTGATGGCGATGCAGCGCGACCAGCAGGTCGGTCATGCGGTCATAGACCCGCGGCGCCAGTGCCGGCTCGGCCGCGAGCACCCGGGCCACCAGGTCGTCGCCCAGGTCTTCCAGCAGCAAAAGCCCCTCGTGCTGGTCGGCGGCCAGGATCTCGGGCGCGTGGAAATCGCGATGCCGCAGCCATTGCGTCATGGCGACATAGCCGTCGGTGGTGCCGGGCGCGGCATCCATCAGCACGGCGCTGCGGTCCCCGTCGATCAGCCGGAAATAGCGCCGCGACGAGGCGTCGCCCGCCAGCGGAACCAGCCGCGCATCCGCCCAGCCGGCGCGGTGGATCAGCCGGGCGAGGCTGGGCAGGCGGGCGGCAAAGCCCCAGCGCGGCTCGGCGCCCGAAAGCGTGATCCGGCGCTGGTCGGGGTCGTCGGCATCGGGGTCGAGGCCGACGGTCAGCGGGTCGGGCAGGGCGGTGCCATGGTCGGGCCATTCGACCAGAACGATGCCGTCCTGCATCGCCTCGTCCAGGCCCAGCTCGGCCAGTTCCTCGGGATGGGTCAGGCGATAGAGGTCGGCGTGCCAGATCTCGGTCCCCAAGGGGTCGGCATAGGTCTGGACCAGGGTGAAGGTCGGGCTCGGCACGTCCTCGGCCGCCTCGCCCTGGCGGGCACGGATGAAGGCGCGGGCGAAATGCGTCTTGCCGGCGCCGACCGGGCCTTGCAGGGCGATCACGTCGCCGGGTTTCAGGACCGCAGCCATCACCCGCGCCAGGCAGGCGGTCAGATCGGCATCGGCAAGATCAAGCGTCGCAAGCAGGGTCATGGCCTGAACCTAAGCGCCCCGGCGTCAGAGGCCAAGCACATCCGCCATGTCATATTCGCCCGGCCCCTTGTCCTGGCCCCACAGCGCCGCCCTGAGCGCGCCGCGGGCAAAGATGGCGCGGTCGGTGGCAAGATGGCGCAGCACCACGCGCTCGCCCGCCGTGGCGAAGATCACGTCATGCTCACCCACCACGTCGCCGCCGCGGATGGCGGCAAAGCCGATGCTGCCGGGCGCGCGGGCGCCGGTGATGCCCTCGCGCGCCGGGGTGCGCAATTCGTCCAGGCTGCGGCCGCGCCCCTCGGCGGCGGCCTCGCCCAGCATCAGGGCGGTGCCGGAGGGGGCGTCCACCTTGCGGTTGTGATGCGCCTCGACCACCTCGACGTCCCAATCCTCGCCCAGGGCGGCCGCGACCTTGCGGGTCAGCCCGACCAGCAGGTTGACGCCCAGGCTCATGTTGCCGGCGCGGATGATCGGGGCATGGCGGGCGGCGGGTTTCAGCGCGGCCAGCTGCTCGGGCGAAAAGCCGGTGGTGCCGATGACATGCACGGCGCGGGCCTGCGCGGCCAGCTCGGCGAAAGCCAGCGTCGCCTCGGGCGTGGTGAAGTCGATCACCGCCTGCGCCTTGGCGATGGCCTCGACCGGGTCGTCGGTGACCGTGATCCCCAGGGCGGGACCGCCCATTACCTCGCCCAGGTCGCGGCCGATCCAGGGGCTGCCGGGCCGCTCGATGGCGCCGACCAGCCGGGCCTGATCCGATTCCAGCACCGTGCGCACCAGCATCTGCCCCATGCGCCCCGAGGCGCCCGTAATCGCGATTCCCGGTCTATCCATGCGTCATCCCCCGTTTGCGCCCGTTCTATCCCGTTGCGGCCCGGCCCGCGACCCCCTACATCTGCGCCATGGCACAGAACCGCTTTCATTCCGGCAATGGTCCCTCGCAGCGCCAGCTGCGCGTGGGCGAATTGATCCGCCGTACGCTTTCCGATGTCCTGGCCCGGGCGGATGTCCACGACCCGGACCTGAACCGGCACTCGATCACCGTGGGAGAGGTGAAGACCTCGCCCGACCTCAAGGTCGCGACGGCCTATGTGCTGCCCTTGGGCGGCCGCGATGCCGAAGAGGCGCTGGCCGCCCTGCGCCGCAACGCGCCCGAGCTGCGCCACCTGGTCGCCAAGGCGATGACGCTGAAATACGCGCCGCAGCTGCGCTTCGTGCTGGACGAGACCTTCGACCGTATGGACGACACCCGCCGCATGTTCGCCGACGAGCGTGTGCGCCGCGATGTGGAACACGACGAAGACGATGAGGACTGACCTGAAGCGCCGGCTGGGCCTGGCGATCGGCGCGCTGATCGCCATGACCCTGCCCGCCGTGGCCGGGATCTGCGAAAAGCGCGATTTCGACGGCCAGGGCTATGTCGTCTGCACGCTCGAGGCCGCGCAGGAGCCGGGGCTGAAGCTGTGGCTGAACGGGCCGGACGGCAAGGTGCTGGGCGATTTCACCGCCGTCCGCCGCACCCTAGCCCCCGGCGAAACCTTGGCTTTCGCCATGAACGCCGGCATGTATCACGCCGATTACACCCCGGTCGGGCTTTACCTCAGCAATGGCGACAAGGCCCATGACATCGTCACCGGCGCCAGCAACGACAATTTCGGCATGCTGCCGAACGGCGTCTTCTGCACCGGCGGCGCGCGCCCCTATCAGGTGATCGAAAGCCGCGCCTTCGCCAAGGCGCCGCCGCAATGCCGCCTTGCCACGCAATCCGGGCCGATGCTGGTGATCGACGGCGCGCTGCACCCGCGCTTCCTGGTCGATTCGGACAGCCGCTATATCCGGAACGGCGTCGGCGTCTCGCCCGATGGCCAGACGGCCTGGTTCGCGATCTCGGACCGCGCGGTCACCTTCCACGAATTCGGCCGGCTGTTCCGCGACGGACTCGGCGCCCGCGATGCGCTTTACTTTGACGGCTCGATCTCCAGGCTGTATGCCCCCGCGCTCAACCGCGCCGATTTCGGGCGCCGGCTGGGACCGATCATCGGCTATACGGAACAGGAATAATGGCACGGAAAAAAGGGCGCGAGATCCACGGTTGGCTGATCGTGGACAAGCCCGCGGGCGTGGGCTCGACCGACGTGGTGGGCAAGGTCCGCTGGGCGCTGGACGCGAAGAAGGCCGGCCATGCCGGCACGCTGGACCCGGATGCGACCGGGGTGCTGGCCATCGCACTGGGCGAGGCGACCAAGACCGTGCCGATCCTGACCGAGGCGCTGAAGGCCTATGACTTCACCGTCAACTGGGGCGCCGAGACCGCCAGCGACGACGCCTCGGGCGCGGTGCTGAAAACCAGCGACATCCGCCCGGACGCGGCCGCGATCCGCGCCGCCCTGCCGGCCTTCACCGGCGAGATCATGCAGGTGCCGCCCAATGTCTCGGCCGTCAAGGTCGATGGCGAGCGCGCCTATGACCTCGCCCGCGAAGGCGAGGCGGTCGCGCTTGCCGCCCGGCCGCTCTGGGTGGAATCGCTGGAACTGCTGGGCAGCACGCCCGACACGGCCGAGTTGCGCATGGTCTGCGGCAAGGGCGGCTATGTCCGCAGCATCGCCCGCGACCTCGGGCGGGCCTTGGGCTGCCTTGGCCATGTCGCCCGGCTGCGGCGGATCTGGTCCGGCCCCTTCGACGCCGAGGACGGCATCGGTTTCGACCGCATCGACCGCGCCAACCAGGCCGAGATCGAGGCGGCGCTCTTGCCCCTGCAAGCTGCGCTGGCCGACCTGCCGCAGCTTCAGGCGACCGAGATGGGCGCCACGCGCATCCTGAACGGCAACCCCGGCCAGGTGCTGGGCCATGCCGAATTCGGCGAGGAGGTCTGGGTCAGCCGCGAGGGCCGCGCGCTGTGCATCGGCCGCTATATGGGCGGAGAGGTGCACCCCAGCCGGGTCTTCAACCTTCAGCCGAACTGATATGTCGCCGGCACATAGCGATAGCTGCCGGCGCTGTTCGGCGCGATGAAGCCCAGCGCCGGGAACGGCATGTGATAGCCGACAAAGGGAATCATCTCGCTGGCCAGCCGCACCAGGACCCGCTTGCGGGTCGCGGCGCCGGCCTCTTTGTCGACGTCGAAACGCACATGCCATTCCGGCCGCTCGACCGAATAGACATAGTGGTTGAAACTGTCGCCGGTCAGCAGCAGCTTTTGCCCCTCGCTCTCCAGCAGATAGGTGGTATGGCCGGGCGTATGGCCATGGGCCGCCTCGGCACGGATGCCGGGCAGGATCTCGCCATCCTCCTCGAACAGCCGTGCCTTGTCGATCAGGGGCTTCACCTTGGCATTATAGACATCGCCCGCATTGGCCGCCCAGTAATCCGCCTCGGGGCGCGAGGCGACCAGCTCGGCATTGGCAAAGACCGGCGCCTCGCCGTCCATCAGCCCGCCGATATGGTCGCCATGCATATGCGTCAGCACGACATGGGTGACATCCTCGGGCTTGACCCCGGCCACGGCCAGCGAGGCCACGGTATTCTCGGGCTGCATGCCGGTGTCGAACAGCACCAGCGCATCGGCGGTGCGCAGCAGCGTGGGCGTATAGGACCCGCCCGTGCGGTCCGAGGGAATGAAATTCGCCTTGCTCACCGCCTCGAACTCGGCCGGCTCGGCATTCAAGCCGAAGGTCGCGATCGGATTCTCGCTGCTGCCGGTGCCGCCCAGCACGGTGGTCAGCTCGAACCCGCCCAGGCGGATGCCATGCACCTTTCCGGCAAAAGCCGGCTTCTCCGCCTCTGCCGCCGGCGCGGTCTGCGCCCGGGCCGGCAATGCCATCAGCACAGGCAGGCTGCCACCGGCAAGCAGCGCCCCGCGACGACTGAATTTCACCTTGTCCATGCCGCTCTCCCTTTCCCGACTGCCCGTTCAACCCGCAGCGGCAGGGCCGGTTCCGCGCCGACCGGCACTTTCCGTTTTCCAAATACCCGATCCCGAGCGCGCCACTGGCAGAAGCGGTTCAGAACGGGACCGGCGCGTTGAAGCCCAGCATCACCCCGCTTTCGGGATGCTTGAAACGCAGGCTCTCGGCATGCAGCATCAGCCGGGGGAAATCGGCGGCGGCGCCGGTCGCGTAAAGCGGATCGCCCAGGATCGGATGGCCCAGCGCCGCCATATGCACGCGCAGCTGGTGGCTGCGCCCGGTCAGCGGCGTCAGCCGCACCCGGGTCTCGGCATCCGAGGCCTTCATCACCCGCCAATCGGTCTGCGCCGGCCGGCCCTCGGCATGATCGACCTTCTGGCGCGGCCGGTTCGGCCAGTCGACGATCAGCGGCAGGTCAACGGTGCCGGATTTCGGCTCGAGCCGGCCCCACAGCCGGGCGACATAGGTCTTTTTCGTCCGCCGATCCTCGAACTGCTTCGACAGATGCCGCTGCGCATGCGGCGTCAGGCCGAAGACCATGACGCCCGACGTGTCCATGTCCAGCCGATGCACCAGAAGCACGGTTGGAAAGGCGCCGCGCAGCCGCTCGATCAGGCAATCGGCGCGGTCCTCGCCGCGGCCCGGCACCGACAGCAGCCCGGCCGGCTTGTCCACCACCAGCACCTCGTGATCGGCATGGATCACGCGGGGCTGCGCCTCGGTCGGCTGATAGACGAAGCTCATTTCCAGACCAGCCGCAGCGCCAGCCCGGCGAACAGGACCGAGGCAAGGCGGTTCACCACCCGCATCCGCGCCGCCATCGCCCGGCCGGCCAGCCCGGCGGCCATGCCGTAGCCCATGGTGACCAGCGTGCCCGAGCAGACGAACATCAGCCCCAGCGCCAGCACCTGCTGGCCCACCGGCCCGTATTCCGGCCGGGTGAACTGCGGCAGAAAGGCCAGCAGGAACAGGATCGGCTTGGGGTTCAGCAGGTTCGCCAGCGCCCCGCGCCCGACCAGGTTGCCGGGACTGCGGGCGGGTTGCGCGGCATTGTCCGTCGGCGTCGCATGCCAGCTTTTCCAGGCCAGGATCAGCAGATAGACCGCGCCCAGAGACTTGATCGCGGCCAGCGCGCCGGGTTGGGCCGCCACCAGCGCCCCCAGCCCCAGCGCGCAGAAAGCCACATGCACCGACCCGCCGATGCCGACGCCCAGGCCCGCCAGCGCGCCGGCCCTGGGTCCGCTCTGGATGCCGCAGGCGCTGGCGAAAAGCACGTCCTGCCCGGGCGTCAGGTTCAAGACCAGCGCCCCGGCCATGAAGGCCAGCAATTGCTGCGCGGGAAATTGCGCCAGCGTGTCCCAGATCATCGCTCAACCTCGCTTTGGCGCGGATATGCTATGCGGGCCGGGCGGCGTCAATTCTCGCCCGGGTCCTGCGGCAGGCCGTCGGCGATGTCGTAGTAATCGCCCTTGTCGGCGACAAAGATATGGCCCTGCAATTGCAACCCGGTCGGCGCGTCGATGGCACCCGCCGCCACGTCGATCACGTCCGATCCGTCGCGCTGCCAGAACAGCGACGACCCGCAGGTGCCGCAAAAGCCGCGCCGGGCGACGTCCGAGGCGCGGTACCACAGCGGCTCACCCTCGATCTGCAGCGATGTCGGCAGGATCGCAGCCCAGACATGGCCGGACCAGCGCCGGCACTGGCTGCAGTGGCAGGCCTTCAGGTCGTGGCCCGCGTCATAGGTGCCGCGAAACCGGATCCCGCCGCACAGGCAATGGCCGGTGAATTCAACCGCGTCCGAAGCACTCATCCAGGATCTCCCGCAGCCGCTGGGCGTCTTCCGCCGTGAAAGCGTCGGGCTGGTTGCTGTCGATGTCAAGCACGCCGAGCAGCTGCTCGCCGGCGCCGAGGACCGGGATCACCAGCTCGGACCGGGTCGAGCTGGCGCAGGCGATATGGCCCGGGAAGGCATCGACATCGGGCACCAGCTGGGTCTGCCGCGTCCGGGCCGCCGCACCGCAGACCCCGCGCGAGAAGGGGATGACCAGGCAGCCGTGGCCGCCCTGGTAGGGGCCGATCTTCAGCGTCTCGGGCGCGGTGACGCGATAGAAGCCGGTCCAGTCGAACCGGTCGTCCGAATGGTGGATCTCGCAGGCGAGGGTCGCCATCAGCGCGACCTCGTCGGTCTCGCCACGGGTCAGGGCGCGGATGCGGGCGGTCAGGTCGTCGTAATCGGGCATGCGCCGAACCTAGCCTTGCTGCGCGGCGCTGTCACCCCGCGACGCGCCAATAGCTGCTGGGCGTGTGCATCAGCGGCAGCAGCGCAAAGCCGGCGGCAGCGAGGCACATCAGCGCGCTGAGGTTCAGCCCGGCGAAGCGGGCCGCGACAAGCTGGCAGGCCATGAACAGGCCGCATCCGGCCAGCATCGGCGCCCAGCCCTCGCAGCGCGAGCGCAGAGCCAGCACCGCACCCAGGGCCGCCAGCGCCAGCATGGCCCAGGACAGCGGCGACATGACCGGTTGCAACCGGTTCAGCGGCAGGCCGCCAAGCGAAAGGGCAAGGAGATAGCCGGCCATGACAGCAAAGGACAGGCCGCAAAGGATCGAAAGCACGCGCATAAGCAACAAACCTCGTGCAGGGAAACAACATCCTCGTGTACGGGCTTTTTCTGGCGCAGGACCGCTGTCCGGGCAAGAGTCCTGACGATTCTAATCTAATTTGTCGGCGATTTCTTGCTCAGGTTGTATTTGCGCAACAATCTCCGGCAGATGCCGGCGCAGCAGGGGCAGACCGCCGGGGCGCCAGCCCAAGGCCTGCAAGCGTCGGCTCAGCGGCCGGCGCAGCGGGCGCGGGTCGCCGGGCGGCGGCAGCGGGGTGGCGCAGCCGGTCAGGCGCGCGACCTCGGCCAACAGGTCGCGGCGGTCCAGCACCAGGTCGCCGACATTGTAACTGCCTGACATTGCATGATCTTCCAGCACGGCCAGGGCGGCGCGGCCCAGGTCGGCGCCGTGCACCTCGGTCGCGACAGCGGGGGCGGGGGTGGTGCCGGCCAGGAAATCCGCGATCAGCCCGGCCCATTTCTGCGGCAGGCCGGGGCCGTAGACTCCGGTCGGGCGCAGGCTGGCGGTGCGGAAATCGGAGGTCGCGAGGGCGGCAAGGGCGACCTCGGCCTGGGCTTTCACTTCGCCGTAAAGGCTTGTCGGCGCGGGGGAAAGTTCGTCTGGCAGCTCCATGCCGGCGGGGTGGCCGTCGTGGACGGCGCGGCTGGAGAGGAACAGCACGCGGGCCACGCCTTGCGCGCGGGCGGCCTGGAACAGCGCCAGAGAGCCGTCGAGATTGGCGCGGATGAAACCTTGCGGATCGTCGCCCTCGCCGCCGCGATAGCGGCCGGGGATGTGTTGGAAGGCGGCGTGGATCAGCGCATCTTTTCCTGACAGATCAACGGGCTGGCCCAGGCGCCAGCCGGGCAGGGGGTCGAGGTCGTGGCCGGCCTCGACCGCCGCTCGGGCGATCCAGCGGCCGACGAGGCCCGAGGCGCCGGTCAGCGCGATCTTCATGGCTGCGCCGGACCCGGCAACTCGCGCGGATCGGGCACCGACCCGTCGCCGGCATGGGCCTGCCAAAGCTCGATCAGGGGGCGCAACGCTTCGGCCTTGGCGTGATTTTGCCAAGGTTTTTCATACTGATAGTGCAGGACGCGGATGTCCTGCCAGCGCCAGAGTTCGGGCAGGTTCAGCCAGACATATTGCAGCATATTGTCGAAAACCGGCAGGCCGTGCCAGTTCGGGAAGAAATGTTCCAGAAAGGTCTGGTCGGTGCGGCGCCAGAAGCGGCCGGGCTGGTCGAGTTCGGACAGCATCCGCGCGAAGGTTTCCGGCGACGGGCGGGCCGTGAACACGCCCGAATTCAGGCGGTGGAAATCGGCCAGGCTCTCGTAAACATTTGGCGCGGCTGAGAATTCCGGGTAGTCAAACAGCCGGTCGATGTTTTGCAAGACCAGCGCGTCGGCGTCGATGAACACCACGCGGGCATAATCCAGCTGCCAGAGCCGCAGCTTGACGAAATTATCCAGCGGCGTGTGAAAGGGCGGCTTTTCGCCCTTGGTGAAGGGGGCGATGCCATGCACCCGGTCGCGGGCATGCAAGGCGTTGAAATCGCTGGAGGTGGGCAGCAGATCCGCGTGCACCGCGCGTACACCGAGCGTACACAGCTCGTCGATCAGATTTTCCGGCAGCTCGGTATAGAGCAGCACCAGGTCGGCGGTGGTGCCGGTGCGCTTGAGCGACTTGAACAGTGCCCGCGCCCCGGTGACGTAATCCGGGTTGGTCGCCAGCGTGACAAAGGCGCGGTCGGACCGCGCCTTGCCTGTCAGATGCAGCCCGGAACTCACGATACGGAACGCAGCCTGCGGCCCTCGGGGTCGTGCTCGACGCGCTTGGCGATGTCGCGGGTCCAGGCCGAGACCGCCGGCACGCGCGAGCGGTCGATGCGATGGGCGTATTTCCGCGCCACCTCGACCACCTCGGAGAGCAGGCCCTCGGCCAGGGTGATCGGTTGCAGGCCCAGCGCCAGGAACTGGTCGTTCTTGACGATCAGGTCGTTCTCCTCGGCCTCCTTGCGGGGATTCGGCAGATAGGCGACCTCGGCGCCGGTCAGGCGCGCGACCAGCTCAGCCAGGTCGCGGACGCGGTGGGTCTCGGTCATCTGGTTGAAGATCCGCACCCGCTCGCCCGCCGCCGGGGCGTCCTGCAGCGCCAGTTCGATGCAGCGCACCGAATCCTGGATGTGGATGAAGGCGCGGGTCTGGCCGCCGGTGCCATGCACGGTCAGCGGATAGCCGATGGCGGCCTGGATCAGGAAGCGGTTCAGCACCGTGCCATAGTCGCCGTCATAGTCGAAGCGGTTGATCAGCTGCTCGTGCCGGCGGGTCTGGTCGGTGTGGGTGCCCCAGACGATGCCCTGGTGCAGGTCGGTGATGCGCAACCCGTCGTTCTGGGCATAGAACTGGAACAGGATCTGATCCAGCGACTTGGTCATGTGATAGACCGAGCCGGGCCGCGTCGGATACAGAATCTGCTGCTGGCGCGGGCCGGCGGGCGTGTCAATCTGCACGTCCAGATAGCCCTCTGGGATCGGCGCGCCGACGCTGGAATAGCCATAGACGCCCATGGTGCCCAAGTGGACTAGATGCGCGTCGATGCCGGTTTCGACCAGCGCCGCCAGCAGGTTATGCGTGGCGTTGGTGTTGTTGTTGACCGTATAGACCTTGTGGCGGTCGGTCTTCATCGAATAGGGCGCGGCGCGCTGCTCGGCGAAATGGATCACCGCATCGGGACGGATCTCGCTGAGCCAGGACTTGAGACGCTCGTATTCCGTCGCCAGGTTGAGCAGGTGGAAATGGATGCGCCGCCCGGTTTCCTGATGCCAGATCCGACAGCGTTCCTGGATGGAATCCATCGGCGTCAGCGACTGCACGCCCAGTTCGGTGTCGATCCAGCGCCGCGACAGGTTGTCGAGGATATGGACCTCGTGGCCCAGGTTCGACAAATGCAGGGCGGTGGGCCAGCCGACGAACCCGTCTCCACCCAGAACGGCAATGCGCATGTTGATCTCCCCTTGGTGCTGCGCGGCAGGAATGCGCGGCCAATGTGTCAAAACTATGACGTTCTGGCGAAGGTTCCATGGCGATGCCAGAGGGGCGCGCGAAATCTTGCCGAAGAGATTGCATGATGTGGCAGGCAAGACTAAGGATTCGTTATGATCTCGCAGAAGACGAAATATGCCATCAAGGCCCTGCTGGCGCTGGCCGACGAGGTCGCCGCGGGCGGCCATGCGCTGACGATCGAGGAGATCGCGCAGCGTTCCGGCGCGCCGAAGCGTTTTCTGGAGCATATCATGCTGGAGCTGCGCAACGCCGGCTATGTCGGTTCGCGCCGCGGCCGGGCCGGCGGCTATGTGCTGATCAAGCGGCCGAAGGAGATCTCCATCGGCGAATTGTTGCGCCAGGTCGACGGGCCGATCGCGCCCCTGCCCTGCCTGTCGCGGCGCTCCTACCAGCGCTGCGAGGATTGCGAGGACGAGGCCAGCTGCCGACTGCGGCGCATGTTCGGCCAGGTGTTCTGGTCCTATCTGCTGCTGATCGAATCGCTGACGCTGGAGGACCTGGTGGCCGAGGGCGACCTGCCCGAGATGGGCGCGATCTGAGGCGAGGCACAGCCGGGGGTTGCATTCCTGCCATGGCCCCGCGACGGCCGGGGCGATACGTCTTGACCCCGGGTCGGGCCATCTGCACTTGTCGGTTCAACAGGAACCGGCCGGGGTCCGCGCCCCGGTTGCCAGACGCGCAAGGTAGGCCATGCCCGAGACCGACTCCGCCGCCCCCCGCAACACGCCGCTTGCCGCGGTGCTGGGCTGGCCCATCGCCCATTCCCGCTCGCCCCGGCTGCACGGGCATTGGCTGCAACGCTATGGCATCTCCGGGCATTACGTGCCGCTGCCGGTGATGCCCGAGCACCTGGCCGAGGTGCTGCGCGCCATGCCGCGCATGGGTTTCGTCGGCGCCAATGTCACCATCCCGCACAAGGAGTCGGTTCTGGCGCTGGCCGATGTCGTCACCGACCGCGCCGCGCTGATCGGCGCCGCCAACACGCTGATCTTTCGCCCCGACGGCAAGATCCATGCCGACAATACCGACGGTTACGGCTTCATCGCCAATATCCGCCAGATGGCGCCGGACTGGATTCCGGACCTGGGGCCGGCGGCGGTGATCGGCGCCGGCGGTGCGGCGCGGGCCGTGGTCGCCTCGCTTCTGGAAAGCGGCGTGCCCGAGCTGCGCATCGCCAACCGCACCCGCATCCGGGCCGAGCAGATCAAGGCCGAGTTCGGCGCCAAGGTCGTGGTCTATGACTGGGCGCAGGCCGGCAACATGCTGGAGGGGGCGCTGACCGTGGTCAACGCCACCTCGATGGGCATGGCGGGCAAGGAGGCGCTGCGGGTGCCGCTGGACGCGCTGTCGCCCGACGCGCTGGCCACCGACCTGGTCTATACGCCGCTGATGACGCCCTTCCTGGTCGAGGCGCAGGCGCGCGGCTGCCGCGTGGTCGACGGGCTGGGGATGCTGCTGCATCAGGCCGCGCCGGGCTTCGAGCGCTGGTTCGGCCGCCGCCCCGAGGTCGACGAGGCCTTGCGCGCGGCCGTGCTGGCATGAGCTTCCGGCTGGGCCTGACCGGCGGCATCGGCATGGGGAAATCCACCGCCTCGGGGATCTTTCGCGCGCTGGGGCATCCGGTCTGGGACGCGGATGCGGCGGTGCACCGGCTTTACGCCCCGGGCGGGGCGGCGGTGGCCCCGGTCGCGGCGGCCTTTCCGGGCGTGCTGCGCGACGGCGGCATCGACCGCGCCGCGCTGAAGGCGCAGCTGGCGGCCGATCCGGGCGGATTCGCGCGGCTGGAGGCGATCGTGCATCCGCTGGTCGCCGCCGACCGCGCGGCTTTCGTCGCCGCGCAGGGCGATGCGCCCATCGTGGTGCTGGACATCCCGCTGCTCTATGAGGGCGGCGCGGAGCGGCAGATGGACGGGGTGGCGGTGGTCTCGGCCCCGCCCGAGGTGCAGCGGGCGCGGGTGCTGGCGCGGCCGGGCATGGACGCGGCCGGGCTCGCGATGATCCTGGCGCGGCAGATGCCGGATGCGGACAAGCGGCGCCTGGCCGACTGGGTGATCCCGTCCGAGACGCTTGACGGCGCGCGGGCGGCGATCATGGACATCTGCGCCGAGATCATGGCAAAACGCCGCCATGCGTGAGATCGTCCTGGATACCGAGACCACCGGCTTCGACCCCGACAGCGGCGACCGCATCGTCGAGATCGGCGCCCTGGAGCTGATGAACCACCTGCCCACGGGCCGGACCTTCCATGTCTACATCAACCCCGAGCGCCCGATGCCGCAGGAGGCCTTCGAGGTGCATGGCCTGGGCGACGATTTCCTGCGCGACAAGCCGCGCTTTGCCGAGGTGGCCGCCGACTTCATCGCCTTCATCGGCGAGGACGCCCGGCTGGTGATCCACAACGCCCAGTTCGACATGAAATTCCTGAACTGGGAGCTGAGGACGGCGGGCTATCCGGTGATGCCCCATACCCGCGCCGTGGACACGCTGGAGATCGCCCGGATGCAGTTCCCGGGGGCGCAGAACTCGCTGGACGCCTTGTGCCGGCGGTTCCGGGTCGACAATTCGGGGCGGACGCTGCACGGCGCGCTTCTGGACAGCGAGCTTCTGGCCGAGGTCTATCTGGCGCTGCGCGGCGGCCGCCAGCCCGGGCTGGTGCTGGAAAGCGCCGGGCAGAGCGTGGCGGTGCCGAACGCGGTGGCCGCGCCCCTGGCCCCGCGCGGGCCGCGGCCCCGGGCGCTGGCGCCGCGCCTGACCGCCGACGAGGCTTTGGCCCATGCCGCCTTCGTCGCGAAACTGGGCGAAAAGGCGGTGTGGCTGCGCTACAGCGCCGGGGAAAACCGCTAGGCTCCGGAACCTTTCTGGCGGCCCCGGCGGTTTTCCTGCCAGGATGGCCAGGACGCGATGCGAGGACGGGAATGTGATCAGGGATTGGTGGCTGTTCCTTCAGGCGATCTTCGAGCGCATGGACAAGATCCACATGACTCTGATCGCGGCGGGCGTGGCCTTCTATGCCATGTTCGCGGTCTTCCCCGGCCTGGCGGCGCTGTTTGCGCTGTGGGGGCTGTGGTACGACCCGCAGCAGCTGGAGCAATATGTCCATGCCACCGACGAATTCATCCCCTCGGGCGCGGCGGACATCATCTATGGCCAGATCAATTCGCTGATCGCCGCCGGGCGCACGCAGCTGGGCTGGACCACGGCGATTTCCTTCCTGATCGCGACGATCTCGGCCCGGCAGGGGGTCGGAGGCCTGATCCAGGGGCTGAACGCCGCGCATGGCGTGCGCTCGCATCCGACGATCTGGGGCTTCATCCTGGCCTATCTGCTGACGCTGGTCATCGTCGGCGTGATCGCGCTGGGGCTGGCGACGATCATCCTGGTGCCCATCGCCTTCAACTTCCTGCCCGACGTGCCGCTGCGGAACTGGCTGATCGGCTCGGTGCCTTGGATGGCGATCTTCTTCATCGTTCTCTTGGTGATCGGCATCATCTATCGCTACGGGCCGAACGTGAAGACGCCGCGCACGCCGATCTTCACCTGGGGCTCGGTCTTTGCGGCGCTGGCCTGGGCCGGGGTGTCCTACGGCTTCTCGGCCTATCTGGCGAGCTTCAACAGCTACAACCGCATCTATGGCTCGATCGGGGCGGTGATCGCGCTGTTGATGTGGTTCTACCTGGGCGGGTTCACCGTGCTGTTGGGCGCGATGCTGAACCTGGAGCTGGCGCGGCGGCGGCGGTTCCTCGCGGCACGGAAGCTGCGGCAGGCGGCGCGGGGGGACGGGGGGTGAGGATGCAGGTACTGTGGTTGTGGTGAATCTTTACGGAGATCAGGCCGTCAGCAACAAGACGCGACCTTCCAAGCGCAGTCCCTTACCTGTGCACCAGAAGCGCATTTCGCTGCTGTACCGCAACTCCGAGAACAACTGCTCCAAGCTGGTTGCAGCGAAACTGTGCCTAAGATTCTGCGTGAGACGCAGACGTAAATGAGCAGGATGCTTAGTACCCTGTTGGAATCCGTATTTGTTTGTACCAAGTTTCATAGTCAAAGTCTTTGTAAGTGAAAATTTCCCAGAGGTGCGCTCACCGTTCAGTGTTATGATTGCCGAGGCAATATTTGATTCGGTTTGATCGTTCAATCCGTTCGGAGACCGTCATGCGCCCTTACAGAGTTCTGATTCTGTTCCTGTCATTGATATTCTATGGGCATGAGACGCGCGCGCAAGACCGCGCTACCATTATTGCCTGTTGGCAAAACGGCGCTACCAACATCATGCTGATGCAGATGTGCTCCGGCGAAATAGTGCCGGAAAATGTCCTGATCTCCTGCCTATCAGGCGGCCCCTGCGGCAGCATCTCGCAGTCCTTGAACTCAGGGCAATTCTGCGGTGCGCTCGGCCTACCTTTCTGTCCCTTGCCGCAGCCTTGCGGCCGGCCATTCAGCCCCTTCACGATCGCCTGCGGGCCGCCGAGTTTTCCCTACGCACCCGCCTGCGGTGCTCCGCCTTATCCGCCCTGCATTGAGCCACATGCCTGCGGCCTTCCCGGCACCTTTCCCTGTCCTCCTCCAGCCCAAGTGCTGACGAGTCACGTTCCCGGTCTCGACAGTTTCTTAAGCATTGATCCGACCATCGCGTTCATTGCTCCGGGAGGCATGGATCGTTCTCCTGGTCAGAACGGAATCGGAATGCGTTTTGCCGCTCCTTCAATCCCTGACCAAGTAGGGTTGCAGCGATGTTACGAGAACTCATCTACTCAAGAAGAGTTCTTCACATGCGTGACACAGAAGGCATTGCCCGAGGACTACCGGCAGGTTGCAACATGCGTCGAGGAATACGAGGACGATCCGGCCAGGCAAGCGCTCTGTTCGATCGGGAACGATAGCGCGTCAGAAGCCTACGAAAACTATGTCGAGGTAAGGGATTGCATGGAAGAGGAAGGAGAGGATGCATACGATGTCGCAGATTGCCTCGGTCAAAATTTCCTGGGCGAGAACGAGCGATATTATCAGCGCTGCGTTACTGACAACAAGGGCGACCTCTATGCGTCAGCGGCCTGCGCGCTGGCCAAGGATCTCACGCCCGAGCAGCAGATTGCGGTCAACTGCGCGGTCAGGACAGGCGGAAATCCTAAAGCCTTCGCAATCTGCACGGGCGGACAATTGACTGCTAGAGAACTTGGCAAATGCTGGGACCACGGCATTGGAACTGATGAGGGATGCTTCGGTCCCAACAATGACCTGCGGCGGGCTGCGGAGGATGTTCGCGACGGGGTATGCAATGCGATAGGCAGTAACAGTGTGGCTTGCCAAGCCTATGGGTTTTGGCACGATAACGTGTTGATGCCCGGCCCTAACCACGAGGCTGTCAAGATTATCAACAACGGTATGAAAGATATTCAGGAGGGCCCGGGAGAGGGCAATGAATTTGTCAAGGCTGGCAAGGCGGTTGAGGGTGTCTTCCAGTCTGTTGGAAGCGCTCTCGGCTTATAGCGCCTCGAGGGGTTACTGCTATCTCAGTCAGCCTCTCGACTTCCGAAGACGGCATTCTAACTCAAAGCAGACAATGCCGCCGACGCAAGAACGGCAGAAAAATTCCCCCCTAATGCCGCGCCCCCGGCCTGGAGGCGGAGGTCAGCACCACCGGGCCCGGCGTGCCGGTTTCGCGTTTCGCCAGGTTCTCGACCCGGAACCGCAGCCGCAGCAGATAGCGGCGGTCGTCGGCCTCTTGCGTTGCCTCGCCCTCCAGCTGCATGGCGAAGGCCTCGATCAGCTGGCTGCCGAGGCCGGTGCTTTCGGCAACGCTCGCGGCGCCGACCGAGTTCTCGACCTCGAGCACGGCGTGATGCGGGCCGTCCATGCCCAGTTGCACCCGCACCCAGGGCCGGGCCTGCGGATCGGCCACGCCGGAATATTTCAGCGCATTGGTAAAGGCCTCGGTCGCCAGCAGCGTCAGCGGCACCGCCTGGTCGGGCATCAGCACCAAAGGCTCGAGCTGTGTCTCGATGCGCAAGCCGCCGCCGGGCCCGACCGAGGCATTGGCCATCTGGTTGATGATGTCGCTGATCAGCCGGTCGGCCTCGACCGAATCCAGGTGCTCGGCCTGGTAAAGGTTGCGATAGATCGTCGCCAGCGAGGCCACCCGGTCCTGGACCGAGCGCAGCACCCGGCGCGCGTCGTCGTGGTCGATCATGCGGATCTGCATGTTGATGATCGAGGCGATCAGCTGCAGGTTGTTCTTGACCCGGTGATGCACCTCTTTCAGCAGCACGGTCTTTTCGTTGACCGCCGCCTCCATCGCCTCTTCGTCGCGGATCAGGATGCGGGCCATGTTGTGGAAGGTCTGGCTCATGTCCTCGATCTCGGCCGGGGCGTCGGTCAGGACCGGCGGCGGGGCCGAGCGGTCGCCGATGGCGAAGCGGCGCATCTGGCCGCGCAATTCGCGGATATGGCGCAGCACCAGGCGATAGACCGCGAAATAGGCCACGACCAGCGAGGCCGCCCACAGGATCAGGGGCAGGATCAGCGCCGTGCGCCGGGTGATGTCGATGCCGGCGATGCCGCTGTCGGCGCGGTTCCACGAGCCCAGCGCATAGACCAGGCCCGGCACCACCGGCACGACACTGAACACCCGCCGCTCGCCCGCGCTGGTATAGTCGCGGAAGGTGGTCTCGCTGCGCGACAGCAGCGAGGTCAGCGACTTGTCGCGCGGCAGCACCTCGTCGAAATCCGCCAGGGGCTCGCTGTCGGCGGACAGCACCTGGCCCTGGTTGTTGAAGGTCAGGATGCGGGCGCCGTCGGTGCCCAGTTCGGCGACATGGGTCGAGCGCAGCATGTCATGCGACAGCGAGACGCTGATATAGCCCAAAAGATCGACGCCGCGATAAAGCGGCTGGATCACGATCACCACCGGCAGGCCGCCGACCGCGCCCACCGGGCTGCTGGTGACCAGCGTGCCCGGACTGTCGCGGAACTGGCGATAGGCCGGGTCGTCCGAGACGTCATGCACCCCCGGCATCGAGGAGCATTCCGTGACCCCGTCCAGCCGGGTGAAGCCGGCATAGACGAAGCTGACCGTGCGCTGCACGAAGCCGCGCATGATGTCGGAACAGGCCTGCGGCCGGTCCATGGTTTCCAGCACCGCCGGGCCCAGCGCGTCGGCGGTGCCGAGCGCGCCTTGCAAAAGCGCGCGTTCGCCGGCGGCGGCGGTCGCGGTGCGGCCCAGCAGCGCGATTTCCGAGCTGCGTTCGTATTCGCGCGACAGGTGCAGGGTCTGGATGACCGAGATCAGCCCGATCGGCAGGATCGCCACCGACAAGAGGCCGCCCAGCCGGAAGCCCAGGCCCTTGGTGAATTCCATCCGGTCGAACAGACGCCGCAGCACGGGCGGGACTCAGCGCAGGACGGGGTTGTTCTGCGCCATGACCGCCAGCGTGGCGCGGTCGGTCATCTCGAGCTCCTCGCCCTCTTCCAGGTGCAGCAGCTCGGCCAGGCGGCGGCGGCCGCGGTTGGCGCGCGACTTGACCGTGCCGACGGCGACGCCGGTCATCGAGGCGGCTTCCTCGTAGGAAAAGCCCGAGGCCCCGACCAGGATCAGCGCCTCGCGCTGCTCGTCGGGCAGCTTCTCGAAGGCGTGGCGGAAATCGTTCAGGGCCAGGCGGCCGTCATGCTCGGGCCGCGCGGCCTGGCGGGCGGCATGGATGCCGTCGGTGTCGCTGACCTCGCGCCGGGTCTTGCGCCGGGCGGAATAGAAGGTGTTGCGCAGGATGGTGAAGAGCCAGGCCCGCAGGTTGGTGCCGGGCTGGAACTTGTCGATATGAGTCCAGGCCTTGACGATGGTGTCCTGCACCAGGTCGTCGGCCGAGGCGCCTTCGCGCGTCAGCGACAGCGCAAAAGCCCGCAGCGCCGGCAGATGGTCCACCAATTCGTCCCGAGGGTCGCCATGGCCTTCGGAGCGGGCGGCTTTCGCCGGTTTCTGGAAGGTCATGCGGATTACTCCTGCTCGCGCAATTTGTCGAGCAACTGCAAGAACTTGTCGGGAATTTGCTGGGTGGCTTCCTGTTCATAGACACGCCGCAGATTCTCGTCGATCTGCTTCTCGATCGCGGCCCGCCTGCGTTCTTCCCGCCTCGTATTCATTTTTTAGTTATTCCCGAAAATCTTGTGCGCACCTTGCCTAGGTCATGTTGACAAATGGCGGAGCCAGAGGCGGATCGACGTGATATCGATGAAGCCAAGGAAGCTTTCGGCGGTCTTGTCGTAGCGGGTGGCGACACGGCGAGCGTTCTTGAGCTTGTTGAAGCACCGCTCGACAAGGTTCCGCAGCCGGTAGAGCCTGCGATCGACAGCGACACGGAGCCTGCGAGACTTGCGCATCGGGACCACCGGCAGGATGCTACGCGCCTCCATGGTTTTGCGAACCTTGTCGGAGTCATAGCCGCGATCGGCCAGCAGGATGCAAGGCTCCGGCAGGTTGTCGTCCATGACCAGATCAAAGCCCAGGTAGTCCGATGTCTGGCCCGGCGTGATGTCCGACCTCATTGGCAGCCCGGCAGCATTGACGCGCAGGTGGACCTTGGTCGTGAAACCACCTCTTGAACGGCCAAAACCCTGTCTTGGAGTCCCCCTTTTGCGCCCGCTGCCTGATGATGGGCGCGGATCACGGTGCTGTCGATCATCTGGAGCGCATCCGGCACGATCCGACTTTCGTTCAGCGCTTCGAGGATCTGCTCCCACAACCCCGCCAGGGTCCAGCGCCGGAACTGGCGGTAGACACTGGACCACTTCCCGAACTCTTCTGGGAGGTCGCGCCAAGGAGAGCCGGTCCGCGCGATCCAGAAAATCCCATCAAGAACAAGGCGGTGATTTGCGGGCTTGCGCCCGTTCGGGGCGCGCACGGCCAGAATGAAGCGCTCATGAAACGCCCATTCCTCGTCCGACATCAGGTCTCGTGCCAAGCTGGTCTCCATTGCAGGTACCAGCTTGAATCACGATCAGGCCACCCTGTGAATCCCTTTTGTCAACACCACCTAACCGCTACGTATCCGGTCAAGTTCCAAACAGGAACGTATTTTTCGAGGAAGCCATGTCCGCAGCGGATCTCGCCCAATCCATCAGCCGAGAGCTGCCCTATCTTCGCCGCTATGCGCGTGCGCTGACCGGCAGCCAGACAGCCGGCGACAATTATGCCGCCGCCACGCTCGAGGCCATCCTGGCCGACCGCAGCGCCATGCAGGGCGATGACACCCGCATCGGCCTGTTCCGCACCTTCCACGCCATCTGGCAAAGCTCGGGCCAGCCGGTCGAGGCCGAGGCGCAGACCCCGCGCGAGGCCCGCGCCCAGGCGCATCTGCGCGGCTTGACGCCGAATTCGCGCGAGGCGCTGCTTCTGCGCACCATCGAGGAGCTGCGCTACGACCAGATCGCGCAGGTCATGCAATGCCCGCAGGCCGAGGCCGAGGAGCTGGTGCAGATCGCGCTGAGCGAGATGAGCCAGACGCTGTCCGGCAAGGTCATGGTGATCGAGGACGAAACCATCATCGCCATGGACCTGAAAGGCATCGTCCAGGCCATGGGCCATGACGTGACCGGCATCGCCCGCACCCACAAGGCCGCGGTCGAACTGGCGCATCAGAAGCGGCCGGACCTGATCCTGGCCGATATCCAGCTGGCCGACGGTTCCTCGGGCATCGACGCGGTGAACGAGCTGCTGGCCGACATGGGCGACATTCCGGTGATCTTCATCACCGCCTTCCCCGAGCGGCTGCTGACCGGCGACCGGCCGGAGCCGGCCTTCCTGATCTCGAAGCCCTATTCCGAGGAGCAGGTGCGCTCGGCGGTATCGCAGGCGATGTTCTTTGCCTCGACCGAGGGGCTGGCGGTCAGCTGAGCCCTGGGCGCCGGTTGCGGCGTCGCCGGGGGTATTTGCAGAGCAAAGAAGCCGCGGGCCCCGGGCGCGCGGCTTCTTGAGTATTTGGGAAACGGTGAAGCGCGCTCAGTCGGCGCAGAGGCGGCGGCGGGCGGCGACGTATTCCGTGGCCAGGCGGTCGATGAGTTCGGCGGCCGGGGTCACGGATTTGACCACACCGATGCCCTGGCCCGAGCCCCAGATCTGGCTCCAGGCCTTGGGCTTGCCGCCCGAGGTGGCCTTGTCGAAATCCATCGCCGTGGCATCGGCCGTCGCGAGGTTTTCCGGGTCGAGCCCGGCCGCGCGGATCGACGGCGCGAGGTAATTGCCCGAGACGCCGGTGAAGAGGGCCGAGGTGACGATATCTTCGGCGCCGCTTTCGGCGATCATCTGCTTGTATTCCGGCTGGGCGCTGGATTCGGTGGTGGCGATGAACGGGCTGCCGACATAGGCGAGGTCGGCGCCCATGGCCTGCGCCGCCAGCACGGCGCGGCCGGTGGCGATGGCGCCGGAAAGCAGCAGCGGGCCGTCGAACCAGGCGCGGATTTCCTGGACCAGCGCAAAGGGCGATTGCGGGCCGGCATGGCCTCCCGCGCCCGCCGCGACCGCGATCAGCCCGTCGGCGCCCTTGTCGATGGCCTTTCGGGCGAAAGTGTTGTTGATGACGTCATGCAGCGCGATGCCGCCGCAGTCATGCGCGGCTGCGTTTACCTCGGGCCGGGCGCCCAGGCTGGTGATCCAGATCGGCACCTTGTGGCGGTGGCAGATCTCGATGTCGCGTTCCAGCCGCGCATTGCTGCGATGCACGATCTGGTTCACCGCGAAGGGCGCGGCCGGGCGATCGGGATTGGCCTGGTTGTGGCGGTCGAGCTCCTCGGCGATGCGGGTCAGCCAGGCGTCGAGCAGCGGGGCTTCGCCGGGTTTCTCGCGGGCGTTCAGCGCCGGGAAGCTGCCGACGATGCCGGCCTTGCATTGCGCGATGACCAGGTCGGGCCCCGAGACGATGAACATGGGCGAGGCGACGACGGGGATGCGCAGATGCGACAGGATGGGCGGCAGCATGGGTTCCTCCTTGAGCGGCGGGGCCAGATTGCCCGGCCGGGGCGCGGCTGCCAATGCTGCCGTGGCGTCGGTTCAATAGGGCAGCGGGTGGGCGCGGTGCAGCTGGTCGATGCGGCGCAGCGCGTCCGGGGGCAGCACCAGGTCGATCCCGGCCAGCAGGTGGTCGAGCTGCGCCGTGGTCGTGGCGCCGATGATTGGGATGCAGGCGAAGGGGCGCTGCCGGGTAAAGGCGATCGCCATGTGGATCGGGTCGAGGCCGAGCTCGCCCGCAAGCCCGTGCCAGGCGGCGACGGCGGCGATGGCGCGCGCAGTCCGGCGGCCGCCGAGGTTGCCCTGGCCGCCGGTCTCGAGGTCCCAAGGTCAGCACCACCATCCGGCTTAGCCCCGAGGTGATCGCCTATTTCAAGGCCGGCGGCCCGGGCTGGCAAAGCCGCATAGACGAGGCACTGCGCAAGCTGGCCGGGGTCTGACGCCCTCTTGGAGGATGTGTCCAGACACTTCCGCCGTTAGCGGAAGTGTCGCGGTCCAGCCCCCATCGGGAGCCGACGCTCCCCAGTGGGGAGTGTCGCACGGTTGCAACATCCCCCGTTGGTGGTTGTGCGATAACGCCGTGCGTCCGTCCTGCAATGCAGGTTCTGCCGTGGCGCGCCGCTGGCGCAATGAGAAAGCCCCGGCCAGCATGTGCTGCACCGGGGCTGTGGCGCCGCGCCGACAAGGCCACGGCCGCGCCATGTCGGGGTTATGGGGCACTCGCCGACTTGCCCGGATGCTTCGGCTGATGAAGAGAGGCCAGGCGCATCCCGCCCGTCCGCCCGTCCCGCCCCATGAGCGACGCGCCGGGTATCCTGATGCTATTCCCCGGCTGAAGGCTTGTTCCGCTGGCGGGCACGCCACTTCAGATCATGCAGGAAGTTCCGGATGGATATTTCCGTCGCCTTCGGGAAGATTTCATCCTCGATGATCGGGTCCACCATATCCTTGATCTCGACGTTCTGACCGACAATCGGCAAACGCGCACGACCCTTGCGGCGGAACATTCCGGCATGCGTCTTTCCTGGCATGGTTGCCAGGAATCGGCCCTCATATTCTCTGCCTCGAAAGCTCACGCCTTTGCCGGTCTGTACGGGCCGGCCCTTGAAGGCCGAGACCGGCATCCTGGACAGCCCGAACCACAAGCCGATCACCTGTTCGGCGTCCTTGCCCTTGGCCCGTACCTTCATGGTTTTCAGCCGTTTGCGCAGGTCCATAGCGCGGCGCAGCTGAAGTTCGGGAATCAGGCGCTTGGACGACATGACGCGCAAGGCGCTGGCGGTACGGCGCAGCGCTTTGGATAGGGAAGCGCCGACCTCCTCCTTGGTACTTTTCAGCTCATCAATCACCATCTTGACCTGGTGAAGATCAACCTCGATGGAAACTTGCGGGCTGGGGATGCGGCGGCTCCATCGGCTCATTGGCGCCGCTCCGGGTCCACCAGCGGTATCACCACGCCCGGCGCGGGCTTGGCGCGGCCGTTGGCGATCAGGTGCAGCGCAGTCGCCCAGTCCACGCTGATGCACTCGCCGGCAAAGCGGGCCTGACCATGCAGGATGATCCCTGCCCGCGGTGCGGAGCGCAGGGGCGAGGCTGGCCGGGTCTGGCCGATGATCTCGATCTCGAACATCATCACCCACCGCCGCCTCGATCAGCTGGGCCGCGCGGAAGCACTGGGCGGGCGTCAGCTCGGGTCAGGCATCCGAAATGCGGTCGGCAGCCTTGTCCAGATCGACCCAGCGGAACCGGCCCAGCGCCGGCGCCGTCACATGGATGATCGGGCTGCCCTCGGCATCCGGGCGGTTGGCGTTGCGGATGCTTGCCGCCCGCACCACCGCCACGACCTCGGCCGGCAGCATGTTCCCCGGCGCCGCAGGTGCGGGCCGATGCGCGCTGCGGGGGCTGAACCAGTCCCGCAGGCCCATCACGGCATCACCGGGGTAAAGCGCCAGGCAAAGCCCGGGTCGGGCAGGACGGCCTTCATCGCGCACCAGCAGGTGGCGGTCAGACTGCCATCGCCGGCGGTGCGGTCGATCAACAGCCGGAGCTCGCCGCCGATGGCCAGACCGAAGCGGTCGAAAGCGCCGATCACCGTCCGGTCGGCGGCGGCGCACAGCTCGGCCGGGATCGAATGGACGAACAACCGGCCGGCCTGGTCGCCATAGCCCGGGCCGAAATCCGAACCGTTCAGCGCCTCATCGGTACCGACGATAGCGCGCAGCTCGTGAAAGCGCACGCCCTTGGCCGCAGCGGCGCCCAGGCTGAACACCCCCGGATCAGCCGCCAGGATCGCGCCCAGAAGCTCGGCATCGGCCGCCTGCGCCAGACCCAGCGTGATGGCGTGCAGCAGAGCGGCCAGCAGCTCGCCGTCGCGACGGTCCTTCTGTTCACGGCGGGTCAGCGAGACGCGGAACACGTAGTTTTTCAGATCGTCCGGCCGGTCGATACGATCACCGACCAAGACAGAGGCAAGCGGCGTCAGCGCGGCCGTGCCCGGGTTCTCGGGGTCCAGATCGCCATCCGGGTCCGTCACCACCGCGAAGGGCGCGGCCCGCACCACCTCGAGGCCCATGGGCACCACCTGAAGCGCGGGCACGCCGGTGCCGGTCTCGATGACGCGGCCCTTGGGCTCGATCAGCAGATGCGCCCCGGCTTGCAACGTGCGGGCATGGGTCAGCAGGCTTTCGGCCAGGGTCATGGCTTCGCTGGGCTGGTTGCCTGACGGCGCATCGAAGACGGGCAGATGATCGGCGCCGATGTCGAGCGTGACCATGCGCGCCGCCGGCATCGGAATGCGTAGGGTGCGGTCCAGGTCACGACCCGGCGCGTGTTCGACAAAAGGCAGCGCGCGGCGCGCATGCGCGACGGCATCGGTGAGCCGCTCCATGGCCGGGGTATCCGCGACCTGGCCGGCATGCCCCGAGGCCGCCGCCGGCGTTGGCGGGCCAAGCGACTGGACGCGGCTGGCTTCCTCATGCGCCAGGCGCAGCAGGTGCATGGCCGCGCTTTCGGCGGGCTGCTGGTCGCGGGTCAGATATTGCCCGACGACGCTGCGATTGCGGCCCTGGCTGCGGTCGAAGGGAAATTGTTCTTGAAACTCATGGCGGTTCCTAGCTGGAAAAATCAGCGAGCGCGGCGCGGCTGCATGGGCGGCTTGGCCCCGTCGCAGGGCGAGGCCGGCAGCCCCCGGCGCAGGACGGCGGCGATAACGGAAGCGAGCGACACCTTCGGCAGCCCGGTTTCAGCCGCGATCCGCTCGCGTTCTGCCTCGACGCGTTGCGCGGTCTCGCCGTCGATCTCGATGGTGGTTTTCAGGCGCGGCAGCATGGCAAAACCTTTCTTAGTGCTGGCTTGCCTGACGTTACGGGTGCATCCGGTCGCGTTCCTCTGGCGCGATTTCATAGTGGGGGATTGAGGGGCAAAACGGGGGTTTTCGGCCTCCGGGGCGCCGCGGCGAATATAAAGATAAATCGACGAAAAAAAGCCCACGCCCATGCGAATTTTCGCGGGGTTTTGCGACCCGCGTGCGGTTGGGGGCCTCGAAAGGACCCGCGACAGGGGGGGCCCGGGGCGCCAGCCAGAGGACTTTCCCTGCGTTGCAGTAAAAGTCACGATCCCCTTTTCGGAAAGCCCCCGACAGCGCGTCACGGCCGCCGTGCACCCAAGCTGGTCGGGCGAAACAGACCGATGCGGGGCGGGCCGCGGGCTTTCGCCGCAGCCCGCAGCGCCGGGGCTCATGCCGTCACCCCAACCCGCCGCAGGTCGTCAGCCGATGCCAGCCCGCTGGCCAGCATGTGCCTGGCCAGCCGCGGGCTGATGGCCGAGGGCGCGACATAGGTCCCGCTGGCCAGCTTCGCCGCGAACAGCGCGCCCAGCGCGTCCAGATCGATCTCCCCCGAACGGGCGGCCATGGGAACCGCCTCGCTGACGCCGGGCTGCCTGCGTCGCCGGCGTCAGCGGAGCTTTGCTCGCCTCGAGGCGCGAGCGCGGCGCACCTCCTCGGTGAAATAGGCCAGGCTGTGAGGTGGCCCGTCACCCTTTCGAGCCATGACGTTCCGGATCAGCTCGCAAACCAGATCTTCAGTGATATGCGGAAGCTCAAGCCATCGCCGTGCCTCGGCCATGTCGGCCGGCGCCGCCTTCCGGCCTGGATCGAGACTGACCGCCTCAAGGATCTTTCCCCGAAAATGGTCTGGTTCGCGCACGCGGTCATCATCATCCTGATGATTATTGATGGTTCCTGATGGTTCGGGTGAACCGCCGTTCACCTTTTCCTGTTCACCGGTTCGGGGTTTATGTTTCCGGGTTCGGGGTGAACACGGTTCAGGGTTTCCCGTTCACCCTTTTTCAGCAGGTCGAGGTTCAACGTATACTCGTTGCAGTTGCGCCGCCCGGTTCCGGTCTGGATCGAAACGAGCCCCATGGCCTCAAGGCGCCGAGCGATCTTCTGAACGCCCCTCTCGGTCATTCGCGCCTTCTGCGCGAGCGACTTTATGGAGGGCCAGCAATAGCCGTCGTCATCCGCAAAATCAGCGATGGCGAGAAGCACCAGCAGGTCGTTTCGATCCGCCGGGCCATGACGCCACGCGAGCGAGGAGCAATAGACGCTCATTCCGCACCCTCTCCGAGAATGCGGTCCCGCAAGTCGCGATAGTCGTTCGGGATCCATGTGCCGAAGCCGTCGGATGATCGCCGTTCAGAAGGCGGGTCATCGCAATATTCACGATGCGTTCTGGAAAGGTTCCAGGCGCTTTCGCAACTTTCCACGCGGGCAATTGCTGGTTTTTCGTGCGGATTTGAAGTCCGGCCGCCCCACCGGGGACGCTTCTCTTCTCTATGGTTCACATATCGGGGCCGTCCGGCTGGAACAGGTCGATCCGATGCGGATTGATGCGACGAAGATCGCCCCGGCGCAAGGTCAGACCCAGCCGGTCGAAGAAATCCAGGATCTGGATCGCCACCTTGCGGCCGTTCTGCACCCGGTCGCGAAAGGCGGGGGCGGTGAACCAGCCGTCCGGGGCCTGCGCCGCGACATCGCGGATGATGGCGACCATCTCGATCGTGGTGGCGCGGGCGAAGAAATGGTCATGCGCAATCTGGTCGAGGCGGCCCTGGCGCGCGGCCATGCGCAGGATGCGGCGGATCTCGGCCTCGTCGGCGCCCATTTCGGTGGCGAAGTCGCGGACGCGGGGCGGGCGGAACCGTTCGTCGCCGTTCAGGCGCGGCAGGATCCGGGCCAGCAGCGCCTCGTCCTGGTCCGAGAGCCGGGGCAGGTGGCCGGGCAGGCGGACGAAGGCGCCGTCGAGCGCGATGCGGCCGGCCTCGGCCTCGGCGCGCAGAAGGGCGGTGAAGTCGGGGCGCGGCAGGCGGGGATGCACGGCCAAGCGCAGGCGCTCGCGGCCCAGGCCCTGCAGATCGGCGTTCTCGGCGTGGAAGGCGGTGAGCTGGGCGGTGACCCCTTGGCGCAATCTGTCGAGCAGTTCGGGCGACAGCGCCTGCCGGGTGCCGGGGATGACGGCGACGTCTGATTCGGCCACGGCCTGGGCCAGACCCGGCGGCGCCAGCGCGCGGTCGCGGGCGAAGGCGTCGAGGTCCACCGCCTCCAGCCGGGCCATGGCGGCCAGGGCCTTGGCCGGGTCGGGCAGGGCCATGGCGGCGAGCTGCGCCAGCCGCTCGGGGCGCGCGCGGTGGCGGGCGGGCGCACGCAGGTCGATCAGGCTGCCGCCGCCGATGGTGCGCCGGGCCGAGGTATCGCGCAGGATGAAGCGCTCGCCGAAGGCTGCGGCGACAGGGCGGTCCAGCACGATCTGCGCCAGCCCGGACTTGCCCGGACCCAGCGGGCCTTGCAGCGGCACGATGCGGGCGCCGGTCTCGGCCGCGCCGAGGTGCAGGCGGGCGGGGAACCAGGTGGCCAGCGGCTTCGGTTCGCCGGCAAGCACGCCCAGGGTGACGTCGATGCGCTGCGTCGGCGCGTGCAGCACCGGGTCCAGCGCCAGGTCGCCGCGGTGGATCGCCTCGCGCGTGATCGCCTCGCCGGCAAGGTTCAGGGCGCAGCGCTGGCCGGCAAGCCCCTGATCCGCCTTGCGGTTCTGGGCATGGATGCCGCGCACCCGCGCCGGCAGGCCGGAGGGGCTGAGCGTGACCTGGTCCCCGGTCGCGACCCGGCCCGAGAGCACGGTGCCGGTGACGACGGTGCCGGCCCCAGCCAAAGTGAAGCTGCGGTCGATGGCCATGCGGAAGCGGTCGCCGGTGGCGCGGGCGGCGGTCTCGGCCTCGGCCCGGGCCAGGGCGTCGCGCAAGGCGGGAATGCCGGCGCCGGTCAGCGAGGAGACCGGGAAGACCGGCGCGCCGTCAAGCCCAGTCGGGGCCAGCAATTCGGCGATCTCGGCGCGCAGCGCGGCCAGCCGCTCGGGGCCGGCCAGGTCGGATTTGGTCAGCGCGACCATGCCGCGTCGGATGCCCAGCAGGTCGAGGATGGCCAGATGCTCGCGGGTTTGCGGCATGATGCCGTCATCGGCGGCGACGACCAGCAGCGCCAGGTCGATGCCGCCGGCGCCGGCCAGCATGGTATGGACGAATTTCTCGTGCCCCGGCACATCCACGAATCCGGTGACGCTGCCCGCGCCCAGGTCGGCATAGGCGAAGCCCAGCTCGATGGTGATGCCGCGGGCCTTTTCCTCGGCCAGGCGGTCGGCGTCCACGCCGGTCAGCGCCTTGACCAGGGCGGTCTTGCCATGGTCGATATGGCCGGCCGTCCCGACGATCATGCCAGGGCTTGGGTCAGCGCCGCGTCATCGGGCAGGCAACGCAGGTCGAGGATCAGCGCGCCGTCATGGATGCGGCCGATGATCGGAGTGGAAAGCCCGCGCAGCCTTTCGGCCAGCGCCTCGGGGCGCGGCGTCAGGGCCAGGCCGGCGCTGGGGATGGTGTCGGTCGGCAGCGCGCCCGAGCCGATCTGGCTGGCGCAGGGGGTCACGGTCACGGTGCAGCCAAGCGCGCGCGCGACCATCGGCGCCAGCCGTTCGGCCTGCGCGCGGATCTCGGCCAGCGGGCGCGAGAGCAGGCGCAGGGTCGGCAGCCGCTCGGCCAGCCGGTCGGGGTCGCGATACAGCCGCAGCGTCGCCTCGGTCGCGGCGATGCGGATCTTGTCCATGCGGAGGGCGCGTTTCAGCGGGTTCCTGTTGATGGCGGCGACGATCTCGCGCCGGCCGACGATGAAGCCCGCCTGCGGCCCGCCCAGCAGCTTGTCGCCCGAGAAGGTGACGACATCGGCGCCCTCGGCCACCGCCTCGGCCACCGTCGGCTCGGGCGCGAGGCCCCAGCGGCGCAGGTCCACGAGCGTTCCCGAGCCGAGGTCGTTGACCATGGGCAGGCCCGCCTGATGCGCGATCTGCGCCAGTTCGGGGGCCGGCACCTCTTTGGTGAAGCCCTCGATGCGGTAGTTCGAGGTGTGGACCTTCATCAGCAGGCCGGTCTCGGGGCCGATGGCCTGACGGTAGTCCCTGGCATGGGTGCGGTTGGTGGTGCCGACCTCGCGCAGCCGGCAGCCGGCCTGCTCCATGATCGCGGGCATGCGGAAGGCGCCGCCGATCTCGATCAACTCCCCGCGCGAGACCACGGCCTCGCGGCCCCGCGCCAGCGTGTTCAGCACGATCAGCACCGCCGAGGCGTTGTTGTTGACGACGGTCGCATCCTCGGCCCCGGTCAGTTCGCACAGCAGCCCGCGCAGGTGGCTGTCGCGTTCGCCGCGCCCGCCGGTGTCGAGATCGAATTCCAGCGCGGCGGGGGCGCGCATGGCGGCCAGTGCGGCCTCGATCGCCGCATCGGCCAGCAGGGCGCGGCCAAGGTTGGTGTGCAGCACGGTGCCGGTCAGGTTCAGCACCGGGCGCAACCGGGATTGCGCCAGCCGCGCCAGCCGGGCCTGCGCCAGCGCCAGGATCGCCGCCGCATCGGGCAGCGGATCGGGTCGGGCTTCGCGGACCGCCGCCAGTTCGGCGCGCAGGGCGTCTGTGACCTGCGCCCGGCCATGGTTTTCGATCAGCGCCCCGCATTCGGCCAGCAGCCGGTCGACCGAGGGCAGGCCGCGCAGCGACATCAGAACCCCGCCAGGAAGGGATCGAAGCCGCCGCGCCGCCATTCCGTGTCGCGCATCATCAGGTCAAGGCCGAGGCTTGCCACATCGTCTGCTACAACTTCCAGGGTCGGGTTCTTGTTCTGATACAAGATCTTGACCCATTGGCCGCATTCCCGGCAGCATTCGGCCTTGACCGTGGCCTCTTCGGTTTCGACCGAACGATAGGTGATGCCCTTGGTCGAGCCGCAGCAGGTGCATTTCACCCGTACCTCGTTCCACAGCGCCTGGCAGGTGGCGCAGGCGCAGTAACGCGCGCCCTCGGCGCCGATGTTTTCGGTGACGAGGCTGGCGACCGGGCGGCCGCCGCAGGCCGGACAGGTGCCGGTGCGGATCGCCACCAGCCTGTCGCCGGGCAGGGCGGCGGCATGCAGGCTGGCCACGACCTGCAAGGCCGCAGCGGCGAAGACATGCGGGGCAACGCTGTCGGCGGGAATGGTGTCCGAGAGCACATTGCCGATGACCCAGTCGCGGTCCGCATCCTCGGCCGCGGCCAAGGCGGCCAAGGCCAGCCGGGCAGGCTCGGGCATCTCGACGGCTTCCAGCTTGGGCAGCAGGGCGGCCAGCGCCTGGGCCAGCGGCGCGCGCAGCACCTGGCGGTCCAGGGGCGGCATGCGGGCGGCGCGGGCCTGCTCGATGGTTGCGTCCGGCAGCAGTGCAGGGGCGGGCAGTTCGGCGGCAAGCTGGGCCTGCGCCCGGCAGATCGCCGCCAGGAAGCGCAGATAGGGCGCCAGGTTGGCATTATGCCCGGCCAGGAAATCGAAGCGCCCGGCGCGGGCGGCAAACAGCGCCTGCGGATCGGGCAGGCGCACCAGCGGCACCCGGGCGATGCCGCCGAGCATGAAGGGGTCGGGTTTCAGGCTTGCGGACATGAGCTCCCTTGCGGGCCGGAACGGCCGGGCTGGCCCTACTCTGCCGGGCCGCGCCGCTCGCGTCCAGCCAGTTCCCGCAGCCATTTGCGGTGGTGCTTCCAGGCCCAGCCGCCGGTGACGGTGCCGCGCGTCATCGCGCGCAGCGTGCCGCGGGTCCAGAACGCCGCATAGACGTGCAGGATGAAGGTCAGGATGATCGCCACTGCCGCCAGCGAATGCACCAGCATGGCCCAGCGGCGCGCCGGGATCGAGACCAGATGCGGGAAATATTGCTCCCACACCATCACGCCCGAGACGATCAGCACCACGATCAGCGCCGACATGGCCCAGAAGATGAACTTCTGCCCGGCATTGTACTTGCCCAGCTCGGGTAGCTTTTCCTCGTCGCCCTTGAGCACGTCGCCGATGTTCTCGACCCAGGTCACGTCCTCGGCGCGCGGCAGGTTCAGGCGCCAGAGCTGCAGGAACAGGATGAAGAAGCTGAAGAACAGCAGGACGCCGACGAAAGGGTGCAGCCAGCGCGTGGCTTGGCCGCCGCCGAAAAGCCCGGTCAGGAAGTAAAGCGCCGGGTGGAACAGTGCCATACCCGACAGCAGCAGCACGATCAGGCTGCCGGCGGTGACCCAGTGATTGGCGCGGGTAAAGCCGCGGTAACGGCTGACCGTCACCGGGGCGGTGGTCTCGATATGGTCGCCGGGTTGGGAAAAGATGCGCTTTGCCATCATGTCCTCTCGGGCGGGGGGTTGGGATCGACGAGTTCCTCGGCCTCGTGCTCGTCCTCGGCGCTGACGGTATTGGCGCGGCCGAGGAGCCCGTGCAGGACCGAGCCGACCGCGGCCAGGCCGATGGCCGCCAGGCCCAGCGTCTTGGTGACACCCTTCCAGCCCTCGACCACGGGCGAGATGCGCGGATTCTCGGGCAGGTTGGAATACAGCGCCGGCTTGTCGGCATGGTGCAGCACATAGAACACATGCGTGCCGCCGACGCCCTCGGGGTCGTAGATGCCGGCGTTTTCATAGCCGCGGGACTTCAGGTCGGCCACGCGCTCTTCGGCATGGGCGATCATGTCCTCCTTGTGGCCAAAGACGATGGCCTGGGTCG
This sequence comes from Paracoccus aminovorans, assembly GCF_001546115.1. Taxonomy (GTDB): domain Bacteria; phylum Pseudomonadota; class Alphaproteobacteria; order Rhodobacterales; family Rhodobacteraceae; genus Paracoccus; species Paracoccus aminovorans_B. The sequence goes on from NZ_KQ955208.1 coordinate 1,681,845, forward strand.
GGCAGGCCTTGGCGCAGGCCGGCCCCTGTCCCACCGCCACCCGGTCGGAACAGAGCGTGCATTTGTAGCTGACATGGGTCTTCTGGCTGATGCGCGGGATGTTGAACGGGCAGCCGGTCACGCAATAGCCGCAGCCGATGCAGTTCTCGTGGATGAAATCGACGATGCCGTTCGAATATTGCACGATGGCGCCCGGGGCCGGGCAGGCCTTGAGGCAGCCGGGATCGACGCAATGCATGCAGCCGTCCTTGCGGATCAGCCATTCGAGATCGCCGGTCTCGGGGTTGTCGTATTCCGAGAACCGCATCAGCGTGAACATCTCGGGCGTCAGGTCGTGGGGGTTCTCATAGACGCCGGTATTGTGCTCGATCTCGGGATGGGTGTCGTTCCATTCGGCGCAGGCCGACTGGCAGGCCTTGCAGCCGATGCATTTGCTGACGTCGATCAGCTTCGCCACCGGCGTCAGCTCGCGCGTCGGCGGGGCCAGGTCGGGCATGGCCGAGGCGCGGATCACGTCGCCCGCGCCCAGGTTGGTGGGCATGGGCTGGATCGGCGGATTGGCGACCGCGGTGCGCGGGCTGTCGAGCTTGGGGTCCGTGGTCATGACACCGCCTCCCCGGTTGCCGGTTCGATATTGACGAGGAACGCCTTGAATTCAGGCGTTTCCACATTGGCGTCGCCGACAAAGGGCGTCAGGCTGTTCGGCCCCCAGCCCTTGCGCGCCGCGCCGACAAAGCCCCAATGCAGCGGGATGCCGACGACATAGACGGTCTTGTCGCCGCATTGCAGCGGCTTGAGCCGTTTCGTCACCAGCGCCTTGGCCTTGACCGAGCCGCGCTTGGACCAGACCCGCACCCAGCCGCCCCTGGTGATGCCCTTCAGCGCCGCCAGCTCCTCGCTGATCTCGACGAAGAATTCGGGCTGGAGGGCCGCGTTGATGCGGTTGTTCTTGGTCCAGTAGTGGAAATGCTCGGTCAGCCGGTAGGAGGTCGCGACGAAGGGGAATTCGTCGCTGGTGGCGAATTGCTCGGCATCGTCGACAAAGACCCGCGCCACCGGATTGCCCCGCATCTCGGGGTTGAAGACGTTGGCGATGGGGCTTTCGAACGGCTCCATATGGGTCGGGAACGGCCCGTCGCGCATCATGCCGCGGGTGAACAGCCGCGAGGTGCCTTCCTGGTTCATGATGAAGGGGCCGACCTCGCCGGGTTTCGAGGTCGGGGCGATGTCGGGCACGTCGTAGCCGGCCCATTTCTCGCCGTCCCATTCCATCAGCTTGCGGCTGGCGTCCCAGGGCTTGCCCTGCAGATCGGCCGAGGCGCGGTTGTAGAGGATGCGCCGGTTCAGCGGCCAGGCATAGGTCCAGTTCGGGAACAGGCCGACGTCGTCGGGGTCGGCGTTGTCGCGCCGGGCCATCATGTTGCCGTCTTCCGTCCAGGAGCCCGAGAAGATCCAGCAGGCGCCCATGGTCGAGCCGTCGTCGCGATACTGGCTGAAGTTCGCCAGAAGCTTGCCCGCCGGGGTCAGCAGCTTGGCGGTGTCCTTGAGATCGTGGACATCGGCAAGCGCCCGGCCGTTCATCTCTTTCGCCAGTTCCTCGGCCGTCGGTTCCTCGGGGTCGGCATAGTCCCAGGTCAGGTTCAGGATCGGCTCGGGCAGGATGCCGCCCTCGTCCTGGTAAAGCGTCCTGACGCGCTGGAAGATCTGCGACATGATCCAGGTGTCGCGTTTCGACTGGCCCGGCGGCGTGCCCGCCGCCCAGTGCCATTGCAGCCAGCGCCCCGAGTTCACCAGCGAGCCGTCGTCCTCGGCAAAGCAGGTGGTGGGCAGCTGGATCACCTCGGTCTGGATCGCGGCGGTGTCCACGTCGTTGTGTTCGCCGTGGTTTTCCCAGAAGCGGGCGGTCTCGGTCTCCAGCGGGTCCATGACGACCAGCAGCTTCAGCTTGCTGAAGGCCTCGGTCAGCTTGCCGCGGTCGGGGAAGGCCAGAAGCGGGTTGAAGCCCTGGCAGAAGTAGTTGTTGACCTTGCCCGCCTTCATCAGCTCGAACATGCGCAACACGTCATAGGTCGGCACGTCCAGCTTGGGCAGCCAGTGATAGGCCCATTCGTTCTGGGCCGTGGCGGCATCGCCCCACATCGCCTTCATGAAGCTGACGAAGAACTTGGAGTAGTTCTGCCAATAGCTGGTCTGGCCCGGCCGCAGCGGCTTGAAGGCGCGGCTGGACATATAGGTCGCCAGGTCCGGCTCCGCCTCGGTCGGGACGTTCATGTAGCCGGGCAGCAGGTTCGACATCAGCCCGATGTCGGTCAGGCCCTGGATGTTGGAATGCCCGCGCAAGGCGTTCATGCCGCCGCCGCGCACGCCGATATTGCCCAGCACCAGCTGCAGCATCGCCATGCCGCGGATGTTCTGCGCGCCCTTGGAATGCTGCGTCCAGCCCAGCGCATACATCGAGGTCATGGCCTTGTCGGGCGCCGCGCATTCGCCGATCATTTCCGCGATATGCAGGAAACGGTCCTTGGGCGTGCCGCAGACCTGCGCGACCAGCTCGGGCGTATAGCGCGAGACATGCTCTTTCAGCAGGTTCCAGACGCAGCGCGGGTTTTGCAGCGTCATGTCGACCTGGGCGAAGCCGTCCTCGCCGATGACGTAGTCCCAGCTCGACTTGTCATAGTCGCGCTTTTCGGGGTCGTAGCCCGAGAACAGCCCGTCGCTCCAGCCGAACTCGTCCTTCACGATGAAGGGCGCGTTGGTGAAGTTCCTGACATAGTCCCATTGGACCCTGTCGTTCTGGATCATCCAGTTGATGAGCGCCATCAGGAAGGTGATGTCCGAACCGGGCCGGATCGGGGCGTAATAATCAGATACGGATGCCGTGCGCGTGAACCTTGGGTCCACGACGATCAGCTTGGCGCCGCGCCGCGCCTTGGCTTCGGTCACCCATTTGAAGCCGCAGGGATGGGCTTCGGCGGCATTCCCGCCCATCACGATCACCAGGTCGGTGTTCTTGATGTCGGTCCAGGGGTTGGTCATCGCTCCGCGGCCAAATGTCGGGCCCAAACTGGACACCGTGGGGCCGTGTCAGACGCGCGCCTGGTTGTCGAATCCGACGATCCCCATGGCGCGCACCGTCTTGTAGGTCAGCCATGCGGTTTCATTGGTGGTGGCCGAGGCGGCCAGGAAGCCCGTGGTGGTCCAGCGGTTCACCGGCACGCCGAGATCGTTGGTCAGCACCATGTTGGCGTCGCGGTCGTCCTTCAGCGCGCGGGCGATCTTGTCCAGCGCCTCGTCCCAGCTGATCTCCTCGAAGCCGGCGGCGCCGGGGCGGCGGATGCGGGGCGCGGTCAGGCGGGTTTCGGAATGGACGATGTCCTTCAGCGCCGCGCCTTTCGGGCACAGCGTGCCGCGGTTGGTCGGGTGGTCGGCATCGCCCTCGATATGGGTGATGACGGCGTTTTCACCGGCCGCGACGTCGCCCTTGGAATAGATCAGGATGCCACAGGCAACCGAGCAATAGGTGCAGGTGTTGCGCGTCTCGGTCATCGAGGCCAGCTTGAAGGCACGCACATGCGCCTGCTCCGCCGCCTCTGCCTCGCCAAAGCCCATGGCTCCCAGCGAGGTTGCCGCGACACCCGCGCCGGCCAGCTTCAGAAAGCCACGCCGCGAGAGGTCGATGTTCATCGCGCCCTCCTTTGCCTGTCGTAGAGATAGGTACAGGGTCAGGATTGCGCGGTATGGTAGTGCTGTCAAGCGCAAGCACCGAAGGCACGCCCCAGCGGGGCGCGCCTTGGACGACACACGCCAAGCTCAGACTTCGACGGCGATGGCGCCCATGGGATGCGAGCAGCAGGCCAGGATATAGCCTGCCTCGATGTCGTCGTCGGTGATGCCGCCGTTGTGGACCATATGCACCTCGCCCGAGGTCTTCCTGATCTTGCAGGTGCCGCACAGGCCGAAGGTGCAACCCGAGGGGATGTTCAGCCCGTTCGCCTTGGCCACCGCCAGCACCGTGTCGGTCTCGGCGCATTTCGCGGTGATGCCCGAGGCGGCAAAGGTGATCTGCGCGCCGGCGGCATCGTCCAGCACCACGTCGTCCAGCACCGGGGCATCGGATTCGGTGCGGATCGGGGCGCCGAAGCTTTCCTGATGGTAATGGTCCATGTCGAAGCCGAGCGCGATCAGCATGTCGCGCACCGCCTGCATGAAGGGCTCGGGGCCGCAGCAGAACACCTCGCGTTCCAGGTAGTCGGGCGCCATCAGGCCCAGCATGATCTGGTTCAGCCGGCCGCTGTAGCCGTGCCAGGTGCGAAACGGGTCGCTTTGTTCGATGGTAAAGCGCAGCTGCAGGCCGGGCACGCGGTCGGCCATGCCTTCCAGCCGCTGGCGGAAGATGATCTCGCTGGGGGTGCGGGCGGCGTGGACAAAGACGATGTCCGGCATCTCGCCCGAATCCCAGGCCCAGGTCGTCATCGACATGACCGGGGTGATGCCGGATCCGGCCGAAATGAACAGGTATTTCGGCGCCTCGTGCTTGACGAAGCTGAAGATGCCGCTGGGCCCATAGGCCTTGAGCCGCATCCCCGGCCGCAGGTGGTCCAGCATCCAGCGCGTGCCGATGCTGTCGGGACCGGCCTTGACCGTCACCGAGATCGACAGCGGCCGCGACGGGCTGGAGCTGATGGTATAGGTGCGCTGGACGTTGCCGCCCGGCACCGGCAGGTCCAGCGTGATGAACTGCCCCGGCTGATAGTCGAACCAGGCCCCCGAGGGCGCGCGAAAGGTGAAGGTGGCGGTGTCCGTGCATTCGGGCACCACCATCACGCATTCCAGCGGCTCGTCGTCCTTCCAGGGCCGGTCGCCGAATGCCTTGACCAGGACCGCCATTATTCCGCCGCCATCGCCGGGGTGGGGGACAGGCGGCCGATCATGGTGTCGGCATACCAGTCGATGAACTGCACCACGCCCTCTTCCTGGATCGAGGAATAGGGGCCCGGCTCATAGGCCGGCGACAGGATGCCCTTCTGGTTTTCCTCGACGACCTGGCGGTCCTCGTCATTGGTGTTGATCCAGACGGTGGTCAGGTCCTCGATATTGTAGTCCACGCCCTCGACCGCGTCCTTGTGCACCAGCCAGTTCGTGGTGACCTGGGTTTCGGTCGGGCTGATCGGCAGCACGCGGAAGACGATGGCGTGGTCGGCCAGGAAGTGGTTCCAGGTGTTCGGATAATGGAAGAACAGCAGGCTGCCGGCGTCGTTGAAGGGCATGCTGCCCATGCGCTTCGCGACCGCGGCCTTGGTGCTCATGGTGTAGCTTTCGGCGTTGTTCAGCAGCGGGATGCGGGCCAGGCGCCATTGCATCTTGGGGTGGTTGACGAAGCGCGAGGGCAGGCCGGCCTCTTCGCAGCGCTTCCAATGCGCCAGGATGTCGGGGCTGGCGCTGTCGGGGCCTTCCATCGCGGTCATGTTCGGGTTGTCGGAATAGGTCCGGCAGAGAGAGGGGTGGCTGCCGCCGCAATGATAGCATTCGCGGTTGTTCTCGATCACCAGCTTCCAGTTGCCGTTCTCGATGATGGTCGAGGAATAGGCCACCTTGGCATCGGCCAGCGCACTGGGCGCCAAGTAGGACATCAGCTGCTTGGCCACATCGGCGATGGCGGGCGGCACCTCGGCCAGGCAGATGAAGACCATGCCGTTCAGGTCCACGCAATGCACCGGCTTCAGCCCGAATTTCGAGGCGTCGAAATCGTCGCCCATGTCGCGGGCATAGAGCAGCTTGCCGTCCAGCTCATAGGTCCACTGGTGATAGGGGCAGACCAGCTTCGGGGTCGAGCCGTTCGGCTTGGAGCACAGGCGCTGGCCGCGGTGGCGGCAGACGTTGTGGAAGGCCCGCACCTTGCCGTCGCCGCCGCGCACGATCAGCACCGGATAGGCGCCGACCTGCATGGTGGCATAGTTGCCGGTCTTGGGAATCTCGCAGGCCGGAACGGCGAACAGCCATTCCTTGTACCAGATCTGCGCGAGGTCGGTCTGGAAAACGCCCTCGTCGCAGTAAAGATCGCGGGGCAGCGCGAAATTCTTCTGGCGGTTGGCGAGTTGGTTCAGGATCTCGACTGTGTTCAGCATGGCTTGATTCCGCTGGCTATGGGGGACGTGCTGTTTTCAGGAATGCACCCGTTTTCGCCGCCAGCGCTCTTCAAATACGACGCATGGATGACGCAAACGGATCACGCCGCGCGCGATTTCGTGCGCGGCCGCCGAAAGCCGCCGCGGGCCGGGTTGCCAGCCCCGGCGGCGCGGCGCAAGCTTGGCGCAGGGATCCGGGCGAAGAGGGCGGGCCATGCGGCGCAGGACTGGGTTGGGAATCGTCGCCGCGCTGGCGCTGCTTCTGGCCGGCAATGCGCTGGCGCAGCAGGCGGCCGACAACCCGGGGCCCTCGTTCTTTCGCATCGGCACCGGTAGCACGGCGGGCACCTATTATCCCATCGGCGGTTTGCTGGCCCAAGCGATTTCGGCGCCGCCGGGAGCAAGGGCCTGCGCCGAGCCGGGCGAATGCGGCGTGCCGGGGCTGGTCGCCTCGGCCCTGGCCTCGACCGGATCGGTGGCGAATGCCGAGGCGGTGCAGGGCGGGGCGCTGGAATCGGGCTTCGTCCAGGGCGACGTCGCCGCCTGGGCCTATTCCGGCGGCGGGATCTGGCAGGACAGGCCCAAGGCCGACAAGCTGCGCGCCATCGCCAATCTATACCCCGAGGCCATCCATCTGGTGGTGCGCGACGGCGCGCAGATCGAATCGGTCGCCGACCTGCGCGGCAAGCGGGTATCGCTGGACGAGCCCGGCTCGGGCACGCTGGTCGATGCCCGAGCCATCCTGGCCGGGGCCGGGCTGTCCGAACGGGACATTTCACCCCTCTATTTGACGCTGGACGAGGCCGGCGCGGCAATGCAGCAGGGCCAGCTTGACGCGCTGTTCTTCGTCGGCGGCTATCCGGCCGGCGCCATCGCGGAACTCGCCAGCCAGCAGCCGATCCGCATCCTGCCCATCGACGGCGCGCTGGCCCAGGGGCTGATGGGCGAGCACGGCTTCCTGGCCCGCGCCACGATCCCGGCCAGCACCTATGACGGACAGGACGCCGATGTCGCGACGATCAGCGTCGGCGCGCAGTGGATCACCTCGGCCGACCAGCCCGAGGCGCTGATCCACGACATCACCCGGGCGCTGTGGAGCGCGCGCAGCCGCCGGCTGCTGGACGCCGGCCACGCCCGGGGGCGCGACATCGCGCCCGATCGTGCATTGCAAGGCATCGGCATCCCGCTGCATCCCGGCGCCGCGCGCTATTACCGCGAAGCCGGCCTGCTGAAGTGAAGGCCCGCGCGGGCGGTTCGGCATAACCCTGTGGATAAGCCGCCGCGACTCACCCGGCATGGATTGTGGAGATCCGGCCTGCCCGCGCCGGCCTGTGCATGACCCCGCCGCGGCCCGCGTGAACGAAACGGGTTTGTCCCCATGTAGAAAACCCGCCGGATCGCCGTCAACAGTCTGTGGACAAGAAAATCTTTCACAAATTTATCCACAGAGGTCTTTGTCACAATATGCTGATTTCACTTCGGTAATTTCTTAACGAATGGTTAACGGGATTTTTCTCCCCAACCGGCTGCGGCTGGGGAGATCTGCCGTGGAACAGCGCAATCCCGTCATCCACAGGCCCAACAACAACATCATCTTTCTTTATCTTCTTTCTTTTTTGTTAGAGGAGATGGCCTCGGAGGTGCCCGATGACCGATTTCCTGTCCCTCGCTTACCCTTGGGTGAAGGCGCTGCATGTCATGGCGGTGATTTCCTGGATGGCCGGGCTGTTCTACCTGCCCAGGCTGTTCGTCTATCACGTGGAACGCGGCCAGAACGGCGCCGAGCCGGGGCAATCCTTTGCGATCATGGAGCAGAAGCTGCTGCGGATGATCATGAACCCGGCGATGGTGGTCAGCTGGCTGGCCGGGCTGGCGCTGGTCATGACGCCCGGCATCGTGGATTGGAGCATGGTCTGGCCCTGGACCAAGGCGGCGGGCGTGCTGGGGATGACCTGGTTTCACATGTGGCTGTCCGGGCAGCGCAGGGCGCTGTTGTCCGGGCGCGGGCTGAGCGGGCGCCGCTACCGGATGATGAACGAAGTGCCGACGCTGCTGATGGCGCTGATCGTGCTCTCGGTGATCGTGAAGTTCTGAAGAATTGACTCGCGGCCGCTTTCTGCCTATGTGAGCCCTGTCCGCCGTCCGGCGGAATCTTTCCAGACACAGTTTTTCGCGCGGCCCGGTCCGACCCCGGCACTTGCGCGCATAGGCGAGACATGACCGAAGAACGTCTTAACCTGTCCGATCTCAAGGCCAAGAGCCCGGCCGACCTGCTGTCGATGGCCGAGGAGTGGGAGATCGAGAACGCCTCGACCATGCGCAAGGGCGAGATGATGTTCTCGATCCTCAAGGAGCATGCCGAGGAAGGTTACGACATCGGCGGCGACGGCGTGCTGGAAGTGGTCCAGGACGGTTTCGGCTTCCTGCGCTCGACCGAGGCGAACTATCTGCCCGGCCCCGACGATATCTATGTCAGCCCCGACATGATCCGCCAGCATGCGCTGCGCACCGGCGACACCGTCGAGGGCGTGATCCGTGCGCCGGGCGAGAACGAGCGTTACTTCGCCCTGACCAAGGTCGAGCGGATCAATTTCGAGGATCCGGAAAAGGCGCGCCACAAGGTCGCCTTTGACAACCTGACGCCGCTTTATCCGAATGAGCGGCTGAAGATGGAAATCGAGGATCCGACGATCAAGGATCGCTCGGCCCGGATCATCGACCTGGTGGCGCCGATCGGCAAGGGCCAGCGCTCGCTGATCGTGGCGCCACCGCGCACCGGCAAGACCGTGCTGCTGCAGAACATCGCGCATTCGATCGCCAACAATCATCCCGAATGCTACCTGATCGTGCTGCTGATCGACGAGCGGCCGGAAGAAGTGACTGACATGCAGCGCTCGGTCAAGGGCGAGGTGGTTTCCTCGACCTTTGACGAGCCGGCCAGCCGGCACGTCGCCGTGTCCGAGATGGTGATCGAAAAGGCCAAGCGGCTGGTCGAGCACAAGCGAGATGTGGTGATCCTGCTGGATTCGATCACAAGACTTGGTAGAGCCTTCAATACCGTGGTGCCCAGCTCGGGCAAGGTCCTGACCGGCGGCGTCGACGCCAACGCCTTGCAGCGCCCGAAGCGGTTCTTCGGCGCGGCGCGGAATATCGAGGAGGGCGGCTCGCTGACCATCATCGCCACGGCGCTGATCGACACCGGCTCGCGCATGGACGAGGTGATCTTCGAGGAATTCAAGGGCACCGGCAACAGCGAGATCGTGCTGGACCGCAAGGTCGCCGACAAGCGCGTGTTCCCGGCCATGGACATCCTGAAATCCGGCACCCGGAAAGAGGAACTCCTGGTCGATTCCAAGGACTTGCAGAAGACTTACCTGCTGCGCCGCATCCTGAACCCGATGGGCACCACCGATGCGATCGAGTTCCTGATCTCGAAGCTGAAGCAGACCAAGACCAACGGCGAATTCTTCGATTCGATGAACGCCTGACGGCGCGGAGGATGCGGTGGACACGATCTTTGCCGAGGCAACGCCTCCTGGCCGGGGGGGCGTTTCCGTTGTTCGTCTGAGCGGTCCGCAGGCGCGGTCCGCGGTGGAATCGCTTGCCGGTCCGCTGGCGCAACCGCGCCTGGCCGTTGTGCGGCCATTGCGGGATGGCGACGATCTGATCGATCGCGCCCTGGTGATCTGGTTTGCCGAGGGCCACAGCTTCACCGGTGAAGAAGTCGCGGAACTGCATCTGCATGGCGCACCGGTCATTGCAAGCCGATTGACCGAGGCCCTGCTGCAACGCGGCCTCCGGCGCGCTGACCCGGGCGAGTTCACGCGTCGGGCCTTCCTGAACGGACGGATGGATCTGGCCGAGGCCGAAGGCCTGGCGGACCTGCTTTCCGCCGAAACAGAAGCACAACGCCGCCTGGCCATGCGCGCCACCGAGGGCGAGTTGAGCGAAAAGGCGGATAGCCTGCGAGCCAGCCTGATTCGCGCCGGCGCCCTGGTCGAGGCCAGCATCGACTTTGCCGATGAGGAAGTTCCCGACGAAATACCCGGCGAGGTGTTTCAGATCGTCGAAGCGGTCCAGGCGGAAATCCGACACATGCTGGCTCGCTATCCCGCAACCGAGCGCTTGCGGCAGGGCTATGAAGTGGCGATCATCGGGCCTCCGAATGCCGGAAAATCGACGCTGCTCAACCGGATCGGGCAAAGAGACGTCGCGCTGGTTTCGGATATTGCCGGAACGACGCGCGATATTCTTGAACTGCGCACCGACCTTCGTGGCCTGCCGGTCACATTTCTGGACACCGCGGGACTTCGCGAAAGCCAAGACGTCATAGAGGCCATGGGAATTTCCCGCGCCAGAGCTCGCGCCGAGGCCTCGGACCTGCGCATCCATCTTTCGCCGGAAGGAATGCCGAGCGAACCTTGGGGGCCGGACGACATTGTGGTGCGTTCCAAGAGCGATCTTTCACAAGCCGAGGGGCTGTCAGTCTCTGCGGCTACCGGGCAGGGGGTCGCAGAACTTCTCGACCTGGTCTATGATCGGTTGCGAATCCGGGCGGCCGATTCCGGCCTGATCAGCCACAAGCGTCAGGCGGAGGCGCTGGAGCGTGCTCATGAAGCGCTTCAGTTGCCCATGCGATCGCCTGAGTTTGTTGCCGAATCGCTTCGCCAGGCCATTCAAGCTCTGGCCGCGATGGTCGGCCGGATTGGCGCGGAAGAATATCTGGACGAGATTTTCAGCTCGTTCTGCATCGGAAAGTAGGGTTTCACGTGAAACAATTCGATGTCGTGGTGATTGGTGGCGGCCATGCCGGAGTCGAAGCTGCCATGGCTTCGGCCCGCATGGGCGCGGAAACAGCCCTGGTTACGCTGCGCCTGGAAGATCTTGGCACAATGTCTTGCAATCCGGCGATCGGCGGCTTGGGCAAAGGTCATCTGGTGCGTGAAGTGGACGCGCTGGATGGCGTCATGGGCCGACTCGCTGATGCTGCCGGAATCCAGTTTCGCTTGCTGAACCGACGCAAGGGGCCGGCTGTCCAAGGGCCGCGTGCCCAGGCGGATCGCCAGCTCTACCGTTCCGCCGCCCAAGCGGCCGTGCTCTCGCAGCCCAATCTTGCCCTTGTTCCGGGCGAGGCGGCCGAGTTGCTGCACGAGAACGGTAAGATCCACGGTGTCCGGCTCAGCGATGGCAGTGAACTCGCCGCGCAGCAAGTGGTGCTGACGACGGGAACATTCCTGAACGGGCTTATCCATATCGGAGATGTAACACGCCAAGCAGGCCGCTGGGGCGATCCGGCCTCGCAATCCCTTGCCGCCTCGCTTCGTCCGTTGAACTTGCCCGTAGGGCGGCTGAAGACGGGCACGCCACCAAGGCTCGAACGGCGCAGCATCGACTGGGGTATCCTCGAGCAACAGCCTGGCGATGACGAGCCGGTCGTCTTCTCCTATTTGAACAGCGGCCCGCAGGTGCGGCAGATCAGTTGCTCGATTACGCATACCAATGCCACGACGCATCGGATTATACAGGATAATCTAAGCCGCTCCGCGATGTATGGCGGTCGGATCGACGGGGTCGGGCCGCGCTATTGCCCTTCGATCGAGGACAAGGTCGTTCGCTTCGCCGACAAGGAGTCTCACCAGATTTTCCTGGAGCCTGAGGGTTTGGACAGTGATCTCGTCTATCCCAACGGCATTTCAACCTCGTTACCAGAAGAAGTCCAGCTGGCTTATGTCCGTTCCATTCGGGGGCTTGAAGAGGCAGTCATCGCGCAACCCGGTTACGCGGTCGAATATGATTACGTCGACCCTCGCGCCTTGACGCCGACTTTGCAAGTCAAATCCCTGGCCGGCCTGTTCCTGGCAGGACAGATCAACGGCACGACGGGATATGAGGAAGCCGCGGCGCAGGGGTTGGTCGCCGGGTTGAATGCGGCTCTGCGTGCGCAAGGCCGGCCGGCCCAGGTTTTCAGCCGTTCACAAAGCTACATCGGCGTCATGATCGACGATCTGGTGACACGCGGGGTCAGCGAACCCTATCGCATGTTTACGTCCCGCGCCGAGTTCAGGCTCTCCCTGCGTGCGGACAATGCCGACCAGCGCCTTACGCCGTTGGGACTGGAGATCGGATGTGTTGGGCACGTTCGACGCGAAGCCTTCACCGATAAGATGCGGCGGTATTCTGCGGCGCGAGCCCGCGCCGAAGCGGTCAGCTTCACACCCACCGAATTGGCGCGATTTGGCTTGGACGTCCGGCATGATGGGGTCCGGCGTAGCGTGTTTGCCTTGCTCGCCCAGCAGGAGTTCTCCGCAGAGCAGGTTTTGCAGCTGGATGAACAGCTTGCGCAGGAGGGCCAGGGTATTCTTGTCCAATTGGCCACTGACGCGCTGTATCAGCAATATACGCAGCGGCAGGAGCGGGACGCAGAGATGCTTCGGAGGGAAGAGGCTGTACGCATCCCCGACAGCTTTGATTACGCCTCGGTTTCCGGGCTTTCCAACGAACTTAAGGCGAAGCTGCAACGTTTCCGCCCGCAAACCTTGGCGGCAGCAGGACAGATCGAGGGGATGACGCCGGCCGCCTTGACGCTCATCCTGGCCTTGATCCGGGCCGAGCAGCGGCGCAGTGCATGATTGTTTCACGTGAAACAGAGCGCCTGGAGGCGTTCGCGGGACTGCTCAGAAAGTGGAACCCGGCAATCAATCTTATTGCGCCGAGCACGGTGGATCAGCTCGAATCCAGACACATCGCCGATGCGCTTCAGCTTGCGCGTCTTGCGCAGCCCACACCCGACCTATGGCTGGATCTCGGATCGGGTGGCGGCCTGCCAGGTTTGGTCATTGCCATTGCGCATCCCCAGATTCCAGTGCGGCTGCTTGAGAGCGATCAACGGAAAGCGGCATTTTTGCGCAACGCGATTCGAGAACTGGCGCTTCAGAATGCTGACGTGATCTGTCGGCGCATCGAAATGGCCGACAGGCAGAATGCCGCGAATATCAGCGCGCGGGCGCTTGCCCCGCTGCCCCAGCTCATGGCATATGTGGATCGACATCTTTCGCCAGAGGGGACGGCTTGGCTGATGAAGGGCCGGAATTGGCAGAAAGAGGTCGCTGAAGCTCGCAAAGCTTGGAGTTTCGACATGAAGGCGCATCAAAGCAGCACTGATCCAGATGCTGCCATTCTGGAGATCACGGGAATCCGCCATGTCTGAAGCTCGCATCGTCGCGGTGGCAAACCAGAAGGGTGGGGTCGGCAAGACCACCACCGCGATCAACCTGGGGGCTGCTTTGGCCGAGCAGGGCCAACGGGTGATTATCATTGATCTTGACCCGCAAGGAAATGCCTCGACCGGTCTTGGCGTTCCGTTGGAAGAGCGCCAGACCAATGCCTATGATCTGCTGTCCGGCGAGCAGGATCTGGCGCAGACGCTGCAGGACACGGATATCAACAATCTGCGCATCGTGCCGTCGAACCATGATCTCGCCTCGGCTGATTTCCAGCTGTCCAGCCGCCCGGGCCGCACCCAGCTTCTGCGCCGGAAACTGTCGCAAGCCACTGGATTCGATTACATTCTCATCGATTGCCCGCCGGCGCTGGGCCTGCTGACCGTGAACGCCATGGTGGCCGCCGACAGCGTTTTGGTGCCCCTGCAGGCCGAGTTCTACGCATTGGAGGGTCTATCGCAGCTGCTGATGACCGTGCGCGAAGTCAGGCAAGCCGCCAATCCTGATCTGCGGATCGAGGGCATCTTGCTGACCATGTCGGACAGCCGCAACAACCTCTCCCAGCAGGTCGAGGCGGACGCCCGCAGCACGCTTTCTGGCCTGGTCTACCGGACCGTCATTCCGCGGAACGTGCGCCTGTCCGAGGCGCCGTCGCATGCCATGCCGGTGCTGCAATACGATCCGCATTCCAAGGGCAGCGCCGCCTATCGCGAGCTCGCCAAGGAATTTCTGTCTCGTCAACTCGCCACGGCCTAAGGGGGGATCATGTCCGATCATAAACTGGAAAAGCGCGGGCTTGGTCGCGGCCTGTCGGCGCTGATGGCGGATGTCGATCTGATCCCCTCGGAACGCCCGGCGCCGCGGCAGGTGATTCCGGTCGAGCAGCTGACGCCCAATCCGGACCAGCCGCGCCGCAGCTTTGCGCCGGAGGCCCTGCAGGAGCTGGCGGATTCGCTCAAGGCGCGGGGCATGTTGCAGCCCTTGATCGTGCGGCCGCATCCGACCGATCAGGGTCTTTACCAGATCGTCGCCGGAGAGCGGCGTTGGCGTGCCGCCCAGATCGCGCAGTTGCATGAGGTTCCGGCCATCGTGCGCGACTTCAGCGATACCGAGGTGCTGGAGGTGGCGATCGTCGAGAATATCCAGCGCGCCGACCTGAATGCGATCGAGGAGGCGGCCTCTTATCGCCAGCTCATGGAGCGTTTCGGCCACACGCAGGAAAAGCTGGGCGAAGCGCTGAACAAGAGCCGCAGCCACATCGCCAACCTGCTGCGCTTGCTGAACCTGCCGGAACAGGTGCAGGCCTGGCTCAAGGAGGGCAAGCTGACTGCGGGCCACGCTCGCGCCCTGATCACTGCGCCGAATGCGGTCGAACTGGCGCGCAAGGTGATCGAGAAGAACCTCTCGGTGCGCGAGACCGAGGAACTCGTTCGCCGCCAAGCCGAGGGCACGGCCGCGAGACCCAAAGCGGCCAAGCCAGAAAAGGATGCCGATACCCGCGCGCTGGAGGGCGATCTTTCCGCGCATCTCAAGATGAAGGTGGCGATCAACCATGCCGGCAGCGAGGGCGGGCAATTGGTCATCACCTATCGCGACCTGGATCAGCTGGATCGTCTGTGTCAGGTGCTTGCCGGCAACTGAACCACATTTTGTATTTTGGCGCCGAGCCAATACAAGATAACAAAAAAACCCCGGAGAAATCCGAAGTTTTCCTGTTTCAGCGATCTCAGCTTGCCGGTGTCGAGCTGACCCCGACCTTGGCCGGCCTCAGCAGCCGATCATGCAGCATGAAGCCATTGTCCATGACCTGGATGATGCTGCCCGCCACCGTGCCGGGCACCGGCGCCTCGAACATCGCCTCGTGCTGCTGCGGGTCGAACTTGTCGCCCACGGCCGGGGTGATGACATGGATGCCGTGCTTGGCAAAGACGTTGTTCAACTCGCGCAGCGTCAGTTCGACGCCCTCGATCAGCGCGGCAGCGGCGGCGCGTTGCTCGTCGCCGGCGGCGTCCAGGGCGCGGCTCAGCGCGTCATGCACCGGCAGCAGGTCGCGGGCCAGGCGCGAGCCGCCATATTGCTCGGCATCGCGGCGCTCCTTGTCGGCGCGCTTGCGGGCGTTTTCGGCATCGGCCAGCGCGCGCATGAAACGGTCGCGATATTCGTCCCGTTCGGCCACCAGCGCCTCGACATCGGGCGAGGGCACCTCATCGCTCAGCGGGTCAACGAAATCCTCGTCCAGCGGGCTGCCGTTCGGGTTGTCCTTGGTCATGTCCTTCATCCTTTCCGGCCAGAGATCATCCGGCCGACAAGCTGCGCAGTGTAATCGACGATCGGCACGATCCGGCCATAGTTCAGCCGCGTGGGCCCGATGACGCCGACCGCACCGACAATTTTTCGGTCAGCATTCATATAGGGCGAAACCACCAGAGAGGAACCGGAAAGTGAAAAAAGCTTGTTCTCGGAGCCGATGAAAATCCGCACCCCCTCGCCATGTTCGGCCAGTTCCAGGAATTCGGCGATGTCGCGCTTGCGTTCCAGGTCGTCGAACAGCGAGCGCACCCGGTCCAGGTCCACCGCCTCGTCCTCCAGCAGGTTGGCGCGGCCGCGCACGATCAGCCGCGCGTCCGACCCGTCGCCGTCCCACATCGCCAACCCATGCGCGATCATCTGCGCCGCCATCAGGTCCAGCTTCTGCCGGCTCGCCTCGATTTCCTGGGCGATGCCGCGGCGCAGGTCGGCCAGCGTGCGGCCCTCGGCGACGGCGTTCAGGAAATTCGCCGCCTCGCGCATCGAGCTGGCGGTATGGCCGGGCGGGGGGGTAAAGACCCGGTTCTCGACCCGGCCGTCGGCAAAGACCAGCACCACCAGCGCGCGGTCCGGCGCCAGGCTGACGAATTCGATATGGCGCACCGGCGCCTCTTGCTTCGGCATCAGCACCAGCGAGGCGCCATGCGTCAGCGCCGACAGCGCCGTGCTGACCCGGTCCAGCATGGCGCCGGTGTCGCCGCTGTCCTGGCCCAGGGTTTCCTCGATCATCTCGCGGTCGGTGGTCGAGACCGGGCCGGCCTCCATCAACCCGTCCACGAACAGCCGCAGTCCGAGCTGCGTCGGCATGCGCCCGGCCGAGACATGCGGATGGTCCAGCAGGCCCAGATATTCCAGGTCCTGCATCACGTTGCGGATCGTCGCGGCGCTGACCTTTTCGGTCATATCGCGGGTCAGGGTGCGCGAGCCGACCGGCTCGCCGGTGGCCAGATAGGATTCGACCACGCGGCGAAACACCTCGCGCGAACGGTCGTTCAGGTCGGAAAGCTGGGCGGTTTCTGGCATCGGCGGCGGTCGGGCGTTCTCGGGTTGCGGTTGGGGGGCTCTGGCCTGTATTTGAACAGCAAAACCCCCGAAAGGAATGACGGATGCGCCCCTCTGGCCGGAATTTAAGTGATATGCGACCGATTTCAATCGAAACCGGGGTGATGCGGCACGCCGAGGGCTCCTGCCTGATCTCTTGCGGCGATACCAAGGTGTTGTGCTCGGCCAGCATCGAGGAAAAGGCGCCGCCCTTCCTGAAGGGTTCGGGGCAGGGCTGGGTCACGGCCGAATACGGCATGCTGCCGCGCGCCACCAACAGCCGCAACCGGCGCGAGGCCGCCTCGGGCAAGCAATCCGGCCGCACCCAGGAAATCCAGCGCCTGATCGGCCGCGCCCTGCGCGCCGGCGTCGACCGACGTGCCCTGGGCGAGCGGCAGATCGTCATCGACTGCGACGTGATCCAGGCCGATGGCGGCACGCGCTGCGCCTCGATCACCGGCGGCTGGGTGGCGCTGCGGCTGGCGGTGAACCGGCTGTTGAAGGCCAATATCATCACCACCGACCCGATCCTGGACCATGTCGCGGCGGTGTCCTGCGGCATCTATGCCGGCCAGCCGATCCTGGACCTGGACTATGCCGAGGACAGCGAGGCCGGCACCGACGGCAACTTCATCCTGACCGGCGCCGGCCGGCTGATCGAGGTGCAGATGTCGGCCGAGGGCGCCACCTTCTCGCGCCCCGAGATGAACCAGCTGCTCGACCTGGCCGAAGCCGGCATCGCCGCGCTGGTCGAGGCGCAAAAGGCCGCCGTGGCATGAAGGCCTTCACGGAAAAGAAGCTGCTGGTCGCCACCCACAACGCCGGCAAGCTGGACGAAATCCGCGCCATGATGGCGCCGCATGGCATCGCGGTCACCAGCGCCGGCGAAATGGGCCTGCCCGAGCCGGCCGAGACCGAGTCGAGCTTCATCGGCAATGCCCGCATCAAGGCCCGCGCCGCCATGCAGGCGACCGGGCTGCCGGTGCTGGCCGATGACAGCGGCATCACCGTCGATGGCCTCGATGGCGCGCCCGGCGTCTATACCGCCGATTGGGCGGAAACCCCGAACGGCCGCGACTTCCTGCAGGCCATGACCCGCACCTGGCGCGAGCTGGACGAACGCAATGTCCCCGAACCGCGCACCGCGCAGTTCCGCGCCACGCTGATCCTGCTATGGCCGGACGGGCATGAGGAGATCTTCGAGGGCATCGCCCCCGGCCATCTGGTCTGGCCGCCGCGCGGTCCGCACGGCCACGGCTACGACCCGATCTTCGTCCCCGACGGCCACACCCGCACCTTTGCCGAGATGCCGGCCGAGGAAAAGAACCGCATCAGCCATCGCGCCGACGCCTTCCGCAAGCTGGAGGCGGCTTTTGCGTAGGATCTCGACCGGCTCGCCCTTCGAGACCGCCTTCGGCTACAGCCGCGCGGTGGTGAAGGGACCGTGGTGCTTCGTCTCGGGCACCACGGGCTACGACTATGCCGCCATGGCGATGCCCGACAGCCCGGCCGAGCAGGCCCGCAACGCCTTTGCCACCATCTTCGCCACCCTGGCCGAGGCCGGTTTCGTGCCCGAGGACATCGTGCGCGTGCAATACACCATCACCGACACCGCCTTCCTGGACGAGGTGGTGCCGGTCTTGGGCGAGGCGATGAAACATGCGTTACCCGCCGCCACCATGGTTGTCGCCGGGCTCATCCGACCCGAAATGAAGATCGAGATCGAAGTCACCGCATACCGGGAATGACCGCCACGGCCGCAGCCCTCGCCACGGACCCGAACCTCACCGACGATTGGCGGGCAGGGGGGTTTGCGCTTTACGTCCATTGGCCCTTCTGCGCCGCGAAATGCCCCTATTGCGACTTCAACAGCCATGTCACGGCCAGCATCGACCAAAGCCGCTGGCTGGCCGCCTATCGGTCCGAAATCGCCCGGCTGGGCCGGGAGACCGCGGGCCGGGTGCTGAACAGCATCTTCTTCGGCGGCGGCACGCCCAGCCTGATGGCGCCCGAAACCGTGGCCGGGGTGATCGAGGCCGCCCGCGCCGCCTGGCCCTTCGCCAACGACATCGAGATCACGCTGGAAGCCAACCCGACCAGCGTCGAAACCGGCCGCTTCCGCGCCTATGCCGACGCCGGGGTGAACCGGGTCTCGATGGGCGTGCAGGCGCTGAACGACGACGACCTGCGCCGGCTCGGCCGGATGCATTCGGTGGCCGAGGCCCGCGCCGCCTTCGACATCGCCCGCGACTGCTTTGCGCGGGTCAGCTTCGACCTGATCTATGCCCGCCAGGACCAGGACCGCGCGCATTGGCGCCGCGAACTGTCGCAGGCGCTGTCGATGGCGGTCGATCACCTCTCGGCCTATCAGCTGACCATCGAGCCCGGCACCGCCTTCGGCGCCCGCCATGCCAGGGGCGGGCTCAAGGGCCTGCCGGACGACGATCTTTCCGCCGACATGTATCTCGACACGCAGGAGATCTGCGCCGCAGCGGGGATGCCGGCCTATGAGATCTCGAACCACGCCCGGCCGGGTGCCGAAAGCCGGCACAACCTGGTTTACTGGCGCCAGGGCGACTGGGCGGCGGTGGGGCCGGGCGCGCATGGTCGCCTGACGCTGGGCAATGGCCGCTGGGCGACCGAGGCGCATCGGGCACCGGGCGAATGGCTGGCGGCGGTGGAAGCGCGCGGCAATGGCGACAGCCTGCGCGATGTGTTGACGCTGTCCGACCGGGCCGTCGAATACCTGCTGATGGCGATGCGGCTGGCCGAGGGGATGGAGATCCCGCGCTATCTCGCCCATGGCGCGCGGCTGCCGCAGCGGCAGCTTGCGGATCTGATCGGGCTCGGTCTCGTTACCCATCGGGGCGTCCGGCTGGCCGCGACGGCGACCGGCCGCCCCGTCCTGAATGGTATCCTGCGCGAACTGGCGGAGTAAGATGCGTTTCCTGTTGCTTGCCCTGGGCTGGCTGTCCCTGACCGTGGGGGTGATCGGGGCCTTCCTGCCGGTCATGCCGACGGTGCCCTTCCTGCTGATCGCGGTCTGGGCCTTTGCGCAATCCTCGCCCCGGATCAGCGCGCGCATCATGCGCAACCCGACCTTCGGCCCGCAGATCCGCGCCTGGCGCAAGAACGGCACCATCGGCCGGCGCGCCAAGATCTGGGCCGTCGCCGCCATGGCCTGCGGCGTCGGCTGGGCGCTGTGGCTGGGGCTCGACCCGCGGCTGATCGCGGTGCAGGCGCTGTGCTGCACCGCCGTCGGCGCCTGGCTGGTGACGCGGCCCGAGCCGTAAGCCGCCAAGGCTTACAACCTTTTGCCCACTTGCCGCAAATCCGCCCCGGCGCCAACCTGCCGCTGAAGAAGGTTCATCGGAGGAGGGGACCATGGCAGACACATCCGGGGTGAAGATTCATCCGGCCGTCGACAACGGCATCAAACCGGCAAAGCCCGGCTTTTCGGGCGGAGAGCTGCACTGCAAATGTGCCAGCAATCCGGTGCGGGTCAAGGTGAACGCCCAGACCGCGCATAACCACGTCTGCGGCTGCACCAAGTGCTGGAAGCCGGACGGCGCGATCTTCTCGCAGGTCGCCGTGGTCGGCCGCGACGCCATCGAGGTGGTCTCGGGCGCGGAAAAGCTGGAAATCGTCAACAAGGACGCGCCGATCCAGCGCTATCGCTGCAAGGATTGCGGCGTCCACATGTATGGCCGGATCGAGAACAAGGACCATCCGTTCTATGGCCTCGACTTCGTCCATACCGAGCTCTCGGATCAGGACGGCTGGGCCGAGCCGCAATTCGCGGCCTTCGTCAGTTCGGTGATCGAATCGGGCGTCGATCCCTCGCGCATGGACGGCATCCGCGCCCGGCTGCGCGAGCTGGGGCTGGAGCCCTATGACGCGCTGTCGCCGCCCTTGATGGATGCCATCGCGACGCATATCGCCAAGCGTTCGGGCGCATTGCCGGCTTGACCGGGACCGCCTGACAGGAAACAGCTTCGGGGCCGGTCCGCCGGCCCCTATGCCATGAGAAGACCCGAAGAAAGACCAGGCCCATCCCGGCCATACGCAAGGAGAGCAAGTCATGAGAACACGCGCCGCCGTCGCCCTCGAGGCCGGGAAGCCGCTGGAGGTCATGGAGGTCAACCTGGAAGGCCCCAAGGCCGGCGAGGTTCTGGTCGAGATCAAGGCCACCGGCATCTGCCACACCGACGATTTCACCCGCTCGGGCGCCGACCCCGAGGGGCTGTTCCCCTCGATCCTGGGCCATGAGGGTGCCGGCGTGGTGGTCGAGGTCGGCCCCGGCGTGACCACGGTGAAGCCCGGCGACCACGTGATCCCGCTCTATACCCCGGAATGCCGCCAGTGCCCGTCCTGCCTGTCGCGCAAGACCAACCTCTGCACCGCGATCCGCAATACCCAAGGCCAGGGCTTGATGCCCGACGGCACCAGCCGCTTCAGCATGCTCGACGGCACGCCGATCCATCACTACATGGGCTGCTCGACCTTCTCGAACTACACCGTGCTGCCGGAAATCGCGGTGGCCAAGGTGCGCGAGGACGCGCCCTTCGACAAGATCTGCTATATCGGCTGCGGCGTGACCACCGGCATCGGCGCGGTGATCTATACCGCCAAGGTGGAGATCGGCGCCAAGGCGGTGGTCTTCGGCCTGGGCGGCATCGGTCTGAACGTGATCCAGGGCCTGCGCCTGGCCGGTGCCGACATGATCATCGGCGTCGACCTGAACGACGGGAAAAAGGAAATGGCCGAGAAATTCGGCATGACCCATTTCATCAACCCGAAGAACTGCGACAACGTGGTGCAGGAAATCGTCAACCTGACCAAGACGCCCTTTGACCAGATCGGCGGCGCCGACTACAGCTTCGACTGCACCGGCAATGTCAATGTCATGCGCCAGGCGCTGGAATGCACCCACCGCGGCTGGGGCCAGTCCATCGTGATCGGCGTGGCGCCGGCCGGGGCCGAGATCAGCACCCGCCCGTTCCAGCTGGTCACCGGCCGGGTCTGGAAGGGCTCGGCCTTCGGCGGTGCGCGCGGCCGGACCGACGTGCCGAAGATCGTCGACTGGTACATGGACGGCAAGATCCAGATCGACCCGATGATCACCCATACGCTGAAGCTCGACGACATCAACAAGGGCTTCGACCTGATGCACTCGGGCGAGTCGATCCGCGCGGTCGTCCTTTACTGATCCGTAACGGCTGCTTAGTTAAAAGGACGGCGGGGGCGGGCGACCGTGCCCGCCGTCAACATGAAAGGACCGATCATGGCACAGCACTTCCATCTGGACGACGATGACGACGACGACGAGCGCCCGCAAGAAGGCCAGAAGGACGAAGGGCTGGGCCTGCCGGAAGGCGACAAGATCGGCAAGCTGTATTTCAAGTCGCGCACGGTGATCGTCGCCGGGCCGATCAACGACAAGCTGGCGCAGCGCA
This sequence comes from Paracoccus aminovorans, assembly GCF_001546115.1. GTDB lineage: Bacteria > Pseudomonadota > Alphaproteobacteria > Rhodobacterales > Rhodobacteraceae > Paracoccus > Paracoccus aminovorans_B. The sequence goes on from NZ_KQ955208.1 coordinate 1,703,994, forward strand.
CCGTCGCGCATCTGCTGGCCTTGGCCGAGGATAGCGACAAGCCGATCAACATGCTGATCAGCTCGCCCGGCGGCCATGTCGAATCGGGCGACATGATCCATGACGTGATCAAGTTCATCCGCCCCACCGTGCGCACCATCGGCTCGGGCTGGGTGGCCAGCGCCGGCGCGCTGATCTTCGTCGCGGCGAAGAAGGAAAACCGCTTCTGCCTGCCGAACACCCGCTTCCTGATCCACCAGCCATCCGGCGGGATCGGCGGCACCTCCTCGGACATGATGATCCAGGCCGAGCAGGTCCGGCTGATGCGCGACCGGCTGAACCAGATCTTTGCCGAGGCGACCGGCCAGCCGATCGAGCGCATCGAGAAGGACACCCAGCGCGATTTCTGGCTGAACACGCAGGAGGCGCTGGACTACGGGCTGCTCGGCAAGGTGATCCGCTCGGTGGACGAGCTGGAATGACCGGCGGCGGGACCGCGATCCGTCCCGCCACGCCCGAGGACCACGAGGCGATCTGGCGGATCCTGGAGCCGGTCTATCGCGCGGGCGAGACCTATTGCATCCCGCCCGACATCACCCGGGACGAGGCGCTGGCGGACTGGTTCGCCGCGCCCTTCACCGCCTTCGTGGCCGAAGCGGACGGGCGCGTGCTGGGCACCAGCCATGTCGGCCGCAACCGGCCCGGTCCGGCGGCCCATGTCGCCAACGCCAGTTTCGCGACCCATCCCGACGCCCGCGGCCGCGGCATCGCCCGCGCGCTGGTCACCCACGCCAAGGACTGGGCGCGGGCCCAGGGCTTCCGGGCCATGCAGTTCAATTTCGTCGTCGCGACCAATGCCGATGCCGTTCATTCGTGGCAAAAGGCCGGTTTCGATATTGTCGGCCGCCTGCCGGGCGCGTTTCTTCATCCGCAACATGGCTATGTCGATGCGCTGGTCATGTTCCACGACCTGACAGGAGGACAGCCATGACCCTGGCTTACGAAACCGTTTCCGAGAACCGCAGCTTCGGCGGCACGCAGGGCGTCTATCGCCACAAGTCGCAGGCCACGGGCACCGACATGACCTTCGCCATCTACCTGCCGCCGCAGGCCGAACACGGCCGCGTGCCGGTGCTGTGGTATCTGTCGGGCCTGACCTGCACGCATGAGAATGCGATGACCAAGGCCGGGGCGCAGGAATGGGCGGCGGAATACGGCATCGCGGTGATCTTTCCCGACACCTCGCCGCGCGGCGAGGGCGTCGCCAACGACGAGGCCTATGACCTGGGCCAGGGCGCCGGCTTCTATGTCGATGCCACGCAGGAACCCTGGGCGCCGCATTTCCGCATGTGGCACTATGTCACCCACGAACTGCCCGAGCTGGTCTTCGACAATTTCGCGCTGGACCGCGACGCGCAGGGCATCACCGGCCATTCCATGGGCGGCCATGGCGCGCTGACCATCGCCATGACCTTCCCCGAGCGCTATCGCTCGGTCTCGGCCTTCTCGCCGATCGCGAACCCCTCGGAAAGCGACTGGGGCAGGAAGCAGTTCACGGCCTATCTGGGCGAGGACAAGGCCGCCTGGGCCCGGCACGATTCGACCCTGCTGATGCGCGAGCGCGGCTATCCCGGCGAGGTGCTGATCGACCAGGGCGCCAGCGACCAGTTCCTGGACCTGCTCAAGCCCGAATCCCTGGCCCATGCCATGATCGAGCGCCGCCAGCCCGGCGCGTTCCGCATGCAGGAAGGCTATGATCACAGCTATTTCTTCGTGCAGACCTTCATGGGCGACCACATCCGCTGGCATGCCGAGCGGCTGGGCTGATCGGGCTTCGGGAAATTCGGGCGATAGATCCCATACTTATTGCCGAATTTCCCTAATACTTTGGTCTGGCGACCCGACCGCTCGCGTTGACGTGAACCCGGTCGGGTCCGAACCTTCCGAACAGGTCGGCGTTCACGCCCGAGGGGGTGCCGTGGCCGACGAGGGAGGAAAACTCATGAAAAATCTGCTGAACGGCGTCTGTCTTGCGCTGCTCATGTCCGGGTCGGCCGCGCTGGCCAATGACAGCGTCATGGCCGAGATCGCCAAGCCCGAGCAATGGGCGATCCAGACCGGCGATTATGCCAACACCCGCTATTCGACGCTCGACAAGATCAACAAGGACAACGTCAAGGACCTGCGCGTCGCCTGGACCTTCTCGACCGGCGTGCTGCGCGGCCACGAGGGCTCGCCGCTGGTCATCGGCGACGTCATGTATGTCCACACGCCCTTTCCGAACAACGTCTTCGCGCTGGACCTGAACGACAACGGCAAGATCCTGTGGCGCTATCAGCCGCAGCAGGACCCGAACGTGATCGCGGTGATGTGCTGCGACACGGTGAACCGGGGCCTGGCCTATGCCGACGGCATGATCCTGCTGTCGCAGGCCGACACCACCGTCGTCGCCCTGGATGCGAAAAGCGGCGAGGTGAAATGGTCGACCAAGGTCGGCGACCCCGCCATCGGCGAGACGCTGACCGCGACCACGATGCCGGTCAAGGACAAGCTGATGGTCGGCATCTCGGGCGGCGAATACGGCGTGCGCGGCCGCATGACCGCGCTGAACCTCAAGGACGGCAGCGTGGCCTGGAAGGCCTATTCCACCGGCCCGGACGAGGAAATGCTGGTCGATCCCGAAAAGACCACCCATCTTGGTAAGCCGATCGGCAAGGACAGCTCGCTGCAAAGCTGGGAGGGCGACCAGTGGAAGATCGGCGGCGGCACGATCTGGGGCTGGTTCTCGTATGATCCGGACCTGAACCTGATCTATTACGGCACCGGCAACCCCTCGACCTGGAACCCGGCCCAGCGTCCGGGCGACAACAAGTGGTCGATGACGATCATGGCCCGCGATGCCGACACCGGCATGGCGAAATGGTTCTACCAGATGACGCCGCATGACGAATGGGATTTCGACGGCGTCAACGAGATGATCCTGACCAACCAGCAGGTCGACGGCAAGGACCGCAAGCTGCTGACCCACTTCGACCGCAACGGCCTCGGCTATACGCTGGACCGCGAGACGGGCGAGCTGCTGGTGGCCGAGAAGTTCGACCCGGTGGTGAACTGGACCACCGGCGTGGACATGGATCCGAATTCGGAAACCTATGGCCGCCCGGCCGTGGTGGCCGAATACTCGACCGACCAGAACGGCGAGGACGAGAACACCACCGGCGTCTGCCCGGCCGCGCTGGGCAGCAAGGACATGCAGCCGGCGGCCTTCTCGCCCAAGACCAACCTGTTCTACGTGCCGACCAACCACGTCTGCATGGACTATGAGCCGTTCCGCGTCGCCTATACCGCCGGCCAGCCCTATGTCGGGGCCACGCTGTCGATGTATCCGGCCCCGAACAGCCATGGCGGCATGGGCAACTTCATCGCCTGGGACAACACCAAGGGCGAGATCAAGTGGTCGCTGCCGGAACAGTTCTCGGTCTGGTCGGGCGCCTTGGCGACCGCGGGCGACGTGGTCTTCTACGGCACGCTGGAAGGCTATCTGAAGGCCGTGGACGCCGAGACCGGCAAGGAGCTCTACAAGTTCAAGACGCCCTCCGGCATCATCGGCAACGTCATGACCTATGAACATGGCGGCAAGCAGTACATCGGCATCCTGTCCGGCGTAGGCGGCTGGGCCGGCATCGGTCTGGCGGCCGGCCTGACCAACCCGAACGAGGGCCTGGGCGCCGTGGGCGGCTATGCCTCGCTGTCGCAATACACCGAATTGGGCGGCCAGCTGACCGTGTTCGAGCTGCCGGGCTAATACTTTGGTGCAGAAAAGCGAACTGTGACTCGTCAGGCTCCGCCCGGGGAAAATACCCTTGGGCGGAGCAGCCAATTTCACGGGTGCCAGTCAGGGGAGGAATTCATGACCAGCAAGACGACCGCCAGCTTGATGGCGATCTGCATCGCATGTGCGACAGCCGCCGTCGGCCAGACGGCCATCGCGCAGACGACCAGCGAACAACCGCCGGCCCAGGCCGGCGCCGGTGCCGCCGCCGCCGTCTCGGGCGACGCGCAGCAGCAGCCGGCCGAGACCGCGCCGGCCGCCGACGCACCCGCAGCCGAGGAGGCGCCTGCGGTGCAGGAGGCGGGCGGCAAGCTCGTGCTGCCCAACGGTCAGGACATCACCCCCGACCACATGGAGAACGGCCGCTGGTATACGGCCGAGGACATCCCGACCTTCAAGATCGCCGAGGACGGCACCCTGGATTACGCCGCCTTTTCGGGCTACCGTCGCTATTCGGCGGAATGCCACGTCTGCCACGGCCCGGACGGCGAGGGCTCGACCTATGCGCCGGCGCTGAAGAACTCGGTGCTGAAGCTCGACTACTACGAATTCCAGGAGATCGTCGCCTCGGGCAAGCAAGAGGTGAACACGGCCGCCAACCTGGTGATGCCGGCCTTCGGGACCAACAAGAACGTCTGGTGCTATGTCGACGACATCTATGTCTATCTGCTGGCCCGGGGCGCGGGCGACCTGCCGCGCGGCCGTCCGGCGAAAAAGGAAAGCAAATCCGATGATTTCGCGGCGCAGGAAGATTCCTGCATGAACGGATGAGACGCCCGGCCCCCCTGGCCGGGATCCTGGCCGCCTTTCTGGCCTGCGCCGCGCTGCCCGCGCCGGCGCAGGTCGCCGACCTGCGTTCCACGACCGAGTTCCGGGTCTGTGCCGACCCGGCCGCGGTGCCGATGTCCGCAGAGGACGGCTCGGGCTTCGAGAACCGCATCGCCCAGCTTTTCGGTGAAAAGTTGGGGGTGCCGGTGGTCTATACCTGGTTCCCGCAGGGCTCGGGCTTCATCCGCAAGACCCTGCGCGCCGGGCTGTGCGATGTCGTCATCGGCTATGCCCAGGGCGACGAGCTGGTGCAGAACACCAACCATTACTACACCTCGGCCTATGGCATCGTGACGCGCAAGGACAGCCCGCTGGCATCGGTCGAGACGCTCGAGGATCCGGCGCTGAAGGGCCATCCCATCGGCGTGGTGGCCGGCACGCCGCCGGCGACCAACCTGGCCCGCGCCGGCCTCGCCAAGGACATGCGCGGCTGGGATCTGTTCGTGGACCGCCGAGTGGAAAATCCGATCGGCGACATGCTGGCGCAGGTGAAATCGAGCGAGCTGGCGGCGGCGGTGGTCTGGGGGCCGCTGGCCGGCCCGCTGGTCAAGGCCGATCCCGATCTGCAGTTCACGCCGCTGCTGAAAGAGACCTCGGGGCCGCGCATGTTCTTCCGCATCACCATGGGTGTGCGGCTGGGCGAGGACGAATGGAAGCGCCAGCTGAACAGCCTGATCCGCCGGCACCAGGACGAGATCGACGCCATCCTGCGCGATGCCGGCGTGCCGATCCTGGACGATTACGGCAAGGGGCTGAAGCCATGAAAGCCTGGCTGCCGGCGCTGGTCCTGAGCACGGGCGCCGCGCTGGCGCAGGTGCCCGAGCCGCAGGATTTCCGGGGCGAGCCTTATCGCGCCCCGGTGCCCGCCACCCTGGCCGGCGCCCAGGTCATCGACGGGCCGCGGGCCAAGGCGCTGCATGACGCCGGCGTGCCCTTCCTCGATGTGCTGCCGCGGCAGAAGCGGCCCGACAACCTGCCCGAGGGCACGATCTGGGCCGCGCCGCCGCATCAGACCATCCCCGGCGCGACCTGGCTCTACGACACCGGTTATGAAAAGCTCGCGCCGGCCGAAGAACAGCGCCTGGCGGACGGGCTCGCTGCCGCCACCCATGGCGACAAGGCGGCGCCGGTGGTGATCTTTTGCAAGAGCGATTGCTGGATGAGCTGGAATGCCGGCAAGCGCGCCGTGGCCCTGGGCTACAGCGGCGTGAACTGGTATCCGGACGGCGTCGACGGCTGGGTCGAGATGGGCGGCACGCTGGTCAACGCGACCGACCCGTGAAGCTGCCGAAGGCGCGCGGGCCGTCCGGCAGTTCGATCTCGCGCGTGATCTCCAGGCTGGCGGCGTCGATCCAGACCAGCGTGTTGCTGTCCCAATGCGCCACCACCACGCCCGAGCCATCGGGCAGGGCGGCGATACCCTCGGGGTAATCCCCGGTCTCCAGGCTTGTGATCACAGCCAGCGTCCCGGGGTCGAAGACCGTCACCGTGCCGGCATATTGGTCGGTGACGAAGCCGCGCCCGCCGGCGAAGGCCACGCCATAGGGATGGCTGCCGGTCGGCACCTGGCCCAGCAGCGTGCCGGCTTGCGGGTCGATGACGCTGACCGTGTCGCTTTGCACATCCGCCGTCCACAGCCGCCCGTCGTGAAAGGCGACGGCATAGGGGTGCTGGCCGACCTTGACCCGCGCCCGCAAGGCGCCGCTGGCCGCGTCATAGATCGAGACGCTGTCGTCGTCGCGATCCGCCGTCGCGACCAGCGTACCGTCGCTGGCCACACCCGCCGGCGCCTTGCCGGTCGGAACCGACCACAGCTCGCGCAGATCCGCATCCAGCCGCAGCAGCCGGCCCTGATACCATTCGGTGACGAAGACCCCGCCGCCCGGCGCCACGGCGACGCCGAAGGCGCCCTCGGGCAGAGCGCGGCCGCCGACGACCGCGCCGGCCTCGTCCAGAACCGTCAGCCGGCCGGTCTCGGCCGCAATCACATAGGCCCGGCCCGCCTGGGGGTCATAGGCCACCGGCGCCGGCGCGCCGGGCAAGGGCCGCTCGGCCAGCACCGCGCCCGAGGCCAGGTCGATCACCGTGACCGCCCCGGCATTCTGCGAGGTGACGAAGCCCAGGTCGGCGGCGCCCGCCGGCCCGGCCAGCGCCGCCAGCAGGGCCAAGCGCCGGATCATTCCGCCTTGCCGAACCTTTCGGCCAGCGCGTCCAGCCCGGCCTGGTAGACGCCGGTCACCGCCTTGGTCGCGGCCTCGTCATTCTGGTCGGCGGGCGGGTTGTTGTTGGGGAAGCCGCGATAGAAGCCGCCCTTCCAGCTGACCAGCGCCTTGCCGCCTTCGTCCTTGACGCAAAGCGTCGAGGCATAATTCGTCACCGGCAGCACGGCCACATCGACCTTTTCGATGCGATAGGCGTAGCAGCGCTTCTCGGGCTGCCATTTCGACAGGACCTCGGTGATGGTCGGATCGCCGGCATCGGCCTTCAGATGCAGCACGCGCTCGGACTTCTCGGGCTGGTCGGTCGAGCCGTCGCCGGTGATCTCGGTCTTGGCGATGGCGGGGTGCCAGCTCATGTCGTCGAACTTGCCGATCACCGCCCAGACCTCGTCCGGGGTCGCATCCAGCTTCTGATCCAGTTCCAGCTTCAGCCGCACCGGCCCGTGGGCCTGGGCCGCTCCGGCCAGCATCACGACCGCCGCAAGGCTTGCGGCCATCACTCGTCTCATCCGTCTCTCCCCTTCATCGCGAATGGCGGGGCGCGCCGGCCTCCGCCGCTATGGGCGACCATGCGCCCAGCCGGGGGTGGCGTCCATAAGACAAATGTATCGGGGCATTTTCCCCGAGTGAAATCGGGTGATTTGTCGGGTTGGCGAAGCCAGACTTGCCCGCCATGATGCCGGGGGGAGGATGGGCATGACAGGCAGAATCATCATACTTTTGGCTGGCTTGGCCGCCGCGGGGCCGGTTTTGGCGCAGCAGGCGGCGCAGAAGCCCGTGGAAACCGTGCGCGCTGCCGTGCTGCGCGTGGACGTGCCGCACTTGCCGCCGATCTCGCGGCTGGACACGCCGCCGGGCGACCTGGGCTTTGCCGGCGCGCGGCTGGCGATCCTGGACAACGACACCACCGGCCGCTTCATGGGCCAGGACTTCGAGGCGCTGGAAGTGACCGCCACGCCCGAGACCGCCGCGGCCGAGATGGAGAAGCTGCTGGCCGAGGGCGTGCCCTTCATCGTGACGCTGGCCGATGACGCGACGACCCTGGCGCTGGCCGACCAGGCCGGCGACAAGGCGCTGGTGCTGAACGCGCGGGCGCGGGGCGACGCCCTGCGCGGCAAGGATTGCCGGGCCAATGTCATCCATGCCGCGCCCAGCCAGGCCATGCTGACCGATGCGCTGGCGCAGTTCCTGATGTGGAAGAAATGGCCGAACTGGTTCCTGGTCGCCGGCAGCCACCCCGAGGATATCGCGCTGGCCGATGCCTATCGCCGGGCCGCGACCAAGTTCGGCGCCAAGATCGTCGAGGAACGCACCTATGAGGACACCGGCGGCAGCCGGCGCAGCGATTCGGGCCATGTCCAGGTGCAGCAGCAGATGCCGGTCTTTACCCAGCGCGCGGCCGAGCATGACGTGCTGATCGCCGCGGACGAGAACGGCGTCTTCGCCGAATGGCTGCCCTATGAGACCTGGGACGCGCGCCCGGTCGCGGGCTCGGCCGGGCTGGTGCCGCGCAGCTGGGCGCCCTCGCTGGAAGCCTGGGGCGCGACGCAGTTCCAGAACCGCTTCGAAAAGCTCGCCACCCGCCCGATGCGCGAGGAGGATTACCAGACCTGGATCGCGCTGCGCATGATCGGCGAATCCGCGACGCGGACGCAAAGCACCGATCCGGCGACGCTGAAGCAGTTCATGCTGTCCGACAAGTTCGAGGTGGCGGGCTTCAAGGGCCAGAAGCTGACGATCCGCGACTGGGACCACCAGCTGCGCCAGCCGATCCTGCTGGCGACGCCGACCGTGACCGCCTCGGTCAGCCCGCAGGACCAGTATCTGCACCAGAGCTCGGCGCTGGATACGCTGGGCATCGACCGTCCCGAAACCGAATGTCAGTTCTGAGGTGAACGATGAAAGCCGCAACCGCCATCCTGACCTCGGCCCTGTGCCTGGGTTTCGCCCTGCCGGCCGCCGCCAACCGGGTCTTCGTCAGCAACGAAAAGGGCAATGACGTCACCGTGCTCGACAGCGAGACGCTGGAGGTGATCGGCACCTATCCGGTCGGCGCCCGCCCGCGCGGCATCACCATCAGCCCGGACGGGAAAGAGCTTTACGTCTGCGCCTCGGACGACGACCTGGTGCGGGTCTTCAACCCCGAGACCATGGAGGAGACGCACACGCTGCCCTCGGGTCCCGACCCCGAGCTGTTCGTGCTGCACCCCTCGGGCAACCCGCTTTACATCGCCAACGAGGACGACAACCTGGTCACCGTGGTCGACACCCAGACCCACAAGGTGCTGGCCGAGATCCCGGTCGGCGTCGAGCCCGAGGGCATGGGCGTCAGCCCCGACGGCAAGGTGGTCATCAACACCTCGGAAACCACCAATATGGCGCATTTCATCAATTCCGAGACCTTCGAGATCTTCGGCAATGTGCTGGTCGATTCGCGCCCGCGCTTTGCGCAATACAACGACCAGGGCACGAAACTGTACGTCAGCAGCGAGATCGGCGGCACGGTCAGCGTGATCCACCCGGAAAACCAGACCATCGAGAAGAAGATCAGCTTCGAGATCCCCGGCGTGCTGCCCGAGGCGATCCAGCCCGTCGGCATCCGCATCACCAAGGACGGGAAAAAGGTCTATGTCGCGCTGGGCCCGGCGAACCGCGTCGCCGTCATCAACGGCGAAACCGACGAGGTCGAGGATTACCTGCTGGTCGGCCAGCGCGTCTGGCAATTGGCCTTTACCCCGGACGAGAAATATCTCTTCACCACCAACGGCAATTCCAACGACGTGTCGGTGATCGACGTGGCGGCGAACAAGGTCGTCAAGTCCGTGCCCGTGGGCCAGCAGCCCTGGGGCGTGGTCGTCGCGCCGAACTGAAACCAACAACGGAGGAAAACCATGACCCGCCTGCTGACCATCCTGCTGCTCTCGCTGGGCCTTGCCGCCCCCGCCGCCGCCCAGGAGGCGCCCGCCGCCAAGCCCGGGACCGAGGCCGCCGCCGGCGCCGAGACCGCCGCACCCGCGGCCGAGGAGGATGACGACGACGGCGAAGAGGCCGAGGCCGCCGAGGCAGGCGTGCATGAGGCGGGCGCCAAGTTCGACTATGGCTTCTCGGGCATGCTGGCGCGGGACAACCGCATGCAGCTGGCGCCGCTGACGCTGGCCTCGGGCAAGCCGGTGGCGACGGCGGAATACAAGCTGAAATCCGGTGGCTTCTACCGCATCGACATCAATGCCGACGGCAGCCAGGAGCTGGCGCTGTCCGGCGGCGACTTCTTCCGCGCCGTCTGGATCAACGAAATCGTCATCAACGACATCGAAATCCGGCCGATGGGCGTTCATTCGCTGGAATTCGACGATGCTGGAACCGCGACGATCAGCTTCGTTGCCATCGTCCCGGGCCGCTATACCCTGTCGATCCCGGGCTCGCATGGCGAAACCCAGCAGGCCGTGTTCAATATCCAGTAGGAGCATCCGATGCTGAAACCCATGCTTTGCGCCGCCGCCCTGGCCTGGGCCGTGACCCCGGCCCTGGCCGCCGATGACGACGCGGCCTCGGCCGAGGAAACCGCCAAGGTTGCCGAGGCCATCGCCAGGATCGGCTGCAAGCCCGACCCGCAAGCCGGGATCGAAAAGGAGCGCGACGATCTCTACGAGGTCGACGATGCGCAATGCGAGATCGGCCAGTATGACATCAAGCTGAACGCCGATTTCGTGATCACAAGCATCACGCTCGACTGAATGCAGATGGGCGCGGGCCAGCCTCGCGCCCCTTATCCCATGAACGATGCGCTTTCGATCCAGCATGTCAGCCACGCCTTCGGCCGCTTTCAGGCGCTGAAGGACGTGTCGCTGTCGGTGCCGCGCGGCGGCTTCACCGCGCTTCTGGGGGTGAACGGCGCCGGCAAGACCACGCTGTTTTCGCTGATTACCCGGCTTTACGACAACAATTCGGGCCGGATCGAGGTCGCGGGCCATGACCTGCGCCGCCAGCCCGGCGCGGCGCTGGCCCGGCTGGGCGTGGTGTTCCAGTCCCGCGCGCTGGATGCCGATCTGACCGTGGCGCAGAACCTGGAATATCACGCCGCCCTGCATGGCATGCCGCGCCGCGCCGCGCGGGCGCGCGCGGCCGAGGTGCTGGCCCAGGTCGATCTGGCCGACCGGCTGGACGCGCGGGTCGCGGCGCTGTCCGGCGGCCAGAGCCGCCGGGCCGAGATCGCCCGCGCCCTGATGCACCGCCCCGAGATCCTGCTGCTGGACGAGCCGACCGTGGGCCTCGACGTGAAATCGCGCGCCGAGGTGGTGGCGCTGACCCGGGCGCTGACCGCGACCGGGGTCTCGGCGCTGTGGGCCACGCATATCCTGGACGAGATCCGGCCCGAGGACGGGCTGGTGATCCTGCATCGCGGCGAGGTTCTGGCCCGGGGCACCGCCCAGGGCATCGGCGGCGACGACCTGACCGGCACCTTCCTGCGGCTGACGGGGGAACAGGCATGACGCCCCGCATGTGGCTGACCTGCTTTATGGGCATCGCCCGGCGCGAGACGCTGCGCTTCGTCACCCAGCGCGGCCGCTTCCTCGCGGCGCTGGTGCGGCCGCTGGTCTGGCTTTTCATCTTTGCCGCCGGCTTCCGCGCCGTGCTGGGCCTGTCGATCACGCCGCCCTACCAGACCTATGTGCTGTATGAAGTCTATGTCACCCCCGGGCTTTGCGCGATGATCCAGCTGTTCAACGGCATGCAGTCGTCGCTGTCCATGGTCTATGACCGCGAGACCGGGGCGATGCGCACCCTGCTGGTCAGCCCCTTCCCGCGCTGGTTCCTGCTGGCCTCGAAACTGGTCGCGGGCGTGCTGGTGTCGATCATCCAGGTCTATACCTTCCTGGCCATCGCCTGGTTCTGGGGCGTCGATCCGCCGCCCGTCGGCTATCTGACCGTGCTGCCGGCGCTGTTCCTGTCGGGGCTGATGCTGGGGGCGATGGGGCTTCTGCTGTCCTCGGCCATCCGCCAGCTGGAAAACTTCGCCGGGGTGATGAATTTCGTGATCTTCCCGATGTTCTTCGCCTCGACCGCGCTCTATCCGCTGTGGCGGATGCGCGAAAGCTCGACGCTGCTGCACGACATCTGTGCCGCCAATCCCTTCACCCATGCGGTTGAGTTGATCCGCTTTGCCCTTTACGGCCGCTTCGATCTCATGTCCTTCTTGGTGGTGGCCGGGTGCCTGGTGCTGTTCTTTGCCGGTTCCGTCATCATGTATGATCCGGCCAAGGGACTCTGGGCCCGGCGAAAGGGGGGAGCATGAAATACCTGTTTCTGGCCATGGCCTTGGCGGCGGCGGGCGCCGCCCATGCCGAAAGCGGCACCGATCCCGACTGGCCCTGCGTGCAGCGCAAGCAGCCGCATCTGTCGCTTGGGCAGATGTGGTCCGGCCCCGAGCCCGACGAGGCCATCCGCAGCCTGGCCGAGACGCCCGAGATCGCCGCCTTGGCCGACCGGCTCGAGCAGCGCCGCCTGCCGCTCGCGCAGGCCGAGGCCGAAATCGCCGAATTCTCCAAGGCTGCCGACAATCAGAAGCTGAGCGCGCTGATGCTGGCGATCTTCGAACGCATCGACCCGGATCGCAGCGCGCTGATCTCGGGCATCGCGCGCTATGGCCACAAGCAGGTCGATCTGGCCAAGCGCATCCAGGAGCGGCGCGACCGCATGGAGGCGCTGCAAAAGGCCGAGACGCCCGATTTCGACGCCATCGACGCCGAAGAGGAAAAGCTCGACTGGGACAGCCGCATTTTCCAGGACCGCCAGCAGTCGCTGACCTATGTCTGCGAGACGCCGGTGATCCTGGAGCAGCGGGTCTTTGCGTTGGCCCGGGCGATTTCGGCGCATCTGCAATGACGCCGCTGCCCGCCGTCATCCTGGCCGGCGGCCTGTCGACCCGGATGGGCGGCGGCAACAAGGGCCTGCGGCTGCTGGGCGGCGAGACGCTGCTGGCGCGGGTGATCGCGCGCCTCGCGCCGCAATGCGGCGCGCTCGCGATCAACGCGAATGGCGAGCCCGAGGCCCTTGCCAATTACGGGCTGCCGGTGATCGCCGACGGTTTCGGCGGCTTTGCCGGGCCGATGGCCGGCGTGCTGGCCGGGATGGAATGGGCGGCGGCCGGGGGCGCGGATGGCGTGGTCAGCGTGTCCGTCGACACGCCTTTCCTGCCCGAGGATCTGGTGCACCGCTTGCGCGAGGCGCGCGGCCGCAGCGGGCTGGCGGTCGCCGCCAGCCCGGACGAAAGCGGTCGGCTGCGCGACCATCCGACCTGCGCGCTGTGGCCGGTGGCCTTGCAAGACGACCTGCGCGCGGCGCTGGAATCGGGGCTGCACCGCATCGGCCAGTTCGCCGCCGCCTATGATCCCGGCCGGGCGGTCTTCGACAGCCGGCCGCTGGATCCGTTCCTGAACCTGAACACGCCCGAGGACCTGGCCCGCGCCGCGCGTCTGGTCTAGGCGCCGTAGCGGCGCCAGGCCCGGTGCAGCGCCAGCGCGACCGCCCGGGCAAAGATCACCGTCATCACCGACAAGACCAGCAGCGCGGCAAAGACCAGGTCGGTCTTCATCCTGCCGTTCGCATGGATCATCAGCGCGCCGAGGCCGCGGGCGCCACCGACCCATTCGCCGATCACCGCGCCGATGGGCGCATAGACCGCCGCCAGCCGAAGCCCGGTGGCCAGGCTGGGCAGCGCCGCCGGGATGCGCAGGTGGCGCATGATGCGGATGCGGCTGGCGCCCATCACCTGCGCCAGGTCCAGCGCCGCCTGCGGCGTGCGCATCAGCCCGTCCAGGAAGGCGCTGGCGACCGGGAAGAACACGATCAGCACGGTCACGGCGATTTTGGGCGCCATGCCGAAGCCCAGCCACAGCGTCAGGATCGGCGCCAAGGCAAAGACCGGGATGGTCTGGCTGAAGGTCAGGATCGGCCGCAACACGCCGGTCAGCCGGTCCGAGAAGCCCATGGCGATGGCTAGCGCCGCGCCAAGCGCCGCGCCGAGGACAAAGCCCAGCACCACCTCGGCCAAGGTAAAGCCGGCGTGGCGGGCGATCTCGGCACGGTTGAGCCACAGCGCCTCGGCCACGGCCTGGGGCGAGGGTAGCAGGAAGGGCGGCATCTGCGCCAGCCAGATCAGCCCCTGCCACAGGCAGAGCACGGTCAGAATCAGGGCGAGGGCGGTTCTCATGCCATCATCCCGCGCATCAGCTCGGCCTGCAGCGCCAGCACCTCGGGCGCGTCGAAGGGCCGGGCCGCGGCTTCGGGCCGGGGTAAGGGCACCGGCCAGTCGGTCAGCCCGGTTTCGCGCAAGAGCAGGATGCGGTCGCCCAGCCGGGCGGCCTCGGCCGGGTCATGCGTGACCAGCAAGATGCTGCGGGTGCTCAACAGGCGGGCCGACAGGTCCTGCATCTGCGCCCGGGTGCGGGCGTCGAGCGCCGAGAAGGGCTCGTCCAGCAGCACCAGCGGCCGGTCCTCGAAGAGCGTGCGGGCCAGGGCGACGCGCTGGCGCTGGCCGCCGGACAGGTTCGCGGGCAGGTGGTGGATGCGGTCGGCAAGGCCCACGGCCTCGATCAGATGCGCGGCGCGGGCGGCGGGGTCCGAGGGGGGCTCTGCCCCCCGCGAGGCCGACCCCTCGATGGGGTCGGTCTCGCGCCCCCCGGGATATTTCGACAAGAAAGAAGCCGGGAGCGTGCCGCGCAGCCGGGCGCCCAGCGTGACATTGCCGGCGACGTCGAGCCAGGGGATCAGCCCCGGATCCTGCGCCATCAGGGCGACGGGGGCGTCCCGCATGACCTCGCCCTGGAAGCGGGCGCCGGTGTCCAGCCCGGCGAGCAGGCGCAGGATGGTGGATTTTCCGACGCCCGAGGGACCGAGCAGGCAGGTCCAGCCACCCTCGGCGACCGTCAGGTCGATGGGGGCGAAGAGCGGCGTCTCGCCGACCCAGGCCTGGCCCCGCACCCGTGCCGTCATGCCCGGCCCAGATCCCAGAAGGCGGCCTCGAGCCGGGTCGCGGTGGCGAAGCGGTCCGTCAGGGCATTCCAGCGCGGACTTTGCTGCGGCGCGTCGCCCAGGCGCTTGCGGATCGCCCGATCCAGCAGCGCTCCGGCGTCGCGGCAGGCCTGCTGGTATTCGGCGCCGGCATAGGTATCGATCCAGTCGCGATAGGGCGTGTCCGGCGCGGCCTCGGCCGCCAGGCGCAGGCCGATCTCGCCATAGCCCAGCACGCAGGGCATCAGCGCCGCCAGCAGGTCGAGGAAATCCCCCGACAGCCCGGCGTCGAGCACATAGCGGGTATAGGCGATGTTCGTCACCGCCTCGGGCGTCGCCAGCATCGCCGCCGTGTCGATGCCGGCTGCGGTGCAGGTCTGCACATGCAGCGCCATTTCGTGATCGAGCAGCGTATGCACGGTGGCGGCGCAGGCCCGCATCTCGTCCAGATCGCCCGCCTTGACCACAGCCAACGCCCAGGCACGGCTGAACTGGATCAGGAACAGGTAGTCCTGCACCAGATAGGTCAGGAAATCTGCGCGTGGCAGGCTGCCGTCGCGCATGCCCTCGACGAAGCCGTGGCGGGTATAGGCGTCCCAGTCGGGCGCCGCCGCGCGCAGCCGGGCGAAGCTTTCACCGTAGCTCATTGTGCCCCCACATCCATTGCCAGGTCCGAGACCGGCAGAACCGAGTCGACCAGCCCGGCGTCATGCAGGAACTGCTCGAACCGCGCATAGCGGCCCTGGTCCAGCGCCGCCGGCGATTGCGAAAAGCGCGGCAGGGTTTCCTTCCACGCCTCGGCGTTGAGCTCGTCCTTGAGATCGGGGGCGGTGGCCGAGAACAGCTGCCACGCTTCGTCCGGGTGGTTGACCATATATTGCGCGCCGCGCTCGACCGCATGCAGCAGGCGGGTGGTGCGGTCCTTGTCCATGGTCTGCGGATTGGCGACGAAGATCAGCTCGTCATAGGTCGGCACGCCGCTTTCCTCGACAAAGAAGCAGCGGCCCTCGGCGCCTTCCAGCCGCATCTGCGTCAGCTCGAAATTGCGATAGGCGCCGATGGTGGCATCGACCTGGCCGGCGATCAGCGCCGGCGACAGCGACCAGTTGACGTTGACCATCTCGACGTCAGCCATGGTCAGGCCGGCGGTCCCGAGGATCTGGCCGACCAGCGCCTCCTCGACCCCCGAGACCGAAAAGCCGATCTTCTTGCCCTTGAGGTCAGCAAGCTGCTGCACCGGCCCGTCGGCCTTGACCATCAGGCAGTTCAAGGGCGTCGCGACCAGCGTGCCGACGCGCTTCAGCGGCAGGCCCTCATGCACCTGCAGGTGCAGCTGCGGCTGGTAGCTGATGGCGTAATCGGCCTTGCCCGCCGCGACCAGCTTGGGCGGGTCCGAGGGATCGGCGGGGGCGACGACCTCGACCTCCAGCCCCTCGTCGGCGAAGAAGCCCTTTTCTTGGGCGACGATGATCGGGGCATGGTCGGGGTTCACGAACCAGTCCAGCATCAGCGTCACCTTGTCGGCGGCAAGGACGGGTTGGGCCAGCAGGGCCAGCGCGGCGGCGGCAAGGGGCAGGTGCTTCAAGTCTCGTCTCCCAGGGCTAGAAGGGTGATCTCGCCGTCCCAGCGGCGCGAAAGCGCATCGGCGGCGCGCCATGAGCGCAGCCCCGAGCGGCAGGCCAGCACCGCGCGCCGGCCGGGTTCGGGCAGCGGGCCGATGGCGCCATAGCCGGGCATGCGCAGCGCCTTGGGCGTGGCCTTGCGCGGCGCCTCGTCGCGGTCGCGCAGGTCGACGACCAGGTCGCCCGGGCGGATGTCCTGCCTGGCGATGAAACGGGGCCCCGGGCTTTCCGGCGCGTCGTCAAAGCGGAATTGCGTGACGCGGCCATTGTCCAGGCGGGTGAACTCGCCCAGGGGCGAGGGGGTGGTGCCCAGAAGCAGCCGCAGCGCCATCTGCGCCTGCAGGCAGCCGAGCATGCCGACCACCGGCCCCAGCACGCCCGCCGTGGCGCAGGTCTGGCCGCTGTCGGGCGGGTCGGGGAACAGCGCCCGCAGGCTGGGGGCGCCGCCTTGCCCGGGATCGCCGCAGAAGCCGCCGGCATAGCCCGCCATCCCCAGCGCCGAGGCCGAGATCAGCGGCTTGCCCGCGGCAAGGCAGGCGTCGGACAGCGTATAGCTGGCCGCGTAGCTGTCGGCGCAGTCCAGCACCACGTCGGCCGCGGCGACCAGCGCCGGCGCATTGGCCGGGGTCAGCGCCTCGCGCCGGCCCTCGAGCAGGACCAAGGGGTTCAGCCGCGTCACCGCCAGCGCCGCGGCCTGCACCTTGGGCCGGCCCAGGTCCTTCATGCGATAGAGCGGCTGGCGGTGCAGGTTGGTTTCCTCGACCGTGTCGGGGTCCATCAGCGTGATGCGGCCGATGCCGGCGCCTGCCAGGTATTGCAGCACCGGCACGCCCAGGCCGCCGGCGCCGACGACCAGGACATGGGCGGCTTCGAGGCGCTCCTGCCCCTCGGCGCCGACTTCGGGCAGCACCATCTGGCGCAGATAGCGGCTCATGCCGTCACCTTCAGCCATTCGCGGATGCGGGCCTCGGGGTCGGGGTTCAGCGTGATGTCGGTCACCGCCGAGGCCAGGTCGGCGCCGGCCGCGAAGGCTTCGCGGGCGCGTTCCGGCGTGACGCCGCCGATGGCGACCAGGGGCGTGGCGCCGACCAGCTTGCGCCATTCCCGCACCCGGTCCAGGCCCTGCTGTTCCCATTTCATCTTCTTCAGGATCGTCGGCCAGACCGGGCCCAGGGCGACGTAATCGGGCGCCAGCGCCAGCGCCCGGTCCAGCTCGGCATGGTCATGGGTCGAGATCCCCAGCCGCATGCCGGCGCGGCGGATGGCGGCGATATCGGCCGTGTCCAGATCCTCCTGCCCCAGGTGGATGAAATCGCAGCCGAGCTCGATGGCGGCCTGCCAGTGGTCGTTCACGACCAGCGTGGCGCCATGTTCGCGGCACAGTTCCTGCGCCAGCGCCAGCTCGCCCAGCAGGCGCGCGGCGGGCTGGTCCTTGATGCGGATCTGCACCAGCTTGACACCCAGGGGCAGGGCGCGGCGCAGCCAGGCGGCGCTGTCGAAGATCGGGTAGAAACGCGGCAGTTTCATGCCAGCACCGCCATGCCGAAAAGAGGGGTCGAGGGCGCGGCCATGTCGCGCGCCTCGATCGGATTGGCGCCAGCCGCCAGTCGGCCGGCCTCGATCGCCAGCGCCATGGCGCGGGCCATGGCCACCGGGTCGCCGGCCTTGGCGACGGCGGTGTTCAGCAGCACCGCGTCATAGCCCAGCTCCATCGCCTGCGCCGCATGGCTGGGCAGGCCGATGCCCGCGTCCACCACCAGCGCCACGTCCGGGAAATGCGCCCGCAGGCTGCGCAGCCCATAGGGGTTGTTCAGCCCGCGGCCCGAGCCGATGGGCGCGCCCCAGGGCATCAGCACCGCGCAGCCCGCGTCCAGCAGCCGGCCGCAGACCGACAGGTCCTCGGTGCAATAGGGAAAGACCTGGAAGCCGTCGTCCGACAGGATCCGCGCCGCCTCGACCAGGGCGATCACATCGGGGCAAAGCGTGTCGTCGTCGCGGATGACCTCGAGCTTGATCCAGGGCGTGCCGAACAGTTCGCGCGCCATCTGGGCGGTGGTCACCGCCTCGCGCACGGAATGGCAGCCGGCGGTGTTGGGCAGGACCGGGATATTCAATCCCTTGATGAGATTGTGGAAATCCTGACCCGCCCCGCCCTCGCGGCGCAGGCTGACCGTGGCGATGCCGGCGCCCGAGGCGTGGAAGGCCTCGGCCATGATCGCGGGCGAGGGGTATTGCGCCGTGCCCAGCATCAGCGGGCTTTCGACATGGGTTCCGTAGAATTGCGGCATCTCAGCCCCCCTGCATCGGCGCCACGACTTCCAGCGCGTCGCCATCCTTCAACGTGGTCCCGGCGCGGGCGGCGGCGGGCAGGAAGGCGCCGTTCAGCGCCGTGGCGACCTTGGCCGCGCCCAGGCCGATTTCGTCCAGCGCATCCTGGACCGAGGGCCCGGCAAGGCTGCGATTTTCGCCGTTAAGGGTGATTTTCATCCATGAACTCCGGTATCTGGCCGTCCAGCAGGTGGTCGGCGGCCATGCGGGCCACGGCGGGGGCCAGAAGATAGCCGTGGCGATAGAGGCCGTTGGCGAACAGCGTGTTTCCACGCCGGCGCAGGCGCGGCAGGTTGTCGGGGAAGGCCGGGCGGGCGTCCGAGCCCAGTTCGAGGATCTCGGCCTCGGCAAAGCCCGGATGCAGCGCATAGGCGGCCGACAGCATCTCGACCGCCGAGCGCGCGGTGACGCGATATTTGCCGCCGGTTTCCAGCATCGTGGCGCCTATCATGTATACACCGTCCCCTCTTGGAACAAGATATAGGGGGATGCGCGGATGCAGCAGGCGGATGGTGCGGGTCAGCTGAACCTCGGGGCAGCGGATCACCAGCATCTCGCCCCGCACGCCGCGCAGGTCGGGCAAGGCGTCGCGGGCAGCAAATCCGCGGGCGTCGACGATCAGGCCCGTCGGCTCGCCTTCGGTCTCGATGGCGACGCCGGCAGCGGTCAGCCGGTCGCGCAGCGCCATGAGGGCGGCGCGGGGGTTCAGATGCGCCTCGCTTTCGAAAAACAACCCGCGCGCGAACCGGCCCTGCAATTCGGGCTCCAGCGCGGCGATGGCGTCAGCGTCCACCGGGCGATGCGCCTCTGTCATCCGGGCGAAGCGGTCCAGTTCCGCCCGGTCGCGCGAGGGGGCGAGCACCAGCGTGCCGCGCCGGATGACCTCGGCGCCATGCGCCTGCCACCAGTCGGCGGCGTCAACACCCAGGCGCAGGACCACCGGCTCGGCGCTTTCGGCTTCGCACCAGGGGGCCAGCATGCCGCCGGCACGCCAACTGCAGGCCTGCGCGCCGGGCTTGCCGGCGGGGTCGATGACGCGGGGGATGACGCCGCGGTCAAGCAGGGTCGCGGCAATGGCGAGTCCCATCACGCCGCTACCAAGGATTGTTATGTCGTTCATTCGTCACCCCACATTTTGTAGAAGTGATGCACCGGCCCATGGCCCAACCCGACCCCCAGCCCGTCGGCGGCGCCGATGGCGCCTTGCAGCCAGCCATGGGCGCGGGTGACCGCAGCGGGCAGGTCCAGCCCCAGCGCCAGCCCCGCCGCGATGGCCGAGGACAGCGAGCAGCCGGTGCCATGGGTATTGCGGGTCTGCTGGCGCGGCGCCGACAGCTGAAAGCCCTGCGGACCGACCAGCAGGTCGGTGCAGGTCTCGCCCTCGGCATGGCCGCCCTTCATCAGCACATGGCCCGCGCCCAGGGCACGCAGCGCCTCGCCCTGCTCGGCCATCTCCGCGGGCGTGCCGGCCGGGGCGCCGCCCAGCAGCCGTGCGGCCTCGGGCAGGTTCGGAGTCAGGACGGTCGCCAGCGGCAGCAGCCGGTCACGCAGCGCCTGGACCGCCGCGTCGGGCAGCAGCGCATCGCCGGATTTCGCCACCATCACCGGGTCCAGCACCACCGGGATCGGATCGGCTTGCAGCGCGATGTGCAGCCGGTCCGCGACGGCTGTGATCACATCCGGGCCGCCGACCATGCCGATCTTGATTGCGCGCACGTCCAGATCGCCGAAAACCGCGTCGATCTGCGCCGCGACCATGGCGGGCGAGACCGCCTCCACCGCCGCGACGGTGCGGGTGTTCTGGGCGGTGATGGCTGTGATCACGGATGCGCCATAGACCCCCAGCGCCGAGAAGGTCTTGAGGTCGGCCTGGATGCCGGCGCCGCCGCCGCTGTCCGAGCCGGCGATGGTCAGCGCGATGCGAGCTGGTCCCGCCATGATCCGCCTTTCATTGTCCGGTCGAGGCGGCGGAGAGGGGGTGGCGGCTGACATGATGCTGTTGCCGCGACACTCTACCCTTCCCTCCGCCGGTATGAGCCGGATCAGGTTCGATGGGTCGGTGCCTGGCACCTCTCAGCCCCGTTCGGGGCCCCCCAAGTGTATGAGTCGTGGCGGGACACTAGGGCCGGCGCGCGGCTTTGGCAAGCTCAGTCGCGGGCGAACAGGTCGCGGGTGTAAAGCTTGTCCTGCACGTCGGCCAGTTCGGGCGCCTGGCGGTTGGCGATGATCAGGTCGGCCTGGGCCTTGAAGGCGTCGAGGTCGCGCACCACCGGGCTGTTGAAGAAATGCTCCTGTTCCAGCACCGGTTCGTAGACGATGCAGGGGATGCCCTTGGCCTTGATCCGCTTCATGATGCCCTGGATCGAGCTGTCGCGGAAATTGTCCGAGCCGGATTTCATCACCAGCCGATAGACGCCGACCAGCTTCGGACGCCGGGCGATGATTTCCTCGGCGATGAAATCCTTGCGGGTGCGGTTGGAATCGACCACCGCGGCGATCAGGCTTTGCGGCACCTGGTCGTAGTTCGCCAGCAATTGCTTGGTATCCTTGGGCAGGCAATAGCCGCCATAGCCGAAGCTGGGATTGTTGTAATGCTCGCCGATCCGCGGGTCGAGGCCGACGCCCTCGATGATCTCGCGCGTGTTCAGCCCGCGGGCGACGGCATAGCTGTCGAGTTCGTTGAAATAGGCCACGCGCATGGCGAGATAGGTGTTCGAGAACAGCTTGATCGCCTCGGCCTCGGTCGAGCCGGTGAACAGGATCGGCATGTCCTTGCGGATCGCGCCCCGGGCCAGCAGATCGGCCAGCCGATGCGCGGCCGGGCCGTGGTCGCCCACCACGATGCGCGAGGGGTGCAGGTTGTCCTGCAACGCCCGGCCTTCGCGCAGGAATTCCGGCGAGAACAGGATGCCGTCATGGCCGGTCTTTTCGCGCATGCGCTGGGTAAAGCCGACCGGGACGGTGGACTTGATGACGATGGTCGCCTGCGGCGCGTGGCGGCGGGCCAGCGCGATCACGCTTTCCACGCTGGAGGTGTCGAAGCGGTTCGAGCGCGGGTCGTAATTCGTCGGCGTGGCGACGATGACGAATTCGGCGCCGGCCATGGCCTCGGCCGGGTCGGTGGTGGCGCGCAGGTGCAGCGGCTTTTCCGCCAGCCACTGGCTGATCTCGGCATCCTCGATGGGTGAGCGGCCGGCATTCACTTGGGCCACCCGCTCGGCGCTGATGTCCAGCGCCACCACCGCGTCGTGCTGCGCCAGCAGCACCGCGATCGACATGCCGACATAGCCCAGCCCAGCCACCGATATGGTCATCGCGTTCCCTTTCCCCGTGGTTTTCCCGGCTCTAGCACGGCTTTTCGCCCGGCAGAAGCGCGCCGGCTTGCGGGGCCGGCCGTGTTTCGGCACGATCCGGCCGGATGGCAAGGGAGGCCGGCGATGAAAAGCGTGATCTTCGACCTGGGGGCGGTGCTGATCGAATGGGATCCGGCGCTGGCCTTTGCCGATGTCTTCACCAGCCGCGCCGCGGCCGAGGCCTGGATGGCGCGCATCGGCTTCGACGGCTGGAACCGGGCGCAGGACGGCGGGCGCAGCTTTGCCGAAGGGCTGCAGGCCGCGCGCGAGGCGCATGGCGACGAGGCCCGGCACCTGGCGGGCTATCTGGCCGGCTTTCCGCTGACCATCGAAAAGACCGTGCCCGGCGCCTGGGAAATCGCCGAGGCGCTGCTGGCGCGGGGGGTGCCGCTCTATGGCCTGACGAACTGGGCGGCCGAGACCTGGCCCCATGCGCTGGAAATCCATCCCCGGCTGGGCCGGCTGTTCCGCGACATCGTGGTTTCCGGACGGGTGGGCGCGCTGAAGCCCGAGCCGGCGATCTATCGCCTGTTGATGGACCGCAATGGCTTGCGCCCCGAGGATTGCATCTTCATCGACGACAATCCCGACAACGTCGAGGGCGCCCGGGCGCTTGGCATCGACGGCATCCATTTCACCGGCGCCCAGGCGCTGGGCGCGGCGCTGGCGCGGCGCGGGCTGTTCTGACGCGATCGTGACGGCGGCCGTCAGCCAATTGTAAGCTGGAGCGCGTTAGGAGGGCACGCCCGAACTGACCTAGGAAGCCAGCTTGCCTCTTGTCGTGACCCTGTCCTCGATCCCGCCGCGCTTTGCCGGGCTGGAGCCGACCCTGAAATCGCTGCTGAAACAGCAGGTTCGCCCCGACGAGGTGCGGCTTTACCTGCCGCGCCGCTATCGCCGCTTTCCCGACTGGGACGGCAGCCTGCCGGCGGTGCCCCAGGGCGTGCGCATCGTCACGGTCGAGGACGACCTGGGCCCGGCGACCAAGATCCTGCCGGCGGTGCGGGATTTTCGCGGCCAGGATTGCGAATTGCTGCTGTGCGACGACGACCGGCTTTACGATCCGCTGTGGACCAGCCGCTTCCTGGCGGCGCGACGCGCGCATCCGGGCTGCGTCATCGCCGAGGCCGGCGGCTTCGTTCCCGGCCATGCCGGCGGGCTTGAGCCGCGCGCGGTGCCGCGCCGCAAGGACTGGCGCTATCGCCTGCTGCGCGCGGCCACGCTGGGGCTGGTCAAGCCGCATGCCTGGCTGCGCTCGGGCCATGTCGATGTGCTCAAGGGCTATGGCGGCGCCATGCTGCGGCCCGAGTTCATGCCCGACAGCGCCTTCGACATCCCCGAGCTGCTGTGGACGGTGGACGATCCCTGGCTGTCGGGGAACCTGGCGCTGAACGGCGTGCCGATCTGGCTGAACGCCGAGGGCCGGGTGCCGGGCGAATGCCGGACCGCCCGCTGCCATGCGCTTCTGGACTTTGCCTTGCAGGGCAAGGGCCGGGGCGATGCCAATGGCGCCTGCTACGAATGGTTCCGCCAGAACCTGGGCATCTGGCCGGCCGGGCCTAGCCGACCATCTTCGCCGCCTGCTGCAATGCCAGCAGATAGCCGTTGACGCCGAAGCCGGCGATCACGCCCTCGGCGCGCAGGCTGACATAGGAATGGTGGCGGAAGCCCTCGCGCTTGTGCACGTTCGAGATATGCACCTCGAGCACCGGGCCGTCGAAGGTGTTCAGCGCGTCGAGGATCGCGACCGAGGTATGGGTAAAGGCGGCCGGGTTGATGACGATGGCCTGTGCCCGCAACCGCGCCTCGTGGATCTTGTCGATGAGCGCGCCTTCGTGGTTCGACTGGAAGAAGTCGATGGTCAGGCCCAGTTCGGCCGCCGTCGCCTTGCAGTCGCGTTCCACGTCGGCCAGCGTGGTGCTGCCATAGATCTCGGGCTGGCGCTGGCCCAGAAGGTTCAGGTTCGGGCCGTTCAGGACATAGACGGTGGGCATGGCAATCTCCGCTGCTTTCGGGTGGATCCTAGCCCAGTTCGGCCAGGAAGATATAGCCGGCGCCATAGATCGTCTTGATGAGGCGCGGGTTCTTCGGATCCTCGCCCAGCTTGGTGCGCAGGCGCGAGATGCGCACGTCCATCGCCCGGTCGAAGCTTTCCCCCGCCGTGCCGCCCAGCGTCTCGAGCATCTGTGCGCGCGAGATCAGCCGGCGCGGGTTGTCGAGAAACAGCCGCAAGACCTCGGCCTCGGCATGCGAGATCGGCGTCTCGGCGCCCTCGGGCGAGGTCAGGGTATAGCGGTCGAAATCCGCGGCCCAGCCGGCGAAGCGGATCTGCTGGCGGCCGGGGCCGGCGTCGCGCTGGGGTTTGCGCAACCGGGCGCGGATGCGGGCCACGACTTCGGCCGGCTCGAAGGGCTTGATGATATAGTCGTCGGCGCCCAGCTCCAGCCCCGTCACCCGGTCCTGCACCTGCGCCCGGCCCGAGATGATGATGATCGCGGCGCCGCTTTCGCTGGCCAGCCGGTGCACCAGCGCCAGCCCGTCGCGGTCGGGCAGGCCCAGGTCGATCAGGATCGCCTCGGGCTGGATGCGGCGCAGCGCCGCCTCGAACTCGGTGGCGCGGCCGAAGCCCAGGGTGCGAAAACCCGCCTCCTCCAGCGCCGCGGACAGCAGGCGGCGGATCTCGGGCTCGTCGTCGAGGATGGCGATCAGGGGCGCGTCAGTCATCGGTATCTGCCAGGGCCAGGGCGAGTTCGGTGTCGCCAAAGGGCTTGGTCAGGACCGGCCCGTCAAGCCCCGATCTGCCCGGATCGCCCGGCGGCAGCGCGGTCATCAGCACCACGGGCAGGCCGCGCCCGCGCAGGGCGGCGCCCGAGCCGTCGCCCAGCTGCAGGTCCGACAGGATCAGCGTCAGGCCGGTCAGGTCGGTCAGGCCCTGCGCCTCGGAGAGCGATCCGGCCTCGATCACCGAATGGCCCTGGGCGGTCAGCAACTCGCGGATATGGCTGCGGATGGCGTCGTCGTCTTCGACCAGCAGGACCAGATGCGGGCGGGCGGCGCGCAGCGGCAGGCGGATCGCGACCTGCGCGCCCTGGGCAAGGTTCGCCAGCCGCAGCGTACCGCCGGCCAGCTTGACCTGGTCATAGACCATCGACAGGCCCAGCCCGCTGCCCTTGCTGCCCTTGGTGGTGAAGAAGGGCTGCGTGGCGCGGGCCAGCGCCTCGTCCGAAAAGCCGGGGCCGCTGTCGGTGACGGTGATTTCCAGCCAGCGCCCGGCCGTGCGGGCCTGCAAGCCGATGCGGCCCTTGCCCTGCATGGCGTCGCGGGCGTTCAGGATCAGGTTCAGCAGCGCATCCTGAAGCGCGCCGGGGTCCAGCATCACCCGCGCCGGCAGGTTGGTCGTGGCGTGTTCCAGCGTCACGGCGGCGCCCAGCGTCGGCCGGGCCATGGCGGCCAGGTGCTCGAACAGCGCGCTGAGGTCCACCGGCTGCGGGTGCTGCTCGCGCTTGCCGGTCAGCGCGGCGATGCCGTCCAGCAGCGTCGCCCCGCGCCGGGCGGCGGCCAGGGTCGCCTGCACGTCCTCGGCCTGTTCCGGCGGCAGGCCGGCGCGCGCCAGCCGGGTTTGCAGGCCGAGGATGATGGTCAGGAGATTGCCGAAGTCATGCGCCAGTCCCGAGGTCATCTGCGCCGCCAGCGCGCGCTTGGCGGCATGGGTCAGCGCCTCGCGCGATTGCACCTCGGCGGTCACGTCGGTCGACAGCACATAGGCGCCGCGCCCGGTCGGGTCCGGGGTCAGGGCGATGCGGATGCGCCGCCCCGAGGGTGGGTGCGTGATCTCGAACACCTGCGGCTGGCCGGCGACGGCGCGGTCCATATGCGGGCGGATGCGGTCGAAGGTCTCGCGGCCCAAGACCTCTTCGCCCGCGCGGCCGATGATGCCGCGGTCGGCACCGGGAAACACCGCCGCGATCTGGTTGTTGGAAAAGGTATAGCGATAGTCGCGGTCCATATGCGCGATATGGGCCGGCACCATGGCGGTGACATGGCGGGTGCGGGCCTCGGATTCGGTCAGGATGCGCTTGGCCTCCTCCAGCGCGGCATTGGTCGCGGCCAGCGCGCGGTTCGCGGCCGACAGCCGCTCGGCATGGTCCAGCACCAGTTCGGAAAGCTCCTCGGAGCGGGCGCGCAGCAGTTCTTCCTGCCGCTTGATCTGGGTGATGTCGGTATAGACCGCGATCCAGCCGCCTTGCGACAGCGGCGCCCCCTCGACCGAGATCCAGCGGCCGTCGGCGCGCTTGCGCTCCATGTAATGCGGCTGGAAGGTGCGGGCCTGGTCGACGCGCTCGCGAATCGCGGTCTCGGGGTCGTCCTGGGGCCCGTATTCGCCGCGATGCACCAGGTAGCGGATGGTGTCCTGGAAGCTGGCGCCGGGCCAGGTCAGTTCGTCCGGCAGGCCGAACATCGCCTGATAGGGGCGGTTGCAGACCGCCAGCCGCAGGTCGGCGTCGAAGATCGAGATCGCCTGCTGGATCAGGTTCAGCCCCGAGCGGGTCAGCGCGGCATGTCGGTCTGGGGTAGGCTGGGCCGGGTTGGGCTGGGCCGGGGTGGTGGTCGCCATGGCTGTTGCCTTGCAGTTGTAACAATTCGTAGGATTCGGGCAAAACTGACGCAAGGATTGCCGCAGTAAGCTGCGATTGCCAGAGGGGAAGAGGAGCCCGGACGGCAAGGGGAGGATCTATGCAGAACCAGCCGGACCGCAGCGGACCGCCGTCGATTCCAGCGCTGCTGGCGCGCAATGCCGCGACCTGGGGCCAGCGGCCGGCCTATCGCGAAAAGGAATTCGGCATCTGGCAAAGCTGGACCTGGGCCCAGGCGGCCGAGGAAATCCGCGCGCTGGCGCTGGGCTTTCTGCACATGGGCCTGGCGCCCGGCGACCATGTCGCGATCATCGGCCGCAACCGCCCGGCGCATTACTGGTCCATGGTCGCGGCGCAGATGTGCGGCGCGGTGCCGGTGCCGCTGTATCAGGACGCGGTGGTCGAGGAGATGGCCTATGTGCTGGGCCATTGCGGCGCGCGTTTCGTGGTCTGCGGCGACCAGGAACAGGTGGACAAGGTGCTGGAGGTCGGCGCCGGCGCTCCGAAGATCGAGCAGATCATCTATACCGACAAGCGGGGCATGCGGAAATACGACCACAGCGCCATGAACGCGCTGGCCGACGTGCAGGCCGAGGGCCGCGCCGCGCATCAGCGCCACGAGGAAGAACTGGACCGCCGCATCGCGGCCCTCGGCTACGACGACACCTGCGTGATGCTGTATACCTCGGGCACCACCGGCAAGCCCAAGGGCGTGGTGCTGTCGAACCGCAACATCATCGAGACGGCCAGGAACACCTGCGCCTTCGACAGGCTGACCGAGGCCGAGGAGGTGCTGGCCTATCTGCCGATGGCCTGGGTCGGCGACTTCATCTTCTCGGTCGGCCAAGCCTATTGGGCCGGCTTCACGGTGAACTGTCCCGAAAGCGCGCAGACCATGATGACCGACCTGCGCGAGATCGGCCCGACCTATTTCTTTGCCCCGCCCCGCGTCTTCGAGGGCCAGCTGACCAGCGTGATGATCCGCATGGAGGACGCCGGGCGCATCAAGCGCGGGCTGTTCCACCACGCCATGAACCTGGCCCGCCGCATCGGCCCGGACCTGCTGGACGGCAAGCCGGTCGGGCTGCTGGACCGGCTGCGCTATGCCCTGGGCGACCTGCTGGTCTATGGCCCGCTGAAGAACACGCTGGGCTATTCCCGCATCCGCGTCGGCTATACCGCGGGCGAGGCGATCGGGCCCGAGATCTTCGATTTCTACCGCAGCCTCGGCATCAACCTGAAGCAGCTCTACGGCCAGACCGAGGCCTCGGTCTTCATCACCCAGCAGCCCGACGGGCAGGTGCGCTCGGACACGGTGGGCGTGCCCTCGCCGGGGGTGGAGCTGAAGATCGCCGACAGCGGCGAGGTGTTCTATCGCTCGCCCGGCACCTTCGTCGAATATTTCAACAACGCGGAAAGCACTGCCTCGACCAAGGATGCCGAGGGCTGGGTGGCGACCGGCGACGCCGGCTTCTTCGAGGAGGGCTCGGGCCACCTGCGTATCATCGACCGCGCCAAGGACGTGGGCCGCATGGCCGACGGCCGGATGTTCGCGCCGAAATATGTCGAGAACAAGCTGAAGTTCTATCCCAACATCCTGGAGGCGGTGGTCTTCGGCGCCGGGCGCGGCATGTGCACCGCTTTCATCAACATCGACCTGACCGCGGTCGGCAATTGGGCCGAGCGCAACAATATCGCCTATGCCAGCTATCAGGAACTGGCCGGCCATCCGCAGGTCTATGCCGCGATCCGCGAGCATGTCGAGGCGGTGAACGAATCCGTCGCCGCCGACCCGATGCTGTCGGGCTGCCAGATCCACCGCTTCCTGGTGCTGCACAAGGAGCTGGACCCCGACGACGGCGAGATGACCCGCACCCGCAAGGTGCGCCGCAACATCATTGCCGAGAAATATGCCGACCTGATCGCCGCGCTCTACGACGGAAGCGAGCAGGTCAGTACCCGCACCGAGGTGACCTATGAGGACGGCCGCAAGGGCGAGATCCGCGCCACGCTGCGGATCGAGGACGCCCGCACCTTTCCCACCGCCGAGCCGCAAAGGGTGGCCGCAGAATGACCCATGACCCGACCCCCGACGCCCGCCACATCGGCCCGGTGCTGATGGACCTGAAAAACATCACCCTGCGTTTCGGCGGCGTGACCGCGATCAAGGACATCAGCTTCGACATCCGCGAGGGCGAGATCCGCGCCATCATCGGCCCGAACGGCGCCGGCAAATCCTCGATGCTGAACGTGATCTCGGGCTTCTACGTCCCGCAGGAGGGCGAGATCTGGTTCGAGGGCAAGCGCCGCCCGGCGATGAAACCCTATGAGGTGGCGCGGCTGGGGCTGGCGCGCACCTTCCAGAACATCGCGCTGTTCGACGGCATGTCGGTCCTGGACAACATCATGACGGGGCGGCTGAACAAGATGAACGCCCCGCTCTGGAGCCAGGCCCTGTGGTGGGGCCGGGCCGAGCGCGAGGAAGTGGAAAACCGCGCGCAGGTCGAGAAGATCATCGATTTCCTGGAAATCCAGAACATCCGCAAGACGCCCGTGGGCCGGCTGCCCTATGGGCTGAAGAAGCGCGTGGAACTGGCCCGGGCGCTGGCGGCCGAGCCGCGCATCCTGCTGCTGGACGAGCCGATGGCCGGCATGAACGTCGAGGAGAAGGAGGACATGTGCCGCTTCATCCTGGACGTGAACGACGAATTCGGCACCACCATCGCCCTGATCGAGCACGACATGGGCGTGGTCATGGATCTGTCGGACCGGGTCGTGGTGATGGACTACGGCAAGAAGATCGGTGACGGCACCCCGGACGAGGTGCGCAACAATCCCGAAGTCATCAGCGCCTATCTGGGCGTGGAACACGCATAGGGGGCGGGGATGGAATTCCTTTACGCAAGCGAGGTCCTGGTCAACGGGCTGATGGCCGGGGTGATGTATTCGCTGGTCGCGCTGGGCTTCGTGCTGATCTACAAGGCCTCGGGCGTCTTCAACTATGCCCAGGGGGTGATGGCGCTGTTCGCGGCCATGACGCTGGTCGGCATCATGGAGGGCCGGGTGCCCTTCGCCCATCTGATCAACGCGGCCTTCGGAACGCATGTCTCCAGCTTCGGCTGGACCGTGCCGGCGCTGCTGGGCATCGCGCTGACGGCGCTGGTCATGGTCGGCCTCGCCATCGCCATCGAGAAGCTGGTGCTGAAGCACCTGGTCGGGCAGGAGCCGATCATCCTGTTCATGGCCACCATCGGCCTGGCGTGGTTCCTGGAAGGCCTGGGCGACGTGATGTGGGGCGCCGACGTCAAGACGCTGGACGTGGGCCTGCCGCAGGGCATCTCGGAAACCGCCGAGACGCTGACCAACGACTGGCTGGGCTATGGCTTCTTCATCGACAGGCTCGACATCTGGGCGGCGGTGATCGCGGCGCTTCTGGTCGCGGCACTGGTCGGCTTCTCGCAATATACCAAGCAAGGCCGCGCCATGCGCGCCGTGGCCGACGACCACCAGGCGGCGCTGTCGGTCGGCATCAGCCTGCAATTCATCTGGATCATGGTCTGGTCCATCGCCGGCTTCGTGGCACTGGTCGCGGGCATCATGTGGGGCACCAAGTCCGGCGTGCAGTTCAGCCTGTCGCTGATCGCGCTGAAGGCGCTGCCGGTGCTGATGCTGGGCGGCTTCACCTCGATCCCCGGCGCCATCGTCGGCGGGCTGATCATCGGCATGGGCGAGAAGTTGTTCGAATATTTCGTCGGCCCCCTGGTCGGCGGCGCGACCGAGAACTGGTTCGCCTATGTGCTGGCGCTGCTCTTCCTCGTCTTCCGGCCGCAGGGCCTGTTCGGCGAGCGCATCATCGAGCGGGTCTGAAATGATGAAAAGATTCTATGCCTCCGGCGGGGATATTTGGGCAAGAAAGAAGCCGGGCGCGGCTTTGGTCTTCTTTCTTGTGAAAATATCCCGCGGGGGTGTGGGGGCGCGAAGCCCCCACCAGCCAGCAGCAAAGCCGGGAGGGGCGGATGTTCTATCGTGAGGCGGGCGACTTCAAGACGAGCTATCGCGACGATGGCCAGACCTTCCCGATCCGGCTGGACCGCTGGGGCTATTACGCCATCCTGGCCGTGGCCTTCCTGGTCGTGCCGCTGGTCATCGACAGCTACTGGGCCAATGCGGTGCTGGTGCCCTTCCTGATCTATGCCATTGCGGCCATCGGCCTGAACATCCTGACCGGCTATGCCGGCCAGGTCAGCCTGGGCACGGGCGGCTTCATGGCGGTGGGGGCCTATGCGGTCTACAAGCTGATGACCGCCTTCCCGGGCGTGCCGATCGTGATCCTGATCGTGGTCGCGGGCGCCGTTACCGCGGTGGTCGGCGTGCTGTTCGGCCTGCCCAGCCTGCGGATCAAGGGCTTTTATCTGGCCGTGGCGACGCTGGCGGCGCAGTTCTTCCTGGTCTGGCTCTTCAACAAGGTGCCGTGGTTCTACAACTATTCCGCCTCGGGCCAGATCAACGCGCCGGAACGCACCATGTTCGGCTGGGCGATCACCGGGCCGGCCACCACGGCCTCGGCGAAATACCTGACCTGCCTGGTCTTTGCCGTCGTGCTGGCCTGGGTGGCGCGCAACCTGACCCGCGGCAGCGTGGGCCGCAAGTGGATGGCGATCCGCGACATGGACATCGCGGCCGAGATCATCGGAGTGAACCCGCTGACCGCCAAGCTGTCGGCCTTTGCCGTCTCGAGCTTCTTCGTCGGCATCGCCGGGGCGCTGCTTTTCTCGGTCTACCTGGGCGCGGCCGAGGCCAGCGAGGCCTTCGGCATCAACAAGAGCTTCCTGATCCTGTTCATGGTCATCATCGGCGGCCTCGGCAGCATCTTCGGCAGTTTTGCCGGCGCGGCCTTCCTGGTCCTGCTGCCGGTGTTCCTGAAGAACGTGCTGGTGGCGCAACTCGGCTGGCCGACCGACCTGGCCGCCCATATCGAGCTGATGATCGTCGGCGCGCTGATCGTCTTCTTCCTGATCGTCGAGCCGCATGGCCTCGCGCGGCTGTGGCGGCTGACGAAGGAGAAGCTGCGGCTCTGGCCGTTCCCGCATTAACGACCGGATAACCGGCGCATGAAAACCCTTGGGGAGGAGACCAAGATGAAACTGAAACTCGCAAGCCTGGCGCTGGGCGCCGTCATGGCGGCGGCACCGGCTATGGCCGACCTGGTGGTGCCGAACCTCAGCTATCGCACCGGCCCCTATGGCGCGAACGGCACGCAATATGCCGACGGGTTCAACGACTATTTCACCCTGCTCAACGAACGCGACGGCGGCATCGGCGGGCAGAAGGTGCTGACCCCGGAATGCGAGACCGCCTATAACACCGAAAAGGGCGTCGAATGCTATGAGGCGACCAAGGGCAATGGCGCGCTGGTCTATAACCCGCTGTCGACCGGCATCACCTATCAGCTGATCCCCAAGGTCTCGGCCGACAAGATCCCGCTTTATACCCCGGGCTA
Source organism: Paracoccus aminovorans (assembly GCF_001546115.1). Taxonomy (GTDB): domain Bacteria; phylum Pseudomonadota; class Alphaproteobacteria; order Rhodobacterales; family Rhodobacteraceae; genus Paracoccus; species Paracoccus aminovorans_B. Next base: position 1,736,299 of record NZ_KQ955208.1, read on the forward strand.
CGGCCGGACCTCGGCCAAGAACGGCAAGGTCTTCGAATGGATCTTCAACGCGCCGGCGAACTATTGGGACGGCGCCTCGGTCGCGGTGAAATACCTGCTGGACCAGAACGGCGGCGACCTGAACGGCAAGAAGATCGCGCTGGTCTATCACAACTCGGCCTATGGCAAGGAGCCGATCCGCACCCTGCAGGAACTGGCCAAGAAGCACGGCTTCACCCTGACCGAGCTGCCGATCGACCCGCCCGGGCAGGAGCAGAAAAGCCAATGGCTGCAGATCCGCCGCGACAAGCCGGATTACGTCATCATGTGGGGCTGGGGCGTGATGAACCAGACCGCGATCCAGGAGGCTGCCAACATCCGCTTCCCGATGGAGAACTTCATCGGCATCTGGTGGTCGGGCTCCGAGGTTGACGTGCTGCCGGTCGGCGCCGCCGCGAACGGCTACAAGTCGCTGACCTTCAACGGCGTCGGCACCGATTATCCGCTTTACGCCGACATGCAGAAATTCGTCGTCGAACCGGGCAAGGCCTCGCAGGGCGGGCAGTTCGTCGGCTCGGCGCTTTATTCGCGCGGCATGTATGCCGCCGTGGTCATCGCCGAGGCGATCAGGAAGGCGCAGGAACTGGCCGGCACCGCCGAGATCAACGCCGCCCAGTTGCGCGACGGGTTCGAGGCGCTGGACATCACCCCCGAGCGCCTGACCGAGATCGGCCTGCCGGACTTTGGCCCCGAGATCAAGATGAGCTGCGACAACCACGGTGGCAGCGGCATGGCGCGGCTGCAGCAATGGGATGCGGCGGCCAAGAAATGGACGCTGATCACCGAGTTCACCGCGCCGGATCAGGAAATCCTCGACCCGCTGATCCTCGAGGACAGCGAGGCCTATGCCAAGGAAGCCGGCATCACGCCGCGCTGCTGAGCCCGCACCCCGGCGGTCCGCCGCCGGGGCCACCCATGCAAGGGGAAAAGCCATGTTCGACGCATCGCCCGACCGCGAGACCCTGCTCGAGGTCAACAATATCGAGGTGATCTACAACCACGTCATCCTGGTGCTGAAGGGCGTCAGCCTGTCGGTGCCCAAGGGCGGCATCACCGCGCTTCTGGGCGGCAACGGCGCCGGCAAGACCACGACGCTGAAGGCGATCTCGAACCTGCTGCATTCCGAGCGCGGCGAGGTCACCAAGGGCGCGATCAGCTATCGCGGCCAGCGCGTGCAGGACATGGACCCGGCCAGCCTGGTCAAGAAGGGCGTGATCCAGGTGATGGAGGGCCGGCATTGCTTCGAGCACCTGACCATCGAGGAAAACCTGCTGACCGGCGCCTATACCCGCAGCGACGGCCGGGCCGCGATTGCCCGCGACCTGGAGATGGTCTATGCCTATTTCCCGCGCCTGAAAGAGCGTCGGAAAAGCCAGGCCGGCTATACCTCGGGCGGTGAGCAGCAGATGTGCGCCATGGGCCGGGCGCTGATGTCGCGGCCGGAATGCATCCTGCTGGACGAGCCTTCGATGGGGCTTGCGCCGCAGCTGGTCGAGCAGATCTTCGAGATCGTCCGCGCGGTGAACGAGGGCGAGGGCGTCACCTTCCTGCTGGCCGAGCAGAACACCAATGTCGCGCTGCGCTATGCCCATTACGGCTATATTCTGGAAAGCGGCCGGGTGGTGATGGACGGCCCGGCCGAGGCGCTGCGCGAGAACCCGGACGTCAAGGAATTCTATCTCGGCATGTCGGATCAGGGCCGCAAGAGCTTTCGCGACGTGCGCAGCTATCGCCGGCGCAAGCGCTGGCTGGCCTGAGTTCGGAAAGGCACCCCATGAGCTTCTATGACCAGTTGGAAACCCGCAGCCCCGAGGCGCGGGACAGGGATCTGGCGGCCGAACTGCCGCGCGCCGTGGCCCGGGCGCAATCCGCGCCGGGGCTGGCCGCGCTGCTTGCCGGCGTCGATGCGCCATCGGTGACCGGTCGCGCGGCGCTGGCCCGGCTGCCGGTGCTGCGCAAGTCCGAGCTTTCGGCCGCGCAGAAGGCGGCACCGCCCTTCGGCGGCTTCACCACGCGCCCGGCCGCGGATTTCGAGAACATCTTCCAGAGCCCCGGCCCGATCTATGAGCCGGGCCGGCGCGACGGCGACTGGTGGCGGCTGGGTCGCTTCCTGCATGCCGCCGGCATCGGCCCGGGCGACATCCTGCAGAACTGCTTCGGCTATCACCTGACTCCGGCCGGGATGATGTTCGAAAGCGCCGCCCGCGCGGTCGGCGCCGCGACCCTGCCGGCCGGCACCGGCCAGACCGAATTGCAGGTCCGTGCAGGCGTCGACATCGGCACCACCGCCTATGCCGGGACGCCCGACTACCTGAAGATCATCCTCGACAAGGCCGAGGAGATGGGCGAGCGCATGCGGTTCTCGCGCGCCGTGGTTTCGGGCGGGGCACTGTTTCCCAGCCTGCGCCAAGCCTATGCCGAGCGGGGCATCGCCTGCACGCAATGCTATGCCACCGCCGACCTGGGGCTGATCGCCTATGAATCGCCGGCGCTCGACGGCATGATCGTGGACGAGCGCGTGATCGTCGAGATCGTCCGCCCCGGCACCGGCGACCCGGTGCCCGAGGGCGAGGTCGGCGAGGTTCTGGTCACCACGCTGAACCCCGACTATCCGCTGGTCCGCTTCGCCACCGGCGACCTGTCGGCGGTGCTGCCCGGCACCAGCCCTTGCGGTCGCACCAACATGCGCATCAAGGGCTGGATGGGCCGCGCCGACCAGACCACCAAGATCAAGGGCATGTTCGTGCGCCCCGAGCAGGTCGCGGCGCTGGTCGCCCGCCACGCCGAGATCACCCGCGCCCGGGTGGTGGCCGATCGCGCCGGCGACATGGACGTGATGACGGTGCTGCTGGAGACCGGCGCCCAGGACGCGGCGCGCTACGAGGGCGCGGTCTTCGACACGCTGAAGCTGCGCGGTCGCATCGAACTGGTCGCGCCGGGCTCGCTGCCGAACGACGGCAAGGTGATCGAGGACCGCCGCAGTTACGACTGACGCCGGCGGCGCAAGGCTGGCCCTTCGGCCCGGCAGGGGCTATTCCCGCGCAGGACATGCGTCGCAAGGGGAAAAGCCATGCCATATCTGCTGCTCGCCGGGCTGGTGACGCTGGCCGGGGTCTGCATCGCGGTCCAGGCGCCGATCAACGCGGCGCTGGGCCGCGGCGTGCAAAGCCCGCTGGCGGCCGCCGCCATCTCTTTCGGGGTCGGCTTCAGCATCCTGGCGCTGGCCGCCATCGGCCTGGGGCAGGGCCGGGCCTTCCTGCGCGCCGGTTCGATGGAATGGTGGATGTGGGCCGGCGGCGCGCTCGGCGCCTTCTATGTCTGGACCATGGTCTGGACGCTGCCGCGGCTCGGCGCGCTGACCGCGCTTTGCGCGCTGGCGCTGGGCCAGATCCTCGCCGCCATCCTCCTGGATCGCACCGGCGCCTTCGGCCTGCCCATCCGCGAGATCTCGTTGCCGCGCGCGCTGGCGGCGCTGATGGTCGGCGGCGGCCTGATCCTGTCCCGCTTCTAGGACTTCTTTCTTGGAAAAATATCCACGGGGGCGTGGGGGCAGTCGGCCCCCACCAGCGACCGCGCCAGCCGGAACGGCAGAACGCCCGCCGCACAACCGCGCGACGGGCGTTCGAAAACAGCGATCAAGCCGCGGATCAGCCCTGGCGGGCCTTGAAGCGCGGGTTGGTCTTGTTGATCACATAGATCCGGCCCTTGCGGCGCACGATCTGGCAATCGCGGTGGCGGCTCTTGAGCGAGCGGAGCGAATTGCGAACCTTCATCGGTCTTCTCCTATCGCGGCGCATCGCTAGGTCGCGCCTTGAAAACGAAATACCGCCGGCAGGCACCGGCGGCGCGAAACAGAATGGTGGGCGGTACTGGGATCGAACCAGTGGCCACTACGATGTCAACGTAGTGCTCTACCGCTGAGCTAACCGCCCACGAACAGGTGATTCTGCGAGAAAACCCGCCGGATCGCCTTGGTCCGCGTGTCTATAGCCACCTCCTCCGGGGGTTTCAAGCCCTCAATCGCCGGCTTTCGCGCTTGCGGTTCGCGGGCGAATGGCTTTCAGTCTTTCTGCCCGGAATCGACGCCGGGACCACGCGCGGAACCCTGGGGAATGGACAGCGAAGACAGCGTATATGACCTGACAAGGCCGGACCGCTGGCAGGGCGGGGTGATCTTTGCCTCGCCGCATTCCGGCTGCGCCTATCCCGACTGGTTCCTGGCCGAATCGCGGCTGGACGCGCAGCAGTTGCGCTCCTCCGAGGATGCCTTCGTCGACCGGCTGATTCGGCGCGCGCCGGACCATGGCGCGGCGCTGCTGACCGCGCGGGTGCCGCGCTCGGTCGTGGACCTGAACCGGGGCCCCGAGGAGATCGACCCGCTGGTGGTGCAGGGCGCCACGCCGCCCGCGATGAACCCGCGCATCATGGCCGGGCTGGGGGTGATCCCCCGCGTCGTCTCGCAGGGGCGTTCCATCCACGACCGGCCGATGCCGCGGGCCGAGGCCGAAAGCCGGCTCGCGCGCTTCTGGCATCCCTATCACCGCGCGCTTTCGGGCCTGATCGACGAGGCGGTGGCGCGCTTCGGCGGCGCGGTGCTGATCGACATGCATTCCATGCCGCGCGACGCGCTGGCGCATCTGCCGCGCCCGCGACCGGACATGGTGCTGGGCGACCGCAACGGCGCCTCGGCCGCGCCCCGCATCAGCGCCGCCGTGGCCGAGGCCGCCACGGCCGAGGGCTTCCGCGTCCGCCGCAACTCGCCCTTTGCCGGCGCCTATGTCACCGCGACCTATGGCAGGCCGCGCGACAATATCCATGTCGTGCAGCTGGAACTGGACCGCTCGCTTTACATGGACGAGGGCCGGATCGAGCCGCGCGCCGACTTCGCGCAGTTCGAGGCCCGCTTCGCCCGTGTCGTCGCGCGGCTGGCCCGGCTGCGACCGGATGCGACCGACGGCGCCATCGCCGCCGAATAGAAAAGGACTGCCGATGCCGCCCGAACTCTCGGACCTGCTCAGCCGGAACATCGCCCTGATCGTGCTGGCGGTGGTGATCTTCTTCGCCGTCAGCCGCGCCGTGCGCATCGTGCCGCAATCCGAGAAATTCGTCGTCGAGCGCTTCGGCCGGCTGCATGCGGTGCTGGGGCCGGGGATCAACTTCATCGTGCCCTTCCTCGACCGCGTGGCGCATCGCATCTCGGTGCTGGAACGGCAGCTGCCGACCTCGCGCCAGGATGCGATCACGGCGGACAACGTGCTGGTGCAGGTGGAAACCAGCGTCTTCTACCGCATCATCGAGCCGGAAAAGACCGTCTATCGCATCCGCGACGTCGATGCGGCGATCACCACCACCGTCGCCGGCATCGTGCGGTCCGAGATCGGCACCATGGAGCTGGACCAGGTGCAGTCGAACCGCGCCCCGCTGATCGAGCGCATCCGCGAATCGCTGGCCAATATCGTCGACGATTGGGGCATCGAGGTGACGCGGGCCGAGATCCTGGACGTGAACCTGGACGAGGCCACCCGCGCCGCCATGCTGCAGCAGCTGAACGCCGAGCGCGCCCGCCGCGCCCAGGTGACCGAGGCCGAGGGCCGCCGCCGCGCCGTGGAGCTGGCCGCCGACGGCGATCTTTACGCCGCCGAGCAGCAGGCCAAGGCCAAGCGCATCCTGGCCGATGCCGAGGCCTATGCCACCAATGCCATCGCCGCCGCCATCCGCGACGGCGGCATCGAGGCCGCGCAATATCAGGTGGCGATGAAGCAGGTCGAGACCCTGGCCGAGGTCGGCAAGGGCCAGGGCAAGCAGACGGTGATCCTGCCCGCCGCGGCCGTCGAGGCCATGGGCGACGCCTTCAAGCTGTTCCGGGGGCCGCGGCCATGATGAACGGCTGGATCTGGATCGCCGTCGGGCTGGCGCTGGCCGCGCTGGAACTGGCGCTGCCGGGCTGGTTCTTCCTGGGCGCCGCCATCGCGGTCGGGCTGATGGGCCTGGCGCTGCTGGTCGGGCTCTGGACCGGCGGGCTGCCGCTGGCGCTGGTGGTGACCGCGGTGCTGACCGGGGCGATCTGGCTGGCCTTGCGCCGCATCTTTGGCACCAGCCGGGGCGAGGTGCGGCGCTGGACCCGCGACATCAACGACAACTAGGCTTCATCGGCGCCAAGCTGGTGCTGACCCATGCCGGCTGCCTGCTGGCCTGCCTGCGCGACGATTTTCCGCATATCCCGTTTCCGGCGCATTGGGATCTGCCCGGCGGCGGGGCCGAGCCGGGCGAGACGCCGCTTGCCTGCGGCCTGCGCGAGCTTCACGAGGAGTTCGGCCTGCGCCTGGCGCCCGGGCGGCTGACCGGTCGCGCCTTTGCCGCCTGGAACGACCCCGGCCGGCAAAGCTGGATGTTCCACGGCCAGCTTCGCCCCGAGGAAATCGCCGCCATCCGCTTTGGCAACGAGGGGCAGGAATGGCGCATGATGCCTGTCCAGGAATTCATCGCCCATCCCCGCGCGGTGCCGCATTTCCGGCAGCGCGTGCGGCTGATCCTTGCCGAGGCCGGCGCGGATATTTGAGAATCGGCACCGGCCGTGCATGATCCGCCTCGAATCGCATGGGCGAGTCAGCATGGAGCATGTCATGTCCGTGATGCAGCTTTACCGGCGCGGCGGTTGGGGCTCGGCCATCGTCGAGATGCAACTGGCGCATTACGGGATCGGCTTCGAGCCGGTCGAGGTCGCCGATCTGTTCATCGACCAGCAGGCGCGCGAGGCGCTGATGCGCATCAGCCCGGCCGGGCAGATCCCGGTGCTGATCCTGCCCGACGGTCGGGTGATGTCGGAGACCGCCGCGATCACCCTGCACCTGGCCGATCTGACCGGGCGCGACGATCTGGTGCCCGGGCCGGATGCGCCCGAGCGGCCGCAGTTCCTGCGCTGGCTGATCTTCCTGGTGGCGCAGGTCTATCCCTGCTTCACCTTCGGCGACGATCCGGCGCGCTTCCTGACCGAGGAACCGGCGCAGAAGCAACTGGCCGAGGCCAGCACCACGCGGCTGCAGGAGCTGTGGTCGATCCTGGAAAGGGCGGCCGGCACGCCTTGGCTGCTGGGCGAGCGCTTCTCGGCGCTGGATGTCTATGCGGCGGCGATGACCAATTGGCGGCCCGGCCCGGAGTGGTTCCAGGCCCAGGCGCCCAAGGTCTGGGCCAGCGCCCAGGCGACCGCGGCGCGGCCCGAGATCGCCCCGGTCTGGCAGCAGAATTTCGCCTGATCAGGCCGAGGCGAGTTCCGCCTGGATCGCCTGCGCGGCGGCGCGCGGGTCGGCGGCCTGCCAGATCGGGCGGCCGACCACGATATGATCGGCGCCATTGGCGATGGCGGTGGCGGGCGTCTCGATCCGTTTCTGGTCGCCCGCCTCCGCGCCCGCCGGCCGCACGCCGGGGGTGACGATCAGCCGGCCCGCCGATTCCGGCAGGGCGCGGATCGCTGCTGCCTCGCGCGGGCTGGCGATGACGCCGTCGGCCCCGGCCTCGAAGGCGCGGGCGGCGCGGGTCGCGACGATCTCGGCCAGGTCGCCCGGCACGATCAGCCCGGCATCGAGGTCGGCGCGATCCAGCGAGGTCAGGATGGTCACGGCAAGGATCTTCAGGTTCGACCCGGCCGCGCCCTGTTTCGCCGCCCGCACCACATGCGGGTCGCCGTGCACGGTCAGGAAGTCGAGGTCGTATTGCGCAATGCCCTTGACCGCCGCCTGCACCGTCGCGCCGATGTCGAAGAATTTCATATCCAGGAAGATGCGCTTGCCATGTTCCTGCTTCAGCTCGTTGGCGAGTGCGAGCCCGCCCCCGGTCAGCATGCCCAGCCCGATCTTGTAGAAGCTGGCGGCGTCGCCGATCTTTTTGGCCAGCTCCAGCCCGGCCAGCGCATTCGGCACGTCCAGCGCCACGATCAGACGGTTATCCATGTTTCACCCAAGGCTGCGACAAACGGCGCGGTTATAAGGGGGAACCGGCCGTCTTGAAACCCCGTTTGTCCTTGCCCATGTCACAGGCAGACCCGAGCCGGATCGTGCCATTGCGGGCGGTCCAAAGCGGGGGCTAAGGAAAGGATTTTCATATGGATATGGAAAAATTCACGGAACGCTCGCGCGGTTTCCTGCAGGCCGCCCAGACCATTGCGATCCGCGAGGAAAACCAGCGCGTGATGCCCGAGCATCTGCTGAAGGCGCTGATGGATGACGACCAGGGCTTCGCCAGCAACCTGATCGCGCGCGCCGGGGGCGATGCCCAGGCGGTGCGGCAGGCGGTCGACCTGGCCGTGGGCAAGCAGCCGAAGGTCAGCGGCGGGCAGGGTCAGGTCTATGTCGACCCCTCGATGGTGCGCGTGCTGGACGAGGCCGAGAAGCTGGCCAAGAAGGCCGGCGACAGTTTCGTTCCGGCCGAGCGCATCCTGACCGCTCTGGCGGTGGTCAACACCAATGCGCGCGACGCGCTCAGCGCCGGCAAGGTCACGGCGCAGGCGCTGAACGCCGCGATCAACGATGTCCGCAAGGGCCGCACGGCGGATACCGCCAGCGCCGAGGACAGCTATGAGGCGCTGTCGAAATACGCCCGCAACCTGACCGAGGCGGCCGCCGACGGCAAGATCGACCCGATCATCGGCCGGGACGAGGAAATCCGCCGCGCCATGCAGGTGCTGTCGCGCCGCACCAAGAACAACCCCGTGCTGATCGGCGAGCCCGGCGTCGGCAAGACCGCCATCGCCGAGGGCCTGGCGCTGCGCATCATCGACGGCGACGTGCCGGAAAGCCTGCGCAACAAGCAGCTCTGGGCCCTGGACATGGGCGCCCTGATCGCCGGTGCGAAATACCGCGGCGAGTTCGAGGAGCGGCTGAAGGCGGTGCTGAAGGAGATCGAGAACGCCGCCGGCGAGATCGTGCTGTTCATCGACGAGCTGCATGTGCTGGTCGGTGCCGGCAAGACCGATGGCGCCATGGATGCCGCGAACCTGATCAAGCCGGCGCTGGCCCGCGGCGAGCTGCATTGCGTCGGCGCCACCACGCTGGACGAATACCGCAAGTATATCGAGAAGGACGCGGCTTTGGCCCGGCGCTTCCAGCCGGTGATGGTGCTGGAGCCGACGGTCGAGGACACGATCAGCATCCTGCGCGGCATCAAGGAAAAATATGAGCTGCACCACGGCGTGCGCATTTCCGACGCGGCGCTGGTCGCGGCGGCGCAGCTGTCGCATCGCTACATCACCGACCGCTTCCTGCCCGACAAGGCCATCGACCTGGTGGACGAGGCGGCGAGCCGGCTGCGCATGGAGGTGGACAGCAAGCCCGAGGAGCTGGACCAGCTCGACCGCCAGATCCTGCAGATGCAGATCGAGGCCGAGGCGCTGAAGAAGGAAGACGACGCCGCCAGCAAGGACCGGCTGGAGAAGCTGGAAAGGCAGCTGTCCGAGCTGCAGGAGCGCTCGGCCACGATGACCGCGCGCTGGCAGGCCGAGCGTGACAGGCTGGAAGGCTCGCGCAACCTGAAGGAGCAGCTGGACCGCGCCCGCGCCGAGCTGGACCAGGCCAAGCGCGAGGGCAACCTGGCCCGCGCCGGGGAGCTGTCCTATGGCATCATCCCCGGGCTGGAGAAGAAGCTGGCCGAGGCCGAGGGCCCCGACGAGGGTCCGATGGTCGAGGAGGCCGTGCGCCCCGAGCAGATCGCCGAGGTGGTCGAGCGCTGGACCGGCATCCCGACCAGCAAGATGCTGGAAGGCGAGCGCGAGAAGCTCTTGAAGATGGAAGAGGTGCTGGGCAAGCGCGTCATCGGCCAGTCCGAGGCGGTGACGGCGGTGGCCAATGCCGTGCGCCGTGCCCGCGCCGGGCTCAATGACCCGAAGCGGCCGCTGGGCAGCTTCCTGTTCCTGGGCCCGACCGGCGTTGGCAAGACCGAGCTGACCAAGGCCATCGCCGAATACATGTTCGACGACGACAGCGCTATGGTCCGCATCGACATGTCGGAATACATGGAGAAGCATTCGGTCGCGCGGCTGATCGGGGCGCCTCCGGGCTATGTCGGCTATGACGAGGGCGGCGCGCTGACCGAGGCGGTGCGGCGCCGTCCCTATCAGGTGATCCTGTTCGACGAGGTCGAAAAGGCGCATCCGGACGTCTTCAACGTGCTGTTGCAGGTGCTGGACGACGGTCAGTTGACCGACGGCCAGGGCCGGACGGTGGACTTCAAGCAGACGCTGATCATCCTGACCTCGAACCTGGGGGCGCAGGCGCTGTCGGCGCTGCCCGACGGCGCGGATTCGAGCCAGGCGCGGTCGCAGGTCATGGACGCGGTCCGGGCGCATTTCCGCCCCGAATTCCTGAACCGGCTGGACGAGATCATCATCTTCCACCGCCTGACGCGCGAGAACATGGACGGCATCGTCAGGATCCAGCTGATGGGCCTGGAACACCGGCTGGCGCAGCGCAACATCCATCTGGACCTGGACGAGGATGCGATGAAATGGCTGGCGGACGAAGGCTATGACCCGGTCTTCGGCGCCCGGCCGCTGAAGCGGGTGATCCAGCGCAGCCTGCAGAACCCGCTGGCCGAGATGATCCTGGGCGGCGAGGTGCTGGACGGCCAGACCGTGCATGTCGGCGCCGGGCCCGAGGGGCTGATCGTCGGCAACCGGGTGACCGGCGCCCATCTGGGCGAGGCCGGCGAAAGCGGCCCGCGCGCGCCGCTGCATTGAGCCTTGAAAGGGCGGCCTTCGCGGCCGCCCTTTCCCGTTCACGCGGAATTTCATCGGCCTGCGCCGGCTCCGGTGGCATCATGGTCGGGCTGGATGAAAGGATGCGCCATGAAGCTCAGCTGGTCCGACGTGACGCCCGAGGCGGATTTCCTGAACCGCCGCAGCTTCCTGGCCGCCGGGCTGGCCATGCTGGCGACGCCGGCGCTGGGGCTCAGCGGCAAGCCCTCGGGCTTTTCGACCGATGAAAAGCCGAACAGCTTCGAGGACATCACCCATTACAACAATTTCTACGAATTCGGCACCGGCAAGACCGACCCGGCCGAATATGCCGGCAGCCTGAAGACCGCCGGCTGGCAGGTCGCGATCGACGGCATGGTCGACAAGCCCGGCCGCTACGGCGTCGAGGATCTGGCGCCCGACTCGGCGCTCGAGGAGCGGATCTATCGCCTGCGCTGCGTCGAGGCCTGGTCGATGGTGATTCCCTGGCTCGGCGTGCCGCTGGCCTCGGTGCTGGCCAAGGCGGGGGTGCAGCCGGGGGCGAAATACGTGGCCTTCCGCACGCTCGAGGATCCGGCGCAGATGCCGGGCCAGCGCAGCCGCAGCATCGACTGGCCCTATCGCGAGGGGCTGCGGCTGGACGAGGCGATGCATCCGCTGACCATCCTCGCGACCGGACTTTACGGCAAGGTGCTGCCCAATCAGAACGGCGCGCCGATCCGGCTGGTGGTACCGTGGAAATACGGCTTCAAGTCGATCAAGTCGGTGGTCTCGATCACCCTGACCGACAAGCAGCCGCAGACCAGCTGGCAGATGCTGCAACCCTCCGAATACGGCTTTTACGCCAATGTGAATCCGCAGGTCGACCACCCGCGCTGGTCCCAGGCCACCGAGCGGCGCATCGGCGCCGGCCTGTTCGGCGGCCGGCAGGACACGCTGATGTTCAACGGCTATGCCGACCAGGTCGCGGATCTCTACGCCGGCATGGACCTGAGGAAGAACTATTGATCCAGCGGTTGAATGGCTGGCTGCGCCGCCTGCCGGTCTGGGCGGTCTGGCTGGGCGGGATGATTCCCCTGGCGCTGCTGATCTGGGACACGCTGGCGGGTGGCTTGGGCGTCGATCCGGTCCGCGACATCGAGCATCGGCTGGGACGCACCGCGCTTTATTTCCTGCTGGCGACCCTGGCCGTGACGCCTCTGCTGCGGCTGACGCGGCTCAACCTGATGCGGTTTCGCCAGGCGCTGGGGCTGATCTGCTTTGCCTATCTCGGCTGCCACCTGCTGGCCTGGGTGGTCTTCGACATGGGCTTTCTCTGGGCGCAGATGCTGCGGGACATCGTGAAGCGGCCCTATCTGGTCTTCGGCATGCTGGCCTTCGCGATGCTGCTGGCACTGGCGGTCACCTCGAACCGGTTCTCGATCCGGCGCATGGGCCGGAACTGGCGGCGCCTGCACCGCCTGATCTATCCCGGGGCCCTGCTGGCGGCGATTCACTGGCTCTGGGCGCTGAAGGTCTGGGAATCATGGCCGCTGATGATTCTCGGCGCGATTCTGCTGCTGCTTTCCCTGCGTTTGCCGGGTCTGGCGCGGATTTCGCTGGTCCCGGGCGTGTCCAGATCTCGCGGCTAGGTGGCGCCGAGCGGCCGCGCTGTCGTCGCGGCGGTGAACAATTGGCAATGAAAAACATTTATATTCAGTATCTTACCAGAAACTGTCATTTTCTTGTTTTTTCCCTCTTGCGGGTGTTTGTGCCGCGGCCTAAATACCCGCTCACCGAACGACGGCAGCGTCGGACGGGACGGGGAAGCGGGAGCGGAACCGAGACAATCTGGGACTTGATGGCTTGGACGGCGCCAGTAAGGAAGTGGCGCGGTTTGGGTTGTTTTGTTTCCTTTGCTTTTTGACATTGCTGTATGAATGAAGGGATATGCGGGCGGTCTGGTCGTTTTCGACTGGGAAGTTTGCATATCGGCTCTCTAGGGTAACCGATGATGAGAGTGTCAGCTTCACTGTTTGACGGTTCACGGAAGTGGAACGACAAGCAGAGATGATCTCCTGCTAGGCGCAGGAGACAGATGTGCAAGGTTCTTACGTCAAGGATACGGCTCATGCCGTTTCAACTTGAGAGTTTGATCCTGGCTCAGAACGAACGCTGGCGGCAGGCCTAACACATGCAAGTCGAGCGAACCCTTCGGGGTTAGCGGCGGACGGGTGAGTAACGCGTGGGAACGTGCCCTTCTCTACGGAATAGCCCTGGGAAACTGGGAGTAATACCGTATACGCCCCTTGGGGGAAAGATTTATCGGAGAAGGATCGGCCCGCGTTGGATTAGGTAGTTGGTGGGGTAATGGCCTACCAAGCCTACGATCCATAGCTGGTTTGAGAGGATGATCAGCCACACTGGGACTGAGACACGGCCCAGACTCCTACGGGAGGCAGCAGTGGGGAATCTTAGACAATGGGGGCAACCCTGATCTAGCCATGCCGCGTGAGTGATGAAGGCCTTAGGGTTGTAAAGCTCTTTCAGCTGGGAAGATAATGACGGTACCAGCAGAAGAAGCCCCGGCTAACTCCGTGCCAGCAGCCGCGGTAATACGGAGGGGGCTAGCGTTGTTCGGAATTA
>NZ_KQ955208.1:1752287-1760083 GCF_001546115.1 Paracoccus aminovorans
TCTGAGCAGGGTAAGCCGGCCCCTAAGGCGAGGCCGAAAGGCGTAGTCGATGGGAACCAGGTTAATATTCCTGGGCCAGGAGATGGTGACGGATCGCAGAGCTAGTTCTTCCTTATCGGATTGGAAGGGCTGGTGAGCGGTTCCTGGAAATAGCCCTCCACAAGACCGTACCCTAAACCGACACAGGTGGACTGGTAGAGAATACCAAGGCGCTTGAGAGAACCACATTTAAGGAACTCGGCAAAATACCTCCGTAAGTTCGCGAGAAGGAGGCCCGGTTGCTGCGCAAGCAGTGGCTGGGGGCACAAACCAGGGGGTGGCGACTGTTTACTAAAAACACAGGGCTCTGCGAAGCCGTAAGGCGACGTATAGGGTCTGACGCCTGCCCGGTGCCGGAAGGTTAAAAGGAGAGGTGCAAGCCTTGAATTGAAGCCCCGGTAAACGGCGGCCGTAACTATAACGGTCCTAAGGTAGCGAAATTCCTTGTCGGGTAAGTTCCGACCTGCACGAATGGCGTAACGACTTCCCCGCTGTCTCAAATGTGGACTCAGCGAAATTGAATTGTCTGTGAAGATGCAGACTTCCCGCGGTTAGACGGAAAGACCCCATGCACCTTTACTATAGCTTCGCACTGGCATCAGGATTGTGATGTGCAGGATAGGTGGTAGGCATTGAAACCGGGACGCCAGTTCCGGTGGAGCCATCCTTGAGATACCACCCTTCGCACTCTTGATGTCTAACCGCGGCCCGTTATCCGGGTCCGGGACCCTGCGTGGTGGGTAGTTTGACTGGGGCGGTCGCCTCCCAAAGAGTAACGGAGGCGCGCGAAGGTTGGCTCAGAGCGGTCGGAAATCGCTCGTTGAGTGCAATGGCAGAAGCCAGCCTGACTGCAAGACTGACAAGTCGAGCAGAGACGAAAGTCGGCCATAGTGATCCGGTGGTCCCGAGTGGAAGGGCCATCGCTCAACGGATAAAAGGTACGCTGGGGATAACAGGCTGATGATGCCCAAGAGTCCATATCGACGGCATCGTTTGGCACCTCGATGTCGGCTCATCTCATCCTGGGGCTGGAGCAGGTCCCAAGGGTATGGCTGTTCGCCATTTAAAGAGGTACGTGAGCTGGGTTTAGAACGTCGTGAGACAGTTCGGTCCCTATCTGCCGTGGGTGTAGGATACTTGAGAGGAGTTGCCCCTAGTACGAGAGGACCGGGGTGAACGTTCCACTGGTGGACCAGTTGTCGTGCCAACGGCAGTGCTGGGTAGCTATGAACGGACAGGATAAACGCTGAAGGCATCTAAGCGTGAAGCCCCCCTCAAAACAAGGTATCCCTTGAGAGCCGTGGAAGACCACCACGTCGATAGGCCGGAGATGTAAGCGCAGCAATGCGTTCAGTTGACCGGTACTAATGGCTCGATTGGCTTGATTTGATCCGGAAGAAGACAGACCTCGTCTTCCTCCAAAAGCATCCTTGGACAACCAGATCCCGCAGGGGATAACGCCGATCTCGCTTCTTTTCCGGTCTGGTGGCCAAAGCACGAGCAAAACACCCGATCCCATCCCGAACTCGGCCGTTAAGTGCCGTCGCGCCAATGGTACTGCGTCAATAGACGTGGGAGAGTAGGTCACCGCCAGACCTGAAAAGCAGCGAGACATCTCTCGAAACGATAACGCGCCAACACAAAGCGCAAATGGCGCGGGGTAGAGCAGCCCGGTAGCTCGTCAGGCTCATAACCTGAAGGCCGCAGGTTCAAATCCTGCCCCCGCAACCAAACTTTCTTACAAGATTACAAAGGCTTAGGCCAAAACATAGCGCCCCACGGGGCGCTTTTTACGTTGCAAACCGCCGCAACACATCCCCCTAAGATTCCAAACCCTTACGAACACCCCCGATTCCACCGTGCAACACCCATGCGACACGGGATCGGCAGGGTGTTCGTGGGACGTTCCGTGTACGATTGAGCTTGACCCAAAGGCAGACCAGAGCCGCCATGTCCTCGCAACCAACTCGGGGACCCTCATGTTCAAGACCAATGATGCAGCGCTGGACGCCTTCATCGCCGCCAAGATCGAGATCGACGTCCTGCTGGCCATGCTGGCTCACAGCGCCGACCACTTCGGCTCCGACCCGGATGAGGCAAACTGGGGCCATGTCGGCACATTGAAGCACTACCTCGAGAAGCTCCGCGAGATCACCGACATGGCGTCCTAGGAGAACCGGTGTCTGGCTTGAAGCCGTGAGCCAGCCTGCATCCGCGACACCAACCACGAGCGGTGACCAATTCTCCGTTGACGCCGCAAAGAGGATGCCTGATCTTTCGGGAATGCTCCCATTTTCAACAGAATTTCCCGTCCGAGCCAGCCCCAACCGTGCCGCCTTCGTCTCCGAAGTAGTCGGCTGGTTGCGTGGTATGAAGCATCAGGCCGTCCTTTCAAGCGCTTCAGAGGCGGAACTGGATGGTGCGAATGTTCACGTGCGATCGGCTACCGGCGAAGAACTCCGGATGCGGGAGCTTCAAACCGCTGACGGCTGGTCCGCGATTGGCGCGCGACATGACTTGCCTGACGACCTCGGACGGGTGTGGCGTACCGAATGTGTTCTGCGGCGCGGGGCAGCAGAGGGTGGACAGGATCTTGTTCGTCTTCGCACCCAGTGCATCGCGACCACTGCTGGTGCGAAACTGGAAACTCCGAGAAAACCCTACCTCATCAAGGCTCTTATCAAGAACGGCTGGGGAGGCCAGGACCGCCAGCTCGCGGTGTCGGATGCCGCCATATGGCTGAAGAATGATGGCGAGGGCCTCACCACTGCCAGGTCGGTGACCGTGGGTGATGCCACTAAGTGGCTTCCCGTGGTATACGTGTCCGCGACCGGCAAGTCGACGTGGGTGCTGAATCAAACTGAGATCGAGAAGCTGGCCTATGATCTGGGCGGCATTGCACACGTTGTTGTCGAACCAGACCGTACCTTCTCGTTTTCTCTTCGCGAGCAGACTGACGCAAGGAATGCCTACGGTGGTACCGTGGCTTTGTCAGCACCGGGCCAAGGCGTTGTCAGAAGGTACTTCATCGGATGGCAGATCCAGGATGGGGTCGAACTGGCAGCAACGATTCGGGAGGCTACAGCAAGCCTTCGGAGCCAGATGCCTTCCTTTGGGTGGGATTGGACCGAACTGCAGGAACAGGCCCTGCGGGCGCAGCGTTCAAGCGAGAAGTCGCGGCTAACTGCGGCTGAAAGCGAGCAGCTGTACCTCGAAGAGATCGAAAACCTGCAGGACAGGATAAGACAACTCGAACAGGCGCTTGTTGCCCGGCCGGCCGATAGCGTGGGAACCGACGAGGGGGAGTTCTCGGCTGACAACCTCATTCGGCGGATCGGGCCGGAAATCTATGCCGGGGAAGTTTCGGACAGACTGCGCTTTGCCGCCAGAACGACGCTTGCGGTCGCTGATCAGATCGGATTGGATACTCGGTCAAAGGTGATTCTGCAGCGGGTTCTGGATCGGCTTCCGGTATCGCCTGCTCTTACCGAACTTTCGCAAGACTTGGCGAGGGCAACAAAGGACCCGAAACGCGTTGCGAGCGAACTGACGTCGCTACTGGCGCGTCATGGCTACTCGGAGAAATCCGACAACAAACACATTCGAATGGAAGCTGATGACCTGTTCGAGGGCCTCGATGCTATTACTATTCCCAAGACGCCCAGTGATCATCGCGGTCTGACGAACCTGCGAAAGCAAATCGAACGCACGCTCGGCATCACCAAACTTGACGGATGACATTGCTCACGACGCCACCGTTGCCACGCCATCCAGCCGCACCGCGACGCTGCTGACGCCACTCCCGGCCGCCTCGACGGCAACGCCGATGGGGAAGCGCCCGGCCGCTGGTGTAGTCACTTCCTGCGCCGTGTTGTCCCACGCAACACGCGCACCGACCGTCAGCACGGCGGCGCTGGCCTTCGGCAGCTGGAACACGCCGGTGGTGGAGAGCTCGACCGGGTCACCCTCGGCCGAGGAATAGGCGGCGATGCCGAAGATGTTGCCCACGATCAGCGCGTCGCCCGAGGCGATGCCGCCCGCAGGTGTCGCGACGCGGACGATGTGGCCGTTCTGGAGGTAGTTCTTCATCTCAGAGCCCTTTCGAGGATTGGATGCGGACGACCGAGATGCGCTCGGTCGCCCTCGCGATCTGCCGGTTGAGGTCCGCGAGCGCGGCGGCCATCTCGCCGTCGCTCGCGTAGGTGATGCGCTTGCCGTCGTATTCGACGGTGCGGACGCCCCGGTAGCGCGCGGCCATCAGGGCGTCCCGCCAGGCGGTGAACTGGGCGAGGTCGGCCATCACGCGCCTGCGTTCATGAACCAGCCGCGGTGGTCGATGAACCCGGCGCCGAAATCGAGGATCACCCGGATCTCCACGCCGTCGACGTCCCAGCCCGAGCGGCTCTCGACCTGCGGGCCTTCGGCGCCCGAGAGATAGGCGAACTCGAGCCCGTCGATCTCGCCGGGATCGGCCGTCACATACCAGCGGGTCGCGCTCGACAGCCGGGGCTCCACGACCAGCGACAGCGAGCCCGAGAACGGGTTCACATCGGCCGCCGTCGCGGGCGCGATGCTGGCCAGCCACTTCTCGGCCGTGGTCTCCAGCGCGGGCGGGACCAGCAGGTTGCGGGGCGTGACGCGTATCGTGCGGTCCTCGATGCCCTTCTGCGTGCGTAGCGCCAGCCGCGCGGCCGAGAGGGTCGCGTCGGAAATCACGGCACCGGTGCCCGCCTTGTTGCCGTGGTCGGCGTGGAACAGCGTCTTGCCGTCGGACATGGTGGGCCCGTTGCCGCTGCCCGCCTCGAGGAGCGTCACGAGGATCCGCGCCTCGGTCTCGGCGGCGGCCTGACCCATGCGCCGGGCGAGGTCCGCGAAGGCGCCAAGATCGTCGTTGACCAGCACCTGCCTTGTGATGCCGATCTTCCGCGCCCAGGTCTCGACCTTGTAGGCCTCGCGCGCCTCGGCCATCGTCCCGGCCTTGATCTCGCCGTGCTCGTTCAGCTTCTCCAGCAGCGGCGCCTCCCCCAGCATGATCTTGTTCACCGCGCGGAAGTCCCGCGCCGTGGTCTGACGGCCGAGGCGGCGGATGCCCGAGGGCGCGGCCTGGTAGGCGTCGCGCAGGACGCGACCCACCGTGTCCCCGAGGATGATCGGGAAGTCGGAGTTGGTGTGCAGCGCGCGAGTGACGAGGCTCGCGGGCGACAGCGCCATGGTGAACTCGCCACGGAGCGTCAGCAGTTCCTTCGCCATGTCCACGGGCGTGGCATAGGCGTATCGCCGGGCGGGCTCGGAGAGGTCGTGCCGCGGGTTGATCCGGGCGTAGAGCGCCTCGCCCATCTGCCGGGCGCGGAGCGCGGGATCGTCCTGGCTCTCGCCCATCTCGACGCGGACCTGTTCGGTGCGGATGGTTGGCGCGGATCGCTTCGCCAGCGCCTCGAAGGCGGCGCGTCGGGCGGTGTCGGGATCGGCGTTCGCATCGATCTGGCCGTCGACCCACGACTGGTCGAGCCCGGCGATGCGGGCGATGGATCGGATCTCGGCGTTCGCTTCGGCGCGGGTCTCGGTGTTGGGCACCATGTCGGCGGCTTCTCGGGTGGTCGCGTCGGTCATCTCTGTCTCCATGCGAATATGGGCGCCGGGATCGGCGGGTGTCGGCACCAGGGAAATCTCGTGGGGCGTCCAGTTTACGGCGGTCAGCACGCGCGCGCCGTTCTCGATGCTCTCGGCCCAGTCTTCGACCGAGTAGCCGACCGACACGTGCCGCAGGATGCCCGCCAGCACGTCCTGCCAGACCGGCTCCACCTCCGGACGGGCCGAGAACTGGATGAGGGCGGTGCCGCGCTTGCCGTCCACGGCGGCGCTGCGGACGGAGCCCAGCACGTCGCGGACGGCGGTCTGGCGATGCGCGTCGAGGACGCTGGCTCCTTCGAGGCGCGACAGGTCCACCGCCTCGGGCGCGAGGCTCAGCCGCTCGATATAGGGACCCGCCATGTCGCGGCGGCGCACCGGCGCGCCGGTAGACCAGACCACCTCGACGGTGCGGGCGTCCGGATCGGCCGTGGCGGGCGCCAGCGTCGCGCGGCGGGTGAGCAATTCCATGGTGTCAGCCATCGGCCGCCTCCTTCTGCTGCGGTGCAGCCGTATGGCCGAAGGCGAGCCCCAGCCCGTCCGCGCGCTCGCGGTCCGCGGCGATCTCGGCATCCACCTGTTCGGCGTCGTAACCGCGTTCGGAGATCGCCTGGGACCGGCTCTTGAGCCCTGCGCCGATCGCCATGATCTCGGCCTGCACGTCCTTCATCGGATCGACGTAGTCGAACTTCGGCGGCAGCCATTCGCAGCCGAGATAGGCGTCCGGGTTCCTGTCGAAGTCCCGCGCGGGCAGATCGCCGGTCAGCACCGCCAGGCGCACGAAGCGCTCCCACACCGGGCGGCAGAACAGGTGCACGACGACGTTGTGCTGGAGCTGCTCGACCCGGCGGCGGAACTCGATGAGCCCCGCGCGGATCGAGGAATAGGTGACGCCCTCTAGATCGCCCGAGACCAGCTCGTAAGGCAGGCCCAGCCCGGCCGCGACGGCGCGCAGATGGTTCTTCACGAAGGGCGCATAGGCGTCGTGCTCGGTCGGGTTGGAAAACCGGATGTCGGTGCCGGGCGGCAGTGGGATCAGACTGCCGGGCTCCATGCCGACGGTCAGCGCGCCGCCGGTGTTGGTGCCAGAGAGCCCGCCCGCCGTGCCATCGGGATCGGTGATGAAGCCGGTGAAGAGCGCCGCCACCTTGGCCTTCACCAGCGCGGCGTCCTCGAACTGGTCGAGCTCGTGCAACCGCAGCAGCACCGGCGCGAGCCAGGTGATCCCGCGCAGCTGGCCCGCGGCGAGCGGCTTGAACAGGTGCAGGCAATCGGCGGCGGGGACGCGGATCGGGTCCATGCGGAGAGACCCCAGCGGATCGCCCGGGCGGGAGTGGACTGCCCCCACCGAGTGGTCCGGGTTGATTGTTAGTGCATCGTCGGCCGCTGGTCTATTGGGATGACGGCTTCCGGTGCGGGTGGGCGGTATCCCAGGGAGCTGTGCGGCCTGACAGTGTTGTAGTGGCGGCGCCATCGCTCGATGAGGATCTGGGCCTCCCTGAGCGAATAGAAGACTTCTGCATCCAGGAGTTCGTCGCGGAATCGAGCGTTGAAGCTCTCGCAATACCCGTTCTCCCAGGGTGAACCCGGCTCGATGAACGCGGTCTTGGCACCAACTGCGCCGATCCAGCCCTGCACCTTCTTGGCAATGAATTCCGCGCCATTGTCGGACCTTATGAACGCAGGCGGGCCACGCAAGATGAACAGATCCGTCAGGGCGTCGATTACGTCGGTGGAATTGAGCCTGCGGTTTACACGGATCACCAGCGCCTCCTTCGTGAATTCGTCGATGATATTGAGCGTCCGAAACAGCCGTCCGTCATGTGTCCGGTCCTGAACGAAATCATAGGACCAGACGTGGTTCGGGTGCTCCGGCCGGAGACGGACGCAGGACCCGTCGTTCAACCAGAGCCGACCCTTCTTTGCCTGCTTTTGCGGGACCTTCAGCCCTTCACGCCGCCATATCCGTTCCACGCGTTTATGATTTACATGCCAACCGGCGTTGTTCAGCAATCCGGTGATCATCCGATAGCCATATCGCCCGTAGGTGCGAGCGAGCGTGATGATGTCTTCCGTCAGCCGTTCTTCGTCCGGGGCGCCGCAAGGAACCTTGCGTTGCGTCGAGCGGT
>NZ_KQ955208.1:1764320-2125197 GCF_001546115.1 Paracoccus aminovorans
CTCTCGCAATACCCGTTCTCCCAGGGTGAACCCGGCTCGATGAACGCGGTCTTGGCACCAACTGCGCCGATCCAGCCCTGCACCTTCTTGGCAATGAATTCCGCGCCATTGTCGGACCTTATGAACGCAGGCGGGCCACGCAAGATGAACAGATCCGTCAGGGCGTCGATTACGTCGGTGGAATTGAGCCTGCGGTTTACACGGATCACCAGCGCCTCCTTCGTGAATTCGTCGATGATATTGAGCGTCCGAAACAGCCGTCCGTCATGTGTCCGGTCCTGAACGAAATCATAGGACCAGACGTGGTTCGGGTGCTCCGGCCGGAGACGGACGCAGGACCCGTCGTTCAACCAGAGCCGACCCTTCTTTGCCTGCTTTTGCGGGACCTTCAGCCCTTCACGCCGCCATATCCGTTCCACGCGTTTATGATTTACATGCCAACCGGCGTTGTTCAGCAATCCGGTGATCATCCGATAGCCATATCGCCCGTAGGTGCGAGCGAGCGTGATGATGTCTTCCGTCAGCCGTTCTTCGTCCGGGGCGCCGCAAGGAACCTTGCGTTGCGTCGAGCGGTGCTGCCCGAGGATGCGGCAGGCGCGGCGCTCGGATATGCCGAGCGCCTGCCGCACATGGTCAATGCACTGGCGACGGCGCGAAGGGCTTAGAAGTTTCCCCGTGCAGCCTCGCTCAGGATCATCTTGTCCAAGGTCAGATCTGACACCGCGCGCCGCAACCGCTGGTTCTCCGCCTCAAGCTCCTTGAGACGCTTCAGCTGATCCCGGTTCATGCCGCCATACTGCTTGCGCCAGCGATAATACGTCGGCTCGGTCACGCCGATCTGCCGCACCGCGTCGGAAATTGCCATTCCCTGTCCATGAAGCACTTCAATCTGTCGAAGCTTCAGAACGATGTCTTCCGGTTTGTCTCGCTTGCCTGCCATCTGATGGTCCTCCTGAACAGGATATTTCTATCCCAGTGGGTGGACCACTTCAGTGGGGGCACTCCAGTGGCGATCAGCAGTATAGGAATCAGGGTGTCCAGTTTCATGATCGAAGCTGGCCAATCTTATGATCGTGGTCAGCAACTTGCACTGGCGGTCGGAACGCCGCGCCCTGTAAGTATTTCCACGCTGCCCTGCGCCAGCCTGCGACCCGCGGAGGCGTAACTGTTGAATCCTGCGACGGGCGCGTTTTCCTCAATGCATCAGATACCTGCAGGGAAACCAGATTTCATGTCCGGCACGAAGATCCTCTGGGGACAGATCATCGTGGTCTTCCTGATCGTGCTGATCTCGGTCTGGTCCGGCACGCAATGGACGGCCTGGCGGCTCGGCTTCCAGCCGCAGCTCGGCCCGGCCTGGTTCGAGCTTTATGGTATCCCGGTCTATTACCCGCCGGCACTGTTCTGGTGGTGGTACTTCTACGATGCCTATGCCCCGCGCATTTTTGTCGAGGGCGGCATCATCGCCGCCTCGGGCGGGTTTCTGGCCATCGGTGTCGCCATCACCCTCTCGGTGATGCGCGCCCGCGAGGCTGCCGACGTCGACACCTACGGATCGGCGCGTTGGGCGGAGCGGCCCGAGATCGAGTGAGCCGGGCTGCTCGGCCCCGATGGCGTCGTGCTCGGCCGCTACGATCAGGACTACCTGCGCCATGACGGGCCGGAGCATGTGCTCTGCTTCGCGCCCACCCGATCCGGCAAGGGCGTCGGGCTGGTGGTGCCGACGCTGCTGACCTGGCCCGGCTCGGCCATCGTCCATGACATCAAAGGCGAAAACTGGCAGCTCACCGCCGGGTTCCGAGCGAAGCATGGCCGGTGGAGTGCCCCCACTGAAGTGGTCCACCCACTGGGATAGAAATATCCTGTTCAGGAGGACCATCAGATGGCAGGCAAGCGAGACAAACCGGAAGACATCGTTCTGAAGCTTCGACAGATTGAAGTGCTTCATGGACAGGGAATGGCAATTTCCGACGCGGTGCGGCAGATCGGCGTGACCGAGCCGACGTATTATCGCTGGCGCAAGCAGTATGGCGGCATGAACCGGGATCAGCTGAAGCGTCTCAAGGAGCTTGAGGCGGAGAACCAGCGGTTGCGGCGCGCGGTATCAGATCTGACCTTGGACAAGATGATCCTGAGCGAGGCTGCACGGGGAAACTTCTAAGCCCTTCGCGCCGTCGCCAGTGCATTGACCATGTGCGGCAGGCGCTCGGCATATCCGAGCGCCGCGCCTGCCGCATCCTCGGGCAGCACCGCTCGACGCAACGCAAGGTTCCTTGCGGCGCCCCGGACGAAGAACGGCTGACGGAAGACATCATCACGCTCGCTCGCACCTACGGGCGATATGGCTATCGGATGATCACCGGATTGCTGAACAACGCCGGTTGGCATGTAAATCATAAACGCGTGGAACGGATATGGCGGCGTGAAGGGCTGAAGGTCCCGCAAAAGCAGGCAAAGAAGGGTCGGCTCTGGTTGAACGACGGGTCCTGCGTCCGTCTCCGGCCGGAGCACCCGAACCACGTCTGGTCCTATGATTTCGTTCAGGACCGGACACATGACGGACGGCTGTTTCGGACGCTCAATATCATCGACGAATTCACGAAGGAGGCGCTGGTGATCCGTGTAAACCGCAGGCTCAATTCCACCGACGTAATCGACGCCCTGACGGATCTGTTCATCTTGCGTGGCCCGCCTGCGTTCATAAGGTCCGACAATGGCGCGGAATTCATTGCCAAGAAGGTGCAGGGCTGGATCGGCGCAGTTGGTGCCAAGACCGCGTTCATCGAGCCGGGTTCACCCTGGGAGAACGGGTATTGCGAGAGCTTCAACGCTCGATTCCGCGACGAACTCCTGGATGCAGAAGTCTTCTATTCGCTCAGGGAGGCCCAGATCCTCATCGAGCGATGGCGCCGCCACTACAACACTGTCAGGCCGCACAGCTCCCTGGGATACCGCCCACCCGCACCGGAAGCCGTCATCCCAATAGACCAGCGGCCGACGATGCACTAACAATCAACCCGGACCACTCGGTGGGGGCAGTCCAATCTGGTGCGCGGCCCGTAGTGCCGGACTGTCGCCATGGATATCCTCGAGCCAGGGGCCGTCGGCCATGGCGCGTGGCGCCTTGACCGTGAGGGCTGCGATCCGTTCGGCGACGGCCTTCGCGGTCGGCGCACGCATCGCCAGACCAAGAGCCAGGGGCTCCAGGTCAGACAGCGCGGCGTCGTCCGGCAAGGCGGCGCGCACCGCGGCCTCGTCGATCCGGCCGGTGGCGCTGTGCGTGGAGCGGAGCGCGGTGATCAGGATCTCAGCCGACAGAGGCGCGAATGCCCGTCGCTGGACAGGCGGGTGGTGCAGCACCTGGGGCGGGGTTGCCACATCCGGCAGCAGGATCAGGATCGGGACCCGCATGTCGATGGCGCTTGCCAGCTCTGCGGCAACCCGCGTCCGGCGTGCTCAGAGATTTTTCCGTTCATGAGTTCCGGGCCCAGCACCAGCAGATAAGGCGTGTCGCGAGGCAGCCGGCCCATGGACATGGCCAGTGACCAGCCGGTCGGCAACGCATGCGGCAGCAGCTTCTTGAGCGCATCGACCAGATCGTTAGGAATGCCTTCGATCACGGTGATGGCGCCCGGCACCAGCATCGCGTCGCGGTGCTTGAGGCTGCCGATACTGGCGGCAAGGCGCAGCAGCGGGATCAGCTTGCTCGCCGGCAGAAGGATACGCGGATGCGATGTGCCATTGGCGGCTGTGGCGGCCGGATCGCCGCCGGCGTCCGCGATCGCGTCGAACTCTTCGGGCGAAACATTTTGCGCGTTGGGGCTGGTGTTCAGGGCATCCAGCGCGGCGGATCCCGAAGGCGACATGGCGGCCTCCAGCAGCTCAGGCAGATCCGCATCTTTCGGGTCGAGCGCGGGATCCCATGACGGGGTCAGCCTCTCGGCCAGATCGACCTGCAGGCGGCGGATGGCGTGACGGGCCAAGGAAGCCCAAGGCGCGGGATGACGGGTTCCGGATTTGGGGTCAGGGTTGCTGGACGGGGTGGAGATTGTCTGGGTCATGGCAGGATTCCGGGTATAAGAGAGGCTGGCCATCCGGCATTCCGGATGGCGGCGGGGCAGATGGCAGAGCGGGCCGCGATCCCGAGGGGCGGGATGGGATGTAGGTGTCAGGTCTGGGGCCGGCGGGGATCCGGAAGCCTCCGAACGGCGGGCGTATCGGATCCGTTCGGATCCGGATTCCGGGATGCGGGCGGCAGGCAACTTGGCATTCGTCCGACGTGGGACGGACTTCCGGATCGCGACGAGGCGCGCTGCCGTCTCGTTTGTCCCGGGGGTATCCGGATCAGCGAGAATGGCTCTTCGTGCGATCCGGATTCGCCCCGTCCGGAACCCGCTGTCCGGTCAGGCCCCAGTGGCGGCGCAGGATCGGGTGGCGATCCCGCGCTGCCCTGGCGGGCCGGGGTTGGACGTTGCCGGAACCCGGGGGACCGATGCCGCAGGCGTGTGCGCTTCCGGGATGTTGTTCGCGCCTTCCGGGTTGCCGTCTGCCCCGGTTCGGGGCGGCGCAGAGATGGCATCCGGAGTCCGGTTGTGTGCCGCATCGATGACTTCCGCCTCGATCCGGTCGAGGGTGTCGTGGAGGATGGGAAGCGCCTCGGGCTGGTAGATCTCGGACACGACATTCATGATGTCCGCGTATTCCGGATGGGGGACCAAGGCTTCCGGATGTGCGCGCTTGAGGCGGGCATGGGCGGCCTTCTCGCGGGCGCAGGCGTCGTGGCCGGTGGGCATCGCGACGACCCGGAGCACCTCGACCTCAGCATCTTTTGGGAGCCCGAGCTGGTGTTTGTGACGCTTTACGGGACGGGAAGAATACCCAAGTTTGGGATAGTGCCTCTTGGTCTGGGGGTGACGGATGTCGAGAAGATAGATGAAGCTGGGCTTGGCGGTCCAGCTCTGCCCGCAACCGGCGCAGTCGCACTGGCCCCATTGCAGATTGGCGCGAGCGATGCGTTGCTCGTGCCCGCAGCTGTGACGATAGAGCCGATAGTTCGGATTGCCCTGCGGATCGCGCCCGAGGCGCGTCCAGCCGAAACGCAGTGCCTCTGCCTCTTCGCGATGGACGAGACAGGTCTCGCAGCGTGCCGAAACCACGCCGGACGCGACACGCTCAACGAAGGTGAACTGGCGCCGAATCTCGTGGCCACAGGGCGGGAGATAGCGGCCGTAGTGGCGATGATCCGGATTCCGGCCGAGCCAGGTCAGGCCGGCGGCTATGGCGGTCGCGCGCCAACGCGCTTCGATACAATGCGGGCACAAGGGCTGCGCGTTCATGACCACGGAGTGGCGCGCCACATGGACCCCGCCGCAGGTCTGGCAGCGCAGCGCGACATGCAGGCGGTCCCGAATGCGGGCGATCAGATCGAAGCCTTTGCTCCGCGCCGCTTCGACCCAATGGGCATGCAGTTCGCCATGATGAATGACGAGCGGCAGGTCAGTGGCAGAGAGCGGGGCGCGGGTGTCGTGCGAGGAACAGGTGGTCTTGGACATGGGAAGTCCTCCCAAAAAACAGGATGAGAAGATGAAGCCAGTCCTCGGTCGCACGCAGGACGTGCGACCAGGAGCCGGTGGCGGAAGAAATCGGACAGGTGCGCGGCTGTGGCTGCCCATCTGTGATGGGCGCCCAACTCGTCAGATATGTGGGATGATCAGGCTGCGGGCGCCACAGCACCTGCTCGGCACTATCGGCCATCACCCAGTCGCCCGGCGCCAGTTCGGCTGCGAGTTCCATCTTCCGCAGATGCTGCAGGCGGCCGACCGTCAGGCGGCGCAGTTCGGGATCCGACGGGCCTTTCATCTCGGGACGCAGATTGATGAGACCGGCGTCATCCGCCTGGAAACGTATCTCGCGGTCGAGGCGGGTCGCCGCGACCGTTCTGGCCTCGATCAAGGCGGCAGATCCGGCCAAGCCCACGAAGGATCCGGTGCCCTATACCGGCATCCAATATGTGACGATCCCCCGGTTCCAGAGCATCGGCACGGTTGCCGGCCAGCAGATCTCGGCTGCGCTGGCCGGGCAGACGAGCGTCGAAGCGGCCCTGAAGGCCGCCCAGGACTACGCGGCGCGCGAGATGACCCGCGTCGGCTACCCCAAGTAAAGGGCTCCTCCCTGGAGGGGGGCGGAGCGGCAAGCTCCGCCCTTTTCGAGAGCGGCCGATTTCCCGTCCGCACGCGCCGATCATCTTTCATTGGAGACACGCATGGCCACCGCGCATTCGCGCGCGCTTGCGCGCCTGATGGTCTCCCCTCGGTCTCCTGCTGCTCTTGTGGATGATCGTGCCCTGGGCATGATCGTTTATTTCAGCTTCCTGCGCTACAACCTGCTCATGCCCGGGATGGAGACCTGGGCGGGTTTCGACAACTACTATTACTTCGCGACGCAGCCCTCGTTCTGGATCGCGCTGAAGAACACGCTGTATCTGGTCCTTGGCTTGCTTTCGTTCACATGATCGGCGGCATCGCCCTGGCCTTGCTGCTGAACCAGCCCTTCTGGAGGCAGGGGATCGTCCGGGTCATGGTCATCGCGCCCCTCTTCGTCATGCCTACGGTCTCTGCGCTGGTGTGGAAGAGCTTCTTATGAACCCGGTCAACGGCATGTTCGCGCATCTGGCTAAGGCGCTGGGGTTCGCGCCGCTGGACTTCCTGTCGCAGGCGCCGCTCATGTCGATCATCCTGATCGTTTCCTGGAGCTGGCTGCCCTTTGCCACGCTGATCCTGCTGACCGCGCTGCAATCCTTGGACAGCGAGCAGATGGAGGCGGCCGAGATGGACGGCGCCGGCTGGCTTTCGCGCTTTCGTTACCTGACGCTGCCGCATCTGATGCGCTCGATCACGGTGGTGGTGCTGATCCAGACCATCGTCCTGTTGTCGATCTTTGCCTAGATCCTGGTCACGACCAACGGCGGCCCCGGCGTCGCATCGACCAACCTGCCGGCCTGGTCTATTCGCAATCGCTTCTGTCCTTCGACGTGGCGGCGGCTCGGCCGGCGGCATCATCGCGGTCATCCTGGCCAATATCGTCGCGATCTTCCTGATGCGGATGATCGGCAAGAACCTGGACGCATGAGGAAGCCATGGCACGCAAAACTTCCCCCACCCAAGGGGCCGTCGTCACCGTCGCGGCATGGAGCATCGGCTTCCTGATCTTCCTGCCGATCCTGTGGACCGTCATCCTCAGCTTCAAGTCGGAAACCGATGCGATCCGCACGCCCTTGCAGGTGCTGTCGGCGCCCTGGACAACGGCCAGCTATGCCGAGTTGCAGGCCCGCTCGAACTACGGCGCGCATTTCATGAACTCGGTCATCATCTCGGTCGGCTCGACGGTGCTGGCGCTGATCGTCGCCATTCCGGCGGCTTGGGCCATGGCCTTTCAGCCCGTCCGGCGGACCATGGACCTGCTGGGATGATCTTCCCGAAGAACAATTCCTGACGTTGGATCGAGGTCGCGAAAGACCGTGGTGCCGCGAAGACGCTCGACAATCGTTGGAAGCGTTGGCTTGTGCGGGTGATGCCGGTCCGTTGCAGGTGACCGCAAAGCCGTCTTGCCGAAAGGAAAGCCCCGCGCCGGCGGGGCCGTGGCTGTTGCGAGACCGTCTCAGGGGTAGACGAAGACCGGCACGCCGGGTTGCAGCATGGCGAAGATCTCTTCGATCTCTTCATCCGTCACCGCGATGCAGCCGGCGGTCCAGTCGCGGCGCTGCTTCACCAGCGCCCGCCCCTCGGGGCCGAGGCCGTGGATCATGATGTCGCCGCCGGGGCGCAGGCCCAGCATCGCTGCATGCGCCACGTCCTGCGCCGAAGGGTAAGAGATGCCCAGCGACAGGTGATAGCGGCTGGCCGGGTTCTTGCGGTCGATGAAATAGACGCCCTCGGGGGTCCTGCCGTCGCCCTCGAACACCTTGGCGCCGACGGGCTGGCTGCCCAGGCCCACGTCGTAGCTTTTCAGCACCGTCCGGCCCGAGATCAGGTAAAGCTTGCGCTCGCCCTTCTTGACCACGACCTGGGTGACGGGCGGGCCGGAATAGGACTTGAACTTGCTGGGTGCGGGCTGGCTGCTGTCGCCGCCGCAGCTTGCCAGAAGCGCGATGGATACCACCGCGACCAAAGCGCGTATTGCCTGAATCATCACTGCCCTCTGCGCGCGTTATGCGCCTCGTTTTGCTATGAAATACCACAGAGGTTAAAACTTCGCTAGCGTCGGCGGAATTCCGCCACGGTCTCGACATGCGGCGACCAGCGAAACTGGTCGATGACGAAAAGCCGGGAGATCACCCAGCCGCCCTGGGCGAGAATCCGCGCATCCCTTGCGAAAGTCACCGGATCGCAGCTGACCCAAGCCAGTTTTGCCGCGCCGATCCGGGCGATTTCACGGGCTTGCGCCTCGGCGCCTGCACGCGGCGGGTCGATCACGATT
Source organism: Paracoccus aminovorans (assembly GCF_001546115.1). Lineage (GTDB taxonomy): Bacteria > Pseudomonadota > Alphaproteobacteria > Rhodobacterales > Rhodobacteraceae > Paracoccus > Paracoccus aminovorans_B. The sequence goes on from NZ_KQ955208.1 coordinate 1,772,796, forward strand.
GCGTCATAGCCCAGCTCGTCGGGCAGCAGCGGGCGGCGGGACAGGTCGCGCATCTCGGTCGTGATTCGACGCAGGCCGGCGGCGCGGCGGGCGGCGTCCTGCAATGCGGCGAGCGGCGCGGCAAGGCCCTCGACGGCATGGACCTCGGCGGTCTCGGCCAGCGGCAGGGTGAAGGTGCCGCAGCCGGCGAAGAGGTCGAGCAGGCGGCCGGCGCCGCGGGTGATGTCGCGCACGGCCGAGAGCAGCGCGGCCTCGCCCTCGGCCGTGGCTTGCAGGAAGCTGCCGGGCGGCGGGACCACCTGGGCGCGGCCCATGACCAGGGCCGGGGGGCGGCGGGTGATCGGCTGGTCGTTCCAGGTCAGCCGCGCCAGGTCGCCGCGCTCGGCCAGCGCGGCGAGGGCCGAGAACAGCGCCGGGTCCATCGGCTTGCCGCCGCTGGTGGCGATGTCGAGGCCGGCGGGGGTCTCGGTCACGGTCAGCGACAACTCGCCCGCGCGCGAGGCGCCCGTCACGGTCAGCTCGCGCAGGAGCGGCAGGGCCGAAAGGATTGCCGGGCGCAGGACGTGGCATTCGGCCAGGTCCACGATCACCTCGGAGGCGCGGGCGTGGAAGCCGACCAGCGCGCCCTTTTTCGTGCGCCGGCCCGAGAGCACGGCGCGGCGGCGCGAACGGGGTGGCGAGACATGCACGCCGGCGATGGCGGCGGTCAGCCCCTGGGCGCGCAGGGCCTCGGTCACCACGCCGACCTTCCAGGCCTTCACGAAATCATCCGAGCCGTGCATCAGCGCGCAGCCGCCGCAGGCGCGATAATGCGGGCAGGGCGGCCGCACCCGGTCGGGCGAGGGCGTCAGGATGCGCGGGGCCGCGATGCGGCCGTCCTGGGCCTCGCCCTCGACGGTTTCGCCGGGCAGGGTCAGGGCGGCCAGCGCGCGGGCCTCGCCCGAGATGGCGACGCCGTCGCCCTTGCGGCCCAGCCGCGCGATGTCCCAGATCACTCGGCGGCCTCCGCCGGATCGTCGTCGGTGCCAAGGAAGCCGCCGGACTGGCGGTTCCAGTAGCGGGCATAGGTGCCGCCGCGGGCCAGCAGCTCGGCATGGCTGCCCTGTTCGACGATGCGGCCGGCCTCCAGCACCACGATGCGGTCGAGCTCGGCGATGGTCGAGAGGCGGTGGGCGATGGCGAGCACGGTCTTGCCCTGCATGGCGCGCGAGAGTGCCTCCTGCACCTGGGCCTCGACCTCGCTGTCGAGTGCGCTGGTCGCCTCGTCCAGCACCAGGATCGGGGCGTTTTTCAGCAGCGCGCGGGCCAGCGCGATGCGCTGGCGCTGGCCGCCCGAGAGTTTCACCCCGCGTTCGCCCAGATGCGCCTCATAGCCCTTGCGGCCCATGTGGTCCTGCAAGGACAGGATGAAGTCGTGGGCCTCGGCGGCGCGGGCGGCGGCGATGATCTCGTCCTCGGTGGCGTCGGGGCGGCCGTAAAGGATATTGTCGCGGGCCGAGCGGTTGAACATCGCGGTTTCCTGCGTGACCATGGCGATGTTGCGGCGCAGGCTTTCCTGGGTCACGTCGCGCAGGTCGTGGCCATCGACGCGGACGGCGCCCTCTTCGACGTCGTAGAGCCGCAAGAGCAGCGAGACCATGGTGGACTTGCCCGCGCCCGAGGCGCCGACCACGCCCAGCTTCTCGCCCGGGGCGATGTGCAGGTCGAGGTCGCGGATGCCGCCGCTGCCCGTGTCGCGGCCATAGGCGAAGCTGACATGGTCGTAGTCGATGCGGCCCGCCACCCGGCCCAAGCCCACGGCGCCGGGCTTGTCGGTCAGGGCATGGGGCGGCGACAGGGTCTTCATGCCGTCCTCGACCTCGCCGATCGAGCCCCAGACGCCCATCAGCGCCATGCTGACCCAGCCGGTCATCTGCGCCAGCCGCATCGAGATGGCGCCGGCGGCGGCGATGTCGCCGGCCGTCGCCAGCCCGTCGCGCCACAAAAGCAGCGTGCCGCCGATCAGCACCACCGGCAGGGCGCCGGCGACGAACATCAGCGAGAAGCGGAACCAGGTCGAGACCCGGCCGAAGTCCAGCGCGCGTTCGCGGAAGCCGGCCATGGCGCCCAAGGCCACGTTTTCTTCATGCTCGGCATGGGCGAAGAGCTTCACCGTCTTGATGTTGGTGATGGTGTCGACGACCTGCCCGGTGACCAGCGCCCGGGCCGAGGCGCGGCTGGCCGAGCGGCTGCGGATGCGCGGCAGGAAGAAGCGGATCAGCGCGACATAGCTCGCGAGCCAGACCAGCATCGCCAGCGCGCCCCAGCCGTCGACCGAGACCAGGAACGCCGCCGAGCCCAGGATCGAGGCCAGCGCGAAGGCCACCACGTTGACGAATTCCGAGGCGACGTCGGTCACGGCCCGCGCGGTCTGGGTCTGCTTCTGCGCGATGCGGCCGGCGAAGTCGTTGTCGAAGAAGGTCACCGAATGGCCCATGGTCCAGCGGTGCAGCCGCGACAGCACCAGCGGGAACAGGTTCGGGCCGATGATCACGGACGAGCTGGCCGTCGAAAGCCCGAAGATCGCCGGCCGCACCACCAGGAAGAAGATCACGAAGCCCGCGATCAGCGCGCCCTTGTCGGCCAGCAGGCTGTCGGGCGTGGTCGTGGTCACCGCGTCGATCACCCAGCCCAGCATCACCGCCGAGACGATGTCGGCGATGCCGCTGAGCGCCGAGGCGACGGCGGCGATCACCAGCCCCGGCCAGGCGCCCGACAGGCACCAGCGGAAGAAGGCCAGCAGCGTGCGCGGCGGCGGCCCCTCGGCCGGGCGGAAGGCGTCGATCAGGCGGGCGAAAAGATTGTGCATCAGCTATCCTGTTCCAGGGCGATGCGGCGCAGTTGGTCGCGGCCCAGGGCGAAGTCGTGGTCGATCCAGGCCGTCTCGGCCCGTTTCAGGGCGGCACCCAGCGCCGGGCCCGACAGATCGGGCATCAGGTCGCGGGCGGCCAGCGGGAATTGCGCCTGGTCGCCCTTGGCGACGGCGTGGCACCAGCCGAAGGGCGGCGGCTCGCCGCGGGCGGCGCGGATCAGCACCGATTGCGCGGCGGCGCGGCGGCCGAGGCGATAGGCGGCCTCGGGGGCGGGCAGCGCCAGCGCCTGGGCGATGCGATCCTGTTCGCGCGCCTCGTCGCGCGACAGGCGCAGGGCGGCGCCGGGGTCGTCGGCCGCCAGCAGCGCCAGCCGGCGCGGCCAGCAGGGCAGGGCGCCGCTGCCGAAGTCATGCTCGGCCGCGACCAGCTCGGCCATGTCGCCGGCATCGGCGCCGGGCAGCACCAGCGGCAGCACGCCCGCCTCGGCCATCAGCGCCAGCGCCCGCGACGGGTCGGGCGCGTCCAGCAGCTTGCGCATCTCGTGCCCGATGCGTTCGCGGGAAATCTCGCGCAAGCCGTCGCGCAGCGCGGCGCAGGCGGCAAGCGCGTGCAGGTCGGCCTCGCGGCCATAGCGGGCGAGGAAGCGATAGAAGCGCAGGATGCGCAGGTAATCCTCGCGGATGCGGGTCTCGGCGTCGCCGACGAAGCGCAGCCGGCGCCGGGCCAGGTCGGGCAGGCCGCCGACCGGGTCCAGCACCGCGCCTTCGGCGGTGGCATAAAGCGCGTTCATGGTGAAGTCGCGGCGCTGCGCGTCTTCCTCGATCCGGTCGGAAAAGGCGACCACGGCGCGGCGGCCGAAGGTTTCGACGTCGCGGCGGAAGCTGGTGACCTCATAGCCACGGCCCTGGGCGACGATGGTGACGGTGCCGTGTTCGATGCCGGTCGGGACGGCGCGCAGCCCGGCGGCCTCGGCCAGCCGGATCACCTGCTCGGGCCGGGCCGAGGTGGCGAGATCGATGTCGGCGACCGGCTCGCCCAGCAGCGCGTTCCTGACGGCGCCGCCGACCACCAGCGCCTGCGCCCCCCCGGCCGAGAGCGCGGCCATGACGGCGTGCAGCGCCGGGTCGTCGAGGAAGGGCGCGGTGATGCGGGTCATGGGGCGAGCCTTCGGGCCAGGGAGTGCAGCACGCGGGCGGTGGCGCCCCAGATGTAATAGGGCCCCCAGGGGGCGACGTAATAGTCGCGCCGGGCGCCGCGCCAGATCCGGCCCTCGACATGGTAATGCGCCGGGTTCGCGACATGGGCGAAGGGCACGGTGAAGACCTCGTCGACCTCGCCCAGCTCGCGGATCGGGGTGAAGGGGCCGTGCACCAGCGCCAGAACCGGGGTCATGGCATAGTTGGTGATGGTGCGATGCGGCGGCATGGTGCCCAGCACCTCGACCTGCGCGGGGTCGAGGCCCACCTCCTCATGCGCCTCGCGCAGGGCGGCGGCGGTCTCGTCGGCATCGGTCGGGTCGACCTTGCCGCCGGGCAGGGCGATCTGGCCGGGGTGGTGGCGCAGGCCCGAGGCGCGCTTGGTCAGGATCAGCCGGCCGGTTTCGGCGTCGAAGGCGGCGAGCACACCGGCCGGCCGCAGCGGCGCCTCGCCCGGCGGCGCGGCGCCGAAGTCATAGTCGGACGAAGGCCCCGTCGTTCCCGACAGGGCCCGCATCAGCTGCTGGCGAATCAGGCTCAATGCGGCGCCCGGTTTTCTGAGGCCCGGTTTTCTGGGGCCCGGCTTTCGCGGGCGCGGCTTTTCGGCGGCAGCGGCTGGCCCTCGGCATCGACCGTCGCCTCGAAGCCCAGGCTCTTCGGGTCGAATTCGTAATGCGCGCCGCAGAACTGGCAGTCGGCGGTGACGATGCCCTCCTCGTTCGTCATGTGGCCGATGTCCTTTTGCGAATAGATCGACAGCGTGCCGCGCACCCGTTCGGCCGTGCAGGAGCAGCCGAAGACCAGGCGCTGCGGTGCGAACGAGGTCGGCTCCTCTTCGTGGAACAGCCGGAAGACCAGGTTCGGCAGCGGCAGCGTGGCGTCGACCAGCTCGATCGCCTCGACCGTGGCCATCAGCATGGTCGAGCGGGTCCAGTCCTCGGATTGCGCGCCTTGCAGGATGTCGGCGGATTCCAGCGCCTCGCCCTGGGGTGCGGCGTGGCTGGCGGCGGGCAGGGTTTGCAGCATGACGCCGCCGGCGCGCCAGTGCTCGCCCGCGGTGCCGGGCAGACGGGCGCGGCCCACGGTCAGCTCGAACCGGGTCGGCAGCTGCTCGGATTGTTCGAAATAGGTCTGGGCGCAGGCGGCGAGCGAGCCGCCCGAGAGCGGCGTCAGGCCCTGGTAGGGCGTGGTGCCCTCGCCCTGGTCGATGAGCACGGCGAAATAGCCCTGGCCGAGCTGGTCGAAACCCGGGGCCTCGGGGTTCAGCCGCTCGGCGTCGAAACTGGCCCAGGCGCGCATGCGGGCGGGAGCGCCCGCGGATTCCGGGGCGTAATAATCGGTGGCGAGCGTGCGGATGGCGCCGTTGCCGCGCACCTGCAGCGAGAGTTTCCAGCGCAGCTTGATGGTCTGGCCGATCAGCGCGGTCAGCGTGGTCAGCTCGGCCAGCATGGCGCTGACCGCGACCGGGTAGTCGTGGCGCGTCAGGATATGTTCCAGCGTGGCGCCGAGCCGCGCCACGCGGCCGCGCATGCCGGAGCGTTCGAGCTGGAAGGGCAGCACGCTGTCGTCCCAGGAGATTTCCTTCGTTTCGGTCATCCTATGTCCTTCGGAATGCGGATGCGCGGGGCCCGGGGAGGCGGCGCGCTTTGGCCTTCAATATAGGCCCTGTGCGCGAAAGCCCAAGGGGGGCGCTGCCCCCGCCGCGCGTGCCGCGCGGCCCCCCCGGGATATTTGGACAAGAAAGAAAGCCGGCATTTCGCGCGTGTTGACGGCTGGCGGGTTGTGGCGGTAACCGGGGCTGGACCTGTGCAGGAGCCCGCCATGACATTCGACCGCAAGATCAAGATCGCGCCCTCCATCCTGTCGGCGGATTTCGCCGATTTCGGCCGCGAGATCCGCGCCATCGAGGCGGAAGGCGCCGACTGGGTGCATGTCGATGTGATGGACGGGCATTTCGTGCCGAACCTGACCTTCGGCCCGCCGGCGGTGAAGGCGTTCCGGCCGCATGTGACCGGTTTCATGGACGTGCACCTGATGATCGCGCCGGTCGATCCCTATATCGAGGCCTATGCCGAGGCCGGCGCCGACATGATCACCGCCCACATCGAGGCCGGGCCGCATCCGCATCGCACCCTGCAGGCGATCCGGGCCACCGGCAAGAAGGCCGGGATCGCGCTGAACCCCGGCACGCCGGCAGAGGCGGTCGAGTATCTCTTGGACCTGTGCGACATGGTGCTGGTGATGACGGTGAACCCCGGCTTCGGCGGGCAGAAGTTCATCCATTCGCAGACGGCCAAGATCGCGCGGCTGCGCGCCATGATCGGCGACCGGCCCATCCATATCCAGGTCGATGGCGGCGTCGATCCGGTCACCGCGCCGCTGGTCGCGGCGGCGGGGGCGAATGTGCTGGTCGCGGGCTCGGCCGTGTTCAAGGGCGGCTCGGTCGCGGATCCCGCGCCCTATGGCGCCAATATCCGCGCCATCCGCGAGGCGGCCGAGGCTGCCCGGCGTTGATCTGGCGCGGCGCCTCGGCCTTGGCGGGCGCCGCGCTGGGGCTGGCCGCGCCGCTCGCGGGCGCGGATTGGCGCGAGCGGCTGGCGCTGGCCGGGCCCGCCGTCGCGCCCGGCGGCATCTGGCTGCATGCGGCGAGCGTCGGTGAGCTGACGTCGGCCCGCGTGCTGGCCGAGGCGCTGGCGCGCGAGTTTCCCCTGGTGGTGACGACGAACAGCCTGACCGGGCGCGACCTGGCGCGGCGGCTGGGTTATCCCTGCGCGCTGGCGCCCTTGGACGTGCCGCAGGCGGTGGCGCGCTTTCTGGACCGGGTGCGGCCAAGCGTCCTGGTGACGGTCGAGAACGAGCTTTGGCCGAACCGCTCGGCCATGGCGGCCGCGCGGGGCGTGGCGCAGGTCGTGGTGGGGGCGCGGATCTCCGAGCGTTCGGCCGCGGCTTGGGCGCGCCTGCCGGGGCTGATCGGGCCGATGCTGCGCCGGATCGACGCGCTTTCGGCGCAGGATGGCGCCAGCGAGGCGCGGCTGCTGGCGCTGGGGCTGCGGCCGGAGGCGCTGGCGGCGCGGCTGAGCCTGAAGCTCTTGGCGCCGGCGCAGACCCGGCCGGGGCCGGAGGCGGCGGATCGCGGGCTGGTGGTGCTGGCGGCCTCGACCCATGAGGGCGAGGAAGCGCTGGTGCTGGACGCCTGGGCCGCCGCGCGCGCAGCCGTTCCGGGGCTGCGGCTGATCCTGGCGCCGCGCCACCCCGAGCGGGGCGATGCCGTGGCCGCGCTGATCGCGGCGCGGGGCCTCGGTTTTGCCCGGCGCAGCGCGGGCGGAACGGCGGCGGCGGCGCTGCTCTTGGCCGATACATTGGGCGAGATGGCGGGCTGGTATGCGGCGGCCGGGATCTGCATCACCGGCGGCTCTTTCGTCGATCACGGCGGCCATACGCCCTGGGAGCCGGCGGCCTGGCGCTGCGCCATCCTGCATGGCCCGCATGTGGCGAACCAGGCCGAGGCCTATGCGGCGCTGGACGGCGCGGGCGCGGCGCTGGGCTGCGATGCGGCCGCCCTGCCCGGCGTGCTGGCGGAACTGGCCGGTGACGCCGCCCGACAACGCGGCATGGGCGATGCGGCGCGGGCCTTGCTGCTGGCGCGGGCGGGTGACCCGGCGCCGCTGCTGGCGCGGATCCGGCATCTTGCGCAAGGGCGCCGGCATCCTGATATGTGACAGGGAAAGGACAAGCGATGATCCGATATGCCCTGCGCTGCGACCAAGGCCATGACTTCGACGGCTGGTTCCGCAACTCCGACGCCTTCGACAGCCTGCTGAGGGCGGGTCAGGTCGCCTGCACGCAATGCGGATCGGTGGCGGTCGAGAAGGCGGTGATGGCGCCGCGCGTCGCCAAGGGCGATGACGCGGCCCCGCTGAGCGCGCCCCGCGACCCGCGCGAGGCGGCGCTGGAGGCGATGCGCCGCCATGTCGAGGCGCATTCCGATTACGTCGGCATGTCCTTTGCCGCCGAGGCCCGCGCCATCCACGAAGGTGCGGCGCCCGAGCGCGCCATCCATGGCGAGGCAAAGCTCGAGGATGCGAAGAAGCTCATCGAGGATGGCATTCCGGTCGCGCCGCTGCCCTTCCGTGCGCGCCAGCGGGTGAACTGAGCCTCGGGGCGGGTCGAGTCAGGGCGCGCCGAGATAGTCGCGCAGCGCCACGGCATTGTTGTGGTCGCGGTCATGGGCGGCATAAAGCAGCACCACCGGGCCCTCATCGATGATCCGGCGCAGCGCCTCGACCGGGGCGGGGTTGGCGTCGAGCTCGGCCGCGTAGCGCCGACGGAATTCGGGCCATTTCTGCGGATCGTGGCCGAACCAGTGCCGCAGCGCATCCGAGGGCGCGATCTCGCGCAGCCACAGCGCCTCGCCCAGCTTCTGGTGGCTGAGGCCGCGCGGCCAGAGCCGGTCGACGAGGATGCGGCGCCCCTCGTCCGGGGCGGGCGGATCATAGGCGCGGCGCAGCGAAATCCTTGCCATGGCTGGTCCTTTCAGCAGGGCAATCCCGAGGCGGCGGTTCCGGTTCCCGGCGCGTTGACAGGCTTCGGGAATAGGGCCAAGACTGGCCGCGCCAACAACGGGAGGGATGCATGAAGAAGGTCTATGCGAGCGCGGATGCTGCTCTTGACGGCCTGCTGCGGGACGGGATGCTGATCGCGGCCGGAGGGTTCGGGCTTTGCGGCATTCCCGAGCTGCTGATCGAGGCGATCCTGAAGGCCGGGACCAGGGACCTGACCATCGCCTCCAACAATTGCGGCGTGGACGGGTTCGGGCTGGGCAAGCTCTTGGATTCGCGCCAGATCCGCAAGATGATCTCCTCCTATGTCGGCGAGAACGCCGAGTTCATGCGGCAGTATCTCTCGGGCGAGCTGGAGCTGGAGTTCAACCCGCAGGGCACGCTGGCCGAGCGCATGCGGGCGGGCGGCGCCGGCATCCCGGGCTTCTACACGAAAACCGGCGTCGGCACGGTGATTGCCGAGGGCAAGGACCACAAGGATTTCGATGGCGAGACCTATATCCTCGAGCGCGGCATCGTCGCCGACCTGGCCATCGTCAAGGGCTGGAAGGCGGACGAGTCGGGCAACGTGATCTTCCGCAAGACCGCGCGCAACTTCAACGTGCCGGCGGCGAAATGCGGCCGCATCTGCATCTGCGAGGTCGAGGAAATCGTGCCGACCGGCAGCCTTGATGCGGACGCGATCCACCTGCCGGGGATCTATGTCCACCGCCTGATCCAGGGCCAGCACGAGAAGCGCATCGAGCAGCGCACCACCCGGAAGAAGGAGACCGTCTGATGGCCGGCGAAATCAAGGGCTGGGACCGCAACCAGATGGCGGCGCGGGCCGCGCAGGAGCTGCAGGACGGCTGGTATGTGAACCTCGGCATCGGCATTCCGACGCTGGTGGCGAACTATATCCCCGAGGGGGTGCATGTGACGCTGCAGTCCGAGAACGGCATGCTGGGCATCGGCCCCTTCCCCTATGAGGGCGAGGAGGACCCGGACCTGATCAACGCCGGCAAGCAGACGGTGACCGAACTGCCGCAGACCGCCTATTTCGATAGCTCCGAGAGCTTCGCCATGATCCGCGGCGGCAAGATCGCCATGGCGATCCTGGGCGCGATGGAGGTGGCCGAGAACGGCGACCTGGCGAACTGGATGATCCCGGGCAAGCTGGTGAAGGGCATGGGCGGCGCGATGGACCTGGTCGCCGGCGTGAAGCGGGTGGTGGTGGTGATGGATCACACCTCGAAACATGGCGAGTCGAAGGTGCTGAAGGCCTGCACGCTGCCCTTGACCGGGCAGAAGGTGGTCAACCGCATCATCACCAACCTGGGCGTGCTGGACGTGGTTCCGGGCGGGCTGAAGATCGTCGAACTGGCCGATGGCGTCAGCGAGGACGCGCTGCGCGCGGCAACCGAGGCGGCGATCGTCGGCTGAGCGGCGCGAAGGGGAGGGGGCTGTCTGCCCCCTCTTGCGGCTTCGCCGCAATTCACCCCCGAGGATATTTGGACACAAAAGAGAATGATGCAGGCGGAGGAGATCGCGGGGCTGTTCACCCGCGATGGGCAGTATCTGTGCGCGAGGTGGGGGCGGCCGGTGGCGCCGGTGATCTTCGGCCTGGCGGATGAGAGCCTGGCGGTGTTCCGGGCCGCCACGGCGGCGGTGCTGGCCGATGCCCGTCATCCCCTGGCCGAGACCGATCCCGAGATGGGCGCCAATATGCTGGGCTTCTTTGTCCGCGATTGGGACGAGCTGGCGGGCGTGCCGGATTTCGACCGGCTGGTCGGGCAGCCCGGCCTGCCGGCGCGGCTGAAGGCGCAGCGGGCGGACCAGTACCGGGTGTTCCGCTTTGACGGCGACGGCGGCATCCGGGCCTGCATCACGCTGGTGGCCATGGGCGGCGCGCTGGCCGAGGCGCATCCGGGGCAATTGGCCGAGGCGCTGGCGGTGCGCGCGATGCTGACATTCGCCCGGGACGTGCAGCCCTCGGCCGCGCTGGCGCGGGTGATCCGCGCCGCCTATGATCCGGCGCTGCCGGTGGTGGCGCGGGACGCCTCGCATGCGCTGCGGCTGGCGGCGCGGGCGTCCCTGGCCTGACTATTCGGCTTTTTTCGCGGTTTTTTTCGCGGCGGGCTTCTTGGCAGCGGCTTTCCTGGCCGGAGGCTTTTCGGCCTTGGCGGCGGTCTTCCGGGCCGGTTTCTTCGCCTTGCCGGCCTTTTCCGCGACCAGCTCCAGCGCCCGCTCCAAGGTCACGGCGCCCGGCTCCAGGTCGCGCGGCAGGGTGGCGTTGACCTTGCCCCATTTGACATAGGGGCCGTAGCGGCCGGCCATGACCTGCACCGGGCCGCCCTCGGGGTGTTCGCCCAGTTCCGCCAGCGGCGCGGCGGCGGCGGCGCGGCCGCGGGTGACCTTCTGGGCCAGCACCTCGACGGCGCGGTTCATGCCGATGGTGAAGACCTCGTCCACCTCGGGCAGGTTCGCGTATTTGCTGCCGTGCTTCACATAGGGGCCATAGCGGCCGATGCCGGCCTCGACCGGCACGCCGTCCTCGGGGTGCGGGCCGATTTCGCGCGGCAGCGCCAGCAGGGCCAGCGCCTTTTCCAGATCGACCGCGGCCAGCTCCCAGCCCTTGGGGATCGAGGCGCGCGGCGGCTTCGGCTGCTCGGCCGTGGCCTCGCCGCGCTGGACATAGGGGCCGAAGCGGCCGTTCTTCAGGCTGATCTCGTCGCCCTTGTCGGTGCCCAGCACGGTGTCGCCGACCACCTCGGCATCGGGGCTGCTGATCGGCCGGGTAAAGCGGCACTCGGGGTAGTTGGTGCAGCCGATGAAGGCCCCGCCCGAGCGCGCCGTCTTCAGGTGCAGCCGGCCCTTGTGGCACAGCGGGCATTCTCGCGGATCGCTGCCATCGGCGCGCGGCGGGTAGAGCGCGGGCGCGAGCGCGTCGTCGATCGCCTCGAGCACCTCGGTGATGCGCAATTCGCTGGTGCCTTCCAGTGCGGCGGTGAAGTCCCGCCAGAAGCGGCGCAGCACCTCGCGATAGGCCAGGTCGCCGGCGCTGATGTCGTCGAGTTCGCCCTCCAGATGCGCGGTGAAGTCGTAGCTGACATAGCGCGGGAAGTATTTCAGCAGGAAGATGGTGACCAGCCGGCCCTTGTCCTCGGGGATCAGGCGGTTCTGCTCCTTGCGGACATAGTCGCGGTCCTGGATCGTGGTGACGATGCTGGCATAGGTCGAGGGCCGGCCGATGCCCAGCTCCTCCATGCGCTTGACCAGCGTCGCCTCGGTATAGCGCGGCGGCGGCTGGGTGAAATGCTGCTCGGGCGTGACCGAGCGCTTGTCGGTCGCCTCGCCCTCCTGGATCGGCGGCAGGCGGCGGCCGTCCTCGTCGTCCTCGTCGTCGCGGCCCTGGTCATAGACGCGCAGGAAGCCGTCGAAGAGCATGACCTGGCCATTGGCGCGCAGGCCGACCTGGCCGTCGGGGCTGGCGATCTCGACCGTGGTGCGCTCCATGCGGGCCGATTCCATCTGGCTGGCGATGGTGCGCTTCCAGATCAGGTCGTAAAGCGCCTTCTGGTCCTTGTCCGCCACCGGCAGCCGGTCGGGCGACAGGCCCATGTCGGTCGGGCGGATGCACTCATGCGCCTCTTGCGCGTTCTTGGCCTTGTTCTTGTACATACGCGGCGATTTCGGCAGATATTCCGCGCCGAAACGGGCCTTGATCGCGTCGCGGGCGGCCATCACCGCCTCGGGCGCCATGTCGATGCCGTCGGTCCGCATATAGGTGATGTGGCCGGCCTCATAGAGCCGCTGCGCCGCCGACATGCAGGCCCGCGCGCCCAGGCCCAGCTTGCGGCTGGCCTCCTGCTGCAGGGTCGAAGTCATGAAGGGCGGCCAGGGATTGCGGCTGGCGGGCTTGGCCGAGACGCTGGCGACCTTCAGGTCGCGCGAGCGGATCGCGGCGACGGCCAGCTTGGCGGCTTCTTCATCGGCGATGTCGAAGCGTTCCAGCTTCTTGCCGCCGAAGACGGTCATGGTGGCGTCGAATTCATCGCCGCGCGGGGTCGCCAGGCGGGCATGGACCGACCAGTATTCGCGGGCCTTGAAGGCCTCGATCTCCATCTCGCGGTCGACGATGATGCGCAGGGCGACGGATTGCACCCGGCCGGCCGACTTGGCACCGGGCAGCTTGCGCCACAAGACCGGCGACAGGTTGAAGCCGACCAGGTAATCCAGCGCCCGGCGCGCCAGATAGGCATCGACCAGCGGCTGGTCGATCTGGCGCGGATTGGCCATCGCCTCGGTCACGGCATTCTTGGTGATGGCGTTGAAGGTGACGCGGCTGACCTCGGCACCCTTCTTCAGGGCCGGCGCCAGCGTCTCCAGCAGGTGCCAGGAGATCGCCTCGCCCTCGCGGTCGGGGTCGGTAGCGAGGATCAGGTTCGGGTCGCCCGCCAGGGCATCCTTGATCGCCTTGACATGCTTGCGCGAGTCCGCCGCCACCTCCCATTTCATGGCGAAATCGGCATCGGGATCGACGCTGCCATCCTTGGGCGGCAGATCGCGGACATGGCCGAAGGACGCCAGAACCGTATAGTCGTCGCCCAGGTATTTATTGATCGTCTTGGCCTTGGCCGGGGATTCAACGACGACGACAGGCATGAAAATTCCTTCGCATGATTCGGCGCCGGAACATGGGCACAGCCCGGCGGACTGTCAACGCCGGGCTTCTTTCTTGTCCAAATATCCTGCGGGGGTCCGGGGGCGCAAAGCCCCCGGCAGCGGGTCAGATGCCGTCGCCGACGAAGGCCTTTTCGACAACGAATTCCTTGGGCTCGCTGTTGGCGCCCTCGCGCAGGCCGAAGCCTTCCAGCACCGCCTTCACATCGGTGTTGAAGGCCAGGCTGCCGCAGATCATGGCGCGGTCATTCGCCGCATCCATCGGCGGCAGGCCCAGATCGGCAAAGACCTTGCCCGAGGTCAGGTTGTCGGTGATCCGGCCCATATGGGGCGACGTCTCGCGCGTGGTCGTCGGGTAATAGAGCAGCCGGCTGGCGAATGCCTCGCCGTAAAGCTCGCCCAGCAGCGGGTCGTGCTTCAGGTTCTCGACCAGCTCGCGGCCATAGGCCAGTTCGTCGGCGGTGCGGCAGGTGTGCATCATGATGACCTGCTCGAAACGCTCATAGCTTTCCGGCTCGCGCATCAGGCTGGCGAAGGGCGCGATGCCGGTGCCGGTGGCGAGGAACCACAGCCGCTTGCCGGGCAGAAGCGCGTCCAGCACCAGCGTGCCCACCGGCTTCGGGCGCAGGATGATCTCGTCGCCCGGCCGGATGTTCTGCAGCTTCGAGGTCAGCGGCCCGTCCGGCACCTTGATCGAATAGAATTCCAGCTCGTCGTCCCAGGCCGGCGAGGCGATGGAATAGGCGCGCAGGATCGGCTTGCCGTTGTCGCCGGGCAGGCCGATCATCACGAACTCGCCCGAGCGGAAGCGCAGCGAGGCCGGCCGCGTCACGCGGAACGAGAACAGCCGGTCGGTCCAGTGCCGCACCGCGGTCACGGTCTGGGCGTCGGGCAGGGTCTTTGCGGGTTTGGCGGCAACTTCGGCCACGGGCACATCCAGGGTCATGTCGATTCCGGTCTATCTAGATCACAAGGGCGCCGGGGGGAAACCCCGGACTCAACCAGCAAGGCGCGACCGATGGTCCCAATCCTGCCAGTCGGCACGGTAGAGCCACTGTTCCTGTGGCTGGCGGGCGGCGAGCGCGGCCGGGATGCGGACTTCGTCGAAGCCCACCCGGCGCGCCATGGCGTATTGGTCGGCGATCAGGCCGCCCACGGCGCGCAGGCGACCCTTGTAGCCCTTTTGCCGCAAGAGCCGCGCCAGCGAAAAGCCGCGACCGTCGGTCATTGCCGGGAAGTCGATGGCCAGCAGCTCGTGGCCAAGATAGTCGTCCAGCGTGGCCAGGTCGGTGCCGGGGGCCAGGACGACCGGCTCGGCGCCGTCATCGGGATGGAAGCCGTCGTCGCGGACCAGAAAGAAATCGCTCATGTGTTCGCTCCTGCGCGGACCATCTTGCCGCCGATGAAGTGGATGCCGCATTCGGTCTTGGCCTGGCCGCGCCAGCGCCCGGCGCGCGGGTCCTCGCCCGGCTTGATGGGCGAGGTGCAGGGCGCGCAGCCGATCGAGGCATAGCCCTTGGCGACCAGCGGATGCCGCGGCAGGTTGTTTTCCGCCATGTATTCCTGCACGTCCTCGCGCCGCCAATGCGCCAGGGGATTGATGCGCAGGCGCGAGGGCGGCTCGGATTCGAAGAAGTCGAGCTGCTGGCGCTCGCCGCCCTGGAAACGCTTGCGGCCGGTGATCCAGGCGTCGAACTTGGACAGCTCGCGCTCCAGCGGAATGGTCTTGCGGAAATCGCAGCAGGCGTCGGTGTTGAACTGGTGCAGCGTGCCGTCCGGGTCGTTCAGCGCCACCTCGCGTTCGGTGGCGCGGATCACCCGCACGTCGGTCAGGCCCAGCTTGCGCGTGACCTCGAGCTGATAGTCCAGCGTTTCCTGGAACAGCATCATCGTGTCGATGAACAGCACCGGCGTGCCCGGCGCCACCACCGAGACCATGTGCAGGAGCACCACCGATTCCGAGCCGAAGGACGAGACCAGCGTCGTCGAACCCAAGTCCGGGTCCTTCAACGCGCGGCGCAGCACCTCGGTCGCGGCATGATGCTTGTAGCGATCATTCAACCGCGCGGCGCGCGCGTCCAGCGTGTCGTCAAGCATCGGCCGGATACAGCGCCGCCTTGAACGGCGCCACCCCAAGACGGCGATAGGCGTCGATGAAGCGTTCCTCGGGCGATTCCCGCAGCGCCAGATAGGCGTCGACCAGCCGGTCGATGGCCGGCACCACCTCGTCCGCCGGGAAACCGGCGCCGGCGCGCTGGCCCAGCGTCGGGATCTCGTAGCCATCGCCGCCCAGCGTGATCTGATAGTTCTCGACGCCGGCCCGATCCAGGCCCAGGATGCCGATATGGCCCAGGTGATGATGGCCGCAGGCGTTGATGCAGCCCGAGATGCGGATCTTCATCTCGCCGATGTCGTCTTCCAGGCCGCGGGCGCGGAAATGCGCGGCGATGTCCTGCGCGATCGGGATCGAGCGCGCGGTCGCCAGGGTGCAATAGTCCATGCCGGGGCAAGAGATGATGTCGGTGATCTTGCCGAAGTTCGCCGTCGCCAGCCCGACCGGGCGCAGCGCCTCGTAAAGCTCGGCCAGGTCGGCCTTGCGCACATGCGGCAGCACCAGGTTCTGGTCGTGGTTCACCCGGATGTCGCCATGGGCCAGCCGCTCGGCCAGGTCGGCCACCAGCCGCATCTGGTCGGCGCTCATGTCGCCCGGCGTGGCGCCCGGCGCCTTCAGCGTGACGATGACGCTGGCATAGCCCGGCACCTTGTGCGGGTGCAGGTTGGTGTCGGTCCAAGAGCGGAAGGCGCCGTTCGCGGCGCGCGCGGCCTCATAACCCTCGACCGGCGCGTCCAGGAACTCCGGCGGCGCGAAACGCTCGCGCAGGTCACGCAGGATCTCCTGGTCCAGGCCCGAGAACTGCCGGCGGCGCTGCGCGAACTCTGCCTCGACATCGGCGCGGAACACGTCCAGACCGCGCTCGTTCACGGTGATCTTGATGCGGGCCTTCCATTTGTTGTCGCGCCGGCCGGTCAGGTTATAGACCGACAGGATCGCTTCCAGATAGGGCAGCAGGTCCGCCTGCGGCAGGAATTCCCGGATCACCTGGCCCAGATAGGGCGTGCGGCCCAAGCCGCCGCCGACCCAGACCTGGAAGCCGCGCTGGCCGTCCTGCTCGACGATGCGCAAGCCGATGTCATAGGCCGAGACCGCCGAGCGGTCCTGCTTGCCGGCCGAGACCGAGATCTTGAACTTGCGCGGCAGGAACTGGAATTCGGCATGGTCGGTGGACCAGATGCGGATCAGCTCGGCCCAGGGGCGCGGGTCCTCCAGCTCGTCGGCGGCGGCGCCGGCGAAGGCGTCGGCATTGACGTTGCGGATGGTATTGCCCGAGGTCTGGATCGAGTGGATGCCGACCGAGTTCAGCGCATCCATCGAATCCGGGATATCGACCAGCTTGTGCCAGTGGAACTGGATATTGGTGCGGGTGGTGAAATGGCCATAGCCGCGGTCCCAGCGCTCGGCCACATGGCCCAGCATGCGCATCTGGTCCGGGGTCAGCGCGCCATAGGGGATTGCCACCCGGTACATATAGGAATGCAGCTGCAGATAGACGCCGTTCTTCAGCCGCAGCGGCCGGAATTCCTCTTCGGTCAGGCTGCCGTCCAGGCGGCGCTCGACCTGGCGGCGGAACTGCTGGGCGCGGTGGCGCAGGTATTCGCGATGCTGGTCGTTGTGCTGGGGACGCGCGTCAAACATGGCTGGCCTCGGCTTCGGCTTGCTGGAAATGCTTGTGGGTCGGGCCGCTGCGGCGGAACGCTTCGCGGAAATGCGCCGGCTCGGGGCGGCCGTCGGGCCCGCGCCTGGCTTCGACCAGATAGGCGCCGACGACCAGGCCGGCCTGGGCGATGGCGTCGAGCAGGGCCAGCTCGGCGATGGCCTCGTCCTCGAACAGCTCGGCCTCGCGCGGGTCGGCGGTCCACTGGCCGTTACGCATCCACACGCAATGGCCCATGCGCAGGTCATTCGCCGTGATGACGCCGGGGGTTGCGGGGGATGGGGTGAAGCCCTTGGACATGGCCTTTGCCTTTCGTTTTCCGTCCCTGCAATATAGAAAATAATCCCCCATATTGACGAGTGGGGCGGAGAAATAAGAAACATCTCCCGCGGTTCCGCGCGAGCGTAGGAAGGGATTTCACGATGAGCGACGAGCGACAAACACCCATCCGGCTGGATGACACGGACCGCAAAATCCTGTCCCTGCTGCAAGAGGACGCGACTCTGTCGCTGGACGACATCGCGGCCCGGGTCGGGGCCTCGAAGACCCCGGTCTGGAACCGGATTCGCAAGCTGCGCGAGGCCGGGGTGATCCGGGCGCAGGTGGCGCTTCTGGACCCGGATGCGCTGGGGCTCGATGCCTGCTTCTTCGTGCTGATCCGCACCAGCGAGCACGATCCCGAATGGGCGCGCAAGTTCCTGACCGCGGTGCGCGCCAGGCCGGAGGTGATCGAGGCGCATCGGCTGGCCGGCGACATCGACTATATCCTGAAGGTGCGGGTGCGGAATGCGCGGGCCTATGACCGCTTCTACCAGGCGTTGATTTCCGAGGTGAAGATCCACAACGTCACCGCGCTTTTGTCCATGGAGGAGCTGAAGGCGACGACGGCGCTTGCCCTGGACTGACCGGCCCGCTGGCATGGTCGGCGGGGTATTTGGAAAACAGAGAAAGCCTCAGGTCAGGGCGGCGAGGGCGCGGGGCAACGCCTGGGCGAAGGCGTCGAGTTCCGGTTCGGGCGCGCAGGAGACGCGGATGCAGCGATCGAGCGGTGCCGTGCCGGGCATGCGGACGAAAACGCCCTCGGCGCCGAGGTTTTGCAGCAGGGCGCGGGCGAAGGTGCCGTCGCGCCGGGTGTCGATGGTGACGAAATTCGTGGCCGAGGGCAGGGCGGCCAGGCCGTTGTCCTGCGCGATGGCGGCGATGCGGCTGCGGGCGGCGGCGGTCTCGGCCCGGATATGGGCCAGCCAGTCCTGGTCCTGCAAGGCCGCAAGCGCGCCGATCTGCGCCGTGCGGTTCATGCCGAAATGGTTGCGGATGCGGTCGAAGCCGGCGATCAGCTCGGCCGGGCCGATGGCGTAGCCCACGCGCGCGCCCGCCATGGCATAGGCCTTGGAGAAGGTGCGGAAGCGGATCACCCGCGCGTCCTCGGGGTCGATGCGGGGGATGGCGTCCGCGGGGGCGAATTCCGCATAGGCCTCGTCCAGCACCAACAGGCTGGTCCGGGGCAGGTCGGCGAGCATCGCCTCGATCCGCGTGCCCTGGTGCCAGCTGCCCATCGGGTTGTCGGGATTGGCGAGATAGACCAGCCGGGCGTCGTTTTCGCGGGCGGCGTCGGTCAGCGCCTGCGGGTCTTCGGCATCGTCGCGATAGGGAACCTTGACCAGCCGGCCGCCGAAGCCCGCGACATGGTAGTTGAAGGTCGGATAGGCGCCCTGAGAAGTGACCACGGTTTCGCCGGGGCTGAGCATGAGCCGGGCCAGCAGGCCGAGCAGGCCGTCGATACCCTCGCCGACCATGATGTTTTCCGGCCGGGCGCCGTGATGCGTCGCCAGCGCCTGGCGCAGGTCGTGGCTGTCCGGATCGCCGTATTTCCAGATCTCGGCCGAGGCGCGGATTATGGCCTCGACGGCGCGGGGCGAGGGGCCGAAGCCGTTCTCATTGGCGCCGAGCCGGGCGCGGAACAGCATGCCGCTTTGGCGCTCGAGCGTCTCGGGGCCGGTGAAGGGCACGGTGGCGGGCAGGGCGGCCGGGATCGGGGCAAAGCGGAAGCGGGTCATGGCGTCATGAGAAACCGCAAAGCCGGGGGCTGCGCAAGGGGGCGTGCGTCGGCCCCGGGGCGCTGCGGTGATATGCGCTTCTGCCTGCACCGTCGCCGCCTTGGCACGCGCGGATCGACTTCGACATGGAAGACGCAGCGTTTCTGGCTCGGTGCGGCCTTGTGCGGCCTGGCCGTTTCGCTCAGGGCATCGGCTGGCGATGACCTTGACGCCGCCTCGGAGCCGATGACGAAATGCGATGGCGCACGCGAGGTTCGGCGAAGCGCCAGGATGCCGGTTGGGCGGGGCGCCTGATCCGAGGCAGGACGCTCTGCGCAAGCTCTGGCGGCTGATCGCAGATCATGCTTGCCCGTAGCACGGCGGCTCTCCTGATGGAATCTCAGGCCGGTGCCGCGCGTCCCGCATTCAGCAACCCATAGGAGCGGATCACCTGGCTGTCGTCGGCCGCCCCGTCGCCCCGTCCGCTGGTCGCCAGGAACATCTGATAGGCTGCGGCCGACAGCGGCAGCGCGGCCTTCACCTCGCGCCCCGCGTCCAGCACGATCCCCAGGTCCTTGACGAAGATGTCGATCGCGCTCGAAACCTCGGGGTCGGGCTGAATCATGCGGGGGCCGCGGTCCTTCAGCATCCAGCTGGACGCCGACGAGCCGCCGAGGATCTCGAGCACCACCTGCGGATCGACGCCGACACGGGAAGCAAAGGCCATGCCCTCGGCCGCGACGGCGATATGGACGCCGCAGAGCAGCTGGTTCACCACCTTGACCGTGGCGCCCTGGCCGGGCTCGGTGCCGACATGGAAGATCTTGTTGCCCAGGGCGCGCAGCACCGGCCTGACGCGATCGAAGACCGCGGCCTCGGCCGCGACCATGATGCTGAGCGTCGCGGCATCCGCCCCCGCCGTGCCGCCCGAGACCGGGGCGTCGACAAAGCCCCGGCCCGTAGCCTGAACCCGCTGCGCCAGGTCGCGGACCGCGCCGGGCGGGCAGGTCGCCATCAGCACCACCACCCCGTCCGGCGCCAGCGCCTCCAGCGCGCCGGAGGCGAACAGCACCTCCTCGGCCTGGGCGGCACTCACCACCATCAGGATCAGCGCATCGGCGCCTTGCGCCGCCTCGGCCGCGGAGGCCGTCGCCTGGCCGCCCTTGTCGCGGAACCGCTGCACCGCCGCCGGCCAGGCATCGTAGCCGCGCAGGGCAAAGCCCGCGCCGATCAGGTTGCGTGCCATAAGGCTGCCCATGGCCCCCAGGCCGATGAATGAAAGCTGCATGATATGTCTCCCCTAGAGCCAAGCCTAAGGAAAGCCGCTGCCGGGCATCAAACGAATTACGCGGGCTGATTTTTGAATTGGTCTCATGCAAGATGCGGCAATACCCTGCCCCGGCTCAATACAAAGGCATCCCATGCGCCGCATGCCCTCGCTGAAATCCCTGCAGGCCTTCGAGGCCGCCGCGCGCTGCGGCTCGTTCACCGCCGCCGCGAACGAGCTGCATGTGACGGCCTCGGCGATCAGCCACCAGATCCGCTTCCTGGAGCGGGAAATAGGGCTGAGCCTGTTTCATCGCGACACCCGCACGATCCTGCTGACCGATGCCGGAGAGCGGTATTTCCAGCGCGTCTCGGAAGCCTTCGCGACGATGGAGGCCGCCACGCGCGAGATCGAGCGCCATGGCAAGGCCGACATCCTGACCGTGCATTCCGTGCCCAGCTTTGCCGCGCAATGGCTGATGCCGCGGCTGTCGCGGTTCAGCGCGCAGCACAGCGACATCGACGTGCGGCTGCATGCCTCGGCCGATCCGGTCGAGCTGGGCGCCGGGCTGGTCGATGTCGATATCCGCTACGGCAGCGTCCTGCCCGCGCGCGGCGTCATCACCGTGCAACTGCCGGACGAGGCGGTGATCGCGCTGTGCTCGCCCGCGTTCCTGCGCCGCGCCGACCCGCCGATCCACACCCCCGCCGACCTGCAGCATCACACCCTGATCCATTCCGAGGTGAACCTGCTGCGCTGGGGCGACTGGGCGCGGCTGAACGGCGACATTCCCCTGCAACTGGACCGGGGGCCGCGCTTCGACCGCTCGTTCATGTCGATCAGCGCCGCCGTGGACGGGCAGGGCATCTGCCTTGAAAGCCATGTCCTGGTCGAGCGCGAACTGGCCACCGGCCGGCTGGTCGAGCTTTTCGGCGAAACCCGTAGCCAGGTCGCCTGCCACAGCATCTCGATCCTGAAGGCCAAGCAGAATGTGCCCAAGATCAAGCTGTTCCAGCAATGGATCCTGGACGAGCTGAGCCGGTGCAGCGTCGATCGGGTCGTGGGACAGATGAATCTTATTCACGAATAAGCGTCGATTTCGCATTTGACCGCGAGCTTGCCTTGCGGCGATCATTTCCCTGCGCACCCGGTTTGAGGAGACCGGACCGCAGCCTGGGCAAGGCAGGACCAAACGCTGCCGCCCATGACCGAAAAAGGGGGAATTCGATGTTCGCGACCAGCGCCGCCGCTGTCACTCACGGCACCAGACGTTCGCCCATGGCCAAGGGCCCCCGGTCCTGACCCGAAGGCGTCGCCGGAGAGGTGACGCATGTCCGACGCAAAGGGCCACGGTGCGGCGCGCCGCAGTCCCTGCCGCTTGCCATCCATCCTGGGGAGGAGATCCAGATGACCACCATCATCAACCGCCGCAACCTGCTGCGTGGCGCCAGCGCCCTGCTGGCGGCGCCGGCGATCATGGCGCTGCCGCGCGGCGCGCAGGCCGCGACCACCATGACGCTGGGCCACAACGCCGCGCCCGGCAATCCGCGCGGCACCGCCTGCGACGAATTCGCCCGCCTGGTCGCGGAAAAGAGCGGCGGCGAGCTGGCCGTCCGCGTCGCCGGGGCCGAGCAGCTCGGCAACGAACAATCCCTGTTGACCAGCCTGCGCACCGGCGCGGTGGACATGACCGTCAACAGCCAGGGCTCGTGCTCGGCCCTGGTGCCGGAAATCGCGGCGCTGGGCCTGCCGTTCCTGTTCGACACCTCGGCCGATGCGTTCAAGGTCCTGGCCGGCCCGGTCGGCGCCAGCCTGGCCGAGCGCTTTGCCGCCGTGAACATGGTGCCGCTGGGCTGGTGGGACAACGGCATCCGCCACATCACCAACTCCAAGCGCGCCATCGTCACCCCCGCCGACCTGAAGGGCCTGACCATCCGCACGCCGCCCGATCCGATGACCATCGACATCTTCAACACGCTCGGCGCCAGCACCGAACAGATCAGCTTCGGCGAGCTCTACATCGCCTTGCAGCAGGGCGTCGTCGACGGGCAGGAAAACCCGCTGACCAACATCGCCTCCTCGAAGCTCTACGAGGTGAACCCTTTCATCAGCCTGTCGAGCCACAAATGGGAGGTCTCGCCCTTCCTGATCTCGCAAATCCGCTGGCAGCAGTTCAGCGACGACCAGAAGGCGCAGGTGCAGGCCGCCGCCGATGCCGCGACCCAGATGCAGCGCGGGCTGATCCTCGAAAGCGAGGCGAAGCTGTTCCAGCAGTTCAGCGCCGATGCCAAGCTGAAGATCAACGAGGTCGACAAGGACACGTTCCGCGCCGCCGCGGCGCCGGTTGCCGAGATCTGGAAGGCCAAGCCCTTCGGCGATTTCGTCGGCCAGCTGATCGACGCGGCCAAGGCCTGATCCATGACGCGGCCGAGCGATCATCACGAAGATCCGCAGCGGGACCTGGCGACGGATGTGCCGCATCCGCCCCATCCCCTGTTGCGGCTGGCGGACGGGCTGGACCGGATTATCTCGCTGATCACGCGCAGTATCGTGATGATCTCGGGCCTGGCGCTTCTGCTGCTGCTGTTTGCCAACGTCGTTGCCCGCTATGCGGCGGGCGGCGGCCTGTCCTTCGCGCAGGAACTGCCCGAGCGGCTGTTTCCGTTCTTCATCGTCGCCGGCATCGCGCTGGGTGCGCAGCGCGGCGCCCATATGGCGGTCGAGGCGGTGCCGGACCTGTTCGGCCGGGGCGGCAAGCGCGCGATCCATCTGCTGGCGCAGCTTTGCGTCATCCTGTCGAACGTCATCGTCGCCGCCGTCGCCTTCCAGGTCGCCGGCATGTCCTGGATCGACCTCAGCCCGGTCCTGGGCCTGCCCGCCGCCTACAGCTATCTGGCGCTGGCCGGGGGCAGCGCCGCGGTCGTCGCCGTGACCCTGGCCATCGCGATCCGGCTGATCCTGATCGGGCCCGAGGCCCTGCCGATCCCCAACCCCGAGGAGACGGGCCAATGACCCTTGCGCTCATTCTCAGCTTCACGCTGCTGATGCTGCTGGCGGTGCCGGTCGGACATGCGCTGGTGCTGTCCTCGGCCTTCGCGATCTATTTCTATGGCGGGCTGCCGCTGTCCATCGTGGTGCAGCAGCTTTACCAGCAGACGCAATCCTTTCCGATGCTGGCGCTGCCCTTCTTCATGCTGGCGGGCACGCTGATGCTGGGCGGCACGCTGGGCAACGAGCTGCTGGCCTTCGCCTCGAAGGTCATGCAGCGCTGGAAGGGCGGGCCGCTGGCGACCACCGTCGTGGCCTCGGTGGTCTTCGGCGGGGTGTCGGGCTCGGCGGTGGCGAATGCCAGCGCGCTGGGCTCGGTGCTGATCCCCTGGCAGAAGCGGCAGGGCTATCCTTCGGCGCTTTGCGCGGCGAACAATTCGACCTCGGCGGTCATCGACATCCTGATCCCGCCCTCGATCCCGCTGATCCTGTATTCGCTGATCTCGGGCACCTCGATTGCGGACCTGTTCACGGCGGGGCTGCTGCCGGGCGTGCTGCTGGCCGTGGGCCTGGTCGTCGCCTGCAACTGGATCGCCCGCCGGCGCGGCTTTGCCGCCGTGGACAAGTCAGCGACGATGCAGGAGCTGGGCCGTCTGGCGGTCCTGTCCAGCCCGGCGCTGCTCTTGCCGGTCCTGATCCTGCTGGGCCTGCGCTTCGGCATCGCCACGCCCACGGAAATCGCGGTGCTGGCCGTGGTCTATGCCCTGGCGATGAGCGTGTTCTTCTATCGCGACATCACCTGGAGCCGCTTTCAGGACAACCTGATCGAGGCCGGCGTGGCGACCGGCGTGGTCATGCTGGTCATCATGGGCAGCGCGGCCGTCGGCTGGATCCTGACCTTCGACCAGGTGCCCGAGAAATTCGCCACCTGGATCACCGAAACCGTGCAGAACCCGATCCTGATCATCCTGTCGATGAACATCCTGCTGCTGGTCATCGGCATGCCGCTGGACCTGCCGCCGGCGATCCTGCTGCTGGGACCGATCTTCGTGCCGCTGGCCGCCAGCATCGGCATGGACCCGGTGCAACTGGGGCTGATGATGGTGCTGAACCTGGGCATCGGGCTTTACACGCCGCCGATCGGGACGACGCTGTTCATCTCCGCCTCGATCGCCAAGACCTCGCTGGGCGCGACGACGCGCGAGCTGTGGCCCTTTTTCCTGGTGTCGATGATCGTCCTGGCCCTGGTCAGCTATGTGCCGGCGATAACCCTTTATTGACGCGACGGCGCGGCCCAGCCGCCGCGCCCTTTCCCCACCCGCCTGCCTGCCGCGTCTGCGGCGCACCGCCCCCGACAGCGCGTCGGGGCCGACCAGAAGGAGACTGCCAAGATGAGCGGGACCACCGCATTTCCGAACATGAGCCTGCCCCGACGGGCCTGGGAAATCCGCCGCAAGGCCGTGCGCATGGGCGAGGTCCAGGGCCAGGGCTATGTCGGGCAGGCGCTCGGCATCGCCGACGTGCTGGCCGTGTCCTATTTCCACGCGCTGCACCACCGCCCCGACGATCCCGAATGGGAAGGCCGCGACCGCTTCCTGCTGTCCATCGGCCATTACGCCATCGCGCTTTACGCCGCGTTGATCGAGGCCGGCATCCTGCCCGAGGCCGAGTTGGAGACCTATGGCGGCGACGACAGCCGCCTGCCCATGTCCGGCATGGCCGCCTATACCCCGGGGATGGAGATCACCGGCGGTTCGCTGGGCCAGGGCCTGGGCATCGGCGTCGGCATGGCGCTGGGGTTGCGGGCCAAGGGCAATCCGGCCTTCGTCTACAACCTGATGTCGGATGGCGAGTTGGGCGAGGGCTCGACCTGGGAGGCCGCGATGTCCGCCGCCCATCACAAGCTGGGCAACCTGATCTGCATCGTCGATTTCAACGACCAGCAGGCCGACGGCAAGTCGACCGAGATGCTGTGCGCCGAGCCGCTGCACGACAAATGGGCGGCCTTCGGCTGGCACGTCCAGCGCGTCGACGGCAACGACATTCCGGCGCTGGTCGCGGCCTTCGACGCCGCCCGCAACCTGGCTGAGGCCCGGCCCCGCGTCATCATCTGCGACACGGTGATGTGCAAGGGCGTGCCCTTCCTCGAGGCCCGCGAGATCACGCATTTCGTCCGTGTCGAAGCCGATGAATGGCAGAAGGCGCTGGCCGTTCTTGACGCAACCAAGCCGGAGTGACGGCCATGACCACCCGTTCCACCTATGACCCGCACCGCAAGTGGCAGCCGCGCCAGCCCGGCACCGGCAGCGGCAAGACCTCGGCCATGATCGCCTCGCTGGACGCCGAGGGCTATGAAAGCGTCGGCGCCCCCTTCGGCCACGCGCTGGTCGCCGCCGCCAAGGTCGATCCGCGCATCGTCGGGCTGACCGCGGACCTGTCGAAATACACCGACCTGCATGTCTTTGCCCAGGCCTTCCCGGACCGCTTCTACCAGATGGGCATGGCCGAGCAGGTGATGATCTCGGCCGCCGCCGGCATGGCGCGCGAGGGCTTCATCCCCTTCGCCACCACCTATGCGGTCTTTGCCAGCCGCCGGGCCTATGACTTCATCGCCATGGCCATCGCCGAGGAGAACCTGCCGGTCAAGATCGTCTGCGCGCTGCCGGGGCTGACCACCGGCTACGGCCCCAGCCACCAGGCGACCGAGGATCTGGCGATCTTCCGCGGTCTGCCGAACCTGACCATCGTCGATCCCTGCGACGCCATCGACGTGGCCGAGGCCGTCCCGGCGCTGGTGGCCCATGACGGTCCGGTCTACATGCGCCTGCCGCGCGGCAAGGTGCCATCGGTCCTGCGCGCCCACGACCCGGATTACCGCTTCGAACTGGGCCGGGCCAGGCTGATCCGCGACGGATCGGATGCGCTGGTCATCTCCTCCGGCTTCATGACCATGCGGGCGCTGGACGCGGCGGCCGAACTGGAGCGCCACGGCGTCTCGGTCGCCGTGCTGCATTGCCCGACCATCAAGCCCCTGGATACCGAGACCATCCTGGCCGAGGCCCGCAAGGGCGGTCGCCTGGTCGTCACCGCCGAAAACCACACCCGCGTCGGCGGCCTGGGCGAGGCCGTCGCCGCGACCCTGCTGACGAACGGCGTCGCGCCCACTTTCCGCATGATCGGCCTGCCCGACCAGTTCCTGGACGCGGGCGCGCTGCCGACGCTGCACGACCGCTACGGCATCTCGACCAGGGCCATCGCCCGGCAGCTGCGCGGCTGGCTGTAACCCCTTTCCCTTTCCCATCACCGACAGGAGCATCACCATGGGAACCGCCCTTCTGACCGGCAAATTCGCCGTCATCACCGGCGCCGCGTCGAAGCGCGGCCTGGGCCTCGCCACCGCGCGGCTGTTCGCGCAGCATGGCGCGACGGTCGCCATCCTGGACCTGGACCAGGCCGCCGCCGCGGCCGCCGCCGCCGAACTGGGCCCGGACCATGTCGGGCTGGCCTGCAACGTCACCGACCAGGCCAGCGTCAAGGCCGCCTTCCAGGCGCTGATCGCGCAATGGGGCCGCATCGACGTGCTGGTGAACAATGCCGGCATCACCCAGCCCCTGAAGATCATGGAGATCGGCCCGCAGAACTATGACGACGTGCTGGACGTGAACCTGCGCGGCACGCTCTATTGCAGCCAGGCGGTGATCCCGCATATGCGCGGCAACCAGTCGGGCGCCATCGTCAACCTGTCCTCGGTCTCGGCGCAGCGCGGCGGCGGCATCTTCGGCGGCCCGCATTACTCGGCGGCCAAGGCGGGGATCCTGGGCCTGACCAAGGCCATGGCGCGCGAACTGGCGCCCGACAATATCCGCGTCAACGCGATCTGCCCCGGCTTCATCGCCACCGACATCACCGCCGGCAAGCTGACGGACGAGATGCGCGTGACGATCAACGCCGGCATCCCGATGGGCCGCCCCGGCACCGCCGACGAGGTCGCGGGCTGCGCGCTGTTCCTGGCCTCGGAGCTCGCCTCCTATGTCACCGGTTCCGAGGTCGATGTGAACGGCGGTTCGCTCATTCACTGAAGGGCGGGCGCCGGGCGACCGGCGCCGTTTCACAGGGGGAAACCATGAAACTCGGCCTTGGCAGCTATGCCTTTCGCTGGTCCATCGGGATCAAGGACAAGCAGCCCGACACGCCCATGACGGCGATGGCGCTGCTGGAAATCGCCCACGGCCACGGGCTGTCGGTCGTGCAATATGCCGACAACCTGCCGCTGGACCGGCTGTCGCCGGACGAGCATCGGGCGCTGAAAGCCCGCGCCGACGCTTATGGCATGACGCTGGAACTGGGCACGCAATCCTTCGATGCCGAGGAACTGGCGCGCTATATCCCCATCGGCCGGCGCATCGGCTCGAACATCCTGCGCGTGGCGCTGGATGCCGAGGATGCGCTGATCCCGGTGCCGGAACTGGCCGCGCAGCTGCGCGCGCTCTTGCCCGAGGGCAAGGCCGCCGGCCTGCGCTTCGCCATCGAGAACCATTTCAACTATCCCTCGCCCCGCATGGTCGCGCTGCTGGATGCGGTGGCCGACGATGCGTTGGGCGTGTGCCTGGACGTGGCGAATTCCATCTGCGCCGGCGAATGGCCGATGGAAACGGTGCGGATGCTGGCGCCCTATGCCATCAACCTGCATTTCAAGGATTACCAGATCACCCCCGACCCTTACGGCGTGGGCTTCCGCATCCACGGCACCCCCCTGGGCGAGGGCCGCGCCGAGTTGTCCGAGGTGCTCGCGGCGCTTGCGGACCGCGACCCGGACATGAGCGTCATCCTGGAGCACTGGCTGCCGCATTCCGACGACCTGCAGGCCACCCGCGCGCAGGAGCATGACTGGCTGAACCGCACCGTCGCCGCCGCCAGGCGGCTGGTGCCCCTGAGCTGAGGGCATTGCCATGACCAAGATCCAAGACACGCCCGAGACCTTCGCGGCCCATGCCCTGTCGGGCTTTTGCGCGGCCTATCCGGGCCATGTGCTTGCCGTGCCGGGCGGGGCGATCCGCGCCATGGACGGCCCCGCCAAGGTCGCGCTGGTCGTCGGCGGCGGCTCGGGGCACTACCCGGCCTTCCTGGGCTATGTCGGCCCGGGCCTGGCCGATGCGGCGGTGGCGGGGGATGTCTTCGCCTCACCCTCGACCTCGGCCATCGCCGGGGTGGCGCGGCAGGCGCAGGACGGCCGCGGCGTGATCCTGGGCTACGGCAATTACGCGGGCGACGTGCTGAACTTCACCGCCGCCGCCGCGCGGCTGCGGGACGAGGGCATCGACGCCCGGCTGCTGGCCGTCGCCGACGACGTGGCCAGCGCCCCCGTGGCCCAGCGTCACAAGCGCCGCGGCGTGGCGGGCGACCTCCTGGTCTTCAAGGTCGCAGGTGCGGCGGCCGAAGAGGGGCTGGACCTCGACGCGGTGATGGCACTGGCCGATCACGCCAATGCCGCGACGGTGTCCTTCGGCATCGCCTTCGATGGCTGCACCCTGCCGGGCAAGGCCGAGCCGCTGTTCGCGGTCCAGCCGGGCCGGATGGCGCTTGGCCTTGGCATCCATGGCGAGCCGGGCATCAGCACGCGCGACCTGCTGCCCGCCGCCGATCTGGCGCGGCTGCTCTTGGAACCGCTGCTGGCCGAGCGTCCGGCCGGGCATGCGGGCCGCGTGGCCGTGGTGCTGAACGGGCTCGGCTGCACCAAATACGAGGAGCTTTTCGTGCTCTGGCATCACCTGACGGCGCTGTTGGCCAAAGCGGGCTTGCAGCCGGTCATGCCCGAGGTCGGCGAATTCGTCACCAGCCTCGACATGGCGGGCTGTTCGCTGTCGCTGATGTGGCTGGACGCCGATCTGGAGCGGCTGTGGTGCGCCGCGGCCGACACGCCCGCCTTCCGCCGCGGTGCGGTGGCGGCGGGTGCCGCCGCCCGCGTCCTGCGCGCGGTCGAGGGTGCCCAGGGCATCCGCGCGGGCAGCGCGGTATCGGCCCAAGCCGGGCGCTGCATTGCGGGGCTGCTCGGCGATCTGGCCGCCGCGCTGGCCGAAGCCGAGGCGGAACTGGGCGCCATCGACGCCCGCGCCGGCGACGGCGATCATGGCCAGGGCATGGCGCGCGGCTCTCGTGCTGCCGCCGATGCGGCCTGCCGCGCGGCCGAGGCGGGGGCTGGCGCGGCGACGATCCTGGCGCTGGCGGGCGATGCCTGGGCGGATCGTGCCGGCGGAACCTCGGGTGCGCTCTGGGGCGCGGCGCTGCGGGCCTGGGGGGTGGCGCTGACCGATGCCGAGGCGCTGACCGCGCCCCGCGTGGCGCAGGGCGCCCGTGCCGCGCTGGCGGCCATCACCGGCATGGGCGGGGCGCAGGTCGGCGACAAGACCTTGGTCGATGCGCTGGTGCCCTTCGTCGAGACGCTGGAGCAGGGCGTGGGCGCCGGCCATGCCCTTGCCGAAGCCTGGGCCGCGGCGGCAAAAGCCGCGCAGGCGGCGGCAGCGGGCACGGCGCAGCTCGTCCCCCGCCTGGGCCGGGCGCGGCCGCTGGCCGAGCAAAGCCTCGGCCACCCGGATGCCGGGGCGATCTCGCTGGCGCTTTGCGCCCGAGTGGTGGGCGAGCGGCTTTAGCGCCCCCGCTCAGGTCACCGGGCGCAGCCCGGGCGCCCCCGCAAGGAAGCCGTCCGCAAAGGCCGCGCCCGGCATGGCCGCCGCCAGCGCGGCCACCGTGTCCTCCGGCGCCGCCGCCTGCCGCACCGCCCTGTCGTAGATCGCGGTGATCGCCGCGAAATCGCCGTGCTGGGGCGACAGGCGGATGGCGCCGACCCCGGCCGCGCGCAGCGCCTCGATCTGGCGGGCCACGGTGGTATGGGCGTGACCCATGGTCTGCACGCCGTTGACGGTCAGGAAGCTCTGCCCGTCCAGCGTCTGCACCGCGCGCCCGTCCGGGTCGTCGCCGCAGACGAACAGGCAGCTGTCCTTGGCGCGGTCGTGCAGCCGGGCGTGATAGCAGCGCCCCGAGATCGCCAGCGGCGTGCGGCCGTGGCCCCAGACCTCGACCGCGACGCCGGCATCGCGCCCGGCCCGGGCCAGCACCGCGACCGAGCCCAGCGGCAGCTCCGGCGGCAGGCAGATCCGGGTCGCGCCCTTGCGGGCCAGCCATTCCAGCGTGCCCTCGTTATAGACGTTGACCATGGGGCCGACCTGGAAGGGCGCGCCTTCGGGCAGGTGCTTCAGCGCGCCCAGGTCGGCGATCTCGACCGGGATGCCGGTCGCGAACAGGTCGGCGGTCTGCCGACGCTCGCGTTTCAGGGTGATCAGCGCCAGCGTCGACAGCGCCACCTCCTTGCCGGCGGCCTGCAGCGCCTCGACCGCGGCCGGGATTTCCTGCTGCCAGAACGGCAGCCGTTTCGAGCACACCCATTCGCCGATCACCACGCGCCGCGCCGGGCCGGCGGCGAGCTGCCGGTAGAAGTCGCGCACCTGTTCGGCGGTCCAGAAAAACGCGATCGGGCCGATGGTCAGGTCCATGGCTTACCTCCAGGTTTTCGCATAGGCGCCGGTGGTGGCGGCCTGGCCCTCGGTCAGTTTCGCCAACAGCCCCGAGGGCATCGGCGCACCGGCCTCGGCGGCCTCGACCGCGGCGCGGAAGGCGCGCACGACCTGCGCCACATAGGCGCGCGAGCGTTGGCGGCCCTCGATCTTCAGCGCGGTGACGCCGGATTTTTGCAGCTTCGGGATCAGCTCGGTCGCGTCCAGGCTGACCGGGTCTTCGAAGATGTGGCCGGTCTGGGCGGCGGCGGTGTCGGTCGCGGGGGCGGTGAAACAGCCCTTGCAGAGCGTCGGATAGGGGGCCGGGCCGCCCTTGGGCGTGCGGTGGATCAGGTATCCGCCCAGCCGCGCCTCGCTCGCGCCCGCGGTCTCGGCATAGGCGACGTGGCTTGCGGGCGAGCAGACGCCGTTCATGTTCGGCGACAGGCCGGTGGCCCAGGACGACAGCGAGCAGCGCCCCTCGGCCATGACGCACAGCCCGCCGAAGACGAAGACCTCGGTCTCGATGTCGATTTCGCGGTTGATGGCGGTGATTTCCTCGACCGTCAGCACGCGCGGCAGCACCACGCGACGGATGCCGAACGCCTCGGCGTAGAGGTTGATCGCGTCGGGATTGGCCGCCGCCGCCTGCACCGACAGGTGCAGCCGCAGGTCGGGATGGGTTTCCGCCGCATGCGCGATCAGCCCGGGATCGGCCAGGATCACCGCATGGGCGCCGGCCCGATGCGCATCGGCCACGGCGCGGTGCCAGACCGCCTGCGCACCGGCGCGCGGGAAGGTGTTGATCGCGACCAGCACCCTGGCGCCGCGCGCGCGGGCATAGTCCACCCCGGCCGCCATTTCCTCGCGCGAGAAGTTCAGGCCCGGGAAGTTGCGCGCATTGGTTTCATCGGCAAAGCCGCAATAGACGGTATGCGCCCCCGCATCGACCGCCGCGCGCAATGCCGCCGGCGTGCCGGCCGGGCAGACCAGTTCCATCATGGCCGGGGCTCCTCTCGTGACAGCACATAGCCGCTTTGCCGCGCGACCAGGCTTGATGCCCGGCGCAGCCAGCGGTCGAAGGGCGGGCGCGACAGCGCCGCCAGCTCTTCGGTCAGGTCCAGTTCGGCATCGTCCAGCGCGTTGCGCAGCGCCAGCACCGCCGCCGTGTCGCCGGTGATCGTCAGATCGCCGGAAAAGAACAGCGCGTCGCCGTCCTCGCTGCCGTGCAGCATGGCGAGAAAGGCGGCGAGCCGGCCGCGGATCGCCGCGTCATGCGCGGGTTCGGCGCGGCCGCGCCGGCTGGCGGTGATGCGGCGCGGTCCGGGCTCCATCAGCAGGATCACCGGGCCGTCGGTGACGTCGATCAGGAAGCGGGCAGACTGGCTTTCGCCAAGCCGCGCCAGGATCGAGGGCTTTTGCCGCGCGATCCGGCGCAAGAGGCGGGTGAAGGCCAGGCCAAGCGCCGGCGTCGCCAGCGGCAGCAGCGCAAGGGGGCCAAGCAGGCGGGGCAGGGCGGGCGGTTGGGTCATGGCCCGTTTCCTGCCATGAAAAATCCGCGGGTTGCTTGACTATTGTCAAGGGAAGCGGGGTTTTTCCGGGGCAGGTTGCGGGCCTGATGCCTCTGGAGCCGATGATGCGCCGCCTGCCCGTGTTTCCCGATCTGCGGGCCTTTCTTGCCGACCTGGGCGAGCGGGGCGAGTTGGCGCGGGTCGCGAGCCCGGTGTCGCTGCGCCACGAGATGACGGCCGTGCAGCTGGCGGTCCTGCGCCGGGGCGGTCCGGCGCTGCGCTTCGAGGCGCATGACGGGCCGCGCATGCCGGTGATCGCCAACCTGTTCGGGACCAAGGCCCGCGTGGCGGCCGGGCTGGGGCTGGAGATCGACCAGATCCCCGCCTTCGGCGCTTTCCTGGCCAGCCTGCGCAGCCCCGCGCCGCCGGCCGGCCTGCGCGATGCGCTGTCGCATTGGCCGGCGCTTCGGGCGGCGCTGCGGGCCCGGCCGCGGATCCTGCGCCACGCGCCGGTGCAGGCGGCGGAACTGCCGGGCCTGCACGCCCTGCCGGTGCAGGTGCCCTGGCCCGAGGACGGCGGGCCGCTCATCACCTGGCCGGTGGTGATGACCCGGCCGCGGGACAGCGCGGCAGCGGATCTGTCGCGCTATAACCTCGGCGTCTATCGCGCCCAGGTGCTGGGGCCGGACCGGCTGATCCTGCGCTGGCTCGCCCATCGCGGCGGCGCGGCGCATCACCGCGGCTGGCTGCGCGCGGGCGAGCCGATGCCGGTGGCAATCGCGCTGGGCGCGGACGCGGCGCTTTTGCTGGCGGCGGCGCTGCCGCTGCCGGAAACCGTGTCGGAGCTGGGATTTTCGGGCGTGCTGCGCGGCGCGCGGACCGAGCTGGTGCCCGCGCGCTCGGTGCCGCTGATGGTGCCTGCCCGGGCCGAGATCGTGGTCGAGGGCTGGGTCCACCCCGGCGAGACCGCGCCCGAAGGGCCGTTCGGCGATCATACCGGCTATTACAACGCCGTCGAACCCTTTCCGGTGCTGCGGGTCAGCGCCATCACCTGCCGCGACAACCCGCTTTACCTGTCCACCGTGACCGGCCGACCGCCGGACGAGCCCTCGGTCATCGGCGAAGTGTTCAACGATCTCGCGCTGCCGGTGATCCGGGCGCAGATCCCCGAGGTGCAGGACCTGTGGCTGCCCGCCGCCGCCTGCTCCTATCGCATGGCGGTGGTCCGGATCGACAAGCGCTATCCCGGCCAGGCCCGGCGGGTGATGATGGCGCTGTGGGGGATGCTGCCGCAGTTCAGCTATACCAAGATGATCGTGGTGGTGGACGGCGATCTGGACATCCGCAACTGGGACGACATCGCCTGGGCGATTTCGACCCGGATGGACCCGGGCCGCGACGTCATGCTGCTGGACCGCACGCCGATGGATTATCTCGACTTCGCCTCGCCGCTGGAGGGGCTGGCGGGCAAGATCGGCATCGACGCCACCACCAAGATCGGCACCGAGACCAGCCGGGACTGGGGCCGCGAGATGCACCTCGACCCCGCGCACGAGGCCCGGGCCGAGGCGCTGCTGGCGGAGATCCTGCCATGAGGGTGGTGCTGGGCGTCTCCGGCGCATCCGGCGCGGCGCTGGCCCTGGATTGCGCGCGGGCGCTGGTCCAGGCCGGGGTGGAGATCGACCTGGTGCTGTCCGCCATGGCCGCGCGCACGCTGGCCGAGGAGGTCGGGCCCGATGCTGAGGCGGCGCTTGCGGCCCTGGCCGCCCGCCGGCATCCGCTGGGCGACCTGGGTGCCTCCATCGCCTCGGGCTCCTGCCCGGTGGCGGGGATGATCGTCGCGCCCTGCTCGATGCGCAGCCTGGCCTCCATTGCGCACGGGTTCGACGACAACCTGCTGACCCGCGCCGCCGGCGTGCAGCTGAAAGAGCGCCGGCCGCTGGTCCTGCTGGCGCGCGAGGCGCCGCTGACGCTGGCGCATCTGAAGAACATGCAGGCGGTGACCGAGATGGGCGCGACGGTGCTGCCGCCGGTCCCGGCCTTCTATCTGCATCACACCACGCTGGCGCAGGCGACCGCCCAGATCGCCGCCCGCGCCGTCGACCTTCTGCATCTGGCCGCGCCGCAGGCGCAGGCCTGGATGCCGGAAACCGCCCCAACCCCCGACCAACCGGAGAATCCCGATGACCGACCCCCTGCTTGCGCCTGAAACCACCGTGCGCGACATCGCCGCCCGGCTGCCCGGCGCCGCCCAGATCTTTCGCGACGCCGACATCAGCTTTTGCTGCGGCGGCGCGCTGAGCCTGGCCGATGCCGCCGCCAAGGCCGGGCTGGACCTGGCCGCGCTGACCGCCGCATTGCAGGCGCTGATCGACCGCGCCGGCCGGGACGCGCCGCAGGCCACGCCCGAGCTGATCGCCCATATCCTCGACCGCTATCACGCCACCCACCGCGAGGAGATGAACTTCCTCGTGCAGCTCGCCAACCGGGTCGAGACGGTGCACGGCGACCATGACGAGGCGCCGCTGGGCCTGACCGATATCCTGCTGGCGCTGCGCGACGACCTCGAGACGCATATGTCGAAAGAGGAAAACCTGCTGTTCCCGGCCATGCTGCAAGGCGCCGGCGCCGTGCTGGCCGAGCCGGTGCGGGTGATGGCCGAAGAGCATGCCGTGACCTCGGACCTGCTGCGCCGCATCGAGCATGTGACCCACGGCCTGACCCTGCCCGAGGGCGCCTGCGGGTCCTGGACCGCGCTCTATACCGGGCTGCGCAAGCTCTGCGACGATGTCGTCGCGCATATCCACCTGGAGGAGACGGTGCTTTTCCCGCGCGCCCTTGCCGCCTGACGGATCGGGCAGGCGGCCCCGGTCGCCCGCCGCCTAAGGCGCGCGGCCCGGGCCGTCGTCATGCGCCAGCCCGCGCAGCTGGGGAACCGAGTCGATGACCGCGCTGGCCTGGTCGATTCGCACCCCGCATTTGCGCAGCCGGGCAAAGCTGCGGCTCAGGCTTTCGGGCTTCATGCCCAACCGGCCGGCGATCAGCGCCTTGTCATAGGGCAGCATCACCGTGGCGCTTTCGGCATCGGGCGGGCACAGGTCCAGCAGGAATTCCGCCACCCGCTGCGCGCCCGAGCGGGCCTTGAGCTGCTCGATCTGCTCGACCAGCCTCTGCAGATGCAGGAAGGTCGCCGACAGGACCGAGATCGCCGCCTCGGGATGGGCCTGCAGCAGGTTCAGGAAGGCCTGCGCCGGCACCGCCACCACCTCGCAATCCGTGGTCGCCTCGGCGGCGACCGGATAGGCGGCGCGGCGCAGGGCGATGGGCTCGCCGAAGCTCTGGCCGCGGGTCATGACGCCGACCACGGCCTCGGTCCCGTTCGGAGCGATGCGATAGAGTTTCACCCAGCCCTCGGCCATGATGTGGATGGCCTGGGCAATGTCGCCGTGATGGAACAGCGCCTGCCCGCGCGTCAGCCGCCGGACCCGGGAGGCATCCAGGAGCCGCTCGGCCATGCCCGGCGGCAGGCCGGCGAACAGCCGCGATTCGCCGGCGATCCGGCGGTGCAGCGGGGTCAGGATCCGGCGCGTCATGGCGGGCCTTTCGGACAGGGGCCGGGGTCGGCCCGCGTTTCGGATGGGCGCGGACCCGGCCGGGCCGCGCCTTGACGGGGGCTGTCCGCCGGGATCACGGCATGGCGCTCAGTCCTCGGGGTCGGCGATCCGGGCCAGCCCCTCGGCATCGGTGACCATCAGCTTCTGCCGGCCGCCCTCGACCAGGCCGCGGCTTTCCCAGGCCGAGAGCAGCCGCGAGACGGTGTGCAGCGTGGTGCCGGTCATCTCGGCGATGTCCTGGCGCGAGATCGGAAAGTCGATGCGGGTGCCCGCTTCCTCGACGCAGCCGGCCTTTTCGGCCAGGCGCAGCACGGCATGGGCGACGCGGCGCTCGACCTCCTGCGTGGACATTTCGCGCAGGCGGGTATGGGCCTCGTCCAGGCGCTGGCCGATGGCCTGCATGGCGTTCATGGCCAGGCGCGGGTGGCCCTCGACCACCGCGTCCCAATCCGTCATCGGCCAGGAGATGACCAGCGAATCCATGGCGGCCTTGGCGGTGCCCGGATAGTCGTTGCGGGTCAGCGCCCGGGCAAAGCCGAACAGGTCGCCGGGATGGACCACGCGCACCATGACCTGCTGGCCGTCTGCCGTGACCTGGCTGACCTTCAGCCGCCCGTGCAGCAGCACGTAGAAGGCCACCGCCTCGGCGCCCTGTTCGAAGACGATCGCGCCTTGCGGAAAGCGCTGCGGCGTTGCCCGCGCCATCAGCCGCGTCAGGGCCGCCGGCTCCATATGGCGAAACAGCGGCAGGTTGCGCACATGGGAAATGTCGATCACCACGGGGTCGCCTCCAGCAAGGGGTCCTCCCCTGAGTGCCGCAAAAGCGGGTGAAAGCAAAGCATCCCCCGTGTCGCAGGCCCTCGTGTCGCAGGCCCCCGTGTCGCATCCCCCATGCCGCGTCAGCCCGTTTCGCGCACCAGGCGCAGGCCCAGGTTGGCAGGCGGCACGCCGACCGAGCAGCCGCCCGATTTCGGGTCGCGCACGAAATCGACGATGGCGGCGCGGTGCAGCCCCTCGGCGATATAAATGCCGCAGCTTTCGCTTTCACGCAGGATGGCGCCCTGATCGTCGATCTCGCCCTGGCGCAGGCAGGTCGAGGTCCATTCCCAGACCGCGCCGCCGATGTCGTGGATGCCCAGCGAATTGACGTTCAGCTGCCCGACCGGGCGGATCTCGCGGTCCAGTTCGCGGCTGCGCGCGGATTCGGCGGCATATTCGGCCAGCCACAGCACGGCGGGATTCGTCGGGTCGCTCTCGACCCCCAGCGCGTCGTCGCGGAACAGCTCGGCGGCGGCATGGGCCCATTCGACGTCGGTGGGCAGGCGCCAGGTGGCGCCGGTCCGGTCCGACAGCCAGGCGGCATAGGCCTGGGCGTCATACCAGTTCACGCCCACCACCGGCAGGTCCGGCCGGGCGCCCGGCTGCACCAGCGGCGCGCAGGCGCCGGCCTCGACGCAGGCGTTCCATTGCCGGTTGCTGACCTGGGTCGCCATCACCTCGACCGGCGCCGGCATCGCGACCGTGGCCATCGGCGCATCGACGGGCAGGCCCTTGCGCTGCCAATCGCCGTCCAGCCGGTGCTGGAACGGCGCCGGCTCCAGCCGCACCAGGGCCGGGATGTCGACCGAGGGCGCCCGGTCGGGCCCGGCCAGGTGCAGGATCCCGGCGACGGCGACGGTGGTGCTGGCGACAAGCAGCTCGGCGAAATGCATGGTGGTATCCCCTGGAAAAGGCGCCCGCCGCGCACGTCCCCCGCGCGGCGGGCCGGACCGGGCTTAGACGCCCGACCCGATCGGGCTGGGAGCGACCACCTGCTTCATCAGGTCGTCGTTCCAGTTCCCCTCGACCACCACATGCGCGGCGGCGCCCAGTTCGAAGGCTTCGATCAGGTTGTGGTTCACATAGGCGTAGACGCCCGGCTGCTCGAAGGTATAGACCATCAGGCCCGCCGTGCCGCCCGGGATGAACCAGGTCTCAAGCCCGCGCTCGGGCGGGTTGTTGAACTTGCCGGTGGCCCAAACATAGTTGCCGTGGCCGCCGATCAGGTGCGGCCGGGTGTCGCGGTTCGCCTGGGAGTGGACGAAGGCCACGGTCTCGCCGACCTTCGCCTTCATCGCATTGTCGCCGGTCAGCGCGCCGACGGCGCCGTTGAAGACCACATGCGTCGGCGTCAGGCTGCGCATGACGGCTACGACGTCCTCGTAGCTTTCGCCGGGGGTGTCGTAGCTCTTCCAGTTGCCGGCCTCGTCGCGCGGCACATAGAAGTCCTGCTCGCCGACGTAATAGACCTTGTCATAGGTCACCGCCTCGCCGTCGGGACCCTTCAGCCCCTCGCGCGGCAGCACCATGATCGCGCCGTTCATGCCCGAGACGACGTGGAAGGCCACCATGCCCGGAGGCGCGCAGTGATAGACGAAGACGCCCGGCTTCGTGGCCTTGAAGCGCAGCACGCATTTCTCGCCCGGGTTCACCTGGGTCAGGCCGCCACCGCCAAGCGCGCCGGTCGCGCTGTGGAAGTCGATGTTGTGCATCAGCTCGTTGGTTTCGGGGTTGATCAGCGTCAGTTCGACGTAATCGCCCTCGTGCACCACCATCAGCGGGCCCGGCACCGTGCCGTTGAAGGTCGAGGCCCAATAGGTCGCGCCGCTGTCGTCGAGCGTGATCTTCTTCTCGCCGATGGTCATCTCGAACTCGACCACCTTGGGGCCGCCGGTCGCGACCTGTTCGTGCTCGTGCACGAAGGGCGGATCGACCAGCTTCACCTTCTGGCGCGGCAGGCTGGCGATGTCGGTCGCGGCGGCGGGGGTCAGCACCTCCTTGGTCTCGGCCACCGCCTGGCGGACCTGGGTCATGGCTCCGGCGATGGCCGCGCCGGCCAGGATGGTGCGTCGGCTGATGGAGAGGGAGGTCATGACAGGTTCCTTTCGCTCGTGGCTTGGTGTCGGGACGGTTCTTTGGTCCGCCGAGGAAATAGTAACCGAGCCGTGAGCCCGCCGTCGTTGAGCCGCATCAAGCAGGATCGGGGAAAACCGCCCCTTGCTTGCGGCAGCGCAAAGAGCGGAACGATTTCCGCGCCGGCGCCGGGAAGAAAGGCCGATCCGGCCGCGGAGGCCCGCCCTGGTCGAATCAAGACGGCCGCAGCGCGGCTGCGGCCGGGATGCCGGCGGTGGTCTGCTGGGGACGGTCGAAAGGGGCCGGATCAGGGCGCCGGCGGCTCCATGCGGTCGGGGGACCAGGGCGGCTCCCAGGTCAGCGTGACCTCGACTGCCGCAATGCCGGGCACCGACAGCAGCGCCGCCTGCACGCCCATGCGCAGCATTTCGGTCAGCGGGCAGCCGCGCGTGGTGGTGGTCATGGTGACATGCACGGTGCCCGCCTCGTGCCGCAGGTCATAGATCATGCCCATGGCGATCAGGTCGCGCCCGGTTTCCGGGTCGAGCACGCCGCGCAAGGCCTGGCGCAACTCGGGCAACCGGTCAGTCATCCTGCGCCCCCGCCCGCACCAGAAGCCGGTAGGCCTGGCCGGAACTGGCGAAATTCCCCGCCCATTCATGGCCGCGATGCGCCAGTTCGGGGAACAGGAACATCGGCTCGCGGTCCAGAAGCGCGAACAGCACCTCGCCCGGGGCCAGCCGGGTGATTTCCTCCAGGATGCGCACCATCGGCTCGGGCGGCATCAGCCCGGTCAGGTCCAGCTCGCAGACCGCATCGGGCCAGAAGCCGGCGGTCGGGGTCGATCCGGGCGCCATGCCCGCCGCATCGGGAGCGTCGGCGACAGGGGTGAACAGCACCTCCCAGACGCCGTCCGCGCGCTGGCGGTCGCTGAAGCCGAAGCCGCGATTGGCCATGACGGTGAACAGCGGCATCGGCCGGAACGGGGCCAGCAGGCGCAGCGCCTGGCCGGGAGACAGCGCGTCGACGGCGGCCATGATGGCGCCGAACGGGTCGTCGCCGCTTTGCATGATCGGGCGGACGTCGAACTCAAGGGGCTGTGTCATGGTCTGGACTCCGCGCGTTATCGAGGCTGAAGCAGGGGAAGGATCAGGGGCGGCAGGGGCGCCGGGCGTTCCTCGGCCGCCAGATGCGACAGGTGGCGGACCGCGATCAGCTCGCGCACGATCCCCAGCGCGGCAAGGCTCAGCAGCGCGGCCGCAAGCCGAAAGCCGGCCGGGCTGGCAGCCAGCAGCGCCAGGCAGCCGGCCAGCGTGCCGGCGGACCACAGCGCCAGGCAGAGCGTCGCCGCCTTGGCGTCGATCAGCTTTTGCACCATCGGCACCGGCTGGCGCCCGATCCGCGGGGCAAAGACCTGGATCCAGGTCAGGAAGCCGACGATCTTGACCAGCTGCGCCAGGGTCAGCGTGGAGAGCCAGCCGACCAGCGCGGCAAAGACCGCCGCCTCGGCCCAGGGCCCGCCCAGGAGCCATCCCGGCACGGAGAGCGCCATGGCAAAGCCCAGGAAGGCCAGCGCCGCCCGGCTCCACAGCATGTTGACCTCGGGTGCGACGCGGCGTCGGCTGCGCCAGATCCGGGCGATCTCGGCGAGGTAGAGCAGGATCAGGACGGGGATCAGCCCAAGGGCGACGGTCGTGGCCCCTTCGGCCGGGCGGCCGGCCAGCACCATCAGGAACGCGGCCAGCAGCACCGCGACAAGCAGGGCGGCGGCGAGGAACACCGCGCCGCGCAGCCGCCCGCCCTGATCGGGGGCGATCAGGAACATGGCGAAGAGCTTGTAGCTGACCCCGAAGGCCGCCAGGCTCAGCCAGCCGCCGATGCCCAGGAGCATGTGCAGCGGCAGGGCTTGGGACAGGTCCACGGCGGGGTCGCGGCCCGAAAGCGTCAGGACCATCATGGCGCCGCTGAGCCACAGCCCGGCCAGGGCGAGCAGCGCCAGCAGCACCATCCTGACCTCGGCCAGGCGCAGGCTGTCGCGGCTGGACAGCGTGGCGCCGACCATCGCCGCGACCATCGCGAACCCCAGTCCGATCGCTGCCGGTGCGGCCAGAAACAGCGGCTGCAGCGCTTCGCGGCCCTCCAGCACCAGGAAACCCAGCGCCAGCGCCACGGTACCCGCCGACGAGACCAGCAGCGCCGGCAG
The DNA here is from genome assembly GCF_001546115.1 of Paracoccus aminovorans. Classification (GTDB taxonomy): domain Bacteria; phylum Pseudomonadota; class Alphaproteobacteria; order Rhodobacterales; family Rhodobacteraceae; genus Paracoccus; species Paracoccus aminovorans_B. The sequence goes on from NZ_KQ955208.1 coordinate 1,813,896, forward strand.
CGCCAGCATGGGCAGGGCCAGCGGCCGCGCCGCCAGCACCGGCACGAACTGGACCAGCGCGCCCATCATGACTTGGCAAAGCCAGCCAAGCGCAAAGACATGCACCAGGGCCAGGCCGTTGCCGCCGGTCCATGCGCCCGGCCCCGCCACCCCCAGCAGGCCAAGCCCGCAGGCCGCCAGCAGGGCCAGCAGGGCCGAGCCGAACCAGGCCAATGTCCAGCGCGAGAGATGTTTCCCCGGCATCGCCGCCCCTCCGAATTGATCCGGTCACGATACAGGATCCGGGGCGGGCTTCCTTGCTTTTGGTCAAACAGGCCGCGGTTGTGATCGGCTGCCGTGGCTGCGCCGGATGCGGGCGCGCGGTCCGGTTCAGAGGTTCGCCGCCCGTCTGTCACCCGCCGAGCGTTCCGACCGGCACATCCTTGGCCGTGCGGTCGATGACGCAGTCGCGGCCGGGCGAGACCGCCCCTTCGGTGATGCCGAGCGCGGCGAGATCGGCGGGCACGCCCTGGCCGGTCGCGAGCGCGGCCGCGAGCCGGGCCGCGGCGGCGCAGGCCATGACCCCGTTGCCGCCCTGGCCGGCCAGCCAGGTGAAGCGCGCGTCCTGCGGATCGGCGCCGATCACCGGCTCGTGGTCGGGCGCAAAGGTGCGCAGCCCGCCCCATTTATGCGAGATGCGCGGCACCTTCATGGTGGTGAAGGTCTCGATCCGGTCGATGGCGAGCGCGACCTCCAGCTCGTCGGCCTAGGCGTCGCAGGGCACGGTTTGCGCCATGTCCACGGGCGAGACCATGACCCGGCCGGCCTCGGGCTTGAAATAGAAGGTCTCGGCCAGGTCGAAGGTCATCGGCCAGCGGTGCAGGTTGCTGCCGGCCGCCGCGTCGAAGGTGACGGCGGTGCGGCGGAAGGGCAGGACGTTGCGATGACCGAGGCCGGCCATGCCTGCCACCTGCTGGGCCCAGCCGCCGGCCGCGTTGACGATGGTGCCGCCCTGGAACGCGCCCGCGGTCGTGTCGACCTGCCAGCCGCCCGCGTCGCGGCGGATCGCGGTGACGCGGGCGCCGGTCGCGATCACGCCGCCCGCCGCGCGGATACCGCGCCGATAGCCCATCATCAGCTCGTTGGTGTCGATGTCCTTGCAGTCGGGCTCATGCATGGCGGCGGCGAATGTCTCGGGCCGCAGCACCTCGCACCAGCGCAGCGCATCGGCGGCCGGGACCAGCTCGACGCGCGCGCCGCGCGCCACCAGAGCGTCATATTGCGCCTGAAGCAGCCCGGTCTCATGCGCCTGGGCCAGGAACAGCGCGCCCCGGTCGGTCAGCAGCGGCGCGGTGGCAAAGCCCTCGGGCGGGTTTTCCAGGAAGCCGCGGCTGGCGCTGACCAGCCGGCTCCAGATCGGGGTGCCGTAGTTTTCGGTCATGACGGCGGCAGAGCGGCCGGTCGCGTGATAGCCAAGCGCGCTTTCCTGCTCCAGCACGATCACGCTGCCATGCGGCAACAGCTCATAGGCCACCGAGACGCCGGCGATGCCGCCGCCGATGACAATGAAATCCGCGATCCCGGGCATGCCCTTCTCCTGTATCCTGCGTTGTCTGGCTGTCTTCTACAGGGATGCCGCGGCGTTTTTAACACAGCGCGCGCCGTTTTCGGCTGATGCCGTCGCGCCTGCGCCCCAGGGCTGCCGATCATGGGGCACCGGATGCAAACGCAGGGTTTCAGTTGATATTTATCAGTCTCGCGCTAGGCTTTCGGGCACAGGGACAAATCCGGAAGGGACAGAGCATGAGCAAACGCGACGACCTGATCGCCAAATATGCCGCCGATCTGAAGGACAAGCTGGGCGTTTCGGCCGATGCCGATCTGCTGGCCAAGGTGGTGATCGGCTGCGGCCCCTCGATCTATGACGCCGATGCCGAGACCGTGGCGGCTTCGGACAAGTCGGAACTGGAGCGCATCAAGGCCAATTACCTGGTCAAGAAGCTGGGCCTGCCCGATGGGCCCGAGCTGATGGCGGCGATCCAGGACGTGGTGGCGCAATACGGCAGTTCCAACCGCAACAAATATCGTGCGGTGATCTATTACATGCTGTGCACGCATTTCGGCAAACAGGCCGCCTATGCCTGATCCGGGCGCCCGATCCTGAGGGCCGACTGCGACCCAGGGTCGCAGATCACGCGCATTTGACCGTGGCGCGGCCCTGCGGCGCAAAGCGCGCGCGCCGCGGGGCTGCGCGCGTTCAGTTCAGCATGCGCTTGATCGCCGCGACCTGCTCGGCGCTGGCGGCCAGCACGTCGCCGGCCAGCGCCTCGGCCTCGGCCAGCAGGGCCTCGGGCGCGACGAGCCGGTCGACCAGCCCCCAAGCCAGCGCCTCGTCGGCCGGGATCTTCTGCCCGGCCATCAGGATCATGCGGGCCCGCGACGGGCCGACCAGCGCGCGCAGCCGCACCGGATCGCTGGGCTGGGGCAGGAAACCCAAGCGCATGACGGGATAGAAGAATTTCGCATCCGGCACCGCCAGCCGCAGGTCGCAGGCCAGCACCATGCCCATGGCGCCGCCGGCCACGGTGCCGTTCAGCGCCGCGATGGTCAGGCAGGGCATCGCGGCGATGCGGGACGACAGCCGCTCCCATTCCGGCGACAGCGCGAGGCCGGCGCGCGCGGCCTCGAGGTCGGCGCCGGCCGAGAACACCTTGCCGGCGCCGGTCAGGATCACCGCGCGCAGGCCCGGCTCGGCGGCCAGCGCCTCGAAACCTTCGGTCAGCGCCTGCAGCATTTCGGCGGTCAGCGAATTGGCCTTGTCCGGCCGCGCGATGGTGATGCGGCCGATTCCGCCGGCGAATTCCCTTGCGATCATCAATCCCTCCTTGGAGCCGCCCGCCGGCTGTGGCAAAACCCCGCAGACGTTTCTTATGCATACTCGCCGGAAGGTAATGACATGAACCTGCGACTGACAAGCTCTGCGCTGGCACTGGCCGCGATGACCGCGCCGGCTTTCGCCGATGTGACCCCGGACCAGGTCTGGCAGTCCTGGATCGATTACTACCAGTCGATGGGCTATACCGTCACCCCCGGCAAGCAGGACACCGCCGGCGAGACGCTGACGCTTTCGGATGTCGTGATCACCGGCGGCCCCGAGGATGGCCGCGTCAGCATGACCGTGCCGCAGATCGCGCTGACCGGCGACGACGGCAAGGTCACGACGGTCTTCGCCGACACGATGACCGGGCTTGCCACCGGCAAGACCGAGGCCGGCGAGGCCTATGAGGTGCCCTTTGCCGTCGCCATGCCGGGCAACAAGATCGTGACCTCGGGCGCGGCCGAGGACATGACGCATGAATTCGACTATCCGCAGATCGACCTGACGCTGACCACGATGAAATCGGGCGACAAGGAAAAGCCGCTGCCGATCAAGCTGGGCCTGGCCGATTCCACCGGCACCTTCCATGTCGTCGCCGGCGCGCCGGCGAAATACGACTATGCGATGAAATCCGGCCAGATCACCTTCAGCGGCGACATCCCCGAGTCCGAGGGCGAGAAGGTCAAGTTCGACGGCACGCTGGACGGGGCCGAGATCTCGGGCGAGATGGCGCTGCCGCAGGGTGCGAAGCCGGAAGAGGACATGAACGCTGCGCTGAAGGCCGGGCTGGCCATGAGCGGCACCGTGAAGGCCGGCGCGCTGGCCGCCAGCTTCGACTTCGCCGGCACCGGCGACGAGGGCCAGCCGCAGACCGGCGCCGGCAAATACGACGGCCAGGGCTTCGACCTGAGCTTCGCGCTGTCGCAGGACGGCATGTCCTATCAGGCCGGTTCGGACGCGGGCCGTTTCGAGCTGACCACCAGCGACGTGCCCTTCCCGATCAACTATGCCATCGAAAGCGGCAGCTTCGACCTGCAGATGCCGGTGATGCAGTCCGATGAGGCGCAGCCGTTCAAGTTCGCCTATTCGCTGGCCGGGCTGACGCTGGGCGATGCGATCTGGAACCTGTTCGACGCCCAGGGCCAGCTGCCGCGCGACCCGGCCTCGCTGGATGTGGACGTGACCGGCACCGCCAAGGTGACCCAGGATCTGTTCGACCAGACCGCCGCGGATGACGCCGCAGCCGATGATGCGACCGCCCCGGCCGATGCGACCGACGATGCCACCGCCGAGGGCATGGCGGATGCCGCCCCCGCCGACGGTGCCGAGGCCACCGCCGAGGCTGACGCCGAAGCGGATGCCGCGGCCGACCAGCCCTTTGCCCCGGTCGACCTGGCGATCAACCAGTTCGCGCTGAACGCGCTGGGCGCCAAGGTCACCGCCGAGGGTGCGCTGAAGGCGCCGGAAAACGGCGACATGACCGCGCCCATCGGCCAGATCGACGCCCATGCCGAGGGGCTGAACGGGCTGATCGACAAGCTGGGCACCATGGGCCTGATCCCCGAGGACCAGATCATGGGCTATCGCATGATGCTGGCCATGTTCGCCAAGCCCGAGGCCGAGGGCGAGGACAAGCTGGTCAGCAAGGTCGAGTTCAAGGAAGGCGGCTCGATCTTCGTCAACGGCCAGCAGATGAAGTAAGCGGCGGCGCGGCGCTTGGGCCGCGTCTCGGGACGGAATTGCGGGGGCCGGACAAGTCGTCCCGGCCCCCGGCACATATGAAGGGTGAACGCATGTCCGAATTCTCGCAGCTTCAGGCGCTGACCGACCGGCTGCTCTCGGCCGCCCGGCAGGCCGGCGCCGACCAGGCCGATGCCGTGGCGCTGGAGGCGGCGGCGGTTTCGGTCGACGTGCGCGGCGGCCGGCTGGAACATGCCGAGCGCGCCGAAGGCGTCGAGATCGGGCTGCGCGTGCTGATCGGCGGACGGCAGGCCTGCGTCTCGGCCTCGGACCGTTCCGAGCGGACCATTGCCGAGATGGCGGCCCGCGCCGTCGCCATGGCGCGCGAGGCGCCGGTCGACGACACCCTGGGCCTGGCCGAGCCCGGCCAGCTGACCCGCGACACCGACAGCAGCCGGCTGGAACTCTTCGACTCCGGGCCCGAGCCCAGCCCCGAGGTGCTGCAGGATCTGGCGCTGCGCGCCGAGGCCGCCGCGCTGGCGGTCGAGGGCGTGTCGCAGATCGAATCCGCCAGCGCCAACCATTCGCGGCGGCGGATGTGGATTTCCGGCTCGAACGGCTTCTCCGCCGGCTACGGCCGCAGCGGCCATGGGCTTTCCGCCGTGGTCATCACCGGCGAGGGCCTGGGAATGGAGCGCGACTGGGCCGGGGAAAGCCGGGTCCATGCCGCCGACATGCCCGCGCCCGAAGAGATCGGCCGGCTCGCGGCCGAGCGCACGGTGGCGCGGCGCGGCGCGCGCAAACCGCCGACCGGCGCCTTCCCGATCCTTTACGATGAGCGCGTGGCGGGCGGGCTGATCGGCCATCTGGTCGGCGCCGCGAACGGGGCTGCCATCGCCCGCGGCGGCAGCTGGCTGCGCGACGCCCTGGGCGAGCAGGTGCTGCCCAAGGGCTTCGACCTCTTGGAGAACCCGCATCTGCCGCGCCACGGCAGCTCGCGCGTCTTCGATGCCGAGGGGCTGGCCACCGCGCCGCGCCTGCTGGTCAGGGACGGCGTGTTGCAGGGCTGGACGCTGGACCTGGCGACGGGGCGCAAGCTCGGGATGCCCTCGACCGCCAATGCCATGCGCGGCGCCGGCAGCCCGCCCTCGCCCGGGGTCACGAACCTGGAGCTGACGCCGGGCGACCAGACCCGCGACGCGCTGATCCGCGAGATGGGACGCGGGCTGCTGGTGACCTCGATGCTGGGCGCCTCGATCAACGGCACCACCGGGGATTATTCGCGCGGCGCCGGCGGCTTCTGGGTCGAGAATGGCGAGATCGCCTATCCGGTCAACGAATGCACCATCGCCGGCAACCTGCGCGACATGCTGTTGCGACTGACGGCGGCGAGTGACCTGCCGGACTGGCGCGGCATGCGGGTGCCCAGCCTGCTGGTCGAAGGCATGACCCTTGCCGGCGCGTGATCTGGCGCTGCTGGAGCAGGCCGCCGTCGAGGCCGGCGAAATCGCGCTGCGCTTCTGGCGGCAGGCGCCGCAGGTCTGGGACAAGCCCGGGGGCGCCGGCCCGGTGACCGAGGCCGACCTGGCGGTCAACGCCCATCTGGAGGCCGTGCTGCGCAAGGCGCGACCGGATTACGGCTGGCTCAGCGAGGAAAGCGCCGATACGCCCGAGCGGCTGGCGGCCGAGCATTGCTTCATCGTCGATCCGATCGACGGCACCCGCGCCTTCATCGACGGGCAGCAGGGCTTTTCGGTCTCGCTGGCCGTGGCGCGGGCCGGGCGTGTGGTGGCGGGCGTGGTGCATCTGCCGGCGATGGGCGTGACCTATGCCGCTGCCGAGGGTGGGCCGGCCCTGCGCGACGGCCGGCCGATCACGGCCTCGAGCCACGGTTTTCAGGACGCGCGGGTGCTGACCGGCAAGCCCGGCCTCGACCCGCGGCACTGGCGCGGCGTGGCGCCGCCGCTGCGCCGGGTGTTCCGGCCCTCGCTTGCCTGGCGCTTCTGCCTGGTGGCGGACGGGCAGTTCGATGCGACGCTGTCGGTGCGGCCGGCTTGGGAATGGGACGTGGCCGCCGGCAGCCTGATCGCGCAAGCCGCCGGCTGCCAGGTCAGCGACCTGGCCGGGGCGCCGATGCGCTTCAACACGCCCCAGGCCCTGACGCCGGGGCTGGTGGTGGCCGGGCCGGCGCTGCATGGCGCGATGCTGCGCGCCATGACGCCGTTTGCCGCGTCAGGCGAGCCAACTTGATGCCATGCCGCGTCGCGGCTAAGAAGAGGGCAAGGGCCTGACGGCCTTATCCCGCAGATAGGGCCAGTCATGAGCCGCCTTCCCCCCGCAGCCCGCGACCGGCTGGCCGACGAGATCACCTTCCAGCCCGCCAATGCCGAGGCCCGGCTGCTGCGCGAGGCGCTGGGCCGCTATGCGACCGGCGTCACCGTCGTCACCACCGCCGGCTCGCTGGGGCCGGTGGGCATGACCGTGAACAGTTTCGCCAGCGTTTCGCTGGAGCCGCCACTGGTGATGTGGTGCCCGGCGCGGGCCTCGACCCGGCACGATGTCTTCGCGCAGGCGGCGCATTGGTCGGTGCATGTGCTGGGCTCGGAGCAGCTGGAAACCTGCCTGCGCTTCACGAAGGGCGGGCGGCAGTTCCAGGGGCTGGAGCCGGTGCTGACCCCCGAGGGCGTGCCGGTGATGCCGGGGGTCGCGGCGCGTTTCGATTGCGCCGGCCATGCCGCGCATGAGGCGGGCGACCATTCCGTGCTGATCGGCCGGGTGCTGCGGGTGACGGTGGCGGGGCCGGGCGACCATCCGCTGGTCTTTGCCGCCGGGCGCTTCGGGCAGTTCGAGCCCGACCAGAGCGGTTGAGGCGCAAGGGGGCTCTGCCCCCACGTCTTGCGCGCCCCTCGATGGGGCACGCAAGACGTTCCCCCGGAGTATTTTCGAAACGGTGAAGGCGATCAGCTGCCTTCCAGCGGCGGCAGCGGCTGCGAGAAGATGTCGTCGATGCGGGGCACGGGCGCGCTGCTGGTGCGGATCGACCGGCCCGGACCCGAGAGCGTGGCGATCTGGCCGGCCAGCTGCGCGATGGCCTGGGATTGCGCGCGTGCGACGGCGGCTGGGCCTGCATCGGCCAGGGGGATGCTGATGTCGAAGCTGCGCGCCTGGTTGGCGCCGCCGGCGGTGGCATCACCGACGAAATAGCGGCCCGACAGGCGATAGGTTCCGTCGGCCAGGGCCAGCGCCTTTTCCACCCGCACCTCCAGCGTGCGGCGCGGCGGTTCCGACAGCGGCCAGGGTTCGGCGATCACCGTCGCGCCCGACAGGTCCGAGATCGTCCGCGCCAGCGTCAGCGTGAAGGCGCGCTGCGGATCGTCGGCCCAGAGCTGTTTCGTGTTCGAGCGCACGGCGCCGTCCGCCGTCTGCCAGCTGACCTCGTCGCTCGCGGCATATTCCGGCAGCGACACGTCCTTGAGTTCCGCCGTGCCCAGCCGGTCAGCCACGCGCTGGCCGCTGTCCGGCGGGTCGATCAGGTAGCGGGCGGTCTTTTCGCCGTTCGAACAGGCGGTTAGGGCGAGGCAGGCGGCGGCGGCAAGGATCAGGCGCATCTTATCGTCCCAGGATGAAGGCTTGCGGGTTGCGCTCGATGGTGCGCGCGAGGCTGCCGAAGGCATTGGCGGCGCGGCGCATCTCGCGCATCAGGTTGATGGTCTCGGTGTTGAAGCTCGAGCGGTCGCCATAGGCCGCCAGCACCGCGTCGGCGCGCGCCGCCAGCGTTTCGAGCCGGGCCGAGAGCTGCGGCAGGCGCTTGGCCGCGTCCGAGACATCCTGCGCCGCCGTGCTGGCCGAGGCCAGCGCCGTGTTCAGGCTGCCCGCCGCATTGCCGTCGCGCAGGTCGTTCAGAAGGCCGGTGGCGGATTTCAGCGTCTCGGACAGGTTCTTCGGCAGCTGCTCGGCATCCTCGGTGCCCAGAAGCGCGCGGACGTCCCGGAGGATGCCCTCGGCCTCGGTGCCGATGGCGGCGAAGTCCACCGCCTCGATCTTGGCGGCGGCGGCGTCGATCTGATCGACCATCTGCGGCACGTCGGCGGCGGCGAGCTTGACCGCCTCGGCCGCGGCCTGGGCTTCGTCCACCATGCCGCGGATCTGGGTCAGGGCGCCGGATTCGCGCAGCTCGGCGGTGGCGCTCCTGATCTCATCGGCGGCGGAGCCGGCGTTCTCCAGCGTGCCGCGCAGCGCGGCGGGGATGGCGCGGGTGTCCTCGCTGCTGGCGATGGCGGTGACCGAGTTCATCATGTCGCTGGCGGATTTCAGCACCTCCTCGATCGGCAGGTTGCCGACCCGGGCCAGGAAGCCCTGCGCCGTGCCGGTGAAATCCGAGATGTCGCCTGGCGCCGAGGGGATGACCGGGTTCGGCTGCGCGTCGCGGTCCAGTTCCGCCGGCGCGGCGTCGGGCAGCGCGACCAGCTCGACCTCCAGCGAGGTGCCGAAGAAGCCGGCGCTGGCCAGGCGGGCGCGCAGGCCCTGGCGCACCTGGCCCTCGATGAAGTCCAGCGCCTGTTCGGGCGTCGAGCCCGCCGGCAGGCCCAGGCGCTCGGGGGTCAGGGCCAGCGTGACCTCCTGTTCCACATGGTCCTGGCCCTGGTCGTCCTTGACCGTGCGCGCCGCGAAGCTGGTGACGCGGCCGACGGTCAGGCCCATGAACTGGACGTTGGCGCCGGTTTCCAGCCCGCTGACCGATTCATCGACCAGCATGGTCAGGCGCAGCGCCTGGCCCTGGTCGTCGAAGAGATTGGCCTCGGCCGAGGCCTGATCGGGCTGCAATGAAAAGACATGGCCGTCCTCGACCGGTGCGCCGCCCGAGTTCAGCGTGGCGAATTCCGCCCCGCCCTGCAGCACCGAGGCCAGCGAGTTCACGTTCAGCGACAGCCCCTGCGCCCCCAGCGAGACCGAGAAGCCCGAGGTGTCCCAGAACACCGTCCGCGTGGTCAAGAGCTTGTCATAGGGTGCGGCGATGAAGACATCGGTCAGCACGCCCTCGTCGTTCTCGGCCAGGCGCAGGTTCTGCATCTGCCCGACCGGCAGGCCGCGGAACAGCACCGGCGCGCCCTCGGTCATCCCGCGCGAGCGCTCGGCGGAAAGCACGATCCAGGTGCCCTTTTCGCCGAAGCTGGTCAGCGGCGGCTTGTCGAGGCCCTTGAACGCGGTCTGCGGCTGGTCGACCTTGTCGTCCCAGTAGCCCTCGACGAAAGAGCCGGTCAGCACGGTGTCGAGCCGCGAGATGCCCTGGGCCGAGACCTGCGGCCGCACGATCCAGAACTGCGCGTCCTTGTCGATATAGGGGGCCAGATCCTTGTCGACCCGCATCTCGACCTTGACCTGTTGCAGGTCTTCGGTGAAGCGCACGGATTCGACCTTGCCCACGGTGATCTCGCGGAATTTCAGCGCGGTTTCGCCGGGGGTGATGCCGGTCGCGTCCTTGAAGGCGACCGAGATCAGCGTGCCGCGGCCGGCGATCATGTTCCAGCCGACGCCCAGGGTGACGACCAGCGCGATGATCGGCACCAGCCAGATCAGCGGCAGCCCGGCACGGACCGCGCGGGCGGCGGGCTTGCGGGCAGGTTCGGCGGGTTTCAGGGGGGCATCCTTGGGCGGCGGCGTATCCGTCATTCCGGGTCCTTGCGGCTGCGCAGCGGCAGGCCGCGCCAGATCAGTCGAGGGTCGAAGCTTTGCGCGGAAAGCATGGTGAAGGCAACCGACAGCGCGAAGGACACCGCGGCCGGCCCGGGATGGATCGAGGCGACGAAGCCCAGCTGCACCAGGGCCGACAGGATCGCGACCACGAAGACGTCGATCATCGACCAGCGGCCGATGAATTCGACGATCTCGTAGAGCACCAGCCGCTTGTGCGCCTGCCTGACCGTCGCCGGCCGGCCCGCGACCAGCGCCAGCCAGCTGATGGCGATGAACTTGCCCAGCGGCACCACGATCGAGGCGACGAAGATCACCGCCGCGACCCAGTAGTTGCCATAATGGATCAGCTCGACCACGCCGCCCAGGATGGTGGATTCGCTGCTGCCCCTGAGCCCGCCGAAGACCGAGGTCTTGAGCATCGGGAACAGGTTCGCCGGGACATAGAAGATCAGCCCTGCGGCCAACCAGGCCCAGACCGCGTTCAGGCAGCGCCGGTCGGGCGGCACCAGCGCGCCGCCGCAGCGGGCGCAAATGGTCTCGGATTCCGGCCAGACCCGGCCGCAGCCGCGGCAGCCGGCCAGCCCGGCGCGGTGCGCGGTCATCACCGGGGCATGCTGGTCCTGGCCCGGGGTCACGCGCGATGCTCCGGCATGATCTCGCGCCCGTCGGTCGGCAGGCCCGCGTCCTCGATCGCGTCCCAGATCGTGGCGGCGCTGGTGAAGGCATTGCTGGCGGCATTGACCAGAATCAGCGCGCAGAACGCCCAGAAGGCCGGGCCGAAGCTGATATTGGCCAGGCCCCCGACCTTGATCAGCGCGACGGCGGTGCCGATGACGAAGATCTCGGCCATGGACCAGGGCCGCAGCGCCTCGGACAGGCGAAAGGCAGGGACGGCATGGGCAAAGGGCCGGCGGTTCCGGCTGAGCGGCAAGAGCGTATAGACCAGCAGCACCGCCCGCAGCACCGGCAGCCCGACGATCGAGCCCAGCAGCGCCACGGTCAGCGGCATCAGCGCGCCATGCGAAAACGCCAGCGCCACCCCGAAAAGCGAGGTCTGGTTGCCGAAGCCCATGCGCGAGATTTCCAGGAAGGGAAAGAACACCGCCCCCACCATCAGCACCAGCGAGGTAAAGGACAGCGCGATGATCCGGGTGAAGGCACCGGCACGCGGGCTGGCCAGCACGGTGTTGCAGCGCACGCAGCGCGCGGTCTCGCCGGGTTCCAGCTCGCGCTCGACATGCAGCGCATCGCAGCGCGGGCAGGCGATCAGCCCGGCGCCGGTGGTCAGGTCATATGCGCCCTCGGTCAACATCCGGCCAGAATATCGGGGCGGGGGGCCGGCGCAAGATGCGGCGTCCGGGCGGGCGACCGATTCGCCCTGGAGGCGAGTGCGATATGCGCTTCGGAGCTTGGGCGGCGGCGGGAAGTAAGCCTGCGCATGATCGCATGAACCTTGTTCATTTACAGGCGCTTGATCCGGTTGCTGGCCTGATCGGACGTGCGCTGGGGACGGGAAATGCGGCGCATTTGAGCCGTTAACTGGATATTAGCGCGCCGCGCATAGAGCTTGGGGGCAGGACACAGGAAAGGTATGGCCATGGCCGGCAACGGGGGCGGCGCCCCGATCATCATCAAGCGGGTGCAGGGCGGGGGCGAAGCCGGTCATCACGGCGGCGCCTGGAAAGTCGCCTATGCGGATTTCGTGACCGCGATGATGGCCTTCTTCCTGCTGATGTGGCTTCTGAATGCCACCACGGAAAAGCAGCGCCAGGGCCTGGCGGATTACTTCAACCCGACCATCGTGCAGTCGCCGGCCAGCGGCAGCGACGGTCCCTTCGGTGGCGAGGTGCAGGATTCCGACACCAACAGCGGCAAGGGCGCCGGCGCCTCGCGCGACCAGCTGATGGCCCAGGCGCGCGAGGGGCAACAGGCCGGCTTCGAAGAAGTGGCCCGCAGCATCCAGAACCAACTGACAGGCAGCGGCGCCGAATCGATGCAGAAGGTCAACCTCCTGCGCCATGTCGTCACCCGCATGACCGACGAGGGGCTGGTGATCGAGCTGACCGACCTGATGGACGAGCCGCTGTTCGTCGGCGACAGCGCCCAGCCCACCCCGGCGATGAAGGAACTGGCCGAGGTGCTGTCCAGCGTGCTGGAGCGCGTCAAGAACGAGATCGCGCTGACCGGCCATGTGCGCTCCTATCCCGAGATGCTGATCCAGTCGCCGGTCTGGGCGCTTTCCGATGCCCGCGCCCACGCGCTGCGCAACCTGCTCGAGGGGACCGGCTTCGACAGCACCCGCATCCAGCGCGTGACCGCCTATGCCGACCGCCGCAACCGCTCGGTCAACCCGATGGATCCGAACAACAACCGGATCGAAGTGATTTTACTCAGATGACCGCCGCCGGCCGGAGCGCATTAGGGCCCTGTTAATCCCTCTCCGGCAGAATTCCCAGGAACGACTCAGACAGGATGACTGCAGAATGTCCATCTCTTCCGCCCTCAGCGCCGGGGTTTCCGGCCTGGCCGCCAACTCGACCCGGCTGGCCAATATCTCGGACAATATCGCGAACTCGGGCACCTACGGCTACAAGCGCGTGGATACCGAATTCGAAAGCATGGTGATCAACCAGGGCCGGGGCGGTGGTCTTTACACCGCCGGCGGCGTGCGCGCCGCCACCGCGCGTGACGTCAACCAGCGCGGCAACCTGGTCACCACCTCGAACGCGCTGGACATCGCCATCACCGGCCGCGGCATGCTGCCGGTCGTCACCTCCTCCGCGGTGGCCTCGGGCTACAGCACGCCGCGCGACCTGATGATGACCACCACCGGCTCGTTCGACACGGACGACCAAGGTTATCTGCGCACCAACTCCGGCCTGGTGCTGATGGGCTGGCCGGCGAATGCCGACGGCACGATCCCGGCGCAGCCGCGCGATTCCGCGACCGGGCTGCAACCGATCCGCATCGACGGCAGCCAGACCGCCGCCGATCCCACCACGCGCATCACCCTGGGCATCAACCTGCCGGCCGATGCTGCGGTCGGCGGCGCCACGGGCGACGCGCAGGAAATGAATGTCGAATATTTCGGCAATCTCGGCAATTCCGAACAGATGACCTTCACCTTCACCCCGGATGTTTCGGGCACGACGGGCAGCCGGTCGAACAGCTGGACGATGGAGGTGCGCGATTCCGCGATCATCGACGACGCGGCGACTGCCGCGGATGAATCGCTCATCGGCAGCTATACGCTGGAATTCGACAGCAGCGCGACCACTGGCGGCCGGCTGATGAACGTCACGACCGGCTCGGGCGGCGCCTTCGATCCGGCCACCGGCGCGCTGACCGTGACCGGTGCGAACGGTCCCATGACCATCGACCTCGGCCGCTACGGCGCCAGCCAGGGCATCACGCAGCTGGCTTCGGATTTCTCCCCGGCCAATGCGACCAAGAACGGGTCTCCGGTCGGCAGCCTGACCGCGCTTGAAATCGACGAGAACGGCTATATCCGCGCGACCTATGACACAGGCTTCACCCGCACCCTTTATCAGGTGCCGGTGGTCGACGTGCCGAACCCGAATGGCCTGATCGCGCTGGACGACCAGACCTACAAGGTTTCCCCCGATTCGGGCGCCTTCTACCTGTGGAACTCGGGCGACGGTCCGACCGGAGAGATCGCCGGCTACGCGCGCGAGGCATCGACGACCGACGTGGCGGCCGAGTTGACCGACCTTATCCAGACCCAGCGCGCCTATATGTCGAATGCGAAGGTCATCCAGACGGTCGACGAGATGTTGCAGGAAACCGCCAACCTGAAACGCTGATAACGCCACCGGGGCAAGAAGGGCTTGCCCCGGCGCACCGCCAATCGGAGCTGTTGCATGAGTATTTCGTCCGCAATTTCCAACGCCGTTTCGGGCCTGACCGCGGCCTCGCGGGGCACCGAGCTGGTGTCCTCCAACATCGCGAACGCACTCACGCCCGGCTATGCCCGGCGCGAACTCGAGCTTTCATCCCGCCCGTCCGAGCGTGGCGGTGGCGTTAATGTGGCAGGGGTCGATCGCATCCTGAACGCCGGGTTGCTCGCCGACAGCCGCCTTACGCAAGCCGATGTCGGTGCATCGGGAACGACATCGGCCCTTCATGTCGCAATGGAGCAACTGTTTGGAACCGGCCAGGAGGCGTCTTCCCTGGGTCAGATGCTGACGGCCTTTGAATCCGCCCTGACCAGCGCGGCCGCTCGTCCCGACAATGAGACGCAGCTGGGCAATGTGCTGACGGCCGCCACCGGCTTGGCCGACAAGCTGAACACCATGTCCGAAAGCATCCAGGCCGAGCGCACGGCGGCAGACAGTGCCATCAGCAAGGATGTCGCGCGCCTCAATGCGGCGCTTGAGCAGGTCGCCGTGCTCAACAAGCAGATCGTCAGCCTTTCGGCGCAGGGCAAGGATGCATCTTCCCTTGTGGACACCCGGCAGGCTGTGATCGACGGGATCGCGGATATCGTGCCTGTCAAGGAAGTGCCTCGGGAAAATGGCCGCATCGCGCTTTTCACCGTCGGCGGCGCCATCCTGCTTGACGGCACCGAGCCCGCGAGCATCAGCTTTGAAAGCGCCGGAAACATTACTCCGCAAATGTCCCTGGCCAATGGCGCGCTGGCAAGGTTGACGTTCAATGGCAAGGAACTGAGCGCCGGGCAGATGGACATGTTCAGCGGCGGGACCATCAGTGCCAATTTCGCCATCCGGGATGAGGTGGCGCCCGAATATCAGCAGCAGATCGATGGGTTCGCGCGCGAGATCTATGACAGATTGGCCGATCCCGCGGTCGATCCGTCTCTGAATACCAGCGGGCCCGGCATCTTCACAGATGCGCAAGGTGTCCTGGATCCTGCCGATGAAACCGGCTTTGCCGGTCGCATCTCGGTAACCGCGCTGATCGATCCCGCAGCTGGCGGCGATTTATGGCGCATCCGTGCCGGCGTGAACGCCGCAAACTCTGGAGATTCCGGGGACAGCGGCCTGCTGGGCCGCCTGAGCTCTGCTCTTTCGACAGCGCGGCTGCCCGCCTCGGGAAACCTGACTCAACAATCGCGAAGCCTGCAGAGCCTCGCCGCGCATCTTTCGTCCTTTGCCTCCACCAATCGAATTCAGGCAGAAGCCACCGCGTTGCAGGACAGCGCGCATCAGAACAGTCTGAAAACAGCCTTGCTGGCGGACGGCGTGGATACCGACAAGGAGATGGAAAGCCTCCTGGCGCTGGAGCGAGCCTATTCCGCCAATGCGAAGGTCTTTCAGACCGCAAACGACATGCTTGATGCTATTCTGAGGTTGACATGACATCCTTCAACTCGATCGGTGATCTTTCGCGCACCTTCCAGCTTCGCCTTGGTCAGAGTTCATTGAAAAGTCGGCTTGATCAGCTGACCCAGGAGATGATGACGGGCATCAAGACGGATGTCCCCAAAGCGCTGGGCGGAGATCTGCACAAGATCTCGCATATCGAGGGGCGGCTGGCCATGCTGAGTTCCTTTCAGCTGAATGCATCCGAGGCTCAAGCGCAGTTTCAAGCCATGCAGACTGCGCTGGAAAGCATCAAGGACACCGTGGACGATCTTGGACCAAGCCTGCTCACTCAGGCCGGAGGCTCGGACGAGAACCAACTTCGGTCACAACTTGGTGGCATCGAGCAGAACTTCCGCTCGATGTTCAGCACCTTGAATACCAATGTCGCAGGGCGCTACCTGTTTTCCGGATCCCGTTCCGATACGGCGCCGCTCGGCAGCTTTGATGACATGATGACGGCTTTGGGCACGGCAGTCTCTGGCGCTACGACGGCCTCGGATATCGCAGCGCGCGTTGACGCTTGGTTCGATGCTCCGGCCGGTGCAGGCGGCTTCCTGGATACCACTTTCCAGGGCAGCGACAGCGGCAGCACCTCCCTGGCCGTATCCCCCGACAGCCAGGTCAGCATGAGCTTGACCGCAAACTCTTCGACATTGCGCGATACGCTGAAAGGCATGGCCATCATGGCATATGCCTCGGAAGCCGGCACGGGCGTTGACGGGGCGACGCTGCGCGATCTGTTTACCGAAGCAGGTTCACGGCTGGTGAAAGGAAGCACCGGATTGATCGGTGCCGCTGCCGATCTTGGTCAAAGGCAGGCCGTCGTCACGCAAGCGCAGACCCGAAATGGCGCCGAGGTCACGGCGCTGTCTGTCGCCCGATCAAACCTCATAAATGCCGATCCTTACGAGACGGCCACGGCCCTCGAGGAAGTGGAAGCCAAGATCGAAAGCCTATATGCGCTTACCGCGCGTCTCTCGCGTCTCAATCTGACTGATTACCTGTCATGAGATTTCTTTTCATCCTTCTGGCGGCCCTTGGCTTTGCGCAACTCGCAGTCGCTGCGCCTGTCCGTATCAAGGATCTCGCGAATGTGGACGGAGTGCGGGGAAACGATCTCGTGGGCTACGGTCTGGTCGTCGGCCTCAATGGTTCGGGCGACAGCCTGCGGAACGCGCCATTCACAGAAGAGATCATGGCCGGATTGCTCGAGCGTTTGGGAGTCAACGTCACCGACGAAGCGTTCCGACCAAAGAACGTTGCGGCGGTGATTGTCACAGCTGCGCTGCCGCCTTTCGCGCGCGCAGGCTCCCAGATCGATGTGAATGTGGCGGCTATCGGTGATGCAAAGAGCCTGCTTGGCGGCACTCTGGTGATGACGCCGCTGAATGCGGCCGACGGCGAAATCTATGCTGTCGCCCAAGGGGCCGTTCTTGCCGCGGGCGCGGAGGCTTCCGGAGCGGCTGCTTCGGTCGTCCAAGGCGTCCCCACAACAGGTACGATACCCTCGGGCGGAAGGGTGGAGAGAGAGGTGGCTTTCGACTTTTCGCAAATGACCAATTTGCGGTTGGCCCTGCGAAATCCGGATTTTACAACGGCTGCACGTGTAGAGGCCGCAATAAATCGCAAGCTTGGCCGCGGACTGGCAGAGCTTGTCGATTCTGGAACTATTTCCATCAACTCCACTGTTCTGGGCAACGTCAATCCCGCGCGCCTTATGGGGCAGATCGAGAATATTACCGTGGAACCGGAAGCTGCGGCCAGGGTCGTTATCGATCACAAGTCGGGAACCATCGTGATGGGAGAGGATGTCAGAATTTCCCGCGTGGCGGTTTCGCAAGGCAATCTGACTCTTCGCGTTCGCGAGGCACCGGTCGTGTCTCAGCCTAATCCGTTCGCTCCTGGGGAAACCGTGGTCGTGCCGCGCACGCAAGCCGAGATAACGCAAGAGCCCGGTATCGGATTTGCGGAAGTATCGGGTGAATCGTCCTTGTCAGAGGTGGTCGCGGGTCTTAACGCGTTGGGAATTCGGCCAAGAGACATGATTGATATCCTGAAAGCCATCCATGCGGCGGGGGCGTTGCACGCCGAATTTGTCGTGAACTAAGGGGAATCCCCTATGGTTAAGGGAATGCGAACCGGCTCTATCGGCTCTGATGATGTGACCGCTCCCCGACGGCATCACTGTGCCAAGGTGGGTCTTCGAGGATCCAGATAGGAGAGCGATCATGTCTGAGATTATCACGGTCGGGTTCGAGCTGGCGAAGAATGTGTTTCAGGCGCATGGTGCTGACGCCTTGGGCGGGCGGTTCTGCGCAAGAAGCTGAGACGCGATAAGGTGCTTGCATTTCAGGTAGTTGCGGCCGTGCGTCGTGGCAATGGAAGCCTGCGGCGGCGCTCGCTTTTGGGGCCGCGAGATCGGCAAGCGAGGCCACGAGGTCCGTCTCATCCCGCCCGCCTACGTCAAACCCTTCGTGAAGCGGCAGAAGAACGACGCTGTCGATGCTGAAGCGATTTGCGAAGCGGCCATGCGCCCGACGATGCGCTTCGTGCCCCGTCAAAAGCAAAAAGACCCAAGGGGCCGCCATGGTGTTTCGTATCCGCGAGTTGCTGATCCGGCAGCGGACACAGGCGATCAATGCGCTTCGCGGCCGGGTGAGTTCGGGCAGATCGTGCCGCAGGGGGCCGCCAACACGGCGCGACTGATCGCTGTCGTCGAGGACCCCGACAGCGGGGTTGCCCGCCGATGCCATTGCCACGCTGAAGGTGCTTGTCGGCGCTCTCACCCATCTGGAGGTGGAGATCGGCAAGCTCGACATCGAGATCGCTCGCCGGGCCAAGGAGAACGTGGTAGCCCGACGGCTGATGACGGTGCCCGGCATCGGGCCGCTGATCGCCACGGCAATCGCGGTCCTGGCTCTACCGCCCGAGCCGCGAGGTGCTGACGTTCCGCCAGCATTCCCCGGAGGCAAGCAGCGCCTCGGAGCCACGACGAGGATGGGCGAGCGATCCTTGCGTCGGCTGCGGATCATCGGGGCGAACAGCCGTCAAGCGGCACGTCCATGCCGGAGCCTGACCGTGCACGTGGCTGGGCAAGGTGCTGACACGCAAGCCGCCGATGCTGGTGCGGGTGGCGCTGGCGAACAAGATGGCGCGCATCGTCGGAGCGAAAGAGGGCAAAGAGCAGTTTGGCGCAATAGTCGTGAGACGGGACCGGCAGACCTAGGGTGCAACAGGGTGCCTTCGAGCACGCGGCTTTGATCTGGACCCGACCTGCGGATACATACGGGCCCGCGGCCTGAAGATGGTCGCAACAGAGGTCGGAGACATGTCAGCACCCGGTGACGCGCCAAGAGCAACTCCGAAAATATCTCTTGCGCAAGGGGCGGTTACACATGTTGCACAAACCGAGCGAGGGATTTATGGTGTGAATACAGCGTGGTAGTTGGATGGCATGAGCAGATCGGCACCGCCGACTACAAGGCCCGGAACGAGCCAGCCTACGACGAAGCGCTCGAGGGCCGCGGCTCGCTGTCGATCTGGTTCGGCCGGCCATGAGCGGGGAAGCTCCCACCGGCAAGCGTGGCCGTCAGCCCGACGACAGTGCCGCGATCCAGGCTGTCTGACCATGGAAATGCGGTTTGGCATGGTGCGCCGTCACACCTCCGCCCATTCAGGCCGGAAAAGCCGCCGCCAAATCGCCCGCGATCCGCGCGCCGTCCTCTGCCGGCAGTTGTGGCGGCTGGGTGAAGTCCAGAACCCCGTCCTTCAGATAGGCCTGGGACGACACGTCGTGGACGTGATGCATCGGCACGACATGGGCATGGGCATGGGCGACATGGATGCCGGTATAGAACAGCGCCACCCGCTCGACCCCGTAGAGCGCCTTCATGTGCCGAGAGAGCCTTTGCGCGCAGCTGGTGATGCGGGTGGCCAGATCCTCGGGCAGATCCTCGAACCAGGGATAGTGCTGCTTGGGAATGATCAGGCAATGCCCGGGGCGGATCGGATGCAGGTCGAGAAAGGCCAGGATATGGTCATCCTCATGCACGCGATGCGCGGGCAATTCCCCGCGCGCGATACGGCAGAACAGGCAGTCGTCACCGGACATGGGCATCCTCATCGGGCGGGCGCGCGGCCGCCAGGGGCCGCGCGGCGGGGATCAGTAGCGGTAATGCTCGGGCTTGAACGGGCCTTCGGGCGTCACGCCGATGTAATCGGCCTGTTCGCGCGACAGCCGGGTCAGCTTGACGCCGATCCGGTCCAGGTGCAGCCGCGCGACCTTTTCGTCCAGCGCCTTGGGCAGGATATAGACGCCCGGCGCGTAGTCGTCGCCCTTGGTCCACAGCTCGATCTGCGCCAGCACCTGGTTGGTGAAGCTTGCGGACATGACGAAGCTTGGGTGGCCGGTGGCATTGCCGAGGTTCAAGAGCCGCCCCTCGGACAGCAGGATGATGCGGCTGCCCGAGGGCATCTCGATCATGTCCACCTGCTCCTTGATATTGGTCCATTTGTGGTTGCGCAGGGCGGCGACCTGGATCTCGTTGTCGAAATGGCCGATGTTGCCGACGATGGCCATGTCCTTCATCTCGCGCATGTGCTCGATGCGGATCACGTCCTTGTTGCCGGTGGTGGTGACGAAGATGTCGGCGCTGGCGACCACATCCTCCAGCACCACGACCTCGAACCCGTCCATGGCGGCCTGCAGGGCGCAGATCGGATCGACCTCGGTGACCTTGACCCGGGCGCCGGCGCCGCGCAGCGAGGCGGCCGAGCCCTTGCCGACGTCGCCATAGCCGCAGACCACGGCGACCTTGCCGGCCATCATCACGTCGGTGGCGCGGCGGATGCCGTCGACCAGCGATTCCTTGCAGCCGTATTTATTGTCGAATTTCGACTTGGTGACCGAGTCGTTCACGTTGATCGCCGGGAAGGGCAGCAGCCCCTTCTTGTGCAGGTCATAGAGGCGATGCACGCCGGTGGTGGTTTCCTCGGACACGCCGCGCAGCGCCGCGCGCTGGTGGGTGAACCAGCCGGGCGAGGCCGCCAGCCGCTTGCGGATCTGCGCGAACAGCGCCTCTTCCTCTTCGCTGGTCGGCACGTCGATCAGCCCGGTCTCGCCGGCCTCGACCCGCGCGCCCAGCAGGACATACATGGTCGCGTCGCCGCCGTCGTCCAGGATCATGTTGGCGGTGCCTTCCGCGAACTGGAAGATCTGGTCGGTATAGGACCAGTATTCCGGCAGCGTCTCGCCCTTGATGGCAAAGACCGGGATGCCGGCCTTCGCGATCGCCGCCGCGGCATGGTCCTGGGTCGAGAAGATGTTGCAGGACGCCCAGCGCACTTCGGCGCCCAAGGCCACCAGCGTCTCGATCAGCACCGCGGTCTGCACGGTCATGTGCAGCGAACCGGCGATGCGGGCGCCGGCCAGCGGCTTCGCTTCGCCGTATTCGGCGCGCAGGGCCATCAGCCCGGGCATCTCGGTCTCGGCGATGTCCAGCTCCTTGCGGCCGAAATCGGCCAGGGAGATGTCACGGATGATGTGGTCGGTCATGGATGCCTCGCGCAGCTTGTCGCGGCGGCCATACCATTCCCGGCGCTGCGGCGCAAATCAGCCGTTGAGGCCGGCCTTGGTGAAGAACACCCCCGGATTGGCGCCGTCGCTGAAGCCGATGCCCGAGGCGATGACGCAACTGGTGGCATCCGGCCGCTCCAGCACCACCGTCCAGGTGCCCATCAGCGCCGAGCCCCACAGCGCGGTGCCCTCATGCCCGGCGGCGACCCTTTCCTCGCCGAAATCGTGGCTCAGGGTCGATTCCACCTCGGCCTTGCGGTCGCACCAGGGCTGGTCGCCGCCGGCATTGTCGGACAGCGGCAGCGTGCGGGCCATCTCGCGCACCTCGCGCGGGTCCATGCCCGCCACCGCCGACCAGCCGCGCGGATTGGCCAGGTTCTGCTCGCGGCTCATGGTGGTGGCCATGGCCGGGGCGGCGCCCGTCATCAGCGCCGGGGCGGCGACGGCCAGCGCCAGAACGGCGGGGACAAGGCGGGTCAGCAGGGTCTTGGTCATCAGATCAACCTTTCGCTTGGCAGCGGGTTCGCGGGCAAAACGCCGCCCCGCGCGGCAAGGTTCCGCAAGTGTTCCATGCTGGCGGCGCGGGCGCGGATGGCCTAGAACCAGACCGGGGCCAGAACCAAGGGGGGCGGAATGGCGATCTTGCTGGCGGATGTGGGCGGCACCAATGCGCGCATGGTGCTGGCGCGGGACGGTGCGCTGGACCCGGGCTCGATCACCCGCTTTCGCGGCGACGACCACGCCAGCTTCGACGATGTGGTGACCGCCTATCTGTCGCAGCAGGGCAGCCCGCAGATCGAGGCGGTCTGCGTCGCCGTCGCCGGCCCGGTCTGGGGCCACGAGGCGCGGCTGACCAACCGCGACTGGGATTTCTCGGAAGCCCGGCTCTGCGCCCTGACCGGCGCGCCGCGCGCCCGGCTCATCAACGACCTGATCGCGCTGGGCTATGCCACGCCGACGCTGGACGGCGCGGCGGCGGGCTTCCTGCGCGTCCCGGCCGAGGCCGCGCTGTCGAACGGCCAGCGCCTGGTGGTCAATGCCGGCACCGGCTTCAACGTCTGCGCCGTCAAGGTGCTGCCCGGGGGCGGCATCGCCTGCCTTGAAGCCGAGGAAGGCCACACCCGCCTGCCGCTTTCGGTCGCGGAGCCGCTGGCGCAGGCGCTGGGCGACAAGGCGGGCCAAGTCGATTCGGTCGAGGAACTGTTCGCCGGCCGCGGCCTCGCGCGCCTGCACGCGCTGCGCAGCGGCACGGCGCCGGCGCGGGCCGAGACCGTGACCGATGCCGCGGCCCAGGGCGACGCCGAGGCGCTGCGCACGCTGGCGCTTTACGCCCGGCTCCTGGGTCTTTTGTGCCGGGAACTTGCCTTGCGATTCATGCCGATGGACGGGATGTTCCTGACCGGCAGCGTGGCGCGGACCTGCGCCGACCGCTTTGCGATCTTCGAGGCGGCCTTCCTGTCCGACCCGCTGATGGCGCGGATTCCGCAGGCGGTTCCGGTCGGGGTGATCCGCGACGACATGGCTGCGCTGCATGGCTGTCTTGCCGCGATCCGCTGAAAATTGCCCGAATCCGGGCCGCTCGCGCTGGATTTTGTTAGCACTCCCTGCAATGCTGCTGCAAAACGCGAAAAGCAGGGCAGACGGGCAATGAAAAGCTGGATCAGGGCAGGGGTATCGGCCGCAATCGTGCTGGGCGCGGGGGCGGGCGTGGTGATGGCCCAATCCTCGGGGCCCTCCTCCTCCTCGCCCTTCTCGGGGCTTTTCGGCGGCAAGGGCGGCAATGCCAGCTCGCCCGTCGATGTCGATTTCAGCATCCGGGGCGGCGACGACGAGCTGCTGCCGCAGATCCGCGCCACCTCTCTGCTGGTCAGCGCGCAGGACGAGGCGCGGGTGACCGGCCAGGACATGCTGGCGGCGGCGCGCGGCGACTATGCCCGCATCCTGGGCGTGCTCTACGACAACGGCTATTTCTCGGCGCTGATCGACATCACCCTGGACGGGACCGAGGCCGCGACCATCGCGCCGCTCGACGCGCCGAAGCTGGTGCGCAAGGTCGTGGTGCAGGTCGATCCCGGGCCGCGCTTCCGCTACAGCCGGGCCGAGATCGCGCCGGTCGCGCCCGGCACCGAACTGCCCAGCGAATACCACACCGGCGCCATCGCCCGCACCAGCGACATGAAGGGCGCGGCCACCGCCGCCGTCTCGGGCTGGCGCGACGTGGGCCATGCCAAGGCCGATGTGGCGGAAACCCGGATCATCGCCGATCACGCCACCAACAAGATCGACAGCCGCATCCTGCTGGCGCCCGGCCCCGAGCTGCGTTTCGGCAAGCTGACCATCCGCGGCGAAAAGCGCATGGACCCGCGCCGGCTGCGCAAGATCGCCGGTTTCCCCGAGGGCGAGAAATTCGACCCCGAGAAGCTCGAGGATGTCAGGAAGCGCCTGCGCCGTTCGGGCGTGTTCTCGGCCATCACCCTGACCGAGGCGGATTATATCGGCCCCGGCAATACGCTGGACGTGGATCTGCTGGTGGTGGAACAGAAGCTGCGCCGGCTGGGCGCCGGCTTTGAATATTCCAACACCGACGGGCTGGCGCTGACCGCCTATTGGATCAACCGCAACCTGTTCCGCGGCGGCGAGCGGCTGCGCGTCGATGCCGGCGTTTCCGACATCGGCGGCGACACCGGGCGCGACTATAACCTGGGCGTGCGCATCGACCGGCCGGCGACGATCACCGCCGACACCACCGGCTATGTGCTGGCCCAGGTCGTCAGCGAGCAGGAAGAGGATTACGACCTCAAGTCCGGCACCTTCGGCCTGGGCTTCACCTGGCTGCCCAGCGACGAGCTGACCGCCGACGTGGCGCTGCAATATCGCGCGCTGCGGGTGGATGACGATTCGGGCCAGACCGACTTCCGGCTGTTCGCGCTGCCGGCCTCGGTCACCTGGGACAAGCGCGACGACCAGAACGACGCCAAGCGCGGCTACTGGCTGTCGGGCGGCGTGACTCCCTTCGTGGGCTTGCAGGACGAGACCGGCTCGGGCGCGCAGATCACCGCCGAGGGCCGGGCCTATTACAGCTTCGGCCAGGACGACCGCTTCACGCTGGCCGGCCGCGCCCGGCTCGGCACCGTCGCCGGCCCCGACATTCAGGAAACCCCGCGCGACTATCTGTTCTGGTCGGGCGGCGGCGGCACCGTGCGCGGCCATTCCTATGAATCGCTGGGCGTCGAGGTGATCCAGGGCCCGGACGGCCCGGTCAAGACCGGCGGCATGTCCATCGTCACCCTGACCGCCGAGACCCGCATCCAGGTCCGCGAGAAGATCGGCCTGGCGATCTTTGCCGACGCCGGCCGGGTCTGGGAGGACAGCACCTGGTCCGGTGCCAGCGGCTGGCAGGCCGGCGCCGGCGCCGGCATCCGCTACAAGACGCCGATCGGCCCGCTGCGCTTCGACCTCGCCACGCCGGTCGGCGGCGGCGATGGCGACGACGGCGGGGTGCAGGTCTATATCGGTCTGGGGCAGGCATTCTGATGCGCGATCTGGCTTACCGTTTCCTTTTCGCCCTCTGCCTCGTGCTGGCCGCGCCTTTGGCCGCCATGGCGCAGGACAGCGCCGCCGAGATCTCGCAGCAGGTCGAGGACGACAAGGGCTTCATCACCCGCTTCCTGCAGGAAAAGCTGTCCGGCGCCGGCCGCGACGTGCAGATCGACGGTTTCCGCGGCGCGCTGTCCTCGCGCGCGACCTTCGACCGCATGACCATCGCCGACGATGACGGCGTCTGGATCACCCTGGAAAACGGCGCCATGAGCTGGAGCCGCTCGGCGCTGCTGTCGCGCCGCATCCAGATCGACGAGCTGTCGGCCGAACGCATCATCCTGCCCCGCCTGCCCGGCACCGGCGAAAGCGCGCCCAAGGCCGAGGCGCGGGAATTCTCGTTGCCGCAGCTGCCGGTCAGCGTGAACATCGACAAGATCCAGGTCGGCCGGGTCGAGCTGGGCCAGCCGATCATCGGGCAAGAGGCGGTGATCGCCATCGCCGGCGCCATGAACCTGGAGAACGGCGAGGGCCAGACCAAGCTGACCATCGACCGCGTCGACGGCCCGCGCGGCCAGTTCCTGCTGGACGCGGGCTTTTCCAACGAGACCCGGGTGCTGGCGCTGGACCTGCGGCTGGACGAGGACAGGAACGGCCTGTTCACCAATATCGTCAAGATGAACGGCCGCCCGGCCGTGCAGGCGCAGATCTCGGGCACCGGGCCGCTGTCGGACTATACCGCGAAGATCGCGCTGATGACCGACGGCGCGCCGCGGGTGCAGGGCACCGTCGCAGTGCGTTCCGAACAGCGCGACGGCGCCGCGGGCACCGCCTTCCTGGCGCAGCTCGACGGCGACATTGCCTCGCTGACCGCGCCCCAGAACCAGCAGTTCTTCGCCGGCACCTCGCAGATCCGCGCCGAGGGCTGGCGCGGCGCCGACGGCCGGCTGCTGGTGCCGGAACTCAAGGTCACCACCGGGGCGCTGGACCTCGCGGGCTCGGTCGCCACCACCGCCCAGGGCGCGCCGGAAAGCGCGCATCTGACGTTGCTTCTGGGCCAGGACGCCGGCGCCACGCAGCTGCCGGTCGCGGTGCCCTTCGGCGACAAGCCGATGACCGTGACCTCGGGCAACCTGCGGCTGGACTACGACGCGGCGCAGGGCGCGGGCTGGGTCTTGAAGGGCCGCGTCGGCGACATGACCCGCCCCGACCTGACGCTGACCGAGCTGCGGCTCGACGGCCGCGGCCGGGTGGTGCTGACCGAGGCCCAGGCGCTGTCCGAGGTGCGCGGCTGGGTCGCCTTCGGCATGGACGCGGTGAAACCCACCGACCCCGGCCTGGCCGAGGCGCTGGGCGACACGCTGAACGGCGGCCTGAACTTCGCCTTCACCCCCGGCAATGCGCTGAAATTCTGGGGCATGAACATCAACGGCAAGGGCTATGGCTTCAAGGGCGAAGCCGAGGTCTCGGGCCTGAAAAGCGGCCTTGCCATCGCCGGCGACATCACCGCCACGCATGACGACCTGTCGCATTTCTCGCGCCTGGCCGGGCGGGCCTTGGGCGGACGGGCCGAGGCGGCGATCAAGGGTCGCTATGTCCTGCTGGGCAAGGCCTTCGATCTGGACACCCAGGTCAAGGGCCAGGACATCCGCATCGGGCAAGAGCAGGCCGACCGCATGCTGGCCGGCGAATCGACCATCGACCTGTCGGCCAGGCGCGACGGCACCGGCATCCAGCTGCGCAAGCTGACCGTCAACGCCCAGAACCTGACGGCCGAGGCGCAGGGTTACCTGAACAGCAATGCCAGCGACGTGACGGCGACGATCTCGATGCCCGACCTGTCGGTGGCCGACCCGCAATATGCGGGCGCGGTGCAGACCCGGGCGCATCTGACCGGCCCGCAGGGCGGCCGCAAGCTGGCGCTGGAGGGCAAGGCGCAGGACCTGGCCTTGGGCCGGCCCGAGATCGACGGCGCCTTCAAGGGCGAGACCGACCTGGTGATCGAGCTCTTGGAAAGCGCCGGCGCCTATCAGTTGCAGCAATTCAGCCTGCAAAACCCGCAGCTCGACGCCCAGGGCAAGGGCAGCTTCTCGATGCAGGCGCTGGACGGCGAGCTTTCCGTCGCCATGCCCGACCTTTCGGTGCTGGGCCGCGGCTTCTCGGGCGGAGTGGTGCTGCAAGGCACCGCCTCCAGGCAGGGCAATGCCCGCCGGCTGGAGCTGACCGGGCGCGGCACCGACCTGCGCTTCGGCCAGCAGGACGTGGACGGGGCGCTGACCGGCGTCACCGACCTGAAACTCTCCGCGCGCGAGCAGGGCGGCGAATTCACCATCGACAGCTTCAACCTGCAAAACCAGCAGATGCAGGCCACGGCCCAGGGCACCATCGGCCAGGCGACCGACATGACCGGCGCGGTCAGCATCAGGTCGCTGGCCAGCTTCGGCCGCGGCTGGCGCGGGTCGCTGCAGGCGCAGGGCAGCTTCAAGGACGCGGGCGACGGCGCGCGCCGGCTGGACGTGACCGGCACCGGCACCGACCTGTCCTTTGGCCAGGCCCAGGTGGACGGCGCACTGGCCGGCCAGACCCGGCTCGCCGTGCAGGGGACCGAGCGCGGCGGCGTCTTCACCATCGACACCGCGACGGTGCAGAACCCGCGCCTGAACGTGGACGCCGCCGGCACGCTCGGCAAGGGCGCCACCGACCTGACCGCCAACCTGCGCGCCGACGACCTGCGCTTTCTCGGCCGCGGCTTCCGCGGCGCGGTGCAGGCCCAGGGCCGGGTGCAGGACCAGCAGGACGGCACCCGCGCCATCACCGCCACCGGCAATGCCAGCAACCTTGCCGTCGGCAATGCCCAGGCCGATGCCGTGCTGGCCGGCCAGACCCGAATCGAGCTTGCCGCGACCCAGCGCGCCGACGGAAGCCTGACCGTCAGCCGGCTGCGGGCGCAGAACCCGCAGCTCTCCGTCACCGGCGACGGCAGCCCGTCCGAGGGGCTGAACCTCGACGCCCGGCTGGCCGACCTGGGCCTGCTGGTGCAGGGCTTCCCGGGACCGGCGACGGTCAAGGGCACCATCCGCAACGCCGGTCCGACCTATGACGTGAACCTGACCGCGACCGGACCGGGCGATACCCAGGCCCGCGTCACCGGCACCGCCGCGACCAGCCTGGCGACCGCCGATATCCGCATCGAGGGCACCAGCAATGCCGCTGCCGCCAACCCCTTCCTGCGCACCCGCTCGGTCGAGGGGCCGCTGCGCTTCGATCTGCGGCTGAACGGCAAGCCGGCGCTGGAATCGCTTTCCGGCCGGGTCGCGCTGACGGGCGGCCGGCTGGCCGAGCCGCGCTTCGGCCTGGCCGTGGGCAGCCTGAACGCCAATGCCGATTTCAACGCCGGCCGCATCGACGTGGACGTGCGCGGCGCGGTCGAGGCCGGCGGCACCATCACCGTCAGCGGCCCGGTCAACCTGACCGGCAGCCGGCAGATGGACCTGGACGTGCGGCTGGCGAATGTCGTGCTGCGCGACCCGAACCTCTATGAAACCCGGGTCAACGGCGCGATCAATGTCGCCGGCACGGTGGGGCAGGGGCCGCTGGTCTCGGGCCGCATCGACGTCGGCCATACGGAACTGCGCATCCCCTCGACGGGCCTCGGCGGTGCGCGGGCGATCCCCGACATTATCCACCGCTCGGAACGGCCGCCGCAGCGCCAGACCCGGGCCAAGGCCGGGCTGCTGGAATTCCCCAGCCCCGACGCGATCGCCGCCGGCATGACCTCGCCGCCGGCCATCCCGCCGGCCGACCCGGCGCGTTTCGACCTGCTGATCTCGGCCCCCGACCAGGTCTTCGTGCGCGGTCGCGGCGTCGATGCCGAGCTGGGCGGCGAGATCCGCCTGACCGGCAACGCCCGCCAGCCGATCCCCATCGGCAAGCTGGAACTGATCCGCGGCCGCGTCGACCTGCTCGGCAAGCGCTTCGACATGACCGAGGGCATCATCGAGTTGCAGGGCAGCCTGGTCCCGGTGATCCGCCTGGTGGCCGAGACGCAGCAGGACGACATCACCACCCGCATCATCATCGACGGCGAGGCCTACGACCCCGAGATCACCTTCGAATCCTCGCCCGAGATGCCGCAGGAAGAGGTGCTGTCGCAGCTGCTGTTCGGCCGGGGCCTCGACAATATCAGCGCCTTGCAGGCGGCCCAGCTTGCCAGCGCCGTGGCGACGCTCGCCGGCAAGGGCGGCGAGGGCATCATCGGCCGGCTGCGTGCCTCGACCGGACTGGACGACCTGGACCTTGCCACCGACGACCAGGGCAATGTCTCGGTCCGCGCCGGCAAGTATCTGTCGGAAAACCTCTATACCGACGTGCAGGTCGGCGGCGATGGCAAGACCCAGCTGAACCTGAACCTCGACATCAACAAGGCGCTGACCGCGCGCGGCTCGGTGGATAGCGAGGGCGAAAGCTCGATCGGCCTGTTCTACGAACGCGACTACTGACGCGCCCGCGCCCGTTCGGCCCAAAGGCCCCGCCCGCGAAATCCGCAGGCGGGGCCTTGATCTTGGCGGCGACCTTCATTAGTTAGCTAACTAATGAAGGCGACTCACCCGTCGCCGACGGAAATAACCCCATGCCCGTTCGCGAAACCATGATCTTCGACACGCTCACCGCGCTGACCCGCAGCATCCGCGCTGCCTTCGAGATGCGGGTCGAGCGTTACGGCCTGACCTTCGCCCGCGCCCGCCTGCTGACCGCCATCGGCCGCGACGAGGGCGCGAGCCAGGCCCAGCTTGCCGCCACGCTGGGCATCGAGACACCGACGCTGAAGCGGCTTCTCGACGCGCTGGAACAGCAGGGCCTGGCCGAGCGCCGGGCGCTGCCGGGCGACGCGCGCAAGCATGCCGTGCACCTGACCGATGCCGCCCGCATCGAGCCCCTGCTGGGCTTCCGCGCCGAGGTCGATGCCGCGCTGTCCGAGGGTATCCCCGAGGACGATCTTGCCGCCACCCGCCGCACGCTGGCCCGCATGGCCGAGAACGCCGAAAAGCTGCGCCAGCCATGAGCGACGCCGCCACCCCGGCCGCCCCGCCGCCCTTCGTGCCGAAACCCCTGGCCATGACGCTGGGCTATATCGGCGCCTCGCTGACCATCGGCATGACGCAAGGCTTGGCGCAGGGCTTCGTCAGCAGCAATATCCCGCAGATCGCCGGCGACCTCGGCGCCACCCAGACCCAGGCCGGCTGGCTGATGGCGGCCTTTCTGATCCCGCGCGCCTCGCTGCCCCTGATGCTCATCAAGATCCGCACGCAATTCGGCCTGCGCCGCTTTGCCGAGATCGCCATCCTGCTCTACCTGCTGGTCTCGCTGGCGGCGCTGGCGATCTCGGACCTGCGCTCGGCCATCGTGGTGCAGTTCTTCGCCGGCGCCGCCGCCGCGCCGCTGTCCACGCTCGGCTTCATGTACATGCTGGAACCGCTGCCCCCGGCCTGGAAGATGCGCCTTGGCCTGCCCATGGTCATGGCCATGCTCTCGGCCGGGCCGTCGCTCGCGCGCGTGATCTCGCCCAGCCTGATGGGGGACCTGGGCTGGGGCCCGCTGCACCTGATGTCGCTGGGGCTGGCGGCGGTGTCGCTGGCGCTGGTCTATGCCTTGCCGCTGGCCTCGCTGCCGCGCGTCAAGGTGATCGCGGCCATGGACCTGGTCAGCTGGGTGCTGATCGCCATCGGCTTCGGCAGCCTGACCGCCGCCTTTACCATGGGCGCGACCTTTTGGTGGACCGACACGCCCTGGATCGGCTGGGTGCTGGCCCTGGCCGCCGTCACCCTGACCGGCGTCGTGGTGATCGAGCTGCACCGCAAGACGCCGCTTCTGGACATCCGCTGGCTCACCAGCCCGGCCATGGTGCACCTGACCATCGCCCTGCTGGTGTTTCGCCTGGTGCTGTCGGAACAAAGCTCGGGCGCGCCGCGCATGTTCCAGATCCTCGGCGTGACCCAGGGCCAACTGGTGCCGCTGTTCGCCATCATCACCGCCGCCACCGTGCTGGGCGGCCTGGCGCTGATCCCGGTCATCAAGCCCGAGCGCGTGCCGGTGCTGCACCTGGTCGCGCTGGTGCTGTTCTGCACCGGCGCCTTCATGGACAGCCATTCGACCATCGACACAAGACCGGCGCAGATGATGCTGAGCCAGGCGCTGATCGCGTTTTCCGGCACCTTCTACCTGGCGCCGGCGATGATGCAGGGGCTGGTCGCGGCGCTGGCCAAGGGGCCGAACTACCTGCTGTCCTTCGTCGTGGTCTTCATCTCGACCCAGTCGCTGGGCGGGGCCATGGGCTCGGGCCTGTTCTCGACCTTCATCAACCACCGCCAGGCCCTGCACCTGCAGGTCCTGCGCGAAGAGCTGACCGCCGCCGACCCCCAGACCACCGCCGCCATCGCCCAGAACATGGCGGCGCTGGCCTCGCAGATCCCCGACGCCGCCGCGCGCAAGGCGCAGGCGGTGGCGCTGATCGCCCAGGACGCCAGCAATCAGGCCTATGTCATGGCCTATAACGACGCCTATCTCCTGACCTTCCTGGTGGCGGCGACGGCGCTTTGCGCATTGCTGCTCCACATCTTCCGCGACTGGCTGGTCGCGCGCCGCCAGCCTGCCAACCCCGAGCCCGCGAAATGACCAAGAACCACCTGATCCCCACGCTGATCGCCCTTGTCGCCGGCCTCGCCGGCCTGCTGATCGTGCTCTACGCCTGGCACCTGCCGCCGTTCAATTCCTCGCATCCCCAGACCGAGAACGCCTATATCCGCGGCAAGATCACCACCGTTGCGCCGCAGCTCTCGGGCTATGTCGCCGCGGTCGAGGTGCAGGACTTCCAGACCGTGCGCCAGGGCCAGGTCGTCGCCCGCATCGACGACCGGCAATACCGCCAGAAGCGCGCCCAGGCCCAGGCCGCGCTGGAAGGCGCCGAGGCGGCGCTGAAGATCCAGCAGCAATCGGTGCATTCCGCCCAGGCCAGCCTGCAATCGGCCGAGGCCGCGCTTTCGGCCGCCGAGGCCGCCCGCGACACCGCGAAATCGACCTGGGACCGGGCGAGCGCCCTGCAATCGCGCGGCGTCACCGCGCAAAGCTCGGCCGACCAGTCCGAACTGGCGCTGCGCCAGGCCGAGGCCGGCGTGACGCAAGCGCAAAGCGCCATCGCCGTCGCGCGCGAGACCGTCAACGGCGCCGAGGTCGGCCTTGCCGCGAAGCGCGCCGAGATCGCCTCGGCCAGGGCGGCGGTGGAGCTGGCGCAGATCGACCTCGACAATACCGTGATCCGCGCCCCCTCGGACGGCCGCCTGGGCCAGCTCGGCGTGCGGCAGGGGCAATATGTCACCGCCGGCACCGCGCTGGTCAGCCATGTCGGCCCCGAGGTCTGGGTGATCGCGAACTTCAAGGAAACCCAGCTGCACGGCGTCCGCATCGGCGACCGCGCCACCTTCACCGTGGACGCCATGCAGCACCGCAGCTTCACCGGCCGCATCGAGGCCTTCTCGCCCGCCACCGCCTCGGAATTCAGCCTGCTCTCGGGTTCCAACGCCACCGGCAACTTCACCAAGGTTGCGCAGCGCCTGCCGGTGCGGATCGCGATCGACCCGGGGCAGGAGATGTCGGAATACCTGGAGCCCGGGCTGTCCGTGGTGGTGACGGTGGACGAGGGCTCGGGCGAGCGGTCTGCCAGCGCCGGCGCGCTGGTCATGGGGCATGAGGGCTAGGAGGAGACCAATTGGTCTGCCGCCAAGCGCTTAGCTGTCGGACTGACAGACAACCCCATGGACAACCGCTTTGCTGTCGCGATAGCCATTCAGGTGGAACGGTTTAACAGATCCACCTGTGCAGGAGTATGGTCTTGTCGCGCGCGAATATTCTTGTCTCGCTTGCTTTGAGCTTGATGTCTCATGGCGCGGCGGCCGAACAGATTTCTGCCCCCGATCTCGCCGCAATTCAGAAGGCGGTGGAGGCCGGGGACGGGGCCGCCTTGGTGCCCTTGCTGAAGGGCAAGACCGTTACCATGGAAGCCGCCGAGCGCGATGCGACAATGCTTGTATTGCTGGAACACCTCGCGCTGGTGGCCGCAGATTCGACAGCCGAACGAAGTGCGGTGGGACAGGCGCTTCTTGCCATTGCTCCAGAAGACAAGATCGGCAAGGCGTTGGCCATCGCAGAGCCGCCCGCAGGCGCCCCTACCGCAGAAGCGCCTCTTCCCAAAGAATTTTCCTTGGCGCTGGAAAAGAACGACGGCAAGGATCTGGTTCGCCTCGTTCTGTCTCCAACCTTGAAGCTTTCGGACCTGCATAGCCGGGCCGCCGAGATCGAAAAGGCCATTGCGGAATATGCTCGGCCGCTGCCTGCCAGCAATGCAACGGACAATAAGGAAGCCTATCGGGCTTTGGCAAAACTGGTACCAGACAACGCGACATACGCCGAAAAGTCGCAGAGCTACGCCGCTTTGGAGGCGGAACGCAACGAAAGCATTCTTCGAAAGCTGAAGAAAAAAACCGACGAGTTCAATGGTATCAGCTTTTATGAGCATCCTGCCAAGCCAAGATACACCGACACACGAACCTATTTCCTGCCCTATCTTGGAGCGCGCGATGGGCGGGTCTGGATGCGCTTTGTCGTACATTATACAGCGGAAAGCTGGCTCTTCGTCGAAAAGGTTTCTTTCAACGTTGATGGGGTGATTGTTCCTTTGCCCGATGCCGAATGGAAGCGTGACAATGATTCCGAGATATGGGAATGGGCGGATGTTCCTGTTAACATTCCGCTGCGCATGCTGTTGAACAAGATTGCCGACTCGAAAAAGACAGTGGTGCGGTTCGAGGGACGGCAATATTTTGACAATGTGACCATATCCGCCACAGACAAACAGGCGATCAGGGATATGTTCGTCGCTGAAGAAGCACTGAAGAAGCAGGCTTCCGTCACGACAGAGAAGCCCTAGCCGCCGGGTTCCCTACCGCTTTCCGTCGACCGTCCGGTTGTGGTGTGCACGCCCTGTGTACGCACGGTGTACGCCCCGTGCACGGCTGTCACAGCGAAAATCCCAGCATTTGCCGGGATTCCGGCTTCCGTGCAGCGCCCTCGTGTACCGCGCAACGCACGCTGCGTATGCCTGCGGTGAGGGCCGTCTGCTGTGATTGATCAAATGGTCGCAAGGCATTGCCTTATGTCATGCGCTTCAGTTGTTTCCCCGATCGAGATCTTTGCGGCCGATGGGATCGGTCGTCGCCGGCACTGGTCAGACGAGGACAAGTTGCGGATCGTGGACGAGAGCCTGCGCGGCTACCGGCAGGGCTCGGCGACGGCCCGCCGGTATGGGATTTCGCGTTCGCTGCTTTCGATCTGACGGCGCGAGTATCGTAGCGGGGCTCTTGCTGCACCGGTTCCTGGCAGTGGTTTCGTGCCCTTGGTGATGGAGGGTGGGTCGCCCGCGTCGGCGGGGCAACCCTCGTGGGAAGCCGACGACGGTCGGATCGACATCACGCTGACGAACGGGCGCCGCATGACGATCCCTGCGTCTCTGGCTCCAGCGCATCTCGCAGCGCTGTTGGGCGTGCTGGATCCTCGATGATTGCCTGCCGGAGTGAAGGTCTGGATCGCGAGTGGTGTGACCGACATGCGGTGCGGGATGAACAGCCTGGGGGCGTGATCCGCACGGCGGAGAGATCTTCTGCTTCCGGGGACGCAAGGGCGACCTGATCAAGCTGCTCTGGCACGATGGCGTCGGGATGTCGCCCTATGTGAAGCGGCTGGAGGCCGGGACGTTCATCTGGCCGGTGAGCCAGAATGGCTCGGCCGTTCCGGTCTCGGTGGCGCAGCTCGGCTCTCTTCCGGAGTGAGCGGACGAACGCCACTGGTTCGAGTGAGGCCGCGAACATCGACTGGCGCAATCCACGCTGGACACAGCGGCCTGCATCGGGTGATGCGCTACAATCCCCTTGTTTCATTGGCATTATATCGACATGGGGCAAGTCTTCGGCATGTCGGAGACCCCTTCGGAGATCGCTGTCCTGCGCGCCGCCTTGCCGCGGCAGAGGCCCGCGCATCTGCCGCGGAGGGCGCTCTGGTCGCCGCCAGGAGCGAACTGATCCAGGCCCAGGCCGTCGTCTCGGCCGCCGAGGAGATGATCCGGCACCTGCGGCTCCAGATCGCCAAACTCCGGCGCGATCGATATGGCCACAGTGCCGAACGTCATGCCCGGCTGATCGAACAACTCGAGATGCAGCCTGAGGACCTCGAGACGGACCTTGAACAGGATCGTGCAAAGGCGGATGCCGCCGCTTCCAGGACCACGGTCACGGCATTCGAACGCGGCCGCCCGGCCCGCAAGCCGTTCCCGGATCATCTGCCCCGTGAGCGCGTGGTGGTCGAGGCCCCGACCTGCTGCACCCGGCTCGTGGATCTGCGCGCATCGTGAAGATGGGCGAGGACATCACCGAGGCGCTGGAGGTGATTCCCCGGCAGTGGAAGGTGATCCAGACCGTCCGCGAGAAGTTCACCTGCCGCGACTGCGAGAAGATCAGCCAGCCGCCGGCACCGTTCCATCCGACACCGCGGGGCTGGGCCGGTCCCAATCTGCTGGCCATGGTGCTGTTCGAGATCGAGCCATGGGAACGCCACTGGTCCGAGGGACCACGGCGAGGCGGCCAGCACCAACCCCTGAACAGACAGGCCGAACGCTACGCGAAGGAGGGCGTCGAGATCAGCCTGTCCACCCTCGCCGATCAGGTCGGCTGCAACCCCTCCACGATCTGATCCGTGCCCATGTTCTCGGGGCGGAACGATTGCATGCCGATGACACAACCGTGCCGCTGATGGCCAGGGGTGGCACGCAGACTGCCCGGCTCCGGACCTGTCTACGTGACGACCGGCCCTTTGCAGGCGGGGCGCCGCCAGCGGCGCTCTATTACTTCTCCACTGATCGCAGGATGGACCATCCGACCCGGCATCTGGACGGCTGGACCGGCATTCTGCAGGCCGATGCCTGCGGCGGATACAACGGCGTCTACGACACGGCCCGCAAACCCGCGCCCGTGCGCAGCGCATTGTGCTGGTCACATGCCCGCCGCAAGTTCTTCGAACTGGCCGACATCAAGGCCACAGCCCGCAAGGGCAGAAGGCAGCCGAGGAGAGCTCGCCCATCGCGCTGGAAACGGTCAGACGCTTCGACACCATCTTCGACGCCGAGCGCGAGATCACCGGCCTGAGCGCCGAGACCCGTCATGATGTCCGTCAGCGCATCCTGCGCCCGATGGTCCAGGAGCTGCATGATTGGCTGCGGACCGAACGCGGCAGGATGTCGAAGCACAATCCGGTCGCCAAGGCCATCAACTACATGTTCGAGGAGCACGGCCGCTGGGAAGCCTTCACTCGCTTCCTCGATGACGGCCACATCTGCCTTACCGACAATGCCGCCGAACGTGCTCTGCGCGATATCGCCCTCGGCCGGAAGGCCTGGCTCTTCGCCGGTTCTCCCCGGGGCGGCGCCGCGCCGCTTTCATGTATTCCCTGATCGTCACCGCGAAAATGAACGACGTCGATCCTCAAGCCTGGCTGGCTGATGTCCTGGCACGACTGGCAGACACGCCTCTGTCTCGCCTGCCAGAATTACTGCCTTGGAACTGGAAGCGCGAAATTACCGCAAAAGCTGCATAACCACGGCCTACGCCGGATGCATACCACGCTGCCGTTGCGCCACGAAAAAAGGCCGGGCACATGCCCGGCCGCGATCCGCGAAATTTTGTGATCACACTTCCGGGACCAGCACCTCGCGCTTGCCGACATGGTTCGCCGGGCTGACCACGCCCTGCTCCTCCATCTGCTCGACCAGCCGCGCCGCCTTGTTGTAGCCGATGGCGAGCTTGCGCTGGATATAGCTCGTCGAGCATTTGCGGTCCTTGGCGACGATGGCCACGGCCATGTCGTAAAGCTCGGCATCGCCGCCCTCGCCGGTGGACAGCCCCAGCACCATGTCGATGCTGTCGGCGCGCTCCTCGTCCGGTCCCTCGACCACGCCCGACATATAGCTGGGCGGGCCGAAGCTCTTGAGATGATTGACGACTTCCTCGACCTCCTCGTCGCTGACGAAGGGGCCGTGCACGCGGGTGATCTTAGACCCGCCGGCCATGTAGAGCATGTCGCCTTGGCCCAGCAGCTGCTCGGCGCCCTGCTCGCCCAGAATGGTGCGGCTGTCGATCTTGGACGTGACCTGGAAGCTGATCCGGGTCGGGAAGTTCGCCTTGATCGTGCCTGTGATCACATCGACCGAGGGCCGCTGCGTCGCCATGATCAGGTGGATGCCGCTGG
This sequence comes from Paracoccus aminovorans, assembly GCF_001546115.1. Classification (GTDB taxonomy): domain Bacteria; phylum Pseudomonadota; class Alphaproteobacteria; order Rhodobacterales; family Rhodobacteraceae; genus Paracoccus; species Paracoccus aminovorans_B. The sequence continues at coordinate 1,850,929 of NZ_KQ955208.1, forward strand.
CCCGCGCCATCTGCGCCAGCCGCTGGATGCAGGCCTCGATCTCTTTCCCCGCGACCATCATCAGGTCGGCCATTTCGTCAACGATCACAACGATATAGGGGAAGGTCTCGGGCTGGAATTCCTCGGTCTCGAACACCGGCTCGCCGGTATCCTCGTCGAATCCGGTCTGCACGGTGCGCTTGAACAGCTCGCCCTTGTCCAGCGCCTCGCGCACGCGGCCGTTATAGCCCTCGATGTTGCGCACGCCCATCTTGGACATCTTGCGATAGCGTTCCTCCATTTCGCCCACGACCCATTTCAGCGCGACGACCGCCTTCTTGGGATCGGTGACGACCGGGCTCAGCAGATGCGGAATCCCATCATAAACAGACAGTTCCAGCATCTTGGGGTCGATCATAATCAGCCGGCATTCCTCGGGCGAAAGCTTGTAGAGCAGGCTCAGGATCATGGTGTTGATCGCGACCGACTTGCCCGAGCCGGTGGTCCCAGCGATGAGCAAATGCGGCATCTTGGCCAGGTTCGCCACCACCGGCCCGCCGCCGATGTCCTTGCCCAGCGCCAGCGGCAGCGGCTGGGTGCCGTCGCCATAGGCCTTGGACGCCAGGATCTCGCGCAGCACCACCTTTTCGCGCCGCGCATTCGGCAGCTCGATGCCGATGACGCTGCGCCCCGGCACGGTCGAGACCCGCGCCGACAGCGCCGACATGGACCGCGCGATGTCATCGGCGAGGCCGATCACCCGGCTCGCCTTCAGCCCCGGCGCCGGCTCCAGTTCGTAAAGTGTCACCACCGGACCCGGCCGCACCTCGGTCACCTGGCCCTTGACGCCGTAATCGTCCAGCACCGCCTCCAGCATGCGGGCGTTTTCCATCAGCGCCTCCTGGCTCAGCTGATGGCGCTGCACGGTTTCTGCCGCGGCCAGCAACGACAGCGGCGGGTTCTCATAGGGATTCGCGACCTCGTCGAAACGCATCGAGGGCTCGGCCTCGGCCAGCGCCTGGCGCGAAGGGGCAGGCCTCTTCGGCGGCACCACCACGCGCGGCGTCTCGGCGCCGAAGGGGGTGGCGGTGACCGGCTCGGGCAGGTCGTCGTCCTCGGCGCTCAGCGGCGGCTCGGCGCGGGGCAGGGACGCCCGGGCGCCGGTCAGCCGCGCGGTCACGGCCGACAGCAGCGAGGCCTTGCCCTCGTTGCGGCTGCGGATCGCGTCGCTGATGCGGGCGCTGATCTCCTCGGCCGGCGGCGGCTCGTCGTCCTCGGCATAATGGGTCTCGGGCTCGATCAGCTCGGATTCCGGCGCGAAATCATCGCGATAGGGCGCGATATGCGGCGCCGGCACGGGAATGGCCGGCCGCACGGCAGCCGCCTGCGGCAGCGCGGCCGCGCCGGCGCGGCTGACGCGGTCGCGCCGCGCCTCGGCGCGGGTCTTGATCTGCTGCGCCGCGCCCGAGGACAGCCGCGCGCCGCGATCCACCGCATGCAGCGCCAGGATGCGCGCGGTCGAAAGCCCCTCGCGCAGGAAATGCCCGATGACTGTCAGCTCCTTGCGGTCGAAGCCCAGCACGAAGGCCAGGAAGGCCGCGGCGCCGGCGGCGGTCAGCAGCGCCAGCACCTTGATGGCGATCGAGGCCTTCATCGGCATCGCGGACAGCATGCCGCCCATCAGCATGTCGCCCAGGTGCCCGCCCAGGCCGAAGCTTTGCGTCCAGCCCGCGGGCGGCGTCAGCGAGGTGGCGTAGATCGAGACCAGGACCATGGCGATGGGGAGGAAGATGCCGCGCATCAGCCGCTCTTCGCCCCGGTGCAGCATCAGCCGCAACCCCCAGGCCACGGCGCCGACGACCAGCACCCAGGTGCCATAGCCGGTGATCATGAACAGCGCCGAGGCGACATAGGCCCCGAAGCGACCCAGGTAGTTCTGCGCCGGCTGGTCGGTCGCCGACATGAAGCTGGGGTCGTCGGGCGAATAGCTGAGCAGCATCATCGCGATCAGCACGCCCAGGATCACCAGGCCCGCGCCCAGCAATTCCTTGCCGCGCCGCTCCAGCGCGGCCTGCGTGCTTTGGTCAAACAGCGGATCGCGGTGTTTCGCCTGCCAGCTCGCCATGCGTCAACCCCCTTGATACAAACAATTTTTCAGGCGGTTCAGCGCCGCCTCGGTCTGGTCGGCCGCAGCCACCAGCGCGACGCGGATGAAATTCCGCCCCGGATTTCCGCCCGCGCCGTCCCGCGCCAGATAGGCGCCGGGCAGGACCTGGATGCCGGCCTCGGCCCAAAGCTTCCTGGCCGCATCCTCGCTGTCGCCGACGCTTTCGGGCACCGGCAGCCACAGGAAGAACCCGCCCGCGACCGGCTGATAGCCCGGCACATTGCCCAGCACCCGGTCGGCGATGGCGTATTTCTGCTGATAGAGCGCGCGGCTTTCGTCGACATGGCCCTCGTCGCCCCAGGCGGCGGCGCTGACGCGCTGCAACGGCAGCGGCAGCGGTGCGCCGGCATAGCTGCGCAGCCGGCGCATCTGGGCGATCTGCCCCGCGCCGCCGGCGGCAAAGCCCGAGCGCAGCCCCGGCAGGTTCGAGCGTTTCGACAGCGAGTTGAACATCACCACCCGGTCGGCCAGACCCATGCGCGTGGCCACGGCCAGCGCGCCGGGCGGCGGGGCGTCGCGCCAGATCTCGGAATAGCATTCGTCGGAAAACACCAGGAAATCATGGCGATCCGCCAGCGCGATCAGGTCTTCCATATAATCCTCGCCGGCGATGGCGCCCTGCGGATTGGCGGGCGAGCACAGATAGGCGATGGTCGTGCGGTCCAGCACCTCGGCGGGCAGGTCGGCGAAACGCGGCATGTGGCCGGTCGCGGCGGTGGCCGGCACGAACACCGGCTCGGCACCGACGGCGGCGGCGGCGACGGCATAGACCTGGTAGAACGGGTTCGGGATCAGGATCGCCGGGCGCTGGCCGTTCTTCGTTTCGGGCGACAGGGCGAGGCCGGCATTGAACAGTCCCTCGCGCGTGCCGTTCAGCGCCATGATCCGCTCGGGCGCGACATCCAGCCCGTGCCGGCGCTTCAGCCAGCCCGAGATCGCCGCCAGCAGCTCCGGCGTGCCCTCGTTCGCGGGGTATTTGCCGAAGTCCGCCAGACTGTCCTGCAGGATCGGCCCGACGAAAGCGGGCATGTCGTGGCGCGGCTCGCCGATGGTCAGGATCAGGGGATCGCCGCCGGGTTCGATCCCGGCGAGCAGTTTCCGCAGGCGCGGAAACGCATAATCCGGCAGGTTCGAGAACCGCTCGGGTATTGCCATGACTGCCTCTCTCGTCGGGGTCGTTGCGCCCCGTTTGCCGCAAGACTACCGGCATTCCCCGGATGCGTCCAGAGTTTCGCGGGCCGCGCCCGGGGGTTTTGCCCGGATTTGCCCGGAAAGTCCGGGTCGCTAGCGCAGCGCGGCCTCGGCGGCGCTGGCCGCGACCAAGAGCGCGCGGTCGCCCCCGGCGCAGCCCATCAGCATGATGCCGCAAGCGTGATGGCCGGTGGGCAGGCTGATCGCCGGCAGGCCCAGCAGGTTGCCGATCCGGGTGTTGCGCAGCGTCAGCAGGTTTTCGCGCGCGAAGAACTCGGGCTCGGACAGCAGCCGGTCCACCGCCGGCGGCAGAATCGGCGCGGTGGGCAGGACCACGGCGTCGAAGCCGGCGACCAGCCGCTGCCAGTCTGCGCGAAGGCGGTGCAGCTCTTCCCAGCCGGCGACGTAATCGGCGGCCAGCACGTCTTTGCCGCCGCGGAACCGTTCCAGGATCGGCGGATACATCAGCTCGGGCGCGTCCTCGATCTGGTCGCGCCAGATGCCATAGGCTTCGGGCGCGAACAGCGTGGGCGACAGCGCCATGGCCTCGGCCACGCAGGGCGGCGCGGCATGGGTGATGCGCATGCCCGCGGCGGCAAGGCGGCGCAGCGCGTCCTCGAAGCCCGCGACCGGCCCTTCGCGCGCGTCGTCGAAGGGTACGCCCTCCAGCACCATCAGCCGCAGGCCGCGCGGCGGCTCGGTCAGGTCGGGGGCGGGCTCGCCGCGCAGGACGGCGAAAAGCTCGGCGCAATCCTCGACCGTGCGGGCGATGGGGCCGGCGACGTCGAATTGCCGGCACAGCGGCAGCACGCCGTCCGAGCGCACCGCGCCGGTGGTCGGCTTGAAGCCCACCAGCCCGTTCCAGGCCGCCGGCACCCGGATCGAGCCGCCGGTGTCGCTGCCGATGGCCGCCGCCGCCAGCCCCAGCGCCACCGAAACCGCCGCTCCCGAACTGGAGCCGCCCGGCGCCAGCGCGGGGTCGATGCTGTTCGGCGGCGTCGCCGTCATCGGGTTCACGCCCAGCCCGGAAAAGGCCAGCTCGGTCATGTGGGTCTTGCCCAGGCAGACCAGCCCGTCCAGCGTGGCGCCGGCCAGGATGGCAGCGTCGCGTTCGGGGGTGCGGCCCGCGAGCAGGCGCGAGCCGGCCTCGGTCGCGGTGCCGGCGCTGTCGATATTGTCCTTCCAGCTGATCGCCACGCCGTCCAACAGCCCGCGCCGCAGCCCGGCGCGGGCACGGTCATGGGCGGCGACGGCCTCGGCCCGGGCACGTTCGGGGGTCAGCCGGGCATAGATCCGGCGGCCATAGGGATGGCGGCCGGCGGCATCGAGATAGGCTTCGACCTGCCCCAGCGGGCTGATGAGCCCGGCCAGGATCGCCCGCCCCTGTTCCGCCGCCGATGCCTTGAGCCAGTCCATGCCGTTACCCCTGAAAAACCTGTTTGCAATATCGCACACGCTAGCCCGGCAAGGGGTTTGCCGCAATGCCGCAGGCATGGGCGCAATGACCGATGGACATTGCCCGGCCAAGCAGCATTATGCGCGCCATGACGACGGATTTCGACATCGTGATCGCCGGCGGCGGGCTGAACGGCCCGGCCCTGGCGCTGGCCCTGGCCGATGCCGGGCTCAGCGTGGCCGTGGCCGATGCACGGCCCGCCGAGGCCCGCGCCGGCGACGCCTTCGACGGCCGGGCCTATGCGCTGGCGCTGGCCTCGCAGCGGCTGCTGGCGGCGCTGGGGCTGTGGCCGGAGCTGGCCCGCCATGCGCAGGAGATCCGCAGGGTCGAGGCGACGCAGGGCGTTCCGGGCAGTGGTCCCGGCCCCTTCGGCCTGCATTTCGACGGCGCCGAGATCGAGGAAGGCCGCCTGGGCTATATGCTTGAAGACAGGTTCCTTTATCGCGCCCTGCTGGCGGCGATGGCGGGGCGGGTCACGCATCTGCCGGGCGTTTCGGTGACCGGCCAGCAGCCCGAGGCGGCGGCGATCCGCAGCACGCTGTCGGATGGGCGCGCGCTGGTCTCGCGCCTGCTGGTGGGCGCCGACGGGCGGCAATCCGGCGTGGCGCGGCGGGCCGGGATCAAGCGGCTGGGCCGCGACTATGGCCAGATCGCGCTGGTCGCGGCGGTCGATCACGACCTGCCGCACCAGGGCACCGCGCATCAGTTCTTCATGCCCGGCGGGCCGCTGGCGATCCTGCCGCTGCCCGGCAACCGCAGCTCGATCGTGTGGTCCGAGCCCGAGGCCAGCGCCCGCGAGATCATGGCGCTGTCCGACGCACAATTCCTTGAGGTGCTGCGCCCGCGCTTCGGCGATTTCCTGGGCGAGATCCGGCTGGCCGGTCCCCGATTCTGCTATCCGCTGAACCTGACCCTGGCCGAGCGCTATGTCGCGCCTCGCGTCGCGCTGGTCGGCGACGCGGCGCATGGCGTGCATCCGGTGGCCGGGCAGGGGCTGAACCTGGGGCTGCGCGACGTGGCCGCCCTGGCCGAGGTGCTGGTCGCCGCCCGCCGCCGCGGCGAGGATATCGGCACCGACCCGGTGCTGGCGCGCTACCAGGACTGGCGCCGGCCCGACGCGACGCTGCTGGCCTTGGGCATGGATGGGGTGAACACGCTGTTTTCGAACGGCAATCCGCTGCTGCGGGCGGCGCGGGAAATCGGCATGGGGCTGGTCGATGCGCTGCCGCCCTTGCGGCGCGGCTTCATGCGCCAGGCGGCGGGTCTGTCGCTGGAGCCGATGCCGCGCCTGCTGACCGGGCGGCCGCTTTAGGGAACGCTCACGCCGGCGTCAGCGTTGGGCCGGGCGCGCATCCGGCGATCGTGATGTGCAAGTCCTTGGAGAACCGCTATCATCCCCGGCATGAAACTGAAATCGCTCGCCCTCGCGCCCGTCCTTGCCCTTGCCATGGCCTTCCCCGCCATGGCCGAGAAGATCCCGCTGAACGAGATCTCGCGCTATCTCAATGGCCTGAAGACCGCCATGTCGGACTTCACCCAGGTCAATGCCGATGGCAGCATCACCACCGGGACGGTCTATATCCAGCGCCCGAACCGGGTGCGCTTCGAATACAAGGGCGACCGCACGCTGGTGCTGGCCTCGGCCGGGCAGGTCGCGGTCTTCGACGGCAAGTCGCGCGGCGGGCCGCAGCAATATCCGCTGTCGAAGACGCCGCTGTCGCTGATCCTGGCGCCGAACATCAACCTGGGCCAGGCCCGCATGGTCACCGGCTATAGCGAGAAAAAGAACAGCACCGTGGTCACCGCGCAGGATCCGCAGCACCCGGAATACGGCAATATCCAGATGGTGTTCACCGCCAGCCCGACGCAGCTGCGGCAATGGGTGGTCACCGACCAGGCCGGCAAGCGCACCACGGTAATCCTGGGCGACATGAAGACCGGCGTGTCCTTCAAGCCCTCGACCTTCGCCATCGAGAACGAGATCGCCCGCCGCCGCTAGGGCGCGGGCGACCGTTTCAGCGGACCCGGATCAGCGGCAGGTCGCCAGCTGCATCCGGTAAAGCTCGGACCGGGCCTGGACCTTGCCCGCGACGCTGACCAGCCAGGGCTTGCCGCGATGCGAGCCATTGGCGAAGCCGTTCCGCCCCTCGTGATAGGCCAGGTATTGCGCGCCGGCGTCCTGTTTCGAGACGCCCAGCCGCTTGGCCGTGCCGTCCATGTACCAGCCCATGAAATCGGTCGCGTCCCTGATATTGTCGCGCCGCGCGCCGCGGTTGCCGGTTTCCTTGCGGTATTCGTCCCAGGTGCCGTCCAGCGCCTGGCTATAGCCATAGGCCGAGCTCTGCCGCCCCATCGGGATGATTCCCAGCGCATAGCGATGCGGGGTGCGGGCGTCGCCGATGAACTTCGATTCCTGGTGGATCGTCGCCATCTGCACATTGATCGGAACGCCCCAGCGCCGCTCGGTCTGCTTCATGGCGCGCATATAGGCCGGACGCTCGCTGGCGAGCAGGCAGGCGTTTTCCAGATTGCGCGGTGCCTTGTAGTTCCCGCCGCCCCCGCACGAGGCGACCAGCCCGACGATGGCGAGCTTGAGAAACCTGTTCATACTGCCCTCATGTTTTTTGCGGCCAGCATAAGCGGATTCGCGGCGGGCGCGCAAATGACAAAGCCGCGCGCGGCCTAGCTGGGCAGGACCGAGACCGATTTCACGATGGCATGGCAGGCAAGCCCGGGCTGCAATTCCAAGGCCTTGACCGAGCGTTCGGTGACCTGCGCAAGCATCCGCTCATCGCTCGCGGCCAGCTGCACCAGCCCGCCGTCGATGCGCGTCACCCGCACCGGCAGCACGTTCAGCGCCGAGAGCCCCTGCGGCACATGCCGCGACAGGATCACCTCATGCGCCAGGATTCGCAGCCGCATCTCGGGGCCCTGCGGCAGCGGGCCGGGCAGCAGCATCGGCCCGGCGGCGGTGGCGACGCGGATCATGCCGTCCGGCTCGACGCCCTCGACGCGGGCCCGGATCAGGGCGCCGGCCTCGCGCGCGCCCAGGCGCGGCGCCAGCGCGGGATCGGCCAGGATCCCGGCCAGCGGCCCGGCATGGCTGACCCGGCCGCGATCCATCAGCACCACGGTATTGGCCAGCCGCAGCACCTCGGGCACCGAATGGCTGACGTAAAGCATCGGCAGCCGGATCTCGTCCCGCAGCCGTTCCAGCCAGGGCATGATCTCGGCCTTGCGGGCATCGTCCAGCGCGGCCAGCGGCTCGTCCATAACCAGAAGCGCCGGGTCCGACAGCAGGGCGCGGCCGATGGCGGTGCGTTGGCGCTCGCCCCCCGACAGGGTGGCGGGACGGCGTTTCAGCAGGGGCCCCAGCGCCAGCATCTCGACGATGCGGTCGAAGTCGCGCGCTGCGCCGCGCCGCCAGCGCGCGGGATAGCGCAGGTTCGCGGCAACCGTCAGATGCGGGAAAAGCCGCGCGTCCTGAAACACATAGCCGATGCGCCGCGCCTGCGGCGGCAGGTCGGTCGTGGCGTCGTAAAGCACCCGGCCGTCCAGCGCGATGCGCCCCGCATCGGGCCGCAGCAGCCCGGCGACGGCATTGACGGTCGAGGTCTTGCCGCAGCCGGACGGCCCGAACAGCGCCGTTACCCCGACCGGCGCCTGAAAGGCCACCTCCAGCGCCAGCCCGGGAAAGTCGCGGCGGAAATCGACCTGAAGCATCAGCGCGCCCCGGCGATGCGCGCGGCCATGCGCCGCGCCAGCCCTTCCGAGACCAGCACCGCTGCCATGGCGATCACCACCGACACCACGACCAGCCGTAGCGCCGCCGCGTCGCCGGTCGGCGTCTGCAGCAGCGCGTAGATGGCCGAGGGCAGCGTCTGGGTCTGGCCCGGAATATTGCTGACGAAGGTGATGGTGGCGCCGAATTCGCCCATCGCCTTGGCAAAGCCCAGCGTGGCGCCCGCCAGGATGGCGGGCAGGATCAGCGGCAGGGTCACGGTCAGGAAGGTCCAGGCCCGCGACGCGCCCAGGGTGGCGGCCGCCTGTTCCAGCTTGGGGTCCACCGCCTCGAACCCCAGCCGGATGGCGCGCACGACCAGCGGAAAGCTCATGATGCCGCAGGCCAGCGCGGCGCCGGTCCAGCGAAAGGCAAAGACGATGCCCAGCGGCTTCAGCAGGCTGCCGATCGGGCCCTGGGTGCCGAAACTGACCAGCAGCAGATAGCCGGTGACCACCGGCGGCAGGATCAGCGGCAGGTGCACGAGGCCGCTGAGCAGCCCGTGCCCCGGAAACCGGCGCCGGGCCAGCAGCCAGGCGACAGCCACGGCAAGGGGCAGGCTGGCGAGCGTCGCGACGCTGGCCACCCGCAGGGACAGGCGCACGGCCTGCCATTCCTGAGGGCCAAGCCAGTCGGTCGGGTTCATGGCGTGACGGTAAAGCCTTGCGATTCAAAGATCGACTTTGCCGGCTCTTGCGACAGGCTGTCAAGGAAGGCGCTCGCCTGCGGCGTGTCGGCCGATTTGGTCACGGCTGCGGGATAGGTGATCTTTTCGTGGCTGTCCTCGGGGAAGGTCGCAATGACGCCCACGCCCTTTTCGGCCACGGCGTCGCTGCCATAGACGATGCCCAGCGGCGCCTCTCCGGTCGCGACCAGCTTCAGGGCGGCGCGGACGTTGTCGGCCTGGGCGACCTGGCCTTCGACCTTGTCCCACAGGCCCAGCTTGGTCAGGGCCTGCTTGCCGTATTGCCCGGCGGGCACGGAATCGACCAGTGCCATGGCCAGCTTGCGCTCGCCCAGCAGCGTCGGCAGCTCGGTCACCGGTGCCGCGGCGGGCGTGCCGGTGCCGACCAGGACCAGCGTGTTGCCCAGCAGGTCCTTGCGCGTGGCGGCGTCGATGTCGCCCGAATCCTGCACCGCATCCATCCATTCCGTCGAGGCCGAGATGAACAGGTCGGCCGGCGCGCCCTGCTGGATCTGCTTGGCCAGCTGCGAACTGCCGGCATAGGAGATTACCACGGTGTCGTCCTTGTGGCTTTGCTGCCATTGCGCGGCAATGCCGTCCAGCGCGTCCTTCAGGCTGGCGGCGGCAAAGATGGTGATCTCGTCGGCATGGGCAGCGGGGGCCAGCGCGACCAGTGCGGCGGCAATCAGGGGCAGGCGCATGGAAAGCTCCGTTCAATGTGTCCGAATGGACATAACCGCCGCCCGCCGGCGCTGGCAACCGTTATTTACACCGGAACAGAACGCTGCCCGGCGCGCAGCCGGGCCAGCGCCTCGGCGCCCTGATCGCGCAGCAGCGCCTCCAGCGCCCGGTAGTCGGCCAGCACCGCGCGCCCGCGCGCGGTCAGTTGCGCGCCGCCGCCCTTGGCGCCGCCCCGGCTGCTGTCGACCAGCGGCGCGTCGAAATGACCGTTCATCTCTTCGACCAGCGACCAGGCGCGGCGATAGCTCATCTTCATCCGCCGCCCGGCGGCCGAGATCGAGCCCTCCTCGTCGATGAATTGCAAGAGATCGGCCTTGCCGCGCCCGAAGGTCAGGCCGGAGTCGAAATGCAGGCGGAGGCTCAGCCGGGGGTCGTCGCTCATGCCCGCATCTTGCCCGGATTCCGCTCCGTCGCAAGAGCATCGGGCTTTCCAAGGTCCCGGGGCGTGGCTACGAATGACAGGGATCGCGCAGCGAAGAGGGAAATCATGTCCGAGGACGAAATCGTCATCCTGTCGGGGGCCCGCACGGCCATCGGCACCTTCGGCGGCAGCCTAGCGGGCGTGCCGCCGATCCAGCTGGCCGCCACCGTGACCCGTGCCGCCATCGAGCGCGCCGGCCTGGGCGCGGACCGCATCGGCACCGTGGTCTTCGGCCATGTGCTGAACACCGAGCCGCGCGACATGTATCTGTCCCGCGTCGCGATGCTCGAGGCCGGGGTGCCGGACACGACGCCGGCGATGAACGTGAACCGGCTTTGCGGCTCGGGCGCGCAGGCCATCGTCTCGGCCACGCAGGCGCTGATGCTGGGCGATGCCGATTTCGCCGTCGCGGGCGGCGCGGAATCCATGAGCCGCGCGCCCTATGCGGTGCCGGCGGCCCGGTTCGGCGCCAAGATGGGCGATGTGCAGATGCTGGACATGATGGTCGGCGCGCTGACCTGCCCGATGGGCACCGGCCATATGGGCGTCACCGCCGAGAATGTCGCGCGCGAGCATGACATCTCGCGCCAGGCGCAGGACGCCTTCGCGCTGGAAAGCCAGCGCCGCGCCGCGCATGCCATCGCGCAGGGCTGGTTCAAGGAGCAGATCGTCCCGGTCGAAATCAAGACCCGCAAGGGCGTGGTGGCCTTCGACACCGACGAGCATCCCAAGGCCACCGACCTGGAAAAGCTCGCGGCGCTGAAGACCGTGTTCCAGAAGGACGGCACGGTCACGGCGGGCAATGCCTCGGGCATCAACGACGGTGCGGCGGCGCTGGTGCTGGCCCGGGCCGATGCGGCCAAGGCGGCTGGTGCGACGCCGCTGTTCCGCGTGCTGGGCTATGCGGTCGCGGGCGTACGTCCCGAGGTCATGGGCATCGGCCCGGTGCCCGCAGTCCAGGCGCTGCTGCAACGCACCGGCCTGAAGGCCGGCGATTTCGACGTGATCGAATCGAACGAGGCTTTCGCGGCGCAGGCGCTGGCGGTGAACAAGGGCCTGGGCTTCGACCCCGCCCGGGTGAACCCGAACGGCGGCGCCATCGCGCTCGGCCATCCCGTCGGCGCCACCGGCGCCATCGTCACCGTCAAGGCGATGTATGAACTGCTGCGAACCGGCGGTCGCAAGGCGCTGATCACCATGTGCATCGGCGGCGGCCAGGGCATTGCGCTGGCGATCGAGCGGATCTGACATGCCGCGGGAGTATTTGGAAAACGGTGAAAGGACAGGGGAAGGCGCCCCGTTTCACCGTTTGACAAATACTCCCGCACCATCCCGGCGGGGCGGAGCGGCTGCTTTCGCTCGCCGCGTCGCCAGACGAAGCGGGAGGGCTGCGTGATGTCCAAGACCCCGATCCACGCCTGCCAGGTCTGCGGCAGGCCGAAGGATGCCAGTGATCTTGCCGAGGCGGCGGATCTGCGGCCGGCCCTGTCGCGGCTGGTCCGCGAGGACGTGCGGGATTGGGACGAGGGCAGGCGGATCTGCACCGACTGCCTGCAGAAATACCGCCAGCTTTACCTGACGCAGCTTCTGGCCGATGAAACCGGAGAACTGGGCGAACTCGAGGCCGAGGTGGCGCAAGTGCTGTCGCGCGGCACGCTGCTCACGCCCTCGACGGCGCCGGTCGAGCGGGACCGCGCGTTGCGCTTCGGCGAGCGCATGGCCGATCGCGTCGCCGATTGGGGCGGCTCCTGGAGCTTCATCCTAATCTTCGTCGCGGTGCTGGCGCTGTGGATGGCGGGCAATGTGTCGGGGTTGCTGTTCGGGTCCTTCGATCCCTATCCCTTCATCCTGCTGAACCTGGTGCTGTCCTGCATCGCCGCGTTGCAGGCACCGATCATCATGATGAGCCAGCGCCGGCAAGAGGCGCAGGATCGCCGCCGGGCCGAGAGCGATTATCAGATCAACCTGAAAGCCGAACTGGAATTACGCCAGCTGCATGAGAAGATCGACCACCAGCTGACGCATCAATGGCGGCGCCTGCTGGAGATCCAGCGCATCCAGGTCGATCTGCTGCACGAGATGCGGCGCGCGCAGCAATAGCGACCCGGACGAGAGCGGGCGAGAGCTGCGCAAAGCCGGCCGATGCGCGGCGGTTGCGGGCGAAAGCGAAGCCTGCCGGCAAGAAGCGGCCGCGTTCAACGTCGGGGCACGGCCCATCAGGTCGGCGTCGCGCATCCCGCGCGCGATAGGGCCTGCGTCCCGGCGCAGGATGCCCGCGCCGCTACGCCACCCGCCACGATGAAGCGAAGACCACCGCCACGACCAGAGCCTGCCGAAATCGGGTCTGTCTTGGCATGCGGCTTCGAATGGGGAACGAGCCGTTCCGTGGGAACGGCTCGCGAGATCCACGGAGATGGTCCGGTTAGGGTTGGTGCCCACCGTCCCAGCCAGGGTTCACGACCCTTGGGGCTGCCCTCAGGCCAGATCCCTCCTGACTGTCCCGACACCTCTCTCCAATATCACTCTCGACACTGGACCACCTCCTTTCAATAAGTTGCCTTATAAGGTCAGCCTGACACAAAATCATGACCAGTCAATGAATTTGCGCGCGCCTCTGGATCAAATTTCCGACGATGATGCGGAAGGGGACAAGGGCCAGAACTGCCTGCGCCAGCTTCACCAGCCAGTCCGCCGTTGCCAGCGAAATCCACAGCGGCAGAACCGGACCCAGGCCCAGCAGCGCAACCGGCTCATTTGCCCATGAAACATCGTCCGCCGGGAAAACCGCGCTCAGCGGGGCAGAGAAGGCGATGCTGAAGAAGATGGCAGTATCGACCACCGAACCGACCAGGCTGGCGGCCAAAGGTGGCAACCACCAGTTGTATTTCCGCAACTGGTTGAAAACCGTTATGTCCATCAACTGGGCAGAAAGGAAGGCCGCGCCCGAGGCGACGGCGATGCGCAACGTGGTCTTGTCCATGCCGGCCGCGACCAGCGAGCACAGCACGCCGGTGATGAAGCCGGCGAACACCACCTTGCGGGCGGCCGTCGGACCATAGACCCGGTTCATGATGTCGGTGACCAGGAAGGCGACCGGATAGGTCAGCGCCCCCCAGGTCAGCCAGGCGCCCAGCAGGTGCTGGACCAGGATGTTCGAGGCCACGACGGTGATGGCCATGGCGATGACGCCGGGAAGAAGGCGGGGCATGTCGGTGATCCGTTTTGACAAGGTAGCGGAGACTCGGCCCTTGCGGGCATGGCCGATTAAGGCCGCGGGCGCCTGCTGTCAACGCTTTCCGGCGCCGCGCCGCCCGGCCGGCTTATTCCGTGACCCGGTATTCGACCAGTTCGGTGCGCTGGAACCAGTTGAAATTGTCGTCCGCGATCAGGGTCAGCCGGATGCCGGTGCCATCGTCCCAGACCGAGATCCCTTCCAGGTTGTCATATTGCAGTGGCCGGCTTTCCAGCAGCACGCGCTCATTCAGGGCGCCCTGTTCGGTCAGGTCGAAGCGGCGCACGCGGGCGCGAAAGCCCAGCAAGCCCTTGAAATCGCGTTCGAGCAGGTAGAACCGGCCGTCTGGTCCGACATCCGCCCCGACCGCCAGCCAGTCGCCCGAGCGCGGGATCGCGAAGGGCTGGTCCCATCTGCCGTCGCGCCAGCGCCAGACCGGGAACGGCCGCGTCAGCTGGCCCGAACGCTCCGGCAGGGTCAAGAGCGTGCCGTCGGGCAGGATCGCCAGCGCCTCCAGCGAGGAATTGCGCTGCATCGCCTTGAACTCGGGTGGGCGGGGCAGAGGCTGGGCCGGGCTGTCGGGCGTGTCGTAGCGGGCGACGCGGGTCAGCCCCTCGAAGCTGATCCAGATCGTGCCGTCCGGGGCCACGGCCAGCCCCTCGCTGTCGCCCTGCCAGCCGGGTTTCAGCGGTTTGCCGGAACTGTCACGCAGCCGGGCGCGGCCGGCGGGCTCCAGGCCGCGGATGCGGCCCTCGGCGTCGCGCTCGACGCTGCCCCAGCGGATCGAGGCGCGATCCGACAGCGCGGTGAAGCGGCTGCCGTCGGCGCTGATCTCAATGCCGGAAAAGCCGCCGAACTGCTCGTCCGGCAGGCTCCAGACATAGGTCGCGACGTAATCGACACGCGGCCCGGCCGAGGGGGCCGGGTCGGCGGCGCAGGCGGCGCCGGCGGACAGCAGCAGGGCAGACAGCGCCAGTCGGCGCAGGCGCCGGAACCGTCCTTCGCCTGCTGCCCGGCTTAGCGGGCGGTGGCGACGACCTGGCATTGGCGGGGCATCTCGCTGAGCCGGAAACTGCGGGGGTGGCGATAGTTCGGGTCGGGCGGCACCGGCTTGACGCGGCTGGGGTCGATGCGGTTCCGGATCCACTCGGCGGCCTCGGCGCAGCCGTCGCCGGGCGGTGGCGCGTCCTGCTGCTGGCAGGCCGAGCCGGCCGGGCAGGTCATCCGGACGTGGAAGTGATAGTCGTGGCCGCCGATCGGGCGGACCTTGCGCAGCCAGCTGCGGTCGCCGGTCTCGGCCTGGCACATGGCGACCTTGGCGACCGGGTCGATGAAGATGCGCTCGACCCGCGGGTCGCGGGCGGCGGCGCGGATAATCGCCATATGCGAGCCGCTCCACAGCGCCGAGGGCGCAGTGCCGGCCTTGTTCACCACCGATTGCGAGGAAATCTTTTCCCGCTGCGCCGGGGTCAGTCGCAGGCTTTGCGGCGGCAGCAGCCAGATGTCGGCGTCGAGCCCCATCTGGTGGCTGGCGTGGCCGGTGACCATCGGGCCGCCGCGCGGCTGGCTCATGTCGCCGATGTAGAGCCCCGGCCAGCCGGCCTGGCGCGCGGCACCCGACAGGCCGATCAGGAAGCTGACCAGCTCGGGGTGGCCCCAGTTGCGGTTGCGCGACAGCCGCATCGCCTGCCAGGTCGGGCCGCTTTCCGGCAATTGCACCGCGCCCGAGACGCAGCCCTTGGAATAGAAGCCCAGGGCGACGGGGGCGCCGCCGGTCGGGCCTCGGGCGCCGCCGAACACGTCCTTGGCGAGCGGATCGGCAGCCGAGGGCTGGGCCATGGCAAGCGCAGCCAGCGCCAGCACGGCGGCGGTCAGGGTTTTGCGGATCACGGCTCGGCCTCTCCTTCTGTTTGGACCCAACCTAGCAGAATGAGCGAAAGAAGGAACATCACGATGAGCGGAGAGATGCCGAGCCGCTGATTGCCGCTGAGATCGGTCGCGACCGCGATCAGCAGCGGCGCCAGAAAGGCGGTGGCCTTGCCGGAAAGCGCGTAAAGACCAAAGGCTTCCGTCGCCCGCGCCGGCGTGGTGTGGCGCACCATCATCGTGCGGCTGGCCGATTGCAGCGCGCCGCCCGCGCCGCCGATCAGCACGCCGCACAGAAAGAACAGCCCGTCCGGCAGGCGCGAGCCGGGCGCCAGGGGCAGGCCCAGGACGCTGTCCCGGCTCATGCCGGTGACCAGGATGCAGACCCCGGTCAGCACCAGCGTGCAGGCGACGATGACCGGCCTTGGCCCCCAGCGCCGGTCGGCGCGGCCGCCGATCCAGCTGATGACGGCGGCCGAAACCGCGCTGACCACGCCGAAGACTCCGGCCAGGAACACTGGCCAGCCCAGCACCGTGCCGGCATAGACCCCGCCGAAGCCGTAAAGCGCGTTCAGCGCGTCGCGCGAAAACATCGAGGACGCGAGCCAGGCTGCCAGCGAGCGGCGATAGCGCAGGCTGGCCAGCAAGCGCCCCAGCGCCGCCATGGCCGCGCCCAGCCGGACCGGGCGGCGGGGTCCTGGCGTTTCCGGCACCCACAGCGCGAAGGGGATCATGAAGACCAGATACCACAGCGCCGTGAACGGCCCCGCGGCCCGCGTGCCCTCGCGCAACGCCGGGTCCAGCCCCAGCACCGGCGGGATACCCAGAAGCGTGCGGCCGGTCTGCGCGTTCTCGGCCAGAAGCAGCAGCACCAGGGCCAGCGCCACCACGCCGCCCAGATAGCCGAAGGCGAAGCCCGAGCCCGAGACCCGGCCGATCTCGTCCCGAGGCGCGAGTCCCGGCAGCAGGGCATTGGTGAAGATGGTGGCGAATTCCATGCCGATCAGGCCGATGCCGAAGCTGACGACCGCAAGATGCAGACCGGGCTGGTCGGGCATCAGGAACCACAGCCCCCAGGATCCCGCCAGGTAAAGCGCCGAAAAGGTCCAGACCCAGACCAGCCGGCGGCCGCTGTTGTCGGCGATGGCGCCCAGCACCGGCGCCAGAAGCGCGATGACGACGCCGCAGATGCCCAGCCCGTAACCCCAGAGCGCCTGCGCCGCTGCGCCGGCCTCCTCGACGCTCATGCCCTGGGCGGTATAATGAGCGCGGGCGACCTCGGCGTAATAGACCGGGAAGATGAAGGTGGTCAGCAGCGTCGCGAAGGGCTGGCTGGCCCAGTCGAAGAACCACCAGCCCCAGATGCGTTTGCGTTCCATGCCCATCCCCTGCCTTGCGGGGCGCATAAGGCCCAAGCGCGATCAGGCTGGCAAGTCACCATTGCGGTCTGCGGCGGCGATTTCCGGCAGGGCGGGCGGCCAGGGCCGCTGCGCATCCGCCGCGATCCAGGCCGCGACCCAATCCGGCAGCGCCGGGCTTTCGGTCTCGCGCCCGGCGGCCTGCATCAGCCGCGCCGGCGCAACGATGCCCTGGGCCGAGGTGATCGCGCCGCGCAGCAGCATGTGGTTGCAGCACTCGCCCCGGTGCCACATGCTCTGCTCCATGTAGAGAAAGCGCGCGTCCCAGCCCAGTGTGCGCGAGACCATGGTGAAGCGCTGGAACCCCTTGATCCGGCGGCGATAGCGCACCGAGTTCCCGGCCACCGTGATGCCCCAGCCGTTTTCCCGCATGGTGTCGATGATCCCGGTCCGGACCGCCATCGGCAGCCGGCCGAGGTCGTAGAGCGTCAGCGTGCGGCCGTTGTTCAACTCGATCCAGGGGTCCAGGTCCAGGGGCCAGCAGCGATGCGTCGAGACATGCGGCTCCAGCACGCCGATCCGGGGCGCGCGGCGGAATTTCAGCATCTCCTTGGCAAAGCGGAGCATCGGATACATGGGCGGCCTTTCGCTGCGGGTCGGCTTTTGCGGCTAAGCCCGGGGTCGGGGCGCGTCAACCGGAACGCTGCGGCCTTATGCCTTGCAGAGCGTGGGCGGCTGGCTTACCTGTCCGGGAAGCAGCCGGAAGGGGATGGAATGGGCACTCTCTACGAAGCCTTGATGCTGATACTGGACGTGGTCTGGTTCGTGATGATCGCCCATATCATCATGTCCTGGCTGATCAACTTCCAGGTGCTGAACCTGCGCCAGCCGCTGATCTGGCAGATCTGGAACGGGCTGAACCGGCTGCTGGAGCCGATCTATGCCCCGGTGCGCCGGATCCTGCCGAACACCGGCGGGCTGGACCTGGCGCCGCTGGTGGTCTTCATCGTCATCATCATCGCGCAGCGCGCGCTCGCCAATAACGCCGGCTTCTTCTACGGCTTCTAGATGTCCGCTGCGCCCCTTCTGCGTCAGGTCTTCGGCTTCGACGCCTTTCGTCCGGGGCAGGAAGAAATCGTGGACGCCGTGGCCCAGGGCCGCGACGTGCTGGCGATCATGCCCACGGGCGGCGGCAAGTCGCTGTGCTATCAGTTGCCGGCGCTGATGCGCGACGGGCTGACGGTGGTGATCTCGCCGCTGATCGCGCTGATGCGCGACCAGGTGCGGGCGCTGACCGAGGCGGGTGTGGCCGCCGCCGCGCTGACCAGCGGCAATTCCGAGGAAGAGAATACCGAGGTGCTGCGGGCCTTGGCCGCGCGCGAATTGCGGCTTCTGTATATGGCGCCCGAGCGGCTGGCCTCGGGGGCGACCATCCCGATGCTGCGCCGCGCCGGCGTCCAAGCCATCGCGGTCGACGAGGCGCATTGCGTCAGCCAATGGGGCCACGACTTCCGCCCCGACTACCTGCGCGTGGGCGAGCTGCGCCGGGCGCTGTCGGTGCCGCTGGCGGCCTTTACCGCCACCGCCGATGCGGAAACGCGCGAGGAAATCGTCAAGCGCCTGTTCGACGGTGCGCAGCCGCAGTCGTTCCTGCGCGGCTTCGACCGGCCGAACATCCACCTGGCCTTCCAGCCCAAGGACGGGCCGCGCCGGCAGATCCTCGACTTCGCCGCCGCGCGCCGGGGCCAGTCCGGCATCGTCTATTGCGGCACCCGCGCCAAGACCGAGACCCTGGCCAGCGCCCTGAACGATGCGGGCCTTGCCGCCACCGCCTATCACGGCGGCATGGAGGCCGAGGCCCGGCGCGAGGTCGAGATCCGCTTCCAGCGCGAGGACGGGCTGATCGTGGTCGCGACCGTGGCCTTCGGCATGGGTATCGACAAGCCGGACATCCGCTGGGTCGCCCATGCCGACCTGCCGAAATCCATTGAGGCCTATTACCAGGAAATCGGCCGCGGCGGCCGCGACGGCGCCCCGGCCGAGACCCTGACGCTTTACGGTCCCGACGACATCCGCCTGCGCCGGACCCAGATCGACGAGGGCCTGGCCCCGGCCGAGCGCAAGGCCGCCGACCACGCCCGGCTGAACGCGCTCTTGGGTCTGGCCGAGGCCACCGGCTGCCGCCGCGTCGCCCTGCTGTCCTATTTCGGCGAAACGGCGGTGCCTTGCGGCAATTGCGACATCTGCGACAGCCCGCCCGACTGTTTCGACGGCACCGAGGCGGCGCAGAAGGTGCTGTCGGCGGTCCTGCGCACCGGCCAGACCTATGGTGCCGGCCATATCATCGACGTGCTGACCGGCAGCATGAACGACCGCATCGGCCAGCGCGGCCACGACCGGCTGCCGACCTTTGGCTGCGGTCGCGACCTGACGAAGCCGCAATGGCAGGCGGTGATCCGGCAGATGCTGGGCCGCGACCTGATCCGCCCCGACCCGGAACGCCACGGCGGCCTGGCGATCACTGCCGCCGCCCATGCTGTGCTGCGCGGCGAGACCCGCATCACCCTGCGCCGCGACGCCATGACCCGCGCCCGTCCCGCCGTGGTCGTGCGCACGCAGGTCGATGAGGAGGACGCGCCGCTGCTGTCCGCGCTGAAGGCCAAGCGCCGCGCGCTGGCCGAGGCGGCGCGGGTGCCGGCCTATGTCATCTTTCCCGACCGCACGCTGATCGAGATGGCGCAGGCCAGGCCGCAGACGCTGGACCAGATGGCGCGGATCAGCGGCGTCGGGGCCAAGAAGCTGGACAGCTACGGCGCCGAGTTCCTGCGCGTCATCGCCGGCGAGATCGCGCCCATGCACCCGGCGCGCAAGGCCCTGGCCGGGCGCGAGGCCGGCGCCCTGTTCGACAGGCTGGCCGAGGCGCAGGCCCGGCTGGCGCGCGGCACGGACGGCATCGAAAAGCCGCTGTCGGTCGGCAATTCCACCCTGCGCCGCATCGCCGAGGATCGGCCGCGCGACCTGTCGCGCTATCTGGATCCGGCGCGGCTGGACCGCTTTGGCGCGGCCTTCGCCGCCGAGATCGCCGCCGATCCCGAGGCTTGACCGGGACGGACGCGGCGGCACCTCCCGGCTGCCGGCCGTGCAAACCGCACGGCTGCTTCGCCGCTGGCTATCCCCCGGATCGAGGCTTGCTCGAATATCGCCACGGGGTCTTGCGACGCATGCCGGAGCCGTTTCCCAGGCGGCGGCTATTGATGCGCCGCCGCGCGGGCGCGGTCCTCGGGGCTGGGCATCGGGTCGCCCTCGGGCGGGCGCACCCGGAACACCGCGCAGTAAAGCGCGGGCACGAAGATCAGTGTCACCAGCGTGCCGGCGATGATGCCGCCCATCATCGCGAAGGCCATCGGCCCCCAGAACACCTGGCGCGAGATCGGGATCAGCGCCAGGCTCGCCGCCGCTGCCGTCAGCAGGATCGGCCGGGCCCGGCTGTCCGAGGCCTCGAACACCGCGTTCCAGGCGCTGTGCCCCTTGCCGATCAGCACCTGGATCTCATGCACCAGGATGACCGAGTTGCGGATCAGGATGCCGATCAGCGCCAGGATGCCCAGGATCGCGACGAAGCCCATCGGCACGCCGAAGGGCAGCAGCGCCGCGACCACGCCGATAAGCCCCAGGGGGGCAGCGGCAAAGACGATGAAGCTCAGCCGGAAGCCCTGCATCTGCACCATGACGAGCAGCGCCATGATCAGCAGCATGACCGGCACTACCGCGGCGATGGGCTCCTGGCTTTCGGCCGAGGTCTCGACCGTGCCGCCGACCGTGACCTTGACGCCCTGCGGCAGGCCCCGCTGGAACTGCGCCACCCGCTCGGCCAGGGCCGCAACCAGCGTCGCCGGCTGGTCCTTGCTGGCGATGTCGGCCTTGACCGTCACCGTGGGCAGACCGTCGCGCTGCATGACCAGGGGCTGTTCGGTGCCGTATTCCAGCACCGCCAGCGAGGCCAGCGGGATCGGCGTGCCGGTCTGGGTCGCCAGTTGCAGGTTCTGGATCGACTCGACCGATTCGCGGTCGGCCTGCGCGCCGCGCGCGGTCACGTTGATCAGGAAGATGCCGTCGCGCAGCTGGGTGATGGTGCGGCCGGTGAAGGTGCCCGACAGCGCGCCCGAAATATCCTCGTTCGTCAGCCCCAGCCGTCTCGCCTGGTCCTGGTTGACCTGCAGCCGAACCACCCGCGCCGGCTCGTTCCAGTCCAGCGCGATGTCGCGCAGCCGCGGCTCGGTCGCGAGCACCGCGGCCAGCTCGCGCGCCGCGTCCCGCGCCTTGTCCAGGTTGGGCGAGGACACGCGATATTGCACCGGCTTGCCGACCGGCGGGCCGATTTCCAGGTTCTTGACGTAGAGGTCGGTGCCGATCAGCCTGTCGCGGGCGAATTCCTCGAGCCGCCGCTTCAGCCGGTCCCGCGCCGCGAGGTCGGGGGTCTGGATCACGATCTGGCCCATGTAGGGGCCGGGCGTCGGCACGTCCATCGACAGCACGAAGCGCGGCGCGCCCATGCCGACATAGCTGGTCCAGAACAGCGCCTCGTCCTGTCCCGCCAGCATCTCCTCGATCAGCGCGATGTCGGCGTCGGTCTTGGCGATCGAGGCATTGGCGCGTTCGTTCACGTCGACGATGATCTCGGTCCGGTCCGAGGTCGGGAAGAACTGCTGCTCGACGAAGCGCATGCCGATGACCGAGGCGGCAAAGATCGCCAAGGTCAGGGCGATGGTCAGCCATTTGTGCCGCATGCCCCAAAGCAGCAGCCCGTGGAAGCGGCGGCGCAGCCAGCCCGGCCCGCCGCCGGCGTGCTTCATCCGCGCCGGCAGCAGCGTCACGCCCAGGAGCGGCGCGAAAAGCACCGCCACGATCCAGCTGACGATCAGCGAGACCGCGATGACCACGAAGAGCGAAAAGGTGAACTCGCCCGCCGCCGAATTGTTCAGCCCGATGGGGATGAAGCCCGCGACCGTCACCAGCGTGCCGGTCAGCATCGGGAAGGCGATCGAGCTCCAGGCATAGCTCGCGGCGCTTTCTAGGTTCTCGCCCAGCTCCAGGCGCGAGATCATGGTCTCGATGGCGATCATGGCGTCGTCGACCAGCAGCCCCAGCGCGATGATCAACGCGCCCAGCGAGATGCGCTGCAGGGTGATGCCGTAGAGGTCCAGGATGATGAAGGTGATCGCCAGCACCAGCGGGATGGTCAGCGTGACCACCAGCCCGGCGCGCAGGCCCAGGCTGACGAAGCTGACCAGCAGCACGATCCCGACCGCCTCGACCAGGGCGCGGACGAAATGGCCGACGGCCTCGTCCACGACATGGGGCTGGTCGGCGAACTTGGCCATCTCGATGCCGATGGGCAGGGTTCGGGCCACATCGGCCATCAGCGCATCGACCTGCTCGCCGAATTCCAGGATATTGCCGCCGTCGCGCATGCCGATCTGCAAGCCGATGGCCTCGCGCCCGTTATAGCGGAACAGCGCGCTCGGCGGGTCCTCATAGCCGCGCCGCACCGTCGCCACGTCGCCGATGTTGAAGAAGCGGTCGCCCACGCGCAGGTTCACCGCCGCGATGGCGGCCGCGTCGTCGAACTGGCCGCCGACCCGGACCAGCACCTGCTCGGGCCCGGCCTGCACGATGCCCGAGGGCGAGATCGCGTTCTGCACCGCCAGGGTCTGCACGACCTGGTTGTGGTTCAGCCCCAGCGCCGCCAGCCGGGCCGAGGAAAACTCCAGGAAGATCTGCTCCTTGCGCACGCCCAGCAGCGCGGTCTTGCCGGCCATGGGCAGGGCCTGGACCTGCTTGCGGATATCCTCGACCCGGTCGCGCAGCTCGCGCTGGGTAAAGCCGTCCGAGGTGAAGGCATAGATATTGCCGAAGACGTCGCCGAAATCGTCGTTGAACTGGAAGCCCTGGAATTCCTGCGGAAAATTCGGGCGGATGTCGGACATCATGCTGCGCACCCGCTTCCAGACCTCGGGCACCTCGGGGCCGCGGATGGTCGGGTCCAGTTCCAGATAGACGATGGCCTGGCCGGGCATGGTGACCGAGCGGGTGAATTTCAGCTCGTCCAGTTCCTCGAGCTTGGTCTCGATCCGGGTGGTGACCTGGTTCAGCGTCTCGTCGATGGTGGCGCCGGGCAGGCTGGCGCTGATCACCATGATCTTGATGGTGAAATTCGGATCCTCCTCGCGCCCCAGCCGCAGGTAGCCAAGGCTGCCGGCCAGCATCGAGACGATCAGCAGGAACCACACCAGCGAACGGTGATGCAGCGCCCAGTCGGACAGGTTGAAGCCGCGCCCGGTCATGGCGCCACGCTTTCGCCGACGGCCTGGCCTTCGGCCAGCGAATGGATGCCGCGAATGACCACCTCGTCGCCCGGCGCCAGGCCCGCGGCGATGGCGATGCGCCCATTCAGCGCCGGGCCCTGGGTCTGGACCTCGCGCAGCGCGACGCTGGCCCGGTCGCCGTCCCGGCTGACGATCCAGACCTGTGGCGTGCCGTCCGGGTCCAGGATCGCGCTTTCGGGCAGGGCCAGCCGCGCCGCCGGGCCGCCCGAGGGCCGCGCCCGCACCAGCGCCCCCAGCCGCAAGGCGGCGTCGTCGCGCAAATCCAGATGCACGCGCCGGGTGCGGGTGACGGCGTCGGCCACCGGCTCGATCTGCGCTACGGTGGCGGGGAACAGATGCGCGGGATCGGCCTCGGACCAGACGTCGTAGCGGTCGCCGGTCTTCAGCCGCGCCAGCGCGGTGTCGGGCAGGTCGATCACCGCCTCGATCCCCTCCTGGGCCGAGAGCTGGATCACCGGCTCGCCCGCATTGACCACCGCCCCGGCATTGGCATGGACGGCGCTGATGACGCCGGCAAAGGGCGCCCGCATCTCGGCGAAGCCCTCGGCATCGCGGGCGCGGATCAGTTCCGATTCGGCCTGCTGCCGGGCGGCGGTCGCCGAGGCCAGCGCGCGGTCGACCTGCTCGACCTGCGCGGCCGAGGCGACATTGCGCTGCGCCAGCGACCGGGTGCGGTCGGCCGAGGCCTGGGCGGTGCGCTCCTGCACCCGGGTGGCGTCGACGGCGGCCTGGGCGGCGCGAACCTCGCCCTGCAGGTCGTCGGGGTCGAGCGCGGCCAGCACCTGGCCCCGGCTGACGATATCGCCGACGTCGACGTGGCGCGCGGTGATGCGGCCCAGGGTCTGGAACCCCAGCGCGACCTCGATCCGGGCGGCGATCACGCCGGGGGTCGAGGGCAGCGCCGCCATGTCGTCCTCGACCCGGATGCTGACCACCGGGCGCGGCTCCGGCGCGGGCGCCGGCGCCTTGTCCTGCCAGGGCAGGTCCAGCGCGGCAGCCTGCACCGCCCAGGCGCATGCGGCCAGCGCGGCCAGGATCATCCTGCGCATCATTTCCCCCCTGCCGGGCCGGCGGCGACCTGCCGGCCGGGATAGAGCATTTGCGAGCCGGCGCCGACCACGATCTGGCCCGGCTCGACGCCTTCGGCCAGGATGACGGTGCCGTTGATGAAGCGCTCGATGCGGACCGGGGCCAGCCGGGCGCGGTGCTCGGCATCGACCAGCCAGACCGCGGGCTGGCCGCCGGCCGCGGTCAGGGCCGTCCAGGGCACGGCGATGCCGGTCCCGGCCGGGAAATGCACCGCGCCGCGGACCGCGGCGCCCAGCAGGCTGGTGCTGACCGGCGCATCCTCGATCTCGGCCCGGACGGTGACCGAGCCGGTGGCCGGATCGACCAGCGGCGCGATCTCGGTGACACGCGCCTGCATGCGGAGTTCGGGGAAGTCGATCCCGTTGAGCGAGACCGGCGCACCGATGGCATCGCGCAGCAGCGGGGTGTCGGGGGTCAGGAACACCGCCTCGCGCCCGGTGGCCGATGCCAGCGAGATCACCGCCTGCGCCGCGCCGACGATCTGGCCCGGCTCGGCCTGCCGCGCGGTGACGATGGCGTCCGAGGGCGCGCGGATCACCGTATCCTCCAGCGCCCGTTCGGCCTGGCCCAGGGTCGCGCGCGCCTGGGTCAAGGCTCCGGTCGCCGCCGAGAGACCCTGGCTCGCGGCGTCGAACGCCGCGCGCGTGCCGACGCCGCGCCGCAGCATCGCATCGGCGCGCTCCAGCGCCTGCCGGGCCTGGGCCTCGCTGGCCTCGGCCGCGACGACGGCGGCGCGGGCCACCTGCAAGGCCTGCTCCTGTTGCAGCGGGTCGGTGCGGGCCAGGGGCTGGCCCTCGGCGACGCGGTCGCCCTCGCGCACCAGGACCTCGGTCACGCGGCCGCCCAGGCGAAAGCCGATGTCGACGCTGTCCTTGGCTGCGATGGTGCCGGTCAGCGCGGCGTCGAAGGTCAGGTTGGTGCGCCGGACCTGGACATACTCCACCAGCAGCGGCGGCTGCGCCGATGCCGGCCAGGCGCCGCCAAGGCAGGCCAGGGCCCAGGCGGCCAGCAGTCGGGCTTCGGGACGATGGGTCATCTGATGCTCATGAACCTTGCGGGTGGAAGAACCTTGCAGGTGGGAAGGCCCTGCCATTGTGCCAATGCGCCGCCGATCTGCAACCGGGCTTGGCTTGTCCGGCCGCGAGGTCAATGTTGCACGGCTGCGGTTACTGGTAACTTCGGACCAGCGCGGCGGCGATCATGCCCCAGCCGTCGACCACCAGGAAGAACGCCAGCTTGAAGGGCAAGGCCACGACGGCCGGGGGTACCATCATCATCCCCATCGACATCAGCACGGCCGAAACCACCAGGTCGATGATCAGGAAGGGCAGGGCGACCAGGAAGCCGATCTCGAAGGCGCGCTGCAATTCGCTGAGCATGAAGGCCGGGACCAGCACCGACAGCCGGTCCGGCGCCGCCTGCGGCTCGGGCGAGACCTCGGCCAGGGTGGCGATCATCTCGGGATCGGTGCGATGCTCCATGAAGCCGCGAAACGGCACGATGCCGCGGGCGAAGGCCTCCTCGACGCTGATCTGGCCGTCGCGCAGCGGTGCGCCGGCGGTGGTCCATGCCTCGGTCAGGACCGGGCTCATCACGAACCAGGTCAGGAACATCGCCAGGCTGACGATCAGCATGTTCGGCGGCGATTGCTGCAGGCCGATGGACTGGCGCAGGATCGACAGCACGGTGACGATGAAGGGAAAGCAAGTCACCATGATGGCGATGCCCGGCGCCAGCGACAGCGCCGTCAGCAGCGCGAGAAGCGTGATCGAGTTCCGCCCGACGCCGCCCGTCACCGTCTCCAGCGCGCCGGCGTCCAGCGGCAGATCCTGCGCCACCGCGAGATGCGGCCAGAGCAGGACCAGCAGAACCGGGAGAAGGCGCGTCACGATGCGCTGGCCGGGCCGAGGATGCGGACGCAGAGCCGCTGGTCCGTCTCCACGCCGCTGGTCAGCTCGCCCTTGGCGATTACCTTGTCGCCGACGCAGATGTCGACGCCATCGGACATGTCCTGATCCAGCGTCAGGATGTCGTCGGGGCGCAGCCGCGACAGCTCGGCCACGGTCAGTTGCGTGCCGCCCAGCCGGATGGTGATTTCCACCTGGATCTGGTCGGTTGCAATCAGGCTTGCGAGATCGTCCATGGTCAATCCTCGGTCTTGATGTCGTCGATAAGGGACTTCAGCGCGGCCGCGACCTGCGCCGGGTCAAAGACGATGCTGCCCTGGGCCGAGATCAGCTCGAGCAGCGGCTGGCCGGGGCGGGCATCCTCGATCCGGGCCTGCGGAAAGCTTGCCAGCTCCAGGCAATCGGCCAGTTCGGGGCGCATATCGACCGGAGAACGCAGCACGATCTGCTGTTCCGGCGCATGTTCGGCCAGGCGATGCAGCTCGGCCAGAAGCGCCTGGCGCAGCCGATCGGTTTGCGCGGCGGGCGCCAGCTGGTCGACGATGGCATGCAGAACCGGCACCAGCCCGGCCAGGATCTCGCGCCGCAGGCCGGTTTCGTGCTGCCGGCTGGCGGCGAGCTCCTGCCGGCAGCCGACCAGCGCCTGGCACAAGGCGTCGAGGCTGCGCTCGCGCCCTTCGGCCAGGCCTTGCTCGTGCCCGCGCTGATAGGCGTCTTCGACATCCATCGCGGTCACCAGCGGCGCCGACCGGGCGTGGGCTGCGGAAAAGGAATCCAGGCGCAATGCGGCGGGTCTCATACAGGATCCTCACGTTTCTCGATCCAGCCCGACAGGATTTGCAGGCTTTCGTCCTTGCGGGATTTCATCAGCTCCTTCAGCCGGCCGACCGGATCGCCCGAATCGGGCAGGGGGGCGAAGTCGATCTCGGGCACCACCTCGGCCACCGTCGCGACCGGGGCGGGCGGTTCGGCGGATTCGATGGCCTTGACGCCCGGGGCGGCAGAGTGGTCCAGCGCGGCAAGCGCGGCGTTGCCCGCCGGCCGGGCCCGCAGCAGCGGGCGCAGCAGGAACGCGGCCAGCGCCAGCGCAAAGAAGCCGACCAGCACGATCCGGATCAGCCCGTTCAGGTCCAGCTTCGACAGCAGCCCGCCCTGGCTTGCCAGCGTGCCGGCATCGGACAGCGTCGCGAAGGGCAGCGATTTCACGGTGATCGCGTCGCCGCGGCCTTCGTCGAAGCCCACGGCCGAGGCGACCAGTTCCCGCAGGGACTGCAACTCGGCCTCTTCGCGGGGAACCAGCGTGGTTTCGCCTTTCGAATCACTCTGCGCGACGCCGTTCACCAGGACGGCGACGGTCAGGCGCCGCGTCGCGCCGGGCTGGCGGGTGACTTCGCGGGTGACCTTGCTGACCTCGAAATTCGAGCGTTGGCGGGTTTCCGACCGCTGCGACTTGCTCTGGTCGGCGCCGCTGTCCTTGCCCTCGGGCAGATTCGAGGCCGCGGTGACCGCGCCCTGCTGCGAATTGGTGCTTTGATCGGCCGTCTCCTCGCTTTCCTGCGAAATCAAGGCGCGCTGCTGCGGATCGAAGCGCTGCTCGGTCATCTGCTCGGATTCGTTGACGACGTCCAGGTTCAGCTCGACGATGGCATTCCCGGCGCCGACATGGGCGCTGAGGATGCGCTCGACATTGCGCTTCATCTCGGCCTCGCGGTCCTCACCGGCGAATTCCTCGCCCGAGGAGATCACGCCGCGTTCGCTGTCGATGACGGCCACCCGGTCGGCGGACATGCCCGGCACCCCCGAGGAGACCAGGAACTTCAGCGCCTTGGCCTGGCTGCGGTTGATCGGCGTGCCGTCGGTCGTCAGGGTGACCGACGCGGTCGATTCGGCCTCGCGCCGATAGCCGCGGCCGCTGGGCACGGCCAGGTGGACGCGGGCCGACTTGACGTTCGGCAGCGCCAGGATCGTGCGGGCCAGCTCGCCCTCCTTGGCGCGCCAATAGGCCGCGTCGAACATCTGCGAGGTGGTGCCGAAACCCGACATGCCGTCGAGGATTTCGTATCCGGTGCCGCCGGCCGAGGGGACGCCCTCTCCGGCCAGGGCCATGCGCAATTCGTCCCGGCGGGTTTCCTCGACCCAGATGGAATCGCCGCGAATCTCATAAGGAACGCCGGATTTTTCCACCGCGGCCATGACGGCGCCGGATTGCTGGGCATCGAGGCCCGAATAAAGCAGGGCCATCCCCGGCCGTGCGGCCAGCCAGGCCAGGCCGGCGATGGCGGCGAACGTGAACAGGAAGGCCGCCGCCAGGATGGCCTTCTGCTTTGCGCTTCTCTCGCGCCAGTAGTCTTGCAGCTTCAGCAAAACCGCCCCCTTCGAATCGGCGTGATCTTTGTCCGGACCTTCATGGCACGGGGGCGATTAAGAATTGGTTAGCCCGCAGGTGTTATCCAGACCGTAGATGGATGGAGAATCACCATGACCGATGTCGCCGACATCAACACGGAACAGAAATCCGGTCGCGGGCTTGGCCGCATTCTTCTGCCGCTGGGGTTGGCGCTGGCGCTGGGCGGGGGGGGCTTCGCCTCGACCTGGCTCGGCCTGTGGTCGCCGACCGCGCTGCTGGCGGCGAAGAAGGAAGAAAAGCCCGAAACCCTGCCCACGGTCGATTTCGTCGGCCTGCCGCAGATTGTGCTGAGCCTTTCGGGCCCGGCGCCGCGCATGCTGGTGATGACCGTCAAGATCGAGACCGACCAGGCCCATAAGGCCGAGGTCGAGCACCTGACGCCGCGGCTTCTGGACGCCTTCAACAGCTTCCTGGCCGAGATCGACGTCTCGGCCTTCGAGAAGCGGGGCATCCTGGACATCGTCCGGGACGAGCTGGCGACGCGCGCGGTCTATGTCCTGGGCAAGGAGGCGTTCACCGATGTCCTCATCACGGAGTTCCGCATCCAATGACGATCGCCCAAGTTTTGCAGATCGCCCTGATCGCCTTCACCATCGGCCTGTCCGGCTTCTGCTTCACCCTGGCGCGGCGGCTGCGCAAGCTGAATGACCTGGAAAGCGGGCTTGGCGGCGCCATCGCCGTCATGACCAGCGAGATCGGCCGGTTGGAAAAATCCATCCTGCTGGCCAAGGCCGAGGCGACCAGCGCCACCCAGGCGCTTGCCGACGAGATCGAGCGCGCCAAGCAGGAGCGGGCCTTCTGGATGCTGCAACAGAAATTCGCCGAATCCGGCCAGCCGCGTCCCGCCCGGCTGCAACGCCGCCGCCGGCGCGACGGGGTGGGCTGCGATGCGTAGGCCGCTGCTGTCTTTCCTGGGCGGTGTCATGGTCCTGGCGGCGGCCGGGCAGGCGGTCATGCTGATGGACGGGTTTTCCCGGCTGACGGCGCATGCCGAGCCCTCCGAGCTGATGTCGGGCTGCACCGACGTGCCCGAAGCCGTGGCTCTGGCCGATACGCTACGCGAGCGCAGCCTGCGCATCGACCGCTACATGCAGGACATGCAGCGGCGCAAGGATGAGATCGCCGTGGCCGAAAGGCAGCTGACCAAAAAGCTGGTCGAGCTGCGCAAGCTGAAGCAGCAGATCGGCAGCAATGAGCAGGGCTATGCCCAGGCCCAGAACGACGATATCGCCCGGCTGATCGCGGTCTATGACCAGATGAAGCCCGAACAGGCGGCGATGGTGCTGTCGAACCTGCCGCCGGACTTCGCCGCGCAGATCCTCGCCCGCGTCCAGCCCGAGACCGGCGCCAGGATCATGGCCTCGGTCGAGCCGGGACAGGCAGCCGTCCTCACGTCCTACATGGGCGCAATCAGAGCCAGGAAATAGGTGTAACTCATGTTCGGCATGATCGGCATTGTCTTGACCTTCGCCATGGTCTTCGGCGGATACATTATGGCGGGCGGCAAGCTGGGGGTGATCCTGCACTCGCTGCCGTTCGAGCTGATGATGATCGGCGGCGCCGCCATCGGCTCGTTCCTGCTCTCGAATGAAACGGCGGTGATCAAGCAGGCGCTCTCCGGCATCGGGCGGTCGCTGAAGGGGCCGAAATGGCATGAATCCGACCTGCAGGACGTGCTTTGCCTGCTGTTCCAGTTGTTGCGCATCGCCCGCTCCAGCCCGGTCGAGCTTGAGGAACATATCGAAAACCCCGAGAACTCGCCGGTGTTCCAGACCTATCCGCGCATCCTGGCGGATCACCATGCGGTGACGCTGATCACCGATACGCTGCGCTCGGCCAGCCTGAACTACGACGATCCCTATCAGGTCGAGGAGATGCTGTCGCAGCGCATCGGGCTGATGAACGAAGAGGCGATGCACGCCCCGCATGCGTTGCAGAACATGGCCGACGCGCTGCCGGCCCTGGGCATCGTCGCCGCCGTTCTGGGCGTGATCAAGACCATGAGCGCGATCGACCAACCGCCCGAGGTCCTGGGCAAGATGATCGGGGGCGCGCTGGTCGGCACGTTTCTGGGCGTATTCCTGGCCTATGCGCTGGTGGCGCCCTTCTCGCAAAGGCTGTCGGCGGTGATGAAGCAGGACCAGGCCTTCTATGACGTGATCAAGTCGGTTCTGGTCGCCGGCCTGCACCAGCACGCCACCAATCTTTGCGTCGAGGTCGGCCGTCAGGCCGCCCCCGAACACGTCCGCCCCTCTTTCGGCGAGTTGGAAACGGCGCTGCGCGAATTGAAGAGGGCGTCGTGATCGCGATCCTGATCCTGTCCAGCGCGCTTGCCACCGTGCCGGCCGGGCAGGAGCCGGCGCGCGACGCGCTGATCCGCGAGGCGACCGAATGGCTGCTGAACGGCGAGGACCTGCCGCGCGACCTTGACGAGCGCCTGATGCGGCTGCCGCCCTCGGACCGGATCGAGGCGCTGGTCTTCCTGCGCCGGTCGGGCATGCTGATCGGCCCGGCCTGGAGCGCCGAGCGGCTGCTGGCCCCGGCCAAGAACATGGAAACCCCGAAATGAGCCTTGCCGAGTCGAATCCGGGCATGTCGGTCGCCGCGCGGCCGCTGGTCATCACCGGCGTGCTGCTGCTGATCGTGCTGTCCATGGTCATTCCCTTGCCGGCCGGCTTGCTGGACGTGGGCATCGCGCTGTCCATCGCCACGGCGACGCTGATCCTGGTCATGGCTTCGCTGGTCGACAAGCCGACCGATTTCCAGGCCTTTCCGGTGCTGCTGCTGATGTCGCTGCTGATCCGGCTGTCGCTGAACATCTCCTCGACGCGGCTGATCCTGACAAATGGCCAGAACGGCCCCTCGGCCGCCGGCCATGTCATCGAGGGCTTCGCCGAATTCGTCGCGGGCGGTTCGCTGCTGGTCGGGCTGACGGTTTTTGCCGTGATCTCGGTGGTGAACTTCATGGTCATCACCAAGGGCTCGGGGCGCATGGCCGAGGTTTCGGCCCGCTTTGCGCTGGATTCGCTGCCCGGCAAGCAGCTGGCCATCGACGGCGACCTGAACTCGGGCGCCATCGACCACGAGGAGGCCAAGCGCCGCCGCACCCGCGAGCAGCGCGAGATCAGCTTTTTCGGCTCGCTCGACGGGGCCTCGAAATTCGTCAAGGGCGACGCCATCGCCGGCCTGGTCATCACCCTGATCAATCTTTTCGTCGGCCTGGCGGCCGGCGTGCTGGTGCATGGCATGCCGGTGGGCGAGGCGATGACCACCTATTCCAAGCTGACCATCGGCGATGGCCTGGTCAGCCAGATTCCGGCGCTGATCACCTCGATGGCCGCGGCGCTGCTGCTGTCGCGCGGCGGCGCGACCGAGAACACCGCCGACCTGCTGTCGCAGCAATTCCTCAGCAACTGGCAGGTTCCCGCGGTCTGCGCCGGGGGCATGGTGCTGGTCGGCCTGGTGCCGGGCATGCCCACGCTGCTGTTCTTCGGCCTGGCCGGGGTTCTGGGCGCCGCCGCCTGGTTCATCCGCAACCGCAAGCCGATCCCGGATGCCGCCGAAGCCGCGCCCGCCGAGGCGGCTGCCATCGCCGCGCCCCAGCCCCGCATCGGCGATGTGCTGGACACGGACGAGATCTGCGTCGAGATCGGTGCCGGGCTGATCCTTGGCGCCCTGGACCCGGTCCGCGGCCTGGGCCAGCGCATCACCAACCTGCGGGTCCATATCGCGCGCAGCTATGGCCTGATCCTGCCCGATGTGCGCATCACCGACGGCACCGGTTTCGCCGAGGGCGAATATGTCATCCGCCTGCAAGGTGTGGTGCGCGGCAAGGGCGTGCTGCGCCCGATGGGCGTCCTGGCCCTGGGGGCCGAGACCATGCTAGAGGGCCTGCCCGGCGAAAGCGTGCGCGAGCCGGTCTATGGCAGCGCCGCGCGCTGGATCGCCCCGGACTGGCAGGATGATGCCGCCATCGCCGGCGCCACCGTCGTCACCCCGATGGAGGTGCTCTCGACCCACCTCATGGAGGTGGTCAAGACCAACCTGCCGGCGCTGCTGACCCTGTCCTCGATGCAGCGGATGATCCGCGAGCTGTGCGGCGTTTCGGACGAGCATCGCGCGCAGCTGAACCAGCGCTTCTTCGACAGCATGGTGCCCGACAAGGTTTCGCCCGAGATGCTGCTGGCGGTCCTGCGCGGCATGCTGGAAGAGCGGATCTCGATCCGTAACCTGGTGCTGATCACCGACGCGGTGCACGAGGCGCGCAACGCCGCCACGCCCGAGGCGGTCTATGAACAGGTCCGCAAGCGCCTGCGCGGCCAGATCACCGAGCAGTTCCTGGACGAGGAAGGCGCGCTGAACATCCTGCAGCTGCACCCGCAATGGGAGGCCGACATCGCCCGTGCCGAGGCCGAGGGCACACGTACCGGCGCCAGCGTCGTGCCGCAGATCCAGAAACGGCTTGCCGAGGCGGTGCAGGCCACGCTGCGCGAGCTGGCCCCGGGGCTCGAGGTGGTGATCGCGGTGGCCGATCACCGCCGCCGCCTGATCCGCATGATGCTGACCTCGGCCGGGATCGCGACGCCGGTGCTGGGCCTGGACGAAATCGACCCGACGGCACAGGTCAAGCTGCGGGGAACGGTGGCGCCATGAACCAGTTGGCAGCCGATCCGCGCATGATGCCGGCGCTGCTGGGGCTGTTGCTGACCTATTGCCGGGTGCAGGCCTGTTTCCTGACCTTGCCGGTGTTTTCGGAACGCGCCCTGCCGGTGCGGGTGCGGGCCGCCCTGGCCATGGCGGTGACGCCGCTGCTGGCGGAAAGCGCCCGCGCCCCGGGTGAGGTCGAAAGCCTGCTGCAACTCGCCGCCCTGGCCGGGGGCGAGATCCTGTCGGGTCTGGCGCTGGGGGGGCTGGTGCGGATCTTTGCCTCGGCCCTGGATGTGGCGGCGACCGCCATCGCCTCGACCGCCTCGCTGTCGCAGCTGGTCGGCGTCGCGAATGAATATTCGCCGCATCCGATCGGCAACCTGGCGCATCTGGCCGGTCTTGCCGTGCTGGTCGCCCTGGGCTTTCCGGTCATGGCCTGCGATCTTCTGCGCGAAAGCCTGGTGCTGCGCCCGCTGGGGGATTGGCCTCAGATCGCCGACCTGTTGCCGAATGCCGTGGCGCTGATCCGGCAAAGTTTCGTCCTGGCGATGCTGCTGGCCTCGCCCTTCATCCTGGGCGGGTTCCTGTTCCAGCTGCTGTCGGGGATGATCAGCAAGGTGATGCCCAACCTGCCCATCGTCTTCATCGCCGCCCCGGGCGCCATCATGATGGCGCTGATCGCGCTGGCAGTGCTGACGCCCTCGATCCTGTCGGTCTGGTCCGGCGCGGTCCTCGACGTCCTGGGGGACCTGCTGCGATGAGCGAGGAAAGCGACGACAAGCAATTCGACGCCTCGGAAAGCAAGCTGCGCCGGGCACGCGAAGAGGGCGACATCCCTCGCTCTGCCGAGCTGCAGGCCGCGCTGGCCTATCTGGGCTTCTGGTTCGCGGTGCTTTTCGCGGCCGGCTGGGCGGTGCCGGGCTGGGTGCGCATGGCCGCGCGCGCCTTGGGCAGCGAGCCCTGGCCCGACGGGCAGGGGCGATCGGTGATGGACCTGGCGCAAGCCATGGCCTCGCGCGCGGGGCTGGCGGTGCTGGCCGCGGTCGCGATCATGGCGCTGCCGGTGGTGCTGGGGGTCGTGGTCCAGCGCTCGCTGGTGCTGACGCCCAAGAAGCTGCTGCCGGACCCCAAGCGCATCGATCCGTTCAAGAACGCGGGCCAGAAATTCGGCAAGACCGGGCTCATGACCTTTGCCATCTCGCTGGGCAAGGCGGCTCTGGTCGGCGTCGGCGGGTGGTTTCTCTATCGCTCGCTTCTGGACTGGCTGATGAACGCCGGCGGCATGGCCGATCTGCAATGGGTTGAGGGCGTGGGGCTGATGCTGCGCCGCGCCGTCTGGCTGGCGCTGGGGATCGGCACCGTCTTCGCAGGGATAGACCTGGTCTGGAAGCGTCTGGAGTACCGCAAGCGCCACCGCATGACTCGGCGCGAGATGCAGGACGAATACAAGGAAAGCGAAGGCGATCCGCATCTGAAGGCGGCGCGGCGACAAAAGGGCGTCGACATCGTGCTGAGCTCGATGCTGGCCGATGTGGAAAAGGCCGATGTGGTGATCGTGAACCCGACCCATTACGCCGTGGCGCTGGAGTGGAAGCGCGGCAGCGGTCGTGCGCCGGTCTGCCTGGCCAAGGGCGTGGACGAGGTGGCGCGCCGCATCCGGGAACGGGCGAAGGACCATCAGGTGCCGATCTGGTCCGATCCGCCCTGCGCCCGGGCCCTGCACGCCACCATCGAAATCGGCGACGAGATCGCGCCCGAGCATTTCGCCCCGGTGGCCGCGGCGATCCGCTTCGCCGAGGCCATGCGCAAGAAGGCCCGCGACGGCTGGGCGCCCGCGCCGCGCCGCAAGGAGAGGACATGACCCGCAAGACCGCGTCCTTGGCCGGGCTGGAGCGCATCGCCCGGCTGAAATCCGACCTGGAGATGCGCCGCTTCGCCGCCTTCCGCGCCCATGTCGAGGCCGCGCGCGCGCGCATCGGCCAGATCGAGCACGAGCTCGAAGCGCTTTACCGGGCCGATGCGCCCTTTTCGGTGGCCGAAGCGCGGCTGGCCAACGCCCTGGCCGGAGAGCGCAGCCGCGCCCTGCTCAGCGCCGAGCGCGAGCTTGAGCGGATGCTGCCCGGCTATGAGCAGGCCCGCCGCTCTGCCGCCCGGGAATTCGGCCGCGCCGAAGCGGTTCATGGCCTGCGCGAGGACATGATCGCCCAGGCACGGCTGGAGCGGATGCGGCGCGACAACAACGGATGAACCTGTTCCGGATGATGCCTCGCGGGCCGGCCGACTCGTCCCCTGAGGCAGCGCAAGTCTGGATGGACCACGCTCAGAATCTGCGCCGCACACTGTTTAGGGAACGGGATGGCGTCAGGTGACACTTTGCGGCCAAGCAAGGGGCAAGGAAGATATTTATTTACAGGACTATAGCGCAAACGGAGTGTCCCATCACCATCGACCGCGGCCCGCCACCTGCCCAGAGCTCATCACCTTACCTGCATCGCGCGGTGGACCGGCGCAACGGCCACTGCAAACCGGCTTCGGGCCGGCCCTGCGGCCCTCGGCAAGCCCGGGCGGTTCCCGCTCCGGACAGCAAGCCGAGCGCCACCGGCGCGGGAATGGCGCTCCGCTGAAGCCTCGATCCGAAGCTCGTATTTCCCTTGCATGACCTCAGACATATCGTGCTTATAGTTCACGGGGATTGGCAAGAATCGCTATTCCGTATTATGGACGAATTGGTTCGGTTTCGGCTCGCGTAGGGCCTGGGTTTTGTCCGGCGCTGCTGTCGGGTGTGAGTTATGAGTAGGTGTTTTCATGGGAATCAAGTCGCTTCCGGTGACGCGCGGCCGCAAGTTTCTGCAGGTGCTTGAAGGGGCGCGGACGATCTTCCTGCGCGACGGCTTCGAAGGCGCCAGCGTGGACGAGATCGCGCGCGAAGCCGGGGTCTCCAAGGCCACGCTCTACAGCTATTTCCCCGACAAGCGCGTCATGTTCATCGAGGTCTTCCGCAACGAGCTGGCGCGCGAGACCGCCGATGCCGGTGCCCTGATCGAGGTCGACCTGCCGGTCGAGCAGGTGCTGCCCTTCATCGTGCAGCTCATCTCGGCGCATCTGATCTCGGAATTCGGGCTGCGCATCTATCGCGTCAGCGTCGGCGAGGCCGAGCGCTTTCCCTCGCTGGCCCGCGAGTATTACGAATCCGGCCTGCTGCTGCTGCGCCGGCAACTGGTCGGCTATCTGGAACGCTGCGTGCAGCGCCACGAATTGTGCATCGCCGATCTCGACCTGGCCGCCGACCAGCTGATCGAGCTTGCCGGCGTCGGCATTCACAACCGCGCCCTGTTCCTCGGGCCGCAGGCGATCGACAAGGACCAGCTGCGCAAGGTCAATCGGGGCGCCGTGCGGATGTTCCTGTCCTGCTATGGCAACAGGCACGCCGCCCTGGCCGAGGCGGCGCAGTAGCGCCATGGCACCGGCGCCACGCCCGGGGGCGATCTGCCGGGGGCGCTTCTCATTTGCCGGCAGCATGCTTATGATGCCGCGTCAGATCTTTTCGCACTGGATGACCGCCCGATGACCCGAGCCCTGATCGCGCTTCTTGCCCTTGCCCCCCTTGCCGCCTGCGCGCCGGCCTATGCCCCCGAACCCGAGCCGGTGCCCGCCGTGGCACCGCTGCCGCCGACCCCCGTCGCCGGCGTCAGCGGCCTGGAATCGCGCGAGCCCGATGCCTGCCACGCCAAGGACTACGTTGCGGCGCTGGGTCAGCCGGGCACCGTCATCTCGACCCTGGGCGTGACGCGCGAATATCGCGTCGTCGAATATCGCGGCATCGAGCCGCAGGAATACAACCCCCTGCGCATCGTCTTCCGCCTGGATGCGGCCGGCAATATCTACAACATCGACTGCGGCTGAGGGCGCGGCGATGAAAGCCCTGCTTCTTCTGCTGCCGGTCTGCGCCCTGGCCGCCTGCGTCGAGACCGAGGCCCCGGCGCCCGCCCCGCAGCCCGAGGCCGACAGTTGCCATGCGGCTCAGTTCCGCGGCCTGGTCGGCCAGCCCCGCGCGGTTCTCGACAGCATGAAGCTGCCCCCGGCGACGCGGGTGATCGGACCGCGGGATGCGGTGACGATGGACCTGCGTCCCGACCGGCTGAACTTCGAGATCGACGACAAGGCCGTCATCGCGAAGATCGGTTGCTACTGAAAGAAGGGCGCGGCGACCGCGCCCTTTTTCTTGCGGCGGGTGACGCAAGGTGCGGCAATGGCATCACCATCCTTGCGGCAGGACCTGGCGCTGAAGAGCGTCGCTGCATGAGCGACGGCTCGTAACGCCGAATCAAGCCCCTGCCGAATGGGGATGGATTGACGGAACGGACTGGTGGAATCTGGCGAAATGTCCGGTAAACACAGCGCTTTACAGGGAATGGCGGAGACGAAGGGATTCGAACCCTCGAGGCGGTTTCCCGCCTGCACCCTTAGCAGGGGTGTGCCTTCGACCACTCGGCCACGTCTCCGCCGCCCCGTATATGGAGCAAGCTGCAAGGAAACAAGGGGCTTTCGGAGAGATGGCTCAACCGGCCGGCCAGCGCGGGATTTCCGCAACTTCTCGCAGCCTGTCACGCCGCAGGCCCGGTTTGCGGGTCGGCCCAGAGGTTTCCGCATGAGAAGGACGTGGCGGGCCTGAACCAGCAAGACCCGGGGAACGGAGCCGAGCCAGGGCAGATCTTTTTCCGCGCGATCACCGGCGAAGCCTGGTCCCATCCAGGCCGCAGAGCTCAACCGGGCTACCGATCCCGGACGGCGGCGGCCTCGCCCGCGGCGCGGGTCTCGGCCAGGGTGGCGCCGGTGGACAGGGCCTCGGGATCCAGGCGCAGGTCCAGCACCGCCAGCGTGCCGGCGGCGCGGGCGCGGGCGAAGGCGGCGGCGAAATCCTCTTGCCGGGTCACGCTTTCGCCGAAGCCGCCATGGGCGCGGGCCAGCGCGGCGAAGTCGGGGTTTGCCAGGTCGGTGCCCGAGACCCGGCCGGGATAGCTGCGCTCCTGATGCATGCGGATGGTGCCATAGCGGCCATTGTTCGCCACCAGCACGATCACGGCGGCGCCATGCTGGGCGGCGGTCGAAAGCTCGTTCATCGTCATCTGCAGGCAGCCGTCGCCGGCCATGCAGACCACCGTTCGCCCGGGATGCTGCAGCTTGGCGGCGATGGCCGCGGGCAGGCCGTAGCCCATCGAGCCCGAGGTCGGCGCCAGCTGGCTGCCCCAGCGGCGAAAACGGTAGTAGCGATGCACGAAAGCCGCGTAATTGCCCGCGCCGTTGGTGATGATCGCATCCTCGGGCAGGCTGTCCGAGAGCCAGCGCACCACCGCCTCCATCCGCACCGCGCCGGGGGTGGGCTGCGGCTGCTGCCAGGTCTCGTAGTCGGCGCGCAACCCGGCGGTCCAGTCGTCCCAGCGGCGCGGCGCCGGCAGCCGGGCCAGCGCGGCGACCACCGCGCGCGGATCGGCCACCAGCCCCGGATCGGGCCGCCACAGATGCCCCAGCTCATCGGGCGCGGGATGGACATGGATCACCCGCAGATGCGGCCGGACCGGGTCCATCAGCTCATAGCCGCGGGTCAGCGTGTCGCCCAGCCGCGCGCCCAAGGACAGCAGGCAATCCGCCTGCGCCAAGGCCTGCCCCAGGGCCGGGTTCATGCCGACGCCCAGATCGCCGACATAGTTCGGATGCGCGTTGTCCATATGGCCCTGGCGGCGAAACGGCACGGCGACCGGCAGGCCCCAGGTTCCGGCAAAGCGCGCCAGGTCATCGGCCGCCGCCTGCGACCAGAGCGTGCCGCCCGGGATCACCAGCGGGCGCTCGGCCCCGGCCAGCGCCTTGGCCAGCGCCGCGACCGACTCGGGCGCCACCGCCGTCAGGGCCACGGCAGGCGGCGGAATGTCGGAGACCTCGGCGCGGGCGCTCAGCATGTCCTCGGGCAGGGCCAGCACCACCGGCCCGGGCCGCCCCGAGACCGCCAGGTGAAAGGCGCGCGACAGGTATTCGGGAATGCGCTCGGTCTGGTCGATCTCGGCCACCCATTTCGCCAGCGGGCCGAACATGGCGCGGTAATCCACCTCCTGGAAGGCGTCGCGGTCGCGGTCGGCGCGGGCGATCTGGCCGACGAACAGGATCATCGGCGTCGAATCCTGCCGCGCCACATGCACGCCGGCGCTGGCGTTCGTCGCCCCCGGCCCGCGGGTGACGAAGGCCACGCCGGGCCGGCCGGTCAGCTTGCCCTGCGCCTCGGCCATCATCGCGGCCGCGCCCTCGTGCCGGCAGACGATGTTCCGAATGCCGGAACCGTGCAGCCCGTCCAGCGCCGCCAGGAAGCTTTCGCCGGGGACCGAGAACACCCGCGCGACCCCGTTCGCCTTCAACGCATCGACCAGAATCTGCCCGCCGTGCCGCATCGACGCCTCCCCTGCCTCGGCGCCAGTCTTGCCGGCCGGGCTGGCGCTGGCAAGCCAAAGGCTTTACAGCCTGCGATGCCCGCCCTATCTGTGCGGGGTCATGGCCACGAAATCCGATCCCAACTACAAGATCATCGCCGAGAACCGCCGGGCGCGCTTCGACTATTTCATCGAAAGCGACCTCGAGGTCGGCATCGTGCTGACCGGGTCCGAGGTGAAAAGCCTGCGCACCGGCCAGTCGAACATCGCCGAGAGCTATGCCTCGGTCGAGGAGGGCGAGCTGTGGCTCATCAACGCCTATATCGCCGCCTACAAGCAGGCCGGCGTCTTCGGCCATGAAGAGCGGCGCAAGCGCAAGCTCTTGGTCAGCCGCAAGGAGCTGGCGCGGCTCTGGCAGGCGGTGGGGCGCGAGGGCATGACGCTGGTGCCGCTGGTGATGTATTTCAACGACCGCGGCATGGTGAAGCTGAAGATCGGCGTCGCCAAGGGCAAGAAGAATCACGACAAGCGCGAAACCGACGCGAAACGCGACT
The DNA here is from genome assembly GCF_001546115.1 of Paracoccus aminovorans. GTDB lineage: Bacteria > Pseudomonadota > Alphaproteobacteria > Rhodobacterales > Rhodobacteraceae > Paracoccus > Paracoccus aminovorans_B. Next base: position 1,891,212 of record NZ_KQ955208.1, read on the forward strand.
GGAACCGGCAGAAGCAGCGCCTGCTGAAGCAGGGATAGGCATTGCAGCCCCGCGCGCCTGCGGTTACATCGAAGGCGTTTTTCGCGGGGGGAGCCAGGCCGATGTCCCAGACGACCGATTCCGACGATCCCAGGGTGCTGGTCTCGACCGGCTGGCTCGCGGCCCATCTGAACGATCCCGACCTGCGCATCATCGACGCGACCTGGTTCCTGGAGCCGGGCCGCGACGCCCGCGCCGAATACATGGAGGCGCATATCCCCGGCGCCCGCTTCTTCGATCTCGACGAGATCGCGGACAAGCGCAGCCAGCTTCCGCATATGGCGCCGCAGCCCGAGATGTTCATCAGCCGCATGCGCGCCATGGGCGTCGGCGATGGCCATCAGGTCGTGGTCTATGACAATTCGCCGGTGCGTTCGGCGGCGCGGGTCTGGTGGACCTTCAAGCTGATGGGCAAGCCCGACGTCGCGGTGCTGGACGGCGGCTTTGCCAAGTGGCAGGCCGAGGGCCGCCCGATCGAGGACATGCCGCCGATCCAGCGCGACCGCCACATCACCGTCGCCCGCCAGGCCGGGCTGGTGCGCGACGTGACCCAGGTCGCCGCCGCCAGCAAGCTCGGCAGCCACGAGATCGTCGATGCCCGCAGCGCCGAGCGCTTTCGCGGCGAGGCGCCCGAGCCGCGCCCCGGCCTGCGCGCGGGCCATATCCCCGGCTCGAAAAGCCTGCCCTTCGGCCGGCTCTACAACGCCGACGGCACCCTGAAGGCGCCGGACGCGCTGCGCGCCGAATTCCAGGCCGCCGGGGTCGATCTGTCCCGGCCGGTCATCGCCAGCTGCGGCTCGGGGGTGACGGCGGCCTCGCTGTTCCTGGCGCTCGACCGCATCGGGCACCGGGACCATTCGCTTTACGACGGAAGCTGGGCCGAATGGGGCAGCTTCCCGGACCTTAAAATCGCAACCGGAGATGCGTGATGCTGGGCAATCTGAAACCGCAGGCCCCCGACAAGATCCTGGCCCTGATGGGCGAATTCAAGGCCGATCCCCGCCAGGGCAAGATCGACCTGGGCGTCGGGGTCTACAAGGATGCCAGCGGCCACACCCCGATCATGCGCGCCGTGCTTGCCGCCGAAAAGCGGATGCTGGAAACCGAGACGACGAAAAGCTACGCCGGCCTGTCGGGCGAGCCGGATTTCCAGAAGGCCATGGGCGGGCTGATCCTGGGCGATCTGCTGAAGCCCGAGACCACCGCGACGCTGGCCACGGTCGGCGGCACCGGCGCGATCCGCCAGGCGCTGGAACTGGCGCGGATGGCGAATCCCGACCTGCGCGTCTTCGTCTCGAACCCGACCTGGCCGAACCATGTCTCGATCATGAATTTCATGGGCGTGCCGGTCCAGGAATACCGCTATTTCGACGCGGCCAGGCGCGGCGTCGATTTCGAGGGCATGAAGGCCGACATCTCGACGGCGAAAAAGGGCGATGTCGTGCTGCTGCACGGCTGCTGCCACAACCCGACCGGCGCCAACCTGACGCTGGAGCAATGGGCCGAGGTCGCCGGGATCCTGGAAAAGACCGGCGCGCTGCCGCTGATCGACCTGGCCTACCAGGGCTTCGGCGACGGGCTGGAAGAGGACGCGGCCGGCACCCGGCTGATCGCCGCGCGCATCCCCGAGGTGCTGATCGCCGCCTCGTGCAGCAAGAACTTCGGCATCTACCGCGAGCGCACCGGCTGCCTGCTGGCGCTTTGCACCGACGCCGCGACGCGCGATCTGGCCCAGGGCGCCATGGCCTTCCTGAACCGGCAGACCTATTCCTTCCCGCCCTTCCACGGCGCCAAGATCGTCTCGACCGTGCTCAACACGCCCGAGCTGCGTGCCGACTGGATGGCCGAACTCGAGGCGGTGCGCAGCGGCATGCTGCAACTGCGCGAGCAACTCGCCGGCGAACTCCGCGACCTTTCCGGCTCGGACCGCTTCGACTTCGTGGCCCGGCATCGCGGCATGTTCTCGCGCCTCGGCGCCACGCCCGAGCAGGTGCAGCGGGTCAAGGAAGAGTTCGGCATCTACATGGTCGGCGATTCCCGCATCAACATCGCCGGCCTGAACCAGGCCACCATCCCGGTCCTGGCCCGCGCCATCATCGAAGCCGGCGTCTGAACCCGACCCAGACAGGGGGCGACCGCCGGTCCTGACCGGCGGTCCGTCCCGACCGGGGGGTGCCATGACCAACCTCGAACGCGAGCTCTGGGTCGATCAGCTCGGCAAAAGCTTCCTCACCGCTTTCCGATGGGTCAGCGGGCGCGAATCGCAGACTCCGGTCACCGAATTCGCCAGCGAATGGGCGGCGCTGATCGACAGCGCCCTGAACGATGTGCGGCTGACCGCGCCGCCGACCGTCGATGACCGGCAACCTTTCCTGCCCTTCATCAAGACACACCGCATCACCTGTTCCAGGCCCTGCGCAGCGGCATGCTGGGCGGGCCGCCGCTCGACCTGATCCTGCAGATCTGGTTCGACACTGAACATGCCAGCGGCGGCTTCGGCGTTCCAATGGTCATGCAGCAGGTGCCCCGCAGCGGCGCCATGCCGGAACCGATGTGGCACGAGCTGCGCCAGACGGCGCAAAAGCTGAACGTCGCCACCCCCGCCGGGCGGTTCGTCCTGCTGCGGCGTGGCGTGGATCCGGGCAGCGACAGCCTGTTCGGCCATGACCATCACCCCGTGGTGATGAGCAGCTTCACCCTGGCCAGCACGCGGTCGCCGCCGCACCCGGTCTATGGCCGCCGCCTGGACCAGTTCTGCCATGACCTCGCCTCGGGCTGGATCGGAGACCCGGCGCTGTCCGGCCGCACGGATTCGCCGGTCTTCGACGAACTTCTCAGCAATTTCCACGTCGGGTCCGTGCTGCGCATCGCCATCCGGCAAGAGGGCGACTGAACGGCTCCGGGCTTCTTTGTTGCAGAAATACCCCGGGGTCCGGGGCAGAGCCCCGGTCCAGCGCCTATCGCTTCAGCTTGCGCTCGATATAGTCGCGCAGTTCCTCGATCTCCGTCGTGCTCTCACGCAGCTCGCCCTGGACGGCAAGCAACTCCGCCTCGACCCCCGACAGTTTCGCCACCAGTTCGGCCTCGCGCTCCTCCAGCTCGGCCACGGCGCGGTCGCGGGCCTCCTCGGCCTCGTGCAATTGCTGGGCCATGCTTTCCAGTTCGCCCATCTCGGCCCGGGTGACGCGGGACAGGCGATGGATCAGCCAGCTGGCGAACCAGCCCAGCAGGAAGGCGGCGAACAGGATGATCGCGGTGGCGACGATGAATTCGGTGCGGTTCATGCGGGCTCGGGCGCTGAGGTTGCGGGGTCAGGGCGTCGCGGGACGCGGCTGCGGGCGGTCGGGCTCTGCCACCGTGGCGGCGGGCATGGTGGCGGTTTCCGTCGCGGCCTCGACCAGCAGCTTGGCCGAGGGCTGGGTGGCGGCCAGTTCGGGCGCGATGGGCGGCGGCAGCAGATCGCCCGCCGGCCGGGTCGCGGCCCGGATCGCCAGCTGGTCGGGCAGCACCGTGGCCGCCGCGGGCAGGGCGCCGGCCTCGACCGGGGCCACCGGCGCCACCGCCAGCGCGGCGGGCTCGGTTGCGGCCTGCAAGGCCAGGGCCGGATCGGTCGGCACGCCCAGCGCCGGGCCGATGGCGGCGCTGGCCGCGCGCAGGGCCAAGGCCTCGGCGCGGGCGGCGACCGCCTCGGGCGGCTCGGTCACGCCCTTGACCAGCGCGGCGGGGGCCGGCGCCTCGACCATCACCGGCTCATCCGCCAGCAGGGTGAATTCGATGCGCCGGTTCGCCTCGCGCCCGGCATCGGTGTCGTTCTCGGCGATGGGCCGGCTTTCGCCATAGCCGCGCGCGGTCAGGTTCGCGGTATCGATGCCGGCCTCGGTCATCGCGGTCAGCACCGCCTGGGCGCGCGAGCGCGACAGCTCGGCGTTGAACCCCTCGGAGCCCTGAGAATCGGTATGCCCGCCCAGCTCGATGCGGAAATCGCCGCACAGCGCCATGGTCTCGGCCAGCCGGGCCAGGGTCGGGCCGGGGTCGCCGGCGATCACCGACTTGTTCGGCTCGAAGCCGATCTCGGATTCCCGCATCGCCGCGTTCAGCCGGTCCACGCATTCCGCCCCCGAGGGCAGGCCCAGAAGCGGGTCCATGCGCTTGTCGTAACGGATCGCCAGTTCATAGCGCGCGCCCGGTCCCAGGCGCTGCGCCAGCCGCGCCGCCACCATGTCCGAGGCGGTCTGGTTGCCCGAAACCCCGCTGATGCGCACCAGGTCGGGCGTCACCGTCGCGGTGCCGCGCTCGAGCCCGGTCATGGCCTCGATGGCGGCGATGGCGCGCAGGGTCCAGCCGCCCGGCACGGCATCATCGCTGCGCAAAGCGCTGTCGACATGGTCGAAACGGGCGCGGGCCATGCTTTCCACCGCCTCGCGCATGCGGTCGTCGGTGATGCGCCCGCGCAGCGAGACGCTGCCGTGATCGACCACCGCGACGAATTCGGCCGGTCCCTGCGCCGCCGAATCGGGCTTTTCATGCTGCGCGGTCAGGGTGAAGCCAGCGGGCAGCGCCGCCTGCAACCGGCCGGTGGCCTCGTCGAAACGATCCGCCGCCACCTCGGAGGGTGCAAACAGCGCGATTTCGGTGCCCGAGATCGTGACCGACCCGGCGCCCAGGCCCTTGACCGCCGCGATGGCCGGCACGGCCGCATCGGCCCAGCGGGGCGAGGGTGCGCCCAAGCCCAGCGTGCATTGCGGCTGGCCCGCCGCCCCGGCCTCGCGCCCGGCGGCCAGGATGCGGTCGCGCGCCGCCTCGGTATCGGCGGCGCAGGCGTCGAAGCGCGCGCCGCTGTCGTCCTTGACGAAGCGCAGGGTGAAGGGCGCGATCACCGGGCGCGGCGCGGTGATCTCGGCCGCCAGCTTGACCGAGGCCGGCCGGGCGCGATTCAGCGCCGCCTGCAGATCGACCTTCTCGCGCGGGCTGTCGGTCACCGCGCGGACCGAGACCGCGCCCGCCGCGATCGAGACCTTGGCGCGTTTCGCCAGCTGCGCGGCCTTCAGGCCGAAGGCAAAGGCCTCGTCCCAGCCCTCGGGCTCGGGGTAGTCGGCGCTTTCCATCAGGTCCGAGATCTGCGCCGCGCCGGTCTGCCGCTTCAGACGCTCCACCAGCGCCTTGCGGTCGAGGCCGGCCGGAACCAGGCCGATGATCGAGATGCCCTCGTCATTGCGCAGAAGCTCGATCTCGAAGGCCGGGGTGGCCAGCGCGGCGGCGGCGGCGACCTGCATGTCGTCCACGACCCGGCCGGCGCCGACCAGGGTTTCCGCCTGGGCGCGGGCGCGAAAGCGCTGCACCTCGTCGGGCGCGATGCCGCCCAGCTGCACCTGCAAGCCGTCCGTCCTGACCGTCACCCAGTCATGACCCGCCAGCGCGGCCGAGACATCGCGCATCGCCCGGCTTTCGATGAAATCGGCGGCGGCGGTGGCGCCCCAGAAGGACAGGCCACTGGCGGCGACGAATGCGATCAGGCTCGCGGCGACGACCGGGCCGCGACGCGGACCTGGACGTTTGGGATTGGCCATCCGGGGAACCCTCGGGCTGTTTCCGACCCGCCGCATGTAAACCCTGCGCGCCGGTTTCGCAATCAGACCAGCCCGGCCAGGGCAAGAAACAGCGCAACGATCAACCCGGCGTCGCGGTTCGACCGGAACAGCCGCAGGCAGGCGGCCGGATCGCGAATGTCCAGCGCCCGCAGCTGCCAGGCCAGATGCGCGGCAAAGCCTGCGACCCCCAACAGGCCCAGCGTCAGGCCCAGTCCCTGCGGCGCCGTCGCCATGACCGCCAGCCCCAGCAGCAGCACCGCGGCGGTGCCGAAGCCCGCCAGCCAGCGATGCGTGTCCTGCCCGAACAGCCGGGCGGTGGACTTGACGCCGATCAGCGCGTCGTCCTCGGTGTCCTGGTGGGCATAGATGGTGTCGTAGAAGATGGTCCAGGCGATGCCCGCCAGCCAGGCCAGCAGCGGCGCCGGCGCCAGGTTGCCGGTATGCGCGGCCCAGGCCAGCAGCACGCCCCAGTTGAAGGCGAGCCCCAGGAAGACCTGCGGCCACCAGGTGAAGCGCTTGGCAAAGGGATAGATCGCGACCAGCGCCAGCGAGGCGACGCCCAGCAGGATTGCCGCCTTGCCCAGCGTCAGCAGGATGACGAGACCCGCCAGCGCCTGCGCCGCCAGCCAGACCAGCGCGCCCTTGACCGTGACCTGCCCCGAGGGGAGCGGCCGCGACCGCGTCCGCGCCACCCGGGCGTCGATGTCGCGGTCGGTGATGTCGTTCCAGGTGCAGCCGGCGCCGCGCATCAGCATGGCGCCCAGCCCGCAGGCGACGGCGATCCACAGGTCGCGCCATTCCGGCCGGTCGGCGATCATCGCCAGCCCGATGCCCCACCAGCAGGGCAGCAGCAAGAGCCAGGTGCCGATGGGCCGGTCGGCGCGGGACATGCGCAGCCAGGGCCGCCAGCCCGCCGGGGCGTGGCGGTCCACCCAGTTGTCGGGCGGTGCGTCCGCGACCATGCGCGGGCCCTCTGGCGTCGGATCCTCGGTCTGCATATTCTGCGCCCCATCATGGCGAAAATCAGACTGTTCATAGATCACCCGCTGGCCGAGGGACAAGGCATCGCGCTGAATGCCGACCAGGCGCATTACCTGTCCTCGGTCATGCGGCAGGGGCCGGGGGATGAAATCCTGGTCTTCAACGGCCGCGACGGCGAGTGGCTGGCGCGCATCGAGCGGCTGGCCAAGCGGGGCGGCGACCTGCTGGCCCAGCGCCAGACCGCGCCGCAGCTGGACCCGCCGGACCTGTGGCTGGTCTTCGCCCCGATCAAGAAGGCCCGCACCGATTTCATCGTCGAGAAGGCGGCCGAGATGGGTGCCGCCCGCATCCTGCCGGTGCAGACCGAACACACCAATTCCGAGCGCATCCGCCAGGACCGCCTGCAGGCCCATGCCGTCGAGGCCGCCGAGCAATGCGGCGGCACCTTCGTCCCCGAGGTCTGCGAGCTGCAATCGCTGGCGCGGCTTCTGGACGGCTGGGACCCGGCGCGGCGCATCCTCTGGGCCGACGAGGCGCTGGCCGGTCCGGCGCAGCTGCTCTCGGGCCTGCCGCGCGGGCCTTGGGCGATTCTCATCGGACCCGAAGGCGGCTGGTCCGAATCGGAGCGGTGCCGGCTTTCGGCCATGGATTGCGTCACGCGCATCGCTCTGGGCCCCAGAATCCTGCGCGCCGACACCGCTGCCGTCGCGTCACTTGCGCTGTGGCAGGCGGCTTTGGGGGACTGGCGCTAGGGCTTCGGCCGCATTTCGCGCAAGTTTCCGCCGCGCGGTGGCGCTTCGGCGGGAGGATCTTGCGACGCGCTTGCAGAATTTACCCCTTCGTCACAAAAGTTAAGAAAAAACGGTCGCTTATGCAGCCGCTGCATAGCGGCAATGCCGGTTTGACCGTGGTTTTGCGACTTTGCCCGATCTATATGCTGTGCATCAACGAAGCGCCCGATGAGCGGGCAATGATCTCAAGGTGAAAACTATGTCGGCGATTGACACGAACCGCGTCCATGGCGGGGCGGTCTCCTTCGGTATTGGCTCGAAACTTCTGTCCGCCTTTGCGGCCTGGAACGACGCCCGCGTGACGAAGAACGCGCTGAGCCGTCTTTCGGATCGCGAGCTGGACGATATCGGTCTGTGCCGCGGCGATATCGATCTGATCTCGCGCGCCCGCTAAGCAGCGGTCGAAGACGCGACCGGACCGGCGGCTTGGCCCGCGGACGGTTCCCCGGCCCGGGCAGGGCAAGACGCTCAGGCGGCCCGCAAGGCCGCCTTTCGTATTTTCGGCGGCCCGGAATGCGCCGTGCCTCAGGCCCGTCGCACCACCAGCGTCGACCAGTCGCCGAAATCGTCGCGCCGCTCCAGCGCCAGCCCGCCCTTGGCATAGGCGTCGATGACCTCCTGGGCCTGGGTGGTCAGGATGCCCGACAGGATCGCCCGGCCGCCATGCGCGACATAGCGCGCCATGTCCGGCACCAGGTCGATCAGCGGCTGTTTCAGGATATTGGCGAAGACCAGGTCGAAGGGCGCGGCCCGTTCGATCAGCGGATGGTCGAAGCCGACCGCCTCGACGCATTCCACCCGGCCGTCCAGCCCGTTGGCGATGACATTGGCGCGCGCCACGTCCACCGCCTGCGGGTCGATGTCGCCGGCCAGAACCATGACCGGGAACACCCGCGCCGCCGCCATGGCCAGCACGGCGGTGCCGCAGCCGATGTCGACGATGCGCTCGGGCGCCGCGCCCTCGGCCACCAGCCGGTCCAGCGCCAGCAGGCAGCCCTTGGTGGTGGCGTGGTGGCCGGTGCCGAAGGCCATCGCCGCCTCGATCAGCAGCGCCTCGGCGCCCTCGGGCACGCTCTCGGCGTCATGGCTGCCATGGACGAAGAAGCGCCCGGCCTCGACCGGCGCCAGCTCGCGCTTGACATGCGCGACCCAGTCCACCTCGGGCAGTTCCGAGACGGTGAAGGGCGCCGCGCCCCAGGCCGCGGCCAAGAGCGCCAGCGCCACGTCGTCGGGGGCCTCGGTGAAATACAGCCCGACCTCCCAGCGGTCGCTGCCGTCCTCGATCTCGAAGACGCCGGTGCCGACGGGCTCGGGGGTCAGGTCCTCGCCGGCCTCGGCCAGAGCCTCGGCCGCCTCGCGGCCTTTGGTATGGGTCAGCGCGGTCCAGGTCGCCATTCAGATGTCCTCGGCAATATCGGTCAGAGGCGCTTTGACACCCGTGCCGCGCAATCCGCAATAGCCGTCGGGATGGCGGTCCAGATATTGCTGGTGATCCTCCTGCGCCGGCCAGAAGCGGGCGGCGGGCAGGATCTGCGTGGTGACATCGGGAAAACCCTGCACGGCCAGGCGGTTGCTGTAATCCGCCTTGCTGAGCTCCGCCGCCGCCCGCTGGCTGTCGGTGAAATGCATGATGACCGAGCGATACTGGTCGCCCACATCGTTGCCCTGGCGGTCGCCCTGGGTCGGGTCGTGGTTTTCCCAGAACAGCTGCAACAGCCGCTCATAGCTGATGCGCGAGCTGTCATAGACCAGCCGCACCACCTCGGCATGGCCGGTCTGGCCGGCGCAGACCTGCTCATAACTCGGGTTCTCGGCGCTGCCGCCGGCAAAGCCGACCTCGGTCAGCCAGACGCCGTCCTGCTGCCAGAACAGGCGTTCGACGCCCCAATAGCAGCCCATGCCGAAGATCGCCTGATCGAAGCCGCGGGGCGGTTCGGCATCCAGCGGCCGGTCGAAGATGCGGTGCAGCGGGGCGGTCATGGTCGCGTCCTTTCGAAAGCTGTTGTGGCACATCTAGGTGCCGCCCTAGTCTGGCGCAACGCCGCAGGCAGCCCGCCGGTTCGGCGACAAGGAGGCCAAGCATGCGGAAAGGCCCGCGAAACCTGATCACCGATGTCGCCGGATTGCGGGTCGGCAATGCGCGCGACGACCGGCTGCGTTCCGGCACCACGGTGCTGCTGGGCAATGCGCCGCTGGCCTGCGGCGTCAATGTCATGGGCGGCGCCCCCGGCACGCGCGAGACGGAACTGCTGGCCCCCGACAAGCTGGTGCCGGGCGTCGATGCGCTGGTGCTGTCGGGCGGCTCGGCCTTTGGGCTTGCGGCCTGCGACGGGGTGTCGGACGGGCTGCGGGCGCTGGGGCGCGGCTTTGCCGTCGGGCCGGTGCAGGTGCCGATCGTGCCGGGCGCCATCGTCTTCGACCTCTTGAACGGTGGCGACAAGGACTGGGACGCCAACCCCTATCCCGCCCTCGGCCGCGCGGCGCTGGAGGCGGCCGGTGCGGATTTCGGCTTGGGCAGCGAGGGGGCTGGCACCGGCGCGATGACGCATCGCTGGAAGGGCGGGCTCGGCTCGGCCTCGGCGGTGCTCGATTCAGGGGTGACGGTGGGGGCGCTGGTGGTGGTGAACGCGATGGGCTCGGTCACGCTGGAGGCCACGCGGCAGTTCTGGGCCGCACCCTGGGAGATCGAGGGCGAATTCGGCGGGCTGGGCCTGACCGGCCCCTATCCCACCGCCGAGCCTGCGCCGGCCAAGCGGCTGGGCGAGGCGACGACCATCGCCATCGTGGCGACCGATGCCGCGCTGGACAAGGCCGGGCTGACGCGGCTGGCGACGGCGGCGCAGGACGGCATGGCCCGCGCCATCGTGCCCAGCCACACGCCCTTCGACGGCGATCTGGTCTTTGCGGTCTCGACCGGGGCGCAGCCGCTGCCCGACCCGGCGCTGACGCCGTTCCAGTTGGGCCATGCGGCGGCGACGGTGCTGGCCCGCGCCATCGCCCGGGCCGTGCACGAGGCGCGGCCGCGACCGGGCGACCTGCAACCCTGCTGGCGCGTGACCTAGCTTTCGGGCCGGCAGCCGCGGAACTCGACCGCATCTTCGGGGCCGATCAGCGTCAGGCGCAGCGCGGCCGGGTCCAGCGGAAACGGCTTGCCCGAGGCGGCGACGAAATCCGCCTGCGCCACCACGCGCGCCCCTTCGGCACTGGTTTCGGGGGCCGAAACCCAGATGTCCTTGCCGGCCAGTTCCATCGCCACGTCCTCGGCCAGAGCCGATTCCTCGGAAGGCAGCGTGGCGGTGACCTGCATGCCGTCCTTGATCGGCTGGACCCGGCACTCCGGCTGCCGGTCCGAGGCGCGGGGCTGGCGCGCCAGGGCCGCCTCGATCAGCGGATCGGGCGCGTCGCCGGGCGGCGGCGCGGTCAGCCGGACCTGCGCCGGCACGCAGATGTCGAGGCAGAGGCCGAAATCCACCACCACGCGCGGCGCGACCGGCTGGCCGGGCTGCGTGGGCGTGATCTCGATCGGCAGGATCAGCCGGTCGTGATAGCCCAGCGTGCGCTCGCCGCCGGACTCGATCACCTCGGGGCGCGGCCACAGCACCCGCACCGGGCCCAGGTTCCGCGAGCCCTGCCAGTCGAAGCGCGGCGGCACGCCGGCGTCGCCGGGGCTGCGCCAATAGGTCTTCCAGCCCGGCTCCAGCTCCAGCCGCAGCGCGGTCATGCGGTGGCCTTCGGGGGTGATCCAGCCGGGCATCAACTCGGCCGAGACCAGCCCCGGCGGCGGTTCGTCGGCCAGCGCCGGCAGGGCGGTCATCAGCAGGGCGGCGAGGATTCTCATGGGATGCCTTTTAGCGGGCGCCGGGGGACGCCGTGAAGTCACATTACCGCCAATCCCTTGCGAAATCAGCCTGCAGCGCCGATCTTGAGGGAAAGGCACCTGCGAAAGGAGCGCGGCGGCTCATGGACCTGTCCAGCAACCTGACCGGCAAGATGCTGATCGCCATGCCCGGCATGCGCGATCCGCGCTTCGAGCATGCGGTGATCCTGATCTGCGCCCATTCCGAGGACGGCGCCATGGGGCTGGTGGTGAACCGGCCGATGCCCGACGTGGATTTCTCGGACCTGCTGTCGCAGCTGGGCATCGACGCGGGGGTGGACGCGCTGGACATTCCCGTGCGCTTCGGCGGCCCGGTCGAGCCGGGGCGCGGCTTCGTCCTGCATCGCGTGCCGCAGGGCATCCGGGTCGAAGAGAACCGGCTGCGGATCTCGGACGACCTCGCCATGTCCACCACCCGCGACATCCTGGAAGATTACGCCCGCGGCCATGGCCCGCAGCCGGCCGTGCTGGCCCTGGGCTATGCCGGCTGGGGACCGGGGCAGCTGGATTCCGAGATCCTGGCCAATGGCTGGCTGACCTCGGACCGCGGCGACGAGATCATCTTCGGCGCCGACAATGCCGGCAAATGGCGCGCGGCGCTGAAGTCGCTGGGCATCGACCCCTTGCACCTGTCGCCAAGCGCCGGCCGCGCCTAGAGGCAGCGTTCCAGCAGCGCGCGGGTGTTTTCCGCCGTCATCGCGAGCGGGTTGCCGCCGCAGGAGGGATCCTCCAGCGCCATCCCGGTCAGCTCGTCCAGCCGGTCGCGGCCGACGCCCAGGGCGGTCAGGTTCGGCGGGATGCCCAATTCGGCGCGCAGGTCCATGACCCGGGCGCGGAAGCCGTCGAAGCCGCCCGGAATGCCCAGATAAGCGGCGGCGCGCGCCAGCCGGCCCTCGATGGCGGAGCGGTTGAAGTCCAGCACCATCGGCATCACCACCGCATTGGTGGTGCCGTGATGGGTGCCATAGAGCGCGCCGATGGGATGACTCAGCGCATGGATGGCGCCCAGCCCCTTCTGGAAGGCCACGGCGCCCATGGCGGCGGCGCTCATCATCTGCGCCCGCGCCTCCAGGTCGTCGGGGTTGGCATAGGCGCGCGGCAGGTATTCGTTGACCAGCCGCATCCCTTCCAGCGCAATGCCCTGGCTCATCGGGTGGTAATGCGGCGAGGAAAACGCCTCGAGGCAATGGGCAAAGGCGTCCATGCCGGTGCCGGCGGTGATGGCGGGCGGCATGCCGACGGTCAGCTCGGGGTCGCAGATCGTCACCCTGGGCATCAGCTTCGGGTGGAAGATGATCTTCTTGCGATGGGTTTCGGTGTTGGTCAGCACCCCGGCGCGCCCGACCTCGGAGCCGGTGCCGGCCGTAGTCGGCACCGCGACGATCGGGGCGATGCGGCTGGCATCGGCGCGGGTCCACCAGTCGCCCACGTCCTCCAGGTCCCAGACCGGGATCGACTGCCCGGCCATCAGCGCGATCATCTTGGCCAGATCCAGCGCCGAGCCGCCGCCAAAGCCGATCACCCCGTCATGGCGGCCGGCGGCATAGGCGGCGATGCCGGCCTGCATGTTCGCCTCGTTCGGGTTCGGATCGACCTCGGAAAACATCGCCCGGCCCAGGCCGCCGGCCTCCAGGATCTCCAGCGCGCGGGCGGTGATCGGCAGGCCGGCCAGCGCCCTGTCGGTGACCAGCAGCGGGCGCGCGATGCCGGCCTCCCGGCAATGCTCGGCCAGTTCGGCGATGCGGCCGGCGCCGAAGCGGATCGCGGTCGGATAGGACCAGTTCGCGCGCAATGTCATCCTTCGCCCCTTTTCGCTGCGGCCCTCCCGCCCTCAGCGGCAGCGGGCCGGATTCACCCCGATGCCGTTCAGGCCCCAGTCGGTCATCTGCGCCACCAGCTGCTGGCCGGCGGCGTCGAAGGCCGGGATCAGGTCGGCGGTCTTGGTGGTCGCCGCCTGCGCCGTGGTGGCGAAATGGCCGCGGGCGACGACGGTGGCGTCCATCTCGCGCACCAGCTGCGCATCGACGGTCAGCTTGATCAGCGCGCCCTTGCCCGCGACCTCGGCATTGAAGTCCTGCACCTCGGAGATCAGCGCGTAATCGCCCGCCGTGCCCAGCGGCGCGCGGCCGACATGGGTGAAGGCGTCATAGCGGCCAAAGCCGCGCACCAGCAGCGTCTGCAAGGTGGTGGGCACGGTGTCGCCCCAGCGCGCATCGGGCAGATACTGGGTCTGCAACTGGTTCGGGCGGATCATGATGCGGTCGGTGTCCAGCGTGCCGCGCGCCTTGGGCGGCTCGATCACCAGCTCGGCCAGCCGGCCGCGGCCGCAGCGTTGCGGCTGGTCCGAGGGCGGGCGCAGCTCGAAGACGTCGCGGTCCGGCTCGCCTTCCAGCGCCTTCAGCGCCGCGCAGCCGGGCAGGGTCAGGGTCAGCATCAGCAGGGCGGCGGTCAGGCGCATGGCGGCTCCTCAGCGGCGGAATTCGGGGGTCTTGGGCCCCGAGAAGATCTGCGAGGGATTGCGCCGCAGGGCCGAGACCAGCTCGTTCACATTGCCCACCAGCCCGCGCAGATCGCTGGCCATGCGGGTGATTTGCGGCAGCCCCTCGCGGGTGAAAGCCTGCACCGGGGCGCGGGCGCTGTCCAGCATCCCGCGCAGGCTGGCGAATGCCGCGTCGGCGCTGTCGGCGGCATCGCGCAGCTTGCCCGTGATCTGCGGCAGGTCGGCCACCACGCGGTCGATGGCCTCGTTGGCCTTGCCCAGCGTGGCGCGCAGGTCGCCGACCACCGGCTCGATATTGCTGTTCATCACCCGGTCGGCGCTGTCGAAGGCCCGCTCGGCCGAGGCCAGCGTCCGCTGCCCGACCGCCAGCGCCGCGTCGAGCCCGTCAAGGCTTTGGTCCGCGCGATCCGTCAGCCGCGCCAGGTCGGTCTGCAGCGTGGTCGCGGTCTGGTCCAGCCGCTGCGTCAGCCCGCGCAGGTCGCCCGAGACATAGTCGCGCACCTCGTTCAGCGTCGCGGTGCCGGCGTCCAGCGCCGCATCGGCCTTGCCGGCGGTTTCGTCGAACTTGGCCAGCGCCGTGTCGGCATTGCCCAGCGTCGTCTCGGCCGCCGCGGAAAGTCCGTCCAGCCGCTCGCCGAAGGCCGAGATGTCGGCGGCGGCCGAGGCGATGGACTCGGTCGCCTTGGTCACATCCCCCAGCGCCTTGTCCAGGTTGGCGCTGGAGCGCTCCACGTTGTCCAGGATATTGCGCACCCGGCTCTGGTTGTCGTCGCCCAGCAGCTGGGTCATCTGCTCGGCCACGGTGTTCAGCCGCGAGATCATCTCGGGGCCCTGGTCCGACAGCGTCTGCAGGGCCGAGCGGTTGGCGGCGATCACCGGGATGCCGTCGGACTGCGCCTTGCGCAGCAAGGGTGCGTCGGGCGTGCCGGCGGTGATCGCGACGTTCGAGACGCCGGTGACGCCCTGGATCTCGATCGAGGCGCGGGAATTGGTGCGCACCGGCGTATCCTCGGCCACCTCGACGCGCACCCGCACGGCGCCGTTGACGCCGTCCGCCAGCTGCATGTCCACGACCTTGCCGACGGAAAGCCCGGCAAAGGCCACCTCGGACGAGATCGCCAGCCCCGAGACCTCGGGGAAATAGATGTCGTAATAAGCGAATTGCCGGTTGATCTGGATCTTGGCGAACCACATCAGGAACAAGAGCAGCCCCAGGAAGCCCGCAATGGTGAAGGCGCCGATCAGGACGTAATTGGCCTTGGTCTCCATGGGCTACTCCTTGCTCCGGCCGGTGGCGATGGCGGCGCGGGCGCGGGGCCCGTGGAAATATTCATGCACCCAAGGATGATCCACCTTCAGCATCTCGGCCATGGTCCCGCTGACCAGCACCCGCTTTTCCGCCAGCACCGCGACGCGGTCGCAACAGGCGTGCAGCGTGTCGAGGTCATGCGTGACCAGAAAGACCGACAGGTCCAGCGCATCGCGCAGCTCGACGATCAGCCGGTCGAAGGCATCGGCGCCGATCGGGTCCAGCCCGGCCGTGGGCTCGTCCAGGAAGACGATCTCGGGGTCCAGCGCCAGGGCCCGCGCCAACCCCGCGCGCTTTTTCATGCCCCCCGACAGGTCCGAGGGGTATTTGTCGTTGGCGTTCCACGGCAGCCCGGCCATCGAGACCTTCAGTTCCGCCAGCCCCGCGCGCGTCTCGGGCGTCAGGCCCGGCACGGCCCGCAAGGGCACCTCGACATTCTCGCGCACGTTGAGCGAGGAAAACAGCGCCCCGGCCTGGAACATCACGCCCCAGCGCCGCTCCAGCGCCTCGCGCGCCGGGCCGTGCAGCGCGGTCACGTCCTGGCCAAAGACCCGGACCGTGCCGGCGGCGGGCGGGTTCAGCCCGACGATGGTGCGCAGAAGCACCGATTTCCCGGTGCCCGAGCCGCCGACCACGCCCAGGATCTCGCCCCGCCGCAGGTCCAGGTCCAGCCCGTCATGCACGACATGGCTGCCGAATTGCGTGCGCAGGCCCCGGACCTCGATGACATTGTCGCTCACAACCCGATCTCCGCGAAGAAGACCGAGAACAGCGCATCCGCCACGATCACCGCGAAGATGGCGTTCACCACCGCGGTCGAGGTCTGCGCGCCCAGCGATTCCGCGTCCTTGCCGACCTTCATCCCGGCGTGGCAGCCGATGATGCCGATGATGATGGCAAAGACCGGCGCCTTGGACAGGCCGACGATGACATGGTCGACGCTGGTTTCCGCGATCAGCCGATAGCGGAACATCGAGGGCGAGATCCCGAGCTCCACCCAGGACATGATCGCGCCGCCGATCAGCCCGGCCAAGTTCGCGATCAGCCCCAGGATCGGCAGGGTGATGACCAGCGCCAGCACGCGCGGCAGGATCAGCACCATGTCGGGATCGAGGCCCAGCGTGCGCATGGCGTCGATTTCCTCGTTCATCTTCATCGAGCCGATCGAGGCCGTCAGCGCCGAGGCCGTGCGCCCGGCGACGATGATCGCGGTCAGAAGGATGCCCAGTTCGCGCAGGATCGAGATGGCGATCAGGTCGATGACAAAGATCTCGGCCCCGAACTGGCTGAGCTGCGCCGCGCCCTGAAAGGCCAGCACCACGCCGATCAGAAAGGACATCAGCGCCACGATGGGCACCGCGCGCAGGCCGGTTTCCTGGCAGTGATGGACCAGCGCGGTCAGGCGGAAATCGCGCGGGTGCCGGATGCCGCGCCACAGCGCCGCCAGGAACCGGCCCAGGTATTCCGCAAGCTCGCGCAGGAAGACCAGCGCGCCCATGATCCAGCGCCCGGTCGCATCCAGCGCCCGGCGCCAGCCGGGCTCGGGCGCGGGCGGCGGATCGGGCCGGGGCAGGGCGCCGGTCACGCTTTCCAGGAGCTTCGCCTGCGGCGCGGCCAGCCCCAGAAGCGTGGCGCCCGCGGCTGTGCGCCCGGCCAGGTACCAGGCGCCGGCGGTGTCGAGCCGCGTCAGGCCCGACAGCTCCAGCCGCTCCGGCGCCTCGGGCGGCAGCTGCGCCAGGGTCCAGACCGTCAGCGCGCCCTCAAGGCGCAGCTGCCCGTCCTGAAGGGTGGCGCGCAGCTGCGGATCGGCGGGAAGGCTGGCCATGGCGGTCCTGATGGGAAGCGTCACCGATTTCATCCGGCGATTGCGGGGCTTTGTCAAATCCGCCGCCGGGGCGGGTGGTGGCGTCGGGGCGAGAGGTTTCAATTTGCATCGTATTCTCGGGGTCTTGTGCTTGATCGCAATCCTGCCCCGGCCCTAGCCTGGGGGCAAGGCGAACGGGCCTGAACCTCCCCGGGATCGGGTGAACCAGTGCTGCTTTGACGATGATCCCGGGGCATCAGCCCGGCGCCGCCGCGCGCATCATTCGCACCGGCTCGGTCCGGGCCAGGCGCAGCACATGCGCCATATAGGGTTGCTGCAGGTCCTCGCTGCGCAGCCCGGCGTACAGCCGGCGCAGCATGCCCTGCGGCCCCAGCGGCAGCAGCGCCAGTTCGGGGTTGCCGGCCTGGCCGCGCAGCACCCAGTCGGGCATCACCGCCACCCCGCGCCCCGAGGCGATCAGCATCAGCGCGATGGCGGTCTGCTCGACTTGGCGCAGATGCGCCGGCTCGACCCCGGCCGGGTCGAGGAATTGCGAGAACACGTCCAGCCGCGCCCGGTCCATCGGATAGGTGATCAGCGCCTCGCCGGCCAGGTCGGCGGGCTCGGCATAGCCCTTGGCGACCAGCGGGTGACTGGCCCGCACCACCAGCGTCGGCGCATAGTCGAACAGCGGCTGGAAGCTGATGCCCGCGATTTCCTCGGGGTCCGAGGAAATCACCAGGTCCACCTGGCCGCGTTCCAGCGCCGGCAGCGCCTTCAGCGCCAGGCTGGTGCGGATGTCCAGGTCGACCTCGGGCCAGGCGCGGCGGAACTGGTCCAGCACCGGCAGGAGCCAGTCGAAGCAATGGTGGCATTCCATCGCCACATGCAGCCGGCCGGCCCGGCCCAGCTCGACGGCGCGGAATTCGGCCTCGGCGGCCTCGATCATCGGCAGCACCTGCTCGGCGGTGCGCAACAGCCGCATCCCGGCACCCGACAGGCGCAAGGGCTTGGTCTTGCGCAGGAAAAGCTCGACCCCGGCCTGTTCCTCCAGCGCCTTGATCTGGTGCGACAGCGCCGATTGCGTCAGGTTCAGCACCTCGGCCGCGCGGGCCAGCCCGCCCTGTTCATGGATGGCGCGCAGGCTGCGCAGATGGCGAAGTTCCAGATGCATCTTGAGCGGATCTCATCACGATCTTGAGGATTATGAATTTGTCTCACGTCGCGGCGCGTGTCACAAGTCCTGCGACAAAAGGATAGTGCGATGACGACACCGGCGATCAGTTTCGAATTCTTCCCGCCCCGGACCCTGGAGCAATCCTTCCGGCTGTGGGAGACCGCCCGGGCGCTGGCGCCGCTGGGGCCGGACTTCGTCTCGGTCACCTATGGCGCCGGCGGCACCACCCGGCAGCTGACGCATGAGGCGGTGACGGCGCTGGCCGGCCATTACGGGCTGAACGTCGCCGCGCATCTGACCTGCGTGGACGCGACGCGCGAGGAGACCTTGCAGATCGTCGCCGATTACGCGGCGGCCGGCGTGCACGAGATCGTCGCCCTGCGCGGCGACGCGCCGCAGGGCCAGGACCGCTTCACCGCCCATCCCGAGGGCTTCGCCAGCTCGGTCGCGCTGATCGAGGCGATTGCCGCGCGCGGCGACATGACCATCCGCTGCGGCGCCTATCCCGAGCCGCATCCCGACAGCGCCGACACTGCCGCCGACGTGGCCTGGCTGAAGCGCAAGGTGGACGCAGGCGCTAGTTCGGCCATCACGCAGTTCTTCTTTGACGCCGACACCTTCTTCCGCTTCCGCGACGCCTGCGCGGCCGCCGGCGTCGCGGCGCCGATCATCCCCGGCATCCTGCCGATCCAGAGCTGGGCCGGCACCCGCCGCTTTGCCGAACGCTGCGGCACCTCGGTTCCGCAATGGGCCGAGGAGGCCTTTGCCGCCGCCGGCCCCGAGGGCGAGGCCGCGCTGGCGCTGGATGTCTGCGTCAAGCTGTGCGAATCGCTGGTCGAGGGCGGCGTGGACAAGCTGCATTTCTATACGCTGAACAAGCCCGACCTGGTGCAGAAGGTCTGCGCCGGCCTGGGCGTCGCACCGAAGGCCGAATTTTCGCGCGTGGCCTGAGCGGCCGGGGCTGCGGTTCAGCATATCCTGACCGTTGAGCGCTGTGCCTTGGCCAATCGCGCCGAGAGGGCTGCGTTTGACGATTCGTGCCCAAGCTGCAGCACCGCCGCACCGCTATCCGTCGCTCAGGCCGAGGATCCTCGAACAGATCCGCGGCGGCGATCACCAGACCGCGCTTGCCGTTCTGCAATGCGCTTGCAGAATTCGGCTATGATGCCTCGCTGGTGGCCGACATGGCGGGCTGTTTCTGGGCGCTCGGGGATAGCGAGCCGCCATCCAGCTCCTGGTCGCCGTCACCGGGGATGGCGCCCGGCTGGGCGCGATGCATATCTTGATCGGAGAGGCTGGGAAGGCCAGGTTCGCGCTTGAACATGCGCTTCCGCGGTGCCCGGTCAACCGTTCCGACCCGACGCTGCGATGACCCTGGTGTCAGGCGGTATGCACTCTCAGGAACGGCGCCGCGCAAGAGAGTCTCCATGTTTTTGACGGTCTCAGCCTGATTCCGATGGCAGGCTTGGCCTTGGGGCATGCGCAGCCCGGCTGATCCTGCCGCCAAGCGAGCGCGGCAGCGCTTCAGATGTCGGTGCGGCCGAGAAGAGTCGAACTTCGATGACGGTGATTGCATCTCGACCATGTGCCAATCAGGCGTCCTGTCGCAACCCGTCAGGGCGCGATAATTCCTGGGTTATCGTCCTCTGCTGTCGCTCCGGGCATGGCCATTTCTTGCGGCGCGGCGGGCGTGCGGCGGCGGAAGCGGCGCTTGCGGTGCGGGCGTTCGGGCGCGGCCTCGGCCAGCGCGCCGGTCAGCAGCGCCGGGCCCGGATAGGGGCGTGGCACCGAGTCGTGTAGTCGTTCCGAGGCGTCCAGCCCCGCCAGCCGCGGCGCGCGGGCAAGGAAAGCCTTGCCCCAGCTGCGCCAGGACCCGACCGAGGGCGCCGTCGGGTCGCAGGGGAACTGCGCCTGCCAGCCCGCGGGCAGCGGCAGGCCAAAGCGCTCGGCCCGCGTCATCATCCAGACCAGCGGGATATTCGCCAGCGGCCGGGCATATTCCAGCCCCGACAGCTGGCCGCCGATGTCCGGGTGGCAGCCGCGGAACCACATCTGCTCGATCCGGCCGGCGACCGACTGGCTGTCCCAGACCAGGGGCTGAAAGGCCGCCCGGGTCTCGTCCAGGGCCAGCGCCTGCAGGCCGTGCTCGACATGGCTGCCCAAGTGTTCATCGTGAAAGCGAAAGCGCGGCTCGGTCAGCATCCACAGCAGCGGCAGCCGGATGCCCAGCGCCATGACGGTGTCGAAGACCCCGATCAGCCGGATCGGCACGAAGGGATGGCACAGGCGCTGGTCCAGCTGCTCGACCCCCAGGTCGGCACCGTTGCGATAAAGCTGCCAGGCGTGGTGGACGTTTTCGGCCGTGGCATGGGTGTGCGTCAACAGCCCGACCCGGCCGATCATCCCGGCCAGCGAGCGCACCGCGAAGGCGCCGCGCGAATAGCCGAAGAAGAACAGCGGATCGCCCGGCCGCCATTCGCGGGCAAGCCAGGCATAGGCGTCGCAGATGCTGCGCTCCAGCGTGGCGCCCATGGTCAGTTCGGGCAGGGTGCGCCAGGCCTGCCATTGCTGGCCCGGCGCGTAATGGATGCGCACCGGCGCCGGCAGCAGCCCGCGGTCGCCCGACAGCATCGCATGGATGCGCGCGATGGAGGACCGTCGCCCCTGGGTCAGCGAGGCGAAGGTTCCGTCCATCAGGACGACATGGCACAGGGGCGGGCGGGACGATTCCATGGCCGGACGCTAGCACGGAACCGCGAACATTCGATTAATCCCTATTCAAGCGCGTTCACGGTCATGTGTGCCATCAACCCGAAGCCGTTGAACCGGGTGTTGGTGACCGTGGAATAGGCGCCGGCGCCGTGGAAGATGACATAGTCACCTTCCTGGAGAGTGCCGGGCAGCGCCAGCTCGCCCGGCAGCCGGTCCACCGAATCGCAGGTCGGGCCGAAGATGACGCGGGGATGCGCCTCATCCTCGCGCGCCGTGCCTTCGGGGGTCAGCACCTGCAAGCGGTCGAGATTGCCGACGATCGGCAGTTCGAACAGCCCGCCATAGACGCCGTCGTTCAGGAACACGTTCTGGCCGTCGCGCACCGCCTTGACCCGGGTGATCAGCGAGAAGGCGTCGGCGCAAAGCCCGCGCCCCGGCTCGCAGACCAGCGCCGGGGGCTCGGCGCCGAAAGCCTCGTCGGTGACGCGGCGGATCAGGGCAAAGATCGCGGCCAGGTCCGGCTCGACCCCGGTCACGCGATGCGAGGGGAAGCCGCCGCCGACGTTCAGCCGCCGCGCGCGCACCCCGGCCATGGCGCAGATCTCGGCCGCGGTGGTGATATAGGCCTCCCAGGCATGCGGATCGGTGCATTGCGTGCCCGGGTGGAAGGTCAGCGAGGGGATATAGCCGCGATCCGCCACCGCGCGCAGCAGCTCCGCCGCCAGTTCCGGCGAGGCGCCGAACTTCGAGCCGAAGTCATAGGCCGCGCCCAGCACCGGCAGCTTGAAGCGGGGCGAGATCTCGCAACCCTCGGCCGGCACCTTCTCGAACAGCTTTTCCAGCTCGGAATGGCTGTCGACCGACCAGGCCTTGATGCCCGCCTCGACCGCATGGGTGATCTCGGCACGCGAGCGCACGGGGTTGTGGTAATGCCGCGCCGCATCCGGGGCCAGCCGGCCGATCAGGTCGATCTCGGCCGGTGAGGCGACGTCGAAGCCCTTGACCCCGGCGGCGGCGAGCGTGCGGATCACCGCCTCGTCCGGGTTCGACTTGACGGCATAGGTCACCAGGCCGGGAAAGCCCTGCAGGAAGCGCTGGGCATTCGCGCGCAGGACCGAAGGGGCAAAGACCATGACCGGGTTTTCCGGCGCCAGCTTGCGGATGATCTCGGCGGGATTGTCCCAGACGGTCTTGGGGCCACGGCCCTCGGTCAGTCCCATCGGCATGTCCTTCCTGTGCGCGTGAGGGATGGAAACAAGTCTGCGCCCTATGGGTTCCGATTGAAGCAATGAAAAGGGTGGAAATGTTCCCGCCTATGGGTAATCTGCCGAAAGTGTCGTCATTATGACAGGTGGCAGGTGGACGAGCTCGACCGGGGAATTCTGACCCATCTCGCGCAGGATGCGCGCATGTCCGTGGCGGTGCTGGCCCGGCGGCTGAAGGTGGCGCGCTCGACCGTGCAGGCCAGGTTGGAACGGCTGGAAACTTCGGGCGCCATCGCGGGTTACACGCTGCGCCTGGGCGATTCCGCGCGCGAGCATCGCATCCGCGCCACCTGCCTGCTGACCATCGAGCCGCGCTCGCAAGCCGCGATCCTGGGCCGGCTGCGCAGCCTGCCCGAGGTCGAGCGCATCCATACCACCAGCGGCCGCGTCGATCTTTTGCTGCAACTGGCCGCCATATCGACCAGCCAGCTGGACGATGTGCTGGACCAGATCGGCGGTCTGACCGGCGTGAAGTCCAGCGAGAGCCTGATTCACCTGTCCACCAAGCTGGATCGCGCCACCTAGCCGTGTTCCGCGCGCAACAATGTGACGATCGTGTCGCCGTATTTGCGCTGGTCGATCTGGGCCAGCCCGGCGACCGGGGGCGGCGCGGCCGATTCTTCCCAGACCACCATGGCGCCCGGCGCGATCCAGCCGCCGGCCAGGGCCGATTCCAACGCCTGCGCGCCCAGGCCCCTGCCATAGGGCGGGTCGAGGAAGACCAGCCCATAGCCCGGACCGCGATTCTCGCCCAGCTTGGTCGCATCGCGGCGCCAGACGTCGGTCACGCCCATGGCGCGGGCCTTTTCGATATTCGTGCGCAAGAGCCCGCGCGCCGCCACGCCGTCATCGACGAAGGCCACCCGCGCCGCGCCGCGCGACAGCGCCTCCAGCCCCAGGGCGCCGGTGCCGGCGAACAGGTCCAGCACCCGCGCGCCGGGGATCGGATTGCCATGCGTGCCGTTGATGAGCAGGTTGAAGATCGACTCGCGCACCCGGTCGGTGGTCGGGCGCAGATGCGCGGCCGGATCGCCCGCGCCGACCTCGGCCAGCTTCAGCCCGCGCAGGGTGCCGCCGACGATCCTCACAGCAGCGCCTTCAGGTCGGGGGCCTCGGCCAGGGTTTCGGGCGCGGGCGACTTGCCGGCCTCGATCAGGCGCTTGCCGATCATATAGGCGCGGGCGTCGTTCAGCGCGTCCACCGCGATCAGCCGGCCGTCGCGGTAATACCAGACCGAGCCGGGCCGCGTGACAACACGGTCGTAGCCCAGGTTCAGCCCGGCGATCTGCAGTTTCGCGTCGAACTGGTCCGACCAGAACCAGGGTTTCGGGACGTAGTCCGCGCCCGCGCCCAGCATGTTCGCCGCCACCGCCTCGGCCATGTCGATGGCATTGCCGACGCTTTCCAGCCGCAGCCGCCCGCCCGGCGCAGGAAAGCTGGCGCAATCCCCGGCCGCCCAGATGCCTGGGTCCGAGGTCCGGCCCTGCGCATCGGTGGCGACGCCGTTGTCAATGGCCAGCCCCGCCGCCTCGGCCAGGGCGGTTTCGGGCGCGACGCCGATGCCGCAGATCACCAGATCGGCGGGCAGCAGCCGGCCATCGGCCAGTTCCACCCCCTCCGCCGCCGTGTCGCCGGTGATGCGGGCGATGCCCACGCCCTCGATGATCTCGACGCCATGGCGGCGATGCAGGTCGCGGATCATGGCGGCGGTTTCGGGGGCCGCCACCCGGCCCAGGATGCGCGGCGCGGCCTCGACCAGCGTGACGTCCAGCCCCAACTTGCGGGCGACGGCGGCCGCCTCCAGCCCGATATAGCCGCCGCCGATCACCACCAGCCGGCGACCCGCCACCAGCGCCGGTTGCAGCCCGGCAATGTCGGCCAGATTGCGCACCACATGCACGCCCGGCAGCGCCCCGCCCATCGCCGCGGGCAGCCGGCGCGGGTTGGCGCCCAGCGTCAGCGCCAGCGCGTCCCAAGGATATTCGCCACGATCCGTCACCACCACGCGCCGCGCCCGGTCGATGGCCACCGCCCGTTCGCCCAGGTGCACCGCGATGTCCTGTTCGGCCCACCAGTCCGGCCCGCGCAGCGTCAGCCGGTCCAGATCCATCTGGCCCAGCAGATAGGCCTTGGACAGCGGCGGGCGCTGATAGGGCGGCGCGGGCTCGTCGCCGATCACCGTCACCGGCCCGGCGTGCCCCAGCGCCCGCAGCTTCGCCGCCAGCGAGGCGGCCGCCTGGCCGGCGCCCAGGATGACGATGTTCATGGTTTTCCTCGCTGGTTTGCCTGCGGCGCGCAGCCTATAGTCCGGCCTGACGCGATGCAATTCGACAAGGAGGAAGCGCGCATGGCCATCGAAAAAGGGGCAAGCCTGCCCGACGGCACGCTGGTGAAACTGGGCGAGAACGGCCCCGAGCCGGTCGAGGTCGCCGATCTGCGCAAGGGTCGCGTCGCGATCTTTGCCGTGCCGGGCGCCTATACGCCGACCTGCACCAACGCCCATATGCCGAGCTTTGTGCAGAATGCCGACAAGCTGCGCGAGAAGGGCGTCTCGCGCATCGCCTGCATCACCGTGAACGACCCCTTCGTGGCCGGGCATTGGGCCAAGGACACCGGCGCGACCGGCGCCGGCATCGAGGTTCTGGCCGATGCCGACGGCAGCTTCACCAAGGCGCTGGGTCTGGACATCCAGGCCGACGGCTGGATCAAGGGCCGCTCGAAACGCTATGCCATGCTGGTGAACGACGGCACGGTCGAGGCGCTGGAGATCGAGGAAAGCCCCGGCGCCTGCGCTATCTCCTCGGGCGAATCGCTCCTGGGCCTGATCTAGGGCTTCAGCCTGAACAGGTCCGTGAAGGCTTGCGCGGCGGCCCGGTCGCCGTGCAAGCCGATCAGCCCGGCGCTGGCGATCGTCACCGGCCCCGGGCCATAGATCGCGGCGGCCAGCGCATTGCCGCTGCCCTCCAGCAGGAAATCGCCCTGCGGCGCGCGCATGGCCGTGACCAGCGGTGCGCCCTTGGGCGACAGGATCACCTCGAACCCCTCTTTCCCCGACAGGAAGCCCGCGCGCAGGTTCGATCCCGCCGCCCGCCCCGCATCCACCGTCGCGGAAATCGAGATCATCAGCGCCGAGATGCTGATGAACCTGCGCGGGTCGTGCCCCGGCATCAGCAGCGCCCAGCGGCACAGCTCGCGCAGCACCGGATGCAGCGCGCGGCCCTGCTCGGTCAGCGCGTAAAGCCCCAGCACCTCGTCATGGCTGACCACGCCGGCCTGCACCAGCTGGCCCAACCGCTGCGTCAGCACGCTGGCGGTCACGCCGGGCAGCCCGGCGCGGATCATCTGGAAACGCTTGGGCGCGAACATCAGCTCGCGCACCACCAGAAGCGCCCAGCGGTCGCCCACCAGGTTCAGCGCATGGGCGCCGAGACAGCCTTCGTCATAGCGCAGGGTTTTGCCGGTCTTGCTCATGTTTTGATATTATCAGTTGCTTTTTGCTACTGCAAGTGCCAGCCTTCGACTCACCGGCGCTTTTCGCGCCAATCATGAGGAGGAGAAGATGACCTATTACTCCGGCTTCCTTTTGGCGGTCCCGACCGCGAACAAGCAGAAATACATCGACATGGCGAGTTCGGCCTGGCCGATGTTCAAGCGCTATGGCGCGCTGCGCATGGTCGAGACCTGGGGCGCCGACGTGCCCCATGGCAAGGTCACCGATTTCTACATGGCGACCCAGGCCAAGGAGGACGAGACCATCGTGTTTTCCTGGATCGAATGGCCCGACAAGGCCACGGCCGAGGCGGGTTTCGAAAAGATGATGAACGACCCCGAGATGCAGGGCCCGCCCGAGATGCCCTTCGACGGCATGCGGATGATCTGGGGCGGCTTCGAGCCCATCTTCGACGACAAGGCCTGAGGGGGCGGCGATGTATCACGGCAAACCCTGCTGGTTCGAGCTGGACACCGCGCGCGGCGGGCTTCCTGCCGCAAGCGACTTCTATGGCAAGGTCTTCGGCTGGTCGGTCGCCGATTCCGGCATGCCGGATTTCAGCTATTTGCTGGCCAGCCACGGCGGCGACATGGTGGCCGGGCTGATGGAGATCCCGCCCGGCTATGACGGCATCCCGCCGAACTGGCTGATCTACCTGGACGTGGACGATTGCGACGCGGCGGCGGAAAAGATCGCGCTGCTGGGCGGGACGGTCCACAAGCCTCCGGCCGATATTCCCGGCACCGGCCGCTTCGCCGTGGCGGCCGATCCGCAGGGCGCGGTCTTCGGCATCCTGCAACCGCTGCCGATGCAGCCGCAGCCCGCGGCCGAAACCGGCGCCTTCGACCAGAAGAAGGAAGGCCACGGCAACTGGATCGAGCTGATGTCCACCGATCCGGTGGCAGGCTTCGCCTTCTATGCCGAGCTGTTCGGCTGGACGGCGGGCGATGCCATGGACATGGGCGCGATGGGCAAATACCAGCTGTTCCGCTGGAACGGTACCGATATCGGCGGGATGATGGGTCTGGGCAATGCGCCCGTGTCCTGCTGGCTGCCCTATTTCGGCACCAACGGCGTCGAGCCGGCCATGCAGCGCATCCGCGATGCCGGCGGCGAGGTGGTCAGCGGTCCGCATGAGGTGCCGGGCCCGGCCTTCATCGCCGTGGCGCGCGACCCGCAGGGCGCGCATTTCGCCATCGTCGGCCCGCGCGAGGCCACGCCATGATCCGTGTCGCGCTGCTTTGCGCCCTTTGCGCCGCCCCCGTGGCGGCGCAAGAGGTGCAGCCCCAGGACATTCCGCAGGGGCAGAAGGACTATCACGCCGCCGAGGCCGGGACCTATAAGCTCGACCCCTATCACAGCGCGGTCATCGCCCGCGTGCCGCATATGGGCTTTTCCTACAGCGTCTTCCGCTTCGACGCGGTTTCGGGCGCGTTGACCTGGAACCCCGACGACCCGGCGGCGATGCGGCTGACGGCCGAGGTGCAGGTCGGCTCGATCTCGACCCCGGTCGAGGGCTTTGCCGAGGTGCTGAAGGGCGCCGAATACCTGAACACCGCCGCCAATCCGGTGGCGAGTTTCGTGTCGGACAGCTTTGTCCCCGAAAGCGACACCAGGGGCACGGTCTCGGGGCAACTGACGCTGATGGGCCGCACGCATCCGGCCAGCTTCGCGGTCGAGCTGGTCGGCGCCGG
Source organism: Paracoccus aminovorans (assembly GCF_001546115.1). Classification (GTDB taxonomy): domain Bacteria; phylum Pseudomonadota; class Alphaproteobacteria; order Rhodobacterales; family Rhodobacteraceae; genus Paracoccus; species Paracoccus aminovorans_B. The sequence continues at coordinate 1,918,439 of NZ_KQ955208.1, forward strand.
CAAGGGCTTTACCGGGGACGAGAATGGCAACCCGGTGATCCGCAACCTGATCGGCGTCCATGCCGAGACGCAGATCGACCCGCAGGCCTATGGCATGAACGCCTTTTTCACCGCGCCGATTCCCGTGGTGATCGACGCCGAATTCGCCCGGAGCGACTGAGCCATGTATGTGATTACGACCTACGACTGGGTGCCCGATTTCGCCCGCGGCCATGTCCGCGACCTGCGCATCCGCTGGGCCTGCGAAGAGGCCGGCCAGCCCTATCGCATCGAGACGACCAGCGTGCGCGAGAAGACCGCGCAGCATTTCGCCCGCCAACCCTTTGGCCAGGTGCCGATCCTGCAGGACGGCGATCTGACGCTGTTCGAAAGCGGCGCCATCCTGCTGTATCTCGGCGAGCGGCATGAGGCGCTGCTGCCCGCCGACGCGCAGGGCCGGGCCGAGACCCAGCAATGGCTGGTCGCGGCGCTGAACACGCTGGAGCCGGTGGTGATGGCGCTGGCGCTGGCCCGCATGTTCGACCGCGACGAGCGCGCCGCCGAACTGGCCCTGCCGCGGCTGGTCGCGCGACTGGAGCAACTGGCGCCGGTGTTGAAGTCCCGCGACTTCATCGCCGCCGGCCGCTTCACCATCGCCGACATCATGCTGGCCGAGGTGCTGCGCATCGTCGATAGCCTGGGCGAGCTGGCCGGCCATCCGGTGCTGCTGGACTATCTGCAGCGCATGACCGCCCGTCCGGCGTTCCGGCGCGCCCATGACGCGCAGCTGGCGCATTTCGAAAAGGCTGCGTGATGCTGACGCTTTATGGCCACCCGCTGTCCTCCTATACCCAGAAGGTGCTGATCGCGCTTTACGAGCTGGGGACGGATTTCACCTTCTGCGAGGTCGATCTGGGCGATGCGCAGGACCGGGCGCTGATGCAATCGGTCGAGCCGATGGGCCGGATGCCGGCGCTGCGCGAGGGCGATCTGGCGCTGTCGCAAAGCTCGCTGATGATCGAATGGCTGGACCGGCACCATCCCGGTCCGCAACGCCTGCTGGACCCGGACCCCGATGCCTCGCTGCCGGCGCGGCAATGGGACCGCTTCCTGGATTTCCAGGTCATGCAGATGATGCAGCAGATCGTCGACGCCCGCATCTTCATGGCCGAAGGCGCCGAGGAGCGGGTGGCGCCCTTTGCGCGGGCCAAGCTGGACCTGGCCTATGCCGCGCTGGACCGGCGCCTGGACGGGCGCGACTGGATCGCGGGCGGCTTCGGCCTGGCCGATTGCGCGGCGTTTCCGGCGCTGTTCTATGCCGGCGCCGTGCATCCCTTCGCGGATCATCCGCAGCTGACCGGATATTTCGAGCGGCTGGTGGCGCGGCCCTCGATCCAGCGCGTGATCGCGGGCGCGCGGCCCTATTACGGCTGGTTCCCGTTCAAGGACGGGATTGCGGCGCGGTTTCTCTAGCGCCTCTTGGCCTTTGGCCGTGGTTTCGCTATCCCCTTGGGCAATTCAAGGGGTGACGACATGGCCATGGACAAGAACTTCGACGCCGCTGCCGCCGAGGCGCGGATCGCGGCGGAATGGGCGGCAAGCGATGCCTTCGCGGCGGGGGCCAATGCCTCGCGCGCGGAAACCTTCTCGGTCGTGATCCCGCCGCCGAATGTCACGGGCAGCCTGCATATCGGCCACGCGCTGAACAATACGCTGCAGGACATCCTGGTGCGCTGGCACCGGATGCGCGGCTTCGACACGCTGTGGCAGCCCGGCCAGGACCATGCCGGCATCGCCACCCAGATGGTGGTCGAGCGCCGGATGGCCGAGCGCCAGGAGCCCGGCCGGCGCGAGATCGGGCGCGAGGCCTTCCTGCAGAAGGTCTGGGCCTGGAAGCAGGAATCCGGCGACACCATCGTCAACCAGCTGAAACGCCTGGGCGCGTCCTGCGACTGGTCGCGCAATGCCTTCACCATGTCCGGCGCCCCCGGCGCCCCGGCGGGCGAGGAGGGCAATTTCCACGATGCCGTCATCAAGGTCTTTGTCGAGATGTTCGACAAGGGGCTGATCTATCGCGGCAAGCGGCTGGTGAACTGGGACCCGCATTTCGAGACCGCGATTTCCGACCTGGAGGTCGAGAACCGCGAAGTGCCCGGCCATATGTGGCATTTCAAGTACCCGCTGGCCGGCGGCGAGACCTATGAATACATCGAGCGCGACGCCGACGGCAACGTCACCCTGCGCGAGACGCGGGACTATATCAGCATCGCCACCACCCGCCCCGAGACCATGCTGGGCGACGGCGCGGTCGCGGTGCATCCGGACGACGCCCGTTATGCGCCCATCGTCGGCAAGCTGGTGGAAATCCCGGTCGGCCCGAAACAGCATCGCCGGCTGATCCCGATCGTCACCGACGAATACCCGGACCCGGATTTCGGCTCGGGCGCGGTCAAGATCACCGGCGCGCATGACTTCAACGACTATGCAGTGGCGATGCGCAATGGCATTCCGCTCTATGCGCTGATGGACGGCAAGGGCGCCATGCGCGCGGACGGTCTGAGCTATGAGGAAAGCGCCGAGATCGCCACGCGGGCGGCGCGGGGCGAGGATGTGGGCGACGTGTCCTCGGTCAACCTGGTGCCCGAGGAGTTGCGCGGGCTGGACCGCTACGACGCCCGCAAGCGCGTGATCGCGGCGATCACCGACGAGGGGCTGGCCGTCACCTATCTGCACAAGGAAATCGACAAGGAGACCGGCGCCGAGCATCTGGAACGCCGGCCCCTGGTCGACTCGAAGCCGATCATGCAGCCCTTCGGCGACCGCTCGGGCGTGGTGATCGAGCCGATGCTGACCGACCAGTGGTTCGTCGATACGCCGAAGATCGTCGGACCGGCGCTGGAGGCGGTGCGCGATGGCCGCACCGAGATCCTGCCCGAGCAGCACCGCAAGGTCTATTTCAACTGGCTCGAGAACATCGAGCCCTGGACCATCTCGCGCCAGCTGTGGTGGGGGCATCAGATCCCGGTGTGGTATGGGCTGGACCTGCGGCTGGAAGGCCAGGTCGATGACGACCACGACGGCGCGCTGGACGACGTCGAGATCTTCGCGCTGCTGGAGGAAGGGCTGGTCCATGGCGACGACCTGCTGCAATGCGCGGCGAATTTCGCCGATGTGGCGCAGAAGTTCCGCGACGCGCTGGCCGACCTGCCGCAGCCGCTGGAAATCGCCCGGGTGATCGAGGTCGAGGACCGCGAGGCGGCGGTCGATGCCTTTGCCCAGGGGCTGGCCGACTATAACCTGACGCAGGATCCGACCAGGCTGGTCTATCCGGTCTGGCGCGATCCCGATGTGCTGGACACCTGGTTTTCCTCGGGTCTGTGGCCGATCGGCACGCTGGGCTGGCCCGAACCCACGCCCGAGCTGCGCCGGTATTTCCCGACCGACGTGCTGGTCACCGGCTTTGACATCATCTTCTTCTGGGTCGCCCGGATGATGATGATGCAACTGGCGGTGGTGGGCGACGTGCCGTTCCGCACCGTCTATGTCCACGGCCTCGTGCGCGACGAAAAGGGCGCCAAGATGTCGAAGTCGAAAGGCAACGTCATCGACCCCTTGGTGCTGATCGACCAATACGGCGCCGACGCGCTGCGCTTCACCCTGACCAGCATGGCGGCGATGGGCCGCGACCCCAAGCTGGGGCCGAAGCATGTCGAGGCGAACCGCAACTTCGTCACCAAGATCTGGAACGCCAGCCGCTTTGCCGAGATGAACGGCGTCAGGGGCGGCGGCGCCCGCCCGGCGCCCGCGCATGTGGTGAACCGCTGGATCATCGGCGAGGTCGCCCGCATCCGCCAGGCCACCGACGAGGCGCTGGCGGGGTTCCGCTTCAACGACGCCGCGACCGGGCTTTACGCCTTTGTCTGGGGCAAGGTCTGCGACTGGTATGTGGAATTCTCGAAGCCGCTGTTCGACGGCGGCTATCGCGACGAGACCCAGGCGACGATGGGCTGGGTGCTGGACCAGTGCTATCTGCTCTTGCACCCGATCATGCCCTTCGTCACCGAGGAGCTCTGGGCGCTGACCGGCGCGCGCGCCAAGCCGCTGGTGCATGGCGACTGGCCGGACTACGGCTCCGAGCTGATCGATGCCGAGGCCGACCGGCAGATGAACTGGGTGATTTCGGTGATCGAGAACATCCGCTCGGCCCGCGCCCAGATCGGCGTGCCGGCCGGGGCGCGGCCCGACCTGATCGTGACCGAAGCCGACGCGGCCGCCCGTGCGGCGCTGGCCGCCAATGGCCCGCTGGTCGAGCGGCTGGCACGGGTGAACCCGCCGCGCGAAGGGGCGATGGGGCCGGGCATGATCGCGGTCGCGGCGCTGGGGGCGAGCTTTGCCCTGCCGGTGGGCGAGATGATCGACGTCGCGGCCGAGACGGCGCGGCTGGAGAAGGCCGCCGCCAAGGCCGAGAAGGATGCCGGCGGGTTGCGCGGCCGGCTGGGCAATCCGAAATTCGTCGAGAACGCCGAGCCGGAGGTGATCGAGGAAACGCGCGAGAAGCTGGCCGCGCTGGAGGACGATCTGGCGCGGATCCGGGCGGCGCTGGGGCAACTGGCGGCGATGTGAGGCGCCCCGCCGCGCGGCTGCCGGAGTATTTGGGAAACGGTGAAAGCCGCGGTTTTCCCAAGGCCTGGTGCGGCGGCGGTGGCGCGGTTGCCGTGGGTATTTGCAGAGCAAAGAAGCTCAGGGCCGCTCGGTAAGGGCGGCCTTGATGCTGGCGGCGATCATTGCCGGCACCTCGGGGGCGAGGCCGATGGCGGGCAGGGTGATGCCGCGGAAGCCGGCCTCGGCCAGTGCCTGGGGCAGGTCGTCGGTGACGTGCCCGGCGCTGGTGGCGAAGAGCGGCAGGCAGAGCGCGCGCGCGGGCAGGGCGCGGGCGGCCTCGGCGAGACGGGGCGGTTCCTCGATGAAGCCGCAGGTGACGGTCAGGGGCGCGAGGTCCGCGGCCATCTTGCGCGCCGCCTCGGCCGGGGCGCGCGAGCGGCCGGAGCCGTGGGCGGCGAGCAGGACGTGGGTTTCGTCCAGGGCCCAGCCTTGCGCTGCGCTGGCTTGTGAGAGCAGGCGGCGGGCGAGCGCGGGCAGGCCGGCATCGGCGCCGAAGGGCGGCAGGATGCGGGCCTTGGGGGCGCCGGCCAAGGCCAGGCGGCGCGGCAGTTCGCTGCGCGTGAACCAGCCCGCCGCCATGAACAGCGGATAGACCAGCATGGCGTCATCGGCACCGTCCAGCGCGCCGGGCATGGCGAGCGTCGCGCCCCGGATGGTCACCCCGGGCAGCGGGATGCGGGCGGCCAGCGCCTCGATGGCGGCTTGCTGCGGGCCGGGGGCGCCGGGCTGGCCGTGGGCGACGATGAGCGCCCTAGGCACGGAAGGCCGCGGCGAAGGGTTCGGGGATGGCGAATTCGGTCAGCGCGATGCTGCGCGCCTGCGGCGACATCTTGCGCGCGGTCTTTTCGACGATGCGCTGCAATTCCTCGGCGTCGCGGGTTTCGGCGAAGGGGCCGAGATACCAGCGGATGAAGGTGAAGCAGGCCACGTCCTCGAGCGCCTGCACCTCGGGGTCGCGTTTGATGCCCTGTTTCGTCAGCATCTTCTCGGCATGGGCGATGGATTCGGGATCATAGCCCGCCGCCTGCATGATCCCGGCCACGCGGGCGGCGTGGCGCCGGCCCTGTTCGGTGCGCCAGGCCAGGTAGCCGGGCCGGTCCATCGGATAGGCGTCGCGCGGCAGGAGCCAGCGTTCGACATGCTGCCCGCGGCAGGCGATCTGCAGCGGCTCGGAGGCGTCGGGGTAGAGCGCCCGCTGCTCGGCTGTCATGCGCTGGCCATAGAGGAGTTCGCGGGGCTCGCCGTCCTGAAGATGCGGGTCGGCGGCATTGGCCTGGTCGATGGCGTCGAAAGCGGTCTGAAGGCGGGTCATGGGCGGGATCCTTTTTGCGCCATCATGCCGCAGGCGGGGGCCGGGTCAATGCGGATTGCGGGGGCCTGGCGCCGGGGCTAGGTTCAAGGCATGGAATGGTTGGAATTCGCCCTGGCGCTGGCCGCTTTTCTGGGCTCGCATGTCATCCCGGCGCGGCTGCGCGGGCCCTTGGTCGCGCGCTTCGGCAAGCGGGCCTATGTCATCGGCTACAGCCTGCTGTCGCTGGGGCTGCTTTACTGGCTGATCGTGGCGGCGGGGCGGGCGCCCTTCGTCGAGATCTGGCCGCAGTGGCCCTGGACGCGCTGGCTGGTGAACATCGCCATGCCCGTCGCGGTGCTGGCGGCGCTGGTCGGCGGCATGGGCGGGCTGATGCTGGCTTTTACGCTGTGGGGCGGGGCGCATCTGCTGGCCAATGGCGACCTGGCGCATGTGATCCTGTTCGGGCTCCTGCTGGGTTATGCCCTGCTGGGGCTGGTGATGATGCGGCGGCTGCTGGTCTGGCGGCTGGCTTGGTGGCGGCTGGCGCTGGTGCCGCTGATCTGGATCGCGCTCTATCACCTGCATCCGCTGGTGATCGGCGTCAGCCCGGCACCCTGAACCCCTCGGGGATGCGGTCCCGCGCGTCGAGGATCAGGTCCGCGAGCATCGCCGCGCAGGCCGGCGCCATGGCGATGCCGATCTTGAAGCCGCCATTGGCGACGTAATGCCCCGGCCGGCCGGGCCATGGCCCCAAGAGCGGCGCCCGGGACAGCGCGCGCGGCCGGATGCCGGCCCAGCGGTCCACCACCGGCGCATCGGCCAGCGCCGGGCACAGCGCCCGGGCCTTGTCGATCAGCGCCTGAAGCTGCGCATCGGTGCCAAGCTCGGTCACGTCGCGTTCCGAGGTCGAGCCGACCGCCACCGTCCCGTCGGCATGCGGCACGATATGCAGCCCCTCGGCAAAGACCTGCGGCGCCTCGGGAGCGGCGAATGCGAGCAGCGCCGACTGGCCCTTGACGCCGCCGCCGCCGAAGGGCGCCAGCCCGGTCCAGCCGGTGGCCCAGATCGCCGGGCCTTTTGTGCTGGCGCCTTCCTCGATGATGCCGCCGCGCGCGCGGATCGCGGCGGCCAGCGCCGTCCCGGCCCGGCGCGGGCTGATGCGCGCCGTCAGCCGGTCGACCAGCCACAGCCCGGTCCCGGACGGCGGCACCAGCGGGCCCTGCGGCGCGTCGGTGATCTGCATCGTCGCCCAGGCGGGCCAATGGCGGCGGGCGGCGGCGATGCGCTCGGCCATGCGCGCCTCGGTCCCCGGCAGGACGGGCTGGTTGCGGCCGGTGCGGGCATAGCCGGGATCCACGCCGCCGGTTCGGGCCACCTCGGCCCACCAGGCCTCGGCGCCGGTCAGCGCGTCCAGTTGCACCTGCTTCTTGTCGTTCCAGTTTTCCGGCGCGTGCGGGGCCAGCGCGCCCACCGTGCCGCCCGAGGCGCCGGCGCCGATGCGCGCGATCTCGACCACGCGCACCGGCCGGCCGCGCCGCGCCAGCTCCCATGCGCAGGCGAGGCCATAGATCCCCGCGCCCGCCACCGTGATTTCGCTTGCCATCCCGCCGCCCCTTGCCGCATCTGCCGGAAAACAGGAGTTAGCGCGAATGAGCGATCCCGACCAGAGCGCGGCGCTGGCATGGCGCGAGGGCGGCATCCCGGTCTCGACCCGGTTCGACGACCCGTATTTCAGCCTGAACGGCGGGCTCGAGGAAACCCGGCATGTCTTCCTGGCCGGAAACGACCTGCCGGCGCGGCTGGTGCCCGGCTTTCACATCGCCGAGCTGGGCTTCGGCACCGGGCTGAACCTGCTGGCGCTGGCGCAGGTGGCGACGGTCCCGGTCCGCTTCACCAGTTTCGAGGCCTTTCCGATGGAACTGGACGAACTGGCCCGCGCCCATGCCGCCTTTCCCGAACTGGCGCCGCTGGCCGAGGCGTTGCGCGCCGGCTGGCCCGCCCGGCGTTTCCAGGTCGGCCCCGTCAGTGCCGAGATCATCGTCGGCGATGCGCGCGCCGCGCTGCCCACGTGGCAAGGCCGGGCGGATGCCTGGTTCCTCGACGGCTTTTCGCCGGCGAAGAACCCCGAGCTTTGGGGTGAGCCGCTGATGGCCGAGGTCGCCCGCCATACCGCGCCGGGCGGCACATTCGCGACCTATACCGCCGCCGGCCATGTGCGCCGGGCGCTGGCGGCGGCGGGCTTTGCGGTCAGCCGCGCGCCGGGCTTTGCCGGCAAGCGCCACATGAGCCGGGGCCGGCTCTAGCGGCGCACCTGCGGAATGCGCGAGGGCGGAAACGCCAGCGCCGCATGCGGCGGCCGGCCGTGGGTGCGGCGCCAGAAGGCGGGGCCGCCGCGGCGCAGGAACAGCGGCAGCGCCAGCACGATGCCGGCGAGGAAGCCGGCGGCATGGGCGACATAGGCGACGCCGTCCTCGGCCCCGATGGCGCCCGAGACCAGCTGGATGCCGAACCAGGCCAGAAGCAGCACCCAGGCCGGGATGGTGAAGCGGCGGATGATGACGATGATGATGGCGATGACATCGACCCGGGCGCGCGGGAACATCAGAAGATAGCCCCCCATCACCCCGGCGATGGCGCCCGAGGCCCCGACCATGGGCACGCCGCTGCCGGGGTCGGCGACGATCTGGCCGCCGGCCGCCGCCAGCCCGCAGGTCAGGTAGAAGCCCAAGAAGCCCAAGGGGCCCATCTGGTCCTCGAGATTGTCGCCGAAGACCCACAGGAACAGCATGTTGCCGGCGATATGCATGATGCCGGCATGCAGGAACATATGCGTCACCAGCCCCCACAGCCATGCGCCATGCGTGATCGCGACCGGATACAGCGCCAGCCGGTCCCAGAGCCCGACCTGGCCGCCGGCCCAGGGCATGGTCAGCAGGAACAGCGCAAGGTTCAGGACGATCAGCCCATAGGTGACATGGGGCGTGCGCTCGGAGGGGTTGTGGTCGCGGATCGGGAACATGGCCGCAGCCTGAAGCATCGCATGGGCGCGCGCAAGCGGCCCTGTTCGGATCCCCGAGCCGCGTATAGCATCACCCCCGAATCGCATCCGAGGAGGCGCCGATGACCAGCCTGACCGACCGCAAGAACGCCGCCATCTCGCGCGGCGTCGGCATGACCACGCAGGTCTATGCCGAGCGCGCCGAAAACGCCGAGATCTGGGACAAGGACGGCAATCGCTACATCGATTTCGCCGCCGGCATCGCGGTCGTCAACACCGGCCACCGCCACCCGAAGGTGATCGCGGCGGTCAAGGAGCAACTCGACCGCTTCACCCATACCTGCCACCAGGTCGTGCCCTACGAGAATTACGTCGCCCTGGCCGAGCGGCTGAACGCCGCGGTGCCGGGCAAGGGGCCGAAGAAGACCGCCTTCTACACCACCGGCGCCGAGGCGGTGGAAAACGCCATCAAGATCGCCCGCCACCATACCGGCCGCGCCGGGGTGATCGCCTTTTCCGGCGGCTTCCACGGCCGCACCTTCCTCGGCATGTCGCTGACCGGCAAGGTCCAGCCCTACAAGGCCGGCTTCGGGCCGATGATGAACGACATCTGGCACCTGCCTTTCCCGAACACCACCCATGGCGTGACGGCCGAGGACGCGCTGGCGGCGCTGGACCGGCTGTTCAAATCCGACATCGACCCGGCGCGGGTCGCGGCGATCATCATCGAGCCGGTGCAGGGCGAGGGCGGCTTCTACGAGGCGCCCGCCGGCTTCATCCAGCGCCTGCGCCAGATCTGCGACCAGTATTCGATCCTCCTGATCGCGGACGAGGTGCAGACCGGCTTCGCCCGCACCGGCAAGCTGTTCGCCATGGAGCACCACGGCGTCGCGGCCGACCTCACCACCATGGCCAAGGGTCTGGGCGGGGGCTTGCCGATCAGCGCCGTCACCGGCCGGGCCGAGGTGATGGACAGCCCGCAGCCCGGCGGCCTGGGCGGCACCTATGCCGGCAACCCGCTGGCCGTCGCGGCCGCCCATGCCGTGCTGGACGTGATCGAGGAGGAGCAGCTTTGCGACCGCGCCACCCGGCTCGGCCAGCGGCTGAAGCAGCGCCTGGCCGGCCTTGCCGAGGCGGTGCCCGAGATCGTCGACATTCGCGGCCCCGGCTTCATGAACGCGGTCGAGTTCAACATCGCCGGCAGCGACAAGCCCAACCCCGAGCTGACCAACCGGGTGCGCGAGGAGGCGCTGAAGCGCAACCTGATCCTCTTGACCTGCGGCGTCTACGGCAACGTGATCCGCTTCCTGGCGCCGCTGACCATCCCCGACGCGGTCTTCGACGAGGCGCTGGACATCATCGAGGAGTCGATCCGCGCCGCCCGCGGCTGATCCGGGGTCAACCGGCACCGGCCGCGCCCCCGGTCGCGGCCGGCCGGGTATTTGAAAAACGGAAGAAAGCAGGCCCGGGGCGGCGCCTAGGGGGCGAGAGGCCATGGCTTCTTCGTTCCTCAAATACCCAAACGGCCGCGCGCATGAGAGCAGTCGGCGGGGTATTTCCGAAACAGAGAAAGCTGCAGGACAGTGCCCGGCCGCGCGGATCGCCCGGGCTTTCACCGTTTTTCAAATACTCCCGCGGCCCGGGCGGCGGGGTCAGGCCAGCGCCTTGGAGCCCATGTGCAGGAACTTCTGCCGCCGGTCCTTGACCAGTTCGGCCGGCTTCTTGCCGTCGAGCTCGGCCAGCATGGCGGCGATGGCGTCGCCCACGGCGGCCATGGCGTCCTGGGGGGCGCGCTGGGCGCCGCCCAGCGGCTCGGCGATGATTTGGTCGATCACGCCCAGTTTCTTCAGGTCCTGCGCCGTCAGCTTCAGCGCCGTGGCGGCCTCGCGCATCTTCTCGGCATCCTTCCACAGGATCGAGGCGCAGCCCTCGGGCGAGATCACCGAATAGATCGAATGCTCCAGCATGGCGATGCGGTTCGCGGTGGCGAAGGCCACGGCGCCGCCCGATCCGCCCTCGCCGATGATGACCGAGACCAGCGGCACGCCGATCTGCAGGCATTTCTGGGTCGAGCGGGCGATGGCCTCGGACTGGCCGCGTTCCTCGGCGCCCTTGCCGGGATAGGCGCCGGGCGTGTCGACCAGCGTGATCACCGGCAGGCGGAAGCGGTCGGCCATGTCCATCAGCCGGATCGCCTTGCGATAGCCCTCGGGCCGGGCCATGCCGAAATTGTGGGTGATGCGCGACTTTGTGTCATTGCCCTTTTCATGGCCGATCACCACGCAGGGCGCGTCGCGGAACCGCGCCAGGCCGCCCATGACGGCGTGATCCTCGCCAAAGGCGCGGTCGCCGGCCAGGGGCGTGTATTCGGTGAAGAGTGCCTCGATATAGTCGCGGCAATGCGGGCGTTCGGGGTGGCGGGCGACCTGGGTCTTGCGCCAGGGATCGAGCTGGCGATAGAGGTCGCGCAGCATGTCGCCGGCCTTCTTGTCGAGCGCCGCGGCCTCTTTCTCGAGATCGACGCCTTCGCCCTTGCGGGCCAGCACCCGCAACTCCTCGGCCTTGCCTTCCAGGTCGGCGAGGGGCTTTTCGAACTCGAGATAGGTCATTCGGGGCTCCGCACTGTGATCCGGTCCATCTGCGGGGACTATATGCTTGTCCGGGCCCCGGATTGCAACGTGCGCGTCACCACCGCGACAGCGCGTCCTCGTCCTCGGACCGGGCCTCGACCCAAGCGCCGGCACCGCCGGGGCCGATTTCGCGCTTCCAGAACGGGGCGCGCGACTTCAGCCAGTCCATCAGGTATTCCGCCGCCGCGAAGGCGGCCTGGCGGTGGCGGGCGGCGGTCGCGACCATCATGATCGGCTCGCCCACCGCCAGCCGGCCATGGCGGTGAATCACGCGCCAATCCGACAGGCCGAAACGCTGCGCCGCCTCGGCGCCATAGGCGGCCAGCGCCTTTTCGGTCATGCCGGGATAATGCTCGATCTCCAGCGCGACCAGCCGGCCGCCCTCGTCGCGCACCAGGCCCGAAAAGGTCACGATGGCGCCGGCGCCGGCGCCGAAGCCCGAGAGTTCGGCGCCGAGGTCGAAGGACTCGCTTTGCACCCGGGCGGACATCTCAGCCTCCGGTCATCGGCGGGAAGAAGGCCACCTCGCGCACGCCGGCCAGCGGCGCGTCGAGATCGGCCAGTTCCTGGTCCAGCGCGACGCGCACCGCCGCCAGGTCCGACAGCGCGGCGGCATGCCATTCGTCCAGCGCCACCAGCTCGGCCACCAGGTCGCGCACGGTCGCGGCCCGGGTCTCGATCCGCTCGCGCGGCTGGCCGATGCGTTCGCGCAGCCAGGCGAAATAGAGCACGTCAACGGCCATCGGAATCCCTCAGGAAGGGCCGGGCCTTGTCGAAGTAATCCCAGCCGGTGATCGCGGTCAGCACGGCGGCGATCCAGAACAGCAGGAGCCCGGCCTGCGTCGCCAGGTCCGACCAGCTGTCGGACCAGGGCAGGCTGGTCTCGCCCACCAGGGGCGGGTGGCCGGTCTCGTAATAGTTCAGCCCGGTGCCCAGGAACAGCACGGCGATGGCGACCATCTGCGCCGTGGTCTTCCATTTCGCCAGCCGGGTGACCTTCAGCATCCGCGACTGGTCGCCCAGGAATTCGCGCAGGCCCGAGACGAAGACCTCGCGGAACAGGATCACGGTCGAGGGCAGGATCAGCCAGGGGTTCATCCCGGAATAGCCGGTGATGACCACGACGGCGATGATGACCATGGCCTTGTCGGCGATCGGGTCCATGGCGGCGCCGAAGCGGCTTTCCTGGCCCCAGGCGCGCGCCAGATAGCCGTCGAACCAGTCGGTGACCGCGGCGACCAGGAACAGCGCCAGCGCCGCGAAATCCGCGAAAGGCCGGCTGAGGAAAAAGAACATCAGCGGCACCAGCGGCGCGGCCGCAAGTCGCAGAACGGTCAGGATATTGGGCAAGGTCCAGCGCATGGCCTGCAATCTAGGCGCTTGTGCGGCCGGGGGGAAGGGGCCAGACGCGGCGGGCCGCGCGCGCCTGCTTTCTATCCGGGAATAATTCTTTCCCGAAAAGCACATTTTCTGCCGCGAATCGGTCATTTTCCTGCTAGGCTGCGGCCGTGGCTTGCGGAGGGCCCCATGTATTTTGCCGGACAAAAGAAGGATTCGCTGTTCGCCCGCCTGGGCGGCGAGGAGGGCGTGCGCGCGCTGGTCGAGCTGTTTTACGACATCATCGAGCAGGACGAGGCGGCGCAGCCGCTGCACCAGCTGCACCTGCAAGGCTCGGGCGTCGCGCATTCGCGGGCGGAGCAGTTCAATTACCTGTGCGGCTTTTTCGGCGGGCCGCAGCATTACGTCATGCGCCACGGCCATTCCCGCCTGCGCGAGATCCACGAGCATGTCCCCATCGGCCCCGAGATGCGCGACCTGTGGCTGGCCTGCATGGAAAAGGCCATCGCACAGCGCGGCATCGCCCCGGACCTGGCGGCGCAGCTGATGCGGCATTTCGCCGTCGCGGCCGAGACCTCGCGGAACCGGGACTGAGGCCCGGGGCCGCCCCGATTACAGCGAGACGTCTGCGCAGGGACGCGGCGTCGGTATCCATACCGCAGCCGTCGCGTCGCCGTATGATGTGGCGCGCCCTTCGATGATCTCGACCGCAACAGCCGCGCATATGATGGCATCCAGCTGATCCTCGAAGTATTTCAGCGATGCAAGGCTGGCATCGGTCGGCGGCATCGCCAAGGCATTCCGCGTGCCGGGCAGCAGATTCTCCAAGGTTTTCAGGATGCGGGTCCATTCGATGCGCAGGTTCGCCCGCCGAGCCGAAGGCGGAAGATCGGGCCAGTATTTTCCCGCGCGCTGGATTTTGTAAGGCAGCCTTCTGGGTGCCTGCAGCAGTTCGATCAATGCGGGGTGGGGATAGACCTCGGCCAGCCGTCCGTCGGGGCGGGCCGAATGCCGCAGCTCATAGCCCCTGCTGCCGAGCTCCTGCCGCATCCGGTCGGCGATCGGTCCAGGCCGCAATGCCGAGGGCGAATGCGTGGCGGCAGCCCGTCCGCCATAGGCGCGACTCACCTCGCGGTCCGCTGCGCGGCGCGCGGTGATCGGCAGGTCCGACAGCGGCATGTCCACCGCGATGAGATCGGGATACCGGCCGCAAAGGCTTGCCACCCTGTCCGGCAGATCGGCGGCGCTTGGCATCGGTGCGTCCAGGAAATCGGCGTAGCTGGGCCAGACGGAGTGCAGGGACCACTTCCCCTGGTCTTGCGTGGCCAATGCCAGACCGCTGGGGTTATGGGCCGTCCAGGCGGCGTCGATTCCCAACACCACCGTCATGCACTAGCCCTTCTGGAAGTGATCCACGATCTTCTGTGCCAGCGATTCGCTGATGCCCTCGACCGCGACCAGGTCGGCGAGGCCGGCGCGGCTGACCGCCTTGGCGCTGCCGAAATGCTGGAGCAGGGCGCGCTTGCGGCTGGCGCCGACGCCCGCGATCTCGTCCAGCGGATTCGCCATCACCGCCTTGGCGCGCTTGGCGCGATGCGTGCCGATGGCCCAGCGATGCGCCTCGTCGCGCAGGCGCTGGACGAAATACAGCACCGGATCGTTCATGCGCAGAGCGAAGGGGCGCTGGCCGAAGCGGTGGAATTCCTCCTTGCCGTGGTCGCGGTCGAGGCCCTTGGCGACCCCGACCATCGGGATGTCCTCGACCCCCATGTCCGCCATGATCTGATGCACCGCCGAGACCTGTCCGGCGCCGCCGTCGATCAGCAGCAGATCGGGCCAGGCGTCGGTCTGGCGGTCGGGATCCTCTTTCAGCAGGCGCGAGAAGCGCCGGGTCAGAACCTCTTTCATCATGCCGAAATCGTCGCCGGGGGTGATCTCGGTGCCCTTGATGTTGAACTTGCGATACTGGCTCTTGATCCAGCCCTCGGGGCCGGCGACGACCATGCCGCCGACGGCATTGGTGCCTTGGATATGGCTGTTGTCATAGACCTCGATGCGCTGCGGCACGGCGGGCAGGTCAAAGGCCTCGGCCAGACCCTCGAGCAGCCGCGCCTGGGCCGCGCTTTCCGACATGCGGCGGGCCAGGCTCTCGCGCGCGTTGCGCAGGGCGTTCTCCACCAGCTCGGCCTTTTCGCCGCGCTGCGGCACGCCCAGCACCACCTTGCGGCCGGCCTTTGCGGTCAGGATCTCGGCCATCAGGTCGGGGTCCTCGATGCCATGCGACAGCAGGACCATGCGCGGCGGCACCTTGCCGTCGTAGAATTGCGCGATGAAGGCCTGCATCACCTCGTCGGCGGATTCGACGCCGTTGAGCCGGGGGTAGAAGTCGCGGTTGCCCCAGCTCTGGTTGCCGCGGATGAAGAAGACCTGCACGCAGGCCTGGCCGCCCTCCATATGCAGCGCGATCACGTCGGCCTCGGGCACGCCGCGCGGGTTGATCGCCTGCACCGATTGCACCGCGGTCAGCGCCTTGATGCGGTCGCGCAGCGCGGCGGCGCGTTCGTATTCCATCGCCTCGGCCGCCTCGGCCATCTCGCGCGCCAGGTTGGCCTGCACGGCGGTGGACTTGCCCTGCAGGAAGCGTTCGGCATCCAGCACCAGCGCGGCGTAATCCGCCTGTTCGATGCGGCCGACGCAGGGCGCCGAGCAGCGCTTGATCTGATAGAGCAGGCAGGGCCGGGTGCGGCTGCTGAATGTCGCATCGGTGCAGCTGCGCAGCAGGAACACCCGCTGCAACTGGTTCAGCGTCCGGTTCACCGCCCCGGCGCTGGCGAAGGGGCCGTAATAGTCGCCCTTTTCCGACTTGGCGCCGCGATGCTTCTTGATCTGGGCAAAGGGATGCGCCTTGGCGACCAAGATGTTCGGGAAGGACTTGTCGTCGCGCAGCAGCACGTTGTAGCGCGGCTTCAGCTGCTTGATCAGGTTCTGTTCCAAGAGCAGCGCCTCGGTTTCGGTGCGCGTGGTCAGGAACATCATCGAGCAGGTTTCGCGGATCATCCGGGCGATGCGCCCCGAATGGCCGGCCGGGCGGGCATAGTTCGACACCCGCGCCCGCAGGTTGCGCGCCTTGCCGACGTAAAGCACCGCCCCCTGGCCATCCAGCATGCGATAGACCCCCGGCGAGCCGTCGAGCGTCTTCAGATAGTCCTGGATCAGCGTGTGGCCGGTCTTGGCGGGCCGCTTGTCTGGGGTGGAATCGGTCATGCTGTTAACGAAATGATTCTGGAGCCGCGCTGCAAGTTCCGGCGTGGAAGTTCAAGCAGAATCCTGTCCACGGAATCTGGGGATAACTCTGTGAATCAGCTTGGGAGCAGCGGTCGATCCGCAAGCGTTTGTTGGGGATTCCTCGATCTGCACAAAAAACAGGCATCAAAGCAAAGCCTTGTTTTCGCGAAATATTTTTTCTCCTTTCGCCAATCCCCTGAATCTCTTGCCAGAATCGTGAAGGATAGGTGAATGCCAGGCCAAAGGTGGACAACTTGCCGCAAGGGCAGGGCCCGGCGCTATTCAACC
Organism: Paracoccus aminovorans; assembly: GCF_001546115.1. Classification (GTDB taxonomy): domain Bacteria; phylum Pseudomonadota; class Alphaproteobacteria; order Rhodobacterales; family Rhodobacteraceae; genus Paracoccus; species Paracoccus aminovorans_B. The sequence continues at coordinate 1,934,910 of NZ_KQ955208.1, forward strand.
CCAAGGACATCGGGCGTGCGCCAGGCCAGATGCTGGCCGCCGTCGGTGCAGATCAGCTGGCCGGTGACCGAGGGCGAGTCGAGGAAGAATCCCAGCGCGGCGCAGACATCGCCCGGCCTGGCGCCGCGTTCCAGGATGGTGGCGGCGCGCTGGCGGCTGAAATGGCTGTCGGATTGCCGGGTGCCCTGCACGGTCGGGCCGGGGCCGATGGCATTGACGCGGATGTCGGGCGCCAGGGCCTGGGCCGAGGTGCGGGTCAGCCACCACAGGCCCGCCTTGGCCAGCGAATAGGTCATGAATTCCGGCGTCGGCTTCAGCACGCGCTGGTCGATCATGTTGACCACCAGCGCGCGCGCCACCGGCTCGTCGCCGCTGCGGTCGGCCCCGGGAGCTTGGGCCGCGAAAGCCTGGGTCAGCAGGAAGGGCGCCCGCAGGTTCGAGCCCATGTGCCGGTCCCAGCTGTGCCGGCTGGCGCTTTGCAGATTGTCGTATTCGAAGATCGAGGCATTGTTCACCAGCACCGTCAGCGGACCCAAGGCCGCCGTGGCGCGCGGCACCAGTGCCTCGGTGGCCTCGGGGTCCAGCAGATCGGCCTGCAGGATCTCGGCCCGGACGTCAAGCGCGCGGATCTCGGCCGCGGTGGCCTCGGCCTCGGCGACGGATGCGTGGCAATGCACGGCGATGTCGTGGCCGCGCCCGGCCAGATACAGCGCCATGGCCTTGCCCAGCCGGCGGGCGCCCCCGGTGATCAGCGCGGTCATTTCAGCGGAATCCCCAGGATCCTGGCGATGATCCGGCGCACGCCCGGGCCGGCGACCAGCGCCAGCGCGATGATGATCAGCAGGCACAGGATGACGGTCTTGATCATCCGCGCACCTCGAAGCGGGAAAAGGCGGCGCGTTCCTCGACGCCGCCGATCAGCGCCTCGGCGGACAAGCCGAAGCGGCGCAGCAGCGGCACGCGCTGGCCATAGGTCAGGAAGCGGGTCTTGTCGCCGTAAAGTTCGCGCATCTTGGGCACCAGATGGGCGATGCCGTCGGCCAGGCCCAGCTCGACCGCCTCGCGGCCGGTCCAGATCTCGCCGGTGAACAGGTCGCGGCCCTCGGCCAGCCGGCTGCCGCGGCGGGCGACGATCTGCTCCTTGAAGGCCTGGTGGATCGGGCCCAGCAGGCGTTCCAGCCGGGCCACGTCCTCGGGGGTTTCGGGGCGGAACGGGTCCAGCATCGACTTCGAGCGCCCGGCGGTATGCACGCGCCGCTCGACCCCGTGGCGCTGGATCAGCTCGGCAAAGCCGAAGCCCGAGGAGATCACCCCGATCGAGCCCAGGACCGAGCTGTCATCGGCCCAGATGAAATCGGCGGCCGAGGCCAGCCAGTAGCCGCCCGAGGCCGCCACATCCTCGACGAAGGCATGCACCGGCACGTCGTTTTCCTGCGCCAGCCGGCGGATTCGGGCGCCGATCAGGCTGGACTGCACCGGCGAGCCGCCGGGCGAGTTCACCGCCAGCGCCACCGCGACCGGCTTTCTGCGCTTGAAGGCGCGTTCCAGCAGCGGCGCCAGCGCGGCATCGGACAGGCCGGGGCCGCCGCGACCGGCAGCTCCGATGGCGCCTTGCAGGCGCAGCACGGCGACGCTAGCCGGGCGGTTCACGAGACGGTTCAGGAATGGAATTTTCATGCGCTCCAGATAGGCATGCGACGGGGCGGCGGCAAGCACTCAGCCCTGCGCTTTCAGAAAGGCCATCACCTCGGCGCGGTTGGGCATGGCGTCGCCGGCGCCCGGCCGCGTGACCTGCACCGCGGCGGCGGCGGCGGCGTGGCGCAGCGCGGTCGGCGCATCCTCGCCCCGCGCCAACCCGGCGGCGAACCAGCCGGCAAAGCAGTCGCCGGCGCCGGTGGTATCCACCGCTTCGACACGAAACGCCGGCTGGTGCCAGCTCTGGCCGCCTTGCAGGTCGCGGAACTCGGCCCCCTCGGCGCCGCGGGTGATCAGCAGCCCCTCGATGGGCAGATCCTCGCCGAAGGCGGCAAACGTGTCGCGGGCCTCGATCGCGTTCACCGCCAGGATCGAGACATGCGGCAGCACCGCCCGCAGCGCCTCGATCTCGAAGGGGGCAGCGGAATAGATCACCCGGGCGCCGGCGGCGCGGGCGCGGGCGGCGGTCTGGACCTGGAGGCTGGTCTCGTTCTGCATCAGGAGCAGGTCGCCGGGGCCGAAGGCCGCGCGCTCGGGCAGGTCGGCGGGCAGGGCCAGATTGGCGCCGCCGTGCAGGACGATGGAATTCTCGCCCGAGGCATCGACCAGGATGATGGCATGGCCGGTGGCGGTATCGGCCAGCCGCGCGATGCCCGAGGTATCGACGCCGGCCGCGGCCAGCCGCTCGATCACCCAGTCCTCGGCCGTGCCCAGGGCGCCCAGATGCACCACCGGCGCCCCGGCGCGGGCGGCGGCGACCGACTGGTTCGCGCCCTTGCCGCCCAGGCCCTGGGCATAGGACAGGGCATGCATGGTTTCCCCGGCGCGGGGCAGGACCGGCAGGCGATAGACATGGTCGATGTTGATCGAGCCGAGATTATAGATCGTCATCCGCCCCCCTTCATTCACCGTTTCCCAAATACCCATGCAACGCTGGCGGCGCGCCCCCGGCATTTCAGCCCCGGCGCGGCGCCTTGTCCATCCCGGAAACGAAAAACGCGCCCCGAGGGGCGCGTCTTCGGTTCAAGGAGCGGCGGTCATTCCGGCTTGCGCGGATGCTTGATCGGCCACCACAGCTTCTTGTTGGTCAGATACAGCAGCACCGACAGCACGACCAGGAACAGGACCGAGACGAAGCCGACCTGCTTGCGGTCCATCATCTTCGGCTCGGCCGTCCACATCAGGAAGGCCGAGACGTCGCGCGACATCTGGTCCACCGTCGCCTCGGTGCCGTCCTCATAGGTGACCTGGCCGTCCGAAAGCGGCGGCGGCATCTTGATCCAGCCGGTCGAGAAGGCAGCGTTGTGATAGAAGGTGCTGCCCGCCTCTTCCTTTTCCTCGCCGTTGAAGCCGGTCAGGATGGCGTGGATGTATTCCGGCCCGCCGATGCCGTTGAACAGCTGGCTGATGCCGGTGCCATAGGGGCCGTGGAACCCGGCCCGCGACTTGGCCATCAGCGACAGGTCGGGGCCCATGCCATCGCCATGCACGGTCGGGAAGTGGTCGGTCGGGATGCGCGGGCGCTCCTCTCCGGTTTCCTCGTCGAGAATGGACAGCGCGGCGGCATAGGCGCGGACCTGGTCCTCGGGCAGGGCGGGGCCGCCCTCGTCGGCAAGCGTGCGCAGCGGCACATAGGTCAGGCCGTGGCAGGCGGCGCAGACCTCGGTATAGACCTGCAGGCCGCGTTGCAGCTGGAACTGGTCGTATTTGCCGAAGGGACCCTCGAAGCTGAACGAGATGTCCTCGATATGCGGCGCGGCATGGGCGGCAGCGGCCTCTTCGGCCGGGGCGGCGGCGGGCTCGGCCGCAGCCTCGCCCTCGGCGGCCGCGGGTTCCTCGGCCGGTGCGGCTTCGGCAGCCGGCTCAGCCTCGGCCGCGGCTTCGGCGGGGGCGGGTTCCTCGGCCGGGGCCGCCGGCTCGGCGGTCTCGGGCGCCGCAGCCTCGGTGCTTTCCGCCTGGTCGGCAGTCGGTTCCGCAGCGGGCTCGGCAGCCGGTTCCGCCGCGGCTGGCGCGGCTTCGGCCGGAGCCTCGGCCGCGGGCTGCTCGGCAGCCGGTTCTTCAGCAGCCGGTTCCTCGGCAGCAGGAGCTTCGGTGGTCGCGGCCTCTTCGGCCGGCGCCTCAGCAGCAGCCGGAACCTCAGCAGCCGGTTCCTCCGCGGCCGGTGCCTCAGCAGCCGGAACCTCAGCAGCCGGAACCTCAGCAGCCGGAACCTCAGCAGCTGGTTCCTCGGCGGCCGGAGCCGCCGCCGGCTGGTCGTCAGAGCCTGCCTCGACCCCGGCCGGGGCCTCGGTCGCGGTTTCGGTGGCCGGCGCCTCGGCTGCCGGGGCGGCCTGCGGCGTGGTCTGGTAGCTCGAGCCCGCGGGGGCGGTGGTGCCGGGCGCCGTCGTCGCGTCCTGCGCCACGGCCCCGCCTGCCAAGGCAACCGTCAGGGCCGCAACAGCCGTGAGCGATGCGTTTCTCAGGGTCATTGGATGCCTCTCCTTACTCGGCAGGATGGGTTGCGGGCCCGTAATGGGCGTTGAAGTCGTCCTCGATGGTCTGAGGCATGGGCAGCGGTTTCTCGATGATGCCCAGAAGCGGCAGGATGATCAGGAAATAGGCGAACCAATAGGCCGCACCCGCCAGCGCGATATAGGGATAGATCCCTTCGGCCGGCATGGCGCCGACCCACATCAGCACGACGAAATCCACCGCCAGGATCCAGAACCACCACTTGAACAGCGGCCGGTACTGGCCCGAACGCACCCGCGAGGTGTCGAGCCAGGGCACCAGCGCCATGACGATGATGGCGCCGAACATCGCGATGACGCCGAAGAACTTGGCGTCGATGATGCCGAAGGACAGCCAGTTCACCAGCTGCACCGCCCAGACATCGGCGGTGAAGGCGCGCAGGATGGCGTAGAACGGCAGGAAATACCATTCCGGCACGATATGCGCGGGCGTGGCCAGGGCGTTCGCCTCGGTATAGTTGTCGGGGTGGCCGAGATAGTTCGGCATGAAGCCCACCACCGCGAAGAACACCACCAGGATCACCGACAGCGCCAGCAGGTCCTTGATCACGAAATAGGGCCAGAAGGGCAGGGTATCCTTCTGCGCCTCTTCCCTGGAACCGCGACGGACCTCGACCCCGGTGGGGTTGTTGTTGCCGGTGGTATGGAAGGCCCAGATATGGACGATCACCAGCGCCGCGATCACGAAGGGCAGCAGGTAATGCAGCGAGAAGAAGCGGTTCAACGTGGCGTTGTCGACCGCCGGGCCGCCCAGCAGCCAGGTCTGGATCGACGCGCCGATGCCCGGAATGGCGCCGAAGAGGCCGGTGATGACCGTCGCGCCCCAGAAGGACATCTGGCCCCAGGGCAGCACGTAGCCCATGAAGGCGGTGCCCATCATCATCAGATAGATCAGCATGCCGACGATCCAGGTCACCTCGCGCGGGGCCTTGTAGCTGCCGTAGTAGAGGCCGCGGAAGATGTGGATATAGACGGCAAAGAAGAACAGCGAGGCGCCGTTCGCATGCAGATAGCGCAGCATGTAGCCGCCGTTCACGTCGCGCATGATGTGCTCGACGCTGGCGAAGGCCAGGTCGACATGCGGGGTGTAATGCATCACCAGCACGATGCCGGTCGCGATCTGCAACACCAGGCAGAAGGCCAGCACGATGCCCCAGATCCACCACCAGTTCAGGTTCTTGGGGGTGGGGATCATGATGGTGTCATAGACCAGGCTGACCACCGGAAGGCGGCGGTGCAGCCAGCGTTCGAAACCCGTCTTGGGCTCGTAATGGTCGTGGGGAATTCCGGCCATGTGCGCCTCCTCAGCCCAGCTTGATCGTGGTTTCGTTGACGAATTCGGCAACGGGAATATGCAGGTTCTGCGGAGCCGGGCCTTTGCGGATGCGGCCGGCCGTGTCGTAGTGGGACCCGTGGCAGGGGCAGAACCAGCCGCCGAAATCGCCCGCGCCATCGCCGATCGGCACGCAGCCGAGATGGGTGCAGACGCCGATCATCACCAGCCATTCGCCGGCCTCGTCCAGGGTGCGGTTCTGGTCGGTGGCGGGCTCGTTGGGCTTGTTGGGGTTCTCGGCGCTCTGGTCGATCAGGTCGCCCAGCGGCACATCGCGGCCCTTCTGGATCTCGTCCTCGGTGCGGCGGCGGATGAACACGGGCTTGCCGAGCCATTTCACCGTCAGCTGGGTGCCGGTTTCGACGCCGCTGACATCGACCTGAATCGAGGAAAGCGCCTGCACATCCGCCGAGGGGTTCATCTGGTTGACAAGGGTCCAGGCGGCAGCCCCGGCCGCGACGGCGCCGGCGCCGGCGGTCGCGAAATAGAGGAAATCCCTCCGGGTGCCGTGGTCACCTGCGTGTTCGTCTGCGTGGGACACGGGTCTGATCTCCATTTATGCCCCGAAACCGGGGCTATACGACGCATGGGGCCGTGTCGAACACAGCCCTCGCCTAGGCGGTTCTAGCGATCAAGTTCCTGTCAGTCCAGCGGGGTAGGGCGCTGGTCCCGGCGCAAAACACCGCAGGTGTCGCATTTTGGTTGCGCGTTGCGGCCGGCCGTCCGGGCCGTTGGCGCTAAAGCAGGCCCTCGCTGCGAAAGCTCAGCTCGCGCGACTTGCCGATGATGAGATGGTCGTGGACGGCGATTCCCATCACCTCGGCCGCCGCCACGATGCGGCCGGTCATGGCGATGTCGGCCTGCGAGGGCGTCGGGTCGCCCGAGGGATGGTTGTGCACCAGGATCAGCGCGCTCGCGGTCAGCTCCAGCGCCCGGCGCATGATCTCGCGCGGATAGACCGGGACATGGTCGACGGTGCCGCGCGCCTGCTCCTCATCCGCGATCAGCACGTTCTTGCGGTCCAGGTAAAGCACGCGGAACTGCTCGATCTCGCCATGGGCCATGGCGGTGTGGCAATAGTCCAGAAGCGCGTCCCAGCTGGTCAGCACCGGGCGCTGGATCACCCGCGACCGCGCCAGGCGCTGCGCCGCGGCCGCGACGATCTTCAGCTCCTGCACCACGGCCGGACCGACGCCCGCCACCTCGGACAGCCGCGCGGGCGAGGCCGAGATCACCCGGTTGAAATCGCCGAACCGGTCCAGCAGCCGCCGGGCCAGGGGCTTCACGTCCTGGCGGGGGATGGCGCGGAACAGCAGCAGCTCCAGCAATTCGTAATCCGGCATTGCCTCGGCCCCGCCCTGCATGAAGCGGTCGCGCAGCCGGGCGCGGTGATCGGCGATATAGCTGGGCACCCGGCCGCCGGGCGCCAGCGGCGGCGCGGCCTCATCCCCGGCAGGCCGGGCCGAGGAGAAAAGTGGCAGCGGGGCTTCCTGAAAGGCGCGATTTTTGTCCATGGCCGGCAGCCTGCCACGACAAGAGTAAAGGCCGGGTTAACGCGCGCGTCCCCCGGCCTTCTTTGTTTTCCAAATACCCAGATCCCAAAGGCGGCCACACGCGCCGCCCTGGCCGGTTCAGCCCTTCATCTCGTCCCAGAAGCCCTTGATCTTCTGGAAGAAGCCCTGGGTCTGCGGATTGTTGTCGGCCTTGATGTCTTCGAACTCGCGCAGCAGTTCGCGCTGGCGGGCGGTCAGGTTCACCGGGGTTTCCACGACGAGTTCGATCAGCATGTCGCCCGATTCGCCATTCATGCCGGGGCCGTGGCGCAGCGGCGGCATGCCCTTGCCGCGCAGGCGCAGCTGCTTGCCCGATTGCGTGCCGGCCGGAACCTTGACGCGCGAGCGGCCGCCGTCGATGGTCGGGACCTCGATCTCGCCGCCAAGCGCCGCGGTCGCCATGCTGACCGGCACCTGGCAGGCCAGCATCTTGCCGTCGCGCAGGAAGATCGGGTGCTCCTTGACCTCGATGAAGATGTAAAGATCGCCCGCCGGACCGCCGCGCATGCCGGCCTCGCCCTCGCCGGCCAGGCGGATGCGGGTGCCGGTCTCGACCCCCGCGGGGATATTCACCGACAGCGTGCGCTCTTTCTCGATCCGGCCGGCGCCGCGGCATTCCTGGCAGGGATTCTTGACGATCTGGCCCTGGCCGTTGCAGGTCGGACAGGTGCGCTCGACGGTAAAGAAACCCTGGGTGGCGCGGACCTTGCCCATGCCGGAACAGGTCGGGCAGGTCGCGGGCTCGACCGCGCCCTCGGCGCCGGTGCCGTTGCAGGCGCCGCAGGCGACCGAGCCGGGCACGGTGATGGTCTTCTGCGCCCCGGCATAGGCCTCGTCCAGCGAAACGCGCAGGTTGTAGCGCAGGTCCTGGCCGCGGCTGGCGCGCGAGCGGCCGCCACCGGCGCCGGGCCGGCGGCCCATCATGTCGCCGAACAGGTCCTCGAACACATCCGCGAAGGCCGAGCCGAAATCGCCATGGCCGTTGCCGCCGCGCCCGAAGCCGCCGCCGCCGTTTTCGAAGGCGGCATGGCCGAAGCGGTCGTAGGCGGCCTTCTTCTGGTCGTCCTTGAGGCAGTCGTAGGCCTCGTTCACTTCCTTGAACTGCGCCTCCGAGACCTTGCAATCCTTGTTGCGGTCGGGATGCAGCTGCTTCGCCTTGGAGCGGTAGGCCTTCTTGATCTCCTCGGCCGAGGCGCCGCGCTGCACGCCAAGCACCTCGTAGTAATCGCGTTTCGCCATATCCATCGCGTCCGGGCTCTTTCACGAAATGGCCGGCCCGTGCGGGAAAGCAGCGGGCCGGCCGGTTGGGTCACATCGCGCTTACTTGCGCTTGTCGTCGCCGAGATCCTCGAAATCGGCGTCGACAATCTCGTCATCCACGTCGCGCGGGCCGGGCTCGTCATCACCCGCATCGGCGCTGCCGCCTTCGGCCTGGCTGGCCTTGTAGATGGCTTCGCCCAGCTTCATCGAGGCGTCCATAAGGTTCTGGATGCCGCCCTTGATCTTGCCGGCATCCTCGGACTTCAGCGCATCTTCCAGCGCGCCGACGGCCAGCTCGATGGCCTCGACGGTCGAGCCGTCCACCTTGTCGCCATGCTCTTCCAGCGACTTCTTGGTGGTGTGGATCAGGCTTTCGGCCTGGTTGCGGGCCTCGACCAGTTCCTTGCGCTTCTTGTCGGCATCGGCATTGGCCTCGGCGTCCTTGACCATCTTCTCGATCTCGTCGTCCGAGAGACCGCCCGAGGCCTGGATGGTGATCTTCTGCTCTTTCCCGGTGCCCTTGTCCTTGGCGGAAACCGAGACGATGCCGTTGGCGTCGATGTCGAAGGTCACCTCGATCTGCGGCATGCCGCGCGGCGCCGGCGGGATGTTTTCCAGGTTGAACTGGCCCAGAAGCTTGTTGTCGGCGGCCATCTCGCGCTCGCCCTGGAACACCCGGATCGTCACGGCGTTCTGGTTGTCCTCGGCGGTCGAGAAGATCTGCGACTTCTTGGTCGGGATCGTGGTGTTGCGGTCGATCAGCCGGGTGAAGACGCCACCCAGCGTCTCGATGCCCAGGGACAGCGGCGTCACGTCCAGCAGGACCACGTCCTTGACGTCGCCTTGCAGCACGCCGGCCTGGATGGCGGCGCCAAGCGCCACGACCTCGTCCGGGTTCACGCCCTTGTGCGGCTCCTTGCCGAAAAAGCTGGTCACTTCCTCGACCACCTTCGGCATCCGGGTCATGCCGCCGACCAGCACGATCTCGTCGATGTCGCCCTTGGACATGCCGGCATCCTTCAGCGCGTCCTGGACGGGCTTCATGGTGCGCTTGATCAGGTCGCCGACCAGGCTTTCCAGCTTGGCGCGGGTCAGTTTCATGACCATGTGCAGCGGCGTGCCGGTGTTCTTGTCCATCGAGATGAACGGCTGGTTGATCTCGGTCTGGCTCGAGCTCGACAGCTCGATCTTGGCCTTCTCGGCCGCCTCTTTCAGGCGCTGCAGCGCCATCTTGTCCTTGGTCAGGTCGACGCCATGCTCTTTCTTGAACTCCTCGGCGAGGTAGTTCACGATCCGCATGTCGAAGTCCTCGCCACCCAGGAAGGTGTCGCCGTTGGTGGACTTCACCTCGAAGAGGCCGTCATCGATCTCCAGGATGGTGATGTCGAAGGTGCCGCCGCCAAGGTCATAGACCGCGATGGTTTTCGATTCCTTCTTGTCCAGGCCATAGGCCAGCGCGGCCGCGGTCGGCTCGTTGATGATGCGCAGGACTTCCAGGCCCGCGATCTTGCCGGCGTCCTTGGTGGCCTGACGCTGGGCGTCGTTGAAATAGGCCGGGACGGTGATGACGGCCTGCGTCACCGGCTCGCCCAGATAGCTCTCGGCGGTTTCCTTCATCTTCTGCAGGATGACGGCGGAGATCTGGCTGGGCGAGTATTTCTCGTCCCGGACCTCGACCCAGGCGTCGCCATTGCCACCGTCGACGATGGCATAGGGCACCAGTTTTTTGTCCTTTTCCACCTCGGCGTCGGTGGTGCGGCGGCCGATCAGGCGTTTGACGGCGAAGATGGTGTTCGAGGGGTTGGTCACCGCCTGCCGCTTCGCGGGCTGGCCGACCAGGCGTTCGTTGTCGGTGAAGGCCACGATCGACGGCGTCGTGCGCGCGCCTTCCGAGTTCTCGATGACCTTCGGCTGGCTGCCGTCCATGATGGCGACGCAGCTGTTGGTGGTCCCGAGGTCGATGCCGATGACTTTAGACATACAGTAACCTTTCTTGCGGCGATATTCTGGGCCTTGGGTCCGAAAGCGGCCCCCGAAGCCCGATCCCTGGATGGACCGAAGGGGACGGCGATCCGGGCCCTTCGATGTTCTGGAGGGCTATATAGGAAGGGGCTCGACGGGCTGCAACAGAGAGCCTGTCATAAAATCGAACGGTTTGCGCCCGGCCGCGCAGCCTGCGGCAAGCCGTCTCATCGCCCGGCCGACCAGCTGAGCGAGACCGCCTTGCGGGTGACGAATTCCGCCATCAGCCCGACCATCAACAGCGCCAGCGTGGTATAGACCGGATAGGTCAGCGACGAGTTGCGGGGCGAGTAGTTGATGAAGGCAAAGCCCCGGGTCTGGTCGATGATGTGGAACAGCGGGTTCCAGGCGAACATGTGCAGCATGAAGCCGGGCATGGTGTTGGCGACGAACATCTTGCCGGAAAACACCATGTTCAGCCGCTGGTAGAATTGCGTCAGCACCTGCGCCGCCTGCGGCCACCAGGGCCGGATCGACAGGAAGATCAGCCCGATGCAGCAGCCCGAGAACCAGGCCATCAGCAGCATGGCATAGCAGGCCAGCGGATTGTCGATCACGATCGGCTGCAACAGATAGTGATAGGCCGACAGCACCACGATGGCCGAAAACGTCTGCTTGTAGAGCGAGGCCAGCGCCGCGGCCGAGATCATCACCGCCGTGTTCATCGGCCCGTGCTTCATCATCTGGTTGCTGGGGTTGCCGGCCCCCGCGACCGCGCCGATGGCCTGGGAATGGGCCATGAACATGAAGACCCCGGTCATCAGGTAGACGATGAAATCGCCACGGATCGGCGACTTGCGCACGCCGATGATGACGAACATCAGCCAGAAGCCGGCGATCATCGCCATGGCCTGCGCCACCGTCATCACCAGGCCGACCACGGCATTACGCTGGCCCTTGCGCAGATTGTTGACCGTGACGTGATAGATCAGCGACAGCGTGATGAACGCGGCCTCGATCATGTTGCGACTGCGGCGCTGGGTGAACATGCGTTTCGGGACTTTCTGGGCGGGATCTTTCCGTTGCGACATGCGGGGCGCTTGCCCTGCGCGGTTCGCCGCATCATAAGGAAGCGGACTGCCGTATTCAATCGGCGCCGCATTCCGGGAACGCCGGGACGGAAGGGAAAAAACATGCAATTCGATCAGTTGATTGCCGAGATGCGTCGCCTGGCCCTGCGGGCCGGGGACGAGATCATGCGCATCTATGGCGCCGAGGATTTCGCGGTGCGGGCCAAATCCGACGCCTCGCCGGTGACCGAGGCTGACGAGGCCGCCGACGCGCTGATCTCGGCCGGGCTGCGGGCGGCCTTCCCCGACATCGCGCTGGTGACCGAGGAGCAGGCCGCGACGCATGGCCAGCACCTTTCGACCTTCCTGATCGTCGATCCGCTGGACGGGACCAAGGAATTCGTGCAGCGCCGCGGCGATTTCACCGTCAATATCGCCTATGTCGAAAACGGCGTGCCGCGCTTCGGCGTGGTCTATGCCCCGGCCAAGGGCCGGCTGTTCTATACCACCGCCCAGGGCGGCTCGGTCGAGGAGAAGGGCCCCTTCGGCGAACAGCCGGGCGAGACGGTCGCCATCGGCGTGAACTCGATGCCCGACAACCGCGGGCTGATGGTCGTGGCCTCGAAATCGCATCGCGACCAGGCCACGGACGACTATATCAACCGCTACGGCGTGCGCGACATGACCTCGGCCGGCTCATCGCTGAAATTCTGCCTGGTGGCGACGGGCGAGGCGGATCTGTATCCGCGCCTGGGCCGGACCATGGAATGGGACACGGCGGCGGGCGACGCGGTGCTGCGCGGCGCCGGCGGCGAGGTGGTGCGCTTCGACGACCATACGCCGCTGACCTATGGCAAGCCAGGTTTCGAGAACCCGTTCTTCATCGCCTTCGCCCCGGGCGTGCTGCTGGTCAAGGACTGAGCCCATGTCGGTCGTCATCGTGATCCCCGCCCGGCATGCCTCGACGCGCTATCCGGGCAAGCCGCTGGTCGAGCTGCGCGGCGCCACGGGCGAGGGGCTGTCGCTGATCCGCCGCAGCTGGCAGGCGGCGCAGGCCGTCGCCGGCGTGGACCGGGTGATCGTCGCCACCGACGACGCCCGCATTGCCGAGCATGCAGCCGGCTTCGGCGCCGAGGTGGCGATGACCTCGACCGCCGCGCGCAACGGCACCGAACGCTGCGCCGAGGCTGTGGCGGCGCTGGGGCTGATGCATGACATCGTGGTCAACCTGCAGGGCGACGCGCCGCTGACGCCCGCGTGGTTCGTCGAGGAGCTGGTCGCGGGCCTCGCCGCCGATCCGGGCGCCGATGTGGCGACGCCGGTGCTGCGCTGCTCGGGCGCCATGCGGTCCGAACTGATCGCCGACCGGGTGGCGGGGCGCGTCGGCGGCACCACCGCCGTCTTTGGCCACGACCGCCGGGCGCTGTATTTCAGCAAGGAAGTCATCCCCTATGCCGCCGCCGATTTCGGCCCCTCGGACCCGACGCCGGTGTTCCACCATGTCGGCGTCTATGCCTATCGCCCGGCGGCGCTGGCCGAATACCCGGGCTGGGACGAGGGCCGGCTGGAGGCGCTGGAGGGGCTGGAGCAGCTGCGCTTCCTGGAACGCGGCCGCCGCATCCTCTGCGTCGAGGTCGAGGCCCGCGGCCGCGAGTTCTGGGAGCTCAACAATCCATCCGACGTGCCCAAGCTCGAGGCAATGATGCAGCGGATGGGTATTGCTTAGGCTAATCGCGTTAAAGTAGACTAACGCGCAGTTCCGTGTTTGTTTAAGTTGTTCAAATCTGCGGCAGCATTCAAACGCGCCGGACGACGCCATTTTGAAATCAGAGGAATTCCGCTGGAACTCCACAGCCAATAGGCAGAAACTCGCTGCCAGCCGCCAAAAATTGAATCACTTTCGTCGTTTGCAGAAACCTGCGCGGGGTATACGCACTTGTTGCGGAAGCCTCGTCAAAGAGGGATAAGCGTCGGGCTGTCGGCGCAAGAGATCAGGAGATCGGATCAATGAACCGCAAAGTCACCAAGGCCATCTTTCCCGTCGCTGGCCTGGGCACCCGCTTCCTTCCGGCTACGAAAAGCATTCCCAAGGAAATCATGACCTTGGTCGACCGGCCGCTGATCCAATACGCCATCGACGAGGCGCGCGCGGCCGGAATCGAGGAATTCATCTTCGTCACCTCGCGCGGCAAGGGCGCGCTCGAGGATTACTTCGACCACGCGCACGAACTGGAATCGAGCCTGAAGAAATCCGGCAAGACCGAGCTTCTGGACATCCTGCGCGGCACCAACATGGATTCGGGCGCCATCGCCTATGTCCGCCAGCACAAGGCCCTGGGCCTGGGCCATGCGGTCTGGTGCGCCCGCCGCCTGCTGGGCGACGAGCCGGTCGCGGTCATCCTGACCGACGACGTCATCATGGGCGAGCCGCCCTGCCTGCAACAAATGATCGAGGCCTACAAGGAAACCGGCGGCACCATGGTCGCCACCATGGAAGTCCCGGCCGAAAAGACCAAGGCCTATGGTGTCCTGGACGTGGCCGAGGACATGGGCGCCATCGTCCGCGCCAAGGGCATGGTCGAGAAGCCCAAGGAAAACCCGCCCTCGAACCTGGCCGTCATCGGCCGCTACATCCTGGCGCCGACGGTCATGGACAACCTCAACAAGCTGAAGCAGGGCGCCGGCGGCGAGATCCAGCTGACCGACGCCATCGCCGACGAGATCGAGGAAGGCCGCGACGTCTTCGGCCTGCGCTTCCGCGGCCAGCGCTTCGACTGCGGCAGCAAGGCGGGCTTCCTGCAGGCCACCGTGGCCTTCGGCCTGGCGCGCGACGAGCTGAAGCACGAGTTCGCCGAATATCTCTCGGACATCACCGCGATGTACAAGGCGGCCGAATAAGCATGACGGAAACGGTGCTGGTCACGGGCGGCGCGGGCTATATCGGCTCGCACGCCTGCAAGGCCCTGCGGGACGCGGGTTTCACCCCGGTCACCTATGACAACCTGTGCACGGGCTGGCAGGACGCGGTCAGGTTCGGGCCCTTCGAGCAGGGCGACCTGATGGACCGCGCCCGGCTGGATGCGGTCTTTGCCGCGCACAAGCCGGTCGCGGTGATGCATTTCGCCGCGCTGAGCCAGGTCGGCGAGGCCATGCGCGAGCCGGGCAAATACTGGCGCGGCAATGTCGGCGCCTCGCTGAACCTGATCGAGGCGACGCTGGCGGCGGGGGTGCGGAACTTCGTGTTTTCCTCGACCTGCGCCACCTATGGCGACCATGACGGCGTGGTGCTGGACGAGACGACCGCCCAGGCGCCGCTGAACGCCTATGGCGCCAGCAAGCGCGCGATCGAGGACATGCTGAAGGATTTCGGCGCCTCGGACGGGCTGCGCTCGGTGATCTTTCGCTATTTCAACGTCGCCGGCGCCGACCCCGACGGCGAGGTGGGCGAGTTCCATCAGCCCGAGACGCATCTGATCCCGCTGATCCTGGACGCGGTGGACGGCAAGCGCGACGCGCTGACCATCCACGGCACCGACTATCCGACGCCGGACGGCACCTGCATCCGCGACTATGTCCATGTCATGGACCTGGTCGATGCGCATGTGCTGGGCCTGCGCCACCTCTTGGCCGGCAAGGTCGCGGATGGCGGGCACGAGGTCTTCTGCCTGGGCACCGGCAACGGCTTTTCCGTGCGCGAGGTGGTGGCCGAGGCGCGTCATGTCACCAACCGCCCGGTGCCGATGGTCGAGGGCCCGCGCCGGGGCGGCGATGCGGTCAAGCTGGTCTCGGGCTCGGAAAAAGCGATCTCGGTCCTGGGCTGGAACCCGGCGCGCTCGACCATGCAGCAGATGGTGGCGGATGCCTGGCGCTGGCACCAGAATGGCGGCTATACCCGGTGAAGGCCGGCGACCGGCGCGGTCCGCTGCGGCGCGGCTGGTCGGCCTGGCGGATGCGCGCCAAGCGGCGCCAGCTGATCCTGCGCGCCATGCGGGCGGGGCGGGGCCTGCAGCCGCTCGCCGACCGCACGGCGGCGATCCGGCCCGGCGACATCCTGGGCTTCGTCACGCTGCGGAACGAGATGCAGCGACTGCCCGAGTTCCTGGCGCATTACCGGGCCTTGGGCGTCGCGCATTTCCTGATGGTGGACAATGCCAGCACCGACGGCGGCGCGGATTACCTGCGCAGCCAGCCCGACGTCTCTTTATGGAGCGCGCCGGGCAGCTATCGCGAGGCGCGCTTCGGCATGGACTGGCTTTCGGCCCTGCTGCTGCGCCATGGCCGCGGGCATTGGTGCCTCAGCGTCGATGCCGACGAATTGCTGGTCTATCCGCATTGCGACAGCCGCGACCTGCGGGCGCTGACCGCGCATCTGGATGCGCAGGGCATCGCCGGCATGGGCGCGCTAATGCTGGACCTGTATCCGCAGGGGCCGCTGGACCAGGCGCCTGCGACCGGCAGCGTGACCGAGCGGCTGCCCTGGTTCGACCCCGGTCCCTATCGCTGCCAAGTCATGGCGCCGCGCCGCAACCGCTGGGTGCAGGGCGGGGTGCGTGCGCGGGTGTTCTTCGCCGACCGGCCGAAACGTGCGCCGACGCTGAACAAGCTGCCGCTGATCCGCTGGCACTGGCGCTATGCCTATGTGAACTCGACCCATTCCATGCTGCCGGCGCGGCTGAACGACCTCTACGACGGGCCGGGCGATGCGCGGCTTTGCGGCGTGCTGCTGCACAGCAAGTTCCTGCCCGACATCGCCGCCCGCTCGGCCGAGGAGCTGGCCCGGCGCCAGCATTTCGCCGATCCCGACGCCTATGCCGGCTATCACCGGGCACTGACCGATGCGCCCGACCTGTGGCACGCGGACTCGGTGCGCTATCGCGACTGGCGGCAGCTGGTCGCGCTGGGTCTGATGGCGGGCGAGGGCTGGCCCGGCGACCCGTAAGGAAACCGCTTGCGAAACCCCGCGCAACCACGCATGTCCCCTGACATGAAGCACGACCGTCACATTCAACCCACGGATGGTATGCGGTGCCCCGGCTGACGCGCTGGCCGATCTGGAAGCGGCTGCGCCGACGGGCGCGGCGGCAATGGCTGGTCGCCCGGGCGGTGCGCCGGGGGCGGGCGCTGCGCCCGGTCATGGACCGCACCCGCCGCATCGGGGCGGGCGAGATCCTGGCCTTCGTGACCCTGCGCAACGAATTGCCGCGCCTGCCGTATTTCCTTGCGCATTACCGTCGGCTGGGCATCGGGCATTTCCTGGTCGTGGACAATGCCAGCAGCGACGGCAGCGCCGAATGGCTGGCCGAGCAGCCCGACGTCTCGCTGTGGCGGACCGAGGCCAGCTACAAGGAATCGCGCTTCGGTATGGACTGGCTGAACTGCCTGTTGCGCCGCCACGGCAGCGGGCATTGGTGCCTGACCGTCGATCCCGACGAATTCCTGGTCTATCCGCATCACGACACCCGGCCCTTGCAGGCGCTGACCGACTGGCTGGACGCGGGCGAGATCCGCTCCTTCTCGGCCATGCTCCTGGACATGTATCCCAAGGGCTCGCTCGAGGCCGAGCCCTATCGCCCCGGGCAGGACCCGTTCGAGATCGCGCGCTGGTTCGACCCGGCGAACTATACCATCCGCAAGAACAGCGAATACGGCAACCTGTGGATCCAGGGCGGGCCGCGCGGCCGCGCCTTCTTTGCCGACAATCCGCAGAATGGCCCGGCGCTGAACAAGATCCCGCTGGTGCGCTGGGAACGCGGCTATGCCTATGTCAGCTCGACCCATATGCTGCTGCCGCGGGCGCTGAACCTGGTCTATGACCAGGACGGCGGCGAAAAGGCCTCGGGCTGCCTGCTGCACGCCAAGTTCCTGTCCACCTTCGTTCAGAAATCCGCCGAGGAGCTGACCCGGCGCCAGCATTACGCCGACAGCCAGGAATACCGCGCCTATCACTCGGGCCTGCAGGAGGACCCGGATTTCTGGTGCGCGCAGAGCCGCGAATTGCAGGACTGGCGCCAGCTCGAGGATCTGGGCCTGATCTCCAAGGGGAACTGGGCATGACCGTGCGGCTGGGCGTGGTGATGCTGTGCCACGACGAATTGCCCGTCGCGGCGCGCCTGGCGCGGGTCTGGGCTGAGGGCGGGGCCTCGGTCGCGGTCCATGTCGATGCCAAGGCGCCGCCGGACGGGGTGGAAACCATGCAGCAGGATCTGGCCGACCTGCCGCAGGTGGTGTTTAGCCCGCGTCATTCCTGCGAATGGGGCATGTTCAGCCTGGTCAAGGCCACGCAGGACGCCGCCGCGCTGCTTCTGGACCGGTTCGAGGACGTGACCCATGTGCTGGTGGTCTCGGGCTCCTGCCTGCCCCTGCGGCCGGTCGCCGACCTGGTGGCCTTCCTGGCGCTGCATCCGCGCCGCGACTTCATCGAAAGCGTGACGGCGGCCGATGTCGGCTGGACCGTGGGCGGGCTGAACGAGGAACGCTTCACCCTGCGCTTCCCGTTCTCGTTCCGGCGCCGCAGGAAACTTTTCGACCGCTATGTCGCCTTGCAGCGCCGGCTGCGCTTTCGCCGCCGCATCCCGCAGGGGCTGGTGCCGCACCTGGGCTCGCAATGGTGGTGCCTGACCCGGACCACGCTGCGCGCCATCCTGGCCGATCCGCGCCGGGCCGAATTCGACCGCTATTTCGCCAAGGTCTGGATCCCGGACGAGAGCTATTTCCAGACCCTGGCCCGCCGCCATTCGCAGAATATCGAAAGCCGGTCGCTGACGCTGGCCAAGTTCGACGGCCAGGGCAAGCCCTATATCTTCTACGACGACCACCTGGAGATGCTGGAACAGTCGCGCTGCTTCGTCGCCCGCAAGATCTGGCGCGGCGCGGCGCGGCTGCATGCGCATTTCCCGCATGGCGATCCGGCCCGTCCCGCGGCCGACGAGCCGCGCCCCGAGCGGCTGGACCGGGTCGTCAGCCAGGCCGTCGCCCGCCGCAGCCTGGGCCGGCCCGGGCTTTACATGCAAAGCCGCTTTCCGCTGAAGGACCGCGAGAACGGCAAGACCTCGGCGCCCTATGCCGTGCTGCAGGGCTTCACCGACCTGTTTCCCGATTTCGAATCCTGGCTGGCCGAACGGGTGGATGCCGATGTGCACGGCCATCTTTTCGCGGTGCATGGCGCCGAATTCGCCGGCCGGGCGCCGATCGGGCCGGGGGGGCTGTCGGACAGCGCGGCGCTGCGCGATCTGGACCCGCGCGGCTTTGTCGCCAACCTGATCCGCATGTCGGACCGGATGCCGCTGTGGCAGTTCAGCCCGCGCGACGGGCAAGAGATGAACTGGTTCACCGCCACCGACCCCAATGCCCGTATCTTCGTCATCACCGGCGCCTGGGCGGTGCCGCTGCTGCATTCCGACATGCCCTTCGACGACATCCGCCGCGTCGCCGCCATCCTGCAACGCACGGAGCTGGCGCAGATGGAGGTGCTGAATTCGGTCTGGCTCAAGGCGCAGACCCAGGTTTGGGACCTGGGCGATTTCTGCGCCCGGCCCGCCGCCGTGCTGGGCGGCATCCTGCGCGCGCTCGGTGCCGACCCCGAGGCCGCCGCCGACCTGCCGCCCATGCGCGAGATCGCCGGCATGGGCCGATTCCTGCAACGCCTGCGCAATGCCGGGCTGCGCCCGCAGCTGATGGGCGACTTCCCCGCTTCCGACACCGCCCCTTCCGTTCCGCCGCAAGAAAGACCCGCGCCATGACCCAGCCCTTCCGCAGCTTCGTCATCTTCGCCGAGATGCGCACCGGCTCGAACCTGCTCGAGGCGACGCTGAATGGCGTGAAGCGCGTCACCTGCTTCGGCGAGGCCTTCAACCCCTACATGATGGGCTGGCCCGACAAGACCGAGCTCAAGGGCATCACCATGGCCGAGCGCGACGCCGATCCGCACCGGCTGCTGGCGGCGATCTTCGACAAGCCGAACCACCTGCCGGGCTTTCGCTATTTCCACGACCACGACCCGCGCGTCTTCGACGCCATCATGGAGGACCGGGCCTGCGCCAAGATCGTGCTGACCCGCAATCCCGTGGACAGCTATGTCTCGACCGCGCTGGCGCGCGCCACCAACCAGTGGAAGCTGAACGAGACCGAGACGCCGATCCCCGCCGCCGCCCGCTTCGACGCCGAGGAATTCCGCCAGGTGACGGGCGAGATCGAGGCGTTCCAGCTGAAGGTGCTGCACCGCCTGCAGGTCACCGGCCAAGCCGGCTTCTGGCTGGGCTACGAGGATCTGCGCGACGCCGAGGTGATGACCGGGCTGCTGCATTGGCTCGGCCGCACCGACCTCGAGCGGGTCGAGCCGGCCAACGACCAGGTGCCGCAGAACCCGCGCGAGCTTGCCGAGAAGGTCGAGAACTTCGACGAGATGCAGGCGGAACTGGCGCGCCTCGACCCGTTCATGCTGCGCAAGATCCCGAATTTCGAGCCGAGGAAGGGCCCGGCCGTGCCCTCGTTCCTGGGGGCCGAGGCGGGCAAGGGGCTGATCTTCATGCCGATCAAGGGCGGGCCTTCGGACAGCGTGGTGCGCTGGCTGCGGGCCATGGGCGAGGTCTCGGCCGATTTCAACCAGAACAGCCTGCGGCAATGGAAGCGCCAGCATGTCGGCCACCGCAGCTTCACCGTGCTGCGCCACCCGCTGCTGCGCGCCTGGGCAGCCTTCGACAGCCTGCTGCGCGGCAGGAATGCCGAGCTCCGCCAGATCCTGCGCGACATCCACCGCGTCGCCCTGCCGCCCGATGCCGAGCTGGCCGCGATGGAAGACAGCCGCAAGGCCGAGCTTTTCGCGGCCTTCCTCGACTTCCTGCGCCGCAACCTGAACGCCCAGACCACGCTGCCCTGCTATCCCGGCTGGGCCAGCCAGTCCGAGGTGCTGGCCGGCTTCGCCCGCTTCGGCGCCCCGGACATGGTGCTGCGCGAAAGCGACCTGCCGCGCGACCTCAGCTGGCTGGCGGCCAGCGCCGGCATCCGCGCCCCCGCCGACCTGCCCGACCCCGAGCCGTTCCCGGATTTCCTGAACGAACAGGAACTGCGCGGTGCGGCGAAAAAGGCCTATCTGCGCGATTACGTCGCCTTCGGCTTCGGCGGCCAGCCTTAGCCCTGCGGCGTCATCGCCTTGCGCTGGCGGTTGCGCTCCAGCCCCAGCTGGCGCTCGCGCCAGATGATCAGGATGCCGGCCAGGATGACCAGCGCGGCGCCGGCCAGCATGGTCAGCGTCGGCGCCTCGCCGAAGACATACCAGCCGATGAGCAGCGCCAGGATCATCGAGCAATATTCGAAGGGCGCGATCAGCGAGGCATCGGCAAAGCGATAGGCCGAGGTCAGCAGGATCTGCGCGAACCCGCCCAGCAGGCCGATGGCGATCAGCGTCAGCGTGGTCCCGAGGTCCGTCGCCACCCAGCCGAAGGGCAGCGTCAAGAGCCCCAGCACCGTCGAGGTCAGCGAGAACCAGAACACGATGGCCGAGGTCTGTTCCTCTTGCGCGAGCTTGCGCACGAAGATCATCGCCAGCGCCGTGCAGGCCGCCGCCGACAGCGCCACCATGGCGCCCAGGCTCTGCTGCAGGCCGCCGGCGCCCTGGCCCAGCCGCGGCGACAGCACGATCACCACCCCGACCAGCCCCAGAAGCACCATGCCCAGGCGAAAGACCCGCACCTCCTCGCCCAGGAACATCGCGGCAAAGATCACCGTCAGCAGCGGCGCGGCATAGCCCAGCGTGGTGGCCTCGGGAAAGGGCAGCAGCGCCAGCGCCCAGAAGCTCAGCACCATGGCGCAGGTGCCGATGATGCCGCGATAGAAATGCCCGATCGGGCGAAAGGTGCGCAGCCCGGTGCGCAGGTCGCCGCGCCAGGCCAGCCAGCCCAGGATCACCGGAATCGCGAAGAACGAGCGAAAGAACACCTGCTGGCCCGGCGGCACGCCCAGGCCCCCCTCGGAGGTGGCCTTGACCAGCGTGCCCATCAGCGTGAACACCAGCACGCTGAGGCATTTCAGGATGATGCCGCGCAGCGGGCTTTGAGGGATCATGGCAGGCGCTCGCAGGCCCAGCGTGCCGCATCGGCCACGGCGGGATCAGGGTCGTTCCGCAAGCCATCGGCCACGGGGCGCAGATGTGCAAGCCCCGAATTGCCGATGGCGTAAAGCACATTCCGGACCATGCGGTCGCGGCCGATGCGCTTGATCGGGCTGCCCGAGAAGCGTTCGCGAAAGCCCGCGTCGTCCAGCTGCGCCAGCTCGGCCAGCGCCGGGCCGCCATGGGGCCCGTGATAGCGCAGTTCGGTCGCGGCCTGGGCGAACTTGTTCCAGGGGCAGGCGGCGAGGCAATCGTCGCAGCCATAGATGCGGTTCCCGAGCATCGGCCGCAGCTCGGGGTCGACCGGCCCCCTGTGCTCGATGGTCAGGTAGGAGATGCAGCGCCGCGCATCCAGCTGATAGGGTGCCGGAAAGGCGCGCGTGGGGCAGGCGTCGAGGCAGGACCGGCAGGATCCGCAATGGCTGCGCTCGGCCGCGTCCTTGGGCAGGTCCAGCGTGGTGAAGATCGAACCCAGGAAGAACCAGCTGCCCAGCTCGCGCGACAGCAGGTTGGTGTGCTTGCCCTGCCAGCCTAAGCCCGCCGCCTGCGCCAGCGGTTTCTCCATCACCGGGGCGGTATCGACGAAGACCTTGATCTCGCAGCCGGTCAGCCCGACCAGCCAGCCGCCCAGGCGCTTCAGCCGCTTCTTGACCAGGTCGTGATAATCCTTGCCCTGGGCATAGACGCTGACCGCGCCGCGATCCGGGTCGTGGATGATCTCCAGCGGGTCGTGCTCGGGCGTATAGAGCTCGGCCAGCATGATGACCGAACGCGCCTCGGGCCAGAGGCTGGCGGGCGAGGCGCGCCAATGGCTGCGCTCGGCCATCCATTCCATCTGGCCATGGCGGCCATCGGCCAGGAAGGCCGCCAGCCGGTCGGGCAACTGCGGGTTGGCGTCGGGGGCGCAGATGCCAAGGGCGTTGAAGCCCTCGGCCCGGGCCTGTTCCTGCAGCCGGGACCGGATCTCGGCCGGGTCGGAGATCCTGGTCCTAGAAGTCGAGCAGGGCATAATGCGGCGCCGGGTGGACGCCCGGCAAATGGTCGGCCAAGAGGCTGCGGAAGGCCGGCCGCGACTTGATCTTGGCATACCATTCCTGCACCTCGGTCGAATAGGTCCAGTCCACGTCCGAGATGTAGTCGAGGCACGAGAGATGCGCCGCGGCGGCGAAATCGGCCAGCGTCATCGCGTCCCCGGCCAGCCAGCGGCGATGCTCCAGCAGGCTGCGCATGTAGTCGAGGTGATAGCGGATCGCCGACAGCCCGGCCTTGACCGTGCGCGAGTCCGGGTAGCCCAGGCGCATGACCTTCTTCCAGACCCGCTCGGTCATCACCGGCTTCGTCACCTCGGCGTTGAACTTGTCGTCGAACCAGGCGCAAAGCCGGCGGACCTCGTAGCGCTCGATGGCGGCATGCGGCATCAGTGCCGGCTGCGGGATGGTCTCGTCCAGATATTCGCAGATCGCCTGGCTTTCGGCCATCAGCCGGCCGTCCATGCGCAGCACCGGCAGCTTGCCGGCCGGATTGCGGCGCAGGATCTCGGACCCCGGCTCCCAGAAGCGGTCCTCGACCAGCTCGACCTCGACCCGCTTCTCGGCCAGCACCAGCCGCACCTTGCGGCAATAGGGCGACAGCGCGACATGATAGAGGCGGATCGTGGAATTGGGCGAGGAATTGTTCATCTGGGAAAAACCGTGCGTGGCTGGGCCTTCGGGTTGATACGCCCCGGGGGCCGCGTTTTCAACCGCGATGCGCGGATCAGCGCCCAAGCACCAGGCAGGAATCGCGCCCGTCCGCCCGGATCGTCTGCGCGCCGCTGACGATGGAGCGCGTCCGGGCCGAGCCGGTCTGCGGGTTGCGCACCCGCGGCGCCGGCAGGATCGAGGCCAGCGCCGCCGATTGCGCCAGCGTCAGCTTGTCGGGCGTGGTCTTGAAGTAATACTCGGCCGCCGCATGCACGCCGAAGACGCCGCGGCCGAATTCGGCGATGTTCAGATAGACCTCGACGATGCGGCGCTTGGACCACAGCGCCTCCAGCATCGGGGTATAGGCGGTTTCCATCACCTTGCGCGGCCAGCTGCGGCCCTGCCACAGGAACACGTTCTTGGCGGTCTGCTGGGTGATGGTCGAGGCGCCCCGGCTGGAGCCCGAGGCGATGACCTTGCGGATCTCGACCATGTCGAAGCCCCAATGGGCGCAGAAATTGGCGTCCTCGGCCGCGACCACGGCGCGGACCATGTGGGGCGACACCTCGTCCAGATCGACCCATTCCCGGCTGGCGCGGCCGGGAAATTCGCTCTGGCCTTGGATGATGGTCCAGGTCGTGGGCGGGTTGATGAAGGAAAACAGAAAGACCAGCACGAACATCAGTGCCAGCAGGCGAAGCCCGATCCAGCGCCCCCAGCCCCAGAGCCACAGCGCGGCGCGCCGCAAGGGCCGCCAGCGCCGGGGCACGGCGGGCGGCATGTCCTGCGGGTCGTCAATGGTCTGGCTGCGGCGGGGCATGGCCGCGTCCTGTCACGGCCATGGCCCCTGCGTCAAGCGATCAGGCGCCGGCAGGCGGGGCGGCGGATGCCGCATCGGCCTGCGGCACCCCCAGCGCGGCGCCCAGCTTGCCGCCGGCAAAGGCTTCGCGCAGCTTTTCCTCCTCGGCGTCGGGCAGCGAGCTTTGCAGCACCCGTCCCTTCAAATGGAAGCCTTCCAGCCGCGCCAGCACCTTGTCGGCGGTCATCTTGCGCACCAGGATGAACACGGCCGAGCCGCCGGGTGGGATGGAATGGCCCAGTTCTCGCATGAAATCATCGTTGATGCCGATGTCCGACAGCTTGCCGGCCAGCGCGCCCGAGGCCGCGCCGACCGCCGCGCCCACCAGCGGGTTCAGGAACAGCAGCCCGACCAGCGTGCCCCAGAAGCCGCCGCCAAGCGCGCCGGCGGCGGTCAGGTTCATCGCCTGGTGCAGCTTGATATCCTCGGCCGAGGGGCGGGTGACGACCACGGCATCCTCGAGCTCGATCAGGTATTCCTTCTGCATCTTCACCAGTTCGGTGCGCAGCTCGAAGCCCGAGGCTTCGTCGTCGAAGGCGATGACAAGCAGGTCTGACATGGCGAAATCCTTTCCAACAGGGGTCCGCCGGCCAACGCCGCGGCGCGGCGCCGGGTTCCTGCGGCGCCGTGTCGCTGGCCGGGACGGCGCCGCGCCCCGGCCGCGCCGGTCACTTGACCGAGGCCATTACCGCATCAGCGCCGGGCTTGCCGTCCAGCGTGGTCACGCCGTCCAGCCACTTCGCCACCGGCTCGGGGTTGGCGGCGATCCAGGCCTTGGCGGCATCCGCCGCATCGGCGCCGTCTTCCAGGATCTTGCCCATCAGCACGTTTTCCATGTCGACGGTAAAGGTCAGCTGGCTGAACAGCTTGGCCACGTTCGGGCATTGCGCGACCCAATCCTTGCGCGCGACGGTATGCACGGTCGCGCCGCCGAAGTCCGGGCCGAATTCCTCGTCCCCGCCCGACAGATAGGTGACGGCGAAGTTGACATTCATCGGATGCGGCGCCCAGGCCAGGAAGACCGAGGGGGTCTTGGCGGCATCGTTGCGCGCGACCTGCGCCAGCATCGCCTGCTCGCCCGATTCCACCAGCTCCCAGTCGCCCAGGCCGAACTTGTCGGCGTCGATCATCTTCTGGATCGACTGGTTCGCCGGTGCGCCGGGCTCGATGCCATAGATCTTGCCCTGGAAGGCGTCCTTATGCGCATCGAGATCGGCAAAATCCTTGACGTTCAGGTCCTTGGCGGCATCGGTGACCGCCAGGGTGAACTTGGCGCCCTCGAGGTTCTGCACCAGTTCCTGCGTCTTGCCCGAGGCTTCCAGGTCGTCGCGGAACTTCTGCTGCGCCGGCATCCAGTTGCCCAGGAAGACGTCGGTCTCGCCCTTCTTCAGCGCCTCGTAGCCGATCGGCACCGAAAGCGTGGCGATGTTCGGGGTATAGCCCAGCCCGGTCAGCACCGCATTCGCCACGCCGTTGGTGGCGGTGATGTCGGTCCAGCCCGGGTCCGACAGGTGCACGGTGGCGCAGGTCTGCGGATCGGCGGCGAAGGCGGGTGCGGCCACCAGCGCAAGGGCCAGGGCGGTCGGGGCGAGCAGGGGGGGTCTTTGCATGGATCAGGCCTCCGGGTTCGGGTCGCGCGCGTTTCGCGCGATTGCCCGGATATCAGCCCACAAGGCGGGCCGTCGCGCAAGAGAGGATCGCAGCGCCCGCCCGGCAGCGGATCGCGACCTTGACGAATGCCGCGGCGTCGATCAAAGGTGACAGCGGTCTGGGCCTGTAGCTCAATGGTCAGAGCAGGGCGCTCATAACGCCTTGGTTGGGGGTTCAAGTCCCTCCGGGCCTACCAGCCATCCCGATCCCCGAACGCCGGCGCCCGCGCGCGAGGGGCCTTGATCCCGTCCCGCCGTCCCGGCATGGATGCGGGCAGGACAGCGCGGCGATGCGCGGGGAGGGGAACGTGACCGAGGCAAAGCTGCGGCTGGCGCTGAACGGATTTGGCCGCATCGGCCGCTCGATCCTGCGGATCTGGGCGCAGGGCGGCTACGAGGACCTGGACCTCGTGCTGATCAACGACATCGAGCCGCTGGAGAATTGCGCCTATCTCTTCGAATATGACAGCGTCTTCGGGCCGTGGCGCGGCACGGTGGCGGCGCGGGACGGGGCGCTGGTCGTCGATGGCCGCGCGATCCCGTTCCATTCCGCGCCGGACCTGCGGCAGCTGGACCTCTCGGGCGTCGACATCGTGCTGGAATGCACCGGCATGACCGGCTCGCGCGCGGTGGTCGAGCGCGGCTTGCAGGCCGGGGCGGGCCGGGTGCTGATCTCGGGGCCGTCGGATCAGGCCGACGTGACCATCGTGATCGGCGCCAACGACGAAAAGCTGGCCGGGCAGCAGATCGTCTCGAACGCCTCTTGCACCACCAATGCGCTGGCGCCGCTGCTGCGGGTGCTGGATCAGGGCTTCGGCATCGTCTCGGGGCAGATGACCACGGTGCATTGCTATACCGGCAGCCAGCCGACGGTGGACAAGCCGCGCGGCGATGCGGCGCGGTCGCGCGCGGCGGCGCTGTCCATGGTGCCGACCACGACCAGCGCCGGGCGGCTGATCGGCACGGTGCTGCCGCATCTGGCCGGCCGGGTCGCGGCCCGCGCCATCCGGGTGCCGACCGCCAGCGTCTCCTGCATCGACCTGACCTTCGCCAGCGAAAAGCCCACCGAGGTCGCGGCGGTGAACGCGCTGCTGCAAGAGGCGGCCCGGACCTCGCCGGTCTTCGGCTGGACCGAGAAGCCGCTGGTGTCCTGCGACCTGCGGGCGCGGCCCGAGTCGATCGTGATCTGCGGACCCGAGACCTCGGTCGCGGGCGGGCTGACGCGGGTCTTCGGCTGGTATGACAACGAATGGGGCTTTTCCACGCGGATGCTGGACATGGCCCGGCTGATGGGCCGCTAGCGGCAGCGCGGGCATGAAAAAGGGGCCGGCGAACCGGCCCCGATACTCGTTACCCTCGCGCGTTTTACTGTTTCAGGTCGAACCGGTCGGCGTTCATGACCTTGGTCCAGGCGGCCCCGAAGTCGCGGACGAACTTCGCGGCATTGTCGTCCTGGGCATAGACCTCGGCATAGGCGCGCAGGATCGCGTTCGAGCCGAAGACCAGATCGACGCGGGTCGCGGTATGCTTGACCTCGCCGGTCTTGCGGTCGCGGATCTCGTAGTGATCCTTGCTGGCCGGCACCCAGGCATTGCCCATGTCGGTCAGGGTGACGAAGAAGTCGTTCGTCAGCGCGCCCTCGCGGTCGGTAAAGACGCCATGCTTGCTGCCGCCATAATTGGCGCCGATGACCCGCAACCCGCCGACCAGCGCCGTCATCTCGGGCGCGGTCAGGCCCATGAGCTGGGCGCGGTCCAGAAGCATCTCCTCGGGCGAGACGACGTAATCCTGCTTCAGCCAGTTGCGGAACCCGTCGGCCAGGGGTTCCAGCACGTCGAAGGATTCCACGTCGGTCTGTTCCGCCGTGGCATCGCCGCGACCGGGCGCGAAGGGCAGGTCCAACTCGAAGCCCGCGGCCCGTGCCGCCTGCTCGACGCCCAGGTTGCCGCCCAGCACGATCACGTCGGCAAGGCTCGCGCCGCTTTCCGCCGCGATCGGCTCCAGCACCGAAAGCACGCGCGCCAGGCGCGGCGGCTCGTTGCCCTCCCAGTCCTTCTGCGGGGCCAGGCGGATGCGTGCGCCATTGGCGCCGCCGCGCATGTCCGAGCCGCGATAGGTCCGGGCGCTGTCCCAGGCCGTCGCCACC
Source organism: Paracoccus aminovorans (assembly GCF_001546115.1). GTDB lineage: Bacteria > Pseudomonadota > Alphaproteobacteria > Rhodobacterales > Rhodobacteraceae > Paracoccus > Paracoccus aminovorans_B. Next base: position 1,962,734 of record NZ_KQ955208.1, read on the forward strand.
AGGTCGGCGGTGGACAGCCCCGAGGCCGCGATGCGCGCCTTGACCGCCGCCACGTCATAGTCGCTGCGGCCGGCGGGGATCGGGTCCTGCCAGGTCAGGTCCTCGGCCGGCACCCAGGGGCCCAGGTAGCGCGATTTCGGCCCCATGTCGCGGTGGGTCAGCTTGAACCAGCCGCGGGCGAAGGCGTCGCTGAAGGCCTCGAAATCGTTCATGAAGCGCAGCGAGATCTCGCGATAGATCGGGTCGACCTTCAGCGCCATGTCGGCGTCGGTCATCATCGGCATGCGGCGGATCGAGGGATCCTCGACATCGACCGGCATGTCCTCTTCGGCGATGCTGATCGGCTGCCATTGCGAGGCGCCGGCCGGGCTGTGGGTCAGCGTCCATTCATGCTTGAACAGCATCTGGAAGAAGCCGTTGTCCCATTGCGTCGGGTGCGTGGTCCAGGCGCCCTCCAGCCCCGAGACGACGGTATTGCGGCCGATGCCGCGGCCCTTGGTGTTCATCCAGCCCAGGCCCTGGAACTCGGGTCCGGCGGTTTCCGGGTCCGGGCTCAGGTCGGTGGCATTGCCGTTGCCGTGGCATTTGCCGACGGTGTGGCCGCCGGCGGTCAGGGCGACGGTTTCCTCGTCGTTCATGCCCATGCGGGCAAAGGTCTCGCGCATCATGTTGGCGGTGGCCTGCGGGTCGGACCGGCCGTTCACCCCCTCGGGGTTGACGTAGATCAGGCCCATCTGCACCGCGGCCAGCGGGTTCACCAGGCTTTTGGCATCGCCCACATCGCCATAGCGGCTGTCGCTGGGCGCGAGCCATTCCTTTTCCTCGCCCCAATAGGTGTCCTTCTCGGGCGCCCAGATGTCCTCGCGGCCGAAGGCGAAACCATAGGTCTTGAGGCCCGCGACCTCATAGGCGACGGTGCCCGCCAGCACGATCAGGTCGGCCCAGCTGATCTTGTTGCCGTATTTCTTCTTGATCGGCCACAGCAGGCGGCGGCCCTTGTCGGTGTTGACGTTGTCGGGCCAGCTGTTCAGCGGCGCGAAACGCTGGTTGCCGGTATTGGCGCCGCCGCGGCCGTCCGAGGTGCGATAGGAGCCCGCCGCGTGCCAGGCGGTGCGGGCGAACATGCCAACATAGCTGCCGTAATCGGCCGGCCACCAGTCCTGGCTGTCGGTCATCAGCGCTCGCAGGTCGGCCCGCAGCGCCTCGACGTCCAGCGTCTTCAGCGCCTCGCGATAGTTGAAATCAGGCCCCAGCGGGTTCGACTTGCTGTCATGCTGGTGCAGGATGTCCAGGTTCAGCGCATTGGGCCACCAGGCGGTGACCGAACTGCCAAGGGCGGTGTTGCCGCCATGCATGACCGGGCATTTCCCGGTGGTTGCGATGTTGTTTCCGTCCATGCTGGCTCTCCTTGCCGAGACGCTCGCGCGTATTTCCTGCGCTTGTTCTAGCAGGTTTTTGCATCATGAGAATTTATATTTATCAATCATTATGATAATCTGAAATTATGATTGCCGGGTGCGTCTTCGGGCTGCTACGATCGCGGCCATGGTCCTGGCCGGCATCCATCACGTGGCGATCATCTGTTCGGATTATGCCGTCTCGCGCGATTTCTACACGCGGGTGCTGGGGCTTGCCGTGCTGGCCGAAAACCACCGGGCCGCGCGGCAATCCTGGAAGCTGGACCTGGCGCTGCCGGACGGCAGCCGGATCGAGCTGTTTTCCTTTCCCGCGCCGCCGCCGCGCCCCACGGCGCCCGAGGCGCGGGGGCTGCGTCACCTGGCCTTCGCCACCGCCGACATGGATGCGGCCCTGCGGCATCTGCAGGCGCAGGGCGTCGCGGTCGAGCCGGTGCGCGTGGACGAATACACCGGCCGGCGCTTCACCTTCTTCAAGGATCCCGACGGCCTGCCGCTGGAGCTTTACGAGACCGGCTAGAGCCAGCTTTCCCGCAGCGCGAAATCCCGGTCCAGCAGCACGATCTCGGCCCGCCGGCCCGGCGCCAGCGCACCATGGCTGTCCTGCAAGCCGATCAGCGCCGCCGGAACCGAGCTGGCCATGGCCAGCGCCCGTTCGGGTGCGATGCCGACCTCATGCACCAGGTTGGCCACGGCCTGCGGCAGGCTCAGGTCGGCGCCGGCCAGCGTGCCGTCGGCCAGGGTCAGCCGCCCGTCGCGGCGCAACACCTGCCGGCCGCCCAGCTGCATCTCGGTCAGCGCGGTGCCGGCAAAGGCCATGCAATCGCTGACCAGGAAGATTCCTTCGGGCCGCGCGGCCAGCGCCAGCCGCATCACCGCCGGATGCACATGGATGCCGTCGGCGATCAGCCCGGCCCCGGCATCGCCCGACAGCACCGCGCCGGCCAGCCCCGGGGCGCGGTGGCCGATCTGGCTCATGGCGTTGAACAGATGCGTGACGCAGCGCGCGCCGGCGGCCAGCGCCGCCCGGGCGGTGTCGTAATCGCAATCGCTGTGACCCAGGCTGACCACGGCCCCGGCGCCGGCCAGCGCCGCGATCTGCTGCGGCGTCGCGGCCTCGGGCGCCAGCGTGACCATCAGCGCCGGCAGCCGCCGCGCCGCCTCGCAGAGCCGCGCCAGATCATCGTCACCCATCGGCCGGATCAGGCCTGGATCATGCGCGCCCTTGCGGCGCGGGTCCAGATGCGGCCCTTCCAGATGCAGGCCCAGAAAGCCCGGCACCTGCGCATCAGTCGCGGCGATGCCGGCGGCGACGACCTGCGCCGTCGCCTGCGCCGTGTCGGTGATCAGCGTCGGCAGCACCCCCGCCGTGCCAAGGCCGCGATGCGCGGCGCAGATCTGGCGCAGCGCCGCCAGGTCGGTCGCGCCATCGACCATCAGGCCGCCGCCGCCGTTCACCTGCAGGTCCAGAAAACCCGGGGCCAGGATGCCGTCTACCGCGCGGCGGCCCTGCGCCGGCGCTTCGGCTTCGGGCAGGATCGCGGCGATCACGTCGCCCTCGATCACCAGCGCATGGCCGTCGAGGAAGCGGGCGCCGTCGAAGATGCGCGCGCCGGTCAGGACTTGCATCATACCGTCTCCGTCACCTTGCGCAGATGCGGCGGCGTGTCGGGATCGAAGCCGCGCCGCCGCGCCAGTTCCTCGATGAAGGCGTAAAAGCCCGCGATGGCGACCAGCGGCGCCACCAGCGGGTGCAGGCCCTCGACCAGCGGCAGGGTCGTCGCGCCCTCGACCTCGGCGCCGGTGATGAAGACATCGGCGCCCTGCGCCACCAGCCGCTCGGCGGTCGAGACCACATGCGGCAGGGCGGCATCCGGCATCCCCAGCACGAAGACCGGGAAATTCGCCTGCACGATGGCGGCGGGGCCGTGCAGCACCTCGGCGGCGGAATAGGCTTCGGCATGGATGCCGCAGGTCTCCTTGAACTTCAGCGCCGCCTCGCAGGCGATGGCGAAGCCCGGGCCGCGGCCCAGCACGAAGGCGGAATTGGCCCGCGCCAGCCGCGCCGACATCGGCGACCAGTCCAGCGCCACCGCCTGGCCCAGCGCCTCGGGCAGGGCGGCGACGGCGTCGCGCAGCGCGTTGTCCTCGCGCGATTCCGCCAGCAGCGACAGCAAGGCCAGCACCGAGCAGACGAAGGTCTTGGTCGCGGCCACGCTTTTTTCCTCGCCCGCCTGCAGGGGCAGGCAATGCACCGACGACCGCGCCATCGGGCTGTCGGGATCATTGGTCACGGCGATGGTCAGCGCCCCGCTCATCGCCGCGCTGCGCATCATCTCGACCCCGTCCGGGCTGCGGCCGGATTGCGAGATCCCCAGGCAGGCCGTCCCCCCCAGCCGCAGCGGCCGGCGATATATCGAGGCGATCGAGGGCCCGACCGAGGCGACCGGTATCCCGGCCAGCAACTCCACCGCATATTTGATATAGGTCGCGGCATGGTCGGACGAGCCGCGCGCGACGGTGACCACCAGGTCGGGGTCGCGGCGGCGCACGGCATCGGCCGCCTCCAGCACCGCGTCGCGCGACAGCGACAGGAAGCGCGCGGCGGCTTCCGGGATCTCGGCCACTTCGCGGGCCATGTGGGTCTGGCTCATCCTGAGCTCCTTTCGCCCTCGGGGGCTAGCTTGAGTTCCACGGCGAAATCATAGGCGTCGCCGCGATACAGCGATCGGGTGAATTCGACGACCTGGCCCGAAGGCAGGTAGGAGATGCGCTCGATGCGCAGGCCGGCGACGCCGGGCACCACGCCCAGCAGCTCCGCGTCCTTGGCGCCCAGGTTCGCGGCCGAGATGCGCTGCACAGCCCGCACCGGCCGCATGCCGCGCGATTCCAGCACCGCGTAAAGCGAGGCATCGACGCCCGCCGGGTCGGGCAGGATCGCCTGCGGCAGCGAGGCGCGCTCGATGGCCAGCGGCACGCCGTCGGAGGAACGCACCCGTTCCAGCCGCGCGACCTTTTCGCCGACGCCCAGTCCCAGCGCCATGACCTCTTCGGGGGCGGGGGCATGCAAGCCGCGCGCGATCCAGCGGCTTTCGACGCTGCGGCCGCGCCGGGCCATGTCCTCGGTGAACGAGGTCAGAAGCGACAGCGCCTGCTCCAGCTTCTCGACCCGCGGCGCGACGAAGGTGCCCGAGCCGCGCTTCTGCACCAGCTGCCCCGAGGCGACCAGTTCCGCCACGCCCTTCCTGACGGTGACGCGCGACAGGCCGGTCATCGCCGCCAGCTCGCGTTCCGGCGGCAGGCTGTCGCCGGGCTGCAGGCGGCCCTGGGCGATGGCATCGGCGATCAGCCGCTGCAATTGCAGGTAAAGCGGGCCGCTGCCGGTCTCCTCGAAGGCGCGGGGGGTGAAGATCTCGCCCATCACGCCTCCTGCCGGGCCAGCAGCAGCGCCCCGTCCAGCCCCGAACCCAGCGGCGCCCGGATCGGCCAGCGCCCGGAGAGCCGCTGGGCGTAATGCGCGCCGAGCCCGCCCAGGAACACCACCGGCAGCCCGCGCCCGGCCCGCAGCCTGTCGATCATGCTGCCGATCTCGGCCACGGCGGCGGTCATGATACGCTCGGCCGCCGGGTCGGTGCCGGCGACGATGCGGGGCGCGAAACCGCCGAATTCCGCCGGCCGGGCGCGCAGGCCGAAGGAGATCACGCCCTCGATGCCGCCCAGCTCGTCCAGCACCGCCTGCAACAGCGGCGTCATCGGCGCGAATCCGTCCTCGGCCCGCAGCGCCTCGGCCAGCAGCGCCCGGCCCAGCACCGCGCCGCTGCCCTCGTCGCCCAGAAGGAAGCCGCGCCCGCCATATTGCCGCATCGTGCCGCCGGCCTGCACCGCGAAGACCGAGCCGGTGCCCATCGCCGCGACGATGCCGTCCGCCGTCCCCAGCGCGCCCACCGCCGCCGTCACCGCATCGGTGACGATTCGCGTGCGGCGGAACGGCAGCATCGCCTGCAAGCGCCGGGCCGAGGCGGTGACATTGGCCCCGGCCAGGCCCAGCACCGCCGTCAGCTGGTCCAGGTGGCCCTGGCCGGCCTGATCCAGCGCGGCGCGGGTGGCGGCCAGGATATTGGCGCAGGCGCCCTCGGTCTCGATCGAGATATTGGCGGGGCCGCCGGCACCCTGGCCGATGATCCGGCCCGAGGCATCCGCGATGGCGGCGCGGCAGCCGGTGCCTCCCCCGTCTATGCCCAGAAAATACGTCATGGCGACTCCCTTTGGCTGCACCATACCAAAACAATACCAGATGGGAAGAGGAAACTGAAAATCCCGGTAAAAATGCCCTTTTATCGCTGGATCCAGCAAGGGGGTTTACAATTGGTATTGTTTTGGCATTATCGAGCGAACAGGGGGAATCACATGACCGCATCGGCGACCGAGGCACGGCATCCATCATCCGCAGGACTGCACGCCCGGCCGGCGGCCGAGGCGCTGGCGCTGCTGCTGGATGCGCAGGCCGAGGCGGTGCAGGCGGTGCGGGACGCGATCCCGGCCCTGGCGCGCGCCGCCGATGCGGCGGCGGCTTCGCTGGGTGCGGGCGGCAGGCTCGGCTATGCCGGTGCGGGCTCGTCCGGGCTGATGGCGCTGGCCGATTGCCTGGAGCTGGCCGGCACCTTCGGCATCGCGCCCGAGCGCACGCCGATGCTGTTCGCCGGCGGCGCCGCAGCGCTCTTGCACATGAAGGGCAGCGTCGAGGACGACCCCGCGCTGGCGCTGGCCGATCTGGACCGTGCCGGGCTGGGGGCGGGGGACACGCTGCTGTGCCTCTCGGCCTCGGGGCGGACGCCCTATGCGCTGACCGTCGCGCGGGCCGCGCGCGAGCGCGGGGTGACGGTCGCGGGTCTTGCCAATGTGCCGGGCTCGGCGCTGCTGGAACTGGCGGATATCCCGGTGCTGATCGCGACCGGGGCCGAGGTGGTCTCGGGCTCGACCCGGATGGGGGCGGCGACGGCGCAGAAGGTGGCGCTGAACATGCTGTCCTCGCTGGTCGGCATCCGGCTGGGCCATGTCCATGACGGCTATATGGTCAATGTCGTGGCCGACAACATCAAGCTGGTCGACCGCGCCGCCCGCATCGTCGCGGCCCTGGCGCGCGTCGGCCGGGACGAGGCCGAGGCGGCGCTGCGCACGACCGCGGGGGCGGTGAAACCCGCGATCCTGGTCGCCCGGGGCATGGCGCCCGCGGCGGCCGAGGCGGCGCTGCGCGAGAATGGCGGCCATCTGGCGCCGCTGATCTGAAGGCAAGACGGGTCCGCGACAGACGAGACCCCCAACACGGGAGAGAGACCATGACCAAGACCATCCGCCCCACCTTTCTGAAAGGCGCGCTGCTGGCCAGCACGCTGCTGGGCGGCACCGCCTGGGCCCAGGATGTGACGCTGACCGTCGAAAGCTGGCGCAACGACGACCTGTCGATCTGGCAGGAAAAGATCATCCCTGCCTTCGAGGCCGCGAACCCCGGCATCAAGATCGATTTCGCGCCCTCGGCGCCGGCCGAATACAATGCGGTGCTGAACTCCAAGCTGGATGCCGGCTCGGCGGGCGACCTGATCACCTGCCGGCCCTTCGATGCCTCGCTGGAGCTGTTCAACAAGGGCAAACTCGCCGATCTGAGCGGGCTCGCGGGCATGGCGAATTTCTCGGACGTGGCGAAATCGGCCTGGCAGACCGACGACGCGGCCAAGACCTTCTGCGTGCCGATGGCCTCGGTCATCCACGGCTTCATCTACAACAAGACCGCCTTCGACGAACTGGGCCTGACCCCGCCCAAGACCGAGGCCGAGTTCTTTGCCGTGCTGGAGAAGGTCAAGGCCGATGGCACCTATATCCCGATGGCGATGGGCACCACCGACCAGTGGGAAGCCGCCACCATGGGCTATCAGAACATCGGCCCGAACTACTGGAAGGGCGAGGAGGGCCGCAAGGCGCTGATCGCCGGCACCTCGAGCCTGACCGATGAGCCTTGGGTGGCGCCCTTCCGCCAGCTGGCGAAATGGAAGGACTACCTGGGCGACGGGTTCGAGGCCCAGACCTATCCCGACAGCCAGAACCTGTTCACCCTGGGCCGCGCCGCGATCTATCCGGCCGGGTCCTGGGAGATCGGCGTCTTCGGCCCGCAGATCGGCGGCGCCTTCGAGATGGGCGCCTTTCCGCCCCCGGTCCCGGCCGAGGGCGACACATGCTATATCAGCGACCATACCGATATCGCCCTGGGCATGAACGCGGCGACCAAGCACCCGGAAGAGGCGAAGAAATTCCTGGAATGGGTGGCCTCGTCGGAATTCGCCACGCTTTACGCCAATGCGCTGCCGGGCTTCTTCTCGCTGAACGCGGCGCCGGTCGAGATGGCCGATCCGCTGGCCAAGGAATTCGTTTCCTGGCGCGAGAGCTGCGAGCCCACCATCCGCTCGACCTACCAGATCCTGTCGCGCGGCACGCCGAACCTGGAGAACGAGACCTGGACCGCCTCGGCCAATGTCATCAATGGCAGCGAGACGCCGGAAGCCGCCGCCGAGCGGCTGCAGAAGGGCCTGGCGAGCTGGTACGCGCCGCAGCAGAAGTGATGCCTTGGGCCTGACGGCCCGGGGACTGTGGCCGGGCCTGGCGGCCCGACGCGAGATGGTTGCCGGGCCTGGCGGCCCGGCGCTAGCGGGGGGCTTTCCGCCCCCCGCACCCCCCGAGGGTATTTTTCAACGGAGAAGAGGAGGGTGCCATGGCACAGCGGCGCGCATTCCGCTGGCATATCGCGGTGTTTCTTGCGCCCGCGGTGCTGGTCTATACCGCCATCATGATCGTGCCGCTGTTCGGGACGCTGAACCTGTCGCTGTTCAATGTCGTCGAGGGGCAGCGGGTCTTCGTCGGGCTGCAGAACTTCGCCACCCTGCTGGGCGATCCGCGCTGGTCGGCGAGTTTCTGGAACGCGCTGGGCAACAATGCCTGGTTCTTCCTGGTGCACATGCTGGTGCAGAACCCGGTCGGCGTGGCGCTGGCGGCGCTGCTGAGCTCGCCGCGGCTGCGCGGCGCGGCCTTCTATCGCACCGCGATCTTCATCCCGACCATCCTGAGCTTCGTCATCGTCGGCTTCGTCTGGAAGCTGATCCTGTCGCCGATCTGGGGCATCGCCCCCGGCATGCTGGATGCCGTCGGGCTGAAGGCGCTGTTCGCGCCCTGGCTGGGCCGCGAGGGCACGGCGCTGACCACGCTGGCGCTGATCTCGGTCTGGCAATTCGTCGGCATCCCGATGATGCTGATCTATGCCGCGCTGCTGACGATCCCCGACGAGGTGATCGAGGCGGCCGAGATCGACGGCGTCACCGGCTGGGCGCAGTTCTGGAAGATCAAGCTGCCGCTGATCCTGCCCTCGATCGGCATCATCTCGATCCTGACCTTTGTCGGCAACTTCAATGCGTTCGATCTGATCTATGTGACGCAGGGGGCCTTGGCGGGGCCGAATTTCTCGACCGATATCCTGGGGACGTTCCTCTATCGGACCTTCTTCGGCTTCCAGCTGCAGATCGGCGATCCGCATATGGGCGCGACCATCGCCACCGCCATGTTCGCCATCATCCTGCTGGGCGTCTGCTTCTATCTCTTCGCCATCCAGCGCCGCATGCGCCGCTATCAGTTCTGAGGGCAAGACCATGAGTGACGCACGCCATTCCACCGCCCGCAGCATCGCCGCCCATGCCGTGCTGCTGACCTATACCGCCATCGCGCTGTTCCCGGTCTTTGTCATCGTCGTCAACAGCTTCAAGAACCGCCGGGCGATATTCGCCGATCCGCTGGCGCTGCCCTCGGGCGACAGCTTCGACCTGGTCGGCTACCGGACCGTGCTGGCGCAGGGGGATTTCCTGCTCTATTTCCAGAACTCGCTGATCGTCACCGTGGCGAGCCTGTTCTTCGTGCTGCTGTTCGGCGCCATGGCGGCCTTTGCGCTGTCGGAATACCGCTTTCGCGGCAATATGCTGATGGGGCTTTACCTGGCGCTGGGGATCATGATCCCGATCCGGCTGGGCACGGTCGCCATCCTGCAGCTGATGGTTGCCTCGGGGCTGGTCAACACGCTGGCGGCGCTGGTGCTGGTCTATACCGCGCAGGGGCTGCCGCTGGCGGTGTTCATCCTGTCCGAGTTCATGCGCGGCGTCTCGGACGACCTGAAGAACGCCGGGCGCATCGACGGGCTGTCGGAATACACCATCTTCTTCCGCCTGGTGCTGCCGCTGGTGCGGCCGGCCATGGCCACCGTCGCCGTCTTCACCATGATCCCGATCTGGAACGACCTGTGGTTCCCGCTGATCCTGGCACCCAGCGAGGCGACCAAGACCATCACCCTGGGCAGCCAGGCCTTCATCGGCCAGTTCGTCACCAACTGGAACGCGGTGCTGGCGGCGCTGAGCCTCGCCATCCTGCCGGTGCTGGTGCTCTACCTGGTGTTCTCGCGCCAATTGATCCGCGGCATCACCGCCGGCGCCGTGAAATGACCCTTTCCGCCATGAACAAGGAGCGAACCCCATGGGCGCCCTGAGCCTTTCGCAAGTCACCAAGTCCTTCGGCGCGACCGATGTCATCAAGGGCGTCGACCTGGAGGTCGCCGATGGCGAGTTCTGCGTCTTCGTCGGCCCCTCGGGCTGCGGCAAGTCCACGCTCTTGCGCATGATCGCCGGGCTCGAGGATGTCAGCGCGGGCGAGATCGCCATCGACGGCGCCCGCATCAACGACCTGGCCCCCGCCAAGCGCGAGATCGCCATGGTGTTCCAGAGCTATGCGCTTTATCCGCACATGACCGTGCGCGACAACATGGGGCTGGCGCTGAAACAGGCCGGCACGCCCCGGGCCGAAATCGCCCAGGCCACCGACCGCGCCGCCGCCATGCTGGCGCTGGACGCGCTGATGGCGCGCCGCCCGGCCGAGCTGTCGGGCGGCCAGCGCCAGCGCGTCGCCATCGGCCGCGCCATCGTGCGCCGCCCGAAGCTGTTCCTGTTCGACGAGCCGCTCTCGAACCTCGACGCCGCGCTGCGGGTGCAGACCCGGATCGAGATCGCCCGGCTGCACCGCGAGCTGGGCGCGACGATGATCTATGTCACCCATGATCAGGTCGAGGCGATGACGCTGGCCGACAAGATCGTCGTCTTGCGCGCCGGCCGCGTCGAGCAGGTCGGGCGGCCGATGGATCTCTACAACGACCCCGACAACACCTTCGTCGCCGGCTTCATCGGCAGCCCGCAGATGAACTTCCTGAAGGGCGCGCGGCTGGGCCTCAACTCGGACACGCTGGGCATCCGCCCCGAGCATCTGCTGCCCGGCGGCAGCCGCATCCAGGGCCGCGTCAGCCATGTCGAGAAGCTGGGCGGCGAGACCCTGGCCTATGTCCAGGCCGAGGACCACGGGCTCTTGACCCTGCGCATGTTCGGCGAGCGCGACTTTGCCGTGGACGAGGCGCTGGGGCTGGATTTCGACCCGGACCGCGCCTTTCACTTCGACGCCGAAGGGCAGCGGCTGCGCTAGATCACCAGCACGCCGGAATGCTTGGCCTTGTGCGGCGGCTCGACATGGATGGTGATCATCGCATCCGGCAGCTTGGCCTTCAGCGCCTGCTCGATGCGGTCGCAGATCGCATGGGCGGCTTCGACCGTGGTCTGGCCGTCGACGACCAGATGGAAGTCGATGAAGGTGCGCGGGCCGGCGTGGCGGGTGCGCAGGTCATGCGCCTCGATCGCGCCGATCGCCGCGTCCGAGATGGTGGCGCGGATCGTGGCCAGCGTCTCTTCGGACACCGCCTCGTCCATCAACCCGGACAGCGAGCGGCCCATGACCTTCCAGCCCGACCACAGGATGTTCAGCGCCACCAGCGCCGCCAGGCCTGGATCGAGCACCGCCCAGCCGGTCGCCACCGCCGCCGCCACCCCGACCACCACACCGGCCGAGGAGATCACGTCGGTCAGCAGGTGATGCCCGTCCGCCACCAGCGCCGGCGAGCGCAGCTTGCGCCCGCGCGAGATCAGCACCCAGCACCACCAGGCATTGACCACCGAGGCGGCGATGTTGATCGCCAGCCCCAGGGCCGGCGCGTCCAGCAGACGCGGGTTCTGGAGGCCGTGCCAGGCCTCGCGCAGGATCAGCAGGGCGGCGGTGATGATCATCGCCCCCTCCAGCACGGCGCTGAAGAACTCGGCCTTGTGGTGGCCATAGGGGTGGTCCTTGTCGGCGGGTTTCTGCGCGATGCGGATGGCGATCAGCGCCGCCACCGCCGTGGCCACGTTCACCGTGCTTTCCAGCGCGTCCGACAGCAGCGCGACCGAGCCGGTCAGCCACCAGGCCAGTGCCTTGAGCCCCAGCACCAGGACGCCGACGAGGATGCTGCCCAGCGCAATGCGCTCGGTGGGCGAGAAGCGGGCTGACATGGCGGGCGTCCTTTTCCGAATCCGGCGCTCGGGGGCTTTTAGCCAGCCGAGGCCCCATGTCAAACCCTGTATCGGCCTCGCCATGCGAATGAGACGCAAGTGTAAATAATTGTTCTTGCTTATCTTATTCTTGCGCAAAACGCCGGGGCACGCAGAAATGTCCGCCCCGCGCCTGCCCGCCCGTCAGACGACGCGCGCCAAGCCTGCCATGATCGCCGCCGCCACCACCCCGAAGATCAGCGAGGCCAGCAGCCAGTTGCGCCAGAGCGGGCGATGTGGCCCGATCAGGTCGGTCTGCGGGTCCTTTTTCAGGCGGCCCTCGGCAAAGCGGGCCTTGCGCGTCTCGAAGGTCTTGCGGGCCATGGGCGTCTTGAACATCAGGGCAAAGGCCGGCCCCGCGAACAGCGCGATCAGCAGCACGAAGGCTGCGGCCATCCCGCCGTTCATTGCGCCACCATCTTGAAGTCCTGCGTCACGCCATTGGCGGTGATGCTGAAGCTGCCATCGGTGCCGACGGCTTTTTCCTCGGCGCAAAGCGGCTCGGCGGCGCCGTCCTCATGCAGGCACAGCTTGCCGTCCCGGCGCGACCATTTGCCTTGCGCGACGGGCTTCGGCACATTGTCCTGCATGTCGACATAGGTGCCGTCCTTGTTGAAGACCGCGCGATGCGCGATGCCATTGCTGGTCGTCGCATAGATGCCGGGCTTCATCGGCCCTTCGGCCTGTTCGTCGCGGCAGCCGCCCAGCAGGGCCAGCGCCAGCAGCGGGGCGCAGATCGGCAGGAATGTGCGGGTCATCGGGGAAAATCCTTGGTCAATGGAACGGGCCTAGACAGCCACAAGGAAACGGGGGCCGCAAGGGCCCCCGTTCGCATTCCGATCCGGCGCGGCTACTCGGCCGGCACCGCCGCCAGGTCCTCGACATCTGCGATAGGATGCTTCAGATGCGGCAGCATCTCGCGCGGGCAGACCTGCAGGAAGTTCGGCTTTTCTTCCTCCCAGTTCTGCAGGATGTCCTCGGCCCGGCGCGAGCGGGTCTCGCGCGCATGACGCTCGATCAGGCCCTTCAGCTCGGCTTCCCAATGCGCCTGCGTCACCGGGCACAGGATCAGCGTCTCGGCGTTGACATAGTCGCGCGCCAGCCCCTCGGGGTCATAGAGATAGGCCATGCCCCCGGTCATGCCGGCGCCGAAATTGGCGCCGATCCGGCCCAGGATCACCGCGACCCCGCCGGTCATGTATTCGCAGCCGTTGGACCCGCAGCCCTCGATCACCACCTTGGCGCCGGAATTCCGGACCGCGAAGCGCTCGCCCGCGCGGCCGGCCGCGAACAGATAGCCGTCGGTCGCGCCGTAAAGCACGGTATTGCCGATGATGGTGTTCTCGGCCGCGACCAGCGGGCTCGACATCGGCGGGCGCACGGTGATGGTGCCGCCCGACAGCCCCTTGCCGACATAGTCGTTGGCATCGCCCGAGACCTCGATCTTCAGCCCCGGCGCGGCGAATGCGCCCAGCGACTGGCCCGCGCTGCCGGTCAGCCGCACCGTCAGATGGTCGGGCTGCAGGTTGTTGCGCATGCCGAAGGTCTGCACGATCATCGACGAGGTCCGCGTGCCGATGGTGCGCAGCGTGTTCCGGACCGCATAGCTCAGCTGCATCTTCTCGCCGTCCGAGAAGAAGCGGCTGGCGTCGCGGATGATCTCGGCGTCCAGCGTGTCCGGCACGGCGTTGCGCGGCTTGGTGCGGTCATAGACGATCTTCTCGCTGCCATCGACGGTGATCAGCAGCGGGTTCAGGTCCAGGTCATCCAGCGATTTGTCGCCCCGGCTGACCTGGGTCAGCAGGTCGGCGCGGCCGATCACCTCGTCGAGCGACCGCGCGCCGATGCTGGCCAGGATCTCGCGCACCTCGGTCGCATAGAAGGTGATCAGGTTCACCACCTTGTCGGCCGAGCCGGTGAACATCGCCCGCAGCTTTTCGTCCTGGGTGCAGACGCCGACCGGGCAGGTGTTCGACTGGCACTGGCGCACCATGATGCAGCCCATGGCGATCAGCGCCGCGGTGCCGATGCCGTATTCCTCGGCCCCCATCATCGCCGCCATGACGATGTCGCGGCCGGTGCGCAAGCCGCCGTCGGTGCGCAGCGTGACGCGGTCGCGCAGGCGGTTCATCGCCAGCACCTGATGCGCCTCGGTCAGGCCCATCTCCCAGGGCAGGCCGGCGAACTTGATCGAGGTCGCCGGGCTGGCCCCGGTGCCGCCATTGTGCCCCGAGATCAGGATCACGTCGGCCTTGGCCTTGGCCACGCCCGCCGCGATGGTGCCGACGCCCGACGACGCCACCAGCTTCACGGTGATCTTGGCGCGCGGGTTGATCTGCTTCAGGTCATAGATCAGCTGCGCCAGGTCTTCGATCGAATAGATATCGTGATGCGGCGGCGGCGAAATCAGCGTCACCCCCTTGGTCGAATGCCGCAGCCGGGCGATCAGGTCGGTGACCTTCATGCCCGGAAGCTGGCCACCCTCGCCGGGCTTGGCGCCCTGCGCGACCTTGATCTCCAGCTCCTCGCAGGCGTTCAGATATTCGGCGGTGACGCCGAAGCGGCCCGAGGCGACCTGCTTGATCTTGGCGCAGGGGTTGTCGCCATTCGGCAGCGGATGGCTGTGCGCCGGGTCCTCGCCGCCCTCGCCGCTGTCGGACTTGGCGCCGATGCGGTTCATGGCGATGTTCAGCGTCATATGCGCCTCGGGCGACAGGGCGCCCAGCGACATGCCCGGCGTCACGAAGCGCTTGCGGATCGAGGTGATGCTCTCCACCTCCTCCAGCGGCACCGGCTTGCCCAGCGGCTTGATGTCCAAGAGGTCGCGCAGGTGGATCGGCGGGTTCGCCCGCATCGTCGCGGTGAACTGCTTCCACACGTCATAGGACGCCTTTTCGCAGGCGATCTGCAGCAGCTTCATGGTGTTGGCTTCCCAGGCGTGCTTCTCGCCCGAGCGACGCGCCTTGTAGAAGCCGCCCACCGGCAGCAGTTCGGTGGTGTCGGCATGGAAGCCCTTGGCGTGGATGTCCTCCAGCTTCGCCTGCAAGCCGTGCAGACCGATGCCCGAGATCCGCGACTGCATGCCGGGGAAATATTCCGCGACCATGGCGCGGGACAGCCCCACCGCCTCGAAGTTCAAGCCCCCGCGATAGGAGGACAGCACCGAGATCCCCATCTTCGCCATGATCTTCAGCAGACCGGCGTCGATGGCATCGCGATAGTTGCGCATGTTGTCGATCAGGCTGCCCGAGAGCAGCCCGCGCTCGATCCGCTCGGCGATGGTGTCCTGCGCCAGATAGGCGTTCACCGTGGTCGCGCCGCAGCCGATCAGCACCGCGAAGTAATGCGGGTCGATGCATTCCGCCGAGCGCACGTTGACCGAGCAGAAGGTCCGCAGCCCCTTGCGGGTCAGCCAGCTGTGCACGGCGCTGGTCGCCAGGATCATCGGCAGGCCGATGCGGTCCGGGCCGACCTTCTCGTCCGACAGCACCAGATGGCCGGCGCCGGAACGCACGGCATCCTCGGCCTCGGCGCGGATGCGGGCCAGGGCCTCGGCCATGGCCTCGGGGCCGGCGCCATCGGCGAAGGTGCAGTCGATCTGCGTCACCGCATCGCCAAACAGCTTCATCATCTCGGCGAATTCACCATTGGCGACGAAGGGGCTTTCCAGCAGCAGGATCTCGGTCTGGGCGCTGGATTCGTCCAGCACGTTCTTGAGGTTGCCGAACCGCGTCTTCAGCGACATCACCCGCGTCTCGCGCAGGCTGTCGATGGGCGGGTTGGTCACCTGGCTGAAGTTTTGCCGGAAGAAATGCGACAGCGGCCGATACTGGCCCGACAGCACCGCGGGCGGCGTGTCGTCGCCCATCGAGGCCAGCGCCTCCTTGCCGTCCTCGGCCATGGGCGCCAGCATCTGCTCGATTTCCTCGACCGTATAGCCGGCGGCGATCTGGCGGCGGCGCAGTTCCTCGCCGGTAAAGGACAGTTCCTCGGGCAGGTCGCGCATCACTTCCGAAAGCTGCACCACCTTCTCGATCCACTCGCCGAAGGGCTGCGCCGAGGCGAGATAGTCCTTGATCTCGCGGTCGTGGTAGAGCTTGCCCTCGGCCATGTCGACGGCGATCATCTGGCCCGGACCCAGCGCGCCCTTTTCGCGCACCGTGGCCTCGGCGACCGGGACCATGCCGGCCTCGGACCCCGCGATCAACAGCCCGTCGCCGGTGATGACATAGCGCAGCGGCCGCAGCCCGTTGCGGTCCAGGCCGCCGCAGACCCAGCGCCCGTCGGTCATCGCCAGCGCGGCCGGCCCGTCCCAGGGCTCCATGACCGAGTTGCAATAGGCATACATGTCGGCCCAGGCCTGCGGCATGTCGGTGGTGGCCTTGGACCAGGCTTCCGGCACCAGCATGGTCTTGGTCATCGGCGCCGAGCGGCCGGAGCGCACCATGACCTCGAAGACCGCGTCCAGCGCCGCCGAATCCGAGCTGCCGCCGGGGATGATCGGCTTGATATCCTCGGCCATCTCGCCGAAGGCGCGGCTGGCCATGCGGATCTCGTGGCTGCGCATCCAGTTCGAGTTGCCCTTCAGCGTGTTGATCTCGCCGTTATGGGCCAGCATGCGGAAGGGCTGCGCCAGCCACCATTGCGGGAAGGTGTTGGTCGAATAGCGCTGGTGATAGATCGCGAAGGCCGATTCGAACCGCTCGTCCTTCAGGTCGGGATAGAATTCCGCGACCTGCTCGGCCAGCATCATGCCCTTGTAGATGATCGACCGACAGGACAGCGTGCACAGATACAGCCCGCCGATCTGCGCGGCGATGGCCGCCTTCTCGATGCGGCGGCGGATGATGTAGAGCTCGCGCTCGAACTGCTCCTGGTCGATGTCCTTTTCGCAGCGGATCAGGATCTGCTCGATCTCGGGGCGGGTGGCATTGGCCTTTTCGCCCAGGACCGAGGTGTTCACCGGCACATGCCGCCAGCCATAGATATAGTGGCCCATGCGCAGCACTTCGGATTCGACGATGGTCCGGCAAAGCTCCTGCTGGGCGAAGTTCGTGCGCGGCAGGAAGCACTGGCCGACCGCGATCAGCTTGTTCTGATCCGGCTCGTGCCCGGTGCGGCGCACCTGGTCGTAAAAGAACGGCACCGGGATCTGCACATGGATGCCGGCACCGTCGCCGGTCTTGCCGTCCGCGTCCACCGCGCCGCGGTGCCAGATCGCCTTCAGCGCGTTGATGCCGGCATCGACCACCTTGCGGCTGGCCTTGCCGTCCAGGTTCACCACCAGGCCGACGCCGCAAGAGGAATGCTCGTCCTCGGCACGATACAGCGAATGCTGGTCCATCCAGTCGCGGCGGGCCTGTTCCTGCTGTTCCCAGCTCATGTTTTCACAGTCCTTCACGTCCGTGCCCCTTTCAAAAGCTGCCTCACGGCGTCGGCGTCGCGGCCGTTCACCATTTGCAGGTCGCAATCATATTCCGGCGTGGTCGCGCCAAAGCCGGGCTGTCCCGGGAAGGCGAAGGTCACCGGGCTGTCGTTGGTTTCCTGGCGCGCGCCGGTCCAGTCCTCCGAGGTTTCGACCCCGCCATAGAACCGGCCCTGGGCGCGGCTGATGAACTGCTGGCCCTTGCGGGTAATCAGCACGTCGCCCGTTTCGCTATAGGTGGTCAGCTCGAACTGCGTCACCTCCAGGGGCACGCCGTCGATCTGCACCGTCTCGCCGGTCAGCCGGTCCTCGCCGACGTGATGCAGCCGCTCGCCATTGTTCGAGCGGGTCCAGAAGTCGAAATCGTCGCGCCCGGTCGCCGCCAGCGTGCTGAACGAGGCGTCGTCCGCCGCGCCCTCCTCCAGCACGTCGACCAGCCCGCTGCGCAGGTCGGTGCTTTCCATCCAGCGCGTTTCCTTGTCGATGCGCGACTGGTAGGTGGCGCCCTCGCGGGTGAAATAGGTCACCCACTGGTCGCCCGGCGTATCGCCCGAACAGCGGTAATGCTGCGACACCGAACAGCCGCGGTTCTGCACCGTGATCTCCAGCCGGCAGCCTTCCGGTGGGGTGAAGTTCGCCGCCGCCACGGGTAGGGCAAAAAGGGTCAGCAGGCCTGCCGTTCCCGCCGCAAGCGCCAAGGCCCGCGCAACGGGCAACGCGCGCAGGCTGTGTACGCGCGGTGTACGGTCGGTGTACGTCCCGTGCATCATGGTCACACCCCCTATTCGGCGGCGACGCGGGCGCTGCCGGCCAGGAAGCCGGCGATGCTGTCGGCGGCCTCGCGGCCGTCGCGGATCGCCCAGACCACCAGGCTGGCGCCACGCACGATGTCGCCCACGGCAAAGACGCCGGGCAGGCTGGTCTGATGCGTCTGGTAATCGGCCTTGATCGTGCCCCAGCGCGTCACCTCCAGCCCCTCGACGCCCCAAAGCCGCGGCAGCTCCTCGGGCTCGAAACCCAGCGCCTTGATGACCAGATCGGCCGGCTCGTCGTAATCGGCGCCCTCGATCAGCTCCGGCGACTGCCGGCCGCTGACGTCCGGCGCGCCCAGCCGCATCTTCTGCACCCGGACCGAGGCGATGGCGGGCAGCCCGTCCACATCGACCTCTTGCGCGACCATCGCCTCGCCGGTGACATGGCCGCTGAAGGAACCGGGGGCGGAAAGCCAAACGAATTCAACGCCTTCTTCCTCGGCGTTCTGCACTTCGCGCTGGCTGCCCGGCATATTGGCGCGGTCGCGGCGATACAGGCACTTGACCGATTGCGCGCCCTGGCGGATGGCGGTGCGCACGCAGTCCATGGCGGTGTCGCCGCCGCCGATCACCACGACGCGCTTGCCGCGCGCGTTCAGCTCGCCATCCTCGTAATCGGGGATCTCGTCGCCCAGATCGACCCGGTTCGAGGCGGTCAGATAGTCCAGCGCCCGCACCACGCCGCGCGCCTCGGCATTGTCGATGTCCAGGTCTCGGGTCTTGTAGACGCCGGTCGCGATCAGCACCGCGTCATGCTTGCCGCGGATGGCGTCGAAGCTGATGTCCTCGCCGACATTGGCGTTCAGCACGAATTCCACGCCGCCGTCGCGCAGCAGCTGGTTGCGGCGCTCGACCACGGATTTCTCCAGCTTGAAGCCGGGGATGCCATAGATCAGCAGCCCGCCGGCGCGGTCGTGGCGGTCATAGACCGTGACCTGATAGCCCATGCGGCGCAGCCGGTCGGCGGCGGCCAACCCGCCCGGGCCGGCGCCGATGATGCCAATGGATTCAGGGCGTTCCACCACCGGGGCGGCAGGCTGGACCCAGCCCATCTCCCAGGCGGTGTCGGTGATGTATTTCTCGATCGCGCCGATGGTGACGGTGCCGTGGCCGGATTGCTCGATGACGCAATTGCCTTCGCACAGCCGGTCCTGCGGGCAGATGCGGCCGCAGATCTCGGGGAAGGTGTTGGTCTCCTGGCTGCGGAAATAGGCCTCTTGCGTGCGGCCCTCGGCGGTCAGGCGCAACCAGTCCGGGATGTTGTTATGAAGCGGGCAATGGCTCTGGCAATAGGGCACGCCGCATTGGCTGCAGCGGCTGGCCTGTTCCTTGGCCTTGGCGTCGGCAAACTCGCGATAGATCTCGTGGAAGTCTTCCGAGCGGGTCGCCGCGTCACGCTTTTCGGGCATCTCGCGCCCGATGGTGACGAATTTGAGCATCTTTTGCGTGGCCATGGCTGCGCGTCCTTCGATCGCGAGGAGTATGAGAGCCTGATAAAACAGGCCGCAGCCGATTAAAAGTCAGCTAAGCTGACCTAATTAACGATTTCTGGCGCACGTCGGCAGATTTTCTTGCTGCGAGTGCGAAAAATAGGTCAGCTCATCTTACCAACCTGCCTGCAAAGCCAGCAGAACCAGGGCGCCGACCACGATTCGCCACCAGGCGAAGAACGCATAGCCATGCACCGAGACGTAATTCAGCAGCCCGCGCACCACGACCAACGCGGCCAGGAAGGCGCAGACGAAGCCGACGACGATATTGCCCGCCGCCGCCGCGTCCAGGATGTCGCGGTTCTTGTAGAGGTCGTAGACAAAGGCGCCCAGCATCGTGGGCATGGACAGGAAGAAGCTGAATTCCGCGGCAGAACGCTTGTCGGCGCCCAAAAGCAGGGCACCGACGATGGTCGCCCCGGAACGCGAGACGCCGGGAATCATCGCCAGGCACTGGATGAAACCGATCTTCACCGCCATCGGCAGCGGGAATTCCTCGGCCGCGTGATAGCGCGGCCGGGTCGCCATGCGGTCCACGAACAGCAGCACCACCCCGCCCAGGATCAGCATGCTGGCGATCAGCAGCGGGGTCTCGAACAGGATCTCCTTGATGACCTTGTGCGCCAGCACACCGATCACCACGGCGGGCAGGAAGGCCAGCAGGACCGCCAGGATGAAGCGGCGCGCCTTGGGATCATGCGGCGCGCTGGAAAAGATCCGCCACAGCTTGCCGGCATAGACCCCCAGGATCGCCAGGATCGCGCCCAGCTGGATCAGCACCTCGAAAGCCCGGCCCGGCGAGTCGAAGCCCAGGAAATGCCCGGCCAGCAGGACATGGCCTGTCGAGGAAACCGGGATGAACTCGGTCAGCCCCTCCAGTAGACCAAGGGCGGCGGCGACAAGCGTGTTGTGATCCATCAGTTGTCGCGGAGGTTCTTCGCGGTCGCGGTGATGGCGTCATATTGCCCCGCGGGGCGGAAGCGCCACAGGTATTCGGCGATGACCGCCGGGGCGGAGGTCGGCTCGATGCCCAGGTCGGCAAAGGTCCTGGCGCCCCCGGCGACCCGGTTCGGCAGCCGCAGCGTGCGGGCCTGGTCCCTGGTCAGGATGCGGTTGGTCAAAAGCCCGCCCGTCACCACCTGGCCCGCGTCCAGCACGCTGCCCATGACGCCGGCCAGCACATGCGGCAGGCCGATGATGGCGCGGCGCCGGCCGGTGGCGGTCAGCACCTGGCGCGCGATGTCGCGCATGGTCAGCACGTCCGGCCCGCCCAACTCATAGATTCCCGGCGCCGCCAGGCCCGAAGCCGCCAGGGCCGCGGCCCGCGCCACGTCCATGACATAGACCGGCTGCACCTCGGTCCGCGCGCCCGGGACCAGCAGGAACGGCCCCAGCCGGGTCATCGCCGCGATGCGGTTGTAGAAATTGTCGTCCGAGCCGAAGATGATCGAGGGCCGCAGGATCACCGCATCCGGCCGCTGCGCCAGAACGGCAGCCTCGCCCCGGCCCTTCGAGGCGGCATAGAGGCTGGAGGACTCCGGGTCGGCGCCCAGGGCCGAGACATGCACGAGATGCTTCACGCCCTGCTGGGCGGCGATGCGGGCGATGCGGCCGGCGGCCTCTTCATGGATGGCGTCGAAGGTGTTCTTGCCCTCGCGCACCAGGATGCCGACGCAGTTGATGACCGCATCGGCATCGGTCATGCAGGCGGCAACCGACAGGTCGTCGCGGACGTTGCAGGGCACCGGCTCGACCTGGCCGGGGGCGCCATAGGTGCGCACGATGCCGGCCTGGTTCGGGCGGCGCACGGCGACGCGGATGCGCCAGCCCTGCTGGGCCATGACCCGGGCGATCTGCCGGCCCAGGAAGCCAGACCCGCCATAGATGGTGACAAGCTTGGTTGCGGACATGGCTCTCGCTCCTATGCGTGGCGTGCTTGTCCGTTCATTACCCAAGCCCGCCGCCAGCGGCAAGCCGTGGCCGCAGCCCGTCCGCGACCGCATCCGCCACCCGCAGCGCATTGGCGGCGATGGTCAGGCTGGGATTGACGCCGTTCGAGGTCGGCATGAAGGAACTGTCGGCCACGTAAAGGTTTTCCACCCCGTGCAGGCGGCAGTCGCGGTCCAGCACGCTGCTGTGCGGATCGTCGCCGAAGCGCAGCGTGCCGCAGGGATGGGCGAAGTTCAGCTGCGGCGCCGCGCCCATGAACATGGCGCGATGCGGCCGGAAGGCCTGGCGCATCGCCTTGCGGAAGGCGGCGCGGCGGCCGCGCAGCTCGTCCGAGATGTCGTAGTGAAAGCGCAGCCGGTCGGGATCGGCCGCATCGGGCAGCACGCGGTTCCCGGCATAGGGCAGGTCCTCCAGCACGCCGACGAACAGCTTGGCGTTGCCCAGCATCCGCGCGGCGATGGTGGCCGGGATGCGCAGCCCGTGGCGCAGCACCCGCAGCCGGCGCAGCGGCGACTGGTCGAAGCGGCCGTGCAGCGCATGCAGGATCTCGCCGAAACCGGCGCTCAGCCCCATGGATTGCACGGTGCCGAAGCGCTGGCCCTCCATGAAATAGAGGTCGCGCAGGCTGATCGAGCGCGTCGCCTCCTCCCGGCCGCGCCCGGCCCAGATCGCGATGATCTCGGACAGGTGGAACATCAGGTTGCGCCCGACCAGCCCGCTGCGGTTGCCAAGCCCCTCGGGCCAGGCCTCGGCCGCCGAATTGAGCAGCAGCGCCGGCGATGCCAGCCCGCCGGCCGCGAGCACGTAGCGCCGGGCGCGCAGGGTGAATTCCCGGCCTTGGTGCTGGCAGGTCAGGGCCTGGACCCGGCCGGCATCGGCCTCGATCCGGGTGACGGTGCAGCGGTCGATCAGCGCGGCGCGCCCGGTCTCCAGCGCCGGCAGCACGCCGGCCGTGCGGCCGTCCATCTTGCAGCGCCGCGCGCAGCGCCGGCCGAAGCAGTTCTCGCAGCCGGGCAGGAAGCGCGCCGCCATATGGGTGCGATAGGGGTGCATGCCGGCGCGGCGCAGATCCTGCATCAACGCCGCATCCGAGGCCGGCAGCGGCAGCACCGGCGCCAGCAGCGCGGCACCGTTCGGGGCCAGCGGATCAATCTCGCCATTGATGTGGAAATAGCGCTCGGCCAGTTCGAACCAGGGCCGCATCTCGTCATAGCCGACGGGCCAGCCGCCGGTGGGATGCGGATGGCCGTCGCTGTCGTCCAGGTCGTGCCGCTCGGGCCGTTCCAGGGTCGCGGCGTAATAGGCCGAGGTGCCGCCGACGCCGGCGCCGATCATGCCGTCGAGCTCGCACCATGCGCCGTCGAGTTCCGCCTCGAGCAGCCGGGGCCAGGCGCCGTTGGCGAGCCGTTCGTCGGGATCGCGGGTCTCGATCCCCAGGGCGGGCAGGGCGGCGTCGCCCAGGTCGGGGCCCTTTTCCAGGTAGAGCACGGAAAGTCCCTGTTCGGCCAGGCGCCGTCCGGCCGTGCCGCCGCCCACGCCGGTGCCGATCACGATGGCATCCCATTCGCGGCTTATGAGGTCATCCATGATGGTCCGTTCGACTGGGGCACAGGCAACATTATACGGGTTGTGAAGCCCTTCTAATCCCGCCGGGATTTGCCCGGCAAGCTGGCCGAATGGACAGGCCCGGACGGGGTGCGCGGCCGGCCCGGCAAGGCCCGGGTGCGGGGTCTTTCGGGGCGGGCGAAAAAAGATTTGCGCGGCGCGAAGATTTTCGCCGGACCCCCGTTGACACCCCCCGCGGCTGGCCTTAATCACCCGGCTTACGCGACCTGCCCAGGTGGCGGAATTGGTAGACGCGCACGGTTCAGGTCCGTGTGCCGCAAGGCGTGGAGGTTCGAGTCCTCTCCTGGGCACCAAAATAAAAACCGCGCAAGCCTTTGGGTTTGCGCGGTTTTTGTTTTCTGCCCGCGCTGATTGCCAAGCCCGCGCCGGTGGCGCGGTCGCGTGGGTATTTGAAGAGCAAAGAAGCCGGGCAAGGCCGTGATGCCGGCCGGGCCGGAGCGGAAAGGGGCAGGCGATGATTCCACGGTTCGGACCGCCGCCCGGGGCGCGGGACTATCGCTTGCGCCCGGGGGCCTATGCGCTGCTGATCCGCGGCGATGCGGCGCTGCTGACGTTCCAGCGCGCGCCGGTCCCCGAGTTCCAGCTGCCCGGCGGCGGCATCGACCCCGGCGAATCGCCGCTTTGCGCCCTGCATCGCGAGGTGGCCGAGGAGACCGGCTGGAGCATCGGCGGCTGCCGGCGCCTGGGTGCCTATCGCCGGTTCTGCTTCATGCCGGATTACGGATTCTGGGCCGAGAAGCTGTGCTCGGTCTGGATCGCCCGGCCGGTGCTGCGCCGCGGTCCGCCCCGCGAGGCCGGGCATGAGGCGCATTGGGTGCCGCTGGACCAGGTCGCGCGGCTGTTGCCCGATCCCGGCGGGCGGGCCTTCGTGACCGCGGCCTTGCAGCGCGGTGTCAGGGATCAGCCGCGCGGCTGATCCAGCGACGTGACGGGCCCGCGCCGCTCGATCAGCACGGCCGAGATGTCGTCGTTGCGCTGGCCGCCGGCGTAATTTGCGGCCGACCAGCAGATCGATTCCAGCAGCGCGTCGCCCCGCAGCAGGGCGTTGGTGCGCAGGATGGCCTGAAGCCCCTCTTCGCCCAGCGGCTCGCCGCGGGCATTCTCAGCCTCGGTCAGCCCGTCCGAGGCGATGAACAGCCGGTCGCCGGGGTGCAGGAACAGCTGCACCTCTTCGTATTCGGCATGGTCGAAGACGCCGACCGGCAGCCCGCCGCCGCCGATCCGCTCCATGCTGCCATCGGCGCGTTGCAGGACCGGATGGGGATGGCCGGCCTGCACCAGCCGCAGCCGACCGCTGAGGAAATCCAGGTCGGCATAGACCATGGTGAAATAGGAATCGGTGCGCAATTCCTGGATCATCAGCGTGTTGAGCAGGCGCAGGATCTCGGCCGGGGGATGGGCGTCATAGAGGCCGAGCTCGGTGATGCGCAGCGCGACATTGTGGTCGGTGGCGCCCGAAAGCAGCGCCGCCAGCCGGGCACTGAGCAGCGCCGCCGCCACGCCATGGCCGGCCACGTCCAGCGCGAACATGCCGACGCGCCGGGCATTGATCGGGAAGAAGCCGACCAGGTCGCCGCCGATCTGGCCGGCCGGGCGCATCAGCAGCGACAGTTCGAAATCGCCGAAATGGCCGTGCCTTTCGCGCACCAGCCCCTGCTGCAGGCGCCGCGCCTCGCGCAGGTCGCGGTCGATGGCGGCCTGGGTCTCGCGCAGCTGGTCCAGCGTGTCGCGCAACTGGGCATTGGTGCTGCGCAGGCTCTCCTCCATGCGCAGGATGCGCTCGCTGGCGGAAAGCCGGGCCAGCAGTTCCGCGCCCGATACCGGCTTGGTCATGAATTCGTCGGCCCCGGCGCGCAGCCCTTCGGCAATGTCCTTCTTGTCGTTGCGCGAGGTCAGCAGGATGAAATAGCCGTAGCGGTCGGATTGCATGTCCCTGAACTGGCGGCAGAATTCCAGCCCGGTCTGCCCCGGCATCATCCAGTCCGAGATCACGATGTCCGGCCGGCGGTCCAGGCAGATCCGCATCGCCTCTTCGCCGCTGGCGGCCTCGACCACGTGATAGCCGGCGCGGATCAGCTGCACCGCCAGCGTGCGCCGTTGCGCCCGGCTGTCGTCGACAAGCAGGACCAGCCGCGAATTATGCGGAATCGACTTCACGGCCTGGCTGTCGAGGATCATCATGCCCCCGGTCTAACCCGCCGAGCTGAAGACTCCGTTAATCCTGACAATTTTCGCGATTAACACGCCAGAGATGAAATTGCTGCTAAGCTGGCGGCATGATTCTTGCAAAGGTTGTCCATGCTGGATTGGGACCGCATCAACGAACTGCGCGCCGAGGTCGGGGACGACGAGTTCCAGCTGATCCTCGAGCTGTTTCTCGACGAGGTCGAGGGCGTGCTCATGCGCCTGTCGCGGCGCAATGCCCTGCGGCTGGAGACCAACCTGCATTTCCTGAAGGGTTGTGCCTGGAACCTGGGCTTTTCCGACTTCGGCAATCTCTGCGACCAGGGTGAACGCATCGCGGCGGGTGGGCGGCCGATGCAGGTCGACACCCCCGGCCTGCTGCAAAGCTATTCCGAATCGAAGCGGGCGCTGATGCGCGGGCTGGAGGCCGATGCCTGCCCCGTCCGGACCAGCATGCGCCGCGCCTGAAGGGGGAGGGTCGGGCCAAGATCAGATCAGGAATTCCGCCAGCACAGGGTCGCGGGTGATGTCGCGATAGCCGATGCCCGCCGCCTCCAGCCGGGCGCGCAGGCTGTCCAGGTTCTCGGGCCGGGTGGTCTCGATGCCGATCAGGATCGAGCCGAAGTTGCGCGCCGATTTCTTCAGGTATTCGAACCGGGCGATGTCATCCTCGGGGCCGAGCAATTGCAGGAAATCACGCAGCGCGCCGGGGCGTTGCGGCATGCGCAGGATGAAATAACGCTTCAGCCCCGAGAAACGCTGCGCGCGTTCCTTGACCTCGGGCAGGCGCTCGAAGTCGAAATTGCCGCCCGAGCAGAGGCAGACCACGCGCTTGCCGGCGAGGTCGGGCATGTCGCGCAGCACGTCCACCGCCAGCGCGCCGGCGGGTTCCAGCACGATGCCCTCGATATTGAGCATGTCGAGCATGGTGGCGCAGATGCGATCCTCGGGCGCGGGATGGACCTGCGCGGCCGAGAAGCGTTTCAGCGCCGCGAAGGGCAGGTCGCCGATCCGCGCCACGGCGGCGCCGTCGACGAAATTGTCCACCGCCGGCAGGGTGACCTGGGCGCCGGTCAGCAGCGCCTCGCGCAGGCTGGCGCCGCCCTCGGGTTCGGCAAAGGCGATTTCGGTGCGGGGGGCGAGCTCGGCCAGAAGGCTGGTCACGCCGGCCGCCAAACCGCCGCCGCCGACCGGCAGCACGACCAGGTCGGGCGCCCGGCCCAGCTGGTCCAGCAGCTCCAGCCCGACGGTCGCCTGGCCCTCGATGATGTCGGCGTCATCGAAGGGCGACAGGAAGGTGGCCCTGTCCCGGCGCGCGAATTCCTGCGCGGCGGTGAGGGTCTGGTCGAAATAATCGCCGGTCAGCACGATCTCGACGGCGGCGCCGCCAAAGATCCGGGTCTTGGCGATCTTCTGCTGCGGCGTGGTCACCGGCATGAAGATGGTGCCGCGCGCACCGAAATGCCGGCAGGCGAAGGCCATGCCCTGGGCGTGGTTTCCAGCGCTGGCGCAGACGAAATGGCTGGCCCCGCCCCGCGCCACGATCTTGCGCATGGCGTTGAAGGCGCCGCGCAGCTTGTAGCTGCGCACCGGCGTCAAGTCTTCGCGTTTCAGCCAGATCTCGGCGCCATAGCGGGCCGAGAGGTGGTCGTTCTTCTGAAGCGGGGTCGGCTCGAAGAGGTCGCGCAGCGCGATCCCTGCCTGGCGGACAGAGGCGGCAAAGTTTTCCATGCGCGGGCAATGGCGCGAAAGTCGTGTCTTGACAAGAGGGAAGGTCAGATCGCCGGGCGGTCGCGATGGCTGGCGTAGATCGCCGTCAGCAGGCTGATGCCAAGGATCGCCGCGAATCCTCGGACCAGCAGCAAGAGCGCCAGCAGGGCCGAACTGCCCAGGGTCAGGTCGATACCGGCAAGAAAGGACAGCAGGCCGGGTTCCAGCAGCACCCAGATCAGATGCGCCAGTTCGGACAGCGCCACGATCAGCAGCGCCAGGGCGATCATCAGCGGCTGCGTGCCCTGTTGCTGGCCGAACCCCTCGCCGTAGCTGCGGCCGATGGCCAGGCCGGGCAGCGGGCCGGCCAGCCGCAGCGCCATCGCATAGACCACGGCGGCGGGCAGGACCCGGGCCAGGAACAGGACGCGCCCGGGGTGGGTCGACTGGCCCGCCAGCTGCACGAGGACCAGCATGAACGGGATCAGGATCGCCAGGCAGAGCAGGACGATCAGCAGCAATCCCAACGCGTAGCGCGCCGTTTCGCGCAGGTGCAGCCGCGGCAGGACGCCGAAGCGTTCGCCCAGCAGGACGTGGCGGTGGAAGTTGACGGCCGCCCAGCTCGCCAGCAGAAGCTGCTGCAACCCCGTCAGCCCCAGCAGGACGGCGATCACCATAGGGCTGGAAAGACCCGCCTGCGCCGTCAGGACCATGGACAGGACCAGCGACAGGATGCCGATCAGCGTCGGCAGGCCCAGTATGCGCAGGGTCTGGCCGGGACGGCGCAGCACCTGCTGCAGGGTCGCTGCGGGAATGCGCAGGATCTTCATCGAATTTCCTTGTCCAATGCGGGGATGATTAGGTGGGCCTTCCCCTTGTGACAAGGCGGGAAACGTCCTATTCCCCTCCGAAATTCCACGAAGGGTTAACCGCATGTCCGACGCGCCGAAGAAAGTCGTCCTTGCCTATTCGGGCGGGCTCGACACCTCGATCATCCTGAAATGGCTGCAGACCGAATATGGCTGCGAGGTCATCACCTTCACTGCCGACCTCGGCCAGGGCGAAGAGCTGGACCCGGCGCGCAAGAAGGCCGAGCTTCTGGGCATCCGCCCCGAAAACATCCACATCGAGGACCTGCGCGAGGAATTCGTGCGCGACTTCGTCTTCCCGATGTTCCGCGCCAATGCGGTCTATGAGGGGCTCTATCTGCTCGGCACCTCGATCGCGCGGCCGCTGATCTCGAAGCGGCTGGTCGAACTCGCGCATCAGCATGGCGCCGATGCCGTGGCCCATGGCGCCACCGGCAAGGGCAACGACCAGGTGCGCTTCGAACTCAGCGCCTATGCGCTGGACCCGGCGATCAAGGTAATCGCGCCCTGGCGGATCTGGGACCTGACCTCGCGCACCAAGCTGATCGAATTCGCCGAGGCGAACCAGATCCCGATCGCCAAGGACAAGCGCGGCGAGGCGCCCTTCAGCGTCGACGCGAACCTGCTGCACACCTCGTCCGAGGGCAAGGCGCTGGAAAACCCGGCCGAGGAAGCCCCCGACTATGTCTATCAGCGCACCGTCAACCCCGAGGATGCGCCGGACACGCCGGAATATATCGAGATCACCTTCGAGCAGGGCGATGCGGTCGCGATCAACGGCCAGGCGCTGTCGCCGGCGACGATCCTGACCGACCTGAACGAATACGGCCGCAAGCACGGCATCGGCCGGCTCGACTTCGTGGAAAACCGCTTCGTCGGCATGAAGTCGCGCGGCATCTACGAAACCCCCGGCGGCACCATCCTGCTGGAGGCGCATCGCGGCATCGAGCAGATCACCCTGGACAGCGGCGCGGGCCATCTCAAGGACTCGATCATGCCGCGCTATGCCGAGCTGATCTACAACGGCTTCTGGTTCAGCCCCGAGCGCGAGATGCTGCAGGCCCTGATCGACAAGTCGCAAGAGCATGTCAGCGGCACGGTGCGGCTGAAGCTCTACAAGGGCTCGGTCGCCTGCGTCGGCCGCTGGTCGGATCATTCGCTCTACAGCGAAAAGCACGTGACCTTCGAGGAGGACGCCGGCGCCTATGACCAGAAGGACGCGGCGGGCTTCATCAAGCTGAACGCGCTGCGGCTGAAGCTGGTGGCGAACCGCAACGCCCGCTTCAAGTAGGCGACGATCAGGCCGTGGCCCCGTGCCGCGGCCTTTTTCCTGCCGGAACGCGCGGCCGTCCCGCTGCGTTGCCCCCGCAAACGGAGGGCAAAGCCATGACAATTCCGAAAAACACCATCTGCCTGTGGTATGACAAGGATGCCGAGGCGGCGGCGCGGTTCTATGCCGAGACCTTTCCCGACAGCGCGGTGACGGCGGTGCGCCATGCGCCGGGCGACTATCCCTCGGGCAAGGCGGGCGACGTGCTGACCGTCGAATTCACCGTGCTGGGCATCCCCTGCGTCGGGCTGAACGGCGGCCCGGTCTTCAAGCACAACGAGGCGTTTTCATTCCAGGTCGCGACCGCGGACCAGGAAGAGACCGACCGCTACTGGAACGCCATCGTCGGCAATGGCGGACGGGAAAGCGACTGCGGCTGGTGCAAGGACCGCTGGGGCATCTCGTGGCAGATCACGCCGCGCACGCTGCTCGAGGCGATGGCAGCGGGCGGCGACGAGGCGAAGCGCGCCTTCGACGCGATGATGACGATGCAAAAGATCGACGTGGCGACCATCGACGCGGCCCGGCGCGGCTGAAGGCGCTTTTCTTTGCGGGCCGGCCGCGTCAGGATGCGGCCATGACCCAGACGCCCCGCCCCGCCCGCATCGCCATCGTCACCGTCTCGGACCGCGCGAGCCGCTGCGAATATCAGGACAAGGGCGGCCCGGGCGCCGAGGACTGGCTGCGCGCCACCGTGACCACGCCGATGCAGATCAGCCGGACCATCATCCCCGACGGCCGCGAGAGCGTGGCCGCCACCCTGCGTATGCTGTGCGACCAGGGCACCGACCTGATCCTGATCACCGGCGGCACCGGGCCGGCGCCGCGCGACCAGACGCCCGAGGCCATGGCCGATGTCATGGAAAAGGAACTGCCCGGCTTTGGCGAGGAGATGCGCCGCGCCAGCCTGCGCGAGGTGCCGACCGCGATCCTGTCGCGCCAGACCGCCGGCATCCGCGGCGCCACGCTGATGATCACCATCCCCGGCAAGCCCTCGGCCATCGCCACCTGCCTCGACGCGGTCTTTGCCGCGGTGCCCTATTGCCTTGACCTGATCGGCGCCGGCTTCATCGACACCGACCCGGCCCGGATCAAGGCCTTTCGCCCCAAGGCCTAGGCATTCGCCAGACGCAGATCGGCGGGCAGCGAGTGATCCGCCACCGTCTCGGCATTGGCCAGGTCGTTCTCCAGATGCGCCAGCACCTCGGCCGGCGACTGGCCCAGGCCCTGCCAGCGCGCCGTCAGCCGGCGGCGCAGCTCTTCGGCGGGCACGTCCAGCATGACCGACAGATCCCAAAGCCCGGCCAGCTCACGCCAAGGCGCGCGGTCCAAGAGCAGGTAATTGCCCTCGACCACCACCAGCCTCGCCTGCTCCTCGACGCGCCCGGCGCCGGCGACGGCTAGGTCGCGGTCGCGGTCGAAGACCGGATAGACCACCGCGCCGCCCTGCTTCAGGCGGCGGATCAGGGCGACGAAACCCTCGGCGTCGAAGGTTTCGGGCGCCCCCTTGCGCGCCCGCAGCCCGTCTTGGTCCAGCAGCCGGTTGTCCAGGTGAAACCCGTCCATCGGCACCAGCACCGCCCCCGGCACGGCGGCGACGAGCCCCTCGGCCAGGGTGGATTTCCCCGACCCCGGCGCCCCCACGATGGCCACCAGCCGCCTGCCCGCGCCCAGCCGCGCCACCTGATCGAGTATTTCTTTCATGCACAAATATCCCGGGGGGAGTCCGCAGGACGGGGGGCAGCGCCCCCCATCCCTCGAGGCTCAGGCGGCCTCGGCCACTTCGTCCGGGACTTTCGCCCCGGTCATGAAGGCCACCGCATCCGACATGGAATAATCCTGCGGCCGGATCACGCAGAGCCGCCGACCCAGGCGATGGATATGGATGCGATCCGCCACCTCGAACACATGCGGCATGTTATGGCTGATCAGGATGATCGGGATGCCGCGCGAGCGCACGTCGCGGATCAGCTCCAGCACCCGCCGGCTTTCCTTGACCCCCAGCGCCGCGGTCGGCTCGTCCAGGATCACCACCTTGGAGCCGAAGGCCGCGGCGCGGGCCACGGCGACGCCCTGGCGCTGGCCGCCCGACAGCGTCTCGACCGCCTGGTTGATGTTCTGGATGGTCATCAGCCCCAGCTCGGTCAGCTTCTCGCGGGCGAATTTCTCCATCGCCGGACGGTCGAGCTGGCGCAGCAGGCTGCCCATGATCCCGGGCTTGCGCAGCTCGCGGCCCATGAACATGTTGTCGGCGATCGACAGGGCGGGGGACATGGCCAGCGTCTGGTAGACGCATTCGATGCCGTGACCGCGTGCCTCCAAGGGGCTGGCGAAGCGCACCGGCTTGCCGTCCAGCATGATCTCGCCCTCGTCGGGCTGCACCGCGCCCGACAGCGCCTTGATGAGGCTGGATTTCCCCGCGCCGTTGTCGCCGATCACCGCCAGGATCTCGCCCGGCATCAGGTCGAAGTCGCAGTTGTTCAGCGCCGTCACCTTGCCATAGCGCTTGACCAGGCCGCGGGCCTTCAGAAGCGGTTCTTCAGTCATGCCGATGCCTTTCTGATCCATTGATCCACCGCCACGGCGAGGATGATGAGCATGCCAATCAGGAAAAAGGTCCATTGCGGGTCGGTGCCGACCATCTTCAGCCCCATCTCGAACACGCCGACGATCAGCGCGCCGAAGAACATGCCGACGATGGACCCGCGCCCGCCGAACAGGCTGATGCCGCCGATCACCACCGCGGTGATGGACTGGATATTGCCCAGCTGCCCGGTCGAGGCCGAGGGCGAGACCGAGCCGAAGCGGCCGATCATCACCCAGCCGGCGATGGCGCAGAACAGGCCGGCCAGCGCATAGACCTGGATCAGGATGCGCTTGGTCCGCACCCCCGCCAGCTCCGCCGCATCCGGGTCGTCGCCCACGGCATAGACATGGCGGCCCCAGGCGGTATGGCGCAGCACATAGGCCAGGATGGCGACCAGCGCGACCATCAGGAACACCGCGAAAAGCACCTTGACCCCGCCCGGCTGGATGGATTTACCCCAGAATTGCAGGGCCGGCGCCTCGGCGGCGATGGCTGACGAGCGGATGGTCTCGTTCGCGGAATAGATGTAGTTCGCCGCCAGGATGATCTGCCAGGTGCCCAGCGTCACGATGAAGGGCGGCAGCTTGACCTTGGCCACCAGCCAGCCGTTGGCAAAGCCCATGGCGGTGCCAAGCGCCAGGCCCGCGGCGATGGAAAGCGGCGCCGGGATGCCGTAGCGAAAGGTGAACTGCCCCATCAGCACCGAGGAGAACACCGCGATGGCGCCGACCGACAGGTCGATGCCGGCGGTCAGCACCACCAGCGATTGCGCGCAGCCCAGAATGCCGACGATGGCGATCTGCTGCAGGATGGTGGACAGCGTCACCGCCTTGAAGAAGTTCGGCGACAAGAGGCCGAAGATGACCAGCGCCACCACCAGCACGATCATCGGCACTGCCGACGGCGTCATGTGCAGCCAATGCTGCAGGCGCTTCAGCGCGCTTTTCTGTTCCTGGAACTCGGCAACCGTTTCCGAGGCGCCCGCCAGGCCCTCCTCGTAGCTGGTGGCCGTCTTTGCATCCGATGACATGGACGGTCTTCCCCCCCTTGCGAGGCGCCAGCCGGCGCCGCTTGCCTGCTGTGAGTGGGACGCGCCGCGCCCCACCCGGCGATTCAGGTGGCGATCAGCCCCAGCACAGCTCGGCGCCCTTGGCGCTGTCGATCGACTCGACGCCCTCGGCCGGCTTGTCGGTGACCAGCGCCACGCCGGTGTCGGTGAAGTCCTTGCCCTCGGTCGCGGCCGGCTTGGTGCCGTCCTTGGCAAAGGCGGCGATGGCCTCGATGCCCTGGGCGGCCATGGCCAGCGGATATTGCTGCGAGGTGGCGCCGATCACGCCGTCCTTGACGTTCTGCACGCCCGGGCAGCCGCCATCGACCGACACGATCAGCACGTCCTTTTCGCGGCCGACGGCCTTCAGCGCCTCATAGGCGCCGGCGGCGGCGGGCTCGTTGATCGTATAGACCAGGTTGATGTCGGGATCCTTGGCCAGCAGCGATTCCATCGCCGTCAGCCCGCCTTCCTCGTTGCCCGAGGTGACCTCGTGGCCGACGATGCGCGGGTCGGTCTCGTCGCCCCATTTCGCCGGATCGCCCAGTTCGACGCCGAAGCCCTGCAGGAAGCCCTGGTCGCGCAGCACGTCGACCGAGGGCTGCGAGATGGCCAGGTCCAGCATGGCGATCCTGGCATCCGCCGCCTTGTCGCCCAGGGTCGCCTTGGCCCATTGCCCGATCAGCTCGCCCGCCTTGAAGTTGTCGGTGGCGAAGGTCGCATCGGCGGCGTCGATCGGGTCCAGCGGCGTATCCAGCGCGATGACCAGCAGGCCGGCGTCGCGTGCAGCCTTGACCGCATCGACGATGGCCTTGGTGTCCGAGGCGGTGATCAGGATGCCCTTGGCGCCATCGGCCACGCAGGCCTCGACCGCCGCCACCTGGCCCTCGTGGTCGCCGTCGATCTTGCCGGCATAGGCCTTCAGCTCCAGCCCCAGTTCCTGGGCCTTGGCCGCGGCGCCTTCCTTCATCTTCACGAAGAAGGGGTTGGTGTCGGTCTTGGTGATCAGGCAGGCGCTGTCGGCCTGTGCCATGCCGGCGATCATCGTCAGGGCCGAGCCCGCCAGCACCGCGCGCAGCAGTTTCGTCTTGCTCATCTGGTCTTTCCTCCTCTGGGCGGGTTTCCCGTCCGCTCCTCCGTCTAAAAGCTGCCTTATCGGATGGGGGCTTGTCAATAAATCAATTTCGTTGATTTATATACGGGGGAGGATGTGACCATGACGAATGCCATGCCTGCGGCGGCGGTGCCGCAACGGTTGCGCAGCCATAACGAGCGGCTGATCCTGTGGCTGATTCGCCGCAACGGGCCGATGCCGCGCGCGGCCCTGGCTCAGGCCACCGGGCTTTCCGCCCAGGCCGTGACCAATATCACCCGCGAACTGATCGCCGACGGGTTGCTGGACGCGGGGGGCGAGCGGCAGCGCGGCAAGGTCGGCCAGCCGCTGCTGCCGCTGGCGCTGGCGCCGGACGGGGCGCTGTTTCTGGGCCTCAAGGTCGGGCGCCGGGTGGCCGAGCTGGTGCTGGTCGATTTCGCCGGCCAGATCAGGCAGATGCGCGCGCTGCCCCATGCCTTTCCACAGCCCGATGCGATCCGGGACTTCGCGGTCTCGGCCAGTGCCGAGCTGCTGGCCGGGCTGACCGAAGCGCAGCGCGCGCGGCTGTCGGGCATGGGCATCGCCAGCCCGTTCTACCTGTGGGACTGGGCGCGCGAGATGGCGCCCTGGCGCGGCCGCGACCTGCGCCAGGAACTGGCCCAGGCGCTGGACCTGCCGGTCTGGCTGGAAAACGACGGCTCCTGCGCCTGCGCTGCCGAGATGATGTTCGGCACCGAGGAGCTGCCCGAGGATTTCCTGTATTTCTACCTCGCGCATTTCGGCGGCGGCGGCGTGGTGCTGGACGGCCGGCTGCGGCTGGGGCCGTCGCGCAATGCCGGCGCCATGGGCTCGTTCCCGGTGCCGGGCGGCCAGCAATTGCTGGACGTGGCCTCGGTCTCGACGCTGGAATCGCGGCTGGGGCGCGAACTGCCGCTGGAGGACGAGGCTTGGGACCTGCCGCCGGCTACCCTACGGCAATGGCTGGACGAATCGGCGCGGGTGCTGTCCCATGCGGCGCTGGGAACGGTGGCCGCGCTGGACCTGCCGCTGGTGGTGATCGACGGCGCCATGCCCGCCGCCCTGCGCGACGCGCTGGTCGCGGCAACGGCAGAGGCGCTGGCCGGCACGCGGCACCACGGCGTCACCTTGCCCGAGGTGCGCGCCGGCACCCTGGGGCGGCGGGCCCGCACGCTGGGCGCGGCGGCGCTGCCGCTTGGCGCGGGCTTCATGCCCGGCGGCACCTTCGCGGCGCCGCGTCCGCCGCGGCTCGGGCAGGAAACCGAAGGGGCGCAACCGCGTTCCGGGGATGACAGGTGAAGAAAGGAAGCCGCGGCCATGGCCGACGATCCATACAAGGCGCTGGGCCTGGCAAGGACCGCCACGCAGGACGAAATCAAGAAGGCCTATCGCAAGATCGCCAAGACCGATCATCCGGACCTGAACCCCGACCCCGCCGCGCATGAACGCTTCAAGGCCGCTTCCTCGGCCTATGACCTGCTGAAGGATCCCGAGCAGCGCGCCCGCTTCGACAAGGGCGAGATCGACGCCCAGGGACAGGAGCGGCCGCAGCGGCATTACTACCGCGAATATGCCGAGCAGGGCGACAACCCCTATCGCCAGAGCCACGGCTTCGAGGACTTCTCGGACGTGTTTTCCGACCTGTTCGGCCAGCGGGCGCAGGCGCGGCGCGGCGGCGGGGCGAGGAGTTTCGACATGCGCGGCCCCGACCAGCGTTTCACGCTGGAGATCGACTTCATGACCGCCGCCCGCGGCGGCTCGACCCGGATCACCATGCCCGACGGCAGCGTGCTGGAGGTGAAGATCCCCGAGGGCGCCCATGACGGCCAGGTGATTCGCCTGCGCGGCAAGGGCGGCATGGGCATGGGCGAGGGCGAGCCGGGCGATGCGCTGCTGACGCTGATCGTGGCCGACGACCCCGATTGGCGCCGCGACGGCGACGACGTGGAAACCACGCTGCCGATCACCATCGACGAGGCGGTGCTGGGCGGCAAGGTCGAGGCCCAGACCATCGACGGACCCGTCATGCTGACCGTCCCGCGCGGCGCGAACTCGGGCCAGAAGCTGCGGCTGAAGGGGCGCGGCATCAAGGGCTCGGGCGGCAAGCGCGGCGACCAGCATGTCGTCCTGAAGATCGTCATGCCGCCGCATGTGGACGACGAACTGGCCGAGTTCATGCGCGGCTGGCGGGAAAACCACGCCTATGATCCCCGGAGGGGCAAATGACCCAGCGCCATTACACCCTGGCCGAAACCCTGAGCCTGATCGACGACCTGGGCGCCGAGCAGCTCGAGCGCTACATCCGCGCCGGCGTGGTGGCGCCGGTGCAATCCGCGCAGGGGCCGCTGTTTCGCGATCTCGACCTGGCGCGGCTCAGCCTGGTCGTGGACCTGGCCGAGGGCTATCACCTGGACGAAGAGGCGCTGGCCATGGTGCTGTCGCTGGTCGATCAGCTGCACGGCCTGCGCGGCGACATGCGGGCGATGCTGGATGCCGTGGCGCGCGAGCCGGTCGAGACCCGGCTGCGCCTCAAGGCCGCGATCCGCGAGGTGCGGGTGATCCGCCAAGGCTGATCGTCTCCCACAGGCCGGTCGTCCAAGGTCGCCGCATCGCGGGGCCGCGCAACGCCGGGATCGGCTTGAGGGAGCGGGGCGCGCGCCGCGACCGCATCAATCCGATCGGCAGGCGGCCAGCCGCCCGAGGGGTGAAGCCCGCGCCTTGGAAAGGTGTCGGGGGCGACAAGCGAGCTGAAGCGGCGCATCGGCCATGTGCAGGCCGACATGGCGATTGCGCCCGGCGGCACGGTCTGGACCGTCACCGACAACGACGGCGTGGACGATGCCCCGGGACGTTCCTGTGGCCTTTCACGCCGGGGACGCAGCCGGCCCGGAACCGAACCGCGCCTTGCGCGCAGCCAGGCTGGCCATCACGGCCAGCCTTTGCGTCTCGGTCATCCCGCCCCAGGCTGCGATCTCGTCCAGACTGCGCCAGCAGCCGATGCAGAGCCGGCTTTCGGCGTCGATCTGGCAGATCCTAATGCAGGGGCTGGAGACGCTCATGCCAGGTGCCGCAGCCGGTCCAGCGCGCCTTGCAGGATATAGCCGGCGGCGACCTGGTCGATGACCTCGGCGCGGCGCTTGCGCGAGGTGTCGGCCTCCAGCAGCGCGCGCTCGGCCGCGACGGTGGACAGGCGCTCGTCCCAGAAGCCGATGGGCAGCGGCGTCAGCCGCTCCAGGTTGCGGGCAAAGGCGCGGGTGGATTGCGCGCGCGGCCCTTCGCTGCCGTCCATGTTGCGCGGCAGGCCCAGCACCAGCCCGACCAGCCCGCGATCCGCCGCGATCTTCAGCAGCGCCTGCGCGTCGAGGGTGAATTTCTCGCGTCGGATCACCGTGATGGGCGAGGCGACCGAACGCAGACCGTCGCTGACCGCGACGCCGATGGTCTTGGTGCCCAGGTCCAGCCCGGCGATGGCGCCGGTGCGGGGCAGGGCGGCGGCAAAATCCTCGATGGCTTCGCAGATCATTCCAGCCCCGCCTGTTTCGCTGCCGCATTCACCGTGGCCAGCGCCTCGGGCGTGCTGGCGAAGCGGCTGCGCGCCTCGGCCAGGATGGCGCCGGCGCGGTCGCGGTCCTCGAGCACGGCCAGCGACCCGATCAGCCGCGCCCATTCCTCGGGCGTGCCGCCCTGGGTCGCCAGCCGGTTTTCCAGCCCCTGCACCATGCCCTGCACCATGGCGCGGCGCTGTTCGGGCGTCATGTCCTCGGCCGCCGCCAGGGCGTCGGCATCGGGGCCGGGCAGGGCGGTCTCGTCGGGCGGGACATAGTCGGGGCGGCCGGCGAACCAGGCCAGGTCGCCGATGCTGCTGCGCACGAAGGCATGCCAGGGCTCGGCGCGGTGTCCCTCGGCCAGAAGCGCGGCCCAGATCGGGAAGGCGCGGTCGGGCCGGCCGCTCTGGACCTGGAGATAGCCGGCCAGGAAGCGCGCCAGCGGATTCTTGGGGTCGAGCGTGCCGGCACGGTTGATCGCCGCCTCGGCCTCGGCGGTGATGATGCCGCCGGCGGCGCGGGCGGCCAGGTCGGCCAGCTCGGCGTAATCCTGCGCCGTGGCCCGCGCACCCTTCAGCGCCACCACGCGGCTCTGCGCCTGCTTCGCGGCGACGAGATTGCCCAGGGCCTGTTCATAGCGCGCCAGCAGCTCCTGGCCTTGCAGGTCGTCGGGACGCTGGCCGGCGGCCTGGCGCAGCCGCTCGATCAGCGCCATGTCCTCGGCCGAAAGCGCCGGTGCCGCGCGGTCGGGGGCCTTGGCCTCGGCCTGCTCTTGCGTCGGGCGGGCGTCATAGCGGGCCTGCGCCTCGGCGATGCGGCGGGCGATAGGCTGGTCGGGATGCTCGGGCTGGCCCAGCCGCTGGTAAAGCGCGAAGGTGCCGGCCAGCACCACCGCCAGCACCGCCAGCGCCGCGATGCCGCCGTTGACGCGCCGGGGGCCGCCCGAGGCTTGCAGCACGCGGTCGGCGGCCAGCACCTTGCGGCCGATCTCGACCCGCAGGCGCTCGGCATCGCCGGCGTCGATCACCCCGCGCTCCTGATCGCGGTCCACCTCGCGCAGCTGGTCGCGATAGACGCGCAGGTCATAGGCGGCGGCCGGCTCGTCCCCGGCGACACCGCGCCGGCGCAGCAGCGGCGCGGCGATGGCGATGGCGACCACGCCGGCCAGCGCGGCGCAGATGATCCAGAACATGGCTTCCCCTTCGTGGCTTTCCCGGTGATAGCGGCTTTGCGCGCCATGAGAAAGTCAAAGCCCTGCGACAAGGCGCGCCGGGCCAGCCGGGACATCTGCGCCCGCCCCTGACGCAATTCGACGGTCACGCCGTCGCAAGCGGGCTTGCCCGAAAAGCCCCCGAAAGACACTCTGCACGGGTCGAGTCGCAAGGGGTCCAACCATGTCCGCATCCGCAAGTTCCAGCACCGGCCGCTATTCGGTCTTTGCCATCGCCCGCGAGGCCATGCGGCTGCACAGCGGCTGGAAACGCGCCTGGCAAAGCCCGGAGCCGAAGAAGAAATACCAGGTCGTCATCGTCGGCGCCGGCGGCCACGGCCTCGCCACCGCCTATTACCTGGGCAAGAACTACGGCATCACCGATGTCGCCATCATCGAGAAGGGCTGGCTGGGCGGCGGCAACACCGGCCGCAACACCACCATCATCCGCTCGAACTACCTGCAGGATCCCTCGGCGGCGATCTATGACAAGGCGTTGAAACTCTACGAGAACCTGTCCCAGGACCTGAACTACAACATCATGTTCAGCCCGCGCGGCCTGCTGATGCTGGCCCAGACCGAACACGAGGTCCGCGGCTACAAGCGCACCGTCTACGCCAACCAGCTGCAGGGCGTATCGACCGAATACATCACCCCCCAGCGCATCAAGGAGATGCTGCCCATCATCAACATCGACGGGCCGCGCTACCCGGTGCTGGGCGCCCTCTATCAAGAGCGCGGCGGCACCGCGCGCCACGACGCCGTGGCCTGGGGCTATGCCCGGGCCTGCTCGGCCATGGGCATGCACATCATCCAGAACTGCGAAGTCACCGGCATCGAGACCGCGAACGGCCAAGTCCGCGCGGTCAACACCGGCAAGGGCCGCATCGAATGCGACAAGCTGGCGCTGGTCGTGGCCGGGCATTCCTCGGTCATGGCCGAGATGGCCGGCTTCCGCCTGCCCATCGAATCGCTGGCGCTGCAGGCGCTGGTCAGCGAGCCGATCAAGCCCTGCTGCGACCTGGTCATCATGGCCAACACCGTGCACGGCTACCTGTCGCAATCCGACAAGGGCGAGATGGTGATCGGCGGCGGCACCGACGGCTTCAACAACTACACCCAGCGCGGCTCGTGGCAGCATGTCGAGGAAACCGTCCGCGCGCTGATCGAGACCTTCCCGATGCTGTCGCGGCTGAAGATGCTGCGGCAATGGGGCGGCATCGTCGACATGACCGGCGACCGCTCGCCGATCCTGTCCACGACGCCGGTCGGCAATATCTTCGTCAACTGTGGCTGGGGCACCGGCGGCTTCAAGGCCATTCCCGGCTCGGGCTGGGCCATGGCCGAGCTGGTGGCCAAGGGCCAGCCCGGCCCGCTGGCCGCCGATTTCGGCCTGAACCGCTTCATCGAGGGCCGCTTCATCGACGAGAGCGTCGCCGCGGGGGTGGCGCACTGATGGCAGCACCGCGCGGCATCCTGCCTGCGCCCGGCCGCCAGCGGCCGGTTTCCGCCCAAATCCCCGGGGCGGAAGAAATCGCGCAACCCATGGGAAACTATCGCGGCTTTGGCGAATTGTCCTTGCACGTCACCATGACCAAGGAGTTTTCTTCATGGCCGAACCGAACAAGAGCAACACCTGGATCATCGCCGGCGTCATCGTCGTCGTGCTGGTCGTCATCTATTGGTTCATGTCCTCGGGCACCGAGCCCGCAGCGACCACCGAACCGGCGACGCCGCCTGCGGTCAGCACCGAGCCTGCGCCGGCCGATGACGGTGCCGTCTCGGTCGAACCCAGCACGCCTGCAACCCCGGCCACGCCTGAGCCCGCTACCCCGGCCCCGGCCGACCCTGCGGCCCCTGCCGCGCCGGCGAACTGAGGCGACCTTTCCGGCGCCTTCGGGCGCCCCGACTGCACGGGTCCGGGGGGCGCATCGCCCCTCGGCTTGCATTGTTTTCCTGGCGGCGCCTCGGCGCTGCCCTGGCCTTGAACGGGCGCTTGCCGCCGCTGGGCAGTCTTTGCCCGGCGGCCTGGCCCTGCCGCCTGTCGGCCTGAATACGGGCCGGCCTCTCGCCCGGCGCCACCTCCCCCAAGTCCCGCTTACCGACGCTGCCCCGCGCCCCCGGCCGACCGCCCGGGCGCTTGCGGCTGCGTGCGTCCTGCCGTCAAGGAGTGAACGATGCTGATCCTGACCTGCCCCTATTGCGGCATCAGTGCCGAGGAGACCGAACTCGCTCCGGGTGGCGAGGCGCATCTGAAGCGTTTCGGCCCCGGCTCGTCCGATGCGGATTTCGAATCCTACCTGTTTGCCCGCAAGAACCCCAAGGGCGTGCATTTCGAACGCTGGCGCCATGCCTATGGCTGCGGCAAGTGGTTCCTGGCCGCGCGCGACACCGCCACGCTGCAGGTCTTTGGCACCTACAAGGCCCAGACCCCGCATCCGACGCCCGAAATCGTCGCCGCCGTGCAGGCCGCCCGCCCGGGCTGGCAGCCGGACTGGATCGAAACCAACGCTGACACCTCCGCCGAAAGCCCGAAAGCATGACCCAGACCGGACCCTTCCGCCTGCCGCGCGGCGGACGCCTGATCGACCGCGCCTATCAACTGCCCTTCCGCTTCGACGGCCGCCAGATGCGCGGGGTCGTGGGCGACACGCTGGCCTCGGCGATCCTGGCGAACGGCCAGATCATGATGGGCCGCAGCTTCAAGTATCACCGCCCGCGCGGCCCCGTCGCCTCGGGCGCCGAGGAACCCAACGCGCTTTTGGGCCTGGGCGAGGGCGGCCGGTTCGAGCCGAACCAGCGCGCCACCACCACGGCCCTGGTCGGCGGCATGGTCACCGCGCCGCAGAACTGCTGGCCCAGCCTGAACGCCGACGTCGGCGCGATCAACAACTGGATGTATCGCTTCCTGCCGGCCGGCTTCTACTACAAGACCTTCATCCACCCGCGCCCGTTCTGGAAGCATGTGTTCGAGCCGATCATCCGCCGCTCGGCCGGCCTCGGCAAAGCCCCGACCGAGGCCGATCCGGACCGCTATGAACAGGCCTATGCCCATGTCGACGTGGTCGTGGTGGGCGGCGGCATCGCCGGCCTGACGGCGGCGCGCGATGCCGCGAAACAGGGCAAGTCGGTCTGGGTGATCGAGCAGACGCCGCAATTCGGCGGCCGCACCCCCACCGACCACGCGGACGGGCAGACGCGCATCGACGCGCTTCTGGCCGAACTGCGGGCGCTGCCGAATGCCACGCTGCGCCGCTCGACCATGGCGACCGGGCTTTACGACCACGGCTATCTGCTGGCGCGCGAGGCGATTGCCGATCACGACCCGAACGCCGGCCTGCCGCGCCAGCGGCTGTGGCGCATCCGCGCCGGCCATGTCGTGGTTGCCTCGGGCGCGCTGGAACGGCCGCTGAGCTTTGCCGGCAATGACGTGCCGGGCGTGATCCTGGCCTCGGCGGTGCGCGATTTCATTGACCTCTACGGCGTGGCCCCGGGCCGCAAGATCGTGGTGGTGACGAACAACGACGACGCCTATCGCACGGCGCTGGTGGCGCTGGACGCCGGCCTCCAGGTCGCGGCGGTGATCGACGCGCGCGCCTCGGCCACGGGCGCGCTGCCCGAGGCGGTGCGGGCGCGCGGCGTGCGCGTGCTGACCGGCAGCGCCATCGCCGGCATCAAGGGCGGCAAGGCGGTCGAGGGCGTCAAGCTGTGCGCCCATGCCGGCTCGGGCGATGTGACCGAGGTGATCGACGCCGATTGCGTCGCCATGTCCGGCGGCTGGTCCCCGGTCGTGCACCTGTGGAGCCATTGCGGCGGCAAGCTGAACTGGTCGGATGCGCAGGCGATGTTCGCCCCCGATCCGAACCGGCCGCCGACCGGCGCCGACGGCCGCGCGATGGCTTCGGCCGTGGGCGCGGCCGCGGGCGACCTGCTGGTCGCTGAAGCGACCGGCGCAGGCGCGGAGCAGGCCATCCTGCCGGTCTGGGTCATGCCAGCCAACGCCACCCGCAAGATGAAGTTCAAGATGTGGCTCGACTTCCAGAACGACGTGAAGGTGTCGGACGTGGAACTGGCCGCGCAAGAGGGCTACCAGTCGGTCGAGCACACCAAGCGCTATACCACGCTGGGCATGGCGACCGACCAGGGCAAGGTCAGCAACATCAACGGCCTCGCGGTGCTGTCGAACGCGCTGAAGCAGCCGATCCCGCAGACCGGCACCACGACCTTCCGCCCGCCCTATACGCCGCTGACCCTTGGCACCATCGCTGCCGAGGCGCGGGGCGAGGTGTTCCAGCCGCTGCGCAAGACCCCGATGCACGCCTGGCACGAAAGCCACGGCGCCTTCTT
This sequence comes from Paracoccus aminovorans, assembly GCF_001546115.1. Lineage (GTDB taxonomy): Bacteria > Pseudomonadota > Alphaproteobacteria > Rhodobacterales > Rhodobacteraceae > Paracoccus > Paracoccus aminovorans_B. The sequence goes on from NZ_KQ955208.1 coordinate 2,005,880, forward strand.
CGAGCCGGTCGGCCACTGGCGCCGCGCCTATTGCTACCCGAAACCCGGCGAAAGCCACGGCGACGCGGTGGCGCGGGAAATCCGCGCGGTGCGCGCCTCGGTGGGCACGCTCGACGCCTCGACGCTGGGCAAGATCATCGTCAAGGGCCCGGATGCCGGGAAATTCCTCGACATGATGTATACCGGCATGATGTCCAGCCTGCCGGTCGGCAAGTGCCGCTATGGCTTGATCTGCAACGAGAACGGCTTCCTCGTCGATGACGGCGTCGCCGCGCGCCTGTCCGAAGACACCTGGCTGGTCCACACCACCACCGGCGGCGCCGACCGCATGCACGCGCATATGGAAGACTGGCTGCAATGCGAATGGTGGGACTGGAAGGTCTATACCGCCAACGTGACCGAGCAATGGGCGCAGGTCGCCGTGGTCGGCCCCAAGGCCCGCGTGCTGCTGGAACGGCTGGGCGGCATGGACCTGTCGGCCGAGGCGCTGCCCTTCATGCAATGGGCCGAGGGCGAGATCGCCGGCATCCCGGCGCGCGTCTTCCGCATCAGCTTCTCGGGCGAATTGTCCTTCGAGGTGGCGGTGCCGGCGAACCGCGGCCTCGAGCTGTGGGAAAAGCTGCATGAGGCCGGGCGCGACCTGGACGTCACCCCCTATGGCACCGAGGCGATGCACGTCATGCGCGCCGAAAAGGGCTTCATCATGATCGGCGACGAGACCGACGGCACGGTGATCCCGCAGGACCTGGGCCTGGGCTGGGCGATCAGCAAGAAGAAGACCGACTACATCGGCAAGCGCGCCCAGGAACGCAGCCACATGACCGACCCGCGCCGCTGGAAGTTGGTGGGGCTCGAAAGCCTCGACGGCCGGGTGCTGCCCGACGGTGCGCTGGCGGTGGCCGAGGGCGTCAATCCCAACGGCCAGCGCAAGACCCAGGGCCGGGTGACCTCGACCTATATGTCGCCGACGCTGTCGAAGCCGATCGCCATGGGCATCGTGCTGAACGGCCCCGACCGCATGGGCGAGGTGCTGGAATTCCCGGTCGCGGGGCAGGAAACCTACAAGGCGCGGATCGTCGATCCGGTGTTCTATGACAAGGAAGGGAGCCGGGCGAATGGCTGAGGCACTGGCGAAGATCTCTCAGGTGCAGGATCGCGGCATGATCCAGATCCGCGCCGACCTGGACCGCGCGGGCGATGCCATCGCCGGCGCGGCGGGGCTGGCGCTGCCGGGCCAGGGCCGCACCACCACCGACGGCAGCCGCCTCTTGGGCTGGATGTCCCCCGACGAGCTGCTGCTGGTCCTGCCGCGCGCCGAGACGGCCGAGGCGCTCTCGGCGCTGACCGAGGCGCTGGCCGGCGAGCACGCGCTGGTGCTGGACGTCAGCGACATGCGGGCCATGTTCCGCATCGACGGGCCGAAGGCCGCGCAGGTGCTGATGAAGCTCTGCCCGACCGACCTGGCGGCGATGCCCCCGGACGGGCTGCGCCGCACCCGCGCCGCCCAGGTCGCCTGCGGCATCTGGCGCGACCAGGCCGGCTATGTCCTGGTCGGCTTCCGCTCGGTCGCGGATTACCTGCGCGGCATCCTGACCGGCGCCGCGGCGCCCGGCACGCATCTGGAGCCGCGCTAATTCCCTTGCCTGGGCGCCGGTGGGGCGTATGCATGGGGGTCACGCTCAAGGGGTTGATTCCATGCGTCCCATCCTGCGCCCGACGGCGCTTTGCCTGTCCACCCTGCTGCCCGCGCCGCTGCTGGCGCAAGAGCCGCCGCGGGTGATGATGTGCCAGATCGCCGACGAAAGCGGCACCGGCTGGGTGCCCGACTTCATCATGCTGACCCGGCAGGTCTCCGGCCCGCAGCAGGGCCGGATTGAGGTCTTCGACCCGATCCTGAAAGATCAGGTCGGCCGGCCGATCCAGGCCCAGCTCGTCGCCGACGACGCCCGGGCGCGCAGCTATGGCTGGGCGCTGGCCGGGGTGCGGAACCAGTCCGGCCAGCGCACCGAGCGGCTGGATTTCCGCCTGACGGTGTCGAAGCGCGACGGCGCGGCCGAGGTCGTGGTCACGGCGCTGGGTTATGACAATGTCATGATCGGGCGCGGCGTCTGCGGCGCGCCGCCCGACCGCTAATCCCGGAACCCGCGGCGCATTGAAGACGTTTAGCGGCCGACAGGGCTTTTCCCCGTCTGGCAGACATGCCAGAACATCCTCCGGAACCCTTGGAAAAGGAAATCGAAAATGGCCTTCACCCTTCCCGACCTTCCCTATGCCCATGACGCGCTTGCCGCTGGCGGCATGTCGAAAGAGACGCTGGAATACCACCACGACAAGCACCACAAGGCCTATGTCGACAAGCTGAACGAGCTGGTGGCCGGCACCGAATGGGAAGGCAAGAGCCTCGAGGACATCGTCACCGGCACCTATCAGTCGGGCGCCGTGGCCCAGAACGGCATCTTCAACAACGCCAGCCAGCACTGGAACCACAGCCAGTTCTGGGAAATGATGGGTCCGAATGCCGGCGCCATCCCGGGCGAGCTGGAAAAGGCCATCACCGAATCCTTCGGCTCGGTCGACGACTTCAAGAAGAAGTTCTCGGAAGCCGGCGTCGGCCAGTTCGGCTCGGGCTGGGCCTGGCTCGTCAAGGACAAGGACGGCTCGCTGAAGATCACCAAGACCGAGAACGGCGTGAACCCGCTCTGCTTCGGCCAGACCGCGCTTCTGGGCTGCGACGTGTGGGAGCACAGCTATTACATCGACTTCCGCAATGCGCGGCCGAAATACCTGGAAAACTTCCTGGGTAACCTAGTGAACTGGGAAAACGTGGCCTCGCGCCTCTGAGCCGCTCGCCAGAACGAACCGCAAGGCCCGCCCTCACCCGGCGGGCCTTGTTTCTTTCTTGCCGAAATATCCCGGGGGAACGCCCTTGGACCTCCATCGAGGAGGTCCAAGGGCGTGGGGGCAGAGCCCCCGGCCCGGCTTGCCACCGCCGCGATTCCGGCGCATCTGGTCGGCGGCGAAAGGGGCGAGGGCATGAGCGAAGGCACCAAGGGCTTCTGGGCGATCATCCTGGTCTGCGTCACCTGGGGGCTGTCGCCGATCTTCTACCGCCAGCTTTCGAGTGTGCCGGTGGTCGAGGTGCTGGCGCATCGCACGCTCTGGTCGCTCGGCTTCTTCCTGCTGCTGCTGGCCGGGCAGGGCCGGCTGCGAGAACTGTGGCAGGCGATGACCGGCCCGCATGCGCTGCGCGCGGCGGCGGCGGCGCTGCTGGTCTCGTCGAACTGGGGCCTGTTCATCTGGGCGATCCAGGCCGGCCTTGTCGTGCAAAGCTCGCTCGGCTATTACATCTTCCCGCTGGTCACCGTCGCCCTGGGCCTGCTGTTCTTCGGCGAGCATCTCGGCCCCGCGCAATGGCTCGCCGTCGCCATCGCGCTTTTGGCGGTGGTGATCCTGACCCTGGGCCTGGGCGTCACGCCCTGGATCAGCCTGGGCCTGGCGCTGAGCATGGGGCTTTACGGCGTGGTCAAGAAATCCCTGCCGCTGGGCCCGGTCATGTCGGTCGCGGTCGAGGTCGCGCTGCTGACGCCGCTGGCGCTGGCCTGGCTTGCCCTGCAGGCCCTGGGCTGGCTGCCCGCCGCCTGGCTGCATCCGCTGGCCTTTGGCGGCTCGGCCTGGGTAACGGCGCTGCTGGTCCTGTCGGGCCTCATCACCGCGGTGCCGCTGGTGCTCTTCGCCTATGCCGCGCGGCGGGTGGCGCTGATCACCGTCGGGCTGATGTTCTATCTGAACCCGACGCTGCAATTCCTCTGCGCGGTCCTGCTCTTCGGCGAGCCCTTCACCCGCTGGCACATGATCGCCTTCGCGATGATCTGGACGGCGCTGGCGATCTATTCCGGCGCGGCCTGGCGGCAGGCGCGGCGCGCGGCGCCATTGGCAAACGGGTGAAACCGCGTATAGAACAGCGCGACAGAACCACCGGGGGCGACATGGCCAATCAGAACGACAGCTTCATCGACGAGGTCACCGAGGATCTGCGGCGCGACCGGCTGTTCATGCTGTTCCGTCGCTTCGGCTGGATCGCGCTGCTGGTCATCCTGGGCATCGTCGCGGGCGCCGCCTGGCGCGAATATGCGCGCAGCCAGAACGAGACCCGGGCCGAGGCCTGGGGCGATGCCGTGCTGGCCGCGCAACAGGCGTCCGACCCGGTCGCGGCGCTGGCCGCGGTCGATCCGCAGGGCGGGCAGGGCCGCAAGGCGCTGGCCGAGATGCTGGCCGCCGGCGCCGAGGCCGAGGCCGGCCTGGACCAGAAGGCCGCAGAGCGGCTCAAGGCCGCGGCCGCGGCGGTCAAGGACGACCCGGTGCTTCATGACCTGGCGCTGCTCAAGGCGGTGATGGCGGCGGGCCCGTCCATGGACGCGGCGGAACGCGACCGCATCCTGGCCGATCTGTCGAAACCCGGCGCCCCCTTCGAGCTGCTGGCGCTGGAGCAGAAGGCCGTGGCGCTGATCGGCGCCGGCCGGACCGAGGACGCGGTGACGCTGATCACCCAGATCCAGCAGAAGGACGGGCTTTCGCAGCCCTTGCGCCGCCGCCTGTCCGAGATGAAGATCACCCTGGGCGCCGAGCCCGAGCAACCGCAGGGCCCCGGCCCGCAACCCATGCCGGCCCCGGCCGCGAACTGAACCGGCGCCGCCCGCGCCGGCACGACAAGAACGGATCCCGCGGCCCGCGCCCCATCCCGCGCCGGCCCGGACAGAGGAGAGAGCGATGACGAGGCTGCCCCTGATCGCCGCTTTGGCCGGGCTGACCGCCCTTTCGGCCTGCCAGCAGCGCGACCCCATCCTGCCCGGAGAGCGGCTGGACCCGCGCGCGGTGCTGTCGCCCGACGGGCCGGTGACCGAGGGAGCGCCTGCGCCGACCACAGCCGCCCTGTCGCTGCCGCCGGTGCGCGGCAACAGCGACTGGCCGCAGCGCGCCGGCAGCGCCAGCCACGCCTCGGGCAATATGGCGATCGGCGCCGGCACCAGCCGGGTCTTTGCGGTGGCGATCGGCCAGGCCTCGGACAAGCGCCATCGCATCACCGCCGATCCGGTGGTGGCGGCGGGGCTGGTCTTCACCCTGGACAGCCAGTCCAGCGTCACCGCCACCACCACGGGCGGCGGCCGGGTCTGGAGCGTGGACCTGCGCCCGGCCGGCGAAGGCGACCGCAGCGTCTCGGGCGGCGGGCTGGCCTTCGAGGGCAACCGGGTCTTTGCCACCACCGGCTATGGCGAGCTGGTGGCGCTGGACGCGCGCACCGGCGGCATCGCCTGGCGCCAGCGGGTCGAGGCGCCGATCGGCGGCTCGCCCACGGTGCAGAACGGCGTGGTCTATGTCGGCGGCCGCGACGCCACCAGCTGGGCGGTGCGCGCCAATGACGGCAAGGTGCTGTGGCGCGCCTTCGGCAATGACGGCATGGCCGGGGTGATGGGCGTCTCGGCTCCGGCGGTCGCAGGCTCGACCGTGGTCTTCCCCTATGCCACGGGCGAGATCATGGGCGTTGACACGAACACCGGCAACCAGCTGTGGACCGCCAATGTCGCCGGCCAGCGCCTGGGCCGCGCGGTCGGCTATTTCCGCGACGTCACCGGCGATCCGGTGATCGCGGGCAATACGGTCTATGCCGGCACCAGTTCCGGCCGGGTCGCCGCCTTCGACCTCGCCACCGGCGCGATGAAATGGGAGGCGCGCGAGGGTGCCTCCAGCCCGGTGCTGGCGGTCGGCAATTCGGTGTTCCTGGTCAACGACCAGGCGCAGCTGATCCGGCTGGATGCCGCGAACGGCGGCCGGGTCTGGGCGCAGAAGCTGCCCTATTTCACCGAAGCCGTGATCCGCAAGCAGCAGAAGGTCTGGAACCACTATGGGCCGGTGCTGGCGGGGAACAAGCTTTACCTTGCCGGCTCGGACGGCTATCTGCGCGTCTTCGATCCCGCCTCGGGCGCGCTGATCGGCAATGCCCAGATCCCGGGCGGCGCCGCGGCGGCGCCGGCCGTGGCGGGCCAGACCCTTTACGTCGTCACCCATGACGGCCAGTTGATCGCGTATAGATGAGCTTCACCCTCGCCATCGTCGGGCGGCCGAATGTCGGCAAGTCCACCCTGTTCAACCGCCTGGTCGGCAAGCGCCTGGCGCTGGTCGACGACCAGCCCGGCGTGACCCGCGACCTGCGCGAAGGGCAGGGCCGCCTGGGCGACCTGCGCTTCATCGTGGTCGATTCGGCCGGTCTGGAAATGGCCGAGGACGACAGCCTGCAAGGCCGCATGCGCCGGTTGACCGAGCGCGCGGTCGATGAGGCCGACGTCTGCCTGTTCGTCATCGACGCCCGCGCCGGCGTGACCGCGGCCGACGAATATTTCGCCGACATCCTGCGCAAGCGGGCGAAACACATCATCCTGGCCGCCAACAAGGCCGAGGGCCGGGCCGGCGAATCCGGCGCGCTGGAGGCCTATGCCTTGGGCCTGGGCGAGCCGCTGCGGCTTTCGGCCGAGCATGGCGAGGGCATGGACGACCTCTATCGCGCCCTCCTGCCGCTGGCCGAGCAGTTCGAGGCCGCCAATGTCCAGCAGGCGCCCGAAACCGACATCGACCTGCCCGAGGACGGCGACGAGGAGGACGACGAAAGCTGGCGCCCCTCCGCCGCGAAGCCCTTGCAGATCGCGGTGATCGGCCGCCCGAACGCCGGCAAGTCGACCCTCATCAACAAGATCCTGGGCGAGGACCGGCTGCTGACCGGCCCCGAGGCCGGCATCACCCGCGATTCGATCAGCGTCAGCGCCGATTTCATGGGCACGCCGGTCCGCATCTTCGACACCGCCGGGATGCGGAAAAAGGCCCGCGTCACCGACAAGGTGGAAAAGCTTTCCGTCGCCGACGGGTTGCGCGCCGTGCGCTTTGCCGAGGTGGTGGTGGTGCTTCTGGACGTCGGCATCCCCTTCGAGCAGCAGGACCTGCGCATCGCCGATTTCGCCGAGACCGAGGGCCGCGCCGTGGTCATCGCCGCGAACAAGTGGGACCTGGAAGAGGACAAGCCGCAGAAGCTGAACGAGTTGCGCGAGGCCTTCGAGCGGCTCTTGCCGCAGCTGAAGGGGGCGCCCTTGGTGACGGTCTCGGCCCGCACCGGCAAGGGGCTGGACCGGCTGCACAATGCGATCCTGAAAGCGCATGAGGTCTGGAACCGCCGCATTCCGACCGCGCGGCTGAACCAGTGGCTGGGCGCCATGACCGAGGCGCATCCGCCGCCGGCGCCGGGCGGCCGGCGCATCCGGCTGCGCTACATGACCCAGGTGAAAACCCGGCCGCCGGCCTTCGTGGTCATGGCGACGCATGTCGACAAGCTGCCCGACAGCTATCAGCGTTATCTGGTCAATGGCTTGCGGGCGGATTTCGACATGCCCGGCACGCCGATCCGGCTGACCTTCCGCGACCAGGGCACGAAGAACCCCTACCGGGACAAGGCGAACAAGATCAACCAGTCGGGCGCGCTGTCCAAGCACAAGACCCGGCAGAAACCCAAGAGCGCCTAGGGGGCGTCTTCATTTAGGCGATCCACGCCATTGCGCAGGCGAGGTCGATGAAGGCTTTGAACGATGCGACAGTTTTCTCGCATCTCAGGGCGATACGGCGGAAGCGTTTGATCTGGTTGAAGAAGCACTCGACGAGGTGACGTTCCTTGTAGAGCGCCCGATCCAGAGGACGGCTCCCCGCACGGCTGCGGTTGCGCCTGATCTGGGCAGTGGCGTGCAGGTCATCGGCGATGAAGCGGCGCAGTGCCTCGGTGTCGTATCCGGCGTCGGCAACGACATGGCCGACGCCCGCGAGGCCCGCGATCAGCCCCTCGGCCTGCGGGCTGTCGGCCCAATGGCCCGGTGTGATCGCGAACCGGACCGGCAGGCCGAGCGCGTCCACCGCGGCATGGATCTTGGTCGTCAGCCCGCCGCGGGACCGGCCGATGGCGTGAGCCTCAAGCCCCCCTTTTGTGAGGTCGCATCGGCATGGACCTTCGATATGGTCGCGTCGATCAGCACGTATTCGAAATCGGGATCGGTGCTCAACTCCTTGAAAAGACGCTCCCATACCCCCGAGCGGGACCAGCGCCGGAACCGGGTGTAGACGCTCTTCCAGTGCCCCAGCTCCGGAGGAAGATCGCGCCAGGGCGAGGCACCCCGCGCCAGCCACAGCACCGCGTCGATGAGCAGTCGGTTGTCGGCGCCGCTGCGGCCCCGATCACCGGCCTTCCCGGGCAGCAGTGGCCCGATCCGATCCCATTGTACGCCCGTCAAGCTTCGCCTGCTCAAGATCGCCTCCGTTTTCGATCTTGAATCAGAACTTCCGCAACAGGGGAATTCCCAAATGAAGACGTCCTCTAGGTCGTCGCCCGAGGAGGGCGCTCTAGGTCGTCGCCCGCACCAGCGCCACGGCGATGATGGCGATGGCGACCACGGTCGCGGTGGCGATGGTGGCGTCGGTGCTGACCGTGCTGGCGGCGATGCCGATCAGCCCCCAGATCAGCGCCACGCTGAAGCCGGTGCGGCGCGGCATGCGCAGCTGCACGCTGACCGCCGCCACGGCACCGATCAGCGTGGCAAGCCCGACCGCCAGCTTCTGCGGCACCCCCAGCCGCTGCTCCAGCAGTCCGGCAAAGACCGTCAGGCAAACCAGCAGCGCCCAGCCGGCGATGAAGCCCAGCGTTGAGCTGCGCTTGACCACGGCGCCCTGCCGGATGCCGCGCAGCGCGGCGGCCAAGGCGCCGGCCAGCGTCACCGCCGACAGCAAAAAGGCCATGACCGGGGTCTGCGCCAGCAGCCAGGGCCAGACCGCGCCGACCAGCAGCGCCAGGATCAGCGGCGCATGTTCGGGCAGGCTCATGTCGCGGTCGTGCTGGCGCAGCAGGTCCTCGGGCACCGGCGGGCCGGCCAGCTGCGCCGGTGGCCGGCCGGCGCGGGCGATGCGGCGGATCTCCAGCCACAGCCGCAGCAGGTGATAACCCAGCGCCGCCCAGACCGTGGCCAGCAGCGCCAGCATGCCCGGGTCGCGCGGACGCAGGAACAGCCAGGCCAGGTCCACGCCCGGCGCCTCCGAGGGCGGGCCCGCTGCCGGCCGGCCCGGCATCAGCGCATAGGCCATGGTGCTGGCGATGAAGGCCAGCACCGCCACGGTCAGCAGCTGGGCGCCCATGCGAGACATGCGCAGGAAACGCAGCCCGGCGGGACCGGGTTTCGCGGCACGGGAATTCACGCGCCGCGCTTCAGGCCAGCACGCCGTCCGCGCCCAGCCGGGTCTTGCCGCCCAGATAGGGATGCAGCGCCTCGGGCAGCACCACCGAGCCGTCGGCCTGCTGGCCGTTCTCCAGCACCGCGATCAGCGTGCGCCCGACGGCCAGGCCCGAGCCGTTCAGCGTATGCACGAACTCGGGCTTGCCGCCGCCGTCCGGGCGATAGCGCGCGTTCATGCGCCGGGCCTGGAAATCGCCGCAATAGCTGACGCTGGAAATCTCGCGATAACGATCCTGCCCGGGCAGCCAGACCTCCAGGTCATGGGTGATGCGGGCGCCGAAGCCCATGTCGCCGCCGCACAGCACGATGGTGCGATAGGGCAGGCCCAGCCGCTCCAGCACCGCCTCGGCGCATTTCGTCATCCGGGCATGTTCCGCGACCCCCGAGGCGGCATCGGTGATCGAGACCATCTCGACCTTCTCGAACTGATGCTGGCGCAGCATGCCCGAGGTGTCGCGCCCGGCGCTGCCGGCTTCCGAGCGGAAGCACTGGCTATGCGCCACCATGCGGCGCGGCAGGCTGGCATGATCGACCAGCGCGCCGTTCACGGTATTGGTCAGCGTCACCTCCGAGGTCGGGATCAGCCACCAGCCCTCTCGGGTCTGATAGCTGTCCTCGCCGAATTTCGGCAATTGCCCGGTGCCCTCCATCATCTCCGAGAGCACCAGCACCGGGGTCCAGGTCTCTTCCAGCCCATGTTCGCTGCTGTGCAGGTCCAGCATGAACTGCGCCAGCGCCCGCTGCACCCGGGCGACGCCGCCCTTCAGCACCACGAAGCGCGAGCCGGAGAGCTTGGCGGCGGTCTCGAAATCCATGCCGGGCTTGACGCCCGCGATCTCGAAATGCTCGCGCGGGGGGAAATCGAAGCTGCGCGGCGCGCCCCAGCGGCGGATCTCGACATTGTCCTCCTCGTCCTTGCCGGGCGGTACGCTGTCCAGCGGCAGGTTCGGGATCGTCAGCAGCAGCTCACGCAGCTGCCCGTCCAGCGCCGAGGCCTCGGCCTGCATGGCGGCGATTTCGTCCTTCTTGGCGCCGACCAGGGCGCGCAGCCGCTCGAACTCGGCCTCGTCGCCGCGGCCCTTGGCGCTGCCTGCCTCCTTGCTGGCCTTGTTCTGTTCGGCCTGCGCGGTCTCGGCGGCCGCGATGCGGGCGCGACGCTCGGCATCCAGCGACAGGATCTGCGGCGACACCGGGGCCAGGTTGCGCAAGCCCAGGGCGGCGTCGAAAGCGGCGGGGTTTTCGCGGATGGCGCGGATGTCGTGCATAGCTGGACCCGTGTAAAGTAAGTGCTTACTACACGCTCGGATAACTCAAAGCGGCCTGGGGCGAAAGCCTTAGCCCTCCGCTTTTGCCAGCATGTCCCGCAACACCGGAAAGAACCTCTCGGCGCCGGGATAGCCTTCGAAGCGCGCCACCTCGGCGCCGCCACTCAGCAGGATGAAGGTCGGCGTCAGCCAGGGCCGCCGGGCCAGCGCCAGCCCGTCGGGATAGGGCCCGTCGCGATCGACCACCATCAGCGGCGCGGCCCTGCCCTCGGGGTGGGCGGCATAGACCGGCGCGATCTCGCGGTCCCACTGCGCGCAATAGACGCAGCCCTTGCGCCGCACCATCAAGAGCCGCAAGGGCGGCGCGGCCAGGGCCGGCCCCGCCGCGAAAACCGCCATCCCGGCCAGCATGATCCGTCGCGTCAGCATCATGGCGGCACGCTAGGCGCGCCTCTCCGGCGGGACAAGCGCGTTTACAGTTCTTTCTTGTGCAAATATCCACGGGGGTGCGGGGGCGGTAGGCCCCCGCCAGCGACAGCCGGGGAGGGGCGAGAGCATGGACGAGTTGACGGAACCGCTGGTGCAGGGCAATCGCCGCGCCTTGTCGCGTGCGATCACGCTGATCGAAAGCACCCGCCCGGAACACCGCGCCCGCGCCGTGCAGCTGCTGTCGGAGCTGCCGCCGCGCCAGGCGCTGCGCATCGGGCTTTCGGGCACGCCGGGCGTCGGCAAGTCCACCTTCATCGAGGCTTTCGGCAAGATGCTGACCGCGCAGGGGCTGAAGGTCGCGGTGCTGGCGGTCGATCCCAGCTCGGCGCGCTCGGGCGGCTCGATCCTGGGCGACAAGACCCGGATGGAGACGCTGAGCCGCGATCCGCTGGCCTTCATCCGCCCCTCGCCGTCCCGCGCCGAACTGGGCGGCGTCGCCCGCCGCACGCGCGAGACGGTGCGGCTGTGCGAAGGCGCGGGCTTCGACGTGGTGCTGATCGAGACGGTGGGCGTCGGGCAATCCGAGACCCTGGTCGCGGAAATGTCCGACCTGTTCATCCTGCTGCTTGCCCCGGCCGGCGGCGACGAGCTCCAGGGCGTCAAGCGCGGCATCATGGAGATTGCCGACATCATCTTGGTCAACAAGGCCGATGGCGAGCTGCGCGACACCGCGATGCGGACCGTCGCCGATTACGCCGGCGCCCTGCGACTGCTGCGCAAGCGCCCCTATGATCCGCCGGGCTTCCCCCGCGCCCTGCCGGTCTCGGCCTATTCCGGCGAGGGGCTGGAGCGCGCCTGGGCCGACATGACCGAGCTGGCCGACTGGCGCCGGGAACACGGCCATTTCGCCGCCCGCCGGGCCGAGCAGGCGCGGCACTGGTTCCTGTCCGAACTGCGCGCGGGCCTGCTGGCGCGGCTCGACCGCCCCGAGGTGCGCGGCCGGCTGCGGCGCATCGGCGACGCCGTGGCGCGGGGCGACAACGATCCCGACCGGGCGGCGGCGCAGATGCTCGACTGGCTGGCGACCGCGGGCGATTCGCATGGCCATCCCGGCTGATCCGGCGGCCGAACTGGCCCGGCTCATCGGCCCGCCGCCCGGGACGGCCCGGCTTGCGGCGCATTGGTTCGCCACGCCGCTGGGGGCGATGGTCGCGGTTGCCGACGGCGGCGCCTTGCACCTGCTGGAATTCGCCGACCGCCCGGAACTCGCGGCCGAGCTGCGGCGCCTCGCCGCCGAGGCGGGCGGCATCGCCCCCGGCCGCACCCCGGTCACCGACCTGACGGCGGCCCAGCTCGCCGCCTGGTTCGACGGCGCCCGCAGGGATTTCGACCTGCCGCTGGCCGCCTGGGGCACGCCCTTCCAGCGCCGGGTCTGGCAGGAGCTCTGCCGCATTCCCGCCGGCACCGTCCTCAGCTATGGCGCGCTGGCCCGGCGCATCGGCCAGCCCCGGGCGGTGCGGGCGGTGGCGCGGGCCAATGGGGCGAACCGGCTGGCGCTGGTGATTCCCTGCCATCGCATCCTGGGCGCCGACGGGGCCCTGACCGGCTATGGCGGCGGGCTGTGGCGCAAGCAGGCGCTGCTGCGGCATGAAAGCGGCGGTTCGCTGCTGCCGCAGCCGGCTTTCGCCGGGGATTTCCCGGCCGAAAAGGCTTGACGCGCGGCGAGACTGGCCTTATTCCCGCGCAGACGAAATTCCGGGCGCTGCCTCGCGGCGCCCTTTCATATTGCGGGCAACCGCTCAAACGAATCGAAGGAACAAGATCATGTCGCGCGTTTGCGAACTGACCGGCAAGGGCCCGATGAGCGGCAACAACGTCTCCCACGCCAACAACAAGACCCGTCGCCGCTTCCTGCCGAACCTGAACGAGGTTTCGCTGCTGTCCGAAAAGCTGGGCCGCAGCTACCAGCTGCGCATCTCGGCCGCGGCGCTGCGCTCGGTCGATCACCGTGGCGGCCTGGACGCCTTCCTGGCGAAAGCCAAGGACGCCGAGCTGTCGGACCGCGCGCTGAAGATCAAGCGCGAGCTGGCGAAAGAAGCCTGAGCCCGAAATCCCGCCGGGCCTGTCGATTCGAGGCCCGGTCGCGGATGCGATGCGCCCCGCCCATGGCGGGGCTTTTGCATGTCTGGCCCCTGGCTTCAGTTCCGGGCCTGCTGCTCGGCCGCGGTGCGGGCGATCAGCTCCTCGACCTTCGGGCCCAGCGATTCGACGATCAGCGCCACGCCCTTGGCCGAGGCATGCATGCCGTCCTGTTGCAGCAGCGACATATAGGCCTCGCCCGGCTGGTCGTAGAGCGGCTGATACAGGTTCGGAAACACCAGCGCGTCGTGGCGCGCGCCCAGCCGCGGCCAGATCGCGGCCCAGTCGTCGCGCAGCGGCTCGTCCTGCTGCGGCAGGGCGATGCCGACCAGCAGCAGCGGCTTGTCGCCCGTCCCGGCCTGGGTCAGGATGGAATCGAGGTTCTTCTCGGCCATGCCGGGGGTGAAGCCCATCAAGAGATCGTTGCCGCCCAGCTGGACGATGACCGCGTCGGGCTTGTGGCGGGCCAGCGAATAGCCGATCCGCACCCGCCCGCCGGCGGTGGTATCGCCCGAAAGCCCGCCGTTCAGCAGCACCACGTCATGGCCGCGCGCCTTGAGCCAGGCTTGCAGCTGCGGCACCAGCCCCTTGCCCTTCGGCAGGCCCAGCCCCTCGGTCAGGCTGTCGCCGAAGGCGAGGATGCGCAGCGGCGCCGCGGCCAGCGGCCCGGCCGCCAAGGCCAGCATCAGGGTGAACAGCAGGGCCTTCAGTTTCATCCCGCTCTCCTTAAGCGCAACGCATTACTGACCACGAAGACCGAGGACAGCGCCATGGCGCCCGCCCCCAGCATGGGCGACATCTGCGGCCCGCCAAAGGGCACCAGCGCCCCCATGGCGACCGGAATCAGCGCCGCATTATAGCCGAAGGCCCAGAAAAGGTTCTGCCGGATATTGCGCATCACGTCGCGCGACAGCCGGATGGCGCGGGGCACGCCCAAGGGATCGCCGCCGACCAGCACCACCTCGGCCGATTCGATGGCGACATCGGTGCCGGTGCCGATGGCGATGCCGGTCTCGGCCGCCGCCAGCGCCGGGGCGTCGTTGATGCCGTCGCCGACGAAGACCGTGCCGCGGCCGCCGTCATGCCCCATGTCGCGGATCGCGGCCAGCTTGCCCTCGGGCAGGACGCCGGCGGTGACGTCGTCGATGCCCAGCCTGCCGCCGACCGCCTGGGCCGTGGCCGGCACGTCGCCCGAGATCATCGCCGTGCGCAGCCCCATCTCGTGCAGCGCGGCGATGGCCTCGGCCGCCTCGGGGCGGACGGGATCGGCCATGGCCATGGCGGCGACGTGGCGCCCGTCCAGCGCCAGATGCACCGGCGTCGCGCCATCCGCGGCCCAGCCTTCGGCGCGGCCCAGCAGACTGGGCGCGGCGGCAACGCCGGCCTCGGCCAGCGCGGCGGCATTGCCGATCAGCAGGGCATGGCCCTCGACCTCGGCCGTCAGCCCGCGCCCGGCGCTGGCGGTCACGGCGCTGGCCGGGGCCAGCGTCACGCCCTCGCGCCGCGCGGCGGCCAGGATCGCGGTGGCCAGCGGATGCTCCGAGCGCGCCTCGGCGCTGGCGGCCAGCCGCAGCGCCTCGGCGCGGTCGATGCCCTCCACCGCCATCTCGGTCAGGGCAGGGGCGCCTTGCGTCAGCGTGCCGGTCTTGTCGAAGGCGACCACGCGCGCCTCGGCCAGCCGTTGCAGCGCGTCGCCGCGCCGGAACAGCACGCCCAGCTCGGCGCCGCGCCCGGTGCCGACCATGATCGAGACCGGCACCGCCAGCCCCATGGCGCAGGGGCAGGCGATGATCAGGACCGAGATCGCCGCCACCAGCGCCGGCCCCAGCGTGCCCGCGAAGACCATCCACAGCACGAAGGTCAGCGCGGCAAGGCCCATCACCACCGGGACGAAGACCGCGGTGATGCGGTCGACCAGCGCCTGCACCGGCAGCTTGGCGGCCTGCGCGTCCTCGACCATGCGGATGATGCGCGCGAGCACCGTGTCGGCGCCGGTGGCGGTGACGCGGAAGCTGAGCGCCGCGCCGGTGTTGACCGTGCCGCCCGTCACCCGGTCGCCCGGGGTCTTGAGCACCGGCAGCGGCTCGCCGGTCAGCATGGATTCGTCGATATGGCCGCTGCCCTCGGTCAGCACGCCGTCCACCGCAACGCGCTCGCCGGGGCGCAGGTGGACGATGTCGCCGGGGCGCAGTTCGGCCACCGGCAGTTCGCGCGCCGCGCCGTCACGCTGGACCAGCGCCGTATCGGGGGCCAGCTCGACCAGCCGGCGGATGGCGTCGCCGGCCTGGCCCTTGGCCCGCGCCTCCAGCCAGCGGCCCAGCAGGATCAGCGTGACGATGACCGCGGCGGCCTCGAAATACACATGCCGCGAATCCTCGGGCAGCAGGCCGGGGGCAAAGGTCGCCACGGTCGAGTAAAGCCACGCCGCCGAGGCGCCGAGCGCGACCAGGCTGTTCATCTCGGGCGCGCGGCGGGCGAGCGCGGGAAAGCCGATGCGGAAGAACATCCGCCCCGGCCCGGCCAGCACCGCCGTGGTCAGCAGGAATTCCAGCACCCACAGCAGCTGCTGGCCGATCGCCATATGCAGCCAGTGGTGGAAACCGGGGAAGGCATGGCCGCCCATCTCGGCCACGAAGACCGGCAGGGTCAGCGCCAGCGCGACCAGGAAATGGCGCTTCAGCGTCGCGGCGTCGGTGCCGTGGTCGTGCATGTGAGGGCCGGCCTCGGCCTGCACCTCGGCCGGATAGCCCTTGGCGGTCACCGCTTCGGCCAGCGCCTGCGGCGTGACAGCGGGCGAATGCAGCACCGTGGCGCTGCCGGTCGCCAGGTTCACCTGCGCCGAGCTCAAGCCCGGCAGGGCCGAGAGCGCCTTTTCCACCCGGCCCGAGCACGAGGCGCAGGTCATGCCCTCGACATTCAGGCGGGTCTGCAGCGGTTCGGCCGGATAGCCGGCGCCCTGCAGCGCGGCGACGGCGCCGCTCAGCGCCTCGGGCGTGGCGACGCGGAAATGCGCCCGGCCGGTCGCCAGGTTCACCTGCGGGTCGGAAAGGCCGGGCACGGCGCGCAGCGCCTTTTCCACGCGCCCCACGCAAGAGGCGCAGCTCATGCCGGTGACGGTCAGCTCGGCATCGGTCGGATGTTTGGTCATGGGTCCTGTCCTGTCAGAATGGCGGTTCGTCGCGATTCAGACGGGACAGGGCGGGGCCTGCGGGCGTTGCGGCGGGTCGTGCAGGACCCGCATCACCGGCGGCGGATCCTCGGGCGCAGGGCGCCAGCGCAGCGGGTGGCCGTTGCCGGCCAGCACCGGACGGGCCAGCCGCCGGCGCGCGCCGGCATGGCAGCGGCAGCCGCGTCCGCCCCGGCCCCGGCACAGATGCGCGGGGCGAGGCGTGGCTTTGCGGGGCTGGGGGCGCGTGGCGCAGCACATCGGCAGGCTCCTTCCCGATGCAAGCTAGGCACGTTTGCCGCGCGATTCAACCGCGTCACGGCGCTTTGAGTTGATCCCGCGCGCGTGAGCGGTTAGGCGGATGGGCAAGGATTGCAAGGATTCAGGACGCAGAGATGAACCGCAGACAGATGCTGATGGCCGCGCTGCCGCTGGTGGCCGCGCCCACGCTGCTTTTCGCGCAGGAAAAGGCGCAGCCCGCCGCCGCCAAGGCCCAGGCCGAGCCGAAGCGCGACCCCTATGCCCCGACCGAAGTGGCGATCCGCAACGATTTCGAGGTCGGCAGCATCGTCGTGGTCTCGAAGGACTTCTTCCTGTATCACGTCGTGGCACCGGGCCGGGCGATCCGCTATGGCGTCGCCGTCGGCAAGGACGAGCTGGTCTGGAAGGGCCGCGCCACCGTCGGCCGCAAGACCGAATGGCCGAGCTGGCGCCCGACGCCGGCGATGATCAAGCGCAAGCCGGCGCAATACGGCAAATGGGCCGATGGCATGCCGGGCGGCCCGACCAACCCGCTGGGGGCCCGCGCGCTTTACATGTATGATGCCAAGGGCAACGACACCTCGATCCGCATCCACGGCACGACTGAGCCGAATTCGATCGGCCGCGCCGTCTCGAACGGCTGCATCCGCATGCGCAACGAGGCGGTGATGGAC
Source organism: Paracoccus aminovorans (assembly GCF_001546115.1). GTDB lineage: Bacteria > Pseudomonadota > Alphaproteobacteria > Rhodobacterales > Rhodobacteraceae > Paracoccus > Paracoccus aminovorans_B. The sequence continues at coordinate 2,023,125 of NZ_KQ955208.1, forward strand.
CTTTACGAGCAGGTCCCGGTCGGCACCCCGGTCTATGTCTACTGATTGGACATCCGCCTGACATCCCTGTCGGATCCGGCGCTGGCCGGGTTCGACGCCGTGATCGACACGCGCTCGCCCTCGGAATTCGCCGAGGACCACCTGCCGGGCGCGATCAACCTGCCGGTGCTGTCGGACGAGGAGCGCGCGCAGGTCGGCACGATCTACAAGCAGGTTTCCCCGTTCGATGCCCGCAAGCTGGGCGGCGCCCTGGTCGCCGCCAATGCCGCGCGCCATATCGCCGGGCCGCTGGCGGGGTTCGGCGGCGGCTGGCGGCCCTTGGTCTATTGCTGGCGCGGCGGGCAGCGCTCGGGCGCCTTTGCCACCATTCTGGGCCAGATCGGCTGGCGCGTCGGTCGCATCGAGGGCGGCTACAAGGCCTGGCGGTCGCTGGTGGTGGCGCGGGTGACGGCCGATGTCGCGGCGCCGGTCGTGGTGCTGGACGGCAACACCGGCAGCGCCAAGACCGAGATCCTGCATCGCCTGGCCGCGCGCGGGCATCAGGTGCTGGACCTGGAGGGGCTCGCCAACCATCGCGGCAGCCTGTTCGGCGCCCTGCCGGGCGGGCAGCCGTCGCAGAAGCTGTTCGAAAGCCGGCTCGCCATGGCGCTGGAGGCGCTGGACCCCGCGCGCCCGCTGCTGGTCGAGGCCGAAAGCTCGCGCATCGGCGAGGTGAACCTGCCGCGCGGCATCTGGCAGGCGATCATCGCCGCGCCTCGGCTGCGGCTGGCGGTGCCGGTCGAGGCCCGCGCCGCCTATACCGCCCAAAGCTATGGCGATGCCTGCGCCGAGCCGGCGCGGGTGGCGCGCATCGTCGAAAGCCTGCGCCCGCTGCATCCGGCCGAGCGCATCGCGGATTGGCTGCGCCTGGTTCAGGCGCGGGACTGGACCGGCCTGGCGCTGGGGCTGATGCGCGACCATTACGACCCGCGCTATGACAAGCACCGCGCCCGGCATGACGGCGGTCGCGGCCGGGTGGTGGCGTTGGAGCGGCTGGACGACCTGGACGCGGCGACGACCCGGGTCGAGGCGGCGCTGGCGGGGCTCAATCGGTGAGGGCATTGCCCGCCTTCGCGGTCAGCGGCCTCCGGCGGGGATATTTGCACAAGAAAGAAGCTCAGGCGCCGAGGAAGCGGCGCAGGATGCGTTCCAGCTTGGCGGCGCCCAGCGGCGCCATGGCCTTGGTATGGTCATGGCTGATCGCTTCGTCCGAGAGCCCGGCGCCCATGTTGGTGATGACCGAGATGGCGGCGCAGTCGAGGCCGAGGAAGCGTGCCAGGATGATTTCCGGCACGGTGGACATGCCGACGGCATCGGCGCCCAGGGCTCGGGCGGCGCGGATCTCGGCCGGGGTTTCGAAGCTGGGGCCCGAGAACCAGCAATAGACGCCTTCGGGCAGGGGGAGCCCCTCGGCGGCCGCGGCGGCTTGCAGGGCGGCGCGCAGGCCGGGGTCGTGGGCGGCGGTCATGGGGACGAAACGGGCGTCGCTCGGCTCGCCGATCAGCGGGTTGGTGCCGGAGAAGTTGATATGGTCCGAGAGCAGCATCAGCGCGCCGGGCGGCAGGTCGGGGCGCAGCGAGCCCGCGGCATTGGTCAGGATCAGGCGCCGGCAGCCGAGCGCCCGCAGCACCTCGAGCGGCAGCCGCATGGCGTCGGCGCGGCCGGATTCGTAGTAATGCGCCCGGCCGCCGAAGACCGCGACGCGCCGCCCCTCCAGCCGGCCGATCACCAGTTGCGGCACATGGCCCGAGACCCCGGCATGGGGAAAGCCCGGCAGGTCGGAATAAGGGATCGCCGTGCCCTGAACCGCTGCCGCCAGATGGCCCAGGCCCGATCCCAGCACCAGCCCGTATTCCGGCGGCTCCGCGCCGGCACGGGCGCGGATCAGTTGGGCAAGCTCAGCGCTCTTTGACATAGGGCTCTCCGCCCGCGCGCGGCGGGATGGCGCGGCCGACGAAACCGGCCAGGATGATGACGGTCAGGATATAGGGCAGGGCGTTCATGAACATCGACGGCACCGTGACCGGCCCCAGGTCGAGGTTCGGATAGCGGTTCGCCACCGCCTCCATCAGGCCGAAGAGGAAGCAGGCGCCGAGCGCCGGCCAGGGCCGCCATTTGGCGAAGATCAGCGCCGCCAGCGCGATGAAGCCGCGGCCGGCCGTCATCTCCTTGACGAAGCCGGCCGAGATCGCCGTGGCGAGATAGGCCCCGGCGATGCCGCACAGCACGCCGCAGATCAGCACGGCGCCGTAGCGCAGCCGCGTGACCGAGACGCCGGCGGTGTCGACCGAGGCCGGATTCTCGCCCACCGCGCGCAGCCGCAGGCCGAAGCGGGTGCGATACAGCACCCACCAGGTCAGCGGCACCATGGCGAAGGCGAGGTAGACCAGCACCGAATGGCCCGAGATCAGCTCGGCATAGAGGCGCCCGATCACCGGCACCGGCCGCAGGGCCTCGGCAAAGGGCAGGGTGATCTCGGTAAAGCGCGCGGCGCCCTGCAGCGATGGCGTGCGGCCGCCAAGCGCAAAGATCTTCTGCCCCAGGAGCACCGTCAGCCCGGAGGCGAGGAAGTTGATCGCCACGCCCGAAATCAGCTGGTTGCCGCGGAAGATGATCGAGGCCAGCCCATGCAGCGCCGCCAGCGCCAGCGCGCCGCCGATCCCGGCCAGCAGCCCCAGCCAGGCGCTGCCGGTCGCAAAGGCCAGCGCGCCGGCGCAAAAGGCCGCCATCAGCATCTTGCCCTCCAGCCCGATGTCGAAGACCCCGGCGCGTTCCGAATAAAGCCCGGCCAGGCAGGCCAGCAGCAGCGGCACCATCAGCCGCACGGCGGAATCGAGGATCTGGATCAGCGTCGCGAAATCCATCACGCCCCCCTGCGGCCGCGCGCGAACAGCCGCTCGAGCGGCAGGCGCACCATATTGTCCAGCGCGCCGGTGAACAGGATCACCAGCGCCTGGATCACCACGATCAACTCGCGCGGGATCGTGGTCCACAGCGCCAGCTCGCCCCCGCCCTGATACAGGAACCCGAAGAGCAGTGCGGCCAGCAGGATGCCGAAGGGATGGTTGCGGCCCATCAGCGCCACGGCGATGCCGATGAAACCGGCGCCCTCGACCGCGTTCAGGACCAGCCGCTCGGCCTCGCCCATGACGTTGTTGACCGCCATCAGCCCCGCCAGCGCGCCCGAGATCAGCATGGCCAGCACGGTGATCCGCACGGGCGAGATCCCGGCATAAAGCGCCGCCGGCTCGGACTTGCCGAAGGCGCGGATCTCATAGCCCAGCCGCGTGCGCCAGATCAGCAGCCAGACCAGCAGGCAGGCGGCGATGGCGATGAAGAAGGTGACGTTGGCCGGAGTGTTCTCGCCCCAGCCCAGTCCCAGCGCCGCCGCCATGTCCGACAGTTTCGGCAGATGCGTCGCCGGCGCGAAATTGGCCGAGGCCGGGTCCATGCTGCCGACCGGGCGCAGCACGTTGACCAGCACATAATTCAGCAGCGCCGCGGCGATAAAGTTGAACATGATGGTGGTGATGACGACATGGCTGCCGCGCCGGGCCTGCAACCAGGCCGGTACCAGCGCCCAGAGCGCGCCGAAACCCGCCGCCCCGATCATCGCCGCCGGCAGCGCCAGCGCCCAATGCGGCCAGGGCACCGACAGCAGCACCAGCGCGACCCCCAGGCCCCCCAGGGCGGCCTGGCCCTCGCCACCGATGTTGAACAGCCCGGCGTGATAGGCGACCATGACCGCCAGCCCGGTGAAGATGAAATTCGTGGCATAATACAGCGTGAAGCCCCAGCCATAGCTGGACCCCAGCGCGCCCTCGACCATGACCTTCAGCGCCTCGGCCGGGCTTTCGCCGATGGCCAGGATCACCAGGGCCGAGATCGCGAAGGCCAGCGCCAGCGAGATCAGCGGCGTCAGGACCACATCCGCCCATTTCGGCATTCGCTGCATCAGCCCGCCTCCCCCGGCTTTCTCTGTTGTCCAAATACCCCCGCCGGAGGCCAGCCGCCGCGCATCACTAGGCTCCCTCGGGGCTGGGCTCGACCCCGGCCATCAGGCAGCCCAGGTCGCCGGTCGTGGTCGCTTCGGGCCGCCGTTCGCCCATCACCCGGCCGTCGAACATCACCGCGATGCGGTCCGACAGCGCCATGATCTCGTCGAGCTCGACCGAGACCAGCAGCACCGCGCGGCCGGCGTCGCGCAGCGCCACGAGGCGCTTGTGGATGAACTCGATGGCGCCGATGTCGACGCCGCGCGTCGGCTGGCCGACCAGCAGCAGGTCCGGATTGCGCTCGACCTCGCGCGCGACGACGATCTTCTGCTGGTTCCCGCCCGAGAAGCTCTTGGCCGGCAGGTCGGGATCGGGCGGGCGCACGTCGAAACGCTGGATCTTGCCCTGCGCATCGGCGCGGATCGCGGCCTGGTCCATCAGCCAGCCGCGGTTGAACCCGGGCGCGTCGTGATAGCCGAAGGCCACGTTCTCCCAGGCGGAGAAATCCATGATCAGGCCCTCGGCCTGCCGGTCCTCGGGGACATGGCCGATGCCGGCCCGGCGGCGGGCGCGGCCGTTCGAGCCCGACAGCGGCAGCACCTTGCCGTTCAGCCGGATCTCGCCGGAAAGCTGGCTGCCGGGCTCGGGGAAACCGCCGAGGATCTCCAGCAGCTGCGTCTGGCCGTTGCCGGCGACGCCGGCGATGCCCAGGATCTCGCCGGCGCGGATCTCCAGGTCGATGCCGCGCAGCCGCTCGACGCCCTGGGCATCGACCATGCGCAGGCCGCGCAGCTCCAGCACCGGCGCGCCGGGCTGCGCCGGGCCCTTTTCCACGCGCAGCAGCACCTTGCGGCCGACCATCAGCTCGGCCAGCGCGGCCGGGCTGGTCTCGGCGGTCCTGACCGAGGCCACCATCTCGCCCCGCCGCATCACCGAGACATTGTCGGTGATCTCCATGATCTCGCGCAGCTTGTGGGTGATCAGGATGATGGTCTTGCCCTCGTCGCGCAGCCCGCGCAGGATGCGGAACAGGTGGTCGGCCTCGGCCGGGGTCAAGACGCCCGTGGGCTCGTCCAGGATCAGGATATCGGCCTGGCGATACAGCGCCTTCAGGATCTCGACCCGCTGCTGGTGGCCCACGGACAGATCCTCGACCAGCGCGTCGGGATCGACCTGCAATTCGTATTCCCGCGCCAGCCGCTGCAATTCGCCGCGCGCCCGCGCCAGCGAGGGGCGCAGAAGGCCGCCGTCCTCGGCCCCGAGGATGACGTTTTCCAGCACGGTGAAGTTCCGCACCAGTTTGAAATGCTGGAACACCATGCCGATGCCGGCGCGGATCGCCGCCTGGCTGTCGGCGATGGCGATGGGCCGGCCGCCGACCAGGATCTCGCCGGCATCGGGACGATAGAAGCCGTAGAGGATCGACATCAGCGTCGATTTCCCGGCGCCGTTCTCGCCGATGATGCCGTGGATGGTGCCGCGCGGCACCACCAGGTCGATGTCCCTGTTGGCCTGCACCGGCCCGAAGGCCTTGCAGATCCCCCGCAATTCGATCGCGGGGGCGCCGGCCGATGCCATCACTTCACCGGGCAGGTATTGTCGGTCATGTAGTCATGCACCTTGACCGAGCCATCCTGGATGCCCTTGCTCGCGGCCTCGACGGCGGCGGCCATCTCGGGGGTGACCAGCGGCTTGTTGTCGTCGTCGATGGCCACCGAAACGCCGCCCGACTTCAGGTCCATGACCTTGACGCCCGGTTGCAGGTCGGCCCCGGCCTTGAAGGCCTCGTAGACCGAATTGTCCACGCCCTTGACCATCGAGGTCAGCACCTTGCCCGGGTGCAGGTGGTTCTGGTTGCTGTCGACGCCGATCGACAGGATCCCGGCGTCGGCCGCCGCCTGCAGGACGCCGATGCCGGTGCCGCCCGCCGCGGCATAGATCACGTCCGCGCCCTGGCTGACCTGGGCCTTGACCAGTTCGCCGCCCTTGACCGGGTCGTTCCAGGCCGCGGGCGTGGTGCCGGTATAGTTGATGATGATCTTGCCATCGGGCTTTGCTGCCTTGAAGCCCTGGGCATAGCCGCATTCGAACTTGTGGATCAGCGGGATGTCCATGCCGCCGATGAAGCCCACGGTGCCCGATTTCGAGGCCTGCGCCGCCATCACGCCCGCCAGATACGAACCCTGTTCCTCGGTGAAGACCACGGATTGCACGTTCGGCTGCTCGACCACCATGTCGATGATGGCGAATTTGGTGTCGGGATAGTCGGGGGCGACCTTGTTCAGCACCTCGCCGAAGGCGAAGCCGGTCATGACGATGGGATTGGCGCCCGATTGCGCCAGCCGGCGCAGCGCCTGTTCGCGCATCGCCTCGGACTGCATCTCGAGTTCCTTGTAGCTGCCGCCGGTTTCGGACTTCCAGCGCTCGGCGCCCTGATAGGCGGCCTCGTTGAAGGATTTGTCGAACTTTCCGCCCAGGTCGAAGATCAGCGCCGGATCGGCCAGCGCGGCCAGCGGCAGCAGGCCAAGGCTGGCGCCGGCCAGCAGGATTTTCATCAGGGACATGTTCGAACCTCAAGCTGTTGCGGGCGATTCAGCCCGGGAATAGCCGGATTAGGGCGCAAGGGCCGGACTCCGTCAACAGTTAGTCGCAGGCGGTGAAGCGGCGGCGCATCAGGATCGCGTCGATGCTGGGGGCATAGTAATTCCGCCGCCGGCCGGCGCTTTCCCAGCCGCGCCCGGCGTAAAGCGCGATGGCGCCGGCATTGCCCTCGGCCACCTCGAGAAAGGCCTCGGCCGCGCCGCGCGCTTGTGACGCAACGGCAAAATCGCGCAGCAGGGCCGAGCCCACCCCCTGCCGCCGCGCCTCGGGGGCGACGGCCAGGGTCAGAAGCTCGGCCTCGCCGGCCACGGCGCGGCCCAGCAGGAAGCCCTGCGGCCGGGTCAGCAGGAAATTCAGCGGGCTGTTCAGCAGGTCCTCGAACTCGGGTGCCGACCAGGGCCGGGGATGGGCAAAGAAGCAGCGCAGATGCAGCGCCGCCAGATCGTCCGAGTCCATCACCGCGCCCATCACGGTCAGGCCAGCATGACCGGGCCGCGGTCGCGCGCCGGCGCGGCCTCGGCGGGGCGCAGATAGATCGGCGCCGGGCGCGGCAGGCCGGGCGTATCGCGGCGCTCAAGCGCGATGCGGGCGATGGCCTCGGCCAGCGGCATCAGCGGGGTCAGCACCGGCGGGCCGGGCGGCAGGTCTTCGGGCGCGGATTGCCGGGGCTGGCTGTCGGCGCCCGGGCCGAAATCCTGCCAGATCACCTCATCGCCGCGCGCGGGCAGGAGGATGCGGCAGGGAAGGGGCAGGCCGTGTGCCGCAGCCTCGGCCAGGCCCACGCCCACGGCGGGGATGCCGAGCGACAGCGCCAGCCCGCGCGCCGCCGCGACCGCGATGCGGATGCCGGTGAAATTCCCCGGCCCGGTGCCGCAGCCGATCACCGACAGGTCGCGCCAGGTCGCGCCGGCCCCGGCCAGCAGGTCCTGCAGCAGCGGCATCAGCCGTTCGGCCTGGCCGCGCGCCATCTCCTCGCGGGTCTCGGCCAGCAGTCGGTCGCCTTGCAGCAAAGCGGCCGCGCAATGCGCGGCCGATGTGTCGAAGCCCAGCGACAGCGGCTCAGCCAACGGGTCGGACCTCGGTCACTTCGGGGATATAGTGGCGCAGCAGGTTCTCGATGCCCATCTTCAGCGTCAGCGTGGACGAGGGGCAGCCGGCGCAGGCGCCCTGCATGTGCAGATAGACCACGCCGCGGTCGAAGCCGTGGAAGGTGATGTCGCCGCCGTCCTGCGCCACCGCCGGGCGGACGCGGGTGTCGAGCAGTTCCTTGATCTGGTTGACGATCTCGGCGTCGGGGCCGTCCTGGTCGTTATGGGCGCTGGCGGCCGCGCCTTCGATCGCCGGGGCGCCGGACTGGTAATGCTCCATGATCGCGCCCAGGACCGAGGGCTTCAGATGGTCCCAGACCGCCTCGTCCGCCTTGGTCACGGTGACGAAATCCGAACCCAGGAACACGCCCGCCACCCCCGGAACCGCGAAGATGCGGCTGGCCAGCGGGCTGGTGGCGGCGGCGCCGGCTTCGGGGAAATCGGCGGTGCCATTGCCCAGCACGGTCTCGCCGGGCAGGAACTTCAGCGTGGCGGGATTCGGGGTGGTCTCGGTCTGGATGAACATGGCGGGGCTCCTTTGCCCGGGGATATGGGGATCGAAGGGGGCGCAAGTCAAGCTAGAGCGGGTGGCCATTCGCCGCCGCCAGCGCCGAAAAGACCCAGAAATTCACCAGCGCATGCGCCAGCGCCCCGGTGCCGGCCGTGCCCGACGACAGCCGTGCCGCCGTCATCACCGGCGCGATCAGCGCCGCACCGGCCAGAAGCCTGGCCGCGTCCTGTCCCGAAAGCGCCGCGCCGGCGGCGGGGGCAAGATGCCAGGCCACGAACAGCGCTCCGGCCGCCAAGGCCGCACCGCGCCCGGGCCGGGGCAGCAGGGCGCCGCGCCAGAACGCTTCTTCCAGCGCGCCATTCGCGGCCGCGGCCAGTGCCGCCACCACCAGCACGCCGGGCGACAGCTGCGCGGGCGCCGTCCCCCAGCGCAGCGCCGCGGCCAGCACCAGCGCCGCCAGCGCCAGCGTCGCCGCGGCCGAGGGCCGGCGCAGGCGCAGCGACCATCCGCCGCAGCGGGCCAGCGCCAGCGCGAGCAGCGCCCAATAGGTGGCGAGCCCGGCCAGATGCGCGTCCAGCGGGCGCAGCCCGGACCGGCCCAGCAGGTGAAACAGCGCCGCCAGTGCCGGGATCGCCGCCAGCACGGCCAGCGCCAGGGCGCGGTTCATTTCGTGATCTGTTCCAGCCGCTCGCGCGAGATGTCGCCGGGGACGATGGTGATCGGGCAGGGCAACGTAGCCATTTCGCGCATAAGCCGCGTGACCAGCGGCCCGGGTCCGGCGCTTTCGGTCGAGGCGGCCAGCACGACCACGCCGATCTCGGGGTCCGCGCCGATCTGGGCCAGAAGCTCGGTCCCCGGCTCGCCCTCGCGCACGACCAGCTCGGGCTCGACCCCGGGACGGTCGCGCATCCATTTGGCGAAGACCTCGAAATGCGCCTCGATGCGCTCATAGGCCTCGGCGCGCATGACGTCGGCGACGCCCATGCCATGCTGGATGGTATTGGCCGGGATCACCGCCAGGACCTGCACGCCGCCGCCGGTGCTGGCGGCGCGCAGGGCGGCATAGCGGATGGCGTTCAGGCATTCGCGCGACTCGTCCAGAACCACCAGAAATTTCCGCATCTTTCCCCTGCCGGCTGCCGCGCCATGGGCAAAGACTGGCCGAAAGGACACGGTCGCGCAAGTCTTGTGCGCTTTCCCCCTTGCGTCGGTTTGCAATCCGGGTGCGCTATGTTAGGCGATAAAGTCAGTCAAATTGCCGAACACGGGACGCAACTGTGACAATCCACCAGGACTGGGAAAAGGCCGATCTTGCGCGGCTGGCCACCTTGCCCCAACCCGCGATGTCGTGGTTCAAGGGCGACGGCGACGCGGCGCAGGTCTCGGCGATGCCGGTCTCGAAGCGGCTGTTCGACATCGTGCTGGCGCTGGTGCTGCTGGTGCCCCTGTCCTTCGTCATCGCGGTGTTCGCGCTGATCCTGCTGGTCGTGCAGGGCCGGCCGATCTTTTACGCCGCGCCGCGCATGGTATCGCCGACGCGCAGCTTCACGCATCTGAAGTTCCGCACCATGCTGCGCCAAGACGGCGATTTCGGCGTCACCGGCGCGCACAAGGCCTGGCGTATCACGCCCTTGGGCCATTTCATGCGCCGCACCCGCATCGACGAATTGCCGCAGCTGTTCAACATCCTGAAAGGCGACATGAGCTTCGTCGGCCCGCGCCCGACGATCCGCGAATATGTCGACCGCTATCCGGTGGTCTATGGCCAGGTGCTGAAAAGCCGGCCCGGCGTCACCGGCTTGGCGACGCTGGTCTATCACCGGCACGAGGACAAGATCCTGCGCCGCTGCAAGAGCGCCGAGGCGACCGAGGCCGCCTATGCCGGCCGCTGCCTGCCGACCAAGCTGAAGATCGACCTGATCTATCAGAAGAACCGCACCCTGGGGCTGGACCTGTGGATCCTGTGGCGCACGATCCTGGTCGTGGTCTACAAGGACGAACGCCCGCGCCGGCGCGGGCGCAACTGATCCCCCGACGGCCGCCCTCGGGACGGCATTTCGTCCTCTGGCGCGCCGCCGCTTTCTGCCCTAGTTTCGCCGGCACGAAGACGGGGACACAAGTTTGCAGCAAAGAATCCTGGTGACGGGAGGGGCCGGGTTCATCGGCAGCCACCTGGTCGAGCGCCTGCTGGCCGAGGGGCATGACGTCACCGTCCTGGACGACCTGTCCAGCGGGTGCCGCGCCAACCTGCCGCCGGGCGCGCGGCTGATCGCGGGCGATGTGCTGGACGAGGAACTGCTGCCGCAGGTGCTTGCGGGGGTCGAGCGGGTGTTCCATCTCGCGGCGCGGGTTTCGGTTCAGCTCTGCATCTCGGACTGGATGGCGGCGCATCGGGTGAACCTGGGCGGCACCATGGCCGTGCTGCAAGCCGCGCAGCGGGCGGGCAACGTGCCGGTGGTCTATGCCTCCTCCGCCGCGGTCTATGGCAACCGCTCCGGCACCGCCTGCGCCGAGGATGACCTGCCGCTGCCGATCTCGCCCTATGGCGCCGACAAGCTCGGCTCCGAGCATCAGGCCCGCGCGATGGCCGAGGTGCATGGCCTGGCCTCTGTGGGCCTGCGCTTTTTCAATGTCTACGGGCCTCGGCAGGACGCGGCCTCGCCCTATGCCGGGGTGATCTCGAAATTCTGCGCCAACCGGCGGGCCGACCGGCCGCATGTGATCTTTGGCGACGGCGGCCAGAGCCGCGACTTCGTCTATGTCGCCGACGTGGTCGAGGCGCTGCTGCGTGCCGGCGCGGCGGCGGCCCGGGGCGGCGGCGCGCAGGTCTTCAACATCTGCACCGGTGCCGGGACGACGCTGCTGGAGCTGGTGGCGCAGCTCGACCGCCTGGCCGGACGCGGCGCGAGCCCGGTCGAACATGCCGCCCCGCGCAGCGGCGACATCCGCGAGTCGCTGGGCTGCCCCCTGGCCGCGCGCGAAGGCCTGGGCTTCACCGCCCGGACCGGCATTGCCGAAGGGCTGCGGGCGCTGTGGGATCAGCCGGGGAACGGCGCCGGGTCGTAGCCCACGCCGGTCAGGTACAGCCCCTGCGGCGGGCAGACCGGGCCACAGGCGGCACGGTCGCGGGCGGCCAGCGCCTCGGCCACGCGGTCGGCAGGCCAGGCCCCGGCGCCGACCCGCTCCAGCGTGCCGACGATCGAGCGCACCTGGTTGTGCAGGAAGGACCGCGCCCGCAGGTGAAAGCGGTATTCGCGGCCCTGCGGGATGGCGATCTCCTCGATGCGGATCTCGTCCAGCGTCTTCACCGGGCTCTTCGACTGGCACATGGTCGAGCGGAAGGTGGTGAAGTCGTGCAGGCCCAGCAGATGCGCGGCCCCGGCCCGCATGGCGTCGAGATCCAGCGGGTTCTGCACCTGCCAGACCCGGCCGCGGTCATGCGTGACCGGCGCACGCCGGGCGACCAGCCGGAAGGTATAGCGCCGCTCATGCGCCGAAAAACGGGCGTGGAAATCGTCGCCGACCCGCGCGGCCGACAGGATGGCGACCGGCGCGGGCTTCAGGTGCCAGTTCAGCGCCTCGGACAGCCGGAACGGGTCCCAGTCGCGGAGCAGATCCCCATGGGCCACCTGGCCGGTGGCATGGACGCCGGCATCGGTGCGGCCGGCTGCCGCGATCCGGGCACCCTGCGCAAAGCCGGGGTCGAGCCGGGCCAGCGCCGCCTCGATGGCGCCTTGCACGCTGGGCTGATCGGCCTGGGCCTGCCAGCCGGCGAAGGGCGTGCCGTCATATTCGATCAGCAGGGCAAAACGGGGCATCAGCGGCGCTGCTTCTCGCCTGTCCGCGGAATCAGCAAGTCGTCCATGGTCATCGGGCGCTCGGGCCCGGGCATGGCGGGGCGCAGCCCTTCGCGGGACAGCCGCTCGCGCAGCACGCTGATCTCGATGTCGAGATCGCTGCGGCCGCCTTCCAGCAGCCGGGCGCTGCGGGCGGCGAATTCGGTTTCCAGGTCGTCGAGCAGCGTCTCGTAATCCTGCCGGGCGCGCGGGTCGCGGGTCTGGGCATAGAGGTCGGCGAACTTCACCGTCGCGTCGCGGGCGCCTTGCAGATAGACGCCCAGGTAGCGGCGCAGCGCGGCGATATGGTCGGGGTCGTCCTCGATATGGCCGAACAGCTCGCGCGCGGTGGCGGCGAACATGCCGACGCGCGCCTCCAGCCGGCGGTCGCCGGTGCGCAGGATGGCATCCTGCATCGCCTTCAGATGCGCCTCGCCCTCGGTGACGATGCGCTGGGCGCGGTCCTGCTGGAAGGCGTCGACGCCCTCCATGCCCTTGTCGCGCATCGGGTCGGTGCCGAAGGCCAGCCAGTGCAGCACGGCGCCGGCAACGCCGATCACGCCCGCGCCGGCCTCGGCGCCGGGGACCCAGGCGCCGATGGCAAGGCCGAGCCCGGTCAGGATACCGCCGAACAGCTTGCGCGGAATCGCCGGGCGGCGGGCGACGCGGCGGGCGTCATAGGCGGCCTCGGCCTGCAGCCCCTCGCGCGTCATCCACATGCCCGAGGCGATGGCGCCGAAGGCGACCAGCTGCAGCGCCAGCCCGGTCGGATCCTGCCAGAAGGCGCTGAGCAGGAGGGGGATCGCCATGATCGTGACCCAGCGGGTGCGCGATTCCAGCGGGTGGCGGATTTCCCCCGGCGCCGGGCGGGCCGGCGGGCGGGGATCGGTGCCGTCAAGGCGCGGCTGCGGCGAGAAGCGGCCGCCAAAGCGTCTGGCCATGGCTTCAGCCCGCGCCCATGGTGGCGGCATAGAGCGTCAGCCCCATCAGCAGGAAGAAGGACAGGCGCTGCATCGCTTTCTGGGACATCGGCTTCCTTTCGGCGCGTCTTCGCGGATTGCCCGCAGGATATAGGACGCGGCGGCGGCGAAAGGAAGGGCGGCGGCCGGGGGGCTTTGCCCCCCAGCGTTTCGCGCATCCGTGGAGTGCAGGACGGGGGCTTCGCCCCGTTCGTCGCTGAAAAAGGTCCACCGGACCTTTTTCCGGGCGCTCCTCACCCCCCAGGATATTTATCCAAGAAAGAAGCCGGTCAGCCCTCGATCCTGCCGAAATCCGCGATCAGCCGGCCGGCCTCGCGGATGCGCGAGAGCAGGTTCAGCCGGTTGCGCCGGACGATCTGGTTGTCGGTGTTGATCTGCACCGTGTCGAAGAAGGCGTCGATGGGCCTGCGCAGTGTGGCGATGCCCTGGGTCGCGGCCTGGAAATCCTCGAGCCGCACAGCCTCGCGGATCGCGGGCTCGGCCTTGTCGAGGGCGGCGAAGAGGGCGCGTTCGGCATCGGTTTCGGCGAATTTCGGGTCGGCGCCGAAGCTGTATTCGACGCCATCCTTTTCCTCGGCCTGGGCGAGGATATTGCCGGCGCGCTTCAGCCCTTGCAGCAGGTTGGTGCCGTCCTCGGTTTTCAAGACGTCGTTCAGGGCGGTGGCGCGGTTGACCAGCAGCACGAGGTCGTCGTTGCCGGGCATGGCGATGACGGCGTCGATGATGTCGTGGCGGATGCCCTGGTCTTTGAGGAAAACTTTGAGGCGGTCGTGGAAGAAGGCGAGGAGGTCGGTAGACAGCGAGGTTAGCCGTTTATCTCCGGAAAGCAGTCGCTCCTCCCCCAGCTTCGGCTCAGCCTCTTCATCCTCAAACCATACCAACATCAAATCCGTCACGCGATCGGCAGAAAGCGCGGTATAGAAATCTTCGATTGAAGCATTGAAACTCACGTCATCCGGGTCGTCAGGATGGGCGCTGGAAACGCGCAGCCAGTTTTTCGCTTCAGCAGTCTTTCCAGCAGGAAGAAACGCCAGTTCGCTAGAAAACCGGACATTGTGCCAAAGCGACGAGGCAGCCACCTCGGCAAGCTGACGAAGAGAAATTCGCACCCCATTCCCAAGAACCAGCCGGATCACCCCCAGCGCCGCCCGCCGCAGGGCAAACGGGTCTTTCGACCCCGTCGGCTTCTCATCAATCGCCCAGAAGCCGGTCAGCGTGTCCAACTTGTCAGCCAGCGCCACGGCCACCGAAACCGGCGCCGAGGGCACCGCGTCAGAAGGGCCAAGCGGAGAATAGTGATCGCGGGCGGCGTCGGCGACCTCGGGGGTCTTGCCGGCCTCCAGCGCGTAATAGCGACCCATGGTGCCTTGCAGCTCGGGGAACTCGCCGACCATGGCCGAGCGCAGGTCGAGTTTCGCGATCCTGGCGGCGTCCTCGGCCTGGTCCGCATCCGCGCCGACCAGCGGCGCGATCTCGCGCGCCAGGGCGGCGATGCGGGCGATGCGATCCGCCTGGCTGCCGAGCTTGCTCTGGAAGGTGACGTGAGCCAGCCCCTCGGCCCAGTCAGCCATGCCCGACCGCGCCTCGCGCAGGTCGTTCTCCCAGAAGAAGGCCGCGTCCGAGAGGCGCGCGGCCAGCACGCGCTGGTTGCCCTTCAGGATCGTCTCGCCATGGTCCGGGGTCTCGATATTCGCCACGGTGACGAAGCCCTCGATGCGGCCGGTCTTGGGATTGCGGGCCGAGAAGAACTTCTGGTGCTCTTTCATCGAGGTTTGCAGCACCTCGGGCGGCAGGGACAGGAAGCGGTCCTCGATGGCGCCCATCAGGGGGACGGGCCATTCGACGAGGCCGGCAACCTCGGTCAGCAGTCCATCGTCGGGCATGATCTCCCAGCCGCGGGCAAAGGCGAGGTTCGCGGCCTCTTGCCGGATCGCGGCCTCGCGTTCGGCGGGGTCCAGCATGACCTTGGCGCGGCGCAGCTTGGCGGCGTAGTCCTCGAAGCCCGAGACGGCGAAGGCGTCGGGGGCCATGAAGCGGTGGCCGCGGGTGCTGTTGCCCGCCGTGATGCCCTCGATCTCCAGCGGCACCACCGCGGCGCCGGATTCGTCCGAGAGCAGGCAGATGATGGAATGCAGCGGGCGCACCCAGCGCAGCGCGCCCGCGCCCCAGCGCATGGATTTCGGCCAAGGGAAGTTGCGGATGGTGGTTTCGAGCACCTCGGCCACGATCTCGGACGCCGGGCGGCCGGGCTTCTGGATCACGGCGAACCAGACCTGGCCCTTCTTGTCGTCGCGCGCCTCGAGCTGGTCCCTGGTCAGCCCGGTCGAGCGCAGGAAGCCTTGCAGCGCCGCGTCGGGGGCGTCGGTGCGCGGGCCCTTGCGTTCCTCGCGCGTGGTCGGGCTGTGGGCGGTCAGGCCCTCGATGGTCAGGACCAGGCGGCGCGGGGTCGAAAGGCTGCCTGCCGAGGCATAAGTCAGCCCGGCCTCGACCAGGCCGTCGGTGACGAGTTTCCTCAGGTCCTCGCGGGCGCGGGCCTGCATCCGGGCCGGGATTTCTTCCGAAAAGAGTTCGATCAGCAGGTCGGGCATCAGTCGATGGTCCTTTTCTCTTCGGCTTCTTCGTTCAGTTGGCGCCATGCGTAGGCGCGCCCGTCGGGATAGACGGCGATGACATTGTCGATCTTGGGCGCCACGTCGTGCTGGGCCAGATAGGCGGTGGCGCGGCCGGCGGCCAGATCCTCGGTCAGCGCGGCCGGGTCGAAGCAGCGAAACCAGCGCGGCGGGATCAGCGGCGTCGGCGTGGCATAGACCTGCGCGCCAGTCGCCGCCGCCGGGTCGGTGGTGAAGCAGGCGCGGTCGGCCAGCGGCGAGCTGACCGAATAGATGCCGCGATAGTCATGGACCGGCAGCACCGGCCCGCCGGCCAGCGCGATGTCTTGCGGCGGGTCGGTCACTTCGCGGTAATAGTAATAGACCTGCAGGTAATACATGCCGGCGCCGGCGACCAGCACCAGCAGGGCGAAGAAGATCGCGATGACCTTGCCGCTCACCGTCTCAGGCTCCGGCGGGGAAGGCGGGCAGGGCCTCGCCCGTGGCCGCGGAGGTGGTCACGAACAGGTCGGCGCAGCGCTTCGCCAGCGCGCGGACGCGGCCGATATAGGCCTGGCGCTCGGTGACCGAGATCACGCCGCGCGCGTCCAGGAGGTTGAAGAGATGGCTGGCCTTGATCGCCTGGTCATAGGCCGGATGCGCCATCGGGATCGCGCGGCCCGCCGCGTCGGTTTCCGGGGCCGAGAGGATGCGGTCGCATTCCGCCTCGGCGTCCTTGAAATGTTGCAGCAGCGTGTCGGTATCGGCCTGGTCGAAGTTCCAGCGCGAATATTCCCGCTCGGCCTGGCGGAAGATGTCGCCATAGCGCAGCGGGATCGGGCTGTCGGGGTGGTTGAAGGGCATGTCCATGACATGCTCGACCCCCAGCACATACATCGCCAGCCGTTCCAGCCCATAGGTCAGCTCGCCCGAGACGGGCCGGCAGTCGTGGCCGCCGACCTGCTGGAAATAGGTGAACTGGCTGACCTCCATGCCGTCGCACCAGACCTCCCAGCCCAGGCCCCAGGCGCCCAGCGTCGGGGATTCCCAGTCGTCCTCGACGAAGCGCACGTCATGGATCATCGGGTCGAGGCCGATGGCCTTGAGGCTGCCCAGATACAGCTCCTGCAGGTTCGGGGGCGAGGGTTTGATGATGACCTGGTATTGGTAATAGTGCTGCAGCCGGTTCGGGTTCTCGCCATAGCGGCCATCCGTGGGCCGGCGCGAGGGCTGGACATAGGCCGCGGCCCAGGGCCGGGCGCCAAGCGAGCGCAGCGTCGTGGCCGGGTGGAAGGTGCCGGCGCCGACCTCCATGTCATAGGGTTGCAGCACGGCACAGCCCTGCGCGGCCCAATAGGACTGCAACCGCAGGATCACGTCCTGAAAGCAGACGGGTTTCGCCGTCTGATTGTCCTTTGGGCTGGTCATCGCGGCTTCCTTCGGCATAACTGGCAGGAAATGTCTGCCGCCTTCTAGGCAGAGGGCGGCGCAGGGTCAATGAGAGGGACGGGTTCATGCGGCGCTTTGCGTGGGTCATCGGTGCGGCGCTGCCGCTTGTCTGGACAGCGCCGGTGCTGGCCGAGGATGTGGTGATCCGCATCGAGGCCAAGCGCGGCGCCGAGGCCGCCGCCCAGACCGCCGCCGCCTGGGGCGCACAATTCCCCGACGTGGTGACCTTCCCGGCCGGCAGCGACTGGGTGGCGATCGCGCTGGGCCCGATGCCGCGCGAAGCGGCCGCCGTCCGGCTGGAGCAGCTGAAGGCCGAGAATAAGGTGCCGGGCGACAGCTTCCTGTCGCCGGCCGAGGGCCGCGAGCTCACCCGCATCGGCGCTGCCGATTCCCCGGCCGCGCCGGCGGATGCGGCACCGGCGGCGGGCAGCGCCTCGACTTTTCCCCAAGACGCCGAGACGGCGGCGCCCGAGCCGGCGGTTGGCGATCTGGCCGGCGAGGATGCCCCCGCGCCCGAGCCGGCCGCTGCGCCTGCTGTCGAGCCGGCCGCCGAGCCCGCCCCCGAGCCGGTCGCGGAACCGGCGCCGGCGCAATTCTTCCTGCGCCTCGATTCCAGCCCCGACCGTGCCAAGGCCGAGGAACTGCTGGAAACCTGGCGCCAGACCCTGCCCGAGGCCGGGCTGTGGACGCTGCCGAACGGCCGCTCGGCGGTGGCCTTCGGCCCGATGGACGAGGTGACGGGCAAGGCCTGGCTGCGCGCCCTGCGCAATGCCGGCGCCGTGCCGAAGGATGCCTTCCTGTCCCCCGGCGAAGACATGGGCGAGATCGCGATCATCGGCGCCAAGCCCGATCTCGGCGCGCCCCCGGCCGAGGATGCCGCGCCAGTGCCGATGCCGCCCTTGGAGCAGATCCAGCGGGCGCTGCGCTGGGCCGGGCATTACCAGGGCGCCATCGACGGCAAGGACGGGCCGATGACGCAAAAGGCCATCGCTGAGGAGATCGTGCGCCTGCGCGCCTCGCCCGACACCGCCACCGCCATGGCCGAACTGATCCGCCGGCGCGAGGCATGGCGGGCCGAGATGGGGCTGACGCCGTTGCAGGACGCCCATACCGGGCTGATGCTGCCGGCGCCGATGGACAGGCTGCAATTCGACCGCGCGGAACGGGCGCTGTCGATCTATGGCCCCAAGGACGGCTCGGGCGCGGCGCTGATCCTGTTCTCGCAGCCCGGCGGCCAGCAGGAGATGCTGGACATCGCCGGGCTCGTCACCGCGCTGGGTTGGGTGCCGGCGCCGGAGCGCAAGGTCGAACGGGGCAGCGTCATGCTGGACGGCCGCAACCAGACCCATATCGGCCATGCCGAGGGCCGGGTGGTGGATGGCCGGGTGCAGGGCTTCGTGTTGATCTGGCCGATCTCGGACCCCGAGGACCAGGTGCGGCTGGCGGCCGAGATCTCGGACAACCTCTCGCGTTTCGCCCCCGGCGCGGGCGAAGCGCAGCCGGAGGTCCCCGCTATCGCCCCCGCGGCGGCGGCGCAGAACTAGCCGCGCCAGAACCGGGGCAGGAACAGCACCAGCACCGACAGCAGTTCCAGCCGGCCCAGATACATGCCGAAGATCATCAGCCATTTCGCCGAATCGGGCAGGTCGGTGACGGCGCCGTTCGGCGTCAGCTCCGGCCCCCAGATCACGCCGACATTGGCGATGGCGGTCCAGGCCCCGGTCAGCGCGGTGCGTGGATGCAGCCCGGTCAGCGCCAGCCCGACGATCAGCAGGCCGAAGCTGAGGATGAACAGGGTGAAGAAGGACATCACCGAATCGACCACGTCCTGTTCCAGCGGCCGGTTGTCGTAGAGCAGCGGAAACACCCGGTGCGGCGACTGCATGCGCCGCAGCTGCGCCTTGACCGCCTGGAACAGCACCAGATAGCGGAACACCTTGACCGAGCACGAGGTCGAGCCGGTGCAGCCGCCGATCAGCCCGACGATCACCAGGATGACGAAGGGGAAATGCCCCCATTGGATCATGTCGGTCGAGGCGAAGCCGGTGCCGGAAAAGGTCGAGATGACGTTGAAGGTGGTCTCGCGGATCACGTCCAGCGGGTTCTGCGCCTTGAGCCAGAACAGCCGGTAGAGCACGATCACCGCGATGGCATAGAAGGTCCAGCGCAGATAGGCCCGGACCTGGATGTCGCGCCAGATCGGCTCGGCCTGGCCGCGGATCAGCTGCACCATGCGGATGAAGGGAATCGAGGCCAGGATCATGAAGAAGGCGGCGGCATATTCCGCCGGCCCGATGAAGGGCGCGAAGCTGGCGTCGTAATTCGAGAACCCGCCGGTCGAACAGGTCGAGAGCGCCAGCACCAGCGCGTCGAAGCCGTTCATGCCCAGCAGGATATAGACCACCATGCAGGCGGCGGTCATGGCGAAATAGACCCCGGTCATCTCGCGCGCGATATCGAAGGCGCGCGGCAGGATCTTGCCCAGGGTGTCGAAGCCTTCCGAGCGGAAGAACTGCATGCCGCCGACCTTCATCACCGGCAGGAAGATCATGGCGACGACGATGATCCCCAGGCCGCCCGCCCAGTTCAGGAAGGCCCGCCACAGGTTGGTGCCCTTGGGCAGGTCGTCGAGCGCGGGGAATGCGGTGGTGCCGGTGGTGGTGACGCCCGACATCGCCTCGAAATAGGCGTCGGTGAAGCTGACATGCGGGGCGCCGAGGATGAAGGGCAGGGCGCCCGCCACCGGAACCACCAGCCACAGCATCGCCGTCAGCAGGAAGACCTGGTGGATGCTCAGCGACTTGTCGGCTTGGGCGGTGGCGAGGCTGACGAGACCGCCCGCCAGCATGGTCAGCAGCCCGGACTCGAAGAAGCTCTGCCAATGCGGGTCGCCATGCCACCAGTCGACCAGCATCGGCAACGCCATGGTTGCCCCCAGCGTGACGACGATCTTGCCGACGATATTGGCCACGGGGCGGACATCCATCATGACGCCCTGCTTGCCGCGCCGCGTGAAAGGCGTCAAGCGCGCGACGCTTGCGCGGCCGGCCGCCACCGCCTATAGAAAGCCTCGATGCGGGTGTAGCTCAATGGTAGAGCAGCAGCCTTCCAAGCTGAATACGTGGGTTCGATTCCCATCACCCGCTCCATCCATCCTGCCACGCGCGATCCGGCTTCTTTCTTGCGGAAATATCCCGGGGGAACGCCCGAAGGCCTCCATCGAGGAGGCCTTCGGGCGTGGGGGCAGAGCCCCCGGCCCCGCCCGCCGCTTCGCACTTGCAGCAAAGCCGGGGCCATGCCTAATGTGACGGCACCATGACCGCGCTGACCGACCCCGACTCCATCGTCGAAATCACCCCCTCGGCGGGGATCCAGACCGCGCGCCACGGCTGGCGCGCAAAATGCCTGCAGCGCCTGATCCGCATGGAGCTGCCGGTCCCGACCAGCTTTGCGCTCTCGGCCGATGCGGTGCGCGCCATCGCCGCCGGCCAGATGCCCGACCGCGGCCGGCTGGCGCAGATGATCGAGCGCGCCGACGGGCTGGTCAGCGTGCGGCCCTCGGCGCAGAACCCGGCCTGGGGCGGACCGGGCACGGTGCTGAACGTCGGCATCAACCACGCATGCCACGCCCGGCTGGCCGAAACCCGCGGCAAGGCGGCCGCCGACGCGCTGTATCTGGGCTTCGTGCAATCCTATGCCATCCATGTCGCGCGGCTCGATCCCGACATGTTCTCGGACGCGGACGAGGGGCTCGAGGCGGCGCTGCGTGCCTATGAGGCCGAGACGGACGAGGAGTTCCCGCAGGACCCGGCCCGGCAGCTGGCCGAGGTGCTGCGCAGCATGGCGCGGGCCTGGGACGGGCCGACGGCGCGGCTGTTGCGCCAGGCCAAGGGCGCGCCGCCCATGGCGCCCCTGGGGCTGGTGGTGCAGGACATGGCGCTGGCCATCGGGCCGGGCGTCACCGGCTCGGGCTCGATCCAGCTCGTGGACAACGTCACCGGCATGCCGCGCATCACCGGGCGTTTCCGCGGCCAGAGCCAGGGCCGCGCCCGGGGCGAGGGCGCCGAGACGCTGTATCTGACCCGCGACCCGCGCGGCCCCTCGCTGGAGGAGGCCGCGCCCGAGGTCTTTGCCGAGCTGATCCGCTTCGGCGTCGCCGCGCGCGAGCGGCTGCGCGAGGAGATGCAGATCGAATTCGTCGTCTCGGACAGCAGGCTCGCCATCATCGACGCGGTGCGGGTCAGCCGCAGTTCGCGCGCCAGCGTGCGCATCGCGGTTTCGCTGGCGCGCGACGGCATCATCCCGCCCGAGGAGGCGGTGATGCGGGTCGAGCCGCGGGCGCTGTCGGACCTGCTGCACCACCAGGTCGATCCGCGCGCGCCGCGCGACATCATCGCCCGCGGCATCAACGCCAGCCCCGGCGCCGCGACCGGCCGCATCGTCTTCACCGCCGCGAGCGCCCAGGACGCCGAGGCGCGGGGCGAGCGCGCGGTGCTGGTCCGGCGCGAGACCGTGCCAGAGGACATCCGCGGCATGCACGCCTCGGTCGCGGTGCTGACCGAGCGCGGCGGCATGACCAGCCACGCCGCCGTCATCGCCCGCGGCATCGGCCTGCCCTGCATCGTCGGCGCCAGCGGCATCTCGATCGACTCGCGCGCCCGCACCATGCAGGTCGGCCCCCGCACCTTCCGCGAGGGCGAGGAGATCACCATCGACGGCACCTCGGGCGAGGTGCTGGCCGGCGCGGCCGAGATGCTGGAACCGGCGCTGGACGACAGCTTCAGCCAGCTTCTGGAATGGGCCGACCAGCATTGCCGCATCAGGATCCGCGCCAATGCCGACACGCCCGAGGACGCCCGCACCGCGCGCATGTTCAACGCGCAGGGCATCGGGCTGTGCCGCACCGAGCATATGTTCTTCGACGACGAGCGCCTGCCGGCCATGCGCGAGATGATTTTCGCCGGAAAGCCCGAGGACCGCCGCTTGTCGCTGGAGCGGCTGCTGCCGATGCAGCGCGGCGATTTCGCGGCGCTGTTCGAGATCATGGCCGGCCTGCCCGTCACCATCCGCCTGTTCGACCCGCCGCTGCACGAATTCCTGCCCCATGACCGCGAGGGCATGCGCGAGCTGGCCGAATCGCTGGACCTGCCGCTGTCGGACGTGACCCGGCGCGTCGAGGCGCTGTCAGAGTTCAATCCGATGCTGGGCATGCGCGGCGTGCGGCTGGGCATCACCGTGCCCGAGATCTATGACATGCAGGCCCGCGCCATCTTCGAGGCCACCATCGAGGCCAGCCGCAATGGCGCCCCGGTGGTGCCCGAGATCATGATCCCGCTGGTCAGCGCCCGGCGCGAGGTCGAGCTGGTCAAGACCCGCATCGACGCCGTCGCCGCCGCGGTCCGGAACGAGACCCGCCAGGACTTCGCCTATCGTCTGGGCGTGATGGTGGAAACGCCGCGCGCCGCGCTACGCGCCGGCGACATCGCCGAACACGCCGCCTTCCTGTCCTTCGGCACCAATGACCTGACGCAGATGACCTATGGCCTGTCGCGCGACGACGCCGGCCGCTTCATGGGCATCTATGTCAACCAGGGCGTCTATGCCGAGGACCCGTTCCACATCCTGGACCAGGACGGCGTGGGCGAGCTGGTGGCCATCGGCGCCGAGCGCGCGCGCAGCCACAAGCCGGGCATCACCATCTCGGTCTGCGGCGAACATGGCGGCAACCCCGAATCAATCGCCTTTTGTCTGCGCGCCGGGGTGAACTACGTCTCGTGCTCGCCCTTCCGGGTGCCGGTGGCGCGGCTTGCGGCGGCGCAGGAGTCGATTCTGATGGCGCGCGAAACGGCCGAGTCGGAGTTCGATCCGCAGTCCTAAGACCGGCCGGTTTTGGCCGGAATTCGCCCGTTAACCATTTTTTCGTCGGCGGGTTTCCGCCAAAATGCAGCAAATTCAATCGAATCTGCGCTGTCACGCGCATGTGGGCTTTCCCGCCCCGCCCGGTTTCGGGCCTTTGGCCGTCAGACACGGCCCCAGTTGGGGTCCCTCCGACGAAGCTGACCGGGCGCGGCCCGGACCGAAAACAGGACCAACATGTCGTTCAAAATGTCATGGCTGGCGCGCGTTTCCGTGTGTGTTGCCGTTCTTCTTTCGCCCGTGGCCGCCGTTCCGGCATTGGCCGATGCCCAGCACCAGGTCGCCTATGAGACCAAGACCGTGCGCACGGCCAGCGGCACCCATCAGATCAGCACCCGCGACCTGCAATGCCTGTCCGAGGCGCTGTATTTCGAGGCGCGCGGCGAAGGCACCGCCGGCCAGCAGGCCGTGGCCGAGGTGATCTTGAACCGCGTCGACCACCCGCGTTTTCCGAAATCGGTCTGCGGCGTGGTCAACCAGCGCGGCCAGTTCACCTATAACAAGAGCGCCCGCATCCGCGAGAAGGGCACCTTCGCCCGGGTCCAGAAGGTCGCCATGGCGGCCCTGGCCGGCGCGCCGCGCACCCTGACCAACGGCGCGACCTATTTCCACGCCCGCGGCGTGCGCCCGTCCTGGACCAAGCGGTTCGAAAAGACCACGCGGATCGGCAGCCATACCTTCTATCGCTCGGATCGCCGGATGGCCTCGAACTGATACGCTGACGCGAATCTGCCACGCAATGCGCGGCCCCGACCCTTGCGGCGGGGCCGTTTTCCTTTCATGGATAGGCGCATGGACCAGCCAGACCGCATCCACCTGCGCGACTACATCGTCTCGGCCGAGATCGGCGCCTTCCAGACCGAGCGCGGCCAGCGCCAGCGGCTGCGCTTCAACGTGGACGTTGACCTTGCCACCCATGTCGTGGGCGTGAACGACGAGGTCGACCGCATCCTCAGCTATGACATCCTGACCGGCGCGGTGGCGGCGGGGCTGGCGGACCGCCGCTATGACCTGCTGGAGACGCTGGCTGAAAAGATCGCGGCGCAGATCCTGGCGCATCCGCGCGCGGCGCAGGTCCGGGTCGCGGTGGAAAAGCTCGACCGCATCCCGGGCGCGCTGGGGGTGACGCTGGTGCGCCGCCAGGCCCGCGTCGCGGCCGAGGCGATCCAGGCGCCGATCCGCGTCATTTTCCACGGCGCCGAAGCGCCGCTGCCCGAGGGCGGCGTGGCGCTGGTGCCCGAGGATCCCGGCCTGCCGCTGCCGCAGGGCGGCAATGCGCGCGAGATCGCGCTCTTGGCGCTGGACCAGGCTGCCTGGGCCTTGGCCGGACGGCTGGGGCTGACCGTGGCCGACAGCCGCACCGAACTCGACTGGGCCGCGACCGAGGGCCGGGCCGTGGTCTGGGCGCCGGCGCGGATGCTGCGCGACGTGCCCGGCCTTGCGGCCGAACCCCAGGCCGCCGCGATCTGGCTGGCCGAGCGGCTAGGCGCCAGCCGGCTGGACTGGGCGCTGCCCGCGGGCACCGAGCCGCCGGCGCTGCCGGCCGGATTCGCCATCGCCTCGGGGCGGCTCTGACGCTTGGCGCTTGAATCGCCGCGACACCGGCGTAGGAACAGCGGCATGGGAACATGGGCATGAGCGACTATTTCCGACCGATCCCCTGCGAAACCGGGCGCTGGCCGCTGGCCGGCGGCTGGCTGCGCTTTTCGCAATTCGAGCTTTTGCGCCGGGGTGCCGCGCCGCGCGTGGTGGACAGCGCGCCGCCCGAGGTGCTGGCCGCGCTGACCGCGCCGCGCGCCGATCTGCTGGGCCTGTCCCTGGACCGGCCGCGCATCATGGGCATCGTCAACGCGACGCCCGACAGTTTCTCGGACGGCGGTCGCTATGACGGGGCCGCGCAGGCCCGGCTGCTGGCCGAGCAGGGCGCCGAGATCCTGGACATCGGCGGCGAATCGACCCGCCCCGGCGCGCGCGAGGTGCCGGTGGCCGAAGAGATCGCCCGGGTCGCGCCGGTGATCGCGGCGGCGCGCGGGCTGGCCGGGATCTCGGTCGATACACGCAAGGCAGCGGTGGCGCGGGCGGCCATCGCGGCGGGCGCGGGGCTGGTCAACGACGTCTCGGGCTTCGACTTCGACCCCGAGATGGCGGCTGCGGTGGCCGAGGCCGGCGTGCCGGTCTGCATCATGCATGCCCAAGGCGTGCCCGAGACGATGCAGGACAATCCGACCTATGGCGATGTGCTGCTGGACGTCTATGACGCGCTCAGGGCACGGATCGCGCGGGCGCGCTCGGCGGGAATCCCCCTTGGCCGCATCGTGATCGATCCGGGCATTGGTTTCGGCAAGACCCAGGCGCATAATCTGGCCATCCTGCGGCGGATTTCCGTCTATCACGGCCTGGGTTGCGCCATTCTTCTGGGCGTCTCGCGCAAGCGCTTCATCGGCGCGATCGGCGGGGCCGAGGTCGCGGCAGAGCGCATGCCGGGCACCTTGGCGGTGACGCTGGCCGGGGTCGCGCAGGGCATACAAATCCACCGCGTCCATGACGTGGCACAAACAAGGCAGGGCCTGGCGCTGTGGCGGGCCGTGACCGAGGGGGAAGCATGAGCAGGAAGCTTTTCGGCACCGACGGCGTCAGAGGCCGTGCCAATACCCATCCGATGACGGCCGAGATGGCGCTGCGCCTGGGCGCCGCCGCCGGCCGCTATTTCCGCCGCGGCGGGCAGGATCACCATCGCGTGGTCATCGGCAAGGACACCCGCCTGTCGGGCTATATGCTGGAGAACGCGCTGACCGCCGGGCTGACCAGCACGGGCATGAACGTGCTGCTGCTGGGCCCGGTGCCGACGCCGGCGGTGGGCTATCTGACGCGCTCGATGCGGGCGGACGTGGGCATCATGATCTCGGCCAGCCACAACCCGGCGCATGACAACGGCATCAAGTTCTTCGGCCCCGACGGCTTCAAGCTTTCCGACGAGGCCGAGGCCGAGATCGAGAGCATCGTCGCCGGCGAGATCGTTCCGGCGCAGCCGCAGAACATCGGCCGGGCCAAGCGCATCGACGACGGCCGCGGGCGCTATGTCGAATATGCCAAGACCACCTTCCCGGCCGGCCAGCGGCTGGAGGGGCTGAAGGTCGTGGTCGATTGCGCGCATGGCGCCGCCTATCGCGCCGCGCCGGACGTGCTGTGGGAACTGGGGGCCGAGGTGATCCCGCTGGGCGTGGCGCCCAACGGCCACAATATCAACGACGGCGTCGGCTCGACCCATCCCGAGGCGGCGGCGCGGGCGGTGCTGGAGCATGGCGCCGACATCGGCATCAGCCTGGACGGCGACGCCGACCGGGTGATGATCATCGACGAAAAGGGCCAGGTGGCCGACGGCGACCAGATCATGGCGCTGCTGGCCGGCCGCTGGGCCGAGCAGGGCCGGCTGCGCGGCGGCGCCCTGGTCGCGACGGTGATGTCGAACCTGGGGCTGGAGCGCTTCCTGCAGGGGCGCGGGTTGCGGCTGGAGCGCACCGCCGTCGGCGACCGCTATGTCGTCGAGCGCATGCGCGGCCAGGGCTTCAACCTGGGCGGCGAGCAGTCGGGCCATATCGTCATGACCGACTATGCCACCACCGGCGACGGGCTGATCGCCGGGCTGCAATTCCTGGCGGCGATGGCCGAAAGCGGCCGGCGGGCCTCGGACCTGGTGGCGCAGTTCGAGCCGGTGCCGCAGATGCTGAAGAACGTGCGCTATGCCGCCGGCGCCGATCCGCTGTCGGTCGAGGCCGTTCAGGCCGAGATCGCCCGCGCCGAGGCGCGGCTGGACGGCCAGGGCCGGGTGCTGATCCGCAAGTCCGGCACCGAGCCCTTGATCCGGGTCATGGCCGAGGCCGAGGACGAGACCGTGCTGCGTGAGGTCGTGGACGGCATCGTCGCGGCGGTCGAGAAGGCGGCCTGACGTCCCATCCGGCGGCGGCGTCGCCCGTGGCGTCGGCATTGGGTAATTTGGAAAACAGAGAAGGCCAAGGTGGCGCGCGATCCGGGCCGTCGCGCGGGCGGCGGCCTTGCCTTTGGGTATTTGGACAACAAAGAAGGCCGGTCAGAGCGCCGTCGGGTCGTGGTCGTAGAGCCAGGCGAAGCGCTCGATCAGCCGGGTCGGGGCCAGGCGGCTGACGGCGCGCAACCCGGCATGGGCCACGGCGCGGGTCGGGCCCTTGAGATGATAGTTGCGGGCATTGGCATTGGCGGCCTCGACGATGCGCTGGCAGCGCGGCTGGCGCAGCGCCTGGTAGCGGGCCAGCGCCGCCTGCTGGTCGGGGTCGGCGGCAAGGCAGGCGGCCAGGGTCCAGGCGTCCTCGAGCGCCATGACCGCGCCCTGCGCCAGGAAAGGCAGCGTTGGGTGGGCGGCATCGCCGATCAGCGCCCGGCTTCCGTCCTGCCAATGCGCCGCGACCGGGTGGCGGAACAGGCCCCATTGCCCGACCTGCTCGACCCGCGCCAGCCAGCCTGGCACCGGGCCGCCGAAACGGGCGAAGGCGGCGCGCAGCTCGGCCGCGTCGCCGGGGATCGACCAGCCCTCGTCCTGCCAGTCGGGGCGCTCCAGCACCGCGACGATATTGCGCAGGCCCTGGCCCAGCGGATAGCTGACCAGATGCCGGCCCGGGCCCATGAAGACCTGCGCCATGGGCTGCGCGTCGGCTTCGGCCGCAATCAGCGCCCGCCATGCCGTCTGGCCGGTGAAGAAGGGCGTTTCGGGGCCGTTCAGCAGCGGGCGCAACCGGCTTTTCACCCCGTCGGCGCCGATCAGCAGCGCGGCGGCGGGCGGGGCGGTGATTTCATGCCCCAGTTCGATGCGGGCGCCGGCCTCGCGCGCGGCCTGTTCCAGCAGCTCGACCAGCCGGGCGCGGTGCACCAGGCGGAAACGGTCCTGCGGCCGGTGGCGCGCCAACTCCAGCCGCGCGACCGGGCGGCCGGTCGAATCGTTCAACTCGACCCGATCGGAGCGGGTCGAGATCGCCTCGAACCGCGGCCAGAGCCCCAGCGCCTCGAGCACCCGCACGCCATTGGGCGAGATCTGCAGCCCGGCGCCGACCTCGCGCAGGGCGCCGGCGCGTTCCAGCACGGTGACGGAAAAGCCGCGCTGCGCCAGCGCGCAGGCGGCGGTCAGGCCGGCGACACCGGCGCCGATGATGGTGGCCTCGCGATTCACGGCCGCAGCTCGGCACCGGCAAGGGCGAGGAATTCGTCCAGCTTGTCCTGCGGCAGGCCGGCGGCGCGCAGCACCGCGGCGGCGAAGGTGATCGGCGCGGTGCCCGGCGCGGTGATGATCCCGCCGTCGGCCACGGCGCGGGGCTGGTCGCGGTAATGCGCGGCCTCGGCATAATCGGGCAGCCAGTGGCGCAGGAAGTCGAGCCCGTTCGAAGTATGGGCCCGGCCGGCGAGCAGACCGGCCCGGGCCAGCGCCAGCGTGCCGGCGCAGATGGCCGCGACCGCGTTGCCGCGCGCATGCGTGCTGCGCAGCATGGTGGACATATCCGGGGCATCGGGGCGGGTCCAGGCCTCGCTGCCGCAAAGCACCACGATTTCATCCGCGCGCGGCACGGCATCCGCAAGCCCCGTGACGGCCAAACAGCCCATGGAGCGGACATCGCCGCCGCCCGGCGTGACATGGCGGCAGGACAGGCCGTAGAAATCCCCGCCGACAGCGGCGATCAGCGGGGTTTCCCAATCGGCGAAGCCGTCGAGCACGACGATCATCACCGGCTTCAGGCCAGGATCCTGCATCCTTCGTCCTCCGGTTCCCGGGGGCGGCCGGCGGTCAGTCGTCGCGGTGCACGCGCTCGCGCCGCTCGTGCTTTTCCTGGGCTTCCAGCGTCATGGTGGCGATGGGCCGTGCGTCCAGCCGCTTCAGGCTGATCGGCTCGCCGGTCATCTCGCAATAGCCGTATTCGCCGGTCTCGATGCGGCGCAGCGCGGCGTCGATCTTGCTGACCAGCTTGCGCTGGCGGTCGCGGGTGCGCAGCTCCAGCGAGCGGTCGGTTTCCTCGGAGGCGCGGTCGGCAAGGTCGGGGACATTGCGTGCGCTGTCCTGCAAGCCCTCCAGCGTTTCGGCGGATTGGTCCAGAAGTTCCTGCTTCCAGGCAATCAGCTTGCGGCGGAAATATTCAAGCTGCCGCTCGTTCATGAAAGGTTCGTCTTCGGCGGGGCGATAATCTTCGGGCAGAAAGGTCTGGGCTTTCATCGTTCCTCCGGAAGCCGGGCGCCTGTATGCCCGATCCTTGGCGCCCGCATAAAGGATGGAAGACCGATTGTCACTAGGCCATTCCGACAGGTTTCGCCCATCGCTTGCGCAGCGGCGGCGCGCTGGCTAGTTTCGCGGGACTTGCGCAAAGGACAGGCGGATGCAGTTTACCTCAACCGAGACCTATGTGGCGCCGCCGGATCTGGCCATGGCGGTGAATGCGGCGATCACGCTGGAGCGGCCGCTGCTGGTCAAGGGCGAGCCCGGCACCGGCAAGACCGAGCTGGCCCGGCAGGTCGCCGCCAGCCTGGGCCTGCCGATGCTGGAGTGGAACGTCAAGTCGACCACGCGGGCGCAGCAGGGGCTTTACGTATACGACGCCGTCTCGCGCCTGCGCGACAGCCAGCTGGGCGAGGCGCGCGTCCACGACATCGCCAACTACATCCGCAAGGGCAAGCTGTGGCAGGCCTTCGAGGCGACCGGCAAGGTCGTGCTGCTGATCGACGAGATCGACAAGGCCGACATCGAGTTTCCGAACGACCTGCTCCAGGAACTCGACCGCATGGAGTTCCATGTCTACGAGACCGGCGAGACGGTGGTGGCCCGGCACCGGCCGGTGGTCATCATCACCTCGAACAATGAAAAAGAGCTGCCGGACGCCTTCCTGCGGCGCTGCTTCTTCCACTACATCCGCTTTCCCGACGCCGAGACGCTGAAGAAGATCGTCGCGGTGCATCATCCGGGGTTGAAGCCGCGCCTGCTGGACGAGGCCTTGCGCCAGTTCTTCGACCTGCGCGAGGTGCAGGGGCTGAAGAAGAAGCCCTCGACCAGCGAGCTTCTGGACTGGCTGAAGCTGATCCTGGCCGAGGACCTGTCGCCCGAGGATCTGGCCCGTCCGGCGGGCGAGATGCTGCCCAGGCTGCACGGCGCGCTCTTGAAGAACGAACAGGACGTGGCGCTGTTCGAGCGGCTGGCCTTCATGGCCCGCCGTCAACGCTGAGAGGGGCGGCGATGATCCGCGACCTGCGCCCCGAGGACCGGCCGGAGTGGCAGCGGCTCTACCAGGGTTACCAGGCGTTCTACGGCTTTCACGACCGCCCGGCCGGGTTCTATGACAAGGCCTTTGCGCGGCTGTTGTCGGGCGAGGCCGGGGATTTCCACGGGCTGGTCCATGAGGACGGCGGCCGGCTGCTGGGGCTGGTGCATTACGTCTTTCACCCGAACCTGTGGCGGGACGAGGGCGTGTGCTATCTGCAGGACCTGTTCACCGACCCGCAGGCGCGCGGCCGGGGCGTGGCGCGCGGGCTGATCGAGGCGGTCTATGCGGCGGCGGATGCCAGGGGCGTGCCCTTCGTCTATTGGCTGACGGCCGAGGACAACTACGCGGGGCGGATGCTTTACGACCGGGTGGCGATGAAGTCGGGGCTTATTCGGTATCAGCGGTGGGGGTAGGGGGCGGGCCTTTTCCGTCACATGCAGATGCGCGGTGGACCTTACTGAAGACCCTAGTTCATTTCTCCACCTGACCGTACATCTCCATCTCCTGTGCCAATCGGCTCGCAGGGAAGCAAGTTCCCTGTTTTTGCATAAAAGGGTTAATTCGCCCTCGCGGCAATCAGACTTAGATCCAGAAACCAAGCCCTGTAACGGTCCAGAATACAGTCGACATCACTGCCGCAACGGTCTCGCTGGCTGATCCAACTGTGCTGCTTCTGCGCCAGTGCGCTGCGCTCTTCACCGCTGCTCACATTACGAAGAATTGAGTAGATCGAGCCCAAAGCCCTGTCCTCCAGCCATAGCTCGAAGCTGCCGCAGATCGCCCGTTCGGTGATAGTCGCTGCATTGGTGCAATCGTAGCCTGGCCCGGCAATGCCGACTGACATACCCTCTTGGTGAAGGTCCGTCGCAGCGCCAGTGCACCAGTCTTTCAGCGCCATGCTTGCTTTTATCGAACTGACCCGGCCACTCATCTCCGGAACCAAACTAGCAAAGAGCTCGCCACCGAAAAGCTCGTGTCCAAGTCGGAGCCTCTGGCCGCCCTGCTCCTGCAGGAACGCGGCGTCGAGACCGAGGAGCGGGGCGCAGTCGCCGCTCAGACCAATATAAGTAGCCGATTGCCAAGCGAGACGACGCGGCGTCGGCCTCTCCTCGGGCATTCTAATCTGACCGCCCTCGGTAACAGCTGTATCGATGTCGAGTCGTTGAGCAATCTCCGGCGTTATAGGCAGGACGTCATTCGGTCCGGCTGTCGTAAAATAACGAATGGCCACCCGCGAAAGGCCCACATGCGTGAGGAAGGAGCCGATGCCGGCGTTGGCGACACCGGACTCCGATGCCAGCGATGTCCCATCTTCCAACGCCTGGTTGCGGTAGGCCGCGTGCACACCGATTGTCGAGGTGCTGTCCATCATTCGGCTGCCGCCACTGACCCAGATCACGGCGCAAATCGAGTGGCATTCGCCCCCCGGCGCTACGATCGTAGTAAAGCCGCGTTGCCCAATTTCCGCTGCGATTGACAATCCCTCCTCCACCAAGCCTCCTGGCGACTGGAGAAAGACGATAGCCTTCTCGGTTCGTTGCGAAAGATCATAGAACCGGTCGGCATCTCCGCTTTCGATTGGTCCGGTGATGTCGATGATGGACGGTGTTGTCGCATCCCCCTGTGTAATCTGGATGTCGGCCGCTGATGCAGAGGAATGTCCAACAAGGGCGAAGGCAGCAACGGAAAAGAAAGAGGCGTTCAAAATTTTCATTCTGGGTTCCGGAGAATAGGGCAGCCGCGTAGCGGCACCAATACAGCCTTTTTCCGATCGCCGGGCACCGGTCAACGGCTTCCTTCTAAAAAAAAATTGACTCGAACTTCGGCTGTTTAAGTGTCCGTCGAGAACGGCAGCGATGTCCCGTATAGCAGAATCTGGTGTTTCTCAACAAAAAGCCCACCTCGCGGCGGGCTGTTGTTTATCTCACAACGACCGGAGCCTAGCGCAGGCCGGTTTCTTCCAGCAGGCCCTTCTTCTTGGCCTCGTAGTAATAGCCGCGCGAATACCATTTCACCGCGTTGTCGTAATTGCCGCCGGCGACCATATAGGCGCCGCGCAGGTATTTGACGCCGTATTTCAGATTGGTCTCGGCATCCAGCAGGCCCGAGGCGCTGCCCTGATAGCCCATGCCGCGCGCGGTGGCGGGCAGCATCTGCATCAGCCCGTAATAGGGGCCGTTGCGGGCGCCGGGGCGGTGGCGCGACTCGCGGATGATGACGCGATGCACCAGATCGACGGGAACCTGGTATTCGGCGGCGTATTTGTTGATCAAGCGGCGCAGTTCCGGCGTTTCGTTGGCGTGCAGGCCGACGGTCTCGGCGGCGGTGGCGCGCGGTTCGACCAGATAGCGGCGGTCGGGATCGACCCGGTTGTCGCCGCAGGCGCTGACGGCCAAGACGCCGCTCAGGACCAGCAGTCCGATGATGGATTTCATCACTGTCCTCGAATTATCGTTGCCGACAGGCTTAGCCGCAGGCAGGCAATTCGTGGAATCAAAAGAAAGGGCCGCCCGGTGCGGGGCGGCCGATGGGCGAAAACTCGCCGTCGCCTTTTGCGTGTATCGGTGGAAATCCGCCGATCAGGCGTGGATCGCGCCGTCGCCGCAGGCCAAGGCCGCCTCGCGCACCGCTTCCGAGCAGGTCGGATGCGCGTGGCAGGTCAGCGCGATGTCTTGGGCCGAGGCGCCGAATTCCATCGCCACGCAGACCTCGTGGATCATCTCGCCGGCGTTCGGGCCGATGATGTGGCAGCCCAGAACCCGGTCGGTCTCGGCATCGGCGATCAGCTTGACGAAGCCGTCGGCCTGGAACAGCGCCTTGGCGCGGGCATTGCCCATGAAGGGGAACTTGCCGACCTTGATCTTGCGGCCGGTTTCCTTGGCGGCTTCCTCGGTCAGGCCGACGCTGGCGACCTCGGGCGTGGTGTAGATCACGCCGGGGATCACGTCATAGTTCACATGGCCGTGCTTGCCGGCGATGACCTCGGCCACCGCCATGCCCTCGTCCTCGGCCTTGTGGGCCAGCATCGGGCCGGGCACCGCGTCGCCGATGGCATAGATGCCCTTGACGCTGGTCTGCCAATGCTGGTCGATCTGGACGAAGCCGCGATCGGTCAGCGCCACGCCCACCGCGTCGAGGCCGAGGCCCGCGACATAGGGCCGGCGGCCGGTGGCGACCAGAACGCATTCGGCCTTGATCTCGTGCTTGCTGTCGTCCTTGCGCAGCGTGTATTCGACCTCGGCCAGGCCGTCCTCGACCTCGACCTCGGACACGGCGGCGCCAAGGACGAATTTCAACCCCTGCTTGGCCAGGATCTTCTGGAACTGCTTCTGCACCTCGCCGTCCATGCCGGGGGTGATGACGTCCAGGAATTCGACCACCGTCACCTCGGCACCAAGCCGGGCATAGACCGAGCCGAGCTCGAGCCCGATGACGCCGGCGCCGATCACCACCATCGACTTCGGGATCTTCGGCAGCGCCAGCGCGCCGGTGGAATCGACCACCACGCCGGCGGCATTGTCGACCTCGACCCCCTTCAGGCTGGCGGGTTCCGAGCCGGTGGCGATGACGATGTTCTTCGTCTCATGGGTGGTGTCGCCGACCTTGACCTTGCCGGGCGCCTCGATGCTGGCCCAGCCCTTCAGCCAGTCGATCTTGTTCTTCTTGAACAGGAATTCGATGCCCTTGGTGTTGCCGCCGACCGTCTCGGCCTTGTAGCCCTGCATCTTGTCCCAATCGACCTCGACATGGGCGTTCACCAGGCCCATCCTGGCGAAGTTCTCATGCGTCTCGTGCAGCATGTGGCTGGCGTGCAAGAGCGCCTTGGACGGGATGCAGCCGACGTTCAGGCAGGTTCCGCCCAGCGTCTCGCGCCCCTCGACGCAGGCGACCTTCAGGCCCAGCTGGGCGGCGCGGATCGCACAGACATAGCCGCCGGGGCCGGCGCCGATCACGATCAGGTCATAGGTGGACATTCAGGTCTCCTTGTTCCCGGCGCCGCTTCGCGCCGGTGCGGTTCATGTGAACAGGCTGGTGACGATCATCACCATGGTGGCGATAAATCCGACCGCCCAGATCAGCGAGCGCCAGGGCGACCAGCCGAAGGCATAGGCGGGGACGTAAAACATGCGCGCCAGCAGGTAGAGCCAGGCGCAAAGCGTGGTCAGGGCATTGCCGGCATCCGAGAGCATCACCAGCAGCACGGCGATGGTGAAGAGGATCAGCCCCTGGAAATGGTTGTCGACCGCGCGGCGCAGCCGCCCGGTCAGGACCGAGAATTCGGGCTGCGTGTCGCGGGGGCTGGCGTTCCAGCGCGCCCCCACGTCGCGGTTCATCGAGGCGGCGGCAACCCCGATCTGCGCCGCCTGCAGCAGCGCAGCCAGGGCCAGCGCGGTGGTCTCGGCCGCCATCAGGCGGTCTCGACCAGGTGGAAGGCGGTGCCGGTGACGCCGGCCTGCGAATTGAACACCCCGGCCGCGCCGTCCAGATAGGTCTTGGCCGCCTGGGCGTCGCCGATGTTGAACAGCGCCCAGGCGCTGGTATCGCTTTCGCGCCACAATTGCAGCAGCGACAACCCGTTGTTGCCGCGATCCTCGGCGTCATTGTCGAAGGCGGTCTTGAAGGCGGCGTAGTTCGCGACCTCGTAATGGGCGATCATCTGGGTCATGGTTCGGCTCCTGGCGTGAGGCGGGCGGGCCGGCACCCCGCGGGAAAGAACGAGACGGACCGGGCGCTGGCCCGTGCTGCGCCGGTCGCAAGAGCAACGATCCGGGGCGGCCTCGGGTTGCCATGGCCGGGGATGCAACGGGCTGCGCGCGTTGCCGTGCGCAACAAGGGCCGCACGATGCGGGTTTCGCCCAGCAATTGCCGGGATTTGCGCCGTGACAGCCGTGCAGCGGGCGTACACCGCCCGTACACAGCCCGTGCACCGCAGGATGCACAGGCGGGATGCGCGCGCCCGGTCCCGGCGCGGCCGAGAGAGAAGGATGCGCGCATCGCCATGGATCACAGATCCATCAGCAGGCGGCGCGGATCCTCCAGCGCCTCTTTCACCCGCACCAGGAAGGTCACGGCGCCCTTGCCGTCCACGATGCGGTGGTCGTAGCTCAGCGCCAGATACATCATCGGGCGGATGGTGATCTGGCCGTCCACGACGACCGGGCGGTCCTGGATCTTGTGCATGCCCAGGATGCCCGACTGCGGCGGGTTCAGGATCGGCGAGGACATCAGCGAGCCATAGACGCCGCCGTTCGAGATGGTGAAGGTGCCGCCCTGCATCTCGGCCATGGTCAGCTTGCCGTCGCGGCCCTTGGCGCCCAGCTCGGCGATTTCCTTCTCGATCTGGGCGAAGCTCTTGCGGTCGGCGTCGCGCAGCACCGGCACCACCAGCCCGTTCGGCGTGCCGACGGCGACGCCCATGTGGACGAAATGCTTGTAGACCACGTCGCCGCCGTCGATCTCGGCATTGACCTCGGGCACTTCCTTCAGGGCGTGGCAGCAGGCCTTCACGAAGAAGGACATGAAGCCCAGCTTGACCTTGTGCTTCTTCTCGAACTGGTCCTTGTATTCGTTGCGCAGGTCCATGATCGCCTTCATGTCCGCCTCGTTATACGTGGTCAGCATGGCGGCGGTGTTCTGGGCGTCCTTCAGCCGGCGGGCGATGGTGGCGCGCAGCCGGGTCATCTTGACCCGCTCCTCGCGCGCCGCATCCTCGGCCGAGCTGGGCGAGCGCGGCGCCTGGGCGGGGGCGGGGGCCGCCGCCGGCGCGGTGCCGGCGCGGGCCACGTCCTCTTTCATCACCCGGCCGTCGCGGCCGCTGCCGGTGACGGCATCGCGCGAGATCCCGGCCTCGGCCATGGCCTTCTTGGCCGCGGGCGCGTCCTCGATGTCGCGGGGCTTCGGCGTCTCGGGGCCGGCGCCGGGCGATTCCACCGCGGCGGCCTTCTTCGCCTCGGGCTCGGCCTTGGCGGGGGCGGCCGCACCGGCGGCGCCTTCGGTGATGATGGCCAGGCGCGCACCGGCGTCCACCGTCACGCCCTCGGGCGCCAGGATCTCGGCCAGCACGCCCGAGGCGGGGGCGGGCACCTCGACCGAGACCTTGTCGGTTTCCAGCTCGCACAGCATCTCGTCCTGGGTGACGCTGTCGCCGGCCTTCTTGAACCAGGTCGCGACCGTGGCTTCGGTCACGCTTTCGCCCAGGGTGGGCACCATCACGTCCACGGATTTTCCGCTCATCTTTTTCTGTCCTTCCTGGGCGTTGGTGCCCGTATCTGCCTTGGGCAACATTTCCTCGGGGCCTGCATCGCCCTGTTCCATGATCTGCGCGAGCAGGGCGTTGGGCGCGACCACCGCGCCCTCGGGCGCGACGATCTCGGCCAGCTTGCCGGCGACGGGCGAGGGCACCTCGACCGTCACCTTGTCGGTTTCCAGCTCGCACAGCATCTCGTCGACGGCGACGCGGTCGCCCGGTTTCTTGAACCAGGTCGCCACCGTCGCCTCCGAGACCGATTCCCCCAAAGTGGGGACGCGGAGTTCCACAGCCATCTTATCCACCGACCGTGATGGCTTCGCCGACCAGCGCCTCCTGCTCGGCCTTGTGGCGCGAAGCGAGGCCGGTCGCGGGCGAGGCCGAGGCGGCGCGGCCGACATAGCGCGCGCGGCCATGCGTGGCGCCGATGCGCGACAGCACCCATTCGATGTTCGGCTCGACGAAGCTCCAGCCGCCCATGTTCTTGGGCTCTTCCTGACACCAGACCACCTCGGCGGTCTTGAACCGTTCCAGCTCCTTCGACATGGCCTGGGCCGGGAAGGGATAGAACTGTTCCAGCCGCAGGATATAGACGTCGTCGGCGCCGGCCGCATCGCGGGCCTGCAAGAGGTCGTAATAGACCTTGCCCGAGCAGACCACCACGCGGCGGATCTCATTGTCGGGCTTCAGGGTCAGCTGCGAATTGCCGCGCTCGGCATCGTCCCAGAGCACGCGGTGGAAGTTCGAGCCGGTGGTGAACTCCTCGGCCGTCGAGACCGCCAGCGGGTGGCGCAGCAGCGATTTCGGCGTCATCATCATCAGCGGCTTGCGGAACGGACGCTTCAGCTGCCGGCGCAGGATGTGGAAATAGTTCGCCGGCGTGGTGCAGTTCGCCACGATCCAGTTGTCCTCGGCCGACATCTGCAGCCAGCGCTCCAGCCGGGCCGAGCTGTGCTCCGGGCCCTGGCCTTCGTAGCCATGCGGCATCAGCACCACCAGGCCCGACATGCGCAGCCATTTCTTCTCGCCCGAGTTGATGAACTGGTCGAACATGATCTGCGCGCCGTTGGCGAAATCGCCGAACTGGGCTTCCCACAGGGTCAGCGTGTTCGGCTCGGCCAGCGAATAGCCGTATTCGAAGCCCAGCACCGCATATTCCGACAGCATCGAGTCGGTGACCTCATAGCGCGCCTGCCCGCCGCGGATGTGGTTCAGCGGATAGTAACGCTCTTCCGTGGCCTGGTCGATGAAGGCGGAATGGCGCTGCGAGAAGGTGCCGCGCGTCGAGTCCTGGCCCGACAGCCGCACCGGATGGCCCTCGACCAAGAGCGAGCCATAGGCCAGCGCCTCGCCCGTGGCCCAGTCGAAACCCTTGCCGGTCTCGAACATCTGCTTCTTGGCTTCCAGCAGCCGGCCGACGGTCTTGTGCAGCTCGAACCCGTCGGGCACGCGGGTCAGCGCGGTGCCGATCTCGGCCATGGTCTCGGGGGCGATGCCGGTCTGGCCGGCGTTGTATTCCTCGCCCTCGGCGGCCAGGCCCGACCACTTTCCGTCCAGCCAGTCGGCCTTGTTCGGCTTGAAGTTCTTGCCGACCTCGAACTCGTCGTTCAGATGCGCCTGGAAGGCGGCCTTCATTTCCTCGATCTCGCCCTCGGGCACCAGCCCGTCGGCGACCAGCCGGTCGGTGTAAAGCTGCAAGGTGGTCTTGTGACCCTTGATGCTTTTATACATCGCCGGGTTGGTGAACATCGGCTCGTCGCCTTCGTTGTGACCGAAGCGGCGATAGCAGAAAATGTCGATGACCACGTCCTTGTGGAATTTCTGCCGGAACTCGGTCGCCACGCGGGCGGCATGCACCACCGCCTCGGGGTCGTCGCCGTTGACGTGGAAGATCGGCGCCTCGACCATCAGCGCGATGTCGGTCGGATAGGGCGAGGTGCGGCTGAAATGCGGCGCCGTGGTAAAGCCGATCTGGTTGTTCACCACGATATGGATGGTGCCGCCGGTGCGGTGGCCGCGGATGCCCGAAAGCTGGAAGCATTCCGCGACGATGCCCTGGCCGGCGAAGGCCGCGTCGCCATGCAAGAGGATCGGCAGCACGGCCGAGCGATGCGCCTGGTCCGACAGCTGGTCCTGCTTGGCGCGGACCTTGCCCAGCACCACCGGGTTCACCGCCTCGAGGTGGCTGGGGTTCGCGGTCAGCGACAGGTGCACGGTATTGTCGTCGAAGGTGCGGTCCGAGCTGGCGCCGAGGTGGTATTTCACGTCGCCCGAGCCGTCCACGTCCTCGGGCTTGTAGCTGCCGCCCTGGAATTCGTGGAAGATGGCGCGATAGGGCTTGTTCAGCACATTGGCCAGAACCGACAGCCGGCCGCGGTGCGGCATGCCGAAGACCACCTCCTTGACGCCAAGCGCGCCGCCGCGCTTGATGATCTGCTCCATGGCCGGGATCAGCGCCTCGCCGCCGTCAAGGCCGAAGCGCTTGGTGCCCATGTATTTGACATGCAGGAACTTCTCGAAGCCCTCGGCCTCGACCAGCTTGTTGAGGATGGCGCGGCGGCCTTCGCGGGTGAAGGCGATTTCCTTGCCGTAGCCCTCGATGCGTTCCTTCAGCCAGGCGGCCTGCTCGGGGTCCGAGATATGCATGAACTGCAGCGCGAAGGTGCCGCAATAGGTGCGCCGCATCAGGTCGGTGATCTGCCGGACCGAGGCGATCTGCATGCCCAGCACATTGTCGATGAAGATCGGCCGGTCCAGGTCGGCGTCCGAGAAGCCGTAGGTCTTGGGGTCCAGCTCGCCATCGCCGGGGACCTCGCGCATGCCGAGCGGATCCAGGTCGGCATGCAGATGGCCGCGGATGCGGAAGGCGCGGATCAGCATGATGGCGCGCACGCTGTCCAGCACCGCGCGCTTCAGCTGCTCGTCGGTCAGGCTGACGCCCTTTTCGCCGGCCTTGGCGGCGATCTTGTCCAGCGCGGCCTTGGCCTCGGACTTGGACGACATCGGCCATTCGCCGGTCAGCGCCGAGGTCAGCTCGTCCGACGGCATCGGCGGCCAGTCGCGGCGTTGCCAGCTTGCGCCCTTGGCCTCGCGCGTGACGGTGGCTTCCTCGTCGCCGAGGCTGCGGAAGAAGGCGTCCCAAGCCTGATCGACCGCCGCCGGATCCTGGGCCCAGCGGCCATAGAGCTGCTCGACATAGGCGGCGTTATGGCCTTGCAGGAAACTGGAATCGTGGAAGGCCGAGTTGGGAGATTGATCGTTCATGGCATTGCCTCCGGGAAATCCTATCGGTTGGCACCCTGGTCCAGGGCGTCCTTGGTCTTGTGGCCGTGGCTGGCCCGCGTGCCGGCCATCAGCGTTGTCTGTCGATCCTGGTACCATTGCGGCAGGCCGGCGCGCGGCTGGCGCAGCAGGGCCGGAAGTTGCCGCCCGGCCAGCAGGGCGCCGCGCAGCTGCGGCAGATCCCAGCGCCCGCCCGCCAGGTCCTTGGGCAGCTCGGCCAGCACCATGCGCAGATACCACAGCGCATAGCGGGCGAAATCGCGCCCCTGCCGGTCCGAATTGCGGCGGATGAAATAGGCGATGTTCAGAAGCGCCAGGGCGGTATTCACCCGGCGCCGGTCGCGGCCGGCCGCCGCCTCCAGGTGATGGATCGGCGCGTCGGGGGCAAAGGCCAGGATCCCGTGCCGGCCGAAGCGATAGCTCGCGTCCAGATCCTCGCCGATGGCGCTGCCGACCAGCCCGTCGTCGAAGGGCTCGGCCAGCGCCACGGAACGGCGCAGGGTCAGGGCGAAGCCGGTGATGAAATCCACGCGCGCCAGCCCCTCGGGCAGGCCGGCGTCGCCGTGCCAGCGCCGCTCGGGCCGGTCGTAGCCGACGAAGCGCTGGTCGGCCGGGATCATCAGCAGGTGGCGCAGCGCCAGGTCGAGGCCGCGCGAGCGCCGGTTCGCGACCAGGGCGCCGGCGCGGTTGGTCGCCTTGATCACGGCACCCGGCTGCGGCGCCCGGTCCAGCGGCGTGTTGCAGCAGGAGATCGCCACGATCCGGCCGCGGGCGTCGGCGCGGTAATGCGCCATGATCCGCGCCGCCGCCTGGCGGTGCAGCATGGCGTCATCGTCGATCAGGAACAGGATGTCAGCGCCGGCCAGCGCGATGCCCTGGTTGCGCTGCGCGGTCAGCGACTTGCGATGGGCGGGCACATAGGTCAGCGGGCAGGGGCCGGTCTCGGCGATCACCGCCTCGACGCCGGCGCGGTTCTGCTGCCAGTCGTCGCTGGCATCGACGATGACGATCTCGGCCGGTGGTTCGCTCGAGGTCAGCGCATGGCGCACGCAGTCGCAGAGCATGGCGCCGCGATTGTAGGTCGAGACGCACAGCGCCCAGCTTTCGGCGCGCTGCGGGTCGGGGGCAGGCGCGGGGGTCATCCTCGCCTCCCGCAGGGGACGGGCCGGGACGCCGCCGCGCGACAGGGCCGGGCCTGGGCGGGTCGAAAGGCGATCTGGCGACGGGGGCGGTCCACTCTGGCACCTGGCTTGGATGGTTTCGGCGCGGCCCCCGCAAGGTAGGCAGGGACCACGCCTAAGTCAAAAACCCTACGAAGACGTTACCGGCCGAGAGCCTTCAGCACGGCTTCGCCCAGACCGGCAGGGCTGTCGGCGACGATGATCCCGGCCGATTTCATGGCCTCGATCTTCGATTCCGCGTCGCCCTTGCCGCCCGAGACGATGGCGCCGGCATGGCCCATGCGACGGCCCTTCGGCGCGGTGCGGCCGGCGATGAAGCCGGCGGTCGGCTTCCACTTGCCCTTGCGCTTCTGCTCGGCCAGGAACTCGGCGGCCTCTTCCTCGGCCGATCCGCCGATCTCGCCGATCATGATGATCGACTCGGTCTCGGGGTCGTCCAGGAACATGCGCAGCACGTCGATATGCTCCATGCCCTTGATCGGGTCGCCGCCGATGCCGACGGCCGAGGACTGGCCCAGGCCCACGTCCGAAGTCTGCTTCACCGCCTCATAGGTCAGCGTGCCGGAACGCGACACGACGCCGACCGAGCCGCGCTTGAAGATGCTGCCGGGCATGATGCCGATCTTGCATTCGTCGGGCGTCATGATGCCGGGGCAGTTCGGCCCGATCAGCAGCGACTTCGAGCCTTGCAGCGCGCGCTTGACCTTCATCATGTCGAGCACCGGGATGCCCTCGGTGATGGCGACGATCAGCGGGATCTCGGCGTCGATGGCTTCCAGGATCGAGTCGGCCGCGAAGGGCGGCGGCACATAGATCGCGGTCGCATTGGCGCCGGTTTTCGCCACGGCCTCGTGGACCGAGTTGAAGACCGGCAGGCCCAGGTGTTCGCTGCCGCCCTTGCCGGGCGTCACGCCGCCGACCATCTTGGTGCCGTAGGCGATCGCCTGTTCGGTGTGGAACGTGCCTTGCGAGCCGGTGATGCCCTGGCAGATGACTTTGGTGTCTTTGTTGACGAGAACGGCCATGTTCAGCCTGCTCCTTCAGAATGGGTTTGCGCCGACGCGCGTCGCGTCCGGCGATGTCGCGAGATGAAATAGGCTGCCAGCGCCGGCCAAAGCGCCATGATCGGCATGATGACCATCGGCGCCCGGCTGCGCGTGACCAGCGGCGGGGTGATGCCGGTTTCGGCAAGGGCCAGCAGCCAGAACACGGCGGCGAGGATGACCAGCATCATCGCCAATCCCTGCGCCAGCCGCCAGACGCCCAGCAGGGCCGGCAAGCCCACCACCGCGACGGTCAGCAGGATCGAGATCAGCGACCAGACCGCGAAGAACAGCCCGGCCCAGAGAGCCAGAACCACGATGTTCGCGATCAGCATGGCAAGATCCCGACATGGCGAGCCTTACCCCTTCACCGCCTTGACGATCTTCTGCGCCGCATCCGACAGATCATCCGCCGCGATCACGTTCAGGCCCGAATCGCTGATGATTTTCTTGCCCAGATCGACGTTGGTGCCTTCCAGGCGCACGACCAGCGGGACTTGCAACCCGACCTCTTTCACCGCGGCGATGATGCCCTCGGCGATGATGTCGCAGCGCATGATGCCGCCGAAGATATTGACCAGGATGCCCTTCACGTTCGGGTCCGAGGTGATGATCTTGAACGCCTCGGTGACCTTTTCCTTGGTGGCGCCGCCGCCGACGTCAAGGAAGTTCGCGGGCTCGGCCCCGAACAGCTTGATGATGTCCATGGTCGCCATGGCCAGGCCCGCGCCGTTCACCATGCAGCCGATCTCGCCGTCCAGCGCGATGTAGTTCAGGTCGAACTTCGAGGCGGCCAGTTCCTTGGGGTCTTCCTCAGTCTCGTCGCGCAGAGCCATGATGTCGGGCTGGCGATAAAGCGCGTTGTTGTCGAAGCCCATCTTGGCGTCCAGCGCCTTGAGATTGCCTTCCTTGGTCACGATCAGCGGGTTGATCTCCAGCATCTCCATGTCCTTCTCGATGAACATGCGATACAGGTTGCGGATCAGCGCCACGCATTGCTTGACCTGGCCGCCGGTCAGACCTAGCGCGAAGGCCACGCGGCGGCCGTGGAAGTCCGAGAGCCCCGAGGCCGGATCGACCGAGAAGCTGACGATCTTTTCCGGGGTCGAGGCCGCGACTTCCTCGATGTCCATGCCGCCTTCGGTCGAGGCGACGAAGCTGACGCGCGAGGTCTGGCGGTCGACCAGCAGCGCCAGGTACAGCTCGCGCTCGATGTCGCTGCCGTCCTCGATATAGATGCGGTTGACCTGCTTGCCGGACTCGCCGGTCTGGTGCGTGACCAGGGTGCGGCCCAGCATCTGCCGGGTCAGTTCCTCGGCCTCGGCCACGGATTTCGCCAGGCGGACGCCGCCTTTTTCACCAGCGGCCGCTTCCTTGAAATGGCCCTTGCCGCGGCCGCCGGCGTGGATCTGCGCCTTGACGACCCAAAGCGGCCCGTCCAGCTCGCCCGCGGCGGATTTCGCCTCGTCGGCCTTGAC
The DNA here is from genome assembly GCF_001546115.1 of Paracoccus aminovorans. Lineage (GTDB taxonomy): Bacteria > Pseudomonadota > Alphaproteobacteria > Rhodobacterales > Rhodobacteraceae > Paracoccus > Paracoccus aminovorans_B. Next base: position 2,066,627 of record NZ_KQ955208.1, read on the forward strand.
GACGACGCGGCCGTCCGAGACCGGGGCGCCGTATTGGCGCAGCAGCGCCTTGGCCTGGTATTCGTGGATGTTCATCTGAGTTCCCCCGCATTAGTCGGTTGGCCGGGCTTGTGGCACATCCGCGCCGGCCTCCAAAGCACTATGCGCCGGGATTTGCAGAAAACCCGCCGCTTTTGCGGGTTTGTGATCACAGCCGTTCAGGCTGTGATCGCAAAAGCCCGAACCGTTACCGCAAGCAGGATCGGAGCGGTCGCGGTTGCCCCTGCGTCAACCTGCTTTTGCTTTGACTTTGCCGCTGCCGGCGCCAGAACTGACCGGGCGAAAATTTCTGGAAACGCAGGATTTGAAACATGGCGGATTATCCCACGAACGACAACGATACGTTGCGGGGCACCGAATCGTCCGAGACGATCGACGGCCTGGCGGGCAATGACACGATCTATGGCTACGGCGGCAACGACACGCTGATCGGCGGCACGGGCGACGACGTCTTCGCGATCGGCGGCACCGGACCGGGCACGGATTTCTTCAACGGCGGAGACGGTAACGACCAGATCCGGCTCTATTCCGACCTGACGGTGTCGAGCCTGCTGCTGGATGCGGCGCATCTGTCCAGCACCGAGACGCTGAACTTCTATGGCTATGATATCGAGGGCACCGGCGGCAACGATGTCTTCGACATCAGCGGCATCACCTATACCAGCAGCTATGACCGCATCTATATGAATGACGGCAACGACAGCTTTACCGGCTATCAGGGCAACGACAATGTCGATGGCGGCTCGGGCAATGACACGCTGCGCGGCGGGGCGGGCAACGACACGCTGATCGGCGGCTCGGGCGACGATTCGCTCGTTGGCGGCAGCGGCAGCGACGTGTTCTATATCGGCGGTACCGATTTCGGCCGCGATACCTTTGCCGGCGGCGACGGCGCGGACGAGATCCGCATGGTCTCGGACGTGACGGTGTCGAGCCTGCAACTGACCTCGGCCAATGTGCTCAGCACCGAGACGCTGAACTTCTATGGCTACGATATCGAAGGCACGGGCGGCGCGGACAATTTCAACATCAGCGGCATCACCTACGCCAGCAGCTACGGCCGCATCTATATGTATGACGGCAATGACAGCTTCATCGGCTATCAGGGCAACGACAATGTCGATGGCGGTTCGGGCAACGATACGCTGCGCGGCGGGGCGGGCAATGACACGCTGATCGGCGGCTCGGGCAACGATTCGCTGGAGGGTGGCAGCGGCAGCGACGTGTTCTATATCGGCGGCACGGAATTCGGTCGCGACGTCTTCAACGGCGGCGATGGCGCCGACGAGATCCGCATGGTCTCGGACGTGACGGTGTCGAGCCTGCAGCTGACCTCGGCCAACGTCCTCAGCACCGAGACGCTGAACTTCTATGGCTACGACATCGAAGGCACCGGCGGCGCGGACAGTTTCAACATCAGCGGCATCACCTACGCCAGCAGCTATGGCCGCATCTATATGTATGACGGCAATGACGTATTCACCGGCTATCGCGGCAACGACAACGTGGATGGTGGTTCCGGCAATGACACGCTGAACGGCGGCGCCGGCAACGACACCCTGATCGGCGGATCGGGCAACGACCGGCTGGTCGGGGATAGCGGCGACGACGTCTTCTATCTCTGGGGCACCGATATCGGCCAGGACACCTTTTTCGGGGGCGACGGCGGCGACCAGATCCGGCTGGTGGGCGATCTGACCGTCTCGCGCCTGATCCTGACGGCCGATACCGCCAAGAGCATCGAGACGCTGAACTTCTATGGCTATGACATCGAAGGCACCGGCGGCGCCGACGTCATCAACATCAGCGGCGTGGGTGGGGCCAGCAGCTATGACTGGATCGAGTTGAACGACGGCAACGACCTGTTCATCGGCCACCGCGGCGACGATTATGTGCGCGGCGGGGCGGGCAGCGACACGCTGAACGGCGGGGCGGGCAATGACCGGCTGGACGGCGGCGCCGGCGTCGACCTGGCCGCCTATGGCGCGGCGACCGGCGGCGTGAGGGTGAACCTGTCGCTGACCACGGCTCAGGTCATCGGCGGCGGGCAGGGCACCGACACCCTGCTCAACATCGAGAACGTGGACGGTTCGGCCTTTGCCGATGTGCTGACCGGGAATGGCGCGGCCAACGTGCTGTTCGGCGCTGCGGGCAACGACCTGCTTGTCGGCGGTGCAGGCAACGACGTGCTGAACGGCGGGTTGGGCGTCGATACCGCCGGCTATGGCGGTGCCAGCGCCGGGGTCACTGTCAACCTGGCGTTGACTGCGGCGCAGTTCATCGGCGGCGGGCAGGGCTCCGACCGGCTGAACAGCATCGAGAACGTGAACGGCTCGAATTTCGCCGACCGGCTGCTGGGCAATGCCGCGAACAACGTGCTGAATGGCGCCGGCGGCAACGACCGGCTGGAAGGGCAGGGCGGCAACGACACGCTGAACGGTGGCATCGGCGCCGATACCCTTCTGGGCGGGCTCGGCAACGACGTGCTGAACGGCGGCGTGGGCAACGACCTGCTGAACGGCGGCGCCGGGGCCGATGCCTTCGTCTTTGCCGTCAACAACGGCGCCGACCGCATTGCCGATTGGCAGGACGGCATCGACCGCATCCGCATCGTCTCGGGCAACTGGCAGGGTGAGCGTTACGACAGCTTCGACGACCTCGACATCCGCCAGACCGGGGCAGGGGCGGAGGTCAGCTTCGGCGGCACCACCATCACGCTGGCCGGCGTGCAGGCCGGGGTGCTGAACGCCGGAGATTTCGTCTTCGTCTGAGCCAAGAAAAAACCCCGCGGCTGCGTGCCGCGGGGTTTCCCGTTTGCCGAAGGGCGCCGATCAGGCCAGCGAGGCGTCGATGCCCTTGCAGGCCGCGACCAGACCCTTGACCGCGTCGACCGACTTGTCGAACATCGCCTGCTCGTCCTTGTTCAGCTCGATGTCGATGACCTTCTCGATGCCGCCGGCGCCGATCACGGTCGGCACGCCGACATAGAGGCCGTTCAACCCATAGGCGCCGTCCACATAGGCGGCGCAGGGCAGCACGCGCTTCTGATCCTTCAGATAGGCTTCCGCCATCTCGATGGCCGAGGTGGCCGGGGCGTAGAAGGCCGAGCCGGTCTTCAGCAGGCCGACGATCTCGGCGCCGCCGTCGCGGGTGCGCTGCACGATGGCGTCCAGCTTTTCCTGCGTGGTCCAGCCCATCTTGACCAGGTCGGGCAGCGGGATGCCGGCGACGGTCGAATAGCGGGCCAGCGGCACCATGGTGTCGCCATGGCCGCCCAGCACGAAGGCGGTCACGTCGCGCATCGAGACGCCGAATTCCAGCGACAGGAAGTGGCGGAAGCGCGCCGAATCGAGCACGCCGGCCATGCCGACGACCTTTTCGGCCGGCAGGCCGCTGAACTCGCGCAGCGCCCAGACCATCGCGTCCAGCGGGTTGGTGATGCAGATCACGAAGGCGTTCGGGGCATATTGCTTGATGCCTTCGCCGACCGATTTCATCACCTTCAGGTTGATGCCCAGAAGGTCGTCGCGCGACATGCCGGGTTTGCGCGGCACGCCGGCGGTCACGATGCAGACGTCGGCGCCGGCGATGTCGGCATAGTCATTCGCGCCCTTCATCACGGCGTCGAAACCCTCGGACGGGCCCGATTGCGCGATGTCCAGCGCCTTGCCCTGAGGCGTGCCCTCGGCAATGTCGAACAGGACGACATCGCCCAGTTCCTTCATCGCGGCCAGATGCGCCAGCGTGCCGCCGATCTGCCCCGCACCGATGAGTGCGATCTTGGGTCGGGCCATGAGTCAACCTCCGATTTCCATGATGGTTTCGCGGGGTGGGGTAGTCCCTTGGAATGGGAATCGCAAGCCATCTTGGCGCGCGAGCAAGAAGATTGCGCGCTGTCAACCGCTAACATGCCGAAACGGTCCCCGGCGTTGCCAAGGTCGGCGGGCTGGCGTAACCGGGACCGGGGATACCGGAGACGCGCATGGATCTGCTGGGTTGGGTGCTGGCGGCGGTGGCCGCCTTTTCGATCGGCCTGGCCAAGGGCGGGCTGTCGATGGTGGGCACGATCTCGGTGCCGCTGATGGCGCTGGTGATGTCGCCGGTGCAGGCGGCGGGGATCCTGCTGCCGGTCTATGTCGTCTCGGACATCGGCGGGCTGATCGCCTTTCGCCGCGATTTCGACGCGAGGGTGCTGGCGACGGTGGTGCCGGGCGCGATCACCGGCATCGGCCTGGGCTGGGCCACGGCGCATCTGGTCGACGACCGCCAGGTTGGCCTGATCGTCGGCGTGATCGGCATGGCCTTCGCGCTGAACGCCCTGCTGCGGCGCGGCGCGGGCGGGGCGGCGCGGGCGCCGGATCGGCTGCGCGGCGGGCTCTGGGGCACGGTCTCGGGCTATACCAGCTTTGTCAGCCATTCCGGCGCCGCGCCCTATCAGGTCTATGCCCAACCGCTGCACATGCCGCCGCTGACCTATGCCGGCACCACGACGATCTTCTTTGCCATCTGCAATGCGGTGAAGCTGATTCCCTATGCCATGCTGGGCCAGTTGTCGCTGCACAACCTGGCGATCTCGGCCGGGCTGATGCTGCCGGGCATCCTGGGCGTGCTGGCGGGGCTGTGGCTGGTCAGGCGCATGTCGCCGCAGGTTTTCTATGGGTTCATCACCTGGGCGCTGATGATCGTTTCGGCAAAACTGATCTGGGACGGGCTCTGACGCCGCGCTGCGGCAAAACAGCTCTTGCGATTCGGATCGTTTGCGGGCAGTTTCGCGCAAGATTATTACGCGAGGCGCCGATGACCCGTCCCTATCGCTCAGTTCTCTACATCCCCGCGGCCAATGCCCGCGCCATGGACAAGGCCCGCACGCTGCCGGCGGATGCGATCATATTCGACCTCGAGGACGCGGTGGCGCCCGGTGAAAAGCCGGCGGCGCGCGAGATGCTGAAACAGGCGCTGCAGACGGATTACGGCGCCCGCGCCCGGATCGTGCGCATCAACGGGCTGGATACCGAATGGGGCCAGGATGACGCCCGCGCCTTTGCCAGCGGCGCCGATGCGGTGCTGATCCCCAAGGTCAGCCGCCCCGAGGATCTGGACCGCGTGGCCGCGCTGGTGTCCGAAACCCCGCTCTGGGCGATGATGGAGACGCCGGCCGGGATGCTGAACGCCGGCGCCATCGCCGCCCATCCCCGCTTGGCCGGCATGGTCATGGGCACCAACGACCTGGCCAAGGACCTGGGCAGCCGCTTCCGCCCCGACCGCCTGCCGATGATGGCGGGCCTCGGCCTGTGCCTGCTGGCCGCCCGCGCGCATGGCCGGGTGATCGTCGATGGCGTCTACAATGCCTTCAAGGACGACGACGGCCTGCGTGCCGAATGCGAGCAGGGCCGCGACATGGGCTTCGACGGCAAGACCCTGATCCACCCCGCCCAGGTCGAGATCGCCAATGCCGTCTTCGCGCCCAGCGGGGACGAGATCGACCTGGCCCGGCGCCAGATCGAGGCCTTCGACGCCGCCTCGGCGCAGGGCAAGGGCGTGGCCGTGGTCGACGGCCGCATCGTCGAGAACCTGCATGTCGCCACCGCGCGCGGCACGCTGGCCAAGGCCGAGGCCATTGCGCGTCTGGCCAGCTAGGTCCAACCTGCGCCGGATACATCCAGCAAGGGGAAAGCCAGATGTTGATCCTGATCCTTGGCGTGGCCCTGTGGTGGGCGGCGCATCTCTCGAAGCGGCTGGCGCCGGGCCTGCGCGCCCGGCTGGGGCGCGGCGGCGTAGCCGGGCTGCTGGCGCTGTCGGTGGTTCTGATGATCTTCGGCTATCGCATGGCGGACGGGCCCTGGTGGTGGGGCGCCTCGGCGCCGGTCAAGGGCATCAACAACCTTCTGGTGCTGGTGGGTTTCTACCTGTTCGCGGCCGCCGGAATGAAGACCCGCATCACCGCGCGCATGCGCCATCCGCAGCTGACCGGCTTCGCGCTCTGGGCCTTTGCGCATCTGCTGCCGAATGGCGACCTGCCCAGCTTTGTCCTGTTCGGCGGGCTGCTGGTCTGGGCGCTGGTGGAAATGGCGGTGATCAACCGCGCCCAGCCGGTCTGGACCCCGCCCGCCGGCCCGTTCCCGGTCCGCAAGGAAGTCATGGCCGCCGTCGGCGCCGTTCTGGTCCTGCTGGTGGTCGGGCTGATCCATCGCTGGCTGGGCTACAACCCCTTTGGAGGCTGAATGCCCAAGATCTATCGCCTGCTGACCGAGGAGGACACCTCGGCCTTCTGCCACAAGGTCAGCGCCGCCCTGTCCAAGGGCTGGGAGCTTTACGGCAGCCCGTCCTATGGCTTTGATGCCGCAAGCGGAAAGATGCGCTGCGCCCAGGCGGTGACCAAGGACATCGCCGACGACTACCACCCCGAGATGAAGCTGGGACAACAATGAGCAAGACCAATCCGGGCCGTTTCTTCGAGGATTACCGCATCGGCCAGGTGATCCGCCACGCCGTCCCCCGCACCGTGGCCGAAGGCGAGCGCGCGCTGTATCACGCGCTTTATCCGGCGCGGCATGCGCTGTATTCCTCGGACGATTTCGCCGCCGATTGCGGGCTGGAGGGCTCGCCGCTGGACGACCTGATCGCCTTTCACACCGTTTTCGGCAAGACGGTGCCGGATGTCAGCCTGAACGCCATCGCGAACCTGGGTTATGCCGAGGGCCGCTGGCTGCGGCCGGTCTGGCCCGGCGACACGCTGCGCTCGGAATCCGAGGTGATCGGGCTCAAGGAGAACTCGAACGGCAAGTCCGGCGTGGTCTGGGTCCGCACCCGCGGCATCAACCAGGTCGGCGCGGTGGTGCTGGACTATGTGCGCTGGGTCATGGTGCGCAAGCGCGACGCCGCCAGCCCGGCGCCCGATCCGGTGGTGCCGGACCTGGCCAAGGTCGTGGCCGCCGCGGATCTGGTGGTGCCCGAGGGGCTGGATTTCAGCCGCTATGATTTCGAGCTGGCCGGCGAGCCGCATCGCTGGGGCGACTATGCCGTGGGCGAGATCATCGACCATGTCGACGGTGTCACCATTGAGGAGGCCGAGCATATGCTCGCCACGCGCCTGTGGCAGAACACCGCCAAGGTGCATTTCGACGTCACCGCGCGCGAGGACGGCCGCCGGCTGATCTATGGCGGCCATGTCATCAGCATGGCCCGGGCGCTGTCCTTCAACGGGCTCGCCAATGCGCAGATGATCGTGGCGCTGAACGGCGGCGCCCATGCCAACCCGTGCTTTGCCGGCGACACCGTGCGGGCTTGGTCCGAGGTGCTGGACAAGGCCCCGACCCCGGCGCCCGGCGTCGGTGCCCTCCGGCTGCGGCTGGTGGCGCAAAAGGGCGCGGCCGGCGATCACGCGCTGAAGGACGAACAGGGCAAATACGCCCCGAACGTGTTGCTGGATCTGGACTACTGGGCGCTGATCCCGACATGAGACCGGCGGCGCTTGCTCTTCTGACGCTGGCATGGGCCGGGCAGGCGCTGGCGCAGACCCCGCCCTGCGCCCTGAACGGGCTCGCGCCGCTGGCCGTGCAGGACGAGGCCAAGGCCGCCTTCCTGGCCGGCCGCTACGATGCGTTCTATCGCCTTGCCACGCCGCTGGTCCCCGAGGCGAAGGAGCGTTACGGCGCGGTGATCGGCAAGCTGCCCGTGCTGCTGCCCTCGGGCTTCGCCGATTGCTCGACCATCCTGCGGCGACAGGATCCGGGCGGAATGACGCAGGAAATCAGCCTGTTCAGGCTGAAGCCGCCCGGCACCGGCGTGCTTGCCCTGCTGCTGGCCACCGCCCCCGTCGGCGGCAAGGATCAGGTCATATTCTTCAGTTTCAACGAGAAAATTACTCAGGTTCTTGAGGATTTGCGGTGAGACGGGAGGTGATACCGCTAGCAGAATGGCGCATGTGATCACATGGGGCAAGTGCGTGATCACAAAGGCCGAAAATTTGTGATATTCGCCCTTTCATCTGGCCTCGCCCCGTGACAGATGCGACAAAACCACTAGAAGCAGACCCAATTTCTCGGCCAGCCCTCGCCGCCAGCCGCTTGTCGCGCCGAGGGCCCCTGAACGCAGGAGAGCGCATCATGGCTGACGTCAACCGGGGCAACCGGCCGCTGTCACCGCATCTGCAGGTCTATCGCCTGCCACTCGCCGCCATCACCTCGATCATGACGCGGATCACCGGCCATGCGCTGGTGGCCGGGATCCTGCTGATCGTCTGGTGGCTGGTCGCCGCCGTCGCCTCGCCGGGCGCCTTCGCCTGCGCCGACTGGGTGGTCCGGTCCTGGCTGGGCTTCATCATCCTGACCGGCTCGATGTGGGCGCTGTGGTACCACCTGCTCGCCGGGCTGCGCCACCTGTTCTACGACGCCGGCCGCGGGCTGGAGATCCAGACGGCGCAGAAATCCAGCCAGGCGATCATCGCCGGCTCGGTCGTGCTGGCCGTGCTGACGCTGATCATCTTCTTCGTGTTCTAAGGGGGCCGGACATGCGCTACATCACCCCGCTGAAAGCCGCCGAGGGCCTGGGTTCCGCCCATGAGGGCACCCAGCACCACTGGGCCATGACCGTTTCCGCCGTCGCGCTGACCGTGCTGACGCCGCTGTTCATGATCGTCGTCGCCCGCGCCATCGGCCTGCCGCATCCCGAGCTGGTCGCCTATTTCGGCCGGCCGCTGCCGGCACTGATCACCGCGCTGTTCGTCATCGTGGGCATGGTGCATTTCATCAAGGGCACCCGCATCATGATCGACGACTATTTCCACGGCGGCGTGCGCAAGGGCGCGATCATCTTCTCCGTCATCTTCGGCTGGGCGGTCATCGCCTGCGCCGTCTACGCGCTGGCCCGCATGGGTCTGGGCGCGATCGTCGTGCTTTGAGGTTCCGCCATGGCTGATTACAAGATCCAGACACATGATTACGATGTCGTGGTGGTCGGCGCCGGCGGCGCGGGCCTGCGCGCGACGCTGGGCATGGCCGAGCAGGGGCTGCGCACCGCCTGCGTGACCAAGGTCTTCCCGACCCGCTCGCACACGGTCGCGGCGCAGGGCGGCATCGCCGCCAGCCTGTCGAACATGGGTCCCGACAACTGGCAGTGGCACATGTATGACACCGTCAAGGGCTCGGACTGGCTGGGCGACACCGACGCCATGGAATACCTGGCGCGCGAGGCCCCGAAGGCGGTCTATGAGCTGGAGCATTACGGCGTCCCGTTCAGCCGCACCGAAGAAGGCAAGATCTACCAGCGCCCCTTCGGCGGCCACACCACCGAATTCGGCGAAGGCCCGCCGGTGCAGCGCACCTGTGCCGCCGCCGACCGCACCGGCCACGCCATCCTGCACACGCTCTATGGCCAGTCGCTGAAGGAAAAGGCCGAGTTCTTCATCGAATATTTCGCGCTGGACCTGGTCATCACCGACGGCGCCTGCACCGGCGTGGTGTGCTGGAAGCTCGACGACGGCACCATGCATGTCTTCAACGCCAAGATGGTGGTGCTGGCGACCGGCGGCTATGGCCGGGCCTATTTCAGCGCCACCTCGGCCCATACCTGCACCGGCGACGGCGGCGGTATGGTGGCGCGCGCGGGCCTGCCCTTGCAGGACATGGAATTCGTGCAGTTCCACCCGACCGGCATCTATGGCTCGGGCTGCCTGATCACCGAGGGCGCGCGCGGCGAAGGCGGCTACCTGACCAACTCGGAAGGCGAGCGCTTCATGGAACGCTATGCCCCGACCTACAAGGACCTGGCGTCCCGCGACGTGGTCAGCCGCTGCATCACGCTGGAGATCCGCGAGGGCCGCGGCGTGGGCGAGCACAAGGACCACATGTTCCTGAACCTGCAGCACCTGCCGCCGGAAAGCCTGGCCGAACGCCTGCCGGGGATCAGCGAATCCGCCCGAATCTTCGCCGGCGTGGACGTGACGCGCGAGCCGATCCCGATCCTGCCGACGGTGCATTACAACATGGGCGGCATCCCGACCAACTATTGGGGCGAGGTGCTGAACCCGACCGAGGAAAACCCGGACGCGGTCTTCCCCGGCCTGATGGCGGTGGGCGAGGCCGGCTGCGCCTCGGTCCATGGCGCGAACCGCCTGGGCTCGAACTCGCTGATCGACCTCGTGGTCTTCGGCCGGGCGGCGGCGATCCGCGCGGCCGAGGTGGTGGACCGCGCCGCGCCGATCCCGCTGATGAACAAGCCGGCGGTGGACGCGATCCTCGACCGTTTCGACCGCATCCGCAATGCCAACGGTTCGGTGCCGACGGCCGAGCTGCGGCTGGAAATGCAGCGCACCATGCAGGCCGACGCGGCGGTGTTCCGCACCGACAAGACCCTGGCCGAAGGCGCCCAGAAGATGGAGGCGATCGCCGCCAAGCTGAACCACGTCAAGGTCACCGACCGCAGCCTGATCTGGAACAGCGACCTGATGGAAACGCTGGAGCTGACCAACCTGATGCCGAACGCGCTGGCCACCATCGTCGCCGCCGAGGCGCGCAAGGAAAGCCGCGGCGCGCATGCGCATGAGGACTGGCCCGAGCGGGATGATGCCAACTGGCGCAAGCACTCGCTTGCCTGGGTCGAAGGCAACCATGTTAGACTGGCCTATCGGCCCGTTCATCTGGACCCCCTGACCACCCAGGACGAGGGCGGGATCGACCTGAAAAAGATCGCACCCAAAGCGAGGGTTTATTGATGCGTCTTCCTCTGATCCTGACCATGGCCGCGCTGGCCGTTTCCGGCTGCGTGGTCCAGAATCCCGGCATGGCGCCGGGGCCTGCGCCGCTGCCGCCGGTGGCGGGGCCGTCGCCGGATGCGGCCATCCGCTCCTCGGCCCGCGTGGTCGTGAACCGCGAGATGGCCCGGCGCCTGCCCGGCGCCAATGTCGCGCCCTATACCGATTGCGTGATGTCGAACGCGACCACGGCCGAACTGGCCAGCATCGCCGACAGCGCCAATGCCAGCGGCGCGGTCGCGGCCATCGTCGGCCGTCCGGCGACCTCGCAATGCATCGCCGGCGCCGCGGCCGCGGCCAAGCGGACCGCCTGATGCGGCGCGGCGCGCAGATGCTGCTGGTCCCGGCCCTGCTGCTGGGCCTGGCGGCTTGCGCGCCGATCCCGGTCGAGCAGGCCGAGCGCGCCTGCCTGGCCGATGCCCGCGACGCCACCGGCCCGCGCACCGAGATGGGCATCGGCGTCGGCTCGCATGGCGTGCGCGGCGGCTTCGTCCAGATCGGCGTTTCCTCGGACTATATCATGGGCCGCGATCCGTCGCAGGTCTTCCAGGAATGCGTCCAGCGCCGCTCGGGCCAGGTGCCCACACGGCCGCTTTACGAACAACCGGGCTGGCGGGCGCGCTGAAGCCCCCGGCCGCTCTGACCCGAACCGCACCGGCGGTCTGACCACCAGGAGTTACCCAATGGTCCAACTTACCCTTCCCAAGAACAGCCGCATGCGGGTCGGCAAGACCTGGCCGAAGCCGGCGGGCGCCAAGAATGTCCGCCGCTTCAACATCTATCGCTGGGATCCTGATACCGGGGAAAACCCGCGCATCGACACCTATTTCATCGACCTGGACAAATGCGGGCCGATGGTTCTGGACGCGCTGATCAAGATCAAGAACGAGATCGACCCGACCCTGACCTTCCGCCGCTCCTGCCGCGAGGGGATCTGCGGCTCCTGCGCGATGAACATCGACGGCGGCAACCGCCTCGCCTGCATCTTCGGCATCGACGAGGTCAAGGGCAAGGACGTGAATATCTATCCGCTGCCGCATATGCCGGTGGTCAAGGACCTGATCCCCGACCTGACGCATTTCTATGCCCAGCACGCCTCGGTCCAGCCCTATCTGATCACCGAGACGCCGACCCCGGACAAGGAATGGCGCCAGTCGATCGAGGACCGCAAGAAGCTGGACGGCCTCTATGAATGCGTGATGTGCGCCTCGTGCTCGACCTCCTGCCCGAGCTACTGGTGGAACGGCGACCGCTACCTGGGGCCGGCGGCGCTGCTGCACGCCTATCGCTGGATCATCGATTCGCGCGACGAGGCGACGGGGCATCGGCTCGACAGCCTGGAAGACCCGTTCAAGCTGTATCGCTGCCACACGATCATGAACTGCACCAACACCTGCCCCAAGGGGCTGAACCCGGCCAAGGCCATCGCCTCGATCAAGCACATGATGGTCGACCGCATCGTCTGACCTGCACGGGGAACATAGCCGGTATACCACGGCGCACCAGTTACGCCGCGTCGCAGAGGTTTATTTTTCTGCAGCGCGGCGTTATCTTTTCCGACGGGGAGAATGCAATGATCGACCCGGAGACTACAGATGAAAACCCAAGTCGAAACCAGCAAGAAGCCGGCCAAACTGTCCGTCCTGCAAGCCAAGACCAGGACCGACGTGCAGGGGCTGGCGGTCTTGGAACAGATGTTCGGCTACTTCAGCTTTGATCCGATGCCGCTGGAAGCTGCCGAGCCTCGTCTCGCCGCCTGAGAACGAGCGCTGGCCCTTCGGGGCCTCTCAGCGCGGCTTTGCGGCCGCGCTTTCGTTTGTCCGGCCCCTGCCGCACCGCAGCAGGAGTATTTGGAAAACAGTGAAGGCGATGGGCTTCACCGTTTCCCAAATACTCATGCAGCCGCGCGCCCTGTCGCCGGGGCGGCGCTTGCGCGGGAACGGCTTCCGGGCTTAGCATCCGGCCATGAACCAGAACATCCCCCAGGACGCCGCCGAACGCCGGGCCATCGCGCCGGTCATCTGCTATCCGAACGATACCCTGCCCGATCCCGATCTGCCCGGGCTGGCCGAGGCGCGGCGCCTGGCGCGCAAGACCGGCGAATGCTTGGTGCCGCCGCGCGAGGCGCGCTGTTTCCGCGTGCCGGCCGGGCATTTCTTTCGCGTGACCAGCGTGGAGGGGCCGCAGGTCGGCGACCTGAACCTGTGGTCCGCCGCCGATCCGCGCGAGCGGTTCTATTCCGGCAAGACCCGCGCCCTGCATGGCACGCATCTGACGCGGGGCGACCGGCTGTGGTCCTCGTTCCCCTGGCTGCGGCCGATGGCCACGGTGGTTGAGGATACGCTGGAATGGTATGGCATCGACGAGCATGGCGGCTCGGTCCATGACGTGATCGGCACCCGCTGCGACCCCTATACCCACCACCTGCTGAGCGGCGGGCAGGATTATCACCATTGCTGCCACTCGAACCTGACCCATGCGCTGATGGACGCATTGGGCCTGGACCGCGCGGCGGCCGAGCCGCTGGTGCATGACGTGCTGAACGTCTTCATGTGCACCGGCTTCACCCGCGACACCGGGCAATATTTCATGAAGGCGAGCCCGGTGCGGCCGGGCGACTGCATCGAATTCCATGCCGAGATCGACCTGATCGGCGGCCTTTCCGCCTGTCCCGGCGGCGATTGCAGCGCCGAGCATTCCAGCGACGCCGCCCGCTGCCATCCGCTGCTGGTCGAGATCTTTGCGCCGCAGGGGCCGGCCGCACGGCCAGAGCCCGCCCCCAGCGGCTATCGCTGGCCTAGAGACTGATCGGCACCATCACCTCGGGCTCGATCACCTGCACGACGGGCAGACCGCGCTTCAGCGGCTCGGCATCCTGCGCCAGCAGCGGGAAGGTCTTGTAATGACAGGGGATCACCGTCTTGAAGTCGAAATACTTCCGCGCCGCCCAGGCCGCGCGGTCCATGTCCATGGTGAAATGCCCGCCCGCCGACAGGATGCCGATGTCGGGCTGGTGATATTCGCCCATCCAGCCCATGTCGGCCATGATGTCGGTATCGCCCGAGACATAGATGACATGGCCCTCGCCCGCGATCATGTAGCCCGATTCGTGGCCGGCATAGACCGGACCCTCGCTGCCCTCGATCGAGGAGGAGTGGCTGGCGTTCACCATCGTCACCCTGGCCCCGCCCAGGTCGACGGTGCCGCCCTTGTTGTAGCCGATGCCCTCGATCCCCTGATGCGTCTGCCAGGTCGAGATCAGGTCGTAGATGCCGGCGACCGGGATCTTCAGTTCTTTCGCGATGGCCAGCGTGTCGCCGGTATGGTCGCCATGGCCATGCGTGATCAGGATATGGGTGGCCCCGGCGACGGCCTCGGCGCGCTTGTCGTCCGGGAACATCGGGTTGCCCGACAGCCAGGGGTCGATCAGGATCACCGCCTGCTCGATTTCAAGCCGAAAGCCGGAATGGCCAAGCCAGGTCAGTTTCATGCGCGGGCTCCTTCTGCTACGTCGGCGCATCCTGCCAAGCCGCCGCCCGCGCGTAAAGTTCCGCCGCGCGGCGCTTGCCCCCTTCGGGTCGCGGCGGTAAACCCGCCCCAAGCGAAAGGAGCCCCCATGGCGATCACCGAGGACGAGGCCCGCAAGGTCGCGCATCTGGCGCGGATTGCGGTCAAGGACGCCGACCTGCCCGCATTGGCGCAGGAGCTGAACGGCATCCTGCATTTCATGGAACAGCTGAACGAGGTCGACGTCGCGGGCGTCGAGCCGATGACCGGCGTCGAGCCGATGCGGCTGAAGCGGCGCGAGGATGTCGTCACCGACGGCGAGATCCAGGCGCTGATCCTGAAAAACGCCCCCGACGCGCGCGAGGGCTTCTTTGCCGTGCCGAAGGTGGTGGAATGAGCGATCTGAACCGGCTGACCATTGCGAGCGCCCGCGACGGGCTGCGCAAGGGCGATTTCACCAGCCTTGAGCTGACCGAGGCCTGCCTTTCGGCCATCGAGGGGGCGGGGGCGCTGAACGCCTTTGTCCACAACACCCCCGAGCGTGCGCGCCAGATGGCCGCCGCCGCCGACAGCCGCATCGCGGGTGGCGACGCGCCGGCGATGTGCGGCATTCCGCTGGGCATCAAGGACCTGTTCTGCACCAAGGACGTGCCTTCGCAGGCGGCGAGCCGGATCCTCGACGGCTTCCTGCCGCAATATGAATCGACCGTGACGCAGAACCTGTGGGACGCGGGCGCGGTCATGCTGGGCAAGCTCAGCATGGACGAATTCGCCATGGGCTCCTCGAACGAAAGCGCCTGCTACGGGCCGGTGGTCAGCCCGTGGAAGGTCGATGACCGGCAGCTGACGCCGGGCGGTTCTTCGGGCGGCTCGGCGGCGGCGGTGGCGGCGGACCTGTGCCTGGCCGCGACCGGCACCGATACCGGCGGCTCGATCCGCCAGCCGGCGGCCTTCACCGGCACGGTCGGGCTGAAGCCAACCTATGGCCGCGTCAGCCGCTGGGGCGTGATCGCCTTTGCCAGCTCGCTGGACCAGGCCGGGCCGATGACCAAGACCGTGCGCGATGCCGCGATCATGCTGGGCGCCATGGCCTCGGTCGATCCGAGGGATTCGACCAGCGCCGAGCGCGCGGTGCCGGATTACGAGGCGGCGCTGACCGGCGACATTCGCGGCAAGAAAATCGGCATCCCGCGCGAATACCGCGTCGAGGGGCTCTCGGCCGAGATCGACGCGCTTTGGCACAAGGCGACCGAGATGCTGCGCGATGCCGGCGCAGAAGTTGTAGACATCAGCCTGCCGCATACAAAATATGCGCTGCCGGCCTATTATGTCATTGCCCCGGCCGAGGCGTCCTCGAACCTCGCGCGCTATGACGGCGTGCGCTACGGCCGCCGCGCCAAGCTGGGCGCGGGCGACGGCGTGGTCGAGATGTACGAAAAGACCCGCGCCGACGGCTTCGGCCCCGAGGTGCAGCGCCGCATCATGATCGGCACCTATGTGCTGTCGGCAGGGTTCTACGACGCCTATTACAACCGCGCCCGCAAGGTGCGCGCGCTGATCAAGCGCGACTTCGACGAGGCCTTCGCGGCGGGGGTCGATGCCATCCTGACCCCGGCCACCCCCAGCGCCGCCTTCGGCCTGGGCGAGATGGCGGGCAAGGACCCGGTCGAGATGTATCTCAACGACGTCTTCACCGTGACCGTCAACCTGGCCGGGCTGCCCGGGATCTCGGTTCCGGTCGGGCTGGACCGGCAGGGCCTGCCGCTGGGCATGCAGCTGATCGGCCGGCCCTGGGACGAGGGCAACCTGTTGAACCTTGCACAAAGCCTCGAATCTGCGGCAGGCTTCACGGCGAAACCCTCGCGCTGGTGGTGACCGGCCTTTCACGGGAGAACGCGATGCGGAACCTGTCCCTGGCTCTTGTCCCGCTGCTGGCGCTGGCCGCCTGCGGCGAGAACACCGGCTGGAATCCGAATTACAGCGCCATGCACAACGGCTCGGCCTATGCGGATTACCTGCAGAAGCGCGAGGTCGCCCTGCATGGCCGGGGCCCGGTGCCGGACGCGATTCCGGTGCAATTGCCGGCCAAGGCGCCGACCGCCGCCGACATTGCCGGCGTGCCGGCGAAAAAGCCCGGCACGGTGACCGTGACGACCCGGCCCGTGACGACCCGGCCCTTGACGGCGGCGCCGGTTGCGGCCAGCGGCGCGACGCCGGTGCTGGTGCGTTATGCGCATCAGGAAAGCCAGAACCCGGGCCAGACCAAATACCCGCGCTCGGGCGTCTCGGCCAATGCGGCGGCGCGGGCCTGCCTGGCGTTTCCCAGCGTGAACGCGGCGCAGACCGCCTTCATCGCGGCGGGCGGGCCGGTGATCGACCCGCGCGGGCTGGACCCGGACGGCGACGGTTTCGTCTGCGGCTGGGATCCGCGCCCCTATCGCCAACCCCGGCTTTGAGCCTGTCGCCCAATCACGGGGACCGGCGCGGGCAGATCCCGTCGCTGGTGGTGATCCATTACACCGGCATGGCGGATGGCGCCGCGGCTCGCGCCCGGCTCTGCGACCCCGAGGCCGAGGTCAGCGCGCATTGGCTGATCCATGAGGACGGGCTGGTCGAAGCGCTGGTGCCCGAGCACCGCCGCGCCTGGCACGCCGGCGCCGGCAGTTGGCGGGGCCTGGACGATGTGAACTCGCGCAGCATCGGCATCGAGCTGGTCAATCCCGGCGACCGGCCCTTTCCCGAGCCGCAGATGGCGGCGCTGGAGCAGCTGCTGCGCGGCATCATGGCGCGCTGGGACATCGGCCCCGAGGGCGTGATCGCCCATTCCGACATGGCGCCCGACCGCAAGACCGACCCCGGCCCACGCTTCGACTGGCGCCGGCTGGGTTTGCAGGGGCTGGCGCTGTGGCCTTTCGAACCCGGTGCGGACCTGCCCCTTGAGGAAAGCTTGGCCCGGATCGGCTATCCCGACAGCCCCGCGCGGTTGGCGGCCTTTCGCCTGCGGTTCCGGCCTTGGGCGGAAGGGCCGGAGGATGAGGCGGATCGAAAGGCGGCGGCTGCGCTTCTCAAAGTGCTTGCTTGAATCAAAAATCAATCATATGATTGATTTATGAATGACAAGCACGCCTATATCCGCAAGGATGGCCGCCGCGCGATGATTGCCCGGGCCGCGCGTGCCCTGATCGTGGAAAACGGCTATGCCGCCTTGCGCACGCGCGACGTGGCGGCGCGGGTCGGGATCAATATTTCGACCCTGCATTTCCACGTCGCGAACAAGTCCGCATTGGTGGCGCTGGTCGCCGAAACTACGCGCGACGCCTTTCTGGACCTGCTGCCGCCCGCACCCGATCCGACCCGGCCGGCGCAGGCGCAACTGCGTGCCGAGGCGCAAGCCTATTTCTTCAGCCTGCGCGACCGGCCCGAATTGGCCGCCTGTTTCGCGCAACTGATGCAACTGGCCGGGGCCGAGCCGGCAATTGCCGTTCAGATGGACAGCTTTGCGCAGAGTTGGTGCCAGCGCTATGCCGAGATTTTGGCCATCGGCCGCACGCAGGGTGTATTTCGCGCCAATCTGGACCCGCTGGCGGCGGCGTTGGCGATGACCGGCGCGCTGACGGCTTTTGCGCCACGCGGTCCCAAGGGGCTGGCGATGTTCTGGCCGGTCTTCGGCGAACTGGAGCGCGGCTTTCTTGCCGCATCGGACAGGGAGGGGCGGCAATGAAATTCTCGAACATGGCCGAGCGGCAGATCCTGAAGGCGCAGGCCGAGGGGCAGTTCGATAATCTGAAGGGTGCGGGCAAGCCGCTGAACCTTGCCGATGACGGCAGCGCGGATGCCATCGGTTTTCGGATTATGGCCGACGCCGGCGCTCTGCCGCGCGAGATCCAACTACGCAAGGCCGTTGCCGAGCAGACGAAAGTCGCGCAAGCCACGTCCGACGCGGCCTCGCGCAAGATGGAGATGAATAAGCTGGCCGATCTGCAATTACGGCTAGATATAGAGCAGGAAGCGCGGCATCGATTCTATGGCGACTAACTAGATTGCGGCGAAGAAGCGCTTCACCCGCTCCGCCTCCTCCTCCAGCCCATAAGGCGGATTGACCACGAACATGCCCGAGCCGACCATGCCATGCCCCGGCCGGGCCGGCGGGAAGCGGACCTCGGACAGCAGCGCCTCGGGATGGTCGCGCAGCAGGGCCTGGACCATCGGGCGCTGGCGGCCGTCCAGCAGCAGCGGATACCACAGCGCAATGACGCCGACGTTCCATTTGCGCGCGAGCTTGGCGATGTGGCGCGGGATGGAATCGTAATCGGCCTTCACCTCATAGCTCGGGTCGATCAGCAGGAGACCGCGCCGCGGTGTCGGCGGGCAGAGCGCGTTCGCCATCTGGAAGCCGTCCTGCCGGTGCAGATGCGCGAAGCCGGCGACGCGGGCCAGCGCCGCATGCTCGGCCGGGTGCAGCTCGGCCAGGTGCGCCTCGTCTTCGGGGCGCAGGAAGTGGCGCGCAATCAGCGGCGAGCCGGGATAGGCATGCGGGCCGTGCAGGGCGCGGATCTGCTCCAGCGCCTGGCGCAGCGGGTGGTTCTCGGGCAGCCAGTCCTGCGCTAGGGCGCGGGTGATGCCGGCAGCGGCCTCGCCCGTGCGGGCCGATTCGGGGCCGGAGAGATCGTAGAGCCCGCGCCCGGCGTGGGTTTCCAGATAGCTCAGCGGCTTCGGCTTGGCGGTCAGGTAGTCCAGCATCGACGCCAGCAGCGCGTGCTTGTGCAGGTCGGCCAGGTTCCCGGCGTGATAGGCGTGCTGATAGGACAACATGCGCTGCGCTTAAACCGAAGGGCCGGAAATGAAAAGCGGCGGCGCCCAGGGAGGAGGAGGGGGCACCGCCGCGCAACGCTGGCCCAGGGAGGAGGAGGGGCCGCGTATGGGGTGCGGCAATGGCAGGGAGGAGGAGGCCATTACCGCATGTCGACGATCCCAGGGAGGAGGAGGGGACCGTCGCATCCGAACCCGCCTTGCGGCGGAAGTTTTGGGCGGCACCTCCAGGGAGGAGGAGGGAGGCGCCGCCGGAACAGCCAGGCCCAGGGAGGAGGAGGGGCCGGACCGTATCGGTTTGGCGGCGCCCCAGGGAGGAGGAGGGGGCGGCCGCCGGAACCGCGAAACCCAGGGAGGAGGAGGGGTTTCGCCGTATGGGGTGGCGGCATCCCCAGGGAGGAGGAGGGGGAGCCGCCTTAAGTGCAAGACCCAGGGAGGAGGAGGGGTCTTACCTTATCTGAGCGGCGGCATCCTCTAGGGAGGAGGAGGGAGGATGCCGCCTGAACCCGGACCCAAGGGAGGAGGAGTGGGTCGGGTGTCCGAATTCTTACTTCGCGCCCCAGGCGGCTTCGTAGGCCACGCTGCGGATCGAGCCACGGTTCAGGCCCAGGTCGGCCAGGTCGCGGTTCGACAGTTGGTTCAGCTCGCGCAGGGTCTGGCGATACAGCGCCCGGCGGGCCATATTGTCGCGGACATTGGCCACGAAGGTCGCGATCGCGCCGTGACCGGCGACATTGCGGTGCGAACCGCTATGGATCAGATCGAGAACAGCCATTTCATACACTCTTTCGTCTTGCGGATGGCGCGTTGAGGTTCGCTTGCTTTCGCTTTGCGGTGATCCTCGGTGCGTTGTTGGAGCTAACATGGCCCGTTTGCTGCGCTTGCACAATGGACGAAGACGCCATGCTGCTATGCAGAAACGGCATGGCTGTTTCGGGAACCCTGTTGCAAATCGTTAATATTTCGTGAGTTTTCGTGAGCCCAAGCGCCGCCTGCACGGGATAACCGACTTCGCCGGTCGTATTTTACCCGAGGTCACAGCGACTTAGCCTGGGATGCGCGTTTGTCGCGCCTTGCCGAGCCTGTCGCGAATTGCCATGCTGCGGGCGCTGCAATTGGGGGCCTGCCATGACCATTTCACGGGAACGTGTGCTCGAGGAGCTTTCGCGGATCGCGATTCCCGGGGGCGGAACCCTGGTTTCGCGCGACCTAGTGCGGGCCCTGAACGTCGAATCGGGCATCGTGCGATTCGTCATCGAGGCTCCGGACCCCACGCTTGCCCGCGCGCTGGCCCCGGTCGAGGCCGAGGCGCAGCGGCTGCTTTCGGCGCTGCCGGGGGTCGAGAAGGTGCAAATCGTCACCACCGCCCCCGCCGGGCCGCGCGGCGCCGCGCCGCAGGTGACGGCGCGCTCGGGCCCGGCCGGGGCGCCGGCGCCCAGCCTGAAGATCGGCCGGCATCCGACGCCGCAGGCCGGCCCGGCGCCGGTCAGCGGCGTGGCGCGGATCCTGGCCATCGGCTCGGGCAAGGGCGGGGTCGGGAAATCGACGCTGACCTCGAACCTCGCCGTGGCGCTGGCGCGCAAGGGGCGCCGCGTCGGGCTGCTGGATGCGGATATATACGGTCCCTCGCAGCCGCGCATGCTGGGGCTGACCGGGCAGCGCCCGAAAAGCGACGGCGACATGATCGAGCCGCTGCACGCGCATGGCGTCACCACCATGTCGCTGGGCCTGATGATGAAGGAAGGCGAGGCGGTGGTCTGGCGCGGTCCCATGCTGATGGGCGCGCTGCAGCAGATGCTGAACCAGGTGAAATGGGGCGAGCTCGACGTGCTTCTGGTTGACCTGCCGCCCGGCACCGGCGACGTGCAGCTGTCGCTGTGCCAGAAGGCGCAGGTCACCGGGGCGATCATCGTCTCGACGCCGCAGGACGTGGCGCTGATCGACGCCCGCCGCGCCATCGACATGTTCGACAAGCTCAAGACGCCGGTGCTGGGGCTGGTGGAAAACATGTCCACCTATATTTGCCCGAACTGCGGGCACGAGGCGCATCTTTTCGGCCATGGCGGCGTCGCGGCCGAGGCGGCGAAGCTGAACCTGCCCTTCCTGGGCGAGATTCCCCTGAACCTCGAGGTGCGGCTGGCGGGCGATGCCGGCACGCCGGTCGCGGCCAAGGACGGGCCGGTGGCCGAATCCTTTGCCCGATTGGCCGACCGGCTGATCGGCGGCGGCATGGCCTGATTCCCGACCCGTTCGGCGGGTCTGGGAAAGCATGGGAACGGGCGCCGGGAATGCACGGGACAGGCGCAGTTTCCGAATCACTGCCGCGTGATGCTCCGTGATTCTGCCGCTCCTTTCCGATTCCCGGCCGGCCCAGGCCGGCTGACAGGGCGCCCTTCGGGGGCGCCCATGTCGATTCCGGGAATTGCTGGGATTTATTTGCCACAGCCCAAGGATGCACCAGATCTTGTGGTTAACGGCGGCTGGGCCGCGATACCTTCCCCGCACTCCGCCAAGATATGAAATTGTTCGCCGGCTGTTCACGCGCGGAGGCCCGCCTGCTGCCCCGGTCGGTCCAAACAAATCCATTGCGTCCCATAAATTCCCATGCCATCCCTTTGCTCACGGAGACGGGCTACAGGGGCACCAAGACCCCAAGGCGACAAGCAGGCTTCATACAGGCACCCGCTTCCGAAAAATGGCCTCTGCGACGCGCGAGCAGCACCTCCCCCAGGTGGCGTGAAACGCAGGGCACGATCCCCGAAACTACGGGGCCCAGAGATGGGAACGAGGGCGGCGGATCGGGCGGTGGCAGCAGCCCGATCCGCCCTTTCCTTTTCGGGAGACCGGAAAGGTCGGACAGTGAAAGGAGGGCGCGCCCTTGGCACGCCGGTTCAGAGGGTCGGAAGAGGTCAAGGTGGACGCGAAGGGCCGCGTTTCCATCCCGGCCAAGTTCCGTCGCGTCTTTGAATCCTCCGATCCCGACTGGCAGGCCGGCAAGCGCGCGCAGCTGGTCATCGTCTATGGCACCCGCGATTGGAACTGGCTGCAGCTTTTCACCATCGACGCCATGGAAGAGATCGAGGACGGCATCGCCCGCATGCCGCGCGGCTCGGCCGCCCGCAACCTTCTGGAAAACATCTATCAGGGTCACGCCGACGAGGCCGAGATCGACGGCGACGGCCGGCTGGTCCTGCCGCAGAAACTGCGCGAGAAGATCGGCCTGACCGACAGCGCCTTCTTCATCTCGGCCGGCGACAGCCTGAAGGTCTGGACCCCCGAGGCCTATGCCGAGGAAGAGCGTGCGCTGGAGGCCCGCGTGCCGGAACTGGAACCGGGCGCCGACCCGCTGTCGCTGCTGGCTCTTGCCGCAAGGGATGAGGGTTAGATGGCGTCCGACCCGCATATCCCCGTCCTGCTTGGCCCGCTGTTGCGGGCCGTTGCGCCTGTTGAGGGCACCTGGGTCGACGGCACCTTCGGCGCCGGCGGCTATGCCCGCGGCCTGCTGGCCCAAGGCGCCGCGCAGGTCATCGGCATCGACCGCGATCCCAGCGTGTTCCGCATGGCCGAGGCCTGGGCCGGCGAATACGGCGACCGGCTGCGGCTGGTTCAGGGCACCTTCTCGGATCTCGACACGCTGGCCGGCGGGCCGGTCGACGGCGTGGTGCTGGACCTGGGCGTCAGTTCGATGCAGCTCGACCAGCCCGAGCGCGGGTTCTCGTTCCTGCGCGACGGGCCCTTGGACATGCGCATGGGCGGCGACGGGCCGACGGCGGCCGATCTGCTGAACACCGCGCCCGAGCAGGTCATTGCCGACGTGCTTTACCTTTACGGCGAGGAGCGCGCCTCGCGCCGCATCGCCAAGGCCATCGTCGCGGCCCGGCCGCTGAGCCGCACCGGGCAGCTGTCCGACATTGTCGCCGGCTGCCTGCCGCGCGCCAAGCCGGGGCAAAGCCACCCCTCGACCCGCGCCTTCCAGGCGATCCGCATCTGGGTCAACGACGAATTCGGCCAGCTCGTCGCCGGGCTGGCGGCGGCAGAGCGCGCGCTGCGGCCGGGCGGCAAGCTGGCGGTGGTCAGCTTCCACTCGCTCGAGGACCGCATCGTCAAGCGCTTCATGCAGGCGCGCTCGAACAGCGCCGGCGGCGGCAGCCGCCATGCGCCCGAGACCCGGCGGACCGAGGCCGCCTTCACGCTGCCCTTCCGCCGCGCCATCGGTGCGGACGAGCAGGAGCTGGCGGTGAACCCGCGCTCGCGCTCGGCCCTGCTGCGGGTCGGCATCCGCACCACGGCGCCGGCCGGCCGCGTCGATCCCGAATCGCTGGGGCTGCCCCGTCTCGACGAAAGGGGGGCGTGATGCGCTCGGTGCTTTATCTGCTCACCACGCTGGTCGTCATGGGCCTGGCCTTCTGGGCCTATCGCGAGAATTACCGCACCCAGGCCGCGATCGGCGAAATGTCCGAGATCCAGCGCCAGATCGGCCATCTGCGCGAGGAGCTGGGCGTGATGCGCGCGGAATGGGCGTTCCTGAACCGGCCCGAGCGGCTGCGCCAGCTGGTGAACTTGAATTTCGACAAGCTGAAGCTGGTGCCCTTCGGCTCGGACCAGTTCGTCGACGTGGGCCAGGTCGCCTTCCCGACGCCCAAGGCACCCGAGCCGCCCGCCGGCACCGAAGTTCCGACCGAACGTCCCGCCGGCTATCCGCCGCGCCGTCCACAGGAGAGCACGCCATGATCCGCACCCCGCTGCGCCCGCTGGCCCGCATCCTTCGCGCCCGCGAAAAGGGCGAGAATCCCGACGCCATCGAGGCCGAGAACCGCGCCCAGCGTCACGCCGAGATCCAGGAAAGGGCGCGCGGCAGCGCCCGGACCCGGCTGTTCTTCATGTCCTGCGCCTTTGCGGCGGCGTTTTGCACCGTGGGCCTGAAGATGGGCGTGCTGGCCTCGTCCCACCCGGCCGAGCCGCGGGTGCAGACCTCGGGCGCGCAGATCATCTCGCAGCGCGCCGACATCACCGACCGCCACGGCCGGGTGCTGGCGACGAACCTGCTGACGCATTCGCTCTATGCCCATCCGCATCAGATGGTGGACCCGCAGGGCGCGGCCAAGGCGCTGGTCGGGATCTTTCCCGACCTGAGCCTGGAGCGGCTGCAGAAGGATTTCACCGGCAAGCGCACCTTCGTCTGGATCAAGAAGAAGATCAGCCCCGAGCAGATGCAGGCCGTCCACGACATCGGTGAGCCGGGCCTGCTGTTCGGCCCGCGCGAGATGCGGCTTTATCCGAACGGCCATATCGCCAGCCATATCCTGGGCGGCGCCACCTTTGGCAAGGAGGGCGTGGCCGACGCCGAGGTCGTCGGCGTGGCCGGCGTCGAAAAGGCCTTCGACCGCTGGCTGCGCGATCCGGCCAACGACGGCGCGCCGCTGAGCCTGTCGCTGGACCTGACCGTTCAGGCGGCGATGGAGGAGGTGCTGGGCAATGGCATGAAGGTCATGAACGCCAAGGGTGCCACCGGCATCCTGATGGAGGTCAAGACCGGCGAGATCGTGGCCATGGCCAGCCTGCCCGATTTCGACCCGAACGACCGGCCGCGGCCGCTGCTCAAGGGCGATCCCTCGGACAGCCCGCTGTTCAACCGCGCGGTGCAGGGCCAGTATGAACTCGGCTCGACCTTCAAGATCTTCCCGGTGGCGCAGGCCATCGACCTGAAGCTGGTCAGCCCGACGACGATGATCAACGGCAAGTCGCCGCTGCGCATCGGCAAATATCTGATCAGTGAATTCAACGGCCACCAGTATGGCGCGCAGATCTCGGTCGCCGACATCATCGCCAAGTCGTCGAACGTCGGCACGGTGCGCGTGGCGCAGCTCTTGGGACCCGAGCGGCAGAAGGATTTCCTGGAGCGGCTGGGCCTGTTCGAGCCGACGCCCATCGAGATGAGCGAGGCGCCGACCGGCAAGCCGCTGGTGCCGACGCGCTGGCCCGCCGTGACCTCGGCCACGGTGGCCTTCGGCCACGGGTTGGCGGCCAGCCCGCTGCACCTGGCCTCGGCCTATGCCACCATCGCCAATGGCGGCAAGCGCGTGCGCCCGACGCTGATCCACGACCGCTCGCGCCGCGAGGGCGAGCAGGTGCTGTCGGAATCCGCCGCCCATACCGCGATGCAGCTTCTGCGCCAGGTGGTGACGCGCGGCACCGCGCGCTCGGCCAATGTCGAGGGCTATGAGGTCGCCGGCAAGACCGGCACCGCCGACAAGCCGCGCCCGACCGGCGGCTATTACAAGAACAAGGTGGTGGCGACCTTTGCCTCGGCCTTCCCGGCCAGCGATCCGCGCTATGTGCTGGTGGTGACGCTGGACGAGCCCTCGGCCGGGCTGGCCGGCGGCGGCGAAAGCCGCACGGCGGGCATGACCGTGGCCCCCGTCGCGGGCGAGATGATCCGTCGCGTCGCGCCGCTTCTGGGCCTGCGTCCCAGCACCGAAACCCAGTTGCCGACGGTTGAACGGCCTTTGCCGGATGGGCTAAAGCTCGTCTCGAATTGATGAACGGGGGTTTCGTGGCGGATCGGGCGATGCGGCTGTCCCTTCTGGGGCTGAGGGGGGACAAGGGGCGCGACCCCGAGGTGACAGGCATGGCCGTCGATTCGCGGCAGGTGAAACCGGGCTTCCTGTTCGCGGCGCTGCCGGGCTCGGCGACGCATGGCGGCGAATTCATCCAATATGCGCTGCGTCAGGGCGCCGGCGCGGTGCTGACCGACCGCAAGGGCGCCGAGATCGCCGCGGCCGAACTGGCCGGCTCGGATGCGGCGCTGGTGGTGGCCGAGGATCCGCGCGCCGCGCTGGCCGGCGCCGCCGCGCTGTGGTTCGCCGCCCAGCCGGAAACCATGGTCGCCGTCACCGGCACCTCGGGCAAGACCTCCGTCGCCACCTTTACCCGACAGATCTGGCAGGCGCTGGGCCACAAGGCGATCAGCCTGGGCACCATGGGCGTGCAGGGCGACTATCAGGCCAAGCTGGCCCATACCACGCCCGAGCCGATCACCCTGCACCGCGTGCTGGCCGAGGCCGCCGCCGAGGGCGTCACCCATGCCGCGATGGAGGCATCGAGCCACGGGCTCGACCAGCGCCGGCTGGATGGGGTGCGGCTGAAGGCCGGTGCCTTCACCAATTTCAGCCAGGACCACTTGGACTATCACAAGAACTTCGACGAGTATTTCGCCGCCAAGGCCTTGCTTTTCAACCATATCCTGGACGAAGGCTCTACGGCGGTGGTCAATGTCGACGACCCGCGCGGCCGACAGATGGCGCAGATCGCGCGCGAACGCGGCCTGGCCCTGACCACAATCGGCCAGGCCGAGGGTGCCGACCTGCGCATCCTGGGCCAGCGCTATGATGCGACCGGGCAGGATCTGCGCTTTTCCTGGCACGGCCAGGCGCATCTGGTCCGGCTGGCGCTGATCGGCGGCTTCCAGGCCGAGAACGTGCTGGCCGCCGCCGGCCTCGCCATCGCCGCCGGCGACGAGCCCGCCCGGGTGATCGAGACCCTGCCGGGCCTGACCACCGTGCGCGGCCGCATGGAACTGGCCGCGGTGCGCGACAATGGCGCGGCGGTCTTCGTCGATTACAGCCACAAGCCGGGCGCGCTGGCCTCGGCCCTGCAATCGCTGCGCCCGCATGTCATGGGCCGCATCGTCGTGGTCTTCGGTGCCGGCGGCGACCGCGACCGGCTGAAGCGCCCCTTGATGGGCGAGGCGGCGCGCGCCTTTGCCGACGTGGTCTATGTCACCGACGACAACCCGCGCTCGGAGGAGCCGGCCGCGATCCGTGCCGAGGTCATGGCCGGCGCCGGCCCCGATGCGGTCGAGATCGGCGACCGCGCCGAGGCGATCCTGCGCGGCGTCGATGCCCTGCAACCCGGCGACGCGCTGCTGATCGCCGGCAAGGGCCACGAGACCGGCCAGATCATCGGCAGCGACGTCTATCCCTTCGATGATGCGGAACAAGCCTCGGTCGCCGTCGCCGCGCTGGATGGCAAGATATGACGCTCTGGACCTCTGACGCCGCCGCGCGGGCCACCGGCGGCCGCGCCACCCGCGACTTTGCGATCACGGGCGTCTCCATCGACACCCGCACCCTGCAGCCCGGCGACCTGTTCGTGGCGCTGAAGGATGTGCGCGACGGCCATGACTTCGTCGCCCAGGCGCTGGACAAGGGCGCCGCCGCCGCGCTGGTCAGCCGCATCCCCGAGGGCGTGGCCGAGGACGCGCCGCTGCTGGTCGTCCCCGATGTGCTGGCCGCGCTGGAATCGCTGGGCCGGGCCGGCCGCGCTCGGATGCGGGGCAGGGTCATCGCCATCACCGGCTCGGTCGGCAAGACCTCGACCAAGGAAATGGCCCGCATCGCGCTGGCCGGCCAGGGTGCGATCCACGCCGCCGAGGCCAGCTACAACAACCACTGGGGCGTGCCGCTGACCTTGGCGCGGATGCCCGAGGACACCGACTTCGCCATCGTCGAGATCGGCATGAACCACCCCGGCGAGATCGCGCCGCTGGCCCGCCTTGCCCGCCCGCATGTCGCGATGATCACCACGGTCGCAGCGGCGCATCTGGAAGCCTTCGGCGCCATCGAGGGCATCGCCCGCGAAAAGGGCGCGATCTTTGCCGGCCTGGAACCCGCCGGCCATGCCATCATCCCCGAGGACCTGGCGGTGACGCAGATCCTGCGCGACTGCGCCGATGCGGCGGGCGCGCTGGTGATCGGTTTCGGCCAGCATGGCATGGCGAAGCCGGTCAAGGCCGAGACCGTGGACGGCGCAACCCGGGTCCGCGCTCGCATCCTGGGCGAGACGGTGGATTTCACCCTCGCCACCGCCGGCACGCATTTCGTGATGAATGCGGTCGGCGTGCTGGCCGCGCTCTCGGCCGCCGGCGCCGATCTGGCCGCGGCGGCGCAGCATCTTTCGGACTGGAACCCGCCGCTGGGCCGGGGCGCGGTCGAGGATCTGGCCGGCGTCCGGCTGATCGACGACGCTTACAACTCGAACCCGACCTCGCTCTCGGCCGGCCTTGCGACGCTGGCGCGGCTGACCGGCGGGCGGCGGGTGGCGATCCTGGGCGACATGCTGGAACTGGGCCCCGAAGAGATCGCCATGCATGCCGGCATGGCGCAGGACCCCTCGATCCCGGCGGTCGATCTGGTCCATACCGCCGGCCCGCGCATGCGCGCACTGCACGAGGCGCTGCCGGAAAGCCGCCGCGGGGTGCATGCCGAGACCGCCGCCGAGCTGGCCCTGCGCATCGGCGAGCTGGTCGCGACCGGCGATATCGTGCTTGTGAAGGGCTCCAAATCCTCGCGGGTCTCGACTGTGGTTGACGCGCTGCGGCGGACACGCCAAAGCACGGCGCCTGGCGAAAGGACAGCGTAATGCTCTATTGGCTCACGAACCTCTCCGACGGCGGGGATTTTTTCAATCTTTTCAGATATATCACCTTTCGCGCCGGCGGCGCCTTCTTCACCGCGCTGGTCTTCGGCTTCTTCTTCGGCCGGCCGCTGATCGACCTTCTGCGCCGCAAGCAGAAAAAGGGCCAGCCGATCCGCGACGACGGCCCGCAAAGCCACCTGTCCAAGGCCGGCACGCCGACCATGGGCGGGCTGCTGATCCTCGCGGCGCTGACGCTCGGCACGCTTCTCTGGGCGCGGCTCGACAATGGCTATGTCTGGATCGTGCTTTTGGTGACGCTGGGCTTTGCCGCCATCGGCTTTGCCGATGATTACGCCAAGGTCACGAAACAGCACCACGCCGGGCTCTCGGGCCGGGTCCGGCTGCTGATCGGCCTCTGCATCGCCGGTGCCGCCGGCGCCGCCGCCGCCTGGCTGCACCCGGCCGCCCTCAGCGGCGAACTGGCGCTGCCCTTCTTCAAGAACGCGCTGATCAACCTGTCGATCCTCTACGTGCCCTTCACCGTCATCGTGATCCTCGGCGCCGCCAATGCGGTGAACCTCACCGACGGCCTCGACGGGCTGGCCATCATGCCGGTGATGATCGCCGCCGCGACCTTCGCGGTGATCGCCTATATGGTCGGCAACGCCAATTTCGCCAATTACCTCGGCGTGCATTTCGTCCCCGGCACCGGTGAGCTTGCAGTCTTCGTCGCCGCGCTGATCGGCGGCGGCCTGGGCTTTCTGTGGTACAACGCCCCGCCCGCCGCGGTCTTCATGGGCGACACCGGCAGCCTGGCGCTCGGCGGCGCGCTCGGCGCCATCGCCGTGGTCACCAAGCACGAGATCGTGCTGGCCATCGTCGGCGGCCTCTTCGTGGTCGAGGCGCTGTCTGTCATCATCCAGGTGCTCTACTTCAAGCGCACCGGCAAGCGCGTCTTCCTGATGGCCCCGATCCACCACCATTTCGAAAAGAAGGGCTGGGGCGAGGCGCAGATCGTCATCCGCTTCTGGATCATCGCGCTGATCCTCGCGCTGATCGGCCTCGCCACGCTCAAGCTGCGCTGATCCTTCTTTGTTCCAGAAATACCCTCGGGGGGTCCGGGGGGCGAAGCGCCCCCGGCCTTCCATAGCGAAGGCAGAACCATGATCCCCGTCCAAGGCGTCCAGAACCAGACCATCGCCGTGCTCGGCCTCGGCCGCTCGGGCCGCGCCACCGCCGCCGCCCTGACCGAGGGCGGCGCCCATGTCGTCGTCTGGGACGACGGCGCCGACACCCGCGACCAGGCGGCCGCCGACGGCATGAGCGTGCTCGACCTGACGCGCGAGGCGAATTGGGACGGCGTCAGCGCGCTGATCACCAGCCCCGGCATCCCGCATCTCTATCCCAAGCCGCACCCGGTCATCGCCATGGCTTACGCGCTCGGCGTGCCGGTCGACAACGACATCGGCCTGTTCTTCCGCAGCTTCGCCACAAGCGACTGGGAAGGCTACGACATCACGCCGCGCGTCATCGCCATCACCGGCTCGAACGGCAAATCCACCACCACGGCGCTGATCCACCACATCCTGCGCGAGGCCGGCCGCCCGACCCAGATCGGCGGCAATATCGGCACCGGAGTCCTGTCGCTCGACCCCGCCCATGACGGCGAGGTGGTGGTGCTGGAGCTCTCCAGCTATCAGACCGACCTGGCCCGGGCGCTGACCCCCGACATCGCGGTCTTCACCAACCTCTCGCCCGACCACCTTGACCGTCACGGCGGCCCCGGCGGCTATTTCGCCGCCAAGCGCCGGCTTTTCGCCGAGGGCGGCCCCGACCGCGCCGTGATCGGCGTCGATGAGATCGAGGGCCGCTACCTCGCCGACCAACTCGCCATGGCGCCCTCGGACGACCGGGTGATCCGCATCTCCTCGGGACAAAAGCTGGAACGCTTCGGCTGGTCGGTCTTCGCCCGCAAGGGCTATCTCGCCGAATGGCGCAAGGGCCGCCAGGTCGCCGCGATCGACCTGCGCGCGGTCACGGGCCTGCCGGGCGAACACAACCACCAGAACGCCTGCGCCGCCTATGCCGCGACCCGCGCCCTGGGGCTCGCCCCGCGCGAGATCGAGCGCGCCTTCCACAGCTTCCAAGGCCTGCCGCACCGCAGCCAGCGCGTGGCCGAGATCGACGGCGTGGCCTGGGTGAACGACAGCAAGGCCACCAATGTCGACGCCGCCGCCAAGGCGCTGGCGGCTTTCCGCAACATCCGCTGGATCGCCGGCGGCATGGGCAAGGACGGCGGCATCGAGGCGCTGCAACCCTGCCTCGGCCACGTGGTCAAGGCCTATCTGATCGGCCATTCCGCACGCGATTTCGCGCTGCAACTGGGCCAGACCCCGCATGAGGTGCTGGAGACCATGGACCAGGCCGTGGCCCGCGCCGCGGCCGAGGCGCAGCCCGGCGACACCGTGCTGCTCGCTCCGGCGGCGGCCAGCTTCGACCAATACCCGAATTTCGAAAAGCGCGGCGAGCATTTCACCGCCCTGGTCAAGGCCCTGCAGGGCTGAGATCGCGCCCGCGGCACGGCCGCAGGGGTATTTGGAAAACAGAGAAAGCAGGCGATTTCACCGTTTCCCAAATACTCGAATCCCAGCTGGCCACGCCCAGCGGCCGGGCCAATGAAAAGGCCCCGGGGGCAACCGGGGCCTTCTGCATCATGCCGGCAGGGATCAGAAGGAATAGCCGATCCGCACGCCAATCCCCCAGACCTCGCTGTCGTCCATGTTGGCAACCTCGCGCTTGGCGCCGCTGGGACCGACGCCCAGGGTCGCATCGCCCAGCTTGGTATAGTTGATGCCGGTGGTGATCTTGATGTTGTCCATCGTATAGATCGCCGCCACCGTCACCGCCTTGCGGCCGTTCACCGGCGCCAGGGGCGAGACCGTGTCGCCCTCGCTCGGCTCATAGAGGAACGAGACCGAGCCCGACCAGTTGTCGGTGAACTTGCGGCCGACGCCCAGCGTATAGGTGGTGGTGTCCTCGACCTCGACCAGTTCGGCGCCGGTGATCGTCGGGAACACAAAGTTGTCGACCCTGAACTCCGACCATTTCACCCAGCGGATCGAGCCGAACAGCAGGGTATCGGCCGCGATGCCGGTTTGACCCTCTAGTGTCCAACTGCGCGGGGTCTTGACCTCGTAGCTGTCGTTGCCGACCGGAACCGTGCCGACGCCGGGGATCGTGAAGGTTTCCTTCATTCCGAAATCATGCTCGATGGGCGAATTATAGGTCAAGGAGACCCGCGCCGCGATCTCGGGCATCTCATAGGCAATGCCCGCGACCCAGCCGATGCCCCACGCGCCGTCGATATCCAGGTCGTAGCCCGAGACCCCGGCCGGGGGCGGACCGTTGTATCCAAGCCCGCGCAGGCTGAGCTTTCCGTCGGCATGCGAGCCGCGCAACCCGCCGTGCACCGAGAAGTTGTTGTCGAACTTGTAGCGCAGCAGGGCGGTATAGGTGGTCGAGTTGACCTCGACCGCGGTGCCGCCCAGGACCGGGGAATTCGCGCCCGGATACAGGATGTCGGCGCCGAAGGGCTGCTCGACGATGATGGCGCCGGACAGGTTCGGCGTGAACTGGTGCTTGTAGGCCAGGCCAAAGAAGCCGTAGCCCTGCGCGACGTCGCCGGTGGCGAAGCCGGCGACATCCGTGCCCTTCACGCTGGGATTGACGCCGCCGAAGCTCAGCTCGGCATAGTTACCGTTCTCGAACAGCGGTGCCAGCGATTGCGGCGCACGCTCGATCCCGCCGGCAAGGACGGGCGCGGCGCTGGCCAGCAGGGCGCCGATGCCGGTGACGATCCTATTCATGAAATTCCTCCCCTTGAACCGGCCCTTGCAGAACCGCTGGGTTCAGCCTGCGACACGCGCGCCGGTTGCGTCAATCGGCTGACCCCCATGACGCGGCGTTCCGACGCAGGCGGCGCCTCTGGCGTGGCGCGGCGGCAACGATGGTGGCAACGACGATGACGGCGCCGGCGACGGCCCGATCCGGCCGAAACCGGCGGCCGGGGCGTGCGATGCTCTGGACATTCCGGCCGGCCCGTGAAATGGGAAACTGCCAAACGAACCCCGTGACAGGATGCTCCCATGCAGATTCGTGAGGCTTTGACCTTCGACGATGTTCTTCTGGTTCCTGCGGCCTCCTCGGTGATGCCCTCGACCGCCGACGTGACCACCCATGTCACCCAGCGGATCCGCATGAACATCCCGCTGCTGTCCTCGGCCATGGATACCGTCACCGAAAGCCGCATGGCCATCGCCATGGCCCAGGCCGGCGGCATCGGCGTGATCCACCGCAACCTGACCGCCGAACAGCAGGCCGACGAGGTGCGCCGGGTCAAGCGCTTCGAATCCGGCATCGTCTACGATCCCATCACGCTGACCCCGGACCAGACCATCGCCGACGCCCGCGCGCTGCAGGAACGCTATAACGTCACCGGCTTCCCGGTCGTCGATGCCGAGGGCCGGGTGGTCGGCATCATCACCAACCGCGACATGCGCTTCGCCGCCAGCGACGACATGCCGGTCAAGGCGGTGATGACCGGCGACAACCTCGCCATCCTGCGCGAGCCCGCCGACCGGGCCGAGGCGATCAGCCTGATGAAGGCGCGCCGCATCGAGAAACTCCTGGTCACGAATTCCTCGGGCCGGCTGACCGGCCTCCTGACGCTGAAGGACACCGAGAAGGCCGTGCTGAACCCGCTGGCCTGCAAGGACGAGCTGGGCCGGCTGCGCGTCGCCGCCGCCTCGACCGTCGGCGAGGAGGGCTATGAGCGCAGCCTGGCGCTGATCGAGGCCGGGGTGGACCTGGTGGTCATCGACACCGCGCATGGCCATTCCGAAGGCGTGGCCAAGGCCGTCGCCCGCATCAAGGCGCATTCCAACGAGGTGCAGGTGGTCGCCGGCAACGTCGCCACCGCCGAGGCGGCGCGCGCGCTGGTCGATGCCGGCGCCGATGCGATCAAGGTCGGCATCGGTCCGGGCTCGATCTGCACCACCCGCATCGTCGCGGGCGTGGGCGTGCCGCAGCTGACCGCGATCATGGATGCGGTGCGCGGCGCCGGCGACGTGCCGGTCATCGCCGATGGCGGCATCAAGTTCTCGGGCGATTTCGCCAAGGCCATCGCGGCGGGGGCCAGCTGCGCCATGGTGGGTTCCGCCATTGCCGGCACCGACGAAAGCCCGGGCGAGGTGATCCTGTATCAGGGCCGTTCGTTCAAATCCTATCGCGGCATGGGCAGCTTGGGCGCCATGGCGCGCGGTTCGGCCGACCGCTATTTCCAGAAGGATGCGGCCTCGGACAAGCTGGTCCCGGAGGGGATCGAGGGCCAGGTGCCCTACAAGGGCTCGGCCGCCGCGGTGATCCACCAGCTGGTCGGCGGCCTGCGCGCCGCCATGGGCTATACCGGCAATGCCACGGTGGCCGAAATGCGCGGCGGCTGCGAATTCGTGCGCATCACCGGGGCGGGGCTGAAGGAAAGCCATGTCCACGACGTGCAGATTACCCGCGAAAGCCCGAACTATCGTCTTGGATAATCAACGGGTTATCTGGTTTTTCGGTTGGTGCCCGGCTGATGTTCGGGCACCGGAAATCAGCGACTTACCTCGATATCAGCGCGGTTTGCTGATGCAAACTGATGCTGAATCGATAGGGTTGCCGATTTACTGATGCAGCCTCGGCGGCATCATGAATGATCGCCCTGGGTCAGATCACAAGGTCGGCGGCGTAGGCCGTCAGGATCCACTGGCGCAGGATCGGTGACGTCTTGATAAGCCGGCCATTGGCAAAGACAAGCATCTGCTGCTGCGGTGTGTTCAGCCGCGAATTGTCGAAGACCATGCCGCGATCAGCCCGCAGCACGGCTTCCCGGACAAGGGGCCGACTGCGCTCGTAGCGGGCGCGGATCTTGTCCTCGGGGACATCATGCCCGCCCTCCTCGGTGCGGGCCTTGACCCGGCCCACAGAAAGATCGGGACTGTCCACGCTCACACCATGACGATGACAAGGTATCGGGCTGCCGGCATCGCCGATATTGTCCGTCCGGTGATCGAGTTCTGTTCGCTGCCCAAAAGATGGGCCTCACCGATATCGCACCGCTGCCGCAGATTACCGGGCTGACCGCGCCTGCGGATCGCTCCAAAAAAGGCCGCTATCTGTCATTTAACGAGATTGCGGCGCTGATCGATGCGGCAGAACGCGAACATATGCGCGACCTCCTGATCCTGGCGCTGGGCACTGGTGCCCGCGTCGGTGTCCTGTGCGGCATCGAGGGCGCATATATCCATTCCGATCTGGCGTCATCAACCTGATGAAATGAAGATAGCTTCAGTCGAATAAGCGCAAGCCCATCGTTCCAATCAGCGGGTCTATGAAGGCCGTGCTTGATCGGCTGCTGGCGCAGCATGGGTGGATATCTTCCGCGAGCAGGGGGCGCGCGCCTGGCCGAGGATTCGTGCAACTGGACCCAGATGATCCACCGGCTTGTCGTCCGTGCGGGCGTCGACGATGGTCTGGCAAAAGGACAGACCGGCGCGAACTGCTATTCGATCCGGCATACCTTCGGCGATTTCCTCGCCGGGCGCGTGCCGGATTTTGCCATCTCGGCGGTGATGGGTCATACCTCGATCACCATGTCGGAACGGGATCGCCTGTTCGCCAGAGGCTCGCCTACAACCGAGATCTACAAGCGCAGGCAGCTTCAGCCGGTCCTGGATGTGGGGCAGGCGCCGGAGGCGGAGTGGTGGCCAGAGATCGTGATGCGGTCGGCAACCTTGCAAGCAGACTGACCGGTCCCATGCAGCGGCATTATGCCTGACAAGCAGGGGCCTGGCCCTTGCATCAGTTGGCTGATGCAGCGCTGATGCAAGGGTCAGGCAACTGATGGAACTGATGCGATTCAAAAAAACACCATCGTATCAAAACTATGAGCGTAAACGAAGCTCATATCCACGACGTGCAGATCACCCGCGAAAGCCCGCTTGGGCTGAAGGCCGCTAACCCGATCTTAACCGGACTGCCGTAAAGGTCGCGAGGGAACCACCTTCGCGGCCTTTCATGCTTTTCCGGGCTTTCCTTTTCCTTCTGGCGCTCGGCGCGCTGGCCCTCGGACCGGGGCACGGCATGGCGCTGCCCTCGGCCGATGTCTGCGAATGGGCGGCCGAGCAGGCGGCGCAGGAATATGGCGTGCCGGTGGACATCATGGGCGCGCTGACCCTGACCGAGACCGGGCGGCGGCTGGACGGTCTCGTGCGTCCCTGGGCCTGGAGCGCCAATGCCGAGGGCGAGGGCACCTGGTTCGACGACCCCGCCAGCGCCGTGGCCTTTGCCGAGGATCGCGTGGCGCAGGGCCGCACCAATATCGACATCGGCTGCTTCCAGCTGAATTTCCGCTGGCATGGCGAGAATTTTTCCTCGGTCGCGCAGATGTTCGACCCGCTGGAGAATGCCCGCTATGCGGCGCGTTTCGTGCGCGGGCTCTACACCGAGACCGGGGACTGGCGCGCGGCGGCGGGGGCCTTTCATTCCCGCACCCAGGTCCATGCCCAGAAATATCTGGCGCGCTTCGACACGCTGCGGCAGATGCTGCGCGAGCGCGGCTTCCAGGGCCTGACCGACGGGCCCGAGACCTACAACAGCTTCGCCGCGATCACCTCGGGGCAGCGCAAGCAGGTGCGCGAAAGGGTAATGCTGCTGGGCGCGCCTCTGGGCACCGGCGTCACCGGCACGCCCGGCTCGCTCGCCGCCATCGGTCAGGGACGCGGCGCCACGCTGACCCGGGCGCGGGGGCCGCTGCTTCTGGCATCGCGCGGGCCGCTGGCCGGGGGCGCGGGCGGGCAGGACCCGGAGGCGGCCGCCGGGCCCGATCCGCCCGAGCCGCCGCCCGGCTGGGATTGACAAATGCGCCGCAGCGGCCTTTCTGCCGCTTGTCCTTCCCATCCGCGCCGGGGGCGCAGGCCACATGACCCCAGCCGCCCGCATCGCCGCGGCCATCGAGATCCTCGACCGTATCCTGGCGGGCGATCCGGCCGAGCCGGCGCTGTTGCGCTGGTCCCGCGCCAGCCGCTTCGCCGGCTCGGGCGACCGCGCCGCGGTGCGCGACCTGGTCTTCGACAGCCTGCGCCGCCTGCGCTCGCGCGCGGCGCTGGGCGGGGCGATGACCGGGCGCGGGCTGATGCTGGGCCTGTGCCGCGACGAGGGCATCGACCCGGCCACGATCTTTACCGGCGAGGGCCACGCGCCTCCGCCGCTGTCGCTGGCCGAGCACGCTGCCGGAACGCCGGCCGGCTTGGGCGAGCGGCTGGACCTGCCCGACTGGCTGCTGCCGCTGTGGCAGCAGTCGCTGGGCGACGCGGCCGAGCCGGTGGCGCTGGCCCTGCGCGACCGCGCCCCGGTCTGGCTGCGCGTCAACCTGCGCCGCGCCACCCCCGAGGCTGCCGTGGCCGCCTTGGCCCGCGACGGCATCGCCGTGGCGCCGCATGCCGCGCTTGCCTCGGCCCTGCGCGTGACCGAGGGCGCACGCCGGCTTTCCGGCTCGGCCGCCTATCGCGACGGGCTGGTCGAGTTGCAGGATCTGTCGCCGCAGCTCGCCTGCGCGCTGCTGCCGGCGCAGGGCAGCCTGCTCGACCTTTGCGCCGGCGGCGGCGGCAAGGCGCTGGCCCTGGCCGCGCGCGGCGCGGGGCCGGTCGTGGCGCATGACATCGACCCCGGCCGGATGGCCGACCTGCCGGCCCGGGCCGAGCGCGCGGGCCTGCGTATCCGGCTGGCCGCGCCGGGCGGCGTCTCGGGCCGGTTCGACCTGGTCGTTGCGGACGTGCCCTGTTCCGGCAGCGGCACCTGGCGGCGCACGCCCGATGCGAAATGGCGCCTGACCGCCGCCGACCTTATGCGCCTGCAGCAGACCCAGGCGCAGATCCTGGACCAGGCCGCGGAATTCGTCGCGCCGGGCGGGCACCTGGCCTATATGACCTGTTCGCTGCTTGACGGCGAAAATGCGGGTCAGGCCGGGGCTTTCCTGTCCCGCAACGCCGAGTTCAGCCTGCTCGAGCAACGGCGGTATTCGCCGCTGACGGCCTCGGACGGATTTTTCCTGGCGCTGATGTGCCGGTGTTAACCGCCTGTTAACCCGCATGCGCTACTCCGAGCGGAAACGACTGGTGGCGAGGCGGCTGATGATTTCCGAACGGGCAGAGATCCTGCGCTCGGCGCAGATCCTGGTGCCTTTCCTGGTGCTGCCGGTCTTGGCCGGGGCGCTGTGGCTGGCGCTGACGAACGGACCGGCGCCGGGCGGCACCACGCTGCTGGCGGCGGGGGCGGCGGCGCTGGCCTGGTACCTGCTGGGCGGCGCGATCTCGGCCCGGCACCTGCATCGCGGGCTGGCGGTGCGGCGCGAACTGGCGCGGGCCATGCCGGCCGTGCTGGCCCATGACCTGCCCGCCCTTGCCGTCGATCCGCAGGGGCTGATCCTGGCGCAGAACGCGCTGGCGCTGGACCGCCTGGGCGATCTGGTCGGCCGCCCCGTCACCGATCTGCTGCGCCGCCGGCACGCCGATCCGCAGGCGCAATGGCACGCCCTGGGCATCGGCCTGGCCCGCAGCGGGCGCGGGTGCAGCGACCTGGGCGAGTTCGGCCATTTCGCCATCGCGCGCGAGGCGGGCGGGCTGGTGCAGCTGTGGCTGGCGACAGAGCCCGAGCCGGCGGCGCTGATCCCGGCCGAGCCGCCCCGCGCGACGGATGACGATTTCGACCTGCTGCCGGTGGCACTGCTGATGCTGGACCCCTCGGCCCGGATCCTGCGCGCCAATGCCGCCGCCTGCCAGCTGCTGGGCAGCGACATCGCCGGGCAGGGGCTGGCCGCGCTGCTGGACGGGTTGGGCCGCGAGCTGGGCGACTGGGTCGGCGACATCTGCGCCGGCCGTACGCTTGGCGGCTCCGAGGTGCTGCATGTCAAGGCCGAGGGTCCCGAGCGTTTCGTCCAGGTCACGGTGGCGCGCGGCCGGGGCGATCACGCCACGGCGGTGCTGTCGGACGCCAGCGCGCTGAAGACGCTCGAGGCGCAGTTCGTGCAAAGCCAGAAGATGCAGGCCATCGGCCAGCTTGCCGGCGGAATCGCGCATGACTTCAACAACCTGCTGACAGCGATCACCGGCCATTGCGACCTGTTGATGCTGCGCCACGACAAGGCCGACCCGGATTACGCCGATCTGGACCAGATCAGCCAGAACGCCAATCGCGCGGCGGCGCTGGTGCGGCAGCTGCTGGCGTTCTCGCGCAAGCAGACGCTCAAGCCGCAGATCATGGACCTGCGCGACACGCTTTCTGACCTGACGCATCTCTTGAACCGGCTGGTGGGCGAGCGGATCGTGCTGACCTTCGACCACGATCCCTCGCTGCGCATGATCCGCGCCGACCGCCGGCAGCTGGAACAGGTCATCATGAACCTGGTGGTGAACGCCCGCGACGCCATGCCCGAGGGCGGCGACATCACCGTCAGCACCGACAATGTCCGGCTGGACAGCCCGTCGGGTGTCGGTCGGGCGACGTTGCCGGCGGGGGATTACGTGCGGGTGCAGGTGCGCGACCAGGGCTGCGGCATCGCGCCGGACGACCTGGCCAAGATCTTCGAGCCCTTCTTCACCACCAAGCGCCTGGGCGAGGGCACGGGGCTTGGCCTCTCGACCGCCTATGGTATCGTCAAGCAGACCGGCGGCTATATCTTCTGCGACAGCACGCCGGGCGAAGGCAGCTGCTTCTCGCTGTTCTTCCCGGCGCATGACCGTGGCGCCGTCGATGAGCCGGCGCCCGAGCCCGCCGCGCCGATCCGGACCCGGCGCGAGGTCGAGGCCACGGTGCTGCTGGTCGAGGACGAGGCCCCGGTCCGTGCCTTTGCCAGCCGCGCCCTGAAGCTGCAGGGTTTCAACGTACTGGAAGCCGCCTGCGCCGAGGATGCACTGTCGCTGCTTTCCGACCAGCGGCTGCTGGTCGATGTCTTCGTGACCGACGTGGTGATGCCGGGCATGGACGGGCCGTCCTGGGTCAGGACCGCGCTGCGCGACCGGCCCGACACCAGGGTGATCTTCATGTCGGGCTATGCCGAGGACATCTTCTCGGAGGGCAGCCCGGTGCCGGACGCGGCCTTCCTGGCCAAGCCGTTCTCGCTGTCCGACCTGACCGCGCTGGTCACGCGCCAGCTGGAGGCGGCGCATTGAGCGCGACTGTCTACAGCGACTGGTAAAGCTGGAAATCGCGCTGCATCAGCCGGCGCAGCTCGGCCTCGTGCCCGGGGCTCAGGCTGACGTCGACGGCCGGCGGCACGTTGACGCGCGGCAGGCTGATGGCGCAGTCGAGGCTGTCCTCGAGGAAATGGGTGAAGCTCTCGATGTCCTCGTAGCGAAAGATCCGGTCGACCCGGTCCTGGCCCGCGGTCAGGAAATCCGCCTGGTTGCCGATGCGCGCCACGGCGGCGCCCTGCGGATCGACATAGGCGCGGGCGAAATCGGCGAAATCCAGGCCGGTCATCGCATGTTCCGCGTCCTCGCTGTCGTCGCGCAGGCGAAAGCGATACCAGCTGCGCAGCCAGTCCAGCGGCTCGCGCATCAGCGCGATGGTGGTGAAGTGATCGCCGGTGACCGAATGCAGCCAGGGCGCGATATGGCTGCGGTAATGGCCAAGGTCGGTGTGCTTCAGCTCGGCGGGTCGGCGGACGGCGAGGCTGGCCAGCGGCTCGAGCGCGGTTTCGATCGCGGTCGAGCCGGCCTTCGGCGTCGCGAGAAACACCAGGCGGCGTTCCCAGAAGATCAGCATGTCCACATCTTTCAGCCAGGGGCGGAACAGCGGCGGGATAGTGCTTCGTCCGGCGCGTGTAAACCGTTTCTTAATCTTTCCGGCGCAGGCTGGGGATCGGCAGGGCTGATTCGTCACGCAGGACTTGCTTTTTCGCCCGGACGGGCACAAATAGGAACAACTCGTGAACAAATCACGGGCGGGCATCGATTGCCCCGGCGGTCGGGGTGTGAAATAAGCATGAGGACGGCATGGCAGGGGCAACACTTTTCGACATGAACGACAAGCGATCGGCAGACAAGCAGAAGGCTCTAGACAGCGCGCTGGCCCAGATCGAACGGCAGTTCGGCAAGGGCTCGATCATGAAGCTGGGCGCCGACAATCCGGTGGCCGAGATCGAGGCGACCTCGACCGGCTCGCTGGGGCTCGATATCGCGCTGGGTATCGGCGGGTTGCCCAAGGGCCGTATCATCGAGATCTTCGGCCCCGAAAGCTCGGGCAAGACCACGCTGACGCTGCATGTGGTCGCCGAAGAGCAGAAGAAGGGCGGCGTCTGCGCCTTTGTCGACGCGGAACACGCGCTGGATCCGCAATATGCCAAGAAGCTGGGCGTGAACCTGGATGAGCTCCTGATCAGCCAGCCCGATACCGGCGAGCAGGCGCTGGAGATCGTCGATACGCTGGTGCGTTCGGGCGCGGTGAACCTGGTGGTGGTCGACTCGGTCGCGGCGCTGACGCCCAAGTCCGAGATCGAGGGCGACATGGGCGACATGCAGATGGGCAGCCAGGCCCGGCTGATGAGCCAGGCCATGCGCAAGCTGACCGCCAGCATCGGGCGCAGCAACTGCATGGTGATCTTCATCAACCAGATCCGCATGAAGATCGGCGTGATGTTCGGCAACCCCGAGACCACGACCGGCGGCAATGCGCTGAAATTCTATGCCTCGGTGCGGCTCGACATCCGCCGCACCGGCTCGATCAAGGACCGCGATGAGGTGGTGGGCAACGCCACCCGCGTCAAGGTGGTCAAGAACAAGGTCGCGCCGCCCTTCCGCCAGGTCGAATTCGACATCATGTATGGCGAGGGCATCTCGAAAGTTGGCGAGCTGATCGACCTGGGCATCAAGGCCGGGGTGGTCGAGAAATCGGGCAGCTGGTATTCCTATGGCGACGAGCGCATCGGCCAGGGTCGCGAGAATGCCAAGCAATACCTGCGCGACAATCCCGAGGCGGCCTATGCCATCGAGGACAAGATCCGCGCCAGCCACGGCCTGGATTTCGGTGCGACCGACGAAGCGGACGACTCGCTGACCGAGGAGTGAACCCGGGCTGACAGGCCCGACGGGATGCGCGGCATGGCCGCTCTTCCCCGGGGGCTTTGCCCCCACGCCTCCCGTGCCCCTCGATGGGGCGCGGGAGGCGTCCCCCAGGATATTTCTCCAAGAAAGAAGCCGCGTCTGCCCATGCGGGATTGCTGGACAGCCGCCATGGCTGGGGCTAGACCGGGCGGCAAACCGGCCCTGGCCGGGGGAACCGCATTGCGATGAAGGCCTGCCATGCCCAGCTTGAATGACATCCGTTCGACTTTCCTGAACTTCTTCGAACGCAACGGCCACCGGATCGTCGAGTCGAGTCCGCTGGTGCCGAGAAACGACCCCACCCTGATGTTCACCAACTCGGGCATGGTGCAGTTCAAGAACCTGTTCACCGGGGTCGAGACCCGCGACTACAATCGCGCGACCACGGCGCAGAAATGCGTGCGCGCCGGCGGCAAGCACAACGACCTCGACAATGTCGGCTATACCGCGCGGCACCATACCTTCTTCGAAATGCTGGGGAATTTCAGCTTCGGCGACTATTTCAAGTCGGACGCCATCCCCTTTGCCTGGGAATTGCTGACCAAGGATTTCGGCATCCCGAAGGACAAGCTGCTGGTCACCGTCTATCACACCGACGACGAGGCCGCGACCATCTGGAAGAAGGTCGCGGGCCTCAGCGACGACCGCATCATCCGCATCCCGACCGACGACAATTTCTGGCGCATGGGCCCGACCGGCCCCTGCGGCCCCTGCACCGAGATCTTCTACGACCACGGCGACCAGATCTGGGGCGGTCCGCCCGGCTCGGCCGATGAGGATGGCGACCGTTTCATCGAGATCTGGAACCTCGTCTTCATGCAGAACGAGCAGTTCGAGGACGGCTCGATGCGCGCACTCGACATGCAGTCGATCGACACCGGCATGGGGCTGGAGCGGATCGGCGCGCTGCTGCAGGGCAAGCACGACAACTATGACACCGATCTGATGCGCAGCCTGATCGAGGCCAGCGCCCATGCGACCAGCGCCGACCCGGACGGCCCCGGCAAGGTGCATCACCGTGTCATCGCCGACCACCTGCGCTCGACCAGCTTCCTGATCGCGGACGGCGTGATGCCCTCGAACGAGGGTCGCGGCTATGTGCTGCGCCGGATCATGCGCCGCGCCATGCGCCACGCGCATATGCTGGGCGCCAAGGATCCGGTCATGCACCGCCTGGTGCCGGCGCTGGTGCGCCAGATGGGCACCGCCTATCCCGAACTCGGCCGTGCCCAGGCGCTGATCGAGGAGACGCTGCGGCTCGAGGAGACGCGCTTCAAGCAGACGCTGGATCGCGGCTTGCGCCTGCTCGACGACGAGCTGTCGCGCCTGCCCGAGGGCGCGAATCTGCCGGGCGAGGCGGCCTTCAAGCTTTACGACACCTATGGCTTTCCGCTGGACCTGACCCAGGACGCGCTGCGCGAAAAGGGCCGCAGCGTCGATACCGCCGGCTTCGATGCCGCCATGGCCGAGCAGAAGGCCAAGGCGCGCGCCGCTTGGGCCGGCTCGGGCGAGACCAAGGACGCCG
Organism: Paracoccus aminovorans; assembly: GCF_001546115.1. Taxonomy (GTDB): domain Bacteria; phylum Pseudomonadota; class Alphaproteobacteria; order Rhodobacterales; family Rhodobacteraceae; genus Paracoccus; species Paracoccus aminovorans_B. The sequence continues at coordinate 2,109,870 of NZ_KQ955208.1, forward strand.
CGATCTGGTTCGACATTGCCGAAGAGCATGGCGCCACCGAGTTCCTGGGCTATGACACCGAAATCAGCGAGGGCCAGATCCTGGCCCTGGTGCAGGACGGCGCCGCGGTCGAGCAGGCGGGCGAGGGCCAGCAGGTGCAGATCGTCGTCAACCAGACGCCCTTCTATGGCGAATCCGGCGGCCAGGTCGGCGACACCGGGCTGATCAAGACCGAGACCGGCGCCGCCCGTGTCACCGATACGAAAAAGGCCAATGGCGTCTTCATCCATGTCGCCGAGGTGACGCTGGGCGCCATCGGCCGCGGCCAGGGCGCGCAGCTGTCGGTCGAGCACGACCGGCGCTCGGCCATCCGCGCCAATCACTCGGCCACGCATCTGCTGCACGAGGCGCTGCGCCGCGCCTTGGGCGAGCATGTCGCGCAGCGCGGCAGCCTGAACGCGCCCGACCGGCTGCGCTTCGACTTCAGCCACGGCAAGGCGCTGACCGCCGACGAGATCGCCCAGGTCGAACGCGAGGTGAACGACTTCATTCGTCAGAACAGCCCGGTCGAAACCCGGATCATGACCCCCGACGATGCCCGCGCCCTGGGCGCCCAGGCGCTGTTCGGCGAGAAATACGGCGACGAGGTGCGTGTGGTCTCCATGGGCGAGCTGGCGGGCTCGGGCAAGGGCACCGGCGGCCAGACCTATTCGCTGGAATTGTGCGGCGGCACCCATGTCGGGCGCACCGGCGACATCGGCATGTTCGCCCTGACCAGCGAGACCGCCTCGGCCGCCGGCATCCGCCGGATCGAGGCGCTGACCGGCCAGGCCGCGATGGACGAATTGCGCCGCGTGGACGCCGAGCTTTCCGAAATCGCCGGCATCCTCAAGGCGCAATCGGGCGATGTAGTGAACAAGGTCCGCGCGCTGGCCGAGGAACGCAAGACCCTGGCCAATGAGGTCGCGCAGCTCAAGCGCCAGCTCGCCATGGGCGGGGGCGCCGAGGATAAACCCAAGGACATCAACGGCATCAAGCTGATCGCCCGCCGTGTCGATGGCGTTTCCGGCAAGGAACTCGGCCCGCTGGTCGATGAGATGAAGGCGCGGTTGGGCTCGGGCGCCGTGGTGGTGCTGGCCGAGGCGGATGGCAAGGCCACCGTCGCCGCCGGCGTCACCCCGGACCTGACCGGCCGGCTCAGCGCGGTCGAGTTGGTGCAGGCGGCGACCGTCGCCCTGGGCGGCAAGGGCGGCGGCGGGCGCCCCGACCGCGCGCAGGGCGGCGCCCCCAGCCTCGCGGCCGCAGACCAGGCCATTATCGCCGTGGAAGCCCTGATCGGAGAGAAAGCATGACCGCGCTTTGGATTGCCCATGTGACCGTCACCGACCCCGAAGCCTATGGCGAATATGCCCGGCTGGCCGGCCCGGCCATCGCCGCGCATGGCGGGGTCTTCCTGGCCCGCGGCTCGCGCTTCGTGCAGCTGGAGGGGACCGAGCGCGCGCGCAATGTCGTCGCCCGCTTTCCCAGCGTCGAGGCCGCGGTGGCCTGCTACCAGTCGGCGGAATACCAAGCGGCGCTGGACCATGCCCGAAATGCCGCCGAGCGCGAGCTTGTGATCGTCGAGGAAAATCCCGCCTGACGGTTTTTGGTGATTCGTTAGGATTTCCGTGCTAGGCCTTGGAAAAGCACGGAAACGGGGGCAGGGAATGTGTCGCTGGGCAGCCTATGTCGGCAGTCCGATCTATCTCGAGGATGTCATCTGCCGTCCCGGTCATTCGCTGGTGCGGCAAAGCCACGGCGCCATGCGCTGCCATACGCCGGTCAATGCCGACGGTTTCGGCTTGGCCTGGTATGGCGACCGGCCCGAGCCCGGCCTCTATCGCGACATCATGCCGGCCTGGTCGGACAGCAACCTGAAAAGCCTGACCGCGACGCTGAAATCGCATCTGTTCCTGGCGCATGTCCGCGCCTCGACCGGCACCGCGACCAGCCGCAACAATTGCCATCCCTTCGTCGTCGGCCGCTGGAGCTTCATGCACAACGGCCAGTTCGGCGGCTATGACGGCTATCGCCGCCATGCCGAGGCGCTGATCCCCGACGAATTCTATCCGCATCGCAAGGGCGCCACCGACAGCGAGGTGCTGTTCCTGATGGCCCTGGGCGAGAGGCTCGACAGCGATCCGGCCGGCGCCATGGCCCGCGCCACCGCGAAATTCGAGGCCGTGGCCCGCCAGCGCGGCGACGCGCCGCATGTGCGGCTGACGGCGGCGTTCTCGGACGGCGAGCGGCTCTATGCGCTGCGCTATGCCAGCGACGACCAGGCGCCGACGCTCTATCACCGCTGGTCGGACAGCCGCAACGGCCGCGCCGTGGTGTCCGAACCCTTGGAAAGCGACGAGGCCGAATGGCAGGAAATCCCGCAGAAAAGCTTCTGCGTCTTCCAGGGCGAGCAGGTGGCGATCACGCCTTTCCTGCCCAACCCGATCAGCGCCGCCGCCTGACGAAGGCGGGTGTTTCACCGTTTTTCAAATACTCCAACCCGGCGCGCGCAAGCGGCCGGTGCCCCCCGCGGCGCCTGGCCAGCGCAGGAAGCGGCGCTCGTCGTTCCAGCACCGCGGCGTCGGATGCGCCAGAATGCGGCTCATCGCCCGGGCCCGCAAGAGCAGGGACGCCGGGCCGGCCCCGTAATCAAGGGCTTCCGGCGCCGACCGCTCCAACCCGCAAGGCAGGGGCGCGGTCAGACCCTGTTATCCGGGAGTCCGGTGCCGGGGGCACCCACCGCTCCGGCCCGCAGGGCAGGGGCGCGGCTTGGCCGATCCCGGCGGGTCGGATCAGAACCAGATCCGGTCGGCAAAGACGTGATGCACGATCCGGTCGCGGGTCAGGCCCAGCTCGGCCAATTGCGCGTCGGATTTCGCTTGCAGCGCCTCGATCTCGGCACGGCGCGACAGCCGGGCGAAATCGGCCTCGCCGCCCCTGCGGAACGCGGCCAGCAGGCGGTCGAACAGCGCCGGCAGGCGGGGCGCGTGGAAGTCGGTCGTGATAGCCATGGGAAACCCTTTCGGTCTTGGCGAATGGTTTCCTCCCCTGCGGCGACAGATAGCGGTGCCGCGAACCCGTGACCATGTCCAGTTTTGCAAGGCTGCGTTGCGGTTGAGACCGGAAATGGTGCTACGCCGAGCAATCTGCCATCCGCGCGCACCCCGCAGGGACCGACGCCGACCCGCGTTGTTCGGCGCCATGCTGGCCTAGGCGCACCGGGATGGGCTTCGCACAGCCGGAATCCGCCCCGGCCTGAAACGAAGGTCACGAGCTTGCCCGCATTGGTCTGCGCCCGGTTCGAGCCGTTCGGAGCGCCCATCTACGCCCCGCCGATCATGCCGCCGCCCAGCACCGTCACGGGCTTGGCGCCGGACATGGCGGGACCCAGCAGATCCGCATGCTTGCCGAGCCGCTCTCATGCGCGGGCGATGGCCGGATCGACGGCGCATTTCGCGACTTGACGCCGGGGCGGAGAGCGTCGTTCGCCCCGGTTTTCTTGGCCAGCGGCCCGCGCTGCATCGCCCTCTTATGCGCGGTCCCCCGGGGCGTGACCGTCGCCCTCTGGCGGGGCGGGCCATGCATCCGGGCACGGCCGGCGCGGGCCGATGGCCGGGGCCGCTCAATCCTCCAGGAAAAGCGGGTCGGTCGGCACCTGCAGGGCGGTGGCAAGCGCGTTGGTCTGGCTGGCCATGGCGATCACGGCCAGCAGTTCGGAATGCATCTCGGGCGTCATGCCCTTGGCGCGGGCGGCGGCGCTGTGCGAATGCACGCAATAGCCGCAGCCGTTTGCGCTCGAGACGGCGACATAGATCAGCTCCTTGACCAGCGGATCCAGCGCGCCGGGCGCCATGACGGCCTGGACCCGTTCCCAGGTGGTGCGCAGCGCGGCCGGGTCATGCGCCAGCGCGCGCCAGAAGTTGTTGACGTAATCGGTGCCGCGCGCGGCGCGGATGGCGTCGAAGACGGCCCGCGATTCCGCGGGCGCCTCTTCGTCGGTCAGCAGGGGAACCGTCGCCATCACAGCACCGCCATGACGCGGGCCGGGCCGCCGGTGCCGCGCGCGTGCTTGGGCGCGCCGACGAAGATGGTGGCGCCGGTCGCCGGAAGCTGGTCGACCTGGGCCAGGTTCTCGATGCCATAGCGCCCGCCCGGCAGCCATGAATTGTGCACCGCGAAATCCGCCGAACTGCCGGGGTCGAGCGACAGCGTGTCGCTGGCGATGGCGGCCACGTCCAGGCTGGCCAGAAGGTCGGTGGCCGATTGGCCGAAGCCCGGAAAGGCGAACTTGCCGTCCGGCGTGTTGCGAAACTCCGGCGTCGCCACCTTGGCGCCCCAGCCCGAGTTCATCGCCACGCAGGCGCCTTTCGGGATCTCGCCGTGCTGGCTGATCCAGGCCTCGACATCCTCGGCCTCGAGCGCGGCATTGGCATCCTCTCTGGCCTTGGCGGTGATGTCGATGACGCAAAGCGGGCAGATCAGGTTTTCCGGCGCCAGCTCCGCCACCGAGATGCCGTCTTTCGAGAAATGTAGCGGCGCGTCGATATGGGTGCCGGAATGTTCGAAGAAGGTGATCTTCCACAGCTGATAGCCCGACTTGTCGAAGTTCACCGCCTCTTCATAGGCGATGCCCGGCACGCCGTCGAAGGTCGGGAACCGCTCGTCGAAGACATAGGTCAGGTCCAGCACCTTGCCGCTGGCCTGGGCCAGTGCCGGCTGGGCGCTGAGCGGCCCGGCGGCGATGGCGGCCGCGCCGCTGGCCGCCAGGCCGGCGAACAGGCTGCGCCGGCTCATCATGGCGTGTTTGACGCTTTCGATCACGCAGGCATTGCACATGGTCCGTCTCTCCGAATGGCGCCGGGACTGCCCCGGTCGATGCGATGCTCCCACGTCTCGCGCGTCGAGGCCAAAGATTTCCGCGCCGGGCCGGGCGCATTGCGCAAACCGGCCTCAGGACGGAATGCGCTTTCCCCGCGCGGCCGGGGCCATTATACATCCCGCGGCATTCATGACCGCGGAAGGGAACCAATATGGCCAATGTGGTGGTCGTCGGCGCGCAATGGGGCGACGAAGGCAAGGGCAAGATCGTCGACTGGCTGTCGGAACGCGCCGATGTGATCGCGCGCTTCCAGGGTGGCCACAACGCCGGCCATACGCTGGTCATCGGGAACACGGTCTACAAGCTGTCGCTCCTGCCCTCGGGCATCGTGCGCAAGGGCAAGATGGCGGTGATCGGCAATGGCGTGGTGCTGGATCCTTGGGCGCTGTTCGCCGAGATCGACAAGCTGACCGCCCAGGGCGTCGAGATCGGCCCGGACAACCTGATGATCGCGGAAAACACCCCGCTGATCCTGCCGCTGCACCAGGACCTGGACCAGCTGCGCGAGGAAGCCGCGGGCGCCAGCAAGATCGGCACCACCGGCCGCGGCATCGGCCCGGCCTATGAGGACAAGGTCGGCCGCCGCACCATCCGCGTTGCCGACCTCGGCGACGAGGAAACGCTGGATTCGCGCCTCGACCGCCTGCTGGCGCATCACGACGCGCTACGCCAGGGCCTGGGCGCCACGCCCATCGACCGCGCCGAGCTGCGCGCGAAGCTCTTGGAGATCGCGCCGAAGCTGCTGCAATTCGCCCAGCCGGCCTGGAAGGTGATGAACGACTATCGCCGCGCCGGCAAACGCATCCTGTTCGAGGGCGCGCAGGGCTCGCTGCTCGACATCGACTTCGGCACCTATCCCTATGTGACCTCCTCGACCACCATGTCGGGCATGGCCGCGACCGGCACCGGCATGGGCCCCTCGGCCATCGGCTTCGTCCTGGGCATCGTCAAGGCCTATACCACCCGCGTCGGCTCGGGCCCGTTCCCGACCGAGCTTGACGACGCCGACGGCCAGCGCCTGGGCGAGCGCGGCCACGAATTCGGCACCGTCACCGGCCGCAAGCGCCGCTGCGGCTGGTTCGACGCCGTGCTGGTGCGCCAGACCTGCGCGATCTCCGGCGTGAACGGCATCGCGCTGACCAAGCTCGACGTGCTCGACGGGTTCGAGACGCTGAAGATCTGCACGGGCTACGAGATCGACGGCCAGCATTTCGACCACCTGCCGACCGCCGCCGCGCTGCAGGACAAGGTGCGCCCGGTCTACGAAGAGATGCCCGGCTGGCAACAATCGACGCAAGGCGCGCGCAGCTGGGCCGACCTGCCGGCCGAGGCGATCAAATACGTCCGCCGCATCGAGGAGCTGATCCAGTGCCCGGTGGCGCTGCTCTCGACCTCGCCCGAGCGCGACGACACCATCCTCGTCACCGATCCCTTCGCGGATTGAGATGGACCTGAAAGCCCGCAAACGCTGGTCCCTGCTGATCCTGCTGATCGGCCTGCCGCTTTACATCGTGGTGGCCGTGACGCTGGTGAACTGGATGGACCGGGCCTGGGGCCGGCAGCCGATCCTCGTCGAGGTGCTGGTCTATGTCGCCCTGGGCATCCTCTGGGCGCTGCCGTTCCGCCGCATCTTCAGCGGCATCGGCAAGGAAGAATGATTCTCGACAGCCCCCGGGCGGTCACGCTGATCGGCGGCGCGCCGGTCAGCCGCGCCGACCTCGACGCGGCGTTGGCGCTGGCCCCGACCGTCGCCGCCGCCGACCGCGGCGCCGATACCGCGCTGGGCTTCGGCCTGGTGCCGCGGGCGGTCTGGGGCGATTTCGACTCGATCTCGGACCGCGCCCGGCAGGTGATCCCGGCCGGGAATCTGCACCGCATCGCCGAACAGGAGAGCACCGATTTCGAGAAATGCCTGACCCGCATCCGCGCCCCCTTGGTGATCGGCATCGGCTTTTCCGGCGCCCGGCACGACCATTTCCTGGCCACGCTCTCGACGCTGGCCCGCCGCATCGGCCCGCCCATGATCCTGATCGCCGGCGATGACGCGATCACCCTGGCGCCGCCGAAAATCAGCCTCGACCTGGCGCCCGGCACCCGGCTGTCGCTTTTCCCCATGGGCCCGGCGACCGGCCGCTCCACCGGGCTGCACTGGCCCATCGACGGCCTGGGCTTCGCCCCGCAGGGCCGCATCGGCACCTCGAACCGCGCCACCGGCCCGGTCACGCTCCAGCTCGACGGCCCGATGCTGCTGATCCTGCCGCGCACGGAACTGCCGCGCCTGGCCGCGGCGCTCTAGGCTTCTTTGCTCCCCAAATACCCATGCACCCGCGCCGTCAGCGCCCGCGGATCCGCGGGTCCATGGCGTCGCGCAAGCCGTCGCCGATATAGTTCACCGACAGCACCGTCAGCGAGATGAAGGCCCCCGGCAGGATGACGCGCCAGGGATACATCTGCATCTGGTCCACCGCGTCGAACAGAAGCCGGCCCCAGGTCGGGAAATCCGGCGGGAATCCCAACCCCAGGAAGCTCAGCGCGCTTTCGGTGATGATCGCGGTGGCGATGCCCAGCGTCGCCGCCACCATGATGGGCGAGACGACGTTCGGCAGCACATGGCGCAGGATCATACGTGGCGCCGGCGTGCCGATGGATTTCGCCGCCAGGATGAACTCGCGCTCCTTCAGCCCCAGCACGTCGCCGCGCACGATGCGCGCGGTCTGCATCCACGAGGTCGCGCCGATGGCACAGACGATCAGCAGGAAGGTGCCGCCCGCCGGCCCCAGCGCCTTGCCCAAAGGCTCGCGGAACAGGGTCACCATCAGCAGAAGCAGCGGCAGCAGCGGCAAGGCCAGGAACAGCTCGGTCAGCCGCATCAAGGGCGCGTCGAGCCGGCGGAAATAGCCCGACAGCACCCCGACCAGGCTGCCGAGACTCAGCGCGATCGCCATGGCCACCAGCCCGACCGCGATCGAGACCTGGCCGCCCGCCATCATCCGCGCCAGCAGGTCGCGGCCCAGCTGGTCGGTGCCGAAGGGATGGGCCAGCGTGAAGCCCTGGTTCCGGGCGCGGTAATCGACGAAGGTCGGGTCGATCCGCCACAATACCGGTCCCAGGCTTACGAACAGCACGATGGCCGCGAAGATCACCAGCGCCAGCATGGCGCCGCGGTGGCTGCGGAACTGGCGCCAGACGTCGCGTCCCTGGCTGCGCATCGGCGCGCCCTCGACCGGGGCGTCGGGGGGCAGCGCCTCAGCCCCGGGGACGGCGGCGGGCGCGGCGGCTTCCTCGACCAGCTTCGGGTCAGTCATAGCGGATCCTCGGGTCCAGAACGCCATAGAGCAGGTCGGCGACCAGGGTGAAGACCACGATCAGCGCCGCGAAGATGAAGGTCAGCGTCATCACCATCGGAATGTCATTGGCATTGATCGCCAGGATCAGCAGCTGCCCCAGCCCGTTCACCTTGAACACCTGCTCGGTGATGATGGCGCCGCCGAAGACCGCCGGCAGCCCCAGCGCGATCACCGTCACCACCGGGATCAGCGAGTTCCTCAGCACATGCTTCAGCACCACCACCCGCTCGCTCAAGCCCTTGGCGCGGGCGGTGCGCACGTAATCCTGCCGCAGATTGTCCAGCATGGAGGCGCGCATGAAGCGGCTTATCTGCGCTGCGTTATACAGTGCCAGCACCGTGACCGGCATCACCATCTGCCGCACCTGAGCCAGGAAACTGTCCCAATCCGTCACCCGCAAGGTGGTGTCATAGATCGACGGAAACCATTGCAGCTTGATGCCGAAGACGATGATCAGCACCACCCCGGTAAAGAAGGTCGGCAGCGAAAACCCCACCATCGAGACGAAGGTGCCGATCTGGTCGAACCAGGAATATTGCCTGTAGGCCGAGACGATGCCGATCGGGACAGCGATCATCACCCCCAGCAGATAGGACAGCCCGACCACCGTCAGCGTCTGCGGCAGCCGCTGCGCGATGACGTCGAAGACCGGGCTGCGGCTCTGGAAGCTGATGATGCGCTGCATGCCGGCGCTGAAATCCGTGCCGAAGGCGCGGTCGAACCAGTAAAGCGGCTCGACCCAGAAGAACTGCTTCAGCCACAAGGCGTAGCGGATATACCAGGCCTGCCCCAGTCCCAACGCCTCGCGCATGCGCTCCTTGACCTCGGGCGGCACGGTCAGCGGCACGTCGCCCAAGGGGTCGCCGGGCGAGGCTTCCAGCAGCAAAAAGATCACCAGCGAGATGAACAGCAGCGTCGGGATCGCCAGCATCAGCCGGCGCAGGGCAAAGTTCAGCATGGCGATCCCCCGGTGCTCACTCGGCGCGGCTCCAGTCGGCCACGTTCCACAACTGCCCCTCCCAGCCGTTCGGCGCGACGCCGGCAAGGCTGTTGGCATGGGCCGAAACCATGCCGCGATGGATCAGCGGCAGCAGGTAATGGCCGTCCGCCGTCAGCGCGTCCGTCAGCGTCCTGGCGATCTCCTGGCGCTTGCCGGGCTCGGCGCTGGCATGCAGCGCGGCGATGCCGGCGTCATAGGCCTCGTCGCAGAAGCGCACGGAATTGTTGCCCTGCCACTGGTTCTCGGCCGAGGGGATGCGCGAACAGACGAACTTGTTCAGGAAGGAGGCGGGGTCGGGGATATAGAAGGCATCGGTGAACATCTGCGCATCGGCGTTGAAACGCTGCTGCGAATCCGGGTTGCCGGGGTCGCCGCCGAAGAATGAGGCGCCGTCCACCGCCTTCAGCTCGGTCGCGACGCCGATCTCGGACCACCATTGCTTGACCAGCGCCTGCACGTCCTGCCTGACCGGGTTCACCGTGGTCTGGAACAGCAGCGCCAGCCGGCGCCCGTCCTTTTCCCGCACCCCATCCGCGCCGGGCATCCAGCCGGCCTGGTCCAGCACCGCCTTGGCGCCCTCGATGTCCTGCGCCAGACAGTCGTCGCGGCCCGAGGCATAGGTAGCCGGCACCGGCACGATGGTGCAGGTCGGCTTGCCGGCCGGGCCATAGGTCAGCTCGGCCAGCACCGGGCGGTCGATGGCCATGGACAGCGCCTTGCGCACCGCCGGATCGCCCAGGACCGGATGCGGATGCGCCCGGGTCGAGCGTTCCTCGGCCGGCAGCTCGGGGCTGGGATCGGTCTGGTTCAGCTCGATCCGCTCGACCATCGAGCCAAAGCTGGCGACCAGCTTGCCCTTGCCCTGCGCCTCCATCGCGGCCACCGCTTCGGGCGGCAGTTGCAGGTTCCAGGCGAAATCGTATTCGCCCGATTCCAGCACCGCGCGCGCCGCCGCCATGGCATCGCCGCCGCCCTTGACCGTCACCCGGTCGAAGGCGGGCTTGGACGCATCGCGATATTCCGGGTTGATCTCGAAGACCGCCACGTCGCCGGGCCGGAACTCGGTCACGCGATAGGGGCCGGTGCCGATGGGACCGAAGTTCTGCGCCGTGCAGCTGGCACCCGCCGCGCCGCGGCAAGCCTGAAACTGCGCCTTTTGCAGCACCGGCGTGCGCCCGCCGACGAAAGCCTGCAAGGGCGCATAGCGCGGTGCGTCGAAGTTCAGCCGCACCGTCTGCGCATCCAGCACCTCGGCCGAACGGATGCCCTCGAACTCGGCCAGCACCGCGCAGCCAAAAGCCGGATCCATGCAATATTCGGCGGTAAAGGCCACGTCCTCGGCCGTCACCGGCGAACCATCGGACCAGGTCAGCCCCGGTTTCAGTTTCCAGGTGACCGAGGTGAAATCCTTGGCGATGCCGCCATTCTCGACGCTGGGGATCTCGGCCGCCAGCACCGGCAGCAGGCTGCCGTCATCGGCGACCAGCGCCAGGGGCTCGACCACCATCGAGGCCGGGTCCACGTCCTTGGCGCCGGTCGAGAGATAAGGGTTCAGCACCGTGGCGGCCTGCCAGTACAGCACCTTCAATTCGCCGTCGCCGCCGCGTTCGGCCAGCGCGGGGGTGGCAAGGCTCAGCGCCAGGGGCAAGGCGATCATGCGGGAAATCATCGTTTTCTTCCAGTTGGTTGACGGGGCGGCCCGACCCACCCGGGGGCCGGGCCGCCAGCATGGCCTATTGCTTGACGCGATACCAGTCCGCGACATTCCACAGCTCGCTGTCCCAGGCGTTCAGCTTGACGCCGCCCAAGGTATTCGACACGGCCGAGGCGGTGCCGCGATAGACCAGCGGGATCACCGCATTGCTGTCCCTGGTCAGCATCTCGTTCAGCTTCTTGCCCATGGCGCCGCGTTCGGCCGGATCGACGATCTGCGTCATCTCGCCGATCATCCTGTCGAACTCCGGGTCGCAGAAGCGGCTGGTGTTCTCGCCCTGCCACTGGTTTTCCGGGCCGGGGATCTTGTCGCAGGTCTGGCGCGCCAGATAGGGCTCGGGGTTGTTGCCCTCGAAGTTGTTGGCATACATCTCGACGTCGGCATAGAATTTCTGGAAGGTGTCGGGCGAGCCCGCGTCGCCGCCGAAGAACACCGACGGATCGACCGTCTTCAGCTCGGTCTCGACGCCGATCTCGGACCACCATTGCTTGATGAGCGCCTGGAAATCCTGACGCACCGCGTTGACCGAGGACTGGAACACCAGCTTCAGCCGCTTGCCGTCCTTTTCGCGGATGCCGTCGCCCCCCGCGACCCAGCCGGCCTGGTCCAGCAGCGCCTTGGCGCCCTCGATGTCCTGGGCCAGGCATTCGGTATTGTCCGAGGCCCAGGCCGCCGGCGCCGGCACCAGGTTGCAGGTGGGCCTGCCGGCCGGGCCATAGCCGATCTCGGTCAGCAGCTGGCGGTCGATGGCCATGGACAGCGCCTTGCGCACCGCTGCATCGGTCAGGATCGGATGCGGGTGCCGGGCGGTCGAGCGTTCGCCCTCGGGCAGGTCGGAACTCGGGTCGGTCAGGTTGACATGGATGCGCTCGACCAGGGAACCGAAGGCCGCCACGTTCTTGCCCTTGCCGGCCGCCTCCATGCCGGCGATGACCTCGGGCGCCAGCTGGGTGTTCCAGGCATAGTCGAACTCGCCCGTCTCCAGCACCGCGCGCGCCGCCGCCGCCGAATCGCCGCCGCCCTTGACCACCAGCCGGGCGAAGGCGGGCTTCGCCGCATCGCGATATTCCGGGTTCGCCTCGAAGGTGATGGTGTCGTTGGTGCGGAACTCGGCCACCTTGAAGGCGCCGGTGCCCTGCGGGTTGAAGTTTTGCTCGGTGCAGGTCGGGGCCTTCTCGCCGGTGCAATTCTGAAACTGCGCCTTTTGCAGCACCGGCGACTGCGCGCCGACGAAGGCCGAGAACGGATCGGGCCGCGGCGAGACGAAGCTGATCTTCACCGTCAGCTCGTCCACCGCCTCGACCTTTTCGACGCCCTCGAACTTCGCCAGCTGTGCGCAGCCGCCGTTCGGGTCCAGGCAATAGGCGGCGGTAAAGGCCACGTCCGCGGCGGTGAAGGGGCTGCCGTCGGCCCATTTCACCCCCGGCTTCAATTTCCAGGTGACGCTTTTCAGGTCCTTGGCGATGCCGCCGTTGTCCAGGCTGGGGATCTCGGCCGCCAGCCGCGGCTCGATGGTGCCCTCGGTGGTGAAGCTCGCCAGCGGCTCCAGCGCGATGGAACTGGCGATGATGTCCTTGGTCCCGGCCGACATATAGGGGTTCATCGTCGAGGGCGCCTGCCACATGATGACGTTCACCTGCCCGTCGGCGCCGCGTTCGGCCAGGGCGGCGGGGGCGGTCAGGGCCATGGTCGCGGCCCCCAGCATCAGGCATTTCAGTCGCATCGCACACTCCTTGCTCGCATGGATTGCCGGGCGGGCAGGGGACGTCGCGCCATGCCTGCCAATGGGTTCGCCGATTTTCAGACGGGTTTCCCGGCAAAAGCAAGGCGCATCTTTTGCGGTTGCAATGCCGAGGCGCGGCATTAGCCTGAACGCCTCGGGGCATCGACAGGGGAAACCATGCTGGACGCAAAGCCGCTCGTCTCGATCGAAGGCCTGCGCGTGGCGTTCCAGACCCACGGCGGCCCGGTGACCGGCGTCAACGACCTGTCCTTCGACATCCGTCCCGGCGAATGCGTCTGCGTGGTGGGCGAATCCGGCTCGGGCAAGTCGGTCAGCGCGCTGTCCCTGATGCGCCTGGTGGAATTCGGCGGCGGCGAGATCGCCCAGGGCCGGCTGCTGTTTCAGCGCGAAAGCGGCGCCCTCGACCTTGCCCGCGCCGCGCCCGCCGCCATGCGCGACATCCGCGGCAACCAGATCGCGATGATCTTCCAAGAGCCGATGACCGCGCTGAACCCGGTCTTCACCATCGGCGACCAGCTCTCCGAGGGGCTGATCGCCCACCGCGGCCTGTCGCGCCGCGACGCCATGGCCCGCGCGCTGGACCTGCTGGCCGAGGTCCGCATCCCCGAGCCCGAGCGCCGCCTGAAGCAATACCCGCACGAGCTGTCGGGCGGCATGCGCCAGCGCGTGGTCATCGCCATGGCCATGGCCTGCCGCCCGAAGCTGCTGATCTGCGACGAGCCGACCACCGCCCTCGACGTCACCATCCAGGCCGAGATCCTGGCCCTGATCGACCGGCTGAAGCGCGAAACCGGCATGGCGGTGCTGTTTATCACCCATGACATGGCCGTGGTCGCGCAGATGGCCGATCGCGTCGTGGTCATGTTCCGCGGCAACAAGGTCGAGGAAGGCCCCGTCGCCCGGATCTTCGAGCACCCGCGCGAACCCTATACCCAGGCGCTGCTCGCCGCCGTGCCGCGCCTGGGCGAGATGACCGGCCGCGACGCGCCCGAGCCGATGCGCCTGATGCGCGGCGCGAACGCCCCCGCCCCGGTCGTCCCCCGCGCGCCTCGGCCACTGCTCACCGTCGAGCACCTCTGCACCCGCTTCCCGGTCAAGGGCGGCATCCTGCGCCGCACCGTCGCCCAGGTCCATGCCGTCGAGGACGTCAGCTTCACCCTCAACGCCGGCGAGACCCTGGCGCTGGTCGGCGAATCCGGCTGCGGCAAGTCCACCACCGGCCGCTCGATCCTGCGCCTGGTCGAGCCGACCTCGGGGCAGGTCACCCTGGGCGACCGCGACCTGCTGGCGCTCACGCCGTCCGGGCTGCGCCAGGCGCGGCGCGACATGCAGATGATCTTCCAGGACCCTTTCGCCAGCCTCGACCCGCAGATGCGGCTGCTGGACCAGATCGAGGAGCCGATGCTGAACTATGGCATCGGCACCCGCGCCGAGCGCCGCGACCGCATCGCCCGGCTCTTCGACCGGGTCGAGCTGCCGCGCAGCTTCATGCGCCGCTATCCGCACGAGATGTCGGGCGGCCAGCGCCAGCGCATCGCCATCGCCCGCGCCCTGGCGCTGAACCCGAAACTGCTGGTCGCCGACGAGGCGGTCTCGGCCCTCGACGTCTCGGTCCAGGCGCAAGTGCTGAACCTGCTGATGGAGCTGCAGCGCGAACTCGGCATCGCCATGCTGTTCATCAGTCACGACATGGCGGTGGTCGAGCGCGTCAGCCACCGCGTCGCCGTCATGTATCTGGGCCGCATCGTCGAGATCGGCAGCCGCCGCCAGGTCTTCGAGAACCCGCAGCACAGCTACACCCGGCAGCTGATGGCGGCGGTCCCCATCGCCGACCCGCGCCGCAAGACCATCGGCGACGACTTGCGCTTTCGCCCGATCCCCTCGCCGATCCACCCGATGGGCTATGTCCCGCCGCCCTCGACCTATGCCGAGGTGGCGCCGGGGCATCGGGTGCTGGTCGAGCCGGTGACGCATGGGTGAGGGGGCGATTTCTCAGCTTTGCGGTCTTGCCTCAGCGTGTTGGATGTGCGCTGCGAATGGCAGCTATCGGGGAAAGACCAGTGGATCACAGCTGATAACCCAGCCTTTCACCTTAGGGCTATCGCCTTAGACGAGCCTGCGCGGGGGTTGCGACCTGCGGCCAATACCCTTTGCGAAGCCGCGTGCGGCGGTTCGATCCTTTGTGCTCCCGCCCTTGTGGAGGCGGCCGGACAGAGGATCAACGCAATGTTTGCAACTGATTATGGAATGGTTTGTCTTGGGTTGTGATTTATCTTAAACCAATGGCGGAATCAGTAACATAATTCTGAAAGGTGCATGTTTGTTGACATTCTCTGAAGACGACACGGCTTATCGCTTCCTTACCAAAGCGGCGATTAACGCGATGAAGGCAGATGGTTGGAGCGTTGCCAAAGCTCCCGGCTTTGGAAGGTCAAATATCTGGAATATAAGTAAAGTGGCAAATCTGGTCGTGTATCTATCCGCACGACACAGAACAGGTGGATCGCTTACCAGCCGCTAGATCGTGGAGGAAAATGGAAGACGCTTGATGATGCTGATTTTGTATGCGTTTCAGCGTTTTCGTATGATGGCGATGGTGCTTCCCCGACCAATGTAGACATTCACC
>NZ_KQ955208.1:2125514-2259060 GCF_001546115.1 Paracoccus aminovorans
ACCGATAATTTCGGTATGTGAATTTGTATCGACAAGTGCGATGGCACTCAAACTGCCCACGTCGGCTCGGGTTTTGCTACCACCGCGAATTTGATCGCAAGCTACCCGCTGGATGTTGACGATGATGCTGTTGATCTTCCGCATGTCGAAGATCAGGTAAAGCCTCGCTCTTTGTCCGTTTCTGAGATCCTCGATAATGCTCGCACTGAAATATCGAAGGTCACTGGAATCCCCGTTGAGGGTATCTCCCTCGATCTTCACATGAAAGCATAGGGCGGCATCGGGAGAGAGGTGGCTCCGGAAATCTGAACAGCCGGGATAAGTGGATTTTCCGCGTATGAGCCGGGCCAGAAATTGATCCAGTGGATCAATTTCCCGGCGATTGGGCAGCATGATGTTGCGAGCGAGGAGAAGACCATGGGAAGACGACCGCGCCGGAACCACACCCGGCCTTCAAGGCGAAAGTGGCGGCAGCTGCGATCAAGGGCGAGAAGACGCTGATCGAGCTGGCGCAGGATTTCGACGTGCATCCGAACCAGATCAAGCAGTGGCGTGACCAGCTGCTCGAGGGCGCGACCGGGGTGTTCGGCGAAGCCGCGAAAGCTGAGCCAGAACCGATCGTCGATGTGAAGACCCTGCATGCAAAGATCGGAGAGCTGACGCTGGAGAACGATTTTTTGTCCGGCGCGCTCGGCAAGGCGGGTCTGTTGCCGAGCGCAAAAAGATGATCGATCCCTCGGCCAAGCTGAGCGTCAGCCGACAGGCCATCGTGCTGGGGATCAGCCGGGGCAGCGTCTACTACAAGCCCCGCCCGGTGTCGGACGCGGACCTGAAGCTGATGCACCGCATCGACAAGCTGCACATGGAATTCCCCTTCGCGGGCAGCCGGATGCTGCAGGGCCTGCTGATCCAGGAAGGGTTCAAGGTCGGGCGGCTGCACGTTGCCACGCTGATGAAGCGCATGGGCATCGAGGCGCTCTACCCGACCTAACACCTCGAAGCCAGCGCCGGGGGCACAAGATCTACCCCTATCTGCTCAGGAAGCTGCCGATCACCCGCCCCAATCAGGTCTGGGCGATGGACATCACCTACATTCCCATGGCCCGCGGGTTCATCTATCTGGCTGCCGTGCTCGACTGGTTCACCGAAGCCGTGTCCTGGCATGCCGGGTGTCGATCACGCTGGAGGCCGAGTTCTGCAAGGAAGCCGTCGCGGAGGTACTGGCACGTCACGGCACGCCCGAGCTATTCAACACGGCTCAGGGAAGCCAGTTTACGTCCATCGACTTCATCAAGGTTCTGGCCGCCCGAGAGATCAAGTCCACATGGATGGCAAAGGCGCCTGGCGCGACAACGTCTTCGTCGAGCGTCTGTGGCGGACGGTCAAATACGAGGAGGTCTACCTGCGGGCCTATGCCAGCGTGTCTGAGCCCCGCGCCGGGATCGGCCGCTATCTCGGCTTTTACAACAGCCGCCGTCCGCATTCATCGCTTGACGGGAAAACGCCCGATCAGGCCTACTTCACCCCGCCAATGCCCGAAGCGGCAGCGGCATAACCGAGGCAGAAAACCACTTGGAAATCGCCCAGAACCTGTTCAGATCAATCGAACCACCTCTCTTCTACAACCCGCGCAAAGGTCATTCGAAACTGGGCTATCTCAACCCCATGGAGTTCGAGGCAAGCGCTATGCTGGCTTAACTCGCTGTCCACGAAACAGTCAGCAGGCCAGCATGGACGTGTCCGACGCCCAAAGGCTGGGCGCTGGAGGACGAGAACGGCAGACTGAAGCGCCTGCTGGCGGACGCGATGCTCGACAACATCGTGCTCAAGGCTCTGGAAACCGCCCCCGCAGGGCGGCCCCCGGCCCCGCGGCCGGAACGTCATCGCATTAATCTATGCGCAAACGGAATGACCAAGCCCCGATCGGCATTGGCCTTTCCGAAGCACTGCCTCTAAATCCTTGGCCACAAACACCGATCCGGCGCTATGCTGGACGGAACGCCAAGGCGTCAGCCGCAGGAGACCCCCGACCATGCCCCTAGACCGCGAGCCCAGCTTCCGCGAATCCGTCGACCTGATGTTCCAGCGTGCCGTGCGGCACATGGACCTGTCGCCGGGTCTTGCCGAAAAGATCCGGGTCTGCAACTCGACCTATACCGTGCGCTTCGGTGTCCGGCTGCGCGGCAAGATCGAGACCTTCACCGGCTACCGTTCGGTCCATTCCGAACATATGGAACCAGTCAAGGGCGGCATCCGCTATGCGCTTTCCGTCCACCAGGACGAGGTCGAGGCGTTGGCCGCGTTGATGACCTACAAATGCGCGCTGGTGGAAACCCCCTTCGGCGGCTCCAAGGGCGGGCTTTGCATCGACCCGCGGCAATGGGAGGTGCATGAGCTGGAGCAGATCACCCGCCGCTTCGCCTATGAGCTGATCAAGCGCGACCTGATCAACCCGGCCCAGAACGTGCCCGCCCCCGACATGGGCACCGGCGAGCGCGAGATGGCCTGGATCGTCGACCAATATGCGCGCATGAACACCACCGACATCAACGCCAAGGCCTGCGTCACCGGCAAGCCCCTGAACTCGGGCGGCATCCGCGGCCGGGTCGAGGCGACGGGCCGCGGCGTGCAATACGCGCTGCACGAATTCTTCCGCCACAAGGAGGACGTGACGCTGGCCAACCTGGAGGGCGCGCTCGAGGGCAAGACCGCCGTGGTCCAGGGCCTGGGCAACGTCGGCTATCACGCCGCGAAGTTCCTGTCCGAGGAGGATGGCGTCAAGGTCGTGGGAGTGATCGAGCGCGACGGCGCCGTCATCGACGAGCGCGGCCTCGACATCGAGGCGCTGAAGACCTGGATCGCCGAGACAGGCGGCGTGCGCGGCTTCCCCAATGCCACCTATGTCGAGGACGGCGCCTCGGTGCTGGAGCATGCCTGCGACATCCTGATCCCGGCGGCGATGGAGGGGGTGATCCACCTCGGCAATGCCGACCGCATCAAGGCCCGGCTGATCGTCGAGGCCGCGAACGGCCCGGTCACCTTCGGCGCGGACGAGATCCTGCGCAACAAGGGCGTGCTGATCATCCCCGACATGTATGCCAACGCGGGCGGTGTGACGGTCAGCTATTTCGAATGGGTCAAGAACCTGTCGCATATCCGCTTCGGCCGCATGCAGCGCCGGGCCGAGGAGGCGCGCTCGCGCCTGCTGGTGGCGGAACTGGAACGGCTTTCGGCCGACCGGGGCCTGGGCTGGGAACTGAAGCCGAATTTCAAGGAAAAGTTCCTGACCGGCTCGGACGAGCTGGCGCTGGTGCGCTCGGGGCTGGATGACACGATGCGGACGGCCTATCAGTCGATGCGCGAGCTGTGGCACAGCCGCAACGACGTGACCGACCTGCGCGTCGCCGCCTATATCGTCGCCATCGAGCGCGTGGCCAGCACCTATCGCTCGAAGGGGCTGTAAGGCTCGGGCCCGCGCGCGCCGTGCGGGACGCGCCGCGTCCTGCATGGAAATGCGGCCATCCTGATCTATGTTGTGACGGCGCCGGATCCTGGCGCGGATCCACGCAGGGCAGGGAGGAACGGCGCATGGCGATGATCACCGAGGTCGGGGATTTCTTCACCAAGGGCTGCGGCCGCTGTGCCCGCTTTGCAACCCCGGATTGCTCGGCCCTGGTCTGGAACGAGGGGCTGGTCGCATTGCGCCGGCTCTGCCAGGAGATGGGCTTGGCCGAGACGGTGAAATGGGCGCATCCGGTCTATATGCATGCCGGGCGCAATATCGCGATCCTGGGGGCGCTGCGGGGCGATTTCCGGCTGAGCTTCATGAATCCGGGCCTGCTTCGCGACACCGAGGGCGTGCTTGAGCCGCAGGGGCCGAACAGCGCCACGCCGGGCACGATCCGCTTCACCGATCCGGCGCAGGTCGCGGCGCTGGCGCCGGTGATCCGGGCCTATCTGCGGCAGCTGATGGACCACGCCGAGGCCGGGACCAAGCCGCCGAAGCCGGAAAGCCGGATCGAGATGCCGGACGAGCTGGCCGAGGCGCTGGACGCTGACGCGGAACTGGCCGAGGCCTTTCACGCCCTGACCCCGGGGCGGCAGAGAAGCTATTTCTTCAACCTGAACCAGGCCCGGCAATCCGCGACCCGGGTGGCGCGGATCGAGAAGTTCCGCGACCGCATCCTCGCCGGCAAGGGCGCGACCGAGCGTTAGGCGCCGGGTTCGGGGCTTTCCAGGAACGGCGCCAGCCGCGCGCGCAGCGCGTCGGGCACCCGCGTCGGCCGCATCGCGCTGTTGACGTGGACGAGGTCGATCTGGATCTCGACCAGCGCCTCGTCCCCCCGGAAGAAGGCGTGGCGGATGCGGATGCTGGCGCCGCGCGCATGCATCACCGAAGTCTCGCAGGTGATCAGGTCGTCCAGCCGCGCCGGCTTCTGCCAGGACAGCGCCGCCGCCCGGGCCACAAATTGCTCGCCCGCCGGGCCGACCAGCGGGTGGCCGACCTGGCGCAGCATCTCGGCCCGGCTGCGCTCGGCGAATTCCAGGTAGCGGGCGTGATAGACGATGCCGCCGGCATCGGTATCGGCGTAATAGATGCGGTAGGTCTGGGAAAACGCCCTGCCCGAGGGACGGGATGATGTCGGTTGCATGCCGGGCCTCCGTTCCGGTTGGCGATGGTGGCGGCGACCGGGTCGCGGCCGCATGCCGGTTCATGCCGCGAAGCTGTAAATTCTGCGCTAATATCCATGCGGGGCGGCAAGATGCCGCCAGATGCCGTGCTAGCCAGATCGCGCGCGCCGGTCAATGCGGCCCGGGGGCCGCGCGCCAGCCCCTGCGGCACTTGACGCAGATTTGACACCGGCAGGGTTTTGCCGCAGGCAGGCTTCTGCTACTTGCCCAAGGCAGAAGCCGCGCCGCAGCGGCCCAAAGGACAGGCCACATTCCATGGAACAACTCGCCGGAGCCGGGCAGCCGGTCGATTTCTCGCTGATCGCGCTGTTCGCACGCGCCTCGCTGACCGTGCAGATCGTCATGGTGATCCTGATCCTGGCCTCGTTCTGGGCCTGGTCGATCATTATCCAGAAATTCATCACCTATGCCGCCGCCCGGCGCGACGCCGACCGTTTCGACCGCGCCTTCTGGTCCGGCCAGCCGCTCGAGGATCTCTACGACCGCATCGGCGACACGCCCTCGGGCGCAGCCGAGCGGATCTTTTCCGCCGGCATGACCGAATGGCGCCGCAGCCACCGCGACGACGGCAATCTGATCGCCGGCGCCACCGCGCGCATCGACCGCGCCATGAACGTGGCGATCAACCGCGAGAACGACCGGCTGACCGGCGGACTGCCTTTCCTTGCCACCGTCGGCTCGACCGCGCCCTTCATCGGGCTGTTCGGCACCGTCTGGGGCATCAAGACCGCCTTCGAGGAGATCGCGATTTCGCAGAACACCTCGCTCGCCGTGGTGGCGCCCGGGATCGCCGAGGCGCTGGTCGCGACCGCGCTGGGCCTGCTCGCGGCCATTCCTGCGGTGATCTTCTACAACAAGCTCAGCACCGACAGCGACCGCATCACCGGGAATTACGAATCCTTCGCGGACGAGTTCTCGACCATCCTGTCGCGCCAGCTGGACGACGAATAGATGGGCGCCGGGGTCGTCAAGCGCGGACGCAAGGGCCGGGGCCGCGCCCGCAGCCAGCCGATGGCGGAAATCAACGTCACGCCTTTCGTGGACGTGATGCTGGTGCTCTTGATCATCTTCATGGTCGCGGCGCCGCTTCTGACCGTGGGCGTGCCGCTGGAGCTGCCCAAGACCGCCGCCCAGGCGGTGCCGGCCGAGCCCGAGGAGCCGCTCGCGGTCTCGATCACGCCCGAGGGGCCGATCCTGGTCATGACTTCGGAAGTGCCCGAGGACGAGCTGGTGTCGCGCCTGCGCGCCGTGGCCGAGGAACGGCAGAGCGACAAGATCTACCTGCGTGCCGACGGCGCCATTCCCTATGCCCGCGTCATGCAGGTCATGGGCGCGCTGAACGCCGCCGGCTTCAACAATATCGTGCTGGTCACCGATGCCGGCGGGCCGCGCATGGACGCGGGCGCCGGCGCGGGCGGGAATGGCTGAGCCCATGGAACGCGCGGATCGCATCGGCTACTGGGTCTCGGGCGTGGCGCATGCCTCGCTTCTGGGCGCGGCGCTGGTCGGCGGCGCGCTGTTCCGGCCGCAGCCGCTGGAAGCCGTGCGCATGGCCGAGGTCGCGACCATGACCGATGCCGAATTCCAGTCGCTGGCCGCCGCTGCCGCAGGCCACGGCCCGGTCAGCGACACCGCCTCGACCACCCCGGCCCAGCCGCGCGCGCCCGCCGACGAAAACCGCCCCGGCGCGGTCGAGGCCGTGAGCCCGCCCAGCCCGGACGGGCAGGCGGCCGATCTGGCCACGCCCGCGGACCGGCCCGAGGCGCGGCCGGACCTGTCGGATTTCCAGGGTGCCGCCCGGCCGGTCGCCGCCGCGACCGACGCGCCGCAGCCGGCCCAGCCCGACAATGCCGTCGAGCTGGCCGCCCTGCCGCAGCCCGCCGACCGCCCCGATCCGGTGCGCAATCCCGCGCAATCGCCGGCGCCGATCCCGCAGCGCTCGGCCCAGGCTCCGGTGGAATCGGCGCGCCCGCGCGGTCGTCCCGAGGGCTTGGCCGAGGCCGTGCAGGCCCGCCGTGCCAGCGCCGAGGCCGCCCGCCAGCGCGAGGCGGTGCTGGCCCGCGAGGCCGCGGAAGCCGCCGCCGAACAGGCCGCTGCCAAGAGGGCGCAGCAGGACGCCGCCCGCCGCGCCGCCGAGGAACGCGCCAGGGACGAGCGCCGCGAAGCCGAGGCGCGCGAGGCCGAAGCCGATGCCGCCCGCAAGGCCAGCCAGGCCAAGAAACGCGCCCGCCGCGAGGCCGAGGCGAAGGCCGAGGCAGAAGCCGCCGAGCAGAAGGTCGCCGCTGCCGAAAAGGCCGCCGAGCAGAAGGCCGCGGAACGCAAGGCCGCAGAACGCAAGGCCGATGCCGCCCGCCGCGCCGCCGCCGAAAAGGCCGCCGAGCAGGAGGCTGCCGAGAAGGCCGAGAAAGCCGCCGCCGAGAAGAAGGCCGCCGAGGCCAAGGCCAGGAAGGAGGCCGAGGAAAAGGCCGCCGCCGAGAAAGCCGCCGCAGCCAGGAAGGCTGCCGCCGAAGCCGCGGCAGAGGCCAAGGCCAAGGAAAAGGCCGAGGCCGAGCGCAAGGCCGCGGAGGCCGCCAAGAAGGCCCTGGCCGAGGCGCAGAAGAAGGGCGAGGGCTCGGCCGGTTCGGGCGGCGGAGGCGCCGCCGCCAGCGGCCCGCCGCTGAGCCAGGGCGAGAAGGACGGCTTCCGCGTCGCGGTCGAACAGTGCTGGAACCGCGGCTCGCTTTCGACCGAGGCCAGCCGGACCACGGTGTCGGTGCAATTCTCGATGGCGCCGGACGGCACGGTCGAGAAGGGCTCGCTGCGGATGATCGGACATGATGGCGGCTCGGACGCGGCGGCGAAACAGGCCTATGAGGCCGCGCGCCGGGCGATCCTGATGTGCGAGAAGGGCGGCTACAAGCTGCCGCCGGAAAAATACAACCGCTGGAAGGATGTCATCATCGACTTCAACGCCAGCGGCGGGGCGCGGGTCAAGTGACATGGCATCCCCGCCCGCGACACTCTATCCTGCAACCAAGACCTTACGAGGGCGATTCATGTTGCGACAATTTCTTCTGACTTCCGTCCTGGCCCTTGCCGGCCTTGGGCTTGCCGCGCCGGTCCTGGCGCAGGACGGTCCCCTGCGGATCGAGATCACCGACGGGGTGATCGAGCCGATGCCCTTCGCCATCGCGGCCTTCCACGACGAGGGCGGCGCCGGCGAATACCTGGGCCAGGTGCAAAAGCTGATCGCCGCCGACCTGACCGGCACCGGCCTTTTCCGCGAGATCCCGGCCTCGGCCCATATCGCGCGGCCCGAAAGCTTCGACGCGCCGGTCAGCTATGAGGACTGGAAGGCGATCAATGCCCAGGCCCTGATCACCGGCGCCGTCCGGGTCGAGGGCGGCAAGGTCATCGTCAAGTTTCGCCTGTTCGACGTCTTCGCCGGCCAGCCGCTGGGCGACGGCATGCAGTTCGACGCCGCGACCGGCAACTGGCGCCGCGCGGCGCACAAGGCCGCCGACCAGGTCTATTCCCGCCTGACCGGCGAGGGGCCCTATTTCGACAGCCGCGTCGCCTTCGTGCAGGAAAGCGGGCCCAAGGACGCCCGCAGGAAGCGCATCGGCATCATGGATTACGACGGCGCCAACGTGAAATGGCTGACCGACGATTCCGCGCTGGTGCTGAAGCCGCGCTTCTCGCCCGACGGCTCGCGGCTGCTTTACACCAGCTATGCGACCGGCTTCCCGCAGGCCATGCTGATGGACGTGAACAGCCTCGGCGCGCGCCAGCTTTCCGCCGGCGGCAACGGCTCGATGAGCTTCTCGCCCCGCTTCTCGCCCGACGGGCGCTGGATCGTCTATTCGCTGGAGCAGGGCGGCAATACCGACATCTACCAGATGGACGCGGCTTCGGGCGCGCAGCGGGCGCTGACCAACGCGCCCTCGATCGAGACCTCGCCCAGCTACAGCCCGGACGGCAAGCAGATCGTCTTCGAAAGCGACCGCTCGGGCACGCCGCAGCTTTACGTCATGGGCGCGAACGGCGGCGAGCCGAAGCGGATCAGCTTCGGCGACGGCCGCTATGGCACGCCGGTCTGGTCGCCGCGCGGCGACATGATCGCCTTTACCCGGCAGGTCGGCGGCAAGTTCCACATCGGCGTCATGCGCACCGATGGCTCGGAAGAGAAAATGCTGACAGAATCGTTCCTTGACGAGGGCCCGACTTGGGCCCCCAATGGCCGCGTGGTGATGTTCACCCGCGTGACGCCGGGCGGCAATGGCCAGCCCCGGCTGCATTCGGTGGACATCACCGGGCGCAACATGCGCCCGGTCGAGATCAGTGGCGCGGCATCGGACCCCGATTGGGGTCCGTTGCTGCCCTAAGCGCGTAAGATGGACAGGATCATGAAAACTTTCCTCAAGATTGCCGCAATCGGTGCCGTTCTCGCGCTGGCGGCCTGTGCCCGGCCGGCGCAGGACATGCAGGTGCAGGACCCCTATGCCGGGGCCGGCGGCCCGGGCGGGGTCGGCGCCTCGGCGCTGCCCGGCACGGCCGAGCATTTCAAGGCGACGGCGGGCGATACGGTGCTGTTCCCGCTGGACCAGTCGACGCTGACGCCCGAGGCCCGCACCACGCTGGCCAACCAGGCCGGCTGGCTGAACCAGAACGCCGGCTTCTCGGCCCTGATCGAGGGCCATGCGGACGAACAGGGCACCCGCGAATACAACCTCGCGCTGGGCGCGCGGCGGGCGAATTCGGTGCAGGAATACCTGATCTCGCAAGGCGTGCAGCCCGGCCGCATCCGCACCGTCAGCTATGGCAAGGAACGGCCGCTGGCGATCTGCTCGACCGAGGACTGCTTCACCAAGAACCGCCGCGCCGTGACGGTGGTCAGCCCCGGGGTGGGCATGTGATGCGCCGCTTGCTTCTTGCGGCCGGCTTCGCGCTGGCGGCGCTGCCGGTGGCGGCGCAGGACGCGCAGACCCTGGCCGATATCCGGGCCGAGCTGAACCAGCTTTCGGCCGATCTGCAGGGTCTGCGCGGCCAGCTGGTCGCCTCGGGCCAGGCCGGCTTTGCTGCGGCGGGCGGCGACAGCGCCATCGACCGCATGAACGCGATGGAGGCGCGGCTGGCGCAGCTGACCGGCCAGACCGAGCAGTTGCAGAACCGCATCGACCGCGTGGTCCGGGATGGCACCACCCGCATCGGCGACATCGAGTTCCGCCTGTGCGAGATGGAGGAGGGCTGCGACCTGGGCAGCCTGACCACGCCGACGCTGGGCGAGCAGGGCGGATCGTCCCTGCCGTCCTCGGACCAGCAGGGGGCGCTCGCGCCCGCCAGGACCCCCTCGGCCGGGGCCGCCACCGCGGCGGAAAAGGCCGATTTCGACCGGGCTCGGGAGGTGCTCGGTCAAGGTGACTTTCGCCGTGCTGCGGACCTCTTCGCGGCCGTCGCCAAGACCCATGCCGGCGGTCCGCTGACCGCCGAGGCGCTGTTCCTGCGCGGGGCGGCGCTGGATTCCGCCGGCGACCTGGACGGCGCCGGCATCGCCTGGCTGGAAAGTTTCGCCGCCAACCCGGATGGGCCGCAGGCGCCGGATGCGCTGCTGGGCCTGTCGCGGGCCATGTCCGCCAAGGGCGGGCCGGCCGAGGGCTGCTATTATCTTCAGGAAATCACCAGCCGCTTCCCCTCGGCGCCGCAGGCGGCCGAGGCCGAGAAGCGCATGGCCGAATCCGGTTGCGAGGCGCTGATCGAGGGCGCCGCCGACCAGGCGGTCGAGGACATGGACCCCGAGGCGGCCGCGGACCTGGCGGATGGCGGCTGAGCCGGGCACGGTCGAGCACCGCGCCCATGCCGCGCTGGACCGGCTGGCCGGCGCCTTGCCTAGCTTGGGCATCGCCCTGTCGGGCGGCGGCGATTCCACCGCGCTGATGCATCTGGCGCAGGGCTGGGGCCGAGCGCGGCTGATGGCGGCGACGGTCGACCACGGCCTGCGCCCCGGTTCCGCCGATGAGGCGCGCCGCGCCGGCCAAGGCGCTGCGGCGCTTGGCATCCCGCATGAGACCTTGGTTTGGCACCGCCAAGGTGGCGGCAACCTGATGGGCGCCGCGCGCGACGCCCGGCTGCGCCTGCTGGCCGATTGGGCGCGGCGGCACGGGCTTTCCGCCGTGCTTCTGGGCCATACGCTGGACGACCAGGCCGAGACGCTGCTGATGCGGCTGGCGCGCGGCGCCGGGCTGGACGGGCTTTGCGGCATGGCCGACCGGCGCGAGGCCGAAGGCGCGCTCTGGCTGCGGCCGTTGCTGACGATCTCGCGCGCGGAACTGCGCGACTGGCTGGCGGCGCGCGGCATCGGCTGGATCGACGACCCCTCGAACGAGCGTGACGATTTCCACCGCGTCCGCCTGCGCAAGGCCATGACCGGGCTGGACCTGCCGCTGCCGCAACTGGCGCAATCGCTGCAGAATCTCGGCATGGCCCGCGACGCGCTGGCGCATTACGCGGCCGAGGCGGCGCAGGGCGCGCAGTCCCGCGCCGGCGGGCTGGACCTGCCGCTGCCCGCCTTCCTGGCCGCCCCGGCCGAGATCCGCCGGCGACTTCTTGTCGCAGGGCTGCGCTTTGTCTCGGGCGCCGGCTATCCGCCGCGCCGCGCGCCGGTGCAGCACGCGCTGGCGGAACTGGCGCAGGGCCGGCAGGTCACGCTGGAGGGCGTCATCGCCCGGAGCCGTGCCGGCTGGCTGCACCTGATCCGCGAACCCGCCGCCAGCCTGCGCGCCGCCCCCGTCGCCGGCGATCCGGCGCTTTGGGACGGCCGCTGGCGCGTCACCGGCCTGCAACCGGGCCAGCAGGTCCGCGCGCTGGGCCACGCTCCGCTCTCCGGCCTCGGCTGGCGCGATTCGGGCCTGACGCGCGACGAGGCTGCCGCAACCCCCGGCATCTGGCAGGATCAGGCCCTGCTGGCCGCGCCGCTGCTGCAACCCGCCCCCGGCATCGCCGCGACACCGCTGCGCGGCCTGCCGGAATTCCGCGCCATGCTCTATGTGCATTGAACCTGACGCGGGAATCCCTATTTTCACTCGAAAGCCTGTTTACCCGCGGAGGACCTGCCTTTGGGCAACGCGCGCAATATCGCCTTCTGGGTCGTGCTGTTTCTGATGATCCTGGCGCTGTTCAACCTGTTCAGCGACGGATCTTCCCAGATGAACAGCCGCCAGATCAGCTATTCCGAGTTCATCGAGCGGGTGGACAAGGACGAGGTTTCCTCCGTCACCATCGACGGCGAGACGATCGGCATTCTCGGCAAGGACGGCAAGCAATATGCCACCGTCCGTCCGCAGGGCGAGGAAATCGCCGACCGGCTGATCGACAAGGGCGTCGAGGTCAAGGTCGAGCGCCAGCAGCAGTCGGGCTTCATGTCGCTCTTGGGCGTCTGGCTGCCCTTCATCCTGCTGATCGGCGTGTGGATCTTCTTCATGAACCGCATGCAGGGCGGCGGCAAAGGCGGGGCCATGGGCTTCGGCAAGTCGCGCGCCAAGCTGCTGACCGAAAAGCACGGCCGGGTGACCTTCGACGATGTCGCCGGCATCGACGAGGCCAAGGAAGAACTGGAAGAGATCGTCGAATTCCTGCGCAACCCGCAGAAATTCTCGCGCCTCGGCGGCAAGATCCCGAAAGGCGCGCTGCTGGTCGGTCCGCCCGGCACCGGCAAGACGCTGCTCGCCCGCGCCATCGCCGGCGAGGCGGGCGTGCCCTTCTTCACCATATCCGGTTCCGACTTCGTGGAAATGTTCGTCGGCGTCGGCGCCAGCCGCGTGCGCGACATGTTCGAGCAGGCCAAGAAATCCGCCCCCTGCATCGTCTTCATCGACGAGATCGATGCGGTCGGCCGCGCCCGTGGCGTCGGCATCGGCGGCGGCAATGACGAACGCGAGCAGACCCTGAACCAGCTTCTGGTCGAGATGGACGGCTTCGACGCCAACGAGGGCGTCATCATCATCGCCGCCACCAACCGCAAGGACGTGCTGGACCCGGCGCTGCTGCGCCCCGGCCGCTTCGACCGCCAGATCTATGTGCCGAACCCGGACATCAAGGGCCGCGAAAAGATCCTCTCGGTGCATGCCCGCAAGGTGCCGGTCGGCCCGGACGTCGACCTGCGCATCATCGCCCGCGGCACGCCGGGCTTTTCCGGCGCCGACCTGATGAACCTGGTGAACGAGGCCGCGCTGACCGCCGCCCGCATCGGCCGCCGCTTCGTCGCCATGGAGGATTTCGAGAATGCCAAGGACAAGGTCATGCTGGGCGTCGAGCGCCGCAGCATGGTCCTGACCCCCGAGCAAAAGGAAAAGACCGCCTATCACGAGGCCGGCCACGCCATCGTCGGCCTGTCGCTGCCGAAATGCGACCCGGTCTACAAGGCGACGATCATCCCGCGCGGCGGCGCGCTGGGCATGGTGGTGTCGTTGCCCGAGATGGACCGGCTGAACTATCATAAGGACGAGGCCAAGCAGAAGCTCGCCATGACCATGGCCGGCAAGGCCGCCGAAATCCTGAAATACGGCGAGGAAGGCGTCTCGAACGGCCCGGCGGGCGACATCCAGCAGGCCTCGGCCCTGGCGCGCGCCATGGTCATGCGCTGGGGCATGTCCGACAAGGTCGGCAACATCGACTATGCCGAGGCGCATGAGGGCTACCAGGGCAATACCGGCGGTTTCTCGGTCTCGGCCGCGACCAAGGAACTGATCGAGCAGGAGGTCCACGGGCTGATCGAGGAAGGCTATCGCGAGGCTTGGCGCATCCTGAACGAGAAGCAGGAGGAGTTCGAGCGCCTCGCCAAGGGCCTCTTGGAATACGAGACCCTGACCGGCGAGGATATCGGCCGCGTCATCCGCGGCGAGGCCCTGGGCGGCGACGACAACACGCCCAGCTCCTCGATCCCCTCGGTCAGTTCGATCCCGCGCGCCGGCAGCGCCGGACCGGCACCGGAGGTCGCGCCGCAACCGCAGGGCTGAACAGGAAAACCCCCGGATCGACGATCCGGGGGTTCTTTCTTGCCGCGGGATCGGTCAGGAGAGGGCTAGAGCAGCAGCAGCGCCACCGCGCCAAGCGCCAGACCCAGGCCGAAACCGATATTGATCACGAAACTGGCGGCCGTCATTCCTCAGATCCTTTCCCTGTAATGCGGAGAGCATGACCTCGCTCCCAGCTAAGAACGAAATGCGCATTCACGCCAGAATGTTCCGTCATAGGCGAAATTTCGCCCATGATGTGCGACATCTGCGCCACATTCCGCCGATGCCCCGGCTTGTCACGGCGCGCGCATCGGGGCATGGGAAGGCATGAGCACCTCCGACCCGCACCTGGCGCCCGACTCCGCGATGCATGATCTGCGCGCCCGCATCGACGCGCTGGACGCCCAGCTGATCGCCTTGCTGGCCGAGCGTTCGACGCTGATCGACGAGGCGGCGCGGATCAAGGCCCGCGAAGGGCTGCCGGCCCGCATCGACAGCCGCGTCGAGGAAGTCGCCGCCAATGCCCGCCGCCTTGCCGGCCCTGCGGGTCTGGATCCCGACCTTGCCGAAGCCCTGTGGCGGCTGATGATGGAGCATTTCATCGCGCAAGAGGATCGGGTGCTCTCGGCCGGCCCGCACGACTGATCGCCATGGGGGCTTTGCCCCCTGCGCGTACCGCGCTCCCCCAGGATATTTATGCAAGAAAGAACCAACCGTCTTATGGGCGGATCATTCTTTCTTGCGTAAATATCCTGCGGGGGTCCGGGGGCGCAAAGCCCCCGGTTGCGGCAATTCCGGAACTGCGACCTAGACCGGGATCATGGTGCCTTGCAGCATGGCGACATGCTTGCGCCCGCCGGCGGTTTCGGCCCAGACATCGGCGGCGACCACCATGATGCGGCGGCCGGGGCGGATGACCCGGCCCTCGGCCAGCAGCCGGTCGCCGAGCGCCGGCGACATCAGGTTGATCTTCATCTCGACCGTCATCACCTCGGAGCCCTCGGGCATCAGCGACAGCGCCGCATAGCCCGCGGCCGAATCGCCGATGCTGAAGGCCAGCCCGGCATGGCCGGCGCCATGCTGTTGCAGCGCCGTCGGCAGGATCGGTGCGGCGATGCTGACCTTGCCGGGCTCGACGCTCAGCAAGGTGGCGCCCAGCGTCTGCATCATGGTCTGGCGGTCGAAACTGTCGCGGATGCGGTCGGTCGGATCAGTCATCGAACAGGCTTTCCTGCGTGCGCGGCGCGTCGAGACCGAGGTGGCGCCAGCCCAGCCGGGCCAGCATCCGGCCGCGCGGTGTGCGGGCGACCAGGCCCTGCTGCATCAGATAGGGCTCGATCACCTCCTCGATGGCATCGCGGCTTTCCGACAGCGCGGCCGAAAGGGTCTCCACCCCGACCGGCCCGCCGCCGTAATGCTCGGCCATCAGCGTCAGATAGCGCCGGTCGGCGGCGTCAAGGCCGATATGGTCCACCCCCAGCCGGGTCAGTGCGCTGTCGGCGATCTCGCGCGTCAGCCTGCCGTCGCCCTCGACCAGGGCAAAGTCGATCACCCGGCGCAGCAGGCGCCCGGCGATGCGCGGCGTGCCGCGGGCGCGCCGCGCGATCTCGCGCGTGCCGGCGGGCTCGGAGGGGATGTCCAGCAGCCGCGCACCCCGGGTCACGATATGGTCAAGCTCGTCGATGGTATAGAATTGCAACCGGGTCGGGATGCCGAAACGGTCGCGCAGCGGCGTGGTCAAGAGCCCCAGCCGGGTGGTGGCGCCGACCAGGGTAAAGGGCTGCAGCTCGATGCGCACCGTGCGCGCCGCCGGGCCTTCGCCGATCACCAGGTCCAGTTCGAAATCCTCCATCGCCGGATAGAGGATCTCCTCGACCGCCGGGTTCATGCGGTGGATTTCGTCGATGAACAGCACGTCGCGGGCTTCCAGGTTGGTCAGGATCGCGGCGAGATCGCCGGCGCGGGCCAGCACCGGGCCCGAGGTCATCTTGAAATTCACCCCCAGCTCGCGCGCCATGATCTGCGCCAGCGTGGTCTTGCCGAGGCCGGGGGGGCCGTGGAACAGCGTGTGGTCCATGGCCTTGCCGCGCATGCGGGCGCTTTCGATGAAGACGCGCAGGTTGGCGCGGGCCTCGGCCTGGCCGACGAAATCCGCCAGCATCTGCGGGCGCAGCGCGCGGTCCTCGGTCTCGCCCTCGATCGGGTCGGGGCGCAGCATCGGGTCCGGCTGGCTCATCGGTCGCCCCAGGGACCGGCGCCGCCCGAGACGCCCGGCACGCGCGAGGCGGCAAAGCCGCCGGCCATGGCCTGCAGCCGGGCGATGCGCTCCTCGACCGGCGGGTGGGTGGCGAACAGCCTGTCCATGCGCAGCGCGTGCAGCGGGTTGACGATGAACAGCGCCGCCGAGGCCGGGTTCCGCTCGGCCGGGAGGTTCACCACCTGCCCGGCCGCGCGCGAGATCTTGGCCAGCGCTCCGGCCAGCGACATCGGCTGGCCGCAGATCTGGGCGCCCATGCGGTCGGCCTCGTATTCCCGGGTGCGCGAGATCGCCATCTGCACCAGCCCCGCCGCCATCGGGGCAAAGATCATCGCCAGGATGCCGGCGAGCCCGCCGCCGCGGTTGTCGTCGCGTCCGCCAAACAGGCTGGAAAACATCAGCATGTTGCCCAGCATGGCGATGGCGCCGGCCATGGTCGCGGTGACGGTCATGGTCAGCGTGTCGCGATGCTTGATATGGGCCAGTTCATGCGCGATCACGCCGGCCAGCTCGTCGCGGCTCAGCACGCGCATGATGCCCTGCGTCACCGCCACGGCGGCATTCTGCGGGTTGCGGCCGGTGGCGAAGGCATTGGGCTGCTCGGTCTCCAGCACATAGACCGCCGGCATTGGCAGGCCGGCGCGCTGCGCCAGCGCCGCCACCATGTCGACCAGTTCCGGCGCCTGCTGGCGGGTGACCGGATGCGCCCCTTGCTGGCGCAGCACCATCTTGTCGCTGTTCCACCAGGCGAACAGGTTGCCGGCGCCGGCCAGCACCAGCGCGATCACCGCGCCGCCCTGGCCGCCCAGCAGATAGCCCATGCCCATGACCAGCGCGGTCAGGGCGGCCATCAGGACGAAGGTGCGCAGGTTTCCGGTCATGGTCGTCACTCCTTGGGGGCCAGCAGCCGCAGGGCCGCGCGGATCAAAGCCGCCGTGGCCGCCTGCGGTTCCCGCGCCGCGGCCTCGGCCACCGCCGAGGCGGCCTCGGACGGAGCATAGCCCAGATTGCCGAGCGCCGAGAGCGCATCCGACGTCGCCTGGGCCGAGGATGGCGCCGCCGGTGTCGCCCGGGCGGCGGGCGCCTCGATCACCTCGGCCGAGGGCTCGGGCAGGGGGCCGGGATCGACGGTCAGGTTGCCGCCCATCGCCATGACGGCGGGGGCCTTGTCCTTCAGCTCCATGGTCACGCGCTGCGCCAGCTTCGGCCCGACGCCCGGCGCCTTGCGCAGCGCCGACCAGTCGCCAAGCGCCAGCGCGCGGGCCAGCCCCTCGGGGCCGAGCGTGCCGAGGATCGCGAGGCCGACCTTGGCGCCCACGCCCTGGACCGAGGTCAGCAGCCGGTGCCATTCCTTTTCCAAGAGCGTCGGAAAGCCGAAGAGCTGCAGCAGATCCTCGCGCACCAGCAGCTCGGTATAAAGTGCGGTCGCCTGCCCGGCCGGGGGCAGCGCGGCGGCGGTGCGTTCGCTGACATGGACGATATAGCCCACGCCGCGCACGTCGATCAGCACGTGATCCTGGGCCCGGTGCAGGATGATGCCGGCGATGCGGCCGATCATGCGAACCTCCTCATGCAGGCACCTTGATGCGGAGCGCCCGGCCCTGGCTGTGATGGGCATGGCAGATGGCGACGGCCAGCGCGTCGGCCGCGTCGGGGCCGGCGAATTCGACGCCGGGCAGCATGAAGCGGACCATATGCTGGATCTGCTCCTTGGCGGCATGGCCGACGCCGACCACGGTCTTTTTCACCGCGTTCGGGGCATATTCGCCGATCTCCAGCCCGGCCTCGGCCGGGGCCAGCAGGGCGATGCCGCGCGCCTGGCCCAGCTTCAGCGTGCCGGTGGCGTCCTTGTTGACGAAGGTCTGCTCGACCGCCGCCGCATCGGGGCGGAATTCGGCGATCACCGCGCAGAGCCCGCGATAGAGCGTCGCCAGCCGCGGCCCCAGCTCGCCCGCCTCGGAACGCACGATGCCATTGCCCAGATGGCGCAGGCGCGGGCCGTCCACCGCGATCACGCCCCAGCCCATGTTGCGCAGGCCCGGGTCTATGCCGATGATCTTCATGCCTCATTCCCTTTTTCGCCATGGCTAGCACGAAAGGCGAACATCGCCTAGCGACTTTGTCATGCGGTTGACAATCGGCGCCCCGACCCAGAGATAGACCGGAACCAGAACGAGGGACCATGTCGCCAGCACTGATCGCCGTCCTGCCCTTTCTGGGCGCCCTGCTGCCGGGGCTGCTTGCGCGCCAGGGGCGCGGGATCATCGCGCTGGCCTGCGGCGCGGTCACGCTGGCGGCGCTGATCGGCTTGTGCCTGCATATCCCCGCCATCCTGGCCGGCGAGGCTGTGGCAACGCGCATCGCCTGGCTGCCCGGCCTGGGGCTTGATGCGAATTTCCGGCTGGACGGGCTGGGGCTGCTGTTCGGCATCCTGATCCTGGGCATCGGGCTGCTCATCATCGCCTATGCCCGCTTCTATCTCGCGGCGCGCGATTCGGCGCCGGTGTTCTACAGCTGCCTGATGCTGTTCCAGGGCGCGATGACGGGGATCGTGCTGTCGGACAACATCCTGCTGCTGCTGGTGTTCTGGGAGCTGACCTCGCTGTCCTCGTTCCTGCTGATCGGCTATTGGAAGCACCTGCCCGAGGGGCGGCAGGGCGCGCGCATGGCGCTGACCGTGACCGGCATGGGCGGGCTGGCGATGATCGCCGGCATGCTGATCCTGGGCCGGATCGCCGGCAGCTATGACATCTCGCAGATCCTGCTGGCGCGCGAGGCGATCCAGGCAAGCCCGCTGTATCTGCCGGCGCTGCTGCTGATCCTGCTCGGCGCCTTTACCAAATCGGCGCAGTTCCCGTTCCAGTTCTGGCTGCCGCATGCCATGGCGGCGCCGACGCCGGTCTCGGCCTATCTGCATTCGGCGACCATGGTGAAGGCCGGGATCTTCCTGCTGGCGCGGCTCTGGCCGGTGCTGTCGGGGACGCCCGAGTGGTTCCACCTGGTCGCCGGCACCGGCCTTGTCACCATGGTGCTGGGCGCCTGGATCGCCATGTTCCGCGACGACCTGAAGTCGCTCTTGGCCTATTCCACCGTGTCGCACCTGGGGCTCATCACCATGCTGCTGGGCTTCGGCACCAAGGCCGCGGCGCTGGCGGCGATGTTCCACATCGTGAACCACGCCACATTCAAGGCGGCGCTGTTCATGGCCGCCGGCATCGTGGATCACGAGGCCGGCACCCGCTCGATCGCCCGGCTGGGCGGCTTGCGGCGGCTGATGCCGCTGACCTTCGCCATTACCACCGTCGCGGCGCTGTCCATGGCCGGCATCCCGCCGCTGAACGGCTTCCTGTCCAAGGAGCTGATGCTGGAAAACGCCGGCCATGCCGCCTGGCAGGGCAATCCCTGGCTGATCGGGGCCTTGGCGACGCTGGGGGCGGCGCTGTCGGTCTGCTATTCGCTGCGGCTGGTCTGGCAGGTGTTCCTGGGCCCTCAGCGGCCGGATTACCCGCACCGCCCGCATGATCCGGGGCTGGGGCTGTGGCTGCCGCCGGCCGTATTGGCGGTGCTGGTGGTGCTGATCGGGCTGATGCCCAACCTCGTGGCGGGCTGGCTGGTCGAGGCCTCGGCCAGCGCCACCACCGGGGCCGAGGCGCATCCGCATTTCGCGCTGTGGCACGGTGTCACGCCGGCGCTGCTGATGTCCTGCGCGGCGGTGGCGGCGGGCGTCCTGCTGCTGGCGCTGAACCGGCGCCTGATCGGCGTGCGCGACGGCATGGCGCGGCCGGACGGCAAGGCCGGTTTCGACGCGGTGACGCGGGCGGCGGCGACGGCATCGGGCTTCGTCACCGACCGGCTGACCAATGGCTCGATGTCGCGTGCCTTTGCCGCGCTGACCCTGACGGTGCTGGCCTGCGGGCTCTGGGCGTTTTCGACCGGAAACTGGCGCGGCGCCACCCGGCCCATGCTTCAGGTGCAGGCGGTGCCGCTGCTCGGCTGGCTGGCGCTGCTGGTCGCGACCGGCTGCATGGTGGCCTTTCACCGGCAACGGCTTCTGGCGCTGGTGCTGGTGGGCATCGTCGGGCTGATGGTCTCGGCCAGCTTCGTCTATCTTTCGGCCCCGGACCTGGCGCTGACCCAGATCTCGGTCGAGGTGGTCACGGTGATCCTGCTGCTGCTGGCGCTGAACTTCCTGCCCAAGCGCACGCCCATCGACAGCCGCGACCGCAAGCGCGGCATCGACGCCTTCATCGCCACGCTGGGCGGCCTGGGCTTCGGCGCGCTGGCCTATGCCATGATGCGCAGCGATTTCGCGCTGCCGCCGATCTCGGGCTACATGCTGGAAAACAGCCACAAGCTGGGCGGCGGCGACAATGTGGTGAACGTGATCCTGGTCGATTTCCGCGGCTATGACACCTTTGGCGAGATCACCGTGCTGGGCATCGCCGCGCTGACCATTTTCGCGCTGACCGAAAGCCTGCTGAAGGGCGCCGGCGGCTGGCACCTGGACGGCTGGCGGGCCGCGCGCCGCGCCGGCGATCCGCATCCGCTGCTGATGGTGGTGGCGACGCGGCTGGTGCTGCCGCTGCTGCTGGTCGCGGGGCTTTACATCTTCCTGCGCGGCCACAATGCGCCGGGCGGCGGCTTCATCGCCGGGCTGGTGGTCGCCATCGCGCTGGTCGCGCAATACATGGCCTCGGGCCTGGCCTGGGCGCAGCATCGCCAGCGCATCCCCTATCACGCGCTGATCGGCGCCGGCGTGATCGCGGCCGGGCTGACCGGCATCGGCGCCTGGGCCTGGGGGCTGCCCTTCCTGACCTCGACCTATGGCTATGTCACGCTGCCGGGGCTGGAGCCGTTCGAGCTGGCCTCGGCCATGGGCTTCGACCTGGGCGTGTTCCTGTGCGTGCTGGGCGCGGTGATGCTGGCGCTCGAGGCGCTGACGCGCGTGGCGCGGGCCGCCGGAACCAGGGGGCGCTGATGGAATTCCTGCTTGCCAGCGCCATCGGCGTCATGACCGCCGCCGGGATCTATCTGATCCTGCGCAAGCGCAGCTTTGCCGTGGTGCTGGGCACGACCATGCTGAGCTATGCGATCAACCTGTTCCTGTTCTCGACCGGCCGGCTGGTGGTCGACGCCCCGCCGGTGCTGCGCGAGGGCGCGGGTGTCTATACCGATCCGCTGCCGCAGGCGCTGGTGCTGACCGCCATCGTGATCTCGTTCGGGATGACCGCCGTGACGGTGATGATAGCGCTGGGCGCCTATCTGGCCGGAGGCGACGACCGCGTCGACATGCCCCGCGCCGACCGCCGCCCGCCCGAGAGCGACGAGAGGGGCGACGCATGAGCCACCTGCTGATCGCCCCCGTGCTGCTGCCCGCCGTGCTGGGCGCCGTCATCATCCTGGGCCTGCGCGGCGACCTGCGCTGGCAGCGCGGCCTGTCGCTGCTGGGCACCGCGGCGCTGGTCGGGCTGGCGCTGTGGCTGAACCTGCTGGCCGCGGACGACACGATCCGGGTCTATCGCCTGGGCAACTGGGCCGCGCCCTTCGGCATCGTGCTGGTGCTGGACCGGCTGGCGGCGCTGCTTCTGCTGCTGACCGCGGTGCTGGCGCTGGCCGTGCAGCTTTACGCCGTGGGCTCGGGCTGGGACCGGCGCGGCTGGCATTTCCATGCGCTGTGGCAGTTCCAGCTGATGGGGATCTGCGGCGCCTTCCTGACCGGAGACGCCTTCAACCTGTTCGTCTTCTTCGAGGTGCTGCTGATCGCCAGCTATGGGCTGATGGTCCATGGCGGGGGCGAGATGCGGCTGCGCGCGGGCGTGCAGTATATCGCCTATAACCTCGCCGGCTCGGTGCTGTTCCTGGCGGCGTTGGGGGTGCTCTACGCGGTGACCGGCACGCTGAACATGGCCGACATGGCGGCGCGGGTGGCGGCGATCCCGCCGGGCGATTCCGCGCTGCTGCGCACCGGCGCCGTGCTCTTGGTGCTGGTCTTTGCCATCAAGGCCGCGCTGGTGCCGCTGCATTTCTGGCTGCCCGCGACCTATGCCAATGCGCCCGGGCCGGTGGCGGCGCTGTTCGCCGTGATGACCAAGGTCGGCGCCTATGGCATCATGCGCTTCATGACGCTGGTCTTTCCGCAGGACACGGTGGTCGAGAGCGTGGTCATGGACCTGCTCTTGCCCGCCGCGCTGTTCACCCTGGCGCTGGGGCAGATCGGCGTGCTGGGCAGCCGGCACCTGGGGCGGCTGGCGGCCTTCGCGGCCATCGGCTCGGTCGGGACGCTGATGATCGCGGTGGCGCAGCAGAACCCGCAGTCCACGGCGGCGGCGGTCTATTACCTGGTGCATTCGACGCTGGCGGCAGGCGCGCTGTTCCTGGTCGTGGACCTGATCGGCGCGCGCCGGGGCGACCTGTGGCTGCGCCCGCGCCCGGCGATGCCCGGCAACGGGCTGGTCGCGGTGCTGTTCTTCGCCACCGCCATCGCGGTCACCGGCATGCCGCCGCTGTCCGGCTTCATCGGCAAGCTCTTGGTGATGCAGGCCACGGCCGAGACGCCGGCGGTCATCTGGGTCTGGGCGGTGATCCTGCTCGGCTCGCTCGTCGCGATCTATGGCATGACCTGCGCCGGCTCGCTGCTGTTCTGGAAGGGCGCCGAGGCCGGCTCTGCCGCGCCCCGCGCCCCGGCCGGGCAGGGTCTGTCGCTTGCCGCCATCGCCGCGCTGCTGGCGGGCATCGTCGCGCTGACCGTCTTTGCCGGCCCGGCCATGCGCCTGGCCCATGACACGGCGCTGCAACTGCACGACCAGTCGGCCTATCTCGAGGCCGTGCTCTCGGGGCAGGAGGGCACGAAATGATGCGCCGGCTGTTCCCGCATCCCGTGCTGTCCTTGGTGCTGGCGCTGGTCTGGCTGGGGCTGGTCAACCGCTGGGCCTGGGGCTCGCTGGTCTTTGCCGTGCTGGTCGGCATCGCCGTGCCGCTGCTGACCGCGCCCTATTGGCCGGGCACCCAGGGCTTTCGCCGGCCCTGGCGCATCCCGGCCTATCTGGCGCTGGTGCTTCTGGACATCGCCAAGGCCAATGTCACCGTGGCGCTGATCGTGCTGTTCAAGCCGCGCCGCGCGTTGCGCCCGGCCTGGATCGCCGTGCCGCTGGCGCTGCGCCGCCCCGAGGCCATCGCCACCCTGGCCGGCACCATCACCCTGACCCCCGGCACGGTCAGCTGCGACCTGTCGCAGGACGGACGCGCGCTGCTGGTGCATTGCCTGCACGCCCCCGACCCCGATGCCGTGCGGGACGAGATCAAGACCCGCTACGAGACCCGGCTGAAGGAGATCTTCGAATGATCCTTTATGCGCTTCTCTTCGCCTATGGCTGCTTCGGGCTGGCGCTGCTCTGCTGCCTTTACCGCGTGGTCTTTGCGCCGGGGCCGGCCGACCGGGTGCTGGCGCTGGACACGATGGCGCTGAACATGATCGCGCTTCTGGCGATCTTCGGCATCGACCGCGGCACCGGCATCTATTTCGAGGCGGCGCTGCTCTTCGCCATGGTCGGCTTCATCTCGACCGTGGCCTATGCGAAATTCGTCCTGCGCGGCGACATCATCGAATAGGAAGGGGTGGGCATGGTGGCCGAGATCATCGTTTCGGTGCTGCTGGTGGTGGGCGGCTTCTTCGGGCTAGTCGGCTCCTGGGGGTTGGTGCGGCTGCCCGACCCGATGACGCGACTGCATGCGCCGACGAAATCGGCGACGCTGGGGGTGGGGGCGGTGCTGATCGCCTCGATGGTCTGGTTTCCGGCGCGGACCGGGCAGTTCACCTGGCACGAGCTGCTGATCGCGCTGTTCCTGTTCCTGACCGCGCCGATCACCGGCTACATGATCGCCAAGGCGAACATGCACCTGGGCTGGCGGCCCGAGGATCTGCCGCCGCCCGCGCCGGGCCAGGTCTGGGCGACCCATGCCGAAGAGGATGAGCCCCGCGCATGAAAAAGGGCGGCCCGCCGCCGCCCCCTTGCCGCCCTGGCGAAGGCCGGCTCAGATCAGCCCGGCATGCGCCATGGCCGCGTCGATCCGGGCCTTGGTCGCGTCGGTCAGCCCGACCAGCGGCAGCCGCACCCGGTCGGTGCACAGCCCCAGCCGCGACA
Source organism: Paracoccus aminovorans (assembly GCF_001546115.1). Taxonomy (GTDB): domain Bacteria; phylum Pseudomonadota; class Alphaproteobacteria; order Rhodobacterales; family Rhodobacteraceae; genus Paracoccus; species Paracoccus aminovorans_B. The sequence continues at coordinate 2,149,595 of NZ_KQ955208.1, forward strand.
TGGCGTATTTGGCCCCGGCGACGCCGGGCTCCAGGAAGATCGCCACATGCAGCGGCATCAGCCTGTCCTGGTATTCCAGCGCCTTGGCATAGTCGCCGGCCAGCGTCGCCTCCTGGAACTCGGCGCAAAGCTTCGGCGCCACGTTCGCGGTGACCGAGATGCAGCCCACGCCGCCATGGGCGTTGAAGCCAAGCGCGGTCGCGTCCTCGCCCGACAGCTGCACGAAATCGGCGCCGCAGGTGGCGCGCTGCATCGACACGCGCTCCAGCTTGCCGGTGGCGTCCTTGACGCCGATGATGCGCGGCAGCTTCGCCAGCTCGCCCATGGTCTCGGGGCTCATGTCGATGACCGAGCGGCCGGGGATGTTGTAGATGATGATCGGAATGTCGCTGGCGTCATGCAGCGCGGTGAAATGCGCGATCAGCCCGTCCTGCGTCGGCTTGTTGTAATAGGGCGTCACCACCAGCGCCGCGGCGGCGCCGGCGGCCTGGGCGTGCTGCACCAGCCCGATGCCTTCGCGGGTCGAGTTCGAACCGGCACCGGCGATCACCGGCAGGCGGCCGGCCGCCATGCGGATGACCTCCTCGATGACCTGGCGGTGCTCTTCGTGGCTGAGCGTCGGGCTTTCCCCGGTGGTGCCGACCGGGACCAGCCCATGGGTGCCTTGCGCGATATGCCAGTCCACCAGCTTCTCCAGCGCCGGGAGATCCAGCTCCCCGTCGGGGGTGAAGGGCGTGACCAGCGCGGGCAGGGAGCCTTTGAACATGTGGGTATCCTGAGCTTTGTGATGCACAGGGGCTTACATCCCGACGCGCGGCTTGCCAAGGATGTGAGTTGCAGGGCCCGTCCGAGTCCCGCAGAAATGAGGCCATGATGTATCCTTTCCGCGACAGGATTCTGGGACCGCTGCTGGCGCTGTGTCTGGGCTTTGCGACGCCGGCCGGGGCCGAGGATGCCGGCCACCTGGCGCGCGCGCTGGCCGCCGCCGGCGCCCGCGACTGGACCGCCGCCGGGCGCGAGGCCGCGCAATCCGGCCCCATCGCCCGCGATCTGGTCGACTGGCAGCGGCTGCGCGCCGGGCAGGGCAGCTGGTCCGAATACCGCGATTTCGCCGCCCGCCACGCCGATTGGCCCGGCATGGCGCTGCTCTACAAGCGCGGCGATGCGCTTTTGCGCGCCGACCTGCCGCCGGCCGAGGTGATCGCCTGGTTCGGTCCGCGCCGCCCCGACACGCTGACCGGCGCCATGGCGCTGATCGCGGCCCTGCAGCCGACCGATCCCGCCGCCGCCAAGGCCGAGGCGCAGCGCTTCTGGACCGAACAGGCGCTGGCCAAGCCCGAGACCGAGGTCTTTCTTGCCGCCCATGGCGCTGCGGTCGCCGGGCTGCATGACGCGCGGCTGATGCGGCTTCTGGACCTGGGCGAATGGCAGGCGGCGCAGGTGACGCTGCCCCTGGCCTCGGCACCGGCGCAGGCGCTGGGAAAGGCGCGGCTGGCGCTGCAATCGGGGCAGGCGGGGGTCGATGCGCTGATCCTGGCGCTGCCCGAGGCGCAGCGGGGCGATGCCGGCCTGGCGCTGGACCGTTTCCGCTGGCGGGTCTGGGCCAAGATGCCGGAGCTGGCGCGCGACCTGATGCTGGAACGCTCGACCAGTGCCGAGGCGTTGCGCGATCCCGCCGCCTGGGCGGCCAAGCGCGCCGATTACGCCAGGCTGGCGCTGCGGCAGGGCGACTGGGCGCTGGCCGAGAAACTGGCGGCCGGGCATTTCCTGGCCCCGGGCAGCGACGAATTTTCCGACCTGGAATGGCTTGCCGGCTATGCCGCGCTGCGGGCCGGGGCCCATGACCGGGCGCAGGCGCATTTCCGGGCGCTGGAACAGGCCGTCGCCAGCCTGATCTCGCTGTCGCGGGCGCATTACTGGCAGGGCCGGGCGCTGGAGGCCAAGGGCGACCGCGCCGGGGCCGAGGCCGCCTATGCCGCCGCCGCCGGCTGGCAATCGGCCTGGTATGGCCAGCTTGCCGCCGAAAAGCTGGGCCTGCCCATGCAGGAGGCGCTGGCGATCCCCGGCCGGTCCGAGACGACGCTGCCCGACTGGCGCGGCGCGGCCCTGCGCGGCAATGGCGTCTGGCAGGCCGGGGTCTGGCTGGTCGCGGCCGGCGCGCCCGACCAGGGCCAGCGCTTCTTCCTGCACCTGGCCGAGACCGCCGCGCCCGAGGATATCGGCCGCATGGCCCGGATGATGCTGGAGCTGCGCATGCCCTGGCACGCGCTGCGCCTGGCCAAGGCCGCCGCCGCCAAGGGCACGGTCTATCCCGCCGCCTATTTCCCGCTGACCGGGCTTGAACATACGCCGCTGGGCCTGCCGCCGGAACTGGTCATGGCCATCGCCCGGCGCGAAAGCGAGTTCAACCACACGGTCTCCTCGCACGTAGGCGCGCTGGGGCTGATGCAGGTCATGCCCGACACGGCGCGTTCCATGGCGAGGAAGCTGGGCGAGCCCTTCGACCAGGCGCGGCTGACCCGCGACGCGGCCTATAACGCCCGGCTGGGCGCGGCCTATCTGGCGGGCCTGCGCGACCGTTTCGGGCCCTCGGTGGCGCTGGTCGCGGCGGGCTACAACGCCGGGCCGGGGCGCTCGGCGCGCTGGCTTCGGGATTTCGGCGACCTGCGCGGCGCCGTCGATCCGGTGGATTGGGTCGAGATGATCCCCTTCGACGAGACCCGCAACTATGTCATGCGGGTGGCCGAGGCGCTGCCGGTCTATCGCGCCCGCATCAAGGGCGCGGCGGTGCCTCTGGTGCCAAGCTGGGACCTGACCGGCGGCGGCGCGCTGCCGGCGCCGGCGCCGCCGCCGATCCGGCTGGCGGGCTCGGCCCGGCCGGTGATGCCGGCGCGGACGTTGGTGGGCTATGCTTCGGGCGGGGTGCTGGCCGAGGTGCTGGGCCCGGTGCCGGTGATCGAGGCGGCGGTCAGCGGGACGCGGCCCGCTCGCGCTGGCGGGAACGCCACCAGGTGAACATGCCGGCAAAGACCACGATGCCGCCGCCGATGGCCACGTTCGGGGCCAGCGTCTCGCCGAAGATGGTCACGCCGAAGATGCTGATCCAGACGAGCTGCGTATAGGAGAACGGCTGCAAGGCCGAGGCCTCGGCCAGTTCATAGGCCTTGATGAGCAGGAAATGCCCCATGACGCTGGTCACGCATAGCGTCAGCAGCCAGGGAATGTCCGGGCCGGCGATGGGTTGCCAATACCAGACCCCGGCCAGGGTGCTGGCAAAGGCGCCGGCGATGCCGGTCCAGAAGAAGCTGACCATGGCGCTGTCGTCGCGCGCCACCAGCCGCGTCAGCAGCCCATAGACGGCATACATCAGCGCACCCACGAAGGGCAGGATGGCGTCATGGCTCAGCGCGCCGCTGCCGGGGTTCAGCACGATCATGATGCCGATGAAGCCGACCGCGACGGCGGCCCAGCGGCGCCAGCCGACCTTTTCGCCCAGGATCGGCCCCGACAGCGCCGAGATCAGCAGCGGATAGCAGGCAAAGATCGCATGGGTGTTGATCAGGCCCAGCCGGACGAAGGCCTCGATCACCACCACGACCTCGACCACCAGCAGCACGCCGCGGGCGATCTGCGCCACCGGCCGGCGCGACCGGATGACCCGAGACAGCCCGCCCTGGCTGCGCGCGCAGAGCAGGATCACGAAGAGCGCGAAGAACCAGTAGCGCAGCATGACGATGAAGATCGGCGAATAGACCGCGCCGAGATGGCGCGAGACGCCGTCCTGCGCCGCGAAGATGAAGGTCGAGCCGCAGATCATCAGGATCGCCGTGCCCTGCCGGTCGGCCCGGGGACGGGCCAGCGGCGGCGGGACGGCAGGGGGCTGCGAGGCCGGCGACATCAGCGGTCCGGTCTGGGACCCGGCCTGGGGCCCGGTCTGGGGATTGTCTGGCATGGCGCGATTCCAAGGCTGGACCCCCGCCATGCGCCCCGGCGGGGGAAAGGTCAACCGGGGGCTTAGTCCGGGCGGCGGATGATCTCGGCGAATTCGCCGAAAAGCTGCGGGTTCGCGGTCACGACCGAGCCGGTCTCCAGCGGGTTCTCGCCCCGGATCGGCTCCAGCCGGCCGCCGGCCTCTTTCACCAGCAGGATGCCGGCGGCGATGTCCCAGGGCTGGTTGCCGCGTTCCCAATAGCCGTCGAAGCGGCCGGCCGCGACATAGGCCAGGTCCAGCGAGGCCGCGCCCCAGCGCCGCACGCCCGCCGTCAGCGGCATCAGCCGGCCGAGGTCGCGCAGCGTCGCCGGCAGCATCGGCCGGCCGGCGAAGGGCACGCCGGTGGCGAAAATCGCCTCGATCATCTGCCGGCGGCCGGACACACGGATGCGGCGGTCGTTCAGGAAGGCGCCGTCGCCGCGCTCGGCGGTGAAGAGCTCGTCCTTGGCGGCGTCGAAGACGACCGAGGCGACGATCTCGCCCTTGTGCTCCAGCGCGATGCTGACCGCCCAATGCGGCAGGCCATGCAGGAAGTTGGTGGTGCCGTCCAGCGGGTCGACGATCCAGCGCCGGGTCGGGTCTTCGCCGGCTTCCTCGCCGGTCTCCTCGCCCAGCCAGCCATAGTTCGGGCGGGCGTTGCGCAGGTCTTCCTTGATGATGCGTTCGGCCTCGCGGTCGGCGCGGCTGACGAAATCGCCGGCGCCCTTGACCGAGACCTGAAGGTTTTCCACCTCGCGGAAGTCCTTGACGAGGCTGCGGCCCGCCTTGCGCGCGGCCTTGATCATGATGTTGAGATTGGCGCTGGCCATGGGGATTCCTTTTTCGGGATTGGCGCCCTCATAGGGCAAGGCCAAGCGGAAGTGAAGGTCAGGGTGTGGCGATCAGCATGTAACCCGGGTGAAAGGCCAGCCGGGCCGAGGTGATCGCGCCCAGGTCGTTGAAGGTGGTGCGCTGCAGGATCAGAAGCGCGGTGCCCTGCCGGGTTTCCAGCAGCCTTGCGTTGCGGGCATCGGCGTTCTCGGCCGAAAAGGCCATGTCGGCCCGCGACCAGGGGAAATTCCTGACCAGCCATTCGTTGGCGTTGATGCGCTGGAAGTCGATGGCCTCGGCGCCCGGCGCCGCCACCGGGTTGATCCAGCGGTCCTCGACCTGGAAGGGCCTGCCGTCGCCGTAATGCACGGTGCGCAGGTGGATCAGCACCCGGCCCTCGGGCAGGGCCATGCGGGCGGCGGCCTCGGCCGGCAGAGGCGAGCGCTTCTGCGCCACGACGCGGTGGCTGTATTCCATGCCGGCGCCCTCGATCTGCTCGCGCACGATGGGGATGGTCAGCGTGGCCTTGCGGGCCGGGTTCACCGTGACATGGGTGCCAGCCCGGCGCTTGCGGTCCAAGAGCCCCTCTTCGGCCAGCAGTTGCAGGGCCTTGTTCACCGTGGCGCGGGCGACGCCGAATTCGACGGCCAGTTCGGCCTCGTCCGGGATGCGGTCGCCCTGCCGCCATTCGCGGTCGACGATGCGGCGGCGCACCTCGCTGGTGATGGCTTGCGCCTTGCTGGCGGATTTCTCGGTCACATGCGGTCCTGAAGCCGGGCGATGGTTGCCAGATAATCGGCGATGATGCGGTCATGGTCCATATGTCTGCCGCCCTGCACGACATGGCGGCCGGCGGCCCAGACATCGCGGACCAGACCGTCATGGCCGGCAAAGACCAGGCTGTCGAGCATCTGGTCGCCCGTGCGGCCCGCCATCACCGGATTGGCGCGGTCGACGGCGACCAGATCGGCCCAGAGCCCGGGTGCAATCGCCCCGGTCTCGCGCCCCGCCGCCGTGGCGCCGCCGTCGAGCCCGGCCTGATACAGCACCCGGCCGGTCGAGCGTTCCGGGGTGGCCAGGATCGCCCTGCCGCGGTCGCGCAGGCGCTGGCTGTATTCCAGCGTGCGCAACTCCTCGACCAGCGAGATGCGGATGTTGCTGTCCGAGCCGAAGCCGTAGCGCGCGCCGGCCTCGGCCCAGATCGTGCCGTTGAAGATGCCGTCGCCAAGGCTGGATTCGGTGATCGGGCACAGGCCCGCCACGGCGCCGGTGGCGGCCAGGCGGCGGGTCTCGTCCTCGGTCATGTGGGTCAGGTGGATCAGGGTCCAGCGCCGGTCGGGGGCGTGGTTCTCCAGCAGCCATTCGACCGGGCGGCGGCCATAGGCGGCGCTGATCTCCTCGATCTCGGGCACTTGTTCGGCCAGGTGCATGTGCAGCGGGCGGCCGGGGCGCAGCGCCACGCATTCCGCCAGCCCCTCGGGCGAGACGGCGCGCAGGCTGTGCGGCGCGATGCCGATGCCGGCGTCGGCGGGCAGGGCGCTGAGCGCGGTCTCGGCGCCCTCGACCAGCCGCAGGAATTCCTCGGGCGTGGTGCCGAACCGGTTCTGGCCCGGCGCCAAGGGACGGCGGTCCACGCCGCCGAACTGGTAATGCACCGGCAAAAGCGTCAGGCCGATGCCCGAGCGCGCGGCGGCGGCGGCGATGCGTTCGGCCATCTCGGCAATATTGTCGTAGTGGCCGCCGCCGGGACGGTGGTGCAGATAGTGGAATTCGACATTGGTGGCATAGCCGGCCTCCAGCATCTCCATCTGCACCAGCGCCGCGATGGATTCGACGTCATCGGGCGTCAGGTGGTCGAGAAAGCGATACATGATCTGGCGCCAGGTCCAGAAGGTGTCGCGTGGCTCCGGCCCCCTGGCCTCGCTAAGCCCGGCCATGGCGCGCTGGAAGGCGTGGCTGTGCAGGTTCGCCAGCGCCGGCAGCAGCAGCGGCACGGCCGCGCCGCCGCTGACGCCGGCCTCAACGGCGGCGATTCGGCCCCGATCCACCGTCACGCAGACATTTTCCGCCCAGCCATCGGGCAGCAAGGCCCGTTCTGCCCAGATCTTTTCCATTGCGCCGCCCTTTTCTGTGCGAAAATAAGTTTAGACATAGACTGGAATTAAGTTTAGACATAGAAGCAACGAGAAATCAATCCGGGACGAATGGCCGATGCAGGTTTTCAGCAATGCCCAGATCGCGACCATGGCTGATCCGTCAGGGGGTTACGGGCTGATCGAGCGCGGCGCCATGGTCGTCGAGGATGCGCGAATCAGTTGGGTCGGCGCCGAATCCGATCTGCCGGCGCGCTATGCCGGCGCGACGCGGCAGGATCTGGGGGGGCGGCTGGTCACGCCGGGGCTGATCGACTGCCACACCCATATCGTCTTTGGCGGCGACCGCGCCCGCGAGTTCGAGATGCGGCTGGAGGGCGCCAGCTATGAAGAGATCGCCCGCGCCGGCGGCGGCATCCTGTCCAGCGTCCGCGCCACCCGCGCGGCGGACGAGGCCGCGCTGCTGAAAGCCGCGCTGACCCGCGTCGACCACCTGATCGCCGAGGGCGTGACTACCATCGAGATCAAGTCGGGCTATGGCCTGACCGTCGCCGACGAGCTGAAGATGCTGCGCGTCGCCCGGCTGATCGAGGCGCGCCGCCCGGTCCAGGTCCGCACCACCTGGCTGGCCGCCCATGCCCTGCCGCCGGAATACAAGGACGACCGCCAGGGCTATATCCGCGATGTGGTGCTGGCCGGGATGGACGCCGCCCATGCCGAGGATCTGGCCGATGCTGTGGACGGTTTCTGCGAGGGCATCGCCTTTTCCCGCGAGGAGATGGCGGTGATCTTCGATCATGCGAAAAGCCTCGGCCTGCCGGTCAAGCTGCATGCCGAGCAGCTGTCCAACCTGCATGGCGCGGCCATGGCGGCCGAGCATGGCGCGATTTCGGCCGATCATCTGGAATGGCTGGGCCAGGACGGCGTCGATGCCATGGCGGCATCCGGCACCGTTGCCGTGCTGCTGCCCGGCGCCTTCTATACGCTGCGCGAGACCAGGCTGCCCCCCGTCCAGGCGTTGCGTGATGCCGGGGTGGCGCTGGCGCTGGCGACCGATTGCAACCCCGGCACCTCGCCGCTGACCTCGCTGCTGCTGACGATGAATATGGGCGCGACGCTGTTTCGCATGACGCCCAGCGAATGCCTGGCCGGCGTCACCCGCAACGCCGCCCGCGCCCTGGGCCTGACCGACCGGGGCGTGATCGCCGCCGATCTGCGCGCCGACCTGGCGGTCTGGGACGCAGCCCATCCGGCGGAGCTGACCTATCGCATCGGCTTCAACCCGCTTCACTCCCGCATCTTCGGAGGCGACTTTGTCTGAACTGATCCTGATCCCCGGCGAAACCACACTGGCGCAGCTCGAGCGCGTCTGGCGCGAGGGCCTGGCCGTGCGGCTGGCCGACAGCGCCCGGCCCGGCATCGCCGCCTCTGCCGCCCGCATCGAAGCTGCCGCCAATGGCGACGTGCCGGTCTATGGCGTGAACACCGGCTTCGGCAAGCTCGCCTCGATCAAGATCGCGTCCAAGGACACCGCGACGCTGCAACGCAACCTGATCCTGTCGCATTGCTGCGGCGTGGGCGAGCCGGTCGAGCTGGAAACCGTGCGCCTGATCATGGTGCTGAAGCTTCTGTCGCTGGGCCGCGGCGCCTCGGGCGTGCGTCCCGAGGTCATCGCGCTGATCGAGGCGATGCTGGCCCGCGGCGTGCTGCCGGTGATCCCGTCGCAGGGCTCGGTCGGCGCCTCGGGCGACCTGGCGCCGCTGGCGCATATGGCCGCCGCCATGCTGGGCGAGGGCCGCGCGACTTATGACGGCCGCGAGATGCCCGCGGCCGAGGCGCTGGCCGCCGCCGGGCTCGCGCCCGTGGTGCTGGCCGCGAAAGAGGGTCTGGCGCTGATCAACGGCACCCAGGTCTCGACCGCCTTCGCGCTGGCGGGATTGTTCGATGCCTTCGCCAGCGCCCGGGCGGCGCTGGTCACCTCCTCGCTGTCGACCGATGCGATCATGGGCTCGACCGCGCCCTTCCTGGACGAGATCCACACCCTGCGCGGCCATCGCGGCCAGATCGTCGCGGCGCGGACGATCCGGGCGCTGATGGAGGGCTCCGAGATCCGCGAAAGCCACCGGATCGGCGATACCCGGGTGCAGGATCCCTATTGCATCCGCTGCCAGCCGCAGGTCACCGGCGCCTGCATCGACCTGCTGACCCAGGTCGGGCGCACGCTGGAGATCGAGGCCAATGCCGCGACCGACAACCCGCTGGTGCTGGTCGGGGCCGACCGCATCGTCTCGGGCGGGAACTTCCATGCCGAGCCGGTGGCCTTCGCCGCCGACCAGATCGCGCTGGCGATCGCCGAGATCGGCGCGATTTCACAGCGCCGCATCGCGCTGATGGTCGATCCGGCGCTGAGCCATGACCTGCCGCCCTTCCTGACCCCCGATCCGGGCCTGAATTCGGGGCTGATGATCGCGGAAGTGACCTCGGCGGCGCTGATGTCGGAAAACAAGCATCTGGCGACGCCCTGCTCGACCGACTCGACGCCGACCTCGGCCAACCAGGAGGATCACGTCAGCATGGCCGCGCATGGCGCGCGCCGGCTTCGCCGCATGAACGCGAACCTCGCGCATATCCTGGGGATCGAGGCGCTGTGCGCCAGCGCCGGCGTCGAGTTCCGCGCGCCGCTGAAGACCTCGGGCCCGCTGCAGAAGGTCATCGCTACGCTGCGCGCGACGATCCCGGCGCTGGACCAGGACCGCTACATGGCCCCCGACCTGGCCGAGGCGGCGCGGCTGATCCACGACGGCACCCTGGTCGCGGCTGTGCCGGCCGACCTGCTGGCCGACCTGCTGGCCGAGGTGACGGCATGATCCCGGTCGAGGTCGTCCAGGGGGACAGCCCGGTCATCCTGGGCCTGCCCCATACCGGCACCTGGCTGCCGGCTCATGTCGAGGCGGCGCTGAACCCGCGCGGCCGGGTGCTGGCCGATACCGACTGGCATATCGAGCGGCTTTACGACGGGCTGCTGCCCGGCGCGACCACGGTGCGGGCGACCTTCCACCGCTATGTCATCGACGCGAACCGCGGCCCGGACGACGCGAGCCTCTATCCCGGCCAGAACACCACCGGCCTGGTGCCGCTGACCGATTTCGACGGCGCGCCGATCTGGGAGGTGGAGCCGAGTGCCGAGGAGATCGCCACCCGCAAGGCGCAGTTCCACGCCCCCTATCACGCCGCGCTGGCCGCCGAGATCGCGCGGGTGAAGGCGAAGCACGGGGTCGCGATCCTTTACGACTGCCACTCGATCCGCTCGGTGATCCCGTTCCTGTTTCAGGGCGTGCTGCCGGATTTCAACATCGGCACCAACGGCGGGGCGTCCTGCGCGCCGGCCATCGAGGCCGCCACGCAGGAGGTCGCAGCCGCGACGGGCCGGACCCATGTTCTGAACGGCCGTTTCAAGGGCGGCTGGACGACGCGGCATTACGGCCAGCCGGGGCAGGGCGTCCACGCGATCCAGATGGAACTGGCGCAATCCACGCATCTGGCGACCGAGGCCCCGCCCTTTGCCTATGACGCGCAGAAGGCCGAGGCGCTGCGGGGGCCGCTGAAGGAGATCCTGACCCGCCTTGCGGCGCTGGCGCCGGAGCTGCGGGCATGAAGCCACTGGCCGGAATCAAGGTGCTGGACCTGTCGCGGGTGCTGGCCGGGCCCTATGCGACGGCGCTACTGGCCGACCTGGGGGCCGAGATCATCAAGCTGGAGCCGCCCGCGGGCGACGACTACCGCCATATCGGCCCGTTCAAGGACGGCGAAAGCGCGCTGTTCACGCTGAACAACCGCGGCAAGCAAAGCCTGGTGCTGGACCTGAAAAACCCGGCCGACCTGGCGCTGGCGCGTGCCATCGCGGCGCAGGTGGACGTGGTGGTGGAAAACTTCCGCCCCGGCGTCGCGGCCCGGCTGGGGCTGGGTGCCGAGGACTTGCGCGCGGCGAATCCGCGGCTGGTCTATTGCTCGATCTCGGGCTTTGGGCAGGACGGGCCGTTCCGCGACCTGCCGGCCTATGACCTGGTGGTGCAGGCCATGTCGGGCCTGATGGCCGGCACGGGCGAGGAGGGCGGCGCGCCGCTGAAGACCGGCGAAAGCATCGCCGACCTGCTGGCCGGCCTGTTCGCGAGCTGGGCCATCATGGCGGCGCTGGTGGGCCGGAATGCCAGCGGCCAGGGCGCGGTGCTGGACGTGGCGATGTATGACGCGCTGTTTTCCATGCTGACCACCAGCCATGCGCTGCATTTCTATGCCGGGAAGCTGCCGCAGCGGGTCGGGAACCGCCATCCCTTGTCGACGCCCTTCGGCTGCTTTGCCACCAGCGACGGGCAGGTGGTGATCGCGGTGCTGTCGGGCAAGCAATTCGCCGCGCTGGCACAGCTGATCGGCGCCCCCGAGGCGGCGGCAGACCCGCGTTTCGCCAGCGACGAAGCGCGCACCGCGCACGAGCCCGAGATCAAGGCGCTGATCGAGGCCTGGTCCTCGACGCAGAGCACCGAGGCCGCCGTGGCGGCGCTGGCCGGTGCAGGCCTGCCCGCCGCGCCGATCTGGGACATCGCCCAGGCGGCCGACAGTGACCACGCCCGCGCGCGCGGGTTGGTCAGCCTGCTGGGCCGCACCCCGGTCGTCGGCCAGCCGGTGCGTTTCGACGGCGAGAAACCCCTGGCCGGCAGCCCGGCCCCGCGGCTTGGCGGCGACCGTGCCGCCATCCTGCGCGCATTCGGATTGGAGGAAACCGCATGAGCGACGACTGGCCCATGCTGGCCGAAGAGGAACGGCTGTTCTGCGACGTGCTGGAGCGCATCTGCGCCGAGCGGATCGCGCCCAAGGCGGCGGAAACCGACGAGACTTCGGGTTTCGTCCATGACCAGCTTGCCGTGCTGGGCGAGGCCGGCATGATGGGCGCGAACCTGCCCGAAGCCTATGGTGGCAGCGGCATCTCGGCCCCGGCGCTGTTGCGCGCGGTCGCCATCGTGGCGGGGGCCTGCGGGTCCACGGCCTCGGCGCTGACGGCGCATTACCTGGCGACCGACTCGATCCTGATCGGCGGGTCGGAATCGCAGAAGCAGGAATGGCTGCAAAAGGCCGCGACGGGCGAGGCGCTGGGCGCCTTCGCCCTGACCGAGCCGACCGCCGGCTCGGACCCCGCCGACATGAAGACCCGCGCCCGCCGCACGGAAACCGGCTGGCACCTGAAGGGCACGAAATGCTTCATCTCGAACGGCGGCGTGGCGGATTTCATCGTCGTCTATGCGGTGACCGATCCCGACAAGGGCCATCGCGGCATCTCGGCCTTCATCCTGCCGAAAGGGACGCCGGGGCTGGAGCCGGGCGCGCCGGAAAAAACCATGGGGCTGAAGGGCGGGCATGTGTTCACCCTGAACCTCGACTGCCAGCTGCCCGAGGATGCCCTGCTGGGCGAGGAGGGCAGGGGCTTTCGCACCGCCATGCAGGTGCTGGACAACGGCCGCATCGAGGTCGCGGCGCAATGCCTGGGGCTGGCGAAAGCGGCCATGGACGCCGCCATCGCCTATGCCAAGGACCGCGTGATCGGCGGCGAGCGGCTGACCGACCGCCAGGGCATCCGCTGGATGATCGCCGACATGGGCGTCGCCTGGCGTTCGGCGCTGCTCTTGTCGCAGGATGCCGCGCGCCAGCGCCAGCACGCCCATGACCACGGCGGGCGCTTCTCGCTGGCCTCGAGCATGGCGAAACTGGCTGCCAGCGAGGCGGCGGGCAAGATCGCCGACACCGCGCTGCAACTGCATGGCGGCTATGGCTATACCCGCGATTTCCCCATCGAACGCATCGCCCGCGATCTGCGCATCATGCGGATCTACGAAGGTTCGTCCGAAATCCAACGCATCATCATTTCCGGCAACATGCTGGCCTGAACGGAGACCGAGATGGACAACCCCCAGACCAATCCGCGTCACAATACCCGCGACATCTTCCCGCCCACCGGCACCGAGATCACCGCGAAAAGCTGGCTGACCGAGGCGCCGATGCGGATGCTGATGAACAACCTGCATCCCGACGTGGCCGAGAACCCGCATGAGCTGGTGGTCTATGGCGGCATCGGCCGCGCCGCCCGCACCTGGAAGGATTTCGACCTGATCGTCGACAGCCTCAAGAAGCTGGAGACCGACGAGACCCTGCTGGTGCAATCCGGCAAGCCGGTCGGCGTGTTCAAGACCCACAAGGACGCGCCGCGGGTGCTGATCGCCAACTCGAACCTGGTGCCGCATTGGGCGAACTGGGACCATTTCAACGAGCTGGATAAGAAGGGCCTGGCCATGTATGGCCAGATGACCGCCGGTTCCTGGATCTATATCGGCAGCCAGGGCATCGTTCAGGGCACCTACGAGACCTTCGTCGAGGCCGGGCGCCAGCACTATGGCGGCGATCTGAAGGGCAAGTGGATCCTGACCGCCGGGCTTGGCGGCATGGGCGGCGCCCAGCCTCTGGCCGCGGTCATGGCCGGCGCCTGCTGCCTGGCGGTGGAATGCGACGAGACCCGCGCCGATTTCCGCCTGCGCACCCGCTATGTCGATGAAAAGACCCACAGCCTCGACGAGGCGCTGGAGATGATCGACCGCTGGACCAAGGCCGGCGAGGCGAAATCCGTGGCGCTGATCGGCAATGCCGCCGACGTGTTCCCGGAACTAGTCAAGCGTGGCGTGCGTCCCGACATTGTGACCGACCAGACCTCGGCCCACGACCCGGTGCATGGCTACCTGCCGCAGGGCTGGACCGTCGCCGAATGGCGTGCGCGGCAGGAGACCGATCCCAAGGCGGTGGCCGCCGCCGCCCGCAAGTCGATGCGCCAGCAGGTCGAGGCCATGGTGGCCTTCCATGACGCAGGTATCCCGACGGTCGATTACGGCAACAACATCCGCCAGATGGCGCTGGAAGAGGGCTTCGAGCGCGCCTTCGCCTTCCCGGGCTTCGTGCCGGCCTATATCCGGCCCTTGTTCTGCAAGGGCATCGGTCCGTTCCGCTGGGCGGCGCTGTCGGGCGATCCCGAGGACATCCTGAAGACCGACCAGAAGGTCAAGGAACTGGTCGACGACCCGCATCTGCACAACTGGCTGGACATGGCGCGCGAGCGCATCAGCTTCCAGGGCCTGCCGGCGCGGATCTGCTGGGTCGGCCTTGGCATCCGCCACAAGCTGGGCCTCGCCTTCAACGAGATGGTGCGCAACGGCGAACTGAAAGCGCCCATCGTCATCGGCCGCGACCATCTCGACTCGGGCTCGGTCGCCTCGCCGAACCGGGAAACCGAGGCGATGCAGGACGGCTCGGACGCGGTGTCCGACTGGCCGCTGCTGAACGCGCTGCTGAATACCGCCTCGGGCGCGACCTGGGTGTCGCTGCACCATGGCGGCGGCGTCGGCATGGGCTTTTCGCAGCATTCCGGCATGGTGATCTGCTGCGACGGCAGCGAGGATGCCGATGCCCGGCTGGCGCGCGTGCTGTGGAACGACCCGGCCACCGGCGTCATGCGCCATGCTGACGCGGGCTATCAGATCGCGCTGGACTGCGCGCGGGAGCACGGGTTGAATCTGCCCGGGATTCTCTGATCCAAGGGGCGCGGGTGCGCAACGCACCGCCCCCGCGCCCGTCACCTGTCCAACAACGGAGAAAGACATGAGTTTTCACATGAGCCTGAAAGCCGCCGCCATCAGCCTGATCGCGCTGGGCACCGCCGCGCAGGCCGACCAGCTGGCCGACATCAAGGCGGCGGGCAAGATCGTCACCGCGACCGACATGCACTATGCCCCCTTCGACATGCTGAACAATGGCACCTATGAGGGCATGACCAAGGACCTGTTCGACGAGGTTTCCAAGGAAATCGGCGTCGAGCCGGTCTATCAGGACATCCCCTGGACCGCCGAGCTGCCGGGCCTGGAAGTCAAGAAATTCGACATCGTCATCGCGCCCGTCACCATCACGCCCGAGCGGCTGGAGCGTTACACCTTCACCCTGCCGATCGCCGATGCCACCGTCTCGCTGGTCAAGGCCGCGAACAGCGACCTGAAGAAGCCCGAGGACATCAAGGGCAAGACCGTCGGCGTCCAGCAGGGCACCGCGCAGTTCAAGCAGCTGCAAGCCTATGGCGAAAGCCTGGGCGGCGTGAACGTCAAGGAATACGGCACCACCGACGAGGCCTATGCCGACCTGGTCGCCGGCCGGCTGGACGCGGTGGCGGGCTCGCTGCCGAACCTGACCTATCTGGTCAAGAACCGCCCCGAGAGCTTCGCGCTGTTCGAGCCGGCGCAATTCGGCCAGCCGACCTATTTCGCCTGGGTGCTGCGCAAGGATGCCGACAGCGACAGCTTCGCCAAGGCGATCAACGACGCCATCCTGAAGATGACCGACGACGGCCGCGTCAAGGCGATCCAGGAGAAATGGCTGGGCAGCTATACCGAACTGCCGCGCGAAGTCCCGGCGAACTGAGCCCCGCCCACGCAAACCGTGCCGGCGCGGGGCCAGCGCCCCGCCCGGACCTTCCGGCGCCCTGCCGCGCGCCGGACGCAAGACGCGGGCAACGGGGATGGTCCCCGCCCGCCATCGTCAGGACAAGGCGTGCATGTTTTCCATCCCTGTCTTTCTTGAAAGCTTCCAGCCGCTGTTCTGGGCCGCGCGCTATACGCTGCTGATCTCGGTCTTGGGCATCGGCCTGGGGCTGGTGATCGGCACGCTGGTCTGCGCGGCGCGGCTGTCGCCCTATCCGGCGCTGCGCGCCTTCGGCGGGCTCTGGGTCAGCTTCCTGCGCGGCGTGCCGCTGCTGGTGCAGCTTCTGGTCTTCTATTACTCGCTGCCGGTGATCGGGATCGACATCCCGGCCACCGCCGCCGCGGTGATCTGCGTCGGCGTCTGCGCCAGCGCCTATATCAGCGAGATCTGGCGCGGCGCCATCGCCGCCCTGCCGCGCGGCCAGACCGAGGCCGCCACCGCCATCGGCATGACCCCGCGCGACACCTGGATCCGGGTGATCCTGCCGCAGGCCTTCACCCTGTCGCTGCCGGCGCTGGTCAACGAGCTGATCCTGCTGGTCAAGGCCAGCTCGCTGGTTTCGGTCGTGGGCATCCTGGAGATCACCCGGGCGAGCCAGGCCCAGGCCGCGACCACCTTCCGCCCGCTGGAAGTCTATATCGCGGCGGCCTGCATCTATCTGGCGATCAACCTGTGCCTTGCGGCGCTGGGACGCTACCTTGAACACAGGACGGCCGTGTGATGGACCTGATCGAACAATACGGCCCGATGCTGCTGCGCGGCTTCGGCGTCACCGTGCTGTGCTGGATCCTCGGCACGATCTTCGGCATGGCACTGGGGCTGGTGATCGCGCTGGTCCAGCGTTACGCGCCGCGCCCGGTGCGCTGGCTGATCCAGGTCTATATCGAGGTGATCCGCGGCACGCCCTTCCTGGTCCAGCTCTTCGTGCTCTATTACGGCGGCCCGCTGGTCGGGCTGCGGCTGGACGCGCTGCCGGCGGGCCTTTTGGGCCTGACCATCTATGGCAGCCCCTATTTCGCCGAGATCTTCCGTTCCGGCTTCCGCGCCGTGCCGCATGGCCAGATCGAGGCGGCGCGTGCCATCGGCATGGCCGAGCCCGCCATCATCCGCCGCATCCTGCTGCCGCTGGGCCTGGTCTCGGCGCTGCCGGCGCTGGTCAATTTCTCGATCATCCTGACCAAGGAGACGGTGATCCTGTCGATCATCACCGTGCCCGAGCTGATGTATCAGGTCAGCCGCATGTCGACCGAGACCTTCCGCTATGTCGAGGCGAACCTGGTGCTGGCGCTGTTCTTCTGGCTGCTGGTCGAGACGATCAGCCGGCTCGGCCGCCGGTTCGAGCGCCGCATCACCCAACATCTGATCGAAAGGACCTGAGCGATGCAGGCATCCTCCGTCGAGATCCGCAAGGTCAACAAGTTCTACGGCCCCTTCCACGCGCTGAAGGACGTGGACCTGTCCATCCCGCCCGGCAAGGTGACCTGCCTGATCGGGCCCTCGGGCTCGGGCAAGTCGACGCTTCTGCGCTGCATCAACTTCCTCGAGGCATACGACTCGGGCGAGATCCGCATCGACGGGCAGCTGATCGGCTATGACAGCCCGGGCCGCAAGATGACCGGCCGCCGCTTGCGCGAG
Source organism: Paracoccus aminovorans (assembly GCF_001546115.1). Taxonomy (GTDB): domain Bacteria; phylum Pseudomonadota; class Alphaproteobacteria; order Rhodobacterales; family Rhodobacteraceae; genus Paracoccus; species Paracoccus aminovorans_B. Next base: position 2,166,686 of record NZ_KQ955208.1, read on the forward strand.
ATGCGGCGCGGCATCGGCATGGTGTTCCAGCAGTTCAACCTGTGGCCGCATATGACCGCGCAGCAGAACGTGGCCGAGGGGCTGATCCGCGTGCGCGGCCTGGCGCGCAGCGAGGCCGAGCGGCGCGCCGCCGAGGCGCTGGCCAAGGTGGGCCTGGCCGACAAGATGGGCAACCACCCGGCGCGGCTGTCGGGCGGTCAGCAGCAGCGCGTCGCCATCGCCCGCGCCATCGCCATGGAGCCGCGGCTGATGCTCTTCGACGAGCCGACCTCGGCCTTGGACCCGGAGCTGGTGGGCGAGGTGCTGAACGTGATGAAGGCGCTGGCCGCCGAGGGCATGACCATGGTCGTGGTCACGCATGAGATGGGATTCGCCGCCCATGTCGCCGACCAGGTCGCCTTCATGGAAAAGGGCGAGCTGGTCGCGGTGGACAGCCCGCAGGGCATCTTCCAGGTGCCGAAGGATGCGCGCATCCAGAACTTCCTGCGCACCTATCACGAACGCAACAGTTTCTGAGTGGGGCGCGCGGGGGCTCTGCCCCCCGCCTGGCCGGCCCCTCGACGGGGCCGGCCAGGCGTCCCCCGGGATATTTCCACAAGAAAGAAAGCCGGGGTGCTGGGGTTGCGCCGGGGCGCGGGCGGCATAACTGACAGGGGCAACTTGCAGGAGCGCCTCATGTCCAAGCTATTCGAGCCGATCACCCTGGGTCGGCACAGCCTTCGCAACCGCATCGTCATCGCGCCCATGTGCCAGTATTCCGCCAAGGACGGCTGCATGACCGACTGGCACATGCAGCACCTGGGCAGCTTGGCGCAGTCCGGCGCCGGCATCCTGACCATCGAGGCGACCGCCGTGACGCCCGAGGGGCGCATCTCGCATGCCGATGTCGGGCTTTACGACGCGGCGACCGAGGCCGCGATGGGCCGGGTCATGCGCGCGATCCGCGACTGGTCGGACATGCCGGTCGCGATCCAGCTGGCCCATGCCGGGCGCAAGGCCTCGACCGCGCGGCCCTGGGACGGCGGGGCGCAGATCGCGCCGGATGCGGTGGACGGCTGGCAGACGCTGGCGCCCTCGGGCCTGGCCTATGCCGCCGATGACAATCCGCCCGAGGCCCTGGATGCGGCGGGGCTGGCCCGCATTCGCGAGGGTTTTGCCGAAGCCGCGCGCCGCGCCCTGCGGCTGGGTATCGACGCGATCCAGATCCATTGCGCGCATGGCTACCTGCTGCACGAATTCCTGTCGCCGCTGTCGAACCGGCGCGAGGACGACTACGGCGGCAGCCTGGAGAACCGGATGCGCTTTCCGCTGGAGGTCTTCGACGCCGTGCGTGCCGCCGTGCCCGAGGGCTATCCGGTCACGGTCCGGGTCTCGGGCACCGACTGGGTCGAGGGCGGCTGGGACGTCGAGAGCACCGTGGCCTTTGCCCGCGCGCTCGAGGCGCGGGGCTGCGACGCGATCCATGTCTCCTCGGCCGGGCTCGACCCGCGGCAGGCGATCCCGGTCGGGCCGAACTATCAGGTGCCGCTGGCGCGGGCGGTCAAGGCGGCCGTCTCGATGCCGGTCATCGCAGTGGGGTTGATCACCGAGCCCGAACAGGCCGAGGCGATCCTGGGCACCGGCGATGCCGACCTGATCGCCATCGGCCGCGTCGCGCTTTACGATCCGCGCTGGCCCTGGCATGCGGCGGCGAAGCTGGGCGACAGCCTGCCGGTGTCGCCGCAATACCTGACCGCCGCGCCGCGCCAGGCGCGCGGGCTGTTCCAGCGCGGCTGAGGCCGTGCGCCCCGCTCGCGGCGGCCCCGGGGGCTCAGCCCGCCAGGTCGCCCTGATGCGGGTCGTGCATGTCGAAGACCAGCATGCCGTCCTCGGGCAGCTTGCGGCCGGTCCAGGCCGGATGGCGCAGCGAGCGTTCCGCGTCGTCCAGCCCGTCGCGCCAATGGTCCAGCATCGACAGGCGCGAGAATTCGTAATCCTTGGAGGTGCCTTCGTAATCGGCGTGGCGATGGATCAGGTGCATCAGGCTGACCGGCTGCGAGGGGCCGGCCTCGATCAGCCGCTTCAGGTCGGGATCGTCGCGGAATTCGGCCGGCAGCCGGGCTTGTAGCCGGCGCGCGGCGCGGGCCAGCGCATGGCGGGCGCGGAATTCGTCGGTGTTGAGGCGGGTGCGGCTGGAGAAGCGGATCTCGCGCTCGCGCTGCTCGACATGGGCCATGGTATGGGGCAGGCCGTCGCGCGAGGGATAGAGATCGACCTGATAGATGCAGAGCGGGCGCTGGTGCGGCTTTTCCAGCACCACCTGCAGGGGCGAGTTCGACACCAGCCCGCCGTCCCAATAGTGCCGGCCGTCGATCTCGACCGCGGGGAAACCCGGCGGCAGCGCGCCCGAGGCCATGATGTGATCGACGGTGATCCGGGTCTCGCTGCTGTCGAAGCTGGTGAAATTGCCGGTCTGCACATCGACGGCACAGACCGTCAGCCGGGGGCCGGCACCGTTCAGCAGGTCGAAGTCCACCAGCTCCAGCAGCGTCTCGCGCAGGGGCGCGGTGTCGTACCAGCTGGTCTGGCGCATCAGCCCGGGCAGGAACGAGAACACGTCCGGCATGCGCGGGCGAAAGAAGCCCGGCGCGCCCAGCATGGTGGTCATCGTCGCCCGGCTTTCGTTGCAGAAGGCGCGCATCTGGTCGGGCAGCAGCGCGCCCTCCAGCGGCGTGCCCATCAGCCAGGGCGCGCCGGTCACGCCCTCCCAGAAGCGGCGCAGCGCCTGAAGCCGCTGGCTCGGCGGGTTGCCGGCGATCAGCGCCGCGTTGATCGAGCCGATCGAGATCCCGGCCAGCCATTCCGGTTCCTGCCCGGCCTTGCACAGCGCCTCATAGGCGCCGGCCTGATAGGCGCCCAGCGCCCCGCCGCCTTGCAGGACGAAGACGATTTTCTCGGGATCTCGGCTTTGGCTTGCGACCATCATGACACCATTCAACACGCATCTCGGGGTGGCAGGCTAGGGCGCCGGCAGGCGGATTTCCATAAGTCTCTGCAATCCGGGGGAAAGTCTTGCCGTAACGTCAACTTGCGCAAACCTCTGCCCGGCCGGGGCTTTCGGGCAAAAAAGCCGCGACAAGCGTTGCCCTGCGGCGCGGGCGGTCTATATTGGCGCATGACCCAAGCGGAGCCAGACGCCGATACGCGCATGATCGACGATCCTTGTGAGAGATGGGCGGCATTCCGCCGCGCTCTCGGCCCGGCCCATCCCAGAAAGCACCCGAGTCCCTCCCATGTGGATTGAGATTGCGATCGTCCTTGTCCTGACGTTGCTGAACGGCCTTCTGGCCATGTCCGAGCTAGCCATCGTCTCGGCCCGCCCGGCCCGGCTGAAGGTGATGGCCGAGCGTGGCGACCGGGGCGCGGCGACCGCGCTCGTGCTGGCCGAGGATCCGGGACGATTCCTGAGCTCGGTGCAGATCGGCATCACCCTGGTCGGTGTGCTGTCGGGCGCCTTTTCCGGCGCCACGCTGGGCGCGCGGCTGGCGGCGGCGCTGCCGGGCTGGGGCGTGCCGGCCTCGGTCGCGCAGCCCTTGGGCATGGGCGGCGTGGTGGTGGCGATCACCTATCTGTCGCTGATCATGGGCGAGCTGGTGCCGAAGCAGATCGCGCTGCGCGCGCCCGAGCAGATGGCGGCCCGCGTCGCGCCGCTGATGCGGACCATTTCCAAGGTGGCGGCGCCGCTGGTCTGGCTCTTGGACCGCTCGGGCAAGCTGGTGCTGGCCGCGCTGGGCCAGTCGGGCGGCGACCGCCAGGGCATCAGCGACGAAGAGATCCGGCTGATGATTTCCGAGGCCGAGACGGCGGGCGTCATCCACCGCGCCGAAACCGAGATGATCGCCGGCGTCATGCGCATCGCCGACCGCTCGGCCCGCGGGCTGATGACGCCGCGCCGCGACATCCCGGTGATCGATGTCGCCGACAGCTGGCAAGAGATGGCGCGCAAGTTCCACGAAAGCCGCCGCACCCGCCTGCCGGTGGGCGACGGCGATCCGAACAACCTGATCGGCGTGGTCGCAAGCGTCGACCTGATGTCGCAAAGCCGCGCCCAGGCCATCGACCTGCGCGAGGTCATGCATCCGGCCCCGATCATTCCCGAGACCATGGATGCGCCCGAGGTCATCGCCCGGCTGCGCGCCGCGCCGGGGCAGATGCTGCTGGTCTATGACGAATACGGCCATTTCGAGGGCGTGGTGACGCCGATGGACGTGCTGGAGGCGATCACCGGCGAATATGCCGGCCTGGACGACGACGAGCCCAAGATCGTCGAGCGCGACGACGGCAGCCTGCTGGTCGCCGGCTGGATGCCGGCGGACGAATTCGCCGACCGGCTGGGCGTGCCCTTGCCCGAGGATCACGATTATTCCACCGCCGCCGGGCTGGTGCTGGAGCTGGCCGGGCAATTGCCGCAGGCCGGCGACCGCGTGGACTGGCAGGGCTGGCGCATCGAGGTCGTGGACCTGGACGGCCGCCGCATCGACAAGCTGCTGGTGGACCGGCTGCCCGTTTAAGCCGGGATTGTCATTGCGGCTTCCGGTGATAGGCTGGGGTTATGAACTTCACCCTGCGCCAGATCACCTATTTCCTTGCCGTCGCCCGGATGGGCAATTTCGGCCGTGCGGCCGAGACGGTGCATGTCTCGCAGCCGGGCCTGTCGAGCCAAATCGCCCAGCTGGAGGGCCGTCTGGGCGGCGCGCTGTTCGAGCGGGGCGCCGGCGCCGGCCCGGTGCGGCTGACCGTCCTGGGCGAGCGGCTGCTGCCGCTGGCGCAAGAGTTGATCGACACCGCCAAGCGGCTGGATGCGGCTGCGCGGGCCGGGCGCTCGGCGCTGTCGGGGCGGCTGCGGCTGGCGATCATCCCGACCGTGGCGCCCTATCTGATCCCGCATCTGGTGCCGGCGCTGCGGGCCGGGCATCCGGCGCTGGAGCTGGAATTGCACGAGGTCGTCACCGACGATCTGACCGCCGGCGTCGCCAGCCACCGCTTCGACGCCGGCATCATGGCGCTGCCGGTGGGCGAGGCCGGACTCGAGGCCGTGCCGGTGCTGCGCGACAGCTTCCTGATCGCGCTGTCCGAGGATGACACCACCTATCTGTCCGGCCCGGCGCGGCCCGAAAGCATTCAGGCCGAGCGGCTGCTGCTGCTGGCCGACGGGCATTGCCTGCGCGACCAGGCGCTGGAGGTCTGCGGGCTGCGCAACCCGCGCCGCAAGCTGAACCTCGAGGCGGCCTCGATGGCGACGCTGATGCGGATGGTGGCCAGCGGCATGGGTATGACGCTGATCCCGCAACTGGCGCTGGCGGATGAAAATCGCGACGGGCGGCTGCGGATCGTGCCCTTTGCCGATCCGGCGCCCTCGCGCGACCTGGCGGTGGTCTGGCGCCGCAATGCCGAGGCCGGGGCCGATGCCCGCGCCCTGGCCGAGGTGGTGCGCGGCCTTGCGCCGGTGCTGGGCGTGGCGGCGATCCCGGCGGCGGGCGCGGCCTGAACGGAAAACGCCGGCCAGGGCGGCCGGCGGTTCGCGGTCTAGTCGATCCTGACCGGCAGGGACAGCGTGATGCTCCTGCCCGAGGGATGCGCGGGCAGGCGCGGCATCCGCGCGACCTGGCGGCTCAGCGCCGCGTCATTCGCCGCATTCCCGGTCGAGCTGGCCAGCCTGGTGCCCGCCACCCGGCCGCTGGGATCCACGGTGAAGTTCAGGTTCACCACGATCGCACCCTGTCCCTTGATCCGGGTGCGTCTCATGTGGCGCGACACGGCCGAGTTCACCTTGGACTGCCAGCTGGCGATCTGGCGAGGGCTGGCGACGCCGGCGTCGGCGGTGGGCGCGGCGGTGCGGTCGGATTTCGGCGCGCGCACCTGTGTGGTGGCCTTGCGGGCCTCCTGCTTTTCGGGCGCGCGCTCCTTGACCTCGCGCTTTTTCTCCACCGGCTTCTTTTCGACGATCTTCGGCTCGGGCTCGGGCTCCGGCTTCTCGGGGCGCTCGCGCGGGCGCTCGGACTTTTGCAGCACCAGCGCGTCGGGCGGCGGCGGGAACAGCGTGTTCATGTCCGGGATCTGTTCGAGCTCCGGCAGCGGCAGGTCGATCTCGGGCTCGGGCTCCGGTTCGGCCTCGGCCAGCTCGGGCATCTCTTCCTCTTCCGGCGGCGCGGCGGCCTCGGGCAGCGGGGCCAGTTCGACGAAGACCGGCTCGGGCAGGCCCGGCGGCGCGGCCGCCTCGGCGCTGTGCAAAAGCCACAGCGCGCCGCCCAGATGCGCCGCCAGGACCAGGACGGCCGCCCCGCCCCAAAGCGCACCGTCGCGCAGCGCCATGGCGGATCTGGTGGTCATGGCCGGGGTGCTCCTCCGGTTGCGGGCGCGGCAGCGGCGGGCGCGGCCGGGGCAGGGGCCGCCGCCGCATCAGGCGCGGTGCCGGGCGCCGCGGGCGCGGCTTCCAGCCCGACCAGCGCGATCTTCAGATAGCCGGTTTCGCGCAGCGTGTTCATGACGCCCATCAGGTCGCCATATTGCACTTCCTTGTCGGCACGCAGGAAGATGCGGGTTTCCTTGTTGTTCTCGGTCGCCGCGCCCAGGGCGGCGGCCATCCCGCCGGCGGGCACGTCCTCATTGCCGATCGCCAGCGTCAGGTCGGGCTTGACGGTGACATAGACCGGCTGGTCCGGGCGCTGCGCCGGGGTCGCGTTCGACACCGGCAGGTCCACGTTCACATCGACCGTCGCCAGCGGCGCCGCCACCATGAAGATGATGAGCAGCACCAGCATCACGTCGATGAAGGGGGTGACGTTGATCTCGTGGTTCTCGACCAGATCGTCGCCCTGGGTTTCGCGAATGCCGCCGGCCATGGCTCAGACCTCCGTGCGCGCGACGGCGCCGCGGAAATCGAGGTCGCGGCTGACCAGCCGGCGCACCCCGGCCGAGGCATTGGCAAGCCGAAGCCGGTAGCCGGTGATGGCGCGGGCGAAGACGTTGTAGATCACCACGGCCGGGATGGCCGCGACCAGGCCGATGGCGGTGGCGAGCAGCGCCTCGGCGATGCCCGGCGCCACCACGGCCAGGTTGGTGGTCTGCGCCTGCGAGATGCCGATGAAGCTGTTCATGATGCCCCAGACGGTGCCGAACAGCCCGACGAAGGGCGCGGTCGAGCCGATGGTGGCCAGGACGCCGGTGCCCCGGCTCATGCGGCGGCCGGCGACGGCCTCGATACGGTCCAGATGCGATTCGACGCGCTCCTTGACGCCGCTGTCGCCGGCCTGGTCCAGCGCCGGGGCCGAGCGGTCGTATTCGGTCGCGGCGGCGCGGATCATGCGCGAGACCGGGTCGCGGCGGCGGCCGGCGGCGCTGAGGGCCGAGGGCAGGCTGGTCGCGGTCTCGATCCGGCGGATCCCGGATTGCGCGCGCTTCATGGCGCCGGCCAGTTCCAGCATCTTGGCGACCAGCACGGTCCAGGTGATGACCGAGGCGAATGCCAGGCCGATCATCACGCCCTTCACCACCCAGTCGGCGGCCAGGAACATGCCCCAGGGCGACAGGTCGTGCGGCAAGGTCGGGTCGCGCGGGGCTGGGTTCAGCATCGGCTCGAGCGCGTCTTGCAGCGCCTGCGGCAGGATGCTGGAGCCGGCCGGCTCGGGCTGCGCCTGGGGCGCCGCGGCTTGGGCGGCAGGCGTTTCGGCCGGGGCGGCTGCGGGGGTCTCGGGGGCAGACGGGGCGGGGGTGGTGGCCGGGGCCGGGGTGGCCGGCGTCTCGGCGGCCGGGGTTCCGGCTTCCGGGGCGGTCGTCGACGGCGCGGTCGCCGGGGCGGGCTGGGTCTGGACCTCGGGCGCGGCCGGGGCCGGCTGGGTCGCCGTGCTGTCCTGGGCGGCGATGGGCGTGGCCAGCATCAGGCAGGCAAAGGCCAGGGCGGTCCCCGCGCGATGGCGCGGCAGCGTCAGGTTGGTCATGGTGATCCTTAGTCTTTCCGGCATTCGATCCGTCCGCTTCTTGCTTGGGCTCGGCACATGCGAAAACGCGCCGCCTTGACGCCTTTGGCCGCGGCTTGGCGTTCGTATCGAACAGCAAGGTAAAATTGTCAACTATTGCGCCCGACAAAGCGTTAATCTTTGTCGTTCCAATAGGCGGAGAGGTGGGTTTGCCCGCTATGGTGGTGCAATTCGCCCAAGATCACCGCCTTCAGCGAATCGATTCCCGAGCGGGCCGTGGCGATCCACAGGAAGCAGCCCGGGTCGGGCGGGCTGGCGCGCAGCCGCCGGCACAGCGCCGCCGCGCCCTGCGGCAGGTGGTGCCGCCGGATGCCGGGCGCGGCCGGGAAAGGATAGTCCGCGCGGGCGCCGAGCAGGAACAGGTCGCCCTCGGCGCTGCCGGCGCGGGCTTCCAGGATGCGGGCCAGCGCCGGATAGGCGGTCTCGTCGCCGGCCAGGACCAGGCGCGGCGCCTGCGGGATGCCGCCGCCGCTGGGGCCGAGCAGCCCGGCCGGCGCGCCCGCCGTTGCGGTGCGGGCCCAGGCGATGGCGCGGCCGCCGGCATGGTCGAAGATGTCCAGATCCAGCCAGCACCGGCCGGGGTCGATGGCGCGGGTGGTATAGACCGGGCGGTGCAGCGCCCTGGCGCCGCACGGCCAGACCACCTGGCCATTGCCACCCAGCACCGGCCATTCCGGCGCCGCGTCGCCGGGCTGGGGCAGCACCAGGCGGAAATGCAACGAATCGTCGCCGGCAAAGCGGTGCAGCCCCGGCGCCTCCAGCCGCACGCGCCAGAAATCCGCGCTGATCCGGCGCGAGGACACCAGCCGCGCCAGGCTGAAATTCGCCGGCGGCCGGCCGGCATCGGCGGCCGAGGGCCAGCGCAGCGCCGCAGCGGCCGCGGGCAGGTGATGCGCCAAGTGCTCGCCGATCGCCTGCTGCATCGCGGCCAGCGCGTCGGCGCGATGGGCGCGGGCAAAGACCAGCACGCCGTCGCCGCGCTTCCTGGCGCCGAACTCGCCCTGCTCGACCTGGCACCAGATCGAGCGGCCATTGCCGGTGTGCAGGTCCAGGCCATGCTGGGCGGCCTCGGCGCGGATCAGCTGCTCGACGGGGGCGAAGTCCTGGCCGGGCAACAGGGCCTCGGACTGGAATTCGGGCAGGGGCGTGGTGCGCATGGCGGGGTCCGTTCGCGGTTCGCCGTCAGGGTCGGGCCTGCGCGGGCGCCGCGCAAGCCCCCGATCTCAGGCCCGGTATCAGGCCAGCCGGGCGAGTTCCGCGGCGGCGGCCTCGACCGCGCCCGGGCCGTGCGGGATCCCGAGCGCGGTCAGCCCGGCCTCGATCACCGCCAGCACGCCCAGCAGCTGATGCGCATTGGCATGGCCCATATGGGCGATGCGCAGCGCATTCTCGGGGTCGGGCGCGCCGAGGCCGATGCCCAGCGTCACCCCGGCCTTGGCGGCGGTCCAGGCCCGCAATGCCTCGGCGCGCGGCAGCACGGCGGCGGTGACCGAGCGCGCCCGGCCGTCCGGGTCGGCAATCAGCGGACCGATGCCGTGGCCGCCCGCGTTCCAGCGCGCGAGCGCGGTCCAGGTGGCGCGGGCCAGTCCCTCGTGCCGGGCCCAGGCGGCGGGCAGGGTCTCTTCGTCCAAGAGCATCCGCATCGCCTCGTTCACGCCGAAGATGTGCTGGACCGGCGGGGTGCCGCCCCAGAACTGCCACAGCTGCTCGGCCTGCGTGCGCGGGGTCCAGTCCCAATAGGGCGTGGCGAGATCGCTGCGGCCGCGCGCCTTGACCCGGTCCGAGAACCAGACGAAGGCCAGGCCCGGCGGCAGCATCAACCCCTTCTGGCTGGCCGAGACCAGCAGGTCGATGCCCCATTCGTCCATCCGCATCGGCTCGCAGCCCAGCGAGGCGATGGCATCGACGGCGAAGAAGGCCGGGTGGTCGCCCATGGCGGCGCGCAGCGCGGGAATGTCGGCGCGGGCGGAGCTGGCGGTATCGATCTGGCAGACCAGCACGGCCTTGATGTCATGCACGCGGTCCTGTGCCAGCCGGTCGGCCAGGCGCTGCGGGTCGGGCGGTGCCAGGCCGAAGTCCAGCGTCTCGACCGCGATGCCGACGGCCGCTGCATTCTCGGCCCAGGCCTTGCCGAAATGGCCCGAGGTCAGCACCAGCGCCCGATCGCCGCGGTGAAACAGGTTGACGTTCGCCGCTTCCCACCCGGCATGGCCATTGCCGATATAGGGCGCGAGATGCGCCTGCGTGCCGGCGAGCCGCTTCAGCGCGGCGACCATGGCGCGGTTCTCGGCCGCCAGATCCTCGCCATAGATATCGGGCGAGGGGCGGTGCATGGCGCGCAGCACCCGCTCCGGCACCGGCGAGGGACCGGGAATGGCAAGGACGGCGCGACCCTGGGCAAAGCTCATGCGGGAAGCCTTTCTGATGATGCGCCATCGGTAGGACGGGCATTGTGCAAGGTCAACGGGGCGGCGGCGCGGCGCCGGAATGGCCGACCGGGGCGCGGGTTGCGCGGTGGGCGGAGTATTTGGGAAACGGTGAAACGCGCAAGGCAAGGCCCGGGCGGACCGGCGGCGGCTTGCCCCGGCGCGGCTTGCGCCTTATCCCTTGGCGCGACCGAGGACCGGGGACGCGATGGCGGACAAGTTTCAGAAAACGGCCAACCTGTTCGCCCGCATGTGGCGCGACTACCTTCGGCCCTATTGGCTGCGCATCCTGCTGGCGCTGTTCTTCCTGATCCTCGAGGGCTCGACCCTGGGGCTGCTCAGCTGGATGCTGAAGCCGCTGTTCGACCGCGTCTTCGTCGGCGGCGACACGGATGCGATCTGGTGGGTCGGCGGCTCGATCTTCGCGCTGTTCCTGGTGCGGGCCGCGACCTTCGTCATCAACCGCAGCCTGATGACCTCGGTCTCGCTGTCGGTCTCGACCCGGATGCAGACCGACCTGCTGTCGCATATCATGACGCTGGACGGCGGCTTCTTCCAGAAGAACCCGCCGGGCGCGCTGATCGAGCGGGTGCAGGGCGACACCCAGGCGGTGCAGGGGGTCTGGACCACGTTCATTTCCGGCGCCGGGCGGGACATGGTGTCGCTGGTGTCGTTGTTCGGCGTGGCGGTGGCGGTGGACCCGTGGTGGACGGCGACGGCGCTGGTCGGGGCGCCGCTCTTGATCGTGCCCACGGTGCTGGTCCAGCGCTATATTCGCCGCAAGGTGCGGCAGAACCGCGTCAATGCCAGCCAGCGCGCCACAAGGCTGGACGAGGTGCTGCACGGCATCAACGCCGTCAAGCTGAACCGGATGGAGGCGTATCAGACCGGCCGCTTCGACCAGATCGTCAGCCGCATCCGCCGGGCCGAGATCAAGATGTCGGGCATCGGCGCCACCGTGCCGGCGCTGGTCGATGTGGTGACCGGCATCGGCTTCGTCGGCGTGCTGGCCCTGGGCGGGGCCGAGGTCACGCGGGGCGAGCGCACGGTCGGCGACTTCATGTCCTTCTTCACCGCGCTGGCGCTGGCCTTCCAGCCGCTGCGCCGGCTCAGCGGGCTGACCGGCACCTGGCAGGCCGCCGCCGCCTCGCTGGAGCGGATCTATGAGGTGCTGGACATGCGGCCCTCGATCGTTTCCGGGCCGCGGCGCGCGCCGCCGCCGGACACCACGATCCGGCTTCGGGACGTGCACATGGCCTATGACGGCCATCCGGTGCTGAACGGGCTGAGCTTCACCGCCGAGGCCGGCCGGACCACGGCGCTGGTCGGGCCGTCGGGGGCGGGCAAGTCCACGGTCTTCAACCTGCTGACGCGGATGGTCGACCCGGCCTCGGGCGAGATCACGCTGGGCGGCGTGCCGCTGCGCGAATTCGACCTGGCGGTCCTGCGCGACCAGTTTTCCACCGTCGCGCAGGAGGCGGCGCTGTTCGACGAGACACTGCGCGAGAATATCCTGCTGGGCCATGCCCGCGACGACGAGGCGCTGCGCCGCGCCATCGTCGCCGCCCATGTCGCGGATTTCACCGATGCGCTGCCGATGGGCCTCGACACGCCGGCCGGGCCGCGGGGCTCGGCCCTGTCGGGCGGCCAGCGCCAGCGCGTCGCCATCGCCCGCGCCGTGCTGCGCGATGCGCCGATCCTGCTCTTGGACGAGGCGACCAGCGCGCTCGACGCGCAAAGCGAGCGGCTGGTGCAGCAGGCGCTGGACGAACTGTCGGCCGGGCGCACCACGCTGGTCATCGCGCACCGGCTCTCGACCGTGCGCCAGGCCGACAAGATCGTCGTCGTAGATCACGGCCGGGTTGTGGAACAGGGCAGCCATGACCAGCTTATGGCCCAGGGCGGCGCCTATGCCGCGCTGGTCAAACTGCAATTCGGAGACAAGTGATGCGGCGGATTCTGGCGGTCTCGGGCCCGGATCGGGTGGATTTCCTGCAAGGGCTGGTGACGAACAAGGTCGGCGCTGCGCCGGCCTGGGCGGCGCTGCTGACGCCGCAGGGCAAGTATCTGGCGGATTTCCTGGTGGTGCCGCAGGGCGACCGCTTGCTGATCGACGTGGACGAGCGGCTGACGGATGACCTGCTGAAGCGGCTGGCGATGTATCGGCTGCGCTCGCAGGTGGTGATCGAGCCGACCGATCTGGCCGTGGCCCGTGGCACAGGTGCCGCGCCCGAGGGCGCCATCGCCGACCCGCGCCACGAGGCGCTGGGCTGGCGGCTTTACGGCGCCGAGGGTGACGATGGCAGCGACTGGGATGGCATCCGCGTCGCGCATTGCATCCCCGAAAGCCTGGTCGAGCTGATCCCGAACGAAACCTTCATTCTGGAAGCCGGGTTCGAGCGGCTGCATGGCGTCGATTTCCGCAAGGGCTGCTATGTCGGGCAGGAGGTCACCGCGCGGATGAAGCACAAGACCGAGCTGCGCAAGGGCCTCGTCACCGTCGGCATCGCGGGCGCGGCCCCGGTCGGCACGCCGATCCTGATGCCCGACGGACGCGAGGCCGGCACGCTCTTCACCCAGTCCGGCGGCCGGGCCATCGCGCATATGCGCTTCGACCGCATGGGTCCGTTTCAGGGGGGCGAGGGGCTGGCCGCGGGCGAGGCGCGCATCACGCCCTAGAACAGCCGCAGCTGCTCGGGCTCCTCGGGTTCGGCATGGTCGAAGCCCGAAAGCGTGATGCCTAGCAGGCGCACGCCGCGCCGGTCGGGCAGGACCAGCGTCGCCAATTCGCATGCGATGGAAAGTATCTCGGCCTCGCCGCCGACCGGGCGGGGCAGGGTGCGGGCGCGGGTGTTGATCTGGAAATCGGCGAACTTGACCTTCAGCGTCACGGTGCGGCCGTGCAACTCGTGGCGCGCGACATGGCGCCAGACCTTCTCGGCCAGCGGCGCCAGCGCCTCGGCGGCCTCCTCCAGCGTCATCAGGTCGGTGAAGAAGGTGTTCTCGGCGCCCACCGACTTGCGGATGCGGTCGGGCCGGACCTGCCGGTGGTCGATGCCGCGCGCGATGTTCCAGTAATACTGCCCCGACTTGCCGAAGCGCCGGGTCAGGAATTCCAGTTCCTGCGCGCGCAGGTCGGCGCCGGTGCGGATGCCCAGCGCCTCCATCTTGGCCGCGGTGGCGGGGCCGACGCCGTGGAACTTGCCGACCGGCAGCGTCAGCACGAATTCCGGGCCGCGTCGCGGGGTAATGACGCACAGCCCGTCCGGCTTGTTCTGGTCCGAGGCGAGCTTCGCCAGGAACTTGTTGTAGCTGACCCCGGCGCTGGCGGTCAGGCCGGTCGTCGCGCGGATGCGGGCGCGGATCTCGCGCGCGATCTGGGTCGCGGTCTGGCCGGGCCGCAGCTGCGCGGTCACGTCCAGATAGGCCTCGTCCAGCGACAGCGGCTCGACCAGCGGGGTATAGTCCAGCATGATGGCGCGGATCTGGGCGCTGACGGCGCGATAGACCTCGAAGCGCGGCTTGACGAAGACCAGCGCCGGGCAAAGCCGCGCTGCGGTGACCGAGGGCATGGCCGAGCGCACGCCGAAGACCCGCGCCTCATAGCTGGCCGCCGCCACCACGCCGCGCAGGGACGAGCCGCCCACCGCCACCGGCCGGCCGCGCAGGGCCGGGTCGTCGCGCTGCTCGACCGAAGCATAGAACGCATCCATGTCGACATGGATCACCTTGCGATCTGCCGGAATTGCCGAAATCTCATCCATCGCGTCGCGGCAAGGGCTCCTTTGGCAGGCGGTTCGGAACAAAGCGTAAACGATTCCGACGCCGGAGCCAACTTTCCATATACACGATTGATCCTATCGTGTAATTGAGGAATAAGAGATCGGCAAACCCCCGAGTCTTGCCGGAAACGGAGCGAAATCATGCTGGATCTGGACCTGATCGACCGCAAGATCGTGGCGGAGCTGATGCAGGACGCCACTCTGCCCATTGCCCAGATTGCCGAAAAGGTCGGTCTGTCGCAGACGCCGTGCTGGAAGCGCATCCAGAAGCTCGAGGCGCAGGGCGTGCTGACGCGCCGGGTGGCGCTGGCCGATCCCGGCAAGCTGGGCCTGGGCATCACGGTCTTTGTCGAGATCGAGGCGCCGGACCATTCCTCGGAATGGCGCGCGGCCTTTGCCCGGGTCGTCACCGCCCTGCCCGAGATCATGGAAACCTGGCGGATGGCCGGGCGCATGGACTACATGCTTCGGGTCGCGGTGGCGGACATGCCGGACTTCGACCGCTTCTACAAGCGGCTGACGGATGCGGTGCCGATCAAGAACGTCACCTCGCATTTCTCGATGGAGCGGCTGCATTACACCACCGCCTATCCGGTCGACACCCGCAACCGCTAAGCCACCCTTGGACCCCGCGCGCGCCGCGCCCAGCTGCGGACTGCCGGCTTTCCCGAGGCGATGTGCCGGGCGGTCAGAGGAAGTGACTCGGCGCCGAGCCATTCGCGGCCGCGTCGCGAACACGCGCTGCGCGATGAGATTGCTAGCCCGTCGGTGGTGCGGTGGCTCTGGACAGCCGGGACGGCGGCGCCGTGTCCGCGACCGCGCGACCGGGCGCTTCTTCGACCTCCCGACCTTCCCGCGATGCAGCCGAATACGCAGCGGGCGTTCATAGCCTCCCGTGACGGCAACTTCCGCCAGGCCGGGGGCGCCCCAGCCGGCTGGCCGGCGCGCTCGGACGCGCTGGCGCATCACCCGCGCGGGGGCTGGCTTGCCAGCTTGAGCCGCGCCTGGGTGACGATGCTGCCCGGCGCGACCGGGGCGGTCAGCCAGACGCCGCCGCCGATGACCGCGCCCTTGCCGATGGTGATGCGGCCCAGGATGGTGGCGCCGGCATAGATCACCACGTCGTCCTCGATCACCGGATGGCGGGGCTGGCCCTTGACCAGGGCGCCGCCGCTATCGGTCTCGAAGCGCTTGGCGCCCAGCGTGACCTGCTGATACAGCCGCACATTGCGCCCGATCACCGCGGTCTCGCCGATCACCACGCCGGTGCCGTGGTCGATGAAACAGGCCGGGCCGATCTGCGCGCCGGGATGGATGTCGATGCCGGTGACGGCATGGGAATATTCCGCCATGATGCGCGCGATCATGGTCGCGCCCAGCCCGAACAGCGCATGCGCGATGCGGTGGCGCAGGGCGGCCGCGACGCCGGGAAAGCAGAAGACGATCTCGTCCAGGCTTTTCGCCGAAGGATCGCCGGCATAGGCGGCGGCGATATCGGTGTCATGCAGGTCGCGAATGCGGGGCAGGGCGGCCATGAAGCCGTTCGCCGCCTGCCGGGCGGCGCTGTGCGCGGCATCGGGCTGCGCGGTTTCGGCCAGCAGGAACTCCAGCTCGATCTGCCGCGCCAGCCGGTCGCGCAGCTGCGGCAGCATCTTGGCGACAAGGCCATCGCTGCGCTCGGGCTTCAGTCCCGAGGGACCGTAATGGCGCGGATAGAGCAGCGCCACCACGTCGGACAGGATGGCGACGATCTCGGCCTTGGCGGGCAGCCGCGGCACCGGCCGGCCGGCATAGCGGCGCTGCTGCGAGAGGAGCCGCATCAGCCGCAGCTTCTCGGCTACCTCGGCAAGATCGGGGTCGCCGGGCAATTCGGTTGCGTCCGGCAGCAGCGTCCGGCGTCGGGAAATGTCGTTCATCTTTACCAATCGGGGCGAAGGATGGGCCGGGCCGCCGCCTGGGCGGGGACAGGGGACGGGTTCGGACGCAGCGGCAGCACCTTGCGCCCGGGGGCGCCGTCGAAACATCGGTCCCAATCCTCGACGGCCAAGGCGACGGCCGCGCTCTGCGCCGCCAGTTCGTCCAGGAAGGCCCGTCCGGCGGCAAGGCTCAGGACGCGGCGCGCCTCGGGTCGGGCCAGCAGCAGCGCCAGCCGCCGTGCCGCGCCGGGCAGGCCGTCGCCCAGGTGCAGCCCGTGCCGGCGGTCCAGCACGGCCAGCCGCCACAAGAGCGGCGCCAGCGCGATGTCGAGGTTCGAGCACTCGCCTTCAGGCAGCGCCTGCAATTCGGCCTCGATCCCCAGCAGGCGCTGGCGCAGCGCGAAGACCGCGAGGTCGAGATCGCGCAGGTTGCGGGCCGCCAGCACCGCCGCCATCGCCTGCTGCGCCGCATCCGCATCCGCGATCAGCTGGCGGTGGCGGGCGCGCAGCGCCGGTTCGGCCGGGTGCAGGGGCTGGCCGGGATGCAGATCCTCGATCAGCTCCAGCATGGCGACCGGGCTTTCGATGGCCAGCACCAGCCCGGGCGCCTGCCTGATCAGCAGGCGGGTCTTGCCGGGGCTGCGCAGGGGCGCGAAATCCCGGCCGCGCAGGGCCAACGCCAGCCCGGCGCGCTGCGCGACCGGGCACAGGGGCGCGCCGCTGATTCGGAAACGGGGATGGCGTGACATCGGTTGACCCTCCGGGACTGGTCGGCTCCGACGGCCATGATCCTCGCCTATACACGACAAATCAAGACGTGTTTTTACGCGGCTCCGGTGGCATGCTGGCGGGGCGGCGGAACAGGAACCCGCCGCGCCGCCATCCTTGCGTGCCATCGGTCCGCCGCTGCCGCGCCAGGTGGAAAATGGTTTCGGATTGGGCAGCACAGCGCGGAAACCCGCCCTAATCTCGGCAGAGGCATTTAATCACTATATACTCAATCGTGTTTATGTGTATTCTGATTCTCGAAAACAGGCCGCCGCCCCGTCGGCGCGGCCCCGATTTGCGAAAGGACCGGCACATGAGCATCGAAACGCCCGACAAGATCCGGGTTCTGTGGTTTCTGCCCACGCATGGCGACAGCCGCTACCTGGGCACGGCCGAGGGTGGCCGCGCGGTGAACCTGCCCTATCTGCGCCAGATCGCGCAGGCCGCTGATGCACTTGGCTATTACGGCGTGCTGCTGCCCACCGGCCGCAGCTGCGAGGACAGCTGGGTCACCGCCGCCGCGCTGGCCTCGCAGACCGAAAAGCTGCGCTTCCTGGTCGCGGTGCGGCCGGGGCTGCAATCGCCGACGCTGGCGGCGCGGATGACGGCGACGCTGGACCGGCTGTCGAACGGCCGGCTGCTGATCAATGTCGTGACCGGCGGCGACCCGATCGAGAATGCCGGTGACGGCATCCACCTGAGCCATGCCGAACGCTATGAGGTGACCGAGGAATTCCTGAACGTCTACAAGGCTCTCCTGGCCGGCGAGACGGTGAATCACCAAGGCAGGCACCTGCAGATCGAGGACGGCAAGCTGCTGTTCCATCCGCTGCAGGAAAACGGCCCGCCGCTGTTTTTCGGCGGCTCGTCGGATGCCGCCAATGCGGTCGCCGCGCGGCAGATCGACAAATACCTGACCTGGGGCGAGCCTCCGGCGCAGGTCCGCGCCAAGATCGAAAGCGTGCGCCGCCTGGCCGAGGCCGAGGGCCGCGAGGTCAGCTTCGGCATCCGCCTGCATGTCATCGTGCGCGAGACCAATGCCGAGGCCTGGCAGGCCGCCGAGCAGCTGATCAGCAAGCTGGACGACGCCACCATCGCCACCGCCCAGGCGAATTTCGCCCGCATGGATTCGGTCGGCCAGGCGCGCATGGCGGCGCTGCACGGCGGGCGGCGCGACAAGCTGGAAATCAGCCCGAACCTCTGGGCCGGGGTGGGGCTGGTGCGCGGCGGGGCCGGCACGGCGCTGGTCGGCGATGCCGAGACCGTGGCCGAGCGCATCGACGAATACCGCCGCATCGGCATCGATACCTTCATCCTGTCGGGCTATCCGCACCTGGAAGAGGCCTACAGCTTCGGCGAGCGGGTGCTGCCGCTCCTGCCCCTGGACCATCCGCTGCCGCAGCCGCAGGTCTCGGCGCATCTCGGGCCCTTCGGCGAGACGGTGGGCAACGACCATCGCCCGGCGGCGCAGCGGCCGCAACTGGCCCTTGCCGGAGGTTGAGGCGATGAACGCGCCCCATTCCCCGGCCCTGCGCGTGGTCATCGTCGGCGGCGGCTTCACCGGCGCCGCGCTGGCCTGGCAACTGGCGCGGATGCGCCTGCCGCTGCGCCTGACCGTGGTCGAGCCGCGCGCCGAGCTGGGGCGAGGGCTGGCCTATTCCGCCACCGACCCCGCGCATCGCATCAACGTGCCGGCGCATCGCATGTCGCTCGACCCCGAGAACCGGGCGGATTTCGCCGAATGGCTGGCCGAGAATCCCGACGCTCTGGATGTCCGGGCACGGACGGGGAACGGTGACGTCTTCCCGCAGCGCGCGCTTTTCGGCCGCTACATGGCCGAGCGGCTGGCGCCGCATCTGCGCTCGGGCGCGCTGCGCCATGTCCGGGCCAGGGTCAGCGACATCCAGCGCGACGGCGAGGATTCGCTGCTGCTGATGTTGTCGGACGACAGCCGCATCCACGCCGACCTGCTGGTGCTGGCCACCGGCCACCCGGCGCCGGCCCTGCCGCGCGTGCTGTCGACCATCGCCAATGCGCCGGGGCTGATCGCCGATCCGAACGACGCCGCGCGGCTGGCGCAAGTCCCGGCCGAGGCGCGGGTGCTGATCCTGGGCGCCGCGCTCAGCGCCGCCGATGTGGTGACGACGCTGGAACGCCAGGGCCATCGCGGCCCGATCGCCTGCCTGTCGCGGCACGGGCTGCGCTCGCGCGGACACGGGCCGGTCGGCCAGGACAGCGATGCCGATTTCACCGATCCGCCGATCCGCAGCGCATCCGAGCTGCTGCGCCGGGTGCGCCACGCCATCGTCGACGATCAGGCGCGCGGGCAGGGCTGGCACGCGACCTTCGATCGCCTGCGCGAGCAGGGGCCGGTGATCTGGCAGGCCCTGGGTGACGACGGCCGCCGACGGCTGCTGCGCCACCTGCGGACCTGGTGGGACGTGCACCGCTATCGCCTGCCGCCGCAGACCGAGGCGGTGGTCGAGCGCCTGGCCGCCTCGGGCCGGCTGCGCTATCTGGCCGGGCATCTTCTGGCCGCCGAAGAGGTTGCCGCCGGCGAGCTGCGCATCGACTGGCGTCCGCGCGGCGCCCGCTCGGCGCTGAGCCAGAGCTTCGACCGCGTCATCGTCACCACCGGCCCGGCGCAGGACCGATGTATCGGCGCCAACCCGGCGCTTGGCGCGCTCGAGCGGCTGGGGCTGATCGCGCCCTGTCCGCTGGGGCTGGGCCTGGCCGTGACCGATACCTGCGTGGCGCTGTCGGCCCAGGGCCGCCCCGCCGAACAGGTGCTGGTCGCAGGCCCGCTGGCGCGCGGCCATGTCGGCGAACTTATCGGCGTCCCGGAATGCGCCGCCCATGCCCGCGAGGTCGCCCGCCGCATCGCCCGGCACGCGCTGCTGGCCCCCATCCTGCGCAGCCCCGGCCAACCGGCCCCGGCTGTCCATCCGTCCTGATCCCAGGGACCAACCGACAGGAGATCCTCATGTCCACCCTGACCATCGCCGGCTTTGCCGGCAGCTTTTCCGCGCCCTCGCGCAGCCGCGCCCTGGTGCAGGCCGCCGTCGACCTGGCCGCCGACCGCTTCGGTGCCATCGGCCATGTCTTCGACCTGGCCGACCTGGGCCCGTCGCTGGGCCATGCCCGCCGGCTGGGCGATCTGGAGCCCGAGGCGCTGGCCCATGTGACCGAGCTGATCCGCGCCGACGCGCTGGTCATCGCGAGCCCGGTCCACAAGGGCAGCTATGCGGGGCTGTTCAAGCATGTCTTCGACCTGCTCGACCCCGACATGCTGGCCGGCAAGCCGGTCCTGCTGGCCGCGACCGGCGGCGGCGACCGCCACGCGCTGATGATCGAGCACCAGCTGCGCCCGCTTTTCGGCTTCTTCGAGGCGCAGCCGCTGGCCACCGGCGTCTATGTGGCGGATCGCGAATTCGTCGGCGGCAAGCTGGCCGACGATGCCGCCCATGCGCGGCTCAGCCGGGCGGTGAACCAGTTCGCGCCTTTCCTGGCTCCCTATTCCCTGCCCGAACCGGCGGCCGACGCCGCCCCGCTGCTGCAAGCATTCTGAGAGGATCACCATGACCATCACCATCTCGCGCCGCGGCGCCATCGGACTGGGCCTGGCCGCGGCGCTGGCGCCCTTGGCCGCCCCGGGCGTGCTGCGCGCCGCCCCGGCCAAGACCCTGCGCGTCGGCTGGCAAAAGGGCGGGCTCCTGGGCCTCGTCAAGGGCTCGGGCGCCTTCGAGCAGGCGCTGGCCGACCAGGGCATCAGCGTCAGCTGGTCCGAGTTCACCTCGGGCCCGCCGCTGCTCGAGGCCTTGTCGGCCAATGCGCTGGACTTCGGCTATACCGGCAACGTGCCGCCGATCTTCGCCCATGCCGCGCGCGGCAACCTGGTCTTCGTCGGCGCCGGCGAGGGCTCGCGCGAGGGGCACGCCATCCTGGTGCCCAAGGATTCGCCGATCCAAAAGGTCGAGGATCTGAAAGGCCAGACCGTGGCCTTCAAGCGCGGCAGCTCGGCGCATTACGCCACCATCAAGCTGCTGCGCGCCGCCGGGCTGGCGCTGGACGACATCAAGCCGCAGGATCTGGCGCCGCCCGATGCCATCGCCGCCTTCGACGCCGGCGCCATCGGGGCCTGGACGATCTGGGATCCCTATTTCGCCTCGGCCGAGGCGCGCTCGAACACCCGCGTGCTGATCACGACCGAGGGGCTGGAGCCGGACTACAACTTCTATTCCGCCAATGCCGATTACGCCCGCGAAAACCCCGAGCTGATCGGCCGGCTGGTCAAGACCGTGCAGGCGGTGGGCCAGAAGGGCCAGGCCGACCTGCCGGCGACCATCGCCACCTTTTCGAAGGAAACCGGCCTGCCGGCCCCGGTCATCGAGCGCTTCCTGACCCGCAAGGGCAGCGACCTCGGGCTGGTCGGCTTCATCGAGCCGAAGCATGTCGCCTATGAACAGGCCCTGGCCGACGAGTTCCTGAAGCTGGGCATCATCCCTCGGCAGCTGGACATCGCCTCGGTGGTCTGGACGCCGACCGCGGGACAGGGGGCGTGACATGAGCCTGGCCGAAACCCTGAACGTGCAGCGCCTGGCCGGCTGGCGGCCGGGCCTGCCCTCCTCGGCGGCGCTGCTGCCCTGTGCGGTGCCGGCGGCGATCCTTGCGCTGTGGGAGATCGCCGGCGCAACCGGGCTGGTCGCGGATACGGTGCTGCCGCGCCCCTCGACCATCCTTGCGACCGGCGTGCGCATGACTGCCTCGGGCGAGCTTTTCACCCATCTCGGCGTCTCGGCGGCGCGGGCGCTGGCGGGGCTGGCGATCGGCGGCGGCATCGGCTTTGCGCTGGGGGTCGCCAACGGCGTCTCGCGCCTGTCCGAGACGCTGACCGACACCACGCTGCAGATGATCCGCAACATCCCGCACCTGGCGCTGATCCCGCTGGTGATCCTGTGGTTCGGCATCGGCGAAGGCGCCAAGCTGTTCCTGGTGGCGCTCGGGGTATTCTTCCCGATCTACCTGAACACGCTGCACGGCATCCGCAACGTCGATCCGCAGCTGATCGAGATGGGCCGCGCCTATGGCATGAACGGCCGCACCTTGTTCCGCCGCGTGGTGCTGCCCGGCGCGCTGCCCTCGATCTTCGTCGGGCTGCGCTATGGCCTCGGCATCATGTGGCTGACGCTGATCGTGGCGGAAACGCTCTCGGCCTCGTCGGGCCTGGGCTACATGGCGATGCAGGCGCGCGAATTCATGGTGCTGGACGTCGTGGTGCTGTCGATCCTGCTGTATGCGGCGCTCGGCAAGCTCGCCGACACGCTGACCCGCGCGCTGGAGCGCCGCGCCCTGAAATGGAGCCCCGCCTATGCAAGCCGCTAGCATCCTGCCCCGCGACGTCCCGATCCCGCCCATGCTGCGCGACCAGGCGGCCGGCGCCGAGGTGCAGCTGCGCGGCCTGGGCCGCAGCTTCGACGGCCAGCGCGTGCTGGCGAACCTGGACCTGACGGTGCGGCCGGGCGAGTTCCTGTCCATCGTCGGCAAAAGCGGCTGCGGCAAGTCCACGCTGCTGCGGCTGGTCGCCGGGCTGGACCAGCCCACCGCGGGCAGCGTCGCCGTGGACGGGCTGCCGGCCGAAACCGGCGGCGAGCGGGCGCGGATCATGTTCCAGGAGCCGCGCCTGCTGCCCTGGGCCTCGGTGGCCGAGAACGTCGCCCTGGGGCTGCGGCACGGGCGCGACGACCGCGCGGTGGCCGAGGCGCTGGATTCGGTGCAGCTGGCCGACAAGGCCGGGTTCTGGCCGGCGCAGCTGTCGGGTGGCCAGCGTCAGCGCGTGGCGCTGGCGCGGGCGCTGGTCAGCCATCCGGGCCTTCTGCTGCTCGACGAGCCCCTGGGGGCGCTCGATGCGCTGACCCGGCTGACCATGCAGAACCTGATCCGCGACATGCACGACCGCGCGGGCTTCACCGCGATCCTGGTGACCCATGACGTGGCCGAGGCGGTGGCGCTGTCCGACCGGGTGATCGTGCTGGGGCAGGGCGGCATTCTCAGCGAGACCCGCATCCTGCGCGTCGGCCCCGCCAAGCGCGGCAGCGCGGAACTGGCCGCCGTCGAGGCCGAGATCCTGGAGGCGATCTTTGCCGCGTGATTGCGGGCCGCGCTGCAGGGCGCGGCCCGTTCCTGCTCAGGCGTAGAGGTTGATCACCCCGACCTTTTCGTGGATGCCGTTCACGGTCTGCTTGTCGAGGCCCAGGCCCTCTGCCAGCTGGTGCAGGTATTCGGCCTCCTTGCGGTTGTCGAATTCGATCGCCATCAGCGACATCAGATAGACCTGCGGCCCGGCGCCCTCGGGCACCTCGCGCGCCAGCGCCGCGGCATCGACCGGCGCGGCCATCTGCTCGCGGATGAAGGCGCGCTCCTCCTCGTCCAGCTCGCCGAACTGGTCCATCAGCTTGGCCTTCTCGGCCTCGTCGATCTCGCCGTCGGATTTCGCGGCCTGGATCATCGCCTTCAGCATCAGCCCGGCCAGGGCGTTCTGTTCCGGCGTCGGCGCGGTCGCGGGCTCGTCCCCGGTCGCCAGCGCCTCGTTGAAGAGATCGCCGAAGCTGGAATCGTTCTGGGGCTGCGAATCCTTCTGCGCCAGCCCGGTGCTGGCGGGCGTGCCCGCCTGCGCCGCGCCGCGCTGACCCAGGAGGTCGCCCAGGATGCCGCCGAGGCCACCGGCCGCCGCACCGCCCAGAACGCCGCCCAGGCCTCCGCCGGAGCTGCTGCGCGAGCTGCTGCCGGAACCGCCCCGGCCGCCGGTCAGCTGGTCGAGGATGCCGCCAAGGCCGCCCGAGGTGCCGGCTTGCCGCGGCGAATTCGGCCCGCCATAGGCGCTGCCCGAGCCGGCGCCGCCGCGCCCGCCCAGCACCTGGCCCAGCATGTCGCCCAGGCCGCCCGAGCCCGCCCCGCGGCTGCCGCCCTGCCCGGTATTGCTGCCCAGCAGATCGTCGAGCAGCCCGCCCGACCCTTGCCGGCCGCCTTGCTGCGACCGGCTCTGGGCGTTCTTCATCATGGTGCCGATGCCCTTGGCCAGCATGACGCCGGCCGCGACGCGGGCGAGGGATTTCATCAGGCTCATCGTGATCCTCCGGAAGCGTGGCGGGGGCCCCGTGACCGGGCACCCTTCTGTCCGCAACTGCAACGCGGCCGCCCGGTTTCGGTTCCGCCCGGCCACGCCGGCAGGATGGGCGCCCCGAAAGGCCCGGCTGCCCTTGATTTTTCCCCGGCACGATTATAAGTCGCGGCGGATGTTTCACGACGGGGCTGTCGCGCGGGTGGCCCCCCGATAGGAGGCCATGATGGCAAAGGCAAAGTTTGAACGGACGAAACCGCACGTCAACATCGGGACGATCGGCCACGTTGACCACGGCAAGACGACGCTGACGGCTGCGATCACGAAATACTTCGGCGAATTCAAGGCCTACGACCAGATCGACGGCGCGCCGGAAGAGCGTGCCCGCGGCATCACGATCTCGACCGCGCATGTGGAATACGAATCGGACGCGCGCCACTATGCGCATGTGGACTGCCCCGGCCACGCCGACTACGTGAAGAACATGATCACCGGCGCGGCGCAGATGGACGGCGCCATCCTGGTGGTGAACGCCGCCGACGGCCCGATGCCGCAGACGCGCGAGCACATCCTGCTGGGCCGCCAGGTCGGCATCCCCTACATGGTCGTCTACCTGAACAAGGTCGACCAGGTGGACGATCCGGAACTGCTGGAACTGGTCGAGATGGAAGTGCGCGAGCTGCTGTCGTCCTATGACTACCCCGGCGACGACATCCCGATCATCAAGGGCTCGGCGCTGGCGGCGCTGGAAGGCCGCGACAAGGAGATCGGCGAGGATTCGATCCGCGCGCTGATCGCCGCCGTGGACGAATACATCCCGACGCCGGAGCGCGCCGTGGACCAGCCGTTCCTGATGCCGATCGAGGACGTGTTCTCGATCTCGGGCCGCGGCACCGTGGTGACCGGCCGCGTCGAGCGCGGTGCGGTGAACGTGGGCGACGAACTGGAGATCGTCGGCATCCGCGACACCAAGAAGACCACCTGCACCGGCGTCGAGATGTTCCGCAAGCTCTTGGACCGCGGGGAAGCCGGCGACAACATCGGCGCGCTCTTGCGCGGCGTCGACCGTGACGGCGTCGAGCGCGGCCAGGTGCTGTGCAAGCCGGGTTCGGTGAAGCCGCACACCACCTTCGAGGCCGAGGCCTATATCCTGACCAAGGAAGAGGGCGGCCGGCACACGCCGTTCTTCGCCAACTACCGGCCGCAGTTCTATTTCCGGACCACGGACGTGACCGGGACGGTGAAGCTGCCGGAAGGCACCGAGATGGTGATGCCGGGCGACAACCTGAAGTTCGAGGTCGAGCTGATCGCGCCGATCGCGATGGAAGAGAAGCTGCGCTTCGCCATCCGCGAAGGCGGCCGCACGGTTGGTGCCGGCGTGGTGTCGAAGATCATCAAGTGATGCTGCGGGGCGGGGCTCTGGTCCCGCCCGGTCGAGTCATCGCCGCGTGATCCGGTCCGAGAGATCGGCGGGATATCGCGGCGAGACGGGCCTGCTCCGGAGACGGGGCGGGCCTTTTGCTTTTGGCGCCGTTGCTGCCGGGGCGCTGCCCCGGACCCCGGGATATTTCAGCAAGAAAGAAGCCGGGGTGGGGGCGCGAAGCGAGAGCAAGCGCCTCTGAAAGGGGAGAGGACGCCGTCCCCTGGAGCCGGCCGGCCCCTTCTCGGCTGCAAAAGGTCCCCCGGATCTTTCTCGGGCGCCGCGAAGCCCGGGAGAGTGGAACAAGAAAGAACCGGGAAGGGTGAGCCGCAGGGAAAGTGCTGCCGGCGCCCTTGGCAGGACAAAGGGTGGAGCAGGGAAGTCCGCGGCGGCGGCTGCCTCTGTGGTGCGGCCAGGGGCGGGTTTGGCAGAGGCGCGCGTTTCAAGCGGCAGGGAAGCGCGCAAGAATTGCCATTTTCGATGACGCGCCTGTCGGTAAGGCGGCGGTGGTCCAGTTCCTGCGAACTTCCAGAGCATCGCTCCGCGCCAATGACGGCTGACGCGGGACTGGGCCTCGATGGCCGGCGTCTGTAGCGCGGGTCCGTGTCAGGTGGCGCCATGATCGGCAGGACGAGGAGAAGAGGTGGAGCACCTGAGCCTCGGCCCGGTTGGCCCCGCAGCCTGCACCAGCCTGTCCAATGCGGCAGGTCCGGCGGCCGCCGGGACTTGCGCCGTTGACCGGCGTCGGCTTCTGGACCAAACTCCGGCAAAAGCCAGGAAGATGCGATCAAGCCCATGTGCCAGATCTTTGCCGGACAGGACCCGGAACGCTATGAATCCGTGACGCGGCGGCTGCGGCTGAACGGGCAATCCACCTCGATC
Source organism: Paracoccus aminovorans (assembly GCF_001546115.1). Taxonomy (GTDB): domain Bacteria; phylum Pseudomonadota; class Alphaproteobacteria; order Rhodobacterales; family Rhodobacteraceae; genus Paracoccus; species Paracoccus aminovorans_B. Next base: position 2,193,012 of record NZ_KQ955208.1, read on the forward strand.
CGGCTCGAGCGGGCCTTCTGGCGCATCCTCGACGACATCGCCGCGCGCGAGGGCGTCTCGACCCCGGCCTTCATTTCCAAGCTGCATGCCGAGGTGCTGGAGCGCCATGGCGAGGCCCGGAACTTCACCTCGCTGCTGCGCTGCGCCTGCACCATCCACCTGGGCGAGGAGCAGACGCTGTCCCCGCATCGCATCGCCGCGGAATGATTTTCCGCCGCAATCGCGTCCTGTAGTAATCCGCTACTACCCGGCCCGCTTTCGCCGCCCCTAGTCTGGTGCCAAGGCAACCACGAAGGAGGGAAGGCGTGGCGAAATACATCCATTCCATGATCCGTGTCCTGGACGAGGCGCGGTCGGTCGATTTCTATGACCGGGTCTTTGGGCTGAAGGTCGCGGAGCGGCTGGATTTTCCCGATTTCACCCTGGTCTACCTGGCCAATGGCGAGAGCGAGACCGAGCTGGAGCTGACCATCAACAAGGACCGGACCACGCCCTATGACCTGGGCGACGGCTATGGCCATATCGCCTTTTCCGTCGACGACCTGGACGCGACCCATGCCCGGCTGACGGCCGAGGGCTTTGCGCCGCGCAAGCTGGTCGATTTCGCCCCGGGCGGCGCGGTCATCGCCCGCTTCTTCTTCATCGCGGATCCGGACGGATACCAGATCGAAGTGCTTCAGCGCGGAGGCCGCTACCTCTGACGCGACCGCATCTTGGGAGGGGTGCGGATGAAACAAACGGGAGGAGAGAATGACGAAACTGAGCAAGCAAGGCCTGAGCCGCCGCCAGCTTCTGGGTCGGGCCCTGGCCGCCGGGACGCTGTCGGTGGTGGGCGCGGGCTTCATCGCCGCGCCGGATGCGGCCTGGGCGGTCGAGGTCACGGCGATCGGCGAGACCGAGATGGCGACGCTGTTGCAGATGGCGCGCGACATCTATCCGCATGACCGGCTGGGCGACCGCTTCTATGCCGTCGCGGTCAAGTCCTATGACGCCGAGGACAAGAAGGCCCTGGTGGCCGAGGGCATCGCCGCGCTGAACGCGGCCGCGAAACAGGCGGGCTTCGCCAGCTATCTCGACGCCGGATGGGAGGCGGATCGCGTCGCCATCCTGCGCAGCATCGAGGACACGGCCTTTTTCCAGACGGTGCGCGGCGGGCTGGTGACAGGCCTCTATAACCAGAAGGAGATCTGGCCGCTGTTCGGCTATGAGGGCGAGTCCTTCTCGCACGGCGGCTACATCGACCGCGGCTTCGACGACATCGACTGGCTGTGAGGGAGGAACGATCATGGCACAGGCAGGCAAATTCGATCTGAACGACGACAGCGTCGTGGTCATCGTCGGCACCGGAGCGGGCGGCGGGGTGCTGGCCAACGAGCTGGCGCAGAAGGGCGTCAAGGTGGTGGCTCTGGAGGCCGGCGGGCGCTATCTGCCCGAGGATTACGTCAACGACGAATGGGACAGTTTCGGCCAGCTGGCCTGGACCGATCCGCGCACGACCAGCGGCGACTGGCGCGTGGCCAAGGACTTTTCCGGCCTGCCGGCCTGGATCGTCAAGGCGGTGGGCGGCACCTCGATCCATTGGGCGGGCGCCAGCCTGCGCTTTCAGGAGCATGAGTGGAAGGCGCTGTCGACCTATGGCAAGGTCGAGGGCGCGAACCTGCTGGACTGGCCGATCGACCCGGCCGAGATGGCGCCCTGGTATGACAAGGCCGAGGCCAAGCTGGGCGTCGCCGGCGTCGGCGGGCGGCCGCGGCTGCCGGGCAATAACAATTACCACGTGCTGGAAAAGGGCGCCAAGGCGCTGGGCTACAAGGAAGTCCATACCGGCAACATGGCGATCAACAGCATCGACTATGACGACCGCATGTCCTGCCAGCAGACCGGCTTCTGTTTCCAGGGCTGCAAATGGGGCGCCAAGTGGTCCGCCGCCTATACCGACATCCCGCGCGGCGAGGCGACCGGCAATCTCGAGGTGCGCGACCATGCCCATGTCGCCCGCATCCTGCACAATGACAAGGGCCGGGTCACCGGGGTCGAATATTTCGACAAGGACGGCAATCTGCAGATGCAGAAGGCGCGGCTGGTCTGCGTCGCCGGCAACAGTTTCGAAAGCCCGCGGCTGCTGCTCAATTCGCACAGCAGCATGTTCCCGGACGGGCTGGCCAACAGCTCGGGGCAGGTGGGGCGGAACTACATGCGCCACACCACCGGCTCGGTCTACGGCATCTTCGAAAAGCCGGTCAGGATGTGGCGCGGCACCACCATGGCCGGCATCGTGCGCGACGAGGCGCGCCACGACCCCTCGCGCGGCTTCGTCGGGGGCTACGAGCTGGAGACGCTGAGCCTGGGCCTGCCCTTCATGGCGGCCTTCCTGGATCCCGGCGCCTGGGGGCGCGAATTCACCACGGCGCTGGACAGCTATGAGAACATGGCCGGCATGTGGATCGTCGGCGAGGACATGCCGCAGGCCGACAACCGCGTCACCCTGTCCGAGACCAAGGACAAGTTCGGCCTGGCCGTGGCGAACGTCAATTTCAGCGACCACCCGAACGACGTCGCCATGCGCAACCATGCCTACAAGGTCGGCGAGGCGATCTACAGGAATGTCGGCGCGACCCGCACGCTGCCGACGCCGCCCTATCCCTCGACGCACAACCTGGGCACCAACCGCATGTCGGAAAAGCCCGAGGACGGCGTGGTGAACAGGTTCGGGCAAAGCCACGACATCGCCAATCTCTACGTCTCGGACGGCAGCCAGTTCACCACCGGCGCGGCGGAAAACCCGACGCTGACCATCGTGGCGCTGGCGATCCGGCAGGCGGACCATCTGGCGCGGGAAATGTCGGCCGGCAATATCTGACGCCTTGCCGGGCCGTCCCCTTTGGGGGCGGCCCCTTCGCGGCCCCGGGAAAGGCGAGGCCGCTTGGAAACTGCCGTGACCTGTCAGCAGTTGTCCTTCATCCTGCCTCGGGAAAGGAGACTGGACATGATCGACCATATCGGAATTGCGGTGTCGGACATCACGCGCGCGCGTGCCTTCTATGACGCGGCGCTGGCGGTGCTGGGGATCGGCGTCGAGATGGAGGTGACCGAGGCGATGACCGGCGGCCATGGCGCGCATCTGGGCTATGGCCGGGACGGCAAGCCGGATTTCTGGATCGGCTCGGGCAAGCCCGCCCATGGCGGCACGCATGTCGCCTTTGCCGCCCCGGACCGCGCGGCGGTGGACGCCTTTCACCGCGCGGCCATGGCGGCGGGCGGGCGCGACAACGGCGCCCCGGGGCTGCGGCCCGAATACCACCCCGGCTATTACGGCGCCTTCGTCCTGGACCCCGACGGCAACAATATCGAGGCCGTGCATCACGGAGACGCACCATGACCACCTATCACGGCGCTTGCTTCTGCGGCTCGGTCCGCTTCGAGGCCGAGGGCGACCTGGCGCAGGGCACCATGCGCTGCAACTGCCGCTTCTGCCGCAAGATGCGCTATTGGGAGATGCGGCTGCCCGACCCGGCCGGCTTTCGCATCACCCACGGCGCCGAACTGCTGGCCGAGACGCCGCGCCATGACGAGGACGGCGTGGACATGCACCACACCTTCTGTTCGCGCTGCGGCACGCGGCTGTGGACCGAGGGCAATATCCCCGAGATGGGCGGGCATTTCATCGCCGTCTGCGTCAGCGCGCTGGAGGACGTGCCCGAGGCCGAGCTGATCGCCGCCCCGGTGCATTACGCGGACGGCGCGCATGACAATTGGTGGAACCCGGCGCCCGAGACCCGGCACCTTTAGCAGACCGCCGAAGAGGTCGGCTCTCGACCCGGCATCAGACCGTGCTTCACCCTCGCCGGGGCAACGGCGGGGGTGATGATGCGCGAGAGGGACGCGGCGGGCGGCTCCTGCGACCATTTCAGCGGCCTGTCACGCCGCATGGCTTGACAGCCGGCCGATCTGCCATCAGTTCTGGTCGGCCCTGCCATACTACCCGAGGTGTGCCATGTTCAGCTGGTTCGAAAGCCGGCTCGATCCCTATCCGGCCGATCCGCCGCGCATGCCGCCCAGCGGGTTGTGGCGCTTCATCCTGCATTTCTCGCGCGGGGCCAAAGGCTATATGCTGGGCATGGCCGGTTGCTCGGCGCTGATCGCGGTCGCCGAGGTGGTGCTGTTCGGCTATCTGGGCGAGCTGGTCAACCGGCTGTCCGGCGCCGACCGCGCCGGCTTCTGGGCGGCCGAGGGCGGGCGGCTGATCCTGATGGGCGCGATCCTGGTCGTGGCGCTGCCGGTCCTGCAGGTGCTGTTCTCGCTGCTCATGCACCAGACGCTGATGGGAAACTTCCCGCAGCGCATCCGCTGGCAGGCGCATCGCTATCTGCTGCGCCAGTCGATGAGCTATTTCCAGGACGAATTCGCCGGCCGCATCGCCACCAAGCTGATGCAGACCGCGCTCGCGGTGCGCGAGGTGGCGATGAAGTTCATGGACGTGCTGGTCTATGTCGGGGTCTATTTCATCGGCGCGCTGATCCTGGCCGCCTCGACCGACGGCTGGCTGGCGCTGCCCTTTGCCGGCTGGGGCCTGCTTTACGGGCTGCTCTTGTGGTGGCTGATCCCGCGCATCGGCCGCATCAGCCAGGCGCAGGCCGATGCCCGCGCGGTGATGACCGGCCGCGTCGTCGACAGCTATACCAATATCTCGACGGTGAAGCTGTTCTCGCACAACTCCCGCGAAGAGGATTACGTCCGCGACAGCATGGACGGGTTCTTGCAAACCGTGCACGGCCAGATGCGGCTGGCCTCGATCCAGAACATCCTGCTTTCGTCGCTGAACTCGGGGCTGACCTTCGCGGTCACGGCGCTGGGGCTGTGGCTGTGGGTCGGCGGAAAGATCGACGTCGGCGCGGTCGCGGTGGCGATCCCGCTGGCGCTGCGGCTCGGCAACATGTCGCATTGGATCATGTGGGAATTCGCCGGGCTGTTCGAGAATATCGGCACGGTGCGCGACGGCATCGGCTCGCTGTCCTTGCCGCGCATGGTGACGGACATGCGCGGCGCCCGGCCGCTGGCGGTGCCCGAGGGGCGGGTGCAGTTCGACCACGTCACCTTCCGCTATGGCGCCGGCGACCGGGTCGCGCCGCGGGACGGGCTGCATGGCGCGGTGCTGGACGACCTGACGCTGACCATCGCCCCGGGCGAGCGCATCGGCCTGGTCGGCCGCTCGGGCGCCGGCAAGTCGACGCTGGTGAACCTGCTGCTGCGCTTCCACGATCTGGAAACCGGGCGCATCCTGATCGACGGCCAAGACATCGCCCAGGTCACGCAGGAATCCCTGCGCGCGGCCATCGGCGTGGTGACGCAGGACACCTCGCTGCTGCACCGCTCGATCCGCGACAATATCGCCTATGGCAGGCCGGATGCCTCCGAGGCCGAGATCCGGCGCGCCGCCGAACTGGCCGAGGCCGGCTTCATCGACACGCTGACCGATTCGCAGGGCCGGCGCGGGCTCGAGGCGCATGTCGGCGAACGCGGGGTGAAGCTGTCCGGCGGCCAGCGCCAGCGCATCGCCATCGCCCGCGTGCTGCTGAAGGACGCGCCGATCCTGGTGCTGGACGAGGCGACCAGCGCGCTCGACAGCGAGGTCGAGGCCGCGATCCAGGGCCAGCTCGACATGCTGATGCAGGGCAAGACGGTGATTGCCATCGCGCATCGGCTGTCCACCATCGCCCGCATGGACCGGCTGGTGGTGATGGAGCAGGGCCGCATCGTCGAGCAGGGCACGCATGATCAGCTGCTGGCGCAGGGCGGCATCTATGCCGGGCTTTGGGCGCGGCAGTCGGATGGTTTCCTGAAGGCCGATTGATTTCCTCTTGAACCGGCCGCGCGCCTGCCGTAATCAGACGCGCGGCTTAGGGGTTTAGCTCAGTTGGTAGAGCATCGGTCTCCAAAACCGAGGGTCGTGGGTTCGAGTCCCCCAACCCCTGCCAGCCGCAATCCCCGACATGCCGAGCGCCACACCGACGAATTCATGGCCCTGAGCATTCATCTGGGGGCGCACAAGACCGCCTCGACCCATCTGCAATATTCGCTGCGCCTGGTCGACGACCGGCTGGCCGCGGCCGGGCTGTGCTATGCCGATCCGGCCCTGCTGCGCACGGCGCCGCTGGACCTGTCGCAGATCCTGTCCGCCGGCGTCGGCTGCCCCGAGGAGCCCGCCTTCCGTGCCGCCCTGCAGGAGCGGCGCCAGGGCTGCGCCGAGCTGCTGATCTCCGAGGAGAATATCCTGGGCGGCACGCATCGCAGCCGCATGTTCTCGCGTCGCGGGCTGCTCTATCCCTTTGCGGTGCGCCGGCTGCGGCAGGTTCTGGCGCTGGCAGGAGAGCGCCAGGCCGAGCTGTATCTGGCGATCCGCGACCCGGCGGGCTTCAACGTCTCGGCCTTTTCGTTGCAGGTGCTGCTGGGCAACGAGATCGAGCTCGCCCCCTGGTTGCGCGGCCGCGATCCGGCCCGGGTCGACTGGCTGGGGCTGGTCCGGCGCCTGGCCGCGATGCCCGAGGTCGTCCGGCTGGTGGTCTGGCGCTATGAGGATTACGCGGCGCTGCGCCCCGAACTGCTGCGCCGGCTGCTGCCCGAGGGGCTGGCGCCGGCGGTGCCCGAGCCGCCGCCTTCGAACGAGGGGCTGACGCAGGCCGGCTATGACTGGTTCCTGCGCCGGGCCATGGTCGACACCGAGGCCGACCTGCGCCAGCTGGCCGCCCGCGCCCGCCGCCGCTTTCGTCGCGCCGACGGCCACGGCCCGCTGCGGCCGCTGCCGGCCGAGGATTACGCCCGTTCGGCCGAGAGCTATGCCGCCCAGGTGGCGGCGCTGCGCGGGCTGCGCAAGGTCGAGTTCCTGCAGCCGCCGGCCGCGGTCCAGATCCCGGCTTGAAATCGGGCCGTGCCCGGTCTATCTGACGCGCTGCAAGACCGAAGGGATTCCCATGGCCAACCCCGTCCAGTTCATCAGCCAGGTCCGCGCCGAAGTCGGCAAGATCACCTGGCCCACGCGGCGCGAAGTGATCACGACCACGGTGATGGTCTTCATCATGGCGACCTTGGCCTCGGTCTTCTTCTTCCTCGTCGACCTTGCGATCAAGACCGGCCTGTCGGGGCTGATCCACTTCGTCGGCAGCTGAGGGCTTGCATTGCCGGGCCGGGGGCGGTATGTCCGCCCGACCTGCCCGTGACGCGGCGTGCATCGATTCGGTCGTGCGCGCCGATTTCAATTTGGCCGAAAGCCTGCATCACGGATGCGCGATTGGCTGGGCTGGTTAAGGAATTCAATGGGTTGGCACGCCAGCCTGGAAGAAACAGGGGTCGATCGAGACATGGCAAAGCGTTGGTATTCGGTCAGCGTCCTGTCGAACTTTGAAAAGAAGGTCGCCGAGGCGATTCGTCAGGCCGTTGCCGAGAAGGGTCTCGAGGATGAGATCGACGAGGTGCTGGTCCCGACCGAGGAAGTGATCGAGATCCGCCGTGGCAAGAAGGTCACGTCCGAGCGCCGCTTCATGCCCGGCTATGTGCTGGTGCGGATGGAGTTGTCGGACAAGACCTATCACCTGGTGAACTCGATCAACCGCGTCACCGGCTTCCTGGGTGCCCAGGGCAAGCCGATGCCGATGCGCGACGACGAGGTGAACACGATCCTGCATCGCACTGGCGAGGGCGGGGCCGAGGTCGCGCCGCGCAACCTGATCCGCTTCGACGTGGGCGAGAAGGTGAACGTGACCGACGGGCCCTTCGAGGGCTTCTCGGGCATGGTCGAGGAGGTGGATGAGGTCTCGAGCCGCATCAAGGTCACCGTCTCGATCTTCGGCCGGCCGACGCCGGTCGAGCTGGAATTCACGCAGGTTGCCAAGACCGCGTGATCGTTCGCGGGAGGCTGCGTCCCTTGGGGCAAGGCCGCACCGCTAAGTCGGCCCCGTTCGGGGCGTGATGATAAGGAGAGGGCCAGATGGCCAAGAAAGTCGTCGGCAGCCTGAAGCTGCAAATCAAGGCCGGTCAGGCCAACCCGTCCCCGCCCGTCGGCCCGGCCCTGGGTCAGCGCGGCATCAACATCATGGAATTCTGCAAGGCGTTCAACGCCCGCACGCAGGAAATGGAACAGGGTTCGCCCGTTCCGGTCGTGATCACCTATTACGCCGACAAGTCGTTCACCTTCGAGACCAAGACGCCGCCCGCGTCCTTCCTGCTGAAGAAGGCCGCCGGCCTGAAGCCGGTCGGCAAGCGCAACCGCGCCAAGGGTTCGGAAAAGCCCGGCCGCGCGACCGCCGGCACCGTGACCGCCAAGCAGGTGCGCGAGATCGCCGAAGCCAAGATGAAGGACCTGTCCGCGAACGACGTCGAAGCCGCGATGCAGATCATCCTCGGCTCGGCCCGTTCCATCGGCATCGAGGTGAAAGGCTAAGTCATGGCTAAGATTTCCAAGAACAAAGCCGCCGCCCGCGCCGCCTTCGAAGGCAAGGCCAACCTGACGGTGGAAGACGCCGTCGCGCTGGTGAAAGCCAGCACCAAGGCGAAATTCGACGAGACCGTCGAGATCGCGATGAACCTGGGCGTCGATCCGCGCCACGCCGACCAGATGGTCCGCGGCGTCGTGACCCTGCCCAACGGCACCGGCAAGCATGTCCGCGTCGCCGTCTTCGCCCGTGGTCCCAAGGCCGACGAAGCCAAGGCCGCTGGCGCCGAGATCGTCGGTGCGGAAGACCTGCTGGAGACCATCCAGTCGGGCAAGATCGAATTCGATCGCTGCATCGCCACCCCGGACATGATGCCGCTGGTCGGCCGTCTGGGCAAGATCCTGGGCCCGCGCAACCTGATGCCGAACCCCAAGGTCGGCACGGTGACCATGGACGTGAAAGCGGCCGTGGAAGCGGCCAAGGGCGGCGAAGTCCAGTTCAAGGCCGAGAAGGCGGGCGTGGTCCACGCCGGCGTCGGCAAGGCCTCGTTCGACGCCGCCAAGCTGGCCGAGAACATCCGCGCCTTTGTCGATGCGGTGAACCGCGCGAAGCCCTCGGGCGCGAAAGGCACCTATCTGAAGAAGGTCTCGATCAGCTCGACCATGGGTCCGGGCGTGTCGCTGGACCTGGCTTCGGCCGCTTCGCAGTAAGCGGCAAGAATTTCGCCGGCGTCCTTTCAACGGGGGCCGGCGGATGGCGGGGCAGCGATGCCCCGTCCTGTCCGAGACGGAGGGTGCCGACCCGATACGCTATCTGGCCGGCTTAATCATCCTTCCTGAGATGGGATCAAGACCATTTTCCGAAGGTTTCTTCGGGGGATCTTGGGACCGTCACGGACCCATCCGGTCGCTGTTCGGGCGGCTGGAAAGTGAGAGCCGGGGGGAAACCCCCAACTTGGAGTGAAACCGTGGATAGAGCGCAAAAAGAAGCGGTGGTCGAGGAACTCGGCCAGATCTTTGAAGCCTCTGGCGTCGTGGTGGTTGCCCGCTACGAGGGGATGACGGTTGCCGAAATGCAGGACCTGCGCGCGCAGATGCGCGAAGCTGGTGGGTCCGTCCGCGTTGCCAAGAACAGGCTCGCCAAGATCGCCCTGGATGGAAAGCCTTGCGCCAGCATCGCCGACTATCTGACGGGCATGACCGTGCTCGCCTTTTCCGACGACCCCGTGGCTGCTGCCAAGGTCGCGGACAAATACGCCAAGGGGAACGACAAGTTCGTGATCCTGGGCGGTGCGATGGGCGACACGGCGCTTGACCCGGCCGGTGTGAAAGCCGTGGCCCAGATGCCGTCGCGGGAGGAGCTTATCGCTTCGATCGTGTCCTGCATCGGTGCCCCTGCTGCAAACATCGCGGGCGCGATCGGCGCACCTGCTTCCAACATCGCGGGCATCCTCTCGACTCTGGAAGAGCGCGAGGCCGCCTGAGGCAATCCCCGTCCCGTCGTGGGGTTGAAACCCCGACGTTGGAACACTTAATGGAAAGAACGGAAAAATGGCTGACCTGAAAAAACTCGCCGAAGAAATCGTGGGCCTGACCCTGCTGGAAGCCCAGGAACTGAAGACCATCCTGAAAGACGAATACGGCATCGAGCCGGCCGCCGGTGGCGCCGTCATGGTTGCCGGCCCGGCCGCTGGCCCGGCTGAAGCCGCCGAAGAGAAGACCGAATTCGACGTCGTCCTGACCGACGCCGGCGCCAACAAGATCAACGTGATCAAGGAAGTGCGCGCCATCACCGGTCTGGGCCTGAAAGAAGCCAAGGACCTGGTCGAAGCCGGCGGCAAGGTCAAGGAAGGCGCTTCGAAAGGCGACGCCGAAGAAATGAAGAAAAAGCTCGAAGCGGCTGGCGCCAAGGTCGAGCTGAAGTAATCGGGCCTGCACCGGATGGTGCGTGCCGATTGATTTCGGAAGAAAAGGGCAGGGTCCGGGGTTCTCCCGGTCCCTGCCGAACCTGTCTTGAAGGACGGTTTTTCGGCCGCAGGCCATGACCAGACCTTCCTTCAGGGCATGTTCGGGGTTCGGGAGCGGCGCGGTGGGACGTGCGGCACGAATTGGACCCCGCCCCTCATTCGCCGCCTTGTGCCGGTCGGGCCCCGACGACCGCCGCAAGCGAAAGACGAAAGGTAAGACCCTCTATGGCGCAAGCTTATGTCGGCCAGAAACGCATCCGGCGTTACTATGGCAATATCCGCGAAGTTCTGGAGATGCCGAACCTGATCGAGGTTCAGAAATCCTCCTATGACCTGTTCCTGCGGTCGGGCGAGGCCGAGGGCCACCAGGACGGCGAAGGCATCCAGGGCGTGTTCCAGTCGGTGTTCCCGATCAAGGACTTCAACGAGACCGCGACGCTGGAATTCGTGAAATACGAACTGGAACGCCCGAAATACGACGTGGACGAATGCCAGGCGCGCGACATGACCTATGCCGCGCCGCTGAAGGTCACCCTGCGCCTGATCGTGTTCGATGTCGACGAGAACACCGGCGCCAAGTCGGTCAAGGACATCAAGGAGCAGGACGTCTACATGGGCGACATGCCCCTGATGACGCAGAACGGCACCTTCATCGTGAACGGCACCGAGCGCGTCGTCGTGTCGCAGATGCACCGTTCGCCCGGCGTGTTCTTCGACCACGATCGCGGCAAGACCCACAGCTCGGGCAAGCTGCTGTTCGCCTGCCGCATCATTCCCTATCGCGGCTCGTGGCTCGACTTCGAATTCGACGCCAAGGACCTGGTGTTCGCGCGCATCGACCGCCGCCGGAAACTGCCGGTGACCACGCTGCTCTATGCGCTCGGCATGGACCAGGAGGGCATCATGGATGCCTTCTACGACACCGTGGACTACAAGCTGCAGCGCGCCGTCAAGGGCAAGGAATCCGGCTGGATCACCCGCTTCTTCCCCGAGCGCGTGCGCGGCACCCGTCCGTCCTATGACCTGGTGAACGCCGAGACCGGCGAAGTCATCACCAAGGCCGGCGACAAGGTGACGCCGCGCCTGGTCAAGCAACTGGCGGAAAAGGGCGACATCAACCTGCTGCTGCCCTTCGACAAGATCATCGGCCGCTTCGTGGCGAAGGACATCATCAACGAGCAGACCGGCCTGATCTATGCCGAGGCCGGCGACGAGATCACCGTCGAATACGACCGCGACGGCGAGATCTCGGGCGGCTTGCTGAAGGTGCTGCTGGACAACGGTATCGAGGACATCCCGGTCCTGGACATCGACCACGTCAACGTCGGCCCCTATATCCGCAACACCATGGCGGCCGACAAGAACCTGGGCCGCGAAGGCGCGCTGATGGATATCTATCGCGTCATGCGCCCGGGCGAGCCGCCGACCGTCGAGGCCGCCTCGACCCTGTTCAACAGCCTGTTCTTCGACAGCGAGCGCTACGACCTTTCGGCCGTGGGCCGGGTCAAGATGAACATGCGCCTGGACCTGGACGCGCCGGACACCCAGCGCACCCTGCGCCATGAGGACATCGTCGCCTGTATCCGCGGGTTGGTGGAACTGCGCGACGGCAAGGGCGAGATCGACGACATCGACCACCTCGGCAACCGCCGGGTGCGCTCGGTCGGCGAGCTGATGGAGAACCAGTATCGCATCGGCCTGCTGCGCATGGAGCGGGCGATCCGCGAGCGCATGTCGGGCGTCGAGATCGACACCGTCATGCCGCAGGACCTGATCAACGCCAAGCCCGCGGCGGCGGCGGTGCGTGAATTCTTCGGCAGCTCGCAGCTGTCGCAGTTCATGGACCAGACCAACCCGCTGTCGGAAGTGACGCACAAGCGTCGCCTGTCGGCGCTTGGCCCGGGCGGTCTGACCCGCGAGCGTGCCGGCTTCGAGGTGCGCGACGTTCACCCGACCCATTACGGCCGGATGTGCCCGATCGAGACCCCGGAAGGCCAGAACATCGGCCTGATCAACAGCCTGGCGACCTTTGCCCGCGTGAACAAATACGGCTTCATCGAGACGCCCTATCGCCGCGTCATCGAGGGCAAGGTCACCGACGACGTGGTCTACATGTCGGCGACCGAGGAGATGCGCCACACCATCGCCCAGGCGAACGCGACGCTGGACGAGGGCGGCAAGTTCGTCGACGAGTTGATCTCGACCCGCCAGTCGGGCGACTTCATGCTGAACCCGGTCGAGGCGGTGGACCTGATCGACGTGTCGCCGAAACAGCTGGTATCGGTCGCGGCGGCGCTGATCCCCTTCCTGGAAAACGACGACGCCAACCGCGCGCTGATGGGCTCGAACATGCAGCGCCAGGCGGTTCCGCTGCTGCGGGCCGAGGCGCCCTTCGTCGGCACCGGCATGGAAGCAACCGTGGCGCGCGATTCCGGGGCGGCCATCATGGCCCGTCGCGGCGGCATCATCGACCAGGTCGACGCGCAGCGGATCGTTATCCGGGCGACCGAGGACCTGGGCGCGGGCGACGCCGGCGTGGACATCTATCGTCTGCGCAAGTTCAAGCGCTCGAACCAGTCCTCGACCATCAACCAGCGTCCGCTGGTCAAGGTGGGCGACCGCGTGGTCAAAGGCCAGGTCGTGGCCGACGGTCCCTCGACCGATCAGGGCGAACTGGCGATCGGCCGCAACGTGGTCGTGGCCTTCATGCCCTGGAACGGCTACAACTACGAGGACTCGATCCTGATCTCGGAGCGGATCCACCGCGACGACGTGTTCACCTCGATCCATATCGACGAATACGAAGTGGCGGCCCGCGACACCAAGCTGGGGCCGGAAGAGATCACCCGCGACATCCCGAATGTCGGTGAAGAGGCGCTGCGCAACCTCGACGAGGCTGGCATCGTCTATATCGGCGCCGAGGTCGGTCCGGGCGACATCCTGGTCGGCAAGATCACCCCGAAGGGTGAATCGCCGATGACGCCGGAAGAAAAGCTGCTGCGCGCCATCTTCGGCGAAAAGGCCAGCGACGTGCGCGACACCTCGCTGCGTCTGCCGCCGGGTGCCTATGGCACCATCGTCGAGGTCCGGGTGTTCAACCGCCACGGCGTCGACAAGGACGAGCGTGCGCTGCAGATCGAGCGCGAGGAAGTCGAGCGCCTGTCGCGCGACCGCGACGACGAGCTGGCGATCCTGGAGCGCAACATCTATGCGCGCCTGAAATCGCTGATCATGGGCAAGGAAGTCGTCAAGGGGCCGAAAGGCGTCCGCGCCGGCGTCCTGGTCGATGAGGACGTGCTGGGCCAGCTGAGCCGCGGCCAGTGGTGGCAGCTTGCCGTCGCCGACGAGGAGACCGCCAAGGAAGTCGAGGCGCTGAACCAGCAGTTCGACAGCCTGAAGCGCGCGCTGGACAACCGTTTCGACGACAAGGTCGAGAAGGTGCGCCAGGGCGACGACCTGCCTCCGGGCGTGATGAAGATGGTCAAGGTCTTTGTCGCCGTGAAGCGCAAGCTGCAGGCGGGCGACAAGATGGCCGGCCGTCACGGCAACAAGGGCGTGGTGTCCAAGGTGGTTCCCATCGAGGACATGCCTTTCCTGGCCGACGGCACGCCCGTGGACCTGGTGTTCAACCCGCTGGGCGTGCCGTCGCGCATGAACGTCGGGCAGATCCTGGAAACCCACATGGGTTGGGCCGCGCGCGGCCTGGGCATCAAGATCGACGAGGCGCTGCAGGACTATCGCCGCAATGGCGATCTGACGCCGGTGCGCGAGGCGATGAAGAACGGCTATGGCGACGAGTTCTATGCCGAGACCTTCAGCGACATGGACGACGACCGGCTGGTCGAACACGCCGATGCCGTGCGTGGCGGCGTGCCGATCGCCACGCCGGTCTTCGACGGTGCGAAAGAAGCCGACATCAATGACGCGCTGCGGCGGGCCGGTTTCGACACCTCGGGTCAATCCGTGGTGTTCGACGGCCGCACCGGCGAGCAGTTCGCCCGCAAGGTCACCGTCGGGATGAAATACGTCCTGAAGCTGCACCACCTTGTCGACGACAAGATGCACGCCCGTTCGACCGGTCCCTACAGCCTCGTGACCCAGCAGCCGCTGGGCGGCAAGGCGCAGTTCGGCGGTCAGCGTCTGGGTGAGATGGAGGTCTGGGCGCTGGAAGCCTATGGCGCCGCCTATACCCTGCAAGAGATGCTGACGGTCAAGTCGGATGACGTGGCCGGCCGGACCAAGGTCTATGAGAGCATCGTCAAGGGCGAGGACAATTTCGAGGCCGGCGTGCCGGAATCGTTCAACGTTCTGGTCAAGGAGGTCCGGGGTCTGGGCCTCAACATGGAACTCCTGGATGCGGAGGATGAGGAGTGAGGGGGCGACCCCTCATCTCCTCCACCGCGCCCCTCATTAGGATTTGAAAATGAACCAGGAACTTGCCACCAATCCCCTGAACCCGCTGGCTGCGCCGCGGCAGTTCGACGAAATCAAGATCTCGCTGGCCTCGCCCGAGGAAATCCTCGCCTGGTCCTATGGCGAGGTGAAGAAGCCCGAGACCATCAACTACCGCACGTTCAAGCCCGAGCGTGACGGGTTGTTCTGCGCGCGTATCTTTGGCCCGATCAAGGATTACGAATGCCTGTGCGGCAAATACAAGCGCATGAAATATCGCGGCTTGGTCTGCGAGAAATGCGGCGTGGAAGTCACGCTGCAAAAGGTCCGGCGCGAGCGCATGGGCCATATCGAGCTGGCCGCGCCGGTCGCGCATATCTGGTTCCTGAAGTCGCTGCCCTCGCGCATCGGCCTGATGCTGGACATGACGCTGCGCGATCTTGAGCGCATCCTGTATTTCGAGAACTACGTCGTGATCGAGCCGGGTCTGACGGACCTGTCCTATGGCCAGCTGCTGACCGAGGAAGAGTTCCTGGACGCGCAGGACCAGTATGGCGCCGACGCCTTCACCGCCAATATCGGCGCCGAGGCGATCCGCGAGATGCTAGCCAACATCGACCTGGCCGCCACCGCCGAGCAACTCCGCGAGGAGCTGAAAGAGGCGACCGGCGAGCTGAAGCCCAAGAAGATCATCAAGCGGCTGAAGATCGTCGAATCGTTCCTCGAGTCGGGCAACCGGCCCGAGTGGATGGTGCTGACCGTCATTCCGGTCATCCCGCCGGAACTGCGCCCGCTGGTACCGCTGGACGGCGGCCGCTTCGCGACCTCGGACCTGAACGACCTGTATCGCCGGGTCATCAACCGCAACAACCGCCTGAAGCGGCTGATCGAACTGCGCGCGCCCGACATCATCGTCCGCAACGAAAAGCGGATGCTGCAAGAGTCGGTCGATGCGCTGTTCGACAACGGCCGCCGCGGCCGCGTCATCACCGGCAACAACAAGCGTCCGCTGAAATCGCTGTCGGACATGCTGAAGGGCAAGCAGGGCCGCTTCCGCCAGAACCTTCTGGGGAAACGGGTCGACTTCTCGGGCCGTTCGGTGATCGTGACCGGGCCGGAGCTGAAGCTGCACCAGTGCGGGCTGCCGAAGAAGATGGCGCTCGAGCTGTTCAAGCCGTTCATCTATTCGCGGCTCGAGGCGAAGGGACTGTCGTCCACCGTCAAGCAGGCCAAGAAGCTGGTCGAGAAGGAACGCCCCGAGGTCTGGGACATCCTGGATGAGGTGATCCGCGAGCATCCGGTGCTGCTGAACCGCGCGCCGACGCTGCACCGCCTGGGCATCCAGGCCTTCGAGCCGATCCTGATCGAGGGCAAGGCGATCCAGCTGCACCCGCTGGTCTGTTCGGCCTTCAACGCCGACTTCGACGGCGACCAGATGGCCGTGCACGTCCCGCTGTCGCTTGAGGCGCAGCTGGAAGCGCGCGTGCTGATGATGTCCACGAACAACGTGCTGTCGCCCGCCAACGGCGCGCCGATCATCGTTCCGTCGCAGGACATGGTTCTGGGCCTGTATTACACGACCATGGAACGCGAGGGCATGAAGGGCGAAGGCATGGTCTTCGCGAACCTGGAAGAGGTCGAGCATGCTCTGGCCTCGGGTTCCGTGCATCTGCACGCCCGCATCACCGCCCGCCTGCCGCAGATCGACGAGAACGGCAACGAGGTCATCAAGCGCTTCGAGACCACGCCGGGCCGTCTGCGCCTGGGCTCGCTCTTGCCGAAGAACGCCAAGGCGCCCTTCGAGCTGGTGAACCGCCTGCTGCGCAAGAAGGACATCCAGAACGTCATCGACACCGTCTATCGCTACTGCGGCCAGAAAGAGTCGGTGATCTTCTGCGACCAGATCATGGGCCTGGGCTTCCGCGAGGCCTTCCGCGCCGGCATCTCGTTCGGCAAGGACGACATGGTGGTGCCGCCGACGAAATGGGAACTGGTCGAGGAAACCCAAGACCAGGTGAAGTCCTTCGAGCAGCAATATCTCGACGGTCTGATCACCCAGGGCGAGAAGTACAACAAGGTCGTGGACGCCTGGTCGAAGTGCAACGACAAGGTCACCGACGCGATGATGAAGACCATCTCGGCCACCAAGAAGGACGAGAAGGGCGCGGAGCTTGAGCCGAACTCGGTCTATATGATGGCGCATTCGGGCGCCCGGGGCTCGGTCAGCCAGATGAAGCAGCTGGGCGGGATGCGCGGGCTGATGGCCAAGCCGAACGGCGAGATCATCGAGACGCCGATCATCTCGAACTTCAAGGAAGGCCTGACCGTTCTTGAATACTTCAACTCGACCCACGGCGCCCGGAAGGGTCTGTCGGACACCGCGTTGAAGACGGCGAACTCGGGCTATCTGACCCGTCGTCTGGTCGACGTGGCGCAGGACTGCATCATCCGCGAGCATGACTGCGGCACCGATCGCGCGATCACCGCCTCGGCGGCGGTCAACGACGGCGAGGTGGTCAGCCCGCTGAGCGAGCGCGTTCTGGGCCGTGTCGCGGCCGATGACGTGCTGGTGCCGGGCGAGGATGTCGTGATCGTTCGCAAGAACGAGCTGATCGACGAGCGCAAGGCGGACGAGATCGAGCAGGCCGGCGTGCAGTCGGTCCGCATCCGCTCGGCCCTGACCTGCGAGTCGGACGACGGCATCTGCGCGCTCTGCTATGGTCGCGACCTGGCGCGCGGCACGCTGGTCAACATCGGCGAGGCCGTGGGCATCATCGCGGCGCAGTCGATTGGCGAGCCGGGCACGCAGCTGACGATGCGGACCTTCCACATCGGCGGCATCGCCCAGGGTGGCCAGCAGTCCTTCGTCGCCGCGGCGCAGGAAGGCACGATTGCGTTCGAGAACGAAAGCACGCTGGAAAACGCCAATGGCGAGCTGATCGTGATGAGCCGCAACATGCAGCTGCACATCAAGTCGGCCACCGGCGAGACCCTGGCCAGCCACAAGCTGTTCTACGGCAGCAAACTGTTCGTGCGCGACGGCGATGCCGTGGCCCGCGGCCAGAAGATGTTCGAATGGGACCCCTATACCCTGCCGATCATCGCTGAGAAGGCCGGTGTCGCGAAATATGTCGACCTGCTGTCGGGGATCTCGGTCCGCGACGAGACCGACGACGCGACCGGCATGACGCAGAAGATCGTCACGGACTGGCGCTCGGCCCCGAAAGGCAACGAGCTGAAGCCCGAGATCATCATCGTCGATGCCGATGGCGAGCCGGTGCGGAACGAACAGGGCAACCCGGTCACCTATCCGATGTCGGTCGACGCGATTCTGTCGGTCGAGGACGGCCAGGAGATCAAGGCCGGCGACGTGGTGGCGCGGATCCCGCGCGAAGGCGCCAAGACCAAGGACATCACCGGGGGTCTGCCCCGCGTGGCGGAACTGTTCGAGGCCCGTCGCCCCAAGGATCACGCGATCATCGCCGAGCTGGATGGCTATGTGCGCTTCGGCAAGGACTACAAGAACAAGCGCCGCATCGCCATCGAGCCCGCCGACGACACGCTGGCTCCGGTCGAATACATGGTGCCGAAAGGCAAGCACATCCCGGTGCAGGAAGGCGACTTCGTGCAGAAGGGTGACTACATCATGGACGGCAACCCGGCGCCGCATGACATCCTGCGCATCATGGGGATCGAGGCCTTGGCCGACTATCTCATCGACGAGGTGCAGGACGTCTATCGACTGCAGGGCGTGAAGATCAACGACAAGCACATCGAGGTGATCGTTCGCCAGATGCTGCAGAAGATCGAGATCCTGGATTCGGGCGACACCACGCTGCTGAAGGGCGAGCACATCGACCGCGAGGAATTCGAGGAAGAGAACGCAAAGATCGAAGCCAAGGGCGGCCGTCCGGCCGTGGGCGAGCCGGTGCTGCTGGGCATCACCAAGGCGTCGCTGCAGACCCGCAGCTTCATCTCGGCCGCCTCGTTCCAGGAAACCACGCGGGTGCTGACCGAAGCCGCCGTGCAGGGCAAGCGCGACAAGCTGGTCGGCCTCAAGGAGAACGTCATCGTCGGCCGGCTGATCCCGGCCGGGACCGGCGGCGCCACCGCCCGCGTCAAGCGCATCGCCAGCGAGCGCGACAACGAGGTGATCGAGGCCCGCCGCGCCGAGGCCGAAGCCACCGCCGCGCTGATCGCGCCGGAGGAAACCTCGGTGGAGCAGGCCGGCGAGTGATCGCCCGCTGACGACGAACCGAAAGGCCCGGCCTCGCGCCGGGCCTTTTGCTTGCCGCCCGCCATCCGCAGGTCGCGATTGCGCAAGGCGCGGCGAGCGGATAACGATGGGGCAGGTAACCGGGCGGTGTGCGAGGGTGGCTTGATGCGCGCGGCAGTCAATCAGAAGATCCGCATCAATGTCCTGCGCCTGTCGGGCCTGGCCCTGCTGCCGGCCATCCTGGCGATCAACCCGGTCCTGGGCCTGCAGGGTTTCGGGCACGAGGCCATCGAATCCCTTGGCATCCTGCTGTTGCTGGTGGGGGTGCTGGGCCGGTTCTGGTCGATCCTCTATGTCGGCGGCGCCAAGAACCGGCGGGTGATGCAGGACGGCCCCTATTCGATGACCCGCAATCCGCTGTATTTCTTCTCGACCGTGGCGGCGACGGGGATGGGGCTGATGTTCGGCGCGGTCAGCCTGGCGCTGCTGATCGGCGGCATGGTCGGGCTGATCCTGTGGATCACCGCGCGGCGCGAAGCCGGCTTCCTGTCGCAGCACTTCGGCGCGGAATACGATGCCTATGCGGCGCGCACGCCGTTCTTCCTGCCCGATCCGCGGCTGTTCCGCACCGGGCGGACCGCCCGGTTCGACACGGCGACGCTGCGCCGCAACCTGTTCGACGCGCTGGTCTTCCTGAGCTTCATTCCGATCGTCGAGTTGGTGGACCAGTTGAAGCTGAGCCTCGGCTGGTCGCTGCTGTCGCTCTGGTAGCCCCCGCCTCATCGCCAAGCCGCACCGCCCGGAGCCATGCTGACCCCCGACCTGCCCCCTGCCAGCGCGCCGGCCGCCGCCCGGCCGCCCGTCCCGGATCCCGCGCAGGGGCAGGCCGACAACCTGCGCGCCATCGGGATCATGATGCTCAGCATGGCGGCTTTCACCTGCAACGATGCGGTGATGAAGGCGGTCACCCAGACCCTGCCGCTGTATGAATCGATGACATTGCGCGGCGGCATCGTGGTGGCGATCATGCTGGTCATCGCGCGGGCGCAGGGCGGGCTGCGCCTGCGGGTGCCGCGCGGCGACCTGCTGCCGCTGGCGGTGCGGACGCTGGCCGACCTGAGCTCGACCGTGCTTTACCTTGTGGCCTTGCAGCACATGGCATTGGCGAACCTTTCGGCCATTATGCAGGCGCTGCCCCTGGCAGTGACGCTGGCGGCGGCGGTGTTCTTTCACGAAAGATTGGGCTGGCGGCGGCTATCGGCCATCGGCATCGGGCTGGTCGGGGTCTTGCTGATCCTGCGGCCGGGCACCGGCGCCTTCGACATCTGGTCCGCGCTGGTCGTGCTGGCGATGCTGCTGATCGTCGCGCGGGACATCGTCACCCGGCTGTTCTCGGTCCATGCCGGGTCGTCCACGATCGCTTTCTACGCCGCGATCTCGGTGATGCTGACCGGCGCGGTGCTGGCAACCGGCGAGACGTGGCGCACCCCGACCGCGGGCGAACTGGCGCTGCTGCTGCTGTCGGCCGGATTCCTGAGCGTCGGCTACCTGACCGCGGTGGCCAGCATGCGGGTGGGCGAGATTTCGGTTGTCGCGCCCTTCCGCTATACCTCGCTGGTCTGGGCCATCATGCTGGGACTCGTGGTGTTCGGCGACTGGCCGGACCTGTGGACCTGGGCCGGCTCGGCGTTGGTGGTCGGGGCGGGGATCTATACCATCCTGCGCGAGCGGAAAGTGAAGGGAATGTCGTGATGCGTGTGCAGATGCTGGGCCTGTGCCGGTTTTCCTATCTCGGCGGCCGGGGATTCCAGGTGGCGCATGAGACGCTGGAGCAGCGGCGCGCCTTCCTCTACGACCCCGAACGGCTGGCGCGGCGCTGGTTCTGGTTCGAGAACCTGGTGCTGCCCGGGCTGCTGGCCCAGACCGACCCGGATTTCACCTTGGTGCTGATGACCGGCCCGGACCTGCCCGAGCCCTGGCTGTCGCGGCTGCGCGAACTGGTCGAGATCATGCCGCAGGCCCGGCTGGCGCTGATCCCGCCGATGGAGAAGCACCTGGAGGCCTGCCTGGCCGCCGTCGCCCCGCATATCGACCCGGGCGCCGATGTGGTCGGGCATTTCCGCCAGGATGACGACGATGCCGTGGCCGTCGACTACATCCGCGACGCGCGCCGGGATTTCACCGCGCTGCGCCCGCTTTGGGAACGCCGGCGGCGGCTGTCCTGCGACTACTCGCGCGGGCTGGTGCTGAAGGCGACGCAGGACGGCATCTCGGTCGAGCCGCGGATGATCTACAATGCCGTGGCGGCGCTGACCGTCTATCTGCCGCCCGATGCGCAGCGCAGCGTGATGCATTTCCCGCATTGGAAGATCGGCCTGTCGATGCCCGGCGTGATGCTGCCCGGCAAGGCGATGTTCGTGCGCTTCCTGAACCACGACAACGACTCGGGCGCGATCGGCGCCGGCTATCCCTGGGAGGCCGAAACCGAGGATTGGGCCGGGCTGCTGGCCGACCGCTTCCGCATCGATCTTGCGACGCTGGACCGCGCCGCGCGCGATTTCGGCCTGCCCGGCGCCGACCGGCCGCGCTGGGGCGTCTGACCGGCGCCGGGGCAGGGGCGCGGCACGGGGCGGCTGTTGACTCGTCCCGGAATTCCCCATATACGCCGCACACCCGGCAAAAGACCGTCCGGGTGGCCAGAACCTTCATCGGTCACGATCCGGGCCGGAACTGCCCCGATCCTCTGGAAATTACCCGTCCCGCCCCCAGCCCGGGGACAGGATGGGTCGTGGCGTTTCACGATTCGCGTGATTCGCTGTCGAGAAGTGGCGCAGCAATCGCTGCGAGTATTGACGAAAGCAAGACGGGGAACCGAATGCCGACGATCCAACAGCTGATCCGCAAACCGCGGCAGCCCAAGGTGCAGCGCTCGAAGTCGCAGCACCTTCAATCCTGCCCGCAGAAGCGGGGCGTATGCACGCGCGTCTATACCACGACGCCGAAGAAACCGAACTCCGCCATGCGGAAGGTCGCCAAGGTGCGGCTGACGAATGGCTTCGAGGTGATCTCCTATATCCCGGGCGAAAAGCACAACCTGCAGGAACACAGCGTCGTGCTGATCCGCGGTGGCCGGGTAAAAGACCTTCCGGGTGTCCGTTACCACATCCTGCGCGGTGTGCTGGATACCCAGGGCGTCAAAGACCGTCGTCAACGCCGTTCGAAATACGGCGCGAAGCGTCCGAAGTAAGGAGATCCGCATATGTCTCGTCGTCACGCCGCTGAGAAGCGCGAAGTCCTGCCCGACGCCAAATATGGCGATCGCGTGCTGACCAAATTCATGAACAACCTGATGATCGACGGCAAGAAATCCGTCGCCGAGCGCATCGTCTACAGCGCCCTTGACCGCGTTCAGGGCAAGCTGAAGCGCGAGCCCATCGAGGTGTTCCACGAAGCCCTCGACAACGTGAAGCCTTCGGTCGAAGTGCGTTCGCGTCGCGTCGGTGGTGCCACCTACCAGGTTCCGGTCGAAGTGCGTCCGACCCGCCGCGAGGCTCTGGCCATCCGCTGGCTGATCACCGCTGCGAAGAACCGCAACGAACACACCATGGAAGAGCGTCTGGCCGGCGAGCTGGCCGATGCGGTCAACGGCCGCGGCACGGCCGTGAAGAAGCGTGAAGACACGCATAAAATGGCCGACGCCAACAAGGCGTTCAGCCACTACCGCTGGTAAGGGAAGGCTATCATGGCACGCGAATACCCGCTGGAGCGGTATCGGAACTTCGGGATCATGGCCCACATCGATGCGGGCAAGACCACGATGACCGAACGCATCCTGTTCTACACCGGCAAGAACCACAAGATCGGCGAGACGCATGACGGCGCCTCGACGATGGATTGGATGGAGCAGGAAGCCGAGCGCGGCATCACCATCACCTCGGCGGCGACGACGACCTTCTGGCAGCGCCATGAAGACACCGACTTCATCGAGGACCAGTCGCAGCGCAACCGCTTCAACATCATCGACACCCCCGGCCACGTCGACTTCACCATCGAGGTCGAGCGTTCGCTGGCGGTTCTGGACGGCGCGATCTGCCTGCTGGACGGCAACGCCGGCGTCGAGCCGCAGACCGAAACCGTGTGGCGTCAGGCTGACCGCTACAAGGTTCCGCGCATCGTCTTCGTCAACAAGATGGACAAGATCGGCGCCGACTATTTCAACTGCGTGCGCATGGTCAAGGACCGCACCGGCGGCACCCCGTGCCCGATCGCCCTGCCGATCGGCGCCGAGGACACGCTGGAAGGCATCATCGACCTGATCAAGATGGAAGAATGGGTCTGGAAGGGCGAGGATCTGGGCGCAAGCTGGGTCCGTCAGCCGATCCGGGCCGAGCTTCAGGATCTGGCCGAGGAATGGCGCGGCAAGATGATCGAGCTTGCCGTGGACATGGACGACGCGGCCATGGAAGCCTATCTGGAAGGCAACGAACCGGACGAGCCGACCCTGCGGGCGCTGATCCGCAAGGGCACGCTGTCGCTGTCGTTCTTCCCGATGATGGCCGGCTCGGCCTTCAAGAACAAGGGCGTGCAGCCGCTGCTGAACGCCGTGGTCGACTTCCTGCCGGCGCCGACCGACGTTCCCGCTTATCTGGGCTTCGCCCCGGGCGACGAGACCGAGACCCGCAACATCGAGCGTTCCGCCTCGGACGAGCAGCCCTTCTCGGCGCTGGCGTTCAAGATCATGAACGACCCCTTCGTCGGCTCGCTGACCTTCACGCGCATCTATTCGGGCGCGCTGAAGAAGGGCGACCAGATGCTGAACGCGACCAAGGGCAAGCGCGAGCGCGTCGGCCGGATGATGGTGATGCACGCCATCAACCGCGAAGAGATCGACGAGGCCTTCGCCGGCGACATCATCGCGCTGGCCGGTCTGAAGGACACCACCACGGGCGACACGCTGTGCGACCCGAACAAGCCGGTGGTGCTGGAGACCATGACCTTCCCCGAGCCGGTGATCGAGATCGCCGTCGAGCCGAAGTCGAAGGCCGACCAGGAAAAGATGGGCCTGGCCCTGCAGCGCCTGTCCGCCGAGGACCCGTCCTTCCGCGTCGAGACCGACATCGAGTCGGGCCAGACCATCATGAAGGGCATGGGCGAACTTCACCTCGACATCCTCGTGGACCGCATGAAGCGCGAGTTCAAGGTCGAGGCGAACATCGGCGCGCCGCAGGTGGCCTATCGCGAGACCATCTCGCGCGAAGCCGAGATCGACTACACGCACAAGAAGCAGACCGGCGGTACCGGCCAGTTCGCGCGCGTCAAGCTGGTCATCACCCCGACCGAGCCGGGCGAGGGCTACTCGTTCGAATCGAAGATCGTCGGCGGTGCGGTGCCGAAGGAATACATCCCCGGCGTCGAAAAAGGCATCAAGTCCGTCATGGACTCGGGCCCGCTGGCCGGCTTCCCGGTGATCGACTTCAAGGTGGCGCTGATCGACGGTGCCTTCCATGACGTCGACTCCTCGGTCCTGGCCTTCGAGATCGCCGCGCGTGCCGCCATGCGTGAAGGTCTGAAGAAAGCCGGCGCCAAGCTGCTGGAACCGATCATGAAGGTCGAAGTCGTGACGCCGGAGGAATACACCGGCTCGATCATCGGCGACCTGACCAGCCGTCGCGGCATGGTGCGCGGCCAGGATACCCGCGGCAACGCCAATGTCATCGACTCCATGGTGCCGCTGGCCAACATGTTCGGCTACATCAACAACCTGCGCTCGATGTCCTCGGGCCGCGCGGTGTTCACCATGCTGTTCGACCATTACGAGGCCGTGCCGCAGAACATCTCGGACGAGATCCAGAAGAAATACGCCTGATCGGGATGGCGGGGCTTCGCGCCCCGCCTTTCCTCGTGAAACACAAAGACTAGGGAGCCCTGCTCATGGCAAAGGCAAAGTTTGAACGGACGAAACCGCACGTCAACATCGGGACGATCGGCCACGTTGACCACGGCAAGACGACGCTGACGGCTGCGATCACGAAATACTTCGGCGAATTCAAGGCCTACGACCAGATCGACGGCGCGCCGGAAGAGCGTGCCCGCGGCATCACGATCTCGACCGCGCATGTGGAATACGAATCGGACGCGCGCCACTATGCGCATGTGGACTGCCCCGGCCACGCCGACTACGTGAAGAACATGATCACCGGCGCGGCGCAGATGGACGGCGCCATCCTGGTGGTGAACGCCGCCGACGGCCCGATGCCGCAGACGCGCGAGCACATCCTGCTGGGCCGCCAGGTCGGCATCCCCTACATGGTCGTCTACCTGAACAAGGTCGACCAGGTGGACGATCCGGAACTGCTGGAACTGGTCGAGATGGAAGTGCGCGAGCTGCTGTCGTCCTATGACTACCCCGGCGACGACATCCCGATCATCAAGGGCTCGGCGCTGGCGGCGCTGGAAGGCCGCGACAAGGAGATCGGCGAGGATTCGATCCGCGCGCTGATCGCCGCCGTGGACGAATACATCCCGACGCCGGAGCGCGCCGTGGACCAGCCGTTCCTGATGCCGATCGAGGACGTGTTCTCGATCTCGGGCCGCGGCACCGTGGTGACCGGCCGCGTCGAGCGCGGTGCGGTGAACGTGGGCGACGAACTGGAGATCGTCGGCATCCGCGACACCAAGAAGACCACCTGCACCGGCGTCGAGATGTTCCGCAAGCTCTTGGACCGCGGGGAAGCCGGCGACAACATCGGCGCGCTCTTGCGCGGCGTCGACCGTGACGGCGTCGAGCGCGGCCAGGTGCTGTGCAAGCCGGGTTCGGTGAAGCCGCACACCACCTTCGAGGCCGAGGCCTATATCCTGACCAAGGAAGAGGGCGGCCGGCACACGCCGTTCTTCGCCAACTACCGGCCGCAGTTCTATTTCCGGACCACGGACGTGACCGGGACGGTGAAGCTGCCGGAAGGCACCGAGATGGTGATGCCGGGCGACAACCTGAAGTTCGAGGTCGAGCTGATCGCGCCGATCGCGATGGAAGAGAAGCTGCGCTTCGCCATCCGCGAAGGCGGCCGCACGGTTGGTGCCGGCGTGGTGTCGAAGATCATCAAGTGATGCTGCGGGGCGGGGCTCTGGTCCCGCCCGGTCGAGTCATCGCCGCGTGATCCGGTCCGAGAGATCGGCGGGATATCGCGGCGAGACGGGCCTGCTCCGGAGACGGGGCGGGCCTTTTGCTTTTGGCGGAGCTAGGATGAAGGGGCCAGCGCGAGGGACTGAAGAGAGAGGCCGGTCCTACAAGTCATCTTTGACCCGTTTGATCCTAAATGTTCGCTATTCCGGCCCCGCTGAACACAGCGCGAATGTGCTCCTCGGTTCTGCCCCGGTCAATATCATGCTGCTTCAAAACCGCTGCGCGCCACGCATGAGCATCCTTGCGAACAGCCGCTTGATATTCTTCGGGCCTCCAATGGGTTGACAAGTCGATCCCATGTCGTGCGAAGATTGCTAGCAGCTTGTCAGCGTTGTGAAAGGCGATGCCGCGTTCCGCTATGTCTGTGCCGTCGTTGCGCAAAGGCCGTGCGAAGCTCTGGATCACTGGCGCATATTCCAGCTTGCGGCAGCGTGGCGCCAGTTGCATTTGGGCAAGTGTACTGAGCGGTCGGCGGCGCAGCACTAGAATCTCTTGGTCGACCCGACCCAGCAATTGCCGTCCGTGCATGGCCGAGCCCTCGGCGAAGATCAACAGCTTCGCGCCAGCGTAAAGCGCCATTTGCCGGCGAATGCTTTCATGCCGACAATCAAGGATAGTCACGCCCGCGCGTTGCAGCGCCGCAGTCAGCGCCGTCTCGCCTGCGGCCGCCCCGTTGCCGCGCGCCAGTTCATCCAAGCGCGGGACATAAAGTGCTTTGCTCTCGGCTTGTTCCAGGCGGCTAAGTCGCGGCAACTCGTCCAGAAGGTCTAGATACCATGGCTCTACGGGTTCGTTACCTAATGTTTCGGCCTGCGGGTTGAGCTGCTCCCCGGAAATCGGACAGTGACGGAAGCTACGATCTGACGTTTGCTGGTCTCCAAGAACGAGGAGATCAGGAATGCGGAAACGCAGAAACCATGACGCGGGCTTCAAGGCGCGCGTGGCGCTCGAGGCCGTTAAGGGCGAGCGCACTGTGTCAGAGCTGGCGGGCGAATACGGCGTGCATCCGACGATGATCCATCAATGGAAGAAGGCGCTGCTCGACGGAGCTGCGGATATCTTCGAGCGCGGCGGCAAGAAGCCCTCGACGGAGGTGGATGAAGAGACGGTCCGATCACTGCATGCCAAGATCGGGGAGCTGGCTGTCGCCAACGATTTTTTGTCACGAAAGCTCAAGCCGTGGACCGGAAAGTGAGGCGTGGGATGATCGAACGGAACCACCCGGCGCTGTCCATCGGGGCGCAGTGCCGCCTGCTGTCGATCTCGCGCTCGTCGTTCTACCACGAGCCGGCTGGAGAGACGGATCAGAACCTCGGCCTGATGCGGCTGATCGACCGGCAGTTCCTCGACACGCCGTTCTATGGGGTTCGCCAGATGACCTGGCACCTGCAGAACGAAGGCCATGGCGTGAACCAGAAGCGCATTCGGCGGCTCATGCGACTTATGCGCCTGATGCCGATCTATCAGAAGCCCAACACCAGCAAGCCGAGGAAGGGCCACAAGACCTGGCCCTACCTGCTGGGCGGGCTGCGGGTGGATCGTCCCGGCCAGGTCTGGTGCGCCGATATCACCTACCTGCCGATGCGGCGCGGCTTCCTGTATCTGGTGGCCATCATGGACTGGTTCACACGCAAGGTTCTGGCCTGGCGCATCTCGAACACGCTGGAGGCCGACTTCTGCGTTGAGGCGCTGAAGGAGGCCATCCACCGCTTCGGCGCGCCGGGGATCATGAACACTGACCAGGGCAGCCAGTTCACGTCCTTCGCCTGGACAGATCGGCTAAAGCGCGTCGGCACCCGCATCTCGATGGACGGCAAGGGGCGGTGCATCGACAATGTCTTCATCGAGCGCCTGTGGCGGTCCCTGAAATACGAATGCGTCTACCTGCATGCCTGGGAAACGGGGTCACAGGCCAAGGCTGCCATTGGCCGATGGATCACCTTCTACAACCACCAGAGGCCCCACACCGCCCATGGTGGACGGCCACCCGCCGTGGTTTACTTCAACAATATCGAAATCGATCAGCAAGCGCAGGCAGTAGCTTAAATATCCCCGAAAACTGTCCAAGGATCGGGGAGTAGCTCAGGTAGACATACAGTTGCGTCGCGATGCAGGGGGCGGTTACAAAGCCTATCTGGTCAGGAGGCAGGCCCAGCCAGGCCATGACAGACCAGAAAAAGGGCGGCACATCGCTAGCTACCTTGCCAGGCGGAAGCGTGAACAAGACTCGCGCTTCCGGATGCCTGTAAAGACCCAAAGGCAGCCGGCTGACATGCTCGGCTACCAAGTGGCCGAAGTGAAAGAAACAGCGCCCGCCCCATATTACTGCCTCGCTTATCCGCGGGCCGCGCCGCCAAGTCGAACGGGCATTCCTGTCGCGATACTGGCCGTGCACACGGTGTCTCACGATCGGCATATTCTCGAAATCGGACCATACCGGTCCTCCGTCGAATAGCAGGTTGCTATTGTAGAACCGCGTAGCTGGGACAAGCCGGATATCTGCAACTGTTAAACCAGGGGGGACTGCGAGACCCGGCCGAGCCCCGCGCCAGTCGGCGACGGGCTCGGTGCAAGTTGGCCGATGCCGCGATCCGGGCCACCACGCTAGAAACCGACTTCGTGTAAGGCGTGGAGTGCCCCCACTGAAGTGGTCCACCCACTGGGATAGAAATATCCTGTTCAGGAGGACCATCAGATGGCAGGCAAGCGAGACAAACCGGAAGACATCGTTCTGAAGCTTCGACAGATTGAAGTGCTTCAGCGACAGGGAATGGCAATTTCCGACGCGGTGCGGCAGATCGGCGTGACCGAGCCGACGTATTATCGCTGGCGCAAGCAGTATGGCGGCATGAACCGGGATCAGCTGAAGCGTCTCAAGGAGCTTGAGGCGGAGATCCAGCGGTTGCGGCGCGCGGTGTCAGATCTGACCTTGGACAAGATGATCCTGAGCGAGGCTGCACGGGGAAACTTCTAAGCCCTTCGCGCCGTCGCCAGTGCATTGACCATGTGCGGCAGGCGCTCGGCATATCCGAGCGCCGCGCCTGCCGCATCCTCGGGCAGCACCGCTCGACGCAACGCAAGGTTCCTTGCGGCGCCCCGGACGAAGAACGGCTGACGGAAGACATCATCACGCTCGCTCGCACCTACGGGCGATATGGCTATCGGATGATCACCGGATTGCTGAACAACGCCGGTTGGCATGTAAATCATAAACGCGTGGAACGGATATGGTGGCGTGAAGGGCTGAAGGTCCCGCAAAAGCAGGCAAAGAAGGGTCGGCTCTGGTTGAACGACGGGTCCTGCGTCCGTCTCCGGCCGGAGCACCCGAACCACGTCTGGTCCTATGATTTCGTTCAGGACCGGACACATGACGGACGGCTGTTTCGGACGCTCAATATCATCGACGAATTCACGAAGGAGGCGCTGGTGATCCGTATAAACCGCAGGCTCAATTCCACCGACGTAATCGACGCCCTCACGGATCTGTTCATCTTGCGTGGCCCGCCTGCGTTCATAAAGTCCGACAATGGCGCGGAATTCATTGCCAAGAAGGTGCAGGGCTGGATCGGCGCAGATGGTGCCAAGACCGCGTTCATCGAGCCGGGTTCACCCTGGGAGAACGGGTAGTGCGAGAGCTTCAACGCTCGATTCCGCGACGAACTCCTGGATGCAGAAGTCTTCTATTCGCTCAGGGAGGCCCAGATCCTCATCGAGCGATGGCGCCGCCACTACAACACTGTCAGGCCGCACAGCTCCCTGGGATACCGCCCACCCGCACCGGAAGCCGTCATCCCAATAGACCAGCGGCCGACGATGCACTAACAATCAACCCGGACCACTCGGTGGGGGCAGTCCAGGCGGCGTCTCGACCCGCCGCGTGGACGAACTGTGCAGGCCATGGGTCTCAGCGGCATCTCGAAGAGCACGGTTGTGTCATCGGCATGCAATCGTTCCGCCCCGAGAACATGGGCACGGATCAGATCGTGGAGGGGTTGCAGCCGACCTGATCGGCGAGGGTGGACAGGCTGATCTCGACGCCCTCCTTCGCGTAGCGTTCGGCCTGTCTGTTCAGGGGTTGGTGCTGGCCGCATCGCCGTGGTCCCTCGGACCAGTGGCGTTCCCATGGCTCGATCTCGAACAGCACCATGGCCAGCAGATTGGGACCGGCCCAGCCCCGCGGTGTCGGATGGAACGGTGCCGGCGGCTGGCTGATCTTCTCGCAGTCGCGGCAGGTGAACTTCTCGCGGACGGTCTGGATCACCTTCCACTGCCGGGGAATCACCTCCAGCGCCTCGGTGATGTCCTCGCCCATCTTCACGATGCGCGCAGATCCACGAGCCGGGTGCAGCAGGTCGGGGCCTCGACCACCACGCGCTCACGGGGCAGATGATCCGGGAACGGCTTGCGGGCCGGGCGGCCGCGTTCGAATGCCGTGACCGTGGTCCTGGAAGCGGCGGCATCCGCCTTTGCACGATCCTGTTCAAGGTCCGTCTCGAGGTCCTCAGGCTGCATCTCGAGTTGTTCGATCAGCCGGGCATGACGTTCGGCACTGTGGCCATATCGATCGCGCCGGAGTTTGGCGATCTGGAGCCGCAGGTGCCGGATCATCTCCTCGGCGGCCGAGACGACGGCCTGGGCCTGGATCAGTTCGCTCCTGGCGGCGACCAGAGCGCCCTCCGCGGCAGATGCGCGGGCCTCTGCCGCGGCAAGGCGGCGCGCAGGACAGCGATCTCCGAAGGGGTCTCCGACATGCCGAAGACTTGCCCCATGTCGATATAATGCCAATGAAACAAGGGGATTGTAGCGCATCACCCGATGCAGGCCGCTGTGTCCAGCGTGGATTGCGCCAGTCGATGTTCGCGGCCTCACTCGAACCAGTGGCGTTCGTCCGCTCACTCCGGAAGAGAGCCGAGCTGCGCCACCGAGACCGGAACGGCCGAGCCATTCTGGCTCACCGGCCAGATGAACGTCCCGGCCTCCAGCCGCTTCACATAGGGCGACATCCCGACGCCATCGTGCCAGAGCAGCTTGATCAGGTCGCCCTTGCGTCCCCGGAAGCAGAAGATCTCTCCGCCGTGCGGATCACGCCCCCAGGCTGTTCATCCCGCACCGCATGTCGGTCACACCACTCGCGATCCAGACCTTCACTCCGGCAGGCAATCATCGAGGATCCAGCACGCCCAACAGCGCTGCGAGATGCGCTGGAGCCAGAGACGCAGGGATCGTCATGCGGCGCCCGTTCGTCAGCGTGATGTCGATCCGACCGTCGTCGGCTTCCCACGAGGGTTGCCCCGCCGACGCGGGCGACCCACCCTCCATCACCAAGGGCACGAAACCACTGCCAGGAACCGGTGCAGCAAGAGCCCCGCTACGATACTCGCGCCGTCAGATCGAAAGCAGCGAACGCGAAATCCCATACCGGCGGGCCGTCGCCGAGCCCTGCCGGTAGCCGCGCAGGCTCTCGTCCACGATCCGCAACTTGTCCTCGTCTGACCAGTGCCGGCGACGACCGATCCCATCGGCCGCAAAGATCTCGATCGGGGAAACAACTGAAGCGCATGACATAAGGCAATGCCTTGCGACCATTTGATCAATCACAGCAGACGGCCCTCACCGCAGGCACATTCCGATCCTACCATCACCACCCTCCTTGCCCCCCACCGCATCCCGCCCTAACCTCCGCGCCATGCAGACCGGCGGTGCCATCACCCTTTCGCAACCCGCGCGCTTCCCGGGCCCGCCGCCGGACAGCGCCGATGCCGTCATCATCGGCGGCGGCATCGCCGGCGTGATGACCGCGCTCTACCTCGCCCGCGCCGGCCAGCGCGTCGTGCTTTGTGAAAAGGGCCGCATCGCCGGCGAGCAAAGCTCGCGCAACTGGGGCTGGGTGCGCCAGCAGGGACGCGACCCGGCCGAACTGCCGATCATGATCGAATCGCTGCGGCTCTGGGACAGCCTGAACCAGCAGTTGCGCGAGGCGGTCGGCCTGCATCGCACCGGCACCACCTATCTCGCCAACACCCCGGCCGATCTGGACAATTTCGAAAGCTGGCTGCCGCATGCCCGCCAGCACGGGCTCGACACCCGCATGATGACCCGGGCCGAACTCGACGCGCTGCTGCCGAATGCCGCCGGCTGGCTCGGCGCGCTGCATACCGCCAGCGACGCCCGGGCCGAGCCATGGACCGCCGTTCCCGCCATCGCCGCGCTGGCCGCCTCCGAGGGCGCTAGCCTGCACGAGGATTGCGCCGTGCGTGGCATCGAAACCGCCGCCGGCCGCGTCTCGGGCGTTGTGACCGAACACGGTCCTGTTGCCGCGCCGCTGGTGCTGCTGGCCGGAGGCGCCTGGTCAGGGCTTTTTGCCGGCAATGCCGGGCTGCGCCTGCCGCAGCTTTCCGTGCGCGCCACTGTTGCTGCGACCGGGCCGATGCCCGAGTTCTTTCCCGGCAATGCCGCCGATTCCGGCTTTGCCTTCCGTCGCCGCGCCGATGGCGGCTATACGCTGGCGCAGGGCATCGGCCATGATTTCTGGACCGGCCCGGCGGCCTTTCGCAACCTCGTGGCCTATCTGCCGCAGATCCGCCGCGACCTGCGCCACACCCGGCTGCAACTGGCGGCGCCCTCGGGCTATCCGGACGGCTGGGCTACGCCGCGACGCTGGGCGCTGGACCGGGAAACCCCGTTCGAACGGATGCGGGTGCTGGATCCCGCGCCGAACCTTGGCCGCATCGCCCGGCTCTCGGACGATTTCGCGGCGGCCTTCCCGGCCCTGGGCCGGCCGGTGATCGCCCGCGCCTGGGCCGGGATGATCGACGTTTTGCCCGATCAGGTGCCGGTCCTGGACGAAAGCCCGGTGCCGGGTCTGTTCGTCGCCACCGGACTGTCCAGCCACGGTTTCGGCATCGGACCGGGCGTCGGGCGGGTCATGGCCGACCTGATGACCGGCCGGCCGGCGGGCCATGACCTGACCCGCTTCCGCTATGGCCGCTTCGGCGATGGCTCCAGGATCGAGCTCGGATTCTCGATCTGACGGTGCACGCCCGGTGTACGCGCGGTGTACGCCTGCGGCACGCGGATCACCGCGAAAATCCCGGCAATTGCCGGGGTTTCTGCATTCCGGGCCCGGGGCGGTGCACCGCGCAACGCACGCCGCCGTTGCGCGGCCTTGCGGTGCGGAGCGAAAGGCGTAACCTTCGGCGCGAAGGAGAGTGTCCCATGCCCGTCAAGAACCGCTTTGCCGAACTGCTGCCCGAGATCACCGCCTGGCGCCGCGACTTTCACGAGAACCCAGAGCTGGACTATGACGTCCATCGCACCGCCGGCCGCGTCGCCGAGCTTCTGCGCGCCTTCGGCGTGGACGAGGTGACCGAGGGCATCGGCCGCACCGGCGTCGTGGGCGTGATCAAAGGCCGTTCGGACAGCCAGGGCAGGGTGATCGGGCTGCGCGCCGACATGGACGCGCTGCCGATCGCCGAAAAGACCGGCGTGGATTATGCCTCGAAAAATCCGGGGGTTATGCATGCCTGCGGCCATGACGGCCACACCGCCATGCTGCTGGGCGCGGCGAAATACCTGGCCGAGACGCGCAATTTCGACGGTCGTGCCGTGGTCATCTTCCAGCCCGCCGAAGAGGGCGGCGGCGGCGGGCGCGCCATGGTCGAGGACGGGCTGGTCGAGCGCTGGGGCATCCAGGAATTCTATGGCATGCACAACATGCCCGGCTATCCGGTCGGCAGCTTCGCCATCCGCGAGGGCGCGATGATGGCCGCCACCGACCAGTTCGACATCGTGGTGACCGGCAAGGGCGGCCATGCCGCCAAGCCGCATGAGGCGATCGACACCACGCTGGTCGCGGCGCAGATCATCGTGGCGCTGCAATCGGTGGTCTCGCGCAACGTCGACCCGCTGAAAAGCGGCGTGATCTCAGTCTGCGTGGTGCAGACCGACTCGACCGCCCATAACGTCATTCCCCAGGTCGTGACGCTGAAAGGCACCGCCCGCAGCCTCGCTCCCGAGGTGCGCGACCAGCTCGAGGACGGCATCGCCCGCATCGCCACCAACACCGCCGCCGCCTTTGGCGCCCAGGCGGAGGTTCAATATGAACGCGGCTATCCGGTGACGATGAATGATCCGCAATCCACTGTTTATGCGGCGGAAGTCGCGCGATCTGTGGCGGGT
Organism: Paracoccus aminovorans; assembly: GCF_001546115.1. Classification (GTDB taxonomy): domain Bacteria; phylum Pseudomonadota; class Alphaproteobacteria; order Rhodobacterales; family Rhodobacteraceae; genus Paracoccus; species Paracoccus aminovorans_B. The sequence continues at coordinate 2,227,373 of NZ_KQ955208.1, forward strand.
GACGTGAATACCGAGATGGCGCCGCTGATGGCGGGCGAGGATTTCAGCTATATGCTGAATGCGCGGCCCGGCGCCTATATCTTCGTCGGCAATGGCGACACCGCGATGGTGCATCATCCGGCCTACAACTTCGACGACAATGCGATTCCGGCCGGTTCGAGCTGGTATGCCGGCATGGCCGAGGCGCGGATGCCGCTGGGCTGAACCCTTGCGCCGGGGGCTGTCTGCCCCCGGACCCCCGAGGATATTTCGGCAAGAAAGAAGCAGGGGGCGCGCGGCCCCCTTGTCCGTCAGAAATGGATGGCGCGGCCATAGGCCGAGAGCACGGATTCGTGCATCATCTCGGACAGGGTCGGGTGCGGGAACACCGTCTCCATCAGCTCGGCTTCGGTGGTTTCCAGCGTGCGGCCGACGACATAGCCCTGGATCAGCTCGGTGACCTCGGCGCCGACCATGTGGGCGCCCAGCAACTCGCCGGTCTTGGCGTCGAAGACGGTCTTGATCAGTCCCTCGGGTTCGCCGAGCGCGATGGCCTTGCCGTTGCCGATGAAGGGGAAGCGGCCGACCTTGATCTCGTAACCCGCTGCTTTCGCTTTCTCTTCGGTCAGGCCGACCGAGGCGACCTGCGGGTTGCAATAGGTGCAGCCGGGGATCGAGTTCGGCTTGATCGGGTGCGGGTGCTGGCCGGCGATCAGCTCCGCGACCATGACGCCTTCATGGCTGGCCTTGTGCGCCAGCCAGGGCGCGCCGGCCACGTCGCCGATGGCATAGAGTCCCTCGACACCGGTGCGGCAATATTCGTCGGTGACGACATGGGTGCGGTCGATCTTGGCGCCCAGCTTTTCCAGCCCGAGGTTTTCGACATTGCCGACGATGCCGACGGCCGAGATCACCGTGTCGAAGTCCTGCGTCTCGGTCTTGCCGTCCTTCTCGATATGGGCGGTGACCTTGCCGGGGGCGCGGTCCAGCTTCTTGACCGTGGCCTTTTCCAGGATCTTCATGCCCTGCTTGACGAATTGCTTCTTGGCCAAGGCGGAGATCTCGGCATCCTCGACCGGCAGCACGCGGTCCATGACCTCGACCACGGTGGTGTCGGCGCCCAGCGTGTTGAAGAAGCTGGCGAATTCGATGCCGATCGCACCCGAGCCGATCACCAGCAGCTTCTTGGGCATCCGCGGCGGTTGCAGCGCGTGCTTGTAGTTCCAGACCAGGTCGCCGTCCGCTTCCAGCCCCGGCAGGTTGCGGGCGCGGGCGCCGGTGGCGAGCACGATGGCCTTGCCGGTGACCTCCTCGGCCCCCTTGTCGGTCTTGACCGACAGCTTGCCGGGGGCGGTCAGCGTCGCCTCGCCCATGATGACGGTGACCTTGTTCTTTTTCAGCAGGTGGCCGACGCCGCCGGCGAGCTGTTTCGCCACGCCGCGCGAACGCTGCACCACGGCGCCGAGATCATAGCCGATCTTGTCGGCGGAGAGGCCGAATTCCTTGGCGCGGTGCATCAGGTGGAACACCTCGGCCGAGCGCAACAGCGCCTTGGTCGGGATGCAGCCCCAGTTCAGGCAGATGCCGCCCAGATGCTCGCGTTCGATCACCGCGACCTTCAGGCCCAGCTGCGCGCCGCGGATGGCGCAGACATAGCCGCCCGGGCCGGAACCGATCACCACCATGTCGAAGCCTTGCGCCATGGAATTCCCCCTCTGGAAAAAGATAGTTCAGCGTTAAACCATTTTTCAGACATCCACAAGCGACAGCTTGCCGGAGACCAGCGCGGCATAGCCGCCGGCCTGCATCACGCGGATTTCCGCCGGAGTCGGGTTGCGGCCCAGAGCCGCGTTGCGCCAGGGGAAGCGGCCGAATTTCGCGATCGTGTCGCGGTGGATCTGCGCGTGGCGCAGGCTTTCGCCGGGCATGAATTCCTGGAACAGCGCCACGGCGCGGTCCTGGTCGGCCAGGTCCTCGGAATGCTCGAAGGGCATGAAGAAGAACTGCCGCGCCGGCAGGCCGATGCGCCGGGGAAAGCCGCGGTCCAGCGCGGCGCGGGCCAGGTCGCGGGCCAGCGGGTCGGTCGCGAAGGCGCGGGCGTCCTCGCGGAACAGGTTGCGCGGGAACTGGTCGGTCAGGATCAGCGCGGCCAGCGCGCCCTCGGGCGTTGCGGCCCAGGCGGGGGCCAGTTCGGCGGCGCGTTCCCATATCGGCAGGAAGCGCTGGCGGATGGTTTCGTCCAGCAGATCCGAGCGGACATACCAGCCGGTTTCGCCGACCTCATCGAGCCAGAAGCGGTTGATCGCTTGCGGGGTGACGGTTTCGGTCATGCTCGGCCCTCCGTTTCCGCAGGATGGTTGCAGAGCCGGCCGGCCGCCGCAACCCCGTCAGTCGGGGCGCGGCGGGCCGTCGTCGGGGCCGGCGGTCTCCAGCGCCGCCTCGACCGCGATGGGGGTGGCCGAGGGGGCGATGACCGCAAAGCTCTGGTCCAGCATCGGCGCCGGGCGGCGGGTGCGGCGATAGAAGGTATAAAGCGCCAGCAGCGCCAGCAACGCGGCGATATAGACCCAGAATCCGTCCGGGCCCAGCCAGGACATCAGCCAGCCGGTGATCAGCGGCCCGGCCATGGCGCCGAGCCCGTTGATGAACAGCAGCCCGGCCGAGGCCGCCGCCATGTCGCTGTTGTCGAGGAAGTCGTTGGTATAGGCCAGCAGCAGCGAATAGACCGGGTTGGCGACGCCGCCGACCACGGCCGCCGCCAGCAGCAGGCCCCAGATCCCGGGCTGCAGCAGCACCGTCGCGCCCGCCACCGCCGTGCCCAGAATCGCCAGCCCCAGCACGATCAGCCGCCGGTCGCCGTGGTCGGAAAGCCAGCCCACCGGATATTGCAGCAAGAGGCCGCCCGCATAGATCGCCGCGACGAAGGCCGAGATCTCGCGCACCGACAGGCCCTTCATCGAGCCCCAGACCGAAGCCATGCCGAACAACGCCGAGAACACCCCGCCCATCAGGAACATGCCGATGCAGCCCAGCGGCGAGGCGGCGAAAAGGTCGCGAAAGCTCATCCGCTTCAGCGTGGCGAATTGCGGCGCCGGCTGGCGCGACAGCAGGATCGGCAGGAAGGACAGGCTGACCAGCACCGAGGGGATCACGAACAGCAGGTAGCCCGCCGGGTCCGCCGTGTTCATCAGCAGCTGCGCCGTGATGATGCCCAGCATCTGCATGATCATGTAGGCCGAGAGCGCCTGGCCGCGCGTCTCGTTGCTGGTCGAGGCGTTGAGCCAGCTTTCCGCGGTGATGTAGACGCCCGAAAAGCAGAAGCCGATCAAGAGCCGCATCGCCGCCCAGGCCAGCCATTCGGGCGCCGCCGCATAAAGGATCAGCACCGAGGAGATCAGCGAGCCGAGCGCCGCGAAGACCCGGACGTGGCCGACGCTGCGGATCATCTGCGGCACCACGCGCGAACCCAGCAGGAAGCCGCCGAAATAGGCCGCCATCACCACCGACATCTGCGTGGTCGAGATGCCCTCGATCTTGCCGCGCACGCCCAGCAGGGTGCCCTGCATGCCATTGCCGACCATCAGCAGAAGGATGCCCAGCAACAGCGGCCAGGTGGTGCGCAGAACGGTCAGCATCATTCCCTCGACGGTATCAGAAGCGAGGCATCGCCATAGCTGAAGAAGCGATAGCCCGATTCGACGGCATGGCGATAGATGGAGCGGATGCGATCCTGGCCCATCAGGGCTGAGACCAGCATCAGCAGCGTCGATTTCGGCAGGTGGAAATTCGTCATCAGCGCATCCGTCACCCGGAAGCGATAGCCCGGATAGATGAAGATTTCGGTCACGTCGCGGAACGGCCTCACCAGTCCCTCGGGCGTGGCCGCCGATTCGATCAGCCGCAGCGCCGTGGTGCCGACCGGGATCACCCTGCCGCCGGCGGCGCGGGCGGCGTTGATCGCGGCGGCGGCCTCAGCCGTGACCTCGCCCCATTCGCCGTGCATCTTGTGGGTGGTCACGTCCTCGACCTTGACCGGCAGGAAGGTGCCGGCGCCGACATGCAGCGTGACATGGGCGAAGCGCACGCCGCGCGCGCGCAGCGCCGCCAGCAGCGGCTCGTCGAAATGCAGGCTGGCGGTGGGGGCGGCGACGGCGCCGGAATGGCGGGCCCAGACGGTCTGGTAATCGGTCCGGTCGGCCTCGTCCGGCGCGCGCAGCGCGGCGATATAGGGCGGCAGCGGCATGGCGCCGACCTGGGCCAGCGCGGCGTCGAAGGCCTCGCCGGTTGTGTCGAAGCGCAGCCGCAGCCCGGCCTCGCCGATCTCGGCCACCTCGGCCGACAGCGCGTCCGAGAAGCGGATCACCTCGCCCTGCTTCAGCTTGCGCAGGGGCTTCGCCAGCGCGTTCCAGCCGTCGGCGGCGGGCTCCAGCAGCGTGATCTCGACCTTGGCCACCGCATCGCCCTGCGGCGTGGCGCGCCGGCGGGTGCCGGTCAGCCGTGCCGGGATGACCTTGGTGTCGTTCAGCACCAAAAGATCGCCCGGCCCCAGCAGTTCGGCCAGGTCGGCCACATGCAGGTCGCGGATCACGTCCCCCTGGGCCAGCAGCAACCGCGCCGCGGACCGTGGCCGCGCAGGGCGGGTCGCGATCAGCCCCTCGGGCAGGTGGAAGTCGAAATCCTCAAGTCTCATGCCCCGGGTTCTGTCCCTGCCGCGCCGGGGCGTCAAGCCGGCCCGCGCGGCGATGAAGCCAAAGTGAAAAACTCGGGCTTTACTTCGCTGAGCGAATCTGTCAGTTATAGCCAAATCTCAGGTGAACCCATGATCGTCTGCCACTGCACCCAGATTTCCGACCACGACATCAAGGCGGCTGTCGACTGGATGCGGGCCTCGGACCCCGAGACGATCATCACCCCCGGCAAGATCTATCACGCGCTTGGCAAGCGCGCGGATTGTGGCGGCTGTATGCCCTTGTTTCTGGACACCATGCGCGGATGCGATAATCTGGCCGTGCCCCCGATCCTGCGGGGGCTGAAAGCCACGCGCAAAGGGGAAAGCCATGAAGGGCGACGCCAAGGTCATCGAGTATCTCAACGCAGCGCTTCGGTCTGAGCTTACCGCGGTCAGCCAGTATTGGCTGCATTATCGGCTGCAACAGGATTGGGGTTTCGGCAAGATTGCCGACAAGTCGCGCGCCGAATCCATTGAGGAAATGAACCACGCCGATCGCCTGATCGAGCGAATCATCTTCCTGGAAGGCCATCCCAACCTGCAGAAGCTGGACCCGCTGCGGATCGGCCAGAACCTCAAGGAGACCCTCGAGTCGGACCTGGCGGCCGAGCATGACGCCCGCACGCTCTATATCGAGGCGCGCGAATACTGTTCCAACGTCGGCGATTATGTCAGCAAGAACCTGTTCGATGATTTGCTGACCGACGAGGAAGGCCATATCGACTTCCTCGAGACCCAGCTGGATCTCTACGCCTCCATCGGCGAACAGAACTATGGCCTGCTGAACGCCAAGTCGGCCGACCAGGCCGAGTGACGGCACGCGAATCTCGCGCTTCAGGGGGCCCTCGCGGCCCCCTTTAATGTTTCAGCCCAGCCAATCCGTCGCCAGCGCCGGCAGCTCGTCGAAATGGCGCAGCATCGCCTCGGGCGCCAGCCGCGACAGGCCTTCGCCCTCGGGGCCGAAGGCGACCAGCGCCACCCGCACCCCGGCAGCCGAGGCGGTCTTGCGGTCGGTCTCGGTATCGCCGACCAGGAAAGAACGCGCGACCTCGCCGCCCGCGCCCTCGACGGCGGCGCGATAGGGCCGGGGGTCGGGCTTGCGCACCGGCAGCGTGTCGGCGCCGATCATCGCGGCGAAACGCTCGCGGATGCCCAGCTCGCGCAGCAGCACCTCGGCCAGGGCAGAGGGCTTGTTGGTGCAGACCGCCAGCCGGTGGCCGGCGTCGGCCAGCCGGTCCAGCGCCGTCTCGGTGCCGGGGTAAAGCCGGGTATGGGTGGCGATGGCCGCGCCGTAATGGCCCAGCAGGCGCGGATAGTCCTCCTCCTCGGCGCCCGGGGGCAGCAGCGTATCGGCGGGAAGCCGCCCATAGCCGGCGCGCAGCATGGCCCTTCCGCCGTGAAAGGCGATCAGCGCATCCGCGACCGGGTCCAGCAGGTCGCCCAGCCCGCGGCTTTGAAAACAGGCGTTTGCCGCCGCGATCAGGTCGGCCGATGTATCGGCCAGCGTGCCGTCCAGGTCGAAGACCACCGTTCCCGCCATGTTGTAACCTTCCGTCAAGATGTTTGATCCGCCGGGGCCTTTCCCCATCCCCGTCCTCTAGGTAGAACGCCCGGCAAGGACAAGAAACAGGCAAGAGGGCAGTATGACCGAGAAACCCGTCGCGCTGATCGTGCTGGCCGCCGGACAGGGCAGCCGCATGCAGTCGGACTTGCCCAAGGTGCTGCACCGCCTGGGCGGCGTGCCGCTGGTCGGTCATGCCCTGGCTGCCGGCCGCAGCCTGGCGCCCGAAACCGTGGTGGTCGTCGCCGGCCATGGCGCCGCGCTGGTCCAGAAGGCGGTCGCGACGCTGGACCCCGAGGCGCAGATCGCCCTGCAAGAGGAACAGCTGGGCACCGCCCATGCCGTGCGCCAGGCCCTGCCGCTGCTTGAAGGCTTCGAGGGCCGGGTGCTGGTGCTTTACGGCGACACGCCCTTCATCGCCGAGGAAACGCTCGGCATGCTCGCCAGCCATGCCTCGGACGTGATCGTGCTGGGCTTCGAGGCCGCCGATCCCGGCCGTTATGGTCGCCTCGTCACCGGCCCGGACGGTCTGGAGCGCATCGTCGAATACAAGGACGCCGACGAGGCCACGCGGGCGATCCGGCTGGTGAACTCGGGCGTGCTGGCCGCCGACGCCGCGACGCTGCGCGAGATCCTGCCGCAGATCGGCAACCGCAACGCGGCGGGGGAATATTACCTGACCGACCTGCCGGGTCTGGCGCGTGCCGCCGGGCTGCGCGTCGATGTCGTCACCTGCGACGAAGCCGAGACGCTGGGCATCAACACCCGCGCCGAGCTGGCCGCCGCCGAGGCCGCCTTCCAGGCCCGCGCCCGCGCGCAGGCGCTGGAGGACGGGGTGACGCTGACTGATCCGGCAACGGTCTGGTTCGCGCTCGACACCTGCATCGGCCGCGACGCGGTGATCGGGCAGAACGTGGTCTTCGGCCCCGGCGTGACCGTCGAAAGCGGCGCCGAGATCCTGCCCTTCTGCCATCTCGAGGGCTGCCATGTCAGCGCCGGCGCCACCGTCGGCCCCTTTGCCCGGCTGCGGCCCGGGGCGGAGCTGGGCGGCGACGTGCATGTCGGCAATTTCGTCGAGATCAAGAATTCGGTGCTGGACGAGGGCGTCAAGGTCGGCCACCTGACCTATCTCGGCGATGCCCATGTCGGCGAGGCGACCAACATCGGCGCCGGCACCGTGACCTGCAATTACGACGGCGTCGGCAAGCACCGGACCGAGATCGGCGCCCATGCCTTCATCGGCTCGGACACCATGCTGGTGGCGCCGGTGCGGGTGGGGGCGCGGGCGATGACCGGCTCGGGCTCGGTCATCACCGAGGACGTGCCGGACGATGCGCTGGCGCTGGGCCGCGCGAAACAGGTGACGAAGCCCGGCCTCGCCACCCGGCTGATGCAGGCGCTGCGCCAGAAAAAGGGGAGTTGAGCCATGTGCGGCATCATCGGAATCCTGGGACAGCACGAGGTCTCGCCGCAGCTGGTCGAGGCGCTGAAGCGGCTGGAATATCGCGGCTATGACAGCGCCGGGGTGGCGACGGTGGACGACGCCGGCCGGCTGGATCGGCGCCGGGCGGTGGGCAAGCTGGTCAACCTCTCGGACCGGCTGGTGCATGAGCCGCTGACGGGACACGCCGGCATCGGACACACCCGCTGGGCCACGCATGGCGCCGCGACCGAGGTGAACGCCCATCCCCATCGCCGCGGCCCGGTCGCCGTGGTGCATAACGGCATCATCGAGAACTTTCGCGAACTGCGCGACGAGGTGATCGCGCTGGGCCTGCAGCCGGAATCGCAGACCGACACCGAAACCGTGGCGCTGCTGACCGCCTGGCACATGGCGCAGGGCCTGGATGCGGCCGAGGCGGCGCGCGCGACGCTGGCGCGCCTGCATGGCGCCTTTGCCCTGGCCTTCCTGTTCGAGGGTGAGCCCGACCTGATGATCGCCGCCCGCAAGGGCAGCCCGCTGGCCGTGGGCCATGGCGAGGGCGAGATGTTTCTGGGCTCGGACGCCATCGCGCTGGCGCCCTTTACCGACCGCATCACCTATCTCGAGGACGGCGACCACGCCATCATCCGCCGCTCGGGTGCCGAGATCTTTAACGCCGAGGGCCGCCCCGCCAATCGCGAGATCCAGCAGATTGACGTCGGCGCCACCCAGATCGACAAGGGCGGCTATCGGCATTTCATGGCCAAGGAGATCGCGGAACAACCGGTTGTTTTGGGCGATGCGCTGAACCACTACATCAAGGGGGATCGCATCGTCCTGCCCGATGCGCTGGATTTTCGCGACGTGGACCGGCTGACGCTGGTCGGCTGCGGCACCGCCTATTATGCCGCCCATGTCGCGCGCTACTGGTTCGAGACGCTGGCCGGATTGCCCTGCGACCTGGATGTGGCATCCGAGTTTCGCTATCGCGAGCCGCCGCTGTCGCCGAACAGCTGGGCGCTCTTCGTCAGCCAGTCGGGCGAGACGGCGGATACGCTGGCGGCGCTGCATTATGCCCGCGACAAGGTGGCGCGCACGGTCGGCGTGGTGAACGTCGGCACCTCGGCCATCGCCCGCGATGCGGATATCGCCCTGCCGACCCTGGCCGGGATCGAGGTCGGCGTGGCTTCCTCCAAGGCCTTCACCTGCCAGCTTGCGGTGCTGGCGGTGCTGGCGCTGAAGGCGGCGCGCGACCGCGGGCGGCTGGACGAGGCGCAGCTTGCCGCGCATCTTGCCGACCTGCGCAGCCTGCCGGGGCTGCTGAACCAGGCGCTGGCGCTCAGCGACACCTGCCGCCGTCTGGCTGGCTGGCTGTCCGAGGCGCAGGACGTGCTGTATCTGGGGCGCGGCCCGCTTTACCCGGTCGCGCTGGAGGGCGCGCTGAAGCTGAAGGAACTGAGCTATATCCACGCCGAGGGCTATGCCTCGGGCGAGCTGAAGCACGGGCCGATCGCGCTGATCGACCGCAATGTGCCGGTGGTGGTGTTGGCGCCGCGCGACGGGCTGTTCGACAAGACCGTCTCGAATATGCAGGAGGTCATGGCGCGGCACGGGCAGGTGCTGCTGATTTCGGACCCGGAGGGGATCGAGGCGGCGGGGCAGGGCTTCAAGGCGGCCTTGGCGATGCCCACGGGCGGCGGGATGTTCCAGCCGATCCTCTATGCGCTGCCGATGCAATATCTGGCCTATCACACGGCGGTCGCCAAGGGCACCGATGTGGACCAGCCGCGCAATCTGGCGAAATCGGTGACGGTGGAATAGGGCGGAAACGGCAGTCGGGCGACCGGCTGCCGTGCGGCCGTTCAGGCGGCCTTGACCAGCACGATATCGCTGCTGCGGCGCTGCGCGGCCGGCAGCGCCTGATACAGCGCATGGTCGGGCACGACCAGCAGCCGGGCCGAGTTGCCTTCTTTCGCCGCTTTCAGGTTCTGGGCGCTGGTCTTTTCCAGATTCCCCAGCGCGATCGGCAGGGTCGAGGCGATGAACAGCGATTTCGCCTCGAACACCCGGGCGACATAGCGGTCGAAGCCCTCGATGGTCCAGGTCGTGGCGGCGCCGTCGCCCTCGGCATTGACGATCAGCGCCAGCGACCAGGCGCCTTGCGCGTCCGTGGTCGCCTCGACCTTCTGGGTCACGACGCGCACGCCGTCGTCGAACACGTCCGATCCGTTCAGCGTCGCGACGATCTTGCCCCCGGCGATGGGGGCCAGGGTGGCATCGGTCAGGACGCCCCCGACAATGGCCTTGTTCGGCATTTCTTGCTCCTGTGCTCTCACGGCCCGGCATTATCCCGGCGATTCGCGCGGGTTGCGGGCCGGGGCGAAGCAACGCGCCGTCAGGCCGGCACGTCCTCGGCCAGCACGCCCCGGCTTTGCCGCCACAGGTCGGGCGTGGTGCCCTCGGTCTCGCGGAAGACGCGGATCAGGTGCGAGGCGTCGCAGAAACCGGTCTCCTCGGCGATGCGGGTGACGGTGCGGTCGGTGCGCGCGAGCAGCATCCGCGCCTGCGCCAGCCGGATGCGGATCGAGGCATCGGCGGGCGGGATGCCCAGATCGGCGTTGAAATGCCGTTCCAGCTTGCGCCGGCCGACGCCCAGGTCGCGGGCGATGCGGGCGATGGGCAGGGGCGCGTGCAGGTTCTGCTGCATCGCCAGCAGGGCCCGGCGCACCAGCGGGTCGCGGGCGTGCAGCTCCAGCGGCAGGCCCGGCTGCGGGCGGTCGCCCTCCATCGGCTCGTCGATCATCAGGATCGACAGCGCCTTGCGCGCCGCCGCCCGGCCCAGGTGGCGGTCGATCAGGAAGGCCGCCAGATGCGCCGCGCTGACCCCGCCCGAGCAGGAAAGCCGGTCGCGGTCTACCACGAAGATCTGGTCCGAGACCGGGCGCATCTTTTCGAATTCCGACAGGAAATCCTGGTGATGGAACCAGCTGACGCAGCAGCGATAGCCGTCCATCAGCCCGAAGCGCGCCATCGAGAACACCGCGGTGCAAAGCCCGGCCAGCGGCACCCGCGCCTGCGCCGCGCGCTTCAGGAAGGCGCCCTGTTCCGGCGAGAGGCCCGGGCCGCCGTCGATCAGCCCGCCGACCGCGACGATATAGTCAAAGCGCGTCGGGTCGCCCAGCCGCTCGTCCGGCTCGATGCGGATGCCGCAGGAGCTTTGCACCGGCGCCATGTCGGCCGAGAGCACGCGCCAGCGGCAGCGGATCGGCCGCGAGCCGTCGCCGTCGTCGGCCGCCAGCCGCAGCACGTCGACGAAGGTGGCAAAGGCCGACAGCGTGAAGCGCGGCGCCAGCAGGAAGCCGATGCGCAGGCGGGTCGGGTTCGGGTCGGTGGCAGGGTCAGGCTCGGACATCTGTCGCTATTCATCCATGGCATGCGTCGCGATCATGCCATGTTTTTCGCGCCGGTCCAGCGATTCCCTTCAACCGCGCGTCGGCAGGACCGAGGTGGCATGCGCGGCCTGATCCGCGTCCTCGGCGCCGTCGCCGGCATCGACGATCTCGCGCGCCTCTTCCTCGTCCTCGTCCTCCAGCGCGGGCGGGTCTTCGCCGGCCAGGAAATTGCCGAATTTCTCGAGCCCCGGAATGTGGTCGGCCAGCACCCGCATGACGACCAGGATCGGCACCGCGACGATCATGCCGATCACCGACCAGAGCCAGGCCCACAGCGCCACGGTCAGGAAGACGACGACCGTGTTCAGCTGCAGCTTGCGCGAGACGAAATAGGGCGTGATCAGCTGGCCCTCGACGGCCGAGATGCCGAAATAGGTCAGGCCGACCATGAAGGGCGTGAACAGGTCCTCATAGACGAAAAGCCCGACCAGCATGGTGATGATGATGCCGGTGATCGGCCCCAGATAGGGGATGTAGTTCAGCAGGAACACTGCCAGGCCAAAGAGCATCGGGCTGGGCATGCCCCAGGCCCACATCGCCAGCCCGACCGCGATGCCCAGGCAGGCGTTGATCAGCGTGATCGCGCCCAGATAGGCGCCGAGCGAATCCTCGATCTCGCGCAGCGCCAGATAGGCGGCGCGCTTTTCGCGCATGCTGTCGAAGCTCTGCACGATCTTGAGATACAAGAGGTCGCCCGAGGACAGCAGGAAGAACAGCAGGAACAGCGTCAGGATGATCTGGCCGACGAAGGCCGGGCCCAGGTTCAGCACGCTGACCAGGGTCGAGGTCTGCGGCGCGGCGTTCACCTCGACCTGGATCTTCTGGTCGGGGGTCTGCGGCGTGCCGGGCTGCGGGATCGGCGTCAGCGTCCCGGTCAGCGTCGCATCCGGCGCGGGGGCGCCGGGGGCGGGCGTCGTCTCGGGCTTGGCGCCGCCGCCCGTCAGCTCGTCGATCTTTTCCGCCGCGCGTTCCAAGCCGCGGAAGTTGCTGCGCAATTCGGTGAAGCGTTGTTCCAGCCGGTCGCCGATCTGCGACGAGTTCTCGATCAGCCGGTTCACCGGGCCCGAGATCATGAAGCCGATCACCACCACCGAGACCACCAGGCCCAGCGAGACGATGGTGGCGGTGACGACGGCGCCGATGCCCAGCCGCTCCATCAGCCGGCGGAAGGGCACGAAGACGAAGAACAGCAGAAAGGCCAGCGTCACCGGCATCAGGAAGTCCCGCGCCTGGGCGAAGAAGGTGAAGAGCAGGAACAGGAAGATGCCGATCACCGCCCAGTTGGCGACGCGGGGCACGGCCTGCTTTTCGGTCCGGGGAAAGGTCGGGAACTTGTGATTGTCTGGCGGAACCATGAAGCTGCCCGATCCTTTTGCAACACCTGGAAGCAAGCGGAAACGCCGACCCCGCCCGGAGGTTCCTGCGGGCGGGGCGCGCGTATCGGAAATTCTGTCGTGCCGGCGTTACAGCGGATGGTCGCCCGAGGCGTCGATCACCCGGGTCGGCAGGCCCAGATCGCCCAACAGTTCAAGGAAGGGCCGGGCGGGCAGATCCTCGACATTGACCATCTTCCTGACGTCCCAGGTGCCGCGCGCGACCAGGATCGCCGCCGCGACCGGCGGCACGCCGGCGGTATAGCTGATGCCCTGGCTGCCGACCTCGGCAAAGGCCTCCTTGTGGTCGGCGACGTTGTAGATGAAGACCTCGCCCGGCTTGCCGTTCAGCGTGCCCTTCACCAGGTCGCCGATGCAGGTCTTGCCGGTATAGTCGGGGGCAAGGCTGGACGGATCGGGCAGCACCGCCTTGACCAGTTTCAGCGGCACGACCTCCAGCCCCTCGGCGGTCTTGACCGGCTGCTCGCTGAGCAGGCCCAGGTTCTGCAAGACCGTGAAGACGTTGATGTAATGCGCGCCGAAGCCCATCCAGAAGCGCACGTCGGCGTCCTTGTAGCGGGCCGAGAGGCTGTGCACCTCGTCATGGCCGGACAGATAGGCGGTCTGCTTGCCGACGACGGGCAGGTCCCATTCGCGGCCGACCTCGAACATCTTGTTCTGGCGCCATTCGCCACCCTGCCAGGAATAGACCGTGCCGGTGAATTCGCGGAAGTTGATCTCGGGGTCGAAGTTCGTCGCGAACCAGCGGCCGTGCGAGCCGGCGTTGATGTCGACGATGTCGATCGAGTCGATCTTGTCGAAATATTCGTCCTCGGCCAGCCTGGCATAGGCGTTGACCACGCCCGGGTCGAAGCCCACGCCCAGGATCGCGGTGATGCCGGCCTTCTCGACATCCTCGCGGCGTTTCCATTCGTAATTGGCATACCACGGCGGGGTCTCGCAGACCTTGGCCGGGTCTTCGTGGATGGCGGTGTCCAGATAGGCGGCGCCGGTCTCGATGCAGCCCTGCAGCACGGTCATGTTGACGAAGGCGGAACCGACGTTGATGACGATGCCGGCGTCGATCTGGCGGATCAGCGCCGCCACCGCCGCGCTGTCCATCGCGTCCAGCGGATGGGCGGTGAATGCGACCGAATGGCCCTTGTCCCGAACGCTCGCGATGATCTTCTCGGCTTTCGAGACGGTCCTGCTGGCGATATGCAGGCTGCCGAACTCGTTAGCGTTCTGCGCCACCTTATGCGCGACCACCTGCGCGACGCCGCCGGCGCCGATGATGAGCACGTTCTTGGCCAATTCGATCTCCTTTTCGGGGCTGGGAAGGGGAATGGCGGGCCGGTTCAGGACAGGCTGGCTTTGTAATCGTCGTAAGAGAACCGGCGGACGCTGCGGATCGTTCCGTCCTCGGCCCGGATGGCAATGGCGGGCATGGCGACGCCGTTGAACCAGTTCTTCTTCACCATGGTATAGCCGCCGGCATCGGCGATGCTGATGCGGTCGCCGACCTTCAGCGGCCGCGGGAAGCGGCCTTCGCCGAAGATGTCGCCGGCCAGGCAGGTCTTGCCGGCGATCTGATAGGGATGCTCGCCCTCTTGCGGCAGCTTTGCCGTCTCGCGATAGATCAGCAGGTCCAGCATATGCGCCTCGATGCTCGAGTCCACGATGGCGACGTCCTTGCCGTGATGGATCACGTCCAGCACCGTGACTTCCAGCGAGGTCGAGCGGGTGATGCTGGCCTCGCCCGGTTCCAGGAAGACCTGCACCCCGAAGCGGTCCGAGAACGCCTTCAGCCGGTCGGCCAGCGGGTCCAGCGGATAGCCGTCGCCGGTGAAATGGATGCCGCCGCCCAAGCTGACCCAGTCCAGCTTTTCAAGGAAGCCGCCGAATTCCGCCTCGATCCGGCCAAGCTGCGCGCCGAACAGGTCGAAATCAGCATTCTCGCAGTTGTAGTGGATCATCACGCCGCTGATGCGGTCCAGCGCCTGCTCCAGCCGCGGCAGGTCCCATTCGCCCAGCCGCGAGAACGGCCGCGCCGGATCGGCCAGGTCGAAGCCCGAGGTCGAAAAGCGCGGGTTCAGCCGCAGCCCCATGGCGATGCCGCGCGCGCCCGCCTTGGCGCCGAAACGGTCCAGCTGGCCCAGCGAGTTGAAGATGATCTTGTCGGCGTAACCCAGCGCCTCGTCGATTTCGTGATCGGCCCAGGCCACGGAATAGGCATGGGTTTCCTTGCCGAATTCCTCATGCCCCAGCCGCAGCTCGAAGAGCGAGGACGAGGTAGTGCCGTCCATGAACGGGCGCATGAAGTCGAAGGCGCCCCAGGTCGCGAAGCATTTCAGCGCCAGCAGGCATTTCGCCCCCGAGCGTTCCCGCAGATGGGCGATCCGCTCCATGTTCACCCGCAGTTTCGCGAGGTCGATCAGGTAGAAGGGCGTCTGAAGGTCGGACATGGCGCGGGCTCCCGGTCGCGAAACCGTGCTAGGTCAAAAGGAAAGGCTCATTTAGGGCCACCCGGCCCGTTTCGCAAGGAAGCGTGACGGCCGCGTGACGGATCAGCGCAAACGCACCGGCTGGCCGGTCCGGACGGATTCATCGGCGGCAAGGCAGACCGCCAGCGAGGACACCGCATCCTGCATGTGCCGCGTCAGGTCGGCATTCTCGGCGATGGCGCGGGCCATGAAGGCGGCCTCGGCGTCGCAAAGCGCCTGGTGGTCCGGCTCTCCGGTCATCGACAGGTCCTGGTCCGGCTCTCCCACCTTGTGCAGGCGCAGCGTCGCGGTGCGGGTATGGGTGTCGATGTCGTCCGAGCGCGCGTCCTCGGCCATGCGGATGCTGACGGCGCCGTTCGGGCTGACCACGTCCTTCACGAAAAACGCGGTGTCCGACATCATCGGGCCCCAGCCCGCCTCGTACCAGCCCAGCGAGCCGTCCTGGAACAGCACCTGGAAATGGCCGTAGTTATAGGCGTCGGCGGCGATTTCCCTGGACAGGCGCAGGCCCATGCCGCGCACCTCGACCGGGGCGGCATCGGTGATCTGGCACATGACGTCGACGTAATGCACGCCGCAATCAACGATGGGCGGCGTGGTGCGCATCAGCGCCTTGTGCACCTCCCAGGTCGGGCCGCTGCTTTGCTGGTTCAGGTTCAGGCGAAAGACATAGGGGCCGCCAAGCGCGCGGGCCTCGGCGATCAGGCGCTGCCAGCTGGGATGATGGCGCAGGATGTAACCCACGACCAGCTTGCGGCCGGTTTCTTGCGCGGTCTCGACCACGCGGCGGGCGTCCTGGACCGTGGTCGCCAGCGGCTTCTCGACGAAGACATGGGCGCCGGCCCGCATCGCGGCGATGGCATATTCGGCATGGCTGTCGGAATAGGTCGCGACCACGACCAGGTCCGGGCGCAGCCGGGCCAGCGCCTCGTGGAAATCCTGGCTCTGCGGAATCGCGGCCAGTTCCGGCGGCAGCGCGACCGGGCTGCGGTTGACCAGCCCGACCAGTTCCGCGCCGGGCTGCTTTGCCCAGGCCAGCGCGTGGCTGCGGCCCATGTTGCCCAGACCGGCGACCAGAACCCGCATGGCCTAGTCGTCCACGATGGACAGCAGCTTCGGCAGCGCCGGGCAGGGCAGCAGCTGGTTGCGGGCCACGTCGGCCAGCGTATGATTGTGCAGGAAGACATAGACATGCGCCGACAGGCTTTCCCACAGCCGGTTCGACAGCGTCTGCGCCCGCGAGCCCGAAACTCCGCCCGAGGCGCCGGCGCCGACATGCAGCGCGCTGACGGTTTCGTCCACCGCCTCCAGCACATCGGCGACGCGGATCGTCTCGGGCGCTTTGGCAAGCCGATAGCCGCCGCCCGGCCCGCGCACCGATTCGACCAGCCCGGCGCGGCGCAGGCGCACGAAGAGCTGCTCGAGATAGGGCAGCGAGATATCCTGCCGGGCCGAGATCTCGGCCAGCGAGGTCAGGTCGTCGCCCTTGGCGATGGCCAGGTCCACCAGCGCCACCATGGCATAGCGTCCCTTGGTTGACAGTTTCATCGTGCCTCTCCCCTTTGGCGGCAAAGCATTGACGAAACGTGCGGCGAGGGCTAATTCCCCCGCGCCGTTCTTGATGCGTCTTGCCTATTTCGGGCGCGCTTCCCAGATTGACGATCTAGAGCCGCGCCGTCACAGGGTCAAGAAACCCGACACCCGAAGGAAGCCCATGCCCGAACTGATTTTCCCCGGTCCCGAAGGTCGTCTGGAAGGCCGCTATCACGCGCAGTCCAATCCCGACGCCCCGATCGCCATCGTGCTGCACCCGCATCCGCAGTATGGCGGCACGATGAACAACCGGGTCGTCTATAATTTGCATTACGCCTTCCACCGCATGGGCTTTACCGTCATGCGGTTCAATTTCCGCGGCGTCGGCCGCAGCCAGGGCGAGTTCGACCAGGGCATCGGCGAGCTTTCGGATGCCGCCTCGGCGCTGGACTATCTGCAGGCGATGAACCCCAACAGCAAGCACTGCTGGGTGGCGGGCTTTTCCTTCGGTGCCTGGATCGGCATGCAACTGCTGATGCGCCGGCCCGAGATCACCGGCTTCATCTCGGTCGCGCCGCCGGCGAACATGTACGACTTTTCCTTCCTGGCGCCGTGCCCGTCCTCGGGGCTGATCATCAACGGCACCGCCGACCGCGTGGCGCCGCCCAAGGACACCCATGCCCTGGTCGGCAAGCTGCGCGAGCAGAAGGGCATCACCATCACCCATGAGGAAATCGAGGGCGCGGACCATTTCTTCCGCGACGACGAGGTCCACATGAAGCCGATGATCGACACGGTGCAAAGCTATGTCCGCCGCCGCCTGACCGAGTCGTCGCGCTAGGCGATGGCGGATCTCGCGGCCCGCTTCGCCTTCCTGACCGAGGCCGACCGGCTGAAGTCGGTCAGCCGCGCGAATGTGCTGATGGACCTGTCGCGGCCGGAAAACAGCGCCGAGCACAGCTGGCATGTCGCGCTTTATGCGCTGGTCTTCGGCGCGTCGGATCGGGCCATCGCCATGATCCTGCTGCACGACCTGGTCGAGATCGACACCGGCGACCATCCGATCCACCTGGCCCATGACGCGGCCGCCGTCGAGGCGGCCGAGTTGGCGGCGGCGCGGCGGCTGTTCGCCATGCTGCCCGACGGCGCGCGGCTGCTGGCGCTGTGGCAGGAATTCGAGGCCGGCGAGACCGCCGACGCCCGCATCGCCAAGCGCATGGACCATATCCAGCCGCTGTTCCAGGTGCTGGGCGCGTCCGAGCCTTTGGCGGATCACGTGCAGATCGTCCGCGACAACATGCATTCGGGCCGCGCCCGGCGGCTGTGGACGGAATGGCCCGAGGCCATGGAGGCGGCGCAGGCCCTGCTGGACGGTCGTGCGCCGCAGGGCGATCTGGCCCGCTGCCTGGCCTTCCTGGCCGAGGCCGACCGGCTGAAATCCGTCTGGCGTGCCAGCCTGCTTTGCGACGGCTCGCGCCGGGAAAACAGCGCCGAGCACAGCTGGCATCTGGCGCTTTATGCGCTGGTCATGGCGCCGCAGGCCGAGCCGGAGGTCGATATTGGCCGGGTGATCCGCATGCTGATCCTGCACGACCTGGTCGAGATCGACGCGGGCGACGTGCCGATCCACGCCCAGAACGGCGACGCGCACCACGGCGCCGCGCAACTGGCGGCCGAGGAAGCCGCCGCCGACCGTCTGTTCGGCCTGTTGCCCGCGCCTTTGGGGGCGGAGCTGCGCGCGCTCTGGTCCGAGTTCGAGGCCAACGAGACGCCCGCCGCGGTCTTCGCCAAATCGCTGGACCGGGCGCAGCCGGTGATGCAGAACATCGCCTGCGGCGGCGGCTCGTGGATGGAATACAGCGTCACCTATGAGCAACTGGTCGAGCGCGTCGGCATCCGCATCCAGCGCGGTGCGCCGGGGTTGTGGACCTGGCTCAGCGAAAGCGCCCGGGTCTATTTTCGGAGCTGATGGAGACGGTCGGCCGGCCGCGCCGGCGGCCGGCTTGACGGATCACGGCTTGCGGTGGAGACTGATCGCCCGGGGGCTGTGGGACGCGGTCCGCCCTTTTCCCGACGATTGGTATGCGATTGCATACCACCCTTTCCCTCGCGGCGATTTGCGGCTATAGGGCGGGCAGCCGAATCCTAACCACAAGGGACCACCCATGTCGAAGATCAAGGTAGCGAACCCGGTCGTCGAGCTCGACGGCGACGAGATGACCCGGATCATCTGGGACTTCATCAAGCAGAAGCTGATCCTGCCCTATCTGGACGTGGACCTGAAATACTACGATCTGGGCATCGAGGAGCGTGACCGCACCAACGACCAGATCACCGTGGATGCCGCCAATGCGATCAAGCAATACGGCGTCGGCGTGAAATGCGCCACCATCACCCCCGACGAGGCCCGCGTCGAGGAATTCGGCCTGAAGAAGATGTGGAAGTCGCCCAACGGCACCATCCGCAACATCCTGGGCGGCGTGATCTTCCGCGAGCCGATCATCTGCAAGAACGTGCCGCGCCTGGTGCCGCACTGGACCCAGCCCATCGTCGTCGGCCGCCACGCCTTCGGCGACCAGTACAAAGCCACCGATTTCCGCTTCCCCGGCAAAGGCACGCTGACGATCAAGTTCGTCGGCGAGGATGGCGAGACCATCGAGCACGAGGTCTATCAGTCGCCCGGCGCCGGCGTGGCCATGGCCATGTACAACCTGGACGATTCGATCCGCGACTTTGCCCGCGCCTCGATGAACTACGGGCTGCAGCGCGGCTATCCGGTCTATCTCTCGACCAAGAACACCATCCTGAAAGCCTATGACGGCCGCTTCAAGGACATCTTCGCCGAGGTCTATGCCGCCGAGTTCGAGGACAAGTTCAAGAAGGCCGGCATCACCTATGAGCACCGGCTGATCGACGACATGGTCGCCTCGGCGCTGAAATGGTCGGGCGGCTATGTCTGGGCCTGCAAGAACTACGACGGCGACGTCGAATCGGACATCGTGGCGCAGGGCTTCGGCTCGCTGGGGCTGATGACCTCGGTGCTGATGACGCCGGACGGCAAGATCGTCGAATCCGAAGCCGCGCATGGCACGGTGACGCGGCATTACCGCGAGCACCAGAAGGGCAACCAGACCTCGACCAACTCGATCGCCTCGATCTTTGCCTGGACCGGCGGTCTGAAGCACCGCGCCAAGCTGGACAGCAACGAGGCGCTGCTGAACTTCGCCAATACGCTGGAGCGCGTGACCGTGCAGGCGGTCGAGGACGGCTACATGACCAAGGATCTGGCGCTGCTGGTCGGGCCGGACCAGAAATGGCTGACCACCATCGGCTATCTGGAAAAGGTCGACGAATATCTGAACAAGGCGCTGGCCTGATCGGATTGCCTGAAGGGCTTGCCGGGCCGGGGGGAAACCCTCGGCCCTTTTCCTTCGTGGCGCGGTAGGCCTGTGGGTATTTGGGAAACGGAAAGCGGGTTTGGGCGCGGTTTCTTCGGGTATTTGTGAAACAGAGAAGGATCAAGGCGGCTTAACATAGGAGCGGGCTTGGAGTATGGCAGGCGCAAGCCCAGAGGGAGTCCCTGTCATGAAAGCCGCCGTCATCACCTTTCCCGGATCGAATTGCGACCGCGATTTGGCCGTCGCGCTGGAGCAGGCCGGAGCCGAGGTTGCCCGGGTCTGGCACAAGGACGCGGCGCTGCCCGAGGGCATCGACCTGGTTGCCGTGCCGGGCGGGTTTTCCTTTGGCGACTATCTGCGCTGCGGCGCGATTGCCGCGCATTCGCCGATCGCCGCCGCGGTCAGGACCCATGCGGCGCGCGGCGGCTATGTGCTGGGCATCTGCAACGGCTTCCAGGTGCTGACCGAACTGGGGCTGCTGCCGGGCGCGCTGATGCGCAATGCCGGGCTGAAATTCATCTGCCGCGAGGTGCTGCTGCGGGTCGAGACCAGCGACAGCGCCTTTACCCGCGCCTATGCCGCCGGACAGGAGATCCGCATTCCGGTGGCGCATCACGATGGAAATTACCAGATCGATGCCGAAGGCCTGGCGGCGCTGCGGGACCAGGACCGCATCGCCTTCAGCTATGCGCCGGGCATCAACGGCTCGGTCCGCGACATCGCCGGGGTGCTGTCCGAGAACCGCCGCGTGCTGGGCATGATGCCGCACCCCGAGCGGGCGGCCGATATCGGCCATGGCGGCACCGCCGGCGCCGGGCTTTTTGCCTCGTTGATGCAAGAGCTTGTCTCGGCTTGACTTGAGCGGCGCCCGTTCGGGGATTAGACTTTCCCGATCACCGGGGGCGCGGGGTGATGCCGGAGGCGCATGCGAGACGACGGGAACTCCATCGGGCTGTCGGAGGGCAGGGCTGGCTTGACCGGCCGATGGGGCATGCGCGGCGCCATCGCCGCGCTGCTGGTCCTGGCGGCCGGCACGATCTGGTTCACCAACGCCTGGCTGACCGCGCGGTTTTCGGAGACGACGCGAGTGCGCACCGAGCTGCGCTCGGCGCTGTATACCGGGAACCTGCTGTCCGAGCTGCAGCGCACCTCGGTCGTGCCCTTGCTGCTGGCGCGGGATCCGGCGCTGATTTCGGCGCTGACCGGGAACGATTTCTCGGGCACCTCGGCGCGGCTGATCTCGGCCCAGAAAGAGATCGCGGCGGCCTCGATCAAGCTGCTCGACGCCTCGGGCCGGGTGGTGGGATCGACCGACCGCAACCTGATCGGCACGAATTACGTGCAGGAGCCGTTCTTCGTCGAGGCCTTGCGGTCGAAGGATACCGTTTTCACCGTCTCGCCCTCGCCGCAGGGGGCCTATGAGTTTACCTATTCCCGCACGGTGGTCGCCGACGGGCGCACGCTGGGCGTGGTCGTGGTCGGGGCCGACCTGACTCGTCTGGTGCGGTCCTGGGCCGGGATCTCGGACGCCATCGCGGTGACGGACAGCGAGGGCGCGATCATCCTGGCGACCGAGCCGCGCTGGCGGGGCCTGACCCTGCCCGAGGCGCTGGCGGTGCGTTCGGCGCCGTCCTCGATCGCGCGGGCCTTCCAGGTCACCGCCGACTGGGCCGCAACCCCGGCCGATGCCTATGTCGAGGGCCGCGCGGTGATGCAATCCGAGACCCGGATCCCGTTCCGCGGCTGGAAGATGATCGCCTTCACCACCTACGAGTCGGTGCGCGAGCGGGTGAACGCCGTGCTGGCCATGGTGATCATGGGCTTCGCCATCCTGCTGGCGGCGGTGTTCTATCTGCTGTCGCGCCGGGCGCGGGTCGAATCGGCGGCCTGGATGCGCGAATCGGCCGATCTGCGGGCGCTGAACATGCGCCTGACCCGCGAGATCGCCGAGCGCGAGCGGGTGCAGAAGGAATTGCGCGTCGCCGAGCAGACCGTGCAGCAATCCAGCAAGCTGGCGGCGCTGGGCGAGATGTCGGCCGGCGTCAGTCATGAGCTGAACCAGCCGCTGGCGGCGATGAAGACCTATCTGGCCGGGGCGCGGCTCTTGTTGCAGCGCGGCCGGTCCGAGGAGGCGCTGTCGAGCTTCCAGCGCATCGACGACCTGATCGAGCGCATG
The DNA here is from genome assembly GCF_001546115.1 of Paracoccus aminovorans. Taxonomy (GTDB): domain Bacteria; phylum Pseudomonadota; class Alphaproteobacteria; order Rhodobacterales; family Rhodobacteraceae; genus Paracoccus; species Paracoccus aminovorans_B. The sequence goes on from NZ_KQ955208.1 coordinate 2,249,501, forward strand.
GGCGCCATCACCCGGCAGCTGAAATCCTATGCCAGGAAGGGCGGCGAGGCCTTCGAGCCGGTCGATCTGCGCGCCGCGCTGTCGAGCGCGCTGGTGATGATGGAACCGCAGCTGCGCCAGCGGACGATCCGGTTGCAGCGCAATATCCCGCGCTATCCGGTCATGGTCTATTGCGACCGCATCCGGCTGGAGCAGATCATCATCAACCTGCTGCGCAATGCCGTCGACGCCATCAAGGGCCTGCGCGACCCGGCCATCGAGATCACCGTGGGCTCGGGCTCTCACGCATTCTTGTCCGTTCGCGACAACGGGCCGGGTGTATCGGACCTGGAAAACCTGTTTGAACCCTTCTTCACCACCAAGAAGCCCGGGGAGGGGACCGGACTGGGCCTGGCGATCTCATCAGGGATCGCCGCCGATTTCGGGGGCCGCCTGACCGCGCATAACGCGTCGGACGAGGGCGGCCGGGGCGCCGTATTCGAACTTGAGCTGCCGCTCCATGATCCCCGGCGCAAGACGGGGACCGGGCTGGCGGCGGAATGACAGGAAAGGGTAAAGACCCATGAGCCGCACTTTGAAGATTGCAGTGGTGGATGATGAACCGGACATGCGGGAATCCATCAGCCAGTGGCTGGTGCTCTCGGGGTTCGAGACCGAGACCTTTCCGGGCGCCGAAGAGGCGCTGAAGGTGATCGGCGCCGACTGGCCGGGGGTGGTGATCTCCGACATCCGCATGCCGGGCATGGACGGGATGGCCTTCCTCAAGCGGCTGATGGGGATTGATTCGGGCCTGCCGGTCATCATGATCACCGGCCATGGCGACGTGCCGATGGCGGTCGAGGCCATGCGGATCGGCGCCATGGACTTCATGGAAAAGCCCTTCAACCCCGAACGGCTGACCGAGCTGGTCAAGAAGGCGACCCAGGCCCGGCGCATGACGCTGGACAACCGCGCCCTGCGCCGCGACCTGTCGGAAGGCCAGCAGGTCATGTCCAAGCTGATCGGCGCCAGCCCGGTCATGGACCGGCTGCGCGAGGACATCCTGGACCTGGGCCAGGCCGATGGCCATGTGCTGATCGACGGCGAGACCGGCACCGGCAAGACGCTGGTCGCCCATGCGCTGCACGCGGTCGGGCCGCGCGCCAGCAAGAAATTCGTGCCGATTTCCTGCGCCGCCTATAACGACGAGGTGCTGGCGGCGAAGCTGTTCGGCCCGGTCGAGAACGGCCTGCCCGCCGTCGAGGAGGCGCGCGGCGGCACCCTGTGCCTCGAGGACATCGAGGCGCTGTCGGATGGGTTGCAGGCACGGCTTCTGGCCTTCATCGCCGAGCAGGGCAGCCCGGCCGAGACCCGGATCATCGCCATTTCCAACGCGCGCGGCGAGGGCCGCCGGGCCGAGGATTCGCTGCGTCCCGACCTGTTCTATCGCCTGACCGCGCTGAAGATCACCCTGCCGCCGCTGCGGTCGCGCGGCGAGGACATCCTGTCGCTGTTCACCCGCATGACCGAGCAATTCGCCGAGGAATACGGCTGCGAGCCGCCGCAGGTCACCGCGCAAGAGGCGGCGCAGCTGTTGCAGGCGCCCTGGCCGGGCAACGTGCGCCAGCTGATCAACGTGGCCGAGCGCGCGGTCTTGCAGAACCGCCGCGGCTCGGGCTCGATCGCCTCGCTGCTGATGGCCGACGGCGAGGAGACGCAGGAGGCGACGACCACCGAGGGCAAGCCGCTCAAGGAATATGTCGAGAGCTTCGAGAAGATGCTGATCGACAACACCATGCGCCGCCACAAGGGCAGCATCGCCGCCGTCATGGATGAGCTGTGCCTGCCGCGCCGGACCCTGAACGAGAAGATGGCGAAATACGGGCTGAGCCGCGGCGACTATCTGTAATCGGGGGCAGCATGCGTCTGCGCAGCGAAGCGACGGGCGGTTATGATTTCGGCTGGCTCATCGTGGCGGGGCTGGCCTTGCTGGCCTCGTCGGTCGCGGGCCTGGTGCTGTTGGCCGTTGCCGGCTGGCGCCATTTCTCGGGCCGCCCGTCGCCGCGTCTGCTGATCGGCGGGCTGGTGCTGGCCCTGCCGCTGCTGGCCGTTCTGCTGGCCCTGATGGGCTAAGATCCGGGCCCGGAATGGAGCCAGCGAAAAACTGATTGTAACGGCGCGCGTTTCCCCGCTATCTTGCCGGTGCAAGGCTGGGTGATCTCAATTCCGGATTGTCTGCCTCGAAAGTTTCGCAGCGCGTGGCCAGCCGCGACACCCGAAAAGTGCCGGTGGTGCGACGCGCGGGAAAATCCAGCCCATGCCCGGTCCGGGCCTCTGGGCGAACATATCGCCGCCCGGACCCCTCGCGGGACGGGCCAAGAAAGGTAAACAGACGCGATGGATCGCGCAAGGCAGCTTGATCGGCAACGGCGGCAGGGGATGACCCCGGCCGCCGCGATTGCTGCCGTCCGCGCGGGCGTCGTCGTCCTCTCACATGACAGCCGAACCCTTCTCCCGCCCCTGGGCGGGCCGGTGCGGCTGCCCGAAAGACGGAAACATGTCCAAGAAAATGCTGATCGACGCCACGCATGCCGAGGAGACTCGGGTGGTCGTGGTCGATGGAACCAAAGTCGAGGAATTTGATTTCGAGACGGTCAACAAGCGGCAGCTTGCTGGCAATATCTACCTGGCCAAGGTGACGCGGGTCGAACCCTCGCTGCAGGCCGCCTTCGTGGATTACGGCGGCAACCGCCACGGCTTCCTAGCCTTTGCCGAGATCCATCCCGATTACTACCAGATCCCCGCCGCCGACAGGCAGGCGCTGATCGAGGAAGAGCGCCAGGCCGCCGCCGCCGAGGCCGACGAGAGCGAAAAGACCAAGCGCAACCCACGCCGCCGCAAGGGGCCGAAGCCCGCCGCCGCCGAGCATGGCGATGCCGTGGTCAGTTCGGACGAGATCGCCGGCATGACCATCGTCGACCTGTCCGAGGAGGACGGCGCGGCGCCCGAGGCCATTGCCGCCGAGCCGCAGGAACCCGTCCCGGCCGAGGATGCGGCCGACACCCATGCCGAGGACGCGCATGAGGATGACGGCATCGAATCGGTCGCCGAAGAGGACGTGACCGAGGAAATCCGGCCGCCGAAGAAGCCGCGCGCCCGCCGTTACAAGATCCAGGAAGTGATCAAGGTCCGGCAGATCATGCTGGTCCAGGTCGTCAAGGAAGAACGCGGCAACAAGGGCGCCGCCCTGACCACCTATCTGAGCCTCGCCGGCCGCTATTGCGTGCTGATGCCGAACACCGCACGCGGCGGCGGGATTTCCCGCAAGATCACCAATGCCGCAGACCGCAAGAAGCTCAAGGAAATCGCCAGCGAGCTGGAGGTGCCGGAAGGCGCCGGGCTGATCATCCGCACCGCCGGCAGCCAGCGGACCCGGACGGAAATCCGCCGCGACTATGAATACCTGATGCGGCTGTGGGAACAGATCCGCGAGCTGACCTTCAAGTCCATCGCCCCGGCGCCGGTCTATGAGGAAGGCGACCTGATCAAGCGCACCATCCGCGACATCTACTCGAAAGAGATCGACGAGGTCCTGGTCGAGGGCGACCGGGGCTACCGGACGGCCAAGGACTTCATGAAGATGATCATGCCGTCCCACGCCAAGAACGTGAAGCATTACCAGGACCAGATGCCGCTGTTCGCGCGCTTCCAGGTCGAAAGCTATCTGGGCGGCATGTTCAACCCGGTCGTGCAGCTGAAATCCGGCGGCTATATCGTCATCGGCGTGACCGAGGCGCTGGTCGCCATCGACGTGAACTCGGGCCGGGCCACCAAGGAAGGTTCGATCGAGGACACCGCGCTGAAGACCAACCTGGAAGCCGCCGACGAGGTGGCCCGCCAGCTGCGGCTGCGCGACCTGGCCGGGCTGATCGTCATCGACTTCATCGACATGGAAGAGCGCAAGAACAACGCCGCCGTCGAGAAGCGCTTCAAGGACAAGCTCAAGACCGACCGGGCGCGGATCCAGGTCGGCCGCATCTCGGGCTTCGGCCTGATGGAGATGTCGCGCCAGCGCCTGCGTCCGGGCATGCTGGAATCGACCACGCAGCCCTGCGCGCATTGCCACGGCACCGGGCTGATCCGTTCGGACGATAGCCTGGCGCTGACCATCCTGCGCGCCATCGAGGAGGAGGGCACCCGCAAGCGCTCGCGCGAGGTGCTGGTCAAGGCGCCGGTCGCCGTCGCCAACTTCCTGATGAACGCCAAGCGCGAGCATATCGCGAATATCGAGGCGCGCTACGGCATGTCGGTGCGGGTCGAGGCCGATCCGGTGTTGATCTCGCCCGATTACGCCATCGAGAAGTTCAAGACCGCGACCCGCAACGTGCCGGAAGTGGTCTCGCCGGTGGTTTCGGTCGATGCCAGCCTGATGGCGCAGATCGACGGTGAAGAGGCCGACGAGGTCGAAGATCTGGTCGAGGACAGCGTCGCCGAGGCTGCCGATGAGCCGCGCGGCGAGTCGCATGGCGAGGACGAGGGTGACAATGGCGGCAAGCGCCGCCGCCGCCGCCGCCGCCGTCGCGGTGGCCGCAATGGCGAGGGCGAGGATCACGCCGAGGAGGGCACCTCCGAGGCCGACCAGCCCGAGGAGGCCGAGCCCGTCGCAGAACCCGAGGCTGTCGCCGAGGTTACTGAAGCGACGGCCGAGCCGGGCGAGGAGGCCGCGAAGCCGCGCCGCCGCACTCGCAGCCGTCGCCGCAAGGGCGAGGATGAGCCCGCCGCTGAAGCGGTCGCCGCAGAGGTGACGGCCGATGTGCTTCCGGTCGAGCCGGCGGTCGAAGCGCCTGCCGAGCCGGTTGCCGAAGCGGAAACGGTGGTGGAAGCCCCAGCCGAGCCGCAGCCCGCCGCCGCAGAGACCCAACCGGACGCCGAGCCGCAACGCGACATCGAAGAAGCTGAGCCCGAACCCGAAGCCCTGGCCCAAGCGGAAAGCCAGCCCGAAGCCGCGGTCGAGCCGGAAAGCCTGCCCGAGCCCGAACCCGAGCCCGCCATGGCGGCCGAGGACGAGGCGGCGCGGCCCAAGCGGCGCGGCTGGTGGTCGGCCTGATCCCGGCCTGATCTCGGCCTGTTTCTGGGGCCGATGGTCGCAGCCACGGAATATTGACAGGCGCGGGGCTTTCCCGCGCCTTTCGCTTGGCGCAAGGTGCCGATCATGTTGGGAATCGAGCTTGCAGACGCCGCCTTCTTGCCCGCAGCGACGGTCGCGCTGCTGGCCGGGATCCTGTCCTTTTTGTCGCCCTGCGTGCTGCCGGTGGTGCCGCCCTATCTGGCCTATATGACCGGCGTGGGCGTCGGCGGCCTGAAATCGGGCGAGCGCAGCGCGGTGGTGCCGGCGCTGTTCTTCATCCTCGGCCTTTCGACGGTGTTCTTGCTGATGGGCATGGCGGCCTCGGCCTTCGGGCGGCTGTTCCTGCAATGGCAGGACTGGCTGGCGCGCGGCGCGGGACTGGTGGTGATCGTGATGGGGCTGCATTTCCTGCGCGTCATCCGCATCCCCTTCCTGGACAGCGAGGCGCGGCTGGATGCCGGCGAGCAGGGCGGCACCTCTTTCGGGGCCTATATCCTGGGCCTCGCCTTCGCCTTCGGCTGGACGCCCTGCATCGGTCCGCAGCTGGGCATGATCCTGTCCCTGGCCGCGACCGGGGCCGAGACCTCGCGCGGGGCGGCGCTGCTGGCGGTCTATGCCCTGGGCCTGGGTATCCCCTTCCTGCTGTCGGCCATCTTCATCAACCGTGCCATCGGACTGATGAACCGGATCAAGCCGCATCTGAAGCTGATCGAGCGCATCATGGGCGCGCTCCTGGTCGTGGTCGGGCTGGCGCTGCTGACCGGCGCCTTCCCGGTCTTTGCCTATTGGCTGCTCGAGACCTTTCCCTGGCTGGCGCGGCTGGGCTAGTCCCGGTCGTCAATCCCAGTCAGGCGACCGCTTTTCCAGAAAGGCCTGGATGCCCTCGGCAGTGTCGGGGCGCAGCAGGTTCTCGCAGATCACCGCGCCGGTTGCGCCATAGGCCTCGGCCAGGCCCATCCGTGCCTGGGTATGAAAGGCGCGCTTGCCCATGCGCACGGCGGCCGGCAGCTTGCCGGCGATCTGCCGCGCCAGCGCCATGGTCTCGTCGGTCAGCGCCTCGGGCGCGGCGACGCGGTTGACCAGTCCCAATTCGCGCGCCCGGGCGGCGTCGATGAAATCGCCGGTGACCAGCAGTTCGAAGGCGGCGCGCGGCGGGATCGCCCGGGTCAGCGCCACCATCGGGGTCGAGCAGAACAGCCCGATATTCACCCCGTTCACCCCGAAGCGCACGCCCTCGGCCGCGACGGCCATGTCGCAGCTGGCGACCAGCTGGCAGCCGGCGGCGGTGGCGATGCCCTGCACCTCGGCAATCACCGGCTGGGGCAGGGCGGGCAGCTTCTGCATCATCGCCGAGCAATGCGAGAACAGCCGCTCATAGGCGGCGCGGCCGTCGTCCGCGTCGTCGCGGGCGCCCTGGATCTCGCGCAGGTCGTGGCCGGCGCAAAAGGCCTTGCCCCGGGCCGCCAGGACCAGCACCCGGATGGACGGATCCGCCGCCACCTCGTCCAGCGCGTCCGACAGCGCGTCGATCATCGCCGTCGACAGCGCGTTGTAGTTCGAGGCGCTGTTCAGCGTCAGGCGCGCGACCCTGTCCTGGTCCTCGCGCAGCACCAGCGGCTCGGGGTTTCCGTCCTTCATCCTCGTCTCCCTGACGTCACGGCGCGGCTTGCCTTTGCCGGGCCTTGCCGTCCAGTCTAGCCGCCGGCAGGACAGGGGGAAAGCATGGCATTGCAGATGGATCGCGAGCGGCTGAACGAGTTTCTCGGCCGGGCGTTCCCGCAGATCGCCGGCCAGGTGCGGGTCGAGACGGTGGGCGAGGGCACGATGACCGCCCGGCTGCTGGTCGACGACCGCCATCTGCGCCCCGGCGGCACGGTCAGCGGCCCGTCGATGTTCGCGCTGGCCGATGTGGCGATCTACCTGGCGATCCTGTCGCGGATCGGCGAGGTGGCGCTGGCGGTGACCACCAATGCCTCGATCGACTTCATGCGCAAGCCCGAGGCCGGGCGCGACCTGCTGGTCGAATGCCGGATCCTGAAGCTGGGCCGCGTCCTGGCGGTGGGCGAGTGCCTGATCTACTCCGAAGGCACAGCCGAGCCGGTCGCCCGCTGCTCGATGACCTACTCGATTCCGCCGAAAACCGCGTGACATCGGGGCTTGCGATACGGTATCAAGATACCTATTTTGCAAGCTCCTGGTTTTCATAAGGAATTTCGGCTTCGCCACGCTTGATTTGTGCGCCGCTTTCGCCGATATACCGCCATCTCGAATTACAGCCCCCAAAGGGACCGACAGATGAAAACCTATACCGCGAAACCGGCGGAGATCGAGAAGAAGTGGATCCTGATCGACGCCGAGGGCGTCGTTCTGGGCCGTCTCGCCTCGATCGTGGCGATGCGCCTGCGTGGCAAGCACAAGCCGACCTTCACCCCGCACATGGACATGGGCGACAATGTCATCATCATCAACGCCGACAAGGTGCAGATGACCGGCGACAAGCGCGACCAGAAGAAATACTACTGGCACACCGGCCACCCGGGCGGCATCAAGCACCGCACCGCCCGCCAGGTGCTGGAAGGCGCCCACCCCGAGCGTGTGGTGACCAAGGCCGTCGAGCGCATGATCTCGCGCAACAAGCTGGGCAAGCAGCAGATGACCAACCTGCGCGTCTATGCCGGTGCCGAGCATCCGCATGAGGCTCAGCAGCCCGAAGTCCTGGACGTCAAGTCCATGAACGCCAAGAATACCCGGAGCGCGTAAGCCATGGCCGAAGACATCAAAACCCTCGACGATCTGAAATCGGTCGCGACGGCTGCTCCGGCGGCTGCCCCGGTTCGCGAAGCGCAGCGCGACTCGCTGAACCGCGCCTATGCCACCGGCAAGCGCAAGGATGCGGTCGCCCGCGTCTGGGTCAAGCCGGGTTCGGGCAAGGTCGTGGTCAACGGCAAGGACATCGCGGAATACTTCGCCCGTCCGGTGCTGCAGATGATCCTGCGCCAGCCCTTCGAAGTGGCCGGCGTCGTCGGCCAGTACGACGTCTATGCCACCGTCGCCGGTGGCGGCCTGTCGGGCCAGGCCGGTGCGGTCAAGCACGGCATCTCGAAAGCCCTGCAGCTGCACGAGCCCGCGCTGCGCGCCGCGCTGAAGGCCGCCGGCTTCCTGACCCGCGACTCGCGCGTCGTCGAGCGCAAGAAATACGGCAAGGCGAAAGCCCGTCGTTCGTTCCAGTTCTCGAAGCGCTGAGCCGCTTTGCAGATGCGATCAGGAAAACGCGGTCCCTCGGGGCCGCGTTTTTCGTTTCTCCCGGCCGATCTGCCGCGACCCGAGTCGCCAGGACGCTGGAATCAGGCGGTTTTCGCGCGAGCCGATTCGGATTTCCGCCTATCCGTCCGGCAGGAGAGCCGCGACCTTGCCCGGAATTGCGACAGAAGAATGACGTCAAATCATGGGGTTGATGAAATTCTTGCCGGGGCGTGCATTTTTCCGCTTGCAAGCTTGGGCGCCGGGGCCTAGATACCCCTTCACCGACGCAGCGAAGACGCAGCGGCGGGGCGGGGACGCGGCCTTGGGTTGCTGAGCCGATGAAATTCTGGGAATGACTGACCGGTTGGGGCGTCGAGCGAGTGGCGCATCATCCGTGATTTTGTTTCCTTTGCTTTTTGACATTGCTGTATGAATGAAGGGATATGCGGGCGGTCTGGTCGTTTTCGACTGGGAAGTTTGCATATCGGCTCTCTAGGGTAACCGATGATGAGAGTGTCAGCTTCACTGTTTGACGGTTCACGGAAGTGGAACGACAAGCAGAGATGATCTCCTGCTAGGCGCAGGAGACAGATGTGCAAGGTTCTTACGTCAAGGATACGGCTCATGCCGTTTCAACTTGAGAGTTTGATCCTGGCTCAGAACGAACGCTGGCGGCAGGCCTAACACATGCAAGTCGAGCGAACCCTTCGGGGTTAGCGGCGGACGGGTGAGTAACGCGTGGGAACGTGCCCTTCTCTACGGAATAGCCCTGGGAAACTGGGAGTAATACCGTATACGCCCCTTGGGGGAAAGATTTATCGGAGAAGGATCGGCCCGCGTTGGATTAGGTAGTTGGTGGGGTAATGGCCTACCAAGCCTACGATCCATAGCTGGTTTGAGAGGATGATCAGCCACACTGGGACTGAGACACGGCCCAGACTCCTACGGGAGGCAGCAGTGGGGAATCTTAGACAATGGGGGCAACCCTGATCTAGCCATGCCGCGTGAGTGATGAAGGCCTTAGGGTTGTAAAGCTCTTTCAGCTGGGAAGATAATGACGGTACCAGCAGAAGAAGCCCCGGCTAACTCCGTGCCAGCAGCCGCGGTAATACGGAGGGGGCTAGCGTTGTTCGGAATTACTGGGCGTAAAGCGCACGTAGGCGGACCAGAAAGTTGGGGGTGAAATCCCGGGGCTCAACCTCGGAACTGC
>NZ_KQ955208.1:2261789-2268485 GCF_001546115.1 Paracoccus aminovorans
TCTGAGCAGGGTAAGCCGGCCCCTAAGGCGAGGCCGAAAGGCGTAGTCGATGGGAACCAGGTTAATATTCCTGGGCCAGGAGATGGTGACGGATCGCAGAGCTAGTTCTTCCTTATCGGATTGGAAGGGCTGGTGAGCGGTTCCTGGAAATAGCCCTCCACAAGACCGTACCCTAAACCGACACAGGTGGACTGGTAGAGAATACCAAGGCGCTTGAGAGAACCACATTTAAGGAACTCGGCAAAATACCTCCGTAAGTTCGCGAGAAGGAGGCCCGGTTGCTGCGCAAGCAGTGGCTGGGGGCACAAACCAGGGGGTGGCGACTGTTTACTAAAAACACAGGGCTCTGCGAAGCCGTAAGGCGACGTATAGGGTCTGACGCCTGCCCGGTGCCGGAAGGTTAAAAGGAGAGGTGCAAGCCTTGAATTGAAGCCCCGGTAAACGGCGGCCGTAACTATAACGGTCCTAAGGTAGCGAAATTCCTTGTCGGGTAAGTTCCGACCTGCACGAATGGCGTAACGACTTCCCCGCTGTCTCAAATGTGGACTCAGCGAAATTGAATTGTCTGTGAAGATGCAGACTTCCCGCGGTTAGACGGAAAGACCCCATGCACCTTTACTATAGCTTCGCACTGGCATCAGGATTGTGATGTGCAGGATAGGTGGTAGGCATTGAAACCGGGACGCCAGTTCCGGTGGAGCCATCCTTGAGATACCACCCTTCGCACTCTTGATGTCTAACCGCGGCCCGTTATCCGGGTCCGGGACCCTGCGTGGTGGGTAGTTTGACTGGGGCGGTCGCCTCCCAAAGAGTAACGGAGGCGCGCGAAGGTTGGCTCAGAGCGGTCGGAAATCGCTCGTTGAGTGCAATGGCAGAAGCCAGCCTGACTGCAAGACTGACAAGTCGAGCAGAGACGAAAGTCGGCCATAGTGATCCGGTGGTCCCGAGTGGAAGGGCCATCGCTCAACGGATAAAAGGTACGCTGGGGATAACAGGCTGATGATGCCCAAGAGTCCATATCGACGGCATCGTTTGGCACCTCGATGTCGGCTCATCTCATCCTGGGGCTGGAGCAGGTCCCAAGGGTATGGCTGTTCGCCATTTAAAGAGGTACGTGAGCTGGGTTTAGAACGTCGTGAGACAGTTCGGTCCCTATCTGCCGTGGGTGTAGGATACTTGAGAGGAGTTGCCCCTAGTACGAGAGGACCGGGGTGAACGTTCCACTGGTGGACCAGTTGTCGTGCCAACGGCAGTGCTGGGTAGCTATGAACGGACAGGATAAACGCTGAAGGCATCTAAGCGTGAAGCCCCCCTCAAAACAAGGTATCCCTTGAGAGCCGTGGAAGACCACCACGTCGATAGGCCGGAGATGTAAGCGCAGCAATGCGTTCAGTTGACCGGTACTAATGGCTCGATTGGCTTGATTTGATCCGGAAGAAGACAGACCTCGTCTTCCTCCAAAAGCATCCTTGGACAACCAGATCCCGCAGGGGATAACGCCGATCTCGCTTCTTTTCCGGTCTGGTGGCCAAAGCACGAGCAAAACACCCGATCCCATCCCGAACTCGGCCGTTAAGTGCCGTCGCGCCAATGGTACTGCGTCAATAGACGTGGGAGAGTAGGTCACCGCCAGACCTGAAAAGCAGCGAGACATCTCTCGAAACGATAACGCGCCAACACAAAGCGCAAATGGCGCGGGGTAGAGCAGCCCGGTAGCTCGTCAGGCTCATAACCTGAAGGCCGCAGGTTCAAATCCTGCCCCCGCAACCATCTTTACTTGCGACCCCGCTGCATCCGCCGCGGGGTTTTTGCGTTGCGCGGAAAGCGTAAGGATTCCGGCAAGATCGCCCTGAACGTCGATCTCGATCCGGTCCTTCCCCGGCGTCAGCACGATCCGGTCGATCAGCGAGCGGATGATCTCCGCCGCCTCGCTGCGCTGCGCCTCGTCGTCGCTCTGCAGCGTCTCGTAGAGCTGCTGCACCCGTGCCCGATATTGCAGCGCCATCGAGGGATGCAGAAGGGGCGGGGGCTCGTCGGCATTGGCCAGGAAATCCTTCAGCTCCGCTTTGCGGGCGCGCAGCTTGTCGCCGCGCTCCTTGACGGCCTCGATCGAGATGGCGTCCCGCATGTAGAGGTCCATCAGCTTTTCTTCCTCGCGGGCGATCCGCTTCAGCTCGGCTTCGGCCTTGTCGATGTCGGCGCCGCTTTCCATGCGCAGCCGGTTGCTCTCCCTCGTATAGGCGTCGCAGAATTCCGCGAAGAGCTCCGGGTCGACGAGGCGGGTGCGCAGGGCGTTCAGCACCCGCGATCCCAACTCGTCGCGGCGGATGTTGACGCGGTTGTCGCAGGTGCCCTTGTTGCGCGCCGTCGAGCAGCCGATCAGGTCCTTCGAGATCGCCGAATAGCCGCCGCCGCAACAGGCGCATTTCGTCAGCCCCGAGAACAGGTATTTGGGCCGCCGGCGGTGGTTCACCTTGCGGACGTCGGCGTTGCCGCGCGCATCGCGCGCGACGGTATTGGTCTTCTGCCGCGCCTTCACGGCGTTCCAGAGATCGTCGTCGAGGATGCGCAGTTCCGGCACCTCCTGGATCACCCAGTCCTCTTCCGGGTTGGGACGCGCCTGGCGCTTGCCGGTATCGGGATCCTTGATGAAGCGCTGGCGGTTCCAGACGATCCTGCCGACATACATCTCGTTGTTGAGAATGCCGTTGCCGCGCTTCGGGTTGCCGTTGATCGTGCTGAAGCCCCAATCTCCGCCCGAGGGGGCGGGGATGCCGTCCCGGTTCAGGGCGACGGCGATGGCCTTGGCCGATTTGCCGGCGGCATAGTCGCGGAAGATTTGGCGCACCACCTCGGCCTGCGCCGCGTTGATCATCCGGTCGCCGCGGATCGGCTCGCCGTTGCCATCGAACGTCTTCACCACGTCGTAGCCGTAGGAATTGCCGCCGCCGGACTTGCCCGCCTCGACGCGCCCGCGCTGCCCGCGCCGGGTCTTGTCGGCCAGATCCTTCAGGAACAGCGCGTTCATCGTGCCCTTGAGGCCGACATGCAACTCGCTGATCTCCCCCTCGGAGAGCGTGAACATCCTCACGTCGGCATAGCGCATGCGCTTGTAGATGCCGGCGATATCCTCCTGGTCGCGGCTGATCCGGTCCAGCGCTTCGGCCAGCACCAGATCGAAGCGGCCGCGCGTCGAATCCATGACAAGCGCCTGGATGCCGGGACGCTGGATCATGCTTGCGCCGGAGATGGAATGGTCGGAATATTCCTCGACCACCTGCCAGCCCTCCTTCTCGGCCCGCAAGCGGCACATGCGGAACTGATCGGCGATCGAGGCGTCGCGCTGCTGGTCGGAGGAATAGCGGGCGTAGATGGCGACCTTCATGGCGATACTCCCTGTCGGATCAGGAGGCGCCGGGTTCCCTGGTCCTGCTCTGCGCCTCGAAATTGTCTCTGGCGGCCTGCCTGCCCAGCAGGCGCACCAGCCTGACGAGGCGCGGGTCGGGATTGCCGCGGGGCGTGAAGCCGAGTTCCGGCTCGCCGAGCAGCAGGGCGTCGAGCAGCGCCTCGCGTTCGCTCCGCGCCATCGTGGCCTGGGTTCGGGAGGCTGGCAAGGTCATAATCCCCAGCATCGGCACAGAGATCCGCTTAAGCAATGGAAATCGCTGTGGAATGATCGGCGGTGAATGGCATGGGCCGGGGTGCGGCAGGGCAGGGTGGCGTAGAGCGGCGCGTTCCGGCGTCGCGCAAAGACTTGCCGGAATCCGGGATCAGCGCGACCGATGCCGGCGCCAGACCTCGATCATCCAGCCCAGCATCACCGCATTGAGGACATGCCACAGGAAATGCGTGCCGAAGGGCAGGGCATCGCACAGAGGCTGATCCAGCGTGCGGAAGGTCAGCGAGACGATCAGGATCCCGGCGCCGATGGCGAGGCCGCGCGCCGTGTCCGGCAGGCGTCTGCGCAGCAGCACCGCATAGATCAGGATCAGCAAAGGCACCGGCGCATAGCTGGACGAGGAGCCGAGGCCGGGGATCATCGAGAACAGAGGCACCGTCGCGGCGGCATAGGGGATGAAGCCCGCCGTCATCAGGGCGGCGATCCAGGGACGCGCCCCGAAATAGTCGCGGGTGGCGGTGAAGACATAGAGCAGGATGAAGCCGAGGATCGGCAGCACGTCCATCAGCCCGGTTAGCCGGTTCGCGTGGGTGTGGAACAGCCAGGAGCCGATGCCGATCACGAACAGCACCGCCGCCAGCGCCCGGCCCATCGCCATCTCCGGCCCGCGCAGCCGCGGCCACAGGACCAGGGCGGCGATCAGGAAGGCCATGTTGGTCAGCGCATTGATCGGCTCGGACCAGTAATCCGGGCCGGTCCGTTCGCAATAGGCGTCGACAGGAGAAAGCCAAGTCATCGGAATCCTTCCGGACAAAGGTCAGGATGCAGCTATCCGGGGCGCAGTGCCCGCGAGGCCGGGGCGATATCCGTGATCATCCATTGTCGTCCATCCAGGCTCATCGTCCCCGTGCAGGATACGGACGCAGGCGAAGGAAGGTAAGTGCTCCGCTGTTGTGAAGGTGGATCGCCACACAGGGCGGAGAGCTGTCATTGGCTCTCCTTCCACTCAATTCCTATAGGCGAGTAATAGCGGACGTTCCATCCAACTTCGATCGTGGCTAATTCAAGCACTCACTGGCCGATCGCATCAGGTGAAATTTTCCGTAGCATCCGACTTAACGGCCGCCTTGGTGCCGATGCTCGCATAGGTCAGGATCCCTCTGCTTGACTCAGACAATATCGGGGTGAACATTGTGATCCGAAGGGACGGGTCGTACTCGGGTACAGATGCATGGCGCGTTCTATGCCCTGCCTGTCTCACAGCCTGGGGAACTTACTCTCATGACTGCACGCGGAGCCTTCGTCGGCCCGATTATCGACGATCTCGACACAATCTCTAGCCGTGTGCGCGCACGCAGCAAGCTCGGATTTACCGACCTCAACCGCATCCTTGAAGACTTCTTCAAGGAGCTGCTCAACCTCATCTATACCGCGAACCTCGTGAATCTTAACGAGATCCGTCGCAACGCGCCCGGACTCGATCTCGGCGATACCACCAGCACCACCAAGCGCGCCTTCCAGGTTACCTCGCAGGCAAGTAGCCAAAAGATCAATGATACGCTTGAAGCGATCAGCGACGCGGACGCGGCACTCTACGATGAGATCTACGTCCTGATCATCGGCGAGCCTCAAGCGAAATACAGCCTCAATCCCGCGCAGGTGGAGCGGGTCGGCTTCCAGCATCGCAGCATCATAGGGATGACCGAACTGGCGAGCCGGATTATAGCCAGCGAAATCGACACGATCCGCTCTGTCTACGAGAAGCTGCGGGCGGAGCTGCAGCGGATCACCGTCGAGCTCGAAGTCGCGATCGACGGCAAGTTCGAGACCTCGCTCGCAGGGTTGGTCGAAGATCGCCCGGCCGTGAATCGCAGCGACGCCTCGCTGCTTTTTGCCTACGACGAGGAGGGCAGTCTGTTCACCAGCCGCGAGGAGGCACAGGCGGCGCTCGATGGATTTGTCGACCGGCTTGAGCTGCTTCCGCGCATGACGCGCCAGTTCCTGGGCTGGTTGTTAGACAACACCGACCTCGCGCTTGGACTCGACAAGCCCGGCATTTTCTCTACCGGGGTGTCCGTCAACGCGGACCTAGTTGCGCGCAAGCACAGCGATCAGCGAGTGCTGCATGAAGATATCCGACTGCTCCGCAGCTGGAAGTTCGTAGATTACGACGACGACGGTGACGGGAATTCGCCGCGTGTCAGCATCAACTTCCCCGGCGCGCATGGGACTAGCCTGTACGAAGCTCTGCCCTATTTCCTAGTTGATCGGAAACTCTCGGCCGAGACCTTGTTCTCGACGATGAATTTCACGGTCTTCGGTCCGCCGCCGGCTGCACTCCCGCCGGTGCCCGCCAAGAAAAAGAAGCAAAAGGAGCAAAAGACGCCGCGCAAGAAATAAAGGAGGCGGCGGCGACGCACCAGAGCCCGCCGAAGAAAAAGTCCGACGGAGCTTCGCGAGCGGATGGCACGCGAGGTGACTGTTCGGCAGCTCGCCGAAAACCCTGCGGAGCGCCAGCCCGCCGCAACCGCTGTGTGTGGTTCGACTTGATTTCCGGGCTTTCTATGACGAGCGCTTCGACCGGACCTCGGCTTGATGCTTACCCACGGCCTCCGTGTGTGGCTTTGCACGCCTCGGCCCTATCCGAACTCTGGTCACACGAAAGCGCGCCAAAGCGCAGCTTTGCGGCAGCTGCCTTTCAGTCCACCTTTCAATCTGACCTGACGTATGCCAGTCTGGGGCGATGAGTGTTGATCAGTTCATTGCCCAACTTCGAGGATGTGCAGCCACCATGAATGTGGCAAACCCGTACAACTGTCATGAATTGGGCATCGACGCGACCCCGGATGTGTCCCATCAAAGACGCTTACAGTTGGCCGCATATCTACGGCACCGACTAGAAACTGCGCAGATCATATTGGTAGCAGAAGCACCAGGGTATCAAGGAGCGCGGTTTTCTGGGCTGGCGATGACCAGCGAACGGCTATTGTCAGGGAGTATGAACTTCGTAACAGAACAGGACATTCTTGGTCAAGTCGGTCTGTTCGAACGAACTAGCCATATCAACGCATCACTTT